>NZ_RAPZ01000010.1:0-98061 GCF_003610375.1 Sphingomonas sp. PP-CC-1A-547
AGGACCCCGGAAACCGCAAGCCGCCGCCCACATGTCCCTTCATCTTTACCTACAATGTCAAAGAGCCGACAAAAATACCGACACTCGCATAACCCTCCCTCGCGGAAAGCTTGGAGCATCTGGTTTTTTGCGACCTCAGCGGTAACCAGTGAGGCACTCCGCTGCGGTGACACCCCTCTAGGGCCACCTACCGATACCGTCAAACGCTTTTTTACAGTTCCATGGCACTTTTTGGAAAAATGAGCGTCAGGGGCCCAGAACGGCTAGATGGGCAGCGCTCGCCTTACCGGGGATGCAACTTGGCGAGCGCTATGCCGGCGATGTTCTGGTTTCGACCGATATGCCGTATGCGAAGCCGATCGAAACCCGAGGCCAGATCCGCGAACCTTGCCCGGTGTGCTTCCAGCACTGGCGAGCGGCATCGGGCCGTTCCGTTGGCTTGCGTGACGACCAGCGTGGAATCGCCGAGCAGCGTGATATCGCGGTCGCCGTTTTGCGCTGCGACTTCCAGCGCATGGATGGCGGCCAGCCATTCGGCGTCACTGTTGCTGCCGTCACCCAGATTGTGGCGGTAATGAGTGACGCCCTTGCGAACGACTGCGCATTCGATCGGGCCGGGGTTTGGCCGGCACCCGCCGTCGAAGAACAGCTTGGTCGACTGACCATGGGCCATCAGGCTTTGTCTCGCGGGTTCGTTGTCGCCTGACCGGATGCAATATGCTTCCGGTGGGCGAGCACTGCGCCGATGGCGATCATGCCGAGACCCGCGACCGGTGAACCGCGGCGGATAGACCGCAGCCCGCCGAGCGCCAGAAGCGAGGCGGGTAGGCCTGCATGCACGCCGCTCAGATGCGCGACTGCCAAGACCCCTGCCCCGTCTGGCTCTGCAGGCCGAGCAGCTTGCCGAGGCGCAACCTCCGTTGCCACCGTGTCAGCGACGGTCGCGCCTCGTGCGCCCATCGGAGCCGCCGCGCCGGTCGTCGTGTCGCTGGTCGTCTGGTGTTCGAGTTCCGAATTCAGTTCTGCACCGAGGAGGAAGACGTATGCCGACAGCCACAGCCACGTGAGCAGCACGATGACTGCGCTCAGCGAGCCATAGGTCGCGCCGTAATTGCCGAAGCGCGAGACGTAGACGCCGAACCCGATCGTCGCACCAAGCCAGATTACGGTCGCGGCCAGCGACCCCGGCGTCAGCCACATCCACTTCGCCTTGTGACGGTTGGGGCCGAACCGATACAAGCACGCCGCCGCCGTGACGCCCAGCGAAGCGAGCACGCCGTAACTTAAGAGGCGGATCGCGAGGAGCAGGATCTCTGGCGCGCCGGGTATCAGGCTATCGAGCAGCGCGAACGCCGCGGTCGAGAGCGCAGCGACCAAGGCGAGCATCACGGCACCACCGGTGATCGCAAAGGCGAGCAGGTTTAGCGCGATGAACCCGCGCGTCTCCTTCTCTTCGTAAGCGATGTTGAGCGCGGTGACGATCGACGATGCGCCCTTCGTGCCGCCGTACAAGGCGATGCCGAGCGCGATGACGAGGCCGAACCCCTTCTTGCCTTCCGACGTGTTGACGACGGTCGCGAGCTGGTCGCCGATCACGCGGGCGGCGTCGTCAGGCAACACGTTGAACAATGCGCGGATGTTCGCGACGACCGTCGCGGTGTCTGCGACCAGGCCGTAGATCAGCACGACGGACGCCAGCAACGGGACGATCGCGGCGAACCCGTAGAACGCCGTCCCCGCCGCGATGAGACCGATATTGTCGTCGTTCCCCTCGGCCCAGGTCCGCTTCAGGACCTTCCACCATTCCCGTGCCGACATCGACCAGGGGCTGGTGGCCTGATGCTCGGATGGTGTTTCGTGCGTGCTCAGCGTCTTGCCCCCTTCGGTATATTGCGGCCCAACGCTGCACGGACGCAAACGGACCCTCAGAGTTGCCGCAAAGCCTGTGCGGGCCGAGCGCCGAGAATGGGCCACGCACCGATCAACCCGATCACCATCGTCAGCCCCGCCCCGCCGAGTAATGTCACCAACACAGTCGCGTAATCCGGGCGCCATTCGAAACTGAAGAGCTGCGTGACGACATACCAGGCACCACCGAGCCCGAGCAGTAACGCGAGTACCGACAGGACGATGCTGAGGAACGCGTATTCGAGCGCCTGCACCGCGAGCACCTGCCGTCGTGTCGCGCCGAGTGTCCGCAGGATCACGCCATCATAGGTACGCGCCTCACGCGCCGCGGCAATCGCGCCGATCAGCACGGCGATCCCGGCGAGGATCGCCACCGACGCGGCGGCAGTGATCGCGGTCGCCATCTGCGAGACGATGTCGCGGACCTGCCCCAGCACGCCGCGAACCTCGATCACCGACACCGACGGGAAGCGCGGCAGCAATGCGCGCATGACAGGCGCTTCCTGCCCCGGTGCGAGCTCGATCGTCGCGGCGAGATTATGCGGTGCGTCCTCGATCGCATTGGGCGAGAACACCATCACGAAGTTGAAGCCGAGCGTATCCCAGCTGATCCGGCGGAACGACGCGATATGCGCGGTCCGCTCGACGCCGAGCAAGGTGTAGGTGAGCGGATCGCCGATCTTGAGGTCGAGCACCTTGGCCAGTCGCTCGTCGATCGAGACCAGCGGCGGCCCCTTATAGTCACGCGGCCACCATCGACCCGCGACGAGTTCGCTACCCTCGGGCAAGGTCGCGGAATAGGTCAGCCCGCGTTCGCCGCGCAATGCCCATGCGCCATCGGGCAGCGTCTTGAGATCGGCAACGCGCGTCGTTCCGTAGCCGGTGATCGTACCGCGCATCGCCGGCACGGTGCGAATGACCGGGTGGGTCGCTACGCCTTCGATCGTCCTCCGGAACTCCGCCTCTCGGTCGGGCGGAACGTCCAAGGCGAACAGCGCCGGCGCGCGCTTGGGTACTGTGAGTGCGATGTTCGCGTCGATGCTGGTGCGGATGCCGGCGAGCAGAACGAACAGCGTAAGCCCGAGACCGAGCGCGACGACCAAGGTGCCGGTCCGCGCGCCGGGACGGTGCAGTCCGGCGATGGCGAGGCGTAGCAACGGCTTGCGCGAGCGGGGAAGCGCGGCGGCTATCCGGCGTACGGCCCAGCCGAACCCGGCCAACACCAGCAATACGCCGGCCACCGCCGCGAGGAAGCCTGCGCTGAGGCCGGGCTGGTCCGCAGTCGACAGCGCGAGTGCGACGATCGCGGCGCCTGCACCGACGACCCAAGGCAAGGTCCGGCGTAGCGGCACGGACCGATTGCCGAACACGCCGCGCAACAGGCCCGCCGCGGGAATGCTGCCAGCCTCGATCAAGGGCGGTGCGGTGAAGGCTAGAGCGATCAGCATGCCGTAGGCCGCAGCCAGCACGAGTGGCGCCAATTGCAGCGAGAATTGCGGCGCTACCGGAAGGACGTCGCCTGCAAGCCAGACTATCAGGGGCACTGTTGCGGCGCCTGCGACCAGACCGGCAACGATACCCATCGTTGCCACGACCGCGACTTCGAGGAGGTAGATCTTCGCGATGAGCCCGGACGTCGCACCGAGCACCTTTAACGCCGCGATGCTGCTTCGGCGGGCGGCGAGATAGGACGAGACGCCGTTGCCGACGCCGATGCCGGCTATGACAAGCGCGGACAGCCCCACAAGCAGCAGGAACTGCCCCATGCGATCTACGAAGCGTTCGGCACCGGGCGCGGCACGGTCGCGCGTCTTGGTTTCCCAGCCGCCGGTCGGGAACGCCGCCTTGAACCGATCGACCGCAGTAGTCGGCGAGGCACCGGGCGAAAGGCGTACCCGGTATTTGCTCTCGTACAAGCTGCCGGGCTGGACCAGGCCGGTGCGCGCGATGCCCTCCATCGAGACGATCGCGACGGGTCCGAGCGTAAAGCCTTCGCCGAGCCGGTCCGGTTCGTTCGCGATCACGCCAGCGACGGTGAAGTCCGCGATCCCGAGCCGTACGTGCGCGCCGCGCCCGACGCCGAGCCTCTGCGCCAAGGCCGGGACGATCCAGATCGCCTTGGGATCGTCGACCTTCGCGACCGATCCACCCTGTACGGTCAGCGTCCCGTAGAGCGGGTAAACCGCGTCGACGCCCTTGAGCTGGACCGGCACGCTGTTGGTGCCGCCGATCGCGGTCGCCTGCATCCGCACGGTTTCGGACACCGTGCCGAGCCGCGCCATCGCCGCGCGTTCGTCAGGCGTAGCGGCGCGCTGCGACGTGCCGAACTCGACGTCGCCACCTAGGATCGCGCTGCCGCGGGCGGCAAGCTCACCGTCGATCGACTGCGTCAGGCTGCCGATCGCGGCCAAAGCGCCAACGCCGAGGAACAGGCATGCGAGCAGAAGCCGCAGCCCGCGAAACCGAAGATCGAGTTCGCGACGGGCAAGCCGCCACGCCAGCCGCCATTCGCTCACCGCAAGCGATCCGCGGCGATCCGGCCGTCGGCGAGTTCGACGATGCGATCGCAACGCGCGGCGAGCACGGGATCATGGGTGATGATGATCAACGTAGCACCGGTCGCGGCGCGGCGGTCGAACAGCAGGTCCATGATCGATGCACCGGTGGCGGCGTCTAGGTTGCCGGTCGGTTCGTCGCCGAAGACCAGCGCTGGCCGTGGCCCAAGCGCACGGGCGATGGCCACGCGCTGTTGCTCGCCGCCGGAAAGTTGGGTCGGATAATGGCCGATCCGGTGAGAGAGGCCGACGGCGGCGAGTTCGACCTCCGCGCGCTCGAACGCGTCAGGCATCCCGGCCAGTTCCATCGGCACGGCGACGTTCTCGAGCGCGGTCATCGTCGGGAGAAGGTGGAAGGCCTGAAGGACGATGCCGATCCGTCCACGCCGCGCGCGCGCGAGGGCGTCCTCGTCGAGCTTGCCGAAATCAAGGCCCGCCACCTGGACCCGGCCGCTGGTCGCGCGCTCCAGGCCGGACAGCACCGCCATCAGCGACGACTTGCCCGACCCGGACGGCCCGAGCAGCGCGACGCTGGTGCCCTGGGCGATGTCGAGATCGATGCCTTTGAGGATCGTCGTCGCGGCAGTCGATGCGCCGAGTGTCAGCGTGACATCGCGCGCCGAGATCACCATATCGGCGGAAGCAGGTTCTGACATGGAGACCAATATTTTGGAGAAACAGATGCGACGCTGGCCTCTTTATGGGGGCGGACTGGCGCTTCTCCAAGCGGGGTTGCTGGCCAGCTGCGATCGGACACCCGAAGTCCCTGCCCCGCCGCCCGCGACGAACACCGTCTCGCCGATTGTTGCGACCCCAGCGCCGCACGGTCCCGAGCGCGTCATATTAGCCTTCGGGGACAGCTTGTATGCCGGTTACGGCCTCGACCGCGGTCAAAGTCTGCCCGATGCCTTGCAGAACCGATTGCGCAAGGACGGGATCAACGCGACGATCGTCAATGCCGGCGTCTCGGGCGATACCAGTGCAGCGGGACGGCAGCGGTTCGCCTTCGCGCTCGACAACATGAAGCGAAAGCCCGACCTGATCCTGCTGGGGCTCGGCGGCAACGATGTTCTTCGCCAGATTTCGCCGGCCGAGACGCGCGAAAACATGACGGCGATGATGGACGAGGCGAAGCGTCGCGGCATCCCGGTGATGCTGACCGGCATGATGGCGCCGCCCAATCTGGGTCCGGAGTATTCTTCGCAGTTCAACGGGATATGGACCGACTTGGCTAAGTCCTATCACGCGACGCTCTACCCGTTCATACTCGACGACGTCATCGGCAACACCGCACTGATGCAGCCGGATCACGTTCATCCCAACCGGACCGGCGTCGACCGGATCACCGCCCGCGTTGCGCCACTGGTGGAAAGCGCGTTAGGACGATCGCAATGATGGCATTGCATCGTCATCGATAGACTTACGAAGGATCGCGCGATCCACGACGCGTGGTACGATAATCTGGCGGCGGGACGGCAATAGCCGCGCGCAAGGAAAAGGGTAAAGCATGCAATTGAGCGGTTTGATCGCACGACTGGGGCGGCATCTCGATCTCACCGAGGCCGAACGCGAGGCGATCCTGCACGCCGAACGCGGCGAGCGGCGGTTGCGCGCGGGTGACGTGCTGGTCGCGGAAGGTGGCGAAAGCCACGCGCTGTATGTCGTGCGACAGGGTTGGCTGCACTCGTCGACCAAGCTGGTCACCGGCGGGCGCCAAATCCTGCGCTTCCACTATGCGGGCGACCTGATTGGCACGTCGAGCATGGCGTGGTCGCAGGCAGCGGCGACGCTGACCGCAATCTCGGACTGCATCGTGATCGATTTGCCGAAGACCGAACTCGGACTGCTCTTCCGCGAGCAACCGCGGATCGCTGGACTTCTCTACGCAATCGCCGCAGCCGAGAACGTCGCGATGAGCGACCGGCTGACGACGATCGGACGGATGGGGGCGAGCGAGCGGCTGTCGACGCTGCTGCTCGACATAATGGCGCGGCTACGCGTGACGGCGGGCGGAATCGTCGATTCCTTCGACCTGCCGCTGACGCAGACCGATATCGGCGATGCGCTCGGGCTGACCAAGGTGCATGTGAACCGGACGATCCGCGCGCTGGAGAAGGCGGGCGTGATCGAGCGGAACGGGCGGCGGGTCCGGATCGTCGACGAAGCGGCGCTGGTCGCGGCGACCGGGTTTACAGACCGCTACGGCGAGATCGAAACCGCGTGGTTGCCACCAGCGGTTTGAGGTCCTCCCAATCCTCCCCCGCCAGAGGGAGGTGGCTGGCTCTTGCCAGACGGAGGGGGAGGACGGCGACCACCTCTGCTCCGTGTCCTCCCCCTCCGTCACCTTCGGCGACACCTCCCCCTGGCGGGGGAGGATCAGTTGTAAGTCAGCTGCGATCGACGACGAACAACGTGACGCGGTCATACTTGATGTCGCCAGGGTTGAAGATCGCATCGGGTACGAACGGACGATCGGTCACTTCGATGTCCTTCAGGCCGGCGAGCTTGAACGTCCCGAGCTTGATCTCCTTGGGCGGCTGGCCGTCGCGCTCGAGCGTCACCGCATCGACGAACACATCGTCGTGCTTGGTGTAGAGGATGTGCGGCGCAAGCGTGCAGACCATCCGGTTGTAGGTCGCGGTGATGCACTTGCGCAACGCGATCGCCTGGAGAAGCAGCGCATTCGCATTGTTCGGCGCGGAGGTATCTGAGGTCGAAGTCATGTTGTGCATCGCAGCATAAGTTTGAGGATCGGTGCCGTTAGGCCGAACGCGACCTTACCCACAAGGGTTAAGTTTTCGAAGACGCCGCTTCGCCTGCGCTTTTACCCGCCCGGCTGGTCGTCGGCAAAGACTTCGTCGGTATGCACGTCGAACCTCACCAACTGCGCCCGACCGAACGTCGTCGTCAGCGCAGTATCGGTCGCATCGCGCCCCCGCGCCATCAGGATGCGGCCGATCCGCGGCCGGTTGTGGCGAGCGTCGAAGGTGTGCCACGTCCCACCCAGATACACGTCGAACCATGCCGAGAAATCCATCGGCGCGTCGACCGGCGGGATGCCGATATCGCCGAGATACCCGGTGCAATAGCGCGCGGGGATGTTCATGCACCGGCACAGCGTGATCGCGAGGTGGGCGAAGTCGCGACACACGCCCTGGCGCTCCTGATGAACGTCCCAAGCGGTCTTCGTCGGGCGAGCATAGTGATAGCCGAACTCGACATGATCATGGACGAAGTCGACGATCGCCTGAACTCGCTGCCAGCCGGCCGGGACATGCCCGAACAGCGACCAAGCGGTCTCGGTCAGCCGGTCGGTCTCGCAATAGCGGCTGCCGAGCAAGTAGATCAGGACGTCGTCGGGCAGATCCTCGACTGCGTGCTGGCTGGCGTCCGGCGTGATCGGATCGGGCTCGCGGCTGTCCACGATCGTGAAGTCGCACGACAGTGTCAGGCCGCCCTTCGGCACCGTGACGCGCGTGCAGACGTTTCCGAACGCGTCGAGGTAATCGTAGGTCGGCACGTCGGGGGTCGCGACGATCCGGTGCGGCGTCACGAGATCCTTGTTGCGGGACGGGTGCAGGCTCAGCATCGCCATCATCGGCGTCGCGACCTCGGTCTCGAAAACTATGTCGTATCCAGTCCGGATCAGCATGGAAGAGCCCCTTTTCACGCCTGTTTTAAAGTTTGTGCCGAGTGTTGCCCCGCCGTGTCGGCATCATCGAGCGTGATGTCCACCGACACGGTCATGTCGAGAAAGCTGCCGGGAAAGCCGCTCCAGGTGCCGGAGATCGGCACGGCCTGGTAGATATCGCGCGCGACCGCGACGCGGACGAGCCCGCGATTGCCGACGATCCCATTGGTCGGATCGAACTCGACCCAGCCCGATCCCGGCAGGTACACGCGGACCCAGGCATGCGTGTTACCGCCACCGGTCCGTTGCTCGCGCGCGCTGGGGTTGTAGACATAGCCCGAGATGAACCGCGCCGCGAAGCCGAGCGCGCGGACCGCCTCGATCATTAGCACGGCGTAATCGCGACACGTCCCCTTGCGCGTCGCGAGCGTCTCGATCGGCGACTGCGTGCCCTTTTCCGGTCGCGGGACATAGGTGAACTCGCGCCGGATCGTCGCGGTCATGTCCGACAGCATCGCCAGCGTGTCGGTCGGCCCGTCGGTCCGCACGAAGCGCCGTGCCCAGCTGTCGATCTGGCGCAGCGGATCGTGATGCTGACGCTCGATCGAACGAAGCAGGTCGGGCATCTCCTCCGACGAATAGGTGAACGGATAGAGCCGTGCGTACCGTTCGATATCGACGTTCTGCAGTTCGGCCGGCGTGTGCAGCAACTGCACGCGGCTGTCGAAGACGAGCTCCTTCGCGCGCTTGTCGAACGTCGCGATCGCGACCGAATTGCCGAACACGTCCTGTAGCCAGCGGACGTCCGAAGGCTCTGGACTGATCGTCAGCTGCGCATCGATCAGATGCTGGTCGAAACTCTCGCGCGGGCGAACCATGATCCGATGCTCGCCAAACGCTACCGGATGGCGGTAGGAGTATCGGGTTACATGAGAGAGAGTTAGAGATGGCATCGAGGATCCGTGTCGCATGAAGACCGCTATCAGCCAATCGCTGCTTGGGACCGAAGATGCCGCACCGGTCACATTGGTCAACCCCGAAGGCGCGTCATCGTTCCTGCTGATCGGCGATCATGCGGGGAAAGCCGTGCCGGCTGCGCTCGGCTCGCTCGGGCTGAGCGATGCCGAACTCTCGCGGCACATCGGTTGGGACATCGGCATCGCCGAGCTTGGCCAGATGTTGGCCGAGCGGCTAGACGCCGTCTTCCTCCGCCAGACCTATTCGCGGCTGGTGATCGACTGCAACCGGAGCGCAGAGCAGCCCGATGCGATCGCCGCAGTGAGCGACGGGACCGTCGTGTCGGGCAACCAAGCCTTGTCGGACGCCGACGTCGCGGCGCGGTTCGCCGAGATCCACGAGCCTTATCAGGCGGCGATCGCGGCCGAACTTGCGCGCCGCGATGCGCTGGGGATCACGACGACACTCGTGGCGCTGCACAGCTTCACGCCGTCGATGCGTGGTGTCGATCGGCCGTGGCAGATCGGTATCCTGCATGATGGCGGCGATACCGGATTTGCGCACGCCCTGCTCGACGTCCTGCGCGAAGAGGCCGACCTGACCGTCGGCGACAACGAACCTTACCGCATGGACCAGATCGACTACACCATTCCGCGCCACGCCTACCCCGCCCGCCCCTATGCCGAGATCGAGATCCGGCAGGATCTGTTGGGCTCGACGGAGGACTGTGCGGCCTGGGCCGATCGCCTTGCACGGGTGTTGCCGGCAGCGCTCGAACGGACCGCCACGATCTGAGCCGAACCGCGGATCGGTTTTACCGTTGGTGCGTTTGCTCGCCGGCCTTGGTTGCGTAAGGCGCGCCCTCAGACGTTCGAGATACGATGCAGCGACCGACGACCCAGCCTGATAGCGGCAACCCGGCGCAGGAGCGTTACGATGCGCTGTTCGAAGCGATCGACGCGGGGTTCTGCATCATCGAGGTGATGTTTGATGGCGACCATGCGGTCGATTACCGCTTCGTGGAGGTCAATTCCCAGTTCGAAAGCCAGACCGGGCTGCTCGATGTGGTCGGCCGGACGGCGGGCGAACTCGTCCCTGATCTCGAGCGCTTCTGGTTCGACGCCTATGGCAAGGTCGCGCTGACCGGCGAGCCAGCGCGGTTCGATCATGGTTCGGACGCGATGGACCGGTGGTTCGACGTCCACGCCTTTCCGGTCGGTTCCGGGACGCCGCGCCTCGTCGCCGTTCTGTTCACCGACGTATCCGCGTACCGTCGCGCAGCTATCGCGACGCAGGAAAGCGAGGAACGGCTCAATCAGGCGCTCGCGGCCGGCAACGGCATCGGCACATGGGACTGGGACATTCCGAACGACCGGGTGAAGGCCGACGAACGCTTCTCGCGACTATACGGCGTTCCGGAGGAACTCGGTCGCAAAGGCGCGCCGCTCGAACGGTTCTTTGGTGGCATTCATCCCGACGATCTTCCAGCTACCCGCGCGGCCATCGCCGATGCGCTCGAAACCGGTGGCGACTTCAGTGCAGAATACCGCCTCGTCCAACCCGGCGGCGCGATCCGCTGGGTCGCCGCGCAGGGCCGCTGCCGGCTTGCCTCGGATGGCACGCCGCTGCGCTTCCCCGGCGTCAGCTTCGACATCACCGAACGCAAACAGGCCGATCTCCGACAGAGCGCCCTGCTGCAATTGAGCGACGCGATCCGCGACCTCACCGATCCCGACGAGATCGCCTACGCGGCATCGGCGATCCTGGGTGCCGCGCTACAGGTCAGCCGGGTCGGCTACGGCGTGATTGACAAGACGCGCGAGACGATCCGGGTCGAGCGCGACTGGAACGCACCGGGCATCGTCACGCTCGCGGGCACGCTCAAGTTTCGCGACTATGGCTCCTATATCGAGGATCTGAAGGCGGGCCGCACCGTCGCCATCGCCGACGTCGCCCACGATCCCCGAACCGCCGATCTTGCCGACGCGTTGCGGGGGATCAGCGCGGCATCGTTCGTCAACATGCCGCTGGTGGAGCAGGATAATTTCGTCGCGCTGATCTATGCCAACCACGCCGCGCCGCGCGTGTGGAGCGACGACGACCAGTTGCTGATGCGCGAAGTCGCTGAACGCGTCCGCGCCGCCACCGAGCGCCTGCGCGCCGAGGGTGCGCGACGCGCGAGCGAGGAACAGTTCCGGGTGTTCGCCGAGGCCGTGCCCAACCAGATCTGGGCGGCGCGACCCGATGGCTACCTCTATTGGTTCAACCAGCAGGTCTATGCGTATAACGGGCTCGCCCCCGGCGAACTCGACGGCGTCGAGGTATGGGGCGGGCTGTTGCATCCCGACGATGTCACCTTGGCAGCCGAGCGATGGAGCACTTCGTTGGCGACCGGCGCCCCCTATTCGGTGGAGTTCCGGGTACGAGCCGCGGATGGCGAATATCGCTGGTTCCTGGTCCGCGCCGAACCGGTGCGCGGCGATGACGGCACGATCCTGCGCTGGGTCGGCACCAATACCGATATCGACGATAGCCGCCGCCAGACAGCGCAACTCGCCCAGTGGAACGAGACGCTAGAGGAACAGGTCGCCGAACGCACCCGCGAACTGATGCAGGCCGAAGAGGCGCTGCGGCAGAGCCAGAAGATGGAGGCGGTCGGCCAGCTTACCGGCGGGATCGCGCATGATTTCAACAATTTGCTGACCGGCATTACCGGCAGCTTGGAACTGCTCGGCATACGGATAGCCCAGGGGCGGCTGAACGACGTCGAGCGCTATTCGCTGGCTGCGCAGGGTGCTGCCAAGCGTGCGGCGGCGCTGACCCACCGGTTGCTTGCTTTCTCGCGGCGACAGACGCTCGATCCCAAGCCGACCGACGTCAACCGGCTGGTCGGGGGAATCGAGGATATGGTCCGGCGCACGGTTGGCCCGGAAGTCGAGGTCGAGGTCGTCGCCTCGGTCGGGTTGTGGGCGACCTTGGTCGATCCCCACCAGCTGGAAAACGCGCTGCTCAACCTGTGCATCAATGCGCGCGATGCGATGCCGGGTGGCGGGCGCCTCACGATCGAAACCGCCAATCGCTGGATCGACGCCCGCACGGCGCGCGAGCGCGAACTCGATGCCGGACAATATGTGTCGCTGTGCGTGTCCGATACCGGCACGGGAATGACCCCGGAGGTGATCGCCAAGGCGTTCGATCCGTTCTTCACCACCAAGCCGCTCGGGCTCGGCACCGGGCTCGGCTTGTCGATGATCTACGGCTTTGCCCGGCAATCCGGTGGACATGTCCGCATTTACTCTGAGGTCGGCGAAGGCACCAACGTTTGCATCTACCTCCCGCGGCATTTCGGTGAGGCCGAGGATACCGAGACCGTCGCCGGACACGCCGAAGCCCCGCGTGCGAACGCCGGCGAAACGGTGCTCGTGGTCGACGACGAACCGACCGTCCGAATGCTGGTGATGGAGGTGCTCGAGGAGCTTGGCTACGCGGCGATCGAAGCGGCAGACGGGGCATCAGGGCTCAAACTGCTGCAGTCCGACATTCGCATCGACCTGCTGGTCACCGACGTCGGCCTTCCCGGCGGCATGAACGGGCGACAGATGGCCGACGCGGCGCGGATCGGGCGGCCGGACCTCAAGATCCTCTTCATCACCGGCTATGCGGAGAATGCGGTCGTCGGCAACGGTCATCTCGATCCCGGCATGCATGTCATGACAAAGCCGTTCGCGATGGAAGCCCTGGCCACGCGCATCAAGGATCTGATCGTTGCGGGATGATGGGGCGGCGTGTGGAGTCGGATCCTCCCCCACTCCGTCATCCTGACGAAAGTCAGGATCCAGAGCAACGGAAGCCGCCAATCGTGGCTCTGGATCCCGACTTTCGTCAGGATGACGGCGAATGTTTTGATCCCCCCGAGAACGTCAAACCATGTTGCATCGCGGTAACAGTCGCGACGCCATTCGCATTCATGGCAACATTGTCACTTGATATGATGTATCATCAAATCTACCCGATGTGTCGTACAGGGACGACACAAGGGAATTTCATGAAGACGATGCTGTTCGGCGCCACCGCCCTGGCCGCGCTCCTCTCCCCGCAGGCGCATGCGCAAACCGCCGCCACGGATGCTCCGACCCCTGCCCCCGTACCGACGTCGGTCGGTTCGACCAACCAGCGCGACATCATCGTCACCGCGCCGATCCAGACCAGCGAGCGCGACGTCCTGCAAGGCACGACCGTCCTGACCGGCCAGGAACTCACGCGCCAGTTGCGGCCGTCGATCGGCGAGACTCTCGCCCGCCAGCCCGGCGTATCGGCATCGTCGTTCGGCCCGAGCGCATCGCGGCCGATCCTCCGCGGCTTTCAGGGCGACCGTATCCGCGTGCTGACCGACGGGATCGGATCGATCGACGTCTCGAACACCTCGGTCGACCATGCCGTCATCATCGACCCGCTGCTCGCCGAGCGTATCGAGATCCTCCGCGGCCCCAGCGCGCTGCTCTACGGCACGTCGGCAGTCGGCGGCGTCGTCAACGTTATCGATACCCGCATCCCGCGGTCGGTGCCCGAGAACGGGTACCGCGTGAACGGTATCGCCAATTACGGCTCGGCCGCCAACGAGCGCTCCGGCGGCATGGCCGGCGACGTCGCGGTCGGCCAGCACCTCGTGCTGCACGCCGATGGTTCGTACTTGAAGTCCGGCGACCTGCGCACAGGCGGCTACATCCTCTCGCGCGACGCCCGCGCTCAGGCGCAGACCACGGCCGCCCTCCCCGTCGATCCCAACGAAGCCGACCCGATCGACTATGCCGCCTCGGCGCAGTTGAAGGGCAAGCTCCCCAACACGCAGGCCGAAACCTGGACGGCGGGTGCCGGCGCGTCGATCATTACCGACAACGGCAATCTCGGCATCTCGTACAGCCACTACGACAGCCTCTACGGCGTACCGATCCGCTACGCCACGCAGCCCGACCAGGAGCAGGAAGCGCCCCGCCTCGACGTCGTCCAGAACCGCGTCGACCTGCGGGGCGAGATCGACACCGGCGGCGATTTCATCAGCAAGATCCGCGTTCGCGCCGGCCAGGCGAGCTATCGCCATTTCGAACTGGAGGAGGACAACTCCGTCGGTACCGCCTTCTATAACAAAGGCCTCGAAGGACGCCTTGAGGTGGTACAGGCGAACCGAGGCGGATGGCAGGGCGCGTCGGGCGTGCAGTTCTACAACCGCATCTTTAACGTGGTCGGCGACGAAGCCTTCCTGCCGAAGAACGAGACCAACCAGACCGGCCTCTTCACGCTCCAGCAGTACGAGTCCGGCAAGTTCCACGCCGAGGGTGGCGTCCGCTACGAGATCACCGATCTCGCCGCGCGCACCCCCGAGGACGACCTTCGCTTCTTCCGCGGCAGCCAGAGCTATCATTCGGTCTCGGGTTCGCTCGGGGCCTCCTACGCGCTGACCGACAGCATCCGCGTCGGCCTGAACGGCTCGCGCACCGAGCGTGCGCCATCGGCGGAAGAACTGTTCGCGAACGGCGCGCATGCTGGCACGCAGGCGTACGAACTCGGCAATCCGAACTTCCGGCTTGAGAAGTCGTGGGGCCTCGAAGGCACGCTCCACGCACATGGCGACGGTTTCAGCTTCGACGCATCGGCCTATTACAACTGGTTCTCGAACTACATCTCGGAGAACCAAGTCGCCTCGACGGTCTGCCAGGCAGCCGCCGATCCTTCGGGCCGGACCGTTGATCTGCCCTGCTTCCAGTACCAGCAAGCCGATGCGCGCTATTACGGGTTCGAGGCGGACGCATCGGTGAAGGTCGCGCAGATCGGCGGCTATGCGGTCAACGCCGATGTGCTGGGCGATTACGTCCACGCCAACATCGTCGACCAAGGCCCCGTCCCGCGCATTCCGCCGATGCGCGTGCTCGGCGGGATCGAGGCGCAGGGCGACCGGATCAACGGCCGTGTCGAGGTCGAGCACGTGTTCGACCAGAACCGTATCGCCGCGTTCGAGACGAAGACCAACGAGTACACGATGGTCAACGCCTCGATTGGCCTCAGCCCGTTCGGCAAGGATTCGAAAACGACGCTGTTGCTGAGCGCGAACAACCTGTTCGACGTCAACGCACGGCGCGCAACGAGCTTCCTGAAGGACTTCGCGCCGCTCGCCGGCCGCGATTTCCGCGCGACGCTACGCTTCGGTCTGTAACCTCTACCGGCCGTTCCTGCGTCGAAGCGGGAACGGCCAGCACGCAATCACTTGCCGATCAGGACGTCGCTCGCCTTGATCAGGACTGTGACCGTGTCGCCGGTCGCGAGTGCGAGGTCGGCGATCGCTTCTTCAGTGATGTTGGCGGTGACGACGTTGCCGCCGCCGATGTCGACCTTGATCGAACCGTTGACCGCACCCGGCGTGATCGAGACGATGGTGCCGGAAATCTGATTGCGTGCGCTGATCTTCATCGTTCTGTTCCTTCTGAAACCGTTTTCCGGCCGCGTTTTGGTCACGCTGCCAGCGCTGGATCCGATGCCATGAGTTCGACCCGCACGCCATCCTCGCCGAGCAGGTCGAGGATCCGCTCGCCAGACGATAACGCGGTATCGCCCCACCAGTCGGCCGCCGTCATTGCGCCGAGATAGCGCTCGGCACACCGCAACGCGATGATGCAGCAAAGCATCACCCCCTCATGCTCCCGCTGGAACGCCATGACATGGTCGCGGCGCGGCCCGATGACGGCGATCGGCGCATAGCTACCGTTCGAAAACAACGCGGGATGCGTCCGCCGCAAGTCCAGCAGATGCTTGATCGACCGCATCTTGGGCGCATCGCCGGTCCGCAGTATATCGCGCAGGATGGCATAATCGACCGGCCGCCGGTTATCCGGATCGACCAGGCTCAGATCGGCGATCTCGGTACCCTGATACAGATCCGGCACGCCCGGCACGGTATAGCGCAACGCAACCTGCGCGAGGCTGTTCTGCTCTCCGGCGGGCGCGATCCGATCGACGAATGCCGTCATGTCTTGGGGGAAGTCCACGGACCGCTCGGAATCGAGAAGCGCCCGAGTCAGATCGTGACAGCGGGTTTCGTACGCCTCGTCCGGCGCCTCCCAGGACGACCGGAGCTTGGCTTCGCGTAACGCCTTTTCCTGCCACGCGACGATCCGCTTGGCATACTCCGAAAGAGCGTCGGCGTCCGACGCGCGAAGGTTCGTCGGCCATGCGCCGAACAGCGTCTGGAGCAGCATATAAGTGTCGGCGGGATCGACGCCTTCTGCATAGGGGGCAGCCAGTTCGAACCAATGCTCCACACGCGAACGCCAGAGATCGGGTATCTCGCTGAGCACCGCTAGCCGCGCGCGAACGTCCTCACCACGTTTGTGGTCGTGCGTCGCGGTGGCGAGCATCGCGGACGGCCAGTCGCCGGCACGTTCGATCATCGCGGCGTGGAATGCGTCGATATCGAGCGACATACGCGCCGCGTCGAACCCGACGTCGTTGCGCGAAAGCAGGCGGCCATAGCGGTAAAAGGCGGTATCCTCGACCGCCTTGGCGGCGATCGGTGCGGAAAGTTGCTGGAAGCGCCGTACAGCGTCCGCGGCTAGTGTCGGGTCGCCAGAACCCTCGCCTGCCAGCCAGGACAGCATTTGGTCGACGACGCTGCCTTCACCGGGGGGGGTGAACTTGGCAACCCGCTGGCGGACGATATCGCGGATCCTGGCGTCTGCGAGCGGCGCTGCCTCGCCCGTTCCGTAGGTCCGATACACCGGAAAGACCCAGAGCAGCCGCTCGATCGCGCGGTGGAGCATGCCTGTCGTCAGCCCATCGCAGTCGGATGTCGAGCGGGCCAGCGCCACGAACGCCTCGACGCAGCGGCGGTGCTGCGCATCGAACTGCCACGCGAGCAAATCCTGCCGCGCGCGCAGTTCCTCGGGCGCGAAGTCGGCGGAGCGGCCGCTTATGTCGGCCCAGAGTTCGGCGAATGGTTCTGCCCCGGCGGGCGCGTGAAGCAAGGCGGTAACCTGCTCCATGAAGTCGTACCCGCTGGTGCCGTCGACGCCCCAGTCGGTGCTGAGCGGTTCGCCGTCGGCGAGGATCTTCTCGATGACGATGTAGGCGGGCCCAGCGGGCGCGTCGGCGGGGCGCTCGATCGCGTCGAGCCTTGCGCGCAAGGTGCGGCAATAGCCGGCGGGGTCGGTCAGGCCATCGACATGATCGACGCGGACGCCGTCGATAAGGCCCTCGGCGTAGAGGCGAAAATAGAGCGCGTGCGTAGCCTCGAACACGACCGGATCTTCGGCACGAAGGCCGGCAAGGTCGTTGATCGTAAAGAACCGTCGCCAGTTGAGTTCGTCGTTCGCTACGCGCCACGAGGCAAGGCGGTAATGCTGGCGGTCGATCAGCGCGGCTATGTCGTCCGTCGCTGCGGTCGTTTGGTCCTCGTCGCGGATCGGCAGGCGGTGTTCGCCATATGCTTCGAGGACGTAGCGGCCGTCGGCCTGCTCGACCTTCAGCGCGCCGCTGGCCAGCGTCTCGGCGAGCGGATCGCCGAGGATCGGAAGAACGAGCTTCTCGCGCCAGTCGATGTCGAAGTAGCGTGCGAATTCGCTGTCTTCACCATGTGTTAGAACGTCGTTCCACCACGTGTTCTCACCTCCGGCAACGCCCATGTGGTTCGGAACGATGTCGATGATGACGCCCATGTCTCGCGCGCGAAGAGCGGCAACAAGGCTTCGAAAGGCGTCCTCGCCGCTAAGTTCGGGATTGATCCGAGTCGGATCGACGACGTCGTAGCCGTGGGTGGACCCGCTGCGGGCGGTCGTGATCGGCGAGGCGTAGAGGTGGCTGATCCCGAGCTCGTCGAGATACGGGACCAGCGCTTCGGCGTCGGCGAAGGTGAAGTCCTTGTGGAACTGGAAGCGGTAGGTCGCGCGGGGCGTGGTGGGGGCGGTCATGCGGATCTCGTGACGTTGAGCGTGACGATGCGGGTGGCGACTTCGGGGCGGGCGAGCAGCGCCTCGGTCGTGTCGGGCATGCGGCGGCGCCAGTTGGGGTGTTCGTCGATCGTGCCGGGGAGGTTGGGTTGCTCGACCAGTCCGGCGAGGTCTTCGATCGGGATGATGGCAAGCGCGCAAGGCGTGCCGGCGACGTGCACGATCGCTGCGTCGACGACCGGGTCGGTGTCTTCGGGGGTGGGCTGTTCGGTGCCAGTGTCGAATGCGGACCAGAGCGCGACGCGGTCTTCGGCGCGAGCGGCGAGGTCTGAAGATTTGTCGGCAGCTTCAGACTTGCGTCCGAGGTCCCAGGTCCAGTCGATATCGCGACCGCTCCACCAGCCGGCGACGGTGGCTAGGTCGTGGGTGCCGGTCATCGCGACCGCGTCGGGCGACCACTGCGCCGGGGGAACGAAGCCATCCGCGTCACGCTCGAACCAGAGGACGCGCATGCCGAGCATGGCGCGCGTGTCCATCGCCTCGCGAAAACCGACGGGGACGGTGCCGAGGTCTTCGCCGATGACGATCGCCCTCGCCCGCTGTGACTCCATCGCGACGATCCGCATCAGGTCGTCAAACGACATATCGAGATACGCGCCCTCCGCGGCGGATGCGCCCTCGGGAACGACCCAGAGGCGGCGGAGGCCGAACGCGTGGTCGATGCGAATGCCGCCGGCGTGCGCGAGCGCTGCGCGGATCGTTGCGATGAAGGGCGCGAAGGCGGTGTCGCGCAATGCCTGCGGGTCGAAGCCGGTGATGCCCCAACTCTGGCCGTCGGGGCCGAGCGGATCGGGGGGCGCGCCGATCGAGAGGCCGGTGAGCAGGTCGCCGCGCCGGCTCCAGCCGTGGCTGCCGCCGGGATCCATGCCGACGGCGAGATCGGCGATGAGGCCGATCGCCATGCCGGACTCCTTAGCCGCCGTCTGCGCGGCGTCGAGGTCGCGGCGGGCCAGCCATTGGAGGAACGCATAGAACGTCACGTCTTCGGCATGATCGGCCACGAAACGTCGGACGGTCGGGCTCGCGGGATCGTGATATTGGGCTGGCCATTGCTGCCAACCCTTCGCACCGGTGGTGGCGAAGAAATGCGCGTGGAGCGCGTCGAACTCGGCATGGCGTTCGAGATTTTCGCCGCCTTCACGTCGGAATGCTGCCATAATTTCGCTAAGTTGTGCAGTGCCTTGTGCGAAGGCTTTGCGAAGTCGTTCGAGCTTGACCGGGATCGCGTGCTGCCAGTCGATCAGGTCTGGCACCGGGTCGTTCGATGGGACGCCGAACGCGGACGGGTTGCCGTAGAGGCCGTTAAGGAATTGCCGGCTCGACGGTGCGTAGGGGCTGTAGCGGCTGGCGTCGGCCGGGAACAATGCGTGCGTGGGGCTGATCGCGAGGGCATCGGCGCCGCGCCCGCCGAACGCGCGGGCGGCATCGGCGAGCGTGCCAAAATCGCCGAACGCGGTTGGGGTCTCGTCGCGCAGGCTGGGGATCTGGACGGCGGGCGCCCATATCCTGCGTGCGCCTACGGCATCGGCGATCGTGAAGCAGCGGCGTGGCGCGACCAGCAGGTCGATCACGTTTCCAGCGAATTCGAGCCGGTGATAGCCAGTCTGCGCGATCGGCGTCAGCGTACCGTGATCGATCGTGACCGAGGCGGACGTGCCGTCTTCCAAGATCAGCTCGGCCTCGCCCGAAACCTCGGTCGAGAGCCGGATCGGGCGACCGACGTCCACCGAGAGGAAGCGCCCGCCGCGCGCGTTCCGTGCTGCGATCGCGGCCAGGCTGTCGGCGATCTGCTTCTCGTTTTCGGACGGATGGCCGAGCCGATCGAGGATCGTCCGCAACGCGTCGTCGGATACCGTCTGGCGGCGACCCCCTGCGTCCTGCCATTCGTGTTGCAGGCCGGCGGCGATGGCGAGTGCCTGGATGTTGCTCATCGTTCCAGCCAGACCGCGACGCTGCCGGGGTGGCCGGGTTCGCCATCGGCAAATATCGGCTCGACGTCGATTTCCGGGAAGGCCGCGGCACTGTCCCCGAGGTTCAGCGCGATCGTCAAGACTGCGCCGTCGCCCATCCGCCAGCGTGCGACGACGGCGCCCTCGCCGATCGCTTCGGCGCCGATCGACATCGCGCCGTGCAGGCGAGGGATGATCGCTTCGTGGCGGATCTTCAGCAGGGTGCGGTACAGGTCCTGCCACGCCGCCGCATCGGGGCCGGGTAGCGCGCGCGATCGGTGGAACGTCTCATGCGCGTTCGGATCGGGGATCGCCTCGCGCGCTTCGGGATCGGCGAAGGCGGCGAACTTGGCGAATTCCTTGCGGCGGCCTTCGCGCACCGCGTCGGCCAGTTCGTCGTGGAAGTCGGTGAAAAACAGGAACGGGCTCTCGCTGCCGTGCTCGTCGCCCATGAACAGCAAAGGGATCTGCGGGCCGAGCAGGAGCAGAGCGGTGGCGGCGCGGAGCTTCTGACGGTGGGTCAGCAGCGTCAGCCGCTCGCCCATCGCGCGGTTGCCGATCTGGTCGTGGTTCTGGAGGAACGCGACGAATGCGGTCGGCGCGAGATGCGCGCTGGGTTTGCCGCGCGGCTTGCTGTCGTGGTTGGGTGAGCCCTCGCCCTGGTAGATGAAGCCTTCGCCCAGACACCGCGCCAGGCGTTCGGCGGGACGATCGGCGAAGTCGGCATAATAGGCGCTGGTCTCGCCGGTGAGCAGGACGTGGAGGACATTGTGGAAATCGTCGTTCCACTGCGCGTCGAACGCCGCGGGGTGGAGGCGGTCTGCGTCGTTGCCCTCGTTTTCGAGGACGAGGTGGACGTGGCGACCGGCGGTCTTCTTGCGCAGTTCGGCGGCCATCGCGTCTAAGAAGGCGTCGTTCTCGATCGCGTGGACCGCATCGAAGCGGAGGCCGTCGACCTTGTACTCGTTCAGCCACATCAGCGCGTTGTCGACGAAATAGCGGTGGACCGGCGCCTGGTCGACCGCGACCGCGCCGCCCCAGGGGGTGTCGACTTCGGGGTGGAAGAACCCTTTCGCATAGGCGCCGAGGTAGTTCCCGTCGGGTCCGAAGTGATTGTAGACGACGTCGAGGAACACGGCGAGGCCGAGTTCGTGGGCGCGGTCGACCAAGGCCTTCAGTTCGTCGGGCGTGCCGTAGCACTCTGCGGGCGCGTAGGGCAGCACCCCGTCATAGCCCCAGTTGCGGGTGCCGCCGAACGCGTTGACGGGCATGAGTTCGATCGCGGTGATGCCGAGTTCGGCGATCGCCGGGAGGTGGTCCGCGACGCCCGCGAAGCCGCCAAAGGTGCCGACATGGACCTCCTGGATGATCATCTCTTCCCAGGGCCGACCGCGCCAGTCGGGCATCTGCCACGCATAACTGTCGGGATCGGCGACCATGCTCCAGCCGTGGACGCCGCCGGACTGCGCGCGGGAGGCGGGATCGGGGACCGCCAGGTCGTCGGTCAGGCGGAACCGGTAGCTGGCCCCTGCCCCTACAGGCGCCTTCGCGCTGAACCAGCCTTCCGGATCCTGGGTCATGGCGACCGGCTGATGGTCGGCGAGCTCCAGCGTTACCGCGTCACGATCGGGCGCCCATAAGCGGAAGGTCGTCCCGTCTTCGGAAAGCGTCGGCCCCCAGGTCATGCTGCCGCAATCGTCCAGGCAAGCAACGCCGCGCCCTGCGGGGGCAGCTCGTAGCTGTCCTTGATCGGTGTCGCTGGCTGGTCGGGCTTGCTGCTGTCGATCAGGACGGTGCGCTCGACCTCTTCGGGCGGCGGCATGTGGAAGGTCAGCGGGCCTTCCGACGCATTGAGGAGGAGTGAGACCACCTGGACTTCACCGGATTCGAGTTCGCAGGCGCGGCGCATCACCAGCGCGCGGCCGTTGGTGTTCTCCCAGTCCTCAGAGGTCAACTGGAGGCCACGCTCGTCCCACCATTCGATGTCCTTGAGGCCTTCCGCGGGCGTGTCCTCGCCGTAGAGGAAGTTGCCGGCGCGGAGCATCGGGTAGTCGCGGCGGAGGGCGATCAGGCGCGCGGTGAAGTCGATCAGTGCGTCGCCCTCGGGGGACTTGGCCTTGTTCCAATCGAGCCAGCTGATCTCGTTGTCTTGGCAGTATGCGTTGTTGTTGCCGTTCTGCGTGCGACCGAACTCATCGCCCGCGACCAGCATCGGCGTACCGAGCGAGGCGAACAGCGTGGTCAGCATCGAGCGCATCACGCGCGACCGGGTCTCAAGGATCGCGGGGTCTTCGGTCGGGCCCTCAACGCCCCAGTTTCGCGAGCAGTTGTTCGAATGGCCGTCGTTATTGTCCTCGCCGTTCGCCTCATTGTGGCGCTCCTCGTAGGCGACGGTGTCGGCGAGCGTGTAGCCGTCGTGCGCGCCGAGCAGGTTGACGCTCGCCCAGGGACGGCGGGCGCGGCGGTCGAACAGGTCGGCCGACCCGGTCAGGCGGGCGGCGAGATCGGCGCGCTGCGCATGGTCGCCGCGCCAGAACTTCCTCACGGTGTCGCGATACTTGTCGTTCCACTCGGCGAAACCGGGGGGGAAGTTGCCGAGCTGATAGCCGCCGGGGCCGATGTCCCAGGGTTCGGTGATGAGCTTCAGCTTGCCGAGCACGGGATCCTGGCGAAGCACGTCGAAGAACCCTGCGCCCGGATCGAAGCCGGTGTCCGTACGGCCGAGCGTCAGCCCGAGATCGAAGCGGAAGCCGTCGATCCCGAAGCTGGTCGCCCAGTAGCGCAGCGAGTCCGCGACCATCTGGATCACGCGCGCCTTGGTGAGGTTCAGCGTGTTGCCGGTGCCGGTGTCGTTGATCGAGTAGCGCGGGTCGTCCTTGACGAGGCGGTAGTAGCTGGCGTTGTCGAGACCGCGCCAGGAGAGCGTCGGGCCCTGTTCGGAGCCTTCGCACGTGTGGTTGTAGACGACGTCGAGGATGACCTCGATCCCGGCCGCGTGGAGGCGGCGGATCGAGCGGCGGAGTTCGTCGTGGCTGTCGGTCGCGAAGAACGAACGCTCGGGCGTGAAGAAGTTGAGGGTGTTGTAGCCCCAGTAGTTGCGCAGGCCCTTTTCCTGGAGAAAGCGGTCCTGGATGTAGGTGTGGATCGGCAGCAGCTCGATCGCGGTGACGCCTAGGCGCTTGAGATGATCGATGACCTTGGGATTGCCGAGCGCCGCGAAGGTGCCGCGCTCGGAGGGCTGGACCTCCTCGAACAGCTTGGTCAGGCCCTTGGTATGCGCCTCGTAGATCACGGTTTCGGACCAGGGCGTGTTCGGACGCACGTCGCGCGACCAGTCGAAATGGCTGTCGGTCACGACGCCCTTGGGCATCGTCAGCGCGCTGTCGCGCTTGTCGAAGCTCAGATCCGCGCGCGGCGACTTCACCTGATAGCCGTACATCGCGTCGGTCCAGCGGAGTTCGCCGATCATTTGCTTGGCGTACGGATCGAGCAGCAGCTTGTTCGGGTTGAAGCGGTGCCCTTCCTCGGGCGCGTACCGGCCATGCGCGCGGAAGCCGTAGACGAGGCCGGGCTGCGCGTCGGGGAGGTAGCCGTGCCAGACTTCATCGGTCCATTCGGGCAGCGGATAGCGCTTCAGCTCGCGGCGGCCGGTCTCGTCATAGACGCAGAGTTCGATCTTCTCGGCATTGGCGGAATAGACCGCGAAGTTGACGCCGAGGCCGTCGAACGACGCGCCGAGGGGGTAGGCCGAGCCGGCGTCGAGCGTGTCGGGCAGTAGATGCAATGCGAGGACCCTTTTCGTGTCGTAATCGTCGCTGCGGGCGCGGCTTTATCGCGGTGCAGCATTCCTTGCCATGAAACCCGCCCGCCCGTTCCTATGTTCCGCCAGCAGCAGCGAGTTTTCGCCGCACTCTTCTACGTATCAAGGACATGCACATGCCTTACACCATCCGATCGATCCTCGCATGAGCGGCCCGAAACTGTTCGAGCCGCTTACGGTCGGCAATCTGACGCTCGCGAACCGCATCGTGATCGCGCCGATGTGCCAGTATTCGGCGGTCAACGGCTGCATGAACGACTGGCACCAGATCCATCTGGGACAGCTGGCACTGTCCGGCGCGGCATTGTTGACGATCGAGGCGAGTGCGGTGCTGCCGGAAGGGCGGATCACCTACGGCGACGTCGGACTGTACGACGATGCGACCGAGGCGGCGATGGCGGGCGTGATCGAGAGCGTGCGGCACTGGTCCGACATGCCGATCGCGATCCAGCTTGCACATGCCGGGCGGAAAGCGTCGTGCGAGGTGCCGTGGAAGGGCGGGCTCCAGATCGCGCCGGGCGCGCCGAACGGGTGGCAGACCGAGGCGCCATCTGCCGTGTCGTTCCTGCCCGAGGAGAACGACCCGGTCGCGCTCGACCGTGAGGGGCTGGCGAAGGTGCGCGATGCGTTCGTGGCGGCGACGGTGCGCGCGGCACGGCTCGGGATCGACGTGATCCAGTTGCACGGTGCGCATGGGTATCTGCTGCACGAGTTCCTGTCGCCGCTGTCGAACCGGCGTGAGGATGACTATGGCGGCAGCCTCGAGAACCGGATGCGCTTCCCGCTCGAAGTGTTCGATGCGGTCCGCGCTGCGTTTCCGGCCGATCGGGCGGTGACGATGCGCGTGTCGGGCACGGACTGGGTCGAGGGCGGCTGGGATTCGGAGCAGACCGTGGCGTTTGCCAAGGCGCTCGAAGCGCGTGGGTGCAGCGCGATCCACGTATCGAGCGGCGGGAATTCGCCGGCGCAGCAGATTCCGGTCGGGCCGAGCTATCAGGTGCCACTGGCGCGGGCGGTGAAGCAGGCGGTGTCGATCCCGGTCGTCGCGGTCGGGCTGATCACCGATTACGAGCAGGCCGAGGCGATTATCAGCACCGGCGATGCGGACATGATCGCGCTGGCCCGGACGATCCTGTATGATCCGCGCTGGCCCTGGCATGCGGCGGCGCACCTTGGCGGCAAGGTGAAGGCGCCGAAGCAGTATCTGCGGTCGCAACCGCGGCAGTTTAAGGATTTGTTCGAGGGATAGAGCGACTCTGCAATCCTCCCCCGCCAGGGGGAGGTGGCGCGGAGCGACGGAGGGGGAGGACACAGAACAGGGGTTTCGCCTGCCTCCCCCTCCGTCAGGCTGCGCCTGCCACCCCCCCCTGGCGGGGGAGGATTCTTCTGTTCTGCTCCGAGACCGTCCGCGTCACCCAGCCACCGTCATCACCGAGCCGGAGTCCACGCGGATATCCGCGCCGTTGATGAAGCTCGCGCGCTCGGAGCACAGGAACAGGATCGCCGACGCCACCTCGTCCGCCTTGCCGCGGCGCTTCAGCGTCATCCCAGGGCGTTCTTCCTCCAAGAATGTCTCGATCGCCTCGTCGAAGCTCATGCCCTTCTCGTCGGCGCGCTTCTGCATCATCTTGTCGGTCATCGGCGTCGCGATGAACGCGGGCGACACGGTGTTCACCAGCACGTTGTCGCAGCCATACGCCTTCGACAGCCCCTTCGACAGGCTCGAGATCCCTGCCTTCGACGCGCAATAGGCGAGCTCGTCGACATAGGGCTGCACCGCATCCTCCGAGCTCATCAGCACGATGCGGCCCCATTTGGCGGCGCGCATCGCCGGGATCGCCTCGCGGCAGACACGCACCGCGCCCATCAGGTTGATGTTCAGCGTCGAGTGCCACCCCTCGTCGTCGACCTCCAGAAAATCGCCGGTCGCGCCGGTCACGCCTGCGCAGTTGACGAGGATATCCGGATCGCCGAGCTGCTCGCGGACCTTGGCGAACAGCGTCTTGACGTCGTCGAGCCTGGTTACGTCCGCCTCGACCGCGATCACTTCGCCGAGCACCTTCAGATCCTCGACGCTCTTGGCCAGATCGCCGCCGGGCTGGTCGGTGATCGCGACGCGGACGCCCTCCTGCAACAGCATCCGGGCGGTCTCCTTGCCCATGCCGCTGTCGGCGCCGGTGACGAGTGCGATCTTGCCTGCGATATCGAGATTCATGGCGTATTCCTCAAAGTGTCGGATATCGTAACCCGTTCAGACGCCTGGAGTTTCCTCAGGCCCATGCCCTCGGCCCGCCATCGTTCAGTGCGCGGTCGAGGTAGAAGGCGGCGCTGATCAGCGCGAGGTGGCTGAACGCTTGCGGGAAGTTGCCGAGGAACGTCCCGTCCTGCGCGATCTCTTCCGCGAACAGGCCGAGATGATTGCCATGCGCGAGCAGTTTCTCGAAGTTGAACCGTGCCTCGTCGAGCCGACCTGCCCTTGCCAGACATTCGACGTACCAGAACGAACAGGCGACGAACGTCCCCTCCTGCCCCGGCAGGCCGTCGTCGATCTTGTAGCGATAGACCTGCCCGTCGTCGGACAGGTCGTCGCCGATCGCCTTCAGCGTGGCGAGCCATTTGGGATCGGTCGGGCCGATGAAGCGGACCAGCGGCATCATCAGCAACGCGCCGTCGACCGCCTTATCCTCAGGCGTATCCCCTTTCGCGCGAACGAAGCGGCCGAGATCGTCATTCCAGAAATTCGCCCAGATATCGTCGCTGATTTCGGTTCGCGTTTCCGACCAGCGGACCAGCGGCGCGGGAAGCGAGCGTTTCTGCGCCAGGCGGACGGCACGATCGACCGCGACCCAGTTCATCAGGCGCGAATGGAGGTATTCCTTGTCCGGCCCGCGCACTTCCCAGATGCCCGAGTCCGGATCGCGCCACGTATCGCAGACATGGTCGACGACCCGGATGATCGCCTGCCAGGAATCGTGCGCGAGCGGCTCGCCGTATTTGCTGCCGAGATAGGTCGCGTCGAGCAGCGCGCCGTAGATGTCGTGTTGGGTCTGGCCATTGGCGTCGTTGCCGACGACGATCGGCGATGCGCCTTCGAACCCGGCGAGATCGAGCTTGCGCTCGGACGCGACATCACCGCCGTCCAGGGCGTACATCACGCCGAGATGCCCCTTCGAACAGGACTGCGCGCGGTCCATCGCCCAGTGCATGAAGCCGACCGCCTCGTCTTGAAAGCCGAGTCGCAGCAGCGCGTAGACGGTGAACGACGAATCGCGGATCCAGGTCGCGCGGTAATCCCAGTTGCGCACGCCGCCGGGCGCTTCGGGCAGGCCGAACGTAGCCGCCGCCGCGATCGAGCCATGCTTGCGCGAGGTCAGGAGCTTGAGCAGCATCGCGGAGCGCTCGACGGTCTCGCGCCAGCGTCCGCGGTACAGCGACTGGCGGCTCCACTTGCGCCAATAGGCGATGTCCTTCTCGACGACCGCGTCGAGTGCCTTGGCATCGAGCGACACGTCGTCCGGGTTGCTGAGCACCAGCGAAACGGTGTCGCCCTCTGCCAGCACGATCTCCGCGGTCAGGTCGCAGCCATCGGCGACCAGCGACGCCTTGGCATGCAACGCCAGCGCGAGCCCGCATTCGTGGTCGAACCTGCCGCGCGATACCTCCGCCTCACGACCCGTGACCGATGCGGTTCGCCCTTCGGTCCCGTAATCGAACCGTGGCGCACAGCGGATGCGGATCGTCGCCTCGCCGCGCGTGCACGTGATCCGGCGGACCAGCCGCGACGGCACGTCCTCGTCCGCGTTCCCCACCGGCATCAGGTCGACGAGGTCGATGCTCGCCTGCGTACCCATCCAGCGGGTCATCAGGATGTTGGTCTCGGGCAGGTACATCTGCACGACGCGCGCGTCCGGCAGATCGGGTTCGATCGCGAAATGCCCGCCTTTGTCCGCATCGAGCAGGCGCGCGAATACCGTCGCGCTGTCGAGGCACGGCCAGCACAGATAATCGATGCAGCCGGTCGTATCGACGAGCGCGATCGTCTCCAGATTGCCGATCGCACCGTGATCGGCGATCGGCGTCGTGGCCGGCTCAACCATTGTCGCGAAAGCCGGGATAGAGCGACATGCCGCCGTCGATCGTCAGGGTGGACCCGACGATGTAATCTGCCGCATCCGACGCCAGGAACAGCGCCGCGCGGGCGACGTCGTCGGGATCACCGACGCGGCCGTAGGGGATCAGTTCGAGCAGCTTGCCCTGATTCGCCGTCGCATCCGCGTTGATCGCAGTGGCGATCGCGCCGGGGGCGATGCCGTTCACGCGGATACGGTCGCCGGCGACCTCCTGTGCGAGCGTCCGCATCAGCATCCCGCTGCCGCCCTTCGACGCCGCGTAATTGGCGTGGCCTGCCCAGGGGATGACCTCGTGCACCGAACTCATGAAGAGGATCTTCCCGATCGCCCGGCTGACGCCGCGGTCGCCCTGTTTGCGGAACCGCCGCACGGCTTCGCGCGAGACGAGGAACTGGCCGGTCAGGTTGACGTCGATGACGCGCTTCCAGTCCTCCAGCGTCAGGTCGGCATAGGCGGCGTCCTTCTGCATGCCGGCATTGGCGAACACCACGTCGACCCCGCCGAACCGCGCGACCGTCTCGTCGAACAGGCGGATGACCGCGGCTTCGTCGGAGGTATCGGCCTGAAAGGCGAACGCCTCGCCACCGGCCTGCTCGATCCGCTCGACGACCTCGCGCGCCTTATCCTCGCTGCTGTTGTAGTTGACCGCGACGCGCGCACCGGCAGCGGCAAAGGCGATCGCGGTAGCGCGTCCCAGCCCCGAACTGGCACCGGTGACGATCGCGGCCTGGCCTGTCAGGTCGATATGCATGGCTAGTCTTTCGGTTGAGAATATCCCGCCCCCAACGCGCTCCGGCCCGCCTTCTATCCCTCCCCCCGTAATCTTGCTGATCTGCGTTAAGTGGCGGTTTTCGGTGCAACTCTTAGCCCGCCCCGCGCGCTGTGGGTCCTGAGAAGCTACGAGGACGGCACATGACCAAGACCATCGCCAAGGATACCGGCACGCCCCCGCAGGGCGCGACGTTCGAGACGCAGGTCGGCGAAGGGGGCGAACTGCACCAGATCGCCAGCGGCGACGGCGACGTGCTGACGACGCAGCAGGGTATCCCGGTCGCCGACGACCAGAACTCGCTGAAGGTCGGCGATCGCGGACCGACGCTGCTCGAGGATTTCCATTTCCGCGAGAAGATCTTCCACTTCGATCACGAGCGTATCCCCGAGCGCGTCGTCCACGCGCGCGGCTATGGCGCGCACGGCACGTTCACGCTGAACGAAAGTCTCGAAGAGTTCACCAGCGCGGGCGTGCTGACCGAAGTCGGTGAGCAGACGCCGATGTTCGTCCGCTTCTCCACGGTCGCGGGCAACAAGGGCTCGGCCGATCTCGCCCGCGACGTGCGCGGCTTCTCGGCAAAGTTCTACACCAAGGAAGGCAATTGGGACATTGTCGGGAACAACATCCCGGTGTTCTTCATCCAGGATGCGATCAAGTTCCCCGACCTGATCCATGCCGCCAAGCAGGAGCCCGATCGCGGCTTCCCGCAGGCACAGACCGCGCATGACAATTTCTGGGACTTCATCAGCCTGACGCCGGAATCGATGCACATGGTCATGTGGATCATGTCCGATCGCACGATCCCGCGCGGTTTCCGCTTCGTCGAAGGCTTCGGCGTGCATACGTTCCGGCTGATCAACGCCGAGGGCAAGGGCACTTACGTCAAGTTCCACTTCAAGCCGAAGCTGGGCCTGCAGTCGGTCGCCTGGAACGAGGCGGTCAAGATCAACGGCGCCGATCCCGACTTCCATCGCCGCGACCTGTGGGACTCGATCAGCCAGGGCAATTTCCCCGAGTGGGATCTGGGTGTGCAGCTGTTCGACGACGAGTTCGCCGACAATTTCGAGTTCGACGTGCTCGATTCGACCAAGATCATTCCCGAAGAGCAGATCCCGGTCCGCATCATCGGCAGCTTCAAGCTCGATCGTCTGGTGGACAATTTCTTCGCCGAGACCGAGCAGGTCGCGTTCTGCACGCAGAACGTTGTCCCGGGGATCGGTTTCACCAACGATCCGCTGCTGCAGGGGCGTAACTTCTCCTATCTCGATACGCAGCTGAAGCGGCTCGGTAGCCCGAACTTCACGCATATCCCGATCAATGCGCCGAAGATCCCGGTGAAGAACTACCAGCAGGACGGTCACATGGCGATGCGCAACCCCAAGGGTCGCGTGAACTATGAGCCCAACAGCTGGGACGGCCCGCGCGAAAGCCCTTCGAAGGGATACAAGCATTTCCCGTCGCAGGAGACGGGGCGCAAGGCGCAGCTGCGTTCGGCGACGTTCGCCGATCACTACAGCCAGGCGCGGCAGTTCTTCATCAGCCAGACAGAGATCGAGAAGAAGCACATCGGCGATGCGCTGACGTTCGAGCTGTCGAAGGTCGAGCGTGTCGATATCCGCAAGCTGATGGTCGGGCATCTGCTCAACATCGACGAGAAGCTCGCTAAGACGGTCGCGACCGGTCTCGGCCTCAAGGCGATGCCGCCAAAGGCAAAGGCGGCGGTCGAGCCGCGCACCGACCTGCCGGTGTCGGATGCGCTCAGCATCCTGAAGAACACCAGCGGTAGCTTCGAGGGTCGTAAGCTCGGCATCCTCGTAACCGACGGTGCACCCGCAGCGATCGTCCAGGCGCTGGTCGACGGGATTGTCGCGGCGAAGGCCACGTACGAGATCATCGCACCGAAGGTTGCCGGTGCGACGCTCGACGACGGGACGCTCGCGGAAGGCAAGCAGAAGATCGATGGCGCGCCTTCGGTGCTCTACGACGCCGTTGCGATCGTCGTGTCGGCGGACGGGGCGAAGAAGCTCGGCAAGGACAAGACCGCCAAGGACTTCGTCAGCGATGCGTTCGGGCATGCCAAGTTCATCGGCTTCAACGCCGAGGCGAAACCGTTCCTGGAAAAGGCCGGCATCGAGGACGAGGACATCGACGACGGCGTGATCGCGCTCGGCGGCAAGGGCGATGTCGATGCGTTCCTCAAGACGCTCGCCAAGCTCCGCATCTGGGACCGCGAACTGAACGTCGACCTCGACGCGCCAGCGTTCGAAAACCCCGAGGCGGCTTGATCGCTTCGTTCAAACCCGGGCCGTCGCCACCGTACGCTCAGCGTGCGGTGGCGATCGCCATTCCGGTCAAGAACGAAGACCAGTATCTGCTTGGCTGCCTCGACGCGCTGGATCGTGCGGCGGGGCGCTACGGCGGCAAGGTCGTCATCGTCGCAATGGCGAACGACTGCACCGATGGCACGATCGATATCCTGACGAACTGGCGGCCGGCGCATGCGACCCTCGCATGGTCGGCCGTTTCACTTTTGCCGGGTGCGCGGCACGCCGGCTGGGCACGCCGCCTTGCGCTCGACGCTGGTGCCGCGCTGCTCACGCATCATACCGATCTGCTGCTGTCGACCGATGCGGATACGAACGTGGCCGCGGACTGGATCGTCCGTATCGTTGCACATATCGATGCGGGCAACGACGCGGTGGCCGGTCGTGCGCTGACGCTACGATCCGACCGTGCAAGCCTCGGCGTGGCGGCACGGCGGCGGCTCGATCAGCTCGGGCGCTATTATACCGCGCTCGATTATCTGCGCGCGCGCGCCGAGACCGAAGCCCATGATCCCTGGCCACGCCATTTCTATGAGGGTGGCGCCAGCATCGCGGTGACGCACGCCATGTACCGCCGGATCGGTGGCGCCCCTACCCCACCCGTTGCCGAAGACCGCGCGCTGTTCGATCGGATCCGGGCGCATGGCGGGCAGGTTCGGCACCCGCTCGACGTCCGCGTCTTCACGTCCTGCCGAATTTCAGGTCGTGCGCCCGGTGGCATGGCGGACGCAGTCGCGCGGTGGATCGACCAGCCGGTCGATGCGCCGCTGCACGAGACCTATGCGGTGACGGCGGCGCTCGATCCCGCCTCCGCGAACCCGAGCGATCAGCTCAGCTTCGCGACGTTGCCCGCCGCTATCCGCGAGGCGCAGACGCTCATCCGCCTAACGCGCGTCTTCCAGCCGCCAGAGGTCGAGCCGATATGCTTCGTGCCGATCGCTGCGAACGACCGTGACGCCGTCACCGAGCGCAGCGTGCAGTTCGGCAACGGCATCGTCCCCGCTTTTGGGATAGTCGGTCTCGCCGATCCAGTGGACCAGCATCACATACCCGCCTGACGCCGCCGCCGAGCGGACGTACGCGGCCAGCCGGACAATGTCCGCGCTGTCCCAGTAATAGACCACCTCCGACAGCAGGATCAGGTCGAACGTCCCCGGGGGAGCGCCTTCGGGAAGTCGGCGCTGTTCGATGCGGATATGCGGTTGGTCTGCACACCGCGCCCGTGCAGCCGCGACCGCGGTTTCCGACACGTCGAGCGCGAGCAACGCGTCGCAGCGTGCACCGAGCCGCGCCGTCAGGACGCCGTTCGCGCAGCCGACCTCCAACGCGCTCTCGAACCGCTCCTTCGGCAACGCGGCCAAGGTCTCGTCATACTTCGCCGCCTCGTACGAGCTGGTCTCGAACTCCCACGGGTCGCCCTTGTCCTTGTAGAGCGCCTCGAAATATTCGGGCTCGATCGAGTGTTCACGGCGCATCGCAGGTCTCCAGCAACAAGGTGTTCGGCAGGTCCATCAGCCGCATCATCGCGTTGGGCAGCCGGAAGTTCTCGCGCGCGCCGACGATCCGCCCGCCGCGCTGGCTCCGGTGGCACGCCATCGCGCGACGCTGTCTGGGGCGACCGGATGCGGTGGCGATCGACAGCACGCGGGCACCGCGCAGGCGCTCGGTCAGATCGGGAACGGTCCAGCCCCAGACGAGATACTGCCAGAGACGGCAACGCGCGCGCCTCGCCACCGCCGCGGCCAGTGCGGCTGCGGCCTCGTGGTCGCAATGCGGTTCGCCGGACCATGTCACAGCGATCTGACTAACGCCGCGGGCTTTGCACCACGCCGCCAGTCGATCGACGCTGCGCACGAACAGCGGATCGCCCTTAGAAGCCGGCGACGCGTCGGGCCAATCGAGATAGAGCGCGTCTTGCTCACCGCCCAGCGCCTTCAACGCCGCTTGAGCCTCACCGCGCCGTAGCCCCGCGATCCGTTTTCCACTCCAGCCCGGCGCATCCGGATGCGATCCCGCGCCATCGGTAAGGAACGCGGTATGAACACGTCCGCCAGCCGCCGTTACCGCGGCGATGAACGCGCCGCAGCCGAGCGTCTCGTCATCGGGATGCGGCGCCAGCACTAGCCACGGCCCCTGCCCCGCCGCCGTCCTAGCCGACATCCGCCGTGCCCGCCGCGTAAGATTGCTCCAGGCCTTGCCGCCCGGCGCTACCACCACCGATCGTCGCCCCAGCAATCATCCTCAAGCCACGCCGCCGCCGCCCGGTCGCGCGCCAAGTCCGGGACCGGCTGGCGCAGGTAGAGCCCCAGATCGCGCGTGATCCGGTCGATCCGGCTGGCCGCGAAGAACGACGCGGTGCCGACCGAGCGCGCCGCCGCCTCCATCGTCTTCAAGCCCGCCTCCTCGACGATACCCCGCGTCATCAGCACGAAAGGGATCGCCTCCGCCGCCTGCGTCTCCGCAAGGTGTGCAGCGCGCCGAACCCAGAGCCCTGCGCTGCGCGTTTCGGTCAGACACGTCGCGAACCGTGCGCGCTGGATCGCGTCGTCGCCCTTGCCGGTCGCGACAAGATGATCGCGCAGATGCCGAACCAGCGCCTCGATCGCGCCGAGCTGCACCGCGGTGAACCGCCACGCGCCGGCACTGAACCGCGGTTCGGTCTCGTACACGTCGGGCGCACCGATCATTCCCTCGGGACCAATCGGCATGCCGGAGAAATCGAAGAGCCCGCTGCACGTCCCGCGCATCCCGCGGACCTGCCACCCGCTATTGTCGGCGCGTGCGGTTTCGCCAGCGATCGGCACGAGTACGAGTTGCTTGCCGCCGGTCGCGTCGCGCGCGGTCACCAGGATGCGGTCGAGATGCCCCGCCCCTGTCGCAAAACTCTTGCGGCCGTCGAGCACCCAGCCGCCGGGCGCGGACTGCCGGATCGACAGGCCGGGCGTGGGCTCGGTATTCCAGACGCCGAACACGCGACCGGCTGCGAGATCGTCCGCCAAGGCTGCCCGCTGCGCATCATCGCCGTACGCCGACAAGAGTTGGGCCGCATTCACATGCCCCTCGAATACGCGGCCAAGGCTCAGGTCCGCGCCACCGATCGCCCGCAGCACGTCGACCAGCGCATCGGTCCGCGCCGGTGTCGAGACGTCGATGAATTCGGCTAGCGCCCCCGCTTCGTGCAGCGCGGCGACGCGGTCGGCCGGAAACGACTCCTCGCCATTGCTGCGATCCCAGTCCGCCGCAAGCGCGCGAACGCTTTCCAGGACGGTCCAACCCTTTGGATGAACGGGCGATTGTGCCGGCGATAGTCTGGTCAGTGGATCGATCCCCGCGCGCTGCGGACCGTGCGATACGGCCGCTGTGCGACTAGAACGCCGGACCGCCGCGAGCGTTGCGTGAATCGCCGCCGACAATGGTTAACCGCATCCGAATCCGTCCCGAACCTTTGGTTAACGCTTGCCCGGCATAACGGCGGAATCGGAAGGGAAGCAGATCGATGGCACATAAACAGGATATCTTCGCGCTGGTCGGCAAGCGGATGTGCGCGTCGCCGAGCCATCACGATCTGACTGCGAGCTATGATCGGCCGCAGATCGCCGACCTCATCCGCAGGATCGACCGCGCGCTGCTGGATCGCCGCGCCGCCTGATCATCGCTTCAGTCGTCGGATCGTTCGGCGAAACCGATCGCCGCGGCATAGGCTTCGGCGGCGCGAATCTCCCGCGCATCCTTGAACGCGACGTGCGGCGCGGGCGCCGCGCCGGTCGCACGCAGGACCGCCCAGAGCGCAAACCGTCGCCCCGCCTCCCGCTCGGTCCCGAACGCGATCGACACGCGCTCGCGTCCTGCCTCCAGCGCCTCGGGGCTGAGCGTATCGATGTCGGTCGTGCCGAAGAAATGCTGCGAGATCGCGTCGAGGTCCATGGATCGGGCCTAGCCGACGCTCCGCCTCCTGCGCAATCGCACGCGCGCACGCGTCCACACATACCAGATCGGCACATCGCGGTGGTTGCGATCGCGACGCTCTCCGCTTAGACGCCATCCTCCCGGTTCGCCGGGTAGCGGCGTGGAAGAGTGTCCGAGTGGTTTAAGGAACTGGTCTTGAAAACCAGCGATGGGGTAACTCATCCGTGGGTTCGAATCCCACCTCTTCCGCCACACGTTGCCTGAACTTGGGCCTGAACGCGGCTCAGTTGGTCTTTTCGGGCGGCACGACGGGTAGCGGCAGCGGGGCGACCGGCACGCCCTCTTCGACCAGTGCCTTCGCTTCGGCGAGACTGGCCTGACCGTGGATCGTCGCCTGCTTCTCCTCGCCGAGATGCATCGCGCGGGCGCGATCGGCGAAGGCGGTGCCGACCCATTCCGACGATTCGAGCGCTTTGGCCTGTCGCGCGGCAAGCACCTTCATCGCGGCCTTTAGCGCCTCCGGACTCGGCGGAGAGGGCTTGGAGTTGCTCTTCGACGCGATTGCAGGCGCCATGACCGCCTTGGTCACGTTGCCATCATTGCAGACCGGGCATTGCACCTGCCCCGCCTTGCGCTGGCTTTCATACGCGTCGCTAGATCCGAACCATGCCTCGAACACGTGCCCGCCGCCGCATCTGAGGTCGAAGACGATCACGACAGGCTGGTAACGGCGGGAATCGCGCGACGATGGGCGATCACCGGAATGCGCGACCGGACCTGCTCTACGCGAGCGGGATCGATCTCGGCGAAGGCAAGCCCTGCCGTCCCGCCCATGTCGAGGATCACGTCACCCCATGGATCGACGACCAGCGAGTGACCATAGGTCTCGCGTCCGTCCGCGTGAATACCCGTCTGCGCGGCTGCGACGACGTATGCACCCGCCTCGATCGCCCGCGCGCGCAGCAGGATATGCCAGTGCGCGGCGCCGGTCGGGCGCGTGAAGGCAGCCGGAACCGAGAGGATCGTCGCGCCTGCATCGCTGAGCGCACGATAGAGATCCGCGAACCGCACATCGTAGCAGATCGACGGGCCAAGGCGTCCTGCCGGCGTATCGACGACGATCGCCGCGTCGCCACCGGCGTAGGCGGCGGACTCACGCCAGCTCTCGCCGGTCGGGAGGTCGACGTCGAACAGGTGGATCTTATCGTAGCGCACCCGGATCGTCCCGGCCGCGTCGATGACGAACCCGCGATTGGCGAACTTGCCGTCGGGCCGCCGCACGGCAAGCGATCCCAGATGAACCCAGACACCGGCATCGGCGGCCGCAGCACGCACGGCAGCGAGCACCGGATCCGTATCCTCGGCGACAATGGAAGACGCGCCACGAGACCGATCGCGATCGATCAGCCCGGACATTTCAGGCGTAAACAGGACCGCCGCGCCGGCCTTTCCCGCGTCACGGATCGCTTCGACCAGCGTCGCGGCGTTGACGGCGGGATCGATCCCGCTCGTCATCTGGAGGACGCCGATCTTCGCCATCAGGCGAGAAGTGCGTCGAGGCCGCCCTTCGCATCGAGCGCGGCCAGATCGTCCGATCCGCCGATATGCTTACCGTCGATGAAGACCTGCGGCATGGTCATGCGACCGCCCGACCGCTCGACCATCTCGGCCTTTTTCGGGCCCCCCATCGTGACGTCGAACTGCTCGGGCTCGACCCCCTTCGATGCGAGGAGCTTCAGCGCGCGCGTGCAATACGGACAGAACGCCTTGGTGTAGATTTCGACTTTAGCCATGCAGCGGAAATGTGGTCTCGGTTTGCCGTTGTCAATCGTCCGACGCCGGCAAGACCCGCGCCCAGCACAGGATCACGACCGATCGCGCGCCCGCCTTGAGCAACGCTCGCGTACATGCCTCGGCGGTAGCGCCACTGGTGTAGACGTCGTCGACCAGCACGATCGCTTTGCCCCGCACGCGATCGCGCGCGGAGACCGCGAACGCGCCCGACACCGCCTTTTCTCGCTGTCGTCCGCCGAGCCCGCGCAACAGGGTTGTCCGCCGGGGCCGCGTCAGGACGGTGCGATCGTGCCCTACCCCCGACAGCTTCGCGATGGCGTCGGCGATCAACGCCGCCTGGTTGAAGCCGCGCGACCATATTCGCCAGCGGTGCAGCGGGACCGGCACCAGCAAGTCGACCTCGTCCGGTAGCAAGCGCCGCATCTGTCGGGCCATGGTCTCCGCAAAGGCGATACGACCGCCATATTTCAGGCGCAGCACCAGCGTCCGCGCGATCGGACCGTACGCGACGGCAGCACGGACGCCGGCATGACGCGGCAGATCCGCGAGGCATGCCGCACACCGTGCATCGTGGCCGCGGTCGAATGCGAAGGGCAGGTTGCAGCCGGCGCACCAGGGCGGCCCCAGGAACCGCAATCCGGTCCAGCAGATCGAGCAGAACCGGTGATCCTCGGCAACCGGGGTGCCGCAACCGGCGCACCGCGGCGGCAAGGCGATCCCGGCGATGAAGCGGAACGGGGCGAGTATCTTCATCCAGCCCCCCATGAGTGCCAGCCCTTGTCGGAGGCGAGCGACCACGGCACAAGCGAAGACGTGTCCGATATCGTTTCAGAAAACTCCGCCCCCGAGATCTTCGACCGCGCCGCGCGCCGTGTCCGCCGGGACCGCGCCGCGCCGGGCTATGCCGAGCACGACTTCCTGCGGGCCACGATGCTCGACGGGATCGCCGAGCGGCTGGATGCGGTGACGCGAGACTTTACCGACATCCTCGATCTCGGCTGTTTCGACGGCGCGTTCGTTGCGCCACCGGGTGCGCGAGTGGCGCGCTGCGATGCGGGGTTCGCGTTTGCTGCCAAGCCAGGCGGCGTGCAGGCAGACGAGGATCGCCTTCCCTTCGCCGATGCCTCGTTCGATCTCGTGGTAAGTGCCGGCGTACTCGATCAGGTCAACGACCTGCCCGGCGCGCTGGCGTTGATCCGCCGCGTGCTCCGCCCCGACGGCCTGTTTCTCGGCGCGTTCGTCGGTGCGGGAAGTTTGCCGGCACTTCGCAGCGCACTGAGGTCCGCGGAAAGCGAACGGCCAGCCGCGCGTCTCCACCCGCAGATCGACGTGCGATCCGCCGGCGATCTGCTGATGCGGGCGGGGTTCGCCTTGCCCGTGGCCGATGTGGAGACGCTCGACGTCGGCTACCGCGATCTCGGCCGGCTGTTCGGTGATCTGCGTGGAATGGCCGCGGGTAACATCCTCGCGCAGCGCCGCCCCCTCGTGTCGGCGACGGTGGGACGGACCGCCGCGGCCTTCGCTGGCGCGTCGGACGATCGTGGCCGAACCCACGAGACATTCCAGATCGTATTCCTGACCGGCTGGTCGCCGGACCCTTCGCAGCCCAAGCCAGCAAAACGCGGCAGCGCGACTGCATCGCTCGGTGCAGCGCTAGGACGCCACGATCAACGCGGCGCCTAGCCGATCACACCGTCGCCTTCGGCCCCGCGTGCCAGGATCACACCCATCGCGTCGAACAGCGAATCCATCGCGACCGGCTTGAAAATAACATCGTCTGCACCCGCCGTTAGACAGCGCTCCCGCAGATCGGGCGCGATATCCGCGGTAACGACGATGATCGGCACCTTGGCTTTGGCGTCCTGCCGGGCACGAATATGTTCGATCGCGGTGATACCATCCATGCCGGGCATCCGCAGATCGACGAGGATCATCGCGAACTCCTGTTCATCGAGGATTTCGAGACCGCGTTCCGCACTCTCCGCCTCGACCATCGATACGCCAGCAACGTCGAGCATATCCTTGACGACACGACGGTTCATCCGGTCGTCCTCGATGAACAAAACGTTCACCGCAACCCCCACTCAACATAGATCAAAGGAGGATATATCGTGGCCATATGGCCGCCTCTACGCCTCATGCAGCATGCGATACAAGGTCCGGATTCACGCCGTTGGCAGATACCGATCCATCGAACATGATCGCAATCAGCGCACCCCCGCTCACCGGCTTCGCAACGACCCGCGTGATCCCCGTACGCAGCAGTTCCTCGCGCTCCTTCTCTGCGGCGACAGGCCATAGCAACGTCGTCTCGGCACCCGAAATATACGCCGCCTCGGCAATCCGCGACAGTCCGCCCAGCGCGTCGTCGCTCGCGCGCACCGTCGCATCGTCGATCAGCACGCGCGCGACGTCCCCATCGGCAAGACGCGTGACCGCTTCGTCGACCGACGCTGCGAAGGCGATCGGGCCGCCGTAAGGCGCGAGCAAGGTCTTGAACATGCTGCGCGTGATCGGATTGCGATCGACGATCAGCGTGCCCGGTTGCGTCTCCGTTTCGACGATCTCGACCGCCTTCGTGTCGGCCCGGACCAGCGGCAGGACGAGCGTGAAGGTCGCCCCCTGCCCCACGGTGCTGCTGACGGACACGTCACCGCCCATGGCCCGCGCCAGATTGCGACAGATCGACAGTCCCAAGCCAGTGCCACCGAATTGTCGTGTCGTCCCGGCATCGGCCTGACGGAACGATTCGAAGATCTCCTCGATCTTGTCGGCGGGAATACCGATGCCGGAATCGGTGACGGTGACGCGCAGTCGGTCGTCGTCGCCGACCTGGATGCTCAGCGCGACATGGCCCGCCTTCGTGAACTTCAGCGCGTTCGACAGGAGATTGAAGACGATCTGTCGAACCCGTGCGGCGTCGCCCATGATCATCGCAGGGCAACCGCCGACATCGACGGTGAAGGAAAGGCCTTTCGCGCGCGCCTGCTCTTCCCACATCCGCGCCGCGTCCGTCACCGTTGCGCAGACGTCGAACGGAGCCGCCTCGATCGTCAGGTTGCCGGTTTCCATCTTGGCGACGTCCAGGATGTCGTTGACGAGCGCCCGCATCGTGATCCCGGCGCCATTCACCACGCCAAGCCGGTCGCGCATGTCCGCCGGAAGCGTCGGGTCCGCCAGCATCACCTGAGTCATGCCCAGAATACCGTTCAGCGGCGTCCGGATCTCGTGACTGGTCGTGGCCAGGAACTCGGTCTTGGCGGCCAGCGCCTTACCCAATGCGCTGTTCGTCGTCGCAAGGTCGTCGTTGGCAGCACGTACCTGATCCCGGCTGCGACGGATCGTAACCAGCCCGATCGCCAGCAAAGCGATAACGACAGCGACCGCCGCGCCCGTCGCGATGAAGATATTCCGCTGAGTCCGCGCCTGCGTACGCTCGAACGCGATACTGCGCTGCAATTCGCTGGCCTTGAGCTGGCTGATCCGTAACTCCTGATTGGCGAAGTCGAACCGCGCCGCCATCAGCGCGGTCTTCGTGTTGGTGGCGAGCTTGGTGCCCGCGTCGTCGAGGCGCTTGAGAGCTTGCAGATGGACCAGCGCCGAAGTGGTGTCGCCCGTTGCCGTGAAGACATTGTACGCGGTCTGATGAAAATCGCGGTACGAAATGCCCGTGGTTTTTGGATCGATCCCGACCAACGCGCTTTCGATCAATCGATTAGCGCGTGGCAGGTCGCCGTGTTGCAACGCCGCCTGCGCTGCCGTTGCCGTCAGGCGCCCTGCCAGACTCGGGTCACTGGGATCGGCCATCGCCCGCCCGTTCGCGATAGCCCGGTCCGCCAGCGTCAGGTTGCCAAGTTCGAGCTGCACGCGCGCGATGTTCATATAGATCAGCTCGAGCAGGTTCCTGCTGTTGAGCTGCTTCGCCAGATCGAGCGCGTTCTTGAACTGCTCCGCGGCCTTCTTGTATTGTTTGTCCTCGGCGAACACCAAGGCACGGTTGTTGTAAACCGAGACAGCGATATTGACGTCCCCCCGATAGATATCGAGCGCCTGCTGATAATAGCGATCGGACGTCTCGGGGTCCTTAGCCTGCGTGTAGAGCAACGCGATAAAGACCAGCGCTCGCGACTGTCCCCGGGCATCGCCTAGCTTTCGATAGATACCGAAGGCCAGTTGATAGTCGATCAGCGCATTGCCGACATGGCCCTGATAGCTGTCGAGCCACCCCATCGATATGAGCAGGTCGGCATGAAGCTTCGACTTTGGCTGATACCGTTTCACCGCCGCAAGTGCCCCCCGGATAAGTACATCCGCCTTCTCGGGAGTATTGATCCGGAGATACGCCTCGCCTTGCAGCCATTGCGCGGTGGCGATCGCGATGCCGCGAGCTTTCTCGTCGGCGATTTGTGCACCAAGGCGTTCGGCGACGATCGCTTTGGGCAACGCCTTGGCCGGATCGACCAGCATCGTCGCATTGGCATCCGCAACCGTCGTCTCGTACCGGTCGGCAGCAACGTCCTCTGCCTGGACGATAGCCGGTTGCGCGGACACGGCTGGGCCGATGAACGTCAGGGCTACGGCGGCGGCCGCGACGATCCAGCGCTGCGCCATTGCGATCAGGCGCGCTTCCAGACGGTCGCGAGCCGATTGAACGGCGCGCGCATATCGGCGGCCAAAGCCTGATACTTTCCGTCATCGAGAAAGTGGATCAGCGCATCGAGGTTGATCGGTCGGCTAATGAGGAAGCCCTGGATCATGTCGCAGCCCATCACCGACAACAATGCCATCGCCGCCTGGGTCTCGACACCCTCTGCGACCACCTCCATCTCGAGCGCGTGCGCGAGGTCGATCGTCGAGCGGACGATCAGCGGGTCGCGATTCGAACTCGTGAGCTGCGTCACGAAAAGCTTGTCGATCTTCAGTTCGCGTGCCGGCAACTGCTTCAAATACGCCAGCGACGACAAGCCGGCTCCGTAATCGTCGATCGCGATGACGATCCCGATATCCGCGAATATCTTGAGGTTCGCGATCGCGCTTTCCGGGTCACGGATGACCGACGTCTCCGTGATCTCAAACCCGAGTTGCGCCCCGCTCGCTTGCACCAACTCGCAGGCGCGACGAACGAAGCGCTTGTCGGCGAGCAATGCCCCCGCGATGTTGATGAAAATCCGGAGGTCGTGACCACTGGCAGCCAGTGCCTTCTGATCGGCAATCGAACGGCGGATCGTCCACAACGTGAGTGCGACGATATCCCGCGACTCCTCGGCCAGAGGAATGAAGTCGTTGGGCAGCACCAGCCCGCGTGTCGGGTGATTCCAGCGGACCAGCGCCTCGACGCTCGTGACCTCCTGGCGACGGAGGTGAACCTTTGGCTGGTACTGGAGGAACAGTTCCTCCTTTTCGATCGCACGCGTCAGGTCCAGCGATAGCTCGGCACGATCCATTGCCGCAGGGTTGCCGGTGACATCCCGCGCGATCGTGATTCGTTCGGCCCGGGCTTCGCGCAACGCGTGCTCGGCCTCTTCTATGAGCAGGACCTCGTCGCGATGCGCAGAGGCGGCGGCGGCCCCCAACTGGATATGGATCACATACGACTCACCGTCGATGTCGAACGGGTCCTCGAACGCGATTTCCAGCGCGGCGATCGCAACGTCCAAGGCTAGCCGTGCCTCGCTCTCGAAGACGATTTCCGCCGTGTCGCGTCCCGCGACCATGACCCTGGCGTCGGGCAGCGTATCGGCGATCCGCGCCGCGACATCGACTATTACAGTGTCCGCCCTTGATCGTCCGAGATGACGCCGCAACACCGCGAAATTCGCAACCTCGGCGAGCACGAGAAACCGCCAAGAACCTTGTGAAGCCTGGCATATCGCATCCCGCGTGCGCTTTATCGACAGGTCGGCGTCCAACAGCCGAATGCCGCCTAAATGCGGGCTGCCTTCGACCTGACCGTGCGGAATATGGCTCATCCCAACCCGAATAGCTCGGACGCATAAATATACCCTTAAGCACTTAGCACGCCCGGACGCCAAGAAGATGGTTAACAAATTACAAATGATATTGTTTAACGCTTCATTAACCGATATTCGGGACCGGCACCTTCTCGGTGCCAATTAGGGAGCAAAACATGCTGAAGCTCATTATCGCGCTCGTTTACGGCGAAGGCATTCGCCCCTGGTGAATGCCGGTCGGCTCGAACATTGCGGAGGCGTCGAATAAGGGCGCGCCTCGGTGTTCGGGCCGACATTTTAAAGTGGCTGCTGTCTGGACCGAGGCACTTCGGCGCAACTGCCTGCCCGCTACGCGCTGATTTTGCTTTATAGTCTTGCCATCGGCGAAGCGTGAACCTGCTTAGGCGAACCCCGCGCCGATCTTGGATGCCCCGACTGCTAGTTGGGACTCAAAACGGTACCCTCAGGCGGTAACGTTCTCCCGCCGCGCCGGGACCCGCACCGGGTTCGAGAACCGCATCGCATCATCGATCGAGCCGAACTTGAGTGCGAGCACGTCCAGGGCGTAATTCTGGTTCAACTTCCAAGGCTTGCGCTCTCCCTGCGTCGGTAAAGCCGCAGCGGCGCGCTGCACGTACCCCGATGTGAAATCGAGGAACGACTCGCTCTTCATCGTCGGATCGTCGTTGAACGGCATCGCCTGACGCAGGCCGCGCTTCTTCATCGTGTTCAACAGCCGGCACATGTAGATCGCCGTCAAATCCGCCTTCAGCGTCCAGGACGCGTTAGTGTAGCCGAAGGTCGAGGACAGATTCGGCACGCCGTCGAACATCATGCCCTTGTATTGGAGCCGCCCGGCGAGTTCGATCGGCTTGCCGTCGAGGCTGAACGCCACTCCGCTCATCAGTTGCAGTTCGAGGCCGGTCGCGGTGACGATCACGTCGGCGGGCAGGTCCTTGCCCGAATCGAGGTGGATGCCCTCGGGCGTGATTCGCGCGATCGTGTCGGTGACGATCGAGGCAGTGCCAGCGTTGATCGCGGTGAACAGATCGCCGTCGGGGACCAGGCAGACGCGCTGGTCCCAGGGATTGTAGCGCGGGGTGAAATGCGTCGCGACGTCGTAGTCGGGGCCGAGCTGATCGCGGACCATGCCGATCATCCGCTCCTTCACCACGGCGGGCTTCTTGCGTGCCATCCGGTAGAAGAACATACCCATCAGCACGTTCTTCCACCGCGTGATGCCGTAGGCAGCCTTTGCCGGCAGTTTCCCGCGCAACCAGTTCGCTACGCCGTCCTCGCCCGGCCGCGCGACGATGTAGGTCGGCGAGCGCTGGAGCATCGTCACGTGTGCGGCGGTCTTCGCCATCGTCGGCACTAAGGTCACTGCGGTCGCGCCGCTGCCGATGACGATAACACGCTTGCCGCTATAGTCGAGGTCCTCGGGCCAGAATTGCGGGTGCACGATCTGCCCGGCGAAGCTGTCCGCGCCATCGAACTCGGGGGAATAGGCCTTGGCGTAATTGTAATAGCCGGCGCACATCGAGAGGAAGTTGCAGGTCAGCTTTACCGGGCCATCGGGGCCGGTGGCTTCGACCGTCCACTGCGCGTCCTCGGTCGACCAGGCGGCGGACCTCACATGGTGGCCGTAGCGGATCTTTTGGTCGATGCCGTACGCTTGCGCCGTTTCCTCGACATAGGCGCGGATCGAGGGGCCGTCGGCGATGGACTTGGCTGCCGTCCAGGGGTGGAAGACGAATCCCAGCGTGTGCATGTCCGAATCGGAGCGGATGCCGGGATAGCGGAACAGGTCCCACGTCCCGCCCATCGACTGCCGCCCCTCAAGGATCATGTAGCTCCGGTCGGGGCAGCGCGTCTGCAGGTGGTAGCCGGTGCCGATCCCGGAAATGCCGGCGCCCACCACGATCACGTCGACATGTTCGGTCATGCTGCATCCTCACGCCCCGGCGTTACGCCGTAGGTTTCATAACCGAACCTATCCTGTTGTGATCTTTACTCAATAGTCCTTCGTATATTTCACGCTCGCGCTCTGCCCGCCGCTCGATCCCGCTGCCGACAACAGGCTGAGTGCCTTGGTCAGCGCGATCTCGAGTTGTGTCGAGGTGAAGCCCTTCGCGTCGGTCACGATCTCAACATAGATGTTCTTCGTGATGTACTTGCCGGCAGCGAGGCTGGTGCCACGCCCGGTCGCCTGATCGGCGCCGAGCACGCGCAACCGGTCGAACCCGGTCGCCGAGCGCAGCTTGCCGAGCGGGTTCAGACCGCCGCCGCCCGACCCGCGCAGCGAGTTCAGCGCGGACGCCAGCTGGATCGCCTCGGTCGCCGACAAATTGGCCGGGCTCGATCCGAACAGCAGGCGGCTGAGCACTTCGTCCTGCGGCAGGACCGGAGTCGAAGTAAACGCGATCTGCGGCTTCTGGCCGGTCCCGGTGACGTTGATGACGACGGTGATGTCGCTGGTGGTCGTGGTCGCCTGGATGTTGATGTCCGGATCGGTCAGCGCACCGCCGCGGAAGCGGATCTGGCCCTTGTTCACCTCGAACCGCTTGCCCGAGAACGAATAGGTGCCGCGGACCACATCCATGCCGCCGGTCACGATCGGTGCGGCAGACGTGCCGCCGATGTGCATGTCCATCTCCCATTCGGACTCGAGGCCCATGCCCGAGACGAACAGCTGGTTCGGCGCACGGACGCGGAGGTCGAGCTTGAACTTGCCGATCGCCGGTACGTCCGAGCGATCGGTCGAGACTGGCGTCCGGATATCGCTCTTGCGGCGGACACCGGTCAGTTCGGGCACCTCAGCCTGCCCTTGGCGGATGATCTGGTAGCGTGCCTCGGGGATCTGAAGATCGCCCTGGATCAGGCCGCCATCGCGCCCGTTGGTGAGGTGGACCGTGCCCGTCGTGGTGGCGCTGATCGCGTCGCTCTTGGCGAGCTGCGCATTGTTCAGCGTCGCGCGGATGTCGATCGGGAAGCCGCTGTCCGCCGCGAACCCGATCGTACCCTGCGCCTGCACGGTGCCGTCGCCGGCCTTCGCGTTGAGCTGCGTCAGTTGCAGGTCGGTGTTCGAGAACCTGCCGGCTATCCGCATCTGCGACAGACGCGTGCCATAGGTCTCGTTGTCGTAGGTCAGGTTGTCTGCCCGGACGACGCCGTTCAACTGAGGTGCGGACAGGCGCCCGGAGAAGTCGGCGGCGACCGCGATCGGCCCCGACAGCTGCTGGTTCGGGATCGCGGCAAAGCTGAACAGCACCGCCGATGGGCCGTTATAGCGGATCCCACCCGACAGCGGCGCGGCCATCAGGCGTGTGCTCCACGACCCGTTGCCCGCCGGCAACGGCCGGAGGTTGGCGACCATGCGGCCGATCACCGACGTTCCGCGACGGACCAGCGCACGACCGGTCGCGCCCTCGCCGCCGAGCGTCCCGGCGAACACGATGTCGACGGGGTCGGAGACAGCGGCGAGACCCGAGCGGGTGAAGTTGGTGACGGTCACGCGTGCGTCGGCGGTCGGCGGCGCGGCCGAGTTCGCTTGCGAGAAGTCGAGGCTGCCGGTCGCCTTGCCGCCGATGCCGAGGTTCGGGACCAAAGCGGAGAGCGTCGACAGGTCGAGGCTATCGAGCCGGACCTGCGCGTTCGTGCCGCGGCCATAGCTGCCGGCCAGACGCGCCGAGCCACCGCCTGCGCCACCGAAGTCGATCCGGGTCGGCGACAGGCGGTATTCGCCCTTCACCGCCTGGATGCGCGCCGGGTTGACGGTGCGGAAGTCGATGCCGTTGGCCTGGCCCTGTGCGGCGACGAGGTAGTTGTTGGGGCTGAGCTTGGCGTTGACCGCGAGGCGGAAGGGGACGCCGTTCGAGCCGGTCAGCAGCGCCTGTGCGGTGCCGTTGCCGCCGACGTAATTGACCTTCGCGCGGGCCGCCGAGAGGACGATCGCACCGTAGCGCATGTCGGCGATCTGCGCGTCGGCGACGATCTGCGGGGTCGGCGTCATGACCGCGGTCGCGCTGACGATCGCGCGGCCGATGGTGAAGTCGACCATGCCGGGGATCTTAGCGCCGTTGGCACGCGCCGCGACGTCGGCGCGCTGATAGCCGCCCTGGTTGGCGAGGCGGACATTGCCCGAAAGGCCTTGCCCGGCGAACTGGAGCGCGCCCGCGAACGGGCCGGCTGCGGTCTGGACGATGCGGCCGCTGCCGACGATCCCGGCGAACACCACGCGGCGCACGTCGACTGCGAGTTGCGCGCCCGGCTTGACCAGCACGTCGGCGGTGAATGGGCCGTAATTGGTGCCGCCGCTGGCGGTGACCGCATAGGCGCCGCCACGTCCGACGATACGGGCGTTGAGATTGACGAGGCCGACGCCGACGCCCGGACGCGGTGCGCGCAGGACGACGACAGGAGCCGTCGCGCTGCCCGTGACGCGGGCGGACAATGGGCCGTAGGCGGTGGAATACGCATCGGCGTTCACCAGCACGGCGCCGGTGGCCGGGTCGAACCGGCCTTCGCCGCTGGTCACACGGAACTGTGGCGCGTTCATGCGGAGATTGCGGAAGGTGACGATGCCTTCGGGGCTGTAGCCGATGTCCGATCGGACGATCGCGTTGCCGCCCAGGAAACTGCGCGCGCCCTCATTGAAGATCTGCGAGGTCTGCGCGACGACGCGGCCGGTGATGCCGAAGCCGCCGTTCGGCCCGGGTACCAGCTTGGCGTCGGTCGTCAGATTGACGATACCGATGCCGTCGACACGGTAATTGTTGACCCGCCCCTTCAGCGCGCCGGTGTAGCGCCCGGTCGCCATGTTCGCGACGACCATCGCTGTCGCATCGATCTTGTCCGAGCGGATCTTGAGGTTGTCGGAGAGGACGTTGACGCCCGAGATCGCGAAGTCGCCGTCGATCGCGACGTTGGTCGCGAGCCCGCCGACCGCGGCATTGAGCCCCGTCACGCGACGTGCGCGCGCCTTGACCGGCACGAGGATGCGGTCGGAGTTCACGCGTGCGAGACCCTCGGCATAGAGGTTCTCGACGCCCATGTCGCCGAACGCGATCGTCGCCGCGCGCACCTTGTAGTCGACCGTCGGCGTCGCGAACGCACCATCGAGCACGACGCGCGCGGTAACGTCGCGACCACGCAGGTTCGGCAGGATCGCGCCGGGCGTCAGCAGCTTCGCGTTGACCGCGAAATTGCCGAAACGGCTGTTGGCGAGATCGATCAGACCACCGGCGTCGACCGCGAGCGCGTCCGACTTCAGCGTCATCCGCGTGTCGGCCTTGCGGTCGTTGAGCGTGGTATCGATCGCCACGTCGAGCTGTGGCGACGTCAGGCGCTCGACCGGACCTTCGAGATACAGGCCGGGACGCGTCGAACCGCGCACTTCGATATGACCGTTCTTGGCGGTCAGCCCGAGGTTGGCGAGTTGCCCGCCGCCGAGCGTTGCGACGGCGCGCCCCTGCCACGAGGCCCAGCTGCCGCGGCCATCGACGCTTGCCGTCAGCGGCGCCTTGAACGCGCCCATCGTCGACACGACGCCGCCGACCGGGGCGGTCAGCTTCACGTTGACGTCGAGCTTGTTCTGTTCGGGCACCGCGTCGAGCTTGAGCACGAGGCGATCGCCACCGGCGATGCCGGGTCCGGTCAGTGCGGTCGCGTTGGTGGTCAGCTGCGCGCGCTTGTCGGCGATGTGCACCGCGCCGTCGATCTTGACGATATGCGTCTGGCCGGTGACCGGCTTGGCGATCAGGAAGCGATCGATCACCAGACGGTTCACGTCGATGTCGAGATCGGGGAGCAGCGGCGCGTTGGGATCGGTCGGCGTCGCGTTGAGCACCGGGCGGCGCTGCAGCGTAACCAGCGGCGTGGTCAGCGAGCGGACGTCGACATGGTTCTTGGCGAACGCGAACGGGCGCCAGTCGACGGCGAGCTTCGGGCTGGTCAGGAACACGCCCTTGGGATCGGATACGCGCACGTCGCTGAGCGTCATCGCGCCGTAGATCGAGCCGTCGATCCGGCCGACCTTGATGTTGAGGCCGGATGCGGTGGTGTAGCCGCCGATCTGATCGGCAACGAGGCGCCGGCCTGGATCGGTGTTGATCCCGAACAGCACGATCAGGACGAGCGCGACCAGGCCGACGACCAGGATCGCCAGCCATTTGAGGATGCGCTGCCACAGGGGGCGCCGCTCGACGATCACCGTTTCGGTCTGCTCGAACTGGTCCCGCTCAGCAGGGCCCTGTTCAACAGGTGGAGTGCCGTTTTCGGCCATCAGAATGCCTGCCCGATCGAGATGTAGAGGGCGATCTTGCCGTCGCCCTCGCGTGGGTTCAGCGGCGTCGCGACATCGAAACGCATCGGGCCGAAGCTGGTATAGAAGCGCCCGCCGATGCCCGCGCCGTAGCGCAGGGACGACAGGTTCGGCGTGCTGCTCTCATAGCTGTTGCCGGCATCGATGAACGGCACGATGCCGAAATCGCCGAACCGGTAGCGGGCCTCGAGCGCGAATTCGTTGAGCGAGCGCCCGCCGACCGGATCGCCGTTGGGATCGAACGGCCCGAGCCGCTGGTATCCGTAACCGCGCACCGATCCGCCGCCACCGCCGTAATAGCGCCGCGAGGGGGCGAGATCGTCGCGGTCGACGCCCTGGATCGAGCCCGCCTTGGCGCGGCCCGCGATGACGATACTGCTGGAGACGGGATAGTAGAACGTCCCCTCGATCATCGTGCGGATGTACGGCTTGACCGAGCCCTGGACCGACGTCTCGGGGCTGAGGTTGAGCGTCAGGCGATAGCCCTTGGTCGGGTTGAGCAGGCTGTCCGAGCGATCGAACTTCACCTGGCCCGGCAACGCAACGATGCCGTAGGTGCGGCGGACGTTCTCGCCGCGACCGAAATCATAGACGCTTTCGTTCGTACCGACGAGCTCGCCACCATAATAATAGGTCAGCGGCTTCTGCCAGATCGGCGTGGAGTCATAGCTCCAGCGGACGCCGACACTGGTCGTGAAGGCGTCGTACGCGTCGTAATTCGAATGGTTCGCGCCGGCGGTCAGGCTGAACGTGCGGTCGCGGCGACCAGCGTTCGCGCGACGGAACGTGCCGGACAGGCCCTGTTCCTGCGTACCGGCGATCACCGATCCGATCAGCGCGCCCTCGTATGGGAACAGGTTGCGGTGCTGCCACGTGCCTTCCGCGCGGAAGCCCTGCCCGGTCGAGAACCCGACATTGCCGCCGAGCGAGCGCGGCTTGCCCTCGCTCTGGCGGACCAGCAGGTCGACCTGTTCGGTGCCGTCGGGGTTGATCGTGCCGGTGCGGACAGGCTCGACAGATACCGTCGAGAACAGCGACGTCGCGACCAGTGCATCGCGCAGATCGTCGGTCATACGGTTGTCGTAGAGTTCGCCCGACTTGAACCGCGGGAACAGGTTCAGATGCTCGAGATTGAAGACCGGATCGCCTTCGGTACGAAGCTGACCGAACGACGAGCGCGGGCCGGTATCGACGGGCAGCGTGTACGCGCCGGTCGGCGTCTGGTCGTCGAGCAGGATGTCGCGCTCGCCGACCTTGACGAACGGATAGCCGCGTTGGGGCAGTGTCAAGCTTACATTCGCCTCCGCGCCCTGGATGCGCGCGGCCTCGATCGGGTCGCCGACCTTGAGCGGTAACTGCGTACGGACCAGATCAGGGGGTGTCGTCGCGTCCGCCTTCACGGTGATCGACGACAGCGAATAGAGCCGGCCGGGTTGCGCGCTGACGGTCGCCTTCAGCCGCGCGGGCTTGGTCTTGTCAGCGTCGGGGATCGTCTCGATCGTCGAGATCGCGGTCGCGTCGTAATAGCCGAGCGACTTCAGCAGCCGCACCGCCAGCGCCTCGTCCTCACGCGCGCGCGCCGCGACCTGCGTGGCGTTCGCCGCCTTGCCCTTGCCCTCGGCGAGCGCGGACAGCGCCTTGTATTCGCCTTCTAGCCCGTCGCCTGCCTTGTCGAGACCCTTGGTGGCGGTCTCGTAGCGAATGTCGGGCGCGTCCTTGTCCTTGATATCCGCCGCGGTCTGGAGCGGGGTCGTATCGAAGCTCGACAGCGGGGTCAGCGGCTGCGCGAGTTGCGGATCGCTCGGACCGGTCGGCGGCAGGACGTCGCCCGCCAGCGTTGTCGCGGGGGTCGTCGCGGTGGCGGGAGTTGCCGGCGTTTGCGTCGAGGGAGCGGGCAGCGGTGCCATCGCCTCCAACGGCGCATTCAGGTCACCGCTCAACGGCGGCAAGGCGCTGTCGAACTCGGCGTCAGGCACGATCGGCGCGTCGGAACGCGGATCGTTCGACTGCGGCTGGTCGCTTGGCTTGGGCGCATCGGGACCCTTGGCTGGGGCGGTACCCGGCTTCACCAACTGCGCGGAACCGACGCCCGCGAATCCCGTTGTCGACGCTACCAACGCCAGAGCGAGCCAATGATGCCGGCTGTTAGAAGCTGTCACACGATCCCCTTTACAGGCAGCGATCGTGCTCGATTCACCCCCATCTTCGTCCACGTAACGCACATAGGACGGCTTGGTTTCACAAAAATTAACCTCAGACACAGCCGATTAGGCCACCGACCGGCATGACGACAGTATCCCGTCCGGGGCGGTCGATCCGTAGCGTCGCGGACGTCACGGTCGCGCCCGCCGAGATGTCGGCGCGCACGGCGACGGCCATGTCGAGCGTCGCGGTCACATCGCCGCCGCGATATTGCGTGACGCCGCCAAAGCCGAAGCCGATCGCGGGCGACTGGGTCGTCACCGCGAAGTCGGTGGTCTTGCCATCGATCGCGAGACGTATCTGCGCGGGGTCGGCGGTCGCCATCGCGACGAGTTGGCGGCCGGCATCCATGCTCCAGAGATACGCAGCGCACCCCTTGGCGGGGAGCCTCTGCTGGCCGATCGCGCCGAGGGGACCCGGACCTGAATTGGCAGCTGGCGCAGGCGTCGCGGCTTGCAGCGCGAGCATAAGAGCGAGCGATATCATGGCGTCACGCCTATCATGAACAGCCACGCGGGATAAGCCGCGATCGCCAGCAACGCGCCGAATGGAAGCGCGGTGTCCGCTGCCATGCTGCGTCCCTTGAGGTGTGCGGCCAGCACGACGCCGAGCCCGATCATGCTCGCGATCAGCAGGACGGCGGGCAACATCTGCCACCCGAGCCACAGTCCGATCGCACCGAACAGCTTGGGATCGCCGCCCCCCATGCCGTCGCGTCCGCGTATGCGTCGATAGCCGAATGCGACCAGCCACAGCGTGCCGAACCCGGCGAGTCCGCCGATCAATCGCTCGGGGAGCGGCGGGTCGATATCGAGCGCGGTGCCGACAAGCCCGGTCGCCGCGAGAAGGATCGTCAGCCGATCAGGCAGCCAGAATGCGACGATGTCGAGGCTCGCCAACGCCAGCATCAGCCATCCGAAAACCGCGCCTGCTATGCCAACCGTCCCCGGTGCGACTATCCCCGCTGCCAAGCCGATCGCCAACCCCGCCAACTCGATCCGCCAGTGCACCGGACTGATCGCAACGCCGCATCCTTTGCACCGACCGCGCAGGACGAGCGCACTCAGCAGCGGCACCAGTTCGACCGCGCGGAGTGTCCGCCCGCAACCATCGCACGCCGATCGCCCCTGCATCACCGATCGCCCGTCGGGCCAGCGTGTCACCAGCGCGGCGACGAAGCTGCCGATGATCGCCCCGAGCACCCCCAGCAACACCGCCCAGAACGCAGCCTCAGACACCCGTTTTCCGCACCAGGTAGCGATACACGCCGAGGAGGTTGATCCCGAACAACACGATGTTCTGCGTGCCCAGCGCCCAGTCCCCGGTCAAGGCCGCACCGCTCAGCCAGGCGATCGACGAGCCGACGAACAGCACGAACCCCCACCCCGTCACGCGCCGCCCGAAGTCGAGCGACACCATGAAGGCGGCGATCACCCCCGACCCTGCTGCACACCATTTGAGCGTCGTGATGAGTGTTTCCATGACGGGAGGTCTAGGCGCATCCCGCAGTGCTTTGTATTGCCGCACATCAACCCCAGATACGGGGGCAGAAGAATATATGGAGAGTGAAGTGACCGCCGATCGAGATCCCATCGTCATCCTGTCCTACGCGCGCACGCCGATGGGCTCGTTCCAGGGCGCGCTCGCCGGCGCGACCGCGACGCAGCTTGGCGCCGACGCGGTGCGCGGTGCAGTCGCGCGATCGGGCGTGTCGGCGGCCGAGATCGAGCGGATCTACATGGGCTGCGTGCTGCCCGCCGGGCTAGGCCAGGCGCCGGCGCGGCAAGCGGCGATCAACGCCGGGCTTGGCGATCACGTCGAGGCGACGACGGTCAACAAGATGTGTGGATCTGGCATGCAGGCGGCGATCCTGGCCGCCGATGCGCTCGCGGCCGGCTCGGTCGACCTGCTCGTCGCGGGCGGCATGGAGAGCATGACCAACGCGCCGTACCTCTCGAAAAGCCACCGCGGCGGCGCGCGGATCGGGCATGACCGGATGTACGACCACATGTATCTCGACGGGCTCGAGGATGCGTACGAGCCGGGCAAGCTGATGGGCAATTTCGCCGAGGGTACCGCGCACGAATATCAGTTCACGCGGCAGCAGATGGACGATTACGCGATCGAGTCGCTGCACCGCGCGCAGGCCGCGCAAAAGTCCGGCGCGTTCGACCGCGAGATCGTCTCCCTTGATATCGCAGGTCGGAAAGGCACGACGACGGTCTCGCTCGACGAACAACCGGCCAAGGGCGATGTTGCCAAGATCCCGACGCTGAAGCCTGCCTTCTCGAAGGACGGCACGATCACCGCCGCCAACGCGTCGTCGATTTCCGACGGTGCTGCGGCACTGGTGATGACGCGTGCAAGTGTCGCCGAAAGGCTCGGGATCACGCCGATCGCGCGCGTTGTTGCCCATGCCGCACACGCGCATGCACCGGCGTTGTTCACGACCGCACCGGTGTTCGCGATGCGGAAGGCGATGGAGAAGGCCGGCTGGTCGGCGTCGGACATCGACCTGTTCGAGGTGAACGAAGCCTTCGCCGTCGTCGCGATGATCGCGATGCGCGACCTTGGGCTCCCACACGACAAGGTGAACATCCACGGCGGCGCGTGCGCGCTAGGCCACCCGATCGGCGCGAGCGGTGCGCGGATCCTCGCGACGTTGCTGTCGGCGCTGGAGACGACAGGCCAAAAACGTGGTCTCGCCTCGCTCTGCATCGGCGGCGGGGAAGCGACTGCGATGGCAGTGGAATTGATGAACTGACGGTATCGAGGGGGCACGGCCCCCTCGACTGCCGCCGCGACTAGATTTCCAGCGTGTAATACGCGGCGAACATGCGGTCGCTATAGACCCCGAACGGATCGCTGGCGGTAAACCCGGCGTGTTCATACATCGCGTGCGCTGCATTGAAGGACGCAGCGGTGCCGGTTTCGAGACTGATCCGTCGATATCCTCTGGTCCGGGCCTCGGCGACGACATGGTCCAGCATCATGCGCGCGACACCGCGACGCAGATAGGCGGGGGCGGTTCGCATCGATTTGAGTTCGCCATGGGCATCGTCGAGTTGCTTCAACGCTGCCAGCCCGACGAGCCGGTCGCCGTCCCAAGCTGACCAGACCGTCACCGTCGGATCGCGCAACCCGGTCAGGTCGAGCGCGAATACGCTACCCGGAGGAGAGTTTTCGTGCGCTGCGCGGAGGTGCAGTTCGACTAGCGAGACGACCTCGGGCTTCGTCAGATCGTCACGAACGATCCGCCACGCCTCGGATTTCACGGCAAAGTCTCACCAGCCTCGACACCCCAGAGACCACCGATCTGCACAAACCCCGCCTGCCCCTTCACGTCCATCCGGCACCAGCCATTGCCGCACTGGCTCAGCCGCCCGACCACGCCCGGCGCTGCACGCCACAGCAATTTGGCGGACGAGACGGGCTTCTCGCGCATCTCCACCGGCCCCGCGCCGTGGACGACCGCAGTGCGCGTCCCGCTGAGCAGGTTCGCCTGCATCCAACCCTCGGTCCCATCCGGATCAGCGACCTTGCGCCACTCCTTGAAGATCGCGACCACCTTGATCGGCAGATCCTGCCGCTGATACAGCCAGCTCGCCGGATACGTCCGTGCCGGCCCGGTCCGCATCCGCGCGCGCGATGCCGAGATCGACGCGTAATAGGGCACGCTCTTCTTCGTCGCGTCGGCCGCGGTCGCCGGGTCGGGCACCAGCGCGGCGGCAACGAAAACGGAAAGCGCGGCGGCGAGAATGCGCATGGTCATGTCCTAACTGGCGAACCGAACTCCTATCGCGACGAACCGGTTTCCTCAACCGAAGTTGCGGCCCCGACGTTGACGGAACGTTGACGGGCACGAACGCCTTCGCCAAGCCGTCCCCATGATCGACACACGCCGCTGTCCGAACCCCAAGGTCGTCGTCACCCGCGAACTGGCCGATACGCTGATGGATCGGATGGAAGCGCTGTTCGACACGCAGAACAACCGTGCCGACACCAAGCTCGACCGCGACCAGCTCGCCGCGGCGATGGCCGATTGCGACGTGTTCGTGCCGACCGTGAGCGACGACATCGATGCGGCGCTGATCGCGGGCGCAGGCGATCGCCTCAAGCTGATCGCCAACTACGGTGCGGGCGTGAACCATATCGACCTGAAGGCGGCGCGCGCGCGCGGGATCATCGTGACGAACACGCCGGGAGTGCTCACCGAGGACACCGCCGACATGACGATGGCGCTGATCCTGTCGGTACCGCGGCGGCTGGCGGAGGGCGAGAAGCTGGTGCGCTCGGGCCAGTGGAACGGCTGGAGCCCGGGCGGGATGCTGGGCCACCGGATCGGCGGCAAGGCGCTCGGGATCGTCGGGATGGGGCGGATCGGACAAGCGGTCGCACTCAGGGCGCGCGCGTTCGGGCTGACGATCCATTATCATAACCGCACCCGCCTGCCCGCGGTCCGCGAGGCGCAGCTGGCCGCCACCTTCCATGCATCGCTCGACGACATGCTCGGGGCGGTCGACATCGTCACGATCCACACGCCGCTGAACGCCGACAGCCGCGACCTGATCGACGCCCGCCGGATCGCGCTGATGCGGCCGCACGTGTACCTCATCAACGCCGCGCGTGGCGGGATCGTCGACGAGGGCGCGCTGGTCGACGCGCTGGAAGCGGGCAAGCTCGCCGGCGCAGGTCTCGACGTCTGGGCGCACGAGCCGGCGATCGATCCGCGGCTGCTCGCGCTGCCCAACGTTGTAATGCTGCCGCACATGGGCTCAGCGACGCTCGAAGGCCGAATGGCATCGGGCGAACGCGTCATCCAGAATATCCGGATGTGGGCCGATGGCCATCGCCCGCCGGATCAGGTGCTCGACGGGTGGGTCTGAACCCGTCGATACAATCTAAATCAAGATTTGGAACCGATGCCGCGATGCAGCATTTGTTGGATACCCCCGGAGAGACAGGAGTATCCAAGATGAAGAAGTTTGCCGTTTCCGCCCTGCTGGTCGCATCCGCCTTGTCGATGAGCGCATGCTCGACGCTCAAGGGCGCAGGCATCGGTGCAGCCGGTGGCGCAGGCGTTGCCGCCGCGACCGGTGGTAGCGTCGAGAAGGGTGCGGCCGTTGGTGGCGCTGGTGGCGCCGTCGTCGGCACGGTCGCCGACTGATCGATTATCACCCTGCTCGGTGTTGAGTTGAAAACCAACCGACTACCGAGGCTTTACGATCCTCCCCCGCCAGGGGGAGGTGGCACCGAAGGTGACGGAGGGGGAGGTCACGGAACCCGCGTTTCGCATGCCTCCCCCTCCGTCTGGCAAGGGCCAGCCACCTCCCCCTGGCGGGGGAGGATCGTACCGTCGCTCTTAGACTGCGCGCATCCAGTGGGTTCGCGCTACTGTTCCGGTCAGGACCTTTGACCCGAACGCCTTGATGATCTTCGCCGCATCCGCGCTGTTCATCAGCACGACGCGCGTTCCGCCCGATGGCAGCGTCTCGATCGCACTGATGATCGCGCCATGCTTCTTGCACATCGCAACGACCTGAGGCTGTTCGACGCTGACGTTCACCGCGCGCGAGATCGGCACGACCGTGTCGGTGCCGGTCGTCACGATGCGATCCCCGAAGGTGCGATAGCAGAATAGATCGTCATGCGGCATTCCCGGCTCGGAGCGGGAGCGCAAAGCATCTCTCAGTCGCAGCCTGCCCGTACGAAGCGCTGCGATGCCTCGGCTATGCGCGCTATCGCCCCGAACGGCAATGGCGCTCCATGTTTCGCTATGCTCGCACCCGCAGCAAAGCGAGACCGAACCCGACGAAGATCGCACCCGTCACGCGGTCGAACGCGCGCCGCAACGCCGGGCGCGTCAGATACCGCGCGAGCGTCCGCCCCCCGGCTGCATACACGCCGTACCAGAAGCTCTCGACCAAGGCGAAAGTCACCACCAGGATCGCGAACTGCGGCGCCTGCGGTGAAGCGCGGTCGACGAACTGCGGGAGGAAGGCGGCGGCGAACAACAGCAGTTTCGGATTGCTGATCCCGATCACGAACCCGCCGCGATACAGCCGCCACGCCGACAAGGTCGGAGGGAGTGCCACCGGCGTCGTATCGTCGCCGACGTCGATCGGAGACCCCGCCCCTCGCCACGCCTTGATCCCGAGGAATATGAGGTACGCGACGCCGGCATAGCGCAGCGCGTCGAACACCCGCGGCCACGCCGCGAGCAACGCCGACACGCCCGCCGCAGACGCCGCCAGCACGAGCACCAGCGCGGTCAGGCACCCCGCCATCGCCGCGACGCTGCGCCGCGCGCCGAAGGCGATGCTGCGCGTCATGACGTGCAGCATGTTTGGTCCGGGAGTCCCGCATAACAGGAACACCGCGACCACGAACAGCCACCAGGCGTGTAGAGTCATGGGTGCATCCTATTCCTCTTGAGCTCGCGAACGGAGATGCCGCAGCCAATGCGCTTCCTGACCTGTTCGGCGCATCTCTTGTCGAAACAAGGCGCGGCCGCGTTCGCACGTAGGTTTACCTTTCCTTGTTCTCCCGCGAAGGCGGGAGCCCAGACTGGGTCCCCGCCTTCGCGGGGAAACACACTAGCCCTCTCTCTAGGCGATAAGCGCCGATCTATCTCAGGGCACGAGGTGTCGCAAAGCCGATACTATCGAAAGTTCGACATCATCGACGCGCGGCCACCCTCGCCTCAATCCCCCGTCAAAATCCGATCGACCAACTGCCCGACGCTCGGCACGAACCCGTTCGAATAGAACGGGTCCTTCTTGAAATTATACGCGGCATGACCTGCGAACATCAGGTTCTGGTCGATGTCCCCGCCGTGCGCGATGTCCTGCAACGTCTTCTGAATGCAGAAGCTGCGTGGGTCGGCGAGGCGTCCGGTCGAGTTGGTCTCGGTATCCGCCCAGCTCGAGAACGAGCATTGCGACAGGCAGCCCATGCAGTCGGCCTGGTCCTTGCGGATCATGCCCTTCTCGGTCGGGCTGACGAACACAAGCGTGTTGTCCGGCGTCTTCAGCGCATCGGTATAGCCCTCGCCGAACCACGTGCGCGCCCGTAGCAGGTCGTTGCGCGTCACCCAGAAGTTCTTGCCCTTCACGCCCACGTCGAGCTGGAACACATGATCGCCAGCCTCCTGCGTCGAGAACGCGATCTGGCGCTCGGAGCGTGCTTCGAGCGAGCGCAGGAACGGATTGCGCACCGCCGACGAATAGAAGCCGGTCGGCGAGAACTTGTGCAACAGCACGTCGCCTTCCTCGATCTGCGTCAACGCGTCCTTCCACCCCTGCGGGATCGGGCTTTCGCGCGTCAGCAAGGGCCGCGTGCCGAACTGGAACGCGATCGTCCCCAGCTCGGGATTGTCGATCCAGTCGTTCCAGTCGCGAAGATACCAGACGCCGCCCGCCATCACGATCGGCACGTCGTCCGAAATGCCGCCTTCGCGCATTACGTCGCGCAGTTCCTTGACGCGCGGATACGGGTCCTGCGGCTTCAACGGGTCCTCGGCATTCGACAGGCCGTTATGCCCGCCCGCGAGCCACGGATCCTCGTACACCACCGCAGCAAGCCATTCGGCCGCCTTCGAATACGCCCGCTTCCACAGCGCACGGAACGCGCGGCCGGAGCTGACGATCGGCAGGTAGCTGACGCCGTAGGACGCGGTGATCTCGGACAGCTTGTACGGCATGCCCGCGCCGCAGGTGACGCCGGCGACCTTGCCACGCGTGCGTTCTAGAACGCCGTGCAGGATCCGCTGCGCGCCGCCCATTTCCCACAGCACGTTGATGTTGATCGCGCCCTTGCCGTCGGCGATCTCGTACGCCCGCTCAACCTGCTGGACCGCGCCCTCGATCGCGTACTGGACGAGTTCCTCGTGCCGGTCGCGTCGCGTCAGCGCCGCATAGACCTGCGGGATGATCTTGCCCTCGGGATCGTAGCTGTCGGCGTTGACTGCCGAAACGGTGCCGATGCCCCCGGCCGCAGCCCAAGCGCCAGCCGACGCGTGGTTGGTCGCGGCAACGCCTTTGCCGCCCTCAACCAGAGGCCAGACTTCCCGACCGTTATAGACGATAGGCTTCAGGCCCTTGAACACGACGTCACCTCTCCCGGAAAATACGGCCCTCTATATCGCAAGGACGCAGCGTGCGAGCAATATTACGACCTAGGTTAGCGCACCCGGACGGTTCAGGGCGTCTTCGTACAGCGCGCGATAGCGAGCGATCATAACCTCTTCGTCGAATTCCGCGCGTGCCTTGGCCTGGTTCGCGGCACCGACCGAGGCGCGCAAGGCGGGATCGGCGACCAGCGCCTGCAACGCATCGCGCAACCGAACCTCGTTGGCGATCTCGGTCACGAAAGGCAGATTCTCGGGCGCGACCATCCGCGTGATGTCGCCGACCGGATAGCTTGCGATCGGCAAGCCGGCCGCCATCGCCTCGACCACCGAGATCGGAAACTGCTCGCTCCGCGACGACACCGCGAGCATGTCGAAATGGCCGATATAGCGGTAGGGGCGATCCAAGAATCCTGGCAGGACCAACTTGTCCGCCATCCCCATCGCCGCGGCGGCCTGGATAATGTTCGCGCGCTCCGGCCCTTCGCCGACGATCACGAGGCGTATGCGACCCGAAACGCCGCCGACCGCGCGAACGAGCGCGGTAAGGTCCTTCACCTCGCGCAAGCCGGCAAGCGCGCCGATCACGACCTCCTTGGCGTTGGGCGTAAACCCTGGGATCGCCTTGGGTTCTGGCTTCTGTGCGTAATAGGCGGTGCCGATTCCGTTGACGATCCGGTGCACGCGCTCGCGCGGCTGCTTCCAGGTCTTCAGCGCGATCCCCTCCAACACCTCGGAGGGTACCGCCAACGCATGCGCAGCGCCCAGCGCGAGCCGCCGATAGATGTTGCGCTCGATCTTGAGCCCGTTCGCCTCGTCGGCGTTGAACCCATCCTCGTGATGCACCAGCGGCGGCGAACCCTTGGCGAACGCTCGCCGCGCCATCGCCCCGTCGATCGCACCCCAATTATAGCTCAGCACCAGGTCGAACCGCCGCATATACTGCGCGATCGCCTCGTAGCGCTTCACTGAAGGCTTGCCCGTCAGCGGCGGCGGGTTCTGCGCGATCTCGTAGCGCACCCCCTTCGCGATCGAGTCCCGCGCGCTCAGCGCATCGGGCACGCCCGATACGATGGTGTGTTTCGCGCGATCACCGAACGTATTCATCAGCCGAACCGCGCGCGCCTCCTTCCCTCCCAGGTCGAACGAGGAGTGGAGGTGGAGGATGTTGACGGGAGCGGCCATGGCCGACGCGATGCCGATTTTCGCGAGCGCTTTCAAGGGCGCGTGCGGACTTACCATGCGCCAGCGCTGGCAACACAATCGGCATCGGTACAGTATTGCCGTCGAATCGGACCATTCATCCAAGTCTTTGCATCGATAGCTAAGCGAAACGGACAATGTTCGCGTTGAGCCTTATGCGACCTAGCCCGTAAAACAGCTGGACCGGAATACCGGCAATAAAAGGATGACCGTCATGGCTGCCTATGATTTCGACCCAAAACAGATCCAGAGTGCTCTCGATGCCGCTGCGCAACACGCGAAGTCGGCCAATATTGCTTCGGTTAGTGCGGAGACCGACGTTTCCAATGGCGGCGCCTTGGTACTGGCCGGCGGGTGTATCAGCGTCACGGTCAACAACGGACAGGTCTGCGTCAATCTGCCACTAGGGTTCGGCTCGATCTGCCTGCCCATTCCGTCGATCTTCCCCAGCGGAACCGCAGCGCAGGCTTGCCTCGACATCTGCACGACATGGGGCATCCCTACCGGCGTGAAGGTCACGATCTCGGTCGCCGGCCATGTCGTCGTTTCGAAGTCGTTCGGCCGCTGCTGATCCGACTTTCCAGGAAGGAGGCCGCGCGCCGCGTCCTCCCTCCTGGCTAGCGCTCAACCGGCGAACACGGCCTTCGCGATATGCGTGATCCGGCATGCGAGGTCGGCCTCGCCACTAGCGACCACATAGAAATCGCCCGCGTCGGCGATGCCCGTCGTGAAGACGACGTTGTCGAGGTACATGCTGTCCTTCAACGGCTCGGTCAGCGCCGGGTTCGGTTCCAGCAATGCGGTGTGCTCGGTCGCCACCGTGATCGAGGGATCGTCCTTGTCCAGGATCGACCAGTACGTCCGGTAAATCCCGACCACGCCCGATGGCTCCACCCCGTGCCACAGCGTCAGCCACCCGCGATCGGTCAGGATCGGGGGCGCGCCGCCGCCCATCCGCGCGGTCGCGACGGTGGCCGCATGCGGCCGGATGCCGGGCTTGTCGTGCGGTTTCCAGTGCAGTGCATCGGGTGAGCGCGACAGGTTGATCGACGGCCCGCTGCGCCATTCGCTGCCCGGCGGGTATGCGAAATACAGATCGCCGAGCGGGCGAGTTTGCGCCCAATACTGCCCCTCGATCAGCCCTTCGAAGATCAGCATGTCCTTGTTCTGGTGATCGAGCACGATCCCTTCGAGCTGCCAGTCGAGCGCGTTGGCGGACGAATACAACGTCGTCGAATGCCGCTCCGGGCTGACCGAGCAGGTGGTCATCAGATAGCGGTCGCCGACCTTCGAGATCCGCGCATCCTCGACGCCGTAGCATTGGTACGACGTCCGCGGCGCGATCGCCTTGTCGTAATGGACCGCCACCACCGAGCGGCCCTCGGCGTCGATCTCGACCGGTAGCAGCCATGATAGCGAGGTCAGCGCCATCACCTTCCACCCGCCGCCGGGGATCAGGAATTTGCGCGGATCCTTGGTATCCACCATCGTCAGCGGCCAAGCGTCGAGCACATACGCGCCGTCTTCCCAGCGGATCGCATGGACGTTGCCATCCCTGATCGGCTTCTTCAGCGCTTCGGCGACCCGCACCATCAGCAGCAGATTGCCGTTCGCCAGCCGCGTCATCCCGGGATTGAACGCGCCGAGCACATAGGTCTCCGCGCCGACCTTCCCCGCCAGCGGCGAACGCGACAGGTCGATGTCGGCGGGGGTGAAGACGAGCTGATCGAACATGCTATTCTCCTTGGTGAGTATGCCGTGTTCCCCCGCGAAAGCGGGGGCCCAGGGTCACGAATGCCGCCCTATGGTATCCTGGGTTCCCGCCTTCGCGGGAGAACTAGGAGGAAAGATCATTCCCCCTCAAGCGCCCGCGGAACGATCACGATCTGCTGGATTACCGATCGCGTCGGCTGGGTAAGCAGGAACTCGACCCCCGCCGCGATGTCCTCGCCGCGCAGCATCTGCTCCGCCTCGATCATCTGGCGCTGCTTGTCGTCGGGCACGTCCGGATACTGCATGTCCGACCCGACCTTGCCCGGCTCGACCAGCGAAACCCGGATCCCCTTCGGACCCAGTTCCCGCCGCAACGCCTCCGAAAAACCCGCGATCCCCGACTTGATACCGGCATACACGGTCGAGCTCGGCCCGAGGATGTGCGCGCTTAAAGAGCCGATGATGACCATGTCACCGATCGGCGTCATCCGGTGCGCAGCGTGATGCGCACTGAGCAGGTAAGCCGTGAAATCGACCGCGATCGCGTAGCGAAGCTCGTCCTCACTCATCTGCGTAAGGCCACCGGCCGCTACCGCGGCGTTGATGACAGTGATGTCGAACCCGCCGAGATACGCCTCGCCCGCATCGAAGAACGCGCGGACCTTGTCGGGATCGGCGAGTTCGGTGATCATCCCGTCGCCCTCGCCGACCTGGCGGATGTGCGCGAGCGCGTCCTGCAGATAGCGCTCGTCGCGCCCACAGATGTAGACCTTGGCACCGTTCGCCGCGAGCATCACCGCGATCGCCCGGCCGATCCCGGTCGTACCCCCAGTGATGATCGCGCGGCGACCTTCGAGAGGGCGGGCGGTCGTGTGGAGGTCGGCGCGTTCGGTCATCGAGTTTCCCGGCTTGTCAGTACAGTCCACGCCTAACGCGCAGCCCTAGCCGGATGTCCCTAGGCACGGATCGCCACCCCCTCAAGCGCGTGCGCCAGCAACCGGTCGATCGGATCCTGCAACATCGTTTCGCTCAGCGTCGGCGCATGGCCGACACCCGGCACCGTCACCAGTTCGGCCTGATCGAGCGATGCAGCCATCCGCTCGGCCGTCGCCGCCGACAGCAGGTCCGATCGTCCGCCGCGCACGATCAACGTCGGCACCTCACGCAGCGAGCCGAGCGCCTGCCACATGTCCGGCCCCGCCTCGTTCCCGGGCACGCGGAACGGCTCGGCGATCTTCAGATCATAGTCGAGCACGATGCGCCCCGAACTGTTGAGCCGGTACAGCCGCTTGGCCATCGCCAGCCAGTCCTCGATCTGCCAGTCGGGATAGACGTCGGCGTTGTTCTCGGAAACGCAGCGGGCTGCATGCATCCAGGTTGGGAACACGCTCGCCTTGCCGACATAGCCGCGGATTCGCGACAGCCCCTGCGCGTCGATCTCCGGCCCCACGTCGTTGAGCAACGCTGCCATCATCCGGCCGCGTGCAGGGCCCGCCATCAGCATCGTCACGATGCCGCCTAGCGACGTGCCGAACGCGATATACCGATCGATACCCTGATCGGTCAGCAATGCCTCGACGTCCTGCACGTACGTCAGCGGGACGTACGACATCGGGTCCTTCGCATACGCGCTCTCGCCGCGCCCACGAAAGTCCACCGCGATCAGCCGCCAGCGCCCCGCCAGCCGCGCTGCCAGCGCATCGAAATCGCGTGCATTACGCGTCAGCCCCGCCATGCAAATGATCGGTGGCTGGCCTTCCGCGCCGCCCGGATAGTCCCTCGCGTGCAGTCTCAGCCCGTCGTTGGACCACCAATAGAGGTTTTCGTAAGCGGCCATGGTTGCGTCCTTCGGGTAGCGGCCACCATATCGCCGCATGCCTATCTCCCCGCAAGCCTATCGCCCCGAAGCAAAGCTCCTCGACCTCGGCGACGGCTTTTTCGATCCTGTCGCGCCTGCGGACTTCCCCGAGACGCGAACCCGCTTCCGCAACGATCGCGCCGCCGCGCAAATCGGTGTCGACGCGCTCACCGACGACGAATGGACTCGCCATTTCGGCCGGTTCGAGCCGCTCCCCGGCACACTCCCCCAGCCGTTCGCGCTCCGCTACCACGGCCATCAGTTCCGCAACTACAACCCCGATCTCGGCGACGGCCGCGGCTTCACCTTCGCGCAGATGCGGGATGACCGAGGCCGGTTGATGGACCTAGGTACCAAGGGATCCGGCCAGACGCCGTGGAGCCGCGCGGGTGACGGCCGCCTCACCCTCAAGGGCGGTGTCCGCGAGATTCTCGCGACCGAGATGCTCGACGCACTCAACGTCCCCACTTCGCGCACGCTGTCGCTAATCGAGACCGGCGAAGAACTTCAACGCGGCGATGAGCCTAGCCCGACGCGCTCGGCGGTCCTCGTCCGCCTCAACCACAGCCACGTCCGCATCGGCAGCTTCCAGCGCCTCGCCTACCACCGCGACGAAGCAGCTTTACGCAAGCTCGTCGGCTACACGCTGCGCAACCTCTACGACGAGGACAGCGAAGACCCGGTCCGCCTGCTCGACCTCGTCGTCGGCCGCACCGCGCGTCTCGCCGCACGCTACATGGCGGCGGGCTTCGTCCACGGCGTGCTAAATTCGGACAATATCAACGTCACCGGGGAGAGCTTCGACTACGGCCCGTGGCGGTTCGCCCCGACCTGGGACCCGGCCTTCACCGCCGCCTATTTCGACCACCAGGGGCTCTACGCGTTCGGTCGCCAGCCCGAGGCGATCCACTGGGACGTGATGCAACTCGCCGTCGCGCTCCGCCAGATCGCCGAGAGCGATCCGCTGGTGGCGGCGCTCGACCAGTTCGGTCCGCGCTACCAGCCCGAAGTCACGCAGGCGATCCTCTGGCGCCTCGGCGTCCGCCCGCGCGATCCGGACATCGACCGCGACCTCGTCCAGGCGACCGAACGCGCGCTCCGTACCTCCGGCGTCGGGATCGACCGGTTCTTCTTCGACGCGTTCGGTGGGGATCTGCCCGACACCTACGGCGAACCCTGGACCGAAGTCCGCGCGGCACTCGCGTCCTACGAACCCCGGAAAGATCGCTCGCACCCCTATTGGTCGGGCGACCCATGCAGCATGCTCATCGACGAGGTCGAAGCGATTTGGGCCCCGATCGCCGAGCACGACGACTGGGCCGCACTGAACGCCAAGGTCGCCGCCATACGCGAAATGGGCGAAGCACTGGCCGAGTAATCTCCCCCCTCCCTGGAAGGGAGGGGTCGGGGGTGGGTCGGTCGGCCTGAGCCGCGAGCGTCTGAACCCATGGAACCCCACCCACCCCCAGCCCCTCCCTTTCAGGGAGGGGAGCAAAACGGCGCCACCCAGTGGAAACTCGCCGCAAATCAAGGCAAGAGCGGCACCATGTCCGACGAGATCATCTCCTACGAGCCAGCCACCGGTGCGGTCCTCTGGCGCCACCCGATCGGCGACGTCGACGCCGAAGTCGCCTGCGCGCGTGCCGGCTGGTCGAGTTGGGCGTCGAAACCGCTCGCCTTCCGGATCGAGACGATGCGGCGCTTCGCCAACATCGTCCGCCAGCGCAACGACGCGTTCACCGACCTGATCGCACGCGAGACCGGCAAGCCGATCTGGGAAGCGCGCGGCGAGGTCGAGACGGTCATCGCCAAGGTCGACATCTCGGTCAGCGCCTATGCCGATCGCACCGCACAGCGCCGTCTCGAAGCGACGATGGGATCGCGGATCGCCGTCCGCCACAAGCCGCACGGCGTGCTGGCCGTGCTCGGGCCGTACAACTTCCCGGCGCACCTGCCCAACGGCCACATTGTCCCCGCGCTGATTGCCGGCAACGCGGTGGTCTTCAAGCCATCCGAAAAGACCCCCGCCGTCGGCGCGTTCCTCGTCGAATGCTTCCGCGCCGCCGGCGTACCGCCCGAGTGCATTCGCCTCGTCATTGGTGGCCCCAACGAAGGCAAGGCACTCGCCGCGCATCCTGACATCGACGGGCTGCTGTTCACCGGCTCGGCGCGCACCGGCCTCGCGCTTAACCGCGCGTTCGCCGACAAGCCTGAGAAGATCCTCGCGCTGGAGATGGGCGGCAACAATCCGATCGTCGTCTGGGACGCGCCCGACCTGCACACCGCGGCCGTGCTCATCATCCAGTCCGCCTTCACCACTGCCGGCCAGCGCTGCACCGCGGCCCGCCGGCTGATCATCGACACGAAGCTGTACGACCCGCTGGTCGCCACGCTCGACAAGATGGTCGGACGGATCATCGTCGGCGAGCCGCACGCCAACCCCGCTCCGTTCATGGGCCCTGTGATCGACAACGAAGCCGCCGAGCAGCTGACCGAAAGCTTCCTCGAACTGCTCACACGCGGCGGCCGCCCGATCCGTCACCTCGAACGCCCGGTCGCGGACCTGCCGTTCCTGAAACCCGCGCTGATCGACGTCACCGACATTGCCGACCGCCCCGATATCGAGCTGTTCGGCCCGATCCTCCAGGTCGTTCGCGTCGACGATTTCGACGCCGCGATCGCTGAGGCGAACAACACGCGTTACGGCCTGTCCGCCTCGCTGATCAGCCAGACGCCCGCACTGTACGACCGCTTCTGGGCGAACATCCGCGCCGGCATCGTCAACTGGAACAAGCCGACCAATGGAGCCTCGTCGGGCGCGCCGTTCGGCGGCATCGGCTGGTCGGGCAACCACCGCCCGAGCGCCTATTACGCAGCCGATTACTGCGCCTACCCGGTCGTCAGCAGCGAATCCGAAAGCGCCCGAGCGAGCATCGGCATCGGCTTGGCCGACGGCTAACCGACCGCCACGGAAAGCAATCCTACCTCCCGCCAAAGCATCATTCGGTTGCAGCGCAGCGCCCATCCGCCCATCTCCGATCGCATGGCAAGCCTCCTAGACCCCACCGCCCGCGGGCGCGTCATCCTCGTCGGGGCGGGCCCGGGCGATCCCGGGCTCCTCACCGTCCGCGCGGTCGAGGCGCTGAAGACCGCCGATGTCGTCGTGCATGACGGGCTGATCGACCCGCGCGTGCTCGATATCGCGCCACCCTCCGCCCAGCGCATCTCGGTCGCCAAGCAGCGCGCGCGCCACACGCTGCCGCAGGAGGCGATCAACGCGCTGATCATCGCGCACGTGAAGACCGGCGCGATCGTCATCCGCTTGAAGGGAGGCGACCCGTTCGTATTCGGTCGCGGCGGCGAGGAAGTCGAGGCGGTCCGCGCCGCCGGCCTGCCCGTCGAGGTGATCCCCGGCGTCTCGGCCGCACTAGGCTGTGCCGCCGAAGCGATGCTGCCGCTGACCCACCGCGATCATTCGAGCGCAGTCAGCTTTGTCGCGGGCCAGTGCAAAGGCTTGACCGAACAGGACTGGGCCGGGCTCGCCGGGCAGGGTCGCACGCTGGTCATCTACATGGGCATCGCTACCGCAACCGAGATCGCCGACAAACTGATGGCCGACGGCGTCGCACCCGACATGCCCGTCGCGGTGCTCGAACGCGGTACGCTCAAAGGAAGCCGGGCGATCCGCACGCTACTCGCCGATCTCGGCGCCATGGTGGCGCGTGAGGCGGTGAAAAGCCCGGCGATCATCGTCGTCGGAGAAGTCGTCGAACTGTCGGACGCCGAAGACAAACTCGCCCGCTGGGCCCGCGTAGCAGAGGACGCCGCCGCATGAAGCTGTTGACCGGAAACGACCTTCCCACCGGCGATGTCGTCTGGTGGACCGGCAATGGCTGGTCGCGCCATATCGAGGATGCAGCCGACGTCGGCGTCGCGGGCGAAGCGATCCTCCAGGCTGAGGAAGGCGCGCGCCGCGTCAACGTGCCGTATCTGATCGAGGCGACGCAGACCGACGAAGGCCCCCGCCCCGCCCACATCAAGGACCGCATCCGCGCGCTTGGCCCGACGATGCGGCCCGACCTGACCCTCAAACCCGCCGACCCCAACGCCGGCAGCTGGGTAATCTGATATGTATAAATACGACGAATACGACCAGGCGATCGTCGACCAGCGCGTCGACGAGTTCCGCGATCAGGTCCGCCGCCGCCTCTCAGGTGAGCTTACCGAGGACCAGTTCAAGCCGCTCCGGCTGATGAACGGGCTGTACCTCCAGCTACACGCGTACATGCTGCGCGTGGCGGTGCCGTACGGGACGCTCGACGGCCGCCAGATGCGCATGCTCGGCCACATCGCGCGGAAGTACGATCGCGGCTACGGCCACTTCACCACGCGGCAGAACATCCAGTTCAACTGGATCCAGCTCGACCAGACCCCGGACATCCTCCAGGAACTGGCGACGGTCGAAATGCATGCCATCCAGACCAGCGGCAACTGCATCCGCAACATCAGTTCCGACCAGTTCGCCGGCGCCGCCGCGGACGAGGTCGCCGACCCGCGCCCCTGGGCCGAGCTGATCCGCCAATGGTCGACGTTCCATCCCGAGTTCACGTACCTCCCGCGGAAGTTCAAGATCTGCGTGATCGCGGCGGACGAGGATCGCGCGGCGATGCGCCTCCACGATATCGGCATCGGTCTTCACGTCCGCGACGGTAAGCTCGGCGCGAAGATCTTCGTCGGCGGCGGCATGGGCCGCACGCCGATGATCAGCCACGAAATCCGCGACTTCGTCCCCGCCGACGACCTCATGAGCTATCTCGAGGCGTGCCTGCGCGTCTACAATCGCTACGGCCGCCGCGACAACATCTACAAGGCGCGGATCAAGATCCTGCTCCACGAGATCGGCCCCGACGAATACCGCCGCCAAGTCGAGGAGGAGTTCACCGCGGTGAAGGGCCTCGGCCTCGATCCCCCGCGGGCCGAGCTTGAGCGCATCACGAGCCACTTCGGCGCGCCGGAGTTCGACGCCAACGCATCGGCCGATATCGATCGCAGCGATCCCGACTTCGCGGTCTGGCTCGACCAGAACGTGAAGGCGCACAAGCAGCCGGGCTATGCGATCGTCAACATCAGCCTCAAGCCGATCGGCGGCATCCCCGGCGACGCGTCGGCGGACCAGATCGACGTGATGGCCGATCTCGGCACGCGCTACAGCTTCGACGAACTGCGCGTGACGCATGCGCAGAACATCGTCCTGCCGCACGTCCGCATCGCCGATCTGCACGCGGTGTGGTCGGCGCTCAACGACGCGGGTCTGGCCGAGGCCAATCTCGACCTGATCAGCGACATCATCGCCTGCCCCGGTCTCGACTATTGCAGCCTCGCCAATGCACGCTCGATCCCGCTCGCACAGAAGATCGCAACGCGCTTCGGCAGTCTCGATCGGCAACGCGACCTGGGCGAACTGAAGCTCAAGATCAGCGGCTGCATCAATGCGTGCGGGCACCACCATGCCGGCCACATCGGCATCCTCGGCGTCGACAAGAAGGGCACCGAGAATTACCAGCTGTCGCTCGGTGGCTCGGGCGCAGAGGACGTCAGCCTCGCGAAGATCACGGGGCCTGGTTTCTCGGAGGACGGCGTGGTCGACGCGATCGAGCGCGTCACCGACCGGTATCTCGAAGTCCGCGAGACCGGCGAGCGCTTCCTCGACACCTACCGCCGCGTCGGCTTCGAGACGTTCAAGCAGGCGATCTACAGCCCCGTCGAGGGAGACGCACAATGAGCGATACCCTGCTTCGCTTCCGCGACGACGAGCCGCATGACGAGCCCGCGGTGACGCTCGATTCGTTCATCGGCCAGAGCAACGCGGCGGCCGTCCGCCTGGAAGCGGGCGACGACGCCCGCGCGCTGTTGCCGCAGATCGACCAGCTTGCGCTGATCGAGGTAAGCTTCCCTGGGTACCGCGATGGCCGTGGCTATTCGTCCGCGCGAATCCTTCGCGAGGCGGGCTATACCGGCGAACTGCGCGCACAGGGCGACGTGCTGGTCGATCAGATTCCGTTGATGCGGCGTTGTGGGTTCGACAGCTTCGCACCGCAGGCGCCGATCGACATCGACGTGCTGCGCGCCAGTTTGGAGCGCTACGACACGCCGTACCAGAAGGCGGCGGACGGCGCGGTGCCGGTGTGGAAGCTGCGCCATGGGTGAGCCCGCGCGCCAACTCGACATGATCGACGTCACGCCGGCGTTCACGCGCGCCGATGCGATGGCGATGCAGGAGCGGTTCGAAGGCGTCTCCGCGCAGGAGATGCTGTTCGAACTGCTGGTCGGCGAGTTGCGCGGGCGGATTGCGGCGGTGTCGTCGTTCGGCGCGGAGTCGGCGGTGCTGCTGCACATGGTCGCGCAGGTCGATGTCGACGTGCCGGTGGTGTTTACCAACACGCAGAAGATGTTTGGCGAGACGCTGGCGTATCGTGATGAGCTGGCGGAGAAATTGGGGTTCACCGATCTTCGGGTGTTCCGGCCGGACCCGCGGTTGCTCGCGATCAAGGACAAGACGGGGTTGCGGTGGTCGTACGATCCGGATGGATGCTGCGACCTGCGCAAGGTTGAGCCGTTGCGGCGGGCGCTGGCGCCGTTCGATGCTTGGATTTCGGGGCGAAAGGGGTTTCAGTCCGGGACCCGTACTGCTCTCCCCCGCTTCGAAGAGGACGAGGGGCGGTTGAAGATCAACCCGCTTGCGGATTGGGACAAGGCCAAGCTCGACGCCTATTTCGCCGAGCATGAGTTGCCGCGGCATCCGCTCGAGGCGCAAGGCTATCTCTCGATCGGCTGTGCGCCTTGCACGACCAAGGTCGCCCCCGGCGAAGACCCACGTACGGGGCGCTGGCGGAGTTTCGACAAGGTCGAATGCGGCATCCACGCCCCCACCGATTACGACCCGATGATTTGATCCAATTCCCTCGCCCCTACGGGGAGAGGGAGGGAGGAGCCACTTGGCGACGGAAGGGAGAGGGGCGTTGGGATTCAGGTCCCTAGCCTCACTCCCCTCTCCCTTCCCACGGCAAGGGCCGTGGGCCCCTTCCCTCTCCCCGGAGGGGCGAGGGAAAAGCGGATCAATACTCGGCTAGATCCGAGAACTTGGTGATCGTCGGATCGAACTTCATCCGGACCTTGCCGGTCGCACCGTGGCGCTGCTTGGCGATGATCAGCTCCGCCAAACCGTAGACCCGCTCCATCTCCGCCGCCCAGGACGCGTGGTCTTCAAAAATCTTTGAGCTGTCCCCTTCCGCCGGCCGCTTGGGCTCCTTCGACGCGACGTAGTAATCCTCGCGGTACACGAACCAGACCATGTCGGCGTCCTGCTCGATCGACCCCGATTCACGAAGATCCGACAGCATCGGCGTCTTGTCCTCACGCGATTCCACCGCACGCGACAGCTGCGACAGCGCCAGCACTGGGACATTGAGGTCCTTCGCCAACGTCTTCAATCCGCGCGAAATCTCGGAGATTTCCTGGACGCGGTTGCCGTCCTTGCTCTTGCCCGAGCCCGACAGCAGCTGGAGGTAATCGACCACGACAAGGCCGATCTCGTTGTTGTGGCGGCGCTGCAACCGGCGGACGCGCGTGTGCAGCGCGCCGATCGAGAGACCGCCGGTGTCGTCGATAAACAGCGGCAAATTCTCCAGCTCCGCCGCGGCTGCGGCGAGCTGCGCGAACTCGGTGCGGCTGATCTTACCCATGCGGAGCGATTCGGACGAGATTTGCGACTGCTCGGCGAGAATACGCGTCGCGAGCTGATCCGCGGACATTTCCAGCGAGAAGAACGCGACCTTCGCGCCGACCGAGTCCTTCGGCGCAATCCCGTCGGCCATGTCGCGCATCCAGCGCCGCGCGGCGTTAAACGCGATGTTGGTCGCGAGGGAGGTCTTGCCCATGCCCGGACGACCGGCGAGGATCATCAGATCGCTGTGATGCATGCCGCCGATCTTGGCGTTGATCGAATCGATGCCGGTGGTAACGCCCGACAAATTGCCGCCCGAGTTCAGCGCGCGCTCGGCCATCTTGACCGCCGCGGTCGTCGCCTGCGCGAACGACTTCACCGTGTTTTCGGAGCCCCCATCCGCCGCGACCTTGAACAGCTCCTCCTCGGCGAGTTCGATCTGCGCACGCGGATTAACCTCCTCGGAGGTGTCCATCGCGCGATCGACCAGCGTCCGCCCGACCGACACGAGCGCACGGAGCATCGCAAGGTCATAGATCTGCTGCGCGAACTGGCGCGCGCCGATCAGGCCTGCACCGCTGCCGGTCAGCCCGGCCAGATACGCCGGCCCGCCGAGCTCGCGCATGCCCTCGTCCGCATCGAACATCGGCCGCAGCGTCACCGGCGTCACGAGCATGTCATTGCCACGCAGCGTCTTGATCGCCGCAAAGATGCGCCCGTGGACGGGCTCGAAGAAATGCCCCGGTTCGAGCTTGTCGACCAGATCGTCGGCGAGCCGGTTGTCGATCATCATCGCGCCGAGCATCGCGGCCTCGGCCTCGACGTTGCGGGGAAGCTGCTGCGGCTCGGCCACGGCGGGAACGGGGAATGCGAGAGTTGCCATCCCCTGCACCTACGCGATGCATGGGTCCTCGTCCAAGCTATCGCGCCGGAATGCTGGGGATAAGTGACAGGGCGAATGTCCCCCGCTATCGAACGCGGATGGCCGACCCGCGGATCATCGACGTGCAACTCGACGAGACCAGTCTCGGCTGGCGCTCGCCCGACGTCGAGCAGGAACGCCGGATCGCGATCTTCGACCTGATCGAGGGCAATCACTTCGCCCCGCAGCGGGCCTATGCCGATGGATATGCCGGGCCGTACAAGATCAAGCTTCAGTCGGAGGAAGGGCGCCTCGGCATCCACATCCACCGCGAAGACGACACGCATCTTGAGACTTTGGTGCTCGCGCTCGGGCGCTTTCGCCGACCGATCCGCGACTATTTCGCGATCTGCGACAGCTATTACCAGGCGATCCGGCAGTCCTCCCCGGCGCAGATCGAGACGGTCGACATGGCCCGCCGGGGCGTCCACAACGAGGCCGCCGAGCTGCTCAAGGAGCGTCTCGACGGCAAGATCGAGGTCGATTTCGACACTGCGCGACGGCTGTTCACGCTGATCTGCGTCCTCCACATCCGCAACTAGAAGACCCATGGCTCACGCACTTTTGAAATTCGCGGCCGCGCTGGCCGCGACCGGCTTCGTCGGTATCTGCGGCTGGACCGCCGCGACCGGCTGGCACCCCGACGTCAAACACTACCCATTGCAGGGCATCGACCTTGCCGAGAACCCCGGCCCGGTCGAATGGGGCACGGTACGCGCGAGCGGCGCCGACTTCGCCTACATCGTCGCGACGTCGGGTACCGACCGCCGCGATGCGGCGTTCGAGGCGAACTGGGCGGCACTGCCCGACGCCGGCCTGCGCCGCGGCGCGGTCCACGTCTATTCGCTGTGTCAGCGCGCGGACGAGCAGGCGAACGCGTTCAACACCTTCGTGCCGCGGACGTCCGACGCGTTGCCGACCGCGGTCGACATCGCGTTCCACGACGACTGCACCGCACGGCCGGATCGCGCGACGCTGATCGCCGACATCGCGCAGTTCGTGACGATGGTCGAGACGCACACGCGGCAGCCCGTGATGCTGCGGATCAGCAAGGCGGTAGATTCGAAATATACGCTGTCGGACGCCGTCCCGCGGCCGCTATGGGCGGTGGAGAATATCCTCAAGCCCGACTACACCGCGCGACCGTGGCGGATGTGGCGCGCGAGCGATTTCCGCCGCATCGACGGGATCGAGGGACCGGTGAACTGGGACGTGGTGGCATCATGAACGAACAAGCAACGCAACTCGTGGCGGCAGCGCGCGACGCCTCGCGCAATGCGCACGCGCCGTATTCGCGGTTTGCGGTCGGTGCGGCCGTGCTGCTCGACGACGGCACGGTGATCACCGGCGCGAACTTCGAGAATGCGAGCTACGGCCTGTCGCTGTGCGCAGAAACGGTCGCGATCGCCACCGCGAGCGCTGCGGGTCGGCTGCGCGATATCGTCGCGATCGGCGTGATCGGCGGCGCGATGGATGTTGAGGGTCGGGCCACCGGAACATCGCCGGTCAGCCCGTGCGGTCGCTGCCGCCAGGTCATCAATGAAGCGGCACAGATGGGCGGGCGTGACTTGCCGGTGCATTGCGGCGCGGCGGAAGGTGATGCGATCCGGACCTACACGGTTTCGGAATTGCTGCCCGACGCATTCGGTCCGGCGGACCTTGGGGTCAGCTAAGTCGCGCGGCCCAGAGGACCGCCGCCGACACTTTGCGTACGCCGGTGCGCTGCGTGATATTCGACACGGCCGAACAACAGGTCGAGATCCTCGCGGCTGACGTCGAGCGTTTCGCCGAGATCGGCAAGCGCCTTGTCGAGATCCTCGGCCCGAAGCGCGGCTTCGATCGGCGCGGGCACGACGGTGGGAACACGGTGCGGATAGCTGTGGCCTGAAAACCGGTGGAACAGGATTCCGCACGCGGTCAGTATGATAGCGTTCAGCGCGATCGGGACGAGCACGAACGCGAAGCCCGCATCGGCGACCGCCGGGCCGCCGACGACCGCGGTCAACGCGACCGCACCGGCGGGCGGATGCAGCGACCGGGTCAGCGACATCATCAGGATCGCCACGCCGACCGCGATCGGGGCGGCGAGTTCGGGCGCCGGTACGAGTATCCTGACGGCGACCCCGACCAGCGCGGCGATGATATTGCCGCCGATCACCGGCCAGGGCTGCGCCAGGGGGCTCGCCGGGACCGCGAATACGAGCACCGCGGCGGCCCCCATCGGTGCGGCGATCAGCAGGAACGTTCCGTGCGGGTGAACGAACGTCGCGCTGATTACGCTGGTCAGGCCGATGCCGAGCAGCGCGCCCAGGCAAGCCCAGAGCCGATCCTTGAGATTTCCGCCTGCCAGAATGGGATCGAAGAGTTTGCGCATGCGAGACACCCGGCGGACGATGCACGGTCCATATGGCGAGATCGCCGGCAAGTCACGATGGCCAGCCGCTCGGGAGGTGGAGGATTACCCCTGTGCGGGCATTTCGTAGAAGCCGCGGAAACGCTTGCTCGGCGCGAACGAACTGGTCTGGCCGATGACGGTTTCGCCGGCCCCCATCACCAGCACGCCGCTCGGTTTCATTGCCCTGGCGATCTTCGGGAACACCTCGGCCTTTGTGTCTGCGGACAGGTACAACAGCACGTTGCGGCACAAGACGACGTCGAACTGTCCGCGCGGCGGTGGGTCTGATACCAGGTTCATCCGGCGGAAGGCGACCATCCCAAGCAGGTCGGGCTTCGCCACCCAGTCGCTGCCGGTCGTGTCGAACCAGCGGATCATGCGACGCACCGGCAGGCCGCGCTGGATCTCGAACTGCGAGAAGCGACCGGATCGCGCGCGGGCGACGGCAGCATCGGATACGTCGGTGGCGACGATCTCGGGCATGGGCATGCCACTCGTCTCGCGCCGTTCGGCGAACTGCATCGCGAGCGAGAGCGGCTCCTGTCCGGTCGAACAGCCTGCGCACCAGATCCGCGCGCGACGACCGTCACGCTCGGCGTCGGCGACCGCCTCGGCGAGCATCTCGAATACCTGCGCGTCGCGGAAGAACGACGTCTCCTGATTGACGAGGGCATCGACGATCGAGTCGCCGATCGAACGGTCGCTTCCCTGCAGCAACTGGGTCACCAACTGGTCGAGCGTATCGAGCTTGCGCGCGCGCAACAGCGGTTTCAGCGCGGTGTCGAGCCGCCATGAGCGATAGGCGGCGATCTGTTGACCGGTACGCGCCTCGAGCAACGCGGTGAGGACGTTGATCGTCGCCTGCGACGCAGCGGGTGCGGGAACGGCGCGGGACGTCATGGTCGGCGTCGCGTCGCTGCGAGGCGACCGATCGCGTCGGGGGCCAGCACGGCGTCGGCGATGCCCGAGGCGGCGATCGCACCCGGCATGCCCCACACCACCGAGCTTTGCTGATCCTGCACGACGACGCACCCGCCGCTGTCGTGGACGCGCCGTGCCCCCTCCGCGCCGTCGCGCCCCATCCCGCTAAGCACGACCGCGAGCAGACGCGCCCCATAGACGTCGGCGAGCGAGGCGAGCATCGGGTCAACGGACGGCATGCACCCACTCGGCGCAGCCTCGTGCGTCAGGCGGAAGGCAGCGCCGCCTTCGGACAGCTTCACGGCTTTGAGATGCGCGTCGCCGGGTGCGATGATGATCCGGCCCGGACGGATCCGCATCCGATCGACCGCGACGTCGCACGGGCGTCCGGCAAGCCCGGCGATCTGCGCGGCGAAATACGGCATGAACGACGCCGGCAGATGCTGGGTGATGACGATCGGCAGGCGGAACACGGCGGGCATCTGACCGAACATCTGGCTCAGCGCGTGAATGCCGCCGGTCGAGGCACCGACCGCGACGATGTCATAGTCGTCGCTGGTCGCGACCCGGCGGATCGGCAGCGGATTGTCCTTGGGCGGCGTCGGCACGGCTGGTGAGCACACGACCAGCGCAGGTGGCATCTGCGCCGGATACTCACAAAGCATCTCGAGCTTGTTGACCAGAGCCGAACCGAACCGCGTCGACAGGGCACTCGTCGACGGCTTGGTCAGCGTCTCAGCCGCGCCGAGCGCCATCGCGCGGACCGCGGTCGCGCCGCCCTCGTCCGCGCTGGACGACACGATCAGGACCTTCGCGCCCTGCCCCGCTGCGATCAGGTCGGGCAATGCGCTGAGCCCGTCGATCCCCGGCATCTCGATATCGAGCAGGATGAAGTCGACCGTCACGCGATCCAGGAATGCCAAGGCCGCAGCGACGTTGCCGACCGCGCCGACGACCGAGAACCGGTCGCTCGCATCGATCAGCCGAGCGATCACCGCGCGGACGACCACCGAATCATCGACGATCAAGACCCGGGCGGAGTCGAGCCCGTCGCGGTCCGCATGCCGCTCGGCAGAGTGGGTCCGGGTCGTCACGGCCAGGCCTGGATCAGGCCATGCCGACGATCTGGAGCTTCGATTCCAGCGTATCGCGGTCGAACGGCTTCATCACATATTCGTCAGCGCCCGCCTCGATCGCCGCACGAATATACGCCATGCCGTTCTCCGTGGTGCAGAACACGACCTTGGGGCGGCGCGGCACGTCTGCCTCGCGCAGCGCGCGGAGGAAATCCATCCCGCTCATCACGGGCATGTTCCAGTCGAGCAGGATCACGTCGGGGATCGACGCCATGCAGGAGGCCAACGCCTCGCGACCATCGCACGCTTCGGTGACGGTAAAGTCGAGTGTCTCGAGAATGTGACGCGCGACTTTGCGGATCACCTTTGAATCATCGACGACGAGACAGGTCTTCATGGAAAGCCTTCCAGGGGAAATCGTGGAGCCGGTCTAGCCGACAAAGCGTAAGCACCGGGTTAAGCTAAAGAAATATCAGGCTGCCAAACCGGGCGCCGGTACGACCGCGGCGATATCCAGAATCAGGAGAGGCTCACCGTCGCGCTCGACGAGGCCGCAGCCGACAGCCGCCCAGCCACCGTGCAGGGCAAGTCCCGGCGACAGCGGCAGTCGTGTGAACGGTGCGACATCCTCAACCGAATCGACTAGGATCGCGTAATGATGCCCCTCGGCCACGGTGATCACAGCGCGCCGCATGGTATCGGGCGTGCGGGACAGGCCGAGGGCAATGCCGGTATCGATCACTGTCACCACCCGGCTGCGCAGTGCCGCCAGCCCGCGGACGACCGCATCCGCACGAGGGACGGCGACGATCTCCCCGATGTCGACGACCGAATCGACCTGCGCGGCGGCGATCGCGACACCGCGACCGGCGATATGCGCCACGAGAAACAGATCGGTCATATTGTCCTCCGCGCCGCCAGCGCTGCGATCAACGCGGGCCGGTCGTATCGATAGATGCTCGCATCATCGTCCCCGTCCGCGCTTTTGGATCGCCGCAAGGTCACCACCGGCGCTAGCGCTTCACACGGTGGCGCATCCTCCATCGCCAGCGCCACAGCCGCGGTCTCCCCCCTGGCGAGCGACGTGACGCAGCGATAGCCGGACGCCTCCAGCGCGGGTTTGAGAAACGTCTCCATCCAGCCGGAACCGTCGACCTGCAACAGGCATACCGGCGGCGACGCGATCATGACCGGCTGGCCGGAGAAGAGCGCATGCGGATCGATCAGCTCGACCTGCTCGCCGGCGATCAGCACGACGCCCGCGATCGGTCCTGACCCACGCGTAGGTGCGATCTCCACGGGCAATTCGACGATCTCGATTGCCTCCGCGATCGCATACGCCATTTCGCTTTCGCCGTCGGTCAGGCGCAGTACCGCAACTTCGCGCCGCGAGGCGAAATCGCCGACCGCGTACAGAGGAATGATCGCGTCGCCGACCGACAACCGCATCGCGCCCGCAGACCAACGGATCGCTTCGGTCGACACCGGCTCGACACGATCGATAACGGCGAGGGCGATTGCGCGACGCTGGCCATCGAGATCGTCGAACAGCAGTGCCGGAACACCTGGCACGACCTCTTCGAGGGTCACTGCGTCCGCGGCTGCGACTGGCGCGAATCGAAGTCCTGCAACCGCCGCGATGCCCGACGCGTCGAGCAGCAGCATCGGCAATCCGTTGTCGGGCAGCGTCATGCCCGCATAGACGCCGGTCGCCATCACCGCAGGCGACGCGGGTTTCACGACCAGTTCCTCGGTATCGAGCACGGTATCGACGCCGAGCGCGTAATCGCCCTCCCGCGTCGACACGATGACCAGCGTTGGCGGCGCGTCCTTAGTAAGTTTGAATAGGTCCCCGAGCGAGACAAGCGGCATTCGCTTGCCGCGCACTGTCGCGGTTGCCGCGTCGCCGATCATGTCGAGCCGCACCTGATCGCCGCGTACCATGACGATCTCTTCGATCGCCTGTCGCGGAAGCGCGAATCGTTGCGTGCCGACGCCGACGATAATGGTCGACAGGATCGACAGTGTCAGCGGCACGTTGATGATGATCCGGAGGCCACGCCCGGGCGTATTGACCAGCACGACCCGGCCGCCGATCTGCTCGATATTGGCGCGTACGACGTCCATGCCAACGCCGCGGCCCGAGGTTGCAGTCACCGTGTCGCGGCTCGACAGACCCGGCGCGAAGATCAATTGAAGCCGCGACGTTTCGCTCATCGCCGCCAGTTCGGTCGGCGTATGCAATTTCTTCTCGGCAGCCTTCGCGACGATCCGCGCGACGTCGATGCCCTGCCCGTCGTCGCTTACCTCGATCAGGATCTGGTTGCCCGACTGGCGCGCCGAGACGACCAGTCGACCCGTCTCCGGCTTGCCCGCCGCGCGGCGGGCCATCGGCGTCTCGATCCCGTGATCGATACAATTGCGGATGATGTGGACGAGCGGATCGCGCATCAGCTCGATCATCTCGCGGTCGAGCTCGACGTCCGCGCCCTCGATGACGAGGTTGACCGCCTTGCACAGCTCCGCGCTGGTATCGCGCACCATCCGCGGCAGCGCGGAGAACAGCGCGTCGACCTTCTGCATGCGAGTCCGGGTGACGGTGTCGCGCATATCGGCAACCGTCAGCGACAGGCGTTCCAGCGCGGCCTCTACCTTCGGATCAACGTCGCCGTCGCGCAGCTGTCGGGCAAGCTCGTTGCGCGCGAGTACCATGTCGGACATGCCGCTCATCATGTGATCGAGCAGGTCGACGTTCAAACGGACGCTGCGACTTGCGCTACGACCGACCGGCGCGGCGGCAGCGGGCGCGGTGGGCTGCGCGTTAGGAGCAAGCGCAGCGATCAACGCATGTTCGTCCGAATCGTCCAGCGTCGCGCCCGCATCGATCGCATCGACGATCTGCGCGATCCGGTCGACGATGCCGAGTACCGCGTTCACGAGCGCGGTGTCGGGCCTCCGATTGCCGTCGCGAACGGCGGCCAAGACGTCCTCGGCCGCGTGGCTCAGCCGCGCAAGCCGAGGTAGATCGAGGAATCCGCAGCTTCCCTTGACGGTGTGGACGAAGCGGAAGATCGCATCGAGACGGGCGCCATCGGCAGGGGCGAGTTCCCATGCAACGATCTCGCCGGAGATCGCCTCCAGCGTTTCGCGCGTCTCGGCAATGAATTCCTGTAACAGATCGTCCATGCCGGCCCCGCGTTCGAGGGCCTGTCATGCATGGTGGAGGTTAAGGGTGCGTTAGTTCTGAGGGTACGTCCCCCTTTACGATCCTCCCCTTGCGGGGAAGGATCGTAAAAGACCGCGCCCTATCGCGCATTGAGCACCGCGCCGAAAATCATGATCCCGTCTGCCGGTTCGGAGACGATCACCGTACCGCCGGCATCCTTGACCAGCGTGTTGATCATGTACGCCGCCGCCGCGCGCGGGGTGACGTCGTGCACGCCTTCGCCCTCGACCAGGGTACGGCGAATCTCGGGATCGAGAACGATCCGACCGCCCTCGATCTTGACGACGATCTCGAGCTGGCCGTCATTCTCCTCGCCGCCGACCTCCATCGTGCCGCCGCGCACGAGCGATTCGGTCGCGATCAGGGCGAGGTTGAGCAGCACCTTCACCGCGGACTTCGGCATCGCCGGCGTCTCGACCGCCCAGACGAAAGTGATCCGCTTGTTTTCGGCAACCAGACCTCCGATCGCAGTGCGCGCCTCGTGCGTGTCGACCAGCTCGCCGAACCCGCCCGCCGCACCGAACGCCAAACGGAAGAACTTCAGCTTGCTGGCGGATGCGCGCGCGCTGTCCGCGAGCAGTTCCATGACGCGCTCGCGCATCGCCGGATCGGTCTCATCGGCAAGCAGTTCGAGCCCGTTGTTGAGCGCACCCACCGGCGACAGCAGGTCGTGACACAGGCGCGAACAGAGCAGGCTCGCGAAATCGACCGGGCTGACCGTCATGAAAATCCCCTAATTACAGTGCGTCTTCTGGCGGTGGCGCGAACGGCGCGCAAGTGTGGTTCGAAGCAGATCCATACAGTGCGGCGCGCGGTAAAGATGATCCTCTCTGGCCTATGCCGGGGTGGCGATATCGTCGATCTGCTCGATCACCTCCTCGACGAACGCACCAACCTCGACCGATCGCCACGCCCGAGCGCCGCCAGTGCCAAGGATGACCCAGACCGCTCCATCCCCCATGGCCTGAGCCGCATCGCGCGGAGACGGAACGGGCGAGCCAGTTGGATGCGAGTGATAATGCCCAATAACGGCCATCCCGCCCGATCGCGCGTGCCGATGCGCGGCAAACAAAGCAGTCGGATCGATCTCGAACGCTCGCGCGGGGTTTAATGCCACGTTAGCGCACGCCTCCGCCATCTCGATCCGCCCCTCCGCCCCGAACAGCAGCCCGCAGACCTCCGCATCCGGCGACGCAGCCGCCTCTGCGACCAGTCGCCGCAGCAATTCGCTTGAAATCGTCACGCTCATCGCCACATCGGTAGGACATGGACCGGGGGGTTTCCATCGTCGAAGCATCGATCACGCCGGCCACGGATGGCTGGAGGCTTGATCGTGCGCTCGCCGAAGTGCTGCCCGACATGTCGCGTGAACGGCTGAAGGCGCTGATCGCGGCCGGTCAGGTTACCCTCAATGGTCGCGAATGGCGTGATTCGGCGAAGAAGGCCGCTACGGGGCAAGTGTTCGCCGTCACGATTCCGCCGCCCACCCCGCTGCACAACGAAGCGCAGGATATCCCGCTCGTCGTCGCGTACGAGGACGACGACCTGATCGTGATTGACAAGCCCGCCGGTCTCGTCGTCCATCCTGCCGCGGGGAACTTTGACGGCACGCTCGTTAATGCGCTGCTCCATCACTGCGCCGGCAATCTGTCGGGCATTGGCGGCGTCGCGCGACCGGGCATCGTCCACCGCATCGACAAGGACACGTCGGGGCTAATGATCGCCGCGAAAACCGATCGCGCGCACGAAGGGCTTGCCAAGCAGTTCCACGACCACAGTATCGACCGCCGCTACAAGGCAATCGTCGGCGGTATTCCCCGACCCCCGAGCGGCACGGTCAACGCACCGCTCGCTCGGAGTCCGCGGAACCGGAAGAAGATCGCAATCGTCGAGGGCGGCAAACGCGCGGTGACGCATTTCTCGACGATCGAGACGCTGCGCGATGCGGCGCTGATCGAGTGCCGGCTGGAGACTGGGCGTACGCATCAGGTGCGTGTGCATATGGCCTCGATCGGCCATGCATTGCTCGGCGACCCGGTCTATGGTAGAACAAAGCAAGCTCAGAAGTCGCTGCTCGAAACGCTTGGTTTCCGCCGGCAGGCCTTGCACGCGGCGCATCTGGGGTTCATCCATCCGGTGAAAAGCATCGCTTTGGCGTTCGAAAGCGAAATGCCCGCAGACATGCAGGAACTGTTCACCCAGCTTCACGTATAGATAATCGAGCCCATGCCGCATTGCGGCAATCGGGGTCATCAGAAAGGGATTACGACCATGGCAGCCCGCTCCAACGTTCCAGCGACGATACCTGCGCTCGGCAGCGAGGCGGGTCTCAATCGTTATCTTGCCGAGATCAAAAAATTTCCGCTCCTGAAACCCGAGCAGGAATACATGCTCGCCAAGCGTTTCCAGGAACATGGCGATACCGAAGCTGCGGCGCAGCTGGTGACCTCGCATCTCCGCCTCGTGGCGAAGATCGCGATGGGCTATCGTGGCTATGGCCTGCCGACGTCGGAGCTGATCTCCGAGGGCAATATCGGCTTGATGCAAGGCGTGAAGAAGTTCGAGCCCGAGCGCGGCTTCCGTCTCGCGACCTATGCGATGTGGTGGATCCGTGCCTCGATCCAGGAATACATCCTGCGCTCGTGGAGCCTCGTGAAGATGGGCACCACCGCCGCGCAGAAGAAGCTGTTCTTCAACCTGCGCCGGATGAAGAGCCGTCTCGATGCGTTCGAGGATGGCGATCTGCGTCCTGAGCACGTCACCAAGATCGCCACCGACCTGGGTGTCGCCGAGACCGACGTCGTCAGCATGAACCGCCGCATGGCGATGGGTGGCGACACGTCGCTCAACGTGCCGATGCGCGAAGACGGCGAAGGCCAGTGGCAGGATTGGCTGCAGGACGACGCGCCGCTGCAGGACAAGATCGTTGCCGATGCGCAGGAGGCTGACGTTCGCCACTCGATGCTGGTGTCGGCGATGGACGACCTCAACGAGCGCGAGCAGCATATCCTGACCGAGCGTCGCCTGACGGATGATCCCAAGACGCTTGAGGAATTGTCGCAGGTCTACGGCGTGTCGCGCGAGCGCGTGCGGCAGATCGAGGTGCGCGCGTTCGAGAAGCTGCAAAAGGCGATGATGCGGATTGCCGGCGAAAAGCGCCTGCTGGCTGCGTAACATGGCGCGCGCCGTCGTCATCGGCGGCGGTGTGGCCGGTATCGCTGCGGCGCGGACGCTGCATGATGCGGGGCAAGAGGTCCTGCTGGTCGAAGCCAGCGACTGCCTAGGTGGCCGAGCCCACAGCTTGCCCCTCGCCTCCTTGTTCCCCCGCGAAGGCGGGGGCCCAGCCTGGACCCCCGCCTTCCCGGGGGAACATGTAGACGTCGGTTGCGGCTGGTTACACTCTGCCCAGCGCAACCCGTGGACCGAAATTGCCGAGACGACAGGATTCACCGTCGACCGCTCCGACGCAAATTGGCGCACCCAGTGGCGGGACCTCGGCTTCCCACCCGAAGACCAGTCAGCCTCTGCCACAGCTTACCAAGATTGGAACGAGCGCGCCCTAGCCGCCCTTGAAGGCCCCGACCGCCCGCTGTCCGACTTCATCGCCCCCAACGACAAATGGCGCCCGAAGATCGACGCTATCTCCGGCTACGCAAACGGTGCAAACCTTACCCAAGTGTCGCTCCACGACTGGGCCGCATACGAAGAGGCTGCTACCGACGACAACTGGACGGTGAAGGAAGGCTACGGAACACTCGTCGCCAGCCGTGCCGCTGGCCTGAACATCCGCCTCTCGACCCCGGTAACGCGCATCGACCGCAGCGGTCGTCGTCTTCAACTCGACACCCCGGCTGGAACGATCGAGGCGGACCACGTGATCGTCTGCGTCCCCACTACCGTCCTCGCCAAGTCGCAGATCGTCTTCGACCCACCGCTCCCCGACAAGCACGCCGCCGCCGCGGACCTTCCGCTCGGCCTTGCGGACAAGGTGTTCCTCCACGTCGACCGCCCCGAATGGCCGACCAACGCGCACTTGGTAGGCAATCCGTACAGCGCCTGCACGGCGAGCCACCGCCTGTCGCCGTTCGGCTGGCCGATCGTCGAAAGCTTCTTCGGCGGCGACTGTGCGGAAATGCTGGAGGACGGCGACGCTGCGCAGTTCGCGATCGACGAACTGGTCGGGTTGCTCGGCAGCGATTGGCGCAAGCGCTTCACGCCGCTGGCCGCAACCCGCTGGCGCCACGAGCCTTATATCGGCGGAAGCTATAGTCACGCGCGGATCGGTCGGGCCGGACAACGCGCCGTCCTCGCCGCATCGGTTGATGGCCGCATCCACTTCGCGGGCGAAGCGTGCCACGCGTTCGACTTCTCCACAGCCCACGGCGCGTACGAAACCGGCGTGAGCGCCGCCCGAGCGGTCATTGGCGAGGCCGCGCCGATCGCATAAGGAGCGGCGATGGGCCTTATCCGCATCGCCGCCAAGATCGTCTTCGCCTTCGTCCTGATCACGGTCGCGTGGGTCGGCATCTATCGCTTCGTGCCGGTGCCGTTCACCTGGACGATGATGGGCGATGTCATCAACGGGCACGGTGTGACCAAGGACTGGATGCCGCTATCGGAGATGGACCCGGACATGGCGCGCGCGGCGATCGCTGGCGAGGACTCGCGGTTCTGTTCGCATCACGGCTTCGATTTCAAGGCCATGGCGGGGGCTGCGGCGCGCAATGCGCAGGGCGGGCGGATCCGCGGCGGCTCGACAATCAGCCAGCAGACCGCGAAGAACGCGTTCCTGTTCCAGGGGGGCGGGTATGTGCGGAAGGCGTTCGAGGCGTATTTCACCGTGCTGATCGAGACGCTGTGGGGGAAGCGGCGGATCATGGAGGTGTATCTCAACATCGCCGAGACCGGGATCGGGACGTACGGCGCGAACGCCGGGGCGATCCGGTATTTCAATCACGACGCTTCGCGGCTTTCGCCGACCGAGGCGGGGCGGATTGCCGCCGTCTTGCCATTGCCCAAGAAGCGGGCTGCGATCGATCCTCATGGTTTCGTGCGGAAGCATGGGAATACGCTGTCGCGGCGGGTTTCTGTAGTTCGGAACGATGGGTTGGACAGTTGCCTGCGATCCTGACCCATTCCGTCACCCCGGACTTGTTCCGGCCTGACAGATCGGGTGTTGCAACTGCCCTTCCCACTCCCTTGTTCTCCCGCGAAGGCGGAAGCCCAGTCTCGGTCCCCGCCTTCGCGGGGAAACATTCCGGTTTACTGCGTCGACTTCTCGACTGCGCCGCCGGCCTTGTCGGCTGCACTGCCGACGCTCTTCGCCGCTGACGTGATCGCGGCATCCTTGCTGTTCTGCGCGCCTTGGCGGCTGAACAGGTAGAACCCACCGATCAGTACCGCGATTAGCAGCACGACGGCGATCAGCGTGCCGCCACCGCCGCTGCGGCGCTCGATAACGGTGGTGTGGGTGGTCGGGGTTTCGACGATACGTTCTTCGGCCATTGCGACTCTCCCTGATTACTGGAGAGCGCAACGCCGGCCGAAGAACGATTGTTCCCGCGCCGAAACGAACCCGATTTGGTTCAGAACGGAAGCTTGAAGCCCGGCGGAAGCTGCAGACCACTCGTCATCTTCGACATCTCGCTACCCGAGACCGCATCCGCCTTGGCGCGTGCGTCGTTGAACGCCGCCGTCAGCAGATCTTCGAGCATCTGCTTCTCGCTCACCTGCATCAGCGAATCGTCGATTGTGATGTTGATGATGCGGCCCTTGGCGGAGGCCTTGATCTTGACGAGCCCGCCGCCGGACGCGCCCTCGACCTCGATCGTGTCGAGATTGGCCTGCGCCTTTTCCATCTCGCTCTGGACGTTCTGCGCCATGGCGAGGATTTCATCGATATTCTTCATGCGTTGCTCCTTTGACCTGGCCACGATTCGAGCTGGGCGTCGGGAAACGCTGCCACCGCGGCCTTCATGATGGGGGATTCGAGAATAGCCTGGCGCACTGCGGCATCGGCGGCGTCCTGCGCCTCGCGCAGCGTCGGCTCACCGGGGGCGTCGACGATCGACACTTTCCACGCGGTCCGCGTCACGCTTTTCAACAGCGTGTTGAGTTCGGCGAGCGTGTCGGCCGAGACCGGGCGGCTGCCGCTGAGGACGAATTCGGGCGGCGCATAGCTCACGACGCGGGCGCCATGACGAAGGCGTGCAGCGATCGCGAGGCCGCCCGATTCGTCGAGCAGATCGACCAGCGCCTCGAATGTCGGCGGCAGGATCGGGCCGGTCGCGACGGGTTCGGGCGCCTTCGCAGCGGATCCAACGTTCCAGGGCGGCGCTTCGCCGGACGGGGGTGCAGGTGACGGCAGCGGCGGTGACGATGGTGAAGCCGCGGGGGCCGCGCCACTGGCGATCTGGCGGGCAAGCTCGCCGGGATCGGGCAGCGTCGAGGCGTATATCGCGCGCAACAGCGCCATCTCCGCGGCCTCGATCGGCAGAGCGGCCTTGGCGACTTCGTCATGGCCCTTGAGGAACAGCTGCCACAGGCGGTGCAGCGCGGGGAAGCCGAGCGATGCGGCCCATTCCTCGCGTGCCGCACGCTCCTCCATCGGCTGCGCAGCGTCCGCCGGCGTGCCGACCTTGGTCAGCGTGATGCCGTGGACGGTTTCGAGCAGCGAGCGCAGCACCGACAGCGGATCGACGCCGTAGTCATATTGACGGCGCATCGAGGCGAGCGCCCCTGCCCCGTCGCCGGCGAGGATCAGCGTCAGCAGATCGCGCACCGCGCCGCGATCCGACAGACCGAGCATCTGGCGTACCGCGTCCGCCGTGACGCCGCCGCCTTCGAGCCCGGCATGTGCGATCGCCTGGTCGAGGATCGACAGGCCGTCGCGCGCGGAGCCTTCCGCGGCGCGCGCGATCAGCATTAGCGCCTCGGGATCGGCAACGACGCCTTCTTCGGTCGAGACCCAGGCGAAGTGCTTGGCGAGCTGTTCCGCGGAAATGCGGCGTAGGTCGAACCGCTGGCAGCGCGAGAGGACCGTCACCGGAACCTTGTTCACTTCGGTGGTCGCGAACAAGAATTTCACATGGGGGGGCGGCTCCTCCAGCGTCTTTAGCAGCGCGTTGAACGCGTTCTTCGACAGCATGTGGACTTCGTCGATGATGTAGATCTTGAAGCGCGCGGTGACCGCCGAATAGCGCGACGCGTCGATGATCTCGCGGACGTCGTCGACGCCGGTGTGGCTGGCGGCGTCCATCTCGATCACGTCGATATGGCGGCCCTCGGCGATCGCGCGGCACGGTTCGCAGACGCCGCAGGGGTCGATCGTCGGGCCACCGTCGCCGTCGGGACCGATGCAGTTGAGCGCCTTCGCGATCAGGCGCGCGGTCGATGTTTTCCCCACGCCGCGGACCCCGGTCATCAGGAAGGCGTGCGCGAGCCGGTCGCGCTTGATCGCGTTGCCGAGCGTCTGAACCATCGCGTCCTGCCCGATCAGCTCGGAAAAGGTCTGCGGTCGGTATTTGCGCGCTAGCACGCGGTAGGCGGGGGCGTCCGGCGTTTTCACCGGCTGCGGGGGTTCGCCCAGGTCGAAGGAATCTGACATTGCGGTCGTCATAGCGGGTGCTGCGCGTGCTGTCGAAGGGGTCGGAAGTTCACAAAGTGCACACGCTGGGAGGGCTCTGCACTTCGACATGCCCGGAGGCTGGCGAGTGGCTTGTCGGAACCTATGATGTGGGCAGTGCCGGTCATGCGCGGCTTATGCCACAACGTCGCGGCGTAGGATAATGGTTTGGAACGTTGCGGGAACATCGCGCGTGGTTTCGACCCGATTGCGCTTGGATTACTGATTAGCGGGGAAGTTTAGAAGTGCGCTGCGGCTTAGTCGCATCGTCAGTCGGTGCTTTACACCGCTGGCCGCGCTCACGTTTGCTTGCAAACGTTCGCGGTGGGAGCCGGGACGACCCGTAGCTGAGTCGTTGTGGCTGCTTCCTTCCGGATCTGACCAAGTTGGCGACGACCACGTCCGCCCGACTCCCGCGGCGCATATGGCGGGGTCGGGCGGGATGATCAAGCCGCTTTAGTAATCGCGGCTATTCGATCAGCGGCTGACGCGGACCGTGCGGCAGACGCGCTGGCGGTGATGGTTGCGGTAGACGTTGCGGCAGACCTGGCGCGTACGCACGGCGTGGCGACGGTAGCCGGGACGGCGATCGTCGTGGCGAACGACCGTGCGCTCGTGGACGACGGTCCGCTGTGCGGAGGCTTCAGCCGCGATGCCGACGGGCGCGAGGCCAGTGAGTGCGACGAGACCGGCGGCGGCGATGGTGAACAACTTCATAATTCTCTCCTTTTGAGTGCGGGGCCTCCCGACCCCGGCAACCTATGTTATCAAACTAAGGGGGTTCGTTACGGTTCCGTACTAGCGGCGGAAGCAGCGACGAACCGGGCCGTAATAGCCACGCTGTATCCGGCAGACGACGCGCGAGCGGCCGTATCCGCGGGGTCCGCGATAGCCGTAGCCGCCGCCTCGGTAGCCGTGATCGCCGCGATACCCGGCGCCATAGCCACGGTAGCCACGATCTCCACCGCGCCAGCCACGGTCGCCGCGCCAGCCGCGATTGCCATGCCGTCCGCGGTCGTCGTGCCAGCCGCCACCACCGCGGGGGCCGTCCCAGCCGTGGCGTTGCGCATCGGCGGGTGCCGCGGCGAACAGCGTTCCCGCGGCCAGCGCGCCAGCGGCGAACATTGCGATGATCTTCATGTCCGGTACTCCTCTCAAGACCTCGTACATTGAGGCGATGAGGGGATAATCCGCTCCCGGCCGTGCACGTTCCCTGAACCGGCCGTTGTCTTCCTGTAAGCTTTGCTGTCGTTTAATTCGGGATGCGAACGGTCAAGCCGTCGAGCGCTTCGGTTAGGCGGATCTGGCAAGCAAGTCGGCTGGTGCGCGTCGCGTTGTGCGCGAGATCGAGCATGTCCTCCTCGTCTTCGGTCGCTGGCGGCAGGCGGGCGAAGTCCGCGGGGTCGACGATGACGTGGCAGGTCGCGCAGGCGAGCTGGCCTTCGCAAGTGCCTTCGAGCGGCTGGTTATGCGCCTGTGCGGCGTCCAGCAGGCGGTCACCGGGGGTTGCGACGGTCGTCGTTGCGGTGCCGTCGCGGGCGATGAAGCGGACGATCATGGCCATTGCGCCTCGGCTGCGACGACGATCGCATCGATCGCGTCGCGGAGTTCGGTTTCGGTGGTGTAGCGGCCGAAGCCGAGGCGGATGCTGGATCGCGCCTGCGCTTCGGTGAGGCCGATCGCGCGGAGGACGTGGCTGGAGCGACCCGATCCGCTTGCGCAGGCGGACCCGGCGGAGAAGGCGATGTCGCGGAGGTCGGACATAAGCCGGTTCACGTCGAGGTTTGCGCGGCGGATGTTGAGGTTGCCGTGGTAGCGATGTTCGGTCGAGCCGTTGATCGTCCAGCCGGGGCCAAGGCGGTCGAGCGCGAGCGACCAGAGGCGGTCGATGTGCGCGGCGTCCTCGTTCTTGCGATCGGCCATGAGTTTCGCAGCGACGCCGAAGCCCGCGCAGAGGGCGGGTGACAGCGTGCCCGAGCGGCCGGGGGCTTCCTGTGCGCCGCCGTGCATCAGCGGGGCAAGATTGACGCCGTCGCGGATCCACAGTGCGCCAATGCCCTTGGGGCCGTGGATCTTGTGCGCGGAGATGGAGATGAGGTCGACGGTCTCGGGGATCGCAACGCGGCCATAGCCTTGCACTGCGTCGCAGAGCATCATCGCGCCGGCCGCGTGTGCGATCTCGGCGAGCGCGGCGATCGGCTGGATGACGCCGATCTCGTTGTTGACGAGCATCGCGGCGACGAGGCCGGTGCCGGGTTGGATCGCGGCGCGGGCTTCGTCGAGGTCGACTACGCCGTCTGGGTTGACCGGGAGGATCGTGACTTGGCGCGCCCTCGCCGCTTCCGCTGCGACCGTATCGAGGACGGCGGCGTGTTCGGTGGCGAGCGTGACTATAGGGCCCGCCGTCCCCTTGATCGCCCAGTTGAGCGCTTCCGTGGCCCCGCTGGTGAACGCGATGCGGCCGCCGGGGGGGAGCAGCGCGGCAACCTGATCGCGCGCGACCTCGACGGCGGCTTTGGCGCGGCGGCCTTCGCGGTGGGGGGAGTGCGGGTTGGCATGCTGTGATTCGAGCCAGGGGAGCATTGCCGCGAGCGCTTCTGGCGCGAGGGGGGTGGTTGCCTGGTAGTCGAGGTAGGTCATGCGGCCCGCCTTATGTCGGTGGCGATGCGCGTCCAGGCTTCGGCGAACTTGGCGACATCTTCGACCGTTGTGGTCCAGCCGAAGCTGACGCGGACGACTTCGGCGGCGGCTTCGGGGGGATAGCCCATCGCGGCGAGGACGTGGCTTGGGCGCATGCTGCCCGACGAGCACGCGCTGCCCGCGGAGACGGCGAACCCGGCCATGTCGAGGCGGATCAACTGCGCGGCGGAGCTGACGCCGGGCATGCGATAGGAGGCGATTGTAGAGATGCGCGGGGCGTGATGTGCGACGATCTCGCCACCGCCCGCAAAGATTGCCTCGTCCAGCGTAGCACGGAGGGCGGGCATGTCAGCGAACCAGTCGCGGGGCGCTTCGAGCGCGGCGGCGAAGCCCAGTGCGCCGGGCAGGTTCTCGGTGCCTCCGCGATACCCGCGCTCCTGCCCGCCGGTCGGATAGAGCAGGCCGAGATCGCGGACCAGCAGCGCGCCGATGCCCGGAGGCCCGCCGAGCTTGTGCGCGGAGACGATGATCAGGTCAGCATCGGGCAGCGGGAGCTTGCCGGCGGTCTGAGAGCAGTCGGCTATCCAGACGCCGGTGGGGCGATCCTGGAGGACGCCGGTTTCGCTGTTCGAGGATTGCAGCGCGATCGTCGGCGCGCCCTCCCCGTTCATGATGATACCGCCTGCGTCGACCTCCAGCATCACCGGCTGTTCGGCCGCGCGGAGGACCGCATCATGCTCGACCGCCGCCACCGCGACACCGGGGCGCCCACGTAACGCCAACGCCGCGGACTCGCTCGCGCCGCTGGTCAGGATCACGTGATGCGGCCAGTCCAGCGCCTGCGCGATCCGCTTCCGCGCGCCCTCCAGCGCAGCCCGTGCCGCGCGGCCCTCGGCATGCGGCGAGGAGGGGTTCGCCCAGCGCGCCATGCCTTCCATCACCGCCGCGACAGCCTCGGGGCGCATAGGCGTGGTGGCGGCGTGATCGAGGTAGATACGCGAGTCGTTACGGGCCAGGGTCGGTTCCAATTGCGAAAAGGGGCGCGGACCTTATATAGCGTCGATAACCCGGCACTCCACCCGAGTGCGTATCCCAGCTCGCGAGTGCCTATGCCAGAAGTCATTTTCCCCGGTCCCGAAGGCCGTCTCGAAGGTCGTTTTGCGCCGGGCCCGCGTCCGCGCGCACCCGTCGCGATGATCCTGCATCCGCATCCGTCGGCCGGTGGCACGATGAACAACGCGATCGTGCAGCAGCTCTACAAGACCTTCCAGCGGCGCGGGTTCGCCACCCTGCGGTTCAATTTCCGCGGCGTCGGCAAGAGCCAGGGCGTGTTCGACAACGGCGTCGGCGAACTGAGCGATGCGGCGAGCGCGCTCGATTGGGTGCAGAGTTTCCACCCCGAGGCGCAGACGACTTGGATCGCGGGCGTCAGCTTCGGCGCGTGGATCGGCATGCAGCTGCTGATGCGCCGTCCGGAAATTCGCGGGTTCATCTCGGTGGCGCCGCCGGCTAACCTGTACGACTTCACGTTCTTGGCGCCTTGCCCTTCGAGCGGGATCATCATCCAGGGCGAGGCCGATGAGGTCGCGACGCCGGGGGCGACGCAGAAGCTGGTGGATAAGCTGCGGACGCAGAAGCATATCACGATCCATCACGACACGATTCCGAAGGCTAACCACTTCTTCGAGCATGAGATGCCGGAGTTGATGGGGTCGGTGGACAAGTATCTCGACATGCGGTTGGACCCGAACTCGCCGATCCGGTAATTTTCCTTTTCCCCTCGGGGAGAAGGTGGCGCGCCAGCGTCGGATGAGGGGGAGTTGGGATGGGCAGCGCTTCCCAACCCCCCTCTCCCTTCCCGCCGCAAGTGCGGCGGGCCCCTTCCCTCTCCCCGTAGGGGCGAGGGAGTTACAGCGTCCAGATTGCTACGTTGGCTAGCAGGACTGCGGCCATTATCAGCATCAGCACGCCCTTCTTCGTGTCGCGCTTCTTTACGATCAGCGCGATGCCGCCGATCAGGCAGGCGAACATGCCCAGCATTGATATTGCAGGCGCGGCGGCGGCGATGGATGTCAGTGCGGGGTTCACGCGGCTATTGCCTTGGCATACGCGGCTAGGTCGACGTTGCCCCCGGACAGGATGACGAGCAGGCCGGGCTCGAGCTTTACCCTCCCCGAAAGCACGGCCGCCAGCCCGACCGCGCCGCCGGGTTCGATCACCAGCCGCAGTTTCTCCGCCGCCCAGCGCTGTGCCGTCGCGATTTCCGTTTCGCTGACCGCCACGCCAGTCGCATCGCGGCGGGAGAGGACGTCGAAGGTCAGCGGCGATACGCGCATGGTCTGGAGAGAGTCGCACGCAGTCGGCGGCGGGTTGGGGCCGACGGGTTCGATCCACGACGCCTCCAGCGAGCGGCGCATGTCGTCCCAGCCCTCGGGCTCGACGACGGTGATTGCGCTGCCCTTCAAGGCCAGCGCGATGCCTGCCGACAGACCGCCACCGCCGCAGGGAATGACGACGCGGCTTGGCACGCCCATGCCGAGCGCCGCCATCTGGGCGGCTGCCTCGATCCCAGCGCTCCCCTGCCCCTCGATGATCCACGGGTCGTCGAAGCTCGGCACCAGCGTTGCGCCCCGCGCTTCGGCCAGCCCTGCGGCGATCGTCTCACGGCTTTCGGTCGCGCGGTCGTAGGTCACCACCTCTGCACCCAGTGCCAGCGTCGACTCGCGCTTCAGCCGCGGCGCGTCCGACGGCATCACGATCGTCGCTGCGATGCCAAGCCGTTTCGCCGCCCACGCCACGCCCTGCGCGTGATTGCCCGACGAGAACGCGACGACGCCTTTTTGTCGCGTCGCCTCGTCCAATGCGGTGAGCCGATGCCACGCGCCGCGAATCTTGAAGGCGCCGATTGGTTGCAACGACTCGGCCTTGAAAGCGACCGGTACGCCCTTGATTTCGCTGACGAAGAGTGGTGTCGGCGGGAGGATCCGGGCGATCTTTTCCGCGGCGTCCCGTACACCCGCCCGCGTCGGTTGTCGCAAAATCGTCACACACCGTCTCCTATCCGCCAAACGCTATTTACATGGGGGGCGCGTAACCCTAGATCGCGCTTCCGCTGCCCCATGGGACTTCCAACCGCAAGGCAGTGTTTTCGTAATTTGTCTCAGGACATTGGAGGTCCCTTGAATTGGTCAAGCATCATATCGCGCTGGGGTTAGCGAAAGCCCATTCGACCGCCGACACCTCCCGCATCGGGAGCGGCATCGACATCGCTAAAGGGCGCCCGGTCAATCCGGTCACGCTCGTTCGTCCGCACGCTGCTGCGCGCGCCGCTCGGTTCTTCGTCGAGAAGTTCCCGGGTCGCTCGATGTATGCGGTGAAGGCGAACCCGTCTCCCGAACTCCTGCAGATCCTGTGGGACAATGGCATCACGCATTACGACGTGGCGTCGATCGCCGAAGTGCGCCTGGTCGCACGGACGCTTCCCGGGGCTACGCTGTGCTTCATGCACCCCGTGAAGGCCGAGGAAGCGATCGCCGAGGCGTATTTCACGCACGGCGTCCGCACCTTCAGCCTCGACAGCCTGGAAGAGCTCGACAAGGTCGTTCGCGCCACGAAAGCCGCCACCGATTTGACGCTCTGCGTTCGGTTGCGCGTGTCTTCCGAGCATTCGAAGCTGTCGCTGGCGTCGAAGTTCGGTGCGGCACCGCATGAAGCTAAGGAGCTGCTGTTCGCCGCTCGCCAGGCTGCGGACGCACTCGGCATCTGCTTCCATGTCGGTTCGCAGGCGATGACCCCAGAGGCCTATTCGAACGCGATGGAGCGCGTCCGTGCGGCGATCGTCGAAGCGGCGGTCACGGTCGACGTCATCGACGTCGGCGGCGGCTTCCCGTCGTCGTATCCCGGCATGGAGCCCCCGCCGCTCGAGCATTTCTTCGAGACGATCCACCGTGCGTTCGAATCGCTGCCCGTCAGCTATTCGTCCGAGCTGTGGTGCGAGCCGGGCCGGGCATTGTGTGCGGAATACTCGTCGATCATCGTGCGCGTCGAAAAGCGCCGCGGGACCGAGCTGTATATCAACGACGGTGCGTATGGCGCGCTGTTCGATGCGGCGCATATCGGCTGGCGTTTCCCGACCGAGCTGCTCCGCGAGCCGGACAGCCGTGCGAAGGACATGGAGTTCAGCTTCTATGGTCCGACGTGCGACGACATGGATTACATGGTCGGCCCGTTCATGCTGCCCGCGGACACGCAGGCGGGTGATTACATCGAGATCGGCATGCTCGGCGCGTACGGCTCGGCGATGCGGACCGCGTTCAACGGGTTCGGATCGGACGAGACGGTGATCGTCACCGACGAGCCGATGGTCTCGCTGTATGACGAACGGTTCCAGGACCTCGCGTCGAACGTCGTCAAGCTGTAACCAACTTCTAGTACCGCGCCCTTCTTCCTCCCCTCCCGTTTACGGGAGGGGTCGGGGGAGGGCTTGTTCGCGAGCGTGGCGTTCGCGGATATTTCAGTCCCTCCCCTAACCCCTCCCGCAAGCGGAAGGGGGATTTATGGAGCATGTTATGACCGAAGACACCCGCATCGACGCGCAGCGCAAGGCGGAACTCCTTTCGACCACCGTCGAGCATATCGACATCACCAGCTTCGACGCGCGGCCGATCGTCGACGCGATGAAGAAGATGTCGTTCACCAGCCGCGATCTCGGCCGTGCGACCGACATCTACAACCAGATGCTGGCCGACAAGGACTGCACGATCTTCCTCGTGATCGCAGGCTCGACGAGCGCCGGCGGCTGCATGGACCTGTATGCCGAGCTGCTGCGCAACAACATGATCGACGGCATCGTCGCGACGGGCGCGACGATCGTCGACATGGATTTCTTCGAGGGCCTCGGCCACAAGCATTACCAGGCGCTCGAAGTGCCGCACGACGACGTGCTGCGCTCGCTCATGATCGACCGGATCTACGACACCTATATCGACGAGGAAGAGCTCCAGCACGTCGACCACACGATCTTCGAGATCGCCGAGACGCTCGAGCCGCGCGCCTATTCGAGCCGCGAGTTCATCCGCGAGATGGGCAAGTATCTCGTCGAGCACGGCAAGAAGGAGAACAGCCTCGTCAAGCTCGCTTACGAGCATGACGTGCCGATCTTCTGCCCGGCGTTCGTCGACTCGTCGGCAGGCTTCGGCCTGGTCAAGCATCAGGTCGACGCGGTGAAGGCGGGCAAGCCGTACATGGTCCTCGATGCGATCGCCGACTTCCGCGAACTCACCGAGATCAAGATCAAGGCGGGCACCACCGGTCTGCTGATGATCGGCGGCGGCGTGCCGAAGAACTTCATCCAGGACACCGTCGTCTGTGCCGAGATCCTCGGTCACGACGACGTCCAGGTGCACAAGTATGCGGTGCAGATCACCGTCGCCGACGTGCGCGACGGTGCGTGCTCGTCCTCGACGCTGCAGGAAGCGGCATCGTGGGGCAAGGTCAACACGGGCATCGAGCAGATGGTGTTCGCGGAGGCCGGTTCGGTCATGCCGCTGCTGGCGTCGGACGCCTATCATCGTGGGCTTTGGAAGGACCGTCCGGTCCGCAAGTGGGGCTCGAGCTTTGACTAAGGCCTGAACTTTTCGATCCTCCCCCGCAAGGGGTGAGGTGGCAGGCGCTTGCCTGACGGAGGGGGAGGACGCGGCGCCAACGTTATCGCCGCCGCCCCCTCCGTCGCTTCGCGACACCTCCCCCTAGCGGGGGAGGATTAGGGATACCGTTGCCCCTTCCGGGCAATTGATGCAGCCTCCTCCGGATAACCGGGGGAGGCTTTTTCATGCATAGCGAGATCCTGCGACCGATGGTCGTCCTGATCGCGTGGACGCTCGTGATGCTGGGCTGGACGCTTGCGACGCGGTTGCCGGCGATGAAGGCGGCCGGCGTCGATATGGGCAAGCTCGTCGGCACCAAGGCGTCCGACGCGGATCGATCGCTGCCTCCGCAGGTGCAATGGAAGGCGCACAACTACAACCACCTGATGGAGCAGCCGACGCTGTTCTACGCTGTTTGCGCCGTTATCGCGCTCAGCGGCACGGGCAACGGCGTCAATGCCTGGATCGCCTGGGCCTATGTCGGGCTACGGATCGCGCACAGCCTCGTCCAGGCAACCAGCAACCGCGTCAGGGCACGCTTTCTCTTCTTCACGCTGTCGAGCCTGATGCTCGTCGCACTCACGCTGCATGCCGCGCTCGCCGTGTTTTGAGAAAGCCCGCGAATAATCGCCGCTCGCGGCGCCGGCCCCTCCCCGAACGCGATCCGATCGTCTAGGATTTCGCCATGACCTTCGATCGCCGTTCGCTGCTCACCCTCCCCCTTGCCGCCGGGCTGGCGCTTCCTGCATTCGCGCGGAGCGGTGCGCAGTTCACTGCTGCTCAGCCTCACGCTACGGACGTGCCGATGTGGCCGCCCGCAGAACGGTTCGCGCTATGGCCAGGTATTCCACCAGGCGCGCCGAACCCGCTGCCGGTCCCGCAGCCGCGGATGCCGCGCTACCCCGATGGGTATCGCGATTTCCAGATGCGCGGCGTGGTGCGGCCCGAGGTCGGCGTCTTCCGCCCTGCTCGGCCCGACGGTCGCGCGGTGCTGATCGTTCCCGGCGGCGGCTATTCGATCACCTCGCTCCGCAACGAGGGAATCGATGTCGCGCGCGTCCTGAACGCGTTCGGGATCACCGCGTTCGTGCTGAGCTACCGGCTGCCCGGCGAAGGCTGGGCCGATCGCGCAGACGTCCCGCTCGCCGACGCACAGCGCGCGATGCGGCTGATCCGTGCCAATGCGCGCGCCTACAGGATCAGGGCGGAGAAGCTCGGCGTGCTTGGTTTCTCGGCCGGCGGGCACCTTGCCGGGTCCGTGGCGGTGCTGCACGAGTTCAAGGCGGATCGTCCGGTCGATGCCGCCGACCGGCACTCTGCGCGTCCTGCCTGGGCGGGGCTCATGTACGCGGTCTCGAACATGGATCCGGGTCGTAGTCACGGCGGATCGCGCGCGAATCTGCTCGGTCCTGATCCGCTGCCTGCGGTCCAGGCGCGCTATGCGATCGACCGACAGTTGAAGGCTGGCGACCCGCCACTGTTCCTCGTGCATGCCGAGGACGACAACACGGTCCCGGTTGCCAACAGCGTCGATACGCTCGCCGCCGCGCGCCGCGCCGGCATCCCCGCCGAGGCGCATTTCCTCCAGCATGGCGGGCACGGCTTCGGCACGCGCCTATCGCCGCGTTCACCGGGGTCGTTGTGGCCGCAATTGTTCGATCGCTGGATGGGCGAACTGGTCGCTGGCTGACCATGGTCGGTCAGCATAACGGACCTATCCGTCCTCACTGACGTTTGTCCTGAAAGATCAGGAGAGCGCGATGACTAGTCCGC
>NZ_RAPZ01000010.1:98160-1202772 GCF_003610375.1 Sphingomonas sp. PP-CC-1A-547
GGTCGCTGGCTGACCATGGTCGGTCAGCATAACGGACCTATCCGTCCTCACTGACGTTTGTCCTGAAAGATCAGGAGAGCGCGATGACTAGTCCGCATGCCGAACCCCGCGACGTCTTCCATGAAGATGGCGAGGTCGTGATCGACGGGCCGGACGGGGCAGTCATCGCGATGACGCCCGAAGCGGCGTTGCGCACGGCGGGTCGGCTGGATGAGGCAGCGCTTGATGAACTTATCGCGCGGGCGCAGCGATCTGTCGCTGGCTGACCATGGTCGGTCAGCATAACGGACCTATCCGTCCTCACTGACGTTTGTCCTGAAAGATCAGGAGAGCGCGATGACTAGTCCGCATACCGAACCCCGCGACGTCTTCCATGAAGATGGCGAGGTCGTGATCGACGGGCCGGACGGGGCAGTCATCGCGATGACGCCCGAAGCGGCGTTGCGCACGGCGGGTCGGCTGGATGAGGCAGCGCTTGATGAACTTATCGCGCGGGCGCAGCGATCTGGTGATGCGGATTGAGCCGGTCGTTCGTGCCGGTCAGCGAGACGTAACAGCCAGTCGACCGTCTGAAGTGATCGTGGCGGTCACGTCCAGATAATCGTCTATCCGCGGATAACGCGTATCGAGCCGGTGGCTCGTTCCATGGGTCGCCGTGATCACCAGGACATCCGCACCCGCTGCCTCGCCGGCCGTGATGCCGGCAGGGGCATCTTCGAACACCAGGCAATCGCTCGCCGAGACGCCGAGTCGTTCGGCTGCGACCAGGAAACAGTCTGGTGCGGGCTTGCCGTTGGGGATGTCGTCGGCGGCAATCATCGTCGCGGGGATCGGCAGGCCGGCGGCCTTGAGGCGGACTTCCGCTAGCGCCCGAGGGGCAGACGTGACGATCGTCCAGCGCTCCGGGGGCAAGCTGGCTAGGAATGCGGCGGCACCGGCGATCGGCTCGACGTCTCCGACGTCGAGCATTTCGGCGGCGGTAATCGCGGCGGCCTCGGCGACCGGGTCGACGCCGGGGAGGTTGAGGCGCCGGACCGTCTCGACCGATTGCACGCCGTGGATCGTCGGCACGAACGTCGCGGCGTCGAGGCCGTGTGCGATCGCCCACTTCGTCCAGGTCCTCTCGGCGGATGCGATCGATGTGAGGATCGTGCCGTCCATGTCGAACAGGAATGCGGCGTAGCTGCGGGTCGGGAGAGTCATGCGGGTGCTCGTGAGGGAGGTTGGCGGGTTGGGCAAGGCGATTTGATTCGGCTCTCTGCACCACCCCGGCGAAGGCCGGGGCCCAACTGGCATGTCAGAGGTAACGACGCGCTGCCCTTAATGAGCATCGTTCCCCAATTGGGCCCCGGCCTTCGCCGGGGTGGAGGCAGTTCTGATAATGGCGGCAGCAAAAACCTATCACACAAAGAAAAGGCCGCCTCGGTTTCCCGAAGCGGCCTGTATTCCTGCATCAAGCTAAAGCTTAGATGTCGTCGCCGAGTGCGCCTTTGACGCTGCCCTTGACGTTCTGCGCAGTGCCCTTAGCCTGCTGCGCTTCGCCTTCGGCTACCAGCTTCTCGTTGTCGGTCGCCTTACCGACGGCTTCCTTGACGTTGCCTGCAACCTTGTTGCCTGCTGCTGCGACCTTGTCGGTGAACTCGCCCATCAGAGCCTCCACTTGCTTTGCGGGCCCGCCAACCGGGCCGCTTGAACTTGCTCTGGTATAACGGCCGTCTTTACCGAGGGTTCCGTGACGTTTGCGTCATGACCTGCTTTGCGATCAGGCGGGTCAAATCAACCCCGCCAGCGGGCTCGACGGATCGGCATAGCGGCGCTGGCCCATCCGCCCCGCGCGATACGCGAGCCGCCCCGATTCGACCGCCGCCTTCATCGCCGCCGCCATCATCAACGGGTCCTTCGCCTCGGCGATCGCGGTGTTCATCAGCACGCCGTCGCAGCCCAGCTCCATCGCCACCGCCGCATCCGACGCGGTGCCCACGCCGGCGTCGACCAGTACGGGCACCCCTGCCCCCTCGACGATCAGCCGGATCGTCACGCGGTTCTGGATGCCTAGCCCCGAACCGATCGGCGCGCCCAGCGGCATGATCGCGACCGCGCCGGCGTTCTCGAGGCGCTTGGTGGCGATCGGATCGTCGACGCAATAGACCATCGGCTTGAAGCCCTCGTTCGCCAGGATCTCGGTCGCGCGCAGTGTCTCGATCATGTCGGGATAGAGCGTCTTCGCCTCGCCGAGGACTTCGAGCTTCACCAACTCCCAGCCACCCGCCTCGCGCGCCAGTCGCAGCGTGCGAATCGCCGACTCGGCGTCGAAGCAGCCGGCGGTGTTGGGGAGGTAGGTGATCTTCTTCGGGTCGATGAAGTCGGTCAGCATCGGCGCGTTGCGATCTGACACGTTGACGCGGCGGACGGCGACCGTGACGATCTGCGCGCCAGACGCCTCGACCGCGGCGGCGTTCTGCGCGAAGTCCTTGTACTTGCCGGTGCCGACGATCAGCCGCGACTTGAAGGTCTGGCCGGCAACCGTCCAGCTGTCCTCATGGTCGCCACCACCGACGAAATGCACGATCTCGAGATCGTCGCCGTCCTCGACCATCACGTTGGCCAAGGTCGAGCGCGGCACGACTTCCATATTCCGCTCGACCGCGATCTTCTCGGGTACGAGGCCGAGTTCGGTCGCGAGTCCGGCCAGCGAGAGCCCGGCGGAGACGCGCTTGTGCTCGCCGTTGACGGTGATCGAGACGGTGCCATCGGAATGGGGCATGGTGCGTGATCCACTATATAGCGAAGGCGCGGCTCGACTTGTCGCGAGACGGGCCTGTAAGGAATGGCGTGACGCGCATATAGAGACCGCTCCGCAGCACCCGCAACCGACCCGTAACCGAAAGGCCGCCCTTGCCCGATACGATATTCGTCCTGAACGGCCCCAACCTCAACCTGCTGGGAACGCGCGAGCCGGAAATCTATGGCGACGAGACGCTCGACGACATCGCCGGGATGCTGGAGGACCGCGCCCGCGAGCTCGATCTGGAGATCGACATGCGCCAGTCGAATCACGAGGGGCACCTCGTCGACTGGATTCAGGAGGCGCAGGCGCGCGGTGCCAAGGCCGTGATCCTCAACGCGGGCGCATTCACGCACACCTCGGTTGCGGTGCACGACGCGATCAAGGGCGTGAAGACGCCGGTGATCGAAGTGCATCTTTCCAATCCCCACAAGCGTGAATCGTTCAGGCATGTGAGCCTGGTCGGTCAGGCGGCGAAGGGTACGATCGCGGGTTTCGGCGCGCTTTCGTATCTGCTCGCGCTTGAAGCCGTCGCACGGTTCTGACAGGAGGCCCCGCCATGAACGATACACCAGAAACAACAGGCGCCATGCAGGTCGATGTGACCCTGGTGCGCCAGCTCGCCGAACTGCTCGACACCACGCAGCTGACCGAGATCGAGGTCGAGGACGGCTCGCGCCGGATTCGCGTCGCGCGCAAGGCCGCCCAGGCTGCACCCGTCGCGCATTACGCGCCGCCCGCCCCGGCCCCCGTCTCGGCACCGCTGTCGATCCCGCAGGCCGAAGTCGGCGCGTCCGCCCCAGCGATCAGCGCGAGCGCGGTCAAATCCCCGATGGTCGGCACCGTCTATCTCGCCGCCAACCCCGAGGCGAAGCCGTTCTCGACCGTCGGCCAGAAGGTCGCGGCCGGCGACACGCTGCTGATCATCGAGGCGATGAAGGTGATGAACACGATCGTCGCGCCGTCGGCCGGCACCGTGACCGCGATCCTGGTCGAGAACGGCCAGCCGGTCGAGTTCGACCAGCCGCTGGTCGTGGTGGAATAATGCCGCAAATCAAGAAGCTGCTCATTGCGAATCGCGGCGAGATCGCGCTGCGGATTCACCGCGCCTGCCATGAGATGGGCATCAAGACGGTCGCGGTGCACTCGACCGCCGACGCCGACGCGATGCACGTGCGGCTCGCCGACGAGGCGATCTGCATCGGACCGCCGTCCGCCGCGGACAGCTATCTGAACATCCCGAACATCATCTCGGCCGCCGAAATCTCCGGCGCAGACGCGATTCATCCGGGCTACGGCTTCCTCAGCGAGAATGCGCAGTTTGCCGAGATCGTCGAACTGCACAACATCCTGTTCGTCGGGCCTAAGCCCGAGCACATCCGGACGATGGGCGACAAGGTCCAGGCCAAGCGCACCGCGGGCGCTCTCGGGCTGCCGCTCGTCCCCGGTTCGGACGGTGCGATCAGCGACATCGCCGAGGCGAAGCGCATCGCCGAGGACATCGGCTATCCGGTGATCATTAAGGCCGCTAGCGGCGGCGGCGGTCGCGGGATGAAGGTCGTCAACAACGCCGACGATCTCGAAACGCAGATGCAGCAGGCCGGCAGCGAGGCGAAGGCCGCGTTCGGCGACGCCACCGTCTACATGGAAAAATACCTCGGCAATCCGCGGCATATCGAATTCCAGATCTTTGGCGACGGCAACGGCAATGCGATCCATCTCGGTGAGCGCGATTGCTCGTTGCAGCGCCGCCACCAGAAGGTGCTTGAGGAAGCGCCCTCGCCGATCATCACCGCGGAAGAGCGCGAGCGGATGGGTGGGATCGTCGCCAAGGCGATGGCCGACATGGGCTATCGCGGCGCGGGGACGATCGAGTTCCTGTGGGAAGCGGGCGAATTCTACTTCATCGAGATGAACACCCGGCTCCAGGTCGAGCATCCGGTGACCGAGATGATCACCGGGCTGGACCTGGTTCGCGAGCAGATCCGGGTGGCCGAGGGTCATCCGCTGACGCTCCGCCAGGAAGACGTCCAGTTCCGCGGCCATGCCATCGAATGCCGCATCAACGCCGAGGACCCGCGCACGTTCGCGCCGTCGCCGGGGCTGGTGAAGGTGTATCACGCACCGGGCGGGATGCACGTGCGCGTCGATAGCGGGCTGTATGCCGGCTATCGCGTGCCGCCTTATTACGACTCGATGATCGCCAAGCTAATCGTTTACGGGACGACTCGGCAGGGCGCGCTGCGCCGGTTGCGGCGTGCGCTCGAGGAGATGGTGATCGAGGGCGTCACGACGACGATCCCGCTGCACCGTGCGCTGCTCGACGATCCTGAGTTCCAGGAAGGCGCGTACACGATCAAGTGGCTGGAAGAGTGGTTGGCCAAGCAGGGGGCGTAACTTCCCCACGGTACTAAGCTTGTTCTCCCGCGAAGGCTGGAGCCTAGACTGGGCTCCCGCCTTCGCGGGAGAACAAGAAGTGGGTAAGACCTCCGTCCAGGCCGGGGCTAGTTCGAGATGACGGAGCATTCGTGAAGGCGACGATCTACCACAACCCGCGTTGCTCCAAGTCCCGCGAGGCGCTCGCGCTGCTGCAAGAGGCAGGAGCGGACGTCACGATCGTCGAATACCTCAAGAACCCTCCATCCCGCGCGGAACTCGTCCGCCTGTACGACCGCGCGGGCATGACGCCGCGCCAGGGGCTTCGCATGGCCGAGGACGGCGCCAAGGCGGTCAAGCACGGCAACGCCGAGGCGATCCTCGATGCGATGATGATCGATCCGCTGTTGATCGAGCGCCCACTGGTCGAGACCGACAAGGGCGTCAGGCTCGGCCGCCCGATCGCGCGGCTGCACGAGATCCTGTGATCGGCTCGCCTGCCCTTACATTGCGCACGCACCGTCCAGGTGCCGCAATTTCGGGCAGTGAAATGAACGATATTCCGCGGTTGCCCGAGGGCGCCGCGGCTGGCACGCTTGGTGCAAGTCGCCCTTCAGGGCGGACGGCTCGCTCGCAAGGGCGAGGGTTTCAACAATCGGGGGCGTACCTGTGAAAAAGATCGAAGCCATCATCAAGCCGTTCAAGCTGGATGAGGTGAAGGAAGCGCTGCACGAGATCGGCGTGAGCGGCATCACCGTAACCGAGGCCAAGGGCTTCGGCCGGCAGAAGGGCCACACCGAACTGTATCGCGGCGCGGAATATGTCGTCGACTTCCTCCCGAAAGTGAAGCTCGAGGTCGTCGTCGAGGACGGCCTTGCTCAGCGCGTCGTCGAGGCGATCGCGGCCGCCGCGCAGACCGGCCGGATCGGCGACGGCAAGATCTTCGTCATCCCGGTAGAGAGCGCGCTTCGCATTCGCACCGGCGAGCGCGACGACGACGCAATATAGTTCTTACCCACGCATGAGGCGTTGACGACGAGTGACGACATCGTCATTTGACGCGACGCAACATTGTGTGGAAATCCCGTTCCATACCGCAATTAGATTCCCCGCATGACGCGGCGGAAATCTCAAAAACGAAGGGCAAGCATCATGGCGAATTCGGCCTCCGACGTTCTCAATATGATCAAGGACCAGGAGATCGAGTGGGTCGATCTGCGGTTCACCGATCCCAAGGGCAAGTGGCAGCATCTGACGATGGTCGCGAGCCTGATCGGCGAAGACGAGCTGACCGACGGCCTGATGTTCGACGGCTCGTCGATCGAGGGCTGGAAGGCGATCAACGAGAGCGACATGACGCTCAAGCCCGATCTCGACGCGGTCTATGTCGATCCGTTCTCGGCGACGCCGATGATGATCCTGATCTGCGACATCAGCGACCCGTCGACCGGCGAGCTCTACGCACGCGATCCGCGCTCGACCGCCAAGCGCGCCGAGGCGTATCTGCTGACCACCGGCGTCGGCGACACCGTGTATGTCGGCCCCGAAGCCGAATTCTTCATGTTCGACGACGTCCGCTTCGAGAACAGCTATTCGACCAGCTACTACAAGATCGACGACATCGAGCTGCCGGGCAATTCGGGTCGCGAATATGAGGGCGGCAACCTCGGCCACCGTCCGCGCGCCAAGGGTGGGTACTTCCCGGTCGCGCCGGTCGACAGCGCCGTCGACATCCGCGGCGAGATGGTTTCGACGATGATCGAGATGGGCCTGCCGTGCGACAAGCATCACCACGAAGTCGCCGCCGCACAGCATGAGCTGGGCCTGACGTTCGGCACGCTGACGCAGACCGCGGATCGCATGCAGATCTACAAGTATGTCGTCCACCAGGTCGCGCATGCGTACGGCAAGACGGCGACGTTCATGCCGAAGCCGATCAAGGAGGACAATGGTTCGGGGATGCACACGCATTTCTCGATCTGGGAAGGCAAGACGCCGCTTTTCGCCGGCAACGGCTATGCGGGCCTGAGCGACATGTGCCTGTATTTCATCGGCGGCATCATCAAGCACGCCAAGGCGGTCAACGCGTTCACCAACCCGTCGACCAACAGCTACAAGCGCCTCGTCCCCGGCTACGAAGCGCCGGTGCTGCTCGCTTACTCGGCGCGCAACCGCTCGGCATCGTGCCGCATTCCGTACGGCACCGGCCCCAAGGCGAAGCGCGTCGAAGTGCGCTTCCCCGACGCGCTGGCCAACCCGTATCTCGCTTACGCGGCGCTGATGATGGCGGGCATGGACGGCATCCTCAACAAGATCCATCCGGGCGAAGCGATGGACAAAAACCTGTACGACCTGCCGCCGGCGGAGCTCGCCCAGGTCCCGACCGTCGCGGGTTCGCTTCGCGAGGCGCTCGAATGCCTGCTGGCCGACCACGACTTCCTGCTGAAGGGCGACGTGTTCTCGAAGGACCAGATCGAGAGCTATGTCGAGATCAAGTACGCTGAGGTTGCGCGCTGGGAGATGACGCCTAGCCCGGTCGAGTATGACATGTACTACAGCGGCTGAGGCGCGACCACGCCCGCGCCGATCCGCGCAGCGGATATCCGCTGTCGGCCGGCGTCGTGTAGCGACGACCGACGGCGTGGCTTTGCCACGTCGCTGAATTGGAAGAGGGCGCGCGGAGCAATCCGGGCGCCCTTTTTCGTAAATTCTCCCCTTGCAGGGGAGGATCAAGTTTCGTGCGTCTGCGCCAAGCTTGTTTCCCCGCGAAGGCGGGGATCCAGTCTGGGCTCCCGCCTTCGCGGGAGAACAAGCTTTGCGGGAGAACAAGGGTAGCCTTGGTTAACTTGAGGGTGGGCTCAGATTGATCGACCGTGACCGCCACCCATATCCTTCCCGAGAGCTCTCCCGAAGAAACCCAAGGAACACCCGTGAGCGAAGACAGCGGCAACAGCGCCGGACGCGCGATCCCGAGTGGCCGCCTCGCCCGTCTCGGCGTCTTCGGCAAACTCGCGGGCGGTGTCGCCGGCGGAGTCGTGGCCGAAGGCGCCCGCCGTCTCGCCAACGGCGAACGCCCCAAGATCGGCGACCTTCTCCTCACCCCCGCCAACGCCACGCGCGTCGCCGACCAGCTCTCGCACCTTCGCGGTGCCGCGATGAAGCTGGGGCAGATGATCTCGATGGATGCGGGCGACATGCTCCCTCCCGAACTCGCCACCATCCTCGCGCGCCTGCGCAACAACGCGAACCACATGCCGCCGCAGCAACTCGACCGCGTGCTCGCCGCGGAATGGGGCAAGGACTGGCGCCGCCGCTTCGCACATTTCCAGGCGCACCCGGTCGCCGCCGCCTCGATCGGCCAGGTCCACCGCGCGCGCCTGCCCGACGGCACCGAACTGGCGATCAAGGTCCAGTATCCCGGCGTTAAGGAGAGCATCGACGCCGACGTCGACAACGTCGCGACACTGCTGCGGGTGTCCGGCATGCTCCCCAAGTCGCTCGACATCGCGCCGTTGCTCGCCGAGGCGAAGAAGCAGCTCCACGAGGAAGCCGATTACCTCCGCGAGGCGCAGATGCTGGTGCGCTACGGCGACCTGCTCGCCGATCAGTCGCAGTTCGTCGTGCCCGCGCTCTATTCGGAGCTGACCACGCCACGCGTTCTCGCGATGAGCTTCGTTACCGGCGTGCCCGTCGAGACGCTGGAGACCGCGCCGCAGGACATCCGCGACCGCGTGATGCACGACCTGATTTCGCTCGTGCTGCGCGAGTTGTTCGACTGGCGGCTGATGCAGACGGACCCCAACTTCGCCAACTACCGCTGGCAGCCCGAGACGGAAAAGCTCGTCTTGCTCGATTTTGGCGCTGCCCGCCCCCTCCCCGCCGAGACCGGAGAAGGCTATCGTCGCCTGCTTACCGCAGCCCTCGCCGGCGACCGTGACGCGGTGCGCGAAGCGGCCATTGCCGCCGGTTTCCTCGGCGAAGCGGCCGTTCTCCAGCACCGCGCACTCGTTGATCGGATGATCGACGTCATCCTCGCCGAGCTCGCCAAGCCCGGCCCATTCGACTTCGGCGACCGCGCGTTCGTCGGGGTCCTGCGCGAACAGGGTACCGAGATCGCGCGCGACCGCGATACCTGGCACCTGCCGCCGATCGACACGCTGTTCGTCCAGCGCAAGATCAGCGGCACCGCTTTGCTCGCTGCTCGCCTCAAGGCGCAGGTCGACATCCGCACGATGGTCGCCGCCTATTGCGACGGCGCGCCGTCGTGAGGATCAGCGCAGTTTGAGCGCGCGCTTCACGCCGGCCCAGCTGACGTATTTGAAGTTCTGCGTGGCCGGCGCATTGTCGCCGTCCTGAGCGACCAACAGGCCTTGGGGGTAGGCAGGGCCGAAGTTGCCGAGCATCAGTTCGATCCCGTCGGTATCGCTCGTACCGTCGATCGCGCCGCCGCCGATCCGGAAACGCCCGGCATAGGTGACGCTCGGCAGGCGGTAGAGCGTGTAGGCGTTGTCGCCTTGGCTCGACACGACGAGATAACCGCCGTTTCTACCCGACGGGGCGAGCGCTAGGCCCTCCGCGTCTGCGACCAGCGTCTTGCCGTCGACCTTGGCGATCGCGGTTGCAGTGACCGGCGCGGATGGGTCTGCGTCGAACCGCCAGAGGCCGACATCTTCCTCGGCGACGTAGAGCTGCCCGGTGCGATCGTCGACGACGCAGCCTTCGGACTGGGTGCCGAGCTTCATCGAGCGGACCGTCGTGACCTTGGGCGCTGCGCCGGAGAGGTCGATCGCGACCTGGTCGATGCGGCCGTCCTTCAACACGACGAAGCCGAACAGCGCGTGATCGCGCGCGCGGGTCCAGAGGCACATGCCGTAGGCCTCGCCCGGACCGACCGGGAAGCGGCCTAGCGGGACGAGCCTCGCCGCCGCCGTGTCGAGCGTGAACAGCGAGACATGTGCGGTGGCGATGTCGGCCCGGTCGCTGGCCGCGGCGATCACGCGCGTCCCCATATCGCGCAGGTCGACGTTGTTGAGCCGCGCGGCGGGGGTAAAGCTGAGGCGCTTGCCGGTCAGGCTGTAGACGTGGATGCCGGCCTTCTTGTCGGTGCCGATGACGAGACTCTTCGCCGGATCGCTCGCGTTGCGCCAGATCGCGGGATCGTCCGCGGCGTCGGCGGCGGTGTCGACCGGATCGGTCTCAGCGGTTGCCGCGACTGTCGGCGCCTCGACCGCCACCGGGACCGATGTCGTTGCACACCCCGCGAGCAGCAACGCAGCAAAGGGAAGCGCGCGCATCAGAACGTCACCCGCACGCCGCCGGTGTAGCGCCGGCCGAACGTCTCATGCTCGATCGTGTAGGCCGACGATCCGACATAGCGACGGCCCGGACCGTTCAGCAGGTTGGCGAAATCGCCGTAGATCTCGACATTGCCGTTGATCGCATAGCGGACGGACGCGTCGAGTTCGTTGTCCTTGGCCCAGTAGAAGTCACCGCCGTCGACGCCGCGGACCGTGCCGCCTACGTCCGCCACCGCACCGATCGCATCGAGCCACGCCGACCGGTTCTGGTAGGAGACGCGGGCCGAGAAACCGTATTTTTCGTAATAGGCGATCAGATTGTAGATCGCGTCCGATGCGCCGGGCAGGCGAACTTTCCGCGACGGGATCGCGCCGGTTGCCGGCGTATCGGCGCGGCTCTTGTTGATCGTCGCGTTGAGCTGGACGCCGAAGCCGCCCATCCAGTCGGGCAGGCCGAGATCGGCGGTGAAGGGGTCGAGCTGCTGCTGGATCGCGCCCTCGATCCCCATGATATAGCCTTTGCCGCCGTTGATGATGGTCGAGTAGACATAGCCCGACCGATCGACGCCAGCGGCGTTCAGGTTCGTCTGGCCGTAGGTCCGGGTCGAGTCGAACAGGACATCGGTGACGTCCTTGTAGTACGCGCCGATCGACAGGAAGCCGCGGGGCATCGTGTAATATTCGACGTAGAGATCGACGCCCTTGGCCTTTTCGGGCTTCGCGTCGGGGTTGCCGCCAGAGATGGTCGCATTCGCGTCGTTGATGCTCAGATTGGGGCGCAACTGATCGTAGTCCGGACGTGCGGCGCCGGTGTTGAACGACAGCCGCGCCTTCATCCGATCGTTGACGTCCCAGTTCACGTGCAGGCTTGGATAGACGAGCGTCTGGCTCGATTTCACGTCGATCAAGCCGAGCGACGAGAATGCACGGGCATCGTTGCGGATATGCTCGACGCGCGCGCCGCCAATGACGCTGCCCCAGTTGGTGGTGGTCGTCGCCATCGCATAGGCGGAATAGACCTTCTCGCCGACATCGTAGAAATTCGCGTCGGTGGACACGAACGGGCTGACCGCCTTGGCTTGCTCGACCAGCGCCAGGATCTTGTCCCGATCGAAATACTGGAAGGTGTAGCCGAGCGGGATCTCGCCCTGGAACCCGCCCGGCTTGGCGATGGCGGCGTACCCCGTCGGAATGCCCGCCGCGGCGAACTGGGTCGGCGTGCTCAGCTCGAGCAGATACTCGTTCGCGGTCTTGGTACGATCGTCGTAGCGGAGACCGGCCGCGAACACCGTCTGCGCGCCGAACACCGAGGCCTCGCGGCTGATGTCGAGCTTTGCGGTATAGGCCTCGGTAACGTCCTGCGCCTTCAGCGACCGCAAGCGGGCCAGCGTGCGCGGGAAGTCCTCGATCGAGGTTACCTGTGCGCCGCGCGAGAAGGTGCCGTCGGCGTTGCGGATCGTGCGGAACAGCTGAACCTTGGCGAGCTGCGGGTCGGTCAGGTCATAGCCGACGGTCAGGCGGTTGGCGGCGTTCGCGCCGTTGGTGCCGAACGACGGGCTGTCATAGTTCAGCTGTGCAGGCTGCGAGCGATCGTCGATCGAACGCGTGAAGTTACCACGCCATTTCACGTTCCAGGCGCCGAGTTCGTGATCGCCGCCGACCGTGTTGGTGAACACCGACTGCTTGTATTTGCGTACGGTGAAGTTCGAGTTGAGATCGATGCCGTAGACCGTGCCGAGCAGCGGCGTGTTGCCGGTGCACACGTCCGCGTAACCGGTCGTGCCGGTCGCGGGGCGCGCGTTGACGGTGCAGGCAGCGGTGCCGTTGGGCGTGCGCGACTGCTGATCGTCGAGATCGAAGATGTAGTTGTTGCGCTGTTCGTCGTCCTGGAACGCCGAGTAGATCGACTCCGCGAACAGCTTGTGGCCCGGCGCCGGGCGCCAGTCGAGCCGGGTCGACAGCGAGTAGTTCTTTCGCGTCAGCCGATACAGCTTGTTCTCGGTCTCGCGCGCCCAGTTGCGCGTCTCGAAGCCGGGGCGGCGATCGCGGTCGACCGCTTCGAAGTCGGTCTCGAAATTGTCTGTGACCATGCCGCGGCGATACAGGCTGGCGGACGAGACGATGCCGAACTCGCCGATACCGGTGTCGATCCGGTCGGAGATGACGAGCGAGCCCTCATATTCGGTCTTCTTGCCGAGTTCGACATGGCCCACGCCGCCCTTGGCCTGCACCTTCATGCCCGGATAGTCGAATGCCGAACGCGTGATGATGTCGACGTTGCCCGCGATCGTCTCGCCGGTCATGTCGGGGGTGACGGCCTTGCGCACGATGATCTGCGAGGCGATCGCCGAGGGAATGGAATCGAAGCGGGCGTCGCGGCCTTCGGGGCTGACGACGTTGATGCCGTCGATCGACAGCGTGGTCCAGTTGATCGGTGCGCCGCGCAGCGTGATGTAGCGCGCCTGGCCCTGGTCGCGCTGGACGCCGACGCCGGGGAGGCGGCTGACCGCCTGCGCGATGTTCTGGTCGGGGAGGCGACCGATCGAATCGGAGGCGATGACCGAAACGAGCGAAGGGCTGGTCCGCTGGATCTGGAGCGCAGCGGCTTCGGACTCCGCGATCGGGCGCGAACCGGAAACGACGATCTCGTCGCCCTCGCCCGGATTCGCGCCGACTTCGGTGGTCATCGCGACGTCGAGCGTCACGGCGGCATCGGCGACCGTCACGGTCCGGTGCGCGTCGGGGAAGCCGACATAGCGGATCACGAGTTCGTGCGTGCCGGCGGGGACGCCGACCAGCGAGAACCGTCCGGTGCGATCGACCACGGTCGACAGTTCGAGCGTCGGGATCGAGACCGATGCACCGTCGAGATAGTCGCCGCTGCCTGCCTGGGACACGGTACCGGTGATGCTCCCAAGCGCACGCGGCGCGCCGACCGGGGTCGCGGCGTCGGGACGCGCATAGGCGCTGGTGGCGGTCAGCGAAGTCAGCGCGCAGCCGGTGAGCAGCACATGCGCCAGGACGCGACCGCGGACGCGGGTAGACAGGTTCGATTTCATGGTATTCCCCCGGTGGTCCCGACTTCTTCAGCCGGCTTGGGAGGCGCGGTAGCGGCCGTGCATGGCACCGACGTTACTTTTGCATGACATTCACATGACAGCGACGTCATCTGAACTCGTCTCACGTACGCGCGAGGATAAACCCACATTAAACCAACGTTAAAATCGCCGGACACGCGATTCTTATATTCGTAACGGACGTGCCACGACCGCCGCCTATCGCGCCCTTCAAGGCAAAGACTGCCGAAAAAGGGAAACTCTCGATGTTGAATTCAGCAAGCCTGCGCTTGCGGCTGCTGGCCGGCGCCGCCCTGACGGTCGCGATCGCGGCGCCAGTGCTCGCAGCCCCCGCGCCGACCGCCGCCAAGGATACGGCGCCCGCTGCCACTGCCGCAGACCCCGTGATCGATCCGGCTCCCGCCACTGCGGAACCCGTCGACCAGACCGGTCTCGGCGAGATCGTCGTCACCGCGACCAAGCGCGAGACGAACCTGCAGAAGACGCCGATCGCGATCAACGTCCTGAGCAGCCAGGCGCTGACCGACCGCCACGTCCAGAGCCTGTATGATCTCGCCGACGGCGCAGTGCCGTCGTTGCGCGTCGCGACGTTCGAGGCGCGCCAGTCCGCGCTGACGATCGGTATCCGCGGCATCGTTCCGCTCGACGCCAACCAGCCCGCGCGCGAGCAGGGCGTCGGCGTCTACATCGACGGTGTCTATCTCGGTCGCCAGCACGGCCTGAACGCCGCGCTGTTCGACGTCGACCGGATCGAAGTGCTCAAGGGCCCGCAGGGCACACTGTTCGGTCGCAACACCGAAGGCGGCGCGCTCAGCATCGTCACCAAGGGCCCGAGCGGCAAATGGGGCGGCAGCGCGACCGGCGGGATCGCGAACTACGGCAGCTATAACGGTACGCTGCATGTCGACCTGCCCGAAACGTACGGCGTGTCGCTGAAGCTCGACGGCGTCATCCAGCACCAGGATGCGACCACCAAGAACCCGCTCGCGGACCAGACCGGCTTCAATTATTATCATCGCCGCGGCTTCAAGGCGACCGCACGCGTCCGCCCGATCTCGGGCATGACTGCCGATTTCAGCTACGATAACGGCTACGACTCGAACAGCCCGTTCTACAGCCAGTTGCTCAACGTGAACCCGAACGGGTGCAAGGCCGGTGCGCAATCCGCGTCCCCTGCTTGCGCGCTGCCGGGCACCAACTACACTTCGCTGACCGGCAGCGTGAAGCCGCTGCCCAGCCAGGTCGTCGTCAATGGCGACAGCCGGATGAAGGTCGCCGACATCGGCGTCCCGCAGCAGCCGAGCATCGACAAGACGCACGGCTTCACCTCGAACATCCGCTGGGACGTCGCGCCTGAGATCGAACTCCGCTCGATCACCGCGTGGCGCGGCGTGAACGCGACCCAGTATGACAACAGCGGCGGCTATCACCGCGTCCCCGTCGTTGCCGCCGGTTGCGTCGGCAGTGCGTGCAACTTCAGCCGCTACAGCCTTGCCGACCTCCACCAGAACCAGTTCAGCCAGGAATTCCAGGCAGTCGGTACGGTCGGCCAGTTCGACTACGTCGCCGGGCTGTATTACTTCAACGAGCACATCAGCGACGACGCGGCGACGCCGAACTCGCTGGCGTTCAATTCGGCGCTGACGACGATCTCGGTGCTCGATCCCTGCACCGGGTCGGGCGGGTTCGGCTCGCTCGTGGGCTGTCGCTCGATCGATCGTGCGTCCGAAGTGCATTCGAAGAGCTATGCCGGCTACGGCCAGGTCACCTGGAACGCGACCGACCGCGTTCACCTGACCGCCGGTGGCCGCTACACGCGCGACGAGAAGCAGGGCGTGCTGCATTTCTCGCGTAACCTGAACTACGACACGGCGACCCAGGCCCAGTTGACCGCGGCCGGCTATGCGCCGCTCGACGCCACCTGGAACCGCTTCAATCCGATGGCGACGCTCGCCTATGACGCCAGTGACTCGGTCCACGTCTATGCCAAGTACGCGACCGGCTACCGCGCCGGCGGTGCCAGCTCGCGGACGTCCAACTACCAGACGTTCAACCCCGAGGACGTGAAGTCGTACGAGATCGGCGCGAAGACCGATTTCTGGAACCACCGTGCGCGCCTGAACCTTGCCGGCTACATCATGGATCGCAAGAACAGCCAGGTCGACATCAGCTCGATCCAGACGACCGCGTCGGGCAGCTTCAACAACCTGGTGACGATCAATGCGCCCGGCATCACCAAGATCCGTGGGATCGAGGCCGACCTGACCGTGCAGCCGGTCGACGGCCTGACGCTGACCGCGGGCTATGCCTATACCTACACGAAGATCCCGCCCGTGCTGATCGCGTCGACCGGCGTGTACCAGAACTTCTACATCGTGTTCACGCCGCGCAATGCCGCCAACGGATCGGTCGACTACACGATGCCGGTCGGCGACATGGACCTGAAGTTCCACCTCGACGGCAACTACTCGCAGGCCACACAGACCTTCGACCAGTTCGCGACCAAGAACGACCCCGCGTTCATCGCCAACGCCCGCCTCGCATTGGCGAACATTCACGTCGGCGGCAGCAACGCGGTGACGATCTCGGCCTGGGTCCGCAACCTGTTCGACAAGCAGTACGTGTTCCGCCGCGACCCGTCGAACAGCCTGCCGGGCGCTCCGACGACCAACCTCACGTCGGGCAGCGTCAACAACGTGCTGGGCGACTACGGCAATTTCAACGCGCCGCGCACCTACGGCATGGAAGCTTCGGTCAAGTTCTGATTGCGGTGACCGTGTAGAAAGACGAACCCGGACCGGTGCCAAGCCTGTCCGGGTTTCGTCGTTTCAGCCCTTGGGTAGGGCGATGACGACGCGCAGTCCGGGCGCCGCGTCTTCGAGCAGGATGGTGCCGCGGTGAAGCCGGACTATCGCCTGGATCAGCGGCAGTCCGAGGCCGTGACCTTCGTCGTGGCGGCTGGCGTCGAGCCGCCCGAACCGCCGCAACGCCAGCTTGCGCTGATCCTCCGGAATGCCGGGGCCGGTATCGGTCACCGTGAGCGTGGCAGTCTTGCCGGTGGTCGTGACGCCGATCTCGATGCGGGTACCGGGTGGGGTGTGGCGGAGCCCGTTCTCGATAAGGTTCACGAGCATCTGGCCGAGCAGTTGGCGATCGCCGACGATCTCCGCCACGGGCGATGTTTCCAGCGTCAGCGTGCGGTCGACATCGACGACTACCGGCTGCATCATCGTCGCGATATCGTCGGCCAACGCCGCCAGATCGAGCGTCGCGAACGCCGCGCGCCGATCGCCGCCTTCGATCTCGGCGATCCGCAGCATCGCCGCGAACATCTCGAGCAGTTCGTCGCTCATCGCGATCGCGGTTTCGAGATCGTCGCGTTGGCCGTCCGTCTGGGCCCGACGCAACGCCAGCGCCAACTGGCTGCGCAAGCGTGCCAAGGGCGTGCGAAGATCGTGCGCGATATCGTTGGAGACGTTGCTGATGCCGACCATCAGCTCTGAGATACGGTCGAGCATGCGGTTGAAGGCCATCGCCTGATGCGCGAACTCGCCGCCCGATCGATCGACCGGTACGCGCCGCGACATGTCACCATCGATGATCGCGTCGACCGTCCGCCGGGTCTCGCCGATCCGCCGCCCGATCGTGATGACGAAGAACAACAGGCCACCGATGACGACCAGCAGGATCGATCCGAAACCAATGAGGTAGATCCGGACACGTGCCGCATTATAGTCGTCGAACGGTTCGGTCTCGGCGATCGTCACCAGCGTCATGCCGTGCCCGACGTCGCGGACCAGCGCACGCCCGGCGGACAGTCCCGCGATCTGGTCCTTCAGCGCGACCGTCGAGAACCCCGTCGGCAGGCGACGCGGCAAGGCGATGTTGCCGCCGAGCCTGCGACCGGTCGCATCCAGCAGCAGGAAGCCGATATCGCCGGTATCACGCTCTCGGGTCGCGGCGTTGATCCGCCGGACGAGTTCTTCGGGGCTGCGGTCGCCGGAGATGCCGGCGGCGGCATCGCTCACGACCAGGATACGGCGATCGACCAGTCGCTCGATCGTGCGCTGCGTCGCGGTGTAGATCGCGAACCCGGTGCCGAGCGTCGCGACGAGGAACGCGATCAGGAACGCCAGCGTCAATGCGCGCAGCGATCGCAGGCGGGTCATCCGCGCAGCATGTATCCGACGCCGCGCACCGTGCGGATGGGATCGTCGCCGCCCGCCGCGGTCAGTTTCACGCGCAAGTGGCGGACATAGACGTCGACGATGTTGGTGGTCGGTGCGAAGTCGTACCCCCAGACCCGCTCGACCAGCATCGCCCGCGTCAGCACCGCGTCGGCATTGGCGACGAACTCGGCCAGCAGCTTGAACTCGAGCTTGCCGAGATCGAGCGCGACGCCGTCGCGCCACGCGCGAAACTTGGTAGGGCTGACGACGATATCGCCGGCGTGGATCGTGTCGCCCGCGCTACCGGTCCAGCCGCGCCCGCGCATCAGCGCGAGCAACCGTGCGTTCAGTTCGACCGCCGCGGTCGGCTTGACCACATAGTCGTCGGCGCCGGCTTCCAGCCCCTCCACCTTTTCAACCGAGCGGCCGAGCGCGCTGAGCATGATGACCGGCATCGTGATGTTCGCGCTCCGCAGCCGCTCCAGCACGGAGATGCCGTCGATCTTCGGGAGCATCCGGTCGAGGATCACCGCGTCGAACGCCTGGCTGTCTACCGCTGCGAGTGCGTCGCGGCCATCGGGTGCGACGGTCACGCCGTGTTCGAACCCGCGCAGTTCCTCGGCCATCGCCTGCGCGAACACGGCATCGTCCTCGACCAGCAGAATGTTCAGGCTCATCACAGTCTCACTCGGGCAAGCACCTGTCCTATCGTGGATCGTCGCGCGTACAAGCGTCATGCGGGCTCAGCCGGAGGTTACAAACGCCGTCCGTCGCTTAGCGGAAGCGTCGTATTGATTCACGCGAAGGCGCGAAGGCGCAAAGAGATGAGAAGAATGGGTTCACGCGGAGACGCGAAGACGCGGAGAGTTCTCCGGGACCGACGGTCCCCTTCATCATCGCCGAAAGATGATGAACGAGACGCCCGTACCGCCCGCAACACCTCCGCGTCTCCGCGTCTCCGCGCGAACAAATCTTCTTTGCGCCTTCGCGCCTTCGCGTGAACACGCCTTTCGCTACCCGCCCTGAGTTACGGCAGCAGGATCGTGCTCCCCGAAGTCTCACCCGCCTCGATCGCGCGATGGGCGGCGGCAGCCTCTTCGAGCGGAAAGGTCCGGCCGATCTCCGGCGTGATCGCGCCGCTGTCGAGCATGGCGAACAAGCGAGCGATGCCGGCCTGCCTTTCCTCCGACGTGACGTAATAATCGAACAGCGTCGGCCGCGTTACGAAAAGCGAGCCTTTCCGCGCGAGGACGCCGATATTGACGCCGTCGACCACGCCGCCCGCATTGCCGTAGCTGACGATCAACCCGCGCTTAGCCGCGCTGTCGAGCGACGCGTCCCACGTCGCACGCCCGACACCGTCGAGAACAACCGGAACGCCCTTCCCGTTGGTGATCTCGCGGACCCGCGCGGCGATGTCCTCGGACTTGTGGAGGACGACGTGGTCGGCGCCGGCTTTCCGCGTGCGTGCCGCCTTGTCCTCGCTGCCGACGCTGGCGATGACGGTCGCGCCGATCGCCTTCAGCCAGCCGACGAGGATGTGCCCGACTCCGCCCGCCGCCGCGTGGACGAGGACGGTCTGGCCCGCCTGCACCTTGGCGCAGCGCTCGACCAGGAACTCGGCAGTGCAGCCCTTGAGCAGGATCGCCGCAGCGGTCTGGTCGTCGAGCGTGTCGGGGAGCTTGAACAGCTGGTTCGCGGGCACGTTGCGCTCGGTCGCATAGGCGCCGCGCGACGGGCCGAAGGTACCGACTCGGTCACCGGGCGCGAAATCGGTCACGCCCTCGCCGACCGCCATCACCACGCCCGCAGCTTCGCTACCGAGACCCGAGGGCAGGTCGACCGGGTACACGCCGCTGCGGTGGTAGGTGTCGATATAGTTCAGCCCGACCGCGGTGTTGCGCATCCACACCTCGCCCTTGCCCGGCGGGGGCAGCTCGACGTCGTGCCACTGGATGACCTCCGGGCCGCCGGTCTTCTCGATGAATGCCACTCTAGCCATGCCGGCCTCCTGATGAATTTCCCGATCAACCTACGGCATGCGTTTCGGGTTGCAACCGATCTCCGGCGAGCCCATTCCTTGGCAAGACAAGATGCGGAGAGGCACGATGAAAAGCTATTTGAAGCAGTATATTGAAGGCACTTGGGTCGATAGCGAGGGCGGCACCATCTATCAGGTGATCGACCCGTCGACCGAGCAGCCCTGCACCGAGATCACGCTCGGCACCGCCGCCGATGTCGACAAGGCCGTGGCCGCAGCGCGCACCGCGTTCGAAAGCTGGAGCCAGACGAGCGTGCAGGAGCGGCTCGACGTGCTCGGCCGGATCATGACCGAATACAAGGCGCGGATGCCCGATCTCGCCAAGGCGATGTCGCAGGAGATGGGCGCACCGATGGCGCTCGCGTCGATGGCGCAGGCGCCCACCGGGCTCGCGCATTTCTCGGCGACCGCGAAGGCGCTCGCGGCGTTTGAATTCTCCGAAACGATTGGCAAGGCGACCGTCGTGCACGAACCGCTCGGCGTCGTGGCGATGATCACGCCGTGGAACTGGCCGCTAAACCAAATCTGCGCGAAGGTCGCCCCTGCCCTCGCGGCGGGCGACACTATGATCCTGAAACCGTCCGAGGAAGCGCCCTCGTGCGCGGTCATCCTTGCGGAGATCATGCACGCGGCGGGCGTTCCGGCGGGTGTGTTCAACCTTATCAACGGTGACGGTCCGGGTGTCGGTGCGGCGCTGTGCGCGCACAAGGACGTCGACATGGTGAGCTTTACCGGCTCGACGCGCGCCGGCATTGCGGTTGCGCTGGCTGCCGCGCCGACGGTGAAGCGCGTGCATCAGGAGCTTGGCGGCAAGGCAGCGAATCTCGTGCTGGAAGGCTCCGATCTAGCTGCGGTCCTGCCGCCAACGGTCGCGGGCGTGCTCGCCAATTCAGGCCAGAGCTGCATCGCGCCGACCCGACTGCTGGTGCATGCGAGCCAGGTCGCCGAGGCGACGGCGATCGTTAAGTCGATGATGGAGCAGACCAAGGTCGGCGATCCTGCCGAGATGGGCCAGCACATCGGCCCGGTCGTCAACAAGGCGCAGTTCGACAAGATCCAGGGCCTGATCCAGTCGGCGATCGACGACGGCGCGACGCTGGTGACCGGCGGTGTTGGACGGCCGGACGGGCGCAACGCGGGCTATTACATCCAGCCCACGCTGTTCACCGACGTGCGTCCGGACATGCGGATCGCGCAGGAGGAAACGTTCGGCCCCGTCGCGACGATCACGTCGTACGCCGATCAGGATGAGGGCATCCGCATCGCCAACGCGACCGAATACGGGCTGTCGGCGACGATCTCGGGTGACCCGGCGGCGGCGGCGAAGGTCGCACCGAAGTTGCGCGCGGGGCTGGTGACGATCAACTCGTGGAGCCCGGACATCGGCGCACCGTTCGGGGGGTACAAGCAGTCGGGGAATGGCCGCGAGAACGGGCGCTATGGGTTGACCGACTTCATGGAGGTGAAGACGATCACCGGCCTCCCCGGCGACACGCGTCAAGGCAAACCAGCCGAAGCGGGGGCGTAACCCCCGTCCCTCCCTCTCCCGATGGGAGAGGGAGTTAGTCGAGGTTGGGGCGAAGCCAGCGTTCGGCGGTCTTCAGGTCCGCGCCACGGCGGGCGGCGTAATCCTCGAGCTGGTCGCGGCCGACGCGGGCGACGCCGAAATACTCCGCCTGCGGGTGGCCGAAATAGAAGCCCGATACCGCGGCGGTCGGGAACATCGCGAAGCTTTCGGTCAGTTCGAGGCCGGTCGCGGTCTCGGCGTCGAGGAGGTCGAACAGGATCGGCTTGAGGCTGTGGTCCGGGCACGCGGGGTAACCCGGCGCCGGACGAATGCCGCGATATTGCTCCTTGATCATCGCTTCGTTGGTGAGCTGTTCGTCGGGTGCGTAGCCCCACAGGTCGGTGCGGACGTGCTTGTGGAGGCGTTCGGCGAAGGCTTCGGCGAAGCGGTCGGCGAGCGCTTTCAGCAGGATGTCGTTATAGTCGTCGTTGTCCGCCTTGAAGCGGGCGATGTGGTCGTCGATCCCGTGGATGCCGACTGCGAAGCCGCCGAACCAGTCGTCCTGGGTGTCGACGAAATCGGCGAGACACATGTTGGCGCGGCCTTCGCGCTTGGCGATCTGCTGGCGAAGCATGGGGAGCCGCACCTCTTCCTGCTCCCTCTCCCCTGCGGGGAGAGGGCCGGGGTGAGGGGCTGTTCCGGGCGTCGCACTGCTTGGCTGCCCCTCACCCCAGCCCTCTCCCCGGAGGGGAGAGGGAGCAGTGACCACCACATCATCGCCCTCGCGGCGCGCTGGCCATAGGCCCGCGACACCGCGCGGGGTCAGCCATTTCTCCGCGACGATCGTGTCGAGCATCGCCTGCGCATCCGCATACAGCGAACTCGCGCTCTCGCCGACCACTTCATCCGTGAGGATCGCCGGGAAATTCCCTGCCAGCTCCCATGCGCGAAAGAACGGCGTCCAGTCGATATAGTCGCGCAGATCCGACAGATCCCAGTCCGCGAACACATGCACGCCAGGCTTCACCGGCGCAGGCGGTTTCAGCGCGAAGTCCGCCACGAACCCGCGCTCCCGCGCCGTCGCCAGTGGCAGCAACTCGCTCTGCCCCTTGTTCGCGCGCGAGATCCGCACCGCCTCATACTCGTTGGCAGTCTTGGTCACGAACTCGTCCCGGATCGTGTCCGACACCAACGTAGACGCGACACCCACGGCACGGCTCGCATCGAGCACATGCACCACCGGGCCATCATAGGCTGGCGCGATCCTGAGCGCGGTGTGCACCTTCGACGTCGTCGCGCCGCCGATCAACAGCGGCATCGTCATCCCCGCCCGCTTCATCTCCTCCGCGACAGTGACCATCTCGTCGAGCGACGGCGTAATCAGCCCTGAGAGCCCGATCATGTCCGCGTCATTCTCGTTCGCGGATTCGAGGATCTTCGACCAAGGCACCATCACGCCGAGATCGACCACGTCGAAGCCGTTGCACTGCAGCACCACGCCGACGATGTTCTTGCCGATATCGTGCACGTCGCCCTTGACGGTCGCCATGATGATCTTGCCCTTGCCGCGCGCGCCGGGCTCCTTCGCCGCCTCAATATACGGCAGCAGATGCGCGACCGCCTTCTTCATCACGCGCGCCGACTTCACGACCTGCGGCAGGAACATCTTGCCCGACCCGAACAGGTCGCCGACCACGTTCATGCCGTCCATCAGCGGCCCTTCGATGACCTCGATCGGGCGACCGCCGGCATCGGCGATGATCTGGCGCGCTTCCTCGGTATCCTCGACGACGTGCAGGTCGATGCCCTTGACCAGCGCATATTCGAGCCGCTTGTTGACCCCCAGCGAACGCCATTCCGCCGCCGCCTTCTCGGCGACCACGTCGGTGCCGCGATAGCGCTCGGCGAGCGCGACCAGCCGGTCGCCAGCCTCGGGATCGGTGTTGAGCACGACGTCCTCGACCGCCTTGCGCAGTTCGGGATCGATGTCGTCATAGATGTCGAGCTGGCCGGCGTTGACGATCGCCATGTCCATGCCCGCTGGGATCGCATAGTACAGGAACACGCTGTGCATCGCGCGGCGCACCGGCTCGTTGCCGCGGAACGAGAAGCTGAAGTTTGAGAGCCCGCCCGAGATGTGGACGTGCGGGCAGCGTGCCTTGATCTCCTTGCACGCCTCGATGAAGTCGACGCCGTAGTTGTTATGCTCCTCGATCCCCGTCGCGACCGCGAACACGTTGGGATCGAAGATGATGTCCTCAGGGGGAAAGCCGATCCCGACGAGCAGCTTGTACGCGCGCTCGCAGATCTCGACCTTGCGGTCCTTGGTATCCGCCTGCCCGACCTCGTCGAACGCCATGACGACCACCGCCGCGCCGTACGCCATGCACTTGCGCGCCTGGGCGAGGAACTGTTCCTCGCCCTCCTTCATGCTGATCGAGTTGACGATCGGCTTGCCGCTGACGCACTTCAGCCCGGCCTCGATCACGCTCCATTTCGAGCTGTCGACCATGAACGGGATACGCGCGATGTCGGGCTCGGCGGCGATCAGTTTCAGGAACGTCGTCATCGCGTGGTGCGCGTCGAGCAGCCCCTCGTCCATGTTGACGTCGAGCACCTGTGCGCCGCTCTCGACCTGCTGGCGCGCGACCTCGACCGCGGCGGGGTAATCGCCCGCCATGATCAGCTTCTTGAAGCGCGCCGATCCGGTGACGTTGGTGCGCTCGCCGATGTTGACGAAGGAGGTGGAGGAGGAGGTCGTGGTCATCGGTTTTCCAATTCCTCCCCGGTACGGGGAGGGGAACCGCTCGCGGAGCGGTGGAGGGGGCTCTCCACGAACGTTACGCCTGGTGGAGAGCCCCCTCCACCACGCCTTTCAGGCGCGGTCCCCCTCCCCGTGCCGGGGAGGATTTACGCAGCCATCGTGAACGGCTCTAGCCCGGCAAGCTTCGTCCGCACCTCCGGCCGCGCCACGACCCGCGGCTCAAGCCCGCGCACGCCATCCGCCATCGCCTTGATATGCGCCGGCGTCGACCCGCAGCAGCCGCCGAGCACGTTGACCTGCTTGGCCACCGCCCACTCGCCGACCAGCCCTGCCGTCGTCGCCGGCTGCTCGTCATACTCGCCGAGTTCGTTGGGAAGCCCCGCGTTCGGATACACCATGATCAGCGTATCCGCGATCGCGCTCAACGTCTTCACATGCGGCCGCAACTGCTCCGCGCCGAACGAGCAGTTCAGCCCGATCGTGATCGGCTTGGCGTGCCGGACCGCATGCCAGAACGCCTCGACCGTATGCCCCGACAGGTTGCGCCCCGAAAGATCGGTCAGCGTCATCGACATCATGATCGGCACGTCGCGCCCGAGCGCGTCGCCCGCCTCGATCGCCGCCATGATGCCCGCCTTGGCGTTGAGCGTATCGAACACCGTCTCGATCAGGATGAAGTCGACGCCGACCCCCTCGCCGCCCTCCAGCAATGCGTCGATCTGCTCGCGGTACACGCCTTTCAGATAATCGAAGTCGATCTCGCGGAAGCCGGGATCGTTGACGTCGGGCGACAGCGAGAGCGTCTTGTTGGTCGGCCCGATCGCGCCGGCGACGAAGCGGGGACGGCCGTCCTTCGCTTCGTATTCGGTCGCGAGCGCACGCGCGATCCGCGCGGACTCTACGTTGATCTCGCGCACCAGATGCTCGGCGCCGTAATCGGCCTGCGAGATGATGTTCGCGCTGAACGTGTTGGTCGAGACGATGTCCGACCCGGCCTCCAGATATTCGCGCGTGATCGTTTCGGGGACGTCCGGTTTGGTGATCGCCAGGATGTCGTTGTTGCCCTTCTGGTCGTGCGACAAGCCGAGCGACCCCGCATAGGCCGCCTCGTCGAGCTTCCAGTTCTGGATCTCGGTCCCGAACGCGCCGTCGGTGATCAGGATGCGCTTGGCGGCTTCCGCGTTGAATCGTTCACGTGGTGTCATCGTCGATCTCCTCCCCTCCCGCTGGCGGGAGGGGTCGGGGGAGGGAAGTGCCGCAAACGAGACGGTCGGATTGGGCCAGCCCCTCCCCTAACCCCTCCCGCAGGCGGGAGGGGAATTACGCCGCAGCGACCTTGTCGACCGGCTTCGCGCGAACACCCAGCATGTGGCAGATCGCATAGGCCAGTTCCGCGCGGTTGAGCGTGTAAAAGTGGAAATCCTTCACGCCGCCCGCATAGAGCCGCCGGCACATCTCGGCCGCGATCGTCGCCGCAACGAGCTGCCGAGCCGAGGGGTGATCGTCGAGCCCCTCGAACAGCCGGTCCATCCACGCCGGAATTTCCGCACCGCAGAGGCCCGCGAATTTCCGAGTCTGCGCGACGTTCGACACCGGCAGGATACCCGGCAGGATCTGCGCCGTGATCCCGGCGGCTGCAACCCGGTCGCGAAACCGGAAATACGCTTCGGGCGAGAAGAAGAACTGCGTGATAGCGCGGGTCGCACCGGCATCGATCTTGCGCTTCAGATTGTCGATATCCGCATCATGCCCGCCCGATTCCGGATGGCATTCGGGATACGCCGCGACCGAAATCTCGAACGGATGCAGTTTCCGCAAGCCAGCGACCAAGGCCGCCGCGTTCTCATACCCGCCCGGATGCGCCTGATAGGGCTGACCCAAGGTTGGCATATCGCCACGCAACGCGACGATGTGGCGCACGCCCGCTGCCCAGTATTCCTCAGCAACCTGGTCGATCTCGGCCTTGGTCGCCTCGACGCAGGTCAGGTGCGCGGCGGCGTTCATCGACGTCTCGCGCTGGATCCGCGCCACCGTCGCATGCGTCCGCTCACGCGTCGATCCGCCAGCGCCGTACGTGACCGACACGAAGTCCGGCTGGAGCGGCTCCAGCGTGCGGATCGCCTCCCAGAGTTGTGCGTCCATCCTCTCGCTCTTCGGCGGAAAGAACTCGAAGCTGATGCCGACATCGCCCGCGAGATCCGCGAACAGCGGTTCTTCAAGCGCGCGGCGCGCTTCGGCCAGTTGGGGGATCGATATGTTCGTCATGCCGCCTTCACCTCACGCAAGCTCGTGCCGATCTTCCGACCGAGCCATAATTTCACCGTCAACTCACCGCCCTCGAGCGTCTCGACGCGCGCCGTCTGCAAGCCAGCCGCCTCGAACCACGCCGCCATCTGCTCGTCCGCGAACCCGAGACGCGTATGCGCATCGCGCAACCGCAGTTCCTCGCGATCGTGGCTGGCGAAGTCGGCAATCAGTAACCGTCCGCCGGGCGCGAGCACGCGCGCCGCTTCACTCACCGCCGCGCCAGGCTGCTGCGCGAAGTGCAACACGTGATGCAGGATCGCGACGTCCGCTGCGGCATCCGCCATCGGCAACGCGTACAGATCGGCCTGGCGCAGTTCGGCGTGCGTCATGTCGTGCAGTTTGGCGCGCGCGAGCCGCAGCATCTCCGAACTGCGATCGATCCCGAGCGCGATCGTCGCGCGTCCGCCGAACAGTTCGAGCATCCGCCCGGTGCCCGTCCCGATATCGATCAGCGTGCCGACCGGCGCATCGCCGAGCACGGCCGCCATCGCCGCCTCGACCTCGCTATCGGCGACATGCAGCGACCGGATCGCGTCCCACTCGTCGGCATGCCCTTCGAACCACGCCGCAGCACTCGCCGCCCGGTCCGCACGCACGGCCGCAAGCCGTGCTGCATCCGCGACCGCCCAATGGTCCGGCTCGGTCTTTGCCCATACGTCGAGCGAACGCGCGACCGGCTCGACCACGTCCGCAGACCCCAGCGCGACGAACACCCAGCTGCCCTCCTTGCGACGCTCGGCAAGTCCGGCGTCGCACAGGATCTTCACATGGCGCGAGACGCGCGGCTGGCTCTGCCCGAGCACCTGGGCCAGTTCGCCGACGGACAGCTCCATCCGCCGCAACAGCGCGAGGATCCGCAACCGGGTCGCGTCCGCCAAAGCACGGAAGATTTCGAGCGCCATCGTCATACGAGGACATATAAAGAATTCTTTATATGAGGTCAACGCGGGCGTGTGCGTCTCGAACATTACCGATCGGCACCCGCGACTTATCGCATCGCGGCCGATCGTGACGGATCGGAAACGCTTCGTCCGCGTTCGATTGCGCTATGGGCTGGGCATTCCCCGGTCCACAAGACGACATCCACGGGAGTAGATACCTATGAAGAAGTTCCTGATCCCCGCCCTGGCGCTTACCGCCGGTCTCGCCGCCTGCAGCAACAATGCGCAGGACCAGACCGCACAGGCCGCCAACGCGATCGCCGCCGATGCCAGCGCGACCACCGCCAATGCCGTCGACGACGTCAGCGCCGCCAGCGATCGTGCGCTGGGCTCGGCCGAGCGTTCGCTCGACAACGCAGGTGCGCGCATCGACAACTCGACCGATCACCTCGACGCCAAGACCGACCGCGCCGGTGACCGGATCGAAGCCGGTGCAGATCGTGCAGGCGCGTCCATCAGCAACGGTGCGGACCGTGCGGCGGACGCGACCGGCAACGCGCTGACCCGCGCCGGCAATGCGATCAAGGACTAACATCTGAATGGACCGCCGTCCGCCTCCCCTCGTCATCCCAGTGAAAGCTGGGATCTCCCGCTTCGTGTCCCAGCGACCCAAGCGGACAGATGCCAGCGTTCGCCGGCATGGCGTGCTGGGCTGGGCGGCGGTCCTGTTCCCTGCTTTACTCGCGGCGTGCTCGCCTGCGAGCGAACCCGGCGCGGTCACCGCCGACGAAGCGCACCAGTTGAACGAAGCCGCCGCGATGCTCGACGCGAACAGTGTCGACCTGAACGCCGTCGCCGCCGCTCCTGAGGATGCCGCGCCCGATACCGAACTCCCCTCGAATCAAAGCGATCAGACCCGATGACTCTTCGCCGCCTCGGCTCGACCGATCTCAAGATCGCCCCCCTCGTCCTCGGCGGCAACGTATTCGGCTGGACTGCCGACCGCACCGCCAGCTTCGCCGTGCTCGATGCATTTGTCGCGGGCGGCGGCACGATGATCGACACCGCCGACGTCTATTCGGCCTGGGTCGACGGCCATCAGGGCGGCGAATCCGAGAGCATGATCGGCGAATGGCTGAAGGCTAGCGGCAAGCGTGACGACGTGTTGATCGCGACCAAGGTCGGCATGCTCCCCGGCGAAGGCGGCGAGAAGCTCGCCCCTGCGCGCATCGCCGCCGCTGCCGAAGCCTCGCTGAAGCGCCTCGGCACCGATCGCATCGACCTGTATTACGCACACCAGGACGACGACTCGCAGGCTCAGGAAGCTGTTCTCGAAGCGTTCGGCAAGCTCATCGATGCCGGCAAAGTCCGCGTGATCGGTGCATCCAACTTCCACGCCGCACGTCTCAAGTCCGCGGTCGAGGCTGCCAAGACCTCGGACCTGCCGCGCTATCATGTGCTACAGCCCGAATATAACCTCGTCAGCCGCACCAAATTCGAGGGCGAATTGCAGGATTACTGCGTCACCGAGAATATCGGCGTGCTGCCGTATTACGGGCTCGCCTCGGGTTTCCTCACCGGCAAGTACCGGACGAAGGACGATCTGGGCCAGAGCGTTCGCGGTGGTCGGATGGGCGAATTGCTCGAAGGTACCGGCAAGGCAGTTCTCGACGCGATGGACTCGGTCGTCGAAGTCACCGGCGCGACCCACGCGCAGGTAGCGCTGGCGTGGCTGATCGCACAGCCCGGCGTGACGGCGCCGATCGCAAGCGCCACGAGCGTGAAGCAGGTCGAGGACTTGTTGCCTGCGATGACGCTGGAATTGTCGAAGGATCAGTTGGACGCGCTGATGGTCGCTGGCGCCTGACCCCTCAATCCTCCCCCGCAAGGGGGAGGTGTCGCCGAAGGTGACGGAGGGGGAGGACAGGGGAACAGCGGTTTCGCTTTCCTCCCCCTCCGTCAGGCAAGCGCCTGCCACCTCCCCCTTGCGGGGGAGGATTGTTTAATCCCCGGCGAACGTCAGCGCGGACGTCTTTCGTTCCCGCTCATTGATCAGCAGCGCCCGCCCGGCCGGCGCGACAGACCGTTGCGGGCAATCGTTGCGGAAACAGGCGCGACAGCCGAGCCCGATCGGCATCGCCCTCCCCGCCAGATCGAAGCCACTCGCCGCCGCCAGCACGCCCGCCTGCGACGCCGCAACGCCGAGGCCGATCGCGAACTCGGCGTGCACTGCGCCAAATCGGCTTCCCTGCGGCGTCACAGTGCGCGCCATCGTCAGCCAGCGCGCGCCGTCCTCCAGCTCGACCAGCTGCACCATAAGGCTGCCCGGTCGGTCGAACGCATGATGTAGCCGCCACAGCGGACAGCGCCCGTCCGCCTCCACCAGCGCCGCACCGCTGGCGCCGGGATAGCGCTTCGACGCCTGCCCTGCGCGGTCGATGCGGATCATGAAGAACGGTAGCCCGCGTGCGCCGACGCGCTGCAACGTCGTCAGTCGGTGCGCGACCTGTTCGAAGCCCGCGCCGAACCGGCGTTGCAGCAACTCGATGTCGTACCCCGTCGTCTCGCAACCGCGAAGGAACCGGGCGTACGGCATCATCAGCGCGGCCGCGAAATACCCGAGGAGGTGGCGGCGATAGAGCCTTTCCGCCGCGCGATCGGTGAACCCGGCGCCTTTCGCCAGCGCATCGATCTCCGCCTTCGCCTCGATCTGGCCGAGCTGGAACGCAACCGCGAACGTGCGCGAGGCCGGGTCGAGCATCTCGCTCAACTGCAACTGGCGCGCGTGCAGGTCGAGGCGGCGCAATGTGTCGGGCAGCACGTCGGCGGGCAAGACCCGGATCGTCAGGCCGTGCTTGGCGCGCAACCGCTCGGCGATCGCGCCGTAGAGATCACCCGCACCGAGCCGCAATTCGTCGGCCAACGCTTCGGCCGCGGCGTCGAGGTCGGCGAAATGATTGCGCCAACGCTCGATCTCGCGACGGACCAGCGTCACCGGATCGTCGCGCGCCTCGACCACCGCGCCGCAGCCGATCCGGTCGAACACGCGGGCGAACGCCGCCGCACCGCCGGGGGCGCTGGCGAGCCACTCCTCGACTTCGTTGCGGTCGATCTCGAGGTCGGCAAACATCGGGTCGGCCAGCCGTCGCCGGATCGCATCCGCGCCGCCGCCCGGTTCGCCCGCCGCGAGCGATCGCGGATCGAAGTCGAAGCTCTCGGCGAGCTTGATCAGCAACGTCGCGGAGATCGGCCGTTGGTTGCGCTCGACGAGGTTAAGATAGCTCGGGCTGATCGCGAGCATGTCGGCCATCGCCGCCTGCGTCAGCCCCGCCCCACGCCGCAAGCGACGGATCGCATGCCCTGCCAGCAATTTCCGTTCCGCCATCGCAAACCCTCCTGTCACGATGTTTACAGAACGACACGTCTTCTACAAGCTGGACGGACACCACGACGTTGCGGCGGCTCGGGACGGCCTTCCAACGTGCCGGCCTCGAACGCTATTGCCTGTGCATCGCCTTTCTCGGCACACGATTGGTGTAAAGAGAGAGACAAAACGATCATCGAAGGAGGCAAGCCATGCAGACGACCACCGAACAACCCCGCGCCCGCGCCGTCTTCTCGACCAACGATTTCGCGCTGATGAAGGAAGTGCTCGGCGAGATGATCAGCAAGACCTCGATCGACGACGAACGACTGACGCGGATGAGTGCGCTGTACCACCGCCTCGGCCGGCTCGGGTAAACCGCTTCACACAGTTTCCTGGGGAGGAAAGGATCCCGCCGATGGCTCGTCCATCGGCGGGTATTCCTGTTTCTTCCGACTTCCCCCCTCCCTGAAAGGGAGGGGTTGGGGGTGGGTCGGCCCGCTCGTGTCGCACCAGGTCGAGAAATGCGGAAACCTACCCACCCCCGGCCCCTCCCTTCCAGGGAGGGGGGAAGGGGGATCCGCCTTGAAATTCTGTCTCTTTTCAACACGACCCCCTCGTGTAGGACGGCGCCATGGCCAAGACACTGACCGCTCGCATCAAGGACGACATCGTCCTCTACGGCGCCCTCGCCGCCAATCTCGGGATCGGCGTGGCGAAATTCGTCGCGGCCGGGATGACCGGATCGTCGTCGATGCTGACCGAGGGCTTCCACTCGGTGGTCGACAGCGGCAACCAGGTGCTGCTGCTCTACGGTCAGAAAAAGGCCAAGCGCCCCGCCGACGAAGCGCACCCGTTCGGCTATGGTCGCGAACTGTATTTCTGGGCGTTCGTCGTCGCGATCCTGATCTTCGCGATCGGCGCGGGCGTGTCGATCTTCGAAGGCTGGCGGCATATCCGGGAGCCCGAACCGCTTACCAGCCCGACCATAAACTACGTCGTCCTCGCAATCTCGTTCGCGCTTGAGGGTAGCAGCTGGACGATCGCGGTGCGTGAATTCTCGAAGTCGAAGGGCGACATGGGCTGGTGGCAGGCGATCCACCGGTCGAAGGACCCCGCCGGTTTCATCGTGCTGTTCGAGGATTCCGCGGCGCTGGCGGGACTCGTCATCGCCGGGATCGGCATCTGGGCGAGCCATGCGTTCAACGATCCGCGCATCGATGGCGCCGCCTCGATCGCGATCGGCTTGATCCTTGCGCTGGTCGCGGTGTTGCTCGCGCGCGAATCGAAGGGTTTGCTGATCGGCGAGCGCGCCGACCCGGCGGTGATCGCGACGATCCGCGAGATCGTCGCAGCCTATCCCGCGATCGTCTCGGTCAATCACGTCCGCACGATCCACACCGCACCCGAAAGCATCTTCGCCGCGATCAGCGCGGACTTCGACGATTCGGTGACGATGGGCGACGGCGAGACGCTGATCGAGGCGATGGAGACCGAGTTGCGTGCCGCCATCCCGATGCTCTCCTCGATCTATATCCGACCAGAGAAGCGCGAGAACGCGACGCTTGCCGCATCCGCTTTGCCTGCCCCGGCGACCGCAGAAAATACCACGCAAATCTGATCTAAATCAGACTCATCACACTGGTAAGGCTCGACATTCCAAAATAATATTGGGGATGAGACCGCTTCTTCGGCTGATCGCCCTGCTCTGCCTGTGCCTGGGATACGCGCTTCCCGCACAGGCGGCCGTCACCATCACCTTCTGGAGCCACGAGCTCGGCAACAGCTTCCCGCACGCGTTCTTCACGTTGCGCGGGATACCCGACGCCGGCGGCCCGCCGGTAGACGTGAATTACGGCTTTACCGCGAAATCGGTATCGCCGGCGCTGTTGATGGGCCCGGTGTCGGGCATGCTCGATATCGCGAAGCCGACCTACATCAACGGCAGCGACGCGCAATTCTCGGTGGTGATAACCGACGCGCAATATACGCAGGTGCTGAAGCTGATCGACGCGTGGAGCGAGGGCAAGTCGGATAGCGTATACCGGCTTGGCGATCATAACTGCGTCCACTTCGTCAAGGAAGCGGCACGGATCGTCGGGCTATCGGGGCTCGACCAGCCCAAGCTGATGAAGAAGCCGCGATCGTATCTAAAGGCGGTCGGTGCCGCGAACGTCGGCCGCGTGACCCCGGTCGGGCTGCACGGCAAGGAGTATCTCGCGGGACTTTCGCCGATCGTGCCCTTGGCCGCGACCGGTGCCGTAATCGCCGCCTCGTCTTCGCCGATACCGAGCTACCCGCGTTCGACCGTACCGCCTGCCCAATCGGCGGCCTTGCCACGCTAGTCAGCCGGTACCAGTTCGACGACGTCGAGTACCGACTCGAATTTGGGATATGGCAGCACCACGCGCCAGCGCTTGGTGCCGATCCGCTCGATCAGTCCGGCCATGTCACGGGTCGCATCGCGACCATAGCGCATCGGCCGCTTTTCATCACCGAGTTCCATGGTGCCGAGGAAGATCGCGCGCGCGTTGGTGTCGGCGAAGATGGTCCCGACCGGACGCTGCGATCCATCAAGTTTGGTAAGGCTGACCACGGAATTTCCACCCCCATCGACGTCGCCGCCATCGCCGCCGCCGCCGATCCTGCACGCGAACCATCCGGATGCCATGAAGGTCGGGCCGATCCCCGCGCGCGAACCGAGCTTGAACGTGCGACACCGATAGCTGCCGGTTGGGGGCAGCGGGTCGACGAGCGAGCGATCGGGATCGAACAGGACCGGCTCCTGCCTGATCTCGCGCGGATCGACTTGCGCCAGCGCGTCGACCCAGGCGCCCCGCCAGCCTCTCAGCCGACCGCGATCCGCGACGGTCGCGACCCGCCGCCAGTCCGTATCGCGGTCCTGTCGATCCAGCACCGGCGCGGCGCCCGCTGGCACGATCCCGGCGATCGCCGATACGCACGTCGCCAGCGTCATGCATGCGGCCGTCTTATGCCAAGTCCGCATCATCCTGAATCCCTCAAACTTTTCGCATGCTAAGCCTGCCGGGCCAGCGACGGCAATGGCTATTGCCCAACGCGAACGCCGCGCTCGATCACGCCGCCGTCCAGCCGCCGTCCATCGACAAATTGGCACCGGTGATCGCTTTGGCCTCGTCGCGGCACAGGAACAGCGCGAACGCCGCGACCTGTTCGGGGGTGACGAACTCCTTGGTGGGTTGCGCCGCCAATAGCACGTCGTTCATCACCTGATCGCGCGTCAGCCCGCGTGCCGCCATCGTGTCGGGGATCTGGTTCTCGACCAGCGGCGTCCAGACATAGCCGGGCGAGATGCAGTTGACGGTGATGCCGTCGGTCGCGGTTTCGAGCGCGATCGTCTTGGTAAGCCCGGCGATAGCGTGCTTCGCCATGACGTAGGCGGACTTGTTCGGGCTCGCGACCAGCGAGTGCGCGGACGCAGTCGAGATGATCCGCCCCCAGCCCTTGGCGCGCATATGCGGCACCGCGGCGCGCATCATGTGCCAGGCCGACGAGAGGTTGATCGCGATGATCGCGTCGAACTTGTCGATCGGGAAGTCGGCGATCCCGGCGACATGCTGGATGCCCGCGTTGTTGACGACGATGTCGACGCTGCCGGTCTCGGCCGCTGCCCGCTCGACCATTGCGGCGATCTGGTCGGGCTTGGTCATGTCGGCGGCGTCGTAGAGCGCGATCGCGCCGCTGACCTGCGCCAACGCTGCCCGTTCCCGTTCGATCGCATCGGCATCGCCAAACCCGTTGAGCACCACTGCTGCGCCTTCGGCTGCAAACGCCTTGGCGTAGGCGAGCCCGATTCCCGACGTGGATCCGGTGATGACCGCGGTCTTGCCCTTCAGGAACATGCATACTCCCCCATCTTGGCGCAGCGTATTCTGCCGCCGTGCAACCCTAGCGCCACCTTGCGCATTTCGTTCCCGAGAAGAAACGAAAAGGGGCATATCCATGCGGCTCGACGATTACGATCCGAACATCAACGTCGAGGACCAGCGCGGGTCGGGCGGCGGAGGCGGCAGTTTTGGCGGCGGCGGTGGCCTGCTGATGGGGTTGTTGCCGATGATCGGGAGCCGCTTCGGGTGCGGCGGAATCGTCGTGGTGCTGATCCTGATGGCAGTGTTCGGCGGCATGGGTGGCCTTGGCGGGCTGCTCGGTGGCGGACAGACTTCGGCACCGACGACGCAGAGCGGACCGCGCTCGGGCACCGATACCAAGTCGAGCTGTTCGCTGAACGCCGAAAGCAAGGCTGCCTGCAACGCCTTCAGCTCGGCCGACAACACCTGGGAGGCGATCTTCCAGAAGAACGGCCAGCGGTTCGAGGCGCCCAAGCTCGTGTTCTTCGACGGCAATGGCCGCTCGGGTTGCGGCGCCGCGCAGTCGGCGATGGGGCCATTCTATTGCCCGACCGACCAGGGCATCTACCTCGACACCAGCTTTTTCAACGAGCTGTCGACTCGCTTTAAAGCGAACGGCGACTTCGCGCAGGACTATGTGATCGCGCACGAGTTCGGCCATCACATCCAGAAGCTGCTCGGTACCAACGCGCAGGTCCAGCAGGCGCAGCGCCAGGCGAGCGAGACCGAGGGCAATGCTCTGTCGGTACGGCTCGAATTGCAGGCGGATTGCTACGCCGGCGTGTGGGCGGCGGCGAACAAGACGCGGCTCGAGGCTGGGGATATCCAGGAGGGCATGACTGCGGCGCAGGCGATTGGCGACGACACGTTGCAGAAGCAGTCGCAGGGCCGCGTCGTGCCGGACAGCTTCACGCACGGGACATCGGCGCAGCGCCAGTCGTGGCTGAAGCGCGGGCTGGAGAGCGGCGATCCACAACAGTGCGACACGTTCTCGGGCGCGATCTGAGCTGAGCCTCCGATCCTCCCCGCCAGGGGGAGGTGGCTGGCGCTTGCCAGACGGAGGGGAGGTAAGCGAAACGCCTGTTCCGTGTCCTCCCCCTCCGTCACCTTCGGCGACACCTCCCACTGACGGGGGAGGATTCAAAAAATGGCGCGCGCGTCCTTACGCGACGACGACGCCCTTCCAGAACGCATACCGTCCCTCGATCTCCGCCGCTGCGGACTTCGGCTCCGGATAATACCAGACCGCATCGACGTTGCGTTTCCCGTCGACGACCAGCGTTTTGTAGCTCGCCACACCCTTCCACGGGCAGTTCGAGTGCGTCGCGCTATCCTCCAGCAACGCCGGATCGACGCTGTCGGCGAGAAAGTAATGATTACCCTCTACCACGACGGTATCGTCCGATCGTGCGATCTCGTGGCCATTCCAACTTGCAACCGGCATGCTGATCTCCTTCAGGCGCGCCCCAGCCCCGCCGCCTCATACGCCTCGGGCTTGAACCCGACCAGCAGCGTCTCGCCGGTATCGAGCACCGGGCGCTTGATCATCGACGGTTGCGCCAGCATCAGCGCGGTGGCCTTCCCGGCATCGAGATCCGCTCGGTCCGCTTCCGGAAGTTTGCGGAACGTCGTCCCCCCGCGATTGAGCAACACCTCCCAGCCAACCCGGCCGATCCAGTCGTCCAGATGCGCGGCGTCGATTCCGGCGGTCTTATAGTCGTGGAACGCATAGTCCACGTCGTGCGCATCCAGCCATGTCCGCGCCTTCTTGATCGTGTCGCAATTCTTGATGCCGAACATCGTGATCGTCAAAATAGCCTCCGAAGCAAAACTGGAATCAGTCCAAGCGCAGCCGTTTGATAGCAAGCTACGGGACGCACACGCACCCGATCCAGGTCATGAAGCTCGCTCATACCGAAGAGGAGCGATCATGTCCTTCCGCGTTCAGGGGCTCGACCCCGACCAGTTTCGACACCTGTTCGGCGCCTCCGATGCCAGCCTCGCGCGAGCAGGCGCCCGGCGATACGTGGCCGACGCCAAGCCCGGCTTTCCCGATCGCATCGCAGTGCGCGATCTGGAGATCGGTGAGACGGCGATCCTGATCAACTACGAACATCAGCCGGCCGACACGCCTTACCGCTCGCGCCACGCGATCTTCGTATCCGAGGCGGAGACGGAACCGCTGGACCTGCTCGACGCGGTCCCCGAGGCGATCCGCAGCCGGCCGATATCCCTGCGCGCCTTTGGACCTGACGACGAGATGATCGACGCCGACCTGGTCGCAGGCACGGACCTGATCCCGCTGATCGAGCGGTTCCTCGCGGTGCCGGACGTGGCGTATCTCCAGGCCCACTACGCCAAGCGCGGATGTTATGCGGCGCGCATCGTTCGTGCCTGACCTGCGCAAGCCGGTGGCGTGACGCAGCGCGGGCGTTTATCGGTGCCCCATGACGCATCCATTCTACGCGATCCATAGTCACGGGCTGATCCGGGTTGCCGCCGCGATGCCGCGGGCTTCGGTGGGGCATACCGGGGCCAATGCCGAGGCTACGATCGCCTTGGCGCGCGAGGCGGATGCGAAGGGCGTCGACCTCGTCGTCTTCCCGGAGCTGAACCTCACCTCCTACGCGATCGACGACCTGCATCTCCAGACCGCGCAGCAGCGCGCGACGCTGACCGCGATCGCGACGGCGGTCGAGGCGAGTGTAACCTTGCGGCCGGTGCTGGTGGTCGGCGCAGCGCTCGTGCGGAACGGGCGGCTGTATAATTGCGCGCTGGCGATCGCACGCGGGCGCGTGCTCGGCGTGGTCCCGAAGACGTTCCTGCCGAATTATCGCGAGTTCTACGAGAAGCGGTGGTTCGCGAGTGGCGTAGGGATGACCGGACTGACGATCGAGCTTGGCGGCGAGGAGGTGCCGTTCGGGACCGACCTGATCTTCGCCGCGCGCGATCTGCCCGGCTTCGTGTTCCATGCCGAGATCTGCGAGGATTACTGGGCCCCTACCCCGCCCTCGACCGCGGGCGCACTCGCGGGGGCGCTGATCTGCTGCAACCTGTCGGCGTCGAACATCGTCATCGGCAAGGCGCGCGACCGGGCGATCCTGGCGGCGGCGCAATCGGCCCGCGCGGTCTGTGCGTATGTCTATTCCGCCGCAGGCCCCGGCGAGAGCACCACCGAGGTCGCCTGGGACGGCCAGGGACTGGTTCACGAACTCGGCGAACAGATCGCGGAGTCGGCGCGGTTCTCGACCGAGCCCGAACTGGTCGTCGCCGACGTCGACTGCGAACGGATCACGCAGGAACGCCTACGGACCGGCACGTTCAACGATGCGGCGATGTTCGCCGGCAACCCCGAAACACGATTCCGACGGATCGCGTTCGATCACGCGCCGGTACTTGAGGACAGTGGCCTCGAACGCGCCATCCGCCGTTTCCCGTTCGTCCCGAACGATCCGACGCGGCGCGACGACGATTGCTACGAGGCGTTCAACATCCAGGTGGAGGCGCTGTCGAAGCGGCTCGTCTCCGCGCACGCCGAGACGATCGTGATCGGCGTATCTGGCGGCCTCGACTCGACGCATGCGCTGATCGTCGCGGCCAAGGCGATGGACCGGCTTGGACGCCCGCGGACCAACATTCTCGGCTTCACAATGCCCGGCTTCGCGACCGGCGAAGGGACAAAGGCTAACGCTTGGGCACTCATGCGCGCGCTCGGCATCACCGCGGAAGAGATCGACATCCGCCCCGCCGCCACGCGGATGCTGGAGGACATCGGCCACCCGTTCAGCGAAGGCGAACCGGTCTACGACATCACCTTCGAGAACGTGCAGGCAGGCCTGCGCACCGACTACCTCTTCCGCCTCGCCAACCAGCGGCGCGGGATCGTGCTCGGCACCGGCGACCTGAGCGAGATGGCGCTCGGCTGGTGCACTTACGGCGTCGGCGACCAGATGAGCCATTACGCGGTGAATAGCGGCGTGCCCAAGACGCTGATCCAGTTCCTGATCCGCTGGTGTATCCGCACCGACCAGTATGACGCGGCGACCGACGACATCCTGGCGACGATCCTCGCGCAGGAGATTTCGCCCGAGCTCGTTCCGGCGGGCGCGGATGGCGCATTGCAGAGCACCGAGTCGATGATCGGCCCGTACGCGCTGAACGATTTCTTCGCGCATTACGTGATCCGCTATGGGCTCGCGCCATCAAAGATCGCCTTTCTCGCCTGGCACGCATGGCGCGATGCGAGCGTCGGCGCGTGGCCGGAGGACCTGCCGACAGACGCGCGCGTCGCCTACGACCTGCCGACGATCCGGTATTGGCTGGAAAAATTCCTCTATCGGTTCTTCACGACTAGCCAGTTCAAGCGGTCGGCGATGCCCAATGGGCCGAAGGTATCGGCGGGTGGCGCGCTATCGCCGCGTGGCGATTGGCGTGCGCCTTCGGACGGAATCGCAACCGCTTGGATCGCAGAATTGCGGTCAAGCGTTCCGTAGGGTTAGTTGCGCCGTCTTGCATAAATCGCGAGCCGGGCGCATTATGAAAATCCTATGACAGTGGCTCCACCGGATGGATCGCGCGATCGCCGGATCGAGATCCCATCTAATCTTTGGCTGATTCACCCGGCAGGCCGTGCGCTTTTGCCGCTTGCGTTGGCGCGTGGAATTTCGGCCAATTCGGTGTCGGTGGCAGGGCTTTGCCTCGGCGGAGCAGCCGCGCTCGCCTACACGCAGTGGGGAAACTGGGCACTCGCGCTGGTCGGCCTGGTGCTGTCGATGGGATGGCTTATCGCCGACGGACTCGACGGCATGGTCGCGCGCGCGACCAAGACCGCGAGCCCGCTCGGTCGCATGCTCGACGGGCTATGCGATCACGGCGTCTTCGCGCTGATCTACATCTCGCTCGCGCTGACGATCGACACGCCCGAGGGCTGGGTCCTCGCCTTCGCAGCCGGCGGCGCGCATGCGGTCCAGTCGAACATGTACGAGGGCGAGCGCTCGCGCTTCCATCGTCGCATCAAGGGCGTGGCGCTCGAAGCGCTTCCCGTTCCGACCGGCAACGCGCTGGTCCGCTTCTATGATGGCCTCGCGAGCAGCATCGACCGGATCGCCATGCCGTTCGAGCGCACGCTCGGTCAGTCGGCGGATCCGGTCGCGCTCGGGGCCCTGTACGGTGCCCGCGCCGTCGCGCCGTTGCGCTTCATGGCCTTGCTTACCGCGAATGTCCGGGTATGGGCGATCTTCGTCGCCTGCTTCGCGGGCAACCCACGCATCTTCTGGTGGTTCGAGATCGTCCCTTTGACGCTCGTGGCCATCGTCGGGCTCGTCTGGCACCGTCGTGTCGAGCGGGCTTTCGTTCGTAATACTTCCGCAACGCGACCAAAGACCGCGTCGCGCATGCATCTTTCGTAAGGAACAGGGTCAGTAATGAATAGCATTCGGATCGCCGTGGTCGGCATCGGCAACTGCGCGAGCTCGCTCGTCCAGGGCCTCGAGCATTATCGCGAGGGGGCAAACGACCAGGTTGGCCTGATGCATTTCGACATGGGTGGCTACAAGCCGAGCGACATCAAGGTCGTCGCAGCCTGGGACGTCGATCGTCGCAAGGTTGGCAAGGACGTCGCCGAGGCGATCTTCGCCAAGCCCAACTGCACCGCGGTGTTCGCGCCGAACGTCGGCAACACCGGCACGATCGTGAAGATGGGCAAGAAGCTGGACGGCGTCGCCGACCACATGGCCGACTTCAAGGACGACCGTACGTTCCTCGTCTCCGACGCCGCCGAGCCGACCCGTGAAGAGGTCATCGCCGAGCTGAAGGCATCGGGCGCCGACGTACTGATGAACTATTTGCCGGTCGGTTCGCAGGAAGCGACCGAATTCTACGCCGAGTGCGCGATCGAAGCGGGCGTGGCGTTCGTCAACAATATCCCCGTGTTCATCGCGTCGAACCCGGTCTGGGCGAAGAAGTTCGAGGACGCCGGCGTCGCGATCATCGGCGACGACATCAAGGCACAACTCGGCGCGACGATCGTCCACCGCGTGCTGACCGACCTGTTCGCCAAGCGCGGCGTGAAGCTGGATCGTACGTATCAGCTCAACACCGGCGGCAACACCGACTTCCTCAACATGTCGAACCATCGCCGGCTCGAGTCGAAGAAGATCTCGAAGACCGAAGCCGTGCAGTCGGTTGCGGCCGAGCGCATGGACGACGACAACGTCCATATCGGTCCGTCGGACTATGTGCCCTGGCAGAACGACAACAAGGTCTGCTTCCTGCGCATGGAAGGCCAGCTGTTCGGCGGCGTGCCGATGAACATCGAGCTGCGTCTCTCGGTCGAGGACAGCCCCAACTCGGCAGGCGTCGCGATCGACATGATCCGCTGCGCCAAGATCGCCAAGGATCGCGGCATCGCCGGCGTGATCGACCCTGCATCGGCGTATTTCTGCAAGCACCCGCGCACGCAGATGACCGACGATCTCGCACAGATCGAAGTCGAGCGGTTTATCAAGGCCGCCTGACATGATCGAGACGCCCCGGATTCAAACGGCGATCATCCTCGCCGCCGGGGAAGGCAGCCGCCTCCGCACCTCCGCCCCGTACAAGCCGCTCTGCGCGGTCGCGGGGCGGCCGTTGATCGCCCACGCGCTTGAGGGGCTGGCCGAGGCCGGCTTTGCGAGGGCGATTGTGACGGTGAGCTACGGGCGCGAGGCTATCGAAGCGTACCTCGCGAGCCGGCGTTGGCCGTTGAAGGTCGAGACGGTTCTCGCGGATCACCGCGAACCCAATGGCGTTTCGGTACTGGCGGCGCGAGATGCGCTCGGCGGTAGCGAAGCGATCCTCGCGATGTGCGACCACCTCGTCAGTTCCGAACTTTACGCCCGCATGGCAAGGGCCGGCGCTGGCGGTGGTCTGCGCCTCGGCATCGACCGGCGGCTCGGGCACGACTGGGTCGACCCGGAGGACGTCACCTGCGTCGCGACCGAAGGCGACCGCATCGTCGCGATCGGCAAGGGCCTGGAACCGCACGACTGCTACGACACCGGCGTCTTCGCGATCGGCCCTGCGCTGTCGGACGCGCTGGCGACGTTAGCAAGCCCGTCTTTGACGGAAGGCGTCCGCCTGCTGGCCGCACAGGGCCTGGCCCGGATCGTGGATTGCAGCGACATCGACTGGATCGACGTCGACGACGCCCCCGCGCTGGCAAAAGCCGAAGCGTGGATGGCGACCAAGGCGGATGCCGTGGCGGCCTAAAACTCCCGTTCTCCTGCGAACGCAGGAGCCCAGGGTCACGATTGTCACGCTTCATTACACTGGACTCCTGCGTTCGCAGGAGAACGATAGCACCCGTCATCCTGACGAAAGTCAGGATCCAGAGTTACGAGTGGTGCCCTTTGGGCTCTGGGTCCTGACTTTCGTCAGGATGACGGAGTGTCGTCAGGATGGCGAGGCTTCCTCCGCCCGCGGATCGGGCACGTCGAGCGTCGCGCACGTGCCAACCGCAGCGTTCTCGATCGTCACCGTCCCACGCAACTGCCGCGCGAGGCTGCCGATCATCCGCATCCCGAGGCTTTTACGCGACGCCGTCTTCAAGTCGAAGTCGGCTGGCAACCCGCCGCCCTCGTCCGACACCGTCAGCACAATGCGCCCGTCAGCACTCCGCACCGTGACCAGGATCACGCCACCATCGTCGCCATACGCATATTTGATCGCGTTGGTGACGAGCTCGGTGACCAGCAACCCCATCGGGATCGCCACGTCCGCGCTGATCAGGATCGCCTCGATATCGCAGTCGATCCGGTGGGTGAGCGATTGCTCCCCCAGCCCCGTCGCGATCCCGCAGACCAGATCGTTCAGCGCGACGATGCCAACCTGATCGCCACGCCAGAGCTGGTCGTGCGTCTGCGCGATCGCGGTGATCCGCGCCTGCGCATCGCCCAGCAGCCGGCGGATCCGCGGATCGTCATCCTCCTGCATCTGAAGGTTGAGCATCGCAGAGACGAGCGCGAGGCTGTTCTTGACCCGGTGGCTGGCCTCCCGCGTGAGCAGTTCCTGATGCTCCATCGCCTCGCTCAGCCGCTGCTCCGCCTGCTGCCGCTCGATCGCGACGCCGATGAGGTTGGCAAACCCCTGCATGAAGGCGAAGTCGGCCGGCTCGAACTTGCCCTCGTCCGGGCTGTCGACCTCAAGCACGCCGAAGCGCTTGCCCGACGTCTCCACCAGCACGTTGATAGCGCGGCGGATATTGTGCTGCGCCATGAACTCCGGCGTCCGGAAGCGCTGTTCGTTCTCAAGGTGGTTCGAGATCACCGGTAGCCCGGTCTCCAGCGCGAACCCTGCCGGCGAGCCGAGATCGGTCCGCATCTCGGTCGACCCGACAACCCCGGGCGCCCAGCCGATCCCGGCGCGGACCAACAAGGTGTTCTGTTCGGGACGGTATTCGAGGAACTTGCAGTATTGCGACCGCATCCCCTCGCCGCACAACTCGGTCGCGCGCTGCAACATCGGCTGCAGATCCCGCGCCCGCAGCGCCTCGATCCCGAAATCGGCAAGGATCGACTGCTGGCGAAGACGATATTCGAGTTCGCCTGCGCCAGGGGGCCGATCGCCGCCCGGAGATTGTTCGATAACCGTCATACTCACTCGATGTTACTGGCAATAAGTCTCGTCACGCCTGCCGCATCCAGCAGGCTCAATCGCCCACCCTGAAACCGCGGATCATGCGTGACCTCCGCGATTGCCCATTCGGGGCTGACGATCGACGTCAAAGCGGCGGCGTCGTCCTGCTCGATCTCGGCGAGTTCGAGCTCGGCGAGCGCTCCTTCGAACAGGTCGATGCCGAAGTCAGCACCCACCGGACACCGGCGTTTTCTCAAAGGTCGTGTCGGCAGTTTCGCTAGCAGGTCATACTCGTCCCGATCGAGATACGTCGTGACCGTCGGCCTGCTCAGCACATCGGCAACGTCGTATTTCTTGCCGATCTTCAGGACCACGCGTCCCGACACGCTATCGGTCATGGCGCGCAGCCTCAGCCGCGTGCCTTCGATGTGCCGGTCCTCGATCAGGATATACGGCGCGTCGGCCAGATCGGGCCAACGCGCAGGATCGACGAGAAACCGTCGCTCGCGCTCTACTTGCGCGTATTTGTGAGCGACCAGTTCCTCGTCGAGCCCCCGCAACATCGGGTCAGCGCGTCAGCTTCTTATAGGACAGCGCGGTAGGACGATCCGCCGCATCGCCCAGACGGCGGCGCTTGTCTTCTTCGTAGGATTCGAAATTGCCCTCGAACCATTCGACATGGCTGTTGCCCTCGAACGCCAGGATGTGCGTGGCGAGACGATCCAGGAAGAAGCGATCGTGGCTGATCACCACCGCGCACCCTGCGAAATTCTCGATCGCTTCCTCGAGCGCGCCCAAGGTCTCGACATCGAGATCGTTGGTGGGCTCGTCGAGCAGCAGCACGTTGCCGCCGCGCTTCAACATCTTGGCGATGTTGACGCGGTTGCGCTCGCCGCCCGACAGCTTGCCGACGTTCTTCTGCTGGTCCTGGCCCTTGAAGTTGAACGCCCCGACATAGGCGCGCGTCGACTGGTCGAACCCGTTGACCTTCATCGAGTCGAGGCCGTCGGAAATCTCCTCCCAGACGTTCTTCTTGTCGTCGAGATGATCGCGGCTCTGGTCGACATAGCCGAGCCGCACGGTCGAACCCTTGTCGATCGTGCCGCTGTCCGGCGTCTCCTGCCCAGTGATCAGCTTGAACAGCGTCGACTTGCCGGCGCCGTTGGGACCGATGACGCCAACGATACCGCCCGCGGGCAGCGTGAACGAGAGGTTCTCGAACAGCAGCTTGTCGCCGTAAGCCTTGGAGACGTTCTCGAGCTCGATGACCTTGCCGCCGAGACGCTCGGGCACCTGGATGACGATCTGCGCCTTGCCCGGCGAGCGGTTCTCCTGTGCGGAGACGAGGCGTTCGAAGTTGGCGATACGCGCCTTCGATTTCGTCTGCCGCGCCTTGGCACCCTGACGAATCCATTCGAGCTCGTTCTTGATCGCGGTCTGACGACCGGATTCCTCGCGGTCCTCCTGCTCGAGGCGCTTGGCCTTCTTCTCGAGATAGGTCGAGTAATTGCCCTCGTACGGGAAATACTTGCCGCGATCGAGTTCGAGCACCCAGCCAACGACGTTGTCGAGGAAATAGCGGTCATGGGTGATCATCAGCACCGCGCCCGCATAATCCTTCAGATGGTTCTCCAGCCACTGGACGCTTTCCGCGTCGAGATGGTTGGTGGGCTCGTCCAGCAGCAGGATACCCGGCTTCTGGATCAGCAGGCGGGTCAGCGCGACGCGGCGCTTCTCACCACCCGACAGCTTGTCGACCGGCCAGTCGCCCGGCGGGCAACGCAGCGCCTCCATCGCGACCTCGAGCTGGTTGTCGAGCGTCCAGCCGTCGATCGCGTCGATCTGCTCCTGAAGCGTCCCCATCTCCTCCAGCAGCGCGTCGAAGTCGGTGTCGTCCTGGGGATCGCCCATCTCGGCGGAGATCGCGTTGAAGCGATCCACCATGTCCGCGACACCGCGCGCGCCGTCCTTGACGTTCTCCAGCACGGTCTTGGTGGCGTCGAGCTGCGGCTCCTGCTCCAGATAGCCGACGGTAACGTTCTCGCCCGGCCAAGCCTCGCCGGTATAGTCCTTGTCGATGCCGGCCATGATCTTGATCAGCGTCGACTTGCCCGCGCCGTTGGGGCCTACGATGCCGATCTTGGCGCCATGATAGAATTGCAGATTGATGTTCGACAGCACCGGCTTGGGCGCGCCGGGGAAGGTCTTCGTCATGTCCTTCATGACATAGGCGTATTGGCCGGCCACGGGGGTCTCCGTTCGGGTGTTCGTGAGGGCGGGATTGATCTGCGCATGTAAGGGCAGCCGCGAAGGTTGGCAACGCGCGAGCTGGGACCTAACGAAGGAGGCCGACACCAAGGGGAATTGCTGATGACGCGTATCGCACCATTTCTGGCGGCCTGTGCCGCAATCACCGCCGTTCCTCTTGCCGCGCAGCGCACCGCTGCCCCGGCAACCGCGGTCGACGCGAAGGTCGCGGCGCTGCGCGACAAGGCGCTGACCGACGACACCGCCTACAAGATCGTCGAGGGGATCACGACCGAGGTCGGCCCGCGGATGACCGGCACCGAGGCGGCACCGCGGGCGCGCGCGTGGTCGGTCGCCAAGCTCAAGGCGCTCGGGTTCAAGAACGTGCGGATCGAGCCATACCAGCTGCCCGTCTGGTCGCGCGGCACGGAGAGTGGCGAGCTGGTCGCGCCCTATGCGCAAAAGCTGCACCTGGTCGGCCTCGGCAATTCGGGCGCGACGCCGCCGGGCGGGCTGACCCTGCCGATCGTGTATTTCCCGACGTACAACGACCTCGCGCTCGCCGCGGACGGCAGCCTGAAGGGCAAGATTGCCTTCGTGTCGAACGCGATGCAGCCGACGCAGGACGGGTCGAGCTATGGATCGCAGGGCACCGCGCGCTTCGTCGGACCGAACGTCGCCGCCAAGAAAGGCGCGGCGGCGATCGTGATCCGGTCGATCGGCACCGATCACGGCCGCGGGCCGCACGCGGGCAACACCAATTTCGACGCGGGCGTGACGCCGATCCCCGCCGCCGCGCTGTCGGTCGCGGACGCCGAGCATGTCGAGCGGCTGGTGAAGCTCGGCAAGCCGGTGACGCTGAAGCTGGTGCTGGAAGACAAGCAGGTCGGCATGCGCGAATCGGGCAACGTCGTCGCCGAGGTTCCGGGCACCGACCCCAAGGCCGGGATCGTGCTGGTCGGTGGCCATCTCGACAGCTGGGATCTCGGCACCGGCGCGATCGATGACGGGGCTGGCATCGCGATCACCGCAGCCGCCGCCAAGATCGTCATGGACGGCGGCCAGCGCCCCCGCCGCACGATCCGCGTCGTCTGGTTCGGCGACGAGGAGAGCGGCGGCTTTGGCGGAGCTGCCTACGCCAAGGCGCATGCCGGCGAACGCCATGCGACTGCCGCCGAATCGGATTTCGGTGCCGATCGCGTCTGGCGGTTCGAGAGCAGCCTGCCCGACGCCGCCAAGCCCATCGAGGATCGCCTGGCGGTCGCGCTCGCCCCGCTCGGGATCGTTCGCGGCGCCGACGCCCCGCACGGCGGCACCGATGTCGGCCCGGTGATCGCCACGGGGGTCGCCGGAATCGACCTCAACCAGTCGGGGCTGCGCTACTTCGATTACCACCATACGCCCGAGGATACCCTGGATCTGATCGACCCCGAACAGCTCCGCCAGAACGTCGCGGCGTGGACCACGGTGATCGCGACAGTGGCCAATGCGCCCGAGGAAATCGGGTCAATTGTGCCCCAGAAGTGACGAATTGCATGAACCAATCTGTCATCGTTCTGCCGCAAACCTTGCGGACAGATGAATTTAGCGGATTGACCGCCCGCCGGGGGCCGCTATTTGACGTGACTTCGCGACGGCAATCGGGTCGGCCGCGAGTGAAACTATGCTTGGGAGCATTCGAATGAAGAAGATCGTTCTGATCGCTGCTGCCGCCGGCCTGATGTCCGTCGCAGCCTGCAGCAAGTCGCCAGAAGCCGCCGCAGTTGAGAACAACGCGGACATGCTGGCTGACAACATGGAAATGCAGGCTGACAACATGGACGCCATGGCGGACAACACCTCGAACGCAGTCGCTACCGACGTGCTCGAGAACGCTGCTGACAACATGAACGCAGCTGCCGACAACGTCCGTGACGCTGCCGACGAGAAGACCGACAACATGAACTAAAACCCTGTCGGGCGTTCGCGCTCGATAGAGTATTAGTGTCGGAAAGGGCGTTCCTTCGGGAGCGCCCTTTTTCTTTGCCGTTTTGCTTGTGCGCCCTTTTGCGGGCCGATCGCTTGCGCTAACGCAGGCGCCGGTGGGGCCTGTAGCTCAACGGTTAGAGCTGGCCGCTCATAACGGCTAGGTTGCGGGTTCGATTCCTGCCGGGCCCACCAACCCCTTGCCCTGTTATCGAGCCAAGCGCTTGAAAAACCGATGTCGGGTTCGAGTGCTTCACGACGTGCAGTGCATGCCGACGTTGCCGAAACCGCAGAGCGCCGGTTAGTCCGGTACATCAGATTTCCGTCATCACGCCCTGATAGACAGGCTCTTCCATCGCGCGGCCCGCACCGATCGCGACGCAGGTCAGCGCGTTCTCGGCGACCGTGACGGGCAGCCCCGTCGCGTCCGACAATACTTCGTCGATCCGCGCGAGCAGCGATCCGCCGCCCGTCATGACGATGCCCTGATCGCAGATGTCGGCAGCCAGTTCCGGCTCGGTCTTCTCCAGCGCGGTCAGCACGGTTTCGACGATCTGGCCGATCAAATCCGCCAACGACGCCGCGATATCCGCCTGCGTCACCTCGATCTCGCGTGGCACCCCTGCACGCAGGTCGCGTCCCTTGACGCGCATGACCTCGCCGATCCCATCCTCCGGCATCCGTGCCATGCCTACCGCCAGCTTGACGCGCTCTGCGGTCGCTTCGCCGATCATGAGATTGTGCTTGCGACGAATCATCGAACTGATCGCTTCGTCCATCTTGTCGCCGCCGACCCGCGCCGACGTGCTGTAGGCAAGCCCTCGCAGCGACAGCACCGCCACTTCGGTCGTGCCACCGCCGATGTCGACGACCATCGCCCCGACCGGTTCGGTCACCGGCAGTCCGGCACCGATCGCCGCCGCCATCGGCTCTTCGATCAGATACACCTTGCGCGCGCCGGCGTTGGACGCCGCCTGGCGTATCGCGCGACGCTCGACCAGGGTCGCGCCGGACGGGATGCAGATCGCGATCTCGGGATGGCGTGGCAGTCGGCTGGGCCCGCCATGCGCCTTTTCGATGAAGAACTTGATCATCTGCTCGGCGACGTCGAGGTCGGCGATCACGCCGTCGCGCATCGGCCGGATGGTCTCGATCCCGTCGGGCGTCTTGCCCATCATCAATTTCGCTTCGGCACCCACCGCGCGCACCTGCTGGACGCCATTCCGCGTTTCAATCGCCACCACGGACGGTTCGTTCAGGACGATGCCCTGACCGCGCAGATAGACGACGGTGTTCACCGTTCCGAGATCGATCGCCATGTCGTTCGACGGGCGGCTGAACAGGCGAGGAAGACGCATGGGCTGTGACAATCTGAAAGCGTGCGCCCGTTACCGTGGCCACTGTATGAAACCATATGCTGTCGGCGTCGTGCGATCCGCGTCAATCGCTCTGCGCCCGGACGGGCGAACCCAACGACGATCACGACGGCATTCTCGATACGGCATCCCGAAAAGGGTCGGGGTAAGATCCGACGCCGTACTGCGCTGGCAAGACATGCCCTCGCCCCCCGTGCCGATGAACGGATCGACCACGGGATATGCGTTACGCGCACCCGCCTGCCATCATCCGATCGGCAGGTCGAACAGCAGTTCGCGGACGTAGCGCACTGGCGGCGAACCATGCGCGAGCAACGCGTCGTTGTAGCGCTTGAGATCGAACGCCGCGCCCTGCCGCTTCCTGGCCTCTTCCCGCAACGCCATGTGCTCCGAATAGCCGGTGAAATAGCTCAGCAACTGCGTCGAGCCGAGCGAGGCGCGGACCCATTTGCCCGCCGCCTCACGCTCCTGCTGGAACGCGGTGTGCGTCATCAGCTGCATCGCCTGTTCGCGCGTCATGCCCTCGGTGTGGATGCCGATGTCGAGCAGCGAGTTCGAGATCGACCGCAGCCGCATCTTGAGCACGGTGAGCTTGAACAGCGGATCGCCATTCAGATAGCCCTCGTCCGCCATCATGCCCTCGGCATAGACCGCCCAGCCCTCGACGAACGGCCCCGAGCCGAGCACCGCGCGCAACGTCGACTGAGTCGCGTTGGCGTGCGCGAGCTGGAGATAATGCCCCGGCATCGCCTCGTGCACCGCGAGGTCGTGGATCATGTAGTCGTTATATTCGCTGAGGAACGAGGTCGCCTGCGCCTCGGTCCAGTCGTCGGGGATCGGCGAGACGGCGAAGAACGTGCCGAGGTTCTTTTCCAGCGGGCCGGGGGAATCGCAGTACGCGACCGCGACGCCCTGCTGGAACTTGGGCATCGTGATGATCTTCACCGGGCTGTCGGGCATGCCGACCAACCCCTTGTCGCGGACGAAGGCGGTCGCCTGCGCCAGTGCCTTGGTCGAGGCGTCGATCATGCCATCGCGTGCCGGACGCTTGGCGTAGGTGAGTTCGAGCGCGAGCTGGATCGCGGCCTGTTGCTGCGCTTCGGACGGCTTGTCGGGAAGCAGCAGCGCGCCCTTCTTGGCGCCAAATATCTGGCGTGCGATCGCGTACATCTGCGTGCGCGTGTCGACGATCGCAGCCTGCGCGCGGCGCTTGATCTCGGCCCGGGTGAGGTCGGATTGAAGCGCGAAGCCGAGCTTCTTGTCGTAGAGCGCCGCGCCAAGGCGGAAGTCGCCCTTCGCGCCGGGGACGAGCGTCTTGTCGAGCCAGACCTGATGCTCGGCAACCGCCGCCTTCAATGTCACGAGCGCGGCATCGAACCGCTTGGCGTCCGCTGCGGACAATTCGCTCTTGTGCGGCGCGAGCATGCTCTCGGCGATGTCGACGATGCCGCTGTTCTGCTTCGCCACGGTCGTCGCGTAGATCGACGGCACGCGCGCCACCACGATGTTGGCGCGCGCCTGCGCCAGCAACGCGGGGAGCGCCGCCATCCGCGCGGTCGCCGCGTTCAGCCGCTGCGGCCACGGCGCGAAGTCCCGCGCGGCGAGCGAATAGAGCGAGCTGCCGGCGATGTCGTTATAGACCTGCGGATCCCACGCCCACCCGCCGAGCGTCTCGGTATCCCAGATGTCATAGCGAAGCGCATTGTCGAGCAGCGCCGCGTCGACCTGCTCCTCGCGCGACAGGGCCTTGCGGTCGATCCGCTGGAGATCGGCGAGCATCGCCTTCGAGAATGCCTCACGCCTGGCACGCCCTGCGGCGGACATGTCGGTGACCTGCGTGTCGAAGCGGTGATCGCCGAGCGATGTCGCCGACGACGGATTGAGGCGGGCAAGGCCGTCGACATAGCGCTTCGACAGCGACGCGAACGCGCTCGTTTCGGCTTGCGCGGCTAGCACGGGCGCCGGGATCGACCAAACGGGCAGCGCCAGCATCGCGGCGCCGAGCAACAGACGGAAATTACGCATCATGGATTCCTGACGATCAGCGTTGTGGCGCGAGTTGCGCGTTCAGATAGACGGTGACGAGCGCGGCGCGCTTGGCGTCCTCGATCTTGTCGGCGCCGGCCGCGTGGCCGCCTTCCGGGTTCTCGTAATAGAAGAACGGGTCGCCATAGGCCTCAAGCCGCGCGGCGAATTTGCGCGCGTGGCCGGGGTGGACACGGTCGTCTTCGGTCGAGGTGTAGATGAACGGCGTCGGGTATTGCACGCCGCGCTTCAAATTCTGGTAGGGCGAATATTTCGAGATGAACGCCCAGTCCGCGGGCTTGTCCGGGTCGCCATATTCGCCGATCCACGATGCGCCCGCCGACAGATGCGAATAGCGCTGCATGTCGAGCAGCGGCGATCCCATCACGATTGCGCCGTAGAGATCGGGACGTTGCTCCATCGCGACGCCAACGAGGAGGCCGCCGTTCGACCGCCCCGAGACGGCGATCTTGCGTTTTGCACTGACACCGGTCCGGACAAGATCGTCGCCGACCGCGTGGAGATCGTCATACGCCTTTTGCCGGTTCTCGCGCAGCGGCATCTGGTGCCAGCGCGGCCCGTATTCGCCGCCACCGCGGATGTTGGCGAGCACGAACGCGTTGCCCTCCTCGACCCAGAACAGCCCCGCAGGCCCCGAGCGATAGGGCTGGTCGACGAGGTAGGTCGGTGTCTGCGCGTTGCGGAACCCGCCGTATGCGTGGACCAGCGCGGGCACCGGCCCCGTCGTGCCTTTCTTCCGCACCAGGAAATACGGGATCTTCGTGCCATCCTTCGACGTCGCGAACCGCTGTTCGACCTGCATTGCGGAGGCATCGAACCGCGCTGGCAGCGTGTCGACGGTGACCGGCTTGGCATTGGGGCGGACGGCATAGAGCGCAGGAGGGCTGAGGAAGCTCTCGACAACCGCGAAGGCGACGTCGTCCTTGCCTGCGGTCGCCTCGAGGTGGATCGTCGATGCGGTCGGCAGCGTCGCGACGCCTTGCGTCCAGATGCCGTCCGCGCCGCGCGTCAGCGATACGAGCCGGCCTGATACGTCGTCGAGCATTTTCACCCACAGCACCGACTTGCTCGAATCGACCTGCTCCACCGCCTGCGTCGCGGTCGGTACCAGCACGCGCTCGATTGTCGGCGTGCGGCCCGCCAGCACGTCGGCGACGCTGTACGCCACGACCGACCCGCTCGGGATCCCCCTCCAGTCGGACGCCAGCGTCGCGATCAACCGGCCATCGAGGACGGCGTTGATCTCGGCATCGTCGGGCAACGGCGACGGCACCAGCCGGCCATTCTCGGCGATATGACTGCGCTTCGAATGAAAGAAATCGACGTTGCGGGAGACTAGCGCATAGCGGCGATCGCCATCGGAGAAGACGTTGGTCTCGATCCCGACATCGTCCGGGGTCGCGCTCGTGACGGTCGTTGCCGAGGCAAGCGGCGTGCCGCGCTGCCACCGCTTCACGGTGCGCGGATAGCCTGATTTTGTAAGGCTGCCAGCGCCGAAATCGGTCGCGACGTACAGCGCGTCCGGCCCGGCCCAGTTCAGCCCGGTCTTGAAGCTCGGCACGACGAAGCCGTCGGTCACGAACTTGCCCGTCGGGATGTCGAACTCGCGCTCCTCGACCGCATCGCCGCCGCCGTTCGACAGTGCCACCATGCAGCGGTCATAGGACGGCGAGCGGCACGTCGCGCCCTTCCACACCCAGCTCTTGCCGTCCGCCTTGCCGAGCGCATCGACGTCGATCAGCGTCCGCCACACCGGCTTGCCGCTGGTGAACGACGCGAGCGAGGCGACCCGCCACAGGCCGCGCACGTTCGTCTTGTCCTGCCACAGGTTCAGCACCTGATCGCCGAGGATCTGGTCGGGCGTCGCGATCTGGCGATCCGCCTGCAACAGGTCGAGCGCGCGCTGGCGGTAGCGCGCATAGCCGGGCTTGGCTTCGAGCGTGGCGAGCGACTGCGTGTTCCACCGCTTCACCGTATCGAGCGCACGCGCGCCGTGGATGTCCTCGAGATACGCGTTCGGATCGGCGGCGGGCGGCGGAGCCGACGTCTGGGCCAGCGCGGTCGTGGAAAGGGCCAGCAAGGCCAGGAACGGCAGGCGTCTTTGCATCATCACTCTCTTTCGTTCGATTATGCGACCTTAGGCAGCGTGGTCCGCTACGCCAGCCCCTTCTCTTCAGATCATTCAGCCTCGAGCGCGAGCAGCGCGAACGTCGCCAGCCAATGCTCGCCCATGTAGTCGTCCGCGAGATGCGGGAGCGCCTCTGCCAAATGCGCGTCGGCGATCGCGCGCGTGTCGGCAGGATCGGGCAGCGCGTCGGCGATCGTCCGCCAGCACCACGCGCGCGACAGGTTCACGCCGTCGAGATGCGCGAGGCGGCCGTCGGACCGGTCGCTGACGATCGCGGGAGAACGCAGGCACGCCGTCGCGGGGCCGAACGGATCGGGCAGGAACGCCGCCAACCACGGTGCGAACTCCACGCCGAGCACGTCCTTCATCAACGCCGCCTCGCAGAGCGTCGCCGACAGAAAATCCTCCCCGCTCGGCTCGAACGGGCGGCAGTCGCGATCGTCGCCGTACCATTCCCGCGCGCGCGTCTCGATCAGTGCGGCGAGCGACGCCTCGTGCGTCCGCGCCCAGCAAAGCGCATGGACCAAGGCGAACGCGGTGCAGTCATGCTTCCCGCTCCGCACCGGGTAGATCAGCTTCGGCAGATACGCCGCAAACCGCACCGCAAACGCGCGTGCCAACGGCTCGACCGCCGCCGCCCAGGGCCGATCTGGCCGCCGCGCCAACTCGTCATGCAGCGCCAACAGCCATCCCCAGCCATAAGGCCGCTCGAACCCGCCCGTACCCGGTCGATTGAGATACGCCACCTCGCCCGCGATTAGCGCGGGCACCAGCATCCGGTCCGCCAACGCCTCGACCGCAGCCGCCTCCGCCATGTCCGGATACAGCCTCGCGAGGCGCATCACCTGCCACCAGCCATGCACGCAGCTATGCCAGTCGAAACTGCCGTGAAACACCGGATGCAGCGTCTTCGGCAATGCCAGGTCACCGGGCCCGTCGAGCACCTGGTCGAGCTTGTACGGCCATTCGCGGGTTAGATGCCCGAGCGTCAGCCCGGCAAATCGCGCCGCGGTCGCGCGGTCGAGCCGCTGTGTCATCGTGTCATCCCACATCGTTCGTCGGACATTCAGCTGCTGTGATCCGAAATGATCTTCCACGCGCCGCCACGCCGTTCGAACACCAAAGTCGTCATGCCCGATTCGCTGGTCGACGCCCCGGTCAGCGTCCACCGTGCGAACAGCATCGCATGCGCCGGATCCAGAGCGCGCATCTCCAGGAACGCGAACGACAGCTTGCCGCGCGCATTGCCCGTGCCGCTGAAGCTGGACCGGTATTTGTCCGCAATCGCCGGTTTGCCGCGGAGCAGCCCCTTCGGCGTCACGAACACCGCGTCGTCCGCATAAATGTCCATGAACCGCGCGAGATCGCCCGCGCTCCAGCCCGCCGCGCTCGCTTCCATCCCCTTGCGGATCGCGATTTCGGCGGGCGTCTGCGCGATCGCGGGCGCCGCGATCGCCACGATCGCGAGGGATAGCATCAGGGTACGCATCATTCTCTCGCCATCAGTTCGAGCAACGCCGCCTCGCCCACCGGCTCGGACAGCAGGAAGCCTTGGTACAGGCTGCATCCACCCGCGGCGAGCAATTCGAGCTGCGACGGCCGTTCGACCCCCTCGGCGATCACCGCGAGCCCCAGCGAACGCGCCATGGTGATCGCGCCGGCGACCACCACGCGGTCGCGCGCGCTGCCGTCGATATCGCGGACCAGCGACTTGTCGATCTTGACGTAATCGAGCGGCAGCGACTTCAGATAGGCGAGGCTCGAATAGCCCGTGCCGAAATCGTCGATCGCCACCCGGCACCCTGCCCCACGCAGTTCCGCAAGCAACGCCGACGCCGCCGCCAGATCCTCGATCAACCCCGTCTCGGTAATCTCGACCGTCAGCCGCCCGCGCGGGAAGCCGCTCTCGTCGATACGCGCGAGGAACAGCGCGGCAAACCCCGGCCGGGTGATGTCAGCCGCCGTCAGGTTCAGCGACACGCGCAACGTTCCCAACACCGCCGGCCACGCGACCGCACGCGCCAGCACCAACCGCTGAATATGGTCGGAGAGCGCGATGCCCAGATCGGCACGATCGGCGGCATCGAACAGCGTATCCGCGCCCAGCGGCCCCAGCGCCCGGTGGTTCCAGCGCGCCAACGCCTCGACCCCCGTGATCTTGCCGCTCGCGATCTCGACTTGCGGCTGCCAACGCAAGTCGATCTCGTCGCGCTCGATCGCATGGTGCAGGTCGATCGCCAGCGCGTCGATCGGGGCGACGCCGTCGGGCAGCGCGACGTGCAGCACCGATCCGTCGCTCGCCTTCGCTTCCGCCAGCGCCTCGCTCGCGCGGCGCAGCAACGCCGCCGCATCGTCGCCCGGCTGGCGCTGCGCCACGCCGAAGCGACAACCGAGCACGGCGCGCGTATCGGCCACCGCGAACGGCCTCGCGAGCGCCGCATCCAGCGCGGTGATCGCCGCCGTCACCGCGGCCCCGGCCGCCTCGATCACCAGCACGAACTCCGACCCGCCGAGCCGCGCGACCATCGCATCCACGCCGATCGCCTGGCGCGCGACCGTCTCCGCGCGCAACACGGCCGCTTCGATCAGGCCATCCACCGCGGGACGGCCATGCGCCGCATTGACGATGTCGAGGCGCGACAGCGCGACCAGCACCACCGCCACCGGCCGCTCCTCCGCGATACGGCTGACGATCCAGCGCCGCGCTTCGCCGGTCTCCCTGTCATAGTGCGATGCGCCCGGTATGCCGCGCCGATCGATCGCGCCGCCGGATGCGCGGGCGGCGTGGCGCCCCGCGAACCGCAGCGCCTGGACGAGTTCGCCTTCGCTGGCCGGACTAGCCAGGAATTGCGTCGCGCCCGCATCGAAGAACTCGCCGATCGCCTCGACATCGCCGCGCGATACCAGCACCAGCAAGGCCGCACCGTTGGTGGCGACCAACCCGCCCAGCCTGCGCGTCGCCGAAAGTCCGTCGTCGAGCGCACCGCGCGCATCGATCAACGCGACTGCTGCGCCGCTTGCCAGGAACCGGCTCTCCAACCCTTCGGCATCGCCCACGACCGCCGCCTGCCACCCCGCACCGGCCCCTGCGCTTGCCAAAATCTCCGCGATTTCATCACGTTGACGGAACGATACCGCGAACAGCGTCGTTGCGATCTGCATGTCTTCCATATCCGTCGCACCTCGCTCGATCGGTGCGAGCCTAGCCGCCGTATCGCCGCGCGCCAATCCAATACCAGCCGATCCGGCCTTGTTAGTGGGACAGTCAGGTCTTAGCTCGGAGGAGATGACCATCGCGCCCACCCTCGAGCAAAAGCCGCTGCGCGATACGCATGGTCGCACGATCAAGTATCTGCGGATTTCGGTGACCGATCGCTGCGACCTGCGCTGTCGCTACTGCATGTCCGAAAAGATGACGTTCCTGCCGCGCAGCAAGCTGCTGAGCCTCGAAGAGATCGCGATCATCGCCGAGCGCTTCATCGCGCGCGGCGTGACGAAGATTCGCTTGTCTGGCGGCGAGCCGCTCGTCCGCCGCGACGTCGCCGAACTCGTCCAGCGTCTCGGTCACAACATCGGCTCGGGCCTGGAAGAGCTGACGATGACCACCAACGGCACGCGCCTCGCGCAGCATGCCGAGGCGATGGTCGATGCCGGCATCCGCCGCGTCAACGTCAGCATGGACAGCCGCGATCCCGAGCGCTTCCGCTACATCACCCGCCACGGCGACGTGTCGCAGGTGATCAGCGGGATCTACGCCGCACGCGACGCGGGGCTCGCGATCAAGATCAACATGGTCGCGCTGAAGGGCTTCAACGAGGACGAGATCGCATCGATGCTCGCCTGGTGTCGCGACGAGGGCTTCGACCTGTCGCTGATCGAGACGATGCCGCTCGGCGCGATCGACGAGGACCGTACCGACCGCTTCCTGCCGCTGACCAAGGTGTTCGAAGAGCTGAGCGAGCAGTTCACGCTCGCCCGCGACGCGCACAAGACCGGTGGCCCGGCGCGCTACTGGAACGTCGACGGTTCGCGCACGCGGCTCGGACTGATCTCGCCGCTGACCGCCAATTTCTGCGATGGCTGCAACCGGGTGCGCCTGACCACCGAGGGCAAGCTGTACATGTGCCTCGGTCACGACGACCAGGTCGACCTGAAGGCGGCCCTGCGCGAAGGCGGGACCGCAGGTCTCGACGAAGCGATCGACGCTGGTCTGTTCGCCAAGCCCAAGGCGCATGACTTCCGCATCGGCCAAGGTGAAGGCCCCGCGGTCGCCCGCCACATGAGCGTCACCGGCGGATGAGCCTATACGAGCGGCGGGCGCTGGTCGCGTCCAACACCCCGCCTGCTCGTGCCGCCGAAGCGGAGCTCGCGGATATGGGCGAGTGGGTGCCGGTTGAGGACGCGGACGTCATCATCGCGCTCGGCGGCGACGGGTTCATGCTCCAGACGCTGCACACGATGCTGGAGCGCCGCAAGCCGCCCGTCCCCGTGTTCGGCATGAACCTCGGCACCGTCGGGTTCCTGATGAACGAATGGCGCCACCACGGCCTCACCGACCGGCTGGAGCGCGCGAAACCATTCAAGGTCATCCCGCTCAGCATGACCGCGATCGGCGTCGATGGCCGCACCCACACGCTGCCCGCGATCAACGAAGTCTCGTTCCTGCGCGAGACCCGCCAGACCGCCAATCTCGAAGTGACGGTGAACGACCGCGTCGTCCTCGCCGAACTTGCCTGCGACGGCATCCTCGTCGCGACGCCGGCCGGCTCGACCGCGTACAACCTCTCCGCGCATGGCCCGATCCTGCCGCTCGGCTCCGGCATGGTCGCATTGACCCCGATCAGCCCGTTCCGCCCCCGGCGCTGGCGTGGCGCCATCCTGCCCGACAAGGCACGCATCCGCATCCGCGTGCTCGACCCCGGCAAGCGCCCCGTCTCCGCAGTCGCCGACCAGCGCGAGATCCGCGACGTCGCGCAGGTCGACATCTGCATGGACCGCGCCCGCGAACTCACGCTGCTGTTCGATCCGGAGCACGCGCTCGACGACCGCATCACCATGGAACAGTTCGTCGCCTGAACGCGGTTTATCGCCGACTTTGCATTTTTGCGGCGAAACCCGCTTGCATCGTCCGACCGGCCGTTTATAGAGCCGCCTCCGGCAACGTTCCCTGATAGCTCAGCGGTAGAGCTCTCGACTGTTAATCGAGTGGCCGTAGGTTCGAATCCTACTCAGGGAGCCATTTTCCAGCCGGACAATTCCTCGCTTCTTCGCGAGATGCCGGTAGGCCGGAACTCCCTTTGCAAATGTGCTCGGCCAGTTGCAGTCGTTCTTTCGACGGCGTCTGACCTGCCGCTCCCCCCAGGTGTCTAAAAGTCCAATCTCAAAGCCAATCCCGGGCGAGACACGTTCGCGATGGGCGGGATTTGACGGGTATCCGGGCAAATTCTTAGATTCTACCGACACTTAGGCCTTACGAACATTCTTTGATTTATGAAACTTATTTCATGTTAAGATACTTTGTGGTTTAGGATGAAGTCTTACTCAAACAGTGGAGATTTCATGTTTCTTAAGTCACTTACCACGGCATCGGCTGGCCTCATGCTGCTCGCCGCACCGGTTGCAGCGAACGCAGCTTCGGCCAACCCGGCATCCAGCCTCTCGACGATCAAGTCGGCACGCGCCGGCACGCCGACCGTCAAGAAGTCCAAGGTCGCCGACGGTGGTTTCATCATCATCGCTCTTGCCGCCGTTGCGGTCGGTGGTGGTCTGTATCTCGCGATCGACGATGGCGACGATTCCGACAGCAACTAATCTGTTGGACCGGTGTCACGCACCGGTCCAATCGACCTGGGCTTGGACGATGCCACGTCAAAACGTGTACTTGAGTGCTGCTGGTGCTCGAAATGCGCTGAACTACCAATAATCTCCGCGGAGTTACCGCGCATCCTGCCCAAACTGATGATGCTCCCAGATAGCTTTATTCGTGCGTCGCGCGCCGTTTTGATACTATGCGGTCCTGCACGCGGAAAACGGGGAGGAGGGTTCGGAATGGTCGATGCAGTGATAGTCCGCGCAGGCGACAGCGTCGCGACGCTGCTGCGCGACGGCGAAATCGGCGACCGGATCGATACCGGCGACGCCCTGCTCACCCTGACGCAGGCCGTTCCGCGCGGCCACAAGATCGCACTCGACGCGATCGCACCCGGGGCGGACGTGACGAAATACGGCTATTCGATCGGGCGGGCGACGGACACCATCGCACCGGGCGATCATGTCCACAGTCAGAACCTGTCGACCGGATTGGCCGGCACGCTCGATTACGGTTTCGCCCCAACGGACGAGCCGGTCGCGACATCCCCCCGCCATGCGACCTTTCGCGGTTTCGTTCGGCCCGACGGTCGGGTCGGCACGCGCAACGAGATCTGGATACTCCCCACCGTCGGCTGCGTAGCGCGGACCGCCGAGCGGATCGCCACCAGGGCCGGAGTGACCTTGGCCGGCAAGATCGACGGCGTCCACGCGTTCAGCCACCCGCACGGCTGTTCGCAACTCGGCTACGATCTCGACGGCACGCGCCAGATCCTCGCGAGCCTCGCCTGCCATCCCAATGCCGGCGGCGTACTGATCGTCGGGCTGGGCTGCGAGGAGAACCAGATCAATGCGCTGGTCGAGGCGATTCCCGCATGGCGACGCCCGGCGATCCGCACGCTGACGGCGCAGCTGAGCGTCGACGAGGTCGAGGAAGGCATCGCTCTGGTCGAGGAACTGGCGACGTTGGCGGCCTGCGAACGGCAGGAGGTTGGGCTCGATCGGCTCGTGCTCGGCGTGAAGTGCGGCGGGTCCGACGGCTTGTCGGGGCTGACCGCCAACCCGCTGGTGGGCCGGATGAGCGACGAGGTCGTCGGCGCCGGCGGCCGCGTGGTGTTCACCGAAATCCCCGAGATGTTCGGCGCGGAACAGGCGCTGATGAACCGCGCCGCCGACGTTTCGGTGTTCGACGCGATCGTCGGCGTCGTGAACGGCTTCAAGCAATATTTCATCGATCACGGCGAACCGGTGTCGGAGAACCCCTCCCCCGGCAACGTCGTCGGCGGAATCACGACGCTGGAGGAAAAGTCGCTGGGCGCGGTGCAGAAAGCCGGCCGCTCGCCGATCGTCGACGTCATCGGCTATGGCGCGCAGGCACGGACCGACGGGCTGACGATGCTGGAGGCGCCCGGCAACGATGCGGTATCCTCGACCGCCCTCGCCGCCGCCGGCGCGACCGTGATCCTGTTCACGACCGGACGCGGTACCCCGCTCGGGTTTCCCGTACCGACGATCAAGATCGCGTCGAACACTGACCTTGCCCAGCGCAAGCCAGGCTGGATCGATTTCGACGCCGGACAGGTCCTCGACCAGGGATTTGCCTCGGCCGAAACGGCGTTGCTCGACTGCATCGCCGCGATCGCATCGGGCCGCGAGACCGCCGCCGAGCGCAATGGCGAACGCGAGATCGCGATCTGGAAACGTGGAGTAACGCTTTGACCCGACTGACCCATGCGACGCTCGACCAGCTTGCAGCGACGATCGAGAGCCCGCGAGGCCGCCCCCTTCCCTCGATCGGCATCGTCCATTTCGGGCCGGGCGCATTCCACCGCGCGCATCAGGCGGCGTATATCGACGCGCTGCTGGACCATGATCCGCGCTGGGGCATCGCCGCAGTCTCGATGCGCAGCAAGCGGACGGTCGCAGCACTTGCCGAGCAGGACGGGCTCTACACGCTCGCGATCCGCGACGCCGAATCGTCGAACCGCGTGATCGGTGCGCATCGCCGGTTCCTCGGGCCCGACGACGCGACCGAAACGCACGCACTGCTCGCCGATCCCGCGGTCCGGCTGGTGACGTCGACCGTGACCGAGAAGGGCTATTGCCTCGCCGCCGACGGCACACTCGACCTGTCGCATGCCGATATCGTCCATGATCTTGCGGGGACCGACACGCCGCGCAGCCTGGTCGGATGGCTGGTCGCTGGCCTTGCCGCGCGTCGGACTGAGCGGATCGCGCCGTTCGTGCCGATGCCGTGCGACAATCTTGCCAGCAACGGCGCCAAGCTCCACGCCGCCCTGGTCGCCTTCGCCCGCGTGGGCGACACGGACCTGGCGGACTGGATCGCCGGCGAAGTGCGGGTGCCGTCGACGATGGTCGATTCGATCACGCCCGCGTCCGACGTTGCGCTCTACGATGACGTAGCCGAAGCGATCGGTCTCGAAGACCTCGCCGCCGTCCAACGCGAATCCTTCGTGCAGTGGGTGATCGAGGACATCGGCACGCCGCTCGGTCCCGATCTCGCGTCGGTCGGCGCCACGATCACAACCGATGTCGCCAGCTACGAGAAGGCGAAGCTGCGAATTCTCAACGGCGCGCATTCGACGCTCGCTTATGTCGGCCTGCTCCGCGGCGCGGCGAGCGTGGCGGACGCGATGAACGATGCGGCGCTCGCCGGGTTCGTCGACGCGATGATCCGCGACGACATCATGCCGATGCTGCCCAGCACCCCCGGCCTCGACCTGGATGCCTACCGCGCTGCCGTGCTCCAGCGGTTCCGCAACCCGGTCATCGTCCACCGGCTCGACCAGATCGCGCAGGACGGTTCGCAGAAGCTTCCTTACCGTTTGGGCGATACGCTCGTCGCCAACCGCCGTGTTGGTCGCATGCCCACCGGCGTCGTCACCGCGCTCGGCGCGTGGGTAGCGTTCCTGATGCACCGCACCTGCAACAATACCCCGATCGTCGATCCAGCCGGCGATCGCCTGGCGGACGCGGGACGCGACGGAACGCCGGCCGAGGTCGTAGCGCGCCTTATCGAGGCCGGACTGGGCTTCCCACCCGAACTCCGCGACGACGCAGCCGCCCGGTCCGCGATCGCTGATGCGGCGGAACGGATCAGCCGCGGCGACTGGTCGGGTGTGAACCTCTAGACCCCATAGGCCGCCCGGGCATTGCCGCCGAAGATCGCGTCCCGCGCCTCCGGGCAAGCGCGCGTGACGAACCCGTCGATCAGGTCGACGACCTGGCGATACTCGGCGGCAAGGCGGCAGACCGGCCAGTCGGAGCCGAAGATCAGGCGGTCAGGGCCGAAGCACGCAAGCAGGTGATCGAGATACCGCGCGATCTGGTCCGCCGTCCACGTCGCGTGATCCGCCTCCGTGACGAGCCCGGAAATCTTGCAATAGAGCGACGGCACCTGCGCCATGTCGGCGATCGCATCCGCCCAAGGCTGCCAACCACCGTGCGCGATGTCGGGCTTCGCACCATGATCAAGGATCAGCTGCGGCGCCGTCGAACGCCCCGCCGCAACCAGATCGCAGAAGCGACGGACATGGATCGCCTGGCGGGGTTTGACGAGAATGTCGTAGCTGAAACCGCGCTCGACCGTCGCCCGGACCCCGCGGACGAAGTCGGGCATCAGCAGGAAATCGTCGTCCGGCTCGTCCTGGACGATATGCCGAAAGCCAACGAGTTTGGAAGATCCCGACCGGGTCTCCAGCCGCTCGGCAATGTCGTCGGCCCGCAAATCGATCCAGCCGACCACACCCATGATCCGCGGATGCGCAGCCGCGAGCTCCAGCAGCCACTTGGTCTCGGCGTCGCTCTGTCTCGCCTGCACCGCGATACAACCATCGATCGCAGCGCCGTCCAGCAATGGCATTAGATCGGCAGGCGAAAAGTCGCGAGCGAGCACGCTGTCGGTATCGATCCAGTCGAATGCAGACGGCGAATAGGACCAGAAATGCTGGTGCGCGTCGATACGAGTCACGCGGCGATCCGCGGATGGACGGTCGGCTGTGTCTGCATCCGAAGAACGTACCGCGTGCACGCCAGCGCAGCAATCGGATCGACGTGTCGCTTTGACCGAACGCTACTTCGCGACGACCGCCGGCATGAAGATATAGCCGTTGCCGCGGACCGTCCGGATGATCTCCGTCGGATCGAACGCCAGCAGTTTCCGCCGCAACCGGCTGATATTGACGTCGATCGTGCGCCCACGTGCCATGCTTTCGGTCCGTCCCGAGCGGGCGATCATCGCGTCGCGCGAATGTACCACCTGCGGCTCCGATACGAATGCGACGAGCAGCTGATACTCGCCGTCGGTCAGTCGGATAGGCGTCCTGTCCGGTGCGTGGAGCACGCGCATCCGACAGTCGAGCGTCCACCCGGCGAACGCGAAAATATCGATCGCGCCCAAGTGCGCGCCCGCCACGACTGGGGGACTGTCCGGCACCGCTCCACCCATCCCCCGACGCCGCAACACCGAGCGGATCCGCGCCAGGATCTCGCGCGGGCTGGACGGCTTCGTCACGTAATCGTCGGCCCCCACTTCGAGCGCCACCACCCGGTCGATCTCGCCGCCGAGCGCGGAGAACATGATCACCCCGGGTGCGCCGGCGCCTTGCGGGAGCGTCCGCAGGATCGACAGCCCGTCCTCGCCCGGCATCATCATGTCCAGCACGATCAGGTCGCAAGGCGATCGCCCCAAACGGGTCCGCAGTGCCGCCCCGCTCTCGACGGCCTCCGCCTGAAGTCCATGATCGACCAGGAACTCGGTGAGCAGATCGCGCAAGCCCGGATCGTCGTCGACGATGACGATCCGGGCGCCTTCGGGTTGCGTGGTCTCGCTGGTAGCGGATGCATTCCCACCGGGAACGTACGAAGCAGGGCCAGGCAAGCCGTGATGGTTCGCGATCATGGCGGCCGCATGGACCCGGCGTTTGTCCGGTATGTTTCCGGATACCACCGCGATCGTCGAAGCGGTTCCCCGTCACGCTACGAGGTGGGATGGTTGTATGAAAGGCGAGTCGGCGCTAGCGGCATTCCCCATGTCGACGCCCGCCAAACCGCACGTTAAACCCTTGAACTGGCTCCAGCCTTTGGATGGCCTGCGGATCCTCAAGCGGGGCGACGTGCCAATCACGCGAGTCCAGGTTTACGGCCAGCGATGCAGCGGTACCAATCTCGTCACGCGCGCGATCGAGGCTAACATGCCGAGCGTGACGATCACCGAGGATTTCGGCTTCAAGCACTGGTTCGTGCCCCCGCAGACGTTGTTCGTGAAGGATACGCTGGTGCTGGTGGTCGCGCGCGACGCGTTCGACTGGACCCGTAGCCTTCACCGCCAGCCTTGGCACGCGCACCCGGACCTCAAGGCGGAGCCGTTCGACGTGTTCATCCGCAGCCAGTGGCATAGCTATTGGGACGATCATTTCGGTCCCATTGAGCCGGGGCATCCGATGCAGGGCGACGAGATGCTGCACGAGCGCGATCCGGAAACCGGCGAACGCTTCGCCAATTGCATCGCCAAGCGCACCGCGAAGCTGCGCCACTGGGCGTCGTTGACCAACCGGACGCACAACGTCGCGTTGCTGGGCTATGATGCGTTCGCGCGAGCGCCGTCGGCGTTCGTCGAGGCGTTGTCCGAGGCGACCGGGATCCCACGGCGCGAAGAATATGTGCCGATCACCAGCTACAAGGGGCAAGGCTATGCGCCCTATGTTCCGACGGCTTATCCCGAACTCGCCCCTGCTGATGCCGAACATATCGCCGCGTGGCTCGATCCCGAGGTCGAGGCTGCGTTCGGACTGAGCGCGAACTATGCTGATCGATATCAATCGCCTTCGGAGTCCGGATCGGTACAACGTTCGGCATGACCAAGCCGATCACGTTCTTCATCCATCACCAGGGTCGCGGCCATGCCAATCGCGCGATGGCGATCATCCGCGAGTTGCCGTCCGAGCGCGCGGTGACGATCCTGACCGCCAAGCCGTCGCTGTTCGACGGGTTCGAGCGGCCGATCACGATTGCCGCGCTGCCCGACATGATCGGTGCGCCGGTGCCGACGCCGGGACTGTTCGCGCAAGCGACGCCCGAGGTGATGCACTGCGTCCCGCTCGGCGTCGCGAAGACTCGCGCGACGATGCGGACGATCATCGTCCATCTCGACGACGTCGATCCGGCGCTGTTCGTGGTCGACGTCTCCGCCGAGATCGCGCTGCTGGCGCGGATCGCAAGCGTGCCCGCGATCAGCATCCGGATGCACGGCGACCGGCTCGATCCGGGTCATCTGGGCGCCTACCAGGCAAGCGTGGGCCTGCTCGCACCGTTCGGCGAGGCACTCGAACAGGCGGACACGCCGGACTGGGTCCGCGCCAACACGTGCTACGCAGGCGGCCTTTGCACGACCGTGGATCCCGTTCCGACCAAGGAAGAAGCGCGCGCCAAGCTCGGCCTCGATCCAACCAAGGAAATAATCGTCGTCCTTACCGGTGGCGGCGGCGCGGGCACGCCCTACGCGCCGCTGACGATGGCGGCGCGCGCGGTGCCGGATGCGTTGTGGCTGGTGCTCGGGCCGGTCCACCGCGAGGGGCATGAGACCGACTTCGGCAATCTCGTCGAGCTCGGCTGGGTCCCCGGCGTCACCGACCACATCGCCGCCGCCGACGTCGTCATCGCATCAGCTGGCGACAACACTGTGCACGAGATCGCACGCGTCGGTCGGCCTTATGTCTGCGCGCCCGAATGGCGGTATTTCGGCGAACAGACCCGCAAGGCGGAGCGTCTTGCGGAGCTTGGCGCCGCGGTCGCGCTGCCGTCATGGCCGGGGGCGCTGGCACCGTGGCGGGGGATACTCGACGCCGCGAAGGCGCTCGATCCTGTCGCGCTCGCCGACCTGTACGATGCGGATGCGGCCAAGGTCGCCGCGGACTATCTGGAAGGACTGGCGGTCTCGCTTTGGGCCGCAGGTTAGAATCGTGCCCTGTCGATCCTCCCCCGCCAGGGGGAGGTGGCTGGCACTTGCCAGACGGAGGGGGAGGTAAGCCAACCACCGTTTCGTGCCCTCCCCCTCCGTCACCTTCGGTGCCACCTCCCCCTGGCGGGGGAGGATGGAAATGTTGGAAGGTCATCTCGCAGGGCTTGGCTTACGAGCGCTTCCGCAGCATCTCAGCTAAACAAAACCTCCGGCGGCATCTTCGACGCGGCCACCTCTTTCGCAGTCGGGCCCCGCAGCACCGTAATCGTATCCGCATCCCAGGCGATCAGCCCCCGCTCGGAGAAATGCCCCAGCCAATAGTCCATGCACCACCGCCCCCAAGTCCCGCGAAACAACCGCGCATTGCGAACGATCGCGTCGAAATGTTGGTAGGCCGGCGTGTGGACGACATGATGCTGGTGATACGCCCGCGCACCGCCGACCCACCACATCGGCACCCCGGCGCGCTCGAGCCGTGCGGCGAAGTCGGTTTCCTCGCCGCCATAGCCGACATAGCGCTCGTCCATCCCCCCTGCCCGCGCCCAGTCCGCCGCGGGGATCGCGAACGACAGGCCCCACAGCTCGCCGTGGCTCGGCGTCGGCCGTATTTCATCGGGCGCGATCGGTGGCTTGGCCGGGTGACGCAGGCCGACCCGGTCGAGCTTGTCCCAGTCCAGCCCGGCGTCCAGCGCGCCGGCAGGGAGATACAGCACCTCGCCCAACCGAATACCGTCTGGCTCGATCGCCGTAGCCGCGTAGCGTTCGACCAACGTCGGCGCAGGAACGCAATCGACGTCCAGGAAGATCAGCTGATCCCCACGGGCAGCCGCCGCCGCACGGTTGCGCGCCGCCGCCAACGGCATCGCCTCCCCCGCGACGAACACCGCGCGCACCGGAAAGTCGGTCGGCGGGAGATCGGCGTGCGGCGCATCCTGCATGTACGCGATCACCAATTCGTCCGGCTTGCGCGTCGATGCGTTGAGACCGGCGATCAGGTTCACAAGATGCGCGCGGCGCCCGCGTACCAACGTCAGCACGCTTACCGTCGAGGACGTCACGATGCCTTCCTGATACCCTCGACGTCGATCCCGGCTGCCGCATCACGGAAGAACGCCACACCTTCGATCACGCCGCGAGCATGATGGCCGATCGCGACATAGCCGTGCGCCAAGTCCACGCGCGATCCCAGGCCGTCCGAATAATTGCCGACGATGATCGCGTGACGCGACGATCGCAGCATCTCGATATCGTTGCCGCTGTCGCCAGCGACGATCACCTGTCGCGGTTCGAGACCGAGGCGGCGGCGGACATGCTCGACCGCGGTACCCTTCGATGCGGCATGCGGAAGGATGTCGAGATAGCGACCGTGGCTCTGGATGATCGAACAGCTGTGGCCGTGTTCCGCGAGCAACGCCCGCACCCGCTCGGCCGCCGCCATATCGCCATCCGCGAAATAGCTGAGCTTGAACCGGCGTTGTTCGAGCGGGCTCTGCGGCGTCAGTCCGGCATGTTGCCCGATCAACGCGGCAACCGCCTCGCGGTCCCAGCCCGCGGCGATGATCCCGTCCCATTCGGTATCGCGGTCGTACACCGCCCCGCGCACCGTCCGGTAATAGATCTCCGAGCCGACCGAGGTGATCAGGATTTCGGGGCGCGGCGCATCATGCTGCCCGAGCACCGCCATCGCGCTGTGGAAGCTGCGCCCCGTCGCGATCGCGAACGCGACATCGGTCTGCGCGTCGTGCCACGCGGTGAAATCATCGACGCCTTTTGCACAGCCGAGCAGCGTTCCGTCGATATCCGACACCAACAGCAATTCCGGCTTCCGGTCCGTGACCGCAGGCGCGGCGTTCACGACCTCTGCGAGCAACCCGGTATAAAGCTGTACGTGCCGGTCCCAGTCATAGGCGCGGATCGCTACCGATCCTGCCGCTGAGTAGCGCGACCACAGCGCCGGATCGTCTAATATCTTCAGGATCGCATCGGTGATGGCGCTAGGCGAACGCGGATCGACGAGGATGCCGTTGCCGCAGGTCTCGACGATATCGTTCGGCCCACCGCTGTCGGTAGCGACCACGGGCAGGCCGCTCGCGGCCGCTTCGAGCAAGGTCAGCCCGAACGGTTCGTTGAGCGCCGGATTGACGAAAACGCCGCGCCGGGTGCGGGCATGAGCATAGACCGCGGCGATATCGTCGGGCCGGTGCTGCTTCGGATAGGCGACCTTGCCGTACAGGTCATAACGGTCGATCAACTGGAGCAGTTCGGCGATGTTGTCGCGAATCTCGGGCTCCAGCGTCGCACTGTCGTCACGCGTGCCCGCCAGGATCACGAGATTAGCCGCGGCCTGAAGCGCGGGTGACCGGCCATAAGCGTGGACGAGCGCAGCCAGGTTCTTCTTTGTCACCGGGCGAGCAATCGCGAGGATCACGGGCTTGGCGGGATCGTCGAGGAACCGATTGATCAGCGCATCGACGCGAGCATCGGTGCCGCAGTCCGCAAACTGCTTGAGATCGCTACCCGGCGCGAACACGCGGATCCGGCCGGGGTCATATGCATCATAGTTGGCATACTGGACTTCGGCCTCGTCACGCGACGACGCGATGATCGCGGCCGCCCCGGCGATGGCTTCTTCCTCGATCGCGATCCGGCGATCGAGACCCGCGGTTTCCGCGCACTCACGATCGAACGCGGCCAACTTCACCCGGCCGAGCGAATGCGCGGTGAAGACATAGGGGATGCCGGTCCGTGCAGACACACGCGCCGCGATCAGTCCGGCATCGGCATAGTGCGCGTGCATGACGTCGGGCGCGCGATCGAGCTTGGCGATATGCGCCACCAAAGCCTCGACCAAGCTGTCATGCTCGGTCCACAGGTCTTCCTTGACGAGATACGCATCGGACGCGGTCAGCAATCGGACGATACGCGTCGTGCCGTCGATCGTCTCGATCGGTTCGGCATAGCATTCGGCATACGCCGCATGATGGAATGCACGCGTAACGATTTCCATCCGGTCGATCGCCACATTGCGGCCGCTGGCAGCGACGAGATCGAGAAGGTACCGGATATGGCCCCCGGTATCCGCGGTGATTCCGTATTCGACGTCGGTTGCGCGTAAACACCCCTGCAACGCGATATGTAGTACGAACACCCTTCCCCCGTTCATCTGCAATTCACGTAAGGAACCGCTCATGGGGTTGCCGAGTTCCGGGCCGATGATACTTTACATGCCGGTATTGACGCAGGTTATCACGTTCCCTGCGGCGCCTCGTTCGCTCGGTGATCCATCGCTGTGAGGATCGCTCTACTCACTTGGGCCTATCCTCCTGAAAAGAGCGGACTTACTCGCGCCGCGCGTGAGATCGCGCAGTCATTGGCACAGTCTGGCAACGACGTCTGTGTCTTCACTATGGACCGGCGCGAAGACAGTCACGACGGCCGGGTTTCGGTCATCGGCTGTGGGTTGCGCGAGGGGTCGCTCGCCGCGCGCCTCCGCAAGATCGCCGGGATCGGGCATCTCGTCGCGCCGTTCGCGTTCCGGCGGGCAGTCGCACGCGAGCACCGTCGCGAGCCGTTCGACGTGGTCGAGGCGACCAACTGGTACGCCCCAGGGCTGGCGATCGCGCTTACCGGCCCCGCGCCGCTCGTGACGCGCAACTCGACCCCGGCAGCGACCTCGGCCGAGACGGTAACGAGTCTCCGCGACCGGTTCGATCGGCGCGTGGCGATGCTCGCGGAGCGGATCGCAGCGCGCTTCAACAAGGCGCTGATCTCCAACACGCAGCTTCACGGCGAGAAGATCGCGGCATTGTACGGTGTCGAGGCCCCCGGGCCGGTCGGGCGCCACGCAGTCATCGGCCTCAGCCTGCCGCCGGAGATCGTTGCGCGAGGAACTGCCGCAGCCTATCCCGACGATGTCCCTGAGGACCAGCCGATCGAACTGCTGTTCGTCGGACGTGACGAGCACCGCAAGGGGTTCGATGCCCTGATCATGGCTCTAAGGATCCTCTCCCGACGTGCGGATGCCGGGATGCGCGATTTCCGACTCACGATCGTCGGCGTCCATGCCGACGATTTGAAGGCGCTCCCGTCCACCGCGCGAGCGCGGCTGCGATGCCATCACCGCGTCGACGAACCGGCGTTGCACGACCTGATGAGCGCGGCGCACGTCATCGTCGCACCCTCGCGCTACGAGAGTTTCGGGCTCGTGTACCAGGAGGCGATGATGTTCGGCCGGCCGGTCGTCGCCTGCGCTGAGGACCCAAGCGCCCGGCTATTCATCGGCGAGAGCGGCGCCGGATTACTGGCTAAGGCCTGCACCGGCGACGACCTGGCCACGCAGATCCAGCGGCTGATCGAAGACCCGGCCTTGCGTGCGGAGTACGCCGCGGCGAGCCGGCGTGCGTCGGGGATGTTCACGCGCGATACCCTGTCCGCGGAGACCACCGCGGTCTATCGCACCGCGATCGGGTCGAAGGAGACGAGCAGCAACGCCTCGTCCTCCGGCCTACCCGCGCCGGTCGACATAGCCTCGTAGATCCGCGTCCGCTCGCGCACCCGGTCGCCATCGAGCCGGTGTTCGAGAGCACCGGCCAGCGCCAGCGAACTCTCGACGAACGGTACGATCGGGCGCTCGTGAACGCGGCCGGCGAAGCGGATATCGCTACGGTTGAGGCGGTACTGGATGTCCGGATAGGACGCAGACGGTACCCCGTCGACGAGGTTGCGGCGCGGCAGGCCCAGCGAGCGCAAGCCGTCGCGATCTGCCGCGGCGACGAGCCAGCCGAGCGCGTCGAGCAACGCGCCGTCGGGGCGCTCGTCGGTATCGATCTGCAACACCCAGCGGGTTTGCATTGCGTCTTGGAGGCGATTGCGTTGCGCGGCGAAATCGCCTGCGAGGGGGTGATGGGCGACCTCGACCCAGGGAAGACGCGCTGCAAGTTCGGAGGCTTCGTCAGCCGTGCCGTCGAGCAGGACGACGATCCGGGCAAACGCGGTGCGATAATCGGTCGCGATCTCGACGATGTCGTTGGCGTCGGCGGGCCGCGCCATGATGCCGAGGCCTATCGCGTGCGGCACAGTCGTCGCGGGAGCCGAGTGCGCTTGCGCTGAGCGATAATCAGGGAGAAAGCGGACATCGCCCCGCGCAACGGCGATCGGTTCCACCTCGAACCCAAACCGCCACGCCGCGTTCCGCAAACCGGCTGGGTCGAGCATCCAGCGCTCCGCAGGATCGCGCTGTAGGTCAACAAGCCCGCTTCCCAACCGAGCGACGATCTCGTCGGCAACCGCACCGACCTCGCTCACATCGCGAACAAGCAGGCGGCAGTGGCTACACTCGAACCAGTCCTCGCGCACGAGCCAGTCCCAGTTCCCACAGATCGAGCATCGTAATCGCATGGTCCCGGCAACCCGCGGCGCGAGGGAGCGGTTCCGCCGCTGGGACCGGCACCCTTCCGATCCAACCTACCGCCGTCATCCCGACTTTCGTCAGGATGACGGCCGAGCCGCTCAATACCCGAAACTATGCGCCAGCGTCAGCAGCAGCCAGTACAGGCCACCCGACAGCAGCATAGCCACCGGCAGAGTCATCACCCACGCCAGCGCCATGTTCATCACAGTCCGTCGCTGCAACCCAGCGCCGTTGGCAACGCTCGCACCCGCGACACCCGACGACAGGATATGCGTGGTCGACACCGGCATGCCGTATTTTACCGCCAGCAGGATTGTCGCCGCCGCGACCAGTTCGGCCGACGCGCCCATGCCGTAGGTCAGGTGCGTCTTGCCGATCCGCTCGCCGACGGTGACGACGATCCGCTTCCACCCGACCATCGTCCCGAGGCCCAGCGCCAGCGCGACGGTAACCTTCACCCAGGTCGGGATATAGCGCGTGCCTTGCTCGAGCCCGCTATTGTAGCTCTTGAGCGTCGTGATCTCCTGCGCGGTGAAGCGGCTCTGCGCGGACTTGTCCTCGGCGATCAGCTTGGTCGTATCAAGCACGAGGTACATGTCGTTGCGCAGGTTCGGCGTCGCCGCGGCAGGCACCTTGCCGAGCGAGCCATAGCTTTCGATCCGGCTCGACACGTCGTCCGACAGCGTCGCCAGCGCGCCATAGATGACCGGGTCGGCGACATGCTTGCTCTTCAGCGCCTTGGTGACCTGCGCACGCGACGTAGCGACGTCGGCGGGCGCACCATCGGCATGCGCGCGGTAAGCGGCCGATGCCGCCTGCGCGCTATGCACGAACGCCGGCATCGCGCTCTCAGGCATCGTCCGGTTCAGTGCGTAGGCCGTCGGCGCGCAGCCGATCAGGATGAGCATGATCAGCCCCATCCCCTTCTGCCCGTCATTGCTGCCATGCGCGAAGCTGACCGCGGTGCAGGTGCCGATCAGCAGCGCACGGATGCCGCGCGGCGGCGGCGTTTGTCCCTGGGGCGCCTCGTACAGCTTCTTGTCGCGGAGGAAGCGCTTCATCACAAGCAGCAGCAGCAGCGCGCCGACGAACCCGACGATCGGGCTGAACGCCAGCGCAGAGAGAACCTTCCACACCTGCACCATGTCGACGCCCGACGTGCCGTCCGCGCCGCCGCCGTTGATGAGTTGGTTGGCAAGGCCGACGCCGAGGATCGAGCCGATCAGCGCATGGCTCGACGAATTGGGCAGCCCGACCGCCCAGGTCGCGAGGTTCCACAGGATCGCCGCAAGCAGCAGCGCGAAGATCATAGCGAACCCGCCGACGCTGCCGACGTTCAGGATCAGGTCGACCGGCAACAACGTGACGATCGAATACGCCACGGCGCCCGACGACAGCATCACGCCGAGGAAATTGAAGAACCCCGACCAGACGACCGCGAGCGGCGCGGGCATCGAATGCGTATAAATGACGGTGGCGACCGCGTTGGCGGTGTCGTGGAACCCGTTCACGAACTCGAACCCGAGCGCGATCAGCAGCGCGAGCGCGAGGAACGCGAACGCCCCGCCCGCCAGGCTCTCGCCGACCTGCGCGGTATCGAAGGCGATGCTGAACCCCGCATAGGCAAGCCCGCCGATCAGCACGGCGAGGAATATCCAGCGCCCGGACGGATGCAGCGAATGATCGAGCTTGGGACCGGTATGCGGCGCAGCGGTAGCGCTCGAATCAGCCGTCACCGCATCGGGTGCAAATGTGGAGGTTGCCATAGGAATGTGCAGTCGGCCCTTACGATGACAATCTTATGACAGATGTAAATCAAGCGATCGTTCGACCCTATTTGGGACGTCGCCCCCTACAATCCTCCCCCGCCAGGGGGAGGTGGCTGGCCCTCGCCAGACGGAGGGGGAGGCAGAGGACAACGTGCGTTCCGTGTCCTCCCCCTCCGTCGCCTTCGGCGCCACCTCCCCCCTGCGGGGGAGGATGTTCGGAACCGACCTCCTCGACCTTAATCAGCGAGTTAATTCACCGAGCTTCACCGATGCTCGCGAGCTGCATGCCATTGCGGCCGAACAAAGTGGCCATCTTCACGTCCGCATCCGCAGTCATTTCCTTGCGGCACTGCTGCGCGTCGGCGAGCGCCGCGAGGCCGGCGCCGTGCGATTGGCAGGCGCCGACGATCGCCGAACGCAGCCGGCGCTGGAACGCCGTGCGCCCGACATCGCTGGTCAGGTCGAGCCCGGCGCGCGACACGCGCACCGATACCGGGTCACGCCCGGAACTCGCGGAAGCACCCGTGGAAAACAGGCAAGCGCCGACGATCGCCGCCGAAGCGACGCTGATGAAAAGCTTCATGATGATGTTCCTCAAATGGTCCTGCGGTCCGCGAGGCTATGCCTGCGGGCGACGGCGCCAGCGCGTCGGGACACCTTTCTAAGTGCGGCATCTCCGACCACGAACCACGTCGCTGCGCATCCCCTACCCGTGGTTCGTTACGCTCGCGCGACGGTTTGACGACGGTCCGACGACGCGCCGAAACTCTAGATGAGGCGTTAGGTCACATCCCCGGATATCGCTCGAACGCAGGCAGAGCGGCCACATTCGCCATCCACGCCAATCGGTCGGCCACCTGGATATGCGTACCCGGCGCGACCGCCTCGGGATCGTCCAGCGTACAGGATTGCACGTCGATGATCCCCGGCAGATACTCGGCATTGGTATAGAACAGTCCCGTCCCGCACCGTCCGCAGAATTGACGCCGACCGCTCGCCGACGATTCATACGTCACCGGATCGCCCGAGATGGTCACCTGCTCGGACCTGAATGCGATCCAGCCTACCATCGGCGCACCCGCGCTTCGCCGGCAATCGCCGCAATGGCACAGCGCGTGATGCTCGGGCTCGCCCTCCGCGACATAGCTGATAGCTCCGCAATGACATCGTCCCGCCAGCATGCCCGCCTCCCTCTATGTTCTCAACTTGTTCCACGTATCGTCGAACCGCGCAAGCCATACCCGCTTGCCCCATCGCCCCCCGTTCCCTACCTGTTCACCGGTGAACCAGATCGCCCAAACGTCCGCGCCGCAAGCAGAGCCTCCCTATCTGCGCGGTCTCAACCCGCCGCAGCGCGAGGCGGTGCTGACCACCGACGGGCCCGTCCTGATCATCGCCGGCGCCGGCACCGGCAAGACTGCGGCGCTCACCGCACGCCTCGCGCATCTGATCTTCACGAAGAAGGCATGGCCGTCCGAGATCCTCAGCGTCACCTTCACCAACAAGGCCGCGCGCGAGATGCGGGAGCGGGTCGGTCGTCTGGTCGGCGACGCGGTCGAGGGGATGCCGTGGCTCGGTACCTTCCACGCGATCGCCGCGAAGATGCTGCGCCGCCACGCCGAACTGGTCGGGCTGCAATCGAACTTCACGATCCTCGATACCGACGACCAGTTGCGGTTGTTGAAGCAACTGATCCTCGCCGCCGACATCGACGAGAAGCGCTTTCCGACGCGCAGCCTCGCCGGGCTGATCGACCAGTGGAAGAACAAGGGCCTCGTCCCTGCCGACATCGATGCGGGCGAGAGCGAGCGTTACGCCAACGGTCGCGGTGGCGAGCTGTACCAGCAATACCAGGCGCGGTTGATCGCGCTCAACGCGTGCGATTTCGGCGACCTGCTGCTCCACATGCTGGTCATCCTGAAAACGCACCGCGACGTGCTCGCGCAGTATCAGCAGCGTTTCAAATACATCATGGTCGACGAGTATCAGGACACCAACTCGTCGCAATATCTCTGGCTGCGGCTGCTCGCGCAGGAGCGCAAGAACATCGCCTGCGTCGGCGACGACGACCAGTCGATCTATTCGTGGCGCGGTGCGCAGGTCGAGAACATCCTGAAGTTCGAGCGCGACTTTCCCGGCGCGAAGGTCATCCGCCTCGAACAGAATTACCGCAGCACGCCGCACATCCTCGGCGCGGCGTCGGGCGTGATCGCCAACAATGGCGGGCGGCTCGGCAAGCAGCTCTGGACCGAGCGCGACGTCGGCGAGAAGGTCAAGGTCATCGGCGTCTGGGACGGCCCCGAGGAAGCGCGCCGCGTCGGCGAGGAGATCGACATCGTCCGCCGCTCCGGCAAGAGCCTCGACGAGGTCGCGATCCTGGTGCGCGCGCAGCACCAGACCCGCGAGTTCGAGGACCGCTTCATCGCGATCGGCATGCCGTACAAGATCGTCGGCGGCTTCCGCTTCTACGAACGCGCCGAGATCCGCGATGCGCTGGCGTATCTCCGCGTCGTCAACCAGCCGGCGGACGATCTCGCCTTCGAACGCATCGTCAACGTCCCAAAGCGCGGCCTCGGCGACAAGGCGGTCGCGCGCATCCACCAGCTCGCGCGCGCCACCGGCACGCCGCTGACCACCGCCGCCGCGCGCATCCTCGACACCGACGAACTGACCGGGGCGGCGAAGAAATCGCTCGGCCGCCTGGTCGGCGACATCGCCCGCTGGCGCGACATGGCAACCAGCCTGCCGCACGCCGAACTCGCGCGTCAGTTGCTCGACGAGAGCGGCTATACCGCGATGTACCAGGCCGAGAAATCGGTCGAGGCGACCGGCCGCCTCGAGAACCTGAGCGAACTCGTCCGCGCGATGGAGGAATACGACTCGCTCGGCGCATTCCTCGAACACGTCAGTCTCGTGATGGACAACGAGGGCGGCGCGCAGGATCCGCAGGTCACGATCATGACCATCCACGCCGCCAAGGGCCTCGAATACGACACGGTGTTCCTGGTCGGCTGGGAGGAAGGCCTGTTCCCGTCGCAGCGCTCGCTCGACGAAGGCGGCGTGAAGAGCCTCGAAGAGGAACGCCGCCTCGCCTATGTCGCGATCACGCGCGCACGCCGACTTGCGGTCATCATCCACGCTGCCAATCGCCGCATCTACGGCCAGTGGAATTCCTCGATTCCGAGCCGTTTCGTCGCCGAACTCCCCGCCGAACATATCGACACCGAAACCACGATGTCGGGCGGCGCGAGCCTATGGCAAGCCAACTGGTCCGACCGCGCCGACCCGTTCGCCGACGTCGCCCGCGGCACCGGTCGCGGTCCCGGCTGGCAGCGCGCGTCGGGCACCGGCAGCACCTTCTCCACCAAACCCGCACGCGTCGTCGAAAGCCGGTCCAGCGCGATCAGCCTCGGCAACAAGGGCCGCGACGACCTGTCGCTCGGCATGCGCGTGTTCCACCAGAAATTCGGCTACGGGCTGATCGCCGAGATCGAAGGCAACAAGCTGGAGATCGACTTCGAACAGTCCGGCCGCAAGCGCGTGATGGACAGCTTCGTGACACTCACGCCGTAACGGCATCAGACACGAGAAGGATCAGCCGGCGGTCTGATCCGCAAGCGAGAAGATCCGCTCCATCACCGCCCATTTCGGCCCGTCCGCAGCGATCGGCTTCTGATACACGTCCATCGCCGTCTCCCAGGACGCGACGACCGGCTGCAACGCCGGGTCGGCCGCGCGTGGAAAATCGTCCTCGACCTCGGCAATCATCACGAGCCGGTCGGCGACCTGCCAGATCTCCATCTCTCGATACCCCCGCTGGACGATGTCGCGCACGACCTCGGGCCACACGGCGCCCGGCGCGTGTCGTTCACGGTAGGCGGCGATCAGGGCTGCGTCGTCGACGAGGTCCAGCGCGGTCACGATGCGATACGTCACGGAAATTCCTTCGATACGGCGTACTCCCGCGACAATAGCGCCGCCGCCCCTTTTCAAAAGTCACTTTGACTAATAAAACCACCGAAACGCACAACGACGCGCAGGAGATGGAATGAGACTGTCCGGCAAGACCGCGGTAGTGACCGCGGCGGCACAAGGCATCGGCCGCGCCACCGCAGAACGCTTCCGCGACGAGGGCGCACGGGTCTTCGCGCTCGATCGTGATGGCGATACGCTGCAGGCGATCGACGGCGTCGAACGTCTGGTCGTCGACCTGCTCGACGCCAGCGCGATTGCCGCGCTGCCCGCCACGATCGGCGACATCGACATTCTCGCCAACGTCGCCGGCTTCGTCGCGGCGGGCGATATCCTGCAAGGCAGCGACGACGACTGGATGCTGTCGTTCGACCTCAACGTCCACGCGATGCACCGCATGACCCGCGCGTTCCTGCCCGGCATGCTCGCACGCGGCGGCGGCGCGATCGTCAACATGAGCAGCATCGCGTCGAGCGTGAAGGGCATCCCCAACCGCTACGCCTACGGCGCATCGAAGGCGGCGGTGGTCGGGCTGACTAAAGCGATCGCAGCCGATTTCGTCGGCCGCGGAATCCGCTGCAACTGCGTGTGCCCAGGCACGATCGAGACCCCGTCCTTGCGCGAACGCATCGTCTCGCAAGCAGGGACTCAGGGCATTTCGGTCAGCGAGGCCGACGCCGCGTTCGTCGCGCGCCAGCCGATGGGCCGGCTCGGCCGCGCCGAGGAGATCGCAGCGCTGTTCCTGTATCTCGCCAGCGACGAATCGAGCTTCACCACCGGCGCGGTCCACGTGATCGACGGCGGCTGGGTCAACTAAGGATCATCCCATGAAATTATTGCGTTACGGCCCGCGCGGCCAGGAAAAGCCCGGTATCCTCGATGAGGACGGCATCATCCGCACGCTTCCCGCGGACCTCGGCGATATCGCTGGCGACCTGCTCTCGCCTGAGGGGCTCGCGAAGATCGCCGCGCTCGACGTGACGACCTTGCCCAAGGTCGACGGTGCGCCGCGGATCGGGCCGTGCGTCACGCGGACCGGCAAGTTCATCTGCATCGGCCTGAATTATTCGGACCACGCCGCCGAGAGCAACATGGCCCTCCCCGCCGAGCCGGTCGTGTTCGGTAAGTGGACCAGCGCGATCCAGGGCCCGAACGACGATGTCGAGATCCCGCGCGGCTCCGAAAAGACCGATTGGGAGGTCGAACTCGGCGTCGTCATCGGTACGCCCGGCCGCCACATTGCGAAGGAAGACGCGCTGTCGCATGTCGCCGGCTATTGCGTCGTCCACGACGTGTCCGAGCGTGCGTTCCAACTCGAGCGTGGCGGCACGTGGGACAAGGGCAAGGGCTGTGACACGTTCGGGCCGATCGGTCCCTGGCTCGTCACCGCGGACGAGGTCGGCGATCCCCAAAAGCTGGGCCTGTGGCTCGAAGTCGACGGCCATCGCTATCAGGACGGAACGACCGCCAACATGATCTTCGACGTCGCGACGATCGTGTCCTACCTCAGCGACTTCTGCACGCTGGAGGCGGGCGACATCATCTCGACCGGTACGCCCAAGGGCGTCGGTCTCGGCCAGAAGCCGCCGGTATATCTGCGTGCAGGCCAGACGGTCCGCCTCGGCATCGATGGCCTCGGCGAGCAGACGCAGACGATGGTCGCCGCCGCGTGACGACCATCACCGGCCTGCGCACGATCGACCTTCGTTTCCCGACCAGCGCGGGGCTCGACGGGTCGGACGCGATGAACCCCGATCCGGATTATTCGGCCGCCTATGTCGTGCTGGAGACGGATACGGACGGTCTCGAAGGCCACGGCCTGACCTTCACGATCGGCCGCGGCAACGACATTTGCGTCGCGGCGATCGAGGCGATGCGGCATCTCGTCATCGGGCTCGACCTCGACTGGATCATCGAGAATCCGGGTCGGATGTGGCGGCACCTGACCGGCGACAGTCAGTTGCGCTGGATCGGCCCCGACAAGGGCGCGATCCACCTCGCGACCGGCGCTGTCGTGAACGCGATCTGGGACCTGTGGGCGAAGGCGGTCGGCAAGCCCGTCTGGCGCCTCGTCGCCGACATGACCCCGGAGGAACTGGTCCGGACGATCGACTTCCGATACCTGACCGACGCGATCACCCCGGAAGACGCGCTCACGTTGCTGACGAACCGCGCGGAGGGCAAGGCCGCGCGGATCGCCGATCTCGAGGCGACCGGTTTCCCTTGCTACACCACGTCGGCCGGCTGGCTCGGCTATCCCGACGAGAAACTGCGTCGGCTCGCGCAGGAGGCGGTCGATGCCGGCTTCGACTATATCAAGCTGAAGGTCGGTCGCGATCTCGATGACGATATCCGTCGCCTGACGATCGCGCGCGAAGTGCTCGGCCCTGACCGCAAGCTGATGATCGATGCGAACCAGGTGTGGGACGTTCCGCAGGCGATCGAATGGGTGAACGCGCTCGCCTTCGCCAAACCGTGGTTCATCGAGGAACCGACCAGCCCCGACGATATCCTCGGCCACCAGGCGATCCGCAACGCGATCGGCGAGGTGAAGGTCGCGACCGGCGAGATGTGCCAGAACCGGATCATGTTCAAACAGTTCATGGCGGCGGGCGCGATCGACGTCGTGCAGATCGACAGCTGCCGTCTGGGCGGCGTCAACGAGGTGCTCGCGGTGCTGTTGCTGGCGGCCCGGTACGACCTGCCGGTGTGTCCGCATGCGGGCGGCGTCGGGCTGTGCGAATATGTCCAGCATCTCTCGATGATCGACTATCTCTGCTTCTCCGGGACCAAGGAGGGGCGCGTGATCGAGTATGTCGACCATCTCCACAAGCATTTCGTCGACCCCTGCGTGATCCGCGACGCGGCCTATATGCCGCCGAGTCTGCCGGGCTATTCGATCGAGATGAAGCCGCAGTCGCTGATCGACTATCGGTTCGCCGGATGAAGCTCGGTCTCGACGGCAAGGTCGTGATCGTCACGGGTGGCGGGGCCGGCATCGGCCTCGCCATCGCGCGGGGGTTGGCCGAGGAAGGCGCGATCCCCGTGATCGTGTCGCGGAGCGCGCCGGAGGACTTCACGGCCGAGCATCTGTTCGTCGCGACCGAATTGTCCGACGACGCTGCGTGCGCGGCGGCGGTCGAGGCGGCGGTCGCACGCTATGGCCGGATCGACGGGTTGGTGAATAACGCGGGCGCCAACGACAATATCGGGCTTGGCCGGACGCCTGCGGAGTTCCGCGCGTCGCTCGACCAGAACCTCGTGCATTATTTCGCGATGGCGCATCACGCGGTGCCGCATCTGCGCAAGACCGGCGGCGCGATCGTCAACATTTCGTCGAAGACCGCGATTACCGGGCAAGGCGACACCAGCGCCTATGCCGCTGCCAAGGGGGCGCAACTGGCGCTGACCCGTGAATGGGCGGTGGCGCTGCGCGGCGATGGGATCCGCGTCAACGCGGTGATCCCCGCCGAGGTGATGACGCCGCTCTACCAGCGCTGGATCGACAGTTTCGACGATCCGCAGGCGAAGCTGGGCGGCATCGTATCGCGCATCCCTCTAGGCCACCGCATGACAGAGGATCGCGAGATCGCCGACACAGTGGTCTTCCTGCTGTCCGACCGGGCGAGCCACACCACCGGACAATGGCTCTACGTCGATGGCGGCTATACCCATCTCGACCGCGCGATAGACTGACGAACAAGAACATAATCAGGAGTGGATCATGAGCGGAACGACCGCCGACAGGAAATATGTGCCGGCGATCGTGCTGACGGTCGCGCTGTTCTTCCTCTGGGGGATGGCGAACAACCTCAACGACATCCTGATCGCGCAGTTCAAGAAGGCGTTCACGCTCACCGACTTCCAGACGAGCTTCGTCCAGCAGGCCTTCTACATGGGCTATTTCCTGCTCGCAATGCCGGCGGCGCTGGTGACGCGGGCGAAGGGCTACAAGACCGCGATCGTCACCGGGCTGGTGCTGTATGCGGCGGGGGCGCTGCTCTTCTATCCCGCCGCGCATTACGGGGAGTATCTGTATTTCCTCGCCGCGCTGTTCGTGATCGCGTGCGGGCTGGCGTTCCTCGAAACGTCGGCGAACCCGCTGATGACAGAGCTGGGCGACCCGACGACGGCGGCCAAGCGGTTGAACTGGGCGCAGGCGGCGAACCCGGTCGGTACCGTCGCCGGCGTGCTGATCGGCAAGTATTTCATCCTGTCGGCGATCGTCCACGACGAGGCGACGGTCGCGGCGATGAGCCCGGCGGCACGCGAGGCATTCTATCGCAGCGAAGTCGTCGCGGTGCAGACGCCCTATCTCGTGATCGGCCTCGTCGTGCTCCTGTTCGCGGTCGCCGCCGCGGTGATCCGCTTTCCAGAGCACCGTGCTGAAGAGACCGTCGGCGCGCCATCGCGGTTCGTCGACGTGTTCCGCCACCCGCGGCTGATCTTCGCAACGGTGACGCAATTCTTCTACGTCGGCGCGCAGGTCGGCATCTGGAGCTATACGATCCGTTACGCGCAGGCGAACGTGCCCGGCATGGCCGAGCACGATGCCGCGGATTACCTGTTCGCGAGCCTCGTACTGTTCGGGATCGGCCGCTTCGCCGGTACCGCGCTGATGGGCAAAATCGCGCCCCCTCGCCTGCTCGCGATCTTCGCGCTGGTAAGCGCCGTGCTCGCCGCCGTTGCAGGTCTAGTCGGCGGACAGATCGGACTATACGCGCTGGTCCTCGCCAGCCTGTTCATGTCGATCCAGTTCCCAACGATCTTCGCGCTCGGCATGGACGGGCTCGGCCCGCTCCGTCGCGCGGGCGCCTCGCTGATCATCATGGCGATCATCGGCGGCGCGGTGCTGACCGGGCTGATGGGGCATATCTCCGACCTCGCCGGGATCGACACCGCGATGCTCGTGCCGGCGGTGTGCTTCCTGGTGGTGCTGGCGTTCGCGGTGAAGGCCGGGCGGACGCTGTCGGGTGAAGAGCTTCAGCCGACGATCCACTGAGCAACCTGGCGCGCCACCCACTTCCTTGTTCTCCCGCGAAGGCGGGAGCCCAGTCTGGGTCCCCGCCTTCGCGGGGAAACATGCTTCCTTCGGGAGGAAAGGTGCGTGAAACCTAAACCAGAATACCCCGATCGATCTCGGCAATCGACCGCACCCCCGTCAGCGCCATGGCCACGCGCATCTCCCGCTCGATCAGCGTCAGCAACTGGGTCACGCCAGCTTCCCCCCGCGCCGCCAGCGCATACAGCCACGCCCGCCCCAGCAACACGCCATCCGCCCCCAACGCCAGCATCCGCACCACGTCCAGCCCCGACCGCACGCCCGAATCCGCCAGCACGGTAAGCTGCCCCTTCACCGCCTCCGCGATCGCCGGCAGCGCCGCCGCGCTCGACAGCACGCCATCGAGCTGCCGCCCGCCATGGTTCGACACGACGATCCCGTCCGCACCGATCGCCGCCGCCTCGCGCGCGTCGTCGGGGTCAAGGATGCCCTTGATGATCAGCGGCCCGTCCCAGCCTTCGCGGATCCATTCGAGGTCCTTCCACGCGATCGACGGATCAAAGTTGTTGCCAAGCCAGCCCATGTAATCATTCAGCCCACTCGCCTTGCCCAGCACCGGCTCGAGGTTGCCGAGTTGGTGCGGCCGCCCGTGCAAGCCCACGTCCCACGCCCAGCCGGGCCGCCCCATCGCCTGCAACATCCGGCGCAGCGGCGCGCGCGGCCCCGACATTCCCGAATGCTGATCGCGGTAGCGCGCACCCGGCACCGGCATGTCGACCGTGAACACCAGCGCCTTCGCACCTTCCGCCTTCGCCGTGGCGAGCAAATCACGCATGAACGCGCGGTCGCGAATGACGTAGAGCTGGAACCAGGTCGGCCCGGTCGGCGCCGCCTTCACCACCTCGCCAAGCGAACAGAGCGACACCGTCGACAGGCAGAACGGCACGCCCGCGGCATGCGCAGCCCGCGCCGCCTGCGTCTCGCCGCGCCGATGGTACATCCCCGCGATGCCGACCGGCCCGAGCCCGACCGGCAACGCCTGATGCTGGCCGAACAGCGTCGTCGACAGATCGAGATCCGAAACATCGCGCAACACTCGCTGGCGCAGCGCGATCCCCGACAGATCGCTGACGTTACGCGCGAGCGTCGCCTCCGCATAGGAGCCGCCATCGGCATACTCGAACAGGAACCGCGGCAGTCGCTTACGCGCGGCTTCGCGGAAATCGAGCGTCGAGGCGATCGTCATGCGGCATCTCCCATATTATGCGCATCGATCCCGGAATCGCGGCGTGCAATGTCCCCTAGCAAGCCAACACCTCCGCCAGCAACTTTCAGATATGAAGGATTGTTGTTTCGACACTGCGCGCTTGCGGCATAAGGATCGCGCCTGCAATCACGATAGCTTCGACCATGCCGCTACCCTCGCCGCCGCCTCCGCCAGACACCAACAGCGCAAATCCGCGCGTCTATTCCGCACCCGCGCTGGAAAAGGCGATCGACATCATCGAACTGCTCGCGCGCGAACCGAACGGCCTGACGGTCAGCGAAATCGCCACCCGCCTGTCGCGGTCGATCAGCGAACTTTTCCGCGTGATCGTCGTGCTCGACCGGCGCGGCTGGCTACACAAGGATCCCGGCAGCGATCGCTACCGCGTGACCTACAAGCTCCTCGAAACGGCGCACCGAGCGACCCCTGCGCAGGAACTGACGCACGTCGCCGCGCCGCTGATGCAGACCTTGGCGGCGACCGCGATGCAATCCTGCCATCTCGTCGTCGTCAACGGCACGTCCGGGCTGATCATCCTTCGACAGGAAAGCCCCGGCCCGACCGGTTTCGCCGTCCGTCTCGGCACCAGCATAGCCTTGGCGACAAACTGCTCGGGGCACGTCCTGCTCGCCTTCATGGCCGACGAGGCCCGATCCGCGATACTCGACCAAACGATGGACCCGGCGGCCCGCGACGCGCTCGATGCCGCCTTCGCCGCAATCCGCGAACGCGGCTATGAATCGATCCGCAGCGCGCGGATGGGCGGCGTTTCCGACATAAGCTGCCCGATCTTCGGCTTTGACGGCCACGTCGTTGCCGCGCTGACCATCCCGTTCCTCGAGGTCATCGACGAGACTCCGCATATCTCCGCGGACGAAGCACTGGTCGCGCTGAAGCGCACCGCAACGCAGATTTCGCAAGCGCTCGGCTGGTATGCGCCGACCGTGACGTCCGCCTGACGGTCCGCCACGTCGTTTACGCGAGCCAGTACTGGCGAGTGGCGCAAGGCACGCGTCATCGTTCGCATCGATGCGGTACCGCTCAACCTCTTCGTTCTGCCATAGTGCCGCACTCCCTCGTTTGAGCTCTGTTAACCGTTCGGTTGTAAAGACTCGGGACCACCATGAGGGGCCGAAAGTGCGCATCGATCAACTTCAGCCTACTCCCAGCATGGCAGAACCGCTTGAGATCCCCGCGGAGTTGTTGGCCAGCGTACAGCGTCACCAGACGCATCTTGCCGAACTGATCGTCAGCCTGCGGGCGGTGGGACTCGGCGAGGACGTCGTCGATGCGAGCATCCGCACTCTGGTCGACAGCTATGCCGACGATCTCACCGTAGCAATCCGCGCGATGATGAAGGCGCCGGATCATGGATAACGCCCTGCTGCTCGACGACGACGATGGCCGGGTTGCAGCCTTGCGTCGCCTCGACGTGCTCGACACCGCGGTCGAAGAGCCGTTCGAAAAGATCGTCACGCTCGTCCGCACCGTGCTCGCGGTACCCGTAGCGACCGTCACGCTCGTCGATCGTGATCGGCAATGGTTCAAGGCGCGGCGCGGCATGGAGCAGAGCGAAACGCCCCGCGCGGTATCTTTCTGCACGCATACCATCCAGCAGCGCGACCCGTTGATCATCGAAAACGCGCTGGCCGACCCGAGGTTCGCCGATAGTCCGCTAGTCGTGGGCCCGCCCTATGTGCGCAGCTACGCGGGCATCCCCCTGCGCACGCCCGAAGGATATAATGTCGGGGCGCTGTGCGCGATGGATACCCGGCCGAGACGGTTCAGCCCTGCGGACATCGCCATCCTCAGTAATTTCGCCAACATCGTTTGCGACGAACTCGAACTGCGGCTGATCGCACAGGTCGATCATCTGACTGGCGCGCTGACCCGACGTGGCTTCGTGGATCAGGCGCAACGGGAAATGGAGCGTACGCTTCGCTACGGGCGGGCAAGTTCGCTGATCATGATCGACGTCGACCATTTCAAGCGGGTGAACGATACTTACGGCCACTCGATCGGCGATCAGGTCCTGAAGCAGATCGCCAGCCTTGCCGAAACCACGTTACGCCCTTGCGACCTGTTCGGTCGTCTCGGCGGCGAGGAATTTGCCCTTCTGATGCCGGAAACCAGCGGCGCGGCAGCTCTCGTCGTCGCGGAGCGACTTCGGAATACCATCGCCGAACATCCGATGACGCTCCATGGCGGCGGTACGATCCACGTAACCGCGAGCTTCGGCGTGGCTGAACTGTCCGCATCCTTCAGCACGCTTACCGCTTGGCTCGAACGTGCCGACACGATGCTCTACGCAGCGAAGTCCGGCGGCAGGAACCGTACGCAACTTGCGGAGCCGATGTAGAACGGTGGCCATCGGCGGCCGCGGAACGGCGACGTTCATAATTTCAGCGAAAACGTGGAGCGGGTGAAGGGAATCGAACCCTCGTCACTTGCTTGGGAAGCAAAAGCTCTACCATTGAGCTACACCCGCGAACGGCGATCTACGCCTGTCGGTCCGGGTCTTGCACCGGCTCTCGATGACCGGCCGAGTGCCACAGTCCTTGCGCCGACGTCAACGCCAAATCGTCCCGCGTGAGCCGACTAGCCGCGCAGGCCGAACACCTGCGAACGGTCCGCCTCCGGCACCAGTCCTTCGAGCACCGCCCAGAACCCCGATACCGCGCTTTGCCCGGCACTCGCATACGCCTCGGCCATCCGGATCCGCGCGGCCTCGAACAATTCGCGCTCCATCTTCGAGCCCTCGACCGTAAGCCGGAGCAACCGCTGCCGTCGGTCACGCTCGCCCGGCCGCGTCTCGACCAGCTTTCGGTCGGCGAGTTCGTTCAGCACCCGCCCCAGCGATTGCTTGGTGATCGCCAGCAGCGACAACAGCTCGCTCACCGTCATGTCGGGCTTTCGCGCGATGAAATACAGTGCGCGGTGGTGTGCCCGCCCTAGCCCCTCCTCGGCAAGACCCTGGTCGATCGACCGGGTCAGGTGGCTATAGCCGAAGTACAGCAGCTCCATGCCGCGGCGGAGTTCGGGTTCGCGAAGGAACAGGGGTGAGGCGGACGAAGCTGTGGCAGACATGTTGACCGGTTTAGACATCGCCCGTAGTCGTCGGCAACCCGCAACGAGAGAGATTTTCGATGTCCGTTCCAGCTTTTACGCCGTCTTCCGCCTTCCGCCATGAGCCGAACGCGACTCCGGTCGAGGCGAACGAGCGGGCGAAGCGGCTGATCGATCCCGGATTCGGGCGGGTCTTCACCGATCACATGGCGATGATCCGCTACAGCGAGACCGAGGGCTGGCATGACGCGCGGATCACCGCACGCGCGCCGCTGACGATCGATCCGGCGTCGTCGGTGCTGCATTACGCGCAGGAGATCTTCGAGGGGATGAAGGCGTATCGACTCGCCGATGGGGGCACCGCGCTGTTCCGCCCCGAGGCGAATGCGCGCCGTTTCCAGGATTCGGCACGGCGCCTCGCGATGCCCGAACTGCCGACCGAGCTGTTCCTCGAATCGGTCGAGCGCCTCGTGAAGACCGACGCGAACTGGATCCCGGAGAGCGACGGCGGCGCGCTGTACCTGCGGCCGTTCATGTTCGCGAGCGAAGTGTTCCTCGGCGTGAAGCCGTCGGCCGAGTATCTCTACATGGTGCTCGCCTCGTCGGTCGGCGCCTATTTCAAGGGCGGCGCCCCCACCGTGTCGATCTGGGTGAGCCAGCAATACACGCGCGCTGCTCAGGGCGGCACTGGTGCTGCCAAGTGCGGCGGCAACTACGCCGCCAGCCTGCTCGCGCAGTCCGAGGCGATCCGCAACGGTTGCGACCAGGTGGTCTTCCTCGATGCCGCCGAGCGGCGCTGGGTCGAGGAACTCGGCGGCATGAACATCTTCTTCGTGTTCGACGACGGCAGCATGGCGACCCCTGCCCTCACCGGCACGATCCTGCCCGGCATCACCCGCGACTCGATCCTGACGCTCGCCCGCGCGAACGGCATTACGGTCCGCGAGGAAGGCTACACGATCGACCAGTGGCGCGCAGACGCGGCGAGCGGTCGCTTGGTCGAAGCATTCGCCTGCGGTACTGCGGCGGTCGTAACGCCGATCGGCACGGTCGCGAGCCCCGAGGGCCGCTTCACGATCGGCGACGGTGCTCCGGGCGCACTGACGATGCGGATGCGCGACGCGCTCGTCTCGATCCAGCGCGGCACTGCGCCCGACGAGAACAACTGGCTGCACCATCTCGCGGATTGACGTCCGCAAGGGCTTTTCACACGCCGCTGCCCCGCTATAAGGCCGCCTCTGTTGGGGCGTCGCCAAGTGGTAAGGCAGCGGCTTTTGATGCCGCCATGCGCAGGTTCGAACCCTGCCGCCCCAGCCATCATCGCCAAGGCCTTGATGGCTCAAGATAAATTCTCAAATCTGCCGGATTGGGCCGGTGGGTGTGACGACTCCCTGTGGAGTATGCCATGCCGGCCATCCAGAACGTCGAGCGTCGCGGCGCGGTCTACTACTGGCGCAGGACGCTGCGTTTTCAGGATGGTAAGTCTCTAACGTTACGAATCAGCCTTCGAACGACCGACCAGTCGGTGGCCCGCCGTATGGCGTGCGCCATGACGACGAAGAGCGAGACGCTGAGAATGACGCTGAACGACGGTGGACGAACGGCAACGCTGACGATCGATCAGAAGGCCGACATCTTCCGCAAGGCCATGTCCGAGATGCGGGACCAGCTCGACCGAAACCATGTCGAGTATCAACGCACCGATCCCGACGATGCGACCTATCTGATCGAAGGTCTGGTCGGCATCTATGAAACGATGCTTCGTGAATTCGCCATCCACGGGCTGCCGCCCAAGGCCGGCTCGCGTGCGCATGTCGAGGAACGCTTCGCCGACCTCACGGAAGACCAGCGGGAAAGCATCCTTGGAATGTTCGAGATGAAGCCGAACTACCGCGAGCACATGAGCGCGAAGGCTGCGAAGGAAGTCGACCGTGTGGGTGCTCTCCCAGCCGACGACGCGGTTGCGATCGCACGCAAGGTCATGTTCGAGGGTGGCCTCGCCGCCGCGATGGAATTTCGTCGACGGATGCGCGACCCCATGGCGCTATGGGCGAATGTCGATCTGGTTCCGCGTCAGGCGGCGCCGCCGCTGGCGATGGTCGCGGCCGAGCCCGTGGCGAAGGAGCCTTGGGCATCGATGACGCCGGTACAGGCCGCGGAGCGGTATGTCGTCGACCAGCCGAAGATCCTCGGTGATGCCCAGCGCAAGGCACGGTGGACAGACAAGACGCGCTCGCAGTTCGTCACGTCGGTGCGCCTTCTGGAAAAGAGCTACGGCGCCAGACCTCTATGGCGACTGACCCAGGAAGACGTCCTTCGGCTCAACGCGCACTTCTCGCGTCTCCCAAAAAGCCACCACAAATCGTCCCGGCATGATCCGTTGTCGCTGGAGGAAATCTGTCTGGAGGCCGCGCGCGAGGTCGAGGAGGGGAAGCTGCTCCCCGAACGCGTCGGGCTCGGAGTCAGCACGACAAACCGCCACTTCCTCTTCCTGAAGGATCTGGTCGCGTGGTTTCAGAGACATGTGCCTCCAATGGCGGAAATCCTGTGGAAGGACGTGATCTACGAAGATGACCGGGACGCTCGGCAGCAACGCGAAGCCTACACTGAGGACGAAGGCCGCGAGATGTTTCTCCTTCCCATCTGGACGGGGTCGCTGTCGCTTTCCAGACGTCTGAGCGAGGGCTCTCAGATCTGGCATGACGCAGGATACTGGGTCGTTCTCATCGCATGGTACACCGGTCTCCGCCGCGAGGAGATATGCCAGCTGGGGCTGGCCGACGTGCTGATCGAGCATGGCATATGGCATTTCAAGGTGCACGAGGGCGGCGGGGGCCGGATCAAGACGAGGGCGTCAAAGCGTGACGTGCCGATGGCCGGCGAACTGGTCCGGCTAGGTCTACCTGATTACGTACAGGCCCTGCGCGCTGCCGGTGAGATGCAGTTATTTCCCGAGCTGCGTACCGAAAGCGGCAAGCAGGGCTATGGCGACGTCTTCTACAAGAACTGGTGGGAGAAGATCGCCGCTCGGCTGCCCTTCGTCGAGAAGGGGCAGGCGCTACATTCGTTTCGACACATGGTCACGACGGAACTCAAGGACCAGCATGTGTTCCTCGAGGATCGGGCGGATCTTGTCGGGCACGCCATCCCGGGGGAGACTGCCGGTCGATACTCGAAACAGGCTCGGCTCATCCGTTTGAAGGAGGCTGTCGATCAAATACCCGTCGTGACGGATCACCTAATCGCGATGCCGATCACGTTGCTGCCTGCGGAGCAGCGAGCGCCGCGGAAGGCCCGTCGTGCAAATTCTAGGAGGATTGGCCCCTAAGTACTTATAGGACGTCAAGATTTTGATCTAGACCCTGAGTGACGTCCTGATCCATCGGGTCTGCTCCGCAAGCGAAAACATAACACCCGCTATGGTCTGGAAAAACTTGTCAGCGGCTACGTGCGTCATCACCGAAGCCGAAGTCGAGAATGCCGTCCCTTACGTCGGTGCCGGGCACGAAGCCGAGCGAATTGAAGCCGGCGCAACCGAAGTGCTCGAACGTGTTCTCAAGTCCCAGTGAATCTTGCCCATCTCCTCGCGCTGGATGATAACGCGAAAGGTGGATCAGCCAGTAGTCGCCGAAGGACAATTATCTGGTCCGGCAAGGCAGCGAAAAACTGGTTCAGGTGCACTTGATCAAGAAGCTGACCAATCGCCGTCCGCGGCGGGGCAGCATGGAGGCGAAGTTATTCGTCTGCCTCATGTAACATCGCCGCAGACAGCAGTATGACCGTCAACCGCCGCGTCTCGCAACAATTCTCGCAGCCCAGGCCTCGTTCATGCGCCCGACGTCGATAGCCTCTCGCATGCGACGCACCGCGTTGTCGGAATAGCTCGGCACCCGGGTGCCGTCGAACTCGAAAACATGATGGCACGTGGGATCATCGTCGATCCCAAGCAGATCCCGCATGGCCTTGGCCTTGGTCGTACTGATACCCAGTCGGTCGGCCAGGCTTTTTGGGCGTAGATGGAAGCGCTTTTGCAAGTCCACCTCGCGTATCGCGGCCGCGGCCGCAGGATCGTCGCCGCCGACGAAGCGCACCGGCGCACCTTCCTCCTTCGAGAATTTAACCGCGAAGGTCGTGCCTTCACCTTCCGTGCTCGTCCCAATCGTCGTTAAACGCGGGAAAACGTCTGCGATCGCCTGCTTTGCTCGCACCGCTTTTTCAATTCGGTCGATGTCACGTTCCGACACTTCCACATGATCAGCGACCATCGCTTCCATTGCCAGCATTGAGCGAATACGACCCCGTCCTTCGTCGCGTTTCCGCCGGCCGGGCTCCAACAGTTCGCCGATGAGCTGGTATTCCCGATCGATCAGGAAGTCGAAATCCCCAGGCGGCTTGGTCGAGACGGGAAGGACGCGCGGCGGAATATGGGAGTAGAGATCCGTCTCGAAGGCTCGCTTCAGGTAGGCATCGAAGGCGGTGATCAGCGCACGGGTGTGGAGGTACAGCAGATCCTCCGAATGGAATAGGAACCAGTGCTGTGCGGCGTTCCGCAAACTGTCGACCGTCCGCATGATGCCGGCCTCATTCGAGAGGAGTCCGTGGTCGGACGAACAGAGCCTGACGCATCGGTCAAAGCTGATCGACATGCCGCTTTCGCGGTCGAATACCTTCACCTTCCGCTGAACGAGTACCGCCTTTAGCAGCATCTCACATGCATGCTGAAGGTGCATCAGCACCATCGTAACGCGCCCTTCGTCGTCGTAGCTGTTGAAGGCCGTCATCGCGGTCTTCAGCGAGCTGATAGATTTTCCCTTCAGTGTGCGGGCATCCCGAAAGAGCTTCAAATTCAAATCTCCCGGCGTGCCTCAGGTTTGGTCCTGACGATCGCGATGAGGGTAGCGAGCGACCCAGCCATGACAAGCCGCATCATGATCTGTTCCCTAACTGTTCTCTTCGTCCTACAACGTGGCATGACCTTGGCGAGAACGATGATGCTGACGCTCTACGAAGTGCCGTTCGAACTGGTGCCCACCGAGGCGCGGATGCTCGTCGAGACGACGCCCGCTGGTTTTCCGTCGCCTGCGCAGGACGACATGGATGAGCCGATTGATCTCGCAGCATGGCTAATCGATCATCCTGCGGCGAGCTATGTGATGCGTGTAGCAGGCCATTCCATGGTGGATGCTGGCATATCCGATGGTGACCTCGTCGTAGTCAGCCGTGCAGTTGAGGCGCGGCCCGGCGACATCGTGGTAGCGCTTGTCGACGGCAGCCGGACGATGAAGCGGCTCCGGCGAACGGCCGGTCGTCTATGGCTGGTTCCAGAGGCGGAGGGCTACGATCGGATCATCGTCGACGAGACGGTCGAGATCTGGGGCGTCGTCGTGGCGTTGGCCAGGCGATACCGCAGGTGAGCACGATCGCGCTCATCGACTGCAACAACTATTACGTCAGTTGCGAGCGTGCCTTCGACGCCAGTCTGACGGGCGTACCGGTCGTCGTCGCGAGCAACAACGACGGCTGCGCGATCGCGCGATCCAGCGAAGCGAAGGCCTTGGGCGTGAAGATGGGGGACCCCATCCACCTCATCCGCGACCGTCTGACGAAGCACGGCGTGGTCGTACGGTCGTCGAACTACACGTTGTATGGCGACATGCAGCGCCGGGTCGTGGCGGCCGTCGAGGATTTCGCCAGCGAGGTTGAAATCTACTCGATCGACGAGACATTCCTTGATCTCGAACCGTTCGCCGGCCGCAATCTCGTCGAGCATGCGAACGCCATGCGCGACCAGGTACAGCGCTGGACTACGATCCCGACGTGCGTGGGCATTGCGCCAACCAAGACGCTGGCCAAGCTCGCGAACGCAGCAGCGAAGAAGAACCCCCTGTTCGACGGCGTCGCCGATCTGCGCGATCCCGTGCTGCGGTCGTGGGTTCTCGATCGTTTTCCGGCTGCTGACGTCTGGGGCGTCGGCCGTGCGACGGCGACGAAGCTCGCCGAGCTCGGGGTCACTACCGCCGGCCAGATCCGGGACATGCAGATGAAGCAGGCTCGTAGCCTCGGCACCGTCGTGCTGGAACGCCTCGTCGCCGAACTGCAGGGCGTTCCGGCCAGCGCTGTCGAGATGATCGAGCCGCAGCGCAAGGGCATGGCGGTGACGCGGAGCTTCGGGACGCCCGTGCACGACATCGAGACGCTGATGGGCGCCGTCGCCCAGTATGCCATGCGGGCAGGAGAGAAGCTGCGTCAGCATGGTCTGGTCGCCGGTCAGTTGACCGTCTTCTTCCATACCAATCGTTTCAAGACCGGGGCCGGTCAGTATCAGGGTGCCAGGCGTATGGCGCTCCACCCTATGACGGCGGACTCGCTCGAGCTGCTGGCGGCCGCCCGGCGAGGCGTCGAGGCGGCTTGGCGTGACGGCTACGCCTACACCAAGGCGGGCATCATGCTCGACGACCTGATCGCTGCAGAGCTACGACCGCGGACCTTGTTCGAAGGCGATACGGACCGACGCGATCGGCTGATGACGGCGCTCGACGAGGTGAACGGGAAGTTCGGCAAGTTCACCGCCGTGCCGGCGGCGCAGGGGTTCAGGCGCGACTGGAAGATGCGGGCGGAGAACCGATCCCCGGCATGGACGACGCGCATCGACGAAGTGCCGCTTGTCCGAGCGGACTGATCGTACTGGTCGCGTTCAGGAAACCGTACTATTAGAGGGGCATGACGCTGCGTCGCATCATCCGCGCATCGGCGCTCCTCATGCTCGCCATGATGATTTTGGTACGCATGGGCCCGCTGTGCGAGTCGATGGCCATGGCAGCGACGCCGGCCTCCGGACACGTTACCATGTCCGACTGCGACCGACCGGTGCCGGTCCGTCGAACCGAAGGGAAGGCGACCATCGGCGCTTGTGCTGGCGCGTGCCTGGCAATCGAGGTGGATCGCCAATCCATCGTCGCCGAACCGATGTCTCGATCAGCCCGACCCGTGCCGGCGTCGTATGCTCAGCTGGAAGGTTTGTCCGGCGCTCCGTCTCCGCCTCCTCCGCGAACCGCGTGATCGATTGACGACATCGACGATCACGTAATTCAAGGAATGCCTATATGAAGACGATCAAGTTCATCGGTGCGGCCATCGCGCTCGCACTCGTCCCTGCAACCGCGTTCGCGGCAGCCGACTGCTGCGCCGACAAGACGTGCTGCAAAGACGGCGCGGACTGCTGCAAGGACGGCAAGGGCGACTGCTGCAAGGACATGAAGGGTGGCGACAATGCCGGCCACGACATGTCGGGCATGAAGATGCCATCCAAGTGATGCTGCCGGCGGAGGCTGGTGCCTCCGCCGCTCAGCCCTGAGCGTCCGGGACGGTACCGCCGTTAATACGCCAAGGCCTGTTCCGTCCCGGCAGTCTCAGACGAAGCGACGCCGCTCGGCCGCGGATGCCGTCTACCGTACGATTCAGCCCCCGCGCGATGTCACTGATCTCCTGACGGGCGGCGATGCGCCGGCGTAGATCGTCGTCATCCTCGTCCGACCAACGTCGGGGCGGCCTTCGTCCCGGCGGCGCGTCTTCAGACATGGACCTCATGCCCGTCTCCGCAGGGTTCGCCCGGCGCCTCGGTCTGCACAGTGACGTGCGAGATGTCGAAGCGCTGGTCCAGCATGGCCGTCACGCCGAGGCGAACGGGATCCGGATCGCAGCCCTGTCCCAGCGTCACGTGTACCGTGCAGCTGACGTCGTCGTTCGACATCGACCAGATGTGTAGGTCGTGGAGCCCGGCCACTCCCGGCACCGCCGCGATGGCGGAGCGAACCTCGGTCAGCCGCAGACTGGATGGAACGCCCTCGAGCAGCACGTTGGTGGTATCGCGAAGTAGGATCCAGGTGCGCGGCAGCACCCAGAGGCCGATCGCCACCGCAACCAGGGGATCGATCCAGGCCCAGCCTGTGAAGTGGATCGCCGCGGCGCCTGCGATGACTCCGATCGAGCCGATCATATCGGCCCAGACTTCGAGATACGCGCCCTTCACGTTGAAGCTCGCATCTTTGCCGGCGGTCAGCAGCCGCATTGATATGAGGTTCACGACCAGACCGATCGCCGCGACGATCATCATGCCCCAGGACTGGATCTCCTGTGGTTCGGTGAACCGCCGGATCGCCTCCACGAATACGTAGATCGCGATGCCGAACAGCAGCACCGCGTTGAAGGCGGCAGCGAGGATCTCGAAGCGTCGGTAGCCGAACGTCCGCTTCTCGTCCGGCGCCTTGCGTCCCAGTCTGATCGCCAGCAACGCGATCACCAGCGCCGCGACGTCGGTCATCATGTGGGCGGCGTCGGAAAGAAGGGCGAGGCTGTTGAAGACGATGCCGCCGATCACCTCCGCCACGAGATAGGTGGAGGTCAGGGCGAGTGCCCAGCCGAGCATCTTGGCGTTGGCTCCTGCCGTGTGATCGTGCGAGTGTCCGGCTTGGCCGTGGTCATGCGCCATGATGCGCCTCCTCGTATGTGGTTGCGGGTATCGTGTCGGCGCGCCGCCACCCACCGAAGCGGGCGTAGAGCGTCGGCAGGACGAACAGGGTCAGCAGCGTCGCCGAAATCAACCCGCCGATGACGACCGTTGCCAGCGGCTTCTGCACCTCCGCGCCCGCACCGTGGCCGAGCGCCATCGGCACGAAGCCGAGGCTGGCGACTAGCGCGGTCATGGCGACCGGTCGCAGACGGGCGAGTGCCCCATCATGGGCGGCTTGCACCCGGTCCATGCCGCGCGCCATCAGGTCGTGGATGGACGACACCATGACGAGGCCGTTGAGGACGGCTATGCCGGAGAGCGCGATGAAGCCGACGGCCGCCGAGACCGAGAACGGCATTCCCCGCAGCGTCAGCGCCAGCACGCCACCGACCAGCGCCAGCGGAACGCCGGTGAAGACGATCACCGCATCGCGCACTGAGCCAAGCGCCCCGTACAGCAGCAGCATGATGACCGCGAAGCAGACGGGAACGACAAGCAACAGCCGGTCGCGTGCCGAGGCGAGGTTCTCGAACTGCCCGCCCCATTCGACATACGTGCCCGGGGGCATCTTCACCTTCGCGTCGATCGCGGCACGGGCGTCCGCCACCACGCCGGCGACGTCGCGATCGCGGACGTTCGCCTGCACGACGACGCGGCGCTTGCCGTTCTCGCGGCTGATCTGGTTCGGTCCGTCGACGACCGCGATGTCGGCGACGGTGGACAGCGGCACGAAGCCGCCGGCGGAGGTCGGTACCGGCACCTGAGCCACCTCGGTCAGGTCCGACCGCGATGCCTCCGACAGGCGGATGACCACGGGGAAGCGGCGATCGCCCTCGAAGATGACACCGGCCTGGCGACCGCCGATAGCCGCCGCGACCGTGTCCTGCACGTCACCGGCGGTGACGCCGATCCGCGACATCGCCATGCGGTTCGGGCGGATGTCGAGCATCGGCAGCCCTTCGGTCTGCTCGACCCGTACGTCGACGGCACCGCGGGTGTTGCGCAGGATGTCGGCAATGCGGCCGGCGGCGGCGTTCATGCCGCCGAAGTCGTCACCGAACACCTTCACGGCGATGTCGCCCCGGACGCCCGCGATCAGCTCGTTGAAGCGCATCTGGATCGGCTGAGTGATCTCGTAGGCGTTGCCGGGCAGCGTCGAGAGCCTCTTTTCCATCCGCTCCACCAATTCCTCCTTGCTCAGGCCAGGGTCGGGCCACTCGGCACGCGGCTTCAGGATGACGAAGGTGTCGGTAGCGTTGGGCGGCATCGGGTCGGACGCGATTTCCGACGTCCCCGTGCGCGAGAAGGCGAAGCGCACCTCAGGCTGCCGGGCGAGCATCTTCTCGACCTGGAACTGCATCGCCTGGCTCTGGTCGACAGAGGTCCCGGGAATGCGGACGGCCTGGACGAGGATGTTGCCCTCGTCGAGCTGCGGCAGGAACTCCTGCCCCAGCGTCGTGAACGCGATGCCGGCAAGTGCCAGTGCACCGACCGCGACGCCTAGCGTGACGCTCGGCCGCCTCATCGCCTTTCCGAGACCTGGTTCGTAGCGGCGACGGAGCCAGCCGATGATCCGGCTCTCCTTCTCGTCGACGGATCGGCTCAGCCAAATGGCGATCGCGGCGGGCACGAACGTCATCGACAGGATGAAGGCGAACACCAGCGCGATGATGACGGTCAGCGCCATCGGCTCGAACATCTTGCCCTCGACACCGGTGAAGGTGAGCAGTGGCGCATAGACTAGGATGATGATCGCCTGGCCGTAGACGGACGGGCGGATCATCTCGCGCGTCGATGCCGCGACCATATCGAGGCGTTGCCGGATCGGCAGCGGTTCGGTGCGGCCGTGCTGGGCATCGCCGAGCCGCCGCAATGCGTTCTCGACGATGATTACGGCACCATCGACGATCAGGCCGAAGTCGAGTGCGCCGAGGCTCATCAGGTTGGCCGAGACACCGGCACGCAACATGCCTACGCTGGTCAGCAGCATCGTGATCGGGATCACGAGCGCCGCTATCAGCGCCGCGCGGAAGTTGCCGAGCAGCGCGAACAGCACGATGATCACGAGCAGAGCGCCTTCCGCGAGATTGCGGGCGACGGTGGCGATGGTGGAGTTGACTAGCTCGGTGCGGTTGAGCACCGGCTTGACCACTACGTCGACCGGCAGCGCGCGGCCAATTTCCTTCAGCCGTTCGCCGACGCCTGTGGACACGGTGCGGCTGTTCTCACCGATCCGCATGACCGCGGTGCCGACGACGACCTCGTGGCCGTTCTCGGATGCCGAGCCCATGCGCAGCGCCTGTCCGGTGCGGACCGTGGCGATCTGGCTGAGCAGGATCGGCACGCTCTCGCGCGTGGCCACCACCGTCCGCGCCAGTTCGTCGGCGTTGCGCACGCGGCCATCCGCCCGAACGGCAAGCCCTTCGCCGTTGCGGTTGACGACGCCAGCACCGGCGCTCGTGTTGTTGCGCTCCAACGCGGTGGCGAGATCCTGCAGCGTGATCTTCATCGCCGCCATGCGCTGGATGTCGGGGACGACCAGATACTGCTTGGTGTAGCCGCCGAGGCTGTCGACGCCCGCGAGGCCTGCGCTGCTCTTCAGCTGCGGCGTGACGATCCAGTCCTGAACGGTGCGAAGGTAGGTCGCCTTGTCGGCGGCATCTACGAGATGGTCGCCCTCCGGGGTGATGTAGCTGCCGTCCTTCTGCAGGCCGGGCTCACCGTTGCGGTGGTTGACCTGGTCAAGCTCGCGGTATTCGACCGTCCACATGAAGATGTCGCCGAGTCCGGTGGCGATCGGCCCCATCTCCGGGTTCACGTCCTCGGGCAGGCTTTCCTCCGCCGTGCGAAGCCGTTCAGCGACCTGAGCCCTCGCGAAGTATATGTCGGTCTTCTCGTCGAAGACGGCGGTGATCTGAGCGAAGCCGTTCCGGCTGAGTGAACGCGTGTATTCGAGGCCAGGGATGCCGGCGAGCGCGGTCTCCACGGTGAAGGCGACCTGCTTCTCGATCTGGTCGGGCGAGAGCGCAGGCGCGACGACGTTGATCTGCACCTGGTTGTTGGTGATGTCGGGCACGGCGTCGATCGGCAGCCGTTGGATTGCGAACACCCCGGCGAGTGCCGCGGCGATCGTCAGCAGCAGGACGAGCCATCGCTTCTCGACGGCGAAGGTTACGATGCGGGCGAGCATGGCCTAGTCCTCGTCCTTCGCTTCGCCCTTGCCGAGTTCGGCCTTGAGCGTGAACGAGTTGGTGGATGCGATGCGCTCCTCACCGGTCAGGCCTGCGGTGACGCTGACCGAACCGCCGTTTGTCCGGCCGAGCGTCACGGGTGTAGCCTTGAAGCCCGACGGCGTGCGGACGAAGACATGCGGCTTGTCGCCGATCATCTGAACGGCGGCCGATGGCACGGCGACGCTGCGATCGCCGGTGGCGGGCAGCAGCACCGAAACGCCGACGTTCTCGCCGACCCGCCATGTGCCGCCGGCGTTGTCGATGGTGGCGATCACCGGCACGAGACGGGTAGTTTCGTCCAGGATCGGGGAAACGAAGGTCACGCGACCCTCCTGTCGACGCCCCGCCGACGTCACCTCGACGCGTGCGCCAGGCCTGACGCGGCCGGCATCCGCCGGAACCAGCGACATCGTCACCGACACCTTCGCAAGGTTCGCGACCCGGAAGATCTCGGCGTCCGCAGCGATCTGCTGGCCGAGTGTTGCTGACCGGGCGATCACCTGACCGGCGATGGGCGAGCGGACCGTAATGCGGTTGAGGGCGCCGCCGCCGCCGCCGGTTGCCGAAAGCTGTTGACGGGCGAGACGCAGCGCGATGTTCGCCTCCGTCGCGGCGGTCCGCGCCGCGACGAGGTCCTGTTCGGGCGAGACGCGCTCGGCGTACAGGCGTTGCTCGCGGCGCAGGTTCGATTGGGCCAGCGCGGAGCGAGCGCGGGCGGCTTCCACCTCCGCGTTCAGGCTTGCGGCTTCACGGCTTTCGATCATGGCGAGCGTATCGCCTCGCCGGACCGGCTGGCCGAGATTGCGCGTGAGCGAGACGAGGCGTCCCCCGATGGCAGCCGAGACCACCTGCACGCCCTGAGGATCACCCTCGATGGTGGCGGGAAGCTCGATGGCGCCGGCGACGCCGCCGACGGTTGGACGGGTGACCTCGATGCCCGCATCGGCGATCTGCTGGGCGGTGAGCTTGGCGGTCGTTGGATCGCCGGTGGCGGCCTCCTTGCTCTCGTTGGCCTCGCCGGCATTGTCGGCCGGTGCCTCCGAGCGGCCGCAGCCGGCGATGGCGAGAGCAAGGACGGCCGGCATGGCGACCTTCAGTATGCGTTTCATCGTTGATCGTCCTTGGGGAGCGGTGCGGCGGCGGTCAGCCGTTCCAGGCGTGCCTGCGCATCGTGGTGGGCGGCCAGCGCGTCGATCGCGGCCGTCCGGGTTTCGAGCAGCGTGCGTTCGGCATCGAGTAGATCGAGTTGCCCGAACTTGCCTTCGCGGTAGCCGATCCGGGCGATCCGTGCCGCCTCGGTGGCGGCGGCGAGCGCCGGTCCGGTGGCGTTGCGCGCAGTGGTCGCGGCGTTGTCAGCATCGGCTAGAGCCGTCGCCACGTCCTGGTCGGCGTCGAGCATCGCGACCCGTCGCAGAGCATCCGACTGCTCGCGTTGCGCCTCGGCTACGGCCATGTTCGCGCGCCCGTTGTTGAAGACGTTGAGGGGGATGGAGATGCCGAATACTGCGGCGACGTCGTTGGTCTGCTCCAGACGCCGTGCGCTTGCGCTGACCGTGAGGTCGGGCACCCTCTGGCTGCGCGCCAGACGCACTTGCGCGGTCGCCGTGTCGAGGTCGGCGCGCGCCGCTGCGACCGTGAGGGTTCCAGAGGTCGCGATCGGTCGCATCGCGCCAGTCGAAGGGACCGCGTCGAACCAGCTGCGATCGAGCTGGCCCACCGGCATGTCGAGCAGCCGGGCAAGATTGCCGGAGGCCGCTTCTGCCGAGCGGCGTGCCCGTTCAAGCGCACCTTCAGCTGCAATGCGCGCGACGTCGGCGCGCTGCTCCTCGAGCGGCGATGCGCGGCCGGCCTGAACCCTCACGTGGGCCCCGCGAAGCACTTCGGCAGCGATACCGACCTGATCCTGTGCGATTGCCATCCGGCGCTGCGCGGCTGCGGCGGCATTGTAGGTCTGTGTGACTCTCAGCCGCAGGTCGGCGCGAACGATCTCTGACTGGAGACCGGCGCGTCCGATCTGTGCCTCGGCGACGGCGATGCGCGCTCCGCGCTTGCCGCCGAGTTCGAGCGGCAGGGCGAGGCCGAGCGTCGTCTCCGACGATCGCAGTCCTTGATAGATGCCGGTGCCTGCGACGTTCTCAGCCTCGCCGACGATCGACGGGTTGGGGCGAAGACCGGCGACGCGGCGCTGGGCCTCGGCGGCACGGATGCCGGCCGCAGCCGCATCCTGAAAGGGCGATGAGGCACCCGCTCGGTCGAGCGCTTCGGCGAGCGTGAGGACCGGCGACGAGGTCGCGGTCCGGGCCTGCAGCGACGATGCGCAGGCGCCTGCGGCCAGGACGGCCGCGATGATGCGATACATGGAGTGCTCCTGACGATGGTGACCCGGACGCGCGTCGGCGCGCGCCCGATCGACGCGTCAGGCTTGGGGAGGTCGGAGGGCTGCTTCCGTGACGTGACCGCTCAACGTGGGACTGGGCGGTGCCAGCGGCATCGCCGATGTCGCGACGGCCGCGCCTATGGTCGTCCGGATCATCGGTGTGTTCACGTGGTGCTCGTGGCAGCTCGCGTGGTGGTGCGGGTAGCCTTTGTCCGCGTCCGCAGGAACTTCGTCGCCATCGCCCGGGGCGTGCGCGGCCATCTCGGTCCGGCTCATCTCGACGCCGCGTGCTTCCGCGGCATGAGCCATGCCGGCCCACGTCGTGAGGACCAGCATCAGGCACGCCAGGAAGGGCACGAGCTTGCGCATGCCGTTCCCTATCATTCCGCCGGCACCGTGTAACCCCGTCCATTCGGGACGAGTTCGGATCGCGCCTGCATGATGATCTGCACGCCGCCGCTGATGCCGAGAACGGCCATGACGCCCGCTACGATCAGGTCTGGCCAGGCGGTTCCGGTCCCGAACACGCCGACTGCGGCGAGCACCACTGCCACGTTGCCGATCGCGTCGTTGCGCGAGCAGATCCAGACCGAACGCATGTTCGCGTCACCGGTGCGATAGCTATATAGCATCAGCGAGACGCCCGCGTTCGCCACCAACGCAATCACGCCGACCACGCCCATGATCCCGGCCTGCGGCGTGCCCCCGTGCCAGACACTCCACAGTGCCGATGCCAGGACGTACACGCCGAGGATCGCGAGCGTGGCTCCTTTCAGCAGCGCCGCCCTTGCACGCCAGGCGAGGGCCATGCCGGCCACTCCGAGACTGATCGCGTAGTTGGCGCTGTCGCCGAGAAAGTCGAGTGCGTCCGCCTGCAGCGCCTTCGATCCCCCGGCTACGCCGGCGACGATCTCGGCGGCGAACATCGCGCCGTTCACGCCGAGCGCGATCCAGAGCGCTCGCCTCCACCCGGGATCGGCGGACGTCCCCTTGCTGGACGATGCGCAGCAGCTGCCGCAGGTCATGGTCGTCGCCCTTCGTGTTCTTCGTGCGACGCCCTATATGCACCCTGTAGCTGCTACAGGGTCAAGAGATGAATGCGCTGACGATCGGCAAGCTGGCGGAAGCGACCGGCACCAAGGTGGAGACGGTGCGCTACTACGAGCGCGCGGGACTGATCGCCCCTCCGGCTCGAACGGCAGGCAACTACCGTTCGTATCGACTGGAGGATCTGGAGCGGCTGCGGTTCATCCGACGCACGCGCGATCTCGGCTTCTCGCTGGACGAGGTGCGCGCGCTGCTCGACATGGCGGTGCAGCGGGACCGGGACTGTGGTACTGTCGACGAGCTCGCCAACAGGCACCTGGGGGAGATCGACCGCAAGATCGCCGACCTGACAGCACTTCGGCGCGAACTTGCCGGGGTCATTTCGAGCTGCGCCGGTGGCACGATGGCGGAGTGTCGCATCCTCGAGGCATTCGCCCCGGGTGGCCGCTGATGAATGCCGAGGCCATGTACCGTTCGGCCCGAGCGGATTTCGGCAAGCTCGTATCGGCAGCGGAGATCTTGTCTGTTGGAGCTAGTGGAATATCTAGCCCCACGGCGCAGCACTATTGGGCATCTGTGCTCTTCACCCGGCTGGTGGTGACGGCCAAGAGCATTCAGGTTTTGACGCCGACGCTTGGCCCAAACACGCATGTCGACTTCGGTGCGGTCGCCTCGATCGTCCGCAATTTGGCCGAGTGCTACCTATTCTTCTTCTTCCTATGCATCGACGACGTGCCTCAGGATCAGAAGGACGCGCGCATAATTCTCCTGAACCTTCACGATGACGGATCGAGGGCTAAACTATTTGCCGAACTTGGCGAGAAGGAGCTTGATGAGGAGACCCGTGCCCTTCGAAACGTGGTCAGGACCGACTTGGAAACGAAATTTGCTGCCAATACCTATCTCGCAGCGCTCCCCGAGAAGAGACAACGGGAACTCCTGAAGGGGGAAAAGACGCCCTTCGTTCAGGACGACGTGATCGACCGGACCGACCTCGGCAAAAAAGACTTCCGCTTCTTCTATCGGTTCCTGAGCAACCACACGCATACCGGCCCGGTCGCCTTCTACCGCATGAGCGAGCATGGTCGCGGTTCAGGGTTCCGGAACGAGAAGGACACCTTCTACATGGCGTCTGCTCTGGAGTTCGCAGCGACCCTCATGACCCGGGCCATACGTGATATGTCGGGTCTGTTTCCCGGTGCCGTCGAGAGAGGGCGTAAAATGCGTTCGACTGAGATCAGAAAGCCGGCGAAGGCAAATGTTCGCCAACGTTGATGACGGCGGCAGGAGATCATCGTACGATGGCGATCGCGGAGTGGTCCATGGATGGATCGATCGGCACGCCGCGTTCCTTGCGTTCTGAATATCGGTCGACCAACTTGCCCGAGTGGGGTCGCAGAAGCACTGTGAACCTCACCAGCTCCTCCATCACGTCGACGATACGGTCGTAGTAGCTGGAGGCCCGCATGCGGTCGTCTTCGCCGAATTCCTTGTAGGCCATCGCCACCGACGACTGATTCGGGATCGTGAACATGCGCATCCATCGGCCGAGGAGGCGCAGCGTATTGACGCTGTTGAACGACTGGGATCCTGCCGACACCTGCATCACAGCCAGCGTGCGTCCCTGCGTCGGCCGCATGCCGCCCATCGAAAGCGGCAGATGGTCGATCTGCGTCTTCATGACGCCGGTAATCTGCCCGTGCCGCTCGGGACTGCACCATACGTGCCCCTCCGACCACATCGACAGCTCGCGCAGTTCGTGCACCGCCGGGTGGTCGTCGCCGGCGACCTGGTCGGGCAGCGGCAGGTCGTGGGGGTCGAAGATGCGAGTCTCGGCGCCGAACAACTGCAGCAACCGTGCCGCCTCTTCAACGCAGAGGCGCGAGAACGAGCGCTCGCGGAGCGACCCGTAAAGCAGAAGGATGCGTGGCGGCGACTGATCCGTCCCGAGACCAAGCGCCAGCTGATCGATGACGAAAGATCGGTCGAGTGCCGGGGTGTGCGTCGGGTCGGCAAGCGTGCGGAGAGGCATGAAGATAGCTCCAGGATAGGTGTTCGCCGTCAGGCTGTTCGCGGTGCAAGCAGGATCACGCAGGTGCCTACCAGGCACAGAGCAGCTCCACCGACGTCCCATCGGTCCGGTCGAACACCCTCGACGCTCCAGAGCCAGAGTAGCGAGGCGCAGATGTAGATGCCGCCATATGCAGCATACGCTCGACCTGCCGCGTCGCTGTCCACTCGGGTGAGCAGCCATGCGAACAGGATGAGCGATACGATGCCCGGGGCGAGCCAGATGGGTGACTTTCCCATCCGGAGCCACGCCCAGAAGGCGAAGCACCCGGCGATCTCGGCGACCGCGGCGGCGATGTAGACGATGGCGGTCATGCGATGGAGAGCCTCAGGGCAAGGGCGGCGAGCGTGATGAGCAGCACCGGCACGGTCAGCGTCATGCCGACCTTGAAATAGTAGCCCCAGCCGATCTTCACGCCCTTCTGGTCGAGCACGTGCAGCCACAGGAGCGTGGCCAGCGACCCGATAGGCGTCAGCTTGGGCCCAAGGTCGCAACCGATGACGTTGGCGTAGATCATGGCGTCCCTGACCGTACCAGTCGCGTGCGATGCGTCGATGGACAGTGCGCCCACCAGCACGGTCGGCATGTTGTTCATCACCGACGACAGTACGGCCGCGATGATTCCGGTGCCGAACGCCGCACCCCAGACGCCACCCTCGGCGGTCCTATCGAGCAGTGTCGAGAGGTGCGTGGTGAGGCCGGCGTTCCGCAGGCCGTAGACGACGAGATACATGCCGAGCGAGAAGATCACGACTTGCCATGGGGCGTCGCGGATCACCTTGCGCGTCTCGATGACTTTTCCTCGTCCGGCCACTGCAAGCAGCAGAATCGCCCCGACCGCGGCGACCGCGCTGACCGGTACGCCGAGTGGATCAAGCACGAAGAAGCCGATCAGCAGCAGGGCCAGAACGATCCAGCCGGTGCGGAAGGTCGCAGGGTCGCGAATGGCGTCCGCCGGCATCCGGAGCTGCCCGACGTCGTATTTCGCGGGGATGTCTCGCCGGAAGTAGAGCGTCAGAACGAGCAGAGTGGCCGCGATCGCCGCGAGATCGACAGGTACCATGATCAGCGCATACTCGCCGAAGCCGAGGCGGAAGAAGTCGGCGGACACGATGTTGACCAGATTGGACACGACCAGCGGCAGGCTGGCGGTATCGGCGATGAACCCGGCGGCCATGACGAAGGCGAGCGTCGGCTTCGGACCATAGCCGAGCGCACGCAGCATTGCGATGACGATCGGCGTGAGGATGAGCGCCGCACCGTCGTTCGCGAACAGCGCGGAGACGGCAGCACCCAGCAGGACGACCATCGCGAAGAGGCGACGGCCGTGCCCGCCGGCCCATCGGGCGACATGGAGCGCGGCCCATTCGAAGAAACCGGCGGCGTCGAGCAGCAGGCTGACGATGATGATCGCGACGAAGGTCGCGGTCGCGTTCCAGACGATGTCCCACACCACCGGGATGTCGGCGACGGTAACGACGCCAGCGATTAGCGCCACCGCGGCGCCGCCCATCGCGCTCCATCCGATGCCGAGGCCGCGAGGCTGCCAGATGACGAGCGTGATGGTAACGACGAAGATGAGTAGCGCGGCAATCATCCCGGCACGCGGTTCCCGTCTGCATCGACGACCTTCTCGCCGTCCTCCTTGGCGAAGGCGCCGCGTTGCGGCTCAGGCAGGATGTCCAGTACCGCCTCGGATGGACGGCAGAGCCGCACGCCCAGCGGCGTGACGACTAGGGGGCGGTTGATGAGCACGGGATGGGCCATCATCGCGTCGATCAATCCTTCGTCGCTGATTGCCTCGTCGTCGAGGCCAAGCTCGGCGTAGGGTGTGCCCTTCTCTCGTAGGAGTTGGCGTGGTGTGATGTCGGCGCGTCCGATCAGCTGCACGAGGAGCGTCCGCGACGGTGGCGTCTTGAGGTACTCGATCACGTGCGGCTCGACGCCGGAGTTGCGGATCAGCTCGAGCGCGTTGCGCGACGTCCCGCAGGCGGGATTATGGTAGATCACGATGTCTGTCATGTCGTTGCTCCGCGTCAGCAGCAGGTGAGTTCGGCGACGAGCGGCTCGCACAGTTCGGCGCGCCCTTGGCAGCAGTCCTTGACGAGAAAGACCATCAGCCCTTTCAGCGCACCCACCTCGGCACGCTGGATGACGTTGCGGCCACGCTTTTCCGCTCGCACCAGACCGGCCTTGGCGAGGACGGCGAGGTGCGTCGAGAAGGTGCTCTGCGTCAGTTCTAACGCTTCGACGAGCTGGCCCGTGGAGAGGCCGTCGGGCTCGTGCCGCACCAGCGTCCGGAACGTGGCGAGCCGCGTCGGATGTGCGAGTGCGGAGAGAGCGGCAAGTGCCTCGTCGTCGGTCATTCATCGGCAATAACCGATGGATTTTACCGACACAAGATGCATCGGGAATTCCCGATGCCTAATAACGCAGGGCGAAGCTGATGCGCGGAACGATCAGATACAGGCAGGTCCCGAGGCCCGGCTTCGCGTCATTGAGCGTCCTCATGTACCGGATCTTCAGAGGAAGGGCATTCAGGAGAGGGTCCAGTTCCAGGATCGCGAGGCCGCCATCGTCGGTCGCCGGCATTTCGAGGCCGAAGGCATGCAGCGCATCGAGCGGATGATGATACCATTTATCCTTTCCGATACGGACCACACACCGCAGTCCCTCGGGGGCCAGATGCGCCTGAATGTCGATCTCCCCGTCGGCGGATCTGATCGACTCGGCCTGCCAGATCGATTCTCGCTGAAGCCGTTCGAGAAACCGGTCGACGCCGGTTCCGGTCTCTTCGAGCGCTGCGACCAGGATGATAGGCAGCTCAATTCGATCCTCTTCGAAACGGCGAACGGGTCGGCGATCCGGTCCGGGCGTTACCGCAGCGACCGGGCGGTCGCGGCGGTCGCCCTTGATGCGACGGATCATAGTACTTGCGCCATCACGAGCGGTTGGGGATCGCGAGGTGCGTCCCAGTCGGCCGGTCGCCGGACGTCGGAGGCCCTGATGGCGCGCTGGCGTTGAGGAGCTCCAGCAGGAGTTGCGTCAGGGAATGCGGCCCCTTTTGGAGGACCAGTTCGCCCCAGGCCGACCATCTATCGCTCCGGTCGTGCATCCACAGGTGCAACCGATCACGACTGCCGGCGTCGGAGCACACGACGGTCCAGATCGTGCGCACCATGGGAATCGGGTCGCTGAGGTCACGGTGGAGCATTTCGACCATATGCTGGCCGAAAAGGTCCTCGCGGATCACTGCAAATCGGAAACGCCGCAGCGCGGCTTCCGCAGCGTCGAACCGTTCGCGGTCGCATTCCGTCGTTGATCCCTGCGTGCCGAACAGTGCCATCGCGTCCTTGCCGATCGCGATGTCGGCAAGTTCGGGCGGCCTCGTCGCGACAAGCATTCTGATGACTGATGCGCCCTCGTGAGTGACCGTTGCCTCAAAAGGAGTGCGCATTCGACCCGCTTCGGCCAGCCCCGTCGACACAAGCCAGTACGTCCAAAGACGGTAGAAGCGAGGATCGCCCCCGAAGAGCGCCGCTCCCGTCTCGACTGGACCGACGATGTCACGCGACCGGGAAGCGAGCATTGCCAGCAGCAGTTCGAGGCCTTCGTTAACGACGGCCTCACTGTCGAGGCTCATGCCGAGCCTGCCGGCCCAGAAGGCCTGACGAACGCTTTGCCATTCGCGTCCGTCCTCGTCGACGATGACGACGCCCCAGCCGGGGCTACTGACGGTCCGCAACCACCATCCCCATGCCAGGTTCGCATCGTGCCTGATCGAAGAGCCGATCATGCGGTCTGTCCTTCACCCGCAAGGGATTTCAGACGGGACGCCAGATCCGTACAGCGGCCGAACAGTTCGCCGACGTCGCGATACGCCTGCGCGATGCCGCGCCGCCGCGCCTCAGTGGCGTGCTCGCCATCGTCGGGGATCAGGTCCGTGATGCGGTCGCAGTTAGTCCCGAGCCACCAGAGGTCGTCATGTTTCGACGCTTCCGCGATGTGACAGATCGACCGATCCTCAGGACCTCCCTCATCGCATGCTGCGGAATAGTCGAGGCCGCCTGGGACGTCGACCAGGCCTGCTGGGATTGCCTTCGCAGTCCAGCCGAACAGCTGATGCGCTCGTGGCAGCCCAACGTAGTATGCGAGATGCCCACCGCGTCCTTCTCGGCGAATGATGCAGGGATAGCCAGAATGCGGATCGGTCCAGGCGATCTTGTCGGCCTCGATCCGCCATGGGCCCGCTGCCTTCGGCTGCAGCTCCGGAACCCGATACGCGACGTCGATCGGCTGCTTGCACAGGATCAGATCCGTTCTGGCGGTCGTCCCTCGCGGCAACGGTCTCACGGTGGGCTTAGCCATGGACGCCTCCTGCCACTGCGAAAGCGACCCATAGCCCGGCGACTACGATGCCGATGTTGACCAGCATCATGAAACCCATCGCACAGAGCAGGCCGGAACCGCCGATCGTTCCGCGCGGTATCGAGAGGACTTCGCGACAAGCGCGCCACGTCGTCCCGAGCCCGCCGAAGCCGGCCAGAGCCGTTCCCATGCCGAACAGGCAAAGCGGATCCATCATGCCTCTCCCGCCAGTAGTGGCAGCTGGTATCCTCGGGCGGTCTGCCACCAGTCGATGCTCGAAAGCGTCGTCTGGTTGAGCAGGGTACCTCGTTCGGCCAGCCATGAGCCCGCGACGTATATCCGGGTTTCGGGATCGAGCATGATGTAGGGCTCGGACAGCGCCTTCAGCAGCAGTATGGAGCCTAATGGATCTACCTGCCGCGCCGATAGCGCAGCGCAACTTCCGCCGATCTCGTAGCACAGGCCAAGGCTCATCGAGTCCATGGAGAAAAAATTGACTGCCAGGTCGTTCCACGTCGGCGCCAGTTCGTCATCGGGGATGGCCGCGATCTCGGAGATCAGCGCCGGGGGCGCCAGCCGGCTCACCGAGATGATCGAGATGACGGCGGTCTCGACGACCCTCGCGTCGGCTATGAAGCTGGAGCAGGATAGCGTGCGCCACCAGCTCAGGGGTCCCGATCCCCGGTCGCGCAGGGCGTCGAGCTGGTCTTCGAGTGCGATGTTCCTCATGTGGTCTAACTCCGTCCGAGGCGCCGGATTCGAGGCGCCGTCATTTCAGGATGGGATGTCTCATCCAGAAACTGCAGAACGTAGCGGGAACGATTTGGACTCGCCGATGTAGGAATAATTATTTCGACTCCGGTCAGTGCTTCTCCGCCAGCCACTTCCCGTCGGCATGTATCACGAGGCCGCCCGTGTCCCTCAGCTTGGCGAGCAGGGGTGAAAGCGTCGTGCGAGGAATCCGTTCGCCGAAACGTCGCTCCACCGCGCTGATGATCGCCGCGACGCCGAGCGGGATCGGAGACTCCCGAAGTACCTGAAGGGCCATTTCCCGGTCGGTGGGGACGTCGGGCGACGTCTTGCCCTGTCGCCTGTTTATCCTGCCTTGGCCTGGCCTGTAGAGGTCGGCGCGAAGGCTGACGTCGCCAGCGAGCAGATATGGTCTCAAGGACGATTCCAAGACGACGGAGGGAACCTCTATCCCCGTCGCCTTTGTGACTTCAGCACTGAGCGACTTGGCGGCGATGCCGTTCTTGCCGGCCTTTGCGATGATCGCGATGGCGGCGTCGATCGCGGCAGGTTCCAAGCTGGGGGATGTGCCGCCAAGGTCCGCCTCTGATAGTCTGCAGAGCTCGATGGTTGCAGCGTGCCGATCGCTGATCAGTGTTCTCGCATTTTCGATGACGGCGTCGATCTGCCGAGTGAGCTCGATGACGCGCGTCGCCTCGGCCACGATCCGCGAGGATCGCTCCGTGTCATGAATTATCATGCTGCTACTTCCTTTTCGGGAGCCTGTCTTAACTTTACGCACTGGAGGATCATTTGACAATGCGGTGCGCGATCGTCATGGTCGCGGAATGACCGAATCACCCTCGTCCCCGCCGGCCCGCCTGGTCACCTTCGATCTCGACGACCTCTATCGTCAGCGGGCGGAGGCGGCGGATCAGCTTGCCCGGTTGGTAGCTCAGAGTGATCTGACGGCACGCAAGCATGCTGAACTGGATGGCGCGATCCATCTGATGGAGCAGATGCTCGGATTGGCGTCGCCTCGTGATGCGTTGGAGCGGCCGACGAAGGCGAAGGCGTCGGCACGGCGACCGTCGCAGCGGGCCATGCTGATCGCCGCAATGATCGAAGCCGATCAGCCGCTGGGCGTGCGTGGGCTGATCGATCGAGTGAAGATGCGCTTCGGCGTGACGATCCATAGAACGAGCGTCTCGCCCTTGCTGCGCAAGCTGGCAGCGGAGGGCGAGGTCGTGCACGATCCAGATGGAGCCAGCTGGACGTTGGGCAACGTCGACCGGGCCTCCATCGAGAGGGAGGTCCGGGGCGAGATCGTCAGGTTCCGTGGCCCGAAGACCGCGAGGCGCGAGGCGGCATGATGGCCGCCCGCGAAGGTTCGCAGACCCCAGGTTTCTAGATTTGTCCCGGAGGAGGTGCGGGGCCACCGTAGCAGCGGCAGGCCCCGCGAACCGCTCTTCCGGACCCCACCAGCAGAGGAGACGGATATGACGCCGATCTAGAGGAAGACCCCCATACGACGTCCGGACGAAGCGGCTTCGAGATGAATCTCATGCCTCGTCCCGGACGTCAACACTCGGCACGCCGCGCTGCACTGGCCCGTTTTCTGGATGGGACGGGAACTGTTCACGTTGTGTTCGGTTATCAGCCGACTCAAGTGCGGCCGTTGGAGGACCGTGGAGGCTTATCGGCTTCTGCGATCGATGTTGGCCGCCTCCTCGATCGGAGCGGCAACCCATGCAGCACGACGATGCCGAAGAAACGGCCGATGGTTCTGCGGTCGTACGACCGCAGCTGCCGGACTGGCCAAGACTGATGCCGCTGCGACTTGCCTGCGCCTATTTTGGCGTGTGCGACCGAACATTCCGTAAGCTCGGCATCGCGCCGAGGCGGATCGGACGGCGAGTGCTCTGGGACCGGCATGATCTCGATCGCTTCGCGGACGGGATGGCCGGGATGCCCCATCGGTCCTCGGACCCGATGGCGGGGACACGGGCGATGGAGAAGCGGTTTTTCGCGAGGTTGAAAAATGGACAAGAAAGAGCGACCGGCAGGTAGACCCGCCTACACTTATATCGCCAAAGGCAAGTACTGGCGGTTCCGTTACAGGGGGTTTGATGCACCGCTACCGAGCCAGCCTGGAGCCCCTGACTTCGAAGCGAAGTATGTCGAGTGCCTGGCGCTGACGATCAAACCTGCGCCGATTGCCGCCAAGCCGATGAAGGGTACGTTCGATTTCGTGATGGGGAAGTTCTACGAGGACGTGGAGTTTCGAGCGCTGGCCACCCGGACGCAGGCCAACTACCTTCAGTTCGGCAAGCGGGTTTCGAAATATCTCGGCGACTGCATGATGCAGCTGACCACGATGGAGATGCTGGCCGGCGTCAGGAATACCATGAAGATCGGCTACGCCGAGGTGATCAGGCTATTCATCAGCCGACTCTACGTCTTCGCTGGCGACCGAGGGTACGTCCTGCAGGGGCTCAACCCGGCCCTGCGTATGCGCCGGATCAAGAGCAAGGGCCCAGGGCACGAGCCGTGGAGTCACGAGGAGATCGCTCTGCTGTTCCAGCATGCGACCGGCGGGATCCGGACGCTGATCATCATTGCGCTTTGCACTGGCCAGCGCCCAGGCGATGTCGCGCGCATGACTTGGTCCCAGGTTCTTGCAGACTTCGTCCGCGTGCGGCAGCGCAAGACGAACGAGCTTCTGACGATTCCCATGCATCCGGTGCTGCGCGCGGAACTCGATAGGCTGCGGGCCCAGGGTCCGGTTTCAGGCGCGATCGTCAGGAAACGTAGCGGCGGACCGATCGGGGAAGAGGGCTTCGGGTACCGAATGAAGATCTTGGTCCGGAACATTCCCGACATGCCGTGGCGGACGCCACATGGGAGTCGCTATGCTACCGCGGCGATCTTGCGCGATGCGGGCTGCGACGTGGACCAGATCTGTTCGATCATCGGTCATCGCACGTATGAGATGGCCATGAAGTACCTGAAGCGGCGAAAGCTCGCGATCGAGGCCATGGCGATGATGGTCCGACACTCGGCGCTGCCGGCCCTGCCGCCTCCTCTTGCCTTGGCCGCGCCAGTTTCGCCTGCGCGACCCGTAACTGCCGGAACCACGTGCAAGGCGGATGCGGCCGAAGTGATCTGCCGGTTTCAGCCCTCCGCATTCGCGGAGGAGCGGTCCCTCGCGTTCATTGCCGGCTGACGATCGGTTCGAGCACGATTTCTTCGAAGGGCTGGCACCGCGAGGCGCCGGCCCTTTTCTCTGTCCGATGACCGTTTCAGGATGGCTTGTCAGGCTGCGAACTTTTCGCGAACTTCCGCACGGTCCCGCGGTCACCTTCGCTTTTGCGCATTTTGCCCAAAAAAGGGGTTTTGCCCGAAAACAGCCGAAGTTCGCAGGGAGGTTTGTCGTATCCAGAAACTGAGAGGGAATACAGATCCGTTCTCGACTGCGAGAATCGCGTACAGCGTGTAAGGCGTTGTGGCGCAACCTGCCCGCAAGTTTCAACAGGGGTTAGACGAGTGATGGGTAAGACATCAGCCATCATCCGGATCGCAGTCACTGTAGCCCTGACCGTGATGTCCGCTACTGCCAAGTCGCAGGTGTTCGTACCGCCATCCGGCTACAGCGGTGCGCCCGGTCCTGAGGTTGCCGTAGAACCGGAGCTAGGCGCCCCGGCTCTGACCCCGATCTTGGCCGCGTCTCTTTCGGATCGCTTCAACGTCGACCCAGGCTATCGTCGCGCCGCGTCAGCGAGCGTGAAGATCATCGGAGCCTACACGATTGCCGATCGCGACGGCGCGCACCTCATAGATGCCTGGTCGGCGGGTTATCTGCCCGTAACGCTGCGGTTCAGCGATGACCGGTGCTTCGTGCTGTCCGCGGACTATAATGGTCCGAAGCTTTCGAACGCGCGCATCGCCACAGCGGCGAATTGCGATCGACCGAGCGCCTACGATTGGAAGAGGCCGCCGGCGCCGCCCGAGAGCCCGCTCAAGTTCATCGGCACCTCGTGGGGCTTTACGGCCTGGTCCGATCCGAAGTGGGGGAACACGGTCGTTTCGTCCCCGCAGGGTACGGCGTTCGAACAGCTATACAGCATCCGGATGCCGGTGACTGCCATAATGGCGATGAACAGTCCCGACAGTCCGACTGGCAACATCACGGTGGTTGGTCGCGTCGATGGCCGGCTCACGATCGTGACGCTCCAAGTTTCATACTAAGCGGCGCCGATACCAATTCGTAGCCCCTTGCAGGCAGCCTCGATTTCGCTTCGACGCGAGCACGGCACGCTCTGTTTCTGGATGGGTTGCGTGGGACAGGTCCCTGCGCATAATGGCGCCGGAGCCGTCGAATTTACCTTCGGGCGCAGGTCGCAGAGTGGTCACACTCAATCCCCTGCCGCCCCAGCCAATTATTACCTAATTTTCGATCTGCTGTAATTGTCGGCAATGTGCGACCATCAGCCAGTCGAGTGTCGCAATGGCATCTTCGCGGACTGATCACCGCCTTGGCCGAGCTCCAGCCAGTTTATCGCCGCGGTCACATTTTTGGCGATCTGGAGCGACGCCTATCGGGGTCGTCACATCGCTTTCCTGGGCCGGAGCATGGCCTGCCTCAAGCTAGGTGAGACCCGCGCACTTGGCATCCGCCTCCACTTCGTTACGCTGGAGGAATGCAACTGACCCGGCCTCAAGCAGAAAATCTCGCGCGCGACGGGATGGCTGCGCTCCGCAACGGTAATGCGGCACGCGCCTATGAAACGCTGTCCCTCCTACGCGACGGTGCACCGGGCATGCCCGCGCCGTGGTTCCTGATAGCACAAGCCGCGCAGTCGCTCGGCCGCGACGACGAGGCGGAAACCGCGCTCGTGCATTTCCTGGCAGCAGAACCACGCCACCTGGCTGCGCTGTTGACGATGGCCGCGCTGAAGGTCCGGCGCGGCGACGAGCGCGCGGCGCAATCCTTTTATCGCACCGCGCTGAACGTGGCCACGCTGCCGGATGCCACGATCGCGCCCGTGCTGGTGCCGATGCTGAAGGCGGGTGAGGCGTTCCTGGCGGATTGCGCGAAACGGTTTGCCGCACATCTCGGCGATGCGCTGGCAGGTACTGGTCTTGCCGCTGGCGTATCGGGAGGGCGTACGCGATACGCGCTCGACCTGCTGCTCGGACGGCGTGAACTGTATCTGCAACAACCGTCGATGTTCTATTTTCCCGGGCTTGCGCAGCGTGCGTTCTTCGAGCGCGACGAGTTCGCGTGGGTTGCCGCCATCGAGGCCGCGACCGCAGATATGCGTGCCGAGCTGGAAAGCGTCGTCGCGGCCGAACGGGGCTTTGCGCCCTATGTCCAGTCGACTCCAGACCGCCCCGCGCCGGCCAACCCGTTGCTCGACGATCCAAGCTGGAGCGCGTTCCAGTTGTGGCGCGGTGGCGAGCGCGTGGAGCCCAACGCATCCTCCTGTCCGCATACCATGGCCGCACTCGAGCAAGCACCGATCCCGATCATCGCAGGCCGCTCCCCGATGGCGATCTTTTCGCTGCTGAAGCCGGGCACGCACATTCGACCGCATCACGGGATGCTCAACACGCGGCTGATCTGTCATCTGCCGCTGATCGCTCCCGAAGGATGCGCACTCCGTGTCGGGGCGGAAACGCGTGCGTGGCGGACCGGCGAAATGCTAATCTTCGACGATTCGTTCGAGCACGAGGCGTGGAACCGCGGCACGGAAACCCGGATCGTCCTGCTGTTCGAGGTTTGGCGACCCGAACTGACCGCCGACGAACGCGCCGCGTTGACCGACATCTTCGAGGCCATCGACACCTATCAAGGCGTGGCGATCGACACGGGCTGAGCATATCCCTGCGGGCCGCCCGTCGGCACCGGCTTCAGTCTGCAACGTCTCCGCTATTGCCGAGCTTGCTGCCGAGCGAACCGAACAGGTGGCGCAGCATCGTCGTCTCGTCGCGCGTCAGATGGGGGTTCCAGACGTCGACGATCAGGACGGCGCGGATCGTGTCGCTGTCATTCCAGGCCTCGTGCTCGATCGTATCGTCGAACACGAACGCCTCGCCGACGCGCCATTCGCGGGTCTCGCCGCCGACGCGGAAACCACATTTGTCGGGGACGATCAGCGGCAGGTGCACGACCGAACGAATGTTGCTGACCCCGGTGTGCGGCGGCAAATGCGTGCCCGGTTTGAGGACCGAAAAGAATGCGGTCGGTGCGCGGCCAGGAATATCCGCCAGCGGCAACGCATCGAGGATCGCCGCGGTCTGCGGACACCGCGCGCAGACCGCATCGTCGCGGACCCCGTAGCGCCAGAGATAGCGTGCACTCCACTGGTCCGAGCGATCGAGCGGGCTCCACAGATTAGCCGGCGTGCCGAGCGGCATCGCAACATAAGGCGTGAAGCCCGCCGACGGTTCGGCGAGCAACGCCTTCAGTTCGGCGAGAATGACGGGGGTCGCCGCCTCGAACTCGGCCAGCCACGCGAAATGGTCGCGGGCGAAGAATTCGTCGGCCGGGAGGAACGGGAAATGCATTCCGTGCGGCGCGGGTGCGTAGATCGTCCGACGCCCCAGCATCGCATCGACGCAGGCATCGAACCGGCGGCGCTGCGCAGGGTCCGCGCCTGCTCGCAGCGGCTGCATCGCGGCATCGACATCGTCCGACAGCGCACGCGCATGGAATGCGGTTCGCTCCGACGCGCGCGCCAGCAATTGATCGAGCGGTGGCGATCGGTCCGCCATCGACTGGACGATCGTCGCCACCCCGCCCCAGCGGAACGCCGCCTGCGCCGCATCGCCGGTCCGGTCGTGCAGTTCGGCGAGGCGCACGTTCGCCATCAGGTTGCGCTGGTCGAGCGCCAGCGCCCGCTCCAGCGCGGTCCGTTCCGCCACGGCATCGCCCAACCCGCGATGCGCGCTCGCCAGATTCATCCAGAGCGGTGCGGCGGCGGGATCGGCGGCCGCTGCCCGCGCGAAATATTCCGCCGCCGCGCGATCGTCACGCCCCAACGCCGCCATCCCGAGGGCGTTAAGCGCGATCGGATGGTCGGGCGCGATCGCCAGGATATCGCGAAACGCCGCAGTAGCCCTAGCCTTGTCGCCCGCGCGCTGCGCGCGATCGGCGTCGCGCAGCAGGCCGTCTAACCGCGAAGTAACATCGGCGTTCATAATGACCGTGAGGCTCTACTTAGTGGCCGCCCGCCGCGGACCGATCGACCATATCCTGGCCCGTCGCGCGAGCGGATTGCGCCATTTCGTTCCATTCCTCTCGCGTGTGGCAGTCACGACGCGTTTCGATCATCGACCCCGCCGGGGCCGATCGCTTGCATATCTTCGGGTGCGGCTTGCTGGCCGTCTTGTCAGCCACCTTGTCCGTGGTCGCCGGCTGCTGCGCGATAGCTGGGGCCGTCGCGAGGACGAACGCCAAACCGAACGTAACCTGCTTTATCATTGCCCACCCTTTTCGACATTTTCGATAAGACCGCCATCATGCCTTATTCGTGTCGGCGCACAATCCAAATCCGACGGTTTCGCAATGTACTTCGCCGATGGCGAACGCGAATGCGATATGCCATCCAATAGCGATGACCAGCCACGCTCGAAGCACGCCCCCCAAGAATCGAGACACGACCGGCAATGCCACACGGATCGCCGATCCCTGCTGGCTAGCGCACCGCTATGATCCGGAACACGACGCCGTGCATCTTGTCGCGGCGGATCGGGCGATGCGTGGCACAGCGACCTTCCTGACCGACGAACATCTACCCACCACAGCGAACCCCGTCGTCGTCGCCCGACGTGAGACCGTCGCCGCCGTACAGCGTATCGATCCGGTCCATTTCATCTTCCATTCGGCCTATTGCTGCTCGACCCTGCTCGCGCGAGCGCTTGATCGCGTCGGGTTCGCGTCGACGTTGAAGGAGCCTCTGATCCTCAACGATCTGGTCGGTTGGCGACATCGCGGCGGTGATCCCGCTCAGATCGCAGAGGTGCTAAACGACGCGCTTACATTATCGGCGCGTGCTTTCGTTCCGGGCGAGGCAATGATCATCAAGCCGTCTAACGTCGTCAACGCGTTGGCGCCGACGATGTTGAACCTTCGTCCCGACGCCCGCGCGGTGCTCCTGTATGCACCACTTCGCGTGTTCCTGACGTCGATCGCGCGCAAGGGGATGTGGGGGCGGTTATGGGTCCGCGAACTGCTGGCTAAGCAACTCGCCGACCGCATGGTCGATCTAGGGTTTGCGCCCGAGGATTACTTCCGGCTGACCGATCTGCAAGCAGCTGCGGTCGGCTGGATCGCACAGGCGGATCTGTTTGCGGCGCTTGCCCACCGCTTCCCAGGCCGGGTCCGGTCGCTGCAAAGCGAGACGTTGGTCGCGGCGCCCCGCGCGGCGTTGCACGCAATCTGCGATCTATATGCCTTGCCGATAAACACCGCCACATTGGATGCGCTGGAACATAGCGAAGCCTTTGCGCGCAATGCCAAGGACGGCACGACCTATCGCGCGGCCGACCGCACTCGCGAGCAGATGGACGGCGCAACCTTGTACGCCGACGAGATCGATAAGGTCCTGATATGGGCCGAAGCCGTCGCGCGCGGTGCCGGGGTGGCGCTTGATCCGCCGGCGCCACTGCTCGGCTAAAAGCCTCGAAGCCAACTCGAGCCCCTGGTCAAACCCATATCAGACGGGCTGGCGAGCACTGTGCCGTTACCGGGTCGCTCGAGAGCAGACAAAAAAAGGGTGGCTCCGAAGAGCCACCCCAGAAGTCGGATCGCAACCGATCCTAGAAGTGCAGGCGGGCAGCGACCGAGAAGCGACGGCCCAGCGCGTCGTACGTCGACGGATAGGTGTTACCGCTGTTGAAGCTGGTGGAGCCAACCGTCGAACCGACGAGCGGCGGCTGCTTGTCGAACAGGTTGGCCACCGTCACGGTCAGGTCGAAATTCTCGGCAACACCGATCCGCGTTGCCAGATCGATGTAATCGTACGCTGGAATACGCGTGAAATCGACGGCCTGACCAGCAAGCGCGCCACCCGAAAGATTGCCAGCGAAGGCCTGCCCGTTGCCGTTGGCGATATCGTCCGGCTCCTGACGAACACCATCGATGTGGCGCCACAGAACCGACAGGTCGATGTTGTTGTCGACCGTGAAGGTCGCACGCGTGTTCCAGGTGAATTCCGGCTGGATCGAACCAGAGCCCCCTGCAACCGCGCTGGCAGCGCCACCGCAGTTGATCGAGTAATAGCCGATGCATTCACGATTGATGAGGCCGGGCGCTGCCTGGAAGGTGGAGGAGTTCGCCCAGCTACCCTGGAACGCCAGCGCCATCTTAACGCCCTCGATCAGCGGCGTACGATAGGTCACGTTGAGATCGATACCGTCGGTCTTGACCGTCCCGAGATTCGAGATTGCCGCGACCAGACCACGGGTGGTCGCCGGATCGCCATCCAGACCGCCCGTCACCGGGTTGCGCGAGATCGCAAGGCAAGCCGGGCTCGTTGCGCTTGCAGCACCCAGATTGTCGAAGCACGCCGAGATGAGATCGCCAGGAGCATACTGGGAGATCGCACCCTTGATCTTGATGTTGAAGTAATCGACCGTGATCGACAGCCCGCGAATGAAGCTAGTTGGCTGGATCACGACACCAAGTGTGTAGCTGTCCGACTTCTCAGGACGAAGCGCGATGTTGCCACCGGAGGTGATGTTCGCCTGCCCTGCCGTCGGGTTGGTGATCAGCCCGATCGTCGACGCCGGCGCGCCCTGCGCAAGGCAGACTGCGCGGAGGTTCGCATTGTTGACCGGCGCCGCACCCGCGCAACGATCGGTCGACAGATTGGTGAGGCCCGTATTCACCGGCGAGAACAGTTCGCTGATGTTCGGAGCCCGCACGGCACGCTGATACGTCCCGCGCAGTTTCAGACCGGTTGCCGGCTCCCAGCTACGGCCGCCCTTGTAGGTGGTGGTGTTGAACGTCGGCGACGAGTCGGCAAGGATCTTGTAGTGCGAATAGCGGACGCCTGCTTCGAGAGTGAGGCTCTGGAAGAAAGGCTTGTCCTGGATCAGGGGCGCAATCAACTCGCCGAAGCCTTCGCTTACCTCATAGCCACCGTCGATGTTCGGCGCGGCGCCACCGGCACCACCGAGTTCGCCGGCGGTCTGCGCCAGCGTGTCCGAGCGCTGCGACGCACGATATTTGCGGTATTCGCCGCCAGCCGCAAAGCCAATTGCATCGCTTGCGAATGGCGAGGCAAAGCCGAAATCGCCGTTCAGAACCGCACGGGCCTGCGCCAGCGACGTCCGGACGGTCGTCGTGCTTTCGCCCGTGATGTAGTTGGTCATCGCCGGGGTAATCGAACCGTCTGCGCCGAAAATGTTGAGCGGAACGCAGCCGCTACCGGCGGTGATCGCCGCACCCTGTGGCGCATTGCCCAGGCAAGACGTGGTGTTGGTTGCATATACTGCCGAGCGGACTCGCGACGTCAGGACATAGCCCTGAAGCGTTTGAGTATTCTCGGATTCGCCATAACCACCCGAGACATCAAGCTTGATGCCTTCCGTGAGGCCGACCTTCACACCAACGCGATAATCGAAGATCGTCGTCTGGTAGTTCGAGATGCGCGGACCGACCTCGGTCGTACGCCGCGACAGGTTGGTCGTGATCGTGCGGAAGTTCGGATCGGTCGGGCTGGTCGCTGCAGCAGCAGCCGTGCACTGCGCTGCCGTGATTCCGGCGGCCGTGCAGAACTGCGAACGCGCTGCTGCTGGGAGATAGGGGTTCGACAGCGGGACAACCACCGACGAGTTGAAGACGCCCGACGGCGCGATGATCGTGTCGACGGTGTTCTTCGAGAACAGGCCACGGGTATAGACTTCGACCGTGTCCGACACGGCGTAATGGCCTGCGCCATACATGTTGAAACGCTCGAACGGCGTCTGGAAGATGTTGTACGGGTTGAAGTTGAACGGCGTTACCGCCGTCGACAGTGCGCCCGTGGTCGGGTTGATCTGACGGCGACCGCCGAGCGTGAACACGGATGGAGTGGTCGTACCCGAGCCGCTCGATGCGCCCGAGAACGAATCGTAGTTCTGGATCGAGTAAGGCCGGTCCCCCTGATAGACGGGATCCGATTGCTGATAGCCGACCGAGAAGACCGCGTTGCCACGACCATCGTCGAAATTCGCGCCGATCGTGATATCGCCGCGGAAATACGCGCCATCGCCACGCTCGGTGATCTGGTTGGACACCGATGCGTCGATCCCGGAGAAATCCGAGCGGGTAATGAAGTTGACGACGCCGGACACTGCATCAGCGCCGTAAGTCGTCGCCGCGCCGCCGGTCAGCATGTCGACGCGCTCGACCAATGCGAGCGGAATGTTGTTCAAATCGACGCGACCCAACAGGCCCGACGGAGCGATACGATTGCCGTCGATCAAAACGACGTTACGGAACGACCCCAGACCGCGAAGATCGACATACGATGCGCCGCCATTGCCGTTGTTGACGGCCGAACCGATGCTCGGCGTTGCGCCCGGCAACGTGCGAAGAACGTCTTCGGCCGTGTTCGACTGGCGGAGCCTGATTTCTTCCTGGCCAACGACCTGAACAGGTGCCGACGCAATCAGCGCAGGGTTCTTGATCAGCGAGCCCGTGACGACGATGTCGCCCTGGCTGTTATCATTGACAGGGGCCGCTTCCGACGTCGTCATGCCGACTTCGCCCTGGGCGTTCGCGCCCGGCGTGGTCGCCTGGGTTGCGGTCGCGCCGCCAGCGCGGATTCCCGAATTGTCACCCTGGACTTGTGCGAACGCTGGTGTGGCAAGCGTCGCCGCTCCCATGAGCAGCGTGGTCGCAAGCAGGTGTGCACGAGCAACAGATGTCATATTAGCCCCTTTTTGCCGGCGTATCGCCGTGCATTTGCCCCCGGAAAAGAACCGGCTCGGGAAGGGTGTATCGATCGCCATTACTGCACTGCAACGATTATCGTCGATTCGGCCCTTTTGGGTTCCGTTTGCGACAGTAGAGTGACATAAGCGCAACATAGTGTCCCCCGCCGGTGTCAACCGATAGATTCTTTCCTTTATTCGTCTCGAGGTAGTCCAATGCGTGATTTGCGTGCCTATTGCGTTCCGTTTGCACTCCTCGCTCTGGCGGGCGTCTCCTGCGGTGCACCGGCGACTGCCGCCCCCGATCGGACCTCGTCGCGAACATTGGACGCGCTTGCCGAATGCCAGCAGGTTGCGACCGATGCTGCTCGGCTGTCATGCTTTGACGCAGCCGCTCGCGAGATAGCGAGCGCGCGCAAGTCCGGCAGTTTGCTGGCGCTGGACCGCGCGGCTGTCGTCGAGCGTAAACAGCAGCGATTCGGGCTCGCAGATGCGGCAAAAAACCCCCTTGGCGGCGGCGAGGCCGACCGGCTCACGAGGGTTACCGAGGTGAAGACGACGATCACCGGTGTGAAGGCGTCAAGTTACGCGCGTTTCCTAATCCAGCTGGCCAACAATACGGCGTGGGAGACAATCGAGCCTTTGACGCTCGCACCGCGCCCCGGCACTGCGGTCATCATCAAGCAGTCTGGCTTCGGTGGGTTCAAAGCGTTGATTGACGGCGAACGACCGGTTTTGGTGAAGCGTCAGCGCTAGTGACTGTGGCAACATAAGCCAAAGTGCGTCTCTTGGATTTCACTGCCAGAGTTACCAGGTACGAACCCGCGATCACGGACGATTTAGACCCGCTACGGATGCCTGGCGGTCGCGGCGCGAGGTCTTTGAACGGCGTAGTCACGACACCGTCTTGCCGCAGGTCGGCCAAGCGCTAAGCAGGGGCAACCGCTGTTCTGCCGGAGCCCTCAATGCGTCTTACCGTCACCGCCGCCCTTCTTCTCGCGACCGCCGCGCCTGCGTCCGCGCAGACGCTCCACCAATATGGCGGGCTCGCACTATCTCCCGCGGGCGATCGCATCGCGACCATCGAGAGCAGCGGCGGGCACGGGGTAGTGACGCTGCGCAACGTCGCCGACGGGCGCGTGCTGCGGACGATCGATCCGTGCGCGACGTGCAGCTATGGGGGGCTGACCTTCGCGCCCAACGGCGACCTGGTGTTCCTGGTCCGCGACACCGCCGCAGGTAACGTCCGGCTGTCTTACGCCGACGCCAAGGCGACGCGCACCGTCGCGACCATAGCCGGTATCGCGCAGACGCCGCGTGTGTCGCCCGACGGCAAGCGGATCGCGCTGCTGGTGACGCTCGGTGCCGCCAAGGAGTCGGGCGCGACGCAGGCCGGCGTCCGGATGATCGGCGAGATCGGCGAGAAGAGCGATGAGCAACGCCTCGCCGTGTTCGACATCGCCAAGGCGACGACGACGGTGACGCCGCTCTCGCCGGCGGGGCGCTACGTCTACGAATATGACTGGACGCCCGATGGCCGCGGGTTCGTCGCGACGACCGCGCTCGGCAATGGCGACAACAACTGGTGGGTCGCGACGCTCGACGCGATCGACGCGCAAACCGGCGCGGTCCGCTCGATTGCCAAGCCGACGACGCAGATCAACCAGCCGCGTGTGTCCCCTGACGGCCGCACCGTCGCCTATGTCGGCGGCCTGATGAGCGACTTCGGATCGATCGGCGGCGACGTCTTCACGGTCGGGCTGGAGGGCGGCACCCCGCGCAACGTCACCGCCGGCGCCAAGTCGACGGTGACGACGATCGCCTGGACCCGCGGTGGCCTGCGCACCGTAACGCTGGCCGGCGACCAGATGCAGTTCGGCACGCTCACGCCCGGCCAGTCGGTCGCGCCGGGGTTTGCCAAGCCGGCAAGCTCGAGCGCAGGCGATGGCCGCGCCGTGTTCTCAGCGGACGGGCGGATCGCTGCCGCCGTGGTACAAGATTACGAGCACGCACCGGCGATCTACGCAGGTCCGCTCACCCCCCAGGGACAGGGCGTGAAGCAGATCACACACGACAACGACGCGATGCCCGCACTCGCCGCCGCACGGAGCATCAGCTGGCAGAACGAGGGCTTCGACGTCCAGGGCTGGCTCCTCGCACCCCGCCCCGCCTCGGGCACCGCGCCGGCTGGCAAGGCGCCGATGATCACGATCGTCCACGGCGGCCCATCGGCGGCCTCGACGCCCGGCTATCTCTATCCGACCTCGCTCAACGCCGCGCTGGTCAAGGCGGGCTATTACGTCTTCCTGCCCAATCCCCGCGGCAGCTACGGCCAGGGCGAGGCGTTCACCGCCGCGAACAAGCGCGACTTCGGCGGTGGCGACTTGCGCGACGTGCTGGCCGGCGTCGATGCGGTCGAACGCGTCGCGCCGGTCGACGACAAGCGCCTCGGCCTCGGCGGATGCAGCTATGGCGGGTTCATGGCGATGTGGGCCAACACGCAGACCAACCGCTTCAAGGGCATCGTCGCCGGCGCCGGCCTGTCGAACTGGGTCAGCTATTACGGCACCAACGGCATCGACCAGTGGCTGCTGCCGTTCTTCGGCAAGTCGATGTACGACGACATGAAGGCGTATGAGGACGTCTCCGCGATCTATCATGCGAAGACCGCCCGGACGCCAACGTTCATATATGTCGGCGAGCGCGATATCGAGGTGCCGCCGACCCAGTCGATCGAATGGTGGCACGCGCTGAAGGATCAGAACGTCCCCGTCAGCCTCGTGATCTATCCCGACGCCGGCCACTGCGTGACGAGCCCCGAACAGTCGGCAGACGTCCGCCAGCGGTCGATCGCGTGGTTCGACAAATACGTGAAGAACGCAAAGTAGCGTCTGGGCGGCCGGGCGGCTTCGGGCTAGGCAGGCACATGCCGCAGAACCGTTATTACCAGGGTCCCCCGTCCGACCATTTCGATGGTCTGCGGTTCTTCAATCCGGGGCAGGCGCCGACCGATCGCGGCCTGAAAGACGTGCTGCGGTGGAAGCTGGCGCGCGGTGTCGCGAAATGGCCGCGCTCGGTGCCGGTCACGCCGGCCAAGCCCGACGCGCGCATCGACGGGATCCGTGTCACGATGATCGGGCACGCCTCGATGCTGATCCAGGTGGCCGGGCTCAACATCCTGACCGACCCGATCTGGTCGGAGCGCGCGAGCCCGGTCTCGTTCGCCGGGCCAAAGCGCGTCGCGGCGCCCGGCATCGCCTTCGACGACCTGCCGCCGATCGACGTCGTCCTCATCAGCCACTGCCATTACGACCATTTCGACGTTGCCACTTTGCGCAGGCTCCAGGTGGCGCATACGCCCCTGTTCGTACTCCCACTCGGCAACGATACGATCTTGCGCGCCGCGGTGCGCGACGCCCGGTGTGTCGTCGGCGACTGGTGGGATCGCCTGCCGATCGGCGACGGCATCGCCACTACGATCACCCCCGCCTATCACTGGGCGAACCGCTGGCCGAGCGACGTCCGGATGGCGCTATGGGCAGGGCACTGGCTCGACACACCAGCCGGTGCGATCTGGTTCGCGGGCGATACCGCGTACGGCAATGGCGCGATCTTCGGCCAGATCCGCGAGCGTCTCGGCGCGCCCGACGTCGCGCTGATCCCGATCGGCGCCTACGCCCCGCGCTGGTTCATGGCCGGGCAGCATGTCGATCCCGCCGAGGCGGTGCGGATCTTCGGCGAGGTCGACGCGAAACAGGCGCTCGGCATCCATTGGGGCACGTTCCAGCTGACCGACGAAGCACGCGACGCGCCGCAAATCGCGCTGGGCGAGGCGCTGGACGCAGCGACGATACCCCGCGAAAAGTTTGTCGCGGCACCACCCGGCGGCGTCTTCGATTTCGGCTGATCGACGGGAGCCGAACCCAGGAACCGAGAAATCTGCCGCTAATGTGAGCCCATCGAACGGTCCAAACGTTATCCACCGATGACAGTACGAAATTTACGGGTGCGGCTCGCCACGGGTTGCATGCCGGTCTTGGCTCTGGCGCTCGGTGGATTTGCTCCCGCGCCGAAGCCCATCGTCCCAACAAAGGCCATCGCGGAAGGCCAGCCCCGCACCGCATCGAAGTCGGCACCAAAGGCAGTTGGCAAGGCCACTCCGACCAAGGCGACTTGGACTGCGGCAAACATCGCGGCCTTCGATCAAATCCTTGCCAACCGTGCGCGCCACGGCCTCGATCGGGTCGAGTTCCTTCCCGCACCCGCCGACGGCGCTCCGCCCGTCGACTATGCCGCGCGAACCAAGGCCGCACTCGACTATGCCGGCGCGCTCGCACAGGGCCGCGTCGACCCCGCCTCACTGCATCAGGTCTACACGCTGCCCCGCCCCAAGGTCGATCTCGCCACCGGGCTGTCGCGCGCGCTGGCCAAGGGCGATCTCGTCGCCTGGTTCGACGGTCTCCCACCGCAGGATGCCGAGTATAAACAACTCTCCGACGCGTATCTCGCGTTCAGCGCCAAGGCGTCGACCGCAACGCCGGTACAGGGGATCCCCTCCGGCGTCATCCGCGTCGGCAACCGCGACGCGCGCGTCGCCACGATCGTCGAGCAGCTCGCGGAGAGCGGATATCTTCCCTCGTCGACCGACCCGCTCGCCGTAGCGCCCGTACCGAAGCCCATTTCGCCGACGGCGACCACGCCGACGACCGCTGCACCAATGATCTACACGCAGGCAATAGCCGAGGCGCTGAAAGGGCTGCAGACCGACTACGGCATCGCCGCAGACGGCGTGGTCGGACCGGAGACGTTGAAGGTACTGAACCTTGGTGCGGGCGATCGTGCGCGCGCGCTCGCGGTCGGGCTCGAACGGCGGCGGTGGCTGGCACGAACGCCGCCGCCCACGCGGATCGACGTCAACACCGCCGCCGCACAGCTTCGCTACTACCGCGACGGCACGATGATCGATCAGCGCAAGGTGATCGTCGGCGAACCCGGCCGCGAGACCCCGGCGCTGTCGTCGCCGATCTATCGGCTGGTTGCCAATCCCACCTGGACCGTGCCCAAATCGATCCAGAACGGCGAGATGGCCAATGTCGGCGAGGAGTATCTGACTGCGCACAACATGGTCGTCCGCGATGGCTGGATCGTCCAGCAGCCGGGGCCGAGCAATGCGCTAGGCATGGTCAAGTTCGACATGGCGAACGATCAGGCGATCTATCTTCACGACACCTCCGCGCCGGGCTTGTTCGATCGCAGCCAGCGTCATCTTAGCCATGGTTGCGTCCGCGTCGAGGATGCGTTGGGGTTCGCGCGTATCCTTGCGGAGGACGAAGGCGTCGGCGAGGCGTGGCAGACGGCGCAGGATTCGGGCGAGACGAGCTTCGTGCCCCTGCCCCGCCGCATCCCGGTCCGGCTGCTGTACCACAACGTCTATGTCGACGACGTCGGCAAGGTCGCGTTTCGGACCGATCCTTACGGCTGGAACGATCCGATCGCGGAGCAACTCGGCTTCGCCAAGGCAGCCGCCAAACGGGCCGAGGCGCAGGCGATCGATATCGGGCCTTAAGGGGCTTTCGACGTTGCGGGCATCGCGAACGTCTTCGACAACCCGTGGTACAGCTTCTCGCGGCAAACCCATTGGCTGGCCGCATCGGCGATGAACGCGGTCGCGAACATCGGCAGCATCAGTCCGCGGCTGGCGGTCGTCTCCGACAGGATGATGACCGCGGTCAGCGGTGCGCGGACGACACCCGCAAAATACGCGACCATCCCCAGGATCACGATCGCGCTCGCGGGTTCGCTGGGAAACACTTCGCGGAGCAAATTGCCGACGCCGGCCCCGACCGCAAGCGACGGCGCGAAGATCCCGCCGGGCAACCCCGCGATCGCGGTCGCGGCGGTCGCCACGAACTTGGCGGGTCCGAACCACAAGGGTGCATCGACACCGACGATCATCGCGCGCGCCGCAGAATAGCCCGTTCCCCAGGTCAGGCCGGTGAACACGCCCAGCACCGCGACGACGGCGCCGCACGCTCCGGCGAACTTGACCGGGTTGGCGCGAGTCCAGGTCGTCATGCGGTTGCGGCTCTGCGCCATCGCCAGCAGCGTGCGGGAAAACAGACCGCCCGCCATCCCGCCGGCGATCCCGGCGACCGGTGCGACCAGCAGCGCCGACAGCAACGGCATATGCGCGCCGATCGCGCCGAAATAGATGTAGTCGCCCTGCACCGATTGCGCGACCATCCCGGCGATGACGATCGCGGCGAGGACCAGCAGCGTCACGCGCTGCTCATACGCCGACGCCAGTTCCTCGATCGCGAACAACAGCCCGGCGAGCGGCGTGTTGAACGCGGCGGCGACACCCGCCGCGCCGCCGGCGATCAGCACGCCGCCCCGCAACGGTACGCGGACCAGCCGGTGCGTCGCGCCCATCACCGCCGCGGCAAGCTGGACGGTCGGCCCCTCGCGCCCGACCGACGCACCGCCCAGCACTGCGCCGATCGTCAGCACGGCCTTGGCGGCGACGGTGCGCGGCGAGATCAGCGTCCGCGTCGCCTCGTTCGGATCGGCCTGTGCCGCGATCACCTGCGGAATACCCGATCCTCGCGCGAACGGCGCGTACCGCCGGGTCAGCCAGACCAGCGCCATGAACGTCAGCGGCGTCGTCAACAGCGGCAACCAGTGCCAGCTCTGCGCGTACCCGGCGAACACCCCAGCCGCCCAGTCCGCCGCTTCTGCGAACAGCGTCGCGACCACCCCGATCAGGATCGCGCCCGTCAGGATCGCCGCACGAGTGCGGAACTGCACGGACCGTGGTCCCCGTGCACGCAGCAACGCACGGTACCGCGACGGCGTCCAGCGTTTCGCCGGCATAAGATGATCCAAGAGCCCAGGCATGATGTCGATCTAGATCATGCCGGCCGCCACGTCACCCGCCTGCGACCCCGCGGTGCGCAGGCCCTGGCGGCCCGGTAAGCGATTGACATCGTCCCGATATCTAACAACGATAGCGCTATCACAAAAATATAACGAGGATGCTTCGTGGACATTACACGACGGGACGGACTGGGCATGCTGGCGGGGCTCGCGGCTGCCGGTGCTGCGGCGAATGCTCAGGCGCGATCGATCCTACGCCCGACGGGCGCCGACGAGAGCCTGCAATCGCTGGCAGCAGCCAAGGGCATGCGCCTCGGCTCCTGTTTCGCGTGGAGCGAACCCGGCGCGGACCGCGGCTCGTTCGCCAACCCGGCCTATGCGAGACTGCTGAAGCGCGACTGCGGGCTGCTGGTGCCCGAAAACGAGATGAAGTGGCAGGCGCTCCGCCCCAGCGCCACGACCTTCGACTTCGCGCGGTTCGACGCGATGATGGCGTGGGCCGATGCCAACGCGCTGCCCGTCCGCGGCCACAACCTCCTGTGGCACCAGCCGAAATGGATGCCGAAATGGGAGGAAAGCCACGATTTCGGCGCGACGCCCGCGCGTGCGGCGGAACAGTTGCTCGTCCGGCACATCACCACGGTATGCCAGCGCTACGGTACGCGCATCCGCAGCTACGACGTCGTCAACGAGGCGGTCACGCCCGCCGACGGCACGCTGTACACGACCGCCCTGTCCCGCGCCCTCGGCAGCCCCGAGGCGACGCTCGACCTTGCCTTCCACACGGCGCGCACCGCAGCCCCGCACGCGCAACTCGTCTATAACGACTATATGAGCTGGGAGCCGGGCAACGCACAGCACCGCGCCGGCGTCCTCAAACTACTGGAGGGGTTCAAGGCGCGCGGCGTTCCGGTCGATGCGCTCGGCGTCCAGTCGCACCTCGTCACGCAAGGCACCGACACCCGCGCCACGATCGCCGCGCTAGAAGGCGATTGGCGCCGCTTCATCGATGCCGTCACCGCGATGGGCTATGCCATCGTCATCACCGAACTCGACGTCCGCGACAACAATCTCCCCGCCGACGTCGCCGCACGCGACCAAGGCGTGGCCGACTTCACGCGCGGCTATCTGGACCTGATGTTCGCCTACCCGGCGCTAAAGGACGTGTTGTTGTGGGGCATGACCGACCGCTACAGCTGGATCGAGGGTTTCGAGCCGCGCAAGGACAAGGCTCGCCGCCGCCCCTGCCCGTACGACGCCGCATTCGCCGCCAAGCCGATGCACGCCGCAATCGCCGCTGCCTTCACCGCAGCAGCACCGCGCGGCTAGCAATTCCCTCGACAATCAAGACTGCCTCTAACGCGCCGCAGCCGCCATTTCGGCGTTGCGGCGTTCGGAGGCGGCAAGCGTTGCTGTGAGTAGCGCGACCAAGGCGTCGTCACGGTCGAGGACGTTCAGGCCCTCGCGGGTCGATCCGCCGGGGCTGGCGACGCGGTCGGCGAGTATGCCGGGCGATACGTCCGCTTCGGCCGCCATAATCGCGGAACCCTCCAACGTGGCGATCGCGAGACGCGCCGCCTGGTCTACCGGCAACCCGAGCGCCGCACCCGCCCTGGCGAGCGCATCGGCGAATCGGAACACGAACCCGGGGCCGGATCCGGCAAGCGCGGTCACCGCATCGAAATGCGCTTCGTCGGCGATCCATTCGTAATGACCGAGCGGCGCTGCGAACGCTTCCGCCGCCGCGATCGCCTCTTCCGACGCCCCAGCGGTGTAGAGCGACGTCACGCCCTTGCCGATCGCCACCGGAAGGTTGGGCATCGCGCGGACGATCGTGTCAGCCGCGAACCGCTGGGAGAGTGCCGCGTGGTCGACACCGGCGAGGATCGACAGGAGCAGCTGCGGCTTGCCTCGCATGGGCGCCAGCAAAGCCTGCGCCGCATCGATCTGCTGCGGCTTCAGCGCGAGCATCACGGTTGCGGGGGCCTCTTCGTCGGGAAGCGCCGTCAGCGAACGGACGCCTTGAGGCGCGCCCTGCCCGCTCCGCGTAATCACCGTAACGTTCGCCGGATCGAGCCCCGCGGCGATCCACCGCCGCAGCATCGCGCCGCCCATGTTGCCGCAACCGACCAGCCACAGCGGACCTGCCGGAAAGCTCATGCCTCGCCGTGCGTTTCGATCAGTGCGGCGGCGATCGCTTCCTTGGGGCTCTTCCCGCCCCACAGCACGAACTGGAACACCGGATAGAAGCGCTCGCACTCCTCGATCGCCGATTCGACCAGCAGTTCCGCCGCGTCGAGCGACATCGTGCCGTCGTCCCCGCCATCGACCATCGCCGCGTGCCGGAACAGCAGGATGCCGCTCGACGACCAGAGTTCGAAGTGGCCAATCCAGAGCTGTTCGTTGACCAGCCCGATCGTCTCGTACACCGCCTGGCGCCGCTCGTCGGGTACCTTGATGTCCGGAAAAGCGAGGAATTGCAGGACGCTATCGTCTTCGCGCCACAGCGCGCGCAGCTCGTAGGTCGCCCAGCTGCCCTTGACGGTCGCGACGATCTCGTCGTCGTGACGCTCATGCTCCCAGCCATGCGCAGCGTAATAGCTCTCGAGCATGTCAATCGGGGCGGCGTCTTCATGGTCGTGGTCGGCGTGTTCAAGCATCATAGGGTCCTGGCGGTCCTTATCGCACGACAAAGGGTGCCGAGGCAAAAACGCCCCGACAACCCCATCGGCCCCAATTCTGCGGAAAACTGTGGAAAAGTCAGTCGACCGACGCCCCGAGCGGTGCATTTACCGTCGACTGCGCCGCGAACTTGGCTTCGAGCACATCGAGACGCGCCTTCAACGCGTCGTTCTCGTCGCGTGCGGCCGATGCCATCGCCTTGACGGCGTCGAACTCTTCGCGGCTGACGAAGTCGAGCCCGCCAAGCCATTCGCGCGCACGTTCCCGCGCACCGGAACCGGCTTCGCGACCCACGCCCGCAAGCGTACCGGCAGCACCGTTCAAGACCTTGACGATATCGTCGAACACGCGGTTTTTGGACTGCATTGCTTCAAAATCCCAAAGACTGTCGCAGTGACTGTTACAGTGACTGCTGCATCACAGCATTTGGGACGTATGCGGCGCGGGTGCAAGGGTTTCGGCACCGGGGTTCAACTGCCCGATGCTGAACGCGAGCACGCCGGCAAAGCTGATCCACACCATGTACGGCACCATCAGCCACGCCGCGGCGGGGCGGATGCGCGCGAATACAAAGGTCGCGGCGATCGACAACGCCAGCATCGCGACGATCACGAGTACCGACAGTCCGATCTTGTGCGCGCCGAAGAACATCGGCGTCCAGGCGAGGTTGAGCAGGAATTGGCCGACAAACAGAGCTACGGCGAGCCCGCGCAACCGAGCTCCACGAGCATTGAGGATCATCGCGAGCGCTAGCCCGATCAGGATGTAGAGCGTGGTCCACACGACGGGAAATACCCAGCCCGGCGGGTTCAGCGCGGGCTTGGCGAGCGCCATGTACCAGGCATTCTCGCTGCCGACGCTGACGGATCGGCCGGACAGGAAGCCCAGCAGCAGGATCAGGGGCACGGTCACGACCGCCCAGCGGAGGAACGACATCCTCAACTGGCCCTTCGAAGCGATACCGCCCACACAAATCCTTCCGCCTCTACGCGCGCTCGTCCTGGCGCGCATTTTGCGATCGGTAAACCGAGTTTGGTGGTTAATCGTTCCGCTAGTGGTTCATTCCGGTACGCCACCTCCCCACGCCGTCATCCTGACGAAAGTCAGTATCCAGGATACCGAGCGCACCCAGTGTGGCTCTGGGTCCTGACGTTTGTCAGGATGACAGAGGCGTTTCGGGATCGTTTGGCGCGTCCGAGGCAGGCTGTTCCACCGTTAGACTCTCGCCATGCAAAGCCGCAATCAGGAACTCGACATTGCCCTCGGGCCCCGTGATCGGGCTCTCGACCACACCGACCACACTCCACCCCTGCCCCGTCAACCACGCCGCGACCTCGTCGCAGACGCGCTGGTGGATCGCGGTATCGCGGACGACACCGCCCTTCCCCACTTCGCCGCGCCCCGCCTCGAACTGCGGCTTCACCAGCGCCATCAGCCGCGCGTCCGGTTTGGCAAACGATATCGGCCGCTCCAGCACCTTCGCCAAGCCGATGAAGCTCGCATCGCAGACGATCAGGTCGATCGGCTCCGGGATATGCGCAGGCGTGAGGATCCGCGCGCTCGTCTGCTCGTGAACGACGACGCGGTCGTCCTGCCGCAGCGACCAGGCAAGCTGGTTCGTGCCGCTGTCGACCGCGTAGACCTTAGCCGCGCCATTCTTCAGCATGACGTCGGTGAAGCCGCCGGTCGACGAGCCGACGTCGATCGCCACCGCGCCGGTCACGTCCCAACCGAAATGCGCGAGGCCGTGCGCCAGCTTGATCCCGCCGCGCGAAACCCAGGGATGATCGCGACCGCGCACGTCGAGTTGCACGTCGTCCGCGAGCGTCTGCCCCGGCTTGTCGACCTTCTTCGTCCCCGCGAACACGAGGCCCGCCATGATCAGCGCCTGCGCGCGCGTCCGCGACTCGACAAGCCCCCTGTCGACCAGCATTTGGTCTGCACGTACCTTCACCATCCGCCCGCTATCGCCGGCCGATCCGATTGCCGCAAGCTGCCTTCCTTTCGCCGCAATGCCATTGCCTACCGAACGGGTAGGATTATCCTGTGCGCATGGGATCGTGACCAAATGGCGTGCCCTAGAGCGTCTTTCGGCCACGCTCCCGACCTCGCAGAACGAGGTTTTGGAGAAGGAGAAGCGCTGTGGGTTCTTTCGCACCGTATGATTCCGTCCAGCCGACGATCCTGACCGTGCCCGGCCTTGGTGGATCGGGTCCTTCGCATTGGCAGACATTATGGGAAGAGGCGCGGCCAGACACGGTCCGCGTCGAACTCGGCATGTGGAACACGCCGCACCGCAACGCCTGGGTGACGCGACTCGACGAGGCGATCCGGCAGGCACAGGCGCCGGTAATCCTCGCCGCGCACAGCCTCGGCTGTCTCGCGGTAGCGTGGTGGGCCGAACTGAGCCCCCAGCCTTATGGGTGGCCGGTAGCGGGCGCGTTGCTGGTGGCACCGGCGGACGTCGATCGCGGCGGCGCACAGGCCGAACTGAAGGGCTTCTCGCCGACTCCGCGCACGCCCTTGCCGTTCCCGTCGATCGTGGTGGCGAGCAGCGACGACCCCTGGGTCACGCCCGAGCGCGCGCACAGCATGGCGGCGGACTGGGGCAGCCACTTCGTCGATGCCGGGCCGCAAGGGCATCTGAATGCCGCGAGCGGAATCGGCTGGTGGCGCGAAGGGCAGGATCTGCTCGAGCGCGTCATCGCGGCAAGTGGTGATGGTCGAGGGCAAGCTCTACCGCCAAGCAAAGCGCGGTCGATCCTCGCGGTGAGCGCTACAGACGCCGCGCAAACGCACTACTTAGGCGGCTAACCTCACCTACCTGAGAAGGACACCACCCCGGCGGAGGCCGGGGCCCAATTGGTGAGGTCACAGTAACGAAGCACCGCGCTCCGTTACCAACGTCTCCCAATTGGGCCCCGGCCTTCGCCGGGGTGGTGGCTGCTACCGAAGTTCGCTTAAGAAATCCGCGTACCATCCTCATCGAACAGTTCCGGATTGGCCGCCTGCTCGGCTTTCGCCGCAGCCAGCCCACCCCGCATCCGCCGCCACATCGCAATATTCAACGACACCATCACGATCACCGCGAGCGCGATGATCACGATGGCCTTGGTCGGCCCGGTCATGCCCGCGCTTCGGCAACCCCGCCCGAATTGTGGCGGAGCGCCTTGAGCACGGTATCCACCAGCGCAGTCGCATCGAGCCCGGCTTCGGCATACTGGACTTCGGGCTTGTCCTGGTCCTGGTACACGTCGGGCAGACGCAGCGTACGCAGCTTGAGGCCGCCGTCGATCAGACCCTCGTCAGACGCCATCGTCAGGACGTGCGCGCCGAAGCCACCGACCGAATTCTCCTCGATCGTCACCGCGACTTCGTGCGTGGTCAGCAGCTTGCGGATCAGGTCGACGTCGAGCGGCTTGGCAAAGCGTAGATCGGCGACCGTGGTCGACAAGCCCTTGGCTTCAAGAACCTCGGCGGCCTTGAGCGCTTCTTCGAGACGCGTGCCGAGCGACAGGATCGCAATCTTCTTGCCCTCGCGCACGACACGCCCCTTGCCGATCTCCAGCAACTGCGGAGTCTCGGGCAGCGCGACGCCGGTACCGTTGCCGCGCGGATAGCGCACAGCGATCGGGCCGGTGTCGTACTGCGCCGCGGTGTGCGTCATGTGGACGAGTTCGGCCTCGTCCGCCGCCGCCATCACGACGAAATTCGGCAGCGTCGCGAGGTAGGTGACGTCGAACGATCCGGCGTGAGTCGCACCGTCCGCGCCGACGAGTCCCGCGCGGTCGATCGCGAAACGGACCGGCAGGTTCTGGATCGCGACGTCATGCACGACCTGGTCGTACGCGCGCTGGAGGAACGTCGAATAGATCGCACAGAACGGCCGCATCCCCTGCGCGGCGAGGCCGGCGGCAAACGTGACGCCATGCTGCTCGGCGATACCGACGTCGAAGAACCGATCGGGATACGCCTTGGCGAACGCATCGAGCCCGGTGCCCGACGGCATCGCCGCGGTGATCGCGCAGATCCGCGGGTCCTTCGCAGCCTCGGCGACGAGCTGCGCGCCGAACACGTTCTGGTATTGCGGCGGACCCGGCGGCGCCTTGGTCTGCACGCCGGAGATCACGTCGAACTTCTGCACGCCGTGATACTTGTCCGCGGCAGCCTCGGCGGGGGCATAGCCCTTGCCCTTCTTGGTGACGACGTGGACGAGGATCGGGCCCTCCTCGGCATCGCGGACATTCTCTAGCACCGGGATCAAGTGTTCGAGGTTATGCCCGTCGATCGGGCCGACATAATAGAAGCCGAGTTCCTCGAACAACGTGCCGCCCATCGTCATGCCGCGCGCGAACTCGTCGGTCTTGCGCATCCCGCTGGCGATCGGCCGTGGCAGCCGCTTGGCGAGTTTACGCGCGAGGTCGCGGAAGCCGAGGAACTCGCGGCTCGACACGATTCGGCTCAGATACGCCGACAGTCCACCGACCGGTGGCGCGATCGACATGTCGTTGTCGTTGAGGATGACAACGAGGCGGTTGCCCGCCTGCGCAGCGTTGTTCATCGCCTCGTACGCCATGCCCGCGGACATCGCGCCATCGCCGATCACCGCGATGCCCTTGCCGGGGGTGCCGGCGATCTTGTTGGCGACCGCAAAGCCCAGCGCGGCCGAGATCGACGTCGACGAATGCGCCGCGCCGAACGGATCGTATTCGCTTTCGCTACGCTTGGTGAAGCCGCTGAGCCCCCCGCCCTGACGGAGCGTACGGATCCGGTCGCGGCGTCCGGTAAGGATCTTGTGCGGGTAACACTGGTGGCCGACGTCCCAGACGAGGCGGTCGCGCGGGGTGTCGAAGACATAGTGGATCGCGGTGGTCAGCTCGACCACGCCGAGGCCCGAGCCGAGATGCCCGCCGGTGGTGCCGACCGCGGAAATCGTCTCGGTACGCAGTTCGTCGGCGAGTTGGCGGAGCTGGTCCGGGCGCAACTTGCGGAGGTCGTCGGGCGTCGAAACGGTGTCGAGCAGCGGTGTCGAGGGAAGGTCGGCCATCGGACGGGCTTAATGCAGCGCGCGTATCGTGTCGATTGTTACCGTGTCCTGGGCTAGCATTCGCACTGGAATCGCTCGGAAAGTGCACAATTATGAACTTTACGCACCGTGTGGCCGGTGAGGCGGATATCCCGGCGATCGCCGCGCTGATGGCACGCGCGATCGGCGCTTTGCAGGGAGACTTCCTCACGTCGGCACAGGTCGAGGCGAGCCGCGCGGTGATGGGGCTGGATACGCAATTGATCGCGGACGGGACGTATCTGCTAATCGAGGCGGAGGGTCGGCTGGCCGGGTGTGGCGGGTGGAGTCGGCGCGCGACGCTCTATGGCGGCGATCACAGCACGGCGTTGCGCGATGCGGCTCTCCTCGATCCGGTGCGCGACGCGGCACGGATCCGCGCGATGTATACCGACCCGGATTTTACGCGGCGGGGTGTCGGGCGGCTGGTGTTATCGGTTTGCGAGGCGGCAGCGCGAGAGGCCGGGTTTGCGCGGGCGGAGATGATGGCGACGCTGGCCGGAGAGCCGCTGTACCGCGCCTGCGGGTATCTGCCGATCGAGCGGATCGAGACGCCGGGCGAGGTCCCGGTGCCGATGATCCGGATGGGGAAGGATCTAGGGTAAAACCGTGCCAGGAGGGTGACGGCCTCCCCTCCCTGGAAGGGAGGGGCCGGGGGTGGGTCGGCTTCCGGATCAGGCGGCGCCGGCCAAAGCCAGCCGACCCACCCCTACCCCTCCCTTCCAGGGAGGGACGGCTCATCACAAAGTTACGCGTACGGGGTAAGCTTCTACTTCGCCTCGCACTCCGCGCAGCGACCGCGGACCTCGATCACCGGGCGAACCGGCGAGAAGCCCGCCGCCTCCGCCGCATTCCGGACGCCCTTGGTTATGACGTCATTATCGAGATGCGTGGTTTGGCCGCACGAGTCGCAGACCAGGAAGATGCAGTCGTGCAGGCAATCCGGATGCGCGTTGGCGACATAGGCGTTCGCGCTCTCGACTCGCCGCGCGAGGTTCGCGCCAACGAAAAGGTCGAGGATGCGGTACACGCTGTTCGCCGCGACGCGGCGGCCTTCGGCTTTCGAGACGGCTTCGGCGATGTCGTAGGCCGATGCCGGCTTCTCGAAGCTGGCCAGCGCGGCGAACACGCTGGCGCGCATTGTCGTCCATTGCTCGCCAGCCTTTTCGAGCGTCGTCTGTGCTGCGACGGTAAGATCGGCGCCCTGCGGTTCGGTGTGGTTGTGAGCGTGCGCCATGCTGGGTGAAGTAGGATGCCGGAAGGGTTCCAGCAACCCGCTCAGCTTTCGGCGCGACGGTTGAGATCGTGGCCGAATGCAAGCAGGCCGACGCCGACGATCGTCCACAACGTCTCCCCGCCACCGCTGTCGTGCGGCAGCGTCATCGCGCCCGCCATGATGCCGAGCCCGAGCGCACCCATCGCGGCAGGCATCATATAGCCGTGGTTCAACACGCCGCGACCGAGCGCCAGCGCGCCCAAAGCGATCGCGATCGTCAGGCCGACTTCGTGGAAGATCGGGTCGAGCAGGAAACCGCCGGCCGTCGACATCAGCGCGACCAGCACGGAGGTCGCCAGGCAATGCACCATGCACAGGCCCGACAGGCCGATCGCATAACGATCGAGCCCGGCGAAGCGGTGGGTATGCGTGGCCGAGGGCGTCATCGTCAGTCGGATATAGATGGGCGGCTGAAAGGATACAACATTACATTGCAGATTTTCTTGGGGGTTGGCGTCGGTTCCAAGGATAGCTTCGGGACCTGCGAGGCCCGGAGGTTTGCAACGCCACGACCCCCTGCTTGTTTCCCCGCGAAGGCGGGGACCCAGTCTGGGCGCCCGCCTTCGCGGGAGAACAATGAAGTAGAGGGCAGCGGCTACTGGGTTTTGGCCCCCGATCGGATCCGGCAACATGAAGCAACGGCGCACCACGAACCGATGGCGCCCCGCCTCGCAAACCACTATCTCCTCACCATGCTTCAACCCAGCGCTGCCTTTCTCAGCAAAGCCCGTCCTCGTTCCGTCGCCTTGTGGCTGTTCACGGTCGCCGGCCTGATCGTCGCGATGGTCGTCATCGGCGGGATCACGCGGCTCACCGAGTCGGGGCTGTCGATCACGCAGTGGAAGCCGATCAGCGGGATCATCCCGCCGCTCAACGACGCGCAGTGGCAGGCCGAGTTCGACGCCTACAAGCGCATCCCCGAATACGCCGCGTTCAACGCCGACATGACGGTCGGCGGGTTCAAGGCGATCTTCTTCTGGGAATACCTCCACCGGCTATGGGGCCGCGTGATCGGTCTCGTGTTCGCGGTACCGCTGATCTGGTTCGCGGTGCGAAAGCGCATCCCGGTCGGCTATGGCTGGCGTCTGTCGGCGCTGCTGGCGCTTGGCGCGTTTCAGGGCGCGATCGGCTGGTGGATGGTCGCGTCCGGCCTGTCGGTGCGAACCGATGTCAGCCACATCCGTCTCGCCGTCCACCTGCTGACCGCGCTGACGATCCTCGCCGGGATCGTGTGGACCGCGCTCGACCTAATGGCGCTGCACCGCAATCCGCTCGCCGCCCCTGCCCGCCTCGCGCCCGTGGCGATCCTCGCGCTCGCGCTGCTGTTCGTGCAGCTCGTCTATGGCGCGTTCACCGCCGGGCTCGACGCGGGCTATGCCTTCGCAAGCTGGCCGCTGATGGGGGACGGGCTGTTCCCCGCCGACGTGCCGATGGTGAACCCCGCCTGGAGCAACGCGGTCGACAACCCGATCGTCGTGCAGTTCATCCATCGCTGGTTCGCGTTCGCCGCCGCCGCCGGGCTCATCTGGCTGGCGATCAAGGCGACCAAGACCGGCAGCAGCGCTGGCTTCTTCGTCGTCGGGCTCGTCACGCTCCAGATCATGCTCGGCATCGCGACGCTGATGACCGGCGTGCAGATCGACGTCGCGGTCGCGCACCAGGGCAATGCCGCGCTCCTCCTGATCGCCGCAATGTTCGCCGCCCACGCAGTCGGCACCGCACCCCGCCTAAAGCAGCGGGTATAATAATACCCGTCAGGAAACCGGCGGAAAGCTTGACTTGAAGCCCCCCTTTCAGCATTAGGCCGGCATTCGCGCTGTGGGGCCTCCCCTTGGTGCGCTTGCATTCAATCTGGAAGGTCTAACGCCCATGAAGGCGCTCATGAAGACCACCAAGTCGGCAAAGCCGGCAGAGGTGGACAAGCAGTGGCATATCGTCGACGCGGAAGGTCTCGTCGTCGGCCGTGCCGCATCGATCATCGCCAACGTCCTGCGCGGCAAGCACAAGGTGTCGTTCACCCCGCATGTCGATTGCGGTGACAACGTCGTCGTGATCAACGCCGACAAGATCCGCTTCACCGGCAACAAGGCCGCGAAGAAGATCTATTACAAGCACACCGGTTACGCCGGCGGCATCAAGGGCATCACTGCCGCCAAGGTCCTCGACGGCCGCTTCCCGGAGCGCGTTCTCGAAAAGGCTGTCGAGCGCATGATCCCGCGCGGCCCGCTGGGTCGTGAGCAGATGCGCAACCTGCGTATCTTCAAGGGCACCGAGCATCCGCACGAGGCACAGAACCCTGCCGTGCTCGACATCGGCAGCATGAACCGCAAGAACAAGGTGGGCGCATAATGTCCGACAACCGCCAGTCGCTCGCCGATCTCGCGAGCCTGACCAACCAGCCCGCGCCGGCTGCCCCCGCCGAGCAGGCTCTGCCGACCAGCGAAGGCGATCTCGCCGCACCGGTCTCGAACGAGCCCGTCCGCGAGCCGATGCCGTTGCGCGAGCAGATCCTCGACAAGCAGGGCCGCGCCTATGCGACCGGCCGTCGCAAGGACGCCGTCGCGCGCGTCTGGGTCAAGCCCGGCACCGGCAAGATCACGATCAACGGTCGTGACCAGGAAGTGTATTTCGCACGTCCGACGCTGCGCCTCGTTATCAACCAGGTGTTCGGGATCACCGAGCGCGAAGGTCAGTACGACGTCGTCTGCACCGTCAAGGGCGGTGGCCTTTCGGGCCAGGCCGGCGCGGTCAAGCACGGCATCAGCCAGGCCCTGACCCGCTTCGAGCCGGTGCTGCGCGCCTCGGTCAAGGCAGCAGGCTTCCTGACCCGCGACAGCCGCGTCGTCGAGCGCAAGAAGTACGGCAAGGCGAAGGCCCGTCGCAGCTTCCAGTTCTCGAAGCGCTAATCTCGCTTTCAGTATTGCTTACCAAGAGGGCGGTCCGGCAACGGGCCGCCCTTTCTGGTTTTGGGGTACAGCGTGATGACGCCAGGGTGAGAGCTGCAACCAACCCCAAACCCCAACGATCTCCCCTCCCTGGAAGGGAGGGGTCGGGGGTGGGTCGGCCAGCTTGAGCCCCGACGGTTGAAAGTGCGGAAAACGACCCACCCCCTGCCCCTCCCTTCCAGGGAGGGGAGTCTGTTGGAGTTGGCGCGCAGTGTGGCTATTGCACATGCCACGGCGGTCGAACTTGTCGAACGTGATGTTCCCGCCAGATACGAAAGCGCGCCAAAGCCGCAGCGGCGCGGCCGTTTCTTGTTCTCCCGCGAAGGCGGGAGCCCAGTCTGGGTCCCCGCCTTCGCGGGGAAACAATCGACGCCTTACCCCAACGCCGCGATGATTTCTTCAAGCGAGGCGTTGCGGATCCCGCGGCGGTCGAACTCGTCCAGCATCGCGGTCCACCATGCATGAAAGCGCTTCAAGTCCGCCGCATCACGAACGTAAGGCGTGTGACCCGGGACCAAGGACGGCGAGTGGAAGGACAGGTTGAGCAACCGCAGCCCTTCGCCAACCGCCACCGCAACGGCCTCCAGAGCATCAGCGATCGGCATATCCTCGGGGGTGAGCGCGATCCTGGACAGCAGGTGCGCGCGTGCGAAGAGGCCCCTGCCCTTTGGAATGCGTCCGAGTGCCTGGTACAACTGCGCGCCACCCCGCCGTACGCCGCCCGTGAAGACCGTGGTCAGCGGCAACTCGACGATCCCCTCTGCGCGATACGCGCCGGCGTCGGCCACCGAGAAGTCGGGACCTCCGTCAGCACTGTAATCATAGCCGGGACGAACCGAGCTATCGATCCGATAACCGAGCCCGGCGAGCAGCGCGAAACTGTTCGGACCGATACCGTAGCGGCCAGCCCGGTAAGCGCGGGGGGCCTTACCGAACGCGGTCGTAATGGCCCGGGTAAGCGTTTCGAGCTTGGCGGCCTCCGATGCGCGCGGCAGGTTGCCGGCGTAACTCGATCCCGGCGGCGCGCTGTCCGGGAACGGCGGATTGACCCAGGCATGGAGCTGTGTGCCGATCTCCGACCGTCCGTCTTCGACGACACGCGACAAGATCGCGACGGCCGCCGGATCGGTAGCGACCGGATAGTCGACCATGCAGGCCAACGCGACGCCCCGTTCGGCGAACCGGCGATGCGCCTCTGGAAAGGCCCCCATCGCAGTCGTCGCGCGGTTGCGGCGATCCAGCGGGGCGTTCCAGTCGAATTCCTCTTCGACGTCCGCGAAGACGGTGAAGCGCGTGCCGAATTCCTCGGGCCATACCACGCGTTGTGCGTCGGTCGGGCGCGGGGGGCGATACGTCACCGCTGTTCGTCGGCGGTCCGCTCCGCATCGACAGTATCAGCAGCCGGAAGCTGAAGGGTCAGGCGGTCGGCTCCGATCGTCAGCACGCCCCCCAGTTCGACCGCAAGGTTCTGTGCCAGCCGCAACGCGAACCCGGTCCCAAGCAAGGGCGCGCCATCGCCGTCACTCTCATGTTCGGCATCGATGCTCAGCAGGACATCGGTGGCATGCGCGGCGAGCGCGGCGGGTCGGTCGAACTCGATCGTCACGGTATCGGCGACCGGCCGCACGACCACGCCGAGCTGCTCGCCCTTCCGCCCTGCCGAAACCAGCGCGGCGAGCAACCGGCCGATCAACCGCTCGACCGCACGATCGTCGCCGAGGATGTCGCAGTCGCCCGCCGGCATCGCTACGCCCAGGCTCGTGCCCCTCAAGGTCGCGAGCGGCTGAAGATCGCGGGCGACCCGGTCGAGCAACGCACGAACCGGCACCGTCGTCGGGCGCAGGTCGAGCGCACGCCCTTCGATCCGCGCGGCAGTATCGAGATCGTCGATCGCCGCGAGCAGGTCGCCCGCCTGCGTGCGGATCGTGGTCGCACGGTCGCGGTAGGTCGGCGATACCGGACCCAGCAACTGCGTCTCGATCAGCTCCGCGAACCCGGCGATCGCATTGGTGGGCGTGCGCAGTTCATGAACGAGCTGGCGGAGCGAGTCGGACACTGGTGACGAGACGCGAACCGGCTCGGCCGTCTCGTCGCGACGAGGGCGACGCCCCGTTCCGCGGAAGCCGATGAAGCGACCCGACGCATGTTCGAACGCCGGTACGCCCGACAGCCGCCACGATCCGAACGCATCGGACAGGCCGCCCACTTCGAGCCGCGCATCGCTGAACCGCGAGCGTCGGCGGAACGCGCCTGCTGCTACTCCGTCGAGATGCGCCTCCCCCTGTTGCGCCGCATAGGCGAGCGACACGCCGACCAGCGCCGAGCGCGCGACGCCGTCGACCATCCGGATGATGCCTTGCGCATCGGTCTCGAAGCGGAAGCCCTCGATTTCGGCGGCCGCGGGTGCTGGCGCAGCGGCGTCGACCGTGCGGTCGCGATTGAACGCTTCGATACGCGCGACGAGGTCGGAAATCTCGAACCGATCCGCCGGGGCTGCATCCTCGGGTGCCGGAACGGGAGGCTCGGTCTCGGCTAGCTTGGCGTGGCGAAACGCCTCGGCGACGAACGGCAGCCCGCGTGCGACCGCGCCGAGCGCCATGAACGGAGTTTCGCTCAGCGGCGCGGCGTATTGGGACAGCTCGGGAATGTCGGTGGGAGCCGGTTCCGGAAGCTTCGCGACCGGTTCATCGCGGACTGGCGCTTTTTCGATCGGCGCCGGTTCGAGAGCGATCGGCTCGGGCGCGATGGGCTCGGGCGCGACCGGTTCCGCCTCGGCCATCTCGATCGGCGCTTCGGGTTGCGGCAGCACGAAGTCGGTCGGACCGAAGCTCTGCAACCCACGCTGGACCTCGGCGGGCAGATCGCGACGATGGCGCAGCACGGATCGGCTGGGCGGCGTCAGTCGCGGGAGAAGCGCGAGCCAGTCGTCCGGCTCCAGCGTCGCCGTCCGCAACACCGGTGCGGCGATCGCCAGAACGTCCTCCGCGAAGAACCCGACGAGTCGCGCATCGGGCTTGGCAAACGCCAGCGCCCGCGCACTCGCAGCCCGGACCTCGACCGGCACCGCCTGGCGTAACAGCCGCAACCGCGCGATCGCCGGCTCGTCGACGACCGCACGACCGCGTCCCATCAGGTCGACCAGTTGCCGCCACGCCGATTGCGCACCGAAATCGGTGGCCATGTCGGCGGCAAGGATCGTCTTCAGGCTATCGTCGAACCGCACATCGTTCCCCGGCTTCAGCGGGCTTAGCACGCTCTCCGTACCGATTCCTTAACGCGCGCGGCGATGCGAAGGAACAACCCATTTCGGTAGGCAATGGCCTTCGTCGCACTGTGGGACAATTGCGTTTCGCCGCAACAATCTTATCGCTATGAAGAATGAATCGCTTGGTTTGCGATGCCCATCAGGAGTTGCGTGTAATGAGTTTTGACCGGATCGATCGGCAGATCCTGTCGCTGTTGCAGGCCGACGGTCGGATGACCAATGTCGACCTGGCCGACCAGGTGGGGCTCACTGCGCCGCCGTGCCTCCGCCGTGTCCGCGCACTCGAGGAAGCGGGTGCCATTCGTGGCTATCACGCCGATCTCGATGCCAGCCGCCTGGGCTTCCCGATCACCGTGTTCGCGATGGTTTCGCTACGCAGCCAGGCCGAGCATGACCTTGCCGCGTTCGAGCATCACATTGCCGACATTCCCGAAATCCGCGAATGCCACATGCTCAACGGCGAGATTGACTTCATCCTGAAGATCGTCGCCGCCGACCTGAAGAGTTTCCAGGAAATCCTGACGACGCACCTGACGCCGGCGCCGAACGTGGCAAGCGTGAAGACGTCGCTGACGATCCGGACGGCGAAGGCGCTGTCAGGCATCCCGGTGGTGGTCGACTAGTCTTCTGACTTTTTAGCCTTCGCCCCTCCCTGGAAGGGAGGGGTTGGGGGTGGGTCGGGTTCCGCTGGGTTCAGACCTTTGAGACACCAGCAGGCCAACCCACCCCCTGCCCCTCCCTTTCAGGGAGGGGAGTTCGGACGCCGCGCTTGGCCGCCCTTACCCCAAAACGAAAACGGGGCGGCATTTCTGCCACCCCGTTTCCTTGTTCAAGACGCCGTGGCTTAAGCCGCCGGTGCGCCGAGCCAGGTCGTCCACAGGCCAGCAACGTCCGCCTTCGGCGAAGCCTTGACCGCGGAGAACGCCGTCGCTGCGCCAGCCTTGTCGCCCGACCGGGCGAGCGCGATGCCCATATGCAGGTTGACGTCGTCGGCATCGACGCCGCCCTTGGTCAGCGCCAGGCGATACAGCTCGATCGACTTCGCATAGTTGTTCTGCCCCAGATAGGCATCGGCCGTACCTGCGGCGAGCTTGCCGTTGGGCGCGGCCGAAGCACGCTTCTCGAGGCCCGACAACGGACCGTCGTTGGCGATGTTCTTGCTCGCGTCCGCCAGCAGGCCCTTGGCCATCGTGTTCGACGCCGGGATCTTGCCCGACGCAAGACCTTCCTTGATCACCGCCTGCGCTTCGCTCGGCAAGCCGCGACGGTTCACGCTGTCGGCATACTGGAGATAGTCGGTCTGATCGGCGAGCGAATTGGTCGCACGCATCAGGCGGAACACGTCGACCTTCTGCGCTTCGTCGAGCGGGATCAGGGCGTTCGCCTGGATGCCCGACAGGATCAGCACGTCACGCCAGTTCTTTGCCGACGGGTATGCCGTGATCCACTTTTTCAGCCACGCCATCGTGTCGGCGTTGCGCTTGGCAGCGTAGGACTTGGCGATCGCGTACCGGTAATATTCCTCCGGCGCCTTCTGGCCCGATGCCGTCATCTGCGCGATGCTCGAGTCCAGGTCGGCGGTCGCACCGGCGACGTCGCCGCTGTCCATCTTCGCCTTGATGACCTGCAGCGGCAGGTTCGGATCGTTGTAGCCGAGCTCCTTCGCCTTGGCGAAATACTGGAGCGCGATCGGGTACTGCTTGCCGTTGAACGCGAGCGCACCACGGCGATAGGCGTAGCGACCACGATCGGCAGCTGGCGTCGCCGGGTTGGCGATCAGCGCGTCGAGCGGCTTTGCCAGCGTCGTCTCGTTCATCGGCGCGTTCGGGTTGGCGGTCTGCGCGGCAACCAGCTTCTCGTTCTCGAGCTGATAGCGGAGCGCGGCGCCGATATACTTCTCGTAGTCGGTCTTGGCGGCGGCATCGATCTGGTCGATCGCGGTCTGCGCGCCGGCGTAATCCTTGGCGGTCAGTGCGGTCTGCGCGGCAATGCCAGGCTTCTGGACTTCGGGGCTCAGCTTCATTGCCGGTGCCTCTTCGGCCTTCTTGTCCTTGGCGAACGCAGGCGCCGACAGCGCGAGGCCGCTCGTGCCGGTGGCAAACGCCGCAATCAGTGCAAGCTTGGAAATGGTCTTCATGCGGAAACTCTCCCTCTGCGTCGGCCCGCTTACGTAAGTGGCGCGCCGCGACGCTATATGGTCCGTGGTGCATACGTTCAAGCAAGCGGTCCGGATCCCCTGCCTGCAAATTAGCGGGTGAACGTCGATTGAACGCGCTCCCCGCCAACGCTAGATCGCGACGATGATCGCTGTCCTATCGCCCGCCAAGACGCTCGATTACGAGAGCGCGCTACCCAAGCTCGACCCGACCACGCCGCGGTTCGCCGACGAGGCGAAGACGCTGGCGCATGCCGCCGCGCACCTGACGCAGAAGAAGCTGTCCGAGCTGATGCATATCTCGCCGGCGCTGGCGAAGCTGAACGCGGACCGGTTCCGCGATTTCGACACGTTGCCCGAGCGGCCGGCGATGTTCGCGTTCGCCGGCGACGTCTATACCGGGCTCGAGGCGAAGACGCTCGACGAGGCGGCGGTCGATTACGCGCAGGATCACGTGCGGATGTTGTCGGGGCTGTACGGCTTGCTGCGGCCGCTCGACCTGATGCGGCCCTACCGGCTGGAAATGGGCACGCGCTGGGCGCCGCGGAAGACGAAGCTGACCGACTGGTGGGGGGACCGGATCGCCAAGCTGCTTGCGGAAGATGTCGAGGCGGAGGGGTCGGGGACGATCCTCAACCTCGCGAGCCAGGAATATTGGGCGGCGGCGGATGGGAAGCTGCCCAAGTCGATCCGCGTCGTTGCGATCGATTTCCGCGAGGGCGAGGCGCAGAAGTTCGTCAGCTTCCACGCAAAGAAGGCCCGCGGCATGGTCGCGCGGTGGCTGGTCGAGCACCGGGTCGACACGATCGAAGGGATCAAGGGGTTCGACAGCGACGGCTATGCGTATGACGCGGCGGGCAGCAGCGACGCGCAGTTCCGGTTCGTCCGCAAGTGAGCAGCGCGGTCGTCATCGGTGTGTCGGGCGGGATCGGCAAGGCGCTGGAAGAGGCGCTGATCGAGGAAGGGGCGTTCGATAAGGTCTACGGGTTCGCGCGGTCGGAGAACGGCGATCGGCATCTCGATCTGGAGGACGAGGCGAGCATTGCGGCGGCGGCTGTGCTGGTCGGGTCGCCGACGCTGGTGATCGTCGCGACCGGTCTGTTGCACGACGGCGACAAGGGTCCCGAGAAGGCGATGCGCGAGCTCGACCCGGTGTGGATGGCGCGCAACTTTGCGATCAATGCGATTGGGCCGGCACTGGTGGCCAAGCACTTCCTGCCGACGATGCCGAAAGCGGGGCGGATCGTGTTCGCCGTGCTGTCGGCGCGGGTCGGCAGCATCGGCGATAACAAGCTCGGTGGCTGGTACGGCTATCGTGCGTCGAAGGCGGCGCTGAACCAGTTGGTCAAGACGATCTCGATCGAGGACAAACGGCGTAATTCGAGTGGGATCGTCGTCGGCCTGCATCCGGGGACGGTCGACACCGGCCTGTCGAAGCCGTTCCAGGGCAACGTCACCCCCGGCAACCTGTTCAAGGCCGACCGTGCCGCGGTGCAGTTGCTCGACGTCATCGACGGCCTGCGCGCACCCGACAGCGGGAAGCTGTTCGCCTGGGATGGCGTCGAGGTCACGCCCTGACTGCTCCCCTCCCTGAAAGGGAGGGGTTGGGGGTGGGTCGGCCGGTTGCAGACCACGACCGCTAGCCAATGCGGAAGCCTACCCACCCCCTGCCCCTCCCTTCCAGGGAGGGGTGAAAAGCAGTCCCGCGCATGACGCGGATTTCACCTCGCCGCCACACTCTGTTCAGGTCCCCCGGCGCAGTCTCCCTGCATCGTCCACCAAGGCCGAAACGAGAGGATACCCGCATGAAGAAGTCCCTCCCCCTCGCGATCCTCGCCGGCGCTACGCTGCTGTCCGGCACCGCAGCCGTCGCCGCGACCCAGGCTCAGACCAAGACCGTCCAGCCGAAGACCGTCGCGACGCACACCACCACGACCAAGACCACCACGCCGATGGGCAACACCAAGGTCGCCAAGCGCACGACCACCGCCACCAAGGGCCGCATGGTCACCGCCAAACTCGCGAACGGCAAGTCCGTCACCTACAATTGCTCGCTCGCAGGCAACAAGACCAAGACCGCCTGCAAATAACCCGTAATTAACGATGAAACCTTGCTCCCTCGCGTGCGTACGCGTGCGCGGGGGTAGTAAGGTGCCCCCCCCTCGGCTAAGGTATGTCATCATACCGCAACAAGCCGAAAGCGTTCAGATTTGACCGACGAGACCATACTCGCCGAACCCCAGGGCGGCGAGCCCGCCGGCATCGCCACGATCTCGATCGTCGACGAGATGAAGTCGAGCTACCTTGACTATGCGATGAGCGTCATCGTCGCGCGCGCGCTGCCCGACGTCCGCGATGGCCTGAAGCCCGTACATCGCCGCATCCTGTACGGCGCGCACGAAAGCGGCTTCGTCGCCGGCAAGCCCTACCGCAAGTCGGCGCGCATCGTCGGTGACGTGATGGGTAAATACCATCCGCACGGCGACAGCTCGATCTACGACGCTTTGGCCCGCATGACCCAGGACTGGTCGATGCGCGTGCCGCTGATCGACGGCCAGGGTAACTTCGGCTCGATGGATCCCGATCCACCCGCGGCGATGCGTTACACCGAGGCGCGTCTCGGCAAGGTGGCGAACGCGCTGCTCGGCGATCTCGACAAGGACACGGTCGACTTCACGCCCAACTATGATGGCTCGGAGCGCGAGCCTTCGGTGCTGCCGGCGCGCTTCCCGAACCTGCTGGTCAACGGCGCGGGCGGCATTGCGGTCGGCATGGCGACCAACATTCCGCCGCACAATCTGGGCGAAGTCATCGCCGCGTGCCTCGCGTACATGGACAATGGCGCGATCACGACCGAGGAACTGTTCGAGATCGTCCCCGGTCCCGACTTCCCGACCGGCGCGATCATCCTCGGCCGTGCAGGCGCCAAGTCCGCCTACGAGACCGGCCGCGGTTCGATCATCGTCCGCTCGCGCCACATCGTCGAGGAGGGCAAGGGTGACCGTCGCTCGATCGTGCTCACCGAGATCCCGTTCCAGACCGGCAAGAACGGCCTGGTCGAGAAGATCGCCGAAGCCGCCAAGGACAAAAGGATCGAAGGCGTCAGCGACATCCGCGACGAATCGAGCCGCATGGGCGTGCGCATCGTCATCGACCTGAAGCGCGACGCGACCGTCGACGTGGTGCTCAACCAGCTCTGGCGGCACACGCCCGCGCAGTCGAGCTTCCCCGCCAACATGCTCGCGATCCGCGGCGGCCGTCCCGAACTGCTGAACCTGCGTGACATCATCGGCGCGTTCATCACGTTCCGCGAGCAGGTCATCACGCGGCGATCCAAGTTCGAACTCGCCAAGGCTAGAGAGCGCGCGCATCTGTTGCTCGGCCTCGTCATCGCGGTCACCAACCTCGACGAAGTCGTCAAGATCATCCGCGGGTCGTCCAGCCCCGCCGAAGCACGTGGCAAGCTGCTCGCGCGCGAATGGCCGGTCGAGGAGATCGCGCCGTACATCGCGCTGGTCGAGGCGGTCGAGGACAAGCAGGCCGACGGCATCTACAAGCTGTCCGAGCCGCAGGTCCGCGCGATCCTCGATCTCCGCCTGCACCGCCTGACATTGCTCGGCCGCGACGAGATCGGCGACGAGCTGAAGGCACTCGCCGCGACGATCGGCGAGCTGCTCCACATCCTCGGCGACCGTGCGAAGCTGTACGAAGTCATGCGCGGCGAGCTGATCGCGATCCGCGACGAATTCGCCACCCCGCGCCGTTCCGAAATCGCCGCCGCCGCCAACGGCATCGACGACGAGGACCTGATCGAGCGGGAGGACATGGTCGTCACCGTGACCATGCAGGGCTATATCAAGCGCACGAGCCTCGACACGTTCCGCGCGCAGGCGCGTGGCGGCAAGGGTCGCGCGGGCATGTCGACGAAGGACGAGGACGTCGTCACCGAGCTGTTCGTCACCTCGACGCACACCCCGGTGCTGTTCTTCTCGAACCTCGGCAAGGTCTATCGCTACAAGGTCTGGCGCCTGCCCGAGGGTGGTCCTGCCACGCGTGGTCGGCCGATGATCAACCTGCTACCGCTGGCGCCGGGCGAGACGATCTCGACCGTGCTTCCGCTGCCGGAGGATCTCAGCGAGTGGAGTCGCCTGCACGTGATGTTCGCGACGCAGCGCGGACTCGTGCGCCGCAACGCGATGGACGCGTTCACCAACGTACCGTCGAACGGCAAGATCGCGATGCGCTTCGAAGAAGGGTCCGAGGACAAGCTGATCGGCGTCGCGCTGCTCAGCGAGCATGACGACGTGCTGCTCGCGACCAAGCTCGGCAAGGCGATCCGCTTTGCCGGCGACGACGTCCGCGAGTTCCAGAGCCGGACGTCGACCGGCGTCCGCGGCGTCACGCTCAAGGGCGACGACGAGGTGATCTCGCTGTCGGTCCTGCACCGTGTCGGCGCGACCCCCGAGGAGCGCGAGACGTATCTCAAGTTCGCACCGTGGAAGGGCGAGCGCGAGGGCGATCACGGCATGGGCGCCGACCGCTACAACGATCTCAAGGACCGCGAGCAGTTCATCCTGACGGTCTGCGAGAACGGCTATGGCAAGCTGTCGAGCGCCTATGATTACCGCCGCACGGGTCGCGGTGGCCAGGGCATCACCAACATCGACAACATCGCGCGCAACGGCCCAGTCGTGGCGAGCTTCGCCGCAGCGAAGGGCCATCAGCTGATGCTGGTGACCAACCAGGCGAAACTGATCCGCACGACGCTCGCGTCGCTCCGCGTCATCAGCCGCAACTCGGCGGGCGTGAAGCTGTTCGACGTGGCGAAGGGCGAGCATGTCGTCTCCGCCGCACGGATCGAGGAAACCGAGGAAGACGCCGAGATCAACCTGGCGGACGCCGTGCCCGAGGTCGCTCCGGATACCGGCGCGACGATCGGCGAGGACGACGCAGCAGGCCCGGAGGACGGCGAATGAGCCGCGATCCGATCGCCTATAAAGTGCTGACGGGGGAGCAGTTGGCGACCTTGGAGAGCGGGAGCTTTGCGGGGGCGCCGGTGGATGTGGCCGATGGCTATATCCACCTGTCGACCGCGGAGCAGCTGACGGAGACGGTGGACAGGCACTTCGCTGGCCAGTCGGACCTGCATGTGGCTGCGATCGATCTGGAAGCGCTCGGCGACGACGTGAAGTGGGAAGAGTCGCGCGGGGGACAGCTGTTCCCGCACATCTATGGGGGCCCGTTGTTGTTAGAGGTCGTACTGTCCTACGGCCCCCTGGAACGCGACGAAGTCGGCAAGGTGAAGCTCCCCGTCGCGGGTTGACCGGTACTCAAACGCAAGCTTGTTCTCCCGCGAAGGCGGGAGCCCAGACTGGGCTCCCGCCTTCGCGGGAGAACAAGGTAGCAGGGAACATCGGTCGATTAGACCATGTCGTTTCCGACCATGCTGCCACCACCCCGGCGAAGGCCGGGGCCCAATTGGGGAAGGTAGCTAACGGAGCGCGGCCCTCAGTTACGCCGACCTTTCCAATTGGGCCCCGGCCTTCGCCGGGGTGGACAAACTACTGGAATAATCCCTCACCCAGCCGCAAACGCAGCCCTTACAAACCGCGCACAAGCCTCCGGCGCCGTAATCGGGATCATGTGCCCGCCCTCGATCGTGTCGATCTTAGCCCCCGGAATCACCGCCGCAGTCCGGTGCCCATTCCAGGCTGGATCCAGAATAGCATCCTGCCGCCCGAACAATATCCGCACCGGCAGGCCGATCTCCGCATACCGCCCGACCATCGCCGTCACATCGTCGTTCGCCCCGGCAAGATCCGCCGCCGCCGCCGCAATCGCGATCGGCCTCGCGGACAACGCGCCGCCGCCCCGCGTTATGAAATCCTCCGGCACAGCCTCGGGCGCGAACACGCCTTCCAGCGTCTTCTTCGCGGTCAACCGGCTGAGCGGCGTCCCCAGCACCTGCGCAAACGCCAGCCGCGCACCCGACGGGATCCGCGCAAGCCCGCGGAAACTCTCCGGCACCTGCTCCAGCGGCTGCGTCAGCGGTGCGATCAGGGCGAGCGCGCGGACCAGATGCGGATGGTCGAGTCCAACCGCGAGGCTCAGCGCACCGCCCAGCGAATGCCCGACCAGCAACGGCCGATCCAGCCCGAGCTTCTGGATGAAGTCGGCGATGATCGCGCCCTGCCCGATGATCCCCGGCATCGCCCCCGTCGCGGTCGAATAACCCGACCCCGGCCGATCGACGACGATCACGCGGTAGTCGTCCTTCAGCAGGTCGACGAGCGCATAGCTGAAGTTGCGCAACTGCCCGGCGAGCCCGTGAACCATGACGATCGCCGGCCCGCTGCCGACGTCGATATAATGCAGTCGAGCGCCCGCGACGTCGAGAAAACGCCCTTCCGCCGGCACCAGGTCCTCGGCAAGCCGCGCGACGCGGCTCGAATAGAGCGACAGCCCGATCCCCGATACCGCCGCCAGCAGCGCCCCGCCGATCAATCGCTTGCCCGTCCGCTTCATAGCCATCTCCTTCAAATCCTTAGTGCGCTGAACGCCCGGCCTTGTCCAAAGTCGCAGCCGCCCGCGCATGGAACCCGTCGTGGTCACCAAACGTCCGACCCGCGAAGGAGATGCGCCGGTGGATCCACAGGCTCGAACGATACTCGACACGATACAGACACTCGCCCCCAACGCCGATCCGCACGCCGACGACGTGCGGTGGCTGGCCGACTTCCGCTATCAGACCGCGCTGCTGAAGACCTTCTCCGGCGATCCGGAACCGGTCCACGCGATCACACACATCCTGCTGCCGTCCGAGTCCGGACCGCTGACCGTCCGGCTCTATCGTCCCAAACCCGGCCCGTTGCCGCTCCTGTTGCACATCCACGGCGGCGGCGCGATCGCCGGGTCGATCGACGGACACGACCCGGCGTTGCGCGCGCTCGCGAACCGGACCGGCTGGCTGGTCGCCGCGCCCGCCTATCGCCTCGCGCCCGAACACCGCTTCCCCGCGCAACTCGACGATAGCTGGACGGCGTTGCAAGGCCTCGTCGCGCAAGCCGGCGCTCTAGATATCGACCTGTCTCGGATCGTCGTCTCCGGGGACAGTATTGGCGGTACGCTCGCGACCGCCCTCGCCTCCCGCGCAGCGTCCGAAGGCGGACCAGCGCTACACGGCCAGATCCTGCTCTACCCGAACACCGACCTGCGCCGCGATACCGCCTACCCGTCGCGCCAAAGCGAAGACGGCAACATCATCGATGCGAAGTCGCTGGAACAGCAGATCGACCTGTACCTGGCCTCGGACGCAGACCACACCGATCCGCGCGCGTCACCCATCCTGGCAGACGACCTCGCCGCCCTGCCCCCGACGCTGCTGATAACCTGCGAGAACGACCCGTTACGCGACGAGGGCGAAGCCTATGGCCAGCGCCTGCGCGATGCGGGTGTCACCGTCGACCACGACCGGTTCGACGGCATGATCCACGCGTTCCTGCAAATGGGCGGAAGGCTGGACGCGACCGACCGGCTGCTCGATCGCATCGCCCGCTGGCTCGACGCCCGATGATAGGAAAAATGGTGCACCCAGAGCGATTCGAACGCCCGACCCTCAGATTCGTAGTCTGATGCTCTATCCAGCTGAGCTATGGGTGCATAGCCGTCCCGTGACCGGTTCGACAAGCCCGCCGTGAAGCGGAAAATCCTGGTGCACCCAGAGCGATTCGAACGCCCGACCCTCAGATTCGTAGTCTGATGCTCTATCCAGCTGAGCTATGGGTGCACTGGAGGGGCGCTGATAGCAGGCATTTTCGGGGGCGCAAGGGTTTGCCGCGATAAAGTTGTGTCGGGCGGCGCGGACGCATAGAGCGGTGGGCATGAAACTCGCCGCTCCGCTCCGCTCGCTGTCGCTCTTCGCCCTGCTCGCAGCGTCCGCGTGCAGCAAGGATACCACCGCCTATCCGTCGCTCGGCCTGCGCCCGGTCGAGAAGCTCGGATTCGCCGAGCCCGAGGTAAAGACCGCGGTGGCCGCGCCCGATCCCGCGCTCGATGCGGATATCCGGACGATATCGGGCAAGCTCGACGTTATCGCCACTGGCTTCACGCGCGACGCGGCCAAGACCGAGGCCCTCGCGCGCACCGCACGCGGCGGCGCAGTCGGCAGCGACGCGTGGCTCGCCGCGCAGACCGCCCTCGCCGGACTCGACGACTGGCGCGCGCAATCGTCGGCGCTGGTGACGGACATCGAACAACGCGCCACCGACCGCGCCGCCAAGCTGCAGCCCGACTATCCGGCGCTGGCCACGATCCGCGACAAGGCACAGGCGGAGAACGATCGCCAAGGCGCGACGATCACGCGCATCCAGGCGAGCCTCCCCGCAGCCTGAGCCGCTGCTGATCCTAGCCCGACAGGGGGAGGATCAGAACGCTAGAACCCCTTCAACAGCGGCAGGATCGTCGAATAATCGTCGGTCCATGCGGTGAAGCCCTTGCGCGGCACCAGCGGCGCCCACGCCGGGTCACCCGACCGCAACGCGGCAATCGCACGCGGATCGCGCGACAACGCCACCCAGTCCGACGCCGACGCGCGATCGACCAGCACGCTCGACGGGCGGTATTTCAGCTCGACCGCAGTCCACCCGCCCTCGCGCGCCGCCGCCGCGATCACCGGCTCGAGATCGATGAACCGGTTGGAGATATGCACCAGCAACAGGCCGCGCGGCGATAGCACCCGGCCATAGGTCGCGAACGCCTCGCGCGTCATCAGGTGCATCGGCACCGAATCCGAAGAGAAGGCATCGAGCGCGAGCAGGTCGAGGCTGTCGGGCTCGTCATGCGCCAACGCGATCCGCGCATCGCCCATCCGGATCTCGGACTTGGGCAGGCACCGGGACAGATAGGTGAACTGCCCGGTATCGCGCGCGATCCGTACGACGGCCGGATCGATCTCGTAGAACCGCCAGCGCTGCCCCGGTCGGGCGTAGCAGGAGAGCGTCCCTGTCCCGAGCCCGACCACACCGATCCGCGCCTGCGGCCCGTACAAGGCGGGTGCGGCTTGCATCGCCTGCCCGACGCCGGATCCTGCCGCGTAATAGGTGGTCGGCGTCCGCTCGCGCTCAGGCGAACCGCGCAACTGGATGCCGTGCACCGTCGTCCCATGATCGAGTTCGCGCGTGCCGCCGTTCGGCCCCGGCTCGTCTCGCACGGTGTAGACGCCGAAATAACTCCGCACCCGCGCGCCCGGATCGAGTGAGAACTCGAGCGACCGATACCCGCCGAACAGTACCAGCGCCCCCGCCAGCACGACCATGTACGGCCGCCGCGCGCCGATCGCGACGAATCCGATCGCCGCTATCACCAGGAACACGAGGCCCTGCCGCCCCTCGCCGAACACGCCATCGGGATTGCCGATCCGCAACCCGGTAAGGATGACCAGCGCGACGACGATCGCGAGCAACGCGACATGTCTCGCCGGCCCCTTGCCCATCCACAGCGCGCGAAATCGCCCGAACAGATACATCTGCGGCACCAGCGCGCCCGCTGCGAGGATCAGCAGCGGATACTCATACGTCCAGTCGAACACCACCGGCGCCACCAAAGCAGCGAACACGCCGCCGAGCGCGCCCCCTGCCGACATCGCGAGATAGAAGCCGGTCAGCCGATCGGGCGCCGGCCGCTTGCGGTACAGAGCAGTGTGCAGCGCGACCGAGATCATGAACAGCAGCACCAGCGCGATCCCCGCGCTGAAGAACGGCCGCTCGTTGACCCCGCCCATGATGATGCCACCAAACAGCAATATCGTGATCGGCGCGATCCGCGTGAGCAGGTTGGCGAGCCAGCGATCGTTCGCGAACGCCACGCTGAAGCTCAGCAGGTACAGCCCGAGCGGGATCACCCACAGCAGCGGCATCGCGACGATATCGGTGGTGATGTAGGTCGACGTCGCCAGCATCATCCCCGACGGCACGAGCGCCAGCGCGATCCAATGCGCGATCCGCCTGGCACCGGGCGGCGCGCTGGTCGCGGCGACGTGATCGACCGCCGCGGTCTTGGGCAGGCGCGTGGCGCAGGCGAGCACCAGCACGATCAGCAGCAGATACCCACCGCTCCACAACAGGCTCTGCCCGTGCACCGCCATCAGCGGCTCGACCAGCAGCGGGTACGCGATCAGCCCCGCGAAACTGCCGAGATTGGACGCGGCATACAGCGCATAGGGATCGCCGCCGCCACTCGCCGCACTGAACCAGCGCTGGATCAGCGGCGCCTGCGCGGAGACCGCAAAGAACAACGGCCCGATCGACAATCCGAGCAGCCACGGCACCCACAAGGCCGGCAACGCGTCCGCCGGCAGGTCCATCGCGATCAACCCGATCGGCAACCACAACGCCGCAACGATCAGCACGCCCAGATGGATCGCCGCCTGCGCGCGCGGCCTCACTCGCCCGAGCCAATGCGCATACGCATAGCCCGCGAGCAGCAACGCCTGATACACGAGCATGGCCGAGTTCCACACCGCCGGCGCGCCACCCAACCGCGGCAACGCCATCCGCGCCACCATCGGCTGGACGAGGAACAGCAGGAACGACCCCGTCAGGATCGTCGCGACGAACATCGTCCGGCACCAGCGCGCCATCAGGGGCCGCACTTCCATCGCATCGGTGTCAGACATAGGCGGGACGGTCGATCCGGTAGAGGATGTGGCGGCGAAGGCGGTCATCTTCGGCGAGCTTCGGGTGGTCAAAATCGCCATCGACCACGCGGGTCATCCCGAGCCTCTCCATAAGCGCGCGGCTGGCCGTGTTTGCAGGGACGGTGATCGCCCAGACCGTCGGCAAGTCCATCTCACGCCACCCCCAGGCGAGGGAAGCCTCCGCTGCCTCCCGCGCATAGCCCCGCCCCCATTCGGTCTGGACGAGACTCCAGCCGATCTCGGGCTTCCCCTCGATCGGCGTACCGACCGGGCCGGGCTTGATCCCGCACCAGCCGATGAACGCGCCGGTATCCCGTCGTTCGAGCGCCCAGAAGCACGCGCCGTAGTCGGCAAACATCGCCTTCTGGCGTGACACCACCGCGGCGGACTCGGCCGGCGTCGGCGCCGGCCCGAGATACGCCATCACCGCCGGGTCGGCGCACATCGCATGATGCAAGGCGGCATCGTCATCACGCCAGCCACGCAAGATCAGCCGTTCGGTCTCGATCATCCGCCGAGCAATTTCGCCGCATGCGCCGCGTGATACGTCAGCACGCCCGAACAGCCCGCGCGCTTGAATGACATCAGCGTCTCCAGCACCATCACGTCGCGTTCCGCCGCGCCCGCCGCGACCGCGTGCTCGATCATCGCGTATTCGCCCGACACCTGGTACGCGAACACCGGCACCTCGAACGCCTCGCGGACGCGGACGATGATGTCGAGATACGGCAGGCCGGGCTTGACCATCACCGTGTCGGCGCCCTCCGCGAGGTCCATCGCGACCTCTCGCAAGGCCTCTTCGGCGTTGGCATTGTCCATCTGGTACGTCTTCTTGTCGCCCTTCAGCAGACCGCGCGAGCCGACCGCGTCACGGAACGGACCGTAGAACGCGCTGGCGTACTTGGCGGCGTAGGACATGATCTGGACGTTGTGGTGCGACTCCGCCTCGAGCGCGCTGCGGATCATGCCGATCCGGCCGTCCATCATGTCCGACGGCGCGATGATGTCGGCGCCGGCGTTCGCCTGGTTGAGCGCCTGCGCGACGAGCATCTCTGCGGTGGTGTCGTTGACGACATAGCCGGCCGCGTCGACCAGCCCGTCATGGCCGTGGCTCGTGTAGGGATCGAGCGCGACGTCGGTCAGCACGCCGACCTCGGGCACCGCGTCCTTCAGCGCGCGGATCGCCTGGCACATCAGATTGTCGGGGTTCAGCGCCTCGCTACCGTCCTCGGTCCGGCGCTCGACCTGCGTATACGGGAACAGCGCGATGCACGGGATGCCGAGGTCGCGCGCCTCGCGACCGCGTGCGACGATCCCGTCGACCGACCAGCGCGACACGCCCGGCAGGCTGGCGATCGGTTGCTCGACACCCTCCCCCTCGGCGACGAACAGCGGCCAGATCAGGTCGGCGGGAGTCAGCACGGTCTCGGCATGGAGGCGGCGGCTCCAGGCGGAGGCGCGGGTGCGACGGAGGCGAAGCGCGGGATAGCTTGCGGTCATGCGGCGGGCTTTGCGGGATGCGCGGCGACGGATCAAGCGTTACGCAAAAGCGTTACGGGTGCGAAACCGCATGCCGTGCGTTGGGGGCCTTATGTCGAACGATACGATCACGTCCGCGGCGCTCGTCGTCAACGCCAAGTCGCGCAAGGGCCAGAAGCTGTTCAAGCGCGCCTGTGCGGCGATGTCGGGGTTGCCCTATGAGGTCGACGCGCATGCGGTCGAGGATCCGAAGGACCTTGAGGCGACGGTGCTCCGGGCGCTGGCGAAGAAGCCCGATCTGCTGATCCTCGGCGGCGGTGACGGCACGGTCAGCGGATTGGTCGACCTGATGGTCGGTCACGACGTGATCCTCGGCGTCCTCCCCCTAGGCACCGCCAACAGTTTCGCGCGCACGCTAGGCATTCCGCTGAATATCGAGGGCGCGGTCGAGGTGATCCGCACCGGCAAGCCGCGGCGGATTGATCTCGGCATGATCGACGGCGACTATTTCGCGAACTGCGCCGCGATGGGGATCAGCCCGAAGATCGCCGAGACGGTGCCGCACGGCCTCAAGAAGGTCTTCGGCAAGGTCGGCTATCTGGCGTGGGCGACGTATCAATACATGCGCTTCCGCCCGTTCACGCTGATCGTCGGCGAAGGCCCGACCGCGGTGAAGATCCGCGTCGTCGAGGTGCGGATCTCGAACGGGCCGTATCACGGCGGCACCGAACTGGTCGACGCGGCCGCGGTCGACTCGGGCGAGATCGTGGTGCAGGCGGTGATGGGGCATGTGAAGCGGCGACTGGTCCAGAACTGGTATGCCAGCGTGTTCCGGCTGGAATCTCGCCACGAGAAGGTGCGCGATTTCCGGGGGAAGAGCCTGAAGATCAACACGATCCCGCCATTGCCGATCTCGATCGACGGCGAAGTACTGGCGAAGACCCCGGTGACGGCGAAGGTCGCGGCCGGGATCATCCGGGTGATGGCGCCCGCCTGAGGCACGCTCGACCAGCCGGACCGCCCGCTTCCTTGTTCTCCCGCGAAGGCGGGAGCCCAGACTGGGTCCCCGCCTTCGCGGGGAAACAATTTGGGTCACGATAGGCCGCCCCACCAGCCGCCACCCCGGCGAAGGCCGGGGCCCAATTGGAAAGGCCGGAGTAACTGCTGGCGGTCCTACGTTAGCAACGCTCCCCAATTGGGCCCCGGCCTCCGCCGGGGTGGAAGCTGAGGTGGCGTTACTTGACCCGACGAACGGTCAAAATCTTAACCGGCGCAGCGATCATCTGCCCCTTCATCACCCCCACCCCGGCAGTAGGCGAAGTCGGCGCAGCAAGAATCCGCTTCACCACGTCCATCCCCTCCACCACATGCCCGAACGCCGCGAACCCGGCCGTGTCCCCGTTCCCCGCCGGGTTCGCATCGAGCGACAACACCGGCCCGACGGTAATGAAGAAGTCCGCCGTCGCGCTCCCCGGCGCGAACCGTGCCATCGAAATAGTCGCGTCGACGTGCGACAGCCCGGTCTGGCTGGTCGGCTCATGCTTCATCGGCGGCAACAGCCGCTTAACCTCGCCCTGCGGCCCGCCCTGGATCAACCCCGCGTCCGCCCCGAGCTTCATCGCCCGGTAGAACGTCACCCCATCGAGCCGTTTCTGATCCACGTACCGCAGGAAATTCGCGGTCGTCAGCGGCGCGCGCTCCTTCTCCAGCGCCAGCGTGATCGGCCCCTCGCTCGTCGTCATCACGATCGAGACGGTCGCCGGAGCAACAGGCGGCGACGCCGGCGGAGCCTCCTGCGCCGAGACGGAAACGGCGCCGAGGACGGCAAGAGCGAGCGTGACGAATCTGGAGATCATCCGCCACGCTACCGCGTCGCCCCCTTTCTGTCAGCGGCCCCGCGACACGATATTGCGCGCGGCAAAGTTTTGCTTGGGTTTGCACGCCCGCACGCAATGCGTATCCGGGGAGCGATGACCGATCTCGCCATTCTCTACGAGCACCCGCTCTGGTTCGAACCGCTGTTCGCCGCCCTCGACCGCCGCGGCGTCGCGTTCACCCGCGCCAAGCCCGACGGCTTCTGGAACCCCGCCGACCTGAGCGCCCCCGCCCCCGTCGTCTTCAACCGGATCGCGATGTCGAGCTTCCTGCGAAGCGGCGAGCATCCGATCTTCGACACGATGGCGATGCTCGATCACTGGCACCGAACGGGTGCGCGCGTGGTAAACGGCACCGACGTCCTCGCGATCGACGCGTCGAAAGCCCGGCAATTGTCGCTGATCGCCTCGCTCGGCCTTGCGATCCCCGAGACCCGCGTCGTTCACCGCGCCGCCGACGTCATCCCCGCCGCGCAGACGCTCCGCTTCCCGCTGGTCGTCAAAGCGAACATCGGCGGTTCGGGCGCAGGCATCATCCGCTTCGACAGCCTCGAAGAGCTGCGCACCGCCGTCGCCGATGCCGGACTGCCGAGCAGCGTCGACGGGGTCCTGCTGGTGCAGGAATACGTCCCGGTCCGCGACGGCGCGATCACCCGGATCGAGACGCTCGACCGCAAGTTCCTCTACGCGATCGACGTCGCCGGCGCCGGCGCGTTTGATCTCTGCCCCGCGGACGCATGCGTCGTCCCCGGCTCCGGCATCAAGATGGCCGCAGTCGAGCCTTCGCAGGCCCTGAAGGACGCCGCCGAAGCGATCGCCCGGGCCGTCGATCTCGACGTCGGCGGCGTGGAAGTCATGATCGACGACCGCGACGGCATCGCGCGCTTCTACGACATCAACGCGTTGTCGAACTTCGTCGCCAAGCCATTGGATGTGCTCGGCTGGGATCCGCACGACCGCCTCGTCGATTACCTCGTCGAACAGATCGAGAAGGCCCGCTGATGCGCTATGGTTACTGGACTCCCGTCTTCGGCGGCTGGCTTCGCAACGTCCCCGACGAGGGTATGGAGGCGAGCTGGGCGTACACCAAGGCGCTGACACAGAATGCCGAGCGCTGGGGCTATGACCTGACGCTGATCGCCGAGCTGAATCTCAACGATATCAAGGGTATCGAACAGCCCGCGCTGGACGCATGGTCGACCGCGGCGGCGCTCGCGGCGGTGACCGGCAGCATCGAGCTGATGGTCGCGGTCCGCCCGAACTTCCACCACCCCGCGCTGTTCGCCAAGGCGGCGGCGAACATCGACCGGATTTCGGGCGGACGCCTCGCGCTCAACGTCGTGTCGTCCTGGTGGGCGGACGAGGCCAAGCAATACGGCCTCCAGTTCGACCAGCACGACGATCGCTACGCACGCACCGCCGAATGGCTGACCGTCGTCGATGGGCTGTGGACCGAGGAGCGCTTCGACTTCGCGGGCCAGTTCTACACCACCGAACAGGCGATCTGCGCGCCCAAGCCCGCCAAGCGCCCGACCGTCTACGCGGGCGGCGAAAGCGAGAAGGCCAAGGCGATGATCGCCGCGCAGTGCGATGCCTACGTCATGCATGGCGACCCGGCCGACGCGATCGCGCCGAAGATCGCTGACATGGCGGCGCGGCGCGAAGCAGCTGGCGGCGCGCCGATGCAGTACGGCATGGCCGCCTACGCGATCGTCCGCGACAGCGAGGCGGAGGCGAAGCGCGAGCTCGACCGCATCACCAGCGTCACCGAACTCCCCGCCGGCTATGCGAATTTCGACCAGTGGCTGTCGGGCACGCAGCTCGAACGCGAACTCAAGATCCAGGAATACTCCGTCTCCAACCGCGGCCTGCGCCCCAATCTGGTCGGCACGCCCGAACAGTTGAAGGAGCGCGTGGCGGAGTACGAAGCCGCCGGTCTCGACCTGCTGCTGCTCCAGATGAGTCCGCAGGCCGAAGAGATGGAGCGGTTCGCGGTGCAGGTGATGGGCTCCGCATGATCCGCCTCACCGACGTTGTTAAAACCTACCCGGCAAGCGAAGCAGCAGCCCTCGACGGGGTCTCGCTGGAGATTCCAGCAAGCGGCGTGTTCGGCGTCATCGGCCAGTCCGGCGCGGGCAAGTCGACGCTGATCCGCCTGATCAACGCACTCGAACGCCCGACTTCGGGCCGGGTCGAAGTCGATGGCGTCGACGTAGCCGCGTTGTCCGCCGCGGATCTGCGCGCGCTACGCCGCCGGATCGGCATGATCTTCCAGAATTTCGGCCTGCTGTCGTCGCGCACGGTCGCGGCGAACGTCGCGTTCCCGCTGGTGCTCGCGGGCGTATCCAAAGCCGAGCGCGAGACGAAAGTCGCCGCGCTGCTCGACCGCGTAGGCTTGGCCGATCACGCCGCAAAATACCCTGCCCAACTCTCCGGCGGCCAGAAACAGCGCGTCGGCATAGCCCGCGCGCTCGCCACCGACCCCGACATCCTGCTCTGCGACGAAGCGACCAGCGCACTCGATCCCGAAACCACCCGCTCGGTCCTCACTCTCCTCCGCGACCTCAACCGAGACCTCGGTCTGACGATCGTCCTGATCACCCACGAAATGGACGTTGTACGCTACGTCTGCGACCGCGTCGCCGTCCTCGAACGCGGCCGCATCGTCGAGACCGGCGACGTCGCCGACATCTTCGCCAACGCCGCCCACCCGGCAACGCAGCGCATGCTGGCGGCGCTGGCGGCATGAGCTTCTTCGCCAACATCGACTGGTCGGACATCGGCCAGGCCTGCCTCGACACGCTGATCATGCTCGGCGGATCGCTGATCCTCACGATCGCGTTCGGCCTGCCGCTCGGCGTCCTGCTCTACCTCACCGACCGGGGCCGCCTGTCGCAGAACCGCGTCGCCAACGCCGTGCTCGGGATCATCGTCAACGTCCTCCGCTCGGTGCCGTTCATCATCCTGCTGATCGTGATGATCCCGCTCACCGTGATGCTCGTCGGCACCTCGCTAGGCGTCGCCGGCGCGATCCCCCCGCTCGTCGTCGGCGCCGCACCCTTCTACGCACGGCTCGTCGAGGGATCGCTCAAGGAAGTCGACCGCACCACGATCGAGGCGGTGCAGGCGATGGGCGCCACCACGCGCCAGATCGTCACCGGCGCGCTGATCCCCGAGGCACTCCCCGGACTGATCGCCGGCGCCACCGTCACCGCGGTCGCGCTCGTCTCGTTCACCGCGATGGCGGGCGTGGTCGGCGCGGGTGGGCTTGGCGACCTCGCGATCCGCTTCGGCTATCAACGCTTCCAGACCGACGTCATGGTCGTCACCGTCGTGCTGCTGGTCGTGCTGGTCCAAATCATCCAATATGCCGGCGACGCGCTCGCCCGCCACTTCACCCGCCGCTAGGAACCGCCATGAACCGCCGCACTTTGCTCGCCTCGTTCTCGCTGCTCGCGCTCGCCGCCTGCGGTGGCACCAAGACCAACGACGGCAAGACATTGACCGTCGCCGCGACCGCCGTGCCGCATGCCGAGATCCTGGAATCGATCAAGCCGACGCTCGCCAAGGAAGGCGTCGACCTCCAGATCCGCGTCTTCAACGACTACGTCCAGCCCAACCTCCAGGTCGAGCAGAAGCAGATCGACGTCAGCTATTTCGAGACCAAGCCGTATCTCGACGAGTTCAATGCCTCGCGCGGCACGCATCTGGTCACCTATGCCGGCGTCCATGTCGAACCGCTCGGCGCCTATTCGCGCAAGTGGAAGTCGATCGCGCAGATCCCCAACGGTGCGACCGTCGCGATCCCGAACGAGCCGAGCAACGGCGGCCGCGCGCTGCTGCTGCTGCAAAAGGCCGGGCTGATCACGCTCAAGAACCCGACCAATCCGCTGGCGAGCCTCAACGACATCGCCACCAACCCCAAGAACCTGCAGTTCAAGGAGCTGGAGGGTGCGACGCTGCCCCGCACGCTCGGCGAGGTCGATCTCGCGCTGATCAACACCAATTACGCGCTCGACGCGAAGCTCAACCCGGTCCGCGATGCGCTCGCGATCGAGGACAAGAACAGCCCCTACGTCAATTTCGTCGTCGGCCTGCCCGGTGGCGAGAAGGACCCGCGCGTTGTGAAGCTGATCGCGGCATTGCGCAGCCCGGCCACCAAGACCTTCATCGAGCAGCATTATCGGGGTGCGGTCCTCCCGGCGTTCTGATACCGGCGCGGGCCTCGTTAGCGTAATTCTGAGGCTCCATGACGGTCGTCGCCGCGTATCTCTATCGCCATGGCAAGCGCGTCCGCGCGGTCTCGATCGACGAAAAGGTCGATTGCCCCGCGGATCGCTCGGAGTTCGTCTGGATCGGCATCTGCGACCCGACCGACGCCGAGATGCGGACGCTGAAAGACCAGTATAACCTCCACCCACTGGCGGTGGAGGACGCGATCAAGGCGGACCAACTGCCCAAGGTTGACGTCTATGGCGACCAGCTCTTCGTCGTCGCCCGCACCGCGCAGCTCGAAGACGACAAGATCGCATATGGCGAGACCGCGATCTTCGTCGGCCACAGCCACATCATCAGCGTCCGCCACGGCTCGGCACGCTCGCACAAGGCACTCCGCGAACAACTCGAAGCCGCACCGACGTTGCTCATCAACGGCGTCGACTACGTCCTCCACGCGATCCTGGATTACGTGGTCGACGGCTATCTGCCGATCGTCGAGAGCATCGAGGACGAAGTGCTGGCGATGGAACAACGCACGATCGACGCATTCCTCGGCCGCGACGAAATCGTCCGCATCTTCGGGCTCCGGCGCGAGATGATCCGCTTCCAGAGAATCCTAGGACCGATGGGCGAGGTCGCGGGCAAGATCGTCCGCCTCGATCTCCCCTGCATCGATACCGAGGCGAAACCGTATTTCAGCGACGTGCTCGATCACGTCCGTCGCGTCCAGACGATGGTCGAGGGCCTGCGCGAAGTGCTGACGTCGGTGTTCGAATTCAGCAACTTGCTCGAACAGCAACGCACCGGCGCCATCACCCGCCAGCTCGCCGCCTGGGCCGCGATCCTCGCCGTCCCCACCGCGATCGCGGGAATCTACGGCATGAACTTCGAGAACATGCCCGAGCTGAAGACGGAATACGGGTATTTCGTCGTGCTGGGGGTGATCGGTGTCGTCTGCGCCGCCCTGTACGTGAAGTTCAAGCAGGCGAAGTGGCTGTAGCGGGGACCTAGCTTAGCTTGTTTCCCCGCGGAGGCGGGGACCCAGACTGTGCTCCCGCCTTCGCGGGAGAACAAGAGAGCGGCCGAGACACATGCCAAAGTTCATCCCCCGGCCGGCTCCCGCTCAAACCTTGACGAGCATCTTCCCCGTATTACCACCCGAGAACAGCCCCAGGAACGCATCCGGCATCGTCTCGAGCCCCTCGTGCACGGTCTCCTGCCGCTTCAGCGTCCCCGCCGCCAGCATCCCGCCCATGTCCTTGTAGAACTCCTCGGCACGATTCATGTAGTCGCTGACGATAAACCCGCGGATCTGCACGCGGTTACCGATCAGCCGCGCGAGGTACTTCAGCTGCGTCGCCGCGCCGCTGTTGTACACGTCGATCATCCCGCACACCGCGAACCGCGCGTGCATCCGCGCATGCGCCAGCGCCGCATCGAGATGCTCGCCGCCGACGTTGTCGAAATACACGTCGATACCTTTCGGAGCAGCCTCGCCGAGCGCCTTCACCACCGGCACGTCGCTCTTGTAATCGATCACCGCATCCGCACCGAGCGACTTCACCCACGCGCACTTCTCCGCGCCGCCGGCCGAGCCGACCACCGTCATGCCCTTGGCCTTGGCGACCTGCACCACGGTCGATCCGACCGCACCCGCCGCCGCCGATACGAACACCGTGTCGCCCGCCTTCGCCTCGGCAACCTGAAGCAGGCCGAAATACCCCGTCATTCCCGGCATGCCGAGCTGACCCAGAAACGCCTGCGCGGGTACGTCGAGCGCGGGCAGCTTCTGCACCTGCGCGGCCGGCACGACCGCCTCGTCGCGCCAGCCCGCCATGTGCAGCACCATGTCGCCGACCTTGATGCCGTCGTCGTTGCTCTCGACCACTTCGCCGACCGCACCGCCCTGCATTGCCTCGCCCAGCGCGAATGGCGGGACATAGCTCTTCACGTCGTTCATCCGCCCGCGCATGTACGGGTCGACCGACAGCCAGCGATTGGCGATCCGCACCTCGCCGGCGCCGAGCGTCGACTGGTCGAGATCGATCATGGCGAAGTCAGTATGCTTTGGCATGCCTTGCGGACGTGCCTTCAGGCTCCATGCACGGGCCATAAACTTGCTCCTGTCTTGATTATTCGTGTTGCGGGTATGGCGAAACGCACACCTTACGCAACCTGCAAAAAGGCCCGGACGTTTCCGCCCGGGCCCCTTTTCGGCTGACATCATGCGACGCCAGCCAACGCTTTCAACCAGTTAGTACGTGGTCGAACCCGACTTGCCGAGCGTGTCCGACGTCGTGCCAGTGGTGGTGCCGCCGGTCGTGGTGCCGCCGGTCGTGGTGCCGCCGGTCGTGGTGCCGCCGGTCGTCGTGCCGCCGGTCGTCGTGCCGCCGGTCGTCGTGCTGCCGGTGGTCGTGCCGGTGCCCGATGCCGTGCTGGTCGCCGTGCTGCCCGTCTGCGAGCTCGAAGCATAACCGCTGGTGCCGGCATCCTTCTTGTCGCCGCCCGTGCGATCGCCGTACTCGAACATCGCCGAGTTGCGCTCCTCTTCTTTCCAAGCCGCCTTGGCCTCATCGGCCGACTTCGACAACGTCACCTTGCCGTCGACGGTCTTGATCCAGCGCGACGGGATCGAGTGGTGCACGCCGCCTGCATCGCGGTCGTTCTTGGTCAGCAGGATCCGGTCGCCCTTCACCTTGTCGACCGTGCCGACATGGCTGCCGTCAGACCCGACGACTTCCATATGCTCGGTAACCTGCGACAGCGAGCTACGCTGACCCTGGCGCTCGTTGCGCCACGACGAGAATTCATTCTCGAACTTCGAGCGGTTCTCGCTACGATACTCGTCATAGTCGCGATCGAGCGCCGCGATCTGCGTGCTGCGCCAGCTATGGTAATGGTCGTCATGCGTGTTCGACGAGCGATTGCCGAACGCACGATTGTCCGAGTTGCCATAGGACCGCTCGTCATAGCGCGCATCGGCTTCGCGGCGGCGCTCGGCCTCGTCGTCACCGAACCACGAACGAACTTCGTCGCCTGCGCGTGCGATGAACCCGCGATCGTCATAGTCGTAACCCTGGGGCTGGCGACCATAGTCACGCCCCTCGTTACGGCTGCCGCCGCGCGAAGAGTTGCGGTTGTCGTCATCGGCGTCGCGGTTGCGGCCTACATCCTCGAAGCGGCGACCGTCCGAAGCATAGCTGCCATGATATTCGGTATCGCTCGAACCCTGGCTGCGCTGGCCGTAGGATTGCTGGCCATAGCGCTGTCCGGAGCGCTGCTGGCCATAGCCCTGCTGCCCGTAACCCTGACCCGATCCCTGGCCATAGCGCGACTGGCCGTAGCGATCGCCGCCCGATGGCTGCGAGCGGTCATTGTGGCCGCCATAATAGTCACGGCCGCCCTGCTCGCGACCATATTGATCGCCGCGTCCCTGGTCGTCACGCCCCTGATATCCCTGGTCGCGGCCGCTGCGGTTGTCGTCGCGGTCATATTCGCCAGCGGCTTCATATTCACGCGCGCTGGAACGACCATAGCCGCCACCGTCTGCGCGGAAATCGCGACCATAATCGTTCGAGTTCGGCCGACCGTAATAGTCGCCCGACTGGCGATCTCGGGTGTTGCGTTCGTAGACCATAGGAACCTCCTAATTGCTGTCCTGCGGCTGCCGGCCCCGTCGATCGCGGGGTCGTACATTCCGAGGACTACAAACGCCAAACTGGCGGAATGTTCCTGCGATTGCGGCGGCTTGACGGCGACCCGACGCTACGTTGCGACGACATGCCGGAGGCCGACTTGCGCAGCCTCACCAACCCGGTTGCAACGCCCAAATCGAGCCGCTAGATCACCATCCTGGCCTATGGCCAACCGCGCGGGGCCGTAGCTCAGATGGGAGAGCGCTGCAATCGCACTGCAGAGGTCCGGGGTTCGATTCCCCGTGGCTCCACCACGCGGCATATCAACAGCAAGTCGACGAGCATCCAACACGTCGCGTGCCTAAGCTGTACCCCACATCTGCCATGCGCCTTTCATGCGCGCAGTTGCCACGCTATCGTCCGGCATGGACGAATTGACGTGCAACGTGGTCGGCATCGACTTCCCCAACGCGGACAAGAGCAAGAGCAACCGCCGCATGGAATTGATGCTCTGCACTCCCGGCGAACCTGTCGACCTGCGTCGCGAGCCGAAGAATCCGTATGATGCGAATGCGGTGGCGGTGTTCAGCGGGCGCGGCGTGCAGATGGGCTATCTGTCCGCCGAACGTGCCCCGCTGATCGGACGGCGGATGCAGGAGGAGGAGCATTTTGCCATATTCCAGGCCCTGGTCGGCAGCTACGGCTATGTCCGCATCCGCTTCGGCGGCGGCGCACCGACACTGCCGGATCCCGAAGCACCTACGCCATCACAGCCCCGCCCGGCGTCGTTCGATCCCGACGCGTTCTACCCCGACCCCGAGGGTCCCGAATGGGGCGCGTGACGCATTCCCCCCCGAATGGGATGAACTAGATACCCTGCGCAGTGACCACGCGACCGGTCGCTTCGAGATCGCGCGTCAGGTCCGCGAGGCAGCGGTCGACCAGCGCCTCGTCCGAACTCCGCACGACGAAATTCGCGCCCGTCCTGCCGTCGCGGAAGAACGGATAGCTCCCGATCGCGACGCCCTCATGCGTCTTCTCGGCGTCGCGCAAGATGTCGGCGACCTCGCTCTCCGCGACCCAGCACCCGATCGTCTTCGACACCACCGGCCGCCCGCCCTCCAGCGTCCCCGTCAGCGCGTCGAGCATCCCCGCCGTAATGTGCGGCACGCCCGCCATGATGAAGATGTTGCCGATCCGGATCCCCGGCGCGCCCGACACCTTGTTGTCGATCAGGTCCGCGCCGACCGGCACCCGCGCCATCCGCGCCCGCGCTTCGGTCAGCCCGCCACGTATCGCATAATATTCCTCCAGCACCGCCATCGCCCGCGGATGATGCTCGACCGCGACGCCCAGCGCCTCGGCGATCGCGTCCACCGTAATGTCATCGTGAGTCGGCCCGATCCCGCCGGTCGTGAACAGGTAATCGTTGCGCGCGCGCAAGGTGTTGACCGCCTCGACGATCGCCTCGGTCTTGTCGGCGACCACGCGCACTTCGGCGAGGCGAATGCCCTGCACGTTAAGCCACGCCGCGATCTGCGCGACGTTCTTGTCCTGCGTGCGGCCCGACAGGATCTCGTCGCCGATGATCGTCAGCGCGGCCGTCCAGATGCGTTCCTCTACCATGTTCTTGGCATAGCCTCGCAAAACCGCGCCCGCCACGCTATATCGCGCGTCATGACCGAATATGTAACCGTCACCTCGGACCAGCCCGACGCGCGCACCGGCGCGATCAAGCTCCACGGCCCCGCCGCGTTCGAAGGCATGATGAAGGCGGGTCGCCTCGCCGCCGAAACCCTCGACATGATCGTGCCGCACATGGTGCCGGGTGTGACCACGGCCGAGATCGATCGGCTGATCTACGACTTCATCGTCGCCGGCGGTGGCGTGCCCGCGACGCTCGGCTATCGCGGCTACACGCACAGTGTCTGTATCTCGATCAACCATGTCGTCTGCCACGGCATCCCGAGCGAGAAGACTCTGAAATCGGGCGATATCGTCAACGTCGACGTCACGCCATTGCTCGACGGCTGGCACGGCGACACGAGCCGGATGTACCTGATCGGCGACGTGCCGATCAAGGCGCGCCGCCTCGTCGAAGTCACCTACGAATGCCTGATGATCGGCATCGAGCAGGCCAAGCCCGGCAACCGCATGGGCGACGTCGCCAACGCGATCCAGCGTCACGCCGAAAAGCACCGCTACGGCGTGGTCCGCGATTTCTGCGGCCACGGCGTCGGCCGGCTGTTCCACGACGCCCCCGAAGTCGTCCATGTCGGCAAGCCCGGCACCGGCCCCGAGCTTCGCCCCGGGATGATCTTCACGATCGAGCCGATGATCAACATTGGTCGCCCCGACGTGAAGCTGCTCGACGATGGCTGGACGGCGGTCACGCGCGATCGCTCGCTGTCCGCGCAGTTCGAGCATTCGATCGGCATTACGGAAGACGGCTGCGAGATCTTCACGCTAAGCGCCAAGGGCTACACGCAGCCGCCTTACGTATAGCGTCAGCCTGCGGACACGTTCTTCACCGTACAGTCGGTGATGACGTGGCCGCTATATTCGAACGAACCCTTGCCGTTCCAATCCTTGGCCACGGCAAGCGCGGCGCTGAAGTGGGCGAGATACGATCCGATTCCGGGTGGTGGCACCGAAACGACATATTGGCCGGTGACGTGCACGAGCAACGTATCGTGCCCGAACCCAGTGTGCAGGATCCCACCCGTGACATGGGGAATGACGGTCGTGCCGTAAGGTGGTGGCAATGCTTGCGTGATTTGCGCCGATCCGGAGATTTGTCCGGTCGGTGCATTCACGCCGAGATCGAGATGAAGCGTCGGCGCGCCTGCAAATCCGCCATGCTTGACGTCCAGCTTTACTTGGTAATATCCAACCGGCTCGGTCATGAGTATTTCCTCCTCCGGATCCATGCTGATCCGTTACTGGAGTTCCTCACGGGACGACTGTTGAGTCCAGCGGGATTGGGTCCGAAACGAACCGGTCGGGACGCGTATGGACTGGCCCCGAAACCTCTTACGTGGCTCCGCCACAGGAATCTGACGTACAAAGGGTGACGCGGACCGCCGGCACCGCTATCTGCCGCCCCATGACCGAGATCACACCGCAGATCGTCGCCGACCACGGCCTGTCCCCCGAAGAATATGAGCGCGTCCTGCGCGCCATCGGCCGCGAGCCGAACATGGTCGAGCTCGGCATCTTCTCGGTCATGTGGTCCGAGCATTGCAGCTACAAATCCAGCAAGATCCACCTGATGAAGCTGCCCACCAAGGGCCCCCGCGTCATCTGCGGCCCGGGCGAGAATGCCGGCGTCGTCGATATCGGCGACAACCAGGCGGCGATCTTCAAGATGGAGAGCCACAACCACCCGTCCTATATCGAGCCCTATCAGGGCGCGGCGACCGGCGTCGGCGGCATCCTGCGCGACGTCTTCACGATGGGCGCGCGGCCGATCGCCAACCTCAACGCGCTGCGCTTCGGCCGGCCCGATCACCCCAAGATGCGCCACCTGATCTCGGGCGTGGTCCACGGCATCGGCGGCTACGGCAATTGCGTCGGCGTGCCGACCGTCGGCGGCGAGGTGAACTTCCACAGCGCGTACGACGGCAACATCCTCGTCAACGCGATGACCGTCGGGATCGCCGACCAGGACAAGATCTTCTATTCGGCAGCCTCGGGCATCGGCAATCCGATCGTCTATGTCGGCAGCAAGACCGGCCGCGACGGCATCCACGGCGCGACGATGGCCTCGGCCGATTTCGGCGAGGATTCGGACGCCAAGCGCCCGACCGTGCAGGTCGGCGACCCGTTCACCGAGAAGCTGCTGATCGAAGCCTGCCTCGAACTCATGGCGACCGACGTCATCGTCGCGATCCAGGACATGGGCGCGGCGGGCCTTACGTCTTCGGCCGTGGAAATGGCGTCGAAAGGCGGCGTCGGCATCGAGCTGACGATGGACGACGTGCCGCAGCGCGAGACCGGCATGACGCCGTACGAGATGATGCTCTCGGAATCGCAGGAGCGCATGCTGATGGTCCTCAAGCCCGGCCGCGAAGCCGAGGCCGAGGCGATCTTCAAGAAGTGGGAGCTCGATTTCGCGGTTATCGGCCGCGTCACCGACACCGGCCGCATGGTGCTGAATTTCAAGGGCGAGACCGTCTGCGACATCCCGCTCGGGCCGCTCGCCGACGAAGCGCCGCTGTACGACCGCCCGCATGTTCCGACACCCAAGCCCGCGCCGCTCGCCAACGCGCCGCACAGCAGCGACATCGCCGCCGACCTGCTCACGCTGATGGGCTCGCCAGACGTCGCCTCGCGCCGCTGGATCTGGGAGCAATACGATCACATGGTCGGCGCCGACACCGTCCAGCGCCCCGGTGGCGACGCCGCAGTCGTCCGCGTCCACGGCACGCAGAAGGCGCTGGCGATGACCACCGACTGCACCCCGCGCTATTGCTTCGCCGACCCGGTCGAGGGCGGCAAGCAGGCGGTCGCCGAAGCGTGGCGCAACCTGACCGCGGTCGGCGCGCTGCCTTTGGCCGTCACCAACTGCCTCAACTTCGCCAACCCGCAGCGCCCCGAGATCATGGGCCAGATCGTCGGCTGCCTCGAAGGCATGAGCGACGCCTGCATCGCGCTCGACTTCCCGATCGTCTCGGGCAACGTCTCGCTTTACAACGAGTCGAAGGCGACGGGCGGCGGGTCGGCGATCCTGCCGACGCCAGCGATCGGCGCGATCGGCCTGCTGGCGGATTGGCAGAAGAATGCGACGATCGCGTTCAAGGGCTCGGGCGACATCATCCTCGCGGTCGGCACGCGCGGCGGTCATCTCGGCCAGTCGCTCTGGCTACGCGAATGCCACGGCCGCGAACAGCTCGACGCCGGCCCGCCGCCGCCGGTCGATCTGGCCGCGGAACGCCGCGTCGGCGACCTGATCCGTGAAGCGATCGCGCTGGGCCAACTGACCGCGGTCCACGACGTCTCCGACGGCGGCATCGCGGTGACGCTGGCCGAGATGGCGCTCGCCGGCGGCATCGGTGCGATGATCGACCGCAAGCAGCCGTTCGATTGCGCGCGCTCGTTCTTCGCGGAGGACCAGGGGGTCTACATCGTCACGGTCGACGACCATTCGCTGCTCGACTTCCTCGGTGCGGCACACGCCGCCGACGTCGAGGCGGAGCCGCTAGGCCGCACCGGCGGCAAGCGCCTGATCTTCGAACGCCCCGACCGCGATGACGTCATCGCGCTCGATACGCTGCGCACCGCGCACGAGGGGTTCTTCCCGAAGCTGATGGGCGTCGACGCCGCGCTGGCTTAAGGCAACGCGACGGCGGCCGAACTAGAACGCAGCCTGCCGCGGGCTACCGTTGCTTGCAACTGCCTGCCCCCACGAGCGCCACCCCGGCGAAGGCCGGGGCCCAGTTGGGAAGGCCGAGGTAACGGAGCACCGCGCTCCATCATCGCCGTTCCCCAACTGGGCCCCGGCCTCCGCCGGGGTGGTTCTTCTTCGGGGTAAGGGAGCAACCTCAAACCACAGAATGTTTCCCCGCGAAGGCGGGGACCCAGTCTGGGCTCCCGCCTTTGCGGGAGAACAAGGATGCGAGAGATGTCGTCCGATCGAGCCAAAGCAGAGCTCGGCGACGTCATCGCGCTCGACACGCTGCGGACGGCGCACGAGAGCTTCTTCCCGAAACTGATGGGGGTAGACGCGGCGCTGGCATGATGGATTCGGGGGCGATTGAGCGCGCGCGGCCAACAAGGAGGAACCACCCCGGCGAAGGCCGGGGCCCAACCGGGAAAGCCGCAGTAACGAAGCGCTGGCCCCAGTCACAACCGTCCCCCAATTTGGGCCCCGGCCTCCGCCGGGGTGGCAACACTGAGAAGCCGCCGCGCTTCCACCATGTTTCCCCGCGAAGGCGGGGAACCAGTCTGGGCTCCCGCCTTCGCGGGAGAACAACGAACCAAGAGATGTCGTCCGATCGAGCCAAAGCAGAGCTCGACGACCTCCCCCTCTCCGTCATCCCAGCGAAAGCTGGGATCTCCCGCATCGGGCCACAGCGCTCGCCAACGGCAATACCCCAGCTTCCCCTAGAGTAACGGGAGAGGCGGAGCGGCTCGGAGGACCACAAGGTACGGCAGGGCATCGCGCAGAAACGACAGTTGACGTAGATCATCGACCGGATAGCGGATCCGCCAAAACGACACGCCACGCTACCTAAGGTTCCCGTCAAAGCGCCCTGTCCTACACCACCGCGATATGCCAGCGTCGAACCATGACCGCATTACTCTCCTACCGCGCTACCAAGACGCCGCGCCCGAACCCAAGTGTCGATCAAGCGCTGCCTAGGTCCGTCCAACCCAGCCAAAGCCGACTACTCCTAAAGTGCAGCCGAACGCGACCATGTCATGCCTCTACCCCTGCAACAGCCCCGCGAAATACTGCGCCAGCGTCTGCACTTTGTGCACTTCCGGCGTTCCGCATGCCCCCCACCCCCTCCAAAATCGCTAATCTTGGCGTGCTCCACGGCGCCGACTCCGCGACAATTACCGACGTCGAAAGCCCCGCATTCCAACCAGCACAACGCTCCCGCGGAATGTTGCACCAGCGTCTGCACTTCGTGCACTTCCGGCATTTCGCATGACCCCCACCCCCACCAAAATGGCCACGCCAGACGTCCTCCACGGCGTCGACGCCACGACCATCGCCGGCATCAAAAGCCCCGCATTCCAACCAGCGCAACGCTCCCGCGAAATGCTGCACCAGCGTCTGCACTTCGTGCACTTCCGGCATTCAGCATGACCCCCACCCCCACCAGGATCGCCACGCTCGACCTCATTCGAGGCGTCGCCGTCATGGGTATCCTCGCCGCCAACATTGCCGCGTTCGGCTTCCCCGAATTCGCCTACATGACCCCCGCCTCAATGGGCGCGCCGAGCACGCCAGACCTGATCGCCTGGACCACCACCTTCATCGTCATCGACGGCAAGATGCGCGGGCTGTTCTCGTTCCTGTTCGGCGCATCGATGCTGCTCGTCATCGACCGGGCCGAGGCAAGCGGCGAAGACCCGGCGACCGTCCACCTGCGCCGCATGGCATGGCTGTTCGTGTTCGGCATCGCGCATTTGTACCTTCTGTGGTGGGGTGACATCCTCGCGCACTACGCTCTGGTCGGCGCGCTCGCGTACATGTTCGCGCGGTTGCCGGTCCGCTGGCTGATCGGCGTCGGGCTCGCCTGCATCGCGCTCCAGACGGTCGAGCTGACGACGCTCGTCGCCTATACGTTTGACCTTTACGCCGCCGCGCACCGACCCGGTGCAACGGCGCGGATCATCGCCAACTGGCAATCGCTGGCGGATCAGTTCGGCCAGCCCTCCCCCGCCGGCGTCGCGCGCGAACTGGCCGTCGGGCGCGGCGGATGGAGCGATATGGTCGCGTGGCGCTGGCAACACGCGGTCGGGCCGATCACGTCGCTGACCGCTACCGGCCCGGAAACGCTCGGCTTCATGCTGCTCGGCATGGCCGGGTTGCGATCCGGCTTGCTGACCGGCGATTGGTCACGAAAGCGCTATGCCGTCGTGGCCGCCGCCGGCATCACGATCGGCTGGGCCGCCTACGCCGCCATCGCGATTTTCGACATCGCCCACGGGTTCGACGCACGGTACGTTGCCCTGTCGTGGCTGGCGCTTGCGACCCCGCTTAGGCCGCTCACGATCATGGGCTATGCGGCCGCGATCATCCTGCTCGCACGACCCGGCGGCTGGCTGACGACACGTGTCTCCGCGGCAGGTCGGATGGCGTTCTCCAACTATCTCGGCACGACGCTGATCTGCACCACCATCTTCTACGGCTACGGCTTCGGACTGTACGGCGACCTCTCCCGCGCCCAGCTATACCTCGTCGTCGTGTCGATCTGGTTGCTGATGCTCGCCTGGTCGAAGCCGTGGCTCGACCGCTTCCGCTACGGTCCGCTCGAATGGCTATGGCGCAGCCTCTCCCGCTTCGCGTGGCAGCCGATGCGCGGTTCGGCGTTCACGGCCAACCGATGACGCTATTTGCGAATAAGACGCAAAACAGCTTGCGAGTGGTTCGCATTATCCGTATCCCGTGCTTACAGCTAGGGAGTTCCCATGGTCGTCTGCGTTTGCAATGCCATACGAGAATCCGACGTTCGCAACTGCGCACGCGGCGGTTGCACGACACCGTGCCAAGCCTTCCGCTCGATGGGCCGGAAACCCAAATGCGGCCAGTGCACATCGATCGCGCGAGCGATTATCGACGAGGAACGCGCCGCTGCATAAGCGTCGCAACAGCTAAGAAAGCCCGGAAAACCGCCATTTTTGGGGGTTGTGCTAATCTGTGTCAGCCCGCTACATGCTCCTCAGAGGTGACGGAGATATGGCCATGCGCGGCGACCCCCAAGTAATCGAATTCCTGAACGAGGCGCTCAAGAACGAGCTGACCGCGGTCAACCAATATTGGCTCCATTACCGGATGCTCGAGCATTGGGGCGTCTACAAGCTCGCCCAGTACGAGCGGATGGAATCGATCGACGAGATGAAGCACGCCGACTGGCTGTCGGAGCGCATCCTGTTCCTCGATGGCCTGCCCAACTTCCAGTTGCTCGGCCGCCTCCGCATCGGCGAGACCGTCGAGGAAGTGCTGAAGTCGGATCTGGCGCTCGAAGTCGAGGCCACCGTCCAGCTCAAGGGCGCGATCTCGTACTGCGAAGAGGTCAAGGACTATATCAGCCGCGACCTGTTCGCCCGCATCCTCGCCAGCGAGGAAGAGCATGTCGACACGCTCGAGCGCCAGTTCGAGATGATCGCGCGGATGGGTATCCACAACTACATCCAGCTCAACTCGATCTCGGAACATGATTCGCCGAAGGCCGGCGCGGCGCCGTATTTGAAGGCCTGATCCACCCCCCTGTCATCTCGCGGAAAGGTGAGATGACAGGGCTGCATTGTCCGCCAGTCTGGCGACGAATTTATTCCCCGCCGAACCCAGTCGGTACGGCGCGACGCCCAAACCCACCGCCCGCAACGGGCTTACGGGCCACGATCGGATTGGCCTCGCGCTCCAGCAGCGTCAGAGTCTCGACGAACAGCGGCCGCAACCGAACGATATGCTCCAACGCCTCGTCGGGCGTGTCCTGCATTTCCAGGCAATCGCGCGCAATCGTCTCGATCGCCTCCGCGAGATCGGCAAGCGGCTCCGCCCCGAACTGCCGCGCTTCACCCTTGAGCGTATGCGCGGGAATCACCATCGCCGCCGCATTGAGCGCACGCATCGCCGCCTCGATGGCAGCAACCGACTTCACGCCGTCCTCACGAAAATATCCGAGGATGCGGCCAAATCCCGCGCCAAGTTCGTTGCGCGCCTGCACGAACGCGGGCCAATTGATCAGGGTGCTTCCCTCGAACGCCACTGTCGCCTTCTCCCGTTAAGCAAATAGCGCCATGAAGGTCAGAGCCGTATCATACATAACCTAGGTAAACACAGTGTTGAAAAACTAACGACAAGTTACGACAAAGACTGAAATAGATACATTCAAAACGATTTCTATTGTTGCATTGGCGGACGCCGCGACCGCCGCGAGTTCGGTCGGGGCTTGAGGGTCGTCCGCTATCACCTCGACGCGGGTGGCACCGGCCCGCAACGCGCGGGCGAGCCGTACCGCGGGCCAAGGGCAACGCATGCCCCTGGCGTCGATACGGACCACGCCCGACACCATGCCTAGTGGCCGCCGCCGCCCTTGCCGTCGTCGTACGGATTCTTCGGCGCGCGGAACATCAGCCGGACAGGGACCGCCCCGAAGCCCAGATCCTTGCGCATCGAATTGACCAGATACCGCTCGTAGCTAGCCGGCAACTGATCGACGCGCGTGCCGAAGATGACGAAGCTCGGCGGACGCGTCTTGACCTGCGTGACGTAGCGCATCTTGATCCGCTTGCCGCCCGGCGCCGGCGGCGGTGTCGCCTCGATCGCGCGCTCGAACCAGCGGTTGAGTTCACCGGTGCCGACACGCTTGGACCATGCATCACGCGTGTCGAAGCAGGCTTGCAGCAATTGGTCGATGCCTTTGCCGGTCGCGCCGGACACGGTCATCACCGTGACGCCCTTTACCTGCGACAAGCCGTCTTCGAGTGCGCGCTTGACGCCGTTGAACAGCGAGGATGCGCTCTCGGCGATATCCCATTTGTTGAGCGCGATGACGAGCGCGCGGCCCTCCTGCAACACCTTGTCGGCGATGCGGAGATCCTGCGCCTCGAGTCCCAGCGTCGCGTCGAGCAGCAACACGACGACTTCGGCGAAATCGACCGCATGGAGCGCGTCCTCGACCGACATCTTCTCGAGCTTGTCCTGAACCTTGGCGCGCTTGCGCATGCCGGCGGTGTCGATCAGGCGCACCTTCCGCGCCTCGCCACCGGTCGGATGCCAGTCGTAGTCGACGCTGATCGAATCACGCGTGATGCCGGCTTCGGGGCCGGTGATCATGCGATCTTCACCGAGAATGCGGTTGACGAGCGTCGACTTGCCCGCGTTCGGGCGGCCGACGATCGCGAGCTTCAGAGGGCCCTCATATTCATTGTCGGGCTGTTCCTCGGGCGGCTCTTCCTTGCCTTCGAGTAGCGGGAGCAGGCCTTCGAACAGGTCGCCCATACCCTCGCCGTGCTCGGCAGAGAGTTGGACCGGGTCGCCGAAGCCTAGTGCGAGCGATTCGAGAATACCGTCTTCGCCTGCACGACCTTCGGCCTTGTTGGCAACGAGAAGGACGGGAACGTCGGCGGTGCGGAGCCAGCGCGCGATCTCTTCGTCGAGCGGGACAATGCCGGCGCGCGCGTCGAACAGGAACAGCGCGACATCGGCCTGCTCGACGGCGGCTTCGGTCTGCTGGCGCATCCGGCCGGGCAACGTTTGCGCGTCGTGGTCTTCATAACCGGCGGTGTCGATGATGCGGAATTCGAGGCCGATCAGCGATGCGTCACCTTCACGGCGATCGCGCGTGACGCCGGGCCGGTCGTCGACTAGCGCGAGCTTCTTGCCGACGAGGCGGTTGAAAAGAGTCGACTTGCCGACATTTGGGCGGCCGACGATCGCGACCACGGGGAGTTTGGACATGCCGTGCCCTTAGCGCGTGTCGCGCCAAAGGTCACCTAGTCCCTCGCCCCTCCGCGGAGAGGGAGGGAGGAGCCGTAGGCGACGGTAGGGTAAGGGGGAGTTGGGGTGAGCGATCTGAGCCTCATTCCCCTCACCCTTCCCACCGCAAACGCGGCGGGGCCCTTCCCCCTCCCCGAAGGGGCGAGGGAGTCTACGTCACCTGTACGCGGTGACCTTACCCTTCTGGTCAAGCGTATAAAGCGTCGAGTTCGCCACGATCGGTGGCAGCGAGAACGGCGTCTTCGTCTCGATCGTCGAGCTTACCGTGCCATCGGTCGGTGAAACGAAATTGATCTCGCCGCGCGAGTTGGTCAGGACGAGGTGGTTGCCGGCCAGGATCGGCCCGAACCAGGTGACCGCGTTGCTACGCTTCTTCTCGTTCTGGAACCGCTTAAGCTGCGCGATCCAGCGTGCCTTGCCGTTCGAACGCGACAGGCAGACCAGACGCGCGTCGTCGGTCACAACGAACAGCCACTCGCCCGCGATCCACGGGGTCGAGATGCCGGCGAAGTTCTGCTCCCACAGACGCTGTCCCGTCGACAGTTCGAGCGCGACCATGCGGCCACCCTGCCCGACCGCATACACGCGGCCGCCGTCGATGACCGGTGCGGCGTCGATGTCCGACAGGCTCGACACCGACGTCGTGATCGACGTGCGCGACAGCGCGTCCTGCCACAGGATACGGCCGTTCTCGTAGCGATACGCGCTGAGTTCACCGCTGGAGAAGCCGGCGACCACGGTACCCTGGCTCACGGCGGGTGCCGCGACGCCGAACACGCCCTGCGTCTCGAGCGTGCCCGACTGGACCCACTGAACCTTGCCGTCGGTCTGGTTGAGCGAGAAGACCTGGTTGTCCTGCGTGAGGACATAGACCGCGCCATTGGCGACGGTCGGCGAACCACGGAGCGGCGCGCCAGGCTTGGCGCGCCAGAGGATCTTGCCGTCCGCTGCGTTCATCGCGACGACGTCGCCGACACCGTCGGTGGCGTAGAGCTTGCCGTCGTCATAGCTGACGCCGCCGCCGAAGCGCGCCGCCTTGTTGATCTTGCCCTCGGTGATCCCCGCGCTCCACAGCGCGGCGCCGGTGTCGGCGGTGAAGGCATGGATCGTCGCGGTGACGTCGGTGACGAACAGCTTGCCGTCGGCGACGACCGGCGCCGCGCCAAGGCGCTCGCGGTTCGAGCCGCCGTCGATACCGGCCTGCCAGAGACGCTTGGGCTGGTCGGCGAGCGCGAGCTGGCCCATCGACTTGGCGGGGTTGCCGCCGGGCTGGGCCCAGGCGTCGTTGACCGCAGGCGCCGGCAACAGGACCTGGACGTCGGCGATCGTCTTGTCGGTCTCGACCTCGTTCTCCGACACCAGGATCGACACGCGGTCGCCGAGCGTCGGCGTCTTCTTCACGCTGCCCTTGAAAATCCCGCAACCGCTGAGCGCCACCAGCGCGGCGACGGCGACCGTCACCCGATATGTCTTCATCATTGCGCCTTGGTATCCTCGTTTGATGCAGCCGGAGTGATCACCCTGGCAGTAGCGCCCGTGCTGGCAACAGCGTCCACACCCAGTACGCCCGCCATCTGAACCGCGCGTTGACGGATCGTCTCGGGCACGCCGGTATCGCGCGCGACCTGGCCGAACATGGCCCCCGCCTGCTGGCGCTGGTTCATGCGGAGATAGGAGATCGCGACCATCTCGCCCGCGCTGCCGAGCCACGGACCACCGGGCACGGCCAGCGGACGAAGCCGCTCGACGACGACCTGCGGCTTCAGCGTGTCGAACTCGGCCGAGGTCTGGCGAACCAGCGCGAGATCGCGGAACGGCTTTGCCAGCGACGTATCCGCAGCGATGGTGCCCAGCTTGGCAGCGGCGCCCTTCAGGTCGTCCTTTTGGAGAAGGACGTCGGCCTGCGTGAACAGCGCGAGTGCGCGGTAGCCGTCGCGGTTCGACTTCGCGAGTTCGGCGAGCGGCTTCGACGCCGCCGCGGCGTTGTTCGCGCCGAGTGAATCGTAAGCGGCCTGAAGCTGCTCGCCTTCGACACCAGCGGCCTCGCCATTGTGATGCTGCCAGTAGAGAAAGCCGGCGAGAGCCGCGAGTGCGGCGACGACGCCGACCACGACCCATTTGCCCCAGTTCGTCCAGAACCCGGCGAGCTGGTCGCGTCGCAGTTCTTCGTCGACCTCACGCAGGAATGCTTGATCGGTTTTCGGCGGGAGGGCCAAGGAATGCTCCGGGAATAGTGAGGGGGTGGGCGGCGCGGACCTTAGCCGCGCCGGAACCGAAACGGAAGCGGATCAATCCTTGGGCGCGTAGACCTGCTCAGCACCCGGAAACGCGCGCGATCGGACGTCGTCCGCATAGGTCTGCGTCGCGGAGGAAATCGTGTCGGCGATGTCGGCGAACCGCTTCACGAACTTCGCGGTCCGGTCGAACATCCCGAGCATGTCCTCGGTCACCAGAACCTGACCGTCGCACTGCGCCGATGCACCGATGCCGATCGTCGGGCAGGCGATCGAGTTGGTGATCTCGATCGCGATCGGCTCGACCACGCCTTCGATCACCAGCGAGAACGCGCCGGCCTCGGCGATGCTTTGCGCGTCGGCGACGATCTTGGCGGCTTCCTCGGGCGTACGACCGCGGGCGCCGTAGCCGCCGAGGACGTTGACCGCCTGTGGGGTGAGTCCGACATGGCCCATCACCGGAATACCACGCTCGGTCAGGAACTTGACGGTCGGTGCCATCACGGTGCCGCCTTCGAGTTTCACTGCCGCTGCGCCGGTCTGCTTGAGCAGGAAAGCCGCGCTTTCGAACGCCTTTTCGGGTGAGGCTTCGTAGCTGCCGAACGGCATGTCGATGACGACCACCGCATGATAGCTGCCCCGCACCACCGCCGCGCCGTGCGCCGCCATCATGTCCAGCGTTACGGGCACGGTCGAGGGCAGGCCGTAGATCACCTGGCCCAGGCTATCGCCGACCAACAGCATGTCGCAGTGCGGATCGAGGAGTTGCGCCGTCCGCACGGTGTAAGCGGTGAGCATGACGAGCGGCGTCTTGCCCTTCTGGCGGCGGATCGCGGGGATCGTCAGGCGCTTGAGCGGCGCGGGCGTCGGGTTGGCGCGACTCGTCGCGGTGTCGAGGGTGTAGGTCGTGGACATGGCGGCGCTAATAGCGTGCGGCGTCGCGCTCGCCCAGTGTCGTGCGCGTCATACTGCCCAGCCCTTCAGCCGCGCATGGCCGACGAGCCAGAGCGTGAAGGCGGCAATCGCAATGATGACGAAGGGCAACCCCAGCGTCTCGCTCGCGCCCTTGTGCGCAACGATATCGGTCGAGGCGAACAGCCAGCCGAACTGTGCGATCGTCGCCACCAGCGATGCGATCAGGAACGGACGCGCACTGGCGCGCCGCATGAACAGCAGCACCGCACCGATCAGGCCGGTCAGGACCGCGACGGCGAACAACGGATCATACCAGTTGGCAGCGCCGCATAGAGCGCGCGGTCATAGGCGCTCGCCTGCCCCATCGCGTCGGCGCCGAGCCTAAGCTGTTGCAGGCACATGAAACATCCGACGAGGCCCCAGAGAACGAGCACGCCCGTCGTCATGCGGAACCACAAGGGCCCCTGTCGTACGAAGAACATGTCGCCGCCCCTGCCAGTTTCTCGGCAACAGACTGCGCGCAGTGGAGGCTACGCGCAAGAGCATGCGGGCATGCAAGATGTCTGGAATCCGGAACCGGAGGGACATCGGGAGCTTCCGACTGCGACGTCCCTCCGGGCCGTATTCAACACCTATCGCGGCCAACCTGAACGCGTCGTGACGCAACGCGGGTCGCGATCAGAACGATCGCGACACGGTCAGGCCATAGGTGCGCGGATCGCCGGGCTGTCCGACGACCAGGCCGGTGCTGCCGGACTGAAGCGCGAGCACTTCATAGTAGTTGTGGTCGAACGCGTTACGCAGCCAGCCGAACACGTTCCAGCTGTCCTTCGCCTTGAATCCCAAGCGGAAGTTGCTGAGCGCGTAGCCCTTGATGTCGGTATAGAGCGAGCGCGACGGGTTGGACGAGAAGGTCGAGCGGTAGCTGCCGTCATAGCCGAGATACACCTGACCATCGACGCCGCCGATCGTGGCCGGCAAATCATATTCGGCGCCGTACGAAAACGCCCATTTCGACACGCCGGGCAGCCGCTGGCCGGAGATGTCGCAATTGGCCGGGCTGACCGTCCCCGTCCCTGCCGGTTGCGCCGGGTTAGTCGCGGTCGGCGCGGATCCGCCAGAGAGCTCCGGCGGGCAAGGCGCGTCGACGAACTTCACGTATTTCGCGTCCGTATAGGCGCCATTGGCGTAGACGCTGAACCGGTCGGTGGGGCGGAAGGCCGAATCGAACTCCAGACCGCGAGTCCGCACCTTGCCGGCATTGGCGAGATAGCCGCGCAACACGCCGAGCTGGCCGTTGGTGACGGTCGCCTGGTAATCGCTGATCTCGGTCCAAAAGCCGGCGAGGTTGAGCGTCAGTCGGCGATCGAGGAACTGCGTCTTCAGGCCTAGCTCGTAGTGATTGACCTTCTCGGGCTTGACCGTGGCCGCCAAGAGGATCGGATTGTTGCTGCCGTCGAGCGGCAGGCCGGACAGGTTGATCCCTCCGGACTTGTAGCTCCGCGCGTAGGTCGCATAGGCGTGGATGTCGGAGGTTACGGTGTAGGCCGCCGTAATGTCGCCCGACAGGTTCCAGTTGTCGAAATCGGGCCGGTAGCTCTGCGGCGCGAGCACACCGCGCTGGTCGTTGAATCTTGCCTCACCGGTGACGAGTTCGCCGGCACCGGTCGTCACGACCGAGACATAGTCGCCCTTCTTCTTGTCGTAGTTGAGGCGCAGGCCCGGCGTGATCTGGAACCGGTCGCTGACGTTCCAGGTCAGCTTGCCGAACAGCGCCGCGCTGGTGTTCTTGAAGCCGATGGTGTTGCGCGCGGTCAGGCCGTTCAGTGTGGCCGGATTCTTTCCGCCCGTGCTGGTCGGGTTGAGCAGGAACGCGCTGGCCGCGGGCCCCTGGACCTGCAGGCCCTGCGTATCGATCGTCTGGTAGAAGTAGAATGCGCCGAGCACGTAATCGAGCGTGTGCTTGCCGTTCGAGGCGATCCGCAGCTCCTGGCTGTATTGCGTCTGTTGCGACGGATTGGCGGACACGGTGGTGATCGGCAGGCCGATGAAGTCGCGATCGTTCGACGGATCCCAGTGCCAGAACCGCCACGCGCTGACCGAGGTGATCGTGGCCGCGCCGAGATCCAGATTGCCGAGCAGCGAGACGCCGCCCAGTTCCTGCTTCGCACGCAAGGGCGTATCGACATCGGTCACCCGGTCGAACGCGTTGGTCGATGGTACGACATAGCCCTGCGCGGCAGCGAGAGCGGCATATTGCCGGATCAACGGCCGTTGAGTCGCGCCGGTGCGGACGTAATATTGGACGCAGCAATCGGGGTTCTGCTGGCCGTAATCGCCCGATAAGGCGAAATCGAGCGTCTCGGTCGGCTTCCAGTAGAGCTGTCCGCGGACGCTCTTATTGTCCTGTGCGTTGAGGTTCTTGCCGGTCACGACGTTGTGGATCGTACCGTCACGCTCGGTCACCGAGGCAGACAACCGGATCGCGAGCTTGTCGGGGATCAGCGGGCCCGACACCGACGCCTTGGCCTGGATGAACTGATAGTTGCCGGTCGTAAGCTCGATCCGTGCCTCGGGCGTGAAGCTGGGCTTGCGAGTCGTGATGTTGATCGCGCCGGCGGTGGTGTTCTTGCCGTAGAGCGTGCCCTGGGGCCCGCGGAGGACCTCGATCCGCTCGGTATCGGTGAAGTCGAACGTCGCCGAGGCGATCCGGCTGTAATAGACCTGATCGACATAGATGCCGACGCCCTGCTCGATCCCGTCGTTGGTCAGGCCGAACGGCGCGCCGAGGCCGCGGATGTTGGCGGCGGAATTGCGTGGGTTGGTCGAGTAGAATTGCAGCGTCGGCTGGAGCTGCGTCAGGCGGCTGACGTTGTACGCGCCAGTCTCGGCGAGCGCGGTGCCGCCGATGACCGACATCGCGATGGGGACGGTCTGGATCGTCTCGGCGCGACGACGCGCGGTGACGACGACATCGCCGCCACCGCCCTGCTGCTGGTTGCCGAGACGACCATTCGCCTGTGCGTCAGCCTGCTCGCCAGCGGCCGTCTGCGGCGGAACGGCCGGCGTTGATACGGTAGCGGCCTGACCGGCAAGCAACAGCGCAAGCGTAAGCGACATGATTGTTTTCCCCTGAACCTTGCCGCGCAAAGTCTAGCAATTCAGGGGATATTCAATGCGAGCATGTCTTGGGTCGCGGAAAGCGCGACTTGTCTCCCTCCCCCGCCGGGGGAGAGAGCGATATTCAGACCAGGCGGCTCTGCTTGACCGCGGCTTCGATGAAGCTGGCGAAAAGCGGGTGCGGGTCGAAGGGTTTGGACTTCAGTTCGGGATGGAACTGGACGCCGACGAACCAGGGGTGGTCGGGGCGTTCGACGATCTCGGGCAGCGTGCCGTCGGGGGACATGCCGGAGAAGACGAGGCCGCCCTGTTCGAGCGCTTCCTTGTAGCCGGTGTTGACCTCGTAGCGGTGACGGTGACGCTCCGAAATCTCGGTCCCGCCGTAGATCGACGCCACGACGCTGTTGCCGGTGAGCTTCGCATCATACGCGCCGAGCCGCATCGTGCCGCCCATGTCACCCTCGGCCGCGCGTGTCTCGAGGCCTTCGCGGCCCATCCATTCGGTGATCATGCCGACCACTGGCTCGTCGGTCGGGCCGAACTCGGTCGACGACGCATTGGGGATCCCTGCGAGATCGCGCGCGCCCTCGACGCAGGCCATCTGCATCCCGAAGCAAATGCCGAAATACGGAATCTTCCGCTCGCGCGCGAACTTGACCGAGGCGATCTTACCCTCCGCGCCACGCTCGCCGAACGCACCGGGGACGAGGATCGCGTCGCACGGCTCCAACTGCCCGGCGATGTCGCTTTCGGCGTTCTCGAACAGTTCTGCGTCGATCCAGCGGACGTTGACCTTCACGCGATTCGCGATGCCGCCATGGACCAGCGCCTCGTTCAGCGACTTGTACGCATCCTGGAGGCCGACATATTTGCCGACCACGCCGATCGTGACTTCGCCTTGCGGGTTGGTCAGGCGGTCCATGATCTCGGTCCAGCGCGACAGGTCGGGCGCCTCGGCGGGTTCGATGCCGAACGCGCGGAGCACTTCGATGTCGAGGCCTTCACCGTGATACTGGAGCGGCACCGCGTAGATGCTCTTCGCGTCGAGCGCAGGAATGACCGCGCTGGCGGGGACGTTGCAGAACAGCGCGATCTTGGCGCGTTCCGACGGCGGCAGCGGATGTTCGCAGCGACAGACCAGCACGTCGGGCTGCACGCCCAGCGCGGCGAGTTCGCGGACCGAATGCTGGGTCGGCTTGGTCTTCAGCTCGCCGGCGGCGGCGATGTACGGGACCAGCGTCACGTGGATGCTGATCGCGTTGCCGCGACCTTCCTCGTTCTTGAGCTGGCGAATCGCCTCGATGAACGGGAGTGATTCGATATCGCCGACGGTGCCGCCGATCTCGCAGAGGATGAAATCGATGCCGTCGGTCTCGGCCCGCGCGAACGCCTTGATCGCGTCGGTGACGTGCGGGATGACCTGCACGGTGGCGCCGAGATAATCGCCGCGACGCTCGCGCGTGATGATCTGCTGATAGATCCGGCCCGATGTGACGTTGTCCGACTGGCGCGAGGGAACGCCGGTGAAGCGCTCGTAATGGCCGAGGTCAAGGTCGGTCTCGGCGCCGTCGTCGGTGACGTAGACCTCGCCATGCTGATACGGCGACATGGTGCCGGGATCGACGTTAAGATACGGATCGAACTTCCGAATCCTGACGGTATACCCGCGTGCCTGGAGGAGAGCGGCAAGCGATGCCGCCATGAGACCTTTACCGAGCGACGAAACCACGCCCCCGGTGATGAAAATGTACCGAGCCATGGGAAGAGTCTCGTAGCGTGTGTTGGGGACGAACGACAAGAGCCCCGCGGATCACGCGGGGGCCTTTTATCGGCGAATGGAGTGTTTAGTTGGCTAGCGGGACCGCGCCGTTGTCGGCCGGCTTGGTCGTGCCGGCGGGGACGCCAGCGTTCTCGGCGCCACCGGCGAACGGAGCCGCATCACCCTTGGGCTGCGCAGTCGGAACGGCGGTTGCCGCCGCCGGGGTGCGGGCGAGCGACGTGTCGATCGTGGTGGTGCGGTGATTCGCCGCGAGAACCGCGAGCAGGATCGAGAACAGCACGAACATCGTCGCGAGGACGCCGGTCGCGCGGGTCAGGAAATCGGCCGCGCCGCGGGCCGACATCAGGCCGGACGGGCTACCGCCCATACCCAGACCGCCGCCTTCCGAGCGCTGCATGAGGATCACCGTGACGAGGGCGGCCGCGATGATCGCGTGGATGACGAGCAGAAAGGCGAACATTGCGCGGAAAACCCCGGAACTTTTGCGAAGGCGCGCACATAGGCGACGTCGCGGTTTCGATCAACCGGGCGATCGACCGTGGCGCTGCCTCCGCATATCGCAAGGCAATCGCAAAACTACGGAAACATGACGTCCGGGCGGCGTTGTGAACCCGTAATGACGCTCATGACTGGGTATCGTGCACACAAATTCAGATGGCGGATCAACGCTGTGGCATCAATGGCAGCCAATACCTTATCGACCTGGATGACCGCTCTGGTGGATTATGTCCGCTCGGGTGAACCCGATCTGACCAATCGTCAGATGGCGCTTCTTCTGCTCGTATATCTCAAACCGGGGCCGCATACGGTCCGCGGCTTGGCTCGTGCGCTCAACGTATCGAAGCCGGTTGTCACGCGCGCCTTGAACAGATTGGGTGCCCTCGGCTATCTGCGCCGGCAACGCGACGATAGCGACAAGCGCAACATCTTCGTCGCGCGCACGACCGAAGGGGCAGATTTTCTTGAAGAGTTCGGGCAATTCATCGGCGACGGCCCCGCCCCTGCCGGTTCCAACGGGCGCGCAGCCGCTCACGCTTGAGCCGTTCGACGACCAGGCCCGTACGAGCTTTTCGCTGACGGGCCGCTCGGTCGACCTCGACCCGCGTACGCACGCGGTTCGCCGCGATATCGCCGACATTCGCCTCGCCGAATACGTATTCGCTCCACACTATGCCGTGCCGATGATACGGCCCGTCGCGCGCACAGCTTTGTTGCGCAGCGCACGAGATGAAGCGAGCGATACGATGGTCGACCTCCACCCTGGCGACAGTTTCGAAGTGCTGGAGATCGCCGGCGTGTCCGCGTGGGGCGTTGCGCGTCCGAGCGGGCTGGTCGGCTATGTCGAGGCCGCTGCGCTCGACCTTTCGATGTCGGACGCGGCATGACGACGGTCTTCATCGATGGGGCTGTCGGCACGACCGGCCTCGAAATCCGCGACCGGCTTGCCGGACGGACCGACATCACGCTGGCGTTGCTGGCCGAGGACCGGCGCAAGGATCCGGCGGCACGGCGCGAGGCGCTCAACGATGCCGATTTCGTCATCCTCTGCCTGCCGGACGAGGCGTCGCGCGAAGCAGTCACGCTGATCGACAATGCGCGTACCCGCGTTATCGACGCATCGAGCGCACACCGCGTCGCTGCCGGCTGGACCTATGGCTTCCCCGAGTTGCCGGGCCAGGCCGAGAAAGTCGCGACCGCGATGCGCGTGTCCAACCCCGGCTGCTATCCCACTGGTTTCCTTGCGCTCGTCGCGCCTCTGGTTGCGGCCGGTCTCATCCCCGCCGACCTCCCACTAAGCGTCAACGCGACCTCGGGTTACTCAGGCGGCGGCAAGGCGATGATCGCGGCGTTCGAGAATGGCGAGCCTGCGACGGCCTTCCGCGCCTACGCGCTAGGCCTCGCGCACAAGCATATCGCAGAGATGACGCAGCATGCGGGCCTAACGCACGCACCGATCTTCGCACCCGCCGTGGCGAACACCTACCGCGGCATGGTCGTCGAAGTGCCGTTGCACCTCCACTCCCTGCCCGGCCGCCCGACGCTCGCTGCGATCGAAGACGTGTTGCGCGCTGCGTTCGATGGCTCGAAGCTCGTCTCGGTTGCGCCCGGCGGTATCGGCTCGGTCGATATCGAGGAGAACGCAGGGACCGATCGGCTGACGCTGCGCGTCTGCGGCAACGACGCGGTCGGTCATGCTCGGTTGGTCGCGACGCTCGACAATCTGGGCAAGGGCGCCGGCGGTGCCGCGGTCCAGAACCTCAACATCATGGCCGGGGTCGATCCCGTAGCCGGCCTCGTTTTCTAGGACCGGCGTTTTCCGCCCGGTCCATCGCCACATCCAGGAGCTTTCATGCACCGTAATCCCGTAGCCAAGCTGCTCCTGTTCGGCGCGACCGGCGATCTCGCGCAGCGCATGCTGCTGCCGTCGCTCTATGGCCTGCACGCCGACGGGTTGCTGCCCGAAGAACTGACGATCACCGGCGCCGCGCGTCACGAGCATGACGACAAGGATTACCGCAAGTTCGCCAAGAAGGCGCTCGACGAGTTCCTGCCCGAGGATCGCAAGGACGAGAGCGCGATCGGGACGTTCCTTGATCGTATCTTCTATCAGCCGACCGACCTGTCGGATCCGGCGAGCTTTCAGCCGCTGGCGGACAAGATCGGCGATATCTCGGGCGGTCTCGCGATCTATCTGTCGACCGCGCCGTCGTTGTTCGAAGCTGCGATCGAGGGTTTGCACAAGGTCGGACTCGCCGGCGAGACGGTCCGCGTCGGGCTGGAGAAGCCGCTGGGCTACGACCTGGAGACAAGCCGCGAGATCAACGATTCGGTGGCGAAGGCTTTTCCGGAGGACCGGACCTACCGGATCGATCATTATCTCGGCAAGGAAACCGTCCAGAACATCCTCGCGCTTCGCTTCGGCAATTCGTTCTTCGAGCCGGTGTGGAACGCGCAGGGGATCGACAACGTCCAGATCACGATCTCCGAGACGGTCGGGCTCGAAGAGCGCGCGGGATATTACGAGACCGCGGGTGCGCTGCGCGACATGGTCGCCAACCACATGCTCCAGCTGCTCGCGCTGATCGCGATGGAGCCGCCCGCGCGGTTCGAGGGCACCGATGTCCGCGACGAGAAGTCGAAGGTGTTCCGCTCGCTGCGCATGATCAAACCCGAGGAGGTGCCGAACGTCACGGTCACCGGCCAGTATGGCGAAGGCGCGGTGAAGGGGAAGTTCGTCAAGAGCTACTCGGACGAACTCGGCCAACCGTCGACCACCGAGACGTTCGTCGCGATCAAGGCACATGTCGACAATTGGCGATGGCAGGGTGTGCCGTTCTACCTGCGCACCGGCAAGCGCATGGCCACGCGCCGCAGCGAGATCGCGATCCAGTTCAAGGCGGTGCCGCACTCGATGTTCGCCGGGCGTGGCGGGTTGCTCCAGCCCAACATGCTGATCATCCGCCTTCAGCCGGAGGAATATATTCAGCTGCTGGTGATGGCGAAGGAACCGGGTCTCGACCGCGAGGGCGTCCGCCTTCGCGAAGTGCCGCTGAACCTCAGCATGGATGCCGAGTTTGCCGGCTCGCGTCGGCGGATCGCCTATGAGCGGTTGCTGCTCGACCTGATCGAGGGCGACCAGACGCTGTTCGTCCGCCGTGACGAGGTCGAGGCGCAATGGACTTGGATCGACGCGATCCGCGAGGGCTGGAAGGCCAACGCGATGAAGCCCAAGAGCTATGCGTCGGGCAGCTGGGGTCCATCCGCAGCGATCGCGCTGACCGAGCGCGACGGCGTGACCTGGCAGGACGACTGAGTTTTCGGGGAGGGAGCACCCTCCCCAAGGTTTTCAAGGAAAGATCGAATGACCGAAATCGAATGGTGGGAATATGACGACGCGAGCGAGCTCGCCAACGCGGTCGCAGGCGATATCCAGTTCGTCATCGAAAGCGCACTCGACGCGCGCGGCTCGGCGGTGATCGCGCTGGCGGGCGGCAAGACGCCGTTCGCCGCGTACGAGAAGCTCGCGCAGGCGAAGCTCGACTGGAAGAAGGTCACGATCATCCCCGGCGACGAGCGGATCGTGAAGCTCGGCGATCCGCTGTCGAACGTGACGGCGCTGGCGAAGATCTTCCTTCCCAAGGGCGCGCGCGTGAAGCCGATCGTTCCCGAGGCGATGTCGGACTACAAGGCTGCCGGTCGTTCGGCGGATGCGCTGATGCAGGACCTGCACTGGCCGCTCGACTTCTGCCTGCTCGGCATGGGTGGCGACGGGCATACCGCGTCGATATTCCCCGGCCCGGATTATGACGAGGCGCTGAGCGGTCCCAAGGAGCGTCGTGCGCTCGGCGTGATGCCCGATCCGCTGCCACCCGAAGCCCCGCTGGCGCGCGTGACGCTGTCGGCGGCGGCGATCGCATCGTCGAAGGCGCTGATGATCATGATCACCGGCGACGCGAAAAAGAAGGTCCTCGAAGTGGCGATCGAACAGGGCCCGTCGTCGTCCTACCCGATCGGCCGCGTGCTGGCCGAGGTCGAGCTGCCGGTCGACGTGCACTGGGCGCCGTGACGATGCTCAACGCCGTCGTCTCCGCGGTGACCGACCGGATCATCGAGCGCTCGCGCGACAGCCGGGCCGCCTATCTCGCCCTGATCGAGCGCGAGGCGGCGGCGCAGGTCCGTCGTCCGGGCCTCGGCTGCGCAAACCTCGCGCATGCCTATGCCGGGACCGAGGAAGACCGCGACGCGATGAAGGCTGATGCCGGCATGAACATCGGCATCGTCACTGCGTATAACGACATGCTGTCGGCTCACGCCGTCTATTATCGCTACCCGGAACTGATGAAGATCTGGGCGCGCGAAGCGGGGGCGACGGCGCAGGTCGCGGGCGGCGTGCCGGCGATGTGCGACGGCGTGACGCAGGGCTATCCGGGCATGGAGCTGTCGCTGTTCAGCCGCGACACGATCGCACTTAGCACCGCAATCGCTCTCTCGCACGGCACGTTCGAGGGCGCAGCGCTCCTCGGTATTTGCGACAAAATCGTCCCTGGCCTGCTGATGGGTGCGCTGCGATTCGGGCATCTGCCAATGGTGCTGATCCCAGGTGGGCCGATGCCGACCGGGCTCCCCAACAAGGCGAAGGCCGCCGTCCGCGAGAAATTCGCGGAAGGGCTGGTCGGGCGTGACGAGCTGCTCGAGGCCGAGATCGGCGCGTATCATTCGAAGGGCACGTGCACCTTCTACGGCACCGCCAACACCAACCAGATGATGATGGAGGTGATGGGCCTCCACATGCCGGGCGCGGCGTTCGTCAATCCGGGCACGAAGCTGCGCCAGGAATTGACGCGAGCGGCGGTTCACCGGCTGGCGAAGATAGGCGCGCGAGGCGACTCGTATCGGCCGCTCGGACACTGCGTCGACGAGAAGGCGATCGTGAACGCCGCGGTCGGTCTGCTCGCGACGGGAGGCTCGACCAACCATCTGCTCCACGTTCCGGCGATCGCTCGTGCGGCAGGGATCATCATCGACTGGGAGGATTTCGATCGCCTCTCCTGCGCGGTCCCGCTGATCGCTCGCGTCTATCCCAACGGCTCGGCGGACGTGAACGCGTTCGAGGCGGCGGGCGGCATGCCCTACGTTATCCGCGAACTGCTCGCCGAAGGGCTGCTGCACGGCGACATCATGACGATCGGTGGCGAGGACCTGTCGGCCTATGCGAAGACCGCGGTCGTCGAGGGCGACAAACTCGCCTGGCGCGATACGCCGGACAGCGGCGACGAGACGATCCTGCGCCCTGCGACCGCGCCGTTCTCGCCGGATGGCGGCATGCGGATTCTTGCGGGCAATATCGGCCGCGCGTGCATCAAGGTGTCGGCGGTCGAGCGCGAACGCTGGATCGTCGAGGCACCCGCGATGGTGTTCGACGACCAGCTCGACGTGATCGAGGCGTTCAAGCGCGGCGAGCTGGAGAAGGACGTCGTCGTCGTCGTCCGGTTCCAGGGGCCTCGAGCGAACGGCATGCCGGAACTCCACAAGCTGACGCCGCCGCTGGGGGTGCTGCAGAATCGCGGGTTCAAGGTGGCGCTGGTCACTGATGGGCGGATGTCGGGGGCGAGCGGGAAAGTGCCTTGCGCGATCCATTGTTCGCCCGAGGCTCTGCTCGATGGCGCGATCGGGTTGATTCGTGATAGCGACATGATCCGGGTCGACGCGGTCAACGGGACGCTGGAGGCTCTGGTCGACGCAGACGTGTGGGCGACGCGCAAGATGGTCGCGGTTCCGCCACCGGTAAGCGGCATGGGACGCGAGCTGTTCGGCATGTTCCGCGGGCTTGCCGACGAGGCCGAAAAGGGCGCGTCAGCGATGCTGGCGGGCGCAGGGCTTTAGAACGTCACACACGCCGCCGTAGCCTCAGCCACACCCCCGTCATCCCGGCGAAAGCCGGGACCTCGCTCCACGGGGACGGACTATGCGGCACGAGATCCCAGCGTTCGCTGGGATGACGGGTTGGCGGTAATGATAATATCTGACGGAGGATGACATGGAAATCGTAGCGGCAGATATCGGCGGAACGCATGCCCGCTTCGCGATCGCCGAGGTCGAGAACGGCCGCGTGGTGTCGCTCGGCGAGCCGGCGACGCTGAAGACCGCGGACCACGCGTCGCTTCAGACCGCGTATCAGGCGTTCGAGGCGGGGCTCGGCCGCCCCCTCCCCCGCGCGCTCGCGATCGCGGTCGCGTCGCCGGTCGCGAACGATGTCATTCGCCTCACCAACAACCCTTGGATCATCCGCAAGTCGCTGATCACGGAACGGCTGAAGGCCGACCAGTGGGTGGTTGTCAACGATTTCGGCGCGGTCGGTCATGCCGTCGCGCAGGTGCCGAGCAGCGACTTCATTCACCTCTGCGGTCCCGATACGCCGCTGCCGTCCGAAGGCATCACGACGATCTGCGGCCCCGGCACCGGGCTCGGCGTCGCGCAGCTGCTGCGACGCAAGGACGGCTATCAGGTTCTCGAAACCGAGGGCGGGCACATGGACTTCGCCCCGCTCGACGGGATCGAGGATGCCTTGCTGAAGCGGCTGCGCAAGACGTTCACGCGGGTCTCCGCCGAGCGTGTCGTTGCCGGGCCTGGCATCGTCGCGATCTACGAGACGCTCGCCGCGCTGGAGGGCCGCGCGGTCCCCAGCCATGACGACAAGACGATCTGGACCGAGGCGATCGACGGCACCGATTCGATCGCGCTCGCCGCGCTCGACCGCTTCTGCCTCGCGCTCGGTGCGGTAGCAGGCGATCTGGCGCTCGCACAGGGCGCCAAGGCGGTCGTGATCGCAGGCGGCTTGGGCTTCCGGATCAAGGATCGCCTGATCCGCTCGGGCTTCGACCAGCGCTTCGTCGCCAAGGGTCGCTTCCAGGGCATGATGGCGGCGATGCCCGTCAAGCTCATCACCCATCCCCAGCCCGGCCTGTTCGGCGCCGCGGCCGCCTTCGCACAGGAACATACGCAATGACCGTCACTATCGCAGACATCATGCAGACCAGCGCCGTCATTCCGGTGCTGGTAATCGAGGACGCCGCACTTGCCCGTCCGCTTGCCGAGGCGCTCGTCGCGGGCGGGTTGCGCGTACTCGAGGTGACGTTGCGCACTGGCGCCGCGCTCGAAGCCATTGCCGAGATGAAGAAGGTGCCGGGCGCGATCGTCGGCGCGGGCACCGTCGTCAATACGCAGCAGTTCACGCAGGTCCGCGATGCTGGCGCGGAGTTCATCGTCTCGCCGGGCCTGACCGAACGCCTCGCCACGCCGATCATCGAGAGCGGTATTCCGTTCCTGCCGGGGATCGCCAACGCGGCGGACATCATGACCGGGCTCGACCTGGGGCTGACGCATTTCAAGTTCTTCCCGGCCGAGGCGAATGGCGGATTGAAGGCGCTGAAGGCCTTGGCCGCGCCGTTCTACCAGTGCAGCTTCTGCCCGACCGGCGGCATCACCGAGGCGAGCGCGCCCGAGTGGCTGGCGTTCAAGCCGGTGCTCTGCGTGGGGGGGAGCTGGGTGACCGGCGGAACGATGGCCGAGATCGAGATCAAGGCGCGCGCGGCTAACGCTTTGCGGGGATAATCTCCTTCACCCCTCCCCTTCAGGGGAGGGGCCGGGGGTGGGGCCTTACCCCATACACCAGCTTTTCGTGGACACGCCCCACCCCAACCCCTCCCCTGAAGGGGAGAGACTTTAGAAATTACATCTCACCACGGGCTTTGCGGATGGCGTACCATTTCTTCACGTTGGCGTTGTGTCCAGCCAGCGTGTTGGCGAACACGTGGCCGCCGGTGCCGTCCGCTACGAAATAAAGCGCCTGGGTCTGCGCCGGGTCGAGCACCGCGTCGATCGAAGCGCGGCCTGGGTTGGCGATCGGGCCGACCGGCAGGCCGGCTTCGGCATAAGTGTTGTAGCCGTTCTTCGCGTGGAGTTCAGAGCGCAGGATGCGGCGGCCTAGCGGACGGCCCTTGGTGATCGGGTAGATCACGGTCGGATCGGCCTGGAGCGGCATGCCGTTGCGCAGGCGATTGCCGTAGACCGCGGCGACGGTGCGGCGTTCGGAGGGCTTGCCGGTTTCCTTCTCGACGATCGAGGCGAGGATGATCGCCTGTTCGGGCGTCGTCACCGCGATGCCGGGCTTGCGCGCGGCCCAGGCGGTGGCGAGGTAGGTCTTCATCGCCGCCTGCATCCGCGTAACGACCGATGCGCGGGTGTCGCCGGCCTGGAAGGCGTAGCTGTCGGGGAGAATCGAGCCTTCCGCCGGGACGGGCACGGCGCCGGTCAGACCGTCCGCCTTCGTCAGCGCGTCGTGCACGAGGACCGAAGGATAGCCTTCGGGGACGACGACGAGGCGCTGGACGACCTTGCCACCTTGCATCAGCTTGAGGATGTCGGACTGGCTGGTGTGCGCGGCGATGCGGTATTCGCCGGCCTTGATCGGATCGCCCGAGCCGAAGACGCGCGCGTACAGTCGGAAGCGTCGGGCCGAGGGGATCGCGCCGGCCTTTTCGAGGTCGGTGGCAGCACCGGCCAGCGTGCTGCCTTCGCCGATCTGCACGGTCAGCGTGCGGGCCGCTGGGCCGGCGCCGCCCCAGCCTTGGACGACCAGGAACAGCGCGACGACTGCCGCCAGGGCTAAGACGAGTCCGAAACAGCCGACCTTGCGCATTGGTACTCCTTGGATCCCCGCGAAGGCGGAGACCCAGTCTGGGCCCCCGCCTTGGGCCCCATCAAAGTACTACTTTGATGGGCGACCCTTCGCGGGGGAACAAACTACTTTACTGGACCTTCGTCATCACCAGCGACGCATTCGTGCCGCCGAAGCCGAACGAGTTGTTCAGCACTGCGCGGACTTCACGCTTCTTGGCCACGTGCGGGACGAGGTCGACGCCGACGCAGCTGTCGCTCGGATTGTCGAGGTTCAGCGTCGGCGGGACGATCTGGTCGCGCAGCGCGAGGATGCAGAAGATGCTTTCGACCGCACCGGCGCCGCCGAGCAGATGCCCGATCGCCGACTTGGTCGACGACATCGACAGACCCGAGATCGCATCGCCGAACAGGCGGCGGACTGCGCCTAGTTCGAGCTCGTCGCCAAGCGGCGTCGAGGTGCCGTGCGCGTTGATGTAATCGATGTCCTCGAGCTTGAGGCCCGACTTCTTGATCGCCATCTGCATCGACCGGAACGCGCCGTCGCCTTCGGGATGCGGTGCCGTCACGTGGTACGCGTCGCCCGACAGGCCGTAGCCGATCACCTCGGCATACATCTTCGCGCCACGCGCCTTCGCGTGCTCATATTCCTCGAGCACCAGCACACCGGCGCCCTCGCCCATTACGAAGCCGTCGCGGTCCTTGTCGTAGGGACGCGACGCCTTTTCGGGCGAATCGTTGAAGTTGGTCGACAGCGCCCGCGCCTGCGCGAACCCGGCGATGCCGAGCGGGCAGACGGTGCCCTCCGCACCGCCCGCGAGCATCACGTCGGCATCGTCCATCGCGATCATCCGCGCGGCATCGCCGATCGCATGCGCGCCGGTCGAGCAGGCGGTGACGACTGCGTGGTTCGGACCACGCAGGCCGTATTTGATCGAGACCTGACCTGAGATCAGGTTGATTAGGCGGCCATGGACGAAGTGCGGCGAGACGCGGCGCGGGCCCTTGGTGTGGAGCACGATCGATTCGCTCTCGATCCCCGGAAGCCCGCCGATGCCCGAGCCGATCGACACGCCAGCACGCCAGCTTTCCTCAAGCGTCATCTCGGTCAGCCCGGCGTCTTCCAGCGCCTGACCAGCGGCGTCGATGCCGTAGATGATGAACGGATCGACCTGGCGCTGGACCTTGTGGTCGACGCGCTTGGCCGGATCGAAGCCGTACTCATGGTCGGCCGGCTTCACCTCGCAGGCGATGCGGCACACCTGATCCGACGCGTCGAAGCGCGTGATCGGGCCCGCGCCCGACTTGCCGGCGAGGATATTCGCCCAGGCCGTTTCAACATCCGCCCCCAAAGGGGTGACCAGGCCTAGCCCGGTTACGACGACACGCCGCATGGCTTCAAACTCCGTCTGCTCTCAAAACGAAACGGCTCCCCGCCCTCTTTGCCCAAGGACGGGGAGCCGCTCAAATCACACCCTTCAGGGCAGGTCCAAAGGTTTGAACCCTAGACCCTGATCAGGCCTTGTGCTCGTCGATGTAGGTGATCGCGTCCTTGACAGTCGCAATCTTCTCGGCGGCATCATCGGGGATCTCGACACCGAACTCCTCCTCGAACGCCATGACGAGTTCGACGATGTCGAGGCTGTCTGCGCCCAGGTCGTCGATGAAGCTCGCGTCCTCGGTCACCTTGTCGGCTTCGACGCCGAGATGCTCGACGACGATTTTCTTCACGCGGTCAGCGGTCTCGCTCATGGTAGTTCCCTCTTCAAATCTGGGGGTTTTCGGTATTTCCTGAACGCACCTAGAACGCGGTAGTTCAGCGCGCAAGTTCAGATCATCGCCATCCCGCCGTTCACGTGCACGGTTTGTCCCGTGACGTACCCGGCTTCACGGCTAGCGAGGTACACGATCGCCGCGCCGATGTCTGCGCCTTCGCCGAGCCGACCGGCGGGAATCTTCGCGGTGAGCGCGGTCTTCTGCGCGTCGGGCAGCGCGTCGGTCATCGGCGAGGTGATGAAACCTGGGGCGACGCAGTTGACCGTGATGCCGCGGCTGGCGAGTTCCTGCGCCATCGACTTCGACATGCCGATGAGCCCCGCCTTCGACGCGGCGTAGTTCGCCTGGCCGGGATTGCCGGTGACGCCGACGATCGACGTGACCGAGATCATCCGGCCGAACCGCGCCTTCATCATCGGCTTGGCGGCGGCGCGCATGAGGCGGAACGCGGCTTCGAGGTTGACGCGGATGACGCTGTCCCACTCGTCGTCCTTCATCCGCATCGCCAGATTGTCGCGGGTGACGCCGGCGTTGTTGACGAGGATGTCGAGTCTGCCGCCGAGTGCCTCGACGGCCTGGGGGACGAGCGCGTCGACCGCGGCGGCGTCGGAGAGGTTGCAGGGGAGTGCGACATGGTCGCCGCCAAGGCTCGCGCGGAAGGCTTCGAGCTTGTCGGCGTTGGAACCGGACACGGCCAGGCGCGCGCCTTGGGCGGCCAGGGCCTTGGCGATCTCGGACCCGATCCCGCCGGACGCCCCGGTGACGAGGGCGGTCATGCCTGTGAGGTCGAACATTTTGGTCTCCATCAGATTTTGTTCACGCGGAGACGCGGAGCCGCGGAGGGGCGATGGTCGTTTACGATCCGTCGCACTCCCTCTTTTAGCGTTGCGCCACCGAAGTTGATCAGCAGCCCTACAGGCTGATGGGTTAGGCGTAAGTATGTCAGGAGTTGTTTGCCATGGGCGGCGTTCAGTTGCTCCACCGATTTAATTTCGACGAGGAGGCGTTCGTCGACGAGGAGGTCGATCCTGAACGCCGCTTCGAAGCGCATCCCCTCAAATTCGATGTCTACCGGCCGCTGCCGCGCCACTTGGTAACCCAGACCGGCTAGCTTACCCGCCAGCACCATCTCGTAGACGTTTTCGAGGAGCCCCGGGCCCAAGTCGCGGTGGATGCGGAGCGAGAGATAGAGCACATCGCCGCTGATCTGATCGATCTCTCTCAAATCTACTCTCCGCGGCTCCGCGTCTCCGCGTGATCACATCTTCTTCACGAATTCCTCGATGTCGTCCATCGTGATGACGCTCATCGTCTCGACGTCGGGGGTGATGCGTTTGACCATCGGGCTGAGCACCTTGCCGCCGAATTCGACGAAGTGGTCGACTCCCGCAGCGTGCATCGCCAACACTGATTCGCGCCAGCGGACCATGCCGGTGACCTGCTGGACCAACAGGTGACGGATCGCGCCGGGGTCGGCGACGGCGGTGGCGTCTACGTTGGCGAAGACCGGGACCAGGGGCGCGCGTAGGTCGGCGTCTAGCAGCGCCGCTTCCATCGCTTCGGCCGCGGGCTGCATCAGGGGGCAGTGGAAGGGGGCGGATACGGGCAACAATACCGCGCGCTTGGCGCCGAGGTCCTTGGCCAGTGCGATCGCCTTTTCGATGGCGAGGCGGTGGCCGGAGATGACGACCTGCGACGGGTCGTTGTCGTTGGCGACGGTGCAGATCAGTTCGGGGCCGCCTTCCGCGAGGATCGCGTCGACCGCGGCGCCAGCAATTACCTGCGCCTTTTCGAGGTCGGTGCCGAGCAACGCTGCCATCGCGCCCTCGCCTACCGGGACCGCCGCCTGCATCGCGCGGCCGCGAAGTTTCAGGAGCCGCGCGGTGGTCGACAGGTCGAGCGCACCGGCGGCACACAGGGCGGTATATTCGCCGAGGCTGTGGCCGGCGACATAGTCGGCCTTGTCGGCAAGGCGGATGCCGCCTTCCTTCTCGGCGACGCGCAAGGTCGCGATCGCGTTCGCCATGATCGCGGGCTGCGCGTTCTCGGTGAGGAGGAGGTCGTCGGCGGGCCCTTCGCTCATCAGGCGGAACAGGTGCTGGCCGAGCGCCTCGTCGACTTCGGCGAAGACCTCGCGGGCGGTCGCACTGGCGTCGGCGAGCGCCTTGCCCATGCCGACAGACTGGCTCCCCTGGCCGGGGAAGATGAACGCGCGCATGGCCTCTCCTCTGAGTTGGGTCTTTAGTTTGAGCGCGGGGCCTATAAAGGTGCGCGGCGAGTTGCAACCTGAACGAACCTTGCGGCCTTGCGACAATATGCGACCATTTCGCCGACCTTGCGACAAGCGCCTGCGACAATCGGCTCCCAGATTATGGAGGACGCCGCAGCAACGGCGCCGTGTTTCAAACGGGAGATTATCATGAAGAAGTTCATCCTCAGCGCGCTCGCCGCCACCCTCGTCGCCAGCCCGCTGCTTGCCGCCGCGCCGGCCGAGGCGCAGCAGCGCCGCGAAGTGACCACCGTGCGCCACAACGACAACGGCCGCACCGTCGTCACCAAGCGCACCGTCGTCCGCACGCCGCAGTATCGCAACTGGCGCGCCGGACAGCGCTTCGATCGTCGCCAGGCGCAGAACTACCGGGTGATCACCACGTACCGCAACTATCGCCTCGCCGCCCCGCCGCGTGGCAGCCAGTGGGTGCGCTCGGGTAACGACGCGCTGCTGATCGACGGGCGCGGCAACGTGGTCCAGGTTCGTGGCGGCGCGTTCCGGTAATAGGGCCGGTAAACCCAACGCCTACCTTGCCTTTCCCCGATAAACGGGTAAGGCCCTCTGCAACCGGGGTGAGAGATTCGCGTCTCTCGCCCCTGTTTGCATTCTAGACGACAGCCGGAGGGGTGCACGCATGGGGCGTGTATCAGCGATCGGCCAAGACGAAGGACAAGACATGGCTCTTTACGAGCACGTGTTCCTTGCGCGCCAGGATCTGGCACAAGCGCAGGTGGACGCACTGGCGGAAATCGCCACCAAGATCGTGAACGACAACGAAGGTCGGGTCGTAAAGACCGAGAACTGGGGCCTGCGTTCGCTGGCGTACAAGATCGCCAAGAATCGCAAGGCGCACTATGTCATGCTTGAGATCGATGCCCCGGGCAGCGTGATCGCAGAGCTGGAGCGCCAGACCCAGATCAACGAAGACATCATCCGTTACATGACGGTCAAGGTCGATACCCTCGAAGAGGGCCCGACCGTGATGATGCGCAAGCAGGATCGTGACCGCGAGCGTCGTGGCGACCGTGAAGGTGGCCGTGAGGGCCGTCCCGATCGTGGCGATCGTCCGGACCGTGGTCCCCGTCGTGACCGCGAAGAGGGAGCTGAATAATCATGGCACGTCCATTCTTCCGCCGCCGCAAGAGCTGCCCGTTCTCCGCCAAAGACGCTCCCCGGATCGACTATAAGGACGTCCGGTTGCTGCAGGGCTTCGTGTCCGAGCGTGGCAAGATCGTCCCGTCGCGTATCACTTCGGTGGCCGCAAAGAAGCAGCGCGAACTGGCCCAGGCCATCAAGCGTGCGCGTCATCTGGGCTTGCTGCCCTACATCGTTAAGTAAGGAGCGCCCACATGGACGTCATTCTGCTTGAGCGCGTCGAAAAGCTTGGTGCTATCGGCGACGTGGTGAAGGTCAAGGACGGTTACGCGCGTAACTTCCTGCTTCCCAACAAGAAGGCGCTTCGTTCGAACGAAGCCAACCGCAAGGTTTTCGAGTCGAACCGTGCGAAGATCGAATCGGACAACGCATCGCGTCGCAGCGATGCCGAGACCGAAGCGAAGACCTTCAACGACGCGACCGTGACCCTGATCCGTCAGGCGTCGAACACCGGTCAGCTCTACGGTTCGGTCGCGGTTCGCGATCTGGTCGATGCGCTGGTGGCCGACGGTCACAAGGTCGGCAAGTCGGCGATCGTGCTCGACAGGCCGATCAAGGCGATCGGTGTCTACACCGTCAAGGTATCGCTGCACCCCGAGGTGTCGGTGGCCGTCAAGGTCAACGTCGCCCGCTCGCCTGAAGAGGCCGAGATGCAGGCTTCGGGCGTCGACGTGATGTCGTCGATGTTCGAGCGCGACGAGGCCGGCTTCGTCGAGGATTACGATCCGAACGCAGAGCCCGGCGCGACCGCCGAAGCACCGCGCGACCAGGAGGAAGAAGCGCAGGGTTGATCCCTCGCTTTCTTCTTGGCTTGCATAGAAAGGCCCGCCCGGAGTGATCCGGGCGGGCCTTTTCTTTTGTGCTTTTGCGGTGGGTGTCAGGGGCAGGTTACGCAGGCACCGATCATCGCTGCGAAGGGGATCAGGGCGCAGAGGATGGGGACTAGGTGTTTCATGACCGGATGACTCTTGGGGATGTTATCCGGTTAATGCGCAGGGTCTGGAAAGGTTGCCGGGAGGTGAACGAATTTTGTACCGATCGGTTTTCGGTGGCAACCTAGCCGCCCTGCACCACCACCCCGGCGAAGGCCGGGGCCCAATTGGGAAAGCTTGAGTAACGGATCGCAGCGTCCATCATTCGGGTCCCCCAATTGGGCCCCGGCCTTCGCCGGGGTGGTTCACAACTGCTAGTCTCAGCTTTCGACATTCTCCGGCTTCTCGATCAGTGCGGGCCCCTCGCCTAACGCTAGCGCTTCTACCAGCGGCACGTCCTCAAGATCGCGTGGGCCCGTCTCGATATTCAGATCGCGAAATTTCCGGCCCGTGCCCATCAATCGACTATTGAACGAGTTGGTGAAGCCGTTGAAGTTCTTCACCGCGCTGTTGAGGCCGACGCCGACTTTGCGCAGGTCGTCCGCGACCTTGGCTAGGCGATCGTGCATTTCCTTGCCAAGTTCGCCGATTTTTCGCGCTTCGTTGGCGAGTTTTTCCTGGCGCCAGACCGCCGCCACGGTGCGGGCAATGGCGATCAGGTTGGTTGGGGTTGCCAGCAACACGCGCTTTTCGAAGGCGAAGTCCCAGAGCGTCGGGTCGTGTTCGAGCGCGGCGGAGAGGAAATGTTCGCCGGGGACGAACATGATGACGTAGTCGGGGGTGTCGGCGAACTGGCTCCAATAGGCCTTGTTGCCGAGGCCGTTGACGTGCGCGCGCATCGACGCTGCGTGGGCGGCGAGGCCGATCAGGCGCTCGGCGTCGTCGACCGCGCCGAACGCGTCCTGATACGCGTTGAGCGAGACTTTTGCGTCGATCACCAGGGCCCGACCGCCGGGGACGCGGATGATCGCGTCGGGGCGGAGGCGGGCGCCGTCGTCGCCTACTGCTACCGATACCTCGGTTTGGAAGTCGGTGTGTTCGCTTAGGCCGCAGGTTTCCAGGACGTTCTTCAGTTGTTGTTCGCCCCAGCGGCCGCGGGATTTGGGGGCGTTGCGGAGGGAGTTTACGAGTTTGGCGGCTTCGGTGGAGACCTTTTCCTGGCCGAGGCGCATCTGTTCGATTTGCCCTTTGAGGTCGCCAAATGCGTCTCGACGCTCGGCCTCGACCTTTGCGACGCCTTCCTCGTAGCGTTGTAGACGGTCGCTTACCGGCTGGAGCATCGACTTGAGGTTGAGGCCGGCGGACTCCTCGGACTGGCGAAAGCGGGCGTCGGCGCGTTCGAGGAAGGTCTTCTGCGCGTCGCTCAGCAGCTTGTTGGCGACGTCGCCGAACTGCGCGGCCATGACGTCCTTGGCTTCGCGGAGTTCGAGCAGGCGCGCTTCGAACGCCTCGCCCTGCGCCTTGATCGTGGCGATTTCGGTGCGGGCGGCGTCTCGGTCGGCACGGATCGTCGCGAGGTCGAGGCGGAGGCGATCGGTGTCGGTCGCGCGCTCTGCGTTCTGCGCGCGGAGCGTTGCGAGGTCCTGCATCGCAGCGTTGCGTTCGCGCTCGACGGCGTCGCGCGCGGTGCGGATGAGGTCGGCGTCGGCAAGCTTGGTTTGGGCGACGGCGAGTTCGCTGGCTAGGATTGCGGCTCCGCGGGAGGCCAGGAGCCAGCCGAGGAGGATGCCGGCGGCTAGCGCGAGGACTGCGATGATGGCGAACTCAGCCATTTTGCACCCGCGAATTTAGCTGGAAGTGCACAAAGTGCAGACGCTGGCGCAGCAATTTCAGGGGTGAGAATGCGCGCGCGGGCGGCTGGGTTCGGGAAGGAGATGGAGACGTCATGGGTGGAACATACGTCGAACGGTTGATGTAGGACAATCGGAATATGTTGTTCTCCCGCGGAGGCGAGAGCCCAGGGTTACGGGCGGTGGCGCTCGTGGTCCTGGGCCCCCGCCTTCGCGGGGGAACTAGAAAGGGGGCGCTCCGACACCCTCGCCGAACAGTACCACCCCGGCGGAGGCCGGGGCCCAATTGGAAAGGTCGCGGTAACGGAGGGATGCGCTCAATTGGCGATGTCCCCCAATTGGGCCCCGGCCTTCGCCGGGGTGGTAGCGTGTTGGGTGAACGGGTGCCCACTCTCAAGCGCTCGTGCTCGTGCTCGTGCTCGTGCTCGCCCCAGCCCCGCGCCTCACCCCAGCTTGCGCTGCTTCGCCAGCTTCTTCAGCACCATGTCGCGCTTGAGGCGGCTGATGTGGTCGATGAACAGCACGCCGTCGAGATGGTCGATCTCGTGCTGCATGCAGGTCGAGAGCAGGCCGTCGAAATCCTCCTCATGCGCAGCACCAGTTTCGTCGAGCCACTTCACGCGGCACCGCGCCGGCCGCGCGACCTCGGCATACTGCTCCGGGATCGAGAGACACCCCTCGTTGTAGGTGGAGACCTCGTCGCTGACCGACAGGATCTCGGCGTTGATGTACGCCTTGGGGTTCTTGATCGGCTTGTCGTCCTCGTCCTTCTCCTCCTGGAGATCGATGACGAGGACGCGCTTCTGCACGCCGACCTGGGTCGCGGCGAGGCCGATGCCGTTGAAGTCGTACATCGTCTCGATCATGTCGGCGACGAGCGTGCGGGTGGAGTCGTCGACCGTCTCCACCGGCTCGGCGACGAGGCGCAGGCGGGGATCGGGGACTTCGAGAACGGTCATGACGGTCATAGCGCGTCCGCTAAGGTACGCGTGGGCATCACGTCAAGCCGATGGGCGTCAAGCCATTGGCCTTCGGGCCCTTAATGCCTGCGCCAACGTCCCCTCGTCGAGATAGTCGAGTTCGCCGCCGACCGGCAGGCCGTGCGCGAGTTGGGTGACCCGGACGGGGAAGCGTTCGATGCGCTCGGCGATGTAGTGCGCGGTGGTCTGGCCTTCGAGCGTGGCGTTCATCGCGAGGACAACTTCGTCGATGCCGCCGGCTTCGATACGACGGACGAGGCTGTCGATGCTGAGATCCTCCGGACGGATGCCTTCGAGTGCAGACAGGCGCCCGCCGAGGACGTGGAAGCGGCCGGGGAACAGGCGGGAGCGATCTAGCGCCCAGAGATCGGCGACTTCCTCGACGACGCAGAGCGAACGCTGGTCTCGGCGCGGGTCGGCGCAGATCGCGCAGGGGTTGGTGGTGTCGACGTTGCCGCAGGTCGAACAATTCTCCAGCCGCTCGTCGACCGCGGTCAGCGCCTCGCGCAACGGCCCCAGCGCCGCGTCGCGCTTCTTGAGCAGATGCAGCACGGCGCGACGTGCGGACCGGGGGCCGAGGCCGGGGAGCCGGGCAAGCGCCTGCGTCAGCGCCTCGATCTCGGGGGATGCCATAGGGAACAGATAGGGGGTTGCGCGGCTCCCCGCCAGCGTGTTCGAGAGGGGCATGCGGATCATCTTCATGGGAACGCCGGACTTCGCTGTGCCGGTGCTGGAGGCCCTCGTCGCGGCGGGGCATGACGTGGTGGCGGCGTATTGCCAGCCGGCTAGGCCAGGGGGGCGGCGTGGGCGCGAACTGGTGCCTTCGCCGGTGCAAGTCCGGGCGGAAGCGCTGGGGATCGAAGTGCGGACGCCGGTGTCGTTCAAGGCATCTCTGCCGGAGGGGCTGGAGGCTCGCGAGGCGTTTGCCGCGCTGGGGGCGGATGTCGCGGTGGTCGCGGCCTATGGTCTTATTCTGCCGCGCGCAGTGCTGGAGGCGCCGCGGTTCGGGTGCCTGAACGTACATGGGTCGCTGTTGCCGCGGTGGCGCGGAGCGGCGCCGGTGCAGCGGGCTATCCTCGCGGGCGATGTCGAAACGGGCGTCGGGATCATGCAGATGGAAGTGGGTCTGGATACCGGGCCGGTTCGGCTCGAGGGGCGGACGCCGATCGTTGGCAAGACTGCCGGGGATCTGACGTCCGAGCTCTCCGCGATGGGGGCTCGGTTGATGGTCGAGGTGCTGGGCGATCTCGACGCCTACCCTGCCCGGCCGCAGCCCGAGGAGGGTGTCACCTATGCGGCGAAGATCGAGAAGGCCGAGGCGCGGATCGATTTCGAGCGGTCGGCGGTCGAGGTCGAGCGGCTGGTGCGGGCGATGAACCCGGCGCCGGGAGCGTGGTTCGAGGTTGCCGGCGAGCGGGTGAAGGTGCTGGCCGCGGACGTGTTGCCGTTCTCGTTCCTTGGGTGCGAGGGGCTGACGGTGAATGCCGAGCTGACGATCGGGTGCGGCGACGGGGCGATCCGGCCGACCTTGGTGCAGCGGGCGGGGCGCGGCGTGACCTCGGCGGAGGAAATGCTGCGCGGGTTTCCGATTCGCTCGGGGACGCAGCTTTGACGCGGTTCGCGTTGACGGTGGAGTTCGACGGGCGGCCGTTCATGGGCTGGCAGCGGCAGAAGCACGGGCCGAGCGTGCAGGCGGCGCTGGAGGCGGCCGTGCTCAAGATGACCGGCGAGACCGCGTCGGTGCAAGCGGCGGGGCGGACCGATGCGGGGGTGCACGGGATGGCGATGCGCGCGCATGTCGACATCGCGAAGCCGCTCGCGGCGTTTCGATTGATGGAGGGACTGAATGCGCTGGTGAAGCCGGCGCCAGTGTCGGTGCTGGCGTGCGAGGTGGTCGATGACGATTGGCATGCGCGGTTTTCTTGCGTCGGGCGGTCGTATGAATACCGGATCGTCAATCGGCGATCGCCGTTGACGTTCGAGGCGGGGCTGGCTTGGCAGGTACCGCAGTTGCTGGATGCGGACGCGATGGCGGAGGCTGCGGGGGCGCTCGTCGGGCGGCATGACTTCACGACGTTTCGGTCGGCGCATTGCCAGGCGGATAGTCCGGTGCGGACTTTGGACCGGCTCGAGGTGGTGCGGGAGGGGGAGCGGCTGTTCGTCTATGCGGCGGCGCGGTCGTTCCTGCACCATCAGGTGCGGTCGATGGTCGGGTGCCTGGCGCTGGTGGGTATGGGGCGTTGGGCGGTTGGCGATGTGGCTGCGGCGCTCGCGGCGAAGGATCGGGCGATGCTGGGGCTCAATGCGCCGCCTGACGGGTTATTCTTCGTGAGTGCGGTTTATCCACCCCCGTCATCCCGGACTTGATCCGGGATCCAGAGTTACAAGGCACGGCATCGGTGGCTCTGGATCCTGACTTTCGTCAGTATGACGGTTGAGGAGCGTTGCGGACGAACTTCGCGGCGAGTTCGACATGCGTCGACCAGCGGAACTGGCCGACCGGCTGGACCCAGTCGATCCGCCAGCCTGCATCGCACAGTTCCTTCGCATCGCGCGCGAAGCTGGCCGGGTTGCACGAGACATAGGCGATCACCAGCGTCTTGCACTCGGCCAACGCGGTCGCCTGTTCGCGCGCGCCGGAGCGGGGCGGATCGATTACCACGGCGTCGAAGCGGTCGAGTTCGGCCACCGTCAGCGGGCGGCGGTAGAGATCGCGGTGCTCCGGGTAGACCGGGCGCTGGGTGCGGTGCGCGGCGGCCTTTAGCGAGCCGAGCGCATCGCGCGCGCCTTCGGCCGCGTAGACCTTGGCGGGGATCGCGAGCGTGAAGGTGCCGAGGCCGGCGAACAGATCGGCGACCGTCGCGGGCTTGCCGATCGCCTCCAGGACAGCGGCGGTGAGTGCAGCTTCGCCATCGGGTGTGGCCTGGAGGAACGACGCGGGCGGGAGCGGCACGGGGACGCCGCCGAGCGTGATCGTGACCGCGTCGGGTTCCCAGCGCGTCTCGGGTCCGAGACCGTCGTCGAACGCCACCCGCGCGATCTTGTGGTCTTCGCAGAATTTGGTGAGCGCTTCGGCGGCGGGGAGGCCTTCGGGGGCGAATCCGGTGATCAGGATGTCGGCGCCCTGGTCGGCGAGCGTCAGGTGGATGTCGGCGCGGCGGCGGAAGTTGAGGCGCTTGAGCAGTTGGCGCAAGGGCTGGACGAGCGCGAACAGGCGCGGATCCAGGATCCAGCATTCCTTGATGTCGACGATCGTGTGCGCCTTCTCCGCGGTGAAGCCGAGCGTGATCTTGCCACCCTTGGCCTCGGCGTGGAGCGTCGCGCGGCGGCGGCTGCGTTCGGGCGAGATGTGCGGGGTGCGGATCGGGGCGGACAGGTCCTGGCCGTCCAGCGCGGAGGCAATGCGGTCGGTGACGAACTCGGCATAGGCCTGGTCGTCGAGATGCTGGAGCTGGCAGCCGCCGCAGGTCGGGAAATGCACGCAGGGGGGAGTCTGGTGGTGCGGGCCGGGGATCACGGTGCCGTCGGCGGCGAGCGTGTCGCCGGGGGCCGAGAAGGCGGCGTGGCGTCCGTCGGCGGTCATGCCGTCGCCGCGTGCCGCGACGCGGACGATCGTGTCGATATTCGGTTCAGAGGTCGAGTCAGTGGTCATGGGGCCGCTCTGGCCGACCGGAGCGCTTCCGCCAAGTCGTCGGCGATGAAAGCCGCGCCCAATCGGCGGGCAGCGTCACCGTGGAGCCACACTCCGGCGGCCGCAGCCTCCAGTGGTTCGAGCCCGGCGGCGAGCATCGCGCCGATCGCCCCGGTGAGGACGTCGCCGGTGCCGGCGGTGGACAGCCAGTCGCTGGCCCCTTGCGCGATGCGGACGCGGCCGTCGGGGGCGGCGATGACGGTGTCTGCGCCTTTGAAGACGACGATGGCATTAGTGCGGGTGGCGGCGTCGCGGGCTCGGGTGATCTTGTCGGTGTCGGATTTGCCGAAGAGCGCGTCGAACTCGCCGGAGTGCGGGGTGAGGATGACGGGGACGTCCAACGTCTTGATTCGGTCAGGGTCGAGCAGGCGGAGGGCGTCGCCGTCGATGATCAGCGGGTGGCCGGAGGTCAGCGCCACGTCGAGGCGAGCCCTGGCGATATCGTCGCGACCGAGGCCGGGGCCGATGACGAGTGCGCCGATACGGTCGTTGGCCAGTGCGTGATCGGAGAACGGCGTGCGGACGAGCGCATGCGGGGGGCCTTGGCTGTCGCCGAGCAGGGTTACGTAGCCGGCGCCGGCTCGCATCGCGGCGAGGGCCGCAAGGTCGGCGGCGCCGGACATGGTGCCGGCGATGATCGCGACCATGCCTCGGGTGTATTTGTGAGAGTCTGGGCCCGGGGTCGGGAGGATTGGGGTTTTAAGGACTTCGGCTAGGCTGGCCGTGGGAACGCCGATGTCGAGCAGGCGAAGCTCGCCGCAATAGCGCGCGGCGGGCTGGAGGACGTGCGCTGGCTTTACCGCGCCAAGCGCGAGGGTGAGGTCGAAGACGGGCGGCGTGCTGAGAGCCTCTCCTGAATCGGCGGCAAGGCCACTGGGCAGGTCGACCGCGATGCGGAGTTGGGCGGCGCTAGCAAGCGAATGCAGCCGCCCGACTATAGACCGTTCCCCCGCGGACGCGGGGGCCCAGCTAAGTTCCAAGGGCGTACCCAGAGGCTTACTCTGGGCCCCCGCGTCCGCGGGGGAACGGTTGGGGGTCGGTGTTGTACTGGCGTCGAGCGGGCGCGTGAGGCCGGTGCCGAACAGCGCGTCTACGAGGATCGGCGCGGATTTTGCCTCCGCCAGCGTTTCAACCGGGCTTGGCCACTCTGCCCTCGCCGACTTCGCCGCATCCGTCTTGGGTTCCGACAGCGCCGCGACCCTCACCGTAATGCCCATGTCCGCCAGCACGCGAGCCGCGAGATACCCGTCGCCACCGTTATTGCCGGGGCCGCAGAGGATCAGGACTTCGTTCGTACCCGCGAGCCGGCGGACTACCTCAGCAATCGCGGTGCCGGCGCGTTCCATCAGCGTCTCGACCGAGACGCCGGTGGCGATCACCGCATCTTCCGCCGCGCGCATTTCGGCGGCGGTCAGGATGGGTTGGCCTTCGATGCCGATCATGACGTCTTGACGGTCGCCGGGAGGCGGTAGCGGTTGCCGCCCAGCGCGACCTCTATGCCGTCCCCTTTCAAGATCGTGACCTTCGCGACCTCGGCACCGTCCGCCGCGATCACGCCGCGACCGTCCTGCGTTACCAGCAACCGGCGGAAGGCTCCGTCGGGATGGCGGATCGTCAGGATCAGGCCGTTCTTGCCCTGCGCCTGCTCGATCGTGCAGGTCGACGCGAACGCGGCGTCACCCTGCGCGCACGCGATGCGAGTATCGCTCGACGTATCCGCAGGCTGCTGTGCCGCGACCTGTTCGCTGGACGGCCCCCGCCCACACGCTGCGAGCGGGAGCGAGAGAAGCGCGGCAACCGCCAGTATTCGCTTAGATATCCGCGTAGACATGGGTTTCGGCTGCCGCTCCAGGATGCGTGACGGCACCCTTGTACGCGGGGCCGACGGTCTTCGCATAGCGCCAGAGTGCGCCCGAGCCGTAATCGTTGGTGCGCGGCACCCACGCGGCGCGACGCTCCGCCATCACGTTGTCGGGAACGTCGAGGTCGATCGTGCCGGCCTCGGCGTCGATGTGGATGATGTCGCCGTTCTCGACCAGCGCGATCGGGCCGCCGTCCGCTGCTTCGGGACCGACATGGCCGATACAGAATCCGCGCGTGCCGCCGGAGAACCGCCCGTCGGTGATCAGCGCGACGCTTTCGCCCATGCCGAGGCCGTAGAGCGCGGCGGTGGTCGACAGCATCTCGCGCATGCCGGGGCCACCCTTCGGCCCTTCGTAGCGGATGACGATGACTTCGCCTTCGTTGATCTCACGGTTTTCGACGGCGGCGAAGGTGTCTTCCTCGCAATCGAAGACGCGGGCCGGACCCGAGAACTGGAGGCGATGCATGCCCGCGACCTTCACGATCGCGCCGTCGGGGGCGAGACTGCCGCGCAGGCCTACGACACCCCCGGTGGGCGTCAGCGGGGTCTTGATGTCGTAGATGACCTTCTGGTCGGGGTTCCACGTCACCTGGTCGATGTTCTCGCCGAGCGACTTGCCCGTCACGGTCAGGCAATCGCCGTTCAAGAACCCACCGGCGAGCATCGTCTTCATCAGCATGTAGACGCCGCCGGCCTCGTACATGTCCTTGGCGACGTACTTCCCACCGGGTTTGAGGTCCGCGATGTAGGGCGTTGTCTTGAATATCTCGGCGACGTCAAACAGGTCGAACTCGATGCCTGCTTCGGATGCCATCGCGGGGAGATGCAGCGCCGCGTTGGTCGAGCCGCCGGTCGCAGCGACGACGCGGGCGGCGTTGATAAACGCCTCGCGCGTGCAGATGTCGCGCGGGCGGATATTGTCGGCCAAGCACTCCATGACCTGCGCACCGGCCGCCACGGCGATCTGTTCGCGCGTGGTGTAAGGTGCGGGCACCATGTTGCTGTTCGGGATCGACAAACCGATCGCTTCCGCGACGCAGGCCATCGTGTTCGCGGTGTACTGGCCGCCACAGGCGCCGTGGCCGGGGCACGCGACCTTCTCGATCGCGTGGACTTCGGACAGCGGGCACGCGCCGGCGGCGTATTTGCCGACGATCTCGAACACGTCGACGACGGTGACGTCGCGGTCCTGATAGCGGCCCGGTAGGATCGAGCCGCCATAGACGAACACCGACGGGATGTTGAGGCGGAGCATCGCCATCATCATCCCCGGAAGCGACTTGTCGCAGCCCGCGAACCCGACCAGCGCGTCGTAGCAATGGCCGCGGACCGAGAGTTCGACCGAGTCGGCGATGACTTCCCGGCTCACCAGCGAGGCCTTCATGCCCTGATGGCCCATCGCGATGCCGTCGGTGACGGTGATCGTGTTGAAGCGGCGCGGCATCCCGCCGCCCTGGATGACGCCGGCCTGCGCGGCATCGGCCTGCGCGTCGAGCGTGGTGTTGCAGGGCGCGGAGTTGTTGCCGGCGGACGCGAGCGCGACGAACGGGCGCGCGATCTGCTCCTCGTCGAGGCCCATCGCGTAGTAATAGCTGCGGTGCGGGGCGCGTTCTGGGCCGACGGAGACATGGCGGCTCGGCAGGCGCGATTTATCGAATGTGCGGGTCATGGCGAACGCCTATGTCGCGGGAGGGGGCATTTGCGCAAGAGAGTTGCGTCAAATTTTGCGTGCGGGGGACCGCTTCGATCTCGTCATCCCCGCGCAGGCGGGGATCCAGAACGGCAACGGTTCACGATCTTGTCAGTGAGGACTGCCAGTATGGGTTCCCGCCTTCGCGGGAATGACGAGAGGTGAATGAGATTGCTCCCCTCCATGGAAGGGAGGGGTTGGGGGTGGGTTGGCCTGTTGGCTGGCGTTGACCTGCCCAAGCGGCCTACCCACCCCCGGCCCCTCCCTTTCAGGGAGGGGGGAAAGAAGGGGGAGCGCTTGGAGAACCGCTAGCTAGTATCAGAGGCCTTCGAGGGCCTTCGCTACACCGTCCATCGTGAAGGGCTTCTGCAACCGCGGGCGGTCGCGAAATTCCGGGGCGACTCCATCGTCGCCGCCACCGGTGGCGAAGACGAACGGGACGCCTCTTGCCGCCAATGCCTCGGCGACCGCGGTGCTCTTCTCGCCGCCACGCAGGTTCACGTCGAGGATCGCGCCATCGACGCCGCCCTCTTCGATCCGCTTCAACGCGTCGGCGACGGTGTCGACCGAGCCCGCGACTCCCTTGTCCAATACCTCGAGGAAATCCTCCAGCATCATGGCGATCAACGGTTCGTCCTCGACGATGAGGATCTGTTGGGTAGCGGTCATATTTCTCGCATAGTCGGGATTGTTACGACTTGCCAACATCTTGTTCGAGTCAGCGTGCGGCAAGCACGTCTCGTGCCGCTTCGGCCAGCTCCTGCACCGAGAACGGCTTGGGCAGGAACGCGACGTTGTCTAGATCGATCGACTTGCGCAGCTGCTCCTCGGCATAGCCCGACATGAACAGGATCGGCAGGTCGGGGAATTTCTCGCGCGCGTGGCGCACCATCGTCGGGCCATCCATCTGCGGCATGACGACGTCGCTGATCAGCAGATCGGGGCGGCCGTGTTTCTCCAGCACTTCGAGCGCGATCTCGCCGTTTTCCGCGGTCAACACTGTGTATCCCTGCCGCGTGAGCGCGCGCTCGGCGACGGCACGGACCATGTCCTCGTCCTCGACCAGCAGGATCGTGCCGGTGCCCCACAGGTCGACCGGCTTCGGCGCAGGCTTGATGACCACGGGACGAGTCGCGGCGGGGGCCGAATGGACCGGCAGGTACATCGAGAAGGTCGCGCCCTGCCCCGGCTTGCTGTCGGCGAAGATGTAGCCGCCGGATTGCTTGACGATGCCGTAGACGGTCGAGAGGCCGAGCCCGGTGCCCTTGCCGAATTCCTTGGTAGTGAAGAACGGCTCGAAGATCTTGGGGAGCACGTCGGGGGGAATGCCGGTGCCGGTGTCCTGCACGATCAGCGCGGTATAGTCGGCGACGGGCAGGATATCGGACGCCATCTCGCGCACTTCGGCTGCGGGGACGGCGCGCGTGGTGATCGTGAGCACGCCGCCGCCGCGCGCGTTCGCCGAGACGATCGCGTCGCGCGCGTTGACCGCGAGATTGACCACCACTTGCTCGAGTTGGCCTGGATCGGCGCGGACGGGCCCCAAATTGCGGCCGTGCGTCATGTCGAGGCGGACGTTCTCGCCCATCAACCGCTTGAGCAGGTTGGACACCTCCGAGACTACGTCGGGGAGCTGGAGGATTTGCGGGCGGAGAGTCTGCTGGCGCGAGAAGGCGAGCAGCTGGCGGGTCAGGCTGGCGGCGCGGTTCGAATTGGTGCGGACCTGCTGGATGTCGTCGTAATCGCTGTCGCCGGGCGAATGGCGCATCAGCATCAGGTCGCAATGGCCGATGATCGCGGTCAGGATGTTGTTGAAATCATGCGCCACGCCGCCGGCGAGCTGGCCGACCGCCTGCATCTTGGTGGCCTGCGCGACCTCGCGCTTGAGGCGGCTCTCCTCGCTATTGTCCTTGAGGCTGAGCAGCACGGCGGCGTCGCCGAGACCGCGCGCGCCGGCAATGGTCAGCGCGACCGGCTCGTCGGGGTGATCCTTGAGGCGGACCGCCATGTCGGCGGAATGCGTCGCGCCGTTCGCGAACTTGCGGATTGCGTCCGCGACCGCGGCCTTGTCCTCGCGGACGACGAGATCGCCCGGATAGAGCGGCGGGGCGACGGAGTTGACGCCGGCCGCGCGCAGGAACGAATCGTTCATCTGCAGGAATCGACCGTCGCGGTCGACCAGCGCCATGCCGAACGGCATCATGCTAACGAGGCTGCGGACGTGCGCGGAGGCGCTGGCGCCGAGCGCGGGCGCGTCCTCCTCCTCGTCGAGCAAGGCGACCAGCACGGGGGCGTCGTCGCCGTCGAGGAACGGGATCTGGAGGACGCGGAGCGGCGTGCCTTCGAGGCCTTCGCGCTCGAAGCGGACGAGGCCGCGGCTGTCGGTGATGAGGAAGCGGGCAAAGTCGCGACCTTCGATCGTATCGTACTCGTCGCCGCACGCCCTCGCGCGCAGCACACGGTTGGCGGTGCGGACGCGACCATCGGGCGAGAGCAACGCGGCCATGATGCCGCTGCCGCCGAGCCGGTCTCCGGTCGGGCCGGTCAGCAGCGCGGCGAGCGTCTCGGCAAGATCGTGTTCCTGCGCGGTGACGAAGCGCCAGACGAGCATGTCGGCGTCGTCACCGGCGCGCGCGATCTGCGCGGAGAGGCAGACGTTGCGGGCGTTGAGGCGCTCGACCTGCGCGGTGCCGTCGCGCCACGCGGAACGGCCGGCGTCGGCGAGGGCTGCGTTGCCGGCTTCGTCGAGCGGCAGGCCGGGGGGTGTCGGGAAGCCTTCGAACAGCGCTTCGTAGGCGTCGTTGGCGCAAACCAGACGCCCGGCGCGGTCGGTGATCGCGAGTGCGTCGGTGCCGGCTTCGGCGACGATGCGGGTGAGGTCCCAGTCGACCGGGCGTGGCGCGTCCCTGGCGACGGGGTTGAGCAGGCGCCAGGCGATCAGCGCGCCGATGACGATGACGGCCGCGGCAAAGAAACCGGCGGCGGCGGTCCAGCTGCCGACGAGCAGCAGCACGATCGCCGCGGCGGCGACGCCCGAGGCTATGGCGACGAATGCTGCGTTGCGGGCGGGGGTGGGTAAAGCGAGCGATGCCATTGGGGGGAGTCATCCGCTGTTGCGGGGTTGGGCGTCAAGTGATGCGTGTGATGGGGGTGGCGCTAACTCTGATCCCGCCGCTTCTAGAAACGGCACCACCCCGGCGAAGGCCGGGGCCCAATGGGAAAGGTGGTAGTAACGAAGCGCCGTCCATCGTCAGAACCGTCCCCCAATTGGGCACCGGCCTTCGCCGGGGTGGTTGTTGTGCCTAGGGTAAAGTTGCTCCCCTCCCTGGAAGGGAGGGGTTGGGGGTGGGTCGGCCCGTTCGTGGACGGCGTGCTCTCCAAGCGGCCTACCCACCCCCTGCCCCTCCCTTTCAGGGAGGGGAGACCGTTGGGGGTTGGGCTGACTTGAGCGCTTTCCTCAGAAAGGCGCGCCCAGTTTCCGCTCCGCCCGCTATCCCAAGGGAAACTCTTACCAGATCCGAACGCGCTGCTCCGGCGTGAGGTACAGCTTCTGTCCGGCGGTCGGCTTGTACGCCGCGTACCAGGGGTCGAGGTTGCGCACGACCCACGCGCGCTGCTGCGACGGCGAGTGAGGATCGGTCAGCAACCGGTTGCGAAGGTTGGCTTCGCGGTAGTTGCGACGCCAGACCTGCGCCCAACCGAGATAGAAGCGCTGATCGCCGGTGTAGCCGTCGAGGACGGGCGCAGTCTTGCCGCCGAGCGCGGTGTGGTAGGCGTCGTACGCGACCGTGAGGCCGGCGAGATCGGCGATGTTCTCGCCCATCGTCAGCTGGCCCTTCACGTGCATGCCGGGGAGCGGTTCGTAGGCGTCATACTGCGCACCGAGCTTGCCGGTGAGCGCCTTGAAGCCGGCGATGTCCTTGGCCGTCCACCAGTCGGTAAGCTGGCCCTTCGCATCGTATTTCGAGCCCTGGTCGTCGAAATGATGGCTCAACTCATGGCCGATCACCGCGCCGATGCCGCCGTAGTTGACCGCGTCGTCGGCCTTCGGATCGAAGAACGGCGGTTGCAGGATCGCGGCGGGGAAGACGATCTCAACCATGCCGAAATTGGCGTAGGCGTTCACCGTCATCGGCGTCATGCCCCATTCCCAACGCTGCAACGGCTTGCCGAGCTTGGAAATATTATCCTGGTGCTGCCATTCGTTCGCGCGCCATTCGTTGCCGAACGCATCGCCCGAGGTGATCGTCAGACCGGAGAAATCCTTCCACTGGCTCGGATAGCCGATCTTGGGGGTGAAGGCGGCGAGCTTGGCGTGCGCCTTCACCTTGGTCTCGGGCGCCATCCATTCGAGCTTGTCGATCCGGCGGCCCATCGCGGCGAGGACGTTCTTGACGAGCTTGTCCGCCGCGGCCTTGGTCTCGGGCGGGAAATACTGCGCGACGTAGAGCTTGCTGACCTCGTCATCGAGCGCGCCGGAGGTGAACTGGACGCCGCGCTTCCAGCGGGCCTCCTGCTCGGGCGTGCCGCCGAGGACGGTGCCGTAGAACGCGAACTGTTCGGCGTCGAAGGCCTTGGGGAGGACGTCGGCATAGCCGTCGAGCGAGCGCAGGATCAGCTGGTCTTTCAGCACGCCGATCGGCGCGGTCGAGACGAGCTTGGCGATGCCGGTGATCGCGGAGGGCTGCGCGACGATGACGGTCGGGACGGGCGTGCCGATACCCTTGAAATACGCGACGAAATCGAAGCCGGGCGCGCGCTTGGCGAGGTCGGCGACGGTCATCTTGTTATAGGTCTTGGTGGCGTCGCGGCTGTCGACGCGGGTCCAGCTGACCTTGGCGATCTCGGTCTCGAACGCGAGCAGTGCGGTGGCGCGCGCCTCGGCATTGGGTTCGCCGGCGAGGGTCAGCATCTTGACGATGTGAGCCCGGTAGGCGTTGCGCGCTTCGACCAGCTTGGCGTCGGTGCTGAGGTAATAATCGCGGTCGGGCAGGCCGAGGCCGGACTGGCCGAGCGAGAGCGCGTATTGTTCGGGGAGCTTGTCGTCCTGACCGACGCCGGCGCCGAACGGGCCGCCGATCCCGGCGCGGTCTGCTTCGGCGAGGAGGGCGGGATAGCCGGCGCGGTCGTTCAGCGCGGCGATCTTGGAGAGCCACGGCTTGATCGGCGCGAGGCCCTTGCCTTCGATCGTTCCGGTGTCAAGGAAGGTGGCGTAGGCGCGGCCGATCTTCGAGTTCGGGTCCTTCGCGGCGGTGTCGAGGATACCGCGGGTGCGCGTCTCGGACAGGTCGGAGAGGAGATTGAACGAGCCGTAGTTCGACTTGTCCGCGGGGATCGGGTTGGTCTTCGCCCAGTTGCCGTTGGCGAAGGTGTAGAAGTCGTCGCCGGGCTGAACGGTCTTGTCCATGCCCTTCTCGTCGAAGCCGAACGTCCCGTATTGCGCGCCGGTCGGGGCTGCGGGAGCGGGCTTGGGTTCAGAGGTTTGCGAGATGGCGGCGGTGACGCCGGTGATGGCGGTGGCGGCGAGTAGGCCGGCGACGATGAAGGACTTCATGTTTCTCTCCAGACTTCGTCATCCTGACGAAAGTCAGGATCCAGAGCCCACAGCGTTACCTGCGTGGCTCTGGATCCTGGGTCGAGCCCAGGATGACGGGGCTCTGTTGGGCGGTGTTGATTACCAGATGCGGACGCGGTTGGCGGGGGCGAGGTAGCTGGCCTCGCCCGGCTTGGCGCCGAACGCGGCGTACCAGGGGTCGAGGTTGCGGACCGTCAGGACGCGCTGGTGGCCCGGCGAATGCGGGTCGGACAAGAGCGTCTGCTGTAGCGCGGCGTCGCGGAACTTGGTGCGCCAGACGCCGGCCCAGCCGTAATAGAAACGCTGGTCGCCGGTCGTGCCGTCGATGATCGGCGCCTGCTTGCCGCCGAGCGATTTGTGATACGCGTCGTACGCGACCGTGAGGCCCGCCAAGTCGGCGATGTTCTCGCCGAGCGTCAGGCCGCCCTGGATGTGCTGGCCGGGGAGCGGTTCATACGCGTCGTACTGCTTCACGAGCGCGTCGGTGAACACCTTGAAGCGCGCGACGTCCTGCGGCGTCCACCAGTCGGTGAGCTTGCCGTTCAGGTCGTATTTGCGGCCCTGGTCGTCGAAGTGATGGCTGATCTCGTGACCGATCACCGCGCCGATGCCGCCGTAATTGACCGCCGGGTCCGCCTTCGGATCGAAGAACGGCGGTTGCAGGATCGCGGCCGGGAAGACGACCTCGTTCATCGTCGGGTTGGCGTAGGCGTTGATCGTCATCGGCGTCATGAACCACTCAGCCCGATCGATCGGCTGGCCCAGCTTCTTCAGGTCGCGATCATATTCGAACGCGTTGGCGCGCGACACGTTACCGACGAGATCGCCGCGCTGGATCTGGAGCGCCGAATAATCGCGCCACTTGTCCGGATAACCGATCTTCGGGGTGAAGGCGGCAAGCTTGGCGAGCGCCTTGGTCTTGGTCTCGGGCGCCATCCATTCGAGGTTCCGGAGGCGCTCGCCCATCGCCGCGATGACGTTCTTGACGAGGTCGTCGGCGGCCGCCTTTGACGCGGGCGGGAAATACTTGGCGACATATTGCTGGCCGATCGCCTCGCCCATCGCGCCCGACACGGTCGTGACACCGCGCTTCCAGCGGACCTGCTGCTCGGGCGTGCCGGACAGCGTGGTGCCGTAGAACGCGAAGTTGGTCTTGTCGAAATCGCTCGACAGATACGGCGCATACGAACGCAGCACCTTAAGCATCGCATAGTCCTGCAACACGTTGATCGGCGTGTCGGCGAAGACCTTCGCCTCGCCGGTCAACGCGCTCGGCTGCGCGACGAGGTAGAACGGACGGCCGGTGACGCCCATCGCGGTCATGTACTGCGCCCAGGGGAAGCCCGGCGCCTTCGCGGCGAAGTCGGCGGCGGTCCATTTGTTGTAGGTCTTGTCGGCGTCGCGGCTTTCGATCCGCGTCCAGTGCGCGGTCGCGAGGCCCTTCTCCATGTTGAAGACGGCAGCAGCGCGAGCGGCGGCGTTCGGCTCGGCGGCGAGCGTCAGCATGCGCGTGAGATACGCCTGGTACGCGGTGCGGATCGTCGCGAGCTTCGCGTCTTCCTTGAGGTAATAGTCGCGGTCGGGGAGACCGATGCCGCTCTGGCCGAGGCTCACGACATAGGTGGTCGGATCCTTGTCGTCCTGCTGCACGCCGACGCCGACGAGGCCGCCGACGCCCTGGCGCTGGAGCTTGGCGATCTCGGTGACGAGTGCGGTCTTGTCCTTGGTCGCCTTGAGCGCGGCGAGCATTGGCTTGACGGGGGTAGCGCCCTTCGCGTTGACCGCAGCCTCGTCCATGAAGCTGGAGTAGAAATCGCCGACCTTGTCGCCGGGCGTCTTGGCGGAGACGTCGAGGATCGTGCGGGTGCGTTCGAGCGACAGGTCCTGCAGGACGTGGAACATGCCGTAGGACGAGCGATCGGCGGGGATCGGCGTGGTCTTCACCCAGCCGCCGTTCGCGTAATCGAAAAAGTCGGTGCCCGGCGTCACACTGGTATCGCGGCCGGCCATGTCGAAGCCGAAGTCGCCGATCTGCGGCTTGTTGGCATCCTTGGCGGCAACAGGGCCCTTCGCAGCCTTGGCGAGGGTCGGCGACGGGGTGTTCGGCCCCGTTTGCGTCTGCGCGAAAGCCGATGCGGCGGACGCGAGCAGGATCACGGTAACAATCGACTTACGCATCAAGAACCTCGGAGAAAGATCTTCAGGATGCGGTGTGTTCTACGCCGATAGGACGGTCCGTCAATTCGGGTAGGTCAATATTAGTGACGATTGTTACGATCCGCGATTGTCGTGGCGATTGCGCCACTTGCGCGCGATCCACAACCGCCAGCCGAGCGCGCTAAGCGCATAGCCCCCAACCGAACAGACGACCGTGATGACCAGCAGGCCGAGCGCGGTGGCGGGGCCAGCCTGCATCAGCCACGGGATCCATTCGGTGCGGGCAGCCGCATCCGCGACGGGCTGCCCGGGGACGTGCGCGTCGAGGCGGAGCAGCGAAGAGCCGATCCAATAGGCGGCGATCCAAAGCGGCGGCGTGGTCAGCGGGTTGGTTATGAAGGTGGTCAGCGCCGCGGTCGGCACGTTGGCGCGGAACGGCAATGCGAAGATCGCGGCGACCGGCGTCTGCGCGACCGGGATCAGGATGCCCGCGACCATCCCGAGCGCGACGCCGCGCGGGACCGAGCGACGGGTGAAGCGCCAGAGCTCGGGCGCGAGCACGCGGTGCGCGACGGGGCGGAGAAGACGGTTGCGCTCCATCGATTCGCGGGTCGGCAAGTTGCGATGCGACCACGCCGCGAGGCGCCCGAAGATACTGCCCGGCGCCTTCGACACAGGCTATCCGCGATCCCGCATGATCCGGCCCTGCTCGCGCTTCCAGTCCTGTTCCTTCACCGAATCGCGCTTGTCGTGGTTCTGCTTGCCCTTGGCGAGCGCCAGTTCGATCTTCGCACGGCCCTTCGAATTGAAGTAGATCATCAGCGGGACGAGCGTCATGCCCTGGCGCGCGACCGCACCGAACATCTTGTTGATCTCGCGCTCGTGGAGCAGCAGCTTGCGGGGGCGCTTGGGCTCGTGATTGAAGCGGTTGCCGTGGCTGAATTCGGGAATGTTCGAATTGACCAGGACGACGTTCTTGCCCTTCACCTCGGCATAGGCCTCGGCGATCGATCCCTCGCCGCCGCGCAGCGCCTTCACCTCGGTGCCGGTGAGCGCGATGCCCGCCTCGAACACCTGCTCGATATAATAATCATACCGCGCGCGCCGGTTCTCGGCGACGATCTTGGTCTTCTCGAAGGTCGGGGGTTTGGGACGTGCCATGGGACGCGCGATGTAGGAGGTCGGAGGGCTTAGGGGAAGCGGTGGTGGCGACTTCTTATCAGTCCGGCCCCCTCGCCTTCTTTCGTCCCTCCCTGGAAGGGAGGGGTTGGGGGTGGGTCGGGTTCCGCATATCCGAACCGTCGTAGCTCGAACTGGCCGACCCACCCCCTGCCCCTCCCTTCCAGGGAGGGGGGGCCGTTGTGGCCTGCTTAGATGAGGCGGGCGTGTTCGAGCGCTGCGTCGACCGCGGCGCGCGAGGCCTCACCGGCGGGGGTCATCGGCAGGCGGAGCGTCTCTGGGAAGCCCGCCCGCACCTTCGTCATCGCGTACTTCACCGGGCCGGGCGACGCGTCGGTGAACAGCGCTTCGTGCAACGGATAGAGCTGATCCTGATAGGCCAGCGCCTTGACGAAATCGCCGGCCTGGCACGCCGCCTGGAACTCGGCGCAGAGCTTGGGCGCGACGTTGGCGCTTACCGAGATGCAGCCTGTGCCGCCCATGACGTTGAACGCCAGCGCGAGGTCGTCATTGCCCGACAGCTGGCAGAAATCCGGGCCGCATGACGCACGGTGCTGCGACACACGGGCGAGCACGCCGCTGGCATCCTTGACCCCGACGAACACGTCCGGGAACGCCGCGACGATCCGGGCCAAGGTCGCGGGCTGGATGTCCGTCACCGTCCGCGCGGGGACGTTGTAGAGGATGATCGGCAACGGGGTCGTCTGCGCGAGGGCCTCGAAATGGCGGAAGATGCCCTCCTGCCCCGGCCGGTTGTAATAAGGCGGGACCATCAGCGCGGCATCTGCACCGGCGTCCTTTGCGGCGCGCAGGTTCGCGGAAGCGACACGCGTGTCGTTCGAGCCTGCACCGGCGATGACGGGCACGCGGCCTTTCGCTTGGTCGACGCAGACGCGGACCACGTGGAAATGCTCGTCGTACGACAAGGTCGCCGCCTCGCCGGTCGTCCCGCATGCGACCAGCCCCCAAGAGCCCTCGGCGATCTGCCACTCGACGAAATCGCGATAGGCGAGTTCGTCGAAGCTGCCGTCGGCGGCGAACGGCGTGACGAGCGCCGGAATAGATCCTGAAAACATGCGGTGGCCTGCGGTCCTGTTGCGCCGGATGTCTTGCAAAATCCGGATTTCGTTCAGGACAGATACGGGTTCGGGGCGTATGCTGTCCACATGGTAGCATCGATGTTTAAAACGAGCCTTCTCCTTGCAGTCGTGGCGGGGACGGTCGCCGCGTCGGGAGGCGGGCAGCAGACGCTGGATCGCTACAGCACGCAATTGGCCAATATGGGCCCCAACGCGCAGCCGATGGCGACGGACGGCGCGATCGCCTCCACCATCGCGCAGTGGCGGGCGTTGCAGCAGACCGATGCGCTGCCGTTCGACAGCTATGCGGGCTTCCTGATGGCACATCCGGGCTGGCCTAACGAGACGGCCAACCGGCGTGCGGCGGAGCGCAAGGCTTCTATGGGCTCGCCGACCAGCGTCGTCGCGTTTTTCCGTCGCTATCCGCCGCAGTCCGCGTCGGGCGGTGTCGCGTATGCGCGGGCTTTGCAGGCGTCTGGCGCGCGGGATCAGGCGTATGCGGCGGTGCGGACGGCGTGGCGGAGCAGCGGACTGACGCCGACCGACGAGGCGATGGTCGTGTCGGGCTTTCCGGGTGCGCTGACGCCGGACGATCAGGATGCGCGGATGGATGCGCTGTTGTGGGCGGGCCAGACCGGCGCGGCGCAGCGGCAACTGGTCTGGACGAGCGCGGCGCGGCGGCCGATCTTCGAGGCGCGGCTCGCGTTCCGGACGAATGCACCGAACGCGTCGGATATCTCGGCTTCGACGCAGACCTTGTATGCGAACGACGCGGGCTATGTCGCGGACCGGGCGCAGTGGTTGCGCAATTCCGGCGCGAGCCCGTCGGCGCGCGCGTGGCTGGCGCGGCCTCGGTCGTTGGTGACGCGGCCGGGCAACGCCGCCGAGTGGTATGAGGTGCTCGTCACCAACGCGAACGGCGCGGCGAACGACGGGCAATATCAGGTGGCCTACGACATCGCGCGGCAGATCGACGATGCGTATCCGTTTGGCGCGGACATCGCAGCGAAATCCTATGCCGAGCGCGACGAATATACCAACCTCGCCTGGCTCGGCGGACGAGTGGCGATGAAGCAGCTCGGGCGACCGGCGGACGCGATGACGCTGTTCGACCGGTATGCGCGAGGCTCTCGTTCGCCGCAGGTGCGGTCGAAGGGGTATTACTGGGCGGGGCGTGCGGCGGAGGCGGCTGGCTTGGCGCCTCAGGCGGCGGCGTTCTACGGCCAGGCAGCGGGGTACCGCGATCAGTATTACGGCCAGCTGGCGAACGAGCGGACCGGTCGGGCGCTGGTGGCGCCGCCCTCGGTCGCTTCGGTGGCGATCGATCCGGCGACGCGCGCGGCGTTCGATCGGCGCGAGACGGTGCGTGCGGTCAAGTTCCTCGGGCAGATCGGCGACTGGCAGGACCAGACCGCGTTCGTCCGTCAGATCGCGGCGGACGCGACGACCGATACCGATCACTTGCTCGCCGCCGAATTGTCGAAGAGCATCAACCGCCCCGATCTCGGCGTGATGGTCGGGCGGAGTGCACTGGCGAACGGGCTCAGCGATTATTCCGCGGTCGGTTTCCCGATGGTGTCGGTGCCGGCGGGGTATGAGGATAACTGGACGATCATCCACGCGATCTCGCGGCAGGAGAGCCAGTTCGATCGCGCCGCGGTGAGCCACGCCGGCGCGCGCGGGCTGATGCAGCTGATGCCGGCGACCGCGCGCGAGCAGTCGGGGAAGATCGGCCTCGCGTATAACCAGGCGGCGCTGACGACCGATCCGAACATGTCGATCATGCTCGGGTCCAGCTATTTCCAGCGGGTGTATGCCAATTACGGCAGTTATCCGCTGGCGGTGGCGGCGTATAATGCGGGCGGCGGCAACGTGAACAAATGGCTCCGCGCGAACGGCGATCCGCGGACCGGGGCTGTGGACATGGTCGATTGGGTCGAGGCGATCCCGTACCAGGAGACGCGCAATTACGTGCAGCGCGTGCTGGAGAATGCGGTGGTGTACGATTTGATGAACCCTGCGCGGGCGAAGAGCCGGGGGGCGGCTCGGTTGTCGTGGTATCTGGGGAAGAACCGGCCGGGTTGAGGTCTCGCTACCTCATAAGATTGTTCTCCCGCGAAGGCGGGAGCCCAGACTGGGCTCCCGCCTTCGCGGGAGAACATGGTAGGGCGCCGCATGGATCGCCCCAACTACATCACCCCCGCCGGCTACACGATTCTTCGCGAGGAATATGAGCACCTGCTCGCTGGCGAACGGCCGAAGCTGGTCGAAGTCATCTCCTGGGCGGCAGGCAACGGCGACCGGTCCGAGAACGGCGATTACATCTACGGCCGCAAGCGCCTGCGCGAGATCGACCGGCGGCTCGGCTGGCTGTCGAAGCGGATGAAGGCGGCCAAGGTCGTCGACCCGGCGGTGCAGGAAGACCGCTCGCGCGTCTGGTTCGGTGCGTGCGTGACGGTTGCGGACGAGAATGACGTCGAGCGGGTCCTGACTTTAGTAGGCGACGACGAGACCGACGCGAGCAACGGGCGGATCGGCTGGAACTCGCCATTCGCACGCGCCTTGCGCGGCGCTGCGATCGGCGATGTGCGACGAGTGGATTTGCCCGCTGGGGAGCGCGAGTATGAGGTGATGGCGATCGCCTATCCGTAATTCGCGATCCTTCCCCGCCAGGGGGAGGTGGCTGGCGCTTGCCAGACGGAGGGGGAGGTAAGGGAAACCGCTGTTCCGTGTCCTCCCCCTCCGTCACCTGCGGTGCCACCTCCCCCTGGCGGGGGAGGATCGTGAGTTGCCCGTCAACGATCCGTTTCGATCTACGCGAATTGACCTCGCGCCGCCCCCGTGTGACGTTTCGCCCACGCAACGACACTCGAGGATACCCCATGCCGATACCCGCCACCTGGTCCGCCCGCCTGCTCAGCGTCATGCGCATCGTCGTCGCGCTGGTGTTCTTCAGCCACGGCATCTCGAAATTCTTCGGCCTGCCCCCCTTCCCGATGCCGATGAACCCGCTGCTGACGGTTGCCGGCGCGCTCGAAGTCGTCGGTGGCGGGCTGCTGATCGTCGGCCTGTTCACGCGGCCGGTGGCGTTCGTGCTGTCGGGCATGTCGGCGGTCGCGTATTTCATGGCGCACATGCCGAAGGGCCCCTTCCCGATCGCCAATGGCGGCGAGGCGGCGGTGCTCTACTGCTTCGTCTTCCTGTACCTCGCCGCGGCCGGTGGCGGCGCGTGGAGCGTGGACGCGCAGCGCGGGCGCGGCTAACCTTGCGCGCATGATCGATACCACAACGCGCAACGTCGCCCTCCTGATCGACGCGGACAATGCGTCCGCGGCGACCCTCGACCCGGTACTGACCGTCCTCGCCGAGCTCGGCACGGTCAACGTCCGGCGGGTCTATGGCAACTGGTCGAAGCCCGCGCTGAAGGCGTGGAGCGACATGTCGATCAAGCACGGCATCGAGCCGCAGCAGCAGTTCGACCTGACCAAGGGCAAGAACGCGACCGACATGAAGATGACGATCGACGCGATGGACCTCTTGTTCCGCGGGCGCATCGACGGCTTCGGGATCATGTCGTCGGACAGCGACTTCATGCCGCTCGCGACGCGTATCCGCCAGGACGGTATCCCGGTGTACGGCTTCGGCACCAGCCGCACGCCGGAAGGTTTCCGCCAGGCGTGCACGCGGTTCATCGATGTGGGGGCGCTGAACGAGACGTCGCAGGCTATGCCCACGCCGACACCTGCTCCGGTGGCTGGCGAGAAGCCCGCTACACCCGCGCCGGTCGCTCGGCCGAAGACCGCGCAGCCGATCGACGAGCAGGTGATCAAGCTGCTGATCGACGCGTACAATGCGGTGAAGCGGGACGAGAAGGGCTATGCGAGCGTCGCCGAACTGGGGCAGCTGGCAGGGAACCGGTCGAGCTTCGACGCGCGCAACTACGGGTTCAACCGCCTGTCGGACCTGATCGAGACGATCCCGAACTTCCAGCACGAGCGCCGCGAAGGTGGGCGTTCGTTCGTGAAACGGCTGCGGTAGGCCCCGTCGACAACTACCATTGCGTGCGTGCACCACCCCGGCGAAGGCCGGGGCCCAATTGGAAAGGTCGTAGTAACGAAGCGCTGGCCTCTGCCACCGTCGTTCCCCAATTGGGCCCCGGCCTTCGCCGGGGTGGTAGTTTAGGTCGAGCGCCTTAACCGGTCGGCTGCAACCGGCCGCCCGGTTCGCTCATCCCGTGCGCCTGTTCCTCGCTGTCGTCGGGCACCACCAGCGCACCCTTCCGCCAGTTGCCGTAGCGGTAATACCACGCGGCGATCGCCAGCGTCGCGAGCGATCCCAGCGGAAAGCTCCACCACAACGCATCCGCCCCGAGCCACGGTTTCGCGAGCAGCGCGAAGCCGATCCGCACCGGATACAGCGCGACGATCAGTGCGATCAGCGGCGCGATCACGGCCCCGTTCGCGCGCACCGTCGAGAACAGCACCATCGTCATGCCGAACAGGATGAAGTTCCAGCTCGCGATCAGCTGGATATGCCGCGCGATCGGCAGCGCGGGGCTCGCGCCGCCGATGAACAGCGTCATGACCGGACGATCGAACAGCAGCACGACGGCGACCATCGCGCCCGTCAGCGCGACGTTGAAGAGCAGGCCGTATTTCGTGATGTCGCCGACCCGGTCCCAGCGGCCAGCTCCAATATTCTGCGCCGCCATCGAACTGACCGCCGCGCCGATCGCCAGCGCGGGCATCTGGATATAGGTCCACAACTGCTGCGACACCGCGTAGGCCGCCGCGGTATCGACGCCGAGCCGGTTGACCAGCCCGACCATCGCGAGGCCGGCGGTCGACATGACGAGCATCTGCGCGCCCATCGGCAGGCCTTTCCGGACGATCGTCCCAGTCAGCGCACGCTCGGGGATGAGGTAGCGGAGTTCGTTGCCGCGTAGCCTCAGCGGCAGGTCGCGCTTGTAGATGTAAACGATCAGCCCGAGCAGGGAGACGTGGCTCGCGACCAACGTCGCCATTGCCGAACCGGCGATTCCCATCTGCGGGAACGGACCGATACCGGCGATCAGCAGCGGGTTGAGCCCGCTGTCGAGGATCGCGCTGAGCAGCATGAACCACAGCGGCGTCATCGAATCGCCGGTCCCACGCAGGCCCATCATCAGCAGCACCATCATCATCGACGCGGGCAGCCCGAGGAAGATCACGCGGAGGTACGCGAGCGCGAGCGGCATCGCGTCGCCGGGGGTGGCGAGCAAGTGAAGGATCTCGGGCGCGAACACCCAGCCGAGCGCAGCGATCACGATCGCCCCGCCGAGGACCAAACCGACCGCGGAGCCGAACGCCCGGCGCGCGCCCTCCAGATCTTGGCGGCCGAAGCTCTGGCCGACCAGGATCGTCGCGGCCATGCCGAACCCGAACACCGCGCCGAAGGTCAGGAACATGATGATGTTGGCGTTCGAGGTGGCGGCGAGCGCGCCTTCGCCGAGGTAGCGCCCGACCCAGATCGCGTTGATCGAGCCGTTGAGAGACTGGAGGATGTTCGAGCCGAGTGTCGGCAGCGCGAAGGCGAGGAGCGTGCGGCCGATGTGGCCGGTGGTGAGGTCGCGTTGGCCTGGCTTGCCGCGGGGGCGGTCGGGGGGACTGGTATTGGAAAAGTCGGGGGCGCCACCACGCTGCCGATCGGATTGCAGATCGCTCACACAGTCACTCCGTCATGCCGGACCCGGTCCGGCATCAACCGGATGAACACACGCGCCCCTATCTGTCGTACGCCTAGCCGCGGAGTGAACGTCGGGACAAGCTGGTAGGTCCCCCGCTCCGAACCTAGTGCGCTATGTTTCCCCGCGAAGGCGGGGACCCAGACTGGGCTTCCGCCTTCGCGGGAGAACAAGATGGCAGGGACATACCCTACGCAGTAGAGCCGCCCCTCCCGAACCGTCACCCGAGCGAAAGCTGGGGTATCCCGTTATCGGCCGGCCGGTGTAGTTACTTACTGGGATACCCCAGCTTTCGCTGGGGTGACGGGTTGGGTTTGAGTGAGACGGCGGTACGGCACACATTCCCCTCCCGCTCGCGGGAGGGGTCAGGGGAGGGCGGGACGTACGTACTGGCGTCCGGCTTTTGAGGCACGCCCCTCCCCCAACCCCTCCCGCAGGCGGGAGGGGAGCAGGTCAGCCCAAGCGTCCCAGTGCCGCTTGCAATCGCGCAGCCTCGGCGGCCTTGTCGGCGTGGTCGGCCTTGGCCTTTTCCACCGCTTCGGGCTTGGCGCGTTCGACGAAGCTGGCGTTGCCCAAGCGGCCCGACAGCGCATCGCGCTCCTTCTCCGCCGCCGCGATGGCCTTGGTCAGGCGGGCGCGCTCAGCGTCGATGTCGATCACACCCTCAAGAGGGAGGATGAACGTTACATCGTCGACGACAATCTGTGGACCCAACACCTTGGCGCTTGTTTGCTCACGAGTGCGATCAAGATGCTCACCCGTATCCAAATCAATCTCAGTCCCAGTATTTATAAACACTGCGTTATCAATTCGGGCGAGACGTCGAAGCGGAGCACGCAGTCTTTCGATCCGCTGGATCAGTTCAGTGGGCACAGCAGGAGGTGCGTCCGCAGAATACCCAGCATAGGGCGTTGTAAGTACCATCAAGTCGGTTCTTGCACCCGGTGGTACATTCGTCTCATTCCGCGCGGTGCGGATTTCCTGAACGAGTCGGATCAGCCAGTCGACCTCCTTGCTCGCCTCGGGATCGAGCGCGCGCGCGTCCGCCATTGGCCATTGCGCGACGATCAGGTCGTGATTGCGCGGGCCCATCGCGTGCCACAGTTCCTCGGTGATGAACGGCATGAACGGGTGGAGCAGGACCAGGATCTGGTCGAGCACCCAGCCTGCTACCGCCTTCGATTCATCGTCGATGACGCCGCGCTCGTCGCCGACCATCTGCGGCTTGATGAGTTCGAGATACCAGTCACAGAAGCGGCTCCACGCGAACTGATAGATCGCGTTGGCGGCGCCGTCGAAGCGGTAGTCGGCGAGCGCGAGGTCGACCGTCTGGACGGTCGCGATCGTCTCGGCGATGATCCATTTGTTGACCGCGAGGTTCGCGCGCGGTGCCTCCAGATTGGTGCTGGCGACGATGCCGTTGGCCTGTGCGAACCGCGCCGCGTTCCACAGCTTGGTGGCGAAGTTGCGATAGCCCTCGACGCGCTTCTCATCCATCTTGATGTCGCGGCCCTGGCTTTCCATCGCCGCCATGAAGAAGCGCAGCGCGTCGGCGCCGTAGGTGTCGATCAACCCGAGCGGGTTGACGACGTTGCCCTTCGACTTCGACATCTTCGCGCCGTCCGCCGCACGGACGAGGCCGTGCAGATAGAGCGTGCGGAACGGCACGTCCTTCATGAAGTGCAGCCCCTGCATCATCATCCGCGCGTTCCAGAAGAACAGGATGTCGAAGCCGGAAATGAGCACGTCGTTCGGGTAGCGCCCGCCTAATTGGCCTCCCCGCCCGCTTGCGGGAGGGGATTGAGGGGTGGGCTCGCGCTCGCCTTCCGGCGTAGCGTTCGAGGTGAGCGCGTGCCCACCCCCGGCCCCTCCCGCTTGCGGGAGGGGGGAAGAACCGTCCCAACCAAGCGTTGCGAAAGGCCAGAGGGCGGACGAGAACCACGTATCGAGGACGTCCGGGTCTCGCGTGAGGCTCACGCCTTCTCCTGCCAGAGCCTGCGCTTCCGCCTCGGTTTCGGCCACATACGGCGTACCGTCCGAGCCGAACCACGCCGGAATCTGGTGCCCCCACCACAACTGGCGCGACACGCACCAGGGCTGGATGTTGTCCATCCAGTTGAAGAACGTCTTCTCCCAGGTCTTCGGGACGATATCGATCGCGCCGGTCTGGACCGCTTCGATCGCCGGCTGGGCGAGCGTCTTCGCATCGACATACCATTGGTCGGTCAGCCACGGCTCGATCACCACGCCCGAACGGTCGCCATATGGCGTCTGGATCGTGCGCGGTTCGGCGTCGTGCTCTTCACCGTCTTTGTCGACATGCGGGATCAGGAAGCCTTCGTCCTTCAGTCGCGCGACCACGGCTTTCCGCGCCTCCGCGGTCGTCAGCCCGAGCAGCTCGGCCGGGATCAGCCCGTCCGAAACCTGCACCACCCGCGCCTTCGCATCGAGCATGTTGAGCATCGATCCGGCGGCCATCCCTGCCCGCTTGCCGACCTCGAAATCGTTGAAGTCGTGGCCAGGCGTGATCTTCACCGCGCCCGAACCCAGCTCCGGATCGGCATGGTCGTCGGCGATGATCGGGATCAGGCGTCCGGTGATCGGCAGCTTCACCTGCTTGCCGATCATCGCGGTGTAGCGCTCATCCGCGCCGTTCACCGCCACCGCCATGTCGGCGAGCATCGTCTCGGGCCGCGTGGTCGCGACCTCGATGAAGCCCGATCCGTCTTCGAGCGGATAGCGGAGGTGCCAGAAGCTGCCCTTGATCTCGCGCGTCTCGACCTCGAGGTCGCTGATCGCGGTGCCGAGGCCCGGATCCCAGTTCACGAGACGCTTGTCGCGGTAGAGGAGGCCCTGCTTGTGCAGGTCGACGAACACTTTGAGGACGGCCTTCGAGAAGCCCTCATCCATCGTGAAGCGCTCGTTCGCCCAGTCCATCGAGCAGCCGAGCCGACGAAGCTGCTGCGTGATCTCGCCGCCGCTCTCTTCCTTCCACGCCCAGACCTTCGCGACGAACTCCTCGCGCGTCAGGTCGGTGCGCTTCTGCGGCGGGGTCAGCGCGCCCATCTGGCGTTCGACCACCATCTGCGTCGCGATGCCGGCGTGATCGGTGCCGACCACCCACAATGCATCCTTGCCCTTCAGGCGCGCGTGGCGCGTGAGGATGTCCTGCAGCGTGTTGTCGAGCGCGTGGCCAATGTGCAGCGAGCCCGTGACGTTGGGCGGCGGGTTGACGATCGTCCACGGCTCGGCGTTCGGACGGTCGGGGCGGAACTGGCCGCTCGCCTCCCAATGCGCATACCAGCGCGATTCGATGGAGGCCGGGTCGAAGGTTTTGGGAAGCTCGCTCATGCGGCGAGCCTTAGCGAGCGCGACGCGAGGAAACCAGCCTCGCGTCCGCGCCCGTGACTTGAGAGCCTAGGGCTGCTGGTTCATGATCTTGGCGATTTCGCGCGAGACCATGTCCTCGACCATGTTGGGAAGGTTGGCGTCGATCCACTCGCGCAGCATCGGGCGGAGCATTTCGCGCACCAGACCCTCAAGCGTGCCGTCATTGCCTGTCTCGGGTTTTACCATCATCCGCGTCAACGCCTCGAGCGGCGCGCGCGTTGCAGCGGCGGTGTGGCGCGAGACGATCGGCTCGGCCGCGGCATCGGTGGCCGGCTGCGGCTTGGCACTCGGCGCGGGCTTTGGCGATGTCATCTGGGGCGTCATTTGCGGCGCGGCGTGGCGTGGTTCGGGCGAGGTATCGGCGGCGCTGAGCACCGGGGACTTGGGCGGACGCGGCGTACGATCGGGCATGGGGTCGCTCAGTTCGAGAATCTCGTCGTCGTCGTGGTCGTCGTCGAAATAGGCGGGATCGAGATCGACCGGTGCGGACGTCGCGCGCGCAGGGCGACGCGACCGGCCGGGCGTATCGCCCTCTTCCGCGATGATGCGTTTGATCGACGAGAGGATTTCCTCCATCGACGGCTCGCCGTTGACATCCCCCATCCGGACCATCCCAAACCCCGTAGCCCCGCGCGCCCCTATTGGCGGCTCGGCGCATCCTTACCTGTCGTCAAGGCGGGGTTCCTGTCAACCGGCGTATCGAGCAACGGGTCGTACTGCGCCTGGACCGTGGCGTTCTGCGCGGGCGACTGCGCGGTGCGGGTGGCGATCGGCACGGGCTCGCCGTCGCCGCCGAAATCCCAAATCTTGTGGCGGACGCGGTTGTAGTTCGCGACCGGATCGTAGAGCACGCCGCCGTCGAGCCCAAGGTCGCGCGCCTCGGCCTGGCCCATGGCCGCCAGCAGCGCGAAGCCTGCGACATACGCATCGCGCCGCGCGGTCACGAGCGTGACCTGGCTGTTGAGCAATTCCTGCTCGGCGTTGAGGATGTCGAGGATCGTGCGCGTGCCGACGCTGTTCTCCGCGCGAACGCCTTCGAGGCTGAGCTTGTTGGCGTTGACCGCGGTTTCGGACGACTGGATCACCTGTTCCGACGAGCGCCAGATGGCAAAGGCGGAGCGCGCCTGCGCGATGACGTTGCGCTCGGTCGCGGTGACGTTCTCGATCGCGCGCGACTGGTACGCCTCGGCCTGGCGAACCTGCGCGGCGGGGCGCCCGCCCTGGAACAGCGGCAGCGTCAAAGACAGCCCGGCCTGCACCGCCTTGTTGGCGTTGGGGATGCCGTTGACGCCGCCGGGCACCGACGCGATCGAGCCAAGATAGTTGGTGTAGCTCGCGCCCCCGACCGCACTGATCTGCGGAAGCCGGCTCGCGCGGGCGACGCCGACGTCGTAGCGGCTCGCGTCCCGCTCCTTGGCGGCGGCGATCAGCACTGGGTTGTTGTCGATCGCGACGGTCACGGCCGAGGCCGGACTGTCGGGCAGATGCGGCAACGTCGGTGGCGTGTCGAGCGTGCCAGGCGGTGTCCCGACGAACTGGATATAGCTTTCGCGGCTGGATATCAGATTGGCTTGTGCGGACTGAAGCTGCGCGCGGGCAAGCGCGAGCCGCGCTTCGGACTGGGCCACGTCGGTCCGGGTCAGGTCGCCGACCTGGAAACGGTCGCGGCTGGCCTGGAGGTTGACGTCGAGAACGCGGACGTTCTGCGTGTTCAAGCCGACGATCGCCTCGTCGCGGATCACGTCCATGTACGCCGCGACGACGTTGGTGAACAAATCGGCTTCGGTACTCCGCAGCGTCGCGCGGCCACCCTCGACACGGGTCTTTGCCGCGGCAACCGAATTGCGGACCTGCCCGCCCTGGTACAGCGGCACCGACACGTTCGCTCGCGCAACGCCCTGACGCGGCGGCGCGAGGAAGTTGTTCTGACCAGTGACGAGGAATTCGGTGAGATCGCCGGTCGCGTTAGCCGACGGCAGCCCCGCCGCGCGGGCGATCGGCACGTTCTCATCCGTCGCGCGCAGGGTAGCGCGCTGCGCCGTGATCGTCGGGTTGGTGTTGTACGCCTTGACCAGCGCCTCTCGCAGCGTATCCGCATGGAGTGGTGCAGCGCTATACGTCAGCGCAACACTCAGGAGCAGACTGCGGAGAAGTGCGGCGCGGGCCATGGTTTTCTGCTCAGAACCGGAAGGGTTTGGGGGCGTCGAAGCCGGGCAGGCTCACGCATTCGACATCGACGAACGCCGAGAGCGCAAACCCGCCATCGGTCTTGCGTCCCGATGCGAGCCGGGTCAGTCCACGCTCGGCGATCCCTGCGGTCACACGACCGCCCGACTTGACCTGGGCGATCAACGCGTCGGGCACGGTCTCGATCGCCCCATCGACGATCAGCACGTCATAGGGCGCGCCGGCGGCGTGGCCGTCCTGCATCGGTGCCTCGACGAGTTCGACGTTACCGGTTCCGGCAAGCGCCTTCCGGGCGATCGCCAGCAAGGCAGGATCGCTCTCGACCGCGACGACCGAGCCGACGATCTCGGCCAGCACCGCCGCGGTATAGCCGGTCGCGGCACCGATCAGCAGGACGCGGTCGGTCGCGGTCAGATAGGCTTCGGTGAGCAAACGGCCGGTCGCCATCGGCAGATTGGCGTAACGCCCGCCACCCAGCGGGATCGTCGCGTCGCGGTAGGCGAGCGCGCGGACGTCGGCGGGCATGAACGCCTCGCGCGGCACCCGTGCCATCGCCGCGACGACACGCTGGTCGTTGACCGCGTTGGTGCGCAACTGGCTCGCCACCATCGCGTGACGCATCGTGTCGAACGTTGCGGGAGCCATGGACACGGTAGTCCCGCCGATCTCATGGGTATCGGCTGCGAGCGAAGGAGTATCGAGAGTCGTCGTCGTCATGGCGCATCCTGTCGCACAACTGTTTTAGCCACGCAATACACTTGTTTCGGATCGCTCCGATATCGCGCGGCCGGATATGTTGCGTCTGTTATCGCGTGGGCGCGGCGACGCCAAGCATCGGTTGGTCGGATTTCGCCACGATTCACAGGGGCGTCGGCGGCGGGCCTGCGGGGGACCGGGAGACGCCCCGCCCGCCCGTGTGACACCGAGATGCCGCGAACGGGGCGTCGAGGGCGCACGAGAAATCCCGGCAACACCTCTGCGCCTGTCCCTAGCACCCGATCGCGGAACCGTCCCGCGAAATGACCCGCTGTTGCGTCGCGCGGGTCGAGTCGCGCGGCTGCGCATCGCGCGCCGGCGCCTTTTCGATGTCGTGCAGCACCTGCGTCGGCGATCCCAGCACTGCATTCCGCGCCCGCAGGCTTGCCTTCAGGAACGGCTTGGTCAGCGCCATGAAACGCCGCGGGGTCATTCCCAGGAACGTCGCCGAATCGCGGAGGAAATGCGACGCATCGAAATAGGAGCGATCGATCGTCGCATAGTCCGCCTCGCCCCCGGCCATCATCAACCGGACGAACGACCGCAGGAACCGCGCGCGCAACAGCAGCATCTTGGGCGGAAATCCGAAATGGCGCACCGACAATCGCCGCAGCGCGTGCGTCGGTATGTCGAGCTGTGCGGCGACGGACGCGATGTCGGTCGGTCCGTCGCTCGCGAGTATCTCCATCAATTGCCGGATCTGCGGCGCATCGGCATGCGGCGCCCCCAGCCGCGCCAGCAGCATCGCATCAAGGATCGGCGCGACGGCCGCATCGTCCGGGGCATTCTGCAAGGCAGCCACCAAGTCGCGCGTGAAGGCCTTCCCGAGCACGTCTTCCAGCGGCACGATGCGGTTGCGGAAATCGCCGGCCGATCGCCGAAACAATCGCGCCCATCCCAGCGCGCTGATCCCGAAGCCGATCATCACGCCGCCATGCGTCACCGCCTTCAACGCCTGGTTGGTCGGCCCGAACAGGCTCGCCACAGGCAGCGGGTCGTAGGTCCGCCGACCGATCGATACCGCGATCGGCCCGGCATCGATCGCGATCCGCACGTTGGCGGTCGCCGGCAGGAACCAGTCGACCTGCCCCGCTTCGCTACCCGTGTCGGTTCGATAGACGTGATAGCCGGTGATATAGTCGGCGAGCGCGGCGGTGGGCCGGTCATACCGGATTGCCATGCCGGACGGCATCGCGAACACCTCGTCATCGACACCCGTCGTATTCGTGCCGCCTGCAATCCTGTCCGTCTTCAAGCGCCCGCCCCTAAAAGCCATTAACGTCCTTGCACTTAACCTTAAGCAGAGACGCTTTCATGCGCGAGTCACGATACGGGTCCACGCGCGAAGCGCCATAGGGGGACCATCCCGATAATGTCGGACGGAAACCCTGCATGGCGACACGGCGATCCGGTCCCGGCGGATTATTCCGCTGCAGACCGCAACTGCCGGTTGACCGCGGCGGAAAAACGAAGCATTTGCGCCGCCTTCACGCAATCGGGGCCCGATGGCGGAGTGGTGACGTAGAGGACTGCAAATCCTCGCACCCGGGTTCGATTCCCGGTCGGGCCTCCAGTGAATGCCGGTTTTGATCTCGGGCTGCCCAAGATTTCGTAATGAGAAATGCCGGCCCCCACCCTGGTGGCGGGGGTGATCGTCCAGACAGCGACGTCATGACCCTTGTTGTTTAAATTACCGGGCCTCCGGCATCCAGGACCGGCAGCCCCAGCGGAGCATTGTCCGCAGCGGCGTCTCGATCTGGATGAACCGCAAAGTTTGCCTCTTGTTCGTGCCGCTGCCTGAATGACGTTCAGAAACCATGGCTGCCCCCAAAAGCTTTGCCGCGCGTTGAACCGGCGAGGAGATGACCATGATCGACGATCCGAAAACCGACGACTCAACCCCCGCCGAAGAGGCAGAGGAGATGGAAAAGGTACAGGAGGACGCCGCCAAGGAGCGTGAGGAAAACGGCGGCTACCAATAGGCTTCGATATCCTGTCAGCAATCGCGTTACTTTCTGTAAGCACGATCGCTGAACCCTCTGTCCGTTCGACCCAGAGACGCGATTCTAGTCGGCCACCTTACCCGCACCATTCGAAGTTAACGTGCCGCTAACTCTCATTTTCCGGAACGTTAGGCCTTCGATGCGGCTTCTACGCTCATCTACAACCTGTCCCAGACTGGAACTGATGATGAGCACGAACCTGGTATCCGCGGTTTTCGATAATCATGCAGACGCCGAGCGCGCCGTATCCGAACTTCGCGCGGCCGGGATCAACGACAACGCGATCTCCATCGTTGCCCAGCATGACGGCAAGAACACCACCACGGACGGCAACGGCGATACCCAGGAGTTCGTCGGCAAGGTCGCGGCCGGCGCAGGCATCGGCACGCTGCTCGGCATCGCAGCCCTTGCCATTCCGGGAGTAGGCCCCCTCGTCGCCGCTGGCGCGATTGCATCCGCGGCCATCCCAGGCGCTGCGATCACGGGCGCCGCGCTCGGTGGCGCCGTTGGCGGGCTGGAGAAGGTTATGACCGATCACGGTGTCAGCCGCGTCGATGCCAGCTATTATGAAGGCCGCATTAATGAAGGCGGCGTGTTCGTTTCCGTCGATACCAGCGCTGCCGGGATCAATGCTGAAGATGCCGCCGACGTCCTCTATCGCTCGGGTGGGCACACGTCGACGCGGACGAAGGTTTCGATGGCGTAATCGCCAACGTCTTCAACGCCGACATAGCTAAAGGGGCGTTCCGGTAACGGGACGCCCCTTTCAGTTCGAACTTAATAGATCGGTCATCCTACCCTGCTCCAGACGCATTCTTGCGCCCTCGGGCCAACTCCTGACGTATCGACGACCCTATCCGATACTGCCGCCGATACGGCCCCACCGAACCGCCGCATGACGACCAGCACCGTTTAGACGGCCATCCAATCGCTCTCGGCATCGTCGATCGCGGCGAAGGCGTCACCGTCGGCCTGCTGCTTGCGCAAATGTGCGCGCACCGCCTCCGGATCGCCGTTCTTGGGAAAGGTCCGATCCGCACGCGCCGCGTCGGCGATACCGTCGACCCAATCGCCGCGGTCGCGCTGTGTCAGCAGCCACTTGCCAAATGCGGGCTTCGGCTCCCGCTGGTCGTCGTCGTAATCGGCCATGATCGTGTCCTCGAATCGTTGGAACGCTCATCGCATCGGATTGATGTTCCTGCAATGTTCTTACGAATCAAACTGGATCAGGTTTGCTAAATACAGGCCACGACCGGCAACCCGATAAGCCCAAAGGAAAGCTGCGGTCGGAAATGCGGTCCCCCGGCACGGGCGACCGACATCTCCCAATTCAACTTAGCGTGCGCCTAGTTCACACCCTGTTTGCGCGCGCCGACAATCATGCCCTTTGCGATCTTGCGAACGGCTTCGTCGTCCTTGGTACCGTCAGTCGCCGGATCGCCGAGGTGGTCGAGGCTCTGTTCCATGAAGTCGAGGAGCCCGGCGTGCCGCGCTTCGACATATTCCATGAGTTTGAACAGCAGATGCTCCGTGGCAATCTCGCGCTGGCGGGTCTGTGTCGCGTCGTCGGACATCACAATGCCTCCGTCGGCGTTGGCGCGCCTAGTTTCTGCGCGACTCGCGCTACTTCTTCGTCTTTCGGCTCCTCCGGCAGCTCTTCGCCCGGCAAGAGTGCGTCATCGGGAATGCCAGAAGCCGTGCCGGCAATCGGTTCGTCGATGGCGCGCTCGTTCGCACCGTCCGTGATCTTCTCTCTCGCTACCATGTCCGTCTCCTTCGTTGCGCTCAAACGCACAACGGGCGGTACGGAGCCACGTCATGACTACGGATCGTAGATAAGGCAGACCTAGAGATCGATGGCTTGGCGCGGCGCATGCAATCTTAAGCCGCCGGCATCGAGTGCTTCAGGCGGCGTGCTTCTTGGCGAACTCCGCAAAATACGCGTGCATGGTGGGATCGGCGATCGGCGCGATCAGCCTAGCCACATCGTCTGCAACTGCACCGTCACCGCGCAAGGGTCTGCCAGGCTGATGGCCCATTGCCCAGTCGGGAAAGCTGCGCTCGGCAATCGGGCGGTTGTCGAGTGTCACGGCGGCGAAGTGGCGTCCGTCGGCCTTGATACGATCGTATGTCTGCACAACAGCATCCGCCGGTCCTTCCAGCGCCTGCAGGAACCGACGTCCGCCGACAATCAACAAGCCCGTCACGCCGACCGCCGCATTGTTACGCCGCGACGCGCGCAGCACACCCTCGAGCTCAGCCGCCGACAACTCGGAGCGGGCGGTACTGATGTAGATGAGACGTATCAACGCGAACTCCTTCGAGTCCGACGTAACCGCCGAATCTAAACGTCAAATTAAACAGGAATTGCGGCGGTGTGATCGGGACAGATCAGCGCATTCGCCCGTAGAAGCGCCGCCCCCCGCACCGTCATCCGACCCACCGGACATGGTCGCTGCCGACAGAAATCGAGTATCGACCACGGCGCGAATGGCTGTTATTCGGTATCACGTCAGTCTCGAGATAATACGTCACACGGCCACATCCTTGCTTTTGATGCCGATCTCGGCTGTTGCCCGGCGATGAATATTCCCGCGCTGTATCATTCGGTTATTCTCTGGATCGGAGACGGCACCGGCCTGCCCGATGCGATCCTCCATATCCATGCCGGGCTCATCATCCTCATGCTCGTACGGCTCGTCAGCGGCCGGTCGTTGGGGACGCTCATCCCCTTGCTGGTCGTCGTCCTGGCGGAACTTGGCAACGAGACGCTCGACTACCTCAACTACGGCATGCGCTGGGCCGACACGCTTTCGGATATCGGCAACACGATATTCTGGCCCCTGGTCATCAGCCTGGGCGTGAGATTGCGTCCCATGGTGCGACGAGATCAGATCGTACGGTAAGAAACGCGAGCGTCAAATCCGACGGTGCATCGCGGTGGTTGGACGAAAGTAGATGCATGGAGCCGGATCGTTCGAGATCGGTGTTCCGTGATCGACGGAAACGGCTCGCTCGAGAAAAGGGAATAACGCGCGCGAGCCGCAGTCCGGATGGCCGGATACGGTCTTGGGACGTAGCCGGCTCGGATTTCATGCGCCTGCAAGCGTCCGGGATCAAGCGCTTTTTTGAACTCGGAGTATGCCGACCCGCCTTGGTGACGAGCCAAAGATTACGACGAGCCGACATACCCGCGCATCAACCAACGGACGGGCATGTCGGGCGCATTGTTCGAGACATCTGAATGCGTTGCGGCGGATCCCCTTATCGAAGGCGCGACCCAATCAGATCAGCGCATCCAAGAGGCCGATCAACGGGCGGTCGGCAGGGGGCATCGGTAGCGCGTGCATCTCGTTCGGCCTTACCCAGCGCAACGCGGTCGCTTCGAGCGCGCGCGGCACGCCGGTCCATTTGCGCGTGATGTAGAGCAACAACAGCAAATGGCGATCGCCGAGCGGCGCGCTGGCGAACGTGGCGGGCGCGAGGCAGGCTTGCGGCACCGTGATCGCCAATTCCTCCTCGAGCTCGCGGATCAACGCCGCCTCGGGAGACTCACCGGCCTCGACCTTGCCACCGGGGAACTCCCACAGACCCGCGAGCGACTTGCCTTCCGGACGTTGCTGCAAGAGCACGCGGCCTTCGAGATCGACCAACGCGGCCGCTACGACAGGCAGCAGCAAGGGCGCAGCGGGCATCGGTCCCGATACGGACGGATCGTTGGTCATTCCTTAATTTCCCCGCGACTAGACCGCATCTATGAGCCCTATATCCGTCGCGACGCATGCCGTCATCCGAACGATCGCGCGCGTAATGCGCGAAAGACGGGGGGCGACCGCGATCGAATACGGGCTCATCATCGCGCTGGTCGTGATCGCGATGATCGCCGGCCTCACCGCGCTTGCCGATACGACGACGGGCATGTGGGGCAACGTCAACTCCAAGGTCGCCAACGCGCGCTGATCCGCAAAAGAAACGGCGCTAACCTTAAACCTTTCTCAACCAACCACTTGTATCCCTCAAATCGCTGATCCGGTCCGTCCGGTGCAGCCGGGTGACACAGACGCAATCGAAACGATGGAGACCGGAATGAAGACGATCCGCAAGTTTTTCAAGAATTCCAAGGGTGCGACCGCAATCGAATACGGCCTGATCGCCGCGCTGATCGCAGTTGCCGCGATCGCCGCGATGCAGGGCCTGGGCACCAGCCTGACCAAGACGTTCAACAACGTCTCGACCAAGCTGAACACCTCGACCACGTAATCATCGCGCTGGAGAGTGGCGCAATCGCGACCGCTCTCCGGCACGACTTGCGAGTTCAAAGGGCGGCGGAACCTCGGTTCCGCCGCCCTTTCTGCGTGGCTCAGAGACGGCCCATCTTGAGGAACTTGGCCTGGCGGTCCTTGCGAAGTTCGCTCGGTGTGAGCGGGGCAAGGTCCCTGAGCGCAGACGACAGCGCATCGGCCAGCGACTCGATCGCGGCCGCGCGGTCGCGGTGCGCGCCACCCAGCGGCTCGGGGACGATATCGTCGATCACGCCGAACGACTTTAGGTCCTGCGCAGTGATCCGCATCGCTTCGGCCGCTTCCGGTGCCTTGTCCGCGGTGCGCCACAGGATCGACGCGCAGCCTTCAGGGCTGATCACCGAATAGATCGCGTGTTCGAACATCAGCACGCGGTTGCCCGCGGCCAGCGCGACCGCGCCGCCCGAGCCGCCTTCGCCAACGATCGCCGAGACGATCGGAACGCCGGCGTTGAGGCACGCTTCGGTCGAGCGGGCGATTGCCTCCGCCTGACCGCGCTCTTCGGCCTGGATGCCGGGGAACGCACCGGAGGTGTCGACCAACGTGATGATCGGCAGTCCGAATCGGTTGGCGAGTTCGACTAGGCGGATCGCTTTCCGGTAGCCCTCGGGCTTGCCCATGCCGAAATTGTGGCGGAGGCGGCTGGCGGTGTCGTCGCCCTTCTCGTGGCCGAGCACCATGATTTTCCGCCCGCGGAACGTCGCGAAGCCGCCAATGATCGCCTGGTCGTCGCCGAAGGCGCGGTCGCCGGCGAGCGGCACGAACTCGTCGAACAGCGCGGCGACGTAATCCTTGAAGTGCGGACGATCGGGATGGCGCGCGACCTGCGTCTTCTGCCACGGAGTCAGGCGCGCGAACGTGTCCTTCAGCAGCTTGTCGGACTTCGCCTGCAAGCGGGCGATGTCGGTGGCGAGGTCGACGCTGCCTTCGGCGGCGGTGTCGCGGAGTTCGTCGATCCGGCCCTGGAGTTCGGCGATCGGTTTCTCGAAGTCGAGGAAGCTTGGCATCAGCGGCGGTTACGGCGCGGGATCGCTCGCGTCAACGCGGCGGCATATCCGCGAGCGGGTGACGCGTGTTGACGAGTTCGACGAGGCGGCTCGAATCGACGTGCGTGTAGATCTCCGTGGTGGCGATATCGGCGTGGCCGAGCATCGATTGCAGCGCGCGCAGATCGGCGCCGCCTGCGAGCAGATGCGTGGCGAAGGCGTGCCGAAGGACGTGCGGGCTGACGCGGTCGGGGGGAATGCCTGCCTCGGCGGCGATCGCCTTCACGAGTTGATATAGGCGGATGCGCGAGAGATGGCCCTTGCCCGATGGGAACAACCAGAGACGATCGGTCGCGACATGGGTGCGCCAGACGGCGACAGCGGCGCGCGCCCGATCGGAGATGGGGACGAGCCGTTCGCGCCCGCCCTTGCCGCGCAGGATGAGGAAAGGGCGGTCGGGGTGGACCGCGTTGCGCGGCAGGCTGACGAGTTCGGTCGCACGCAGGCCGGAGCCGTAGAGAAGTTCGAACAAGGCGGAAAGGCGCAGGTCGTTGGGGTCGAGCGGATCGCGGGCGGCACGCTCGGCGATCGCGGCGAAGAGGCGGTCGACGTCGGCGTGGCTGAGAATCTTCGGCAAGGTGCGTGCTGTGCCCGGCCGCGGAAGCGCCTTGCCGGGATCGTCGGCGCGGTGGCCTTCATCGGCGAGGAACGCGAAGAAGCGGCGGAGCGAGGCGGACTTTCGCCCCACGGTCGAACGGGACAAGGCCGACCACCCGCTCGCCAGCTTGGCCAACGCGTCGGCATCCGCGTCGGCCAATCCGCCTTCCAGCGCTTGCGAGGCGAGCGTCAGGTCACTGCGATACGCCGCCACCGTGTTGGCCGCGGCACCGACCTCCGCAGTCATCATTTCCAGGAACCGGTCGATCAGCGCGCGATCGCTACCGTGGCTCACGCGCGCGCGATCGCCTCGGCCGCGATCATCCGCGCTTCGCCGTCGAGACCAACGCTGCGCAGTGCGCCGACGATGCGGTACAGCGCCTCCGGGGGGATGTCTTTCCAGCTCCCGGCCTGCATACCGACGGCTGCGAGCAGGACGACCGTCCCGGCCTGGCCGTCGCGCGCCGCACGATCGAGCGCCCGCGTCCAGGCATTGTCCGCGCCGATCCGGACGCCGAGCGACTGTGCCGCGCGTTCGATATCGCCCTGGTTGAGGCGACCGAGGCCTGCCAACCCTGCAAACAGCATGCGCTGCTTCAACGCCGAATCGCCCTCGCCACCGGTATAGGACGCAAGGTCCGAATAGCTCAGGCGGCGATTGACGTCGGGATCACTAAGCACGATCATCGCCCAGGCGTCGCTGCCGGCGGGTACCGAGCTCAGCCAACGCGCCGCGGTGCGATCGAGCCCGGCGGACAGCATCGATGCGACCAGCAGATCCGCGTCAGCCTTCGCCAGATTGGGGTTTAACCGTGCCGCCGCGCGCGCGGTCAGCACGAGACGCGCATAGCTCGGACGCGCGTTCGCACCGCCCCACAACTGACGCAGCGCGGTGAGTCGCGAATCAGGGTTGCGGTCGGCATAGGCCGTCTGGAGATCGTTGGCAGTCGCGGTCGCGCCGCTCTGCGTATCGTCGTCGGTCGCAGCCGCAGCATAAAGATCGACGAGCGCCGCGCTGGACAGCACCCCCTGCCCCGCCGCAGCCTCCGCCGGGGCCAGTCGATCGCCGAGCGCGACGGAGGGCGACAGCGCCTGCCAGTATTTCACCTGCGGACCCGCCGTGCCGTACAACTCGTCGGGTACCGTAACGCCGGTCGCCATCGCGAGGCCGAACCGCCACGCGGTCAGCCGGTCGACGCCGTCCCATTCGATCGTCACGGCCTGACGCCCCTGCGCGCCCGCACCGACGACTTTCTGCGCGAGCAGCAGGTCGACGCCGCTGGCGACGTTGCGCCGCTTGGCGGTCGCGATCAGCGGGCTCGCCTGCGCGGGATTGCCCGACAGCCCGGCGCACATCGCCTGCGCCATCGTCCAGCCGCGCGCCGGGGCGTAGCGCATCGCACCCGTGACCAGCGGACACAGGCCCGCCGGATCGCCCGTCGCCAGCGCGGTGTTCATCGCGACCTGATAGAGTTTCGGCGTATAATTGTCGGTGTCGACGGTCTGCGCGACCGCCCGCGCGGCGACCGATTCGCCCATCCGCAGCAACAGCCACGCGCGCTCGGCGGCGAAGTCGGCGCCGTTGGTGCGGCTGGGCGTATCGACATGCGACACCAGCGCGCGGCGCAACAGGATCGACATCCAGCGCGACGGCAGCGGTGCACTCAGGCGGCGCATCAGCATCTCGACATACTGGCCGTCCGCTTCACCAAAGGCATCGGTATCGAGACCGCCTTCGCTCGCCGTGACTGGCCCTACCGTCGCGAGCGAGCGCCGCGCGGACGCCGGCATCTCGTACTGCGCGAGCACGGCCGGATCGACCGGCGCCGGCGTCGCGGCAGGGGGCACCAGCGGCGCATCGCCCGGCGTCGTCGGCGGCAACGGCTGGATCATCGCACCCGGTTGCGCGGGTGCCGGAGCCGGAGCGGCCGGCTGCGCGGGATCGGTCGGACGGGTCGGCTGCGTACCGGCAGGCGGCGTCGGTCGTGGTGCAGGAGCGGGCGTCGGTTCGCCGAACCCCGGCGGCAGGATCGATTCGGGCCGATCCTGCCCGATCGCCGGTGCCAGCGCGACCAAGGCTCCGACGGCAACCGCCGCCGCTAAGGATGCCTTAAGAGAGGTTCGCAAGCGTCACGGCCTTTTCGACGTGGCTCTGCGGACGCTCGGTCGCGCGTCCTGCCAGCAGGAACAGGCCGCCGACCACGACCACAAGAACGACGACGACCGAGACGATGAAACGGGACATACGACGTAACCTTGTAGTGGACGGGGGTAGTGAACGATCGGCGAAATATCGCGCGCCAAGAGCTTTTGCCCTCGCGCGGTGCCGCTGTATAGCGCGGGCTACGATGTTGCAAAGCCACAACCCTTCCGGCGGACCTTCGGGCGGTCGCCGCCCTGCCCCGATCGATCGCCCGATCGTGCTCGTCGGGTTGATGGGCGTCGGCAAGACCACCGTCGGCCGCCGCCTCGCGCTGCGCATGAACCTGCCGTTCGTCGATGCCGACCATGAGATCGAGGCCGCATCGGGGATGACCGTCGCCGAGATCTTCGCCAAATACGGCGAGGACTATTTCCGCGATGGCGAGCGCCGCGTGATCGCACGGCTGATCGACGGCACGCCCAAGATCATCGCGACCGGCGGCGGCGCGTTCATCAACGACGACACACGGGCGCTGATCCTGCGCGATGCAGTGTCGGTGTGGCTCAGCGCGCATCCCGACATCCTGGTCGAACGGGTCGGCCGGCGCGACACGCGTCCTTTGCTGCGCAACCGCGACGCGGGGAAAGTGCTCGCCGAACTGGCGCGCGTCCGCAACCCGATCTACGCGCAGGCGCACATCCATATTGTCAGCAACAAGACGCCGCACGAAGCGACCGTCGCCGCTATCCTGAGAGCGCTTGGCCGATGAAGACCGTTACCGTCGAACTGGGTGCGCGGACCTATCCGATCCATATCGAAGCGGGGATTCTCGCGCGGGCTGGCGAGTTCCTTGAGCCGCTCGCGAAGGGCCGGCGGGTGGCGATCGTCACCGACGAGAATTTGTCGGTGCATCTCGCGACGTTGCAGGCTTCGCTGACCGCTGCGGGGATCACGTCGGAGGCGATTGTCCTCGCGCCGGGCGAGGGCAGCAAGAGCTGGGCGACGCTGGAGATGCTGTGCGACCGGCTGCTCGAACTCGGTGTCGAGCGCGGCGATCACGTCGTTGCGCTGGGTGGCGGCGTGATGGGGGACCTGGTCGGGTTCGCCTGCTCGATCCTCAAGCGCGGGTGCAACTTCGTGCAGATCCCGACGAGCCTGCTCGCGCAGGTCGACAGCTCGGTCGGCGGCAAGACCGCGATCAACACGAAGGCCGGCAAGAACCTGATCGGCGCGTTCCATCAGCCGGTGATGGTGCTGATCGATCCGCAGGTGCTCGACACGCTGCCAATCCGGGAACTGCGCGCAGGTTACGCGGAGGTCGTGAAATACGGCCTGATCGACGACTTCGCGTTCTTCGAATGGTGCGAGGCGAACGGTGCCGCGTTGCTGGGCGGTGACATCGGGCTGCGTGAGTACGCGATCGCACACAGCGTTTCGGCCAAGGCGCGGATCGTCGCGGCTGACGAGCATGAAACGAACGGCATCCGAGCGTTGCTCAATCTCGGGCACACGTTCGGCCATGCGCTGGAGGCGGAGACCGGGTTCTCGCAGGCGCTGATCCACGGCGAAGGTGTCGCGGCGGGCTGTTCGCTGGCGTTCGGGTTCTCGGCATCAAAGGGGATTTGCTCGGGTCAGGATGCGGAGCGTGTTGCCGCCCACTGGCGCGACGTTGGGCTCCCGGACGGTCTCGCGGCAGCGAAGATCGGCGCGAGCGGTGAGCGGCTGGTCGATCACATGCGGCACGACAAGAAGATGGCGGCGGGCACCCTCCCCTTCCTGCTCGCGCGAGGGATCGGCCAGACCTATCTCGACAAGACCGTCGACCTCGCCGACGTCGAGACCTTCCTCGACGCGCAGCCCCGCTGATGCCCAACGGTGTCGCCAAGCAGAACCTGCCGACGAAAGTGTGCCCGGCGTGCGAGCGGCCGTTCACTTGGCGCAAGAAGTGGGCGCGAGACTGGGACAGCGTGATCTACTGCTCCGACGCGTGCCGGAAGAAGCGGTAGCGTTCCAGTACCCGCAAGAGGTTTGTTCACCCGCGAAGGCGGGTGCCCAGACTGGGTCCCCGCCTTCGCGGGGAAACAATTCTGCTAGGGGCGAGCCGCACTCCAAGCCAGCCACAACCACCCGCCGATCAGCAACGCCCCGCCAATCGGCGTTATCGCGCCGAACCACCGCGGCGCACCCAGCGCCATTGAATACAACGTCAACGCGAAGATCGCCGCGCCGACCACGAACAGCCAAGCCGGCCCCCGCGCCTCCATCCGGATCGCCACCAGCGCCGCGACGACGTGGACGAGTTGATACTGCGCCCCGGTCTTCAGCCATTCCGCCGCCGACCCACTCGCGCCGTGCGCCCCGAAAGCCCCAGCCGCGACCGCGATCGCGCCGGACAGCGCCGCCAAGATAGCGATAATCATTGCGTATCATTCCCCCAGGGAAAGCGTTTGGCGGTCTCGGCACGTGCCGCGCGCATGTCACCGGAGTCGATCTGCAACTGCAACCGCTCCTTGTCCCGCGCGCGGTATTGCTCCTCCGCGCGGTCGATATCGGCCGGTGCGATCTCGAGCCCGCGCATGACCAGGCGCGCCATCTTCACCGCAGACTCCATCACTTCGCGCACCACCGCGGTCGCCGACGTGTTCTTCAACTTGACCAGAGCGCGGCGATCGAACGCACGCACGTAGATGGCGGCATCCGGGAAGGCCTCGTGCACACCCTCGATCGTGTCCGGATCGAGCTGGTCGCCGTCCATGCAGAAGCAGATGATCTCCGCCTCCGACGCGCCCGCCTGCCGCAACAGGTCGAGCCGCGTGCCGTCGCCGTAATAGACCTTCGCACCGAACTCGCCGGCGATGTCGATCATCTCGATATCGGTGTCGATCAGCGTCACCGGGATATCCTGCGCGAGCAGCATCTGGCCGACTGTCTGGCCGAACCGCCCATAGCCGACGATGATCGCGTTCGCGCCGTCGACCTTGGGGCCGTCGCGCTCCTGCCCCTCGGCGATCGGCTCGGTCCGGAAGCGCCGCGTGATCCCCATGAGGAACGGCGTCGTCGCCATCGACAGCGTGATGATCGCGCCGAACAAGCTCGCCGCCTGCGGTTCGATCAGCAGCCCGGCCTGCGCCTGCGCGAACAGCACGAAGCCGAACTCGCCGCCCTGGCTCAGTAACAGCCCCAGCGCGAATGCCTGCCGCCACGTCATCTTGAACGCCATGCCGATCAGCATGATGACGCTGGTCTTGGTCGCGATCAGCGCGGCGGCCATCGCCATCACGAAGAACGGGCGTTCGGCGATCGCGTTGAGATCGAGCACCATCCCGACCGCGAGAAAAAACAACCCGAGCAGGATCGATCGGAACGGCTCGACATCGGCTTCGAGCTCGTGGCGATACGGACTGTCCGCGAGCATCACGCCGGCGATGAACGCCCCGAGCGCGGTCGACAGCCCGAGCCATTCCATGATCGCGGCGCTGGCGATGACCGTGAACAGCCCCGCGAACACGAACATCTCGCGCTCGCCGAGATTGCCGATCAGCCGGAAGAACGGCCGCAGCAGGAAGCGTCCCGCGACGACGAGGCCGACGACCGCGAGCACGGTGTAGATCGCGAGCAGCCAGCCGGGGGGCGCATTCGCATCGGCGGGGTTGCGGCTCATCGCTGCCACGATCGTGATGAGCGGGACGATCGAGAGGTCCTGGAACAGCAGGATCGAGAAGGCCCGCTCACCGAACGGGGTCTTCATCCGCCCCGACGAGCGGAGCATCGGCAGCACCTGCGCAGTCGACGACAGCGCCAGCGGCAGGCCGAGCGCGAGCGCCGCGGGGAGCGAGAACTTCGCACCGACCCAGACGATCCCGGTGATCGCGAGGCCGCAGATCGCGACCTGGAGCAGGCCGAGACCGAAGATCTCCTCCTTCATCTTCCAAAGCCGCGACGGATTCAGTTCGAGACCGACGATGAACAGCAGCAGCGTAATGCCGAGTTCGGCGAACCCGAGCTTCGACTCAGCATCGCCGACCAGGCCGAGCACATGCGGCCCGACGACCGCACCCGCGACCAGATACCCCAGCGTCGCACCGAGGCCGAGCCGGCGGAACAGCAGCACGAACATTAGCCCGAACCCGAGCAATACGACGCCGTCGCGGAGCAGCGACGGTGCCGTCCCCTCCGCCATCAGACTTTCGCCTTTGCAGCGGTGTCGGCAGCCTCGGCCGCGGCTTCGAACGCGAGCCGGATCGAGGGATGGCGCGCGGTATAGTCGAGCGCGGGGGTGAAGACGTCCATCCCCGGCCAATCGGGCGCGTCGCCCTCGCGCGCAAGCCATGCCGTCAAAGCATCGCGTACGGCGGCGAGTTCGGCGGGGGTGCGGCCGAGGATGTTCGACGCCAGCAGCGACGACGATGCCTGGCCTAGCGCGCAGGCGCGGACCAGCAGGCCGACCTCGCTGACCTTGCCCTCGTCGTCGACCGCGACGTCGATCGTCACACGGCTGCCGCAGATCGGCGAGCGTCGCTCTGCGGTCGCCATCGGCTCAAGCAGGCGTTCGTGATGCGGGATCGTCGCGGCGAGGCGTAAGATCTCGGCATTGTAAAGGGGCGCGCTCATGGCTTCGGTTCGCTTGCGTTATCGGATTTGGAAGGCGGCGTAGTCGCGCCGAAGACGGGTTTGCCGCGGCGGCGGCGGTCGACGAAATCGGCGATCCCCGCACTGGTCGCGTTGAGCAGCGGATAGGTCCGTGACGTCGTCATCCAGCCCGGCCGCCGCGACGGGCCGCCGCTCATCGTGTCCATGACGAGCGTCGCGAGCAGGAAAACGAGGCTCGCAAGGATAAGCCCCTTCAAGGCGCCGAACCCGAAGCCGAGCGCCCGGTCGACTGGCCCCAAGATCGACGTCCGCGTCCGCGCCCCGATCGCGTTGGCGACCAGCCGCCCGCCGATATACGTGACCCCGGTGATGATCGCGAAAGCGAGCACCGCGGCGCCACCGACGGTGCCGACCATAGGCGACAGCGCGGCGGCGAGCGGGATGTGGAACAGCTTCAACATCGCCACCATCGCCACCCAGGCGAACATCGACAGCACTTCGGTGACGAACCCGCGCACGAGCCCCAGCACCGCGGACCCGGCGACGGCGATCAGGACGACGATGTCTAGGGCGGTGAGGTTCATGGTCTCTGGAATAGGGACGCTCGGCGCGAACCGCTAGTGCGCGCGGCGACCGACGCGCTCTAGTGGTTCAAACCGAACACACCGTAGCGCTCCCGCCACGCGGCGACTTCGTCCTGCAGATGCGCGGGTGCAGCCTCGCCCGAGAGGACGAAGCGGGCGACGTCGGTGTCGGGATGCATCAGCATTTTCTTCGACCCGTCGCTGAACCAGACCGGGACCAGCTGGTCGCACACGCTGTCGAGCACCGCGGCCGCCATGCCGTTCGCGATCGCGTCGCTGCCGGCGAGGACGCGGACATTGATCGAGACGCCTTCGAGGCAGTTCTGCGGTTCCTTGACGAAATTGAGCGACACGAGAAGCCCGGACCGGTCGGGCCGTGCCTCGTCGGGCAGGCTCGCGACCCGGCGCCAGGCGCAAAACCAGGTCCGGCAGATGCGCGGGCGGACGGCGTGGATTCCGCACCCCTTATTGGAGAGGTGGATGCACGGCGTTCCCGCGGGCTTGGCGAACTCGGGGGTGTCCACGGTCAGTTCGGTGCAGCACGCGGTGCAATCTCCGCACTCTCGATCGGGCAGGATCGGTCCCAGCAGCGCGGTTTCCACGTCGGTATGGGGTTGCATCCGCGTGCGTGCGTCCGTCGGGGTCGGGGTTTCACGCCGATCCACGGTTCAATTTCCTTCGGAATCCACCGTGAAGACCATCGGCTTGCCGCGCGACATCGGCTCCCATCCCGCGGCCAACGCCGCCCGCACACCGCGAGCGATCGTCGCGTCGTCGATCTGGAGCCGCCCGCGCGGCAAGCCCTTCAACAGGCGTTTCGGCGCCGGGAACTCGAGCAGGGCTTCGCGCTGGGCATCGTCCTGCAACAGCGAGATCGTCATGCCCTTCCAGCCTTCGGCATCCGTGTGTTGCGGTTCGCGCTGAAGGTGCCAGTCGTATCGGGTGCCATCGACCTCGACGGTACCGGTATTGCTTTTCGTGTTCGCCATGCGGGCGGCCATAGCATGGCTGTCGCGAGAGGCCATGCGTTCGCCGCTTGGCCGAACCTGCCCGCCACGATGACGTCGTGTGCAGCTCAATCGACCGATGACCGACAACGGTCCTCACTACACCACCCCGGCGGAGGCCGGGGCCCAATTGGAGAGGTCGTGATAACGAAGCGCAGCGGTCGCCAGCAGCGTTTCCCAATTGGGCTCCGGCCTCCGCCGGGGTGGTGACTAGGAACGTTGATGACGAACCGGAGCTATCCCCGTCGTAAAGGTACTGACCCAACACCGTCACTAACGCTGCCTTGTTCTCCCGCGAAGGCGGGAGCCCAGTCTGGGTCCCCGCCTTCGCGGGGAAACAAGCTGCCTTCCTAGAGTGGGTTACCCCCGCCCCATCATGTGGTCGACAAACGACGCCAGCGTCTTGAACCCCGACAGCTTCATCCCGCTCTTCTCCCCCGTCATCGACGCCGGCACCAAGGCGCGTTCGAAGCCGAGCTTGCTCGCCTCCTTCAATCGAAGCGGCCCATGCGCGACCGGGCGGATCTCTCCAGACAGCGCGACCTCGCCGAACGCAACCGCGTCGACCGGCACGGGCCGCTCCGACATCGCTGAGATGAGTGCAGCCGCCACCGCCAGATCCGCCGCCGGATCCTGCACGCGGTAGCCGCCCGCGATGTTGAGATACACTTCGGCATTGGAGAAGCTCAGCCCACACCGCGCCTCCAGCACCGCCAGAATCATCGCAAGACGTCCCGAATCCCAGCCGACCACCGCGCGCCGTGGTGTTGCCCCTGAAGCCAATCGGACTGTCAGCGCCTGAATCTCCACCAGCACCGGCCGAGTCCCCTCCAGCGCCGGAAATACCGTCGCCCCCGTCATCGCATCGTCGCGGTGCGTCAGGAACAGCGACGACGGATTGCCGACCTCTGCCAGCCCTTCGGTCTGCATCGAGAACACGCCGATCTCGTCGGTCCCGCCGAAGCGGTTCTTGATCGCGCGGAGGATGCGGTATTGATGGCTGCGCTCGCCCTCGAACGACAGCACCGTATCGACCATGTGCTCCAGCACGCGCGGGCCGGCGATCGATCCGTCCTTCGTCACGTGCCCGACCAGCACCACGGCCGTCCCGCGCTCCTTAGCGAACCGGATCAGCTCCTGCGCCGACGCGCGCACTTGGCTCACTGTCCCCGGCGCGCCCTCGATCAGGTCGGAGTGCATCGTCTGGATCGAATCGATCACCAGCATCGCGGGCGGCCGCGTCTGCAACGTCGTCAGGATGTCGCGTGTCGAGGTCGCCGCCGCGAGCTGCACCGGCGCATTGCCGAGCCCGAGCCGTCGCGCGCGCAGACGCACCTGATCCGCCGCTTCCTCGCCAGAAACGTACGCGACCGACTGGCCGGCGAGCGCCATCTTCGCAGCCGCCTGCAACAACAGCGTCGACTTGCCGATCCCCGGATCGCCACCGATCAGCGTCGCCGAGCCCTCGACGAACCCGCCCCCCAGTGCGCGGTCGAGTTCGGCGATACCCGTCGCCATCCGGTCGGGCAGCTTGATCTCCGCATCGAGCCCGACAAGCTGGATCGCGCGCCCGCCGGTCTGGAGATTATGCTTGGAATGGAACGGCGTAGCGGCGGTGTTCGCCTCCTCGACCAGCGTGTTCCACTCGCTGCAATCGGCGCACTGCCCCGCCCAGCGGTGCGACACCGATCCGCAGGCCTGACACACATAACGCTTCTGGGGTTTCGCCATCCGAGTGATGTACGAGAACGATACGGGAACATCAATGGCTGGCGGCCGTCCTGTGTTGCGGATTTAGTGGCGCTTGACGGCACACGGCGTTATCCGCGCGACGATGCACGCCACCGACCTGCGCATCGCCCTGTTCAGCGGCAACTATAATTACGTACGCGATGGCGCAAACCAGGCGCTGAATCTGCTCGTCGGCCATCTGCTGTCGAAGGGCGTGACGGTGCGTGTCTATTCGCCGACGAACGCCAGGCCGGCCTTCCCGCCGACCGGCGATCTGGTCGCGGTGCCGTCGCTGCCGCTGCCGGCCGGGCGTGGCGAATACAAGATGGCGCGTGGGCTGCCTGCCGCAATCCGCCGCGACCTCGATGCGTTCGCACCGAACATCGTCCACGTGTCGGCGCCCGATTTCCTGGGGCATCGCGCGATCAGCTATGGCCGGCGCAACGGCATCGCGACGGTCGCGTCGCTGCACACGCGGTTCGAGACATATTTTCGCTATTACAAGATGGCGTTCTTCGAGCCCGTGATGGTTAAGATCCTCAAGCGCTTCTACAACCGCGTGGACGAGGTGCTGGTGCCGGGACGCGGCATGGCGGAGATCGTGCGCGACTGGGGCGTGACGACGCCGACCGCGATCTGGTCGCGCGGCGTGAACCACGATCGCTTCACGCCGACACGCCGGGATCTTGAGTGGCGCCGCGCGCGCGGGATTGCCGACGGCGAGGTCGCAGTTGGGTTTCTCGGGCGACTGGTGAAGGAAAAGGGGCTCGACGTCTTCGCCGACGTGATCCGCGAGCTGGAACAGCGCGGCGTGCCGCACAAGGTGCTGGTGATCGGCGAGGGCCCCGCGCGCGAGTGGTTTGCGAGCCGCGTCCCGGGCGCGGTGTTCGCGGGGTTCCAGTCAGGCGACGATCTCGGCCGCGCGGTCGCGTCGATGGACGTATTCTTCAATCCGAGCGTGACCGAGACGTTCGGCAACGTGACGCTGGAGGCGATGGCGGCAGGTGTGCCCGTCGTTGCCGCCCGCGCGTCGGGCGCTGTCGGACTGGTGGATGATGGCGTGACGGGGTTTCTAGTGCCGCCAACGGATATTGCCGGGTACGCGGATGCGATCGGGCGGATCGTGTCGAAGCCGGGCCTGCGCGAGACCATGGGGTGGGCCGGGCATGACAAGGCTGCCGGGTATCTGTGGGATACGATCAACCAGACCGTGCTGGATACGTATCTCGCGGTGATGGCGCGGCGGGGTAAGTGATGCCCTGACCTGCTCCCCTCCCTGGAGGGGAGGGGTTGGGGGTGGGTCGGCTTCCGCATGTTCAGGGGTAGATGGCTCAAACCGGCCTACCCACCCCCAGCCCCTCCCTTTCAGGGAGGGGAGCAGGTTGCACTATGCCTAGGGCGCCGTAACCCAGTCGAACGTCAGCGGCGCCTCGCGGAAGGCGAAGCGGTCGAGGTGGCTGGAAACCACTTCCCGCATCCGGTCGACGTCCCCGCCCTCCGGTACCGTCAGCCCGACATCGAGCGATTCGCTGTCCGCGCGCATCTCCAGCACGGCACTGTTCGGGAAGGCGATGCGGCCCTCTTCCTCCGAGAAGGTGACCTCCATCTTGTGGCTCCAGTGTTTGGCCAGCTGCTGGAGATACTTGCTCGCCGAATGCGTCGGCACGCGTGCGACCGAGACGCTCACTTGAGCCGCTCGATCTTCTGTGCGGCTTCGTCGAGCAATGCCGCGACTTCGTGCAGCGTATCCTCGTTGACGTCCTCGCGCATCAGCCGGTGCTGGAGCACCTGCCGCAGATTACCCATCGCCCGCCGAATCGGCGCACCATCGGTCCGCTCGGACTCCGCCCCGACCGCCGCCAGCCGCGCGAACAGGCCGTCCACCACGGCCGCATTCTCGGCGAGATGCGCTCGGCCCTCGTCGCTGGCCGCAAAGCGCTTCTTCGCGCCTTCCGACTGCTGCTCCTCGATCAGCCCCATCTCGTCGAGCATGCTAAGCGTCGGGTAGACGACGCCCGGGCTCGGCGCATAGCCACCCCCGGTCAGCCCCTCGATCTCGCGGATCAGGTCGTAGCCGTGTCGCGGCGCATCCGCGATCAGCTTCAGCATCACGAGCTTCAGCTCGCCGCCATCGAACAGCCGCCGCCGACCACCAGGGCCGCCGCGTCCGTGTCCATGTCGACCATGACCTTCGTGACCCGGCCGACCCCGGCCTTCGCCATCAGCCCGCGGGCCACCGGTCCAGGCTCCATATCCCATACCAAAACGCATTTGAGTGTTCTCCGATATATCTTCATTCATAAGTTGCGATATATCGCAGACTGTTTCCGGTTCAAGAGGTACGCGGTAATTTTTATGTCTCCTTCCCCTGTCATCCCCGCGGAGGCGGGGACCCAGACCCTCGAACTGAGCGAACATGCATGCCGTCAGCCAGTATGGATCCCCGCCTCCGCGGGGATGACGATACGGGGGAGGGGGACGATTACGCTCGGATGGCAGACGGATGGGCAAACCGGCCCCCGGCCCCTATCTTCCCTCGATGGCCGACCTCTTCGCGGGCTTCGAACCCGCCGCCCCCATCGAAACGCATCCCGAAAACGCGCCGCTCGCCGACCGCCTGCGTCCGCGCACGTTGAGCGAGGTGGTCGGGCAGGATCCCATCACCGGCCCCGAAGGCGCGATCGGGCGGATGGTGTCGGCAGGACGGCTGTCCTCGATCATCCTGTGGGGCCCGCCCGGCACCGGCAAGACGACGATCGCGCGGCTGCTCGCCGACGCGGTCGACCTGCGGTTCGTCGCGATCTCGGCGGTGTTCTCCGGCGTGGCGGACCTGAAGAAATCCTTCGCCGAGGCGCGCGAGCACGCCAAGATCGGCAAGCGCACCTTGTTGTTCGTGGACGAGATCCACCGCTTCAACCGCGCGCAGCAGGACGGCTTCCTGCCCTATGTCGAAGACGGCACGGTCACGTTGGTCGGCGCGACCACCGAGAACCCGTCGTTCGAACTCAACGCCGCACTGCTCAGCCGCGCGCAGGTTTTGATCCTCGAACGCCTCGGCCGCGGTGCGCTTGAACAGTTGCTCGACCGAGCCGAAACGGAGATGGAGCGCCCCCTGCCCCTCACCCCGCCCGCCAAGGATGCGCTGATCGCCAGCGCCGATGGCGACGGCCGCTTCCTGCTGAACCAGGCGGAGACGCTGTTCTCGGTCAACCTGCCCGAACCGCTCGATCCCGCCGGGCTGTCGAACTTCCTGCAACGCCGCGTCGCGGTGTACGACAAGGATCGCGAGGGGCATTACAACCTCATCTCCGCGCTCCACAAATCGATCCGCGGGTCGGACCCGCAGGCCGCGCTCTATTATCTCGCGAGGATGCTGACCGCGGGCGAGGAACCGCTGTTCCTGCTCCGCCGCCTGACGCGCGCCGCGGTCGAGGATATCGGCCTCGCCGACCCACAGGCGCTGGTCCAGTGCATCGCCGCCAAGAACACGTACGACTTCCTCGGCAGCCCCGAAGGCGAACTCGCGATCGCGCAGGCGTGCGTCTATCTGGCGACCGCGCCCAAATCGAACGCGGTCTACAAGGCGCAGAAGGCCGCCTGGAAATCGGCACGCGAGACGGGATCGCTGATGCCCCCCGCGTCGATCCGCAACGCGCCGACCAAGCTCATGCGCGATATCGGCTACGGCAAGGGCTATGCGTATGATCACGACGCGGAGGATGCGTTCTCCGGCTCGGATTACTGGCCCGACGAGATGAGCGCACAGACCTTCTATACGCCGACCGAACGCGGGTTCGAGAAACGCCTGGCGGAACGGCTTGCCTATTGGGACGGCCTGCGCGCGGAAAAGCGCTCGTGAAGGATTGGGCTGCGGTCGCGCAGTATGCGCTGTCGCTGCCCGAGACCGAGGCGTCGACCTCGTACGGCCAGCCCGCGATAAAGACGCGCGGCAAGATGTTCGTCAGCGCCGGCCATGTCGATGGCAGCTTCCACGTTTGCAGCCCGCATGACGAGAAGGTCGTCCTGATCGCGACCGATCCCGACAGTTTCTGGCAGACGGCGCATTACGAGATCTGGCCCGGCCTGCTGGTCCGCTACGGCGCACATGATCCCGAGCGCGTTGCCCGCGTGATCGGCCGCGCATGGTGGGATCAGGCATCGGCCAAGCAGCGGAAGGCGTATGGCGATCGCCCCTGACCGCTTCGGCCATTTCGCCGCGATCGACTGGTCGGGCGCAGTCGGTCCCCGGCAATCGGGGATCGCCGTCGCGATCTGCGCGCGAGGGGTCGCTGCACCGACGCTGATCGCAGCCGAGGGCGGCTGGTCGCGCACCGCCGCGCTCGATTGGCTGGCGAACGCGATGCCACCGGATACGCTGGTCGGGCTCGATCTCGGGCCATCGCTTCCGTTCATCGACCAGGACGCCTTCTTTCCCGGCTGGGCAGAGAGTCCGTCAGATGCGCGCACGCTGTGGGCGTTGGTCGAACGGATCTGCGCGGACGATCCGCATCTGGGGGCCAGCAGCTTCGTCGATCATGACGAGGTCGCGCGGCATCTGCGTCGCCACGGCGGGCGCAAGGGCGAATTCTTCGAAGGGTCCGGCCGTCTCCGCGTGACCGAGGAGGCACAGCGGCGGCAAGGGCTGAGCCCGACCAGCAACCTCAATCTCGTTGGCGCGGCGCAGGTCGGCAAGTCGAGCCTGACCGGGATGCGCGTGCTACACAGGCTGGCCGGCCACGTACCGGTCTGGCCGTTCGATCCGGTGCCGTCACAAGGTCCGCTGATCGTCGAGATCTACACCACGATCGCCGCACGCGCCGCCGGCATCCGCAAGGGGCTCAGCAAAATCCGCGATGCCGAAGCGCTCGACGTGGCGCTGGCCGCGATCGGCAGCGACCCGCACGCACCGCTTGCGCGCTACGACGACCACGCCACCGACGCGATCCTCACCGCCGCCTGGCTCCGCGCCAATGCCGATCGCCCCGAACTCTGGCACCCGGCAGCGATGACATCGCATATCGCGCAAACCGAGGGCTGGACCTTCGGCGTATCTTGAAGCATGGGGTCGCGACGCACCGGGCAGCGCCCGACGCAAGGGCCGGTTTAGCTCAGTTGGTAGAGCGCCAGTTTTGTAAACTGGATGTCGCGGGTTCGATTCCTGCAACCGGCACCATTTCCGACTTTCGATAAACGATGTCGCCGCCGCCACCTGCATGGCATCGTTCGGTAGCGCTCGAGCTCCACCCCCCGCATCCCCGACATGAAAAATCCTCCGCGCCCCAGGGCACGGAGGATCTTCATTCGGCCCCATTGGCTCGCGTCGACTGACGCGAGCCAGAGTTGGATCAGAACCGGACGGTCGCACCCACCGCCAGGTTGCGGCCCAGCGAGTCGTAGCGCTGCGGGATCGTGTTCGTGCGCGCGAGGGCGACGTTGTACGAGTCCGGAACGATCGGCGCGCTCTTGTCGAGCAGGTTGTTCGCGATCAGGCGCAGCGAGAACTGCTTGTCGATCGCGAAGTTGAGCGCGAGGTCGAAGTAGCTCTTCGGCGAAACCCGGTAGTAGCTGGTCCGCGCGCGCGCGTCCGTGCCACCGATCGCCTCGTCGCCCGAATTGTCGGCATTGGTCAGCGAGCCGACATAGCGCCAGTTGAACGAGGCGCTGAAGCCGCGGTCGAGCGTGGTGTAGGTCGCGCGCAGGCCGTGCGACCATTTCGGGAGCAGCTGTCCGCAGCCATTACCATAGTATCCGGCGCAGTTACGCTCCGGCTGGACCGGCGAGTCCTGGCCCCCTGCGAAGGTCGCCAGCGACCCGTTGAAATTCCAATCGATCTTGCCGGCGCCGGCAAGGTCGAGCGTGTACTGCGCCTGGAAATCATAGCCGCGCGCGATCGACGTGTAGTAGTTCGTCGTGCCTTGGCGAATGAAACCAGTCGATGGATTGCTGCCGGCCGTCGAATACAGCGTACCGGTGCCGGGATTGCGGACGATGCCCTGGCAGAAGAACGCGTCGCCGTTCGAACGCTGACAGCCATCGGTGTAATAGCTGAAGTCGTTATAGCCGAGCGAATCGTTGATCTTGATCTGGTAGCGATCGACCGAGAACACCAGCCCCCGCACGAACCGCGGCTTCACGATCAGGCCATAGGTCTGCGTGTAAGCGGTCTCCGGATCGGCGGTGTAGCCGCCCGAGCGCACGGTGCATGCCGCCGAGCCGTTCGGCGCGGTGCCGTTGCTGCACAGCAAGGTCTGGCTGCCGTAAAGCGCATCCGACAGGCCGGTTGCACGGCACACTTCGCGCGACGCGATCGGCGCGCCGTAGGTCACGCCATTGGCGCCGTTGACGACGGTCGGTGCGCAGAAATCGTTGAACGTGCCTGCGCCGCCCGACGCGAAATCGACGTTGGTCGCCTGGCGGATTTCGGTCACCGTCGGCGCGCGCTGCGCCTTGTTGAACGAGGCGCGGAACGTCAGATCGCTGACGGGGGCGTAGATGCCCTCGACCTTCCAGGTGTTGAACGTGCTCGGGTTGCTGCTGTACTTCGACACGCGGTAGCCGCCGTTCACCTGCAACAGGTCGGCGAAGCGCTTGTGCTCGACCAGCGGCGCCTGGACCTCGATATTGGCCTCCCAGACGTCCTGCTTCAGGTAGCTGTCGGTGCCGCCGAGGCCTGCACGATACACGCTGTCGGCGGTCGATTTCAGCGTATCCTTGCGATATTCCGTACCCAGCGCGATCGCGACGCCCTGCTCGGCGAACGGCGAGGTGATGCCGTATTTGCCGAGATCGCCGGTGACGTTGGCCTGAACGTCGTACAGCGTACCGGTGGTTGCCGCCGTGCCCTGGTCATACAGATAGTCGATCAGCGCCGGGTTGGTATTGCCAGCGCTGAACGCGTCGAAGGGAACGCAGGCGGGATCCGTGGTCGTCGCGCAGGTCGGTGCGGCGCGCGTGCCACCGACGTTGATCGAGTTCCGCAGGTTGGTCGCGTTGACGAAGCTCGGCGTGTAATCCTGGTGGTTGCGGGCATAGACGCCGCCGACGTCATACGTCCACGCGCTGCCGACCTTGCCGCGGACGCCGCCGGTCAGGCGAACGCCGGTGTTCAAATACGCGTCGGGCTGATCGTTGCCCTCACCAAGACGATAGCGAAGATCGATCGGTGCCGTCGCTACCGTGCCAGCCGCAGCACCGCAGATCGCGGTTGCCTGCGACGCCGACAGGAACGGGTTGTTGCAGTTCACCTGCACGCTACCGCCGGCGATCGCCGGGTAGTTGTTGTACGACTTGTCGCGGAACCAGATCCCCGACGCATAGAGCTCGGCGTCGGGTGCGATGTCGAGGCTGACGAAGCCGCCGGCGTTCACGCGCTCGGATGGGCGCTGATACGCATAGTTGCTGAAATAGTTCGAGGCGTTGCCGGCACCCGGACCGAACGGCACGAAAGTACGCGTGCCGTTCGGGTTGTTGACGAGCTGCGCGTTGGCGTTCGCACCGCTGAGCGGCGTGATGAGCCCGCTCGTCGAGCTGCTCGGGGTCAGGCCGCACGACAGCGGCGCGTTCAGGCTGGTCTGCGTTAGATAGCAGCCCGAGTTCGAGCGCGCCGACAACAACACTTCGTCGGTATGCTTGTAGTTGACGAAGCCGTTGATCCGCAGTGCGCCGTCGAACAGCTTCTTGCCCGCGGTCAGCGTGACGTCGGCACGACCGCCGTCGTTGGTCAGGCCGCGCGGGCTGCTGAAGCCCGACGAACGCGCCAGCGACGACACGACGGTGTCCTTGTTGTTGTGGTTGTAGAAATTATAGTTGCCGTCGAGCTGGATGCCTTCGAAATCCTTTTTCAGGACGAAGTTGACGACACCCGCAACCGCGTCCGATCCGTAGACCGACGAGGCGCCACCGGTCAGCACGTCGACCCGCTCGAGCAGCGACGGCGGGATGATGCCGACGTCCTGGCCGTTCTGCGTGCCGAGGCGCTTGCCGTCGATCAGGACCAGCGTGCGCTCGAACCCGAGGCTGCGCAGCTTGATGCGCTGGCGACCGTCGGAGTCGTTATAGGTCTGCTGGCTATCCGGCGCGATCTGCGGCAGGCGGTTCAGCACGTCCTCGACGTTGACCGCAGCCTGGGCGCGAATGTCCTGCGCGGTGACCGACGTGATCGGGGCCGCTGACGTCATGTTCGGACGCTGGATGCGCGATCCCGTAACGACGATCGTATCGTCCTTCGGCGCGTCGCGATCGACGGCGGTGGTTGCGGTGGTGGCATCCGCCTCGACCTTGGCTTCGGCGGGCGTGCTCGCGGCAGCCTGGGCGGGCGTCACGGCCTGCGCGGGCACGTCCTGTGCGAATGCCGTGGTAGCGGAAAACACGAGAGATCCGACGAGCGCGATCCGCGAAACAGAATGGCCGAAGTTCATACCTACCCCTAAAAAAGCCCGGTTGCGTGATAGCGCTATACCGGTTGCCCGTACTGGTTTCGTCAAAACGCGCCGCCAGTCAATGCCGAAGCAATACCGGTGTAGAACATTTGCGTTGGAATGTTGCAAATCGGCGTCACTACTGGCGGTCGCCATCTCGTTGCGATAGCGTGCACACAAGAACGCAAGGGGGATCTGATGGAGAACACGCGACGGTCGTTGCTCGCCGGCTTGGGCGGCCTGGGCATGATACCATTCGTAGCGACTCGGGCCTCTGCCCGATCGGGTGCCGCGAAGGACGCTTCGGCGACCGGTGCCATGGTCCTGTCGACCTGGGACTTCGGCGCCGCCGCCAACGCGGTGGCCTTCGCGGAACTCGCCAAGGGCGGCTCCCTGATCGACGCGGTCGAAGCCGGCGCGATGGTGCCCGAGGCGGATCCGACCAACCACAGCGTCGGCTATTCCGGCTATCCCGACCGCGACGGCCACGTCACGCTCGACGCGGTCATCATGGACGATGTCGGCGGCGTCGGGGCCGTCGCCGCGCTGGAGAACACGGTGCATGCGATCTCCGTCGCGCGTCGCGTGATGGAGCGGACGCCGCATACCTTTCTCGTCGGCGAGGGCGCGACGCGGTTCGCGCGCGACCAGGGTTTCCCACAACAGTCGCTGCTCACCCCGGAATCGGAAAGGGCATGGCGCGACTGGCTGAAGACCGCGAAATACCAACCCGAAGCCAATAGCGAGAACCGCATCACGCGCACGCCCGGCGGCGCGCTGGATCATGACACGATCGGCCTGCTCGCGCGCACGGCCGACGGGCGGATGGCGGGTGCCTGCACGACCTCCGGCATGGCGTTCAAGATGCGCGGCCGGGTCGGCGATTCGCCGCAGGTCGGGTCGGGGCTGTACGTCGAGGCTGGTGTCGGCGGTGCCACCTCGACCGGACTGGGCGAGGAAGTGACCCGCGTCGCTGGCTCGGCACGCGTCGTCGCGTCGATGCGCGGCGGGTCGTCGCCGCAACAGGCGTGCGAAGAGGTCGTCCGGCATATCGCCAAGCTGCGCGGCGACGCGATCCGCGGCGTCCAGGTCGGCTTCCTCGCGCTCGACACGAAGGGCAATGTCGGCGCGTTCTGCCTGCTGCCGGGCTTTACCTATGCAGTCACCGACGTGCGCGGCAAGACGACGGTGCTGAAGGCGCGGTCGCTGTTCCAGGCGTGAGCGTCGCGGAAGACGTGGATCGTGGTAACCGAACGATGCTCGAGGTCTGCGTCGAGGACCTGCACGGTATCGACGCGGCGATTGCCGGCGGTGCGGACCGCATCGAACTGTGCGCGGCGCTCAGCGTCGGTGGGCTCACCCCGCCAGCGTCGCTGATCAGGGCCGCGGCGGCGGCGGCGGAGTCCTCCGGCGTACCCGTCCATCTCCTGGCCCGGCCACGTGAAGGCGGCTTCGTCTATACCCCGCGCGAGCAGGCGCTGATCGCGGACGACATTCGCACGGCAGCCGAAGCCGGATTGGCGGGAATCGTCATCGGTGCGCTCGACGCCGACCACCGGCTCGACCTGCCCGCGCTTGCCGCTTTGGTCGCACACACCAAGTCGTTGGGCGATGCTCGCGGACGCCCACTCTCGCTGACGCTGCACCGCGCCTTCGATCTGTGCCGCACCATGCCCGACGCGCTCGAGTCCGCCGTCACGCTCGGCTTCGACCGGATCCTGACCTCGGGCGGCGCCCCGAAGGCGATCGACGGGGTAGAAATGCTGGCGGCATTGCACCGACAAGCCGCCGGTCGCATCATCGTGCTCGCGGGAAGCGGGGTCTCGCCGGAGACCTTGCCCACGATCCTCGCGACCGGTGTCCGCGAAGTCCACGCCTCGTGTCGCGCGCCCATGACGACCGCCGCCGATGTAGCCGAACTACGCTTCGGCTTCGCCTCGCCGGGACGCGCAGCCACGAACCGGGACGCGGTAGAGCGACTGGCGAACATGGTGGCCGGACATCCGGCGCTTGAATAATACCAATCCATAACTTACTCAAACCGGTCTGGGTCGGGGGGCCTCTCGCTCCTCGCCGAACGCCAATCGAAGCGAGCCGCCATGCACGACGCCACCCCGCCTCCGCTAACACCCCCGCCGATTGTGGAAACGGCAACGCTGATGTTCCGCGAGGCTGCGGAATCGTCCGAGGCCGTCGCGCGGATGCTCGCGACCAACGCCGCGGCGTTCGCGGCGCTCGGTGCGCGTCTTCGTAGCGCCCCGCCCGCGGTTGTCGTGACCTGCGCGCGCGGTTCCTCGGATCACTCGGCGGTGTACGGCAAGTATCTGATCTGGACGAAGACCGGCATACCGGTCGCCGCCGCGGCGCCCTCGGTCGTGTCGATCTACGACGCACCGCTCGGCGCGCGGAACACGCTGTGCATCGCGGTGTCGCAGAGCGGTCGCAGCCCAGACCTGCTCGCCGCGGTCGCCGCGCAGAAGGCTGCCGGCGCGCATGTCGTCGCGTTCGTCAACGACGAGACCTCGCCGCTCGCAGAGACCGCCGACACGCTGATCCCGCTGTGCGCCGGACCGGAAAAGTCGGTTGCAGCGACCAAATCCTACATCTGCTCGCTCGCCGCCTTCGCCGCGCTGACCGCCGAATGGGCCGACGACGACGCATTGCGTAGCGCCGTTGCAGCCCTCCCCGCCGACCTCGCACGCGCCTGGGCACTCGACTGGTCGGCCGCCGTCACACCGCTGCGCACCGCGACCAATCTGTTCGTGATCGCGCGCGGCATGGGCTTTGGCATCGCTAACGAGGCGGCGCTGAAGATGAAGGAAACCTGCGCGCTGCATGCCGAATCGTTCAGCTCCGCCGAGGTCCGCCACGGTCCGATGCAGTTGGTCGAGGACGGCTTCCCGTTGCTGGCGCTCGCGACCTCCGACGCGGCCGGTGACGGCGTGCGCGATGCGGCGCGCGAGTTCGCCGAGCGTGGCTCAGGCGTGTTGCTCGCCGATGCCGGGCTCGACGGCAGCAGCGACGACGGCGTCCTGCCCGCGTTGAAAGCGCATCCGGCGATCGAGCCGATCCTGATGATCCAAAGCTTTTATCGCATGGTCAACGCCCTCTCGCTTGCTCGCGGGTTCAACCCCGACGCACCGTCGCATCTCAGCAAGGTGACGCGCACGTTATGACGATCTTCCGGTTTTCGAATGGCCATGTGGTCACCCCCGCGGGCGTCCTGAACGACGCGACGATCGTTGTCGAAGACGGTCGCATCGCCCGGATCGGCGACGCGGCCTCCGATCTAACCGCGGATCACGCGATCGATCTCGACGGCGGCTGGCTGATGCCGGGCTTCGTCGATACGCAGGTCAATGGCGGCGGCGGCGTGCTGTTCAACGATACGCCCACGGTCGAGGGCATCGCCGCGATCGGCGCAGCGCACCGGCCGTTCGGCACCACCGCGTTCCTGCCGACGCTGATCAGCGACACGCCCGACGTGATCGCCCTCGCGCTCGACGCAGTCGACGCGGCGATCCTCGCAGGCGTCCCCGGCGTGCTCGGCATCCATATCGAAGGGCCCGTGATCAGCCCGGCGCGCAAGGGCATCCACGACCCGACGCGCTTCCAGGATCTCGACGACGAGCTGCTCGCGCTGCTGACCCGCCCCCGTCTCGGCCGCGTCATGGTGACGCTCGCGCCCGAGCGCGTGACCGCGGCACAGATCGCGACGCTGACCGCGGCAGGCGTGCTCATCAGCATCGGCCATAGCGACGCGGATCACGCCACTGCGAGTGCCGGGATGGCCGCCGGGATCACCGGCGTGACGCACCTGTTCAACGCGATGTCGCCGCTGGTCCACCGCGCCCCGGGCGTGGTCGGCGCGGTGCTCGACGACCAGGCGGTGTATTGCGGGATCATCGTCGACGGCTTCCATGTCGACGACGCAGTGCTGCGGATCGCGTTGCGCGCACGGCCGCACGACCGGTTCATGCTGGTATCCGACGCGATGCCCTGCGTCGGGGCGGCGGAGAAGTCGTTCGTGCTGCAGGGCCGCGAGATCCATGTCGAGAATGGCCGCTGCGTCGGTGCCGACGGCACGCTGGCAGGCTCCGATCTCGACATGGCGGGCGCGGTCCGCAACACCGTCGACCGGCTCGGCGTCGCACCCGAGATCGCCGCGGCGATGGCAGCGACCTATCCGGCGGCGTTCCTGGGGCTGTCGCAGGAGCGCGGCACGTTGCAGGTCGGCCGCACCGCCGACTGGGTCGTGCTCACCCGCGACCTGCATCCGGTCGGCACGTGGATCGGCGGGGCAAGCGCGGCCTGACCGCCTCCACCCTGCTTTTGCGCCCTTCCCTTTTTGGGATCGAGCCCATCCCTTCTTGTATCGAGAACGCACCCATGGCCTCCATCCTCCTGACCGCGCCGATGCAGGGCTGGGCAACGCCGATCGACGAAGTGCCCGACGCGGTGTTCTCGGAGAAGATGCTGGGGGACGGCGTCGCGATCGATCCGACCGGCGACTGTCTCTATGCTCCCTGCGCCGGCACCGTGCTGACCCTCTTGCCGAGCGGCCATGCGATCACGCTCGCCACGCCCGAGGGCGCGGAGATCCTGATCCACATCGGCCTAGACACGGTGGCGCTCGGCGGACGCGGGTTCAGCCCGTGCGTCGCGGTCGGCGACACGGTCGAGCGCGGTGCACCGCTGATCCGCTTCGACCTAGACCTGCTGGTCCGCGAGGCCCGCGCGGTCGTCACGCCGATCGTGATCGTGAACCCTGACCGGTTCAGCATCGTCCACGCCGTCTCCAGCGAACTGGTCGCGGTCGGCGATCCGCTGATGACGCTCGAACCCAGCGATGCAGTCGCACGCCGCGAGACGAGCCAGGACGGCGCGGCGCACGCACGCACGGTCGTCGTGCCCCTCCCCCACGGTATCCACGCCCGCCCGGCCGCGCGCCTAGCCGCAACCGCCAAGCGCTTCGATGCGGACGTGACGCTCGCATGTGGCGACAAGACCGCCAACGTCCGCAGCCCGATCGCCCTGCTCGCCCTGGCAATCCGCCACGACGACACGATCATCGTGACCGCAGCAGGTGCCGATGCCGCCTCAGCACTCGCCGCGATCTGCGACCTGATCGAGAGCGGCATGGACGAGCCGGCCGAAGCCCCCGTCCGCGCGCCCACCGTCGCCCCCTCGCCAGCCCGCCCCGCAGTCGACGGCGCGCTGACCGGCGTCACCGCAGCGCCGGGGCTAGCAATCGGCCGCGCCCGCTGGTTCCGCCCCGCCGACATCGTCGTCCCCGAGCAGGGCGAAGGCATCGCCGTCGAGGAGGCTCGCTTCGATGCGGCCGTCACGACGCTGTCGACCCGTTTCGCGGACCGTGCCCGCACCGCAACCGGCCCCGAACGCGCGATCGTCGAGGCGCATGCGGCGATGCTCGACGACCCCATGCTACACGAGGCGACGCGCGGCGGCATCGCTCGCGGCGAGAGCGCCGGTCATGCGTGGCGCGCAGCGATCCGTCCGCAGGCCGACGCGTTGCGCACCAGCACCGACCCGCGGCTCGCCGAGCGCGCCGACGACATGCTCGATCTCGAACGACAGTTGCTCGCGCTGATCGCCGGCGTCGAGACAACGCCGCTGTCGTTCCCGCCCGACACGATCCTGCTCGCGGACGACCTGCTGCCGTCGCACGTCCTGTCGCTCGACCGCGCGAACATCGTCGGCTTTTGCGTCGAGCGCGGCGGTCCGACCTCGCACGTCGCGATCCTCGCCGCGACGATGGGCCTCCCCGCGCTGGTCGCGATCGGCGCGCCGTTGAACTCCGTCACCGATGAGACGCCCGTGATCCTCGACGCCAGCGAAGGCCTGTTGCGGATCGATCCGGACGCCGACACGCTCGTCGCCACGCAGGTCCGGATCGTCCAGGCACAGGTCCGCCGCACCGAAGCCCTCGCGCGGGCCGGCGAACCCTGCCTCATGGCCGACGGCACCCGGATCGAGGCGTTCGCCAACCTCGGCGCGCTCGGCGACGCGCATCTCGCGGTCGAGAACGGCGCAGAAGGCTCGGGCCTGTTGCGCACCGAATTCCTGTTCCTCGAACGCGACGCCGCACCGACGGTCGCCGAACAAAGCGCCGATTACCAGGCGATCGCCGACGCGCTCGACGGCCGCCCGCTGATCGTCCGCCTGCTCGACATCGGCGGCGACAAGCCCGCGCCGTATCTGCCGATGGCGCCGGAAGAGAACCCCGCACTGGGCCTGCGCGGCATTCGCGTCGGCCTCGCGCACCCGAGGCTCCTGGAGGATCAGGTCCGTGCGATCCTGTCGGTAAAGCCCGCCGGGCAATGCCGCATCATGGTGCCGATGATCGCGAGCCTCGACGAACTGCGCGCCGTCCGCACGGTGGTCGACCGCGTCGCTGCCGAAATCGGCCATGGCGACCGCGTGCCCGTAGGCGTGATGATCGAGACTCCCGCCGCCGCCGTTACTGCCGACCTGATCGCCGCGGAAGCCGATTTCCTGTCGGTCGGGACCAACGACCTCACGCAATACGCGCTGGCAATGGACCGCGGCAACGCGGCCGTCGCGAGCGGGATAGACGGGCTGCACCCCGCCGTCCTCCGGCTGATCGCGCAGACCTGCAAGGGTGGCGCGGTGCATGGCCGCTGGACCGGCGTGTGTGGCGGGCTCGCCTCCGACCCGCTTGCCGTCCCGATCCTGATCGGGCTCGGCGTCACCGAACTCTCGTCCGCACCCGCGCTGGTGCCCGAGATCAAGGCACTGGTCGCGACGCTGACGATGGAGGCGTGCCGCGCGCATGCCGCCGCCGCGCTGCAATGCGGGTCCGCCGCCGACGTCCGCTCGCTCGCCCGGGAGTTCACCGCATGAAATCGATCCTCGAAGCCCTCCAGCCGCTCGGCCGCGCGCTGATGCTGCCGATCGCGGTGCTGCCGATCGCAGGCCTGCTGCTCCGCCTCGGCCAGCCCGACCTGCTCGACATCGCCTTCATCAGCGCGGCGGGCGACGCGATCTTCTCGCACCTCGGCCTATTGTTCGCAATCGGCGTCGCCACCGGGTTCGCGCGCGATGGCAATGGTGCCGCGTGTCTCGCCGGCGTCGTCTGCTTCCTGGTCGCGACCGAAGCGGGCAAAGTCCTGATCACCGTCGCACCCGAAGTATCGGCAGGGCTCACCGGCGTCTCCGCCGACCTCGCGATCGCAGCGTGGAAGGCCAAAGCGATGGCGCGGCTCGACGTGCCGATCGGCATCCTGTCGGGGCTCGCAGGCGGGACACTCTACAATCGCTATTCGACGATCAAGCTGCCCGAATATCTCGCTTTCTTCGGTGGTCGACGGTTCGTGCCGATCGTCAGCGGCGTGGCGGGTCTCGTGCTCGCGGCGGTGTTCGGCTTCGGTTTCTCGCTGCTGAGCCAGGGCGTCGACCAGTTGAGCGTCGCGATCACCGGTAGCGGTGCGATCGGCGTGTTCGTGTTCGGGTTGCTCAACCGCCTGCTGCTCGTCACCGGGCTGCATCATTTGCTCAACAACATCGTCTGGTTCGTCGCGGGCGATTACCACGGCACCTCGGGCGATCTGCGCCGCTTCTTCGCAGGCGATCCATCGGCGGGAATCTTCATGGCCGGCTTCTTCCCGGTGATGATGTTCGGCCTGCCCGCCGCATGCCTCGCCATGTACCATTCCGCGAAGCCCGAGCGCCGGAAAGCGGTCGGCGGCATGCTGCTCAGCCTTGCGCTCACCTCGGCGCTGACCGGCGTCACCGAGCCGATCGAGTTCAGCTTCATGTTCCTCGCGCCCGTGCTCTACGCGGTGCACGCGGTGCTGACCGGCCTGTCGATGGCGCTGATGGATCTGCTCGGCGTCAAGATGGGCTTCGGCTTCTCGGCGGGGCTGCTCGATTACGTGCTGAACTTCGGCAAGGCGACGCGACCGCTCGTCCTGCTCCCGGTCGGCGCGCTGTATTTCGTGCTGTATTACGGGCTGTTCCGCTTCTTCATCCGCAAGTTCGACCTCGCGACGCCTGGGCGCGAAGCCGAGACGGTCGCGGCAGTAGCAACCCCCGCGGCAGGCGGGCGCGGTGCGGCGTTCGCGCAGGCGCTCGGCGGCGGGGCGAATTTGACGACGGTGAGCGCGTGCACGACGCGGTTGCGGCTGATCGTGGTCGACCAGTCCGCGGTCGACGATGCCGCGCTGAAGGCGCTCGGCGCACGCGGTATCCTGCGCCCGTCGAACTCCGCGCTTCAGGTCGTGCTCGGGCCGATTGCCGATGTCGTCTCGATGGAAATCCGCGACGCGCTGGCGTTGGGTGGTGATGTGGCGATCAAGCCTGCCGCGCCCGTGGTATCGGACTCGATCGCCCTGTCGTCCGAAATCGAGACCGCGCTCGGCGGGGCGACGAATGTCCTCTCCGCCAGCCGCCACACCGGGCGACTGCGCGTCCAGCTGAGCGATCTAGCCCTGGCGGACGACGCGGCACTGGTAAAGCTCGGTATCCGCGCGATCGCCCGCCCCGCACCCGGCCAGCTTCACGCGCTGGCGACCGACGCGGTCCTGACGACGCTGACCCGCTAGCCCACTGATCCTCCCCCGCCAGGGGGAGGTGGCTGGCACTTGCCAGACGGAGGGGGAGGTAAGGGAAACGCCTGTTGCGTGTCCTCCCCCTCCGTCGCCTCCAGCGCCACCTCCCCCTGGCGGGGGAGGATTCAGTTAATCGCGGCGTCAGCGCGCCAGCGGTTCCAGCGACACCGGGCCAAGTATGCCCGAACCCCCCTCCGCGGCGGCTTCCACCATCAGCACGATCTGGCGCACGCCGCCGCCCGCCGGCAACGCCGCCTCGAGCGGTCCAGCCTCCACCCCGGTCTTCGACGCAAGCCGCCGGCCATCCACCCACAGCTCGGCCTTGCCCGCGATCGCGGCGAAGCGGATCGTGCCGCCCTCCGCACCGATCCGCCGCCACGGCGTCACGCTTGCCCGGTAAAGCCGCCAACGGCCCTCCGCCGCAGCCTGGACCGGCGTACCGCTCCGCACGAACGCCCAGCTATTATTGTCGCCATCGATCGGCGCCAGCGCAGGATCGGGCCGCGGGGCGAACGCTGGCGAGCGACGCCACTCCCGGATCGCCTGCCCACCATAGGTCGCGGCCATTTGCGCGCGCGGTACGATCGCTGCCCGGTCGATCACCAGCCGCGCCGGCTTCAATCCCGGCGCGGTCGCGGTCATCACGATCCGCCCTCGGCCTGTTCCCGCCTGTACGATGACCTGCGCCAGCCCGTTGAACAACGACCGCGCATTGCCCTTCTCCGGTTCGTGGCTGTTCGGATCGCCATTACCGACACCGATGATCGCCGCGCCATCGACCGAGAACTGCGTCGGCAGGTTCGCGGTCGGTACGTGACGCCCGGCGGCATCGATCGCATCGATCGTCACCGGCTGCGTATCCTCGTCGTCGCCCGCCATCACGGTCCGTGCCGGGGTCAAGCGCAACGCAACCGGCTTGCCGACGGTCTCGTGCGCGGCTGTTGCGACGATCTTGCCGCCGCGCATCGCGACAACTTCGATCCGCCCCGGCGCGTAGGGCACGCTGAACTCGTTGCCCATGATCCGGTCGACCGCCTGCTCGCCGACCTTCCGCCCGTTGAGCCGCAACTCGACGCGCTCGGCATTGCTCATCACCAACACGACGACCGGCTGCCCCTCGCGTCCCGGCCAAGTCCAGTGCGGCGTCAAACTGACGACCGGAACGTCGTCCACCCAGTGCGCGCGGTGGATGTCGAACGCAGTCTTCGGGAACCCGCACAGATCGAGAATACCAAAGAAACTGGAGATCGTCGGCCATTCATGCGGCGTCGGCTCGCCGTGATAATCGAACCCGGTCCACACGAACCCACCCGCGACGAACGGCCGGTCGGCGATCTTCTTCCACGTCGCGCGGTGCGTATCGCCCCAGCTCGCCGCCTCGACGTCGTAGGACGACTGGACATGCGCGGCCGGATCGCTCGCGAACGCGCCGCGCGTTTCATACGCGCTGGTATCCTCCGAGCTCGTCATCGGCTTGGTCGGGTTGAGCTGGTGGAACCGGTCGTAATCGCCTTGGTAATAGTTGAAGCCGACCACGTCGAAAATGCTCGACACGTTGATCGGATCGAAGAACGCGCCGTTCATCGCGCCCGTCACCGGCCGGCTGTCGTCGAGCGCATGCGCCGCGTGCGCCATCCGCCGCAGCATCTCGACGCCCGCTTCGGTGCCCTGCATCGGCTCCTCGTTGAACACCGACCACAGGATGACGCTCGGGTGGTTGCGGTCGCGGCGAACCATCCATTCGAGCTGCGCCATGTAATCGGGCGCGGGATTGAACTGGCGGTTCTCGTCCATCACGACGAAGCCCATCGCGTCGCATAGGTCGAGCAGTTCGGCGGCCGGCGCGTTATGCGAACAGCGGATCGCATTGCAGCCCATCGCCTTCAGCCGCTCCAGCCGCCAGCGCAGCAGCGCATCGGGGATCGCGGTCCCGACCCCGGCGTGATCCTGGTGCAGGCATACGCCCTTCAGCTTCACCGACTTGTCGTTGAGCAGGAAGCCGCGGTCCGCATCGAACCGGATCGTGCGGAAGCCGACCGGGATACGCCGCTCGTCGACGATCGCCCCGTCGCGCAGGACGTGCGTCACGACGGTATAGAGCGTCGGCGACTCGATCGACCAGATGCGCGGTGCAGGCACGGCCAGCGTCATCGTCGCAGTCGCGCGCTCCAACGGCAGGACCGTCGCGGTCACCTGCGCCCCCGCCACGCGCTTGCCCTCGGGATCCACCAGCGCGACATCCACCGTCACGCCGACCGACGCGCGATCGATGCTGCCGAGCTTCACTTCGACCGGCACGCTCCACGCGCCATTCACGGCGCGCCTCGGATCGCAGTGCACGCCGTCGGTCACGATCGCCACCGGCGCACGGCGGATCAGCCACGCATGGCGATAGATCCCCGCGCCTTCGTACCACCAGCCCTCCATCGCCTGCGCATCGACGCGCACGGCGATGACGTTCAAGTCGTCGCCGAACCGCGCGAACGGCGTCAGGTCGATCTCGACGCTGTTATACGCCGACCAGTTGTGTGCGACGACGCTGCCGTTGACCCAGACCGTCGCGTTGGTCGCGATCCCGTCGAACTGCAGCCCGATCGTCTTGCCGCGGTCCGCCGGATCGAGCCGCAGCGTCCGCCGGTACCAACCGATCCCCCGCGCGCGAAAGCCCTGCGACACGCTTGCGGTCTTCACGAACGGCTGCGCGGAGGCCCAGTCATGCGGCAAGCGGACCGACTGCCAGTCGGAATCGTCATACGCCATCGCCGCAGCGCCGAGTGCGTTACCCGCCTTCACGCTCAGATACGTCGCGTTGTGGCCTTCGGGCGGTGGCGCGATCACGTCGCCCTCGTGGAACAGCCAGCCGCGCTCGATCAGCGTCCGCGACGGATCCTGCACCAGCGCGCGCGACGGCAAGGTCCGCGTCGGCTGCGGCATCGGCAGCGCGCCGGCCGAACCCTGCGCCTTGACGCTGGCAGCAAACCCGGCCTCGATCGGCCCCACGACCAGAGAAGCACCGGCGCCCGCCGTGCCAACAAGAAGCTCACGTCGGTTCATCGGTACTCTCGGTATTAAAGGTCAGATATCGGCAAGTTCGGCGACGAAGTCGTACGCATCGCCACGGTAATAGGAGCGCGTGAACTCCGCGGCCCGGCCATCGCGCAGGAAGCCGCGGCGCTCGATCAACAGCCCGGCATGGCCCGCGTCGACGCCCAACATCCGCGCATGCTCGCCCCCGAACGGCACCGCGCGCAGGCGTTGCAGCGCGCGTACCGGCCGGCTCCCGGCGTTCTCGAGCGCGCTGTAGAGCGAGTCGTCGACCACCTCGACCGACGGCAGGCAATATCCCGCAATCGTCGAGAATTCGAGCGCCATCGCCTCTTCGTCGGCATAGCGTATGCGGTTGAAACGGAACACCGCCGCCCCCGGCGACAACCCCAGCGCCATCGCTTCCTCCGGGTTCACCTGCCCCGCCGAGCGCGAGATCCAGCTGCTGCTCGACGTCCGCCCGCGTGCCGCCATGTCCTCGCTGAACGACGACAGCTTCGAGAAGCTCTTCTCGACGCGCCCGGCGACGAACGTCCCCGCGCCGCGCCTGCGCGTGAGCAGCCCCTCCTCGACCAGTCCGCCGATCGCTTTCCGCACGGTGATCCGCGATACGTCGTACTCGATCGCGAGATCGCGCTCAGCCGGGATCGCATTGCCTTGTACCAACAGCTTCTCGCCGATCGCGTTGCGGATCAGTTCCTGCAACTGGAGGTAGAGCGGCGATGGATTTCCCTTGCGAAAGCGTCCGATGTCATCGGAAAACGCCATGTATTCCCCCTCCGACCGGCAGCTCAAAGCGAGCCTTGCCGCGTCCCTTATGGTAGCGTAGCCAAGGACCGCGTGGTGGGCAACCAGACTAAATCCATGGGCCATATTGGTATGTCCCCTGACCGCCCCACGTCCGATCTCTTATCAGAGCAGGACAAGCTTGCTGTCAAATGACGGGGTTGTGTCTGGACTTATATTGGTTACATTCCTCGACCAGCGGCCGTCAGGAGCCGATACAGGGAGCAGTCGACATGCGTGCAACCGCGAACCGAAATGCCGGGCGCTGGCTGACGGCAACGGCGCTGCTTCCCGCCGCTCTCTGCGCGATCCCGGCCCAGGCGCAGGACCGCCTGCCACTGGTACCGCAACCTTCGGCAATCACGCGTACCGCCGGCAGCTTCACGATCGACAACGGTGCAATGGTTGCGGCTGATCCATCCGACGCGGGTGCCGCCGCAGCCGCGCGCCTGCTTATCGCGCATGTGAAGACCGAGCGCGGGCTCGCTCTCCAGACGTCGCAGAACGGCACGATCCGCTTCGTCCGCGATGCCGCGATCAAGGGCGCTGAGGCATACCGGCTGGTCGTCGATGCTTCGGGCGCGAAGATCACCGCGTCGGGCGACGCTGGCCTCCTGTACGGAGCGATGACGCTCGCCCAGCTCATCAGCCCCGATCGCGCGTTTGGCCAGTCCGTGCGCATCCCGGCGGTGACGATCGACGACGCCCCCCGCTTCGGCTGGCGCGGGCTGATGGTCGATACCGCGCGGCATTTCCAGTCGCTGCCCTCGATCTACGCGATCGTCGACCAGATGGCATCGGTGAAGCTCAACACGCTCCACCTCCATCTGTCGGACGACCAGGGCTGGCGCTTCGAGGTGAAGGCCTATCCCAAGCTCACCGAGATCGGCAGCATCCGCACCAGCCCCTCGACCGGCGAAGCGCCCGGCACGCGCGTCGGTGGTTTCTACACGCAGGACGAACTGCGCAAACTGGTCGCCTACGCCGCCGAACGCGGCATCGTGATCGTCCCCGAGATCGACCTGCCCGGCCACGCACAGGCACTCGTCGCGGCCTATCCAGACCTCGGCGTGATCGGCGACACGCCTGAGGTCAGCAACGCGTGGGGCGTCAACCCGTACCTCTTCAACCCCGGCCCCAAGGGCATCGCCTTCGTCAAGACGGTGCTCGACGAACTGATGGCGGTGTTCCCCGGCACCTATATCCACCTCGGCGGAGACGAGGCGGTCAAGGACCAGTGGGAGCGCAGCCCCGAGGTCCAGGCGCAGATGGCGAAGCTCGGCATCAAGGACGAGAACGGCCTGCAAAGCTGGATGATCGACCAGTTCGGCGAATATCTCGCGAGCAAGAAACGCCGCCTGATCGGCTGGGACGAGATCCTCGAGGGCGGCCTGCCCGCATCCGCTTCGGTGATGTCGTGGCGTGGCGAGAAGGGCGCGGTCGATGCCGCCAACCAGAATCACGACGTCGTGCTGTCGCCCGCACCGACGCTGTATTTCGACAATCTGCAAAGCGATCGCCGCGACGAACCACCCGGCCGGCTCGCGATCCAGTCGCTCGCGACGGTCTATAACTACGAGCCGATGCCGGCGGGCATCTCGGCGGACAAGGCGCAGCACGTGCTCGGCGCGCAGGCCAATCTGTGGAGCGAGTACATCGTCACCCCGTATCAGATGCAGCACCTGATCTTCCCGCGCGCCGCTGCGCTCGCGGAGATCACCTGGTCGGGCAAGGACAAGCGCGACTTCGCCGGCTTCCTCGGCCGGGTCCAGCCGCAGATTCGACGCTGGCGGAAGTCGGGGCTGGAGGTCGCGGACAGTGCGTTCGCGGTCGGCTACACGCTCGACGGCACGCGCGGCGACGCGCTCCGCACCAACCGCGCGAAAGTCGTGCTCGCCACGCAGGCGCCGTACGGCACGATCCGCTACACGCTCGACGGCAAGGTGCCGACCGCACGCTCGCCCGCCTACACCGCGCCGCTTTCGGTTAAGCCCGGCGTGTCGATCCGCGCTGCCGCGTTCGATGCGAGCGGACAGCCAACAGCCGAACCCCGGCTGTTCGAGACCGGGCGACAGGCGCTGCTGACCCGCACGGCGTCCGACATGATCGCCTGCCCTGCCGGTTCGCTCATCCTCCGCCTACCGCTGACCTCCGAGGCACAGACCAACGCGCCGGTGTTCAACGCCGACATCTTCGACACCTGCACCGCCTACCCCGCCGCGCCGATGGATGTCGCCAAGGGGTTCACGATCGATATCGCCCGCCTGCCGCGCAACTGGGGCCTAGCGCACGACGTCACCAAGGTCCGCCAGCATTACAACGTGACGCCGCACGGCGAGCTGATGGTGCTGGTCGGCTGCACCGTGAAGGGCGCGAAACCGGTGATCGCCGGCACCTTCCCGCTGCCCGATCCGAGGACCGCGCCGACCCGCTTCAGCGTGAAGGGGAAATTGCCGACGATCACCGGGGACCGCGACATCTGCCTCCAATTTACCGCCCCCACGTCCGACCCGTTCTACGCGGTCGAGCGCATGACCCTGTCGGAGACACGCTGATGCGTCGCTGGTTCGTCCTTCCCCTGATCGCGCTCGCCGCGCCCGCGTTCGCCTCGCCCAAGACCGTCGTGCCGCTCGACGGTGCATGGCAGGTGCGGATCGACCCCACTGACACCGCCGCGATCGCCGCGCACAAGCGTGAGGCAAAGTGGCTGCCCGCGGCCGTCCCCGGATCGGTGCAGCAGGACCTGATCGCGGCGCACCGCGTGCCCGATCCGTTCAAGGGCACCAACGAGGCGGCGATCCAGTGGGCCGGGCTGACCAAATGGCAGTTCCGCCGCGTGTTCGACGTCACCCCGGCGATGATACAGCGCAATCACCTCGACCTCGTGTTCGACGGGCTCGACACGTTCGCGACGGTCAGCGTCAACGGCACGGTGCTGCTGACCACCGACAACGCGCACCGGCGCTGGCGCGTGGATGCGCAGCCGGTGCTGAAGGTCGGCCGCAACGAGGTGCTGGTGACGATCGCATCGCCGATCCGCACGCTCCAGCCGATGGTACTCGCCGAGAAGAACCCGCTGCCCGGCGAATATGACAGCGCGTTCGGCGACGAACCGAAGGGCAAGCAGACCTCGCCCTACATTCGCAAACCCAAATACAATTACGGCTGGGACTGGGGTCCCCGCATCGTCAACACCGGCATCTGGCGGCCGGTCCGGCTGGAGGTCTGGGACGACGCGCGGATCGAAACGCTCCGCGTCGACCAGGAAGCACTGACGCCGACCGAAGCGCGGCTGTCCGCCAAGCTCGATATCGCCGTCGAGACGCCCGGCGTCGCGACGATCCGCGCCGCGGTTACGGGGCCGGATGGCAAGACGGTCTCGGTCGACCGGACGGTGACGCTCGTCAAAGGCAACAACGCGGTCTCGATCCCGCTGGCGATCGCCGATCCGAAACGCTGGCAGCCGGTCGGCTACGGCGCGCAGCCGCTCTACACCGTCACCGCCTCGCTGGGCGGCGCGGAGCCGACGCCCGAGGACAGCGTGACGAAGCGGATCGGCCTGCGCACGGTCGAGCTGATCCGGAAGGACGGCAGCTTCGGGTTCAAGGTCAACGGCACGCCGATCTTCGCCAAGGGCGCGAACGTCATCCCGTTCGACAGTTTCCCGTCGCGCGTCACGCCCGCCTATATGGAGACCATCCTGAAGGGCGCGCGCGACGCCAACATGAACATGGTCCGCATCTGGGGCGGCGGGACCTACCTCGACGACGCGTTCTACGACATCGCCGACCGGATGGGCCTGATGGTGTGGCAGGACTTCATGTTCGGCGGCAGCGTCACGCCGCCCGACGCCGCCTTCCGCGAGAACGTCCGGATCGAGGCCGAGGAACAGGTCGCGCGGATCGGATCGCACCCTTCCGTCGTGCTGTGGGCCGGCGGCAACGAGGTGCTGTCGGGCTGGGAAAACTGGTCCGACCGGAAAGCGTTCAAGAAGGCGGTCGGCGCCGACGAGCAGGAGCGCATCGGCGCCGGCATGGCCGTGCTGTTCGACCGCGTGCTGCGCGAAGCCGTCACGCGCAACGCCCCCGGCACGCCTTATTGGCCGGGCTCGCCCTCGACCAATTACGAGTTGCCGGTCGACACCGACAAGGACGGCGACCGTCATTTCTGGGACGTCTGGTCGGGCTCCAAGCCGGTCGAGAACTATCTCGACAGCTGCCCACGCTTCATGTCCGAATACGGCTTCCAGGCGATGCCCGACCTGTCGACGATCCGCGAATTCGCCGGCAAGGGTACGCTCACCGCGGACAGCCCGGTGATGAAGGCGCACCAGAAGTTCCTCGCCGGCGAAGGCAATGAGCGGCTGATGATGTACCTGCGCGATCGGTTGCGCCCCGCGCGCGATTTCGCCGATCTCGTCTACCTGACGCAGGTCAACCAGGCCGAGGCGATCCGCATCGCCGCCTCGCATCACCGCGCCTGCCGCCCGGTGACGATGGGCTCGCTCTACTGGCAGCTCAACGACGTCTGGCCCTCGATCAGCTGGGCGAGCATCGATCATGCCGGCCGGTGGAAGCTGCTCAACTACGCCGCCCGGCGGTTCTTCGCGCCGCAAGCGATCGTCGCCGAGCGGAAAGATGGCGCGACGCGCATCTCGCTGATCTCCGACGCGACGACGCTGGTCGACTCCCGCTGGCGGGTGCGGACGATGACGATGGACGGCAAGGTGTTGAAGGACACCACCGCCGCGCTGATGCTCGAGCCGCTCTCGTCGAGGCTGGTCGCGACGCTGTCCGACGATGCGCTGTTCGGGACCGCCGCGCCGACCGCCAGCTACGCGGTCGCCGATCTGCAACTCGACAACGGCGGCACGAGCCGTGCGATCATCGAACGCGCGCTCCCGAAGGACATGGCGTACCCCGACCCCGGCCTCAGCGTTCGCTGGACCGGCACCGACGTCAAGATCACCGCGACCAACCTGGCCCGCGCCGTCATGCTCGATTTCGGCGCAGTCGCGGCCCAGCCGTCCGACGACGGCTTCGACCTGCTGCCGGGCGAGAGCGTCACCATCCATGTCGTCTCCGACGCCTCCGCCACCACCTTGCGAAAAGCGCTTATCCTGAGGACCCTCGCCCGATGATCTGGCTCCTGCTCGCGTCCGCCGACCCGGTGGCGACCGCCGTCGCGCAAATGTCGCTCGAACAGAAAGCGGCGCAGTTGCAGAGCACCGTGCCCGCCGATCCGAAGGCCAACCTGCCCGCGTACGACTGGTGGAACGAGGGTCTCCACGGCCTCGCGCGCAACGGCCACGCCACCGTCTTCCCGCAGGCGATCGGCATGGCCGCGACCTGGGATACCGTGCTGGTCGCGAAGATCGGCGACGTCGTCGCGACCGAAGCGCGTGCGCGCTTCAACGCGCAGGACGTCGGCGCCAACCGCAAGATCTACGAGGGGCTGACGATCTGGTCGCCCAACATCAATATCTTCCGCGATCCACGCTGGGGCCGCGGCCAGGAAACCTACGGCGAGGACCCGTATCTGACCGGTCGCCTCGGCGTCGCGTTCATCGGTGGGTTGCAGGGCCCCGACCCGCTCCACCCCAAGGTCATCGCCACCCCCAAGCATTTCGCGGTGCACAGCGGCCCCGAAGCCGGACGCGACAGCTTCGACGTCGATCCCAGCCCCTATGATTTGGAGGCGACCTACTTCCCCGCGTTCCGGCTCGCCGTCACCGAGGGCAAGGCGCAATCGCTGATGTGCGCGTACAACTCGATCCACGGCGTCCCCGCCTGCGCATCGTCGGCGTTGATGGTCGACCGGCTGCGGCGCGACTGGGGGTTCAAGGGCTTCACCGTGTCGGACTGCGACGCCGTGTCGAACATCAGCCTCTACCACCACTACCGCCTCGACGCCGCGGGCGCCGCCGCCGCCGCGATCAAGAGCGGCACCGACGTGAATTGCGGCAGCGCCTATGCCGCCCTCCCCGCCGCGGTCCGCCAGGGCCTCGTCACCGAAGCCGAAGTCGATACCGCGCTGATCCGCTCGCTCGAAGCCCGCCGCGCGCTCGGCACCGTATTCGGCGCCGCCAATCCGTGGCGCAGCATCGGCACCGACCAGGTCGATACCCCCGCGCACCGCGCTCTCGCACTCGACGCGGCGCGGAAATCGATCGTCCTGCTCAAGAACGATGCGAACCGCCTGCCGCTGAAGCCCGGCAGCCGGATCGCGGTAATCGGCGCGGACGCCGACGATCTCGGCGTGCTGCAAGGCAATTACCACGGCACCGCGGTCGCCCCCGTCACCCCGCTGGAGGGCATCCGCAAGCAGTTCGGCGCCGCCAACGTCCGATACGCGCAAGGCTCGTCGCTAGCCGACGGCGCGGCCGTGCCGGTCCCCGAGACCGTCTTCGCCGGCGGCCTGAAGACCGAGTATTTCGCCGCGCAGGCCGGCGTCGGCGCACCGACCCTGACGCGCACCGATCGCCACATCGACATCGACCACAACCGCACGAGCCCCGCCCCAGGTCTCGCCAAGACGTTCGGCGTGCGCTGGACCGGGACCTTCACGCCCCCCGCCGCCGGCACTTATCCGCTGGTCGTCGACGTCCCCGCCTGCTGGAAGGATTGCTCGACGCACGACGCAGTCCGGCTCTGGATCGGCGACCGTCAGCTTTCCGTTGGTGAGGTCAAGAAAGGCCGCGTCGAGGTCACGCTCACCAGCGACGGCAAGCCCGTCGCGTTCCGCCTCGAACTCGATCACCGCAGCGACGACGAAGGCGTCCGCCTGCTCTGGAGCCCCCCCGCACAGCCGCTGCTCGACCAGGCCGTCGCCACCGCCCGCGATGCCGACGTGATCGTCGCCGTGATGGGCCTCTCGCCCGATCTCGAAGGCGAAGCGCTCTCGGTCAGCGTCCCCGGCTTCGTCGGCGGCGACCGCACCGACATCGGCCTGCCTCCAGCGCAGGTCCGCCTGCTCGAAGCACTGAAGGCCACCGGCAAGCCCATCGTCCTGGTCCTCACCAGCGGCAGCGCGGTCGCGGTCGATCCGGCATCGGCCGACGCGATCCTCGCCGCCTGGTATCCCGGCCAGGCCGGCGGCACCGCGATCGCCGAGACGCTGGCGGGGCTCAACAACCCGTCGGGCCGCCTCCCCGTCACCTTCTACAAGACCACCGGCGACCTGCCCGCGTTCACCGACTACACGATGAAGGAGCGCACCTATCGCTACTTCACCGGCACGCCGCTTTGGGGTTTCGGCCACGGCCTGAGCTACACCAACTTCGCCTACGCCGCGACGAAGCCCGCGCTTAGCGTCGCCGCCGGGCAGCCGCTCACGGTCACCGCCAGGCTTTCCAACGCAGGCAACCGCGCCGGCGAAGAAGTCGTGCAGGCCTACCTCGTAGCGCCCGTCGCCAAGGCCGGCGGATCGACGACCCCCGTCCTCCAGCGCCAGCTCGTCGGCTTCGGCCGCGTCGCGCTCAAGCCCGGCCAGTCGCGCACCGTACCGATCACGATCGATCCCCGCTCGATGAGCAGCGTCGCACGCGACGGCACGCGGACGATCGTCCCCGGCGCCTACCGTCTCTATATCGGCGGCGGCCAGCCCGGCGACGGCGCGGGCCAATGGAGCGACCTGACGATCACCGGCACGACGGTGGAGTTGCCCAAGTGAGCGCGTCGACCATGGACCGCCGCACCGTTATGGCGGGCGGTGTTGCCGGGGGCCTCGCACTCGTCGGCACGCCGGCTTTCGCCGCCCGTCCCTCGCTCCCCAGCAAGCGCCCCGCGCTCGCCGACCGCAACTTTACCAGCCGCTCGGTCGAACGCGAGATCGCGCGCGTCTCCGCCCGGATCGGCGACCCGAAGCTGCGCTGGATGTTCGGCAACTGCTACCCGAACACGCTCGACACCACCGTCCGCATGTCGACGATCGGCGGCGCGCCCGATGCGTTCGTCATCACCGGCGACATCCCCTGCCTGTGGCTCCGCGATAGCTCCGCGCAGCTTCGCCCCTATCTCCATCTCGTCCGCGAAGACCCGGCGCTGCGCACGCTCTTCCGCGGCCTGATCGCGCGCCAGTCGCGCTCGATCCTGATCGACCCCTACGCCAACGCGTTCATGGAAAACCCGACCGCGAAGACCAACCTCAGCTGGGCGCTGAAGGACCAGACCGAGATGAAACCCGGCGTCGCGGAGCGCAAATGGGAGATCGACTCGCTCTGCTATCCGATGCGCCTCGCTTATGGCTATTGGCAGGCAACGCGTGATGCCACGCCGTTCGATGCGACCTGGGCCGAGGCGGCGCGCGCGAGCATCCGCACCTACCGCGAGCAACAGCGCAAGGACGATCGCGGCCCCTACAGCTTCCTCCGATCCTCGAACCGCAACACCGAGACGATGGCGCTCGAAGGCTGGGGCAATCCCGCCAAGCCCAACGGCCTGATCCAGTGCGGCTTCCGCCCCTCGGACGACGCGTGCGTCTACCCGTATCTGATCCCGTCCAACCTGTTCGCGGTCACCACCCTGCGCGAACTCGCGGTCGTCGCCAACGAAGCGCGTCATGACACCGCGCTCGCCGCCGATGCGACCGCGCTGGCGAACGAAGTCGAGGCGGCCCTCGTCGCGCACGGCCGGATGCGCCTGCGCGACGGCAGCGAGGTCTGGGCATACGAGGTCGACGGCTTCGGCAACGCGGTCTTCATGGATGATGCCAACGTGCCGTCGCTCTCCGCGCTCGCCTATATGGGCTGCGTCCCCGCCACCGATCCGCTCTGGCGCCGCACTGCCGATGCAGCATGGAGCGACGCCAACCCGTATTTCTTCAAGGGCACCAAGGCCGAGGGGATCGGCGGACCGCATGTCGGGCTCGGCCAGATCTGGCCCATGTCGCTGATCGTCCGCGCGTTGGCGGGCGCCGACGACGCGACCGTCCGCGCGTGCCTGCGGATGCTGCGCGACACCGATGCCGACACCGGCTTCATCCACGAGGCGTTCGACAAGGACGATCCCGCCAAGTTCACGCGCTCCTGGTTCGCCTGGGCCAACGGCCTGTTCGGGGAACTGGTCGTTCAACTTGCCAACACCCGCCCCGCACTATTGGCGAGCGCGTTATGAAGATCACCCGACGCGCCCTGCTCGGCTCCAGCGGTGCGCTGGCCATCACCGGCGCGATCCCCGCCGCCGCACGGTCCGCAAGAGCCAAGCCCAACCTCTGGATCGGCACCGGCGGTGACGGCCATACCTATCCCGGCGCGACGCTGCCGTTCGGCATGGTCCAGGTCAGCCCCGACACCGACACCGAGAATTGGGCGAACTGTTCCGGCTATCATCACGGCGACCCGACGATGATGGGCTTCTCGCACACGCATCTGTCGGGCACCGGCATTGCCGACCTGATGGACGTGCTGGTCGTCCCCGGTCGCGGCGCGGTCAAGCTGCTGCCCGGCGCACCCGACAAGCCCGGCGAGGGCTATCGCCAGACTTACACGCAGGAAGTCACCGAGCCCGGCTATTACGCAGTCACGCTCGGCAACGGCGTCCGCTCCGAACTGACCGCCGAGACGCGCGTCGGGTGGCAGCGTCACCATTTCCCCGCCGGTCCCGGCCACCTCCTCGTCGACCTCGGCAACTATCGCGATAGCCGCCCGGGCGAAGGTCCGCTGATCGACGAGAGCCGGATCGAGCTCGATACCGACGGCACGCTCACCGGCAGCCGCCGGACGTTCCGCTGGGCGAAGGGCCGCCGCATCCACTTCGCGATGCACGTGTCGCCAAAGCCCGACCGGATCACGCTCTACGCCGACACGCAAAACGTCAACGGCGCGATCGTTACCGCCGACCGCGTCCGCGCGGTGCTCCACTACGACAATGCCGGCGCCGCACCGATCGTCGTCCGCACCGCCGTCTCCGCCGTCGACATGGCTGGCGCGCGCACCAACCTCGCCGCGTCCTATTTCCGCGAGTTCGACGTCGCGCGACGCCAGGCGATCCGGAACTGGGCCGACACGCTGAAGGTCGTGAAGGTCGAGGGCGGCAGCGACGACGCCCGCGTCATCATGACCACCGCGCTCTACCACGCGATGATCGCGCCGACGCTCTTCTCCGACGTCGACGGCCGCTATGTCGGGCTCGATCGCGAGATTCACAGCGTGCCCGCAGGCGAGCAGGCGTACAGCACCTATTCGACCTGGGACACGTATCGGACGCTTCACCCGCTGCTCACTCTGGTCGCGCCCGACCGCGCGAAATCGCTGGTCCGCGACCTGATCCGCCAGACGCAGCAAAGCGCGTACGGCCCGCCCTGCTGGCCGCTCCAAGGGGTCGAGACCGGCACGATGATCGGCTGGCACTCGGTCGCGATCATGGCCGAGGCCGCAGCAAAGGGCATCGACGCCGACTATGCCGCCGCATGGCCCGCGATCCGAACCCGCGCGTTCGATCCGGCCGCGCCCGACCTCGTCAACAGCCGCGCGCGCGGTACGTACATCGAGCGCGGCTATCTCCCCGCGGACGTCGTCGACGAATCGGTCAGCCGAACGCAGGAATACGCCTATGACGACTGGGCGATGGCGACGCTTGCGCAGAAGGCCGGCGCGAAGGACGACGCCGATCGCCTGCGTCTCCGCAGCCGCAACTACCGCAACGTGCTCGATCCCGCGATCGGCCTCGCCCGACCGAAGCTTGCTGACGGTAGCTGGCTGAAGCCGTACGACCCGATCCAGCTCGGCCATACCAAGCGCTACCGCGATTATACCGAAGCGAATGGCTGGCAGACGACCTTCCTGAACCAGCACGATCTCTACGGCCAGATCGCGCATTTCGGCGGCGACGCGAAGTTCGCGAGCCGGCTCGACGCGCTGTTCGCCGCGCCGTCGACGCTACCCAAGGACGCGCCGCCCGACATCTCCGGGCTGCTCGGCCAATATGCGCACGGCAACGAGCCCGATCAGCACGTGCCCTATCTCTACACCTATGTCGGACAGCCGTGGAAGACGCAGGCACTGGTCCGCAAGCTGCTCGCCACGATGTACCGCAACGCGCCCGACGGGATCATCGGCAACGACGATTGCGGCCAGATGAGCGCTTGGTTCGTGATGTCCGCACTCGGTTTCTACCCGGTCGATCCGGTCGCAGCGGTGTACGTGTTCGGCTCGCCGCTGTTCACCCACGCCGAAGTCCGCGTCGGCAAGGGTCGCAAGCTGGTTGTCGAAGCCCCCGGCAACCGCACCGACACGCCCTATGTCGCGGCGGTCCAGTGGAACGGCAAGCCGTGGACGAAAAGCTGGATATCGCATGCCGATCTCGCGGCGGGCGGCACGCTCCGCTTCTCCATGTCCGCCACGCCGAACCCTGCATTCGGCGCCAAGCTCGCCGACCGACCGCCCTCGTTCGGCCAGCCCGCTGCCTGATACCCTCCCGGAGACGATGATGACCGAAGTTTCCCGCCGCCTGCTGCTCGCCTCGGGTTTAGCCGCCACCGCCACGCCCGCGATCGGTGCCGGCCGCGACACCGCGCCGAAGCCCTGGGGTGCGACACCCTCTAAGCGCCAACTCGCCTGGCACGCGCGCGAGCAATACGCGTTCGTCCATTTCTCGATCAACACCTTCACCGATCGCGAATGGGGCTATGGCGACGAGGATCCGAAGCTCTTCGACCCGACCGACTTCTCGCCCGACCAGATCGTCGCGGCAGCCAAGGCGGGCGGCATACGCGGCATCATCCTGACCGCCAAGCATCATGACGGCTTCTGCCTCTGGCCGACGATGCTGACCGAACACTGCATCCGCAACAGCCCCTACAAGGACGGCAAGGGCGACATCGTCGGCGAGATGGAACGCGCCACCCGTCGTGCCGGCCTCGATTTCGGCCTGTATCTTTCGCCTTGGGATCGCAACCACGCCGAATATGGCCGCCCCGCCTATGTTGAATATTTCCGAAAGCAGGTCGTCGAACTCTGCACGCGCTACGGCACGCTGTTCGAATTCTGGTTCGACGGCGCGAATGGCGGCGACGGCTATTACGGCGGCGCGCGCGACACGCGGAAGATCGATGCACCGAAATACTATAACTGGCCCTCGATCGTCGCACTCGTGCACGAGCATCAGCCGATGGCCTGTACCTTCGACCCACTCGGCGCGGACCTGCGCTGGGTCGGGAACGAGGACGGTGTCGCCGGCGATCCGTGTTGGCCGACGATGCCGAACCATCCCTATGTCCAGTCCGAGGGCAATTCAGGCGTGCGCGGTGCGCCGCTCTGGTGGCCAGCGGAAACCGACGTCTCGATCCGGCCCGGCTGGTTCTATCACGCCGACGAGGATTCGAAGGTAAAGACGCCCGCGCGCCTGATCAAGCTGCACGACGAGTCGGTCGGTCGCGGCACCAACCTCAACCTCAACCTGCCGCCCGACCGCCGCGGCCGCCTCGCCGACATCGACGTCGAGACGCTGAAGTCGTTCGGCACGGCGCAAGCCGCGACCTTCGCCACCGATCTCGCCAAGGGTGCCGTCGCATCGGCCAGCCACGTCCGCGGGAAGACCTATGCGGCCAGCACGGTGCTCGACGGCAACCGCGACACCTACTGGTCGACACCCGACGCCATCACCACGCCGACACTGACGCTCGACCTCCCGCCGGGCCGATCGTTCGACCTCATTCGCCTCCGCGAATATCTCCCACTCGGCATCCGCGTGACCCGGTTCGCGATCGACGCCGAGATCGGCGGACAATGGCGCAAGCTAGCCGAGCATTCAGGCATCGGCCCGCAACGCATCGTCCGTCTCGAAAAGCCGATCGCCCCCCGCCGCCTCCGCCTCCGCATCCTCGAAGGCACCGCCTGCCCCGCGATCAACGAAGTCGCGCTCTTCCGCCAGGTCGCACCCGCGCCCGTAGCGCCAGTCCGGAACACCGATACGACGACCGTCGTCACCAGCCGCTGGTCGATCGTCACCGCGACCGCACCGGGCGCCAAGGCGCTGCTCGACGACGACAGCGCGACCGCCTGGACCCTGCCCGCGCCGGCGCCCGGCACGCCCGCCTCGGTCACGATCGACCTGGCCGCGACCGAGACGCTCGCCGGCTTCGTCCTGATCCCCTCGCGCGCGGTGATGGCGAACACCGCCCCGCCCAAGGGATACCGGGTCGAGGCGAGCACCGACGGCAAGACCTGGCAGGACATCGCTAAGGGCGAACTCCCCAACATCGCCTACGCGCTCGCCGCGCAGCGTATCGCGTTCGCCCGACCGACCACCGCGCGCTACCTGCGCTTCTCGTTCGCCGAGACCGCGATCCCCGCACAACGGCTGGCGATCGCCGGCCTCGGCGCGTTCAGGCCGAAACCAGGCGCATTGTAACGGGCATAGGTATATTCGCTGCCACCCTGCCGCCGCAGAAGGAGAATGTTGATGACCGCCTATGTCGTATTCGTGCGCAACGAAGTTACCGATGCCGAAGAGATGAAGCAGTACCAGGCTAAGGCACCCCTCGCCCGCGAAGGCCGCACGCTGAAGCCACTGGCGTTCTACGGCGCGGTGGAGACGCTCGAAGGTCCCGCAGTCGAGGGCGCCGTGATCCTCGAATTCCCCGACGTGGCCGAAGCGCATGCCTGGTATGACAGTCCAGCTTATCAGGACGCGCTGCAGCACCGTCTAAAGGGCGCCGACTACCGCGTGTTCGTGATCGAGGGGCTCCCCGGCTGACATAGGGGCGGCTGATCCCCGGCTGGCGCACCCAACCTGTACGCCAGCCAACAACCCCGTTCAGGAACGATGTCTCTCGATAGCCGTATCAACGGCACATCCCGATTGTCGGGTTCGAGAGGACATCTCATGAAGTTTACGCATCTCATCGCTGCCGGGTTGGCCTTCGCGACACTCGGCCTCGGCGCCGCCGCTCCCGCAGAAGCACAGCGCGGGCACAGCCAGCAGTATCGCGACAACGATCACCGGGGCGACCACCGCGACCATCGTGGCGACCGCCGCAACTATCGCCACAACGACCATCGCGGCGATCGTCATGACGACCGCCGCTGGCGTGGTCGCGACCACGATCGTCGCAACTGGAACAACAACCGCCGCTGCCGCACCGAATGGCGCCACAACCGCCGCGTGCAGATCTGCCGCTGATAACTCTTGAAATCGTGTGGGCGGTGGCGCGATGCTGCCGCCCACTCTCGTTGTGACCTTTTAGAAGGACCCGGATCATGAAGCGTTTTCTCGGTACGGCTGCACTGATCGCCGCTACCTGCCTCTCCGCCACCACCCCCGCGCTCGCGCAGTCGCAGGCCGACGACGCGCGCTTCGCCGCGGCCCAGTCGCGCCTCGACAGCGAATTGCAGATCTTCCGCCAGGAATTCGATCGCTACCAGTCGGTCCGCGGCAACCGCGGCGGCTATGCGCCACAGGGCGGCTATCGCACCGCGCCAGATCGCAGCGGCGGCTATCAGGAAGCCTATCCGGACGAGCGCGACGAAGGCAATTACGATCCCTCGCGCTATTACCGCGCAGGCCCGAACTACCAGGAGCGCACGCTGGCGACCAACGACCGCGTCTATGCGGGCCAGGACGGCAAATATTACTGCAAGCGCAACGACGGCACGACCGGGCTGATCATCGGCGCGGCCGGCGGCGGCATTCTCGGCAACGTCATCGACGGCGGCCGTTCGCGGATCGTCGGCTCGCTGCTCGGTGCGGCTGCAGGTGGCCTCGCCGGGCGTGCAGTCGAGCAGAGCAACAGCCAGGTCCGCTGCCGCTAGGTTCAAGCCGCGAGGTAACTGTTCCCCCGCGAACGCGGGGGCCCAGGATCACAGGCGATACCGTTCGTGACCCTGGGCTCCCGCCTTCGCGGGAGAACGGCATGAAGTGGTGGGAGACGGCAGGAGCCGCACCCCCTACTTCGCCACCCCGACCAGCTTCTGCGTGAAGTACGTCATCTGCAAAGCCTGCAACCGGGCCCCCTGCTCGATATCCGCATCGCCCGAATGACCGCCCGCCGTGTCCTCATAATACAAATACGGCAGCCCATATTCCTTCAACCGCGCCGCGAACTTCCGCGCATGCTGTGGCCCGACCCGGTCGTCCTTGGTCGTCGTCCAGATATACGGTTCCGGATACGCCACGCCCTTCTTGATGTTCTGATACGGCGAGATCGTCTCGAGGAAAGCCTTCTCCGCTGGCACCGTCACCGAGCCATATTCGTCGACCCAAGACGCCCCAGCCGCGATCCCCTCGTACCTGATCATGTCGAGCAACGGCACCTGGATCGTCACCGCTTTCCACAGATCCGGATGCTGGTTGAACTCGACGCCCATCAGCAACCCACCATTCGACCCGCCATAGATCCCCAGCTTGGCCGGACTCGTCAGCTTCCGCGCAAACAGGTCCTTCGCCACCGCAGCGAAGTCGTCGTAGATCACCTGCCGCTTCGTCTTCCGCCCGGCGTCATGCCACTTGGGCCCGAACTCGCCGCCGCCACGGATGTTGGCGAGCACATACGACCCGCCCCGCTCCAGCCAGAGCTTGCCGGTGCTCCCCGAATAGCTCGGCGTCATCGACACCTGGAAACCGCCATACGCCGTCATGATCGTCGGCGTCGCTCCGTCGAGCGCAATGCCCTTCTTGTGCACCACAAAATACGGCACCTTCGTCCCGTCCGTGGACGTCGCCTCGAACTGCTCGACCACATCGTTCGACGCGTCGAACTTCGCTGGCAAAGTCTTGATCGGTTTTGGTGCTGCGGAAGAGGCCGCATCCAGCGAATAAAGCGAGGTCGGCGTCAGGAACCCGGTGACCGTCAGATACGCATCGTCGCTACGATCGGTCGTGCTGGCGACATCGATCGAGGCGTTGTCAGGCAGCGCGATCGGCTTGGCCGTCCAGCCCCCCGCCCCATGCGTATAGACTGACGCACGACCGCGAACGTTGTCCGACACGACCAGCAGCAACTTCGACCGGGTCAGCGCCATCCCGTCGACCGACTGGCGCGGCCCCGGCGCGAACACGATCGTCGGGTTGATCGTTCCTTTCTCCACCTCGGCCAGCGGCGCGGAGGCAACCGCCCCCTCCGGGATCTTGCCCCAAGGATCGCTGGTCGAGAAGATCACCTGTCCGTCGATCATCCCCGCCGGAAACGTCCGATCGGGCAGCGCCAGCGGCCGCGTCCCCGCCGGCGTCCACACGAGTTTGTCCGCGCCGAAGAACGTCTTCCGCCGCTGGATCACCACCAGCCGGTTACCCTTCTCGTCGGTCAGCACGTCCGCCCCGGTCGCCCCCTGGTCGGTCGCCGCACCGCGATACACTTCGGTCGCGGCGGTCAGCGGTGCCCCACGCTTCACCTGCTTCAACACGAAAGCATAGCCCGACTGCGTCGTCGTCCCCGCCCCCCAGTCGCGCGCGACCAGCAGCGTATCCTTGTCGACCCAGCTCGCATCCTGCTTCGACTTCGGCAGCGTGAACCCGTTCGCGACGAACGCCCCGGTCGACAGGTCGAACTCGCGATACGTCACCGCGTCCTCGCCACCCTCCGACAGCGCGACGAGGCACAGCCGCTCCTCGGGCTGCAGGCAGGTCGAACCCTTCCACACCCACTGCTTGCCCTCGGCCTTGCCCAGCGCATCGAGATCGAGCGCGGTCGTCCATTTCGGCGTCGCGCTCGCGTAATCCGCCGCACTCGTCCAGCGCCAAAGCCCATGCGGATGCTCGGCATCGCGCCAGAAATTGTAGATCCGCCCGAACATCTGGTTCGGCATCGGAATCCGGTCCTTCGCCGACGCGATCGCTAGCGCCTCGGCATAGAAAGTCTTGTAGCGCGGATCGTTCTGCAGCCGCGGCAACGTCTTCGCATTCTCCGCCTCGACCCAGGCCAGCGGCTTCGCGCCATCCTTGTCCTCGAGCCAGATATACGGATCGGCGGCGGTGTTCGTTTTGGTCATCGGTGCGACTTGGGCAATGGCTGCAGCCCCCGCAAGTCCGGCGCCACCGCTCAATATCGTCGCCGCAAGCATCGAAGCCAGAACCCGCATCACCGTATCTCCCTGATTTGCTTGGCGGGATACATGACGAGGTCTATCGCGGTCCGCAATGCAACCGGACCAGATATCGGCGGCCGACGGCCTGCCCAAACCCCGCCGCTTCGTCGCGATCGCCGCGATCTCGGCTGGCACTGCGCTGACGATCATCGACGGCGGCATCGCCACCGTCGCACTGCCGACGATCGCACGCGACCTGCACGTCGGAAGCAGCGCGGTGGTGACCGTCGTCACGGTCTATCAGTTGATCCTGGCGATGGCGCTGCTCCCATTCTCGGGGCTCGGCGACCGCATCGGCCTGAAGCGCATGTACCAATACGGCCAGCTGCTCTTCACCGTCGCGACGTTGCTCTGCTTTTTCGCGAAGAGCCTGCCGTTCCTGCTCGTCGTCCGCGCGGCACAAGCCTTGGGTGCCGCAGCCGCGCTCAGCGTCTCGTCGGCACTGATTCGCTCGATCTATCCATCGAAGCAGCTCGGCCGCGGGCTCGGCATCAACTCGGTGGTCGTCTCCAGTTCCGCGGCACTCGCCCCGACCATTGGTGGTCTAGTCCTCGCCATCGCCCCCTGGCCCTGGGTGTTCGCCAGCGCCGTACCGTTCGCGATCGCATCGCTGGTACTAGGCCGAGCGCTGCCCGAACCGCGAAAACACGATGAACCCTTCGACGTGCTCGGCGCGGTGATGTGCGCAGCGATGATAGGCCTCGTCATCGGCGGAGCCGAAAGCGCGGTCCACGGCGACAGCCCGATCGTCTCCGCCGCAATCGTGCTGACCGGCGCGGTGATCGGCTGGTTCTTCGTGAAGCGCGAGCAAGGCGAGACCAAGCCGATCCTGCCGATCGACCTGCTCGCCCGGCCCGTGCTCGCGCTGTCGGCGATCGGTGCCTACACCGCGTTCATCGCACAGATGACGCTGCTGCTGTCGACGCCGTTCCGGTTGACGCATGCTTACGGGTTCAGTGCGGCGGAGGTTGGTGCGGCAATCGCGCCGTGGCCGCTGGCCAACATGTTCGTCGCGCCGCTCTCAGGCTGGCTGTCGGATCGCTACCCGGCGGGGCTGCTCGGCGGGATCGGCATGGGCGTGTCGATCTGCGCGCTGTTGCTGATCGCCTACATGCCCGCAGACCCCGGCTATTTCGATATCGCATGGCGAATGGCGTTGTGCGGCTCGGGCTTCGGGATGTTCATGGCCCCGAACGCGCGGTTGATCATCGGCTCTGCCCCCCGCGAACGCGCCGCAGCGGCAGGCGGCCTCGTCTCCACGGTCCGCCTGGTAGGCCAGACCACCGGCGCCACCCTGGTCGCCGCCCTCCTGGCCATGGGCGTAGGCGCCGGCATGACCCCGCCGCTGGTCGCAGCAGGCCTAGCACTAGTGGCAGGCCTATGCAGCCTAAGCCGCCTCCGCCCCTCGATCCGCAACCCACCGACCGAAGAAACCCAGGACGTGCAGCCCGCCCAGCAGACGCGCTAACTGCTGCTCCCTCTCCCCGACGGGGAGAGGGAGCAGCAGAAGAAGCCGCGAAAGAAGAATGTTCACCCGCGAAGGCGGGTGCCCAGTCTGTGTCCCCGTCTTCGCGGGGACACATGCTTTGGTTTAGGACGCCTCACACGCAGATGCACCACCCCGGCGAAGGTCGGGGCCCAGTTGGCACGTCCGGAATAACGAAGGACGGTCCCTCATCACTACTGTTCGCCCAACTGGACCCCGGCCTTCGCCGGGGTGGCGTCGAAGAACTACCGGTGACCTCTCAGAAAGCAGCCGTAGCCTTAGCCTCCCCCATCATCGCCTTCCGCACCAAAGGAATCGGCGGCCCCCCAAAACTCAAGAACTGGTCATGGAACGCCTTCCAGGCCTTCCGCCCACCCCGCGTCGCAGTCCAATCCGCCCGCAACTTCCGGATCATCAGCTTACCCATAGTATAATTCAGATATGCCGGATCATACGTCCCCCGCGCCGCCTGTTGCTTCGCGTTCCCCTCGTCCTGGTAGCATTCGTCGACGAACATCCGGAACGACTGCTCCTGCGTCATCCCCTTCGCATGCATGCGTATCGCCGACAGATACCGGCAATCGCGCAACAACGCGTTCGAGATCTGCCCGACATGCGTCTCGGGATCGCCGTTGTTGAGCCCCGCCTCCCACATCATCTCCTCGGCATAATGCGCCCACCCCTCGGCAAACGCATACCCCACGAACAGCCGCCCGAAGAGCGAAGGCGAGCGGTTCGCGTGCAGGAACTGGACGAAATGCCCCGGCATCACCTCGTGCACCGACGTAAACAGCAGGTCGTTCTTGCCCGGCACGAACGCGTCCTGCACCGCCTTGGTCCAGCTCGGATCTGGCGGCGAGATGTAATAAATCGACGGCACGCCCTTATCGAACGGCCCCGGCGGATCGATATAGGCCGAGTTCTGCCGATTATACGGCGGCGATTCCTCGACCAGCGCCTGCTCGGTCCCCGGAATCGTCACCAGGTCGTGATCCACGACGAATTTCCGCAAGCCCGGGATCTGGCGCCTCGCCTCCGCGACCGGGCCGCCGACCGGCTTGTTAGCATTCATCTTGTCCATGCACGCGAGGATCGTCTGCCGCTTGGCGAACACCCCGCACGCCTGCACCAGCGCCGCCTGGTTGCGCTTCAGGTCGGCGACACCCGCCGCCTCGAGCTGGTCGAGCGGCGTATCGACGCCTTCGGTCATCGCCACCATCCGCGCGAACTTGTCCGCCCCGAGCGCGAAATCCTGCGTCGCGGTCGCGCGCTGGCCCTCGGTCCACGTCCCCAGATCGCGCATCGCCTTCGACGCCGCCTTTGCCGCATCGGTCAGCTGCTTCTGCGCCGCGGCATCCTTCACGCCAGCAAACGCCTTCACCGCGTCGCCCGCATAATAGTCCGCAAAGCCGTTGAACGCCGCCGTCCCGTAATTGACGTAGCTCAGCGGCATCGGCGTCTTGAGGTTCGCCTTGATGTTGCCCGCCGCCGCCGGGATCTTCTGCAGGAACCCGGTCAACGCCTTCATCCGGGTCGGCGCATCGGCATAGTTGCGCGCGATATACGTGTTCGGATCGAGCCCCGCGCTGACATACCAGGCCGGATTATGGTGCGGCTGGTCGGCATCCTCCAACCAGAACAGCTTCCCCTTGGCGACCTGCACCAGATAGTCGCGCTCGAACGCCTCGGTTGGCTTCAAATTCTTGAACGCCCCCGCCTTGTCGATCGCGCCATGCAGGAAGTCCGCCTGCCGCTTCAGCCCCGCCGCGCTCCAGTCGCCCAAGCCGCCGTCATACTCGTGCTTGCCCTGATAGACCGCGTTGGCCGGATCGATCTTGAACCAGCCGTCGATGAAGCCATCGCGAAACCCCGCCCAGTCGCCCGTCGCAGCGGTCGTCGGCCCAGCAGGAGCCTGCGTATTCGCGGTCGTCTGCGCAGGGCCGCACGCGCTCAAGGCGAGGACTGCGCCAAGCGCCGTCGTCATAAGTCCGATCCGCATCCTGTCTCCGATTCCGATTCGTCTGGCGCCATGCTGCCAGTCGAAGCTTCGGTACGCCAGCGTGCGGAACGGTGGGCGCGATGAGCCGTTGAGCGTGCATCTGCAAAGACAGACCGGAGACTTGTATGCCCTACGTAAAAACCCGTGACGGTACAGACATTTACGTCAAGGACTGGGGCAATGGTCGCCCGGTTATTTTGACGCATGGCTGGCCGCTCAACGCCGACAGCTGGGACGCACAGGCGATGGCGCTCGCCAACGCCGGCTTCCGCGCGATCGCCTACGACCGCCGCGGCTTCGGTCGCTCGGGCCAGCCCTGGACCGGCTATAATTACGACACGCTGACCGACGATCTGGCCGACGTGATGGAAGCCACCGGCGCGAACACCGACGCGACGATCGTCGGCTTCTCGATGGGTGGCGGCGAGATCGCGCGCTACATGAGCCGCTACGAGGGCAAGGGCGTGGTCGCCGCCGGGCTGATCTCGTCGGTGGTGCCGTACATGCTCAAGACCGACGACAACCCCGACGGCGTTCCCGAAGAGACGCTGGCGAGCATCGGCGCGGGTATCGAGGACGACCGCCCGGCGTTCTTCAAGACCTTCCTCCAGCAATTCCTCGGCGTCGGATTCATCACCTCGCCGGTCAGCGACGAGGTCGTCGACTGGGTGTGGAGCCTCGCGATGCAGGCGGGCCTGCATCCCACGCTGGAGTGCGCGAAAGCGTTCGGCCACACCGACTTCCGTCAGGATCTGGCCGCCTTCCGCGTACCGACGCTGGTCGTCCACGGTACCAGCGACAAGACCGTGCCGATCGACGCCACCGGCCGCGCCGCCGCCAAAGGCATCGCGGACTCGCAGTTGGTCGAATATGACGGCGCCCCGCACGGCCTGACGATCACCGAAAGCGATCGCTTCACCAACGACCTGCTGACCTTCCTGGGTCGGTAAACCTCCAACCGACCACACTTCTTGCCCCTCCCTGGAAGGGAGGGGTCGGGGGTGGGTCGGCTTCCGCGTGTTCGATCGGTGGCGGCTCAAGCCAGCCAACCCACCCCCAGCCCCTCCCTTTCAGGGAGGGGAGCAGAAGCTCAATTCCCCAGCGGGACGATAACCTCGTCCGGATGCGCGACGTTCAGTTCCTTGCGGACCATCTCGTCGACCATATCCGGGTTCGCATGATCCGGGTTCAGCAACGCTACCCGGTTCTTCAAAACCTCACGCTTGCGATCGAGCGCGGCATAGTCCTGCTCGCGCTTCGCAAGCTGGCGCTTGTAATCGCCATACGCGAACATCCCGTTCGGCCCGAGCACGGCATACGCGCCGAAGAACGCCATCAGCGTCAGTCCCAGCGCCGGCCACGCGGCCTTGCGCATCGTCTTCCGCAACTTGCTGGTCTTCGTCGTCACGCGTGCCATGCTCGTTCTCCCGGACTCCAGCCTATCAGCCCCCGATCAGGATGTCGCGACCCGCATAGCGCGCCGCATCGCCCAGCTCTTCCTCGATCCGGATCAGCTGGTTGTACTTCGCCAACCGGTCCGACCGCGCGAGGCTGCCCGTCTTGATCTGACCGCAGTTGGTCGCGACCGCCAGATCGGCGATCGTCGAATCCTCGGTCTCGCCCGAACGATGCGACATCACCGCGGTGTACTTCGCCCGCTGCGCCATCGACACCGCCTCCAGCGTCTCGGTCAGCGTGCCGATCTGGTTGACCTTCACCAGCAGCGAGTTCGCGATACCCTGGTCGATGCCGCGCTTCAGACGCTTCGGGTTGGTCACGAACAGATCGTCGCCGACCAGCTGGACCTTGTCGCCGATCAGGTCGGTCAGAGTCTTCCAGCCCTCCCAATCGTCCTCGCCCATGCCGTCCTCGATCGAGAAGATCGGATAGCGCCGCGTCAGGTCCGCTAGATATTCCGCCATCTCCGCGCTCTCGAGGATCCGGCCCTCACCCGAGATGTCGTACTTGCCGTTCTTGTAGAACTCGGTCGCCGCGCAATCGAGCGCGAGCATCACGTCCTCGCCGGGCTTGTACCCTGCCTTCTCGATGCTCGACATGATGAAGTCGAGCGCCTCGGTCGTGCTGCCGATGTTCGGTGCGAAGCCGCCCTCGTCGCCGACGCTGGTCGACAGGCCCTTCTCGCTCAGGCCCTTCTTCAGCGTGTGGAAGATCTCCGAGCCGCAGCGGACCGCCTCGAGGATGTTCGACGCGCCGACCGGCACGACCATGAACTCCTGGAAGTCGATCGGGTTGTCGGCATGCTCGCCGCCGTTGATGATGTTCATCATCGGCACCGGCAGCAGATGCGCCTGCACGCCGCCGACATAACGGTACAGCGGCAGGCCACGTGCTTCGGCCGCAGCCTTGGCGACGGCGAGGCTGACGCCGAGGATCGCGTTCGCGCCCAGCCGGCCCTTGTTCTCGGTGCCGTCGAGTTCGATCATCGCGCGATCGAGGTCCGACTGGTCCTCCGCGTCCATGCCGAGCACGGTGTCGGTGATCTCGTCGTTGACCGCGTCGACCGCGCCATCGACGCCCTTGCCGCCCCAGCGGCTCTTGTCGCCATCACGACGCTCGACCGCCTCGTGTGCGCCGGTCGAGGCGCCCGACGGCACGGCGGCACGGCCGAAGCTGCCGTCTTCGAGCAGCACGTCGACCTCGACGGTCGGATTGCCGCGGCTGTCGAGGATCTGGCGTGCATGAAGGTCGATGATTGCGGTCACGTAACGATGCTCCTACAAATCCCGGTGCCGGGTCGTTCGCGCCGCCTCTACCGTCTCACGCCATATCGGGCAATCGCGCGGACATCCGAGAATAGTGTCGTGCAATCGCGCGACGGTTCGGGAACCGTGCTCCAACGACGGTGTTGTGGGCGTAACAATTCTGAAAGGGACCGTCATGGCCGACTCCAGCGTAAACGACACCGTCAACGACCTGAAAACGACCGCGAACGAGGTCGGGACCGAGCTCAGCAAGACGATCGATAACGGCGATGTCTCGGCCAAGGCCGGCGACGCCAAGCAGGCGATCAAGGACGGCGCAAACAAGTATACCGCGCAGGCGACTGACAAGGTCCGCACCTTCGCCGAGGACGGCAAGGCACGTGCAAGTGGCGCGCTGGAGCAGGTCGCCAAGTTGCTGACCGACGCAGCCGGCCAGGTCGATGAGAAGCTCGGCTCGCAGTACGGCGGTTATGCCCGCAGCGCCGCCGACAGCGTCTCGGGTTTCGCCGACCAGGTGAAGGCGAAGGACATCGACGAGTTGTTCGACGACGCGCGCGAACTCGTGCGCAAGTCGCCAGCCATCGCTGTGGGTGCAGCAGCCGCCATCGGCTTCGTCGTCGCGCGACTGGTGCAGTCGGGCGTCGATGCCAACTCGAAGGTCTGACGTCTTGTCCGACCCACTGACGTTCGCGACCGGCGAAGACGAGAGCCTAGCGTCGATCGTCGGCCGACTGGCGACCGAGACGAAGAGTCTCGCGACCGCGGAAGTCGCTGTCTACAAGGCGAAGTTCGGCGAAACGGCGAGTGCGTACAAGTCGGCCGCGATGTTCTTCGCGGTCGCCGGCGTGCTGGCTTTGGCCGCACTGATCGCACTGCTGGTCGGTGCGATCTTGACGGTGGCGACGCTGGTGGGGCCAGGATGGGCGACCGCCATCGTCGTGGTGGCCGTCCTCGCAGTGGCGGCGATCCTGGCGATGATCGGCAAGTCGAAGCTTCAGACGAAGAGCGAGCCCGTATCATGACATCCGCCAAAGTCGCCGCCGCAGAGATCGAATCGGCCCTCGCCCGCCAGCGCGTCATGATGACGCTCGGGCAGTTGCAGGACCGCCTCAATCCGCGGAAGCTCGCGCTGAACGCCAGCCGCGACGTCGCCGATGCCGGCACCGCCGCGCTCAGCGCCAGCGTCGAGACCGTGAAGCGCAATCCGGGGCCGACCGCGGGGTTTGCCGCGGTCGCCGGACTGTTCCTCGCGCGTCACCGGATCGTCGGACTCTTCCGCCGCGGGCGGTGACCGCCCTGACCCGGGTCACCGTCTTGAAACCTAGAAGTCCCGGCTCGCGTTGAACCCTCATTGTATTGAACGGCGAGCAGCTTGCCACCAGAAGGACATTTCCATGACCGACGCAAAGACCACCGCTAACGAAGCCGCCCACGAAACCGAGAGCCGCCTGCGCGAAGGCCTCGACACCGTCCGCGAGACCGCGTCGAAGGTCTATCACGATGCCGGCGACAAGGCCTCCGAGGTTCTCGAAGTCTCGCGCGAGAAGACCAAGCGCGTCGTCAACAATCTCGAGTCCAACCCGCTCGGCATCCTCGTCGGCGGTCTCGCTGTCGGCGCGCTCGCCGGCGCACTGCTCCCGCGTTCGGCGCGCGAAAAGGAACTGCTCGCCCCCGTCGGCAAGCGCCTCAGCGAAACGCTCGTCGCGGCGACTGCGGCGGCGAAGGATGCAGGCCGGTCGGAACTCGGCGAACTCGGCCTGACCAAGGACAATGCTCGCGACCAGGCCAAGGGCTTGCTCGAAGGTATCGTCAAGGCGGTCACGACGGCCGGTACCGCAGGTGCGAAGGCGGTTTCGCAAAAGCCTACTGTCTAAGGGTTCAAACCGCGGGTCGAACACGCTAGGGAGGCGGCAACCCCCTCCCTAGGAAAGCAAGCGCATGAGCAAGCTCCACCTCGTATTCGGCGGCCGCGTCAGCGACCCGCGCACCCTGGATTTCAACGATCTGAGCAAGATCGAGTTCGTAGGCGTATTCCCCGACTATGCTAGCGCCGAAAAGGCTTGGCGTGCTGCGGCGCAGCGTACCGTGGACGATGCCGAGATGAAATTCGTTGTGGTGCATCTGCATCGGATGCTCGAACCGAATCTAGGCGCGACTGTAGCGTAACGGCTTTCTCGGTCATTCTCGCTAAGGCGGAAACCCATACTGGCTGACGTAGCGACCTGATCGCAACGACATAGGCTATGGATCCCCGCCTCCGCGGGGATGACGGATTTGACAGTACCTCTCTGACCATCAATTTCGCATAAAACGGCGCCTCCCCTCTCCCGTTCGGGAGTGGGAGAGGCGCCAAGGGCTCCCCCCTTCCCGTTCGTGCTGAGTAGAGACCGAGTAGGCTCGAAGAGCCGTATCGAGGGCTCGTATCGAAGCATAGGTTCCGCCCACCAACCTGTCCTTCGATACGCGGCTTCGACAAGCTCAGCAGCTACTCGGGACGAACGGTGTGGGCGTGGGTGTGGATCAGCGTGGGGCGGAGCGAACGCTTGTTAGGGACAGGCCGCTCAAGCCGCGCGGTAATGCCAAAGCAATAAAGGCCGAGCCAGCACCAGCCCCGCCAAGAACCCACCGATATGCGCGCCAATAGCAATCGGCCCGCTAGCCCCAACCGAAGCCCCAAACCCGGCCAGCCCCATCAGCAACTGGATCCCGATCCACGCCGCGGCAAGCCACACAACATGAACGACCCCAGCCGGCACAGGCCCGATCGCCTGCGCCCGCCGCTCGCCATACAAAAGTGCATAAGCCCCAACGACCGCCGAAATCGCGCCCGAAGCGCCGATCATAGGCGCGGTAGACTCAGGCCCGAACGCCCAATGCCCCGCCGCCGCCGCATACGCGCCCAGCACATACAGAACGACCAAACCGGCCGTCCCCAGCGCCTTCTCGACGAACTGCCCGCAATACACCAGCATCACGAGGTTCAACGCGATATGCGCCCAGCCGCCATGGATCAGAGTCGCGGTCAGCGGCGTCGCCCAGGACGGCACGACGAACATATGCTCGCTCGGAATACCGAGATCGGTCATTCGCAACGGGATGAACCCCGCGTTCACCGCCCAATACCCAAGCGATCCGCTAAGCACCAGAAATCCCGAGACGATGACCGTCACGATCGTGATGATCGCCGTCGCCCGCGTCTCGAAGAATTGCATAAGGCTCAGATGAACTCGATCTTGGAGACGACGTAATAGCGCTCGCCGGCCGGCACCGTGACCTCGACCTCTTCGTCGAGCTTGCGCCCGATCAGCCCGCGACCCAGCGGCGAATTATACGAGATCCGCCCCGTCTTCGCGTTAGCCTCGGTCTGGCCGACGATCTGATACTTCACCGGCTTGTCGTTCTCGTCGAGCAACGTCACCGTCGCGCCGAACACGACCTTGTCGCCCGACAGGTCCTTCGGATCGATGATCTGCGCGCGCGACAGCTTGTCCTCGATGTCCGAAATCGATGCCTCGACCTGGCCCTGACGCTCCTTTGCGGCATGATATTCCGCGTTCTCGCTCAGGTCGCCGTGCGCGCGCGCCTCTTCGATCGCGTCGACGATCGTCGGACGTTCGGCTTTCAGGCGCTTCAGATCCGCGCTCAGCGTCTCATAGCCTTCCTGCAGCATCGGCATCTTTTCGACGGTCGCCATCATCTCGTCCCCAAATCCATTTCCCCGCGCGGGGCCCTGTACCAGCCCCGCCCACACATCATTCTCATGTCGGGATCAGTCGTGCGACTGCGAATAATAGGATTGCAGCGGCCGTACTTCAAGGCTGTGCGTCGAAAGCTTGGCGATAGCCTTCGCCGCCTCGAGCGAAGCGGGCGCGGTCGTGAAGTACGGAATGCGTTGTCCTAGCGCCGATGCGCGGATCGGCTGCGAGTCCTTCAGGCTCTGCCACCCCTCGGTGGTATTGAAGATCAGCGCGATATCGCCGTCCTTGATCCGGTCGACGATATGCGGCCGCCCTTGCGCCACCTTGTTGACCTTCTCGACCGGCAGCCCCGCGCGTTCCAGATGATCCGCAGTGCCACCGGTCGCGACGATCGAGAAGCCGGTGTCGACCAGCGCCTTCACCGCCTCGACGATCATCGCCTTGTCGCCGTCCTTCACGCTGACGAAGACATTGCCCTTGGTCGGCAGGATCGTCCCCGCGCCAAGCTGCGCTTTCGCAAACGCGATCGTGAAATCCGGATCGATTCCCATGACTTCGCCGGTCGACTTCATTTCCGGTGACAGGACCGGATCGACGCCGGGGAACTTGTTGAAGGGGAACACCGCCTCCTTCACCGCATAATAGTCGATATGCCGGTCGATCTTCGGCAAATTGACCAGCTTCTCGCCCGCCATCACGCGCGCGGCGATCTTGGCGATAGGCGCACCGATCGCCTTGGCGACGAACGGCACGGTGCGTGATGCGCGCGGGTTGACCTCGATGAGGTAGACCAAGCCATCCTTCACCGCGAACTGGATGTTCATCAGCCCAACGACCGACAAGGCATGCGCAAGCGCCACCGTCTGCCGCTCGATCTCGGCGATGATCTCCGCCGACAGCGAATAAGGCGGGATCGAGCACGCAGAGTCACCCGAATGGACGCCCGCCTCCTCGATATGCTGCAACACGCCCGCGACCACCACATCGGTCCCGTCGCAGATCGCGTCGACATCGACCTCGATCGCATCGCGCAGATACTGGTCGATCAGCACCGGCGAGTCGCCCGACACCTGCACCGCGGTGGCGATGTAATGCTCGAGCTGCCCGATCGTGTCGACGATCTCCATCGCCCGTCCGCCGAGCACATACGAAGGCCGCATCAGCACCGGATAGCCGATCCGCTCCGCCGCCGCGACCGCCTCGTCCCGGCTCCGCGCAAGACCATTCGCCGGCTGCAACAGCCCGAGCTTGGTGATCAGCGCCGCGAACCGCTCGCGGTCCTCCGCCAGATCGATCGCGTCCGGTGTCGTCCCCAGGATCGGAATGCCCGCAGCCTCGAGCGCGCGCGCGAGGTTCAGCGGCGTCTGCCCGCCGAACTGCACGATCACGCCCACCAAAGTGCCGTTCTGCTGCTCGACATGCAGGATCTCCAGCACGTCCTCGGCGGTCAGCGGCTCGAAATACAGCCGGTCCGACGTATCGTAATCGGTCGACACCGTCTCCGGGTTGCAGTTGACCATGATCGTCTCATAGCCCGCGTCCGCCAGCGCGAAGCACGCATGGCAGCAGCAATAATCGAACTCGATACCCTGCCCGATCCGGTTCGGCCCGCCGCCCAGGATCACGATCTTCTTCCGGTCGGTCGGCTCGGACTCGTTCTCCGGCTCGCCGAAGCTCGGCGCCTCGTAGGTCGAGTACATATACGGCGTCTTCGCATCGAATTCGGCCGCGCACGTATCGATCCGCTTGAACACCGGCCGCACGCCGAGCTTCAGGCGATGCTGGCGCACCTCCTCCTCGGTCACGCCGCCGGTCATCGCCTTGACGACCTCGTGAATCAGACCAGAACCCCGCGCAACGCCGCGACTCATCCCCCGCAGATTCACCGACTGCAGCGCCAGCCACGCGAGCCGCTTGTCGCTGAACCCCATGCTCTTCAGGCGGCGCATGCCGGGCGCGTCGATCGGCAGGCCGTCCTTCATCACCTCGGCCTCGGCCGCGATGATCTCGGCGATCCGCTCCAGGAACCACGGATCATACTTCGCAATCGCGTGGACCTCGGCAACCGTGAAGCCCTCGCGCAACGCCTGCGCCGCGACCAGCAACCGGTCCGGCGTCGCAACGGCCAGCGCCGCCTCGATTTCCGCGCGCGGCGCACCGACCAGATGATCGACCTGGTTGAAACCCGACAAGCCCGTCTCGAGCCCGCGCAGCGCCTTCTGCATCGATTCGTGGATGTTGCGACCGATCGCCATCACCTCGCCGACCGACTTCATCGCGGTGCCGAGCGTATTCGACGCGCCCTTGAACTTCTCGAACGCGAACCGCGGAATCTTCGTGACGACGTAATCGATCGTCGGCTCGAACGCGGCGGGCGTGGCCCCCGTAATATCGTTCTCGATCTCGTCGAGCGTGTAGCCGACCGCCAGCTTGGCTGCGACCTTCGCGATCGGGAAGCCGGTCGCCTTCGACGCCAGCGCGGACGAGCGCGAAACGCGCGGGTTCATCTCGATGACGACCAGCCGGCCGTCCTTCGGATTCACCGCAAACTGCACGTTCGAACCGCCTGTTTCGACACCGATTTCGCGCAACACCGCGATCGATGCGTTGCGCATGATCTGGTATTCCTTGTCGGTCAGCGTCAGCGCCGGCGCGACCGTGATCGAGTCGCCGGTGTGGACGCCCATCGGATCGACATTCTCGATCGAGCAGATGATGATCGCGTTGTCGTTGCGATCGCGCACCACCTCCATCTCGTATTCTTTCCAACCCAGCAGCGATTCCTCGATCAGCACCTCGGTGGTCGGCGACAGGTCGAGCCCGTTGCGGACGATCGCGATGAACTCCTCGCGGTTGTACGCGATGCCGCCGCCCGAGCCGCCCATCGTGAAGCTCGGCCGGATGATCGACGGAAGCCCCGTCTTCTCAAGGCCTTCCAAGGCTTCCTCGACAGTATGGGCGATCGCCGAGCGGGCGCTTTCCAGCCCGATCCGGTCCATCGCATCGCGGAACTTCAGACGGTCCTCCGCCATGTCGATCGCATCGGCATCCGCCCCGATCATCGTCACGCCGAACTTCTCGAGCGTACCGTCATGGAACAGCGCCAGCGCGGTATTCAGCGCGGTCTGCCCGCCCATCGTCGGCAGGATCGCGTCCGGGCGCTCCTTCTCGATGATCTTTGCGACGATCGCGGGCGTGATCGGCTCGACATAGGTCGCGTCGGCCAGCTCGGGATCGGTCATGATCGTGGCGGGGTTCGAATTGACGAGGACGATACGATAGCCCTCCTCCTTCAACGCCTTGATCGCCTGCGTGCCCGAATAATCGAACTCGCACGCCTGGCCGATGACGATGGGTCCTGCGCCGATGACGAGGATCGAGGAGATGTCGGTGCGTTTTGGCATTAGAAGTGACGCTCCGCGACTAATTTAATAAAATCAAACGCTTCTTTGGTTAAGCGAATGGACTGGGATTGCTTATCGCCAATCTCGCGATCGGCAGATCCATACGTGTCGATCTGGACGAACTTCTCTCCGTCCGTATCGCCAGCTCTAACAACAGCTCGAACGTCACTATGCTTCGCCTCGCGAACGACAGGTTCGTAAGTGAACTCTCGGATCGTGGCCATTTGGAATCTTTCGGTAGAATTTCTGTGCTCGGACCGCTTAAGTTAACGACCCGACAAAGCGCTTGAACAGATATAGGCTGTCCTGCGGTCCTGGGCTCGCTTCCGGATGATATTGCACGCTGAATGCGTTCCGGTCGGTCAGTTCCAGCCCTGCATTGCTACCGTCGAACAGTGACACGTGCGTCTCGCGGACGTTCGCCGGCAGGCTGTCACGCTCGACCGCGAAGCCGTGGTTCATGCTGGTGATCTCGACCGCGCCGTCGGACAGGCGCTTGACCGGGTGGTTGGCGCCGCGGTGTCCCTGGAACATCTTCGTCGTGGTCGCGCCGACCGCGAGGCCGAGCAGCTGGTGGCCGAGGCAGATGCCGAACAGCGGCTTGCCCGTCTCCAGCAGCTGGCGGATCACCGGGACGGCGTATTCGGCGGTCGCGGCGGGGTCGCCGGGGCCGTTCGACAGGAAGATGCCGTCGGGAGCGAGCGCCATCACGTCGTCGAAGCTGGCGGTGGCGCTCACGACGGAGACCTTCGCGCCTGCCTCGACGAGGTTGCGGAAGATGTTGCGCTTCGAGCCATAATCGATCGCGACGACGTGGGGGCGGGCCTTCTGCTCCCCTCCCGCATCGCGGGAGGGGTCGGGGGAGGGCATGGCCTCAGGCGGGGTCGGCGCTGATTGGCCAGCCCCTCCCCCGACCCCTCCCGCAAGCGGGAAGGGAGCAGAAGCGCCCTCTCCTGCTTGCGCGCTGTCCCCGTAGCCAAACCCCAGCTTCCAGACACCGCCCGGAGCATCCTCACCCCAGCCATAATGCATCTCGGTCGACACGTCCTTGGCGAGGTCCATGCCCTCCAGCCCCGGCCACGCCCGCGCCATCGCCAGCAACGCGGCCACGTCGAACTCCCCACTAGCCGAATGCGCAATGACCCCATTAGGCGCCCCCGCCACCCGGATCCGCCGCGTCAGCGCGCGCGTGTCGACCCCCGAAAGGCCGATCCGCGCGTGCCGCTTCATCCAGCCATCCAGCCCCTCGACCGCGCGAAAACTCGACGGCTGCGTCACGTCCTCGCGGACGATGATGCCGAGCGCGTGCGGGTCGTCCGCCTCGACGTCGTCGGGGTTCGCGCCGACATTGCCGATGTGCGGGAAGGTGAAGCAGATCATCTGTCCGGCGAACGACGGGTCGGTCAGCACCTCCTGATAGCCGGTCATCGCGGTGTGGAAGCACACTTCGCCGACCGCACTGCCCTCTGCGCCGAACCCGCGACCCCAGATCACGTCGCCATTGGCGAGGACCAGGACGCCTGTTGCACCGGCAGGCATGGCTATAGGCTGGGCGTCGGCCATCAGGCTGGGCACTCTCTTTACGTTGACGATGTCGCTAAGTGGTGTCCGCTAAGGCCGGCGTGCCGCAGCGTCAATCTGTTAAACCGACGGCGGACGCGCTATCCCGTCGGGCTATCCCGAACCGCCTGAAAGACCAGTACATGATTCGCGACGACATCAAGGCTGCGCAGCTGACCGCCATGAAGGCCGGCGACAAGCAGAGCCGCAACGCTATCTCGTTGATCCAGGCCGCGATCAAGAACCGCGACATCGAGGCGCGTGCCCCTCAGTCCAGAGACGGGAAGGCCCCAGAGAGCGACGACGCGCTGGTGGTCGAAGTGCTCCAGAAGATGGTCAAGCAGCGCCGCGAGTCGATCGAGATGTTCTCGAAGGGCGGCCGTCAGGAGCTCGCCGATGCGGAGACGGCCGAGGTCGCGGTGATCGAACGCTTCCTGCCGCAGCAGATGAGCGAGGCGGAAACATCGGCGGCGATCGAGGCGATCAAGGCGGAACTCGGCGCGACCGGCATGAAGGACATGGGCCGAGTGATGGCGGAACTGAAGGCGCGCCACGCAAGCGAGCTGGACATGAGCAAGGCAAGCGGCCTGGTAAAGGCTGCGCTGTCGTAAATTCTGCTCCCCTCCCGCCTGCGGGAGGGGTCGGGGGAGGGCAGTGCCACAAAGGAGACGGAGCATTGGAACAACGCACCCAAATCCGAGCACTCCGCACCAACCCGACGCGTGCCGAAAGCGCGCTATGGCAACATCTCGCCGCGCGCCGAACGTCCGGCGTGCGGTTCAATCGTCAGGTCCCGATAGGTCCGTTCATCTGCGACTTCGTGTCCCGTGCTACGAAGCTCGTGGTCGAGGTCGACGGCGGCCAGCATGACTGGCAATCCGACGAAGATGCGCGCCGGACACGTTTTATCGAACACCAAGGCTACCAAGTGATCCGGTTCTGGAACAACGACGTGCTGGAGCGAATGGAAGGCGTGGTGGCCGAGATCGGGCGTGTGCTCGCGGAACGCCCCTCCCCTAACCCCTCCCGCAAGCGGAAGGGGGACTCGGTTCCGCTCGCCGCAAACGCAACTCCTCTTCTACTCCCCTCCCGCCTGCGGGAGGGGTCGGGGGAGGGCGTGGCCGCAAACACCCCCACCAAAGCAACCCCATGGCGCTAACCCCACAATTCCTCGACGAACTCCGCGCCCGCACCTCGCTCTCGGCGCTGGTCGGCAAGACCACCAAGCTCACCAAGGCCGGGCGCGAGCACAAGGGCTGCTGCCCGTTCCACAACGAGAAGACGCCCAGCTTCTACGTCAACGACGACAAGGGCTTCTACCACTGCTTCGGCTGCTCCGCGCACGGCGACGCGATCAAGTGGATGACCGACCAGCGCGGCCTCCCCTTCATGGACGCGGTCAAGGAGCTCGCGCAGGCCGCCGGGATGGACATGCCCGCGATGGACCGCCAGTCCGCCGCCAAGGCCGAGCGCGCCAAGGGCCTGCACGAGGTCATGTCGGACGCCGCCGACTGGTTCGTCGAGCAACTGGGCGGCCTCCCCGGCACCGAAGCCCGCGCGCTCCTCGACCGCCGCGGGATCAGGCCCGAAACGGCGCGCGCGTTCGGCATGGGGTTCGCCCCTGACAGCCGCGGCAAGCTCAAGACCGCGCTGAAGGACTATGGCGACCCGATGCTGGTCGAATCCGGCATGCTGATCTCGGTGGAGGGCAAGGACCCGTACGACCGGTTCCGCGGGCGCCTGATGATCCCGATCCGCGACCCCCGCGGGCGAACGATCGCGTTCGGCGGGCGCGTGCTCGACGGTGGCGAGCCGAAATACCTCAACTCCCCCGACACCCCGCTCTTCGACAAGGGCCGCACGCTCTACAATCTCGACAAGGCCGCCCCCGCTTCGCGCAAGTCGGGCCGCGTGCTCGTGGTCGAGGGCTATATGGACGTCATCGCGCTCGCGCAGGCCGGCTTCGGCGAAGCGGTCGCCCCGCTCGGCACGGCATTGACCGAAGCGCAGCTCGAACGACTGTGGCGAATGGTCGACGTGCCCCTGCTCTGCTTCGACGGCGACGGCGCCGGCCAGAAGGCATCGCTCCGGGCCGCCCACCGCGCGCTCCCGCTACTGGCGCCCGGCCGCAGCCTCGCCTTCGTCACGCTCCCGCAAGGCCAGGACCCCGACGATCTCGTCCGCTCGGGCGGCCCCGCCGCGTTCGAAACACTCCTCAAATCCCCCGAACAGCTCGTCGACCGGCTCTGGGCCTCCGAAGTCGCCGCCGAGGCGCTCGACACCCCCGAACAGCGCGCCGGCCTCAAGCGACGTCTCCACGAACTCGCGGAAGGCATCGCCGCCCCCTCGGTGAAGCAGCAATACCATTCCGAGTTCAAGAACCGCTTCTACGAGCATTTCAAACCCGTCCGCGCCCCCTTCGTCCCTCGCGGCGAGCGCCCGAAAGGCGGCTGGAAGCCCCCCACCGCGCCCGTCACCGAAGACGCAAAGGCCTTCCTCGCCACCGGCATCGACCGCGTCTTGGCCAAGGCGGTGCTCGCCGGCCTGATCCGCCACCCGGTCGAGATCGCGCGCCACATGGAGGTGCTCGGCTCCCTCCAAATGATCGACGGCGCGCTCGGTCGTTTGTTCGAAGCCGTCGTAGATGTTGCACTTGAGGACCAGAAGCTTGATAGCGGGCGCTTGCTCACCATATTGGCGAGGTCCGGTTTCAATTCAGTCGCGAGTGACCTGTTGAGAGCCGATACGATGCCCTACTCGTTCACGCAGACCACGGCCGATCCAGCCCGCGTCCGTGCCGACCTCGACGAGGCGATCGCGATCATGGTCGCCCGCCCTGAGGTAGACGCGGCACTCAAGCAGGCGACCGCGGCGATGCAGACGCACTTCACCGAAGATGCGTTCGAACGACAAGTGGCTATGGTAAGAGAGAAACAGGCGTTGGAAGTCCGACTTGCAAATCTTGTACAGTCGAACGAAGACGCCCGAGCGTTGGGTACCGAGGGCGATTGATGGCTAAGGCGAACATGGCGGAACCCGCCGAGACGAACGAAACCGGCGATGCGCCGCTGATCGACATGAACGATGCGTCAATCAAGAAGGTCATCGCGCGCGCCAAGAAGCGCGGCTACATCACCTATGAGCAGCTCAACGAAGCGCTGCCGCAGGGCGAGATGTCGTCCGACCAGATCGAGGACATCAGCGCTGCGCTGAGCGAGATGGGCATCAACATCGTCGAGAACGACGAAGCCGGCGAGGACGGCGAGACCGAGCCCGCCAAGGACGACGAGGACGAGCCGGAGGCTGCCGACGCGGATGCCGACACAGGCCCCGCGATCGAGAAGAAGAAAGAGACCATCGATCGCACCGACGATCCGGTCCGCATGTACCTGCGCGAGATGGGCGCGGTCGAGCTGCTCAGCCGCGAGGGCGAGATCGCGATCGCCAAGCGGATCGAGGCGGGTCGCGACACGATGATCCTCGGCCTGTGCGAATCGCCGATCACCTTCAACGCGATCATCGACTGGTCGACCGCGCTGAACGAGGGCACGATGCAGCTGCGCGAGATCATGGATCTCGACGCGATGCTGTCGAAGGACCCCGCGCCGGAAGCGATGGCCGAGGACGGCGAAGCCGACGACGGCGAGATCAGCGAGAAGAACGCCGGCCCCTCGTTCAAGGAAGAGGCCGAGCCCGAAGAGCCGTCCGCCGACGAGGACGAGGACGGCGAGCGCCGGGCCCCGCGCGCATCGGACGACGAGGAGGAGGACAACACCCTCAGCCTCGCGCAGATGGAGGAACAGCTCAAGCCGATCGCGCTCGAGCGGTTCGCCAGCATCACCGCGCTCTACAAGAAGTTCAGCAAGATCCAGCAAGCCCGCGTCGACGCGATGGGCATCGGCGGCGATTTCTCCGCCGCCGACGAGCGGAAATACCAGAAGCTGCGCGAGGAACTCACGGCAGAGGTCGAGAGCGTCCAGTTCCACAACGCCAAGATCGAATATCTGGTCGATCAGCTCTATGCCTATAACCGTCGCCTGACCGCGCTGGGCGGCCAGATGCTGCGCCTCGCCGAGCGCCACAAGGTGCCGCGCAAGGACTTCCTCGATCGCTATATCGGTCACGAGATCGACGAGAACTGGCTGGCGACGGTTAACAAGGTCGACAAGAAGTGGACTGCGTTCGTCGCTAACGAGGGCGAGGCGGTCGAGCGCATCCGCGCCGAGATCGCCGACATCACGCAGCAGACCGGCATGGCGCTCACCGAGTTCCGCCGGATCGTCAACATGGTCCAGAAGGGCGAGCGCGAGGCGCGGATCGCCAAGAAGGAGATGGTCGAGGCGAACCTGCGGCTGGTGATCTCGATCGCCAAGAAATACACGAACCGCGGCCTGCAGTTCCTGGATCTCATCCAGGAGGGCAATATCGGCCTGATGAAGGCGGTCGACAAGTTCGAGTATCGCCGCGGCTACAAGTTCAGCACCTATGCGACGTGGTGGATCCGCCAGGCGATCACCCGCTCGATCGCCGACCAGGCGCGGACCATCCGCATCCCGGTCCACATGATCGAGACGATCAACAAGCTGGTCCGCACCAGCCGCCAGTTCCTCCACGAGCAGGGCCGCGAACCGACTCCGGAGGAGATGGCCGAGCGCCTTTCCATGCCGCTGGAAAAGGTCCGCAAGGTGATGAAGATCGCCAAGGAGCCGATCAGCCTCGAAACGCCGATCGGCGACGAGGAGGATTCGCATCTCGGCGACTTCATCGAGGACAAGAACGCGATCATCCCGGTGGATGCCGCGATCCAGGCGAACCTCAAGGAGACGGTCACGCGGGTGCTGGCGTCGCTCACCCCGCGCGAAGAGCGCGTGCTGCGCATGCGCTTCGGCATCGGCATGAACACCGACCACACGCTCGAGGAAGTCGGCCAGCAGTTCTCGGTGACCCGCGAGCGCATCCGCCAGATCGAGGCTAAGGCGCTGCGGAAGCTGAAGCATCCGAGCCGGTCACGGAAGATGCGGAGCTTCCTCGACCAGTAAGCGGTTGAGGAATTTCTAATCGAACGAACGGGCCGCAGTGGAGACACTGCGGCCTTTCTCGTTTTGCATACTAGAATATTATCACAGCTTATTTTCGACCGGCTTTGGAGGCCATAACGATGCGGCTGGATCGGCAATATTCTGCTCTGGTGCAGCAGATCCAGTTAGTTGCTTCAATGTCGCCTGGCGCTGCAGAGAGCGCATTTCACGATCCTGTGCCAACGCATTCGGAAAGTATGTGCGAGCGAAGTCATCTAACCGTAGGGTATCTGCAATACCCAAATCCTGCGCCATTTCCCTCAGCAGCTTTCGTACGCGCTTATCAACTAAATGATTTTGCATTGGAACAATACCAAAAGCCTGAAACAATTCCGCCCAAGCTTCGCGTACCGGCACCGATTTGTTAAAAGCTACATCTATGGAATTTAGCGCCCGCACTGTATCCTCGGACGCTAACTCCGCTCTACCCTGCATTAGCAAGGCGAATACGTTTAGTTTGAAGCGCCGAGACTCCATTTCGTTGTCCCCCTGCCTCCGGAGGATTTCTGCGATCCTCGCCGCGGATACTGGTGCTCGCCATGTCGCAACCGCGGCAGCGATCGCAGCCACAGCGCTCAAAAACGCCGCAAGAACGGCAGGATTTGTCCATGTGTCTAGGCTCATTCAACCGCCCCCAGTTCACGGAGCTTTACCAAACGCAAGTTTACGGGCCCGAGCGGCGTTTCCAATTTTACGAAATCAAGAGCAAAAGTATTCGGTGAAAATTCAAGAACGACTTCGTATTTTATACCGGCAGGTCCCGCCGAGGCACCCTGAATAACCGTACCGCCAGCGGGAACCGAAACAGTCACTGTGCCAGCCAAAGAACCATCATTCTGGGTTTCATAGGTGCCGTCGAATTTTACTCCTAGCGGATCAGCTCCAGCTATCGCCCCATCGGCGAATATGAACAAAGCAAACCCCTGACCTTCGCTTCCGCTCATGTATCCGGAGTAGAAACCCTCCCACGATATTGACATATAAATGCTCCCCTCGACTAACTTACTCTAACAAGACAGAAACAAAAATAGTATTCCCTTATTGTTTTCTCGCTTGGCAATCGCGCAACGATAGAAATCACGATGGTTTGAACGCTCCAGTCTGGCGGAGATTGACTGAGCGATTTGCTATGAACCGTAGGTCGTCGGCATTGTTAGATCCTCCCCCGCCAGGGGGAGGTGGCGCCGAAGGCGACGGAGGGGGAGGGCACGGAACAGAGGTTACTCCTTACCTCCCCCTCCGTCTGGCAAGTGCCAGCCCCCTTCTCCTAGCGGGGGAGGAATTACGGTCGAACCCGATCGACAATCCCTCTAAACCCCCGCCATGCCCCGCGTAATCCTGTTCAACAAACCGTACGACGTGCTCAGCCAGTTCACCGACGTGAACAGTCCGACCCCGCGCGCGACGCTGTCGCAGTTCGTCGATGTGCCGGGCGTCTATCCGGCGGGGCGGCTCGACCGCGATAGCGAAGGGCTGTTGCTGCTGACCGACGACGGTCGCCTCCAGGCGCGGATCGCGGACCCGAAGTTCAAGCTGGCCAAGACCTATCTCGTGCAGGTCGAGGGCGATGTCAGCGAGGACGCGCTCGATCGGTTGCGGGGCGGCGTCCTGCTGAAGGACGGCCTTGCCCGCGCCGACGTCGAGCGGATCGCCGCGCCCGACCTCTGGCCGCGCGTCCCGCCGATCCGGGTCCGCGCGAGCATCCCCGATTGCTGGCTGAAGATAACGATCCGCGAAGGCCGCAACCGCCAAGTCCGCCGCATGACCGCCGCGATCGACCACCCCACGCTGCGGCTGGTCCGGTGGAGCATCGGCGACTGGACCGTGGCGGGTCTGGCGCCGGGAACGTGGCGCGACGCCTGAGGGGCGCTTGAGGCGGGCTCACGGGTGCCTGCAGGTACCTGAGGCGCGGGCGCTCATAATGTACGCCCATCAGCTGCGCAGCGTTGGTGATTACAAACGGAAGGCCTCCCCACCCACGCCGTCATCCTGACGAAAGTCAGGACCCAGAGCCAAGCAGCGCGGCGTTCGTGATCCTGGGTCCTGACGCTCGTCAGGATGACGGAGAAGGGCATGTTCACGCAAAGGCGCTAAGGCGCGGAGAGAAGCAGCTTATTTAGCGCACTTGCCCGGTCTTCTCTTCGCGCCTTAGCGCCTTCGCGTGAATCCATTCCTTGAGCTACGCTCCGTGGCGCAATGTGATCATAAGTCCCGAGGATAGGGTTCCCCGCCCGCGAGGGGAGTGCGTTGCGTGACGCGCCGAAATCGCATGGTGGCACGACGAAAACTCCCTCCCCTTCAGGGGAGGGTCGGGGTGAGGCATGCCCACGCGAGCGCGCTCAGCGTGGCAAAGCCCCTCACGCCTCAAACGAGCAGCTATCCCAATCCGCCAGCAAGACGTGTTTCCCCGCGAAGGCGGGGACCCAGACTGGGCTCCCGCCTTCGCGGGAGAACAAGGAAGCGGGCGCGCAAGAACAAGGACGCGGAAGTCGGCCTGCGAAGGAACGCGCGCGCCTGTCCGACCCGACAACCACCTCCGACGCCCAGGGCGGAGAGATCGCAGACACCACGGCCGCCGCTGGCCGACGTGCCAATCCGCTGTCCTACACGCGCCTCGGAGCGCACCCTCAGCGGATGCCCAACCCCGCCCCTATCCCGCATGCATCACCTCGGCCCAGAACACCCCTATCGACCCCCATATCGGGCGATGTGCAGAACGCTGTGAGACTGTGAACTTCGTGCACTTCCGCACTGCAGCATCGGCGCAAGACACTGATTTCAGGCGCACAACGAAAAAGGGCGCGGGGACCATCGCCCCCGCGCCCTTCTCCAACTCCAGCAGGCTCCGATTACTCGGCGGCTGCGGTGCCCTTGGCAGGGCGCATGTCGCGACGCTCGGCGATACGTGCTGCCTTGCCGGTACGGCCACGCAGGTAATACAGCTTGGCGCGACGCACGGCGCCCTTGCGGACGACTTCGATCGAATCGACGTTCGGCGAGTAGAGCGGGAAGACGCGCTCGACGCCTTCGCCGAAGCTCATCTTACGCACGGTGAAGTTCGAGCCCATGCCCTTGTTCGAGCGCGCGATGCACACGCCCTCGTAGTTCTGAATACGCGTGCGCTCGCCTTCGACGACCTTCACGCCGACCTTCAGCGTGTCGCCGGGGCGGAAATCGGGGATCGTCTTGTTGGCCAGGAACTTCGCGATGTTCTCGGCTTCGATCGTCTGCAACAGGTTCATGTCTCGTCCTCGTGTCGCTGCGCGCCAGAGGGCGACTGGACCCGAACGCCCTCATGGCGCTCCCAAAGGTCCGGTCGCCGTGACCGTGTATCGATCTCCGCCCGGCGTTTGCGCCATGCAGCGATCTTCGCATGATCCCCCGATCGCAGCACCTGCGGGATCGTGCGCCCTTCCCATTCCTGAGGTCGGGTATAATGCGGATATTCGAGCAGCCCCGTTTCGAAGCTCTCGTCATCCCCACTAGAAGCCGCGCCCATTACGCCGGGCAGCAGCCGAATGCAAGCATCGAGCAGCACCAGCGCGCCCATCTCGCCGCCCGACAGGATGTAGTCGCCGATCGAGACCTCCTCGATCTCCCGCGCCTCGAACAGCCGTTCGTCGAACCCCTCGAACCGGCCGCACAGAATGGTGACGCCGGGGCCCTGCGCAAGCTCGCGGACCCGCTCCTGGGTCAGCGGCTTCCCCCGAGGAGTCATGGCGAGCACCGGCCGCCCATCGGCAACGCTGTCGATCGCCGAGGCCACGACGTCGGCGCGCAGCACCATCCCGGCCCCGCCCCCCGCCGGCGTATCGTCCACCGACTTGTGCTTGTCCGTCGCAAAGTCCCGGATCTGCACCGGCGAACAAGACCACCGCCCCTCGCCCAATGCGCGCCCGGCAAGCGACGTCCCCAGCGGCCCCGGAAACATTTCGGGATACAGCGTCAATATCGTGGCAGCGAAAGTCACAGCGTCCAATTCTCTAAGCGTTTGCGCCAGCGTGCGGCGCCGAATGCGCCCAGCACCTATACGGATCGGCGCGACGGAACAATTACGCTGGCGAAACGCTCGCGGCGGATGGACGATTGCATCATCATCGGCGCCGGCCCGGCGGGCCTGACCGCGGCGATCTATCTCGCGCGCTTCCACCTTTCGATCCGCCTGTTCGATTGCGGCAGCAGCCGCGCCGCGTTGATCCCGTGCACGCACAACCATGCCGGCTATCCCGAAGGCATCCGCGGCACGGACCTGCTAGCCCGGATGCTGGCACAGGCGGAAACCTATGGCGCAGTCCGCGAGGGTGTGCGGGTCGACGCGATCGAGGTGGACGACGACGGCTTCACCGTACGGCTCGGCGGCCGCCGCGCGCGAGCCCGGAGCGTACTGCTCGCCACCGGAGTCGTGAACAACCGCCCCAACATGCCCGACGCAATCCACGACGAAGCGCTGGAGGCCGGGTTGCTCCGCTACTGCCCCATTTGCGACGGCTACGAAGTCACCGACAAGCGCGTCGGCATCATTGGCACCGACGACCACGGCATGCGCGAGGCACTGTTCCTGCGCGGCTACACAAAGGACGTAACGCTGATCGCCCCAGAGGGCGGCCATGAACTCGATCCCGCCTGCGAAGCCGCACTCGACGATGCCGGGATCGTCCGCGTCGGTGGTCCCTGCGGCAACTACGCAATCGAGGCCGACAAGCTCGCACTCGACACGGTCGAAGGACGATTGTCGTTCGACAGCATCTATCCAGCGCTCGGATCAGTAATCCGTTCGGAACTGGCCGTCGCAGCAGGCGCGCGCGCATCCGAGGACGGGTGCCTAGAAGTAGACTCGCACCAGCGCACATCGATACCCGGCCTGTTCGCAGCCGGAGACGTGGTGAAGGGGCTCGACCAGATCAGCCACGCAATGGGCGAAGCTGGCGTTGCCGCGACGACCATCCGCAACACGCTCGCCGAACAGCGACCGCTTCGACGGTAAACGCTACTTAACTTGTGAGAACAAGGCTTACTCAGCCGCGAACGAAGCCTCGACAATGAGCCGGTCGGCATCCCATTCGGGAACGGCTTCAGGGCGCATCGGTATCATGAAGCGCTTACCGGGCTTGTCGTCCACGGGCGGCCGTTCAATCTCGATCACGTCGCCCGCACCGAAATTGTCGATAGCAACGACGCGCCCGATCGCCTCGCCATCGGTCGAGACGACATCGAGCCCGATCACATCGGTGTGATAATATTCACCGTCTTCCAGCGGCGGCAGCGACGACCGCGGCACCGTCAGCTCGGTTCCGCGCATCGCCTCGGCAGCATTGCGATCGGCGACCTCGGCAAAGCGCGCGATCATACCATTGTTGCCGTTGCGCGCGGACTTCAGCGACAGCGCGCCATTGTTGAAGCTCTTATAGCTGCCGAAATTCTCGGCGAAGACCTTCAGCCGCACTTCGCCACCGATGCCGTGCGCACCGATGACGACGGCGAGCGTCACGTCAGCCTTGCGCGGAGCCTTCATCGCGGCCGGGGGTGTCGTCGGAGCCTTCGGCGGGGTCGTCGGCGGAGACGCCTTGGTTGGTGGCATCTTCGATGTCCTCGGGTGCGGGGGCTGTGCGGGGGTCGGTTTCGGGGGCCATCATGCGCTCCTGTTCGGGGTTACCGATCGAGAGAACGCATGAAATCCGGATCGGGTGCGGTTGCTCACCCTTAGGTGGCGAGGGACACTCAGGTCCACTCCGGTGCCGTCATCTTGGGCTTGACCCAGGATCCAGAGCAACGGAACGCTTTCGCCCGTGGCTCCGGATCCCAGCTTTCGTTGGGATGACGGGAAGAAAGACGGATCGGCCCAATCAGAACCGATCCATCCGCTGTCTTACGAAGCGGCTTCTTCGGTCTCGGCAGCGGCAGGAGCCTCTGCTTCGGCAGCAGGTGCTGCCTTCGCAGCGGCCTCGGCCTCGGCAGCTTCGGCCGCCTTGGTCGCACGCTCTTCGGCGCGCTCGGTGGCCTTCTCGCCGGGCTTGCCCTTGTTCGGGTTGTTGCGTGCCGAACGCTCGAGCACGCCAGCCTGGTCGAGGAAGCGCGCGACGCGGTCGGTCGGCTGCGCGCCGACGCTCAGCCAATGCTTCGCGCGGTCGGCGTCGAGCTGCACGCGCTGCTCGTTGTCCTTGGCGAGGAGCGGGTTGTAGTTGCCGATCTTCTCGATGAAGCGGCCATCACGCGGCGAACGCGCATCGGCAACGACGATCTTGTAGTAAGGACGCTTCTTGGAGCCACCGCGCGCGAGGCGAATGTTGATTGCCATGATATTTTCCTTCGTTTTCTAGATAGATCCCCGAGCGAAAGCCGAGGTGTCGTGGTTGGATAAGGAGGTTATTTCTTCTTCAGAAAATCGTCGAAACCGGCCGGCATCTGCGGCATCTTGGGGCCACCAAGCCCCGGCAGACCGCCGCCACCGCCGCCCGGCAGGCCACCGGCACCAGCCTTGTTGAGCATGTCGCCCATCTGCGGCCCGCCGATCGCATTGCCGATGCCGCCGAGACCGCCGCCCAGGCCGCCCTTGCCGAGCATCGCCATCATGCCCTTCATGCCGCCCATCTTCTTGATCTTCTTCATGGCGGTCGACATTTCGAGGTGCATCTTGAGCAGCTTGTTGACCTCCTGCACCGTGGTGCCGGAGCCCTTGGCGATGCGGATCTTGCGCTTGGCGTTGATCAGTTCGGGCTTGTTGCGCTCCTTGATCGTCATCGATCCGATCATCGCGTCCATGTGCACCAGCATTTTTTCACCACCGGCGGACGCGACCGCGCCCTGCGCCTTCTTCATGCCGGGGATCATCCCCGCCAGTGCGCCGAGCCCCCCCATCCGCTGCATCTGCGCCAGCTGGGCACGCAGGTCGTTCATGTCGAACTGACCCTTGGCCATCTTGGCGGCCATCCGCTCGGCGTCTTCGGCCTGGATCGACTCCGCGGCGCGCTCGACCAGGCTGACGACGTCGCCCATGCCGAGGATACGGCCGGCGACACGCTCCGGATGGAACGCCTCGAGCGCATCGAGCTTCTCGCCGGTGCCTGCGAACTTGATCGGCTTGCCGGTGACCGCACGCATCGACAGCGCCGCGCCACCGCGGGCATCGCCGTCCATGCGGGTCAGCACGATACCCGTCAGCGGCACTTGGTCGCTGAAGTTCTGCGCGACGTTGACCGCGTCCTGGCCGGTCAGCGAGTCGACGACCAGCAGGATCTCGGCCGGGTTCGCGACGTCGGCAACCGCCTTCATCTCGTCCATCAGCGCCTGGTCGACATGGAGTCGACCCGCGGTGTCGAGCATCAGGACGTCATAGCCCTGGAGCTTCGCCGCCTGCATCGCGCGACGGGCGATGTCGACCGGCTGCTGGCCCTGCACGATCGGCAGCGTCGCCACGTCGATCTGCGTGCCGAGCGTCGCCAGCTGCTCCTGCGCGTTCGGGCGATTGACGTCGAGCGACGCCATCAGCACCTTCTTGCGCTCGCGGCCGGCCTGTCCGAAATTGGCCTGCCCTGCCGCCAGCCGCTTGGCGATCTTGGCGGTCGTCGTCGTCTTGCCCGAGCCCTGGAGGCCGACCATCATGATAACGGCTGGCGGCGTGACGCCCAGCTCGAGTTCTACGGCATCCGAACCGAGCATCTCGACCAGCGCATCGCTAACGATCTTGACGACCTGCTGCCCCGGCGTGACCGAGCGCAGGACGTTCTGGCCGATCGCCTTCTCGGTCGCCTTCTCGACGAACTCGCGGGCGACGGGCAGCGCGACGTCGGCTTCGAGCAGCGCGACGCGCACCTCGCGCATCGCCGCGCGCACGTCCGCCTCGGTCAGCGCACCCCGGCCGCGAAGGCGGTCGAAGACGCCGCCAAGTCGATCGCTCAGGCTTTCGAACATCGAAATACTCCCATACACCGCTACCAAACGCAAAAGCGCCGGCGGGCGAAACCTCGCCGGCCAGCGTGCATCCTTGGATGCTCGTCCAATGCGCCCCGTAACGGAACGTGGCTGGCCCACTACTGGAAACCGGGTGGAAGCGCAAGACTGGTCCCGGCTTGCCCTGATTCCTCCGTCACCGCAGACTTGCTCCGGCATGACGAACGCCCGCAGCCAATCGCGCCCGCGCCTCGCCCCGTCCCGCCTACACGGCTTCTTAACATATCCTACACGTGTCGCATGCCACACCGCCACCCAAGCAAGAGACCGAACAGGCCAACCCCATGACCGTAAAGTCGGCGGCGACATTTTCGCTCCGCAACATCAGTCGGGAATTCATGACCGGCGCCGTAACAGGCGCCGCACTGCTTCTGTTCGTCGGCACCGCGGGTACCGCCGTCGTCAAGGCACTGGCACATTGGCACGGCAGCGATGCGGTGATCGATCACGGTCTGGTCGCGGCGCTGTTATTGAATGCGGCGCTGATCCTGTTCGGCTGGTTCCGATACCGCGCACTATCGGAAGAGCTGAACACCCTGTCCGACGCCGGCCGCCATGCTCACGCGCTTGCGCAGCGCGATCCGCTCACCGGCTTCCTCAATCGCCGCAGCTTGTCTGAAGACGGCGCGGCACTGTTCGCCAGTACCCGCCGCCGCGGCAAGGCTATGGCCATGCTGACGATCGACATCGATCACTTCAAGAGCGTCAACGACCTGCACGGCTATGCGGTCGGCGACCTGTTGCTCGGCCATGTCGCGGAGACGATCGCGGCGATCGCACCCGGCACCAGCCTGCTCGCTAGGCTGGGCGCAGATGAGTTCGCCTGCACCTTCGTCTTCGACTCCGCGCACGAGAACGTCGCCGACCGGATCGCCGAGCGCATGGTCGCAGGCCTCGCATTGCCGTTCCGCTCCAATGGCGCCGACATCCACAGCAGCGTCTCGATCGGTATCGCCCGGTCCGATCGCGACTGCGCCTCGGTCGACGCCTTGCTGCGCAACGCCGACATCGCGCTCCACGCGGCTAAGACCGCCGGGCGCAGTCGTCACGCGTGGTTCGACACGTCGATGGAGCAATCGCTGCAACTCCGTGGCGAACTCGAAGCGGGTCTCCGCAGCGCTATCCCGGCACAGGAAGTTGTTCCGTATTTCGAGCAGCAGGTCGACCTGACCACCGGCCTCATCACCGGCTTCGAGGTGCTGGCGCGCTGGGAACATCCGACGCGCGGCATGATCGCGCCCGACGTGTTCATCCCCATCGCGGAGGAAACCGGGCTCATCGGTGACCTGTCGCTGTCGATCATGCGCCAGGCATTCGCCGCCGCGCGCGACTGGGACGCCGGGCTCACCTTGTCGGTCAACGTCTCGCCGCTGCAGTTGCGCGATGCGTGGCTCGCGCAGAAAATCATTAAGACGCTGGTCGAGACGGGCTTTCCCGCCAGCCGGCTCGAGATCGAGATCACCGAGAGCGCCTTGTTCGACAACCTTCCCCTCGCGCAGTCGATCGTGGGGAGCCTGAAGAACCAAGGCATCCGCCTTGCACTCGACGATTTCGGCACCGGCTATTCGAGTTTGGCGCATCTGCGGGCGCTGCCGTTCGACCGGATCAAGATCGACAAGAGCTTCGTCTCGTCGATCCTGGACAATACGGAAAGCATGGCGATCGTGAACACGATCGTGCGTCTGGGCGACAGTCTGAATTTGCCGACGACCGCGGAAGGGATCGAAGACGCCGCGATTGAGGAGCGCCTGCGCGGCATGGGCTGTGCGAAGGGGCAAGGATATCTGTACGGGCGACCGCTCGGTGCGGCGCAGGTCAGGCAGTTGCTGGCCGAGAAGCGCTTGCTGGCGCAGCGGCCCGACCGGAGCGTGCCACCGCCTCGCGGTATTGCGCCGCGGTTGGCGGGGTAGCTGCGGGTAAGCGTACTTTGGAGCTACCCGCCCCTAACCGGCAGCCACCCCGGCGAAGGCCGGGGCCGAGTTGGAGAGGTTGCAGTAACGACGCACCGTCCTCCACCATCATCGTTTCCCAATTGGGCCCCGGCCTCCGCCGGGGTGGAGTAGGTAAATGGTCGCTGCGCGATCCGTTCTCCTGCGAACGCAGGAGTCCAGGACCGAGCAGCGCTCCTTCTAGTACCCTGGACTCCTGCGTTCGCAGGAGAACACGATGTCGGTCGCGCGCCCCACAACACCAACCGTAGACTTCCCCCCCCACCCCTCCTAAATCGCGCCGCATGCCATCTGCCCCGCAGCCAGAGGTCATCAGCCTCGGCTGCCGCCTCAACATCGCCGAAAGCGAGACCATCCGCGCGCTCGTCGCCGGGCGGGATATGGTCGTGGTCAACAGCTGCGCCGTCACCAACGCGGCGGTCAAGGCCACGCGGGTCGCGATCCGCCGCGCCAAGCGCGACCGTCCCGAAGCGGAGATCGTCGTCACCGGATGCGCTGCGCAGATCGACCCCGCCAGCTTTGCCGCCATGCCCGAAGTCGACCGCGTCATCGGCAATGCAGACAAGCTGACGTATTCAGCTTGGAAGGCTGATGACGCAGTGGTCGTTTCCGATATCATGCAGGTCCGCGAGACCGCGCCGCACCTCGCCGCGAGCTTCTCCGCCCACGCCCGTGCCTTCGTCGAGGTCCAGAACGGCTGCGACCACCGCTGCACCTTCTGCGCGATCCCGTTCGGCCGCGGCCCGAGCCGCTCGGTCCCCGCTGGCGCGGTCGTGGAGCGGATCGCCGGCCTCGTCGACGCAGGCCACCGCGAGATCGTCCTCACCGGCGTCGACCTCACCAGCTACGGCCCCGACCTCCCCGGCGCGCCGACGCTAGGCCAACTCGTCGAACGCATCCTGCATCACGTGCCCGCACTCGAACGCCTGCGTCTCTCCTCGCTAGACGGCATCGAGATCGACGACCGCCTCCTCGCGCTGCTGACGACCGAAGCGCGCATCATGCCGCACGTACACCTGTCGTTGCAGGCCGGCGACGACATGATCCTCAAGCGCATGAAGCGCCGTCATTCACGCGCCCAAAGCGTTGCCCTCGTCGAGCGCCTCAAGAAAGCTCGCCCCGACATCGCGATCGGCGCGGACCTGATCGCCGGCTTCCCGACCGAGGACGCCGCGATGTTCGCCAACACGCGCGCGCTGATCGACGACTGCCACATCGTTCACCCGCACATCTTCCCCTATTCGCCCCGCGCCGGCACCCCTGCCGCGCGGATGCCCCAGGTCGAGCCTGAAGTCCGCCGCCAGCGCGCCGCCCTCCTCCGCGACGCCGGCGAAACCGCGCGATCGAACTGGCTGCAAACGCTGGTCGGCATGTCGCAGGATCTGCTCGTCGAACGCCCCGGCGACCGCGGCCATATCGGCAATTTCGCAGAAGTCCTGCTGGACGAACCCGCCGTACCCGGCGACATCGTCCGCATCACGATCACCGGCGCCACGTCCGACCGCCTCAGCGCAACACGAGAACCATCATGAGCACCACCCCCACCTGGCACGACAAGCTGATCGGCGGCTTCAAGCGCACCTCCGACCGGCTCGTCGGCAACCTCGCCGGCCTCGGCGGCGCGCGGCTCGACGATTCGACGCTCGACGACATCGAAGAGGCGCTTATCGCGTCGGACCTCGGCCCCGAGACCGCCGGCCGCATCCGCCGCCGCCTTTCCGAAGGCAGCTTCGAACGCAACATGGAGGAGCTCGGCATCCGCGTGATCGTCGCGGAGGAGGTCGAGAAGGTCCTCGCGACGGTCGCGAAACCGATCGAGATCGACGCCTTCCCGCGCCCGCAGGTGATCCTCGTCATCGGCGTCAACGGCTCGGGCAAGACCACGACGATCGCCAAGCTCGCGCACCTCCTGATGGAGCAGGACTACGGCGTGATGCTCGCCGCCGGCGACACCTTCCGCGCCGCTGCGATCGGCCAGCTCCGCACCTGGGCCGAACGCGTCGGCGTGCCGATCGTGACGGGTCCCGAGGGCGGCGACGCGGCGGGCGTGGTCTGGGATGCAGTCAAGAAGGCGACCGAGACCGGCATCGACGTGCTGATCGTCGATACTGCCGGCCGCCTCCAGAACAAGCGCGAGCTGATGGACGAACTGGCCAAGATCCGCCGCGTGCTGGGTCGCATCAACCCCGAGAGCCCCCACGACATCGTCCTGGTACTAGACGCGACGACTGGCCAGAACGCGCTCCAGCAGATCGAGGTCTTCAAGGAGGTGGCGGGCGTCACCGGTCTCGTGATGACCAAGCTCGACGGCACCGCGCGCGGCGGCGTTCTTGTCGCGGCGGCGGAGAAATACGGCCTGCCGATCCACGCGATCGGCATCGGAGAGGGCATGACCGACCTGCGCCCGTTCGATGCGAACGAGGTGAGCCGGATCATCGCGGGCGTGGAGAGCGTTCGGAAGTAACGCCTTTCCACTCGCTCCACGCCCCCTCTTTTTCCGTTCGTCCTGAGCGTAGTCGAAGGACCGGCCCGTTTGTGGCAATGTCCTTCGACTTCGCTCAGGACGAACGGTATTCTGGATTGATCTCGTGACCCCAACCAAGCCCCCCCTCTCCCCCGGCCTTCGCATGGCGGTCGACTACGGCCCGCTCGCGATATTCTTCGCAGTGAACTTCCTCACGCCCGGCCTGCCGATCGTCCGCGTCGTCGCCGCGACCACCGCGTTCATCATCGCCACGGTCGCCGCAATGATCGTGTCGAAGGTCAAGACCGGCCATATCTCGCCGATGCTGTGGCTGTCGGGCGCGCTGATCGTCGTGTTCGGCGGGCTGACGATCTATTTCCACGACCAGCGCTTCATCCAGATGAAGCCGACGATCATCTACGCGATGTTCGCGGCGATCCTGACGTTCGGGCTCGTCACCGGCCGCCCACTGCTCCAGTCCCTGCTGGCCACCGCATACCCCGGCCTGTCCGCAGAAGGCTGGCGCAAGCTGACGCGCAACTGGGCGATGTTCTTCGTGTTCATGGCGGTGCTGAACGAGGCCGTGTGGCGCAACACGACCTGGGATTTCTGGGTCGGCTTCAAGCTGTGGGGCGCGATCCCGCTGACGCTGCTCTTCGCGTTTGCCAACATTCCGATGCTGCTGAAGCACGGATTACAAACGGGCGACAAAGCCGTCACCGACCTGCCGCCCGAAGGGTAATCTACTACTTCCCTCCCACCTGCGGAAGGGGTCGGGGGAGGGCCTGACCAACAGACCGGACGCCAGTACGTACGTCGCGCCCTCCCCTAGCCCCTCCCGCAAGTGGGAGGGGAATTCAGGGTCAGCCAGCAACCTTCGCGTAGCGCTCGCCGACGACGTCCCAGTTCACGATGTCCCACCAAGCCTTTAGATAGCCCGGACGGTCGTTCTTGTACGTCAGGTAATACGCGTGCTCCCAGACGTCGTTACCGAGCAACGGCGTGCCAGGCTCCTTGGCGTCGTCCATCAGCGGATTGTCCTGGTTCGGCGTGCTCGTCACCTTCAGCTTGCCGCTCGCATCCGCGATCAGCCACGCCCAGCCCGAGCCGAACTGCCCCGCACCCTTGGTGTTGAACTCTTCCTTCAGCTTGTCGAGGCTGCCGAAGTCGCGATCGATCGCCTCGGCGAGCTTGCCCGACGGTGCCTGGCCGTTCTTGGCCGCCATCGTCTTCCAGAAGAAGTCGTGATTCCAGAAACCGCCGCCATTGTTGCGGACCAGCGGCGGCTGGGACGAGATCATGCCGAGGATGTCCTCGATCGACTTGCCAGCCAGCGCGGAGTCCTTCTCGACGCCTTCGTTTAGCTTTGCGGTGTACGCCGCGTGATGCTTGTCATGATGAAACTTCATCGTTTCCTGGTCGATCACCGGCTCGAGCGCGTCATAGGCATACGGCAACGGTGGGAGTTCGAAAGCCATGGGGGTTCTCCTTATGGGTCGGACGCTCAACGTCCGCACGTCGCAAATGGTCCCGCAAAAGTCGTTGCGCAAGCGTATCCAGCGGCCGAAACGCCGCGACCCGACAGCATCATCGGTCAGGCGGCGGTCTTGCCGTATTCCTGCCGGGTGACGGGGTGACTTGACGAAAGGCCACCGTCGACCGCGATCGCCTGACCGTTGACGTAGCTGGCGTCGTCGGAGGCGAGGAACAGCGCGACCTTGGCGAGTTCCTCGGGCTGCGCGCCGCGGTGGAGCGGGTTGAGGCGGCCGACGCGGTCCATCTTGTTCGCCTCGCGTGCGTAGTCGAACACGGGTTTGGTCATCCCGGTCTCGGTGAGCCCGGGGCAGATCGCGTTGACGCGGACGTTCGAGCCGGTGAGTTGCTGGGCCGATACGGCGGCGAGGTTGATGACGCCGGCTTTCGAAGCGGAATAGGCAGGCGAGCCCGCCCCCGAGCGGATGCCGGCGACGCTGGCGGTTAGGACGATGGCCCCCTTCCCGCGTTCGGCGATGCGCGGCGCGGCGTGCTTGATCGCGAGGAACGGGCCGATCAGGTTGACGCGCAGCACTTCGGTGATGAGCGCGACGTCGGTGTCGAACAGGTTCGCCATGCCGCCCGAGATCCCCGCATTGGCGAACATCACGTCGAGCCCGCCGAAGCTGTTGCAGGCGAGCGCGATCGTGCGGATCACGTCCTCTTCGAGCCCCGCGTCGATGCGGATCGCCGTGGCCGTGCCGCCGGCTTGTGTGATGAGGTGTGCGGTCTCGTCCGCGCCCTCGGTCTTGTCGGCGACGACGACCCTGCCCCCTTCGCTCGCAAACAGGAGCGCGGCGGCGCGGCCGATGCCGGAACCTGCTCCGGTGACGATGATCGATTTGTCGGTAAAGCGCATCGCATGGTCCTTCGGTTAGATCGTGACGCCGCCGTCGATGACCATCGTCTGGCCGGTCATGAAGTTGCTTGCCGACGACGCCAGGAAAACGACCGCGCCCGCGATCTCTTCCGGCTCGCCGATGCGGCGGAGGGGCACGCTGGTGTTCGCCGCCTCGATCCGCTGCGGGTCTTCCCACAAGGCGCGGGCGAAGTCGGTCTTGATCAGGCCGGGGGCGATGCAGTTCACGCGGACGTTGGACGGACCGAACTCGACGGCCAGGTTGCGCGCGAGTTGCATGTCGGCGGCCTTGCTGATGCAATAGGCGCCGATCACCGGTGAGCCGCGCAGCCCGCCGATCGAGGAAATGATGATCATGCTGCCGCTGCGGCGCTCCAGCATCTCGGGCGCGACCATCTGGATCAGCCAGTGGTTGGAGACGATGTTGTTGTCTAGGATCTTCCGGAACTGGTCGTCGGCGATACCGGATTGTGGGCCGTAATAGGGGTTCGATGCGGCGTTGCAGACGAGGATATCGATGCGGCCGAGCTGGGCGCGGGTCTGGTCGACGAGGTGCTGAAGGCCAGCCTTGTTGGAGATGTTGGCGGCGATGGCGATCGCGGTGCCGTCGCCGTGCCTGGCATTGAGTTCCGCCGCGACGGTATCACAGGCGTCCTGCTTGCGGCTGGAGATCACGACTTTCGCGCCGTGTTCCGCCAGCTCGCGCGCGGAGGCGAGGCCGATGCCCCGCGACGATCCCGTGACGATGGCGACCATCCCGGTCAGGTCGAACTGCGACATTGTCTTCTGCTCCCCTTCCGCTTGCGGGAGGGGTCGGGGGAGGGCCCGATCTTTCCGCAACGTTTCATGCTGGGCAAGGTCAGCCCCTCCCCTGACCCCTCCCGCAAGCGGGAGGGGAATCAGGCCCCCGCCTTCACCGCGAAGCCCCAGGCAGCGTCCGCCAACCCGTGGATCTTCGCCACCGTCTTCTCCGCCTGAGCACTCGACGCAGTGCCGTCGACAATACGCTTCTTGATACCCTGGACGATGCCGGTCAGGCGGAAGAGGTTGTAGGCGAAATACCAGTTCAGATCAGGCACGCCATCGCGGCCGGTGGCAGCACAATAGCGCTCCACGACCTGCTCGATCGTCGGAATGCCCGTCTCGGGTCCAGTCATGCCAAGCACCCCCGAGCGCCCCTCGGGTTCGGTCACCCAACTCATCAACAGGTACGAGAAGTCCGCCAGCGGATCGCCGAGCGTCGACAACTCCCAGTCGAGCACCGCGACGACCTTCGGCTCGGCCGATGCGAAGATCATGTTGTCGATGCGGTAGTCGCCGTGGACGATCGAAGTGCGCGTCTGCTCGGGCAGCGTACGCGGGAGCCACTCGATCAGGCGCTCGACCGACTTCATATGCTCGGTCTCGGCGGCGCGGTATTGCTTGGTCCAGCGGCCGACCTGGCGCTCGAAATAATTGCCGGGCTTGCCGTACTCGCCGAGCCCCGCCGCCGCGTAATCGGTGTTGTGGAGCGCGGCGAGCGTGTCGACCATTGCCTCGTAATGTGCGGTGCGCTCGGGCGGAGTCGCGCCGGGCATCGCACCGTCCCAGATCGTCCGGCCCTCGACCATCTCCATGACGTAGAACGCCGAACCGATCACGTCCGGGTCTTCGCAAAGGTCGTAGGGTCGCGGCACGGGAAAGCCGGTCGGGTGGAGCCCGGCGATCACACAGTATTCACGATCGACGGCGTGCGCGCTCGGCAGGATCGGGCCGAACGGTTTCCGGCGCAGCACATAGGCGCGCGCCGGCGTGTCGAGGCGGTAGGTCGGGTTAGACTGGCCGCCGGCGAACTTCGCGTAGGTCAGCGGGCCGGTGTAGCCCGGCACATTGGCGGCCATCCACGCCCCGAGCGGGTCGAGGTCGAGCTTGTCGCGCTCGCCGACCTCTATCGTGCCGACCATGCTGGTCGATGCGTCGCTCACGAAAATGTGATCACGCTGCGGGTGGTGTCACCGCGACGAAGCTCGTCGAACGCGTCGTTGATCCGCTCCAGCGGCATCCGGTCGGCGATGATCGTGTCGAGATCGAGCAACCCGCGCATGTAGAAATCGACCAGCCGCGGGATGTCGACCGGAAAGCGGTTCGACCCCATGAAGCCGCCCTGCAGGCGCTTGCCCGACAGCAGGTCCATCGCCGACAGCCCGACCTTCTCGCCGAGCGGCATCATCCCTAGGATCGTCGCGGTGCCGCCGCGCCGCAGAACCTTGACCGCGGTCGCCGCGGATTGCGCGCGGCCGACCGCCTCGATCGCGTGATGCACGCCGCCCTTGGTGATCGCCACAACCTCGTCTGCCGCGGTATCGGACAGCGCATCGATGCTGTGCGTCGCGCCGAGTTTCTCCGCCATCGCGCGCTTCTCGGGCACCGGATCGAGCGCGATGATCTTGCCAGCGCCGGCGATCTTGGCCGCGTTGACCGCGGCGAGACCGATGCCGCCGCAGCCGACCACGCACACCGTCTCGCCCGGCGTCACGTCGGTAGTGTTGAACACCGCGCCCGCGCCGGTCGTAATCGCGCACCCAAGCAATGCGGCACGATCCATCGGCATGTCGCGGTCGATCGCGACGCACGCATGTTCGTGGACCAGCATCATCTCCGCATAGGCGCTGAGGTTGAGCATCTGCGCGATCGGTCGGTCGCCGAGCATGAGGCGCGGGGCGGCGCCCTTGGGACGGCGAACGCTGGCGTCTATGCACAGCGACATCCGCCCGGTAACGCAGAACTCGCATTGGCCGCAAAACGCCGAGAGACAGGTCACGACATGGTCGCCGACCTTCACGCCGCGGACTTCGTCGCCGACCGCCTCGACCACGCCGCAAGCCTCGTGCCCCGGGATGGTCGGCATCGCGTGCGGATAGGCGCCATCGACGAAATGCAGATCGGAGCGGCACACACCGACCGCGACCGTGCGGATCAGAACCTCGTGGGCCGTCGGCTTCGAGATGGTGACATCCTCGATGCTGAGCGGGGTGTTGGCTTCGAAAAGGACTGCGGCTTTCATGGGTAGTCAGGCTCCGAAAATTGGCGGGCGGACAATCAAAATTTCCGTTCGTCCTGAGCGCAGTCGAAGGACATTGCCCCAAGCGAGCCGGTCCTTCGACTTCGCTCAGGACGAACGGGGATGGGTTTACCGGCTCACCCCGACATCCCCGCTGGACACGCCGCCCTTGCGGAAGTCACCATATTTTCCGAACTCGTTCCGTGCGATCGAGCGGTTGTGGACCTCGTCCGGACCATCCGCGAACCGCAGGGTGCGCATTGCCGCCCAGTCGTGCGCCAGCCGGAAATCGCCCGACACGCCGCCGCCGCCATGCGCCTGGATCGCGTCGTCCAGGATCCGCAGAGCCATGTTCGGCGCTGCGACCTTGATCATCGAAATCTCGATCTGCGCGGACTTGTTGCCGGCCTTGTCCATCATGTCGGCGGCCTTGAGGCAGAGCAGCCGCGTCATCTCGATATCGATGCGCGCGGTCGCGATACGCTCCTCCCACACCGAGAAGTCCGCGATCCGCTTCCCGAACGCCACCCGGTCGAGCAGCCGCCGCGCCATCGCCTCGATCGCCGTTTCGGCCACCCCGATCGTCCGCATGCAGTGATGGATCCGACCCGGCCCAAGCCGACCCTGCGCGATCTCGAACCCGCGGCCCTCGCCAAGCAACACGTTCTCGACCGGCACCCGGACGTTCTCCAGCACGACCTCCCCATGCCCGTGCGGCGCATGATCATAACCATACACCGACAGCATCCGCTTGATCGTCACGCCGGGCGTATCCATCGGCACGAGGATCTGGCTCTGCTGCTGGTGCCGCGAGCCTTCAAAGCTCGTCTTGCCCATGACGATCGCGATCTTGCAGCGCGGATCGCCGACGCCCGACGACCACCACTTAGTCCCGTTGATGACGTAGTGATCGCCGTCGCGCACCATGCTCGTCTCGATGTTGGTCGCATCGGACGACGCCACCGCAGGCTCGGTCATCAGGAACGCCGAGCGGATCTCGCCGCGCATCAGCGGGCCGAGCCACATGTCCTTCTGTTCGCGCGTTCCATAGCGGTGAAACACCTCCATGTTGCCGGTATCGGGCGCCGAACAGTTGAAACATTCGCTCGCCCAGCCGACCTTGCCCATCTCCTCCGCGCATAACGCATATTCGAGATTGGTGAGCTGCGTGCCTTCGAACTCGAACGAATCGTCGACATGCGTCTGCCCCGAATGCGGCGGCATGAAGAAATTCCAGAGCCCGGCGGCCTTGGCCTTCTCCTTCATCTCCTCGATCACCGGAATCACCTTCCAGCGCTCGCCCTCATGCGCCTGCTGGTCGTAATCGGCCTGTCGCGGGCGGATGTTCTGATCGATGAAATCCCGGACCCGATCCCGGAAATACGTCTCTCGTTCGCTCAGCGTAAAATCCATGCGGGCTCTCCGTTCGTCATCGCTTTGAAGGCGAGGTAGACCATACCGCACATTCGGTAAAGCGTGTGGAGCGGTCAAGAAAGCATGTTTTCAAGTCCGCCCTGAAAGCGCCTAAAAAGCACTGTATCTTCAAATCGAAGCTGTTAGGGTGTTTCGATGAAGGTTCCGGCAGAGGCCAGCGACGAGAGCGAACAGGGGACCAAGCGCTTCCGTGCGAAGCGTGACGCGATCCTCGCCGCGGCGGCAGAAGCGATCAACGAACAGAGTGCCAAGGGCATGACGTTCGCGGACGTGGCGCGGCGCGTCGGGCTCAACACGACGAGCGTTACCTATTATTTCAAGCGCAAGGAAGACCTCGCGGCGGCGGCGTTCGAGAACACGCTCGAATCGCTGATCGCGATGCTCGACGTCGCGGCGGAAGAGGCAACGCCGGAGGACCGCGTTCGCCGCTATCTCGCGCTCAACATGGACCGGCTCGGGCGGATTCAGCGCGGCGAGGAGAAGGCGTTCGCGGTCCTGTCGGATCTGCGCGCGACCGAGGAGCCGATGCGCGGCCGGCTGATGGCGGGCTGGCGCGAGGTGTTTCGCCGCACCCGCCTGTTGTGGGGGCCGACTTCGTCGCGCGCGCAGACCGATCTCAACGGCGCACGCGCGCATGTGCTGCTGGAGAACACGTTCTGGCTGCCGATCTGGCTGACGCGGTACGAGCCCGACCAGTACGGCCGGGTCGAGGAACGGCTGATGGACGTGTTCGCGCACGGCATAGCGGGCAAGAACGCCAAATGGTCCCCTACCCTGCTCGATCTCAGCCATGACGAGGCCGAGCCGGGGCGCGAGGCGTTCCTGCTCGCCGCGACGCGCCTGATCAACGAACTCGGCTATCGCGGCGCCTCGGTGCAGAAGATCGCGTCCGAGCTGAACGTCACCAAGGGCAGCTTCTACCATCATCTCGATGCGAAGGACGACCTCGTCATCGCGTGCTACCGCCGCAGCTTCGACACGATCGCCGATGCGCAGAGCCGCGGCGAGGCCGAGGGCGGGAGCTATTGGCACAAATTGTCGAGCACGGTCGCGACATTGCTCGACGTACAGTTCGCCGAGCGCGGGCCGTTGCTGCGCACCACCGCACTCAGCGGCCTGCCGGTCGGCGTGCGCAACGCGATGGTCGATCGCTCGAACGGCATCGCGCGACGCTATGCGGGCATGATGATGGACGGCATCGGCGAAGGCTCGATCCGCGCGGTCGATGCGCTGATCGCGGCGCAGGCGCTGATGGCGCTCCAGAACGCGGCGTTCGACATGCGGAAATGGGCGTCGACGATGCCGCGCGAGCGGGCGATCGCGATGTACGCCTCGACGCTGATGTTCGGGTTGTTCGACGATCGGATGGCGACGGGCTGATCGCATTCGGGTGCGTTCGCATCCGTTACGGTTTCCTTACCTTGTGTTAAACTGCGCACGCCGATGCGACGTCTCAACGGAGGCGTCATGCATAGTATTACCACGGATCTCGGGTCGGGGATCATTGAAGTCGAGGCCTCGGGGTTCTGGACCATCGCGCATGTCGAGGACTTCCTGCGCGATCTCGAGCGGGAGGCGCATCGCGTACTGGCGACGGGCAAGCGCCACATGCTGCTCTGCAATTTCTCGAAGTCCGCGATCCAGCCGCAGGAGGTAATTACGATGCTGCAACGCGTGGCGGTGTCGATGCCGCTGAAGTCGCGAAGGGTAGCGCTTTATACCGAGGGCAAGCTGGCACGGTTGCAGGTGAAGCGGATTGCATCGGTACGTGAGGACATGGCGGTGTTCGATGACCGCGAAACGGCGCTGGCGTGGATGCTGGCGGATTCGTCAGCCCACCCACGCTCAATGCATCCGTGACTTGCCGCCCACGCCCGGTCACCCTGACGGAAGTCAGGACCTATAACTACGAACGCCGTCCCTCGTGATCCTGGATCCTGACTTTCGTCAGGATGACGAGGGAAGGGACAGTTACCTCGCAGCATCCTCGGCACGCTTGAGCAGGACCCCGGCGCGCCAATAGTGGAACAGCGCCCACGGCGTCATCAACACGATGATGATCAGCGCATAGCGTAATGAATCCTCACCGAACCCCGGCTTCAACAGATCGCTGAGCCAACCGACCAATGTCGGTCCAAGCCCCAACCCGACGAGATTGATCACCAGCAGCGTGATCGCCGCCCACATCGCACGGATCTGCAAAGGGGCGAGGTGCTGGATCAGCGCAAAGCTTGGCCCGAGATACGAGTTGGCGAAGATCAACGAGACGAAATAGCTGCCGATCGCGACTACCGGCGCGTCTATCAGGTAGAAGGCGAGCGCGAACGGGAGCGACAGGCCCTTCATCACGAGGACGACCCAGGCCTGGACGTGGAGCCCGTGACGCTTGGCGAGCACGTCGGCTATCTTGCCGCCTGCGAGCGCAGAGATCGCGCCGAACAACGCACCCGGCAACGCGATGTAGCGTGAGATATCAAGCATCGAGATACCCAGCGACCGCTGGATATAGCTCGGACCCCAGCCGGTCAGCGCGTAGCCGATCATGGAGGTCAACGTCACGCCGACCACCAGATGCCGCGCCGGTGCACTCGCCCACATCGACGCGAACCCCTGCGCGACGCTTGGCATCGGCGCGGCCACCGCACGGGCAGCGTCGGACAGGCCGCGACGGGGCTCGACCATGAACAGGCGCACCAGCAGGGCGAGCACGATCCCCGGCAGGCCGACGGTCATCATCGCAATCCGCCAGCCATAGCTGTGCGCGACGACGCCACCGATCAGCGTGCCGAAGCCTGCGCCGAGCACTACACCGAGCGAATACACCGCCATCGCACTGGCGCGCTTCTCGGGCGGGTAGAGATCGGCGATGATCGAATGGCTGGGCGGGCTCGACCCTGCCTCGCCGATGCCGACTCCGATCCGGAACAGCATCAGCTGCGTGAAGTTCTGCGCGAGCCCGCACAGCGCGGTCATGGCGCTCCATATCGTGAGGCTGGCGGCAATGATGTTACGGCGGCTGGTCCGATCGGCCAGCCGCGCGACCGGAATACCGAGCGTCGCATAGAAGATCGCGAACACGAGTCCGGACAGCAGCCCGAGCTGCGTATCGGTCAGCAGCAGGTCCGCCTTGATCCGCTCGAGCAAGATGGCGAGGATCTGGCGGTCCATGTAGCTGAAGAAATAGGTGAAGGTGAGCAGCGCGAGCGTCAGGCCCCGTCGCTTCATCGCCAACGCGTCGGCGATCTCGGGATGGGACTGATACGCTGCGGCCATCGGCAATACCTCGAAGTCGAAACAGGCCTTACGCTACGGCAAACCAAGCGTACCAGACAAGCTAAAGCTTCATTCCTGACCGACCTGCGACGAGCCGACGGCGTATGGATGACGAGCGACATTACCGCTGCGAAGCAATGTCTTACGGGTTTGACGGCGTTATCGGTGTTTCGCGAGAAGGACGGCGGAAGATGCGTCCTCGTTCGGGTCGCTCTTCCGCCTTATCCCCTCTCCAACGTCGTGGCCAGGCTCGTCTCCGCTTCAACAATGGAGCGGGGCGTCCGGGCAATCTGAATACCGGGTATGCGGCTCCCCTCGCATAGATTCGCGACGTTGCAAAGCGTATTTTCCTTACCGCTGAGCCAGGGATGGAATCCCCGGTAACGTCTCGCTTGCCGACCACGGCCCCTGCCCACCTCCGACGCAACCCAATCGCGGAGCATTCCTAAGATTGAATTTTTTAACCGGCCCTCGTCAAAACGGCACAAGATCTCGCTGCTTCCAGAAGAAGCCGGGCCCGACATCACGATCAAGGCGATTGCGGCTCGAGTGGCGACGATCGCCGCGTACGAGAGGGCAAGGCGATCGACGACAGCATCGAGCCTATCACCGACGAAGCGAAGGATCCGCTGATCGGGCAGAAGGCGGTACAGGCCGCACGTTAGTCGCTGATCGTCCACCCCAGCCGCGAATCACCACCGCGGACGGGTTGGGCGGCAGCCAATTTTTGGGCGAAACTGCCATCGGCGACGTAGGCTGGTGGAATGGCCATCGCGGCCGGTGGACTATAGGCCACGGTCGCGTAGGATGGCGACACTAAGGCCGGGCTTCGGGTAAAGGACATTGCCGGTGGCACGGCCAGCGGCGCGTACCGGGCCATGCGTATCGCCGGGCGCGCGATACGGGTCGCCTCGCCGGTAAACGCGGTGAACTGGCGCCCCTCCTCGAACACGGCGTTGTGCCCAGTGACGAAGGCCCCCGCCACGACACCTCCGACGATGATCGTGCCGATCGTCTCGCCGGTCCGGCCATCTCCGGCGGCGTGATAGCGACCAACGACGGGCACGCTGCGACCGCCCACTTCGACCGAGCGCAGTTCGATATCGAGCTTGCCGGATTTGCCGAACGCGCCCTTGCCGGTCCTGAAGGTGACCGCGCCGACGCCCGGAGCCCCCCGCGGGATCAACACCGCGCCATCGACGATCACGTCCCGCGCGACCGATACAGCGACGGTTTGCCCGACGCGTGCGCGATCCGACGCGATCTCCTCATCCAGGCGCAATACCATCTCAGTATGCGCCGGCACGACGATCGCCGCATCCGTCGGCGCGTCCTGCGCGGCTATGGCGGTGGGTAGCGTGCACAATGCCGCAACGACGATCAGCTTGTGCACTCGATTTCTCCCCTGCGGGCACGGTCTGTCCCGCGGCGGAGATAGCCGAGGAAGGACTTCTATCGTGTGAAACGAGTTGGTTAACTGTGCCTGTTACGCTTGGGCACTTGGTCGGGCGGAAGCACGGGCATGCCATGCCTTCAGATGTTCGAGATCGTCGGGCATCGCGATGCCGACGAACCTGGCGAAGTCGATCGTCGTGAGCAGGACGATATCGGCGATCGTGTAGCGCTCGCCATCGAGCCAGTCGCGACCGGCGAGCGCACGATCGAACTCCACCATCGCGGCGAGCACGCGCGGGCGCTGGCTCTCGCCAAACTCGGCATATTGCGGCTGGACGATCCGTACGGTCCAGGGATGCGTGTGTAGCCACACCATCGACAACGGCGTCATCAGCCGCAGTTCGATCCGCCGCGTCCACATGTCGATCTCGGCGATATTGTGCGCGCCGTGGCCGAACATCGGCGGGTCGGGATGGAGGATCTCGAAGTAACGACAGATCGCGACGCTCTCGGTCAGCACGCGGCCGTCGTCGAACGTGAGCGCAGGCGTCTGGCCGAGGGGATTGACCGCAAGGAATGGCTCCGCCTTGTGCTCGGCCTTGGGAATCGAGATTTGGGCCATCGGCACGCGGACATGCTTTTCGGCCAGGAAGATGCGGACGCGGCGCGGGTTGGGCGCTGGCAGTGCGCTATCGTAGAACAGCAAGAGCGTCTCCTTGGCATCTGTTTTCGAATATACCGTATGGCATTGCCGAACGCGTTCGCCTAGCGATGCGTCGCATGACGACCGCCGCAGACATGCTCGCCACGGGCTTTGCCACCCTCCCCGATTTGATCCGTGCGCATGCGGTGGAACGTGGCGACCGGACTGCCGTCGCCGACGCGCAGGGCAGTATCGACTATCGAACGCTCGACGCGATGATGGACCGGGTCGCGGCGGCGTTGCAGCGCGACGGGGTTGCGCCGGGGAGCGCGGTGGCGATCGTCGCGGCGCCGACGACCGACTATGCAGCGGTATTCCTTGGTACGGTACGCGCGGGGTGCGTCGCAACGCCAATCGCGCCGTCAGCCACGCCGGCGGCGATCGCGGCGATGATTGCCGATAGCGGCGCGCCGTTGGTGTTTCTCGATGCGGAGAATGCGCGGGCGTTGGAGGAGCAAACGCTCTCGGCCCGCCCCATCTTGTTCACCCGTGAAAGCGGGAGCCCAGCCTCGGCCCCCGCCTTTGCAGCGGAACGATCCTTCGAGACGTGGATGGCTCCCGCAGATGCCAAGCCGACCCCCGTCGCGATCGCTCCCGAAGACCCGTTCAACATCATCTACTCGTCGGGCACGACCGGTACGCCCAAGGGCATCGTCCAGAGCCACGCGATGCGCTGGGCGCACATCTCGCGTAACACGGCGGCGGGGTTCGACACCGCGGTCACGATGATCGCAACACCGCTCTATTCGAACACGACGCTCGTCAGCTTCCTGCCGACGCTCGGCTGGGGCGGCACCGTCGTGCTGATGGGGAAGTTCGACGCCCGCGCCTATCTCGAACTCGCGCAGCGATACCTCGCGACGCACACGATGCTGGTCCCGGTGCAGTATCAACGTATCATGGCGCTGCCCGACTTCGATACTTTCGACCTTTCGACGTTCCGCTTCAAGACCAGCACCAGTGCGCCCTTCTCCGCCGCGCTGAAGGCCGACGTCGTTGCACGTTGGCCTGGCATACTCGTGGAATTCTACGGCATGACCGAAGGCGGCGCGAGCTGTGCGCTGAACGCGACGGCCAACCCGACCAAGCTCCATACGGTGGGCCAACCGATGCCGGGCCACGAGATCCGCCTGATCGACGAGGACGGCGTCGAGGTCGCGCCCGGCGAGATGGGCGAGGTCGTCGGCCGCAGCCCGGCGATGATGAACGGCTATCACGGCCGCACCGAGGCCACCCGCGACGCCGAATGGCATGACGAAGACGGCAACCGCTACATCCGCCACGGCGACGTCGGACGGTTCGACGAGGACGGTTTCCTGACGCTGATGGATCGGAAGAAGGACCTGATCATCTCCGGCGGGTTCAATATCTATCCGTCGGACTTGGAGGCGGTTTTAGCGCAGCACCCGGCGGTCGCGGACTGCGCGGTGATCGGCGTATCATCCGAGGCATGGGGTGAGACGCCGGTAGGCTTCTACGTGCGGCGCGATGGCGTAATCGACGATGCCCCCGCGATTCTCGCCTGGGTGAACGGCCAGCTCGGCAAGACGCAACGCCTCTCCGCGCTCCATGTCGCCGACGAACTGCCCCGCAGCGCGATCGGCAAGGTGCTGAAGCGCGAACTCCGCGACAGGCTGGGAGCGGCCGCCGAATGACGAGTCTCAAACAGGCGATCGACGCGCTCGAGCCGATCGAGGGTGGCTGGCGCGGGACGGTGCCGGAGAATTGGTTGCAGGGCCGTACCGCATATGGCGGATTCTCGGCCTCGCTCGCTCTGCATGCTGCGCAGAAGTCGGACGTGGATCTGCCGCCGCTGCGGTCAGCGCAGGTGTCGTTCATCGGGCCGCTGTCGGGCGACATCGTGATCCGCGCGACCCGGTTGCGGCGCGGGCGCAACGCCGCGTTCGTCCAGGCGGATGTCGAGAGCGAGGCCGGGCTTGGGCTGCGCGCGACGTTCGTGTTCATGGGTGCGGTCGCGTCGCGAGTCGATCACCAGAGCGGCAGCGCGCCCGACTTTCCGATGCCCGGGCCGGAGACGCAGACGTTCCGTGGCCACAGTGCGGTGGCATTCTCGCGGAACTTCGACTTGCTCGATCGGCGGGATGACGGCGTCGGGCCGTCGGAATGGTTGCGCTGGGCGCGGCTGGCCGAGCGTGACGGGCTCGATCCGATGGTCGAGCTTGTCGCGGTCGCGGACTGCTTGCCGCCGTCGGCGCTGAAACTGCTGGGTGGCCCTGCCCCGCTCAGTTCGATGACGTGGCTGCTCAACATCCTTGGTCCGCAGCCGGTGACGCGCGACGGCTGGTGGTTGCTCCGCGCGACCACCGATTACGTGCGCGAGGGTAGTTCTAGCCAGCAGATGGCGATCTGGAACGCGGACGGCACGCCGGTCGCCGAACAGATGCAGAGCGTCGCGATCTTTGCCTGACGCCTGACATATCTTGCGACACAATGGTGGTGGGGCGGCAAAACGCTGCGACAACCGGAGTTTAGAACGACGGTCATTCGATGGGAATTCGTCCCACTCCGCCGGAGACCGACATGCGCAAGACCGTCCTCACCCTGATGCTCGCCGCCAGCGCGATCACGTCCGCTGGCGCGCAAACCGCCCCCGCGACCCCGCGCCCACCGATGCGTCAGGACGCGAACCACGATGGCGTTTCCACGCGCGCGGAAGCGATCGCGCAGGCCGACGCCCGCTTCGCACAGATGGATACAGACCATGACGGCCGGATCACCACCGGCGAGATGCGCGCCTATCGCGAGGCGCTGCACGACCGGATGGTCGCCAGCGGTCGCGACGTCCCCGTGCCGCCGCCGGGCGGTCGCAAGCATGACGGCATGGGTCGCCGCATGGATCCGAATGGCGACGGCAGCGTGACGCGCGAGGAGTTCGAGGCACGCGCGCTCAAGCGGTTCGACCGGATGGATGCCAATCACGACGGCACGATCGACGCGACCGAGCGCGCCAACGCCGCCGAGATACGCCACGTGGACCGGCGCGAACGCCGCGATGGCGGAACCCAGCCCGCACCTGCCCCTGCTCAATAATTCGGAAGAGGAGAGGCATCGGGTGTCGGTGCTTCCCCTGGACAGCCGCCATGCTAGACACTGCCCCGATGGGAGATATGCCGCACCTGCTGCTCGTCGACGACGAGCGCTCGATCCGCGAGCCGCTGGCCGTGTATCTTACCAAGCAGGGGTTCCGCGTCACGCAGGCGGGCGATGCGGAGGCGGCGCGGACGCGGCTGACGGCGTATGCGATCGATCTCGTCATCCTCGACATCATGATGCCGGGCGAGGACGGCTTGTCGCTGTGCCGCCACATCGCCGCGACCAGCGACGTGCCGGTGATTCTGCTGACCGCGCGCGCCGAGGAGACCGACCGAATCGTCGGTCTCGAAATGGGCGCGGACGATTATGTCGTGAAGCCGTTCTCGCCGCGCGAACTCGCGACGCGCGTGAAAGTTATTTTACGCCGCGCGACCGCGGGCGGATCGCGCCAGCATGCGCCGGAGAGCAGCTCCTACGGGTTCGCCGGCTGGGTCCTGAAATCGGGTGAGCGCGCGCTGATCGATCGCGAGGGCGTCTCGGTGCCGCTGTCGACCGGCGAGTACAACCTGCTGCTCGCGCTGGTGACGCGCCCGCGCCAGGTGCTCACGCGTGACCAGTTGCTCGACTTGACGCAGGGGCGCGAGGCGGCGGCGTTCGATCGTGCGATCGACAACCAGATCAGCCGGTTGCGTCGTAAGATCGAGGCGGATGCAAAGACGCCAGAGCTGATCAAGACGGTCTGGGGTGGCGGCTATACGCTGGCGGCCGAAGTCACGCGCCTGTGATCCGGTCCGTATGACGCGGTTCAAGCCTTGGCCGCGCAGCCTCGCCGGCCAGATGGCATTGCTGATCGCGCTCGCGCTGTTGGTGGCGCAGGTCATCAACTTCGGCATGATTCTGCACGATCGGTCCGAATTCCGCCTTGCCCAGGCGTCGCGACCGGTCGCGACGCGAATCGCCGACGCGCTGGACCGCGAGGCGCATGGCGGCCGCCCGCTGAGCCCCGACCGCGGCCGCGTACGCCGCTTGCCCACCAATCCGATCCCGCCAGCGATGTTCGAGCGCCATCCCGAGGTCGCCACCGAACTGCGCCGGCAGTTCGCCGATCTTGGACTGACCGTCGGGCGGATCGATACCGGCCTTCGCCCCGCCACCGACGAGACGAGCGACGCGCATCGCCGCGACGGGCTGCGGCGCGGCGATCGGCAGGGCGCGACGCTGCTGATCGCGATCGAGCAGCCCGGACGCGGATGGCTGGCGATCACCGCGCCTTGGCCGCAGCCTGGTTGGCGGCTGCTACTCGCGGTGCTGACGCAGACCGCGATCCTGTATATCATCGTGCTGTTGCCCGTTCTTTGGATCGTCCGACGGATCTCGCGCCCGCTCCAGGATCTGCGGCGCGCGGCGGAAAGTTTTCGGCCGGGCGATCCGGGCGCGCCGATGCCGCCGCATGGTCCCGACGACGTCGTCGCGCTGATCGCGGCGTTCAATGCGCTGAGGCTACGCGTCACGGGAATGCTCGACGAGAAGGACCGCATGCTCGGCGCGATCGGCCATGACCTGCGCACGCCGCTGGCCGCGTTGCGAGTGCGCATCGAGTCGGTCGAGGACGATGTCGATCGGGCGCGGATGATCGATACGGTGGCGGAGATGAACCGCACGCTGGACGACATTCTCTCGCTGGCACGGCTCGGGCGACCAAGCGAACCGCTGACCGATGTCGACCTTGCGGCGCTGGTCGATGCGGTGGTCGAGGATTTCCGCGATATCGGCAGCGATGTGAGCTTCGTCGAGACGGAGCGGCTGCGGATGCATCTGCGCCCGTCGCTGATCCGCCGAGCGGTGCGCAATTTGATCGAGAATGCGATCAAATACGGCGTGTCGGCGGAAGTGCGCGTGGAGGCTGATCCTCGATGCGTCGCGATCGTCGTGGCGGACCAGGGGCCGGGCATCCCGGAGGACCGGATGGGCGACGTGTTCGACGCCTTCACGCGGCTGGAGAGTTCGCGGAACCGGGAGACCGGGGGGATTGGGTTGGGCTTGGCGCTGGCCCGCGCGATCGTGCAGGAAGCTGGCGGTGAAATCCGCTTGGTCAACCGCCCGGCTCGCGGTCTCGACGCGATCATCGAGCTCCCGCGCTAATTCTGCTCCCTCTCCCCTACGGGGAGAGGGCTGGGGTGAGGGGCTGTTTTAGGTGATGCGCTGCTTGGCTGCCCCTCACCCTGACCCTCTCCCCGCAGGGGAGAGGGAGCAGAAGCTCAATCCTCGACGATTTGGCTGTTCGTCCGCGTATCCTTCATGCGGAGATAGACGACCAGCGACACCGCGATCATCGCTGTCACGTACCAGTAGAAGCCGCGTTCGAAGCCCGCGCCCTTGAACTTCAGCGCGACGAACTCCGCGGTGCCGCCGAACAGCGTGTTGGCCAGCGCATAGGGCAAGGCGACGCCCAGCGCGCGGATATGCGCGGGGAACAGTTCCGCCTTCACGACCGCGTTGATTGACGTGTAGCCGGTCACGATCACCAGCGCCGCCATCACCAGCAACCCAGCGTAGATCGGGTTGGTCGCACTCTCCAGCGCGGTGAAGATCGGATAGGTGAACAGCACGCCGGCAATGCCGAACCCGACCATCAGCGGTTTCCGCCCGATCTTGTCCGACAGCCCGCCCGCGATCGGCTGCAACAGCATGAACACGAACAGCGTCGCGGCGTTGATCTGGCTCGCCACTTCGCGGCTGAACCCGCTGGTGTTGACCAGGAACTTCTGCATGTAGATCGAGTAGGCATAGAAGGCGAGCGTACCGCCCGCGGTCAGCAGCATCACCGTGATCGTCTCACGCGGATGCTTGGTGATCAGCTGGATGAAGCCCGACTTCGGCTTGCCGTCGCCTGCATCGGCCTTGGCATTCTCGAAGCTCTGCGTCTCGGCGAGACCGCGACGGATGTAGAACACGACCACGGCGAGCACCGCGCCGATCGCGAACGGGATGCGCCAGCCCCAGGAATCGAGCGCCGCCTCGCTCATCGTCGATTGCAGGATGAGCAGCACGCAGATCGCGAGCAACTGGCCCGAAATCAGCGTGACGTACTGGAACGACGAGAAGAACCCGCGGCGGTTCTTGCCCGCCATCTCGGTCAGATACGTCGCCGACGCGCCATATTCGCCGCCGACCGACAGACCCTGCATCAGCCGTGCGATCACCAGCATCGTCGGTGCGAAGACGCCGATCGTCTCGTATCCCGGCGTGCACGCGATGATCAGCGAACCGGCACACATCAGCGTGACCGACACCGTCAGCCCGGCCTTGCGACCATGGCGATCCGCATAGATCCCCATGATCCACGCGCCGATCGGCCGCATCAGGAAGCCGACCGCGAAGACCGCCGCCGTGCTGAGCAACTGCGCGGTGCGATCGGTAGACGGGAAAAAATGCGGCGCGAAATACAGCGTGAAGGCGGAATAGACGTACCAGTCGAACCACTCGACCAGATTGCCCGTTGATCCACCGATGATCGCCTTGAGGCGCGTTTTCTGATCGGGTGCCATTACTTCGTCCCCTGCGGCGCTTGTGTCGGAAAGCCGCGCTTATTGAGCAGCGCGTTCACATCGGGATCACGCCCGCGGAACGCACGATACGCCTCGGCACGATCGGTCTCGTTGCCGGTCGACAACAGGATCCTGGCGAACCTGTCGGCGGTCGGCTTGTCCCAGGGACTGCCCGCCTCCTCGAATGCCGCGAAGGTGTCGGCGTCCATCGTCTCGGACCAGAGGTAGCTGTAATAGCCTGCCGAATAGCTATCCGACGCGAACAGGTGCTGGAACTGCGGCACGCGGTGACGCATCACCAGCTGCTTCGGCATGCCGATCTCGGCGAGCGTCGCGGCCTCGAACTTGTCCGGATCGATGACGCCGTCGGGCACGGTGTGGATCTTCATGTCGACGATCGCCGACGACAGATATTCCGCGGTCTTGAAGCCTTCGTTGAACTTGCTCGACTGCTCGATCTTGTCGAGCAACGCCTGCGGCATCGCCGCCTTGGTCTGGTAATGCCGCGCATATTTGTCGAGCACGTCGCGGGTCAGCAGCCAATGCTCGTTCACCTGGCTCGGATATTCCACGAAATCGCGCGGCGTGCCCGCGAGCCCCGGATAATAGACATTCTGGAGCATCGCGTGGATCGCATGGCCGAACTCGTGGAACAGCGTCTGCGCATCGTCGAGGCTGATCAGGATCGGCTCGCCCGGCGCGCCCTTGGCAAAATTGTTGTTGTTCGACGACAGCACGAGCTGCGCCGGGGCGAGGCCCCTTTGCCCACGATAGGTGTTCGCCCACGCACCCGATCGCTTGCCGGTCCGCGCGAAATCGTCGCGGTAGAACAGCCCGACGTCCTTGCCGTTCTTATCGGTCACGCTCCACACGCGCATGTTCGGCTCGAACACGGGAACGGTGCCGGTGATCTCCTTGAAGTTCAGCCCGTACAGCCGGTTGGCGGCGTACAGTGAACCCTGGATGATGTTGCCGAGCTCGAAATACGGCTTCAACTGCGCCTGATCGAGATCGTACCGCGCCTTGCGGACCTTCTCCTGGTAGAAGCGGTAATCCCACGGCTCGATCGTCAGCGACGTGCCGGGGACCTTCTGCATGTCCGCGACTTCCTCGGCCACGCGTGCCTTGGCAGCGGGCCAGACGCGCATCATCAGGTCCATCGCCGCGGCGGGAGTCTTCGCCATCGTGTCCTGCATCCGCCAGTCGGCATGCGTCGCGAACCCGAGCAGATGCGCGCGGTCGGCGCGGAGCTTGACGATCTGCGCGATGGTCGCGTTCGTGTCGTTCGCATCGCCGTTGTCGCCGCGGTTGACGAACGCGCGCCACACCTTTTCGCGCAGCGCTCGGTCGGTGGCGTAGGTCAGCACGGGATCGACCGCCGACCGCGTGTTGACGATCGCGAAGCCCGGCAGCTTCCGCTCGGTCGCCGCGGCCTTGGCCACCGCCTTCACGCTATCGGGCAAGCCGGCGAGTTGCGCCTCGTCGGTAACCGAGATCGCCTTGCTCTCATCCGCGAGCAGCTTCTCGCCGAACGTCGAGAACGCGGTCGCGAGTTGCTGATTATACTGCGAAAGCTGCGTCTTCTGCGCGTCGGTCAGCTTCGCGCCCTGCCGCACATAGCTGTCGTAGATCCGCGTCACGAGCCGGATCTGCTGCGCATTCAAGCCGCTCGAATTGCGGCCTGCGTAGATCGCCTGGATGCGCGCGAACAGCGGCTTGTCGAACGTGATCGCATCCGACGCCGCAGAGAATTTCGGCGACCATTCGCGGTCGAGCTTCTGATACGCCGGCGTGTTCATGTTGCCGGTCATCACGCCGAACAGCGTCATCACCTGACCATAGCGCTTGCCGGCCAACTGCATCGGCACGATCGTGTTGGCGAAAGTCGGCTTGGCAGGATTGTCGGCGATCGTGCGGTAGTCCGCGGCGCGCTCGGCCAGCGTCGTCTCGAACGCCTGCGGGAAAAGCTCGGGGCGAACCTTGTCCCACGGCGGCACTCCGCCCAGCGGACCGGTCCAGTCGGCTAGCAAGGGGTTCGCGGCGGGTGTCGTGGACGTCGCACCCGTCTGCGCGACGATCGACGTAGACGCCATCAACGCAACGGCGCTGGCGGCGAGGTATAGAAACTGCACATGGATCTCCCGGTCAATGTACCGGGTAGCATAGTGATAAAGTTACGTAGCGGAAGGCGTACGCATTGATCAGCGCGTAGCGCCGGTCTTATGCGCCGTAAGATCAGTCGCCGGATCGCTCATCGCGAGGCTGGCTCGCAGCGACTTCCGCGGCCGCAATAAGCCTGCGCCCCGTCTCAGCGGCGGCCTGCGGTGTGAAGGTGATCGCCAAGCCATCGAGGCCGTCCAGCGTCACCAGCCCATTCTCGGCGGCGGCGATGCCTGCAATAGTTTCCGGCGTCATCATAGTCTCACTCCCCCGACCGTTGATCCTGCCAGGGGTTACGCGCCGGCTACCCGTCACTCACCCCTGGAACCGTAGAGATATTGTGGTTCAAATTCAGCAACGGCTGCAAGTGCCTTAGGATCCACGATATTTACCTCGCCTGCCTTGAACGTCAGCAGGTTTTTCTCGCGAAGCGCTCTCAACACGCGGTTCACATGAACGCCGGTCAACCCGGTCGCCTCTGCCAGATCTGGCTGCGTCATCGGCAGCATATAGCGTCCCTCCGCCGCCATCCCGATCATCTCCAGCCGTGCGTTCAGTTCGCAGAACAGATGCGCGATCCGCCCTTCCGCGCCGAGCCGTCCCAGTCGAAAGATCCACTCGCGGTGCATCGCCGCATCGAGCAGCGTGCTGAACCACAGTTTCTGCGTCAGGTGCGGATACCGCTCGGTGATCGACTGCAACGTACGGTGTTCGAAGCAGGCGATCTTCACGGGCCCCAGCGTCGCGATGTCGTGATCGAGCCGCTTCATCGGAAACGCGTGGAGGTCGACGAAATCACCGGGCACGTGCACCGCGACCAGCTGCCGCTGCCCCTCGCGGTCGTCCATGTAGCGACACACGAACCCCTCGATCAGCAGCGTGCTCGTCTCGATGAGGTCGCCCGCCCGGACGATCTGCTTGCGCCCGGGCACCTGCCGCACGGATTCGATGCCGTCCTCCAGCACCTGCTTTTCTTCGTTGCTCAACTCATGGCGACCACGGCCCATGAGGAATTTTTCCGAGATCATCGACACCCCTTCATCAACCGGCCTCGTACCGCCCTTGGCGATAGAAGAACAGATCGGGATTCGTACTGATCAATATCAAAGGTTATGTCGGGCGCGAAACATTGCCGCGGTTCGCGGGTTCCTCCCCGACCATGTACCAGCCAATTTTTCAGAACGACCACCCGCTCGCGCGCAAGTTCATCGAGACTGTGCAGGCGCCGCAATTCCCCTGCGTCGGCGCAAAATCGGCGCTCGCCAAGGGGCAGATGGACATTCTCGTCGCCCGCGACGTGCGATCCGCTTGGGATGACATGAGAATTTCTCCGGCGCTTGGCGAGACCGTCCGCAAATACCGCGAGGATCGCGCGATCTTCCGGACGCTTATCATATTGTTCGAAGCGCCTGCTTTGCTGTCTGAAGAAGAGTTCGAAGCCCATCTTTGGGCCCGGGCTCAGTCACTTAGCGACAAGGACGAGTGGCTCGGCTACCGTCCCGACCCGTCGGTTAGCAGTGATCCGGACGATCCGCATTTCTCGCTGAGCTTTGCTGGCGAGGCGTTTTTCGTCGTTGGCCTGCATCCGAACGCCAGCCGTCCGGCACGCAAGTTCGAATCGCCGGCAATGGTGTTCAACCTGCACGACCAGTTCGAGGTGCTGCGCGACCAGCAGCGCTACGACAAGTTGCGCTCGTCGATCCTCGCGCGCGACCTCGAATATGCCGGCTCGATGAACCCGATGCTGGCGCGCCACGGCGAATCGAGCGAAGCGCGACAATATAGCGGACGCGTCGTCGACGAATCCTGGAAATGTCCTTTCAAACGAGGCGAAGCACGTGGCTGACATCAAGACGATCCCGCCGCGTTCGGGGGCCGGGTTCACGCTCGACAAGGGGCAGACGCTCACCGTGATCGATCCGGAGGGCCGCCAGGTATCGGATCTGCTCGCCTACAATCGCGCCGACGTGCGTGAGGCGATCTCGTCGGGGCGGACGCTCGATTATGCGAGCCGGCTGTACCTGACGACCGGCGACCTGCTCTATTCGAACCGCAGCAACGTGATGCTGGAGATCGTTTCGGACGATGTCGGCCGGCATGATTTCCTGCTGACGCCGTGTTCGAAGGAAACCTTCGCGATCATCTACGGCGATACCGATCCGCATCGCGGCTGCTTCGGCAATCTTGCTGAGGCGCTCGCGCCTTGGGACATCGAGCCGGACCAGATCCCGGTCGCGTTCAACTGCTTCATGAACGTGCCGATCAATGGCGAGACGGGCACGTTCACGGTCGAACCGCCGCTGAGCAAGGCGGGCGACACGATCGTCTTCCGCGCTGCGATGGACCTCGTGATCGGCATGACTGCGTGTTCGGCGCTGCAATCCAACGGCGGCAGCTTCAAGCCGATCCAGTACAGGATCGACTAAGCGCTCAACGGCGCTGATAGAAGATGTGCGACTCGACGGTCGCCACCTTGACGAGCGAACTGCGCCAGTACGGCACTAGCCAGTCGGTATGGTAATGCGTCGCGCGGCCGACAGGTGCGTAGACGTAGCCGTTCATCGCCCGCCGTGCCGCGTGTCGCGCCTGTTCCCAGCCGTCATGCTCGGGCCGCCGTGTCTGCGAGCCGTCGCAGGTGAACGAGAACTGGCATCCCGTCTTGCGATTCGCGCCTTGGTAGACGACCCCACAGACCGTCTTGGGGAAGCCACGCGCGCCGACCCGGTTGAGCACGACCTGGATGACCGCGCGCTGGGCGTCGCGATCGGTACCGGCTTCATAGAGCGCGACCGTGGCGAGGCATTCGGTCGCCTGGAGGTGCGCCGCAGGACCGCCGCGAAACCGGAACGGCTCCGCGCGCTTGCGTTTGTCGGCAACGATCGGGACCAGCGCATTGGACGCCCGCGCCTGGGCCATCGTCAGCCGGGGCTTGCGGTGATCCGTGGTGGTTTCGGTCGGCCAAGGCAGATCGGTCAGCGACCCGAATATCGCCGCGAACGCGACCACGGCGCCGAGCAGGAGAAGCCAATGCTCGGACGATGGCCTCAGCCCGGATCGATTGCGCCGCCGCGATGAGACATATCGGGCCGGTCGCTTCGCCATCCCGCGTCCTTACCGGCGAAATTTTCGCAAGGAAACGATCACTATGTTGCTCTCCCCGAAGGTCGACGCGCGATCGGTGAGAAGAGATGGTGCCCCTGGCCGGAATCGAACCAGCATGCCTTGCGGCAACCGATTTTGAGTCGGTCGCGTCTACCAATTTCGCCACAGGGGCAGCGGCGGGTTGGCTAGACGAAGCTTTCGTCCGCCGCAAGCAGGTTTAGTTGTGCCTTTAATTGCGGGGCGGCTGGCGGCGGTAGCTTAGCGCTTCGGCAATGTGGATACGGCCGACCGTCTCGCTGCCCGCCAGATCGGCGATGGTGCGAGCGACGCGGAGGATGCGGGTGTAGCCGCGCGCGGTCAAACGCATCGCTTCGGCGGCCTGAGCGAGGAGTTTGCGACCGGCTTCGTCGGGCGTGGCGACGGCGTCGAGCAACGCGCCATCCGCCTCCGCGTTCGTGCGTACCGGGTGGTCGCGGTATCGCTCGGTCTGGATCGCCCGGGCGGCGGAAACGCGGGCGGAAACCTCTGCCGAGCCTTCGGTCGGCGGCGGCAGAATCAGGTCGGCGGCGCTGACCGCCTGGACGTCGAGGTGCAGGTCGATTCGGTCGAGTAGCGGACCCGACACCTTCGCCTGATAGTCTGCCGCGCATTTCGGGGCTCTCGCGCAGGCGAGGCTTGCGTCGCCGAGGTGGCCGCACCGACACGGGTTCATCGCGGCGATCAACTGTACGCGCGCAGGAAAGGTGACGTGCGCGTTGGCACGGGCGACGCTGACCGTGCCCGTCTCAAGCGGTTGGCGCAGCGAATCGAGGACGGCGCGCTGGAACTCCGGGAGTTCGTCGAGGAAGAGTACGCCGAGATGTGCGAGGCTGACCTCCCCCGGCTTCACCTTCAGCCCGCCCCCGGTGAGTGCCGCCATAGACGCAGAATGGTGTGGAGCACGAAACGGACGCGTGCGGGTCATGCGCCCACCGGAGAGCGTGCCGGCCACCGATTGGACCATCGACACCTCGAGCGCTTCGGCGGGGTCGAGCGGTGGCAGGATACCGGGGAGGCAGGAGGCCATCAGCGACTTGCCGGAACCCGGCGGGCCTACCATCAGCAAGTTATGCGATCCGGCAGCGGCGATCTCCAGCGCGCGCTTGGCGGTCTCCTGCCCCTTAACCTGCCGCAGGTCCGGACCGTGGTCGGCGTGTTCGGCTATGCCGGGCTTGGGTGGGCTGAGCAGGCCGTGGCCCTTGAAGTGGTTGAGCAGCGACAAAAGATCAGGCGCGGCGATGACTTCGATCTCGCCAGCCCATGCTGCTTCCGAGCCTTGCGCCGCCGGGCAGACGAGCCCCTTCCCCACTTCCGACGCATGCAGCGCCGCCAGCAGCACGCCCGGCGAGGCGGTGATCCGCGCGTCGAGCCCGAGCTCGCCAACGATCACGTAATCGGCCAGCGCTTCGGCATCGACCACGCCCATCGCTGCCAGCAACGCCAGCGCGATAGGAAGATCGAAATGCGATCCTTCTTTCGGCAGATCGGCGGGCGACAGGTTCACCGCGATGCGCTTCGGCGGCAGCGACAGCCCCATCCCGGCGATCGCTCCACGCACGCGTTCGCGACTTTCGCCGACCGCCTTGTCCGCGAGGCCCACGACGTTGAACGCGGGAAGTCCTGGAATCAGTTGGACTTGCACCTCGACCGCTCGCGCTTCGAGTCCCAGATACGCCACCGTCGCTACGATCGCCGCCATGTCCGCTCCCCCGCGACACGACGTCACGCCTTATTCATACCCGATTTGCCATGTCTGCAAGGATGGGCGGCACGGAACTCTCCGATCACGCCGTCTTGCGAACCTAATACACCGGACCCACATGCCTTCCGTGAAAGCAGTCCGCTCCCCCGTCCTTCGCTTCGGCCAGTTGGTGCTCGGGATAGTGTTGATCCTGAGTGCGCCCTTGCTCGCGCCACTGCCGGGGCCTGCGGGGATATTCCTGTTCGCGGGCGGGATGGTCCTCATCCTGCGCAACTCGCGCTGGGCGCGGCTCAAATGGGCGCGGCTGAAGCGCCGGTGGCCACGAACCGGGCATTTCGTCGATCGGATGATGCGACGCCAGAGCGCGATGCGGCGGCACGAGCGCGCCAAGGCTGCCAAAAACACGACCGTTACGACGGGTGCGAATTGACTTACCGCCGCCCTTTCCTTAAGCGCCCAGCCATCAAGGCCGTCCCCGTGGCGGCCGTTTTCTATTTGATGACCTAGGGAATGACCAATGAAGCGGACCTTTCAGCCGAGCAACCTGGTACGCGCACGCCGTCATGGCTTCCGCGCACGGATGGCGACGGTCGGCGGCCGGGCAGTGATCCACGCACGCCGCGCTCGCGGTCGCAAGAAGCTGTCGGCCTAACTATCCTCGACAAACGCCGCGATTTTCTCGCGGCGAATGCGGGGAAGCGCGCACCGATGCCAGGATTCGTCCTGCTCATGCGCCCCCGCGATGATGGTGACGAGACGATGCGAATCGGCTTCACCGTCACCAAGAAGATCGGCAACGCCGTCGTCCGGAACCGCATGAAACGGCGGTTGCGGGCGTTGGCGCGTGAGCTGTTGGCGGAGCGCGGCGTTGCTGGGGCCGATCATGTGTTGATCGGGCGTAACGGCGGCGTCGAGCGGGATTACGCTTTGTTGCGGACCGAGCTCGGCAAGGCGTTGCGCAAGGTTACGCCTCAATTGCCTGCTACCTCGGTAGCGAACACCACCAGTGCTGCGAACCCCTCCACCCCGGCGAAGGCCGGGGCCCAGGTGGGAAAGCGGCCGTGATGCAGCACCGCCCTTCGTCAGCTACGTTCCCCAACTGGGCCCCGGCCTTCGCCGGGGTGGTAGCAAGCGTGGGACAACGCGGTTGCGAGTTCCAACTTACCGTTATCCCCCGCTCCTTGTTCTCCCGCGAATGCGAGAGCCCAGTCTGGGTCCCCGCCTTCGCGGGGAAACAATCTTGCGGCGTGAGCGAGCGTCGGTTTTGACATGCTAGCCCGCCTCCTCATCCTCCTCGCCCGCGGTTGGCAACTCGGGCCCTCGCTCGTCTTGCCGTCGAGTTGCCGCTACGATCCTTCGTGTTCCGCCTATGCAATCGAGGCCGTTGGGCGCTATGGCGCGCTCAAGGGGGGCTGGTTGGCGGCGAAGCGTATCGCGCGGTGCCATCCGTGGGGCGGGTACGGCCCCGATCCGGTCCCAGATATCGACAAGAAACTGAAAGACGCCGCCCTGTGAAAGACGACAAGCAGAATTTCGTGCTGTTCGCGGTGATCGCGGCGCTGATCCTGTTCGGATGGCCGCTGATCCAGGGCAAGTTCTTCCCGACCGCGAATCCGCCGGTCACGCGGATCGAGGGCGGCAAGACCAAGGCCGTCGCGAACCCAGCGGCCGATCCGGCCGCGGACGGTGCCGCCGCGATCGGCGATCGCAACGCCGTGATCGCCAGCACCCCGCGCATCCGTATCGAGACGCCACGCGTGTCCGGCTCGATCAACCTGAAGGGCGCGCGGATCGATGATCTCGTGCTCAAGGGCTATGACGAGACGGTCGCGAAGAACTCGCCGCCGATCCGCCTGCTCTCGCCCGCCGGCGCACCCGACGCGTATTTCGCAAGCTTCGGCTGGCGTGCACAGGGCCTCGCCCCGCCTGCCGCCGACGCGGTATGGACGCCCTCGGGCGCGACCACGCTGACGCCGACCACGCCGGTCACGCTCGACGCGACCAACGCCACCGGGCAACGGTTTCGCATCCAGATCGCCGTCGACCAGGATTACATGTTCACGGTCCGCCAGACCGTCCTCAACGCCGGCACCGCGCCCGTCCCCGTCGCCACTTATGGTCTCGTCAACCGGGTCGGCATCTCGAAGGATCCGTCGTCGATGACGATCCATGTCGGGCCGATGTCGGTCGACAATGGCGGCGCGCATTACCGTCCGAACTACAAGGACATCGACGAGGCCGCGCAGAAGTTCACGACGACCGGCGGCTGGCTCGGCTTCACCGATAAATACTGGCTGACCGCGATCATCCCGGACCAGGGTCAGGCGTTCGACGGCCAGTTCCGCGCCGGCGCCAACAAGGCGTACCAGGCCGACTACGCGCTCCAGCCCAAGCAGGTCGCACCGGGCCAGTCGATCACGCAAGTCTCGCGCTTCTTCGCTGGCGCGAAGGAAGTCCGCCTGCTCGATCGCTACACCGACCAGGCCGGCGGCGTCGCCAAGCTCGATTATGCGATCGACTGGGGCTGGTTCCGGATCGTCGAGAAGCCGATCTTCTATTATCTCGACTGGCTGTTCCGCATGGTTGGCAACTTCGGCGTCGCGATCATCCTGCTGACCGTGACGATCCGCGGCCTGCTGTTCCCGATTGCTCAGCGCCAGTTCAAGTCGATGGCCGCGATGCGCGCGGTCCAGCCGAAGATGAAGCTGCTGCAGGAGAAGTATAAGGACGACAAGGTCCGCATGCAGCAGGAAGTGATGGCGCTCTACAAGGCGGAGAAGGTCAATCCGCTCGCGGGCTGCGCGCCGACCTTGCTCCAGATCCCGATTATGTACGCGCTATACAAGGTGTTGATGCTGACGATCGAGATGCGTCACCAGCCGTTCGTCGCGTGGATCAAGGATCTGTCCGCGCCCGATCCGCTGACGCCGCTCAACCTGTTCGGCCTGCTGTCGTTCACGCCGCCGCACATGATCGCGATCGGCGTCGTGCCGATCATCCTGGGCATCAGCATGTACTTCCAGTTCAAGCTGAACCCGACGCCGATGGACGACACGCAGAAGCAGGTCTTCAAGCTGCTGCCATGGGTGCTGATGTTCGTGATGGCGCCGTTCGCGGTCGGCCTTCAGGTGTACTGGATCACGTCGAACTGCCTGACGATCATCCAGCAGAAGCTGTTGTACGCCCGCCATCCGGGCCTGAAAGTGCCGGTGACCAAGTGAACGACGTTCCCAACTTAGGCCCCGACCTCGAGCAGACGGACGCGCCGTTCACGCCGGAGATGCTGGAGCATGCGCGAAAGCTTTTCGCGGGGCATGTCGGCTTCCTGAAGTCGGCGCCCACGCTCGAATTCCTGCCCGACGCGTCGGTGCCGGAAGTGGCGTTCGCCGGTCGCTCGAACGTCGGCAAGTCGTCGCTGTTGAACGCACTCACGGGGCGCAACTCGATGGCGCGCACGTCGAACACGCCGGGCCGTACGCAGGAGCTGAACTTCTTCGACGTCGGCGCCCCGCTCGCGTTTCGCCTCGTCGACATGCCCGGCTACGGGTTCGCCAAGGCGCCCAAGGACGTCGTCAAGAAATGGCGCTTCCTGATCAACGACTTCCTGCGCGGGCGTGACGTTCTCAAGCGCGCGCTCGTGCTGATCGACTCGCGCCACGGCATCAAGGACGTCGACCGCGAGATCCTCGAGATGCTCGACAAGGCCGCGGTCAGCTACCGCATGGTCCTGACCAAGGCGGACAAGATCAAGGCGTCCGAACTCGTCGAGGTCACCGAACGCACGGCCGCGGAGGCCCGCAAGCGGCCGGCTGCACATCCCGACATCCTCGTCACGTCGAGCGAATACGGCATGGGCATTCCCGAACTCCGCGCGGCGGTGGTCGAAGCGGTCAGCTAGCGGTCTGAGCCTGCAAACTCGCGCCTTTCCTACCCCGTCATAATGACGCTGGCAGGTATACTGTCAGCCGCCCCGCCAAAATCCGCCGACATCGGATCAATCTTCGATTTCCCGCTGGCATCGCCCGACTAATTCCGTAACCTTCAAGAAACGGGGGAGATGACGCGGTGCGGGCACGGTTCGGGACAATGCTGGCGATAGCTGCGATGCTGTCGGGCTGCGGAGGTAGCGACGGCAACACGAACTCGGCCGGTGGTGGTGCCGGGGGCACCATTGGCGTTACGCCGACACCCACGCCGACCGCAACCGCGGGCTGCTCGTTGCGCGAGCGCCAGGATTGGGCTGCCGCGCAGCTTCGCGAATGGTATCTGTTCCCCGATACGCTGCCTGCGACCTTGAGCCCTGCGGGGTACACGACAGTCGGCGACTATATCAACGCGCTGACCGCGACCGCTCGAGCGCAGCGCAAGGATCGGTTCTTCACCTACCTGACGTCGATCAACGAAGAGAACGCCTATTACGCCTCGGGATCGAGCGCTGGTTTCGGCATTCGGTTCGCGCTCGACCAGACCGGCCAGCGCCTGTTCGCAGCCGAGTCGTTCGAAGGCGCGCCCGCTCTCGCCGCGGGGATCGACCGCGGTGCCGAGATCCTCGCGATCGGTACGACATCGAGCAACCTGCGGACCGTCAGCGCCATCATCAGTGCCGAGGGCACGGCCGGGCTGACTACCGCATTCGGTCCCGACGCGACCGGTACGGCGCGCGTTTTTCGTGTCTCGGACGCTGCCGGTACGCGGGACGTGACCGTCGCCAAGGCCGACTTCTCGCTGCTGCCGGTCTCGTCGCGGTACGGCGCGAAGATCATCGACGATGGCGGCCAGCGCGTCGGTTACATCAACCTGCGCACGTTCATCTCCACCGCCGAACCCGCGCTAAAAACAGCGTTCGCGAATTTCCGTGCGCAGGGCGTTACGAAGGTCATCATCGACCTGCGCTACAATGGCGGTGGCCTCGTCGTGACGTCGGAGTATCTCGGCGACCTCCTTGGTGGGGGGCGATCAACGTCCGAGGTGTTCGACTATACGACGTTCCGCACGGAGAAGGCCTCGAACAACGAGACTCGCTTCTTCGCACCGCAACCCGAGTCTATCGCGCCGACGCGGATCGCATTCATCGGCAGCGGCGGTACCGCATCGGCGAGCGAACTTTTGATCAATGCGTTCACGCCGTATCTGCACGGCAATTCCGCGCTGATCGGGACGAACACCTACGGCAAGCCCGTCGGCCAGATCGCCCTCGACAAGCCCGCCTGCGACGATCGTCTGCGTGTCATCGCGTTCGCGACGCAGAATGCGGCGCGCAACGGCAATTACTTCGATGGTTTGGCGTCGACCGTCGAGGCGACCTGTCGCGCGGCGGATGATATCAGCTTCCCGCTCGGCGACGCACGCGAGGCGTCCACCCGTCGCGCGCTCGACTTCCTGGCGGGCCGCAGCTGCTCGGCGATCACCAGCGATGTCAGCGCGCAGTCGGCACGGACTACGGCGAGCACCCGCCAGGACTTGCTGATTCCCGCAGCGCCGACCACTGCGCAACGGATGGTTCCTGGCTCGTTCTAAAGCCGGCGACCGAGACCGTGAAACCGCAGCTATAGCGGGCGTCGTCCTACGGCAGGGCGACACTCGTCGTTCGTTACCGTTCAGCCAAGCGAAAGCCGATCCAGCCGACGAGGGTCACTTGTTCCCCCGTATGTGATACGCGTTCGCCGACCATGAATGACGTTTCGATTGCAACTACCCCGCGGCTGCCCGCTGACATCCACCGCGGGGAGCTGCCCGCACACGATAGCGTGCCCGATTATGGATGGTGGATCGGAGGTGGGATGATCCTCAGCCTAGCGATGTTGACCGTGATGATGCACGTCGCCGGCCTATCGATCGATCCGTACGACGCCGACAACATGCCATTCTACGTAAGCGGCGTCGTCCTGCTGGCGTTGCGCTTCGGCCTTCGCGACCGCCCCTGGCGTCATGCGCGCGCGGTCGCTGACTGCGCAGAATATTACGGCGTCTTCACCATGCTGGCACTGATGGGCGCGGTGGCGAGCTATCCGGTCGCGGCGCTGACGCATGGGTTTCACGATGCAGCACTCCAACGGATCGACGCCCTGCTGCATTTCGACTGGCTCGCCTGGTATCGACTTGTCGCCGCAACGCCGATCCTGCAAACGCTTGGTCTGGCTGCGTATCGCAGCATCTACCTGACGCCCGCGATCCTGTTCGCTACCTTCGCGTTGACCGGCGACCGGGTGGCGGCGCACCGTTTCCTCGCGACATTCTGGCTTACTGCAGTCGGCACGTTGATTCTCTACGCCTTCATGCCGGCGATCGGTCCGTTCTCGTATCTGTGGCATCAACCAATCGCTTATATGCCCGAGAGCGAGCAATGGCAGCATGGGCTGATACCTGCACTCCGCGATTACAGCGTGCGGGTGGTCGACCTCGGCCATCTGCGCGGCATCGTATCGGCACCGAGCTTCCATGCCGCCGCCGCAACGCTCTACATCAATGCGGCGTGGCGCATGCCGCGGCTGCGCTGGCCGGTGCTCGCCCTTAATGCGGCAATGCTGTTGGCGACACCCGTCGAGGGCACGCATTACCTGATCGACATCCTGCTCGGCACGATCGTCGCGTTGGCTGCGATCGCGACGCTGCACCGTCTCATGCCGCGTAGCATCGCGCGCCAGCCCGTTGCCAACCACGTTGCCGCGGCCCGCCTGCCCCGCTAGTCCAACGCTCATGAAACTGATCATCGGCAACAAGGCCTATTCGTCCTGGTCGCTTCGCGGCTGGCTCGCCTGCAAACAATCCGGGCTTCCGTTCGAGGAGGTGGTCGTGCCGATGTACGACTCGGACTGGGAAAAGCGCCGTTCGGGTGACGAGTTCGCGCCGTCGTCGGGCAAGGTGCCGATCCTGTGGGACGGCGACGCGGTGGTATGGGACAGTCTGGCGATCGTCGACTATCTCGCCGACAAGGTCGGGCGCGAACGCTTCTGGCCCAAGGATAATGCCGCACGCGCGATGGCGCGGTCGATGGCAGCCGAGATGCATTCGAGCTTTGCCGCGCTGCGTCGCAAGCACAGCATGAACGTGCGCCAAGTGTTTCCGGCAAGCACGCCGGACGACGACGTGCTTCTCGAGCTGCAGCGGGTCATGGAGATCTGGGCACAGGCTCGTGCACGATTCGGTGGCGGCGGCGATTTTCTGTTCGGCCAGTTCGGTGCGGCGGACATCATGTTTGCGCCGTTGGTGACGAGGATCGTCACGTACCAGCTGCCGATCGCGCGGTTTGCGGCCGGGTATATGCAGGCGATGTTCGAGCATCCGTTCATGCAGGACTGGATCGCGGCGGCGCAGGAAGAGGAATGGGTCCTCGAACAATTCGAGCAGCCGGTGCCCGCGACCGCATGATCGACCCGGTCGCGCTAACCCAGGCGTTGCTCCGCGCGGATAGCGTCACGCCTGCGCGGGGCGCGGTGTTCGATGTGCTGGAGACGGCGCTGGTCCCACTGGGATTTGCGGTCGATCGGTTCACGGTCGGCGAAGCGCCCGACGGCCCGGTCGAGAATCTGCTGGCCGTGCGCGGCGATGGACCGCGGCATCTGGCGTTTGCCGGCCACGTGGACGTCGTCCCCCCTGGCGGAGGTTGGACCGGGTCGCCCTGGTCCGGCGAGATTCGCGACGGACTGCTCTACGGACGCGGCGCGGTCGACATGAAGGGTGCAGTCGCAGCCTTCGTGGCCGCCGCGAGCCGGAGCGATGCCGGAACGCTCTCGCTCATCATCACTGGTGATGAAGAGGGACCCGCGACGTACGGCACCGTCGCGCTGATGGAGCGGATGGCGTCGCGGGGCGTCGTGCCCGACCTGTGTCTGGTGGGTGAACCGACCTCGACCGCGCGGCTGGGCGACATGGTGAAGATCGGGCGGCGCGGTTCGGTCAATATCTGGATCGAGGTGCCGGGGCGTCAGGGACATGTCGCCTACCCCCATCTCGCCGACAATCCGATCCCCCGGTTGATCGCCATCCTTGCGGAGATCGAAGGCGTGGTGTTGGACGAGGGCACCGACTGGTTCCAGCCGTCCAACATAGAGGTTACCGACATCACCGTCGGCAACCCGGCGCACAACGTCATTCCCGCCAAGGCTTCCGCGCGGTTGAGCATCCGGTTCAACGATCGCCACCGCGGGGCGGACCTGATCGAGCATATCCGCGCGATCGCCGAGCGTCATGCGCCCGGCGTGGTGGTGACGGGCAAGGTGTCGGGCGAAGCGTTTCTTACCGAGCCGGGTGCGTTCTCGACGCTGTTGTCGGACGCCATCGTGGGCGCGACCGGGGTCACCCCGGAACTGTCGACCACCGGGGGCACGTCTGACGCGCGCTTCCTGTCGAAGCTTTGCCCGGTGGTGGAATTCGGGTTGATCAATGCGACGATGCACAAGGTCGATGAGGCCGTCGCGGTCGAGGACTTGCGGACGCTGACGGATATCTATGCGAATGTGATCTCGCGGGCGCTCGACTAGCGCCCCTCACTGGAAGGGAGTAGTTGGGGCGGGTGGGCCCGCTTGAGCCGCACGGTACGCAATCGTGGAAGCCTACCCACCCCCTGCCCCTCCCTTTCAGGGAGGGGGGAAGTAGATGTGCTGCGATGTGCTCAAACTCACCGGCCTTGCGATCAGCCTACAATTACCAAACTGAGGTAACAATCGTTAGGGCCGGACCTCACGAATCCAAACCCAGAGCTAGTCCCGTCCGCGCCTTAGGACGATGTAGAGCGCGCCCTGCCCGCCGTGTCGCGGATGCGCGCCACGTACCGCAGCGATCGAGTCGGCATGTCGCGAGCCGGCCAGCCAGTCGGCGACTGCGGACCGGATGGCGCCTCTCGCGTGCGGGCGTTCGCTTTCGGGGCGGGGCGGCTTGCCCGTCACCAGCAGCAATACGCGGTCGCCGCGCGCGATCGCCCGGCCCAGGCCAACGTCGAGCAGCGCATGGGCAGACGCCAGCGTGTGGCCGTGCAGGTCGATCGAGCTGTCGGGACTCACCACACCCCGCGTGAGCCTCTTGTCCCAGCCGCCATCCAGCGTGTTGGCCGTGATCGGTTTGGCTACAGGCCGGGCGACCACGGGCTTGGCCCCCGCCCGCGCCGCGTACGGCGTGACCACAGTACGGACGAGCGGCTTTACCCGCCCCATCGGCGCAGGCGGTGCGGGCACGATCTTGCCGTTGGGACCGATGATCGGCTTGGGTGGAGGCGGCAGCGGCGGCGCGCGCTCCGGGATCCGCACGGCGACCGCACGCATCGGACGCACGCTCGCCATCACGCGCGCCCAGAGCTGCGCCTCATCAGGGTTGAGCGGACGGCCCGCCATATCGCGCCCCATTCGCTTGGCCGTTCAGGCGCGCCACGGTGCCGATCGGCAGAAGCAGGTACGCGGTGCCGCGTCCGGCCATGCCGCCGGCGGTCGCTTCGGCGGCCGCGCCAGCACCCCAGAACGTGTCGAAACGATTGCTGCCCTTGATCGCGCCGCCGGTATCCTGCGCAATCCACAAGCCGCTCGCGTCCTGCCGGTCGAGCGACAGGAACACCGGCGCGCCGAGCGGCACGAACTTGACGTCGGCGGCCGCACTCACCTGACCGGTGACCGGCAAGCCGAGTGCCCCCAGAGGTGCGCCCTCGAGTTCGCGGAAGAACACGAAGCTCTTGTTCTCGCGCATGATCGCCTGCCCCTCGGCCGGATGCGCGTGGAGCCATGCGACGATGCCCTGCATCGAGGTCTGGCCCGCCTGGAGCAACCCGCGCGACTTCATCAGCGCGCCGATACCGGTATAGTCGCGACCGTTCTGCGTCGCATAGCCGATCCGGAGTATCTCGCCGTCAGGCAACCGCAGCCGTCCCGAACCCTGGATCTGTAGGAAGAACAGCTCGACCGGATCGCGCGCCCAGGCGAGGATCGGCGCACGCCCGGAGATCGCGCCCTGCTCGATCGCAGTACGGTCGTAATAGGGCACAAGGTTACTGCGATCGACGCGACCGCGAATCTTCTTGCCCTTGAGACTGGTCGAGAATGTGCCGAGATCGACGTCGATAAGGTCGTTCGGACGTGCATAGATAGGCGCATAGCCGTCACGCCGCTCCAGCGAGCCAGCGATCTCGGGCTCGTAATATCCCGTCGCGAACGCCTTGCCGTCGCCGATCTGCGCGGCCTCGAACCATTGCGCGAAGAACGTCCGAGCATTGCGGCGATCGGTCGATGCCGCTGCGGTACAGGCCGGCTGCCAATCCGCGCCGCGCGTCAGCCCGGACGTGTCGTTACGACGCACCAGCGACGGACAACTCGTGACGAACGCCGCGAACGCCGCTTGCGCCTGCGCATCGTCGATCGGAAGGCTCGCAATCGGTGGACCGGCGATCACGCCCGCAGCGGCGGCATTCACAGGTTCGACCGCCGGGACGACCGGCGATGCGAGCATTGGTACCGCACCGACAATCCGGGCGGGCGACTGAATCCCGCGAATGTTAGGGGATGCACCGGTATCGCGCGACGGATGCACGCGAACGGGTTCGTTTGATCGATCATCCGACCGCTCGTCTGTCCTGTCCACCGGTGGCGGACCCGATCGTGGCGGTTCGACACCACCGACACACGCGCTCAACAGCGTCGCCATCAGCATCGGCAGTCCGAGACCGCCGAGCCTTCCCCCCATGCCCCGACCCATCAGGCTTCGTCGGTGTCCGCAAGCTTCCAGTTCGGATCGCTGCTCTTGAGCGTCCGAGCGAACGTCCAGACGTCGTGCGTCTCAACCGCGTCGGTCAACGACCCAGCGAGGACATTGCCCTCCGCATCCCGCGTGACGGCCGCGATGTCCGCGTCGAACCGGACTGTGATACGCGCCTCGCGTCCCGTAAGAGTTGCATCCGCGATCAGCGCGCGCTCGATCGACACGAGACGGTTGTCGAGCACTTCCCCAGCCTCGCGCCGCGCTTCGATCGCCTCGACGAACGCCGCGCGGACATCGTCGACGGCGAGATCGGCCAGCGCGTCCTCGTCACCCTTCCAGAAGGCTTCGAGCACCATGCGGTACGCGGCCTGCGCACCTTCTAGAAAGCGCGCGACATCGAAACCGGGCTCGCCGGCGACGATCGCCCGCAGACCAGGCTCCGCCTTGGGCTCCAAGTTGCGATTGGCGACTTCGCGCGCATCGGGAACCGCCTCGACGGTTCGCGGCACGGCGGCGAGCGCAGGACGGTCCTCGGCCGCACGCGGCAGGGGCTGCTCATGCCCCGTCCGCTTGCCGAGCACGCTGTAGAGTCGCATCGCCAAGAAGCCTGCAACCATCGCGAGAAGAACTACGTAAAACAACCGTGCCTCCGATCTTCGCTTCAACATAGGGCAAACCCGCAGCTATTCAAACCCGCGCCCGTTGAAACGCCCCTTCGGCACTGCTACTCGCACCACCTCGATCGAACAGAACGCGCAAGCGGTCCGCTTCGGTCCCAATTTTCCGCTTATTCTCTAAGGACACGACGAATGGATGATCAGGACAACGGCTTCACCATGCCCGACCAGGCTCTCGCCAACGGTGAAGACACGGTCCCCGCAGCCGGGCTGATCTCGCAATACGTCAAGGACTTGTCGTTCGAGAACCCGAACGCACCGGCCGTTTACCAGAACCAGACCCCGCCGGCGATCGACGTGCAGTTCAACATCGGCGCAGCGCAGGTCGGCGACGAAGTGCATGAGGTCGTGCTGAAGATCGACGTCCGCGCCGAGAGCGAGGGGCAAGTCGCGTTCATCGTCGATCTTTCGTACGCGGGCCTGTTCGGGCTGCGCAACATCCCCGCCGAGCATGTCCAGCCGTTCCTGCTGGGCGAAGCCCCGCGTCTGCTGTTCCCGTTCGCTCGCCGCGTGCTGTCGGATGCCGTGCGTGACGGTGGCTTCCCGCCGCTGCTGCTCGAGCCGATCGATTTCTCGCAGCTGTACCTGCAGCAGTCCGAACAGCAGGGTATCCAGCCTAACGTCGGCGATTTCGGCCAAGCCTGAACGATACGGGGGCGGAGCGCGCTTAGATGAACCTCACCAAGGCGCTGGGATCGGTCGGCGGGCTGACGCTTGCCAGCCGGGTCCTGGGGCTCGTGCGCGACTCGCTGTTCGCGCGGTTCGTCGGCGCCGGCTTCGCGTCGGACGCGTTCCTGATCGCGTTCCGCCTCCCGAACATGTTCCGCGCGCTCTTTGCAGAGGGCGCGTTCTCCGCCGCGTTCATCCCGATGTTCAATCGGAAGGTCGGCGACAAGGATGGCCGCGGCCTGCCCGACGGGATCGCGTTCGCCGAGGACGCACTGTCGGTGCTGTTGCCGACGCTGATCCTGATGACCGCGATCTTCGAACTCGCGGCGTGGCCGATGACGTGGCTGCTGACCTTCGGGTTCAACGGCGCGAGTGCGGAGCGGTTCGACTATGTCGTCCACCTCTCGCGGATCACCCTGCCCTATCTGCTGCTGATCAGCCTCGTGTCGCTGCTTGGCGGCATCCTCAATTCGCTGCACAAGTTCTGGATCAATGCCGCGGCACCGATCCTGCTGAACGCGACGCTGATCGCGGCGTTGCTGCTGTTCCACGAGCATCAGCCGCTGCTGACCGCGCGCAACCAGGCTATTGCGGTGACGGTGTCGGGGGCTCTGCAGCTTCTGTGGCTGATCTGGGCGTGTCGTGCGTCCGGAGTAAAGCTCCGTCTGAAGCGCCCGCAACTCAATCCCGACGTGAAGAAGCTCATGTCGCTGATCTGGCCCGCGGCGGCCGGGGCTGGCGCCGTGCAGATCAACCTCGTCGTCTCGACTGCACTCGCCGCCGCTTTGCTGCCGGCTGGGTCGGTCTCGTACATCTATTTCGCCGATCGCCTGAACCAGCTTCCGCTCGGGTTGATCGGGATCGGGCTTGGCACGGTGTTGCTTCCAACGATCTCGCGCCAGCTTGGCCGTGGCGAGGATGCGGAGGCGATGGCAACGCAGAACCGCGGCATGGAGCTCGCGCTGTTCCTCACCCTCCCCGCAACCGTCGCGCTGATCGTGTGCGGCGTGCCAATCGTCGGTGCACTGTTCCAGCACGGCAAGTTCGCGCTAGAGGACAGCGTGCTGACCGCGCAGGCGCTCGCCGCCTTCTCGATAGGCCTGCCCTCGTACATTCTCGTGAAGGTGCTGACGCCGGGCTATTACGCGCGCTCCGATACACGCACGCCGGTGCGCTATGCGACGATGTCGATGGTCGTGAACCTCGTCCTCAATCTCGCCTTTATCAAACCGCTGGGACACATGGGCCCGCCGCTTGCCACCGCGATCGCCAGCACGGTCAACGTCGCGATGCTGTACCGGACGCTCGTCCGCCGCGGGCATTTCACGCCGGATGCCCGGCTCCGTCGCCGGACGTGGCGGCTGCTCGTCGCGGCGCTCATCATGGGCGTTGTGATGTATTTCCTGAATAGCCTGTTCCAGCCGTTCGTGACGGGCACCAGCGTCGAGCGCTGGGGGGCGATGCTGGTGCTGGTCGCGACCGGCGGCGTCGTCTATGCGATCGCGACATTGCTCACCGGCGCGTTCCGGTTGGGCGACATCTCCACGCTTTTGCGTCGTTCCAAGTAAGGTTTTTCCATGCGCGTCGTCTCCGGCATCAAGCCCACCGGTAATCTCCATCTCGGCAATTACCTGGGGGCGGTGAAGCAGTGGGTGACGCTGCAGGGCGACGTCGCGGCGCAGGGCGGCGAGTCGATGTTCTTCATCGCCGATCTCCACGCACCGACCGAATGGATCGCGCCGTCGGAGTTGTCGTCGCACACGATCGAGGTTGCAGCGACGATGATCGCGGCGGGGATCGATCCGGCGAAGTCGATCCTGTTCAATCAGGCTCGGGTGCCGGCGCATAGCGAGATGGCGTGGCTGCTCAACACCGTCGCGCGCGTCGGCTGGCTGAACCGGATGACGCAGTTCAAGGACAAGGCGGGCAAGAACCGCGAGGGCGCGAGCGTCGGGCTGTACGATTACCCCGTGCTGATGGCGGCGGACGTGCTGCTCTACAACGCGACGCACGTGCCGGTCGGCGAGGACCAGAAGCAGCATCTCGAACTCGCGCGCGACATCGCCACCAAGTTCAACGGCGACTACGGTGTCGACCTGTTCACGCTCCCCGCCCCGCTGATCAGCAAGGCCGCGCCGCGGATCATGTCCTTGCGCGATGCGTCGGCCAAGATGTCGAAGTCGAACCCGTCCGAGCAGTCGGTGGTCAAGCTGATCGACAGCGACGACACCATCGCCGACAAGTTCCGCAAGGCGAAGACCGATCCCGACGTGCTGCCCGCGACCGTCGAGGAGTTGGGTGATCGGGCTGAGGCGCGTAACCTGCTGACGATCTACGCGGCGCTGGCGGATAGCGACGTCCCAACGGTGCTCGGCGAGTTCGGCGGGAAAGGCTTCGGCGCGTTCAAGCCTGCGCTGGCGGATCTGGCGGTGGCGAAGCTTGGCCCGATCCGTGACGAGATGGTGCGGTTGCTCGATGACCGCAGCGCGGTGACGGCAGTATTGCAGGCGGGCGCGGAGAAAGCGCGCGCGCTGGCTGCACCGGTGCTCAAGCAGACGCAGGACGCGATGGGGTTGCAGGTCTAACCCCTATTCCGTCATCCTGACGAAAGTCAGGATCCAGAGTTACGGGCGCCGCATTTTGTGGCTCTGGATCCTGACTTTCGTCAGGATGACGGGGAGTTCCGGGCGATGCGGCTACGTGTCGGAATACCGCATGCAGCGTGTTCCCCCGCGAAGGCGGGGGTCCAGACTGGGCTCCCGCCTTCGCGGGAGAACACGGAAGGAAAGACTAGCCTTCCAACTCCCGCATCAGCACGCGGACCGCGGCATCGATGTCGCGGTCGGAGTCGCGCAGTTCTTCGATCTTCCGCACCGCATGGATCACCGTCGAGTGATCGCGCCCGCCGAACTTGCGCCCGATTTCCGGCAGTGACCGCGTCGTCAGACGCTTCGCCAGATACATCGCGATCTGCCGCGGCCGCGCGACAGCCCGAGCGCGCCGCGCCGAAATCAAATCAAGCGGCTTCAGTTCGAAATGTGCGGAGACGAGCTTCTGGATCTCGTCGATCGTCACGCGCTTCTGCGCGCCACGGAGCACTTCGCCCAACGTCGCGATTGCGAAATCGAGGTCGATCGTATCGCCGGTCAGCTGCGCATACGCCACGACTCGGTTGAGCGCGCCCTCAAGCTCGCGAATGTTCGCGTGGATGCGGCTGGCGAGCAGATCGAGCACGTCGGTCGGCACGCGCATGTCGGGCAGGTCGACCAGCTTCCGATCGAGGATCGTCCGCCGCAGCACCAGGTCGGGCGCCTTGATGTCCGCCACGAGACCGACCGACATCCTGCTGACGATCCGCGCCTCGACGCCTTCCAATGCCTGCGGGCAGCGATCCGCGGAGATCACCAGCCGCTTGCCGGCCGCCATGATCTCGTTGACCGTGTGGAAGAATTCTTCCTGCGTCGCGTCCTTGCCGGCGATGAACTGGAGGTCGTCGATCAGCAGCAGGTCGGCACCGCGCAGGCGTTGCTTGAACGCATGCGTATCGCGCGCGCGCATCGACGCGACGAAATCGTACATGAACCGCTCGGCGGACATGCACAACACGATCGCGTGTGGGTTATGCTCGAGGAACGCGTGGCCGATCGCGTGCATGAGGTGGGTCTTGCCCTGCCCCGTGCCGCTGTGGAGGAACAACGGGCTGAACCGGACCGGGCCTGGCTCGGCGAGCACCTTGGCGGCGTTGAACGCCACCTTGTTGGACGGATCGACGACGAATCGCGCGAAGGTGTAGCGCGGATCGAGCGGCGGCCGTTCAGCGGGCACGCCGACCGGGGCCAACGTCACGACGGGCGCCGGCGCTGGCTTCAGCGACGGATCGACCCCGAACTTCATCGTTGCCTGCACAGGCTCGGCGACCGACTTAGAGGTCGGCTTGGTTTCGACCGGTAGCGGATCGGCAACGGGCTTCGCGGGAATGGCGTCGGCCACCGGTTCGATCGCCAGCACGACGGCTGCGCGACCCGGTGCCCGGGTCTCGATCTGGACAGTACGGACGTTGGGGAGGATCTGCTTGAATTCGAGCACTAGCCGGTCGGCGTAGTGATTGCGGACCCAGTTGGTCATGAACGCCGACGGCAGCGCGAGCCGGATCGTGTCGCGGTCCTCGCCGGGGATCAGCTCGATCGGCTTCAGCCACTGTTCGAACAGCCGCACGCCGGCCGACTCGCGCAAGGATGCACGAACGCGGGCCCAGGCCTTTTCGGCCTCGCTGGCATGCGTCACAGATCCTTGCCACTTCGTCACGCGCACACTTCTCCGACCCCGCGAAATTGCTCGCGCGGGTGATATAGTCCCGACAGAAAATGGTCCCCCTGACGACCCCAAGGGTCATCCGGCATCTTCGCCCTGTTTGTTGATGCAGCGGTGGAAGCCACCGTCGCTGTGAGCCCCGTTATGAAGCGATCGACGATCCTAGCAAGGCCCCGAGGCGTCACATTTTCGAAATAAAGCGGGTTGACTTGACCAAGCCGCGGAAATGCGTCGATATTTTTATAAGTTGCTGTGTTTACGCATTTTTTGCGAATTTGGTCTTGCCATGACGCAAACGCGCATCACTCGAATCGTGGAGAATCCTTGGGTTAGGCGGCGTCTTCGATGGTTCCGTTCGCAGACGCAAAAAACCCGCCGGGAAGGTCCCGGCGGGTGATCTACTCGACAATGCCAGTGTCCTGGACGCTCGCTTATGCGAGTCCGGTCACGGCCTTGGTCAGACGCGCGAACTTGCGGCTCGCGGTGTTCTTGTGCAGCACGCCCTTGGCGACGCCACGCTGCAGCTCAGGCTGTGCGGCCGCGAGTGCGGTGGTCGCTGCGCCCTTGTCGCCCGAAGCCAATGCAGCCTCGACCTTCTTGATGAAGGTACGGATACGGCCGACGCGGTTGCCGTTCACTTCCGCGCGACGGTCGTTGCGACGGATACGCTTTTTCGCCTGCGGCGTGTTCGCCATGAAGCCCTCTGGATGTTCGAATGAATAAAAAGGGGCGCCGGATTGCTCCTACGCCCTCTCGAAGCCGCGGCCCTACCCACTTTGTCCTAGATCGTCAACCGCGTTGGCACTTCGCACACCAGAACGTCGAGCGCCCGCCTTCGGTGCGGCGCTTGACGGTGGAGCCACATTCGCACGCTTCGCCTTCGCGCCCATAGACGCGCCATTGCTTGGAGAAATAGCCGAGTTCGCCATCGGGCCGGACGTAATCCCGGAGCGAAGACCCGCCCGCCAGGATCGCGGCGGTCAGCACCGTCCGAATCGCCTCCACGAGTCGCTCGAGTCGAAACAGCGAGATCCGCCCCGCCGCGCGTGATGGCGCGATCTTCGCCATGTGCAGTGCCTCGCACACATAGATGTTGCCGAGCCCCGCGACGATTCGCTGGTCGAGCAGCATTGCCTTGATCGACGCCCCCCGCCCTTCAAGCGTCTCCAGCAGATACGCGGCGTTTAGGTCGGGCCCGAGCGGCTCCGGCCCCATGCTGAGGAACGGCGGGTAATTGGCGATGTCCTCGGTCGCCCAAAGATCGAGAAAGCCAAATCGCCGCGGATCGTTGAGCGCAACGGTCCGCCCCGCCGCGGTGCCGATCAGCAGGTGATCGTGCGCGAGGAGTTCGCTTGGATCGACTCGCCAGCGCCCCGACATGCCGAGATGGAAGACGAGCGTATCGCCACGATCGGTATCGATCAGGCCGTATTTGGCGCGGCGGCCCAAGTGCGTAACGGTCGCTCCGGTCATCCGCTGGCGCAGGTCGACCGGGATCGCTTTGCGCAGGTCGGCACGACGCGGCTCGACCGAGGTCAGGCGCTGGCCCTTCAGCACGGGCTCCAGCCCGCGCACGGTGGTTTCGACTTCTGGTAATTCTGGCACGGTTTGCAGCTAGGTTGCGTTTGCTCGCGCCACAAGGCGCGGCTAGAGCGCAGGATATGAACGACTTGATCGCGCCCGCGCCCGCACTCACGCCCGATACCGTCTCCTTCGGCTACGAAGACATCCCCGCCACCGAGAAGACCGCCCGCGTCGGCGGCGTCTTCTCGAACGTCGCAGGCAAATACGACCTGATGAACGATGCGATGTCGGGCGGCATGCACCGGCTGTGGAAGGACCGCTTCGTCCGCCGCGTAAAGCCGCGCGAAGGCGAGCAGATCCTCGACATGGCCGGTGGCACGGGCGACATCGCGTTCCGCATGGAGCCGTCGGGCGCGTCGATCACGGTCGCCGACATCAATCCGCAGATGCTCGAAGTCGGCATGCAGCGCGCCCAGAAGCGCGGGATCGACGGCCTCGTCTGGACCGAAGCCAACGCGGAAACGCTGACCTTCCCTGACAAGTTCTTCGACGCCTACACGATCGCGTTCGGCATCCGGAACGTGACGGACATCCCCAAGGCCTTGCGTGAAGCCCACCGCGTCCTGCGCCGCGGCGGACGCTTTTACTGCCTCGAATTCTCGACCACCGTGTGGCCTGGATTCGCCGAGGTATACGACGCCTATTCGCACAAGATGGTCCCGAAGCTTGGTCAGCTTCTGGCGCAGGATGCGGACAGCTATCGCTACCTGATCGAATCGATCCGCCGCTTCCCGGACATGCCCAAGTTCAAGGGCATGATCGCGGATGCCGGCTTCGTGCAGACCAAGGTCGAGCCGTTGCTGGGCGGGCTCGTTGCGATCCACAGCGGCTGGAAGATTTGATCCAACTGTGACGGCTTCAACCACGCACGTCTGGCGCCTCCTCAAATGGGGTCGCATTCTCGCCCGTCACGGCGCGCTGCGCGGGATCGAGCGTGATCCCAACACGCCGGCACCCGTTCGTCGCCTCGCGCGGATCGCGCGGTTCGGCGCGCGAGTGCCCCCGGTGCCGCGCTATGCGGATGCGTTTCAGGCGATCGGACCCGCGGCGATCAAGCTCGGACAGACGCTCGCCACGCGGCCGGATCTCGTCGGTGAGGATGCCGCGCAAGACTTGCTGCGGCTTCAGGATCAGCTCTCCCCCGTCCCCTACGAGACGATCGAGGCGGCGATGCTTGCAAGCTTCGGCAAGCCGCTGGAGACGTTATTCTCGCGGATCGAGCCAATTCCGGTGGGTGCTGCGTCGATCGCGCAGGTCCACCGCGCGGTCACCACCGATGGCCGTCAGGTCGCGGTGAAAGTCCTTCGCCCCGGCGTCGAGGACGATTTCGCACGCGCGATCGACACGTACAGCTGGGCCGCAGCGCAACTCGAGGCGCTCAGCCCAGAGGCGATGCGCCTGCGCCCGCGCCTGACGATCGAGACGTTCAAGCGCTGGACCCTGCGTGAACTCAATTTCCGCCGTGAAGCCGCCTCCGCATCCGAACTCGCGGAAGGCATGACCGCCGAGCCCGATTTTGTCATCCCTGCGATCGACTGGGCGCGCTCGACCGCGAAGGTCATGACGATCGAGTGGATCGACGGCATCAAGCTGTCCGATCGCCCCGCGCTCGTCGCCGCCGGCTACGACCTGCCCGCGCTTGCGCAGACACTCGTGCGCGCGTTCCTGCGCCAGGCGATCGCCGATGGGTTCTTCCATGCCGACATGCATCAGGGAAACCTGTTCGCGCTGCCCGGCAACCGCATCGCCGCGATCGACTTCGGCATCATGGGCCGGATCGACCGCCGCGCGCGCGTCTGGCTTGCCGAGATCCTCTACGGCCTAATCACCGGCAATTATAAGCGCGTCGCCGAGATCCATTTCGAGGCTGGCTACGTCCCCGCGCATCACGACGTCGCCGAATTCGCTACCGCATTGCGTGCGGTCGGCGAGCCGATGCGCGGACTGCCGGTCAAGGACATGTCGATCGGCATGATGCTCGACAGCCTGTTCTCGATCACGCGCGATTTCGACATGGTGACGCAGCCGCATTTGCTGCTGCTCCAGAAGACGATGGTGATGGTCGAGGGGGTCGCGACCAGCCTCAACCCCGACATCAACCTGTGGGAAGCCGCTGAGCCGTTCGTCCGCGACTGGATCCGCGGCGAGCTCGGGCCAGAGGCAATGATCGCCGACCGCCTGATCGAGGATTTCCGCACCCTCACGCGACTCCCAGAACTGGTCCGCCGGATCGAGGCGCATTACCCCGCCCCCGGTGGCGCGCCGCCGACGATGCCGTTGCGCGAGATCGAGGTCATCCGGATCGGTGGCGGCTGGCGTTACGGTCTGGTCGCGGCGCTCGCGGCCGCCGCCGGGGTCGTGACGACGCTGTTGTTTGGTTGAGGGCATGAAGACGCGTCGCGGCGCTCCGTTATGGACGACCCGCGCGACCCGGTTCGCGGGCATGCCGTCGGCGCAGGCGCGGATCGGGCTCGTGCTGTTCCTGGTATTCCTCGCGGCCTGCCTTAGCGCGGTCGTCTCGCCTGGCCCGCGGCCTAGCGTCGAAGTGGGCGCCTCAACCTCCATCGCATCCGACGCCCCGCCACCCGGACGGACGGACCTGCTGCTGTACGATACAATCGTCGCTGGCGTGCGTGGCGGTTCGCCCTATTACGCCGTCGCCGTCGAAACGCAGCGCATGGGGCATTATCCGCTGAAGCCGTTTTTCGCGGTGCGGCTGCCGACCTTGGCGGTCGTTCAAGCAGCGTTGCCCTCGATACTGGTGAACCTGTTGCTGTTGGCGTTGTGCGTCGGAACGATCCTCGCCTGGGTCGCGCGGCTTCGTCCGGAAATGACCGGCCTGGTGCCGCTCGGTGTGGCTGGCTTGCTGGTCGTCGCCGGATTTTCGGTGAACCTCGATCCCAGCTTCGTGGTGTTTCACGAGGTCTGGGCGGGGCCGTTGATCGCGCTATCGCTGGCGTTGCGCCGTCCAGGCCACTGGCTATCTGCGGTCGCTTTCGGGCTGTCGGCAATGCTGATCCGCGAGACGGCATTGCTGTACGTCGCGATCATGGCGGTGTTTGCGTGGCTCGAGGGCGAGCGCCGCGAGATGCTGGGGTGGCTCGGGGCGATCGGGGTCTTCGCCGTGGTGCTTGGCGCCCATGCGCACGCGGTGTCGCTGGTCAGCGGTCCGCTCGACCGGGTGTCGCAGGGGTGGAGCGGGCTCGAGGGGTTCGGCTTCTACGTCAGGCTTGCGACGATCTCGTCGGGGCTCGACATCCTGCCGCAGTGGCTCGCCTCGCTCGTTCTTGGCACCGCGCTGTTCGGCTGGCTCGCATGGCGCGATGCGGTCGCGACGCGCGCGCTGGTCGTGTTCGCCGCCTATGCCGCGCTGATCTCGCTATTCGCGCGGAGCGACAATTTCTACTGGGCGCTGATGACCACGCCGGTGCTGCTGGTCGGGCTGGTGTTCGCGGTCGACGGCCTGCGCGACATGATCGCCGCCGCGCGCGATACGCGGCGCATTACGGTGACGCGCATTATTCGCTAGAGCTGCGGCATGAAACGCATCCTACTGATCGTCGGCGGCGGGATCGCCGCCTACAAGGCCGCCGAACTGATCCGCCTGTTGAAGACGCACGGGTACGCGGTGCGGTGCGTGATGACCAAGGCGGCGCATCATTTCGTCACCCCGATGACGCTCGCCGCGCTCAGCGAGGACAAGGTCTACACGACGCTCTGGGACCTCAAGGACGAGGCCGAGATGGGCCATATCCAGCTCAGCCGCGAGGCCGACCTGATCGTCGTCGCGCCGGCCACCGCCGACCTGATGGCGCGGATGACGGCAGGTCTCGCGAACGACCTCGCGACGACGCTGCTGCTGGCGACCGATAAGCCGGTTCTCGTCGCGCCTGCGATGAACGTTCGCATGTGGGGCCATGCCGCGACCGTCCGCAACGTGGCGCAGCTTCGTGCCGACGGCGTGACGGTGATGACGCCGGACGAGGGGATCATGGCGTGCGGTGAATATGGCCCCGGCCGCCTGCCCGAGCCGCCAGCGATCGTTGCCGCGATCGAAGCGATGCTTACCCCTTCCCCGCCGAAGCGTCTGGCAGGACGCCATATCCTCGTCACCGCCGGACCGACGCACGAGCCAATCGACCCGGTCCGCTACATCGCCAACCGCTCGTCGGGCAAACAGGGCTTCGCGATCGCCGCGGCACTGGCACGGCTCGGCGCGCCCGTGACGCTGGTCGCTGGCCCTGTGACGCTGCCGACTCCGCATGGCGTCGACCGGATCGATGTCGAGACGGCGCGGGAGATGGCCGACGCAGTCGACCGCGCGCTGCCGGCCGACGCCGCCGTCATGGTCGCCGCCGTCGCGGACTGGCACGTCGAACCCTCGCAGCAGAAGATCAAGAAAGGCGACACTACGCCTACGCTGATGCTTGCGGAGAACCCCGATATTCTGGCGACCCTGGCGCGCAGCCCGCATCGGCCTCGCCTGCTGATCGGGTTCGCCGCCGAGACCGAGCGGGTCATCGAGCACGCCACCGCCAAGCGCATTCGCAAGACCGCCGACTGGATCGTCGCTAACGACGTCTCGGGCGACGTGATGGGCGGCGCGGACAACAGCGTTCACCTCGTCACCGAAGCCGGCGTCGAGAGCTGGGAGCGCCTGCCCAAGGACGCGGTCGCCGCACGACTGGCGGACCGTATCGCCGATGCGCTAGAAGCCGCATCATGATCCGTATCGAACTGAAGCGCCTGCCGCACGGCGAGGGCCTGCCGTTGCCTGCGTATGCGACCGAGGGTGCCGCCGGGATGGACGTCGTTGCCGCCGAAGCGCTGACGCTCGCCCCCGGCGCACGCGCCGCCGTCGCGACCGGCTTCGCGATCGCCATTCCCGCTGGCCATGAGGTCCAGGTTCGCCCTCGCTCCGGTCTCGCGCTGAAGCACGGCGTCACCTGCCTCAACACGCCGGGCACAATCGACAGCGACTATCGCGGCGAAGTTAAGGTGATCCTTGCCAACCTCGGCCGGGAACCGTTCGCGATCGCGCGTGGTGACCGGATCGCGCAACTCGTCCCCGCAGTCGTCCTGCGCGCGTCGCTCGACGAAGTCGCGGTGCTCGACGACACCTCCCGCGGCGCAGGCGGCTTCGGATCGACCGGCCGATGATCGCCGCCCTCCTTCTACTGCTTCAGACCGCGGCAGCGCCGGTCCTGGCTCCTGCCGCACCGGCCGCCCCAATGGCCAGCGCGATGCCGCCTCAGGATTGGAGCACGCTTCCGATCCTACGCATCCGGGGGCAGGCGACGACGCTCGCCAACACTTCCGCCTATGTGCACGGCGAAGTCGTCGCCGGTCGCTGCGCGCGTGTCGTGCGCACGTCTCAGGGTTGGGCCCTAACCGTCGACCTTGCCGTGCTCGTTGCCCCCGACGGCAGGGTCCGCCGTGTGACGCCGCGCGCGATCGACTGTCCGACGGTCGAGCAATATGCCGCCGGCGTGATCCTGGGCGCGCGCGACTCGATCGACGTTGCGGGTGAGGACGCGGACACCTGGTACCGCACCAGCCTCACGTTTACCTGGGGCGCATGACTCTCTCAGACGACGAACTCGCCCGGTATGCACGACATATCGTCCTCAAGGAATTCGGCGGCACAGGACAGGCGCGGTTGAAGGCAGCGACCGTCGCGATCGTCGGCGCAGGCGGGATCGGCTCGCCCGCGATCCAGTATCTGGGTGCAGCCGGCGTCGGCCGGCTGATCCTGATCGACGACGACACCGTCGAACCGTCCAATCTTCAGCGCCAGACGATCTTCACGACCGCGGACACCGGTATCGCCAAGGTCGACGCCGCTGCGGCCGCCGTCAAACGGATCAACCCGCATGTCGCCGTCGAGACCCACCGTGCGCGCATCGACGTTTCGAACGTGGCGGACCTGCTCGGGCGCGCCGATGTCGTGCTCGACGGCTGCGACAATTTCGCGACGCGCTTCTGTGTCGCCGATGCCGCGCATGCCATGAGGATTCCGCTCGTCTCGGCCGCAGTAGGCCAGTTCGAGGGACAGCTCGCCACCTATCGCGGCTGGGAAGCGGATAAGCCGTGCTACCGTTGCTTCGTCGGCGAAGACCCTGAGCGCGCAGAGACCAGTTGCGCGGAGGACGGCGTTCTTGGCCCCGTCACCGGCGTGATCGGCAGCCTGGCTGCGCTTGAGGTACTACGGACGATCGCGCCGTTCGGCGACGATCCGGCCGGCAAATTGCTGCTGATCGACCTGCTTGCACTGCGTTTTCGCACAATCCGCCTACCCAAGGATCCAGGGTGTACGACTTGCACCAAAAAGCGGGACTTCGCGGTGAGTTAACCGCAAGCTTTTATTTCCTCGCCCGCAAAATTGGAAAAATAACAACTAAACTTTCGCGATCGACGAACAGTAGTTCTTTTGCATTGCGGCATTTCGCGGTATCGCTTTGCGCAGGGGGGACTGCGCGTGCGTCCGACAAGTTCATGAATGTAGAGAGCGGCGTTTTGAGCCGCGCTATGGCGCCGTCGCGCGGGAAAAAACCTGCGCGGACTTGGCGCCCAAGCGCGTCCTCGCTGCGCGTTCGGCTGATCCTCGGCATGCTGACGGTAGATACCACGTGCATTATTGCCAGTTACCTCGCAGCGGCCGGTTTGCGCGGCGTATTCGCGAACGACACCGCCTGGATCGTAATCCTTGCGATGCTGATCCCGGTCTTCATTATTACGACGCTGAATAACGACAGCTACGCAGCCGCAAATTTGCGCGATCCCTTTCGATCAGTAGCGCGTGGACTACAGGCCTATGCGCTCGCAATCAGCGCAGTCGTGTTCATCGCTTTCTGCCTAAAGGCGAGCGATACGTTCCCACGTCTTGTCGTTGCAATGGGTTCGGCATTTGCCATTGTTTCCTTGGCATTAGGACGGTTTCTGTTCGTCCGGCACATGCCTGCGATCATCGGCGGAAACCCCTTCAGTATCGTCCTTCTGTACGATTCCGGTCAGCCGATCCCACGCGGCGACTTCTCGGTCGTCATCGCCGCGGACTCGTATTTCGACCCCGATCATCATGATCCCGTGATGTACGACCGTCTTGCGCAATCGTTATCGGGGGCGGACCGCGTCATCGTCGCATGCAGCCCCGAGCGCCGCCTCACTTGGGCGCAGGCGCTGAAGGGCGCTAACATCCAGAGCGAGATCTTCATGCCCGAGCTGAACGCGCTCGCGCCGCTCGGCATCAGCGCGCACGGCGATACCCCAACGGTCATTATCGCCAACGGTCCGTTGGTCCTGTTCGACCGCTTCGTAAAACGCAGCTTCGACGTGATGCTGGCAAGCTGTGCGCTGGTGACACTGATGCCGATCTGGATTCTGATCGCACTGTCGGTGAAGATCGATTCACGCGGACCGATCTTCTTCAGCCAGATCCGGATCGGTCGCAGCAACCAGATGTTCCGCCTGATGAAGTTCCGCAGCATGCGCGTCGACCACAGCGACGGCGCAGGTGCACGCTCGACGTCACGCGACGACGACCGGATCACGCGCGTGGGCAAGTTCATCCGCAGCACCAGCATCGACGAACTGCCGCAGCTGCTGAACGTCCTGAAGGGCGACATGAGCATCGTCGGCCCGCGTCCGCACGCACTCGGCTCGCGCGCCGCGGACAAATTATTCTGGGAAGTCGACCAGCGATACTGGCATCGCCATGCGGCCAAGCCCGGCCTAACCGGCCTCGCGCAGGTTCGCGGCTATCGTGGCGCGACGCTGTACGAGGACGATTTGCGCAACCGGCTCCAGGCCGATCTCGAGTATCTCGAGCATTGGTCGATCTGGCGCGATATCAAGATCATCGTCCTGACCTTCCGCGTCCTGCTGCACCGGAACGCCTTCTGACGTTCCGGTGAGCGGGCTGATCGTTCAGCCTGCCAGCAGACCCTTGGCGAACTCACGAACCACCGGTCCGATGTCGTCGCGCGCCAATGCGATCGCCAGGTTGGCCTGGATGTAGCCAGCCTTGTCGCCGCAGTCATAACGCTGGCCATCGAAGGTGAAGCCGTGGAACGGCTGGTTGCCGATCAACTGCGCCATAGCATCGGTCAGCTGGATTTCGCCGCCGGCACCCTTTTCCTGCGTCTCCAGGACCCGCATCACCTCTGGCTGGAGGATGTAGCGTCCGGGGATCATCAAATTCGACGGTGCCGTGCCACGCTTGGGTTTTTCGACGAGTGCGGTCACTTCGGTCAGACGACCGTCGATCGCGCCTGGCGAGATGATGCCGTATTTGTCGGTTTCCGAATCAGGCACTTCGAGCGCGCCGATCACATTGCCGCCGACCTGGTTATAGGCTTCGACCATCTGCTTCATGAAGCCGGGCTTGCCGACCATCAGCTCATCGGGGAGCAGGACCGCGAACGGTTCGTCGCCGACGATCTCTCGCGCGCACCAGACGGCATGGCCTAGGCCGAGCGGTTCCTGCTGGCGGACATAAACCGGCGAGCCGGGCTTCATCCGAATATTGCTGATCGCGTCCAGCGACTTGCCGCGCGACCGCATCGTATCCTCGAGCTCGTACGAGATATCGAAATGATCCTCGAGCGCGCCCTTGCCGCGCCCGGTCACGAAGATGATCTGCTCGATCCCGGCCTCGAGTGCTTCCTCGACGGCGTACTGGATTAGCGGTTTGTCGACGACGGTGAGCATTTCCTTCGGCATGGCCTTGGTGGCCGGAAGGAAGCGCGTACCCAATCCGGCGACCGGAAACACGGCCTTGCGCAGCGGCTTTATGGTCATTCGATGCTCCCTTTGATCTCGCGGGATCGTCTACCGGTCGGTACGCCTGCGCGCAAATCATCGCAGTGAATTAGCGCGTCGTTAAAGACGTTGGTCTAGGGACTGCATCATGCCCAAAGTTCTCGTCATCTTCGGCACGCGACCCGAAGCGATCAAACTCTTCCCGGTGATCCGGGCTCTGACTGCGATCCCCGGCCTGACCGTCCGCACCTGCGTCACCGCACAGCACCGCGGGCTGCTCGATCAGGTGCTCGCAATCGCCGACCTCGCGCCGGATATCGATCTCGACCTGATGGAGCCGGGACAAACGCTCGATCGCCTCACTGCAAGGCTGCTGGTCGGGCTCGGCGACGTGATGGATGCGGAGCAGCCCGACCTCGTCATCGTGCAGGGCGATACCGCCACCGCGATGACGGGGGCGCTTGCCGCCTATTACCGCAAGGTCCCGGTCGCTCATGTCGAGGCAGGGCTGCGGTCGGGCGACATCTACCATCCCTGGCCCGAGGAGGTGAACCGCCGCATCGTCGCGCCGATCGCCACGCTGCATTTCGCGCCGACCGAGACCGCCGCGGAGGCGTTGCGGCGCGAGACGATCGCCGAGGACACGATCCACGTCACCGGCAACACCGTGATCGACGCTCTGCACTGGACCGCGGACCGCGTCGCGGCGGACCCGTCGCTGGCGGCCGGACTCGACGCGATCGCCACGCGCTTTGCCGGCAAGCGGATCATCCTCGTCACGACACATCGCCGCGAGAATTTCGGTGACGGCATGGCCGCGATCGCACGCGCGATCGGGCGTATTGCGGAGCGGGACGACGTCGCGGTGCTGTTCCCGGTCCACCCGAACCCGAACGTCGTATCGGTGATGGACGACATCCTCGGTACCCGCGCCAACGTCGCACGGATCGAGCCGCTCGATTATCTGCACTTCGTCCGCGCGCTCGGCATGGCGGACATCGTCCTGACCGATTCGGGCGGCGTGCAGGAGGAGGCACCTGCGCTCGGCAAGCCGGTCCTGGTAATGCGCGAGACCACCGAGCGTCCGGAGGGCGTCGCGGCCGGCACCGCCAGGCTGATCGGCACAGAAGAGGACCGCATCGTTTCCGAAATCTTCACCCTGCTCGACGACACGTCGCGCTACTCCGCGATGGCCCGCGCCCATAACCCGTTCGGGGATGGCCATGCCGCCGCCAAAATCGCAAAGGTCGTTGCGCATGCTGTCGGACTCTAACCTTAACGTCGTCGTCCTCGGGCTCGGCTATATCGGCCTTCCTACCGCAGCGATCATCGCCCGGACGGGCGCGCAGGTGCTCGGCGTCGACGTGACCGAATCGGTCGTGGAGACGGTCAATTCCGGCCGCGTGCATATCGAGGAGGTCGATCTGGACGGCCTCGTCTCGGGTGTCGTCGCGCGTGGCACGTTGCGCGCCTCGACCGCGATCGAGCCGGCCGACGTGTTCGTGATCGCAGTGCCGACCCCGTTCGACGCCGATCACGCACCCAACATCCGCTATGTCCTCGAAGCCGCGACGACCATCGCGAGCGTGCTAAAGGCCGGCGACACGATCATCCTCGAATCGACCTCGCCCGTCGGTACCACCGAGAAGGTTCGCGACCTGCTCGCGAGCCTGCGCCCCGACCTGCGCGTACCGGGCAAGACCGGCGACCAGGCGGATATCGCGATCGCCTATTGCCCGGAGCGCGTTTTGCCTGGCCGCATCCTGGTCGAGTTGATCGACAACGACCGGGTCATCGGGGGGATCACACCGCGGTGTGCGCGTAAGGCCCTCACTTTCTACCGTCGCTTCGTCCGCGGCGCCTGCGTCACAACGACCGCGCGCGCGGCGGAGATGACGAAGCTTACCGAGAACGCGTTTCGCGACGTCAACATCGCGTTCGCCAACGAGTTGTCATTGATCGCCGACACGATGGGCGTCGACGTCTGGGAGGTGATCCGCCTCGCCAACCGCCACCCGCGCGTCAACATCCTGCAGCCCGGCCCCGGCGTCGGCGGGCATTGCATCGCGGTCGACCCGTGGTTCCTGGTCCACGCGGCCCCCGACCAGACGCCGCTGATCCGCACCGCGCGCGAGGTCAACGACGGCAAGACCGACCACGTCATCGCGCAGGTCGCGGCGCTGGTTGAGGCATCACCCGACGCAATTGTCGCGTGCCTCGGCCTAGCGTTCAAGGCGAACATCGACGACTTCCGCGAGAGCCCTGCCCTCAAGGTCGCCGAAGCCGTGGCGCGCCGGTTCGGCGACCGGGTGCGGATCGTCGAGCCCTACGCGCAGACGTTGCCGGCCGTGCTGGCAGACACCGGTGCGACGCTGATCGACGTCGATACCGCGATCGAGACGTGTTCGATCATGATCGTGCTGGTCGACCACGACGTGTTCAAGTCGATCCCGCTCGAAGAGCGCATCGACAAGGCGGTGCTAGACACGCGCGGCATCTGGCCGGATCAGCCGCGTGCGGCGCTGCCTGCGGTCAGCGCAACGGCACGTTTCGAGTCGCAACGACTGGCGGGATGATCGGCCGCGTCGGGGGCGCCGCGATGTCGCGCGCGGCGGCTTCCAGCGCTTCGGCGCGCGCCTTCGACGAGGCGTGCGTGCGGCTGCGGAACAGCCCGCCGTCAATCGCGCCGCCCTTGCTCCGCCAGAATTTCGGGGCCGACATCGGGTCGTAACCGGCGTTCGCAAGCAGGTAGATGCCGAGCAGATCCGCCTGATCCTCGGTCTCGCGGATCAGGCGGCCGTTGCGACCGAGTTCCGCCAGCAGGCCCCGATTGATCTTCGCCGCATCGAGCCGCGCACGGTGACGCAGGATGTTGTGCGAGAGTTCATGCGCGACGACGACGGCGATCTCCTCGTCGGTATAGCCTTCGAAGAACCGCTCACCGAGTTGCACGATCGCCCCGTCCGCGCTCGCATCCAGGCCACTGCCCAGCAGAATCTCGAACCGCGACCGGCATCCGGTGACCGGAGTGATCGAGATCGGCAAGCGTTTGCCGTCGCGCAGCACCGTCACTCGCAACGGCTTTCCGACCGGCGCCTCGGTGATGACCGCTTCCGCGGCATCGCGTGCCGCCGCGCTTTCGGGCGCATCGGCGGACGGCAGGTCGGGTTGTGGTCGATCGTCGATCGCTATTATCGAGTCGTTGGGACGAACCCCCGCGCGGTCGGCTGGACCGCCGGCGACGACCGCCTCGACACCGATCGTGGATTCGAACCCGAAGGTGGCCGCAGCGGCCTTGCGCGCACCGGGGCCATATTGCGTCAGCGCATGGATCGGCATGCCGATCTGCGGCTGGAGGCGGTCGCACAATGCGGCGTTCGCGGTGGTCAGCCGATACGCGATCGTCGCCAGCCGGAGATCGGCAGCGCGCAACGTGTCGAAGAACGCAGCCGAGGGCGCCGTATCGGCCACGGGCATCGGTTCGGCAGGCAAAGCTGTTGGCGCCGCGGCCGTGAGCATCAGGAACGGCGCGAGGCGGGAGATCATCGACATGGCGTTCCCATAGCCGTCCTGCGCCCCTGCGTCATGCTGCACGACCGCAAGCCCCGCGCGCCCTGTCGCGGCAATGCGTCACACCCCGTCGCGGCGATGCGTTGCGACGCCTGCCAGAACATCCTATGCGATCGCATGCGCCCGCGCGATCGAGTGACGCGTTCGATCAGGTCCCGTACATCTTCCTCCCCACATCGATTGCAGCATGATTTCAAAGCTTTTCAAGTCCCGTAGCGTTGCCAAGCCGACTCAACCGCAGGTTCCTCCCGGTCGCCGCGTTTATGCCGTTGGCGACATTCACGGCCGCGCCGACCTGCTCGACGAACTGATCGGGTTGATCGAGGCGGATGAACGCGAACGCGGTGCAGCGGAAACGACCTTGATATTCCTCGGCGACATCGTCGACCGGGGCCCCGCCTCGGCGGCAGTGATCGATCGGTTGCGCGCGCTGGCGCATGCCCGCCCCGACCGCCCCGACGTCCGCTTCCTGCTCGGCAATCACGAGGAGATCTTCCTCGGTGCGCTCGACGGCGAACCCAAGGCACTCCGCTTGTTCTGCCGCATCGGCGGGCGCGAGACCGTGCTGAGCTACGGCATGGAGGCCGCGGAATATGAGCGGCTCGACTATGAAGAGTTGGTGCAACGCCTCGAAACGCTCGTCCCGGACGAACACCGCGAGTTCTTGCGCAAGTTCGAGGACATGATCGTGATCGGCGATTACGCGTTCGTTCATGCAGGCGTGCGCCCCGATACGCCGCTCGACCTTCAGCGCACTTCGGACCTGCGATGGATTCGCGACCCCTTCCTCGATCATCGCTCGACGTTGGAAAAGACGATCGTCCACGGCCACACCATGACCGACGAAATCGAACGGCGCGGGCACCGAATCGGAATCGACACCGGCGCCTACGCATCGGGCCGTCTGACTGCGCTGGGCATGGAAGGTGCAGAAACTTGGACGCTTCAGACCGGCACCGCGATCGGACCGAAGACGAACTGACGCGTCTCACCGCGAATATCATGCGGTTTGCACGCGAACGCTTTCTTCGTGGCGCGCCTCCGCTATAGAGAAACAGCGGAAGTGTGTGTTGCACCGCCGCAACAGTGCGATCCTCTTCGCGTTGTTACAAAGGGCCTTAGTTGCGTTGGGTAAGGTTATATGCCATTGCCTGCCGCGACGAGCACAAAGGGAGTTCATCATGCGTCTTGGGAAGTATCTCCTGACCGCAGCAGCAGCCACGATGGCAGTTGCTCCGGCCATGGCAGCACCGGCAAATCTGTCGGTTGCACATTCGGTCCGTTCGGGTTCGGTTTCGGCTGACAAGAACGAGCTCGCTGGCGGCGGCATCATCGTTGCGGTTCTCGCAGCAGCTGCAGTTATCGCCGGTATCGTTATCGTTGCAGACAACGACGACGATTCGGACAGCAACTAAGTCTTACGACTTTAGTTCGAGAAATAGCGGTCTTCGGGCCGCTATTTTTTTGTCTGCCGTTCTGAGGACAGGCGGGCCAGCGCGTGCCGAAGCACAATGTGCTGCCGTGTTACGCTTAGAACTCAGCTCCCGATCTGCTCCATACCGTCGATGGCCAAAGGCGTTCGGTAGGCTCCGGCTGCGCTATTCCGTGCAACGCGGACTAGAACCCACGCTTTCTCAGAATGGGTGAGCATGAGATGGCATCAGCCTCAGTGCCGAGCGCCGAAACAACACCTGCAATAGCGTATCGCCGCGCTGGTTAACCGAAGGACCGCCGAACTAACCGACCTTGCAGCACGCGATTGCCGGGCAGGTTAGCCCGATTCCCTCTGCGCCACCCTCCCCTGCGGAAGCCTCTCACCCCTAGGGCGGCCGATCCTCTACGGAATCAGGCCAGCCATCTTATCGGCAGACGGCTTGCCCGGCTGGCCGACCGAGCAAGTTTACGCATAATTAGCGAGACGCATCGACTGAACGCAAAACGCGCCTCGCAATGAAGCGAGACGCGTTGCAAATCCAATATTTTGGCGCGGTACGGGTTCAGACCCATACCCCCCACCATCACTTACTGCGATGGCGGCGTCTGCGCGCCACCGGGCATACCGCCCGGCGCACCGCCTGGCATACCACCAGGAGCGCCGCGACCCATCTGCGCCTGCGCCTGCATCTGCTGGACCACGCTCTGCGGCAGGAAGTCGAGCAGTTCGACGTCGAACACCAGCGTCGAATTCGCCGGGATCGGACCGTTAGCCTTGTCGCCATAGCCAAGCGCCGGCTTCATCCAGAAGCGGTACTTCGACCCCTTCGGCATCAGCTTTAGCGCCTCGGAGAAACCGGGGACCACGCCGGTGACGGGCATCGGCGTCGGCTGCTGCGACTTGTCGAAGGTCGTGCCGTTGAGCAGCTTGCCCTCGTAATTCACCAGCGCGACATCGGCGTCGGTCGGCTTGGCCGCACCGGGCTTGCCGGGCGCGATCACCTTATACTGCAGGCCGGATGCGGTAACGACCACGCCCCGCGCGCGCGCATTGCGGGCCAGGGGATCATCACCCTGACGCGCCAACGCAACCGCGGCGATCAGCGCAAGCGCGATACCGACCCAGAGATAGACGAGGTAGCTGCGCTTGGTTGGCTGCAGCGGCACTGCGGTGACGGTCGACATCGGTTCAGGCCCCGGTCATCTGGTCACGCCGGAGCGCCGCGCGTGCCGTTGGAAAGCAATTGGGGTGCCGATCACGACACCCCGAACTATCGACCCACCCGCTCGCCGGGTACGGCCGACAAAAATCTTAGCGTGCGCCGTCGCGCTCTGCGCGCTTGCGGTCGAGCTTGCGCGAGCGACGGATCGCTGCTGCACGCTCACGTGCGCGCTTCTCGGACGGCTTCTCGTAATGCCGGCGCAGCTTCATCTCGCGATACACGCCCTCGCGCTGCAGCTTCTTCTTAAGCGCGCGAAGGGCCTGGTCGACGTTGTTGTCGCGTACGATGATCTGCATAAACCCGATAAGCTCCGGACGAATAGATTTTTGCCGTCGCGAACAGGTCCGCGCCGCATGAACTGGTGCCCCTATCAGCGGAGCGCCGTCGTTTCAAGCCAAACCACGTATTCCGGCGGGTCTGCCCGGCATGTCAGCGCCTTTGCGGGAGGGCCCATGCAGCGCTAAGAGCAGGCCATGACCCGTATCCCCCTGACACTGTATAACAGCCTCTCGCGCCAGCTCGAGACCTTTCAGCCGATCGATCCGACCGATGTCGGGCTCTACACCTGCGGGCCGACCGTCTATAATTACCAGCATATCGGCAACATGCGCGCTTTCCTGTTCGCGGATACGCTAGGTCGCGTGCTGCGGTGGAAGGGCTGGCCGACGACCCACATCATCAACATCACCGATGTCGGCCACCTGACCTCCGACGCCGATGTCGGTGACGACAAGATGGAGAAGGCCGCCGCCGCACAAGGACGCTCGATCTGGGAGATCGCGGCCTATTATACCGACGTGTTCAAACGCGACGTCGCGCGCCTCAACATCGTGCCGCCGGCCCGCTGGGCGGTCGCGACGGATCACATCGCCGAGATGATCGCGTTCGCCGAGCAGATCGCGCCGAAGCATTGCTACACACTCGACAGCGGGCTGTATTTCGACGTGACGACCGTCCCGGACTATGGTCGCCTCGCACGGGCTGCGACCGATGATGTCGAAAGTCGGATCGAGCCGGTCGCCGGCAAGCGCAACCCACAGGACTTCGCGATCTGGCGTACGTCCACGCCCGGCGAGAACCGCCAGATGGAATGGGATTCGCCTTGGGGTCGCGGGGCGCCAGGTTGGCATCTCGAATGCTCGGTGATGAGCAAGCATTACCTCGGCGCGCATTTCGACATCCACACCGGCGGGATCGACCACCGCGAGATCCACCATCCCAACGAGATCGCGCAAAACCAGGCGCACTGCGATTGCGCGGATACCGGCGCAAGCGTCTGGATGCACAACAACTTCCTCGTCGAGCGCGCGGGCAAGATGTCGAAGTCGACCGGCCAGTTCACGACGATGCAGACGATCGTCGACCGCGGCTTCCACCCCCTCGCCTACCGGTTGATGTGCCTCCAGGCGCATTATCGGAGCGAGCTGGAATTCTCTTGGGAGAATCTGGCCGCGGCGGCGATCCGCCTGAAGCGCATGGTGCAAGCGGTCGAGACGTTGCGCGCTCGCGAGCCCGGCGGCCCATCGGGTAGCGCGCATGCCTATGCCGACCGACTGGAGGAGGCGGTCTCGGACGATCTCGCCACGCCGCGCGCGCTGCCGATTCTCGACGAACTGCTCGCGGACAAACGGGTCGCGCCTGCGGACCGTGTCGCTGCGCTGGACGATTTCGACGCGGTACTCGGGCTGGACCTGGCGACGATCAGCCGCGAGGACCTGCGGATCCGGCCGATCACGGCGACGATCGACGAGGATGCGATCACCGCACGGCTGGCGGATCGCCGCGATGCGCGCGCTGCGAAGGACTTCGGGCGATCGGATGCGATCCGCGACGAACTCGCCGCCGCGGGTGTCGAGGTGATGGATGGCGATTCGCTAGGTTGGGACTGGAAGATCGCGCTCTAACCACGTTTCTTGAAGCGCCCGCTTCACCGTGCGCCAGAGCAACTCCGCATTGCTTCTTCATCCAAAGCTTGTTCGACGGCTATTGCCCCGAAGAAAGGATGCGGCCGCGTTCGAACGACAGTCTGTCCGTTCTTGTTCTCCCGCGAAGGCGGGAGCCCAGCCTGGGTCCCCGCCTTCGCGGGGAAACACGCTACTTGGTCTCCAGAGGATAAGGGCGGACTGGTTCTGGGGCTCGCCGCTTAACAGATCGCAGGTGTTCGAGTGAGCGGCACCGTGAATGCCGGAACAGGTCCGGTATGACGAAAGCGGGTTGACTTGACATGCCTCGCGGTACGCCGATGTTCTCCGGATGAAAGCCGTTCTCCCAGCCGCCGCTCGCCCGCTCCTCGAACCGCATTTGCCTGGGGACCTAGACGTCGCCTGGTTCGCCAAGCCGGACGAAGCCAACGCGATGATCGCAGATGCGGATATCGCCTGGGTGGACATGCAGCCGACCGAACTCGTCGCCGACGCGATCCGCCATGCCGGGCCAAACCTCAAATGGGTCTCGACGATCTATGCCGGGCTCGACGCGTTCCCGCTCGACACTCTGCAGGAGAACGCCGTTACTTTGACCAATGGTGCCGGCATCAACGCCGTCGCGGTCGCTGAATATGCGGTGATGGCGGTGCTCGTCGCCGCCAAGCGCTTCGATACCGTCGTCCGCGCGCAGGACCGTCATGAGTGGTTGAAGGACGCGCCCGGCAAGATCGAACTCGCCGGAACCAAGGCACTTGTCATTGGCTATGGCACGATCGGCAAGATGATCGGCGACCGATTGACCGCGTTCGGGGTCGAGGTCACCGGCGTAACGCGTACCGGCCGCGATGGCACAGTCACGCCCGACGCTTGGCGGGATCGGCTCGATGCGTTCGACTGGGTAATCCTCGCCGCGCCCTCGACCAACGCGACGCACGCGATGATCGGTCGCGAAGAGTTACACCGGATGAGGCCGTCCGCCTGGCTGATCAACATCGCGCGCGGCGACATGATCGACGACGATGCGCTGATCGCGGCACTGACCGACGGGACGATTGCCGGGGCCGTGCTCGATCCGACCAGCCCGGAGCCCCTGCCCGCGGATCATCCGCTTTGGTCGACGCCTAACGCGATCGTCACGATGCACCTGTCGGGCCGTAGCCAGACGACGATGTTCGCTCGCGGGGCGACACTATTCCTCGACAACCTCGCGGCGTTCCTTGCCGACTGCCCGATGAAAAACGTCGCCGATCTCGACGCGGGTTACTGACCGGTCTGCGTCGTGGCTGAGCGGGAGCTACGATTGTAGCTTTTGATTCCACGGCGACGAAGTTTGTCGGCACGGCGGCGACGCGAGTACATGATCAGGATCGGTACGCCGACCAAGATGCCCCCGCCGATAATCGAAAGCGCGATGATGATACGCATTGGCATGTCCATGTGGGGACCATGCCGATTGGACAGCGAAGACGCCATATATTTTTTAATCCACGATGAATGGATTTAGCGCTCACATCCGGTCGAACCGACCTGCGCAGCATTTCGCCGCTGCCGGCCAAGCTTTACTTCGTTGCGCAAAAAGGCGTTTTCGCGCATTGCCATCGTCACAATTCACCAATCGGACGACATGATATGGCCGCGAACTGGGCCCCCGACAGCTGGACGCGTCACGAAGCACGGCAGCTCCCCACCTATCCCGACGCCGCAGCGCTGACCGCCGCGACCGATCAGCTGGCCACGTTCCCGCCGCTCGTCTTCGCCGGTGAAGCCCGTAACCTGACCGCGTCGCTCGCTGAAGTCGCCGCCGGCAAGGCGTTCCTGCTGCAGGGCGGCGACTGCGCCGAGTCCTTTGCCGAGCATAGCGCGAACAACATCCGCGACACGTTTCGCGTCATCCTGCAGATGGCGGTCGTGCTCACCTTCGCGTCGAAGCTCCCGGTCGTGAAGCTCGGTCGCATGGCGGGGCAGTTCGCCAAGCCGCGCTCGACCGATACCGAGACGATCGGCGGCGTCGAGCTGCCGTCGTACCGCGGCGACAACGTCAACGACATCGCGTTTACCGCCGAATCGCGCGCGCCCGATCCCCAGCGGATGATCCGCGCCTATTCGCAGTCGGCCGCCACGCTCAACCTGCTCCGTGCGTTCGCGCAAGGTGGTTATGCGAACCTCCATCAGGTCCATCGCTGGACGCACGACTTCATGGGCCGCAGCCCCTGGTCGAAAAAATACGCCGAGACCGCGGACCGGATCGGCGAAGCGCTCGAGTTCATGGCGGCCTGCGGAATCGATCCCGAGACCGTGCCGCAGCTTGCGCAGACGCATTTCTACACCAGTCACGAGGCACTGCTGCTCCAGTACGAGCAGGCGCTGACCCGGCAGGATTCGCTGACCGGCGACTGGTACGACACCAGCGCGCATTTCCTGTGGATCGGCGATCGCACGCGCTTCGAGGGCTCGAGCCATGTCGAGTACCTCCGCGGCATCGGTAACCCGATCGGTATCAAGTGCGGCCCGAGCCTCGAGCCCGACGCGCTGCTGCGGATGCTCGACACGCTCAACCCCGGGCGCGTACCCGGCCGGATGACGCTGATCACGCGCTATGGCTATGACAAGATCGAGGCGAACCTGCCCCGACTGGTCCGTGCCGTCACGCGTGAGGGCCACCCGGTGGTGTGGAGCTGCGACCCGATGCACGGCAACGTCGTCAAGGCCGCCAACGGCTACAAGACGCGGCCGTTCGATCGCATTCTCGCCGAAGTCCGCGGCTTCTTCGCGGTCCACCGCGCGGAAGGCACGCACGCCGGCGGTATCCACGCCGAGATGACCGGTCAGAACGTGACCGAGTGCACCGGCGGCGCGGTCGACGTGACCGAGCAGTCGCTGGCGGATCGCTATCACACCCACTGCGATCCGCGCCTCAACGCCAGCCAAAGTCTGGAGCTTGCCTTTCTACTGGCGGAGATGCTCAACGAGGAAATGGCCGAGCGCAAGAAGGTCGCCGCCTGAGAAAAATGCTGCGGGCGTTCAAGAATGTTCGGCAACTGTCTTGACGCCCGCCACCCCATTCCGTAGACGCCCGCTTCTGCTAACGGCCCCTTCGTCTAGCGGTTAGGACGACGCCCTCTCACGGCGTAAGCACGAGTTCGATTCTCGTAGGGGTCACCAGCTACTGCTTCCTTGGCGGAAGCGTACAGCCAACCTCGCAATCCGCGCGCAGCAGGGTTTTTTCCTTTGCCGTCGATTGTTGCCGACGCGTATTTCAAAACGAAACGCTTTCGTGTCGAGTGGGAAACCGATCGATCGATGGCCCGCGTCTCAACGCTGCAACAGTCCAGACCGGTCGCCTGCGCCATCATCGAACGCTTCACCGCCGCGGTGATCAAGCGCAAAGTCGGACCCGCGCGGCTCGTCATTCAAGGCATGGCAGACGGCTAAGCAACGCTGAACCGGATCGATGCCGCGGCAGGCATCGATCCGAGTCGCTCTGATTGCGTCGCGAAGGCGATGACCGGGTAACGACCGCTCAGCGCCTTGAGTGAAACGTCACCTCGCCGCGCTATCCGTCGCTGCGGCGTCAATCTTGTCCTGCGTCCGCGTATCGAAATCGCCAGCGTCGTGGCGCTCGGGGAGCTGACTAGAAGGATCACCCATCACGCGGTTGACCATCCGCCCTCGCGCCACTGCGGGCCGCGCGGCGATCAGGTCGGTCCAGCGCAGGACGTTCTTGTAGTCGTTTACCTGAAGGAACTCCGCGGCCTCGTAGACCAGTCCCTTCACCAGAGCACCGTACCAAGGCCACACCGCCATGTCGGCGATCGAATACTCGTCGCCGCCGACATACTCGCTTTCGCCCAGGCGTCGGTCGAGAACGTCGAGTTGCCGCTTCACCTCCATCGCGAAGCGGTCGATCGCATATTCAATCTTAACCGGCGCATACGCGTAGAAATGCCCGAACCCGCCGCCAAGCATCGGCCCCGCCCCCATCTGCCAGAACAGCCACGAGAGCACCTCGGCACGCTTGGCGCCATCGGTGGGCAGGAACGCACCGAACTTATCGGCGAGATAGACCAGGATCGAGCCAGACTCGAAGACCCGGATCGGGCTTTCACCACTGCGATCGACCAGCGCCGGAATCTTCGAATTCGGGTTGGCCTCGACGAAGCCGCTGCCGAACTGGTCGCCGTCCATGATCTTGATCAGCCAGGCGTCATATTCGGCACCCGTGTGACCAGCAGCGAGAAGCTCCTCGAGCATCACCGTCACCTTCACCCCGTTGGGCGTCGCCAGCGAATAGAGCTGCAGCGGATGCTTGCCCACCGGCAGATCCTTGTCATGCGTAGCGCCGGCGATCGGGCGGTTGATGCTGGCGAACCGGCCTCCGCTCTCCTTGTTCCAAGTCCAGATTTTCGGCGGCGTGTAATTGGCGGTCTCGGTCATTAGGATTCTCCGCGTGGGGTTATTCCTTGTCGGCGCCGTGAGCCGTTGCGGAATGTGACGCAAGCGCGGAGTACATTTGGTGAGCTGGTTTGCACGTGATCCGACGTGCGCCGCAGTGCCGCAGTGCCGCAGTGCCGCCACCACATCGCCATGGCGCCGCTGACGCAACAAGGGGCGCCCCGTACGACCGGGACGCCCCAAGAGATTAAATCAAGCCAACCAGACCAGCCGGCCGGTTATCGCCTTACTTGATCGCGACGCGGATCGAGAAGGTGAAGCGGCGATCGTTGATGAACCAGTTGCGTGGCCGGGTCAGCAGGTCGTCGTTGATGACGTACGACGTCCGCGTCACCGAGTTCGTCAGGTTCACGCCCTGGAAGCCCATCCGCACCGCCGGCGTGATCGCATAGAAGACCGACGCATCGAGCTGCCCGTACGACTCTGCATAGACCGGCGCGAACGGCGTGATCACATCGCGGATCGTCAACAGGTTCCGTGACCGCCAGTTATACGCGGCGCGCAGTTCCAGGCCATTGCGCTGATAGAACGGCCCGATATTGAACTGGTACTTCGACAACCCCTGCAACGGCAGCTTCCCGGTATCGACGGAGGAGATGATCCCCGCCGTTACGTTCGGATCGTTCGGGTCCAGCTGTTGCTGCGACACACCCGTCGAATGCACATAGGTGAAGTTCGCCGAGAGCCCGAGCCCGCCTAGCACCGACGGCAGGAAACCATAGGTCTGCTGGTACCCGACCTCGAACCCGCGAACCTTGCCCGTATCCGCCGAGTTCAGCGGCGTCGTGACGATGGCATCGAACGTCGAGCCATTGTTGGTGAACGACAGGCGCTGCGTCCCGACCGACTGTACGCCGTACAGGTTCTTCGCGAACGCCGAGAAGGTCAGCTGACCTACGCTCGAGAAATACCATTCCGCGGTCAGATCGTAATTGTCGGCGCGGACCGGCTTGAGGTTCGGGTTGCCGACGTCGAAGATCGCCACCGGTCCGCCGTTGAACAGGATCGTCTGGTCGCTGGTCGTCAGCCCGATATTGTAGAACGACCGGGTCTGCCCGAAATCGGGCGGTGCGACGCTTTTGTTGAACGCCGCGCGGAACTGCAGGCCACCCCCTACCGCCAGCTTCACGTTGAAGCTCGGCAGGAAGTAGTCGTAGGTCAGCTTGGTGTTGTTCGGCACAAGATTGCCGTTCTGGAACGCCACTGCCGCTGCGCGGGTCGCGTCCGGCAACGCACAGAACCGCGAGATTGCAGTGCCGTTGGCGGGTGGAACGCAACTGAACGACTGGTTCGGGAACGAGAAGAAGCCCGACGAGATACGCCGTGTCTTGGTGTAGCGCACGCCGACATTGCCGCTCAGATTCCACCCGTTCGACAAATCGTTGCCGAAGCGGACTGCGAGATAGGCGGCGTTGTTACGCTCGCTGACCGGATTGACCTCGCCCGGACGGAACGGCGTCCCAGCAATCACGCCCGAACGCTGCGCCAGCGGCACCCAGCCATCCGCGCCCGAATTGGTCGATGTGAAATTACGCCATTCGTGCGCGATCTGGCTGATCTGCTGGACCGCGGCACCATAATCCTGAAGCTGGCTGCCCGGATAGAATACACGGCCACCGTTGGACGCGTCATTGGCCTGCCCACGGAAGAAATTGTCGTAGGTGAAGGCCTGTTGCGGCCCCGGCGCGCCCGCGTCGCGGGTCGTCGGATTGCCATCGATCGGGCGGTCGAACCATACCGGTCCGCCGGTCGACCCCGGTGCGGTCATGCTGCCATCGCCGCCGCCCCAGATCTCGCTCAACACGCCCCAGTTATACGCGGTCGACCGCGCTTCGTTCTGGCGATCGGAGAAGCGATAGCCGGCGCGGATCGACGTCAGCCAGCTTTCCTCCGGGAACGAATAGTCCAGATCGATACGCGCGGCGTCTTCGTTGCCCTTGCTGTCCTCGATATGGTCCATCGCCGACCGGTAGAAGCTGTTATACGGGTCCGCGTAGCTCGGATGCGCCGCATTCTGGTAGTTGTTGGCGCCATTGGTAACGGGAATGAAGTTCACATAGGCCGGGTCGCTGCCGTTCAATCGGATGTCGGCATTCTGGTAGGTCGTCCCCCAGACGGTGAGATCGGTAACGTTTACCTTCGACCAGACGTGCTGGTAATCGACGGTCACGCCCAGACGCGTCATCGGCTGCCACTTGAAGTTGAAGCTGGCATCGTTGGTGATGTAACGTGCCGTGTTGCCGCGCGCGATGTTGTTGCTCTGCAAGCCATTGGTCGGCGTACGCATGTCGCTACCCTGATCGGCGCGATAGCCGTTCGGACCGGTGATGAGACCGCTGGTGAACGCATTGTCGTCGTCATACGCGAAGCTCGTGCCGGGGAATGGCTGGGAGTCCCCCGCGGTCAAAACGTTGTCGGTAGCGACTTCGATCGAGTTCTCGGTCCAGGCCTCGCGCGAATCCGCGCGCAAGAACTGCGCGGTCGCGGTCATCTTCTCGTCGTTGCTCCGCCACTGACCAGCCGCCGAGTACCCGTAGCGCGTACGGTTGAATTCCTGGCTGCGGATCGCCGCACCGCGCGGCACGTACACGGTCGTCCCGACGTTCGGAAGGTTGTTGGCGCCGAGCGGCTGTAGCAGGTCGCCCCCGCTCGTGAGTACCCGTTCGCCCCAGTTCGAGATCTGGACACTGTCCGCGCGTGAGCGAACCTGCGAGCGCACGAAGCTGCCGAGCAGGCCGAACTGGCCGATGCCGGTGTGCCAGCGATCGCTGGCGAGGACCGAAACGGTCGGCGACGACTTCCTGACGAAATCTCCGTAGTTGTTCTCCAGCGTGCCGCCCAGCGAAAGCCCGGTGGAATCGAACGGCAGGCGAGTCCGCAAATTGACCGTACCGGCAATGCCCCCTTCGATCATGTCGGCCGACGGGCTCTTGAACACATCGACGCCGCCCAGCAATTCCGACGGGACGTCGGCGAACGACAGGCCACGACCGTTGTTCGCACTGAACGAATCGCGGCCGTTGATCTCGGAGCGCGTGTAGGTGAGACCGCGAACGACGACACCCGACCCTTCCGTCGAGAAGTGGTCCGGATCGACGCCAGCGGAGAAGTGGCTGATCGACACGCCCGGAACGCGCTGCAATGCTTCGGTGACCGAACGGTCCGGCAATGCACCGATATCCTCAGCCGAAATCGAGTCTACGACGACTTCGGAATTCTTCTTGATCGCCTGCGCGCTTTGCAGGCTGCGACGAATGCCGGTGACCACGATGTCCTGGTTGGCCGCCTCACTCTGCGGTGTCGCGGTCGATTGCTCGGCCTGAGTCGGCCTAGCACCGCCCGAAGGAACCTGCGCGTTTGCGGAAGGCTGCGCCTGCCCCGAAACGGACGTATCCGCACTGGCCGCCGCCGCCCGATCTGAAGGTGCGGTACGGTCAAGCGCCGCCGCCGTCGGCGTGCTCTGCGCGGGAACCGGCTCAGCTTGCTGGGCCTGCAACGCTTGCGGTGCGGCGGCCAAGCAGAGCGCGATCAACGATGCCCCGCCTTTCAACGCACCAACACGACGAGACGCAACTAGGATATTCGCAGTGGTCATGACGTTTGGCATCCCCTTTACAGATAGCGCTATCATTTGTTGGCGCGCTTTATCTGCTGTGCGAGGTAGCGTCACACGAATGTAACAGCTACATAAAAGGTTAAGAACGTTCGGAAATGAGCGCGTAGTTGCTAAGATACAACACAGAGAGGATGACGATTGGCCATGAGCGCCCGCATACAAGTCGTGATCATTGGTGGCGGTACCGCTGGTTGGATGACTGCCGCAACACTGGCGATGAGTTTCGCCGGGCGACTTGCCGACGTGACCCTGGTCGAGTCGGAAGACATCGGAACGGTCGGCGTCGGCGAAGCGACGGTTCCGCACATCCGATTCTTCAATCAAAGATTGGGTATCGACGAAGCCGACTTCATTCGTCGTACAAATGCGACATTCAAGCTTGGGATCGAATTTCGCGATTGGGGCCGTATCGGCGACAGCTACATCCATCCCTTTGGGGATTTCGGGCACGACATCGATGGCTTGCCTTTCCACCAGTATTGGGCCCACGCGACGCGTGGTGGCGCTGACGGCTTACCGACGCTGGAAAACTGCTCGTTGCCGATCGTCGCCGCGCGCGACAATCGTTTTACGCCGCCGCTCGAGGATCCGCGCTCGATCGGATCGACCTATTCCTACGCCTATCAGTTCGATGCGACGCTCTACGCTGCCTATCTGCGCGACTATTCCGAAGCGCGCGGCGTCGTCCGGATCGAAGGACGCGTCGATGCGGTCGAGCAAAGCGCGGGCGGTATAGCCGCGGTTCGCCTCGCCGATGGCCGACGAATCGCGGGTGACCTGTTCATCGACTGTTCGGGCTTTCGCGCACTCCTGATCGATGGCGCACTAAAAGTCGGACATGAGGATTGGTCGCACTGGCTGCCGTGCGATGCCGCTTGGGCGGTCCCGACCGCCAATGCCGGTGCGTTGACGCCGTACACGCGGGCGACTGCGCGCGAAGCCGGATGGCAATGGCGCATTCCGCTCCAGCATCGCACGGGGAACGGTCACGTCTTCTCTACACGGTTCACCGATCCGGAAACCGCACGTTCAGTGCTGATGGATAGCCTTGAGGGTGAGGCGCTTGCCGAACCGCGCATGCTGCGCTTTCGGACGGGCCGGCGGCACCGCCAATGGGTCGGGAATTGCGTCGCGATCGGCCTGTCCGCCGGGTTTCTCGAGCCGCTGGAATCGACCAGCATCCACCTGATCCAGCTCGCGATCGGCAAGCTCATCGAACTGTTTCCATCCGGTGGCGTGTTCGACCCAGCGGATGAGGCGGAATTCAACCGCGCGATGGCGCTCGAATATGACCGGGTCCGTGATTTTCTGGTGCTGCACTACTGCGCCACGGACCGCGACGACACGCCGTTCTGGCGCTACATGCGAACCATGACCCTGCCCTCGTCGCTGACCGAGAAGATCGCCGAATTCCGCGAGCGGGGCATCGTCGCATCGTATCGGGAGGGCATGTTCCTGCCGGCCAGCTGGCTTGCCGTCTATTACGGCCAGCGCATCATGCCGGGCCGCGTGAATCCGCTGATAGCCGATATTCCAATGGCGACGTCGCGGGATCACGTCGCAAGGGTTGCCGCGGCTTGCGCAAGCGCAGCCAAGGCGATGCCCTTACACGAAGACTATATAGCACGGGTCAAGGCCGCGGCATGAGCCAGACCGTTGCAATCCTTGGCGCGAACCTGTGCGGCTGGATGACCGCCGCCGCGCTTGCCCGTCGCCTGCCTCGTGACGCCTATCGTGTCGTCGTGATCGACGATGGCACGACTGGCGACGGACTGGGGGATTTTGCACCGGTGATCGCGGTGCCGCCGGCGCTTGGCGGGTTCCACGCGGACCTCGGTATCGAACCGACGGCGCTTGTCCGCGCAACCGGCGGAGGCCATGCGCTCGGGGTCGCGTTCGGTGGCTGGCGCAAGGACGGTGCCGCGGCATTCCTGTCGTACGGCGAAACGGGCGCGCCGCTTCAGGGTATCGCGTTCCACCAGCTTGGCGGGCGGCTGCGCAAGGACGGGATCCATGTCCGTCTGGCCGACTATGCCCCATCTGCCGTTGCCGCACAGTCCGGCCGGTTCGCTCTCGAAGCCCCGATCGCGCATGCGCTACATCTGCCGGTCGAACGCTACACCGCGGTGATGCGCGCGGCCGCGATGAACTTCGGTGCGTCGTGCGCGAACGCACCGTTTGCCGACGCACAGATCGACGCGAACGGCATCGTCGAGACGCTGGAATTGACCGACAGTACCTCTATCGCACCGCTGCTCGTGCTGGACTGTTCCGGTAGCAGCGCGCGCATCGCGAGCCGGACTGCGCCGGCATTCGAGGATTGGTCGGCTTGGCTGCCGTGTAACCGAACGCATACGCAAACGCTGTCGGCAACGGGCGCCCCGCCACCCTATACGCAAGTCGATGCACAGGGTTCGGGCTGGACCGCAACCTGGCCTCTCGGTGGCGCAGACGTGCGTTTGACGTGCGCCGCCGGTGGCGAGGGAACGCCGTTCCGTGCCGGTCGCCGCGTCGAGGCCTGGCGGGGCAATTGCATCGCACTCGGCGCCGCCGCAGGGCTTATCGAGCCACTGCACCCAACCGCGCTGACGGTGCTGCTGCGGTCGCTTGCGCAGCTCATCCAGCTTTGGCCCGCTGAACGCCGCGCACCCGTCGAAGCCAAGGCGTTCAATCGATTTACGGCAAACGCCATGACGGGCGCCCGCAACTTCGTCATCGCACAGAAGGCCGCAGGCCGCGGTTCAAACGCGATCGGGGACGAGCCCGGCGGCACGATGCTTCCCGATGCGGTCGAGGCGAAACGCACCCTGTTTGCCGCACGCGGACGTCTGCCGATGTTCGACGACGAACCGTTCGAAGAGGAGGACTGGGCCGCGATGTTCGACGCGATGGGTCTTATGCCACGGCGTTACGATGCGCTCGCCGATGCACTGCCCTTGGCAACGATTCAGCAGCATTTCGCCGATCATCGCGCGCGGATCATCGCGCAGGTCCGTGCGCTTCCGCCTTACGCGCACGCCATGGCCGAACTGGCTGCCGCATGACGCTGGGTTCGCCTGTCCGTCGCATCGTCATCGTCGGCGGCGGCACCGCGGGCTGGATGGCGGCCGCCGCGCTGGCACGACTGATCCCGACGGGCGCCAGCGTGACCCTGATCGAGTCCGATACGATCGGCACCGTCGGTGTCGGCGAAGCGACGATCCCACCGATCCGGGCCTTCAACGCGATGCTCGGGATCGACGAAGCGGCGTTTCTTGCGGCGACGGCAGGCAGCTTCAAGCTCGGCATCGAGTTCGTCGACTGGGGTGCGATCGGCGAACGCTATCTCCACCCGTTTGGCGGGTTCGGCTTCGATATCGAGGGGGTACGCTTCCACCAACATTGGCGACGCCGCCGAGCCGCAGGTGTGGTCGAGGACATCGACGCCTACTCGCTGTGTGCAGTCGCCGCGCGGGCCGGGCGGTTCGCGCCCCCCTCGCCCGACCCGGCATCCATATTGTCGCAGATGGCGCATGCCTATCATTTCGACGCCGGCCTTTACGCCCAATTCCTCCGAGGTCGTGCGGAACGCGACGGCGTCATAAGGATCGAGGGCGAGATCGGCGATGTCGCGCTTGACGGCGATACCGGGCACGTCCGTCATGTCACGCTCGCCGGCGACCGCCGGATCGAAGGCGACCTGTTCCTCGACTGCTCGGGCTTCCGCGGTTTGCTGATCGAGCAGGCACTCGGTGCCGGTTACGAGGAATGGACGCAATGGTTGCCCTGCGACCGCGCCATTGCGATGCCGACCGCCAATACCGGCACCGCGATCACGCCGTACACCCGCTCCACCGCGCAAGCGAGCGGCTGGCAATGGCGCATTCCGCTGCAACACCGCACCGGCAACGGCTATGTCTACAGCAGCGCACATTGCTCGGACGACGAGGCCGCCGCGACCTTGCTCGACGGTGTCGAAGGGCCGCCGCTTGCCGACCCTCGCGTTCTGCGTTTCACAGCCGGGCGACGCCGAAAACAATGGATAGGCAACGTCGTCGCGCTTGGCCTTGCCTCCGGCTTCACCGAGCCGCTCGAATCCACCAGTATCCACATGGTGCAGACCGGCATCTCGAAGCTGCTGGCGTTGTTCCCCGACCAGGGTTTCTCGCCGGTCGAGATCGATACCTATAATCGTCTCGCCGAAACGCAATTCGACCAGGTTCGCGACTTCCTAGTACTTCACTATCATGCCACCCGGCGGAAGGACTCTCCGTTCTGGCGCGATGCCGGAGCGCGGGCGATTCCCGACAGTCTGGCCGAGAGGATTGCCCTGTGGCGACGTCGCGGACGACTGTTTCGGTGGGAGGACGATCTGTTCGCCGAAGCAAGCTGGGTCGCAGTGTTGCTGGGGCAAGGCATCGTTCCCGAGGGCTGGGACCGTCTTGCCGATGCGGTCGACGCCCGCGACGTAGACGCCCGGTTTGATCGGTTGCGCGCGATGTTCGCAGACGCCGCAGCCCGGATGCCGCGCCACGAAGACTATCTCGCCCGTACCAGCCCGACGCGTGTGCGCGCATGACCGACGCTCTACGATCTGTAACGATCGTCGGTGGCGGTACCGCGGGATGGATGGCGGCGGTCGCGTTCGGACGGCTGCTCGGCCCCGCCGGCACGCGCGTGACGCTGATCGAGTCGGACGATATCGCCACGGTCGGCGTGGGCGAAGCGACGATCCCGCCGATCCGTACCTTCCACGCGATGCTCGGGATCGACGAGGACGCCTTCCTCCGCGCGACCGGCGGCAGCTATAAGCTCGGCATCCGCTTCGAAGGCTGGACGCGTCCGGGCGAGTCCTATGTCCATCCGTTCGGCCAGATCGGTACCGACATCGCCGGCGTGCCGTTCGCCGCGCAATGGCTGCGTGCGCGCCAGGCAGGCGCGGCAGAACCACTGGGCGCCTATTCGCTCGAGGCATGCGCAGCGGAGGCCGGCCGTTTCTCGCGGCCGATCGCAAATGGAAACTCACCCCTGTCGCGGATCGGCTATGCCTATCATTTCGACGCCGGGCGCTACGCCGCGTTCTTGCGCACGCAGGCTGAGGCATACGGCGTCGTCCGCCAGGAAGGGCTGGTCGAACGCGTCGAACGCGGCCCGGCGGGTATCGCGGCCGTCCATCTCGCAGACGGTAGCCGCATCGCAGGCGACCTGTTCCTCGACTGCTCCGGCTTTCGCGCCCTCTTGATCGAAGGCGCGATGGAGGCAGGATGGACGGACTGGTCCGAATGGCTCCCTTGCGACCGTGCCGTCGCAGTACCCTCGGTTGCCGACGCCGCACCGCTGCCGCTCACCCGGGCGATAGCCGAACGCGCCGGCTGGCGCTGGCGTATCCCGCTGCAGCACCGCACCGGCAACGGCCATGTCTTTTCCAGCCGCCACATAGGCGAGGACGAGGCGACCGCGACCTTGTTGGCCGGGTTGCACGGCGAGGCGCTGGCCGAACCTCGCGTGATCCGCTTCGCAACGGGCCATCGCAACCGCTTCTGGAGCGGCAACTGCATCGCTCTTGGTCTGGCGGCGGGGTTCATGGAGCCGCTTGAATCCACCAGCATTCATCTGGTGCAAAGCGGATTGCAGCATCTGCTCAGGATGTTGCCGACGGGCGCCCCTCCCGCCCCGGCAGTGGTCGAGCGCTACAACCGCATCATGACCGCGGAATATACTCGCATCCGAGACTTCCTCGTCGCACATTACCATTTGAATGCGCGCGCAGAACCGTTCTGGCGCGACCGCGCAACTGCAGCGATCCCGGAGGGGCTCGCCGAAAAGCTTGCACTGTTTCGCGCCGGCGGCCGCATCTTTCGAGAGGCCGATGAACTGTTCAACGAAACCAGCTGGCTCGCTGTGTTGACCGGACAGAACGCCCCCGTCCTGGGTCACGATCCGATCTGTGACTGCATACCGATCGAGACTGCGGCCAATCGGTTGGCTCGGATCGAACGCGTAGTCGCTACTTCACTGACGCATATGCCATCCCATGCCCATGCTCTCGCCAGGTTGGCGTGAACCGTATCGGCTAATGCCCGTGCCGTTCATTGTCGTTGCGGCTGCTGCTAAACTCGACCGACAGGGCTTGCGTTTCGACGGTCCCGAACGGGCACGCAAGACGTGCGATCGTCCCGAGCATCGTCGATGACGGCGGCATGGCGACCAACTGGAACCCGCCGCCTGCCTGGGCCGCCTTCATTGACGGCACCCGGTCAGCGTCGCTGGAGCGCTTTCAACAGATAGTTGCGGATCCGCTCGGTGCGATCTGGCGAGGCTGGGCCGAGCACGCCCCGCGCTGCCGTGGGCAGATGATCGCCAGCCGCCGCCGCATCGTCGTCGAACACGTAATGCTCGAACCAGGCTCGCCACCCCGCCTTCTCCGCCGGCGGGCGATCGCGCACCGCCATCATCGCATGAACCATCGCGTGAAACGCCGAGACCGTCGGGTCGAACGCCCACCAGTAATTGCACAACACGTTGAGCGTCCCGAACGCCTGGACGTGATGCCACCAGATCGCCGGGATGAACAACGCATCACCCGGCCCTAAATCGGCGACCAGTGCATGACGTAGCGCCTCGGCATACCGCGGAAACTGGTGCAGGTCCGGCGCCAACGGATCGACCATGCTGGACGGGGGGCCGGCCAGCGTCCGGTCGAGTGGTCCGATATACAGATTGCCGACCTGGTCCGGCGGGAACAGCGTGAAGCGGCGTCGGCCGGCAACTACGCAGGCAAGGTTCGTCGAGCCGTCATAATGTGTCGCGGTCTGCGATCCGTTGCCGATCCACAGCCTTGGCGTCGCTCCGCCCAGCGGAAGGTTGATTGGATTGGCTGCCAACCATCCCGGCAAATGCTCAGGCGCGGTTGCCGCGTTGGCATACAGGAAAGGCCGCTTTTCCTCGGGCACGCTGGACAACCGCAACAATTCGCTCAGCAAGACCGCCAACGGGGCCTTCTCGCGGTGAAAGTTGAAGCCTTCCAGATTATCGCCGCGATAGAAGAAGCGGCCACCGAATTCGGGACCGCCGATCAGCACGTCCATCGGCTTGCCACCATCCCCGAGGCCGGCCAGATACGTTGCGGTCGCCTCATCGCCACCTTCCGCCGCCCGCACGCTGGCCCAATGCGAAACCTGCCCGCGCAACACCACCGGGGTAGCGCGTCCCGCTACTTCGGTAGCGAAGGTCTGAGCGTCGACGACGGCGCGCTCTTCGACGCGAACGTTCGTTACGGCGGAATGAATACTCTCCATAGTCCTGCAATAGCAGTAAGATGCGCCTCACCAAATCCTGTTTGAGGCATGGATCGGCAAAACGCATTCACCGTATTTTTGTGGTGCCGCAGAACCGCAGCGATCGTCGACATGGCCCGTTGGTCGCGGTTTTATCCAGCAGCAGCGCGTGTGCCGACCAGAGATCCCGCGCAACCAACCCCCGCCCCACCCGTTCTCAGTGGCAATCCAAGCCAATAGGAGAATGACGATGGCCGACAAGGATACCCCGCAGGAAGTCGCAGCGAAGTTCATCGACAAGCTGAAGGCCAGCCCGTTCGTGATGATCGGCCTCAACGACGGCCAGCATTCCGAGCCGATGACCGCGCAGATCGACGACGATCAACCCAACGCGCTGTTCTTCTTCGCCGGTCGCGACAACCGCATCGCCAAGGGTGGCGCGGCGATGGCCCAGTTCGTCGGCAAGGGTCATGATTTCTTCGCGTGCATGGCGGGCGACGTCTCGACGTCGAACGACCGTACGCAGATCGACAAGCTCTGGAACAACCAGGTCGAGGCCTGGTTTCCGGGCGGCAAGGAAGACCCCAACCTCACGCTCCTGCGCTTCGACATCGACAGCGCCGAGCTTTGGGAGACCGATATCTCGGTCGGCGGTCGCCTGAAGATGCTGTTCGGCGGTACGATCCGCTCGGACGAATCGAGCAGCCACGCGGTGGTGAACTCGATCGCGTAACGACTGCGGGCAGCCTGCAGGGGCTGCCCGTTTTCCATCACCCGTTCGCGGTGATGAACTCTTCCACTACCGGCGCGATCTTCTCCCGCCAGCGCGTGCCGTTGAAGATGCCGTAATGACCAGCACCCTCCGCCATCAGATAGCGCTTCTTCTCGTCGGGTAGCGCAGTCGTCAGTGTCAGCGCCGCCTTGGTCTGGCCCAAGCCCGAAATGTCGTCGCGCTCACCCTCGACCGCGAGCAAACCGATATCGGTGATCGCCGCCGGATCGACCAGCCGACCACGATGCGTCATGATCCCACGCGGCAGCGCATGGTTCTGGAACACCACATCGATCGTCTGGAGATAGAATTCCGCGGTCATGTCGCAGACCGACCGGTATTCCTCATAGAAATCCTGGCTCTGCGACGCGCTCTCGCCGTCGCCCTGGACGAGATGCTTATACATCTCCCAGTGCGAGACCATGTGGTTGCCCAGGTTCATCGACATGAATCCGGCAAGCTGGAGGAAGCCGGGATAAACCTTCCGCCCCGCACCCGGATAATTGCCCGGGACCGTCGCGATGACGTTCTGCTCGAACCACGCATGCGGCCGCTCGGTCGCCAGCGTGTTGACCGCGGTCGGCGCCTCGCGCGTATCGACGGGACCGCCCATCATCGTCAGCGTCTTGGGACGGCACGGGTTCTTGTCCGCACTCATCAGTGCGACGGCGGCGTAACAGGGAACCGAGGGCTGGCAGACGGCCAGCATGTGCGTGCCCCCCTGCCCTTCGTTCGCGCCGATCGTCTCCAGATACTCGATCAGATAATCGATGTAGTCGTCGAGATCGAACCGCCCCGCCGAGAGCGGCACGCTGCGCGCATCGCGCCAGTCGGTGATGTAGACGTCGGCGAACGGCAGCATCCGCTCGACCGTGCCGCGCAGCAAGGTCGCATAATGGCCCGACATCGGTGCGACGATCAGCAGCTTCGGACCGCCCTCGACGCCCTCGCGCACGAAGCGCTTCAGCTGCCCGAAGTCCTTCCGGAGCACGATCTCCTCGCGAACTGCAACCTCGCGGCCGTCGATCGTCGTCGTATCGAGGCCGAAGGCAGGCTTTCCCCGCGTTGCATTCGCGTGTGCGAACACTTCGAGCGCCGAGGCGACCACCGTGCCGCCGCCCAAATAGGCGAACGGGTTTGCCGGATTGTTGAGCATATCCGCGCCGAAGCTCGCCATCTTGCTGGCGCCGGCCATCATCGAACGCTGGAATTCATAGGCATCGTAGAGCATGCGGTATCCTCTCGCCTCATCGGGCTTTGCACGGTGGTAACGCAATTTTGCCGCAGTGCAACGCGCGATCGACCGCCGCTCCGTCTGGCGCGACCGGATCGCCGCTCTCGGCGACGCCCGGTTCTCGTTGAGCGCCACCCCCGCCACTGCTAGGCACCGCGCATGGCCAAGCCGATACCCGAAGAGAAGACGTCCCGCCGGATCGGCGACCTCGCGATGGTGTGGCGTCACGCCTCCCAATACCCCCGCCAGATCGCGTTCGCCGGCCTCGCGCTGATGATGACCTCGGCGGCGACGATCGGCATTCCGTACGGGTTCAAGCGCGTCATCGACCGCGGCTTCGGCCCCGGCGCGGGCGGGTCGGTCGCCAACTCGTTCCACTATTTGCTGATGATCGTCGTGGTACTCGCGCTCGCGACCGCGGTGCGCTTCTACTACGTGTCGTGGCTCGGAGAGCGCGTCGTCGCGGATATCCGCACCAACGTGCAACGCCATCTCCTCCGCCTGACACCGCGCTTCTTCGAGGAAAACCGCCCGTCCGAGATCGCCTCGCGCCTCACGTCAGATACGGCGCTGATCGAACAGGTCGTCGGCAGCACGGTGTCGATCGCCCTCCGCAACACCTTCACCGGCATCGGCGGGCTGATCTACCTGTTCGCGATCTCGCCGAAGCTAGCGGGCATGCTGATGATCGGCATCCCGCTGATCATCCTGCCGATCGCGCTGCTCGGCAAACGCGTCCGCAACTACTCGCGCACCTCGCAGGACCGGGTCGCCGATGTCGGCTCGATCGCCACCGAGACGCTCGGCGCGATGAAGGTCGTGCAGGCATTCGGGCAGGAAGACCGCGAGGCGATCCGCTTCTCCGACGCGGTCAGCGCGACCTTCGCCGCGGCTCGCGCCCGGATCATGCTCCGCGCGGTGATGACGGCAATCGTCATCGGCCTCGTCTTTGGATCGATCACATTGGTCCTGTGGGAAGGCGCAATCGACGTCGCCGCCGGCCGCATCAGCGGTGGCGCGATCGCCGCGTTCGTCCTGACCGGCGGCATCGTCGCGGGCGCGTTCGGCGCGTTGACCGAGGTCTACGGCGACCTGTTGCGCGGCGCCGGTGCAGCCGGACGCCTGTCCGAGCTGCTCCGCGAAAAGCCCGAGATCGCCGCGCCTGCCAATCCGGTCGCCCTGCCCCAGCCGCCACGCGGCGCGCTCGCATTCGAAGGCGTGCAGTTCCACTACCCGACGCGCCGCGACGTCGCCGCGCTCAACGACTTCTCGCTCGACGTGAAGCCGGGCGAGACGGTCGCCGTCGTCGGCCCCTCGGGCGCGGGCAAGACGACCCTCTTCCAGCTGGTCCAGCGCTTCTACGATCCCGATGCGGGCCGCGTGACGCTCGACGGGATCGACCTGCGCGACGCCGACCCGGCAGAGGTCCGCGCGCGGATCGCGATGGTGCCACAGGAGACGATCATCTTTGGCGCCTCGGCCCGCGACAACCTCCGTTACGGCGACTGGTCCGCAACCGACGACCAACTCTGGGCCGCCGCCGAAGCCGCCAACGCCGCCGAATTCCTCCGCAAACTACCCGAGGGCCTCGACACATTCCTCGGCGAAGGCGGCGCACGGCTGTCGGGTGGCCAGCGCCAGCGCGTGACGATCGCGCGCGCGCTGCTCCGCGATGCGCCTATCCTCTTGCTCGACGAGGCCACCAGTGCGCTCGATGCCGAGAGTGAGCGGCTCGTGCAGGAGGCGCTCGAGCGGCTCATGGCGAACCGCACTACGCTGGTCATCGCACACCGCCTAGCGACCGTACGCGCGGCCGAGCGGATCATCGTGATGAGCGATGGTCAGATCGTCGAAGAAGGCTCGCACGCGTCGCTGATGACCAACAGCGGGCTATATGCGCGGCTGGCTAGCCTGCAGTTCAACGAGGCCGCCTAGACCTTTTTGACCTTGGGCTTCTTCGGTTTCGGCATCGGCAGTTCCGCGGTCGAGATACGGACGAGTTCGGCCAGCCAGTCGGCGTCGTCCCAGCGATCGGCATCGACCAGCAGGCACGGTTTCGCCCCCGGATACGGCGACGCTTCGTCGATCGCCCCTGCGAACGCGCGGCCACCCGGGGTCGGCTTTACGAACAGCTGGTCGTCGCAAACCAGCGCGACCATCCTGCCGTCGCAATAGACGCCGTACTCACCGAACATCGGCTTTGCGGAGACATCCCCCGCCGCGGCCAGCTGTTCGACGATAAATGCGACGGTCTTGCGATCGGATGCCATCGGGCGATACTCGCAGATCGATGCGCGCATGGCGAGCCGCGCAACGGCGTTTCTCTTGCGACGGCGCGCCCACACGCGCAGAACTGCCGTCAAACAGGAGATGGGTATGCGCGACTTCGACATCGTCATCTACGGCGCGACCGGGTTTACCGGCCGGCTCGTGGCGGAGTATCTCGTCCAGATCTATCCCACGGGCGTTCGGTGGGCGATGGCCGGGCGTTCGCTGTCGAAGTTGCAGGAGGTCCGCGACCTGATCGGCGCGCCTGCCGATACGCCGCTGATCACCGCCGACTCCGACGACCCCGCTAGCCTCCGAGCGATGGCCGAACGCGCCACCGTAGTTATCTCGACGGTCGGACCGTACCAACTGTACGGCTCCGCGCTGGTTGCAGCGTGCGCCGCGACCGGTACCGGTTATGTCGATCTATGCGGCGAGCCCGCTTGGATGCGCCACATGATCGACGCGCATGAGGGGGAAGCGACGCGGACCGGTGCGCGGATCGTGTTTTCCTGCGGCTTCGACTCGATCCCGTTCGATCTCGGCGTGCTGACGTTGCAGGAGGCGGCGAAGGCCAAACACGGCATCCCCGCACCCCGCGTGAAAGGCCGCGTGCGGAAAATGCAGGGGACCTTCTCCGGCGGCACCGCGGCCAGCCTCAAGGCGACACTCGCCGCCGCCGCGCGCGATCCCGGCATCGTCAAGCTGCTGACCAGCCCGTTCGCGCTCACTCCCGGCTTCCAGGGACCGCATCAGCCGACCGGCCTGCTCCCCGAATACGACACGACCATCTCGGCTTGGGTCGCGCCGTTCGTGATGGCACCGATCAACACGAAGAACGTCCACCGCACCAATTTCCTTCTCGGCGAGGCCTATGGTGCGGACTTCGTCTATGACGAGATGATGGTCGCGGGACTGGGCGATCTCGGCAAGGTCGCGGCCGAGGCGATCGCCAAGTTCAATCCGTTCTCGGGCGACAAGGGGCCGAAACCCGGCGAAGGCCCATCGAAAGAGGAGCGCGATGCCGGCCATTACGACCTGCTGTTCGCGGGCATCATGCCCGATGGCGAGCGGATCGACGCGGTCGTCACAGGCGACCGCGATCCCGGCTATGGCTCGACCAGCAAGATGATCGCCGAGGCGGCGCTGTGCCTCGTCCAGGACGTGGAGGGCGATGGCGGGATCTGGACGCCGGGTGCGCTGATGGGAGCGACGTTGCGCGAACGGCTAGTGGCGAAGGCGGGGCTTACCTTCACGGTCGGGTGATCAACTGCGAAAGAACCGCGTGGCGATCCAGGCAATCAGCACCGACACGATGATGGCGATCGGCACAGCGAGACGTCGGCGTCGCTCGACGGCAGCATAATGCGCGTCGAGATCGAAATAGAAGTTGCCTGGTGCGGTTTCGCGGACGATGCCGTTGGCGCGTAGCCGATCGAACGCCGCCTGCTCCGGAGCGTCACGAGGTTGGAACGCGATCGCATCGTCGGGTCCGATCGCGTGTCGTGCCAGGAACAGCGCCGGGATGACCCCGCGAGTCCGATGCGGCCGCAACGCCATCGGCATGCCGGATGGGCTCGGATATACCGGCGAGCGCTTATTCGGCAAGCGTGAAGACCGTCGCCGCCGCCGCAACGCTTGCAGCGACCCCCGATACCCCGACGATCGCTGCTGCTCGAAGTCGCACCGAAGCGCGAAATGCGCCGAGCTTTCGCGCATCGAGATGATAGCGCCCGGCTCCGTCGTCGACGATCGCGCCATAGACTCGAAGTTGGCGGAATATCCGCGCGTCCTTCGCTACATAAGCGATCGCACGATCAGCCGACGTGGCCCGTGCCGCGACGAAATCCTTGACGATCCGTCGGCGCGATCGGCCTAGAATAAGTCCCCGCATACTCTTCCCCCCGCGCCGATCTCGCATAACGCGGGGGGTTTGTGCAATTCCTAACGCCGCTTGCCCTGATGGCGGATGTTCGTTGGGCGACCGCGTCGCTTGATCTCGCGCACCGGCTTGCGTCCGCCACGGGGAGGCTGGGCCGCGCCCTTCCCCTCGGGCATCTCGAAGCGTAGCGCGCCCGACACCGGGTTCGCTTCCGCCAGCCGCAGCTCCAGCGTCTGACCCTGCGCGAAGACATCGCCGCTATGCTCGCCGGTCAGCGTGCGCGCACCCTCGTCGAAGCGGAAATATTCGCCGCCGAGATCACGCACCGGCATCAGGCCGTCGCCGCCGATCCCCTCGACCGTCGCGAAGAAGCCGAAATTGGTCACGCCGGTGATCCGCACGTCCATCACCTGGCCGACGCGCTCCGACAGGAACGCCGCGACATAGCGATCGGTGGTGTCGCGCTCGGCCTCCATCGCGCGGCGTTCGAGCCGGCTGATGATCTCGCCGACCGACTCCATGTTGGCTGCGTCGTCCGCCGGCAACCCGCCCTCGCCAAGCCCGTAAGCCGAGACCAGCGAACGGTGGACGAGCAGATCGGCATAGCGCCGGATCGGCGATGTAAAATGCGCATAGCTGCCGAGGCTGAGGCCAAAATGCCCGTGATTGCCGGGCGCGTAATAAGCCTGGGTCTGGGTACGCAGGATCTGCTCCATGACCTGAGGGCGGAAGTCCGCATCACCGATCCGCTCTATGATATGGTTGAACGTTGCTGGCCGCACGACCTGCCCGAGCGCGAACGGCACGTCGAACGTCTCGAGATACTCCTTCAGCGCGGCCAACTTCTCGCGGCTCGGTGGCTCGTGGATGCGGTACATCACCGGCGCCTTCTTCGCCTCGAGCGCCTTGGCGGCTGCGACGTTGGCGGCGATCATGTAATCCTCGATCAGCCGGTGCGCGTCGAGGCGTTCGCGCGGGGAAACGGACATGATCCGCCCCTGCTCGTCGAGCACCACACGTCGTTCGGGGAGGTCCAGATCGAGCGGTGCGCGTGCGTCGCGCGCCTTCGCAAGCGCGTGCCAGCAGGCCCAAAGCGGCTGTAGCACGCCCAACATATCTCCCCTCCCGTCTAAGGGAGGGGTCGGGGGAGGCGCTTCCTGACTCTTAGCCGGATCGAATGAGGCACCGCCCTCCCCCGACCCCTCCCGCAAGACGGGAGGGGAGGAGGCGTCGATGATCGCTTGCGCCTCTTCATACGCAAGGTTCGCGGCAATCCGCACGACCGCGCGTGTGAAGCGCCACGACTTCAGCGAGCCATCCTTGCCGATCCGCAGATGACATGCGAGCGCTGCACGGTCCGCGCCTTCCTTCAGCGAACACACTTCCGCCGATAGGATCTCAGGCAGCATCGGCACAACGCGGTCGGGAAAATACACCGAGTTCCCGCGCCGCCGAGCCTCGCGGTCGACCTCCGACTTCGGTCGCACGTAGAAGCTGACATCGGCGATCGCGACGATCGCCTTCCAGCCGCCGGCATTCGCGGGATCGTCGTCCGCCTCGGCCCAGACCGCATCGTCGTGATCGCGCGCATCTTCTGGGTCGATTGCGACTATCGGCAGGTCGCGCAGATCCTCCCGGCCCTCCCCCAATGGCAGCTTCGAGACCCGCTCCGCTTCGTCGAGCGCCTCCTGCGAGAACACATCCGGAATGCCGAGCTTGTGGATCGCGATCAGCGAGAAACTACGCGCGGCAAACGGATCACCCAGCTTCTGCACGACACGTGCGGCGATCTTAGGTGGCTTCCCCGCAAGTTCCGCCAGCACGAGGTCACCCGGCGCCGCACCACCCGCATCCGCCACGGCGAACTCACGCCGTTCACGCTTGTCGACACCCGTCAGCCACAGGCGTCCGGCCTCCTCGCGCAGCACGCCCAACACTTGCTCGGACGCCGGCGCTAGCACCTTCATCGGATGCGCGATCCATCCGTTCCCGGCCTCCTCGGTCCGCGCGAGGATTCGCTCGCCGACGCCGAGTGCACCGCGCTTCCGCTCGCGTACGCGCAACCGCGGCGGCGGCACGCCCTCTGCCTCCCAGCGCTCGGGCACCGCCCAGACGTTGCCGCCGTCGTCGACGTCCGCGATCCGCAGCACCGTCACCTTCGGAATGCCGCCCATCTTGTGGAACGCGCGGCCTGGAGCGCTGTCGATCAGCCCCTCGTCGGCCATGTCCTTCAACAGCGCTTTCAGCCCGATCTTGTCCTGCGCGCTGAGCCCGAAGCCCTTGGCGATCTCGCGTTTCCCCGCGGGCACGTCGGAAGTGGCGATGAAGTCGAGGATCTGCTCGCGCGTCGGAAGACCGGCTTTTGGTTTGTACATGGTACAGAGATAGTCGGTAGGCCCGCCATTACCAAACGGCTAAGCTACGGGCATGACGCAAAGTTACGACATCCTCATCGTCGGCGGCGGCATCAACGGCGCCGCGATCGCCCGCGAGGCGGCACTGAACGGCCTGTCGGTCCTGCTCGTCGAGAAGGGCGACCTCGCCGGCGCGACCTCGTCCGCCTCGACCAAGCTGATCCACGGCGGACTGCGCTATCTCGAATATTACGACTTCAAGCTGGTCGCCGAGGCGCTGCGGGAGCGCGAACGCCTGGTGAAGGCCGCGCCGCACATCATCCGCCCGATGCGTTTCGTCCTACCGCACGAGAATGCGGTACGGCCCTGGTGGATGGTCCGGCTCGGCCTGTACCTCTACGACTGGCTTGGCGGCCGCATGACGCTGAAACGATCGCGGGGCCTGCGCAGGAGCGACACCGCCTACACCGCGCCGTTGAAGAACGGCGCGCGCGGCTTTGTCTATTCCGACGCGTTCGTCGATGATTCCCGCCTAACCGTGCTGAACGCGATGGACGCGCATGCCAACGGCGCGGAGATCGCAGTCCGCACCGAACTCGTCACCGCCCGCCGCGACGGCGGAGTATGGTGCGCGATGCTGTCGGACGGCCGCGACGTCACCGCGCGGGCGCTCGTTAATGCCGCGGGCCCGTGGGTTGCAGAATTGCTCGGGCGGCTCGGCATCAACGCCAGCGCCGGCGTCCGGTTGGTCAGGGGCAGCCACATCGTCGTGCCCCGACTGTACGAAGGCGACCACGCCTATATCCTGCAACTTGCCGACCGTCGCATCGTCTTCGCGATCCCGTATCAGGGCCAGACCGAGATCGGCACGACCGACATTCCCGTCGACCGGCCCGAAGACGCGGTGATCGACGCGGGCGAGATCGCGTATCTCTGCGACGCCGCGAACCAGCATTTCACGCGTCAGATCGCGCCCGCCGACGTCACCTCGACGTGGTCCGGCGTACGCCCGCTCTACGACGACGGCGCCAGCGAGGCGAAGGCGGTCACGCGCGACTACGTCCTCGAACTCGACACGCTCGGCGATACGGGCGCGGCGCCTCTACTGTCTGTGTTTGGTGGCAAGATCACGACTGCGCGCCATCTCGCCGAGGAAGCGCTCGCAAAGATCGCCCCCGCGCTGGGTACGGCCGTTCGCCCGATGACTCGCGACCGTGCTTTCCCCGGGGGCGCCATCCCACCTTTTGCGACCTATCTCGCGCAGGTCCGCGCGCGATGGCCGTTTCTGGGGGATCCCCGTAGCGAACGGATGGCGCACGCTTACGGGGCTTTGCTCGACGACATGCTCGCGAGTGTCACCGACACAGCCGGGCTCGGCGCCGACCTTGGCGGCGGCCTGACCGAGATCGAAGCGCGCTGGATGCACGATCGCGAATGGGCGAGGATACCCGAAGATGCATTAATGCGCCGCAGCAAGATCGGGCTGACCTTGGATCAGGCGGAGACGGACGCATTCGGTACGTGGTGGAGCACGGCATTCCCCTCGTAAGTGTTGGGGCTTGCATGTTTTACGATTGAGCATATTCTCGACGCATATCTATCGAGGAGACCTCCAATGGCCACATACCCGGACCTCCAAGTCGATCCCGAGGACAAGAATCTCGTGATCCTGCAGAGCCTGATCTGCCTGTTGCGCGAAAAGAACATACTGTCGCGCGCCGATATTGAGGAGCTGTGTGACACGGTGAAACGCCGCGCTAGCGACCATGCGAGCGATCCGCTTCCCTGCCAGATGAACGGTGCGCGTGCAGCCGCTACCGAAGTGGCGCAGATTGGCGATTATATCGGCCGCAAGTACGGCGGAAAGCACCGCCGTTCGATCTGAGTCCATGCGTTGCTCGCGAGACGGCGAAATGGTCGCATTGCGCGGTTTGCGTTGAAGGAAGTGTGGATCTGACGAACCAAGCTGGAACGTTAGCCTCACAATGCCGAGGGCAGCACGGCTTGGTCTGTAACCCTCGGCGTTGACCTCTGATTGAGAGCGACCCGCGAGATGCAGCGACGCGATAGTCTGCTGTTCTCGATTCTAGTACCCGAAGGGCCGTACGATGAGAGCGGTTGCTGAAGAACCGTTCGACGCCGTGTTTGTAGGGGTCGCTACGTCACTTCACCAAAAGTGCTGATTGCCGCCGCCGTTACTACCGTTACGCGCGCATTTCCAAGAAGCAGTCGGTGCAGCCACCATCGTCGCTCTCTATCCCGGTGTCGGCCACGGCCGTCCCGGTAAGTCTGCGATAGCTAACTGTCGACGTGATAGGCTCCATGAACTGGCCCCCGTCTCAGACCAAAAGTATGGCCTTAGTCCTGGTACCGCTCCTTCTTTGAGGGAGTTGATCGCCGGAGTTTAAACACCCCGCGCCGTCTAAGGTCGCGAGGCGCGCAGGCAGCTGACCGGCGCGTTGGCAACCGCAGTATCATTGAGGCGCAAAGCAAGCGAGCAACCGCGGGCGCGACTGCTACGTGCCTCGCCCTCGCTCTACCGCTTTGCGATCAGCTCGCGACGAAGCATGTCTCGCCGGCGACGCGCAACCGGCCGCAAATATCCGCTGCTTGGTTCGCGCTGCCTGCGTTCACGCGCAGGCGATACAGGGTGCGGCCACCGGCTGCGACCGGCTGGACCGACTTGTCGAGCGCGCCGACATACGCGAACCGCTTCGAGAAGTTCGCCCAGGCGGCGTTGGCGACCGCCTCGCTGGGATAGGCACCGAGTTGGACCAGCGACCCACCGGTAGCCGTGCCACCGCCATTGGGCTTCGAGGGTGCCAGGGGCGCCGCAGCGACCAGTCGGCCGCCCGAGGCAGGAACCTGTGCGACCGCATTACGACCCGCCGCGTCATCGGGCTTGGCCGCAACCGCACGCCTGCCCGCGACCGGTGCCTCCGGCACGCCGCGCAGGTCGATCGCGCCGTTGCCCGACTTGCCCGCGCTGGTCGCGATCGCCGAGTCGCCCTCGCCCTTGACCTTCAGGCCGCCAGCGTCGTCTGGCTTTACCTTGTAGTCACCCTCCTGGGCGGCGATCAACTGGCCATCGCCGGTGGGTGCGCGCTGTTGCAGCTTGTAGATGCCGAAAATGATCGCCGCGAGGATGGCCAAGCCGAGTACGACGAGCGCGATTACGCGGCCGATACCGACGGTTTCCTGTTCGTCCGGCTCGACCGTTTCGAGCCAAGGGAGCCGGTCTTCCTCGCGCAGATCCATATCTTCGGCCATCACTTCATCTCCGAAACCGCTTCGACACCCATGATGGCGAGGCCGTTATGAATAATCTGCCCTATAGCGGACGCCAGGAAAAGCCTTGCCGCGGTCGCCTGGGGATCCTCTATCACCAGGAAACGACGGTCGGGCCGGTCGTTTCCGACATTCCATAGCGCGTGGAACGCTGCCGCCAAGTCGTAGAGATAGAACGCAATTCTGTGTGGTTCGCGCGCGGTCGAGGCGATCTCGACGAGCCGTGGAAACTGCGCAGCGAGCTGTACCAGCGCCAGTTCGTCCGTATCAAGCCGGGACAAATCCGCAGAAATAGGCGTAATTCCCGCCTCTGCCGCGCGACGATGCAGCGATGCGATCCGCGCATGTGCGTATTGGACGTAGAAAACCGGGTTGTCCTTCGACGCCTCGACCACCTTGGCGAAGTCGAAATCCATCTGCGCATCGGACCGCCGCGTCAGCATCGTGAAGCGCACCACGTCCTTGCCGACCTCGCGCACGACGTCCGCCAGCGTGACGAAATTGCCCGACCGCTTCGACATCTTGACCGGCTCGCCATTACGCAGCAGCCGCACCATCTGGACGAGCTTGACGTCGAACCGCGTCTTGCCGCCGGTCAGCGCCGCAACCGCCGCGACGATCCGCTTGACCGTGCCGCCATGATCCGCACCCCAGATATCGATCAGCTGATCGGCGCTGTGGCTCTTCTGGAAATGATAGGCGAGATCGGCGCCGAAATAGGTCCACGACCCGTTCGACTTCTTGATCGGGCGATCCTGATCGTCACCGAACTGCGACGAGCGGAACAGCGGCAACTCGACCGGCTCCCAATCATCAGGCGTCTCACCCTTCGGCGCTTCGAGCACGCCGTCATAGACGAGATCGCGCGACCGCAGTTCGGCCTCGGCCGCCTCGGGCTTCTTCGCGGCCTGAAGTTCGGCCTCAGACGCGAACACCTCATGCTCGATCCCGAGCAGTGCGAGATCGGCACGGATCATCACCATCATCGCGGCGACCGCCTGCGTGCGGAAGATGGCCAGCCATTCGGTCTCGGCCGCCCCGACGTAGCGATCGCCGAACTCCTTGGCGAGCGACTGGCCGACGGGGACGAGATAGTCGCCGGGATACAGGCCTTCGGGGATCTCGACGGTCTCGCCGAGCGCCTCGCGGTAGCGGAGGTGGACCGAGCGCGCGAGCACGTCGACCTGGCCACCCGCGTCGTTGACGTAATATTCGCGGATGACCTTGTGGCCAGCGAACTCAAGCAGGCTGGCGAGCGCATCGCCGACGACTGCACCGCGGCAATGGCCCATGTGCATCGGACCGGTTGGGTTGGCCGAGACGTACTCGATGTTGACGGTGATCCCGTCGCCCTGCTTCGATCGGCCGTAGTCGGCGCCAGCCTCGGGAATCGCCGCCAGTTCGGCGCGCCAGGCGTCGTCGGTCAGCTTCATGTTGATGAAGCCGGGGCCTGCTACGCCCGCCGAGGCGACGTCCTCGAGCTTCGACAGTTCGGCGACCAGTGCGTCGGCGAGCACGCGCGGATTGGTCTTGGCGGGCTTGGCGAGGACCATCGCGGCGTTGGTCGCGAGATCGCCGTGGCTGGTGTCGCGCGGCGGCTCGACCGTGACGTTCTTGCGATCGAGGCCGGCCGGCAGCGTCCCCGCCGCGGTCAGCGTGTCGAGCGCCGCATCGATATGCGCGGCGAAACGGGTGTAGAGCGTCATGGCAGTCCCGGTACGTCAAGGAAACGCGCGCTCTAGACCATCGCGGCGCGACGCTCAATTTTAATCCCGTTGCGGATAAGGAGACAGCGCCTCAACTCCAAACGTCATTCCCGCGAAGGCGGGAACCCATAGCGGCTAGCTTCACGATCGATCGCCGACGGTCGAGGATATGGGTCCCCGCCTCCGCGGGGATGACGAACGGGATGGGCGGACGACGAGCGGGCGCTGACAATTACGCGCGCACCAGTCCCTCGATCGCCGCCGCCTTCGCGCTCGCCGGAAACAGCGCGGCCATCGCGCGCGCGGGCTCAACGCCAAAATGCGATGAGACCGCGCCGCCGATGAACGCGTCTAGCTGCATCGTCGGTTTCAGATCGCGGGCTTCGTAGAGCGCGGCAGGGGCGAGACCGGGCCAGTCGGATACTACGCGGCCGCCTTTCACGGTGCCGCCGAACAGCATCGCAGACGTGCCCGTGCCATGATCCGTCCCCCCGGTGCCGTTCACCGCTACCGTCCGTCCGAACTCGGTCGCGACCAGCACCATCGTATCCGCCCATAACGGTCCCAGCCCCGCCTGCAGCGATGCGACCATCGCGTCGAGGCCCCTCAACTGCGCGGTCAGCCGGCCGCGCTGGCCGGTGTGCGTATCCCAGCCGCCGGTCTCGATCATCGCGATCCGTGCGCCGGTGTCGGGCTTGAGCAGCCGCGCGGCGAGCGCGCCGATCGCAGCCGCATTGCGCCCGCCGTCCTGCGCAAGATCGCTGGTGAGTTGCCGCGTCGCCATCGCCTCGCTCCACAGGCCGTGCAGTTGCTGGTCGCCGTCGTAAAGCATCGCGACGCGTTGCAGCAGGTCGTCGGACGCGTCCGGCAGGCTCGACGGTGCATAGGATGCCACCTCGCGCCGCCCCCGCAACGCCATCGGCACAGTCGCCGCGACCGCGATCGCGCGCGCCTCGTCCGCGGGCAGCACGCCGAGCAGCCGGTTGAGCCAGCCGTCGCGGACCTGATACGCACTCGCGCCCCCCGTCTCGAGCACGTTCTGGCCGTCGAAATGCGAGCGATCTCGGTAGGGCGAGGCGATCGCGTGCGCGAACAACGCCTGGCCCTGCGTGTAGAGCCCGGCACTCGCGGTCATCGCCGGATGCAGCGTAAACATGCCGTCGAGCTTGGCGCCCGTCGCAAAATCTGCCGCAAGATCGCCGCGGACGCCTGCAAAGGCCGGATCGCCGACCGCGCCGATCGTCCCGAGACCATCGGCCGCGCCGCGCTGGATGATGAACACGAACCTTTTGTCGGTCGCCGCACGCGCGAAGGCGATGCGCGGCGCGAACGCGGACGCCAGCACGCCGAGCGTACCGGTCGAGAGTAAGGAACGTCGGTCGAGCATGACTATCTCCGCAGCGATTCTGGAGCGACGAGCAACAGCGCGAGCGCCTGGGCCGGGCTTTCCGCGCGCGCGAGGCCCTGCGCGGTCGTGGGACTTAGCGAGGCGGGGAACAGAGTCGGCGCCAACGCCCGCGCATCGACCGGCCCGGCGCGCGCCGCGAACCGCTCCGCCGCGTCGACGCGCCGCATGATCGCATCGGGCCCGGCCCAGGCTGCGGCGACGTCGTCATACCCGATCGGCTGCCCCGGCTGCCAGATCGGCTGGCCGAGCTGGTTCATCATCCCCACCGTGACGCCGGGCTGAATCGTCGACGTACCAAGCGCGCGCTGGGTCGAGACATACCATTCCCAGGGCGACTTGAACTTCACCGGCCGGGTCACCCAAGCCTCGGGCGACGCAACGAGCGCGCGGTACACCGTCGGCAGGTCACCGCCCGATTTCAGGAACGCCGCCTTCAGCCGCGCGACCATCGCCGGGGGCGGCGCATCGCCCGCGAAATGCCGCGCGAGCTTGGTCGCGATGTGCGTCGCGGTCGCCGGGTGGACGGCTAGGTCGGAGAGCACCGCCTGCGCCTGCGCCTCCCCCGCCGCGGGATAAAGCTTGCCCATCACCGTGCGATCGCCGGGCTGGTGAACGTCGTCGAGGAACAGGAAGGCGCCCGCGCGCGAATCGTCCTGGATGCGCGCACCGGGACCACGGCCGATACCCGCGACCGTCCAGCCGGTCATCGCCCGCGCGAACTCGGTGACGTCGGCCTGGCTGTAGCCGCTGCGGACGCCGAGCGTGTGCAGCTCCATGATTTCGCGCGCGAGGTTCTCGTTCAGCCCGGTGCGGCGCCGGGTCTTTCGCACCGCGAACGGACTGTCCGGGCCGATCGACACCGCCTGGTCGAGATACAGCAACATCGCCGGATGCCGCTCGACCGCGTTCAGCATGTCGGCGAACTTGCCGAGCACATGCGGGCGGATCGCCTCGAACTCCATCGGCCCGGCGAGCGCCATCACCTCGAACTTCTCAGTCGAGACCGCGAAATGGTTCGCCCAGAAATGCACGAGGCGCTCGACGAACGGTGCCTCGCCGGTGAGCGCCGCCATCGTCCGTGCCGCGACCGCCGCGCCGTATTCGCTCCGGCTTTGCTTGCCGATGACCTGCCGCGCTTCCTGTCGTGCGGCCGCGCCTGGATCGATCGCCGCCGGCGCCATGGGGCCCTGAGTCATGCCGGGGGGCGCAACGCCCGCCGACACGGGGGCAGGGCTCATCGCACCGGACATGATTGGGGCGGCGGCTGCGGGTTTCACGTCCGAGCCGCCCGCCGCCTTCGGCTTACGAGGACCGAACTGATCCCTGATCGCCTTTTCCTGCGCGTAATAGGCGATCAGCCCTACCGAGATGCTGGCCGTCGCCGGTGCGTTCGCAAGTACAGCCGGCCGTGCTTCGAACCGTTCGGACTGCGCGAGCACCCACTTCGCCGGATCGCCAGCGACGCTATCCCCTGGCCTGGCGCCGAGACCGAACCGATTAAGTGCGATACTGGAAGCAGACACGATGCTTCTCCTTCGACGCCGGATTACGCGCCAAATGTCGTGGAAGTATGTCGGCGTCGTCGCTCGTCGCACGGGCGCGGCTATTTACCGTTGCAATGGGCGCAATCGCGACGGATGGGTTTGCAATTGCAACTGATGCTGCAGCGCAATATTTCCGTGACTCGAGAGTTGGGTGAAGACCTGATCCGGCTCGACTCACCTCGGGAGACACGATCATGCGCACGACCATCAAGATCATTGCAGCAGCAGCGGCGGCCCTCACCTCGACGATCGGCATGGCCGCCGACGGCAAGCAGAGCTTCGTCCACGAGGGCAGCACCTACGTCTATACCTCGACGCAGGACCATGGCCGCCAAGTCATCGACGGCCGTCGCTATCCGTCGGGCCAGAAGTTCCACCTGATCGTTCGCGGCGACCGCGTATCGGGTGTCTCGGCCGGCGTCCCGGTCGCGTTCAAGACCAACGAAGCCAATGGCGCGGCTGGCGGCATTGCTTCGGTTACGCGTTGAGCTAGTTAGCTTTTGAAAATTGCAGCGGCGGTCGGACCTCGGTCCGGCCGCCGTTTTGCGTTGTGAGGTAATCCTCCCCCGCAAGGGGGAGGTGGCGCCGAAGGTGACGGAGGGGGAGGAAGCACAACGGCGGTTTCGCGTCCTCCCCCTCCGTCTGGCAAATGCCAGCCACCTCCCCCTGGCGGGGGAGGATCAGTCGCTCAGAATCCTTCGGGCAGATCGATCGGGCCGACCAGGTCGCGATAGCGCGATACAGCGTACCGGTCCGTCATCCCGGCGATGAAATCCGCGATGTGGCGGCTGCGATGGGGGTCTTCGGTCGGCAGCCGCTCGCGCCATTCCTCGGGGATCGTCAGCGGGTCGTCGCGATAGACCGCGAACAGCCCGGACACGATTCCGTGCGCCGCATCCGCCGCCGCGAGTTGGCGCGGGTGATGATAGAGGTTGGCGTACATGAAGCGCTTCAGATCGCGCTCCGCCTCGCGCATCTCGGGCGAGAAGCCGACCAGGCACTGGCCCACATCGCGAACGTCGTCGACGCTGGTGACGCCGCTCGCCGCGATCCGCTGACGGGTTTCTGCGATCAGGTCGTTGACCATCGTCCCGATCTGCGTGCGGACGAGCTCGCCGACCAGGCGCTTCGGCTCGATATCGGGAAAGCGGCGGCGCACATCGTCCCAGCCGCGTGCGACCAGCGGCACCGCGAGCATCTGGTCGAGCGTCAGCAGCCCTGCGCGCAAGCCATCGTCGATGTCGTGATTGTCGTAGGCGATATCGTCGGCGATCGCCGCGACCTGCGCTTCGAGGCTCGAGAAACTGGTCAGCGCGAGTGGGTATTCCGCGTCCGCCGTCGCCAGCGCCCAGCCCGGATGCCGCACCGGGCCGTTATGCTTGGCGAGGCCTTCAAGCGTTTCCCAGGTCAGGTTCAGCCCGTTCCACATCGGATAGGGGCGCTCGATCGTCATGAGCGTGCGCAGCGTGTGGCCGTTGTGATCGAAGCCGCCTTGCCCGTTCAGTGCCGCCTTCAGCGCATCCTCACCGGCATGGCCGAACGGCGGATGGCCGATGTCGTGCGCGAGGCACAGCGCCTCGGTCAGGTCCTCATTCAGCGCCAGGGTGCGCGCGATCGTCCGACCGATCTGCGCAACCTCCAGGCTGTGCGTGAGGCGGACACGGAAATGATCGCCGTCGGGCGCCATGAACACCTGCGTCTTGTGGCGCAGGCGACGGAAGCTGATCGAGTGAATGATCCGGTCGCGGTCGCGCTGGAACGCGTCGCGGGGGCCGCGAACGGACCCGTTCTGTTCCTCGTGAAGCCGCCCTTTGCTGCGCGCCGGGTCCGATGCCCAGGGCGCGCGGTAACTCACTTCGCTGGCAACTTCGTTATGATCTCGCCCGCATCGCTGGTGAAGGTGAACGTCGGGACGCCTTCCTTAGCGAGCTGATTGACGAAGGTGCGGGCTTCCGAATCGGTCTTGAACGGGCCGGCGAGGACGCGGTTGGTCGCCTTCCACGGCGCGGTCCAGCCGCCGCGAGCGCCGAACACGGTCGGTGCCTTGGTCTTCGCCTTCTTCCACGCCTTGGGCAGGTCGCCCTCGGTCGCGCCGGTCGACACCTGCACCCAGGTCCGCGCGGGATTGGCGCGTGCGATCCGCTTTTCTTCGGCCGCGGCCTTGTCGGCGGCGAGCTTCTCGGCAGCGGCAGCCTTCTTCTCGGCAAGCGCCCTCTTGTCGGCGATGGCCTTTTTCGCCGCGGCCTTCTTGTCGAGCGCGGCCTTCTTGTCGGCGGCGAGCTTGTCCGCAGCCAGCGTCTTCGCCGCGGTCGCCTTGGCCGCTGCGTCGCGCTCGGTCTTAACCTTTGCCTCGGCCAGCACGCGCTCGGAATCATCTGAGACCGGGATCGCGGCTGGCGTCACGACCGGTGCGGGATGCATCGGCGCGACGTCAAGTTCGGACGCAGGAATCGACAGGCCCGCGACGATCCGCGCGAGGATCGAGTCCTCGCTCGCGGCGACCGCGTGGGTGCGTGGCGACGATGTGCCGGCTACCGGTGCGAGCGTGGACGAACTGGTGAAGCCGGGCGTCGGCGTCTCGGCGCTGGCGCTCTGCGCTGGGGCGACCTGCTGAACGGGCGCCTGCTGTATCGGAGTCTGTAGCGGCGAAACCGAGGGCGCCGCCGTCGCCGACGCTGCGAGCGCATTCGCCGCGCGGGTCGGATCGGTTCGCGCCTGTCCCACCGGGATGGCCGCCATCTGCGTGGCTACGCTCTGCGGAAGCGTACCCGTCGTCGATGGCGCCGGGACGGTACGAGCGACAGACGATGGGCTCGGCTGGATAGTGGCCGAGACTACCGAGTTCGTTTCCGCAGCCGGATTGGTACGAGTGCCCTGAGCCGCAACGTTCGGTGCCGAATAGCTTGGTTGCGAAGGTTGGACAGTACGCGCCGGAAGCGGCTGCACCGTCTGCATCGGCGCTGCTGCGAGCTGGACGGGGGCAGTGTACGGGGTCCGAGCCGGAACCGTCGTCAGCGTACGTGGCGCGGTGGTCGTCGGCGGGACCGGTGCCGACGTCGTCACGGGTACTGGTGTTGACGACGGTCGCGTCACCGCTGCCATCTGGACACGGTCGCGGCTCGATCGGCGATCGCGCTTGTCCTTCTTGCCGGTTGTCGCAGCGACTGCGGGTTGCGGCGTTACGGCTGCCATCATTACCGGCGCGGTCGGATCTGCGGCTAGAATGCCCAAGGGTGGCGCCATCCGTGCATCCGCGAGGCGTGCCGGCGTCGCGTGGACTTCACCGAAATGTACCGCAAAGGCGCGGTCGCTTGCCGGCAGGTTGGGCAGGCGTTGGAAAAAGGGTTGCAGGCCTTGCGCCGTGCCTGCGGGCATCATCGTGGTTGCGATCTTCTCCGCGCCGGCGACGTCGCCGTTCATCGCGAGGATGAAGGCGCGGGATCGCCATGCGCCACGATCGCTCTTGAGCAGGAGCGGGTTGAGTTGCTGGATCGCGAGATCGGGCTTTCCGGAGATGCCGAGCGACAACGCATAGCGACGGGTAGTCTCGTCGTCGGGCGCATCGCGGAGTGCCACCCGGTAGTCGCGCTGCGCCCGGTCCTGCTGGCCGATCAGGTCGTAGGCGAGGCCGCGATCGGCGGCGAAGTTGCGCGCGTCGAGGCCTAGGCCTTCCGCCTGCGCGTAGTAGCGTAGCGCTTCGCCGGGACGCTCGGATCGGACGAGGATCGATGCCATCCCCGCCTTGGCGCGACCATCGCGCGGGTTCACCTTTTCCGCGCGCGCGAACAGCGCGGCCGCACCGCTGAGATCGCCCAGGCCCATCGACAGGTCGCCGGCCTTGATCAGCGCGTCGATGTTGCGGGGGTTGCTGGCGAGTTGGCGCATCACGTCGCCGAGCTTGTCCGCGTCGGTCGTGCCGGGGATCGCCTGGACGACGGCTTGCGCAGACGCGGCGGCTGGCACGGCCGCGAGCACGAGGGCCAGCGCGGCGGTCAGGAGATGATGGGAGGACCGGGTCATGAGGATCATCTGTCTAGACGCCAGCCCGACCGAACCGGCAATGTCTCGCACGCAACGGCGCGGCGAACTGGGCTGGGGCGGCGACGAATGCAGGGTTTTGCGTGCTCAAGCGCGGTAGCCTGCTTGCGTGCCCTCGCCCTTTGCCGCCTTCGGCGTCTCTCCCTCTCCCGGTGGGAGAGGGATTTGAGCCGCGGCAGCTTGGCCGGGAGGACAAATTGTCAGGAAGGTATTGAGAAGCCTCGGCTATTCCGGCTTACTGGTTGTTCTGGCGATGTAGAAAGCGCGGGATGTCGAGCGGGTCCTGCGGAGTCGCCTCGCCGTCTTCCTTCGCAGCACCGCGTGCCGCATTCGACATCCGCTCGAACAGCGTACCGCCGAGCTTCACGCGCGGTGCGGCCGGCACCGCCTCGGGGGCAGCCTCGGCACCCGGAGCGAGCCAGCGACGACGTGCACCACCTTCGTCAGCAGCCGGCGTCGGCACCGGAACAGCCGGCGCGATCGGTGCGCGAGCGGGCGGCACCGACGATGCCGACGCCGGACGCGCGATCGGACCGCGGCCGTAAGGCTCGTCGCCATAGGTGCGCGGCGCGGGCGCAGGCTGCGGCGCAGGAGCAACCGGCGCAGGTGCGGCCTGCGGCACCATCGTCTCGGCACCGAGCACCAGCTCGTCATCCGACTTCGACGCGGACGGCTCGACTTCCGACGACGCGTTCAGGTCGAGCGGCTCTTCGTCGGCGGACGACGCAGCAGGCGCGGCCGACGAAGCGGCAGGCTCGCTCGGACGGAACGACGTATTCTCGTCGGTCTTGCGCGATCCGAAGCTGAACGAGCGGGTTGGCTCGGGTGCAACTTCCGGCGGACGCGCATCGGCGTCGATCCCGGTCGCGACGACCGAAACGCGGATCTTGCCTTCGAGCTCCTGGTTGAACGCCGAACCCCAGATGATGTTCGCATCGGGATCGACCAGGTCGCGGATGTGATTCGCGGCTTCGTCGACTTCGAGCAGGCGCATGTCGTCACCGCCGGTGATCGAGATGATGACGCCCTTTGCGCCGCGCATGCTGACGCCTTCGAGCAGCGGGTTCGAGATCGCCTTCTGCGCAGCTTCGAGCGCGCGGTTGTCGCCGCTTGCCTCGCCGGTGCCCATCATCGCCTTGCCCATCTCCTGCATCACCGAGCGGACGTCGGCGAAATCGAGGTTGATGAGACCCGGCATCACCATCAGGTCGGTGATGCTGCGGACGCCCTGCTGGAGCACCTCGTCCGCCATCGTGAACGCTTCCTTGAAGGTCGTGTTCGCGTTGGCGATGAGGAACAGATTCTGGTTCGGAATGACGATCAGCGTGTCGACATACTTCTGCAGCTCGTCGATGCCGCCCTCGGCCGACTTGGCACGACGGTTGCCCTCGAATGCGAACGGCTTGGTCACGACGCCCACCGTGAGTATGCCCATGTCGCGCGCCGCCTTGGCGATGACCGGCGCTGCGCCCGTACCCGTGCCGCCGCCCATGCCGGCGGTGATGAAGCACATGTGCGCGCCTTCGAGCATCTTGGCGAGCTGGTCGATCGTCTCTTCGGCGGCCGCGCGACCGATCTCGGGACGGCTACCGGCGCCGAGACCCTGCGTGATCTTGGTGCCGAGCTGAATCCGCTGCGGTGCGGTGGACTGCTTCAACGCCTGCGCGTCGGTGTTCGCCACGAGGAAGTCGACGCCCTGGACGTCGGCCCGCATCATGTTGGCGATCGCGTTGCCGCCCGCGCCGCCGACGCCGATCACCGCGATGCGGGGGGCCAGATCGTCCACTTCGGGACTAAGGAATTCGATGCTCATCGCCGTTCTCCGCACAACCCGGTAGATACGCTACGGCCGGGCCCCTGATTAATCTGTCTGCACCAACGTCACGGCCTGTTCCAGCCGAAATAACGCCAGCGCCCTCGAAACTCTTAATAATTCGCGCGTGCCGCCTGAATCAACTTGCGCATCATGCCCATACCCTTTGGCCGATGCACCGTCGTCCGCTGCGGCGCGAGCCCGCGAAGGTCGATCGGGTTGGTCGCCGCATAGAAAGCCAACCCCGCTAGCGTCGCGAACGCCGGTCCGCCATGCGCTTCCGGCAGCGCGGTCAGACCACGCGGTCGACCGATCCGCACCGACCGCCCAAGCGCCTGTTGCGCATAGTCGGCGATGCCCTTCAGCTCGGCACCACCGCCGGTCAGCACGACCTGACGCCCGACCGGCCCCTCGAACTTCAGCTTGGTGAGCGCATTGCGCACTTCACCCATCTGATGCTCGAGCCGCTGGCGGATCACGCCAATCAGCTGCGCCTTGGTGATCTGCGCGCCCTCGCCCGCGCCGTCCTCCGCGGAGATCGGCATGACCGGGATCATGTCGTGATTGTCGCGCGGCGACGCATTCGCCGAGCCATGGAAGCACTTCATCCGCTCGGCATTCTGCCGCCGCGTGCCGAACGCGCTGGCGATATCATCCGTAATGTCCTGCGCACCGATCGGGATCGAGGTCAGCCCGACCAGCATGCCCCCTGCGAACAGCGACACGTTGGTGATCCCCGCCCCCATCTCGACCAGCGCGACGCCAAGCTCGCGCTCCTCGTCGCTGAGGCAGGCGAGCCCGGTCGCGACCGGCGAGGCGATGATCGACTTCACTTCGAGATGCGCCGACCGCACGCAGAGATCGAGGTTGCGCACCGGCGAACCATCCGCGGCGACGACATGGATGTGCACCCCAAGCCGGTCGGCATGCAAACCGAGTGGCGTCTTCACCCCCGTCAGCCCGTCGAGCGTATAGAGCGCCGGCTGCGCGTGGAGCACCATGCGGCCCTGCGGATCGATCGAGTTGCGCCCCGCGGCGAGCAACGCGTCGATATCCTGCTGCTCGACACGGTGGCCGCCCAGTTCGAACTCGACCTCGGCGACGTCGGACACGAGCCCGCCGGCCGAGAATCCGACCCAGACATTCTCGATGTTGATCCCGGCGATCCGCTCGGCCTGCTCGACCGCCTCGCGCACAGCCGCCTCGGTCGTCGCCATGTCGGCGATATAGCCGCGCTTGACGCCGCGGCTCTCGCGCTGCCCGGTGCCGAGCACGATCAGCTCGCCGCCGTCCCCCTTCTGCGCGATCATCGCCGAAACCTTCGACGACCCGATATCGAGCGCCGTGATCAGCCCTTCCGGTGCCACCTTAGCCATGTCATCCCTCCCCGCCCGTTACGTTCGCGCCCGCCGTTTGCGACGGAGTATTCGCAGTCTCGCCTGCCGTTGGCACGCTGGTCGGTGCTGGCACGTCGACGCTGTGCGCCAGGCTCGCGCCCGGCTTGCGCGCGACCAGCTTGGTCGGATCGCGCATGTCGAACCGGATCCAGCCGCGCCCCAGCAGCGGCCTCGCCCCATCCAGTTCAGCGAACTTCACCAGCGCACGAGGTGCACCGTCTTCCGGCAGCGCCAACGTCTCGCCGCTCTCGAACGTCAGGTCCCAGCGCCGATTACCGACCCAGGTCGCCGCCTTCACGCGCGGCTTCAGCGCAGGCGCGGCGGCGAGCAGCGTCTGGTACGACGCCTCCTGCCGATCCGCGCCCGGCCCGATCACCAGCGGCAAGTTCGGGATCGCGTCGGGCTGGACCGGCTCCAGCAGCACGCCGGACGAATCGATCAGCGTGAGTTGGCCATTGTCCTGCCATACCGCCGCGGGCGTGCGCTCGACGATATCGACCAGCATCGTATTCGGCAGCCGCCGCGACACATGCGCGTCCGCGATCCAGCCATAGCGCAGCAGTTTCTGCCGCACCGCTTCCAGGTCGACCGACAGCATCGACGTCTGGTTCTGCTTGTCCTCCAGCGCGACCGCATAGACCGACATCCGGTCCATCCGCTTGAGGCCCGTCACCTCGATCTGCTCGACCTTGAAGCCAGCGCGCCCGGCGCCCTCGGCCACCGCCGCGCCGATCATGCCGGGAATGCCGACCCACGTCGCCGCCGCGATCGCCACCGCGCCGCCCGCGCCGAGGATCGACCACGTCGCGATTTTCCGAAGCGTGTCCTCGCTGACCGGGAGCATCCCGACCAGCCGGTCCATCGCCGACACCTTCTTGACCGCGACTTTACGCCGCGGGGCGGGCCGCTTGGGCGGCGGACCGCGCTTGATCGTGCGGCTCATGGGGAAGGATGATCCTGAAGCGCCTCATCGACGATCGCCTGGACCAGCTCGGCATAGCTCATGCCGATATGCCGCGCCTGTTCGGGCACGAGGCTCAGCGGCGTCATCCCCGGCTGCGTGTTCACCTCGAGCAGGAACAGCCCGTCGACGCCGCGCTCGTCATCCCAACGGAAGTCCGACCGCGACGCGCCCTTGCAGCCGAGCAACCGGTGCGCTTCGAGCGCGAGGCTCTTGCACGCGTCGGTGATCTCGTCGGGAATCTCCGCCGGGCAGACGTGAACGGTCATTCCGTCGGTGTATTTCGCGTCGTAATCGTACCAGCCGCTCTTGGGCTTCAACTCGGTCACGCCCAGTGCCTTGCCGCCGAGCACCGCGGTCGTCAGCTCACGCCCACGAATATACGGCTCGGCGAGCAATTCCTCGAACTCTCCCCACGGCCCGACGCTGTCGCGCGAAATCGGATTGCCGTAATTGCCGCTGTCGGTGACGATCGCCACGCCAACCGAGGAGCCCTCGTTGACCGGCTTCAGCACGTAGGGCCGCGCCATCGGATCGCTCTCGAACAAATCCGCCGACTTGACGATCCGCCCACCCGGCATCGGCACGCCCGCGGGCACGAGCAGCAGCTTGGTCAGCACCTTGTCGATCGCAATCACCGACGTGGCGAGGCCGGAATGCGTGTAGCGCAACCCCATCAGATCGAGCAGCCCCTGCACTGAACCGTCTTCCCCCGGCGTCCCATGCAGCGCGTTGAACACAAGATCAGGCTCGGCCTCGGCGAGCTTGGCGGCAACATCCCGCCCCATATCGATCCGCGTAACCCGGTGCCCGAGCGACTCCAGCGCGTCCGCACAGCCGTTACCCGACATCAGCGACACCTCACGCTCCGCCGACCAGCCGCCCATCAGGACCGCGATGTGAAGTGGCGCGCTCACTGCTCCCCTCCCGCCTGCGGGAGGGGTCGGGGGAGGGGTTGATGGGAGATGCCGGTATCCAGACCGCCCTCCCCCGCCCCCTCCCGCAAGCGGGAGGGGAGGTACTCACCAACCCGCTGGATTTCCCATTCCAACGTCACCCCCGAATGCGCCTTCACTCTATCCCGTACCTCTTCACCAAGCGCCTCGATCTTCGCGCTCGACGCGGACCCGAGATTCAGCAGGAAATTGCAATGCTTCTCACTGACCTGCGCGTCGCCGCGAGTCAGCCCCCGACACCCGGCCGCGTCGATCAACGCCCACGCCTTGTGCCCCTCGGGGTTCTTGAACGTCGACCCACCCGTGCGCGAACGGAGAGGCTGCGAAGCCTCGCGCTCGGCGGCGATCCGGTCCATCTCCGCACCGATCACGGCTGGCTCGCCGGGCGTACCGGAGAACACCGCTTCGACCACGACTGCGCCCGCGGGCAGGTCCGAGTGACGATAGGTGAACCCGAGTTTCTCCGCGGACCAGACTTCGACCGAACCCTCCCGCGTAACCACGGTAGCCTCGACCAGAATATCGCTGACATCCCGTCCATAAGCGCCAGCGTTCATTCGAACCGCACCCCCGACTGTTCCCGGAATCCCACGCAGAAACTCAAGCCCGGCAATGCCAGCGTCCCGCGCGGCGCTGGAAACGGTAATCCCCATCGCCCCTGCCCCTGCTCGCACGCGGCCATCCTGCACTGAAACCTTGGCCATTGCCTTGGGAAGCCTCACCACGACGCCCGGCACACCACCGTCCCGCACGATCAGGTTCGAGCCGACCCCGACCGGCAGCACCGGCGTCGCAGGATCGAGAGTCTTCAGCAACCCCGCCAGATCCTCGACATCCGCAGGCCGCACCAGCCACTCCGCCGGGCCACCGGTACGAAACCAGATAAAGTCCGCCAGACTGCCGTTAGCCGTCAGAGACCCACGCAAATCCTCCCCGGCACGGGGAGGGGGACCGCCAAAGGCGGTGGAGGGGGCGCTGCCAGAAGCGTTACGCTCGTGGACGCCCCCCTCCACCATGCCTTGCATGGTCCCCCTCCCCGTGCCGGGGAGGATTTGCGACGCGCCACTCACGCCAGCACCTTCCCGCGTTCGGCAGCGATCGCATCGGCCAACCCGGCCGCCCACTTCGTAATGTCGCCAGCCCCGAGGCAAACGACCATGTCGTCAGCCTCGATCGTCGCCGCCAACTCCACCGCCAGCGCATCCGCATCCGCGACCACACCCGCGAACCGGTGCCCGCGCCGCTTCAACCCCTCGACCAAAGCCGCCGCATCGACACCCTCCACAGGCGCTTCACCCGCCGCGTAGACCGGCGTCACCAGCACGCGATCCGCATCGTTGAACGCAGTCTGGAAATCCTCCATCAGATTGCCGAGACGCGAATACCGATGCGGTTGCACGACCGCGATCACACGACCCTTCACGCCCTCGCGCGCTGCCGCCAGCACCGCGCGGATCTCCACCGGGTGATGGCCGTAATCGTCGATGATCGTCACGCCGTCGACTTCGCCGACGTTGGTGAAGCGCCGCTTCACGCCGTCGAACTTGGCGAACCCCTGCTGGATCGTCGCGTCCGCAATCCCGAGTTCCAGCGCCACCCCGATCGCCGCCAGCGCGTTCTGCACGTTGTGCCGCCCCGGCATCGGCATCTCGATTCCCGCGATCGTCCGCGTGGCGCCATCACGCGCGCGCACCACGCAATCGAAGCGGTTGCCGCCCGGGATCGGCGTGACCTCGACGCCGCGCACATCCGCCTGCGCCGAGAAGCCGTACGTCACGACCCGGCGGTCACGCACCCGCGGCAGGATCCCCTGCACCTCCGGATGATCGAGGCACAGCAGCGCCGCGCCATAGAATGGCACGTTCTCGACAAACTCGACGAACGCATCCTTCACCGCGTCGAACGAGCCGTAATGGTCGAGATGCTCGGGATCGATGTTGGTGACCACCGCGATCGTCCCGTCGAGCCGCAGGAAGCTGCCGTCGCTCTCGTCCGCCTCGACCACCATCCAGTTGCTCGCACCCAGTCGCGCGTTCGAGCCGTACGAGTTGATGATCCCGCCGTTGATGACGGTCGGATCGACGCCGCCGGCATCGAGCAATGCCGCGACCATCGAGGTCGTCGTGGTCTTGCCGTGCGTACCCGCGACCGCGACGGTCGACTTCAGGCGCATCAGTTCGGCGAGCATTTCCGCCCGCCGCACCACCGGCACGCGCGCATTGAGCGCCGCCTCGACCTCCGGGTTCGAACGCACGATCGCGGTCGACACTACCACCACCGCGGCGTCGCCGATGTTCGACGCCGCATGGCCGATCGCGACCGGGATGCCCTTGTCGCGCAACCCCTGCACGACATAGCCCTCGGCGACGTCCGAGCCCTGCACGCGGTAGCCGAGGTTCTTCATCACCTCGGCGATGCCCGACATGCCGATCCCGCCGATCCCGACGAAGTGGATCGTGCCGATATCCGTTGCGACGCCCTTCATGCGAACTGCGCCTTGGGCTTGGAGGGCACACCGACCGGAATGCGCGACAACGGTGCGTCTAGGCTCTCGACCAGATCCGCCAGATCGCTCGCCGCGTTCGGCCGCCCGCAACTGCGCGCACGCCCCGCCGCGTTCTGCAACGCCGCCGGATCGAGCCCGAGTTTCTGCATCTGCTTGGCCAGTTCCACTGCGGTAAAGTCTCCTTGCGCGATCGTTCGCGCACCGCCCGCCCGCGTGATCTCGCGCGCGTTCACGGTCTGGTGATCGTCGGTTGCGCCCGGCAGAGGCACCAAAATCGCCGGACGCCCCGCCGCGGTAAGTTCCGAAATCGTCGAAGCGCCCGCACGTGCGATGACCAGATGCGCCCACGCCAGTTGCTCGGGCATATCGGGCAGATACGTCGCCAGCTCGGCCGGAATATGATGCTCGGCGTACTTGGCGCGAACCGCGTCGATATCCTCGATCCGCGCCTGATGCGTCACCTGCAACCGCCGCCGGAACGTCACCGGGAGCATCGCCAGACCATCGGGCACGACCTGCGACAGGATGCTCGCTCCCTGGCTCCCGCCGGTCACGAGCACACGGAAGATCCCGTCCTCCTCTAGCAGCGGATACGGTCGCGAGCGCAACGCCAGCACCGCCTCGCGCACCGGATTGCCGACCAGATGCGCCTTGCCCAGCAGCTTCGGCGCGAGGCGCTCGGTCGGCTCGGACGAGGTCGCGATCGCGTCGACGCGCCCCGCGACGAAGCGGTTCACGCGCCCCAGCACCGCGTTCTGCTCGTGCACCGCAGTCGGAATCTTGTCCGCGAACGCCGCGAGCAATGCCGGCAATGCAGGATAGCCACCGAAGCCGATCACCGCGGCGGGCTTGAACGTCCGGTACAGCTCGCGCGCCATCGCCCGCCCGCGCCACATCTCCCGCGTGGCCCGCGCCCAGCCGAGCGGCCCGCCGGTAAAGCGTCCCGCCGGCAGGACATGCGTCTGGATATCCTCGAACAGCCCCGGAAACCGCACGCCGCGCGCGTCGCTGACCAGCGCGACACGGTGGCCGCGCTTGGTCAGTTCGGCCGCGAGCGCCGCTGCCGGGACCATGTGTCCCCCGGTCCCACCGGCTGCGAGGACATAATGCTTACTCATTCACCACTCCAGCGGACGACATAGGGGCTCCGCGTGAGAAACGGATTGCGCCGGGTAAACGCCAGCAGCAACCCCATGCCGACCGACAACGCGATCATCGACGATCCGCCATAGCTGATGAACGGCAGCGTCATACCCTTAGACGGCGCGAGGCCGGTGTTGACCGCCATGCTCACCAGCGCCTGCGCGCCGAACTGCGTGGCGAGGCCCGCGGAGGCGAGCAGCTTGAATTCGTCCTGCTCGTCCAGCAACTTGACGAACACGCGCACGACGATCGCCAAGAAGATCACCGCGATCACCGAGCATGCGATCAGCCCGAATTCCTCGCCGATCACCGAGAAGATGTAATCGGTATGCGCCTCGGGCAGCCCAAATTTCGCCGCACCCGCGCCCGGCCCCGTCCCGGTCCAGCCGCCCGCGGTCAGCGTATTATGCGCCGCATTCGTCTGGAAATGGTCGCCTGCGCCCTCGCCCTCGACGCCGGGAAACAGGAACGCATCGATCCGCGACCGCGCCACGCCGTAGAAGACATACGCGGCGATCAGCCCCGCCGGCGCCATAGCGACGAGGCCGAGCATCACCTTGGCCGGCGTCCCCGCGATCATCAGCAGCGCCATCCAGACCGAGCAGAAGATGATCGTCTGGCCGAAATCGGGTTGCAACATCAGCAGCACCGCGACTCCCGCAGTCATCGCGCCGGTGATCAGCACGGTCGGCAGCTCGGCATCCTTCGCACGCAGCGACAACAGCCACGCGACCGTGACGATGAACAGCGGTTTCAGGAACTCAGAAGGCTGGAACTGCGCGAACCCGACGCCGAGCCATCGTCGCGCACCGTTCGCCTCGACCCCGATGAATGGCGTCACCATCAGCATCAGCACGAACAGCGCGCACCCGCCGATCGCCATCCGCCGCGCCATCGACACCGGCATCATCGACACGCCGAACAGCACCGGCAGCGAAACGCCGACCCACATCAGCTGCCGCCAGAAATAGTAGAGCGGCGCGATCTTGTGGTGCTCGCCCGAATAGCGGACCGCGCTCGCCGGCGACGCCGCCGCCACCGCGATGAGGCCGATCGCGATCAGGAACAGCGTCAGCAACAGCAGCATCCGGTCGATATCCCAGAACCATGTGCCGAGCGGCGACTGATCGCCCCGCCCGCCGCGCCGCTTCATCTTCGCGACGATGCTGGTCTTCGGTGTGCCCATATCAATGGTTCCAGCGCGGATATCGGTCATGCCAGCGACTCCACCGCAGCGCGGAACGCCGCCCCGCGCGCTTCGTAATCGCAAAACTGGTCGAAGCTAGCACAGGCGGGGGATAACAAAACAGTGTCGCCGGGCTTGGCGTTTGCGGCGGCAATGCGGACCGCTGCGTCGAGCGTGCCGACGTTATCGACGGGCATGGAGTCCTTCAGGATCTCAGCGAATTTCGGGCCAGCCTCGCCGATCGTGTAGGCGTGGACGACGTGGCCGAAGGCGGGCTTGCAGGCATCGAGATCGTCGCCCTTCGCGCGGCCGCCGACGATCCAGTGGACGCGGTCGAACGCGGCCAGCGCCGGCGCGGTGCTCTCGGGATTGGTCGCCTTGCTGTCGTCGACATAGGCGACGCCGGCGTACGAGGCGATCTGCTCCATGCGGTGCGGCAGGCCCGTGAAACTCGCGAGGCCGCGGTCGATATCGACCTCACTCACGCCCAGCGCCTTGACCACGGCGATCGCGGCGAGCGCGTTCTGGGCGTTGTGCGGGCCTTGGAGCGTCGGCCAGTTGCTCTGGTCCATGCACACGCCCGGGGCGATCTTGGTCAAATGCTCGCCCTTCGCCGACAGCCCGCGCGCGATCTGCGCGGACGGCGCGTCGCCGATGCCGATGACGGCTTCATGCTCGGCCGACTGCATCGCGAACAGCCGCGCCTTGGATGCCGCATAGCCTTCGAAGCCTTCGTACCGGTCGAGATGATCCGGCGTGATGTTGAGCAGCACCGCGACGTCGCAATCGAGCGTCTGCGTCAGGTCGATCTGGTAGCTCGACAGTTCGAGCACGTAGACGCCCCCCTCGCTGAGCGCTTCCTGTTCGAGGATCGGCAGGCCGATATTGCCGCCCATCAGCGTGGGAATGCCGGCGGTCTTGAGGATGTGGTGGACGAGCGCGGTGGTGGTGGACTTGCCATTGGTCCCGGTGATGCCGACGACCTTGTGCGGGGGGAGGTCTGCGCGAGCCTGCGCGAAGAGTTCGATGTCGCCGATCACGGGCACGGCGGCTGCGCGCGCGGTTGCGGCGAGTGGATGCGTGTTGAGGGGCACCCCAGGCGACACGACGAGTGCGTCGAACTCCGATAGATCCTCCAATGGCGCGACGATCAAATCCTCCCCGGCACGGGGAGGGGGACCGCCAGCCGCAGGCTGGTGGTGGAGGGGGGCATCCGCAAGCGCAACGCCTGGAACAGCCCCCCCTCCACCAGCAGAGCTGGTCCCCCTCCCCGTACCGGGGAGGATTGCGTCGCGCTTCGCCTCGTCGGAGTCCCACGCGACCACGCTCGCCCCTCCGGCCACCAACGCCCGCACGGTCGCAGCCCCCGACCGCGCCAGCCCCAGCACCGCATAGCGTTTCCCGCGCCAGGCCTTCGCAATAATCACCGCAGCTTCAACGTCGAGAGGCCGACCAGCGCCAGCACCAGCGCGATGATCCAGAAGCGGATCACGACGGTCGCCTCGGCCCAGCCGAGCTGTTCGAAATGATGATGGATCGGCGCCATCCGGAACACGCGCTTGCCGGTGCGCTTGTAGAAGAACACCTGGATGATCACCGACAGCGCCTCGATCACGAACAGCCCGCCGATGATCCCCAGCACGATCTCGTGATGCGCGACGACCGCGATCGTCCCCAGCGCGCCGCCAAGCGCGAGGCTCCCGGTATCGCCCATGAACACCGCGGCGGGCGGCGCATTGAACCACAGGAACGCGAGCCCCGCGCCCACGATAGCCCCGCAGAAGATCGCCAGTTCACCAGCACGCGGAACGTGCGGAATGCCGAGATAATCTGCGAACTTCACGTTCCCGACCAGGTACACGATCACCATGAACGCGACGCTGGCGATGATCACCGGCATCGTCGCCAGCCCGTCGAGCCCGTCCGTGAGGTTCACCGCATTGCCGAACGACACGATCGTGAAGGCGGCGAACACCGGGAAGAACCAGCCCAGGTCGAGGTACATGCGCGACGTGAACGGCAAATACAGATGCGGGCCGTTCTGCGACATGATGATCGTCGCGGCGACACCGGCGATGATGAACTCGAGCAGCAACCGCGTGCGGCCGCTGATCCCCGCGGTGCTTGCCTTGCGCACCTTGTCGTAGTCGTCGAGGAACCCGATCGTCCCGAAGCCGAGCGTGACGAACAGGCACGCCCAGACGTACGGGTTGCTCAGGTCCATCCACAGGAAGATCGCTAGGCACATCGAGGTCAGGATCATCAGCCCGCCCATCGTCGGCGTGCCGCGCTTCGCCAGATGCGTCTGCGGGCCGTCGGCGCGGATCGGCTGGCCCTTGCCCTGCCGCACACGCAACCAGCCGATGAACTTCGGCCCGATGATCAGGCCGATGATCAACGCGGTTGCGACGGCACCGCCGGTCCGCACCGTCTGGTAACGGATGAGGTTCAGCAGGCCGGGAAACCCCAGATGCTCGGCGAGCCAGTACAACATTCAGTTAATCCCGCCTTTGAGGCCAGCCTGGAGACCCGCCACGACGCGGGCGAGCCCCACCCCGTTCGATCCCTTGACGAGCACGACATCGCCCGGCGCCAGGAACGTCCGTAACGACGCGAGCGCGGCCGCAGCGTCGCTCACATGAACGGTTTCGATCTGCCCCTCAAGCACCTGCGCTAACGGCGCCATCGCTTCACCGACGAGCAGCGCCATTTCGACGCGCGCGGCGAGGATCGGCTCGGCAAGGGCTGCATGATAGTCGTCGGAGCCCTCGCCAAGCTCGCGCATTTCGCCGAGTACCGCGATGTGACGACCGGGCTCGTGGCCGAGGACGCTGAGCGTCGCGCGCATCGAGGCGGGGTTGGCGTTGTAGCTCTCGTCGATCACCAGCGCCTGGCCTTCGCCGACGGTGACCAGCGACCGCGCGCCACGGCCTTGCAGGCCACCGAGTTCGGCAAGTGCCAGCCCCGCCAATCCAAGATCACTGCCGGCCACCTGCACGCACGCCAGCACGCCGAGCGCGTTCGACACCCAGTGCGCGCCGGGCTGCGCGATCGTGAAGCTCAGTTCGTGCTCGGCGCCCTGCCCCATTCGTGCGGTGACGAACGTGCCGCCGGTCGGCAGGCGCATCGCCTCGATCGCGCGGATGTCGGCGCCCTTCTCGCTGCCGAACGTGACGATGTGCGCGGCGTGCGGCGCGGCGTGTCCGAGCAGGCGGTCGCGGTGAGGGCTGTCGTAGGGGACGATCGCCGTTCCGTCCGGTTCGAGCCCGGCGAAGATCTCGCCCTTGGCGTCCGCGATCGCGCTCTCGTCGGGAAAGAACGCGGTATGCGCAGGCGCGATCGCCGTGATCATCGCGATGTGCGGCCGGACGAGCTGGGTCAGCTCGGCGAGTTCGCCGGCATGGTTCATCCCCATCTCGAACACACCGAATTTCGCGTCGCGCGGCATCCGGGCGAGGCTCAGCGGCACGCCGGTGTGGTTGTTGTAACTCTTGACCGAGCGATGCACCTCGCCGGGAGATGCGCGGTCGAGACAGGCGAACAGGGCCTCCTTGGCGCTGGTCTTGCCGACGGAGCCGGTGACGCCGATGATCTTCGCGGTGGTACGTGCGCGGCTGGCGCGGCCGAGGGCTTGGAGCGCGACGAAACTGTCCGCCACGAGAACATGCGGATGGTCGCAAGCCTCCGAAACGATCGCCCCCGCCGCGCCCTGTGCAAACGCCTGGTCGAGGAAGAGGTGGCCGTCGCTGGCTTCGCCCTTCATCGCGACGAAGAGGTCGCCGGGGCCGACTTCGCGCGAATCAAACGCAACGCCAGTGACGAAGAAATCACTAGAAGCCGCGCCCCCAGTAGCGGCCGCGATCTCCGCAGAAGTCCAGAGACTCACTGCTCCCCTCCCGCTTGCGGGAGGGGTCGGGGGAGGGGCTGACCAAACAGGCCGGACGCCAGTACGTACATCGCACCCTCCCCTAGCCCCTCCCGCAAGCGGGAGGGGAATGAAGATGTAGCCACACTCACGCCGCGCACTCCCGCGCGACGGTCACGTCGTCGAAGGGGAGGACCATGTCGCCGACGATCTGGCCCTGTTCGTGGCCCTTGCCGGCGATCAGCACGATATCCTCGGGACCGGCCTCTCGCACCGCCGCGCCGATCGCCGCCCGTCGATCGCCAATTTCCTCGGCCCCCCGCGCGCCCTTCAGGACGTCGCACCGGATCGCGCGCGCGTCCTCGGTCCGGGGATTGTCGTCGGTCACGATCACGCGGTCGGCATGTTGGACCGCGACCTGTCCCATCGTCTCGCGCTTGCCGGTGTCGCGATCGCCGCCTGCGCCGAATACCACGATCAGTTTGCCGCCTGCATGGGGTTTGAGCGCGGCGATTGCTGCTTCGAGAGCGTCTGGGGTATGCGCGTAATCCACGTACACCGGCGCACCGGATTTCGCGATCACCGCACGCTCCAGCCGCCCTCGCACCGGCTGCAGCCGCGCGAGGTTGGCGATCGTCGCGGCCACGTCCCCTCCTGTGGCGATCACGAGCCCGGCCGATACCAGCGCGTTGGCCGCCTGGTATGCGCCGATCAGTGGGAGGGTTACCGTGTACGTCTGGCCCTCGGCCTCAATCGTCAGACCCTGCCCCAGCAAGGTCGGATCGCGGCTCACTAGCCGCAGCGTCTCGCCCTGCGTCCCGACCGTGATCAGCCGGTTGCCACGCTCGCGCGCCAAATCGATCACGCGTGCCGATTGGGGATCGTCCGCCCAGACCACCGCTGCGCCGTCCGGCGAGAGCACTTCGGAGAACAGCCGGATCTTGGCGGTGAAATACGCGGCCATGTCGCCGTGATAGTCGAGGTGATCGCGGCTGAGGTTCGTGAACGCCGCCGCGGTAACCTTCAGCCCCTCGGTCCGATACTGCGTCAGGCCGTGGCTCGACGCCTCGAACGCGAGGTGCGTCACACCCTCTCGCGCAAGCCCAGCCACATTCGACAGGAACGTCACCACATCCGGCGTCGTCAGCCCGGTCGTCACACGCTCGTCGGCGGTCGTGACGCCCAGCGTGCCGATCGAGGCGGCATGAAACCCGGCCATCCGCCACAGCTGCCGCGTCATCTCGACGCACGACGTCTTCCCGTTGGTCCCGGTAATCGCCACCGACGTCTCGGGAAAGGGCGCGAAGAACTTTGCGGCCAGTTGCGCGAACCGCTCCCGGGGATTTTCATCGGCAATGTAGGTGGCGCCCTCGACCGTCAGCCCCGGCCGCGCGACCACCGCGATCGCGCCCGAGCGGATCGCGTCCTCGATAAAATCCTCGCCATTGACGCGCGCGCCTTCGAACGCGCCGAACACCGTGCCCGGCGCGACCTTGCGGTGATCGATCGCGAACCCCGTCACCTGCGCCTCTTCCGTCCCGTCGGTCAGCGCTGCGAGTTTCATGCAATAGTCCTCATTGCCCGGTCGGCTGTGTACGCGACGGGTCCTGCCACAAAGTCGGCAGGATGTCAGACTCGTCGATATCGCGGTGCGCGTCGGGCACCACGCCCAGGATCGCACCGACGCGCGAGATCGTCCGGCCGACCACCGGCGCGGTATTCCACGCCGCCGTCTTCCAACCGGCGGTTTCCTTCGTGCCCAGCGGCGAATCGAGCATCGCCAGCACGACATAGCGCGGCGCATCCATCGGGAATGCCGCGGCAAACGTCGCCACGTTGCGCGAATGATCATAGCCACCCGAGACCGCCGCCTCGGCCGTGCCGGTCTTGCCGCCCACACGGTAGCCCGGCGCATCGCCCTTGCGACCCGTGCCGCGCTGCACGATCAGCCGCAGCATCTGCCGCATCCGCGCGCTGGTCTGCTCGCTGATGACGCGACGACCGGCAACCGCATGACCTGGCGCGACCTTCAGCAACGTCGCCGGCCGCCAGATCCCGCCGTTGACCAGCGCCGCATACGCGCTCGCCAGATGGAGCGGGGTGACCGCGATGCCGTGCCCGTAGGCGGTGGTCATCGTCGTCGTCCGCGCCCAGTATTTCGGCCACAACGGACGGCCCTTCTCGCGCAGTTCGATATCGGGCTTGGTATCGAAGCCCAATTTCTTGAACATCGCCTGCATCTTCGCGGGCCCGACCTCGTCGGCCACACGTGCGGTGGCGATGTTGGACGAATAGATCAGCGTCTCGGCCATGTTCAGCCAGCGCTTCGGATCGCCGCGCTCGTCGTGGATCGTAAAACGCCCGACCTGGAGCGGATGCGTCGCATCGAAGCGCCGCGCGAACGACGTCACGACGCCGGTATCCATCGCGGTCGCCATCGTGATCGGCTTGAACGTCGAGCCGAGCTCGAACACGCTCTGGGTCGTGATGTTGCGGAGCTGTTCGCTGCCCGACATGCCAACGCGGTTGGGGTTAAACGTCGGCAACGAGACCATCGCGATCACTTCGCCGGTCGCCACGTCGAGGACGATGCCGCCAGCACCACGCGCGGAAAAGGTCGTCATCGCGCGACCTAGTTCGCTCTCCATCGCAGCCTGGACGCGGTTATCGAGCGACAGCGCGACAGGCGTGCCGTTGAGCGCAGGATTGGTCAGCCGCTCGTCGAGGACACGCTCCATCCCGCTCATGCCGTGGCCCGCGGTCGACAGGAAGCCGAGCGCGTGCGCCGCCATCGTCGACTGCGGATAAAGCCGCTGCGTATCGCGGTCGAACACGATCGCGGGCTCGCCGATCGCGTTGACCTGCTCGACCAGCGCCGGCGACGCGCGCCGCTGGAGATAGATGAAGCTCTTGCCCGACGTCAGCAGCGCATAATAATGCGCTTGGTCGCCCGCCTCGGGCATCAGCGCGGCAAGCTTGCTGGCGATCTCGGTCGGATCGCCGATCAGCTTCTTCGGGTGCACCGCGATCGTCCACGCATCGATCGTCCGCGCGAGCGGCGCGCCATTGCGATCGACGATGTCGCCACGCGCGGCGATCGCCGCCGAGCGCGCCTGCGGATCGGCGAGCGACGCCTGCACCGCCAGCATCCCGAGCCGTCCGACCACTACCAGCACCGCTGCTCCGAACAGGAACATCAGCATCATCAGGCGCGTGTGCGCCGTCGCCACCAGTGCATGACGCTGGTTGGCGCTACGTTGTTGCGAAACAGGCCGGGCGACCAACGCGGTCACCGCCGCTTACGGCTCTCGGAGCGGGCGCCGCTCATGATGTCACCCAGCGTCGTGTCGGACAGCAGCTTCCGGTCGAGCATCGCGACCGCCTGCGGCCGGACCTTAGCGACGGCAGCGAGGCGCTCGGTCTTGGCGGCGCGGACGAGTGCGGCCTCGGCCGAGCGCGGCGTCGACACCGACGCGCGGATCACGACCGGCTTGAGCGCGGTCTTCGACGCGGCCTGGATCGCGACGTTCATCGCACGCGGTGCGCTAACCTGCGCCATCTGGACGGGAGCAAGCTTCACCACGGCAGGAGCGGCGGTCACCGGCACGATCGACGTGGAGACGACGGACCCCGCCCCCGACGGCACGAGCAGCGCGGCGGTCTGGACCCCGTCCGCGCGCAGGCTGTTGACGTCGAGCGCCGCGAGCGCAGCCTCGCTCACGACGAACTGCCCCGCCGTCGGCGCCGACAGCGCCAGCGTGTCGCCGTTCCAGCGCTCGAGCTGCGCAAGGTTGCCCCGCGTGTCGAACTCGGTCTCGAGCGCACGGATGTCGCGCTGCGCGGAGCGTATCTGACCATTGACCGCCTCCAGCTTCTTGCGCTCGGCGGCGACCTGCAGCGACACGAGGTAGAAACCGAGCACGACGGCCACGCAGCCCCCGAACCAGCCCACACCCTTCATCCGATACGCCGCCGTCATGTCGTCACCTCTTCCGTCCAAGGTTGCGCGGAGGTCCGCCGCGCCGTCCGTAATGTCGCCGAGCGCGCACGCGGGTTGCGGGCGATCTCGGCCTCGCCGGCGCGAACACCGCGGCCGACGTGAGAAAAACTAGGTTCCGCAACGGCTTTCACCTGCGGAAGATGACGGGAGCCTGAAGGCGAGCCGCCGGAACGAGTGCGCAGAAAGCGCTTCACCATCCGGTCCTCGAGGCTGTGGAACGTCACGATCGCGAGCCGGCCACCGGGCTTCAGCACGCGCTCGGCCGCAAGCAACCCGTCGGCGAGTTCGCCAAGCTCGCGGTTCACGTGGATCCGGATCGCCTGGAACGCGCGGGTCGCGGGGTCCTTCTTGTCGTGCGCCTTGTAGCCGAGCGCGCGGCGGACGATGTGTGCCAGCTCGCCGGTCCGGGTCAGCGGGCGCGCCGCGACGATCGCGCGGGCCACGCGACGCGACTTGGGCTCGTCGCCATATTGATAGAGCACGTCGGCGATCTCGTTCTCGTCCGCCTCGTTGACGAAATCCGCTGCCGACATGCCGGCCTGCGCCATCCGCATGTCGAGCGGGCCATCGGACTGGAACGAGAAGCCGCGCTCGGCCTGGTCGAGCTGCATCGACGACACGCCGATATCGAGTGTCACCCCGTCGACCGGTGCCAGCCCGCGCGATTCGAGTTCGGACGCCATCGCCGAGAAGTCCGCGGCGATCAGCGTCAGGCCTTCTTCGGCTTCCTCGATCGCGCGACCATTGGCGATCGCGTCTGGATCGCGGTCGAACGCGACGATCCGCGCGCCCGACTTGAGCAACGCCAGCGTATAGCCGCCCGCGCCGAACGTGCCGTCGACCATCGTCTCGCCGGGCTCAGGGGAAAGCGCGGCCAGGACTTCGTCAAGCAGGACGGGGATATGCGGCGCGGATGTGTCGAGAACGGGGGGGCTGCTCACAGCTGAACCCCCTTCTCGGCCATGTAGAAGCGCGCCATCTCCTTGACGACGGGGGGCATGCCGTCGGTGACGATCAGCGTCGCGGGGTCCCAGACCTCGATGTAATCGAGTACGCCGTAGAAGAACGCATGGCCCTTGATACCCGCGTAGAAACGCGAAAACGCGGGCATGATGAAGCGACCGGAGCCGTCGAACGGTACCGCTTCGCCCGACGCGGCGGCGCGCTTGATGTTGTAGTCGTATTCGCCGTTCTCGGACGTGTTCTCGGATTCGCGGCGATCGAGGCGCTCGGCGAGGATGTCGACGTAACCGGGATCATACGCGACCAGGCAGCGATTCTTCTGATGCGCGCCGATGATGATGGTGCCGCCGTCCTTGCCGTTCGCCTTGGGAGCATTCGCCGAAAGCGTGGTGCGGAGTGCCGAAGGGATGGCTACCCGGCCCTTGTCGTCGACAAGGCCGATACCGTCTCCTTGATAGCGACCCCGTACCGACACGCCAAAACCCTTCGAACTGGCGCGCACGCTTCACCGCCTCGAAACACGACCATCGTCGCGCCCCGGTCGCGTTTTCAGCGAACGATGAAAATGCCCCTGTATTAACCTCCATCTACCATAGCGCTTCGGGGACGCAACGGGATTTTTGGGGATTGGACGGATTCGATGCCGGTTTCGACGCTCAGTCCGGAGGGATTTGCGTGCGAATTGGATGTGACTTGGTGGTCGCGACGATCTGGCTGGGGATTTCCGGGGATGGGCTAAGGAGAAACGCCGGTCCTGCAGGAGGCCAAGCTAAGACCGTTAGACCTCATCGCAGCGCAACGCTCTCCCCTCCCTGGAAGGGAGGGGTCGGGGGTGGGTCGGCCTGATCGAGCCACCCGCGTTCGAATGTGCGGAAACCAACCCACCCCCAGCCCCTCCCCTTCAGGGAGGGGAGCAAGGCGGCGCAGTATATGCTGGCAATTACTGCGCGGGTGCCTGCGCGTTGGCGCTTGGGGCGACGCCCATCTCTGCAAGCGGCTCACCCGCTCCGGCGGCTTCGGTGACGTTCGAGACGCCCATGTTCGCCACGACATCTGCCTGCGCGGTACCCGCGGTCGCCACCGGCCGCTCGCGATTCGTCGAACCGATGATCGCGCTGGCGAGCCCGATCAGCAGCACGACCGCGGCGAGGCCGATCATGCCGACCTTGATGCGCTGCATGGTCTGGGAGGGTTCGTGGGAGGACTTCATCTTGCCCCACCTCGATACCCGACTGCCGCGCGTCTGTCGATTCTCGGGAACCATACCGCTCAAGCCAGACCCTTCGCCTGGCGCCATTCGGGATCGTACAGCGTCGAGAGATAGCGGAATCCGGTGTCGCACAGGATCGTCGCGATCCGCTTGCCGGGTCCGAGATGCTTCGCCAGCGCCACCGCGCCAGCGACGTTGATTCCCGACGACAGGCCGAGGCAGAGCCCCTCCTCGTCGAGCAGGCGACGGACCCAGGCATAGCCTTCCTGGTCGGAAATCCGGAATTGCGTGTCGATCGGCGCACCTTCGAGGTTGGCGGTGATACGCCCCTGCCCAATGCCCTCGGCAACGGACGTGCCTTCCGCCTTCAGTTCGCCATGCGCATAATAGTTGTAGAGCGCCGCGCCGTGTGGATCGCTGAGCGCGATGCAGACCGACTCGTCCTTCGCCTTGAGCCCCAGTCCGACCCCGGCGATCGTCCCGCCGGTCCCTGCCGCGCAGGTGAAGCCGTCGATCCGCCCGTCCATCTGGGCCCAGATCTCTTCCGCCGTGCCGACGATATGCGCGCGGCGATTGGCGGTGTTGTCGAACTGGTTCGCCCAGATCGCGCCGGGTGTCTCCTCGGCGATCCGCCGCGAGGTATGGACAAAATGGCATGGCGACGAGAACGCGGCGGCGGGGACCAGCACCAGTTCGGCACCCAACGCGCGCAACGTGTCCATCTTCTCGCGACTCTGCGTCTCGGGCATGACGATGATCGTCTTGTAGCCCTTCGCATTGGCGACAAGCGCAAGGCCGATCCCGGTATTGCCCGCCGTCCCCTCGACGATCGTGCCGCCGGGCTGCAGCATTCCGCGCTGCTCCGCGTCCTCGACGATGAACAGCGCCGCGCGATCCTTCACCGATGCACCGGGGTTGGCATATTCGCACTTGCCGAAGATATCGCAACCGGTCGCCTTGCTGGGACCTCTCAGACGAACAAGCGGTGTATTGCCAATCAGAGCGAGCGTGTCGGGTGTCGTGTGCATGCGCGCTATGTGGCGTGGCGCCCCGCCCAGAGCAAGCGAGCGAAAGTTTGCACGATTAAACGCCGCCGACGCGAACGCTCGAAGTGGATGACATGCTTTTCATGTCGTGTTCATTACAACCAATATATGATCTATGTTAGGAAGATCGAAACTGGCGGGAGCGGGATGATGGAACAGTATCGGCAGGCTCTGGCCTTGTTGTCGGAAGCGTCAGACCTGATGGAAGCGGTCGGCGACACCTTGATCGGCGCGCATATCGCGACTCCGCTGGCGATGGTCGAAGAACGACTTCAATCGCAGGATGACGTAGCCAAGCAGGACCGTCCGCTGCACGAGTGAACTCTGACATCTTACCCGTCATACATACTGCCCTTTTCGTCGCTCGGCGATGGTACCGCAAACCATAGGCCTTGACGCTCCATGCTGCATGCGCGAAGCGAGATCCCGCTATGAAAATCCTCCCCATGACCGCCGTCGCCGCGCTGCTCGTGCTGGCAGCCTGCAACTCCAAGCCTGCTACGCCCGAAGTGCTGGATAGCAATCCAGATCCGATGGCGAACACGCTCGCCAACGCCGCGCCGGTCGAGCTGCCGCCCGCGATCAAGTCCGAGAAGACGCTGCGCTGCAAGGACAACAGCCTGCTCTACGTGACGTTCTTCCAAGGCGACAAGCAGGCCGTGGTCAAGACCAAGAAGGACGGCCCCGCGACGACGCTGAAGTCGGACGTTGCCGGTTCGCCGAAGACCGCCGAGGGCGGCTGGTCGATGACCGGCGACGAATCGAGCGTCACGCTGACCGCGCCCGGCAAGTCGGCACAGATCTGCCACGCGTAAGTTTCTACGTTTACGAATGACGAAACGGCTGGCGGATCATCCGCCGGCCGTTTTTCTTTGCGCCGCACACTCTTGCCCTCACCGCCGCGGACCGGCACGCTAGTCTGATGGCAACCGTTGCGATCTACAGCCTCAAGGGTGGCGTCGGAAAGACGACGCTTTCGGTGAACCTGGCGTGGTGCGCCGCGACATTGTCCGCGCGCCGGACGCTGCTCTGGGATCTCGACCCGCAGGCGGCGTCCACCTGGGTGCTCGGCGGACCCCATGGAGCCGGGGGTAAAGTCGATCAGGCGCAGGCGATGTTCTCGAAGGACGTCGCGGTCGCCAAGCAGGCGCGGCCGACCGCCTACCCGCATCTCGACCTGATCGCGGCGGACGCGTCGCTGCGCGGGCTCGACCAGCTATTCCACGAGATGGACAAGAAGAAGCGGCTCGCCAAGCTGCTGTCCGAACTCGCCGGCTACGACCGCGTGATCCTCGACTGTCCGCCGGGGCTGACAGAGACCGCGGACCAGGTGATGCGCGCGGCCGATCTTATCGTGATCCCCGTCATCCCATCGCCGCTGTCGACCCGAGCGTATGACGCGGTCGTCCAGCATCTCGGTGGCCGGACGCCGTTGCTCCCGGTCCATGTGATGGTCGACAAGCGTCGCGCGCTGCATGCCGAGGCGCTGGCCCGCCACCCCGACTGGCCGGTCATCCCGATGGCGAGCGGGATCGAGTCGATGGCGGTCAAGCGCGCGCCGGTCGGCGTGTTCGCGCCGAAGTCCGCCGCCTCGCAGGCGTTTGCGGACCTCTGGCGCCGGATCGAACACCGGCTCGCCCCATGAGCGACGTTTTAGACCCGCAACTCGTGCTCGGCGCCTATTCGGTCGGCGTGTTCCCGATGGCGGACAGCCGCGACGCCGCCAGCGTGTACTGGGTCGAGCCGCGCCGCCGCGCTGTCCTGCCGCTCGACGGGTTCCAGCTCTCGCGCTCGCTGAGGAAGACGATCGCCGCGGACCGGTTCCAGGTCACCGTCGACACTGCGTTCGAACGTGTCGTGCAGCTATGCGCCGAGAGCGTCGAAGGTCGCCCGGAGACGTGGATCAACGACGGCATAGAGCGCGTCTTCCAGACGCTGCACGCGATGGGGTTCGCGCACTCGGTCGAATGCTGGGACGGCGGCAAGCTGGTTGGGGGGCTCTACGGCCTGTCACTCGGGCGCGCGTTCTTCGGCGAAAGCATGGTCAGTCGTGCCACCGACGCGTCAAAGGTCGCGCTCGCGCACCTCGTCGCGCGGCTGAGAACGGGCGGGTTCACGCTACTCGACTGCCAGTTCCAGACCTCGCATCTCGCCTCGCTCGGCGCGATCGAGATCGACCGCAAGGACTATGTCGCGTTGCTGGGTGCGGCACTCGAGGGAGCGCTCAAGCCATCCTCCGGCGCCGGGGCCTCCTCGGCGGCCGGCGACTTTCGCGCGCTCGATCGCTTGGCGGGCAAGGCTTCCGCATCGGGGGCGGTATCCGGCCCGGTTTCCGGGAAAGTCATCGCGCAGCTCTTGGTCCAGACGTCGTAGACCGGATGCTGGACCGCGTTTAGCGCGGGGCGTTCCTTGTACAGCCAGCCGGAGAAGGTCCGGCGCCAATGCGTGTCTACGCCGCGCACCAGCACCTGCACGAACGCGCCGGTTAGCTGCTCCTGCTCCCACGGAGCGGTCTGTTCGCACGCGCGCAACCGTAGCACGACGTCGCCCATGCGCGTCGCCTGGCCGGGTTTAAGCCGCACTTCGCGGGTTTCACCGTTACGCTTGTTGAGCAGCCCGAGCACCGCGACGCGCTGCGCCATCGGCGTGCCGCCATTGGCGACGGCCGCGGCACCGGTATCGATCGTCTCTATCGAGGAATTGCCCTGCTCGTCAGCGCCTGGCAGGTCCTGCTGGACCGCAGCGACCTTCGTCGCGGGCGTCGTGAGCGCGCGGTATCCGAACCAGCCGCCCACCGCCAACGCCACGACCAACACGGCCGCGGCGAGCCAGCGCATGATCACCCTTCGGGCGTCCAAGCTTCGTAATCGCCCGTCGCGGCGGCACGGTGGCCACCCTTTTCGAGCGCACCGGCAGGACGATAGGCGAGCGCGGTACCGGTCATGTTCGGCACGGCGGGCTTCTGCCACGCACGGATCGGCGGCAATGCGCGATCGGGTACGTCGTCGACCTGATGATGCAGCCAGCTGAACCATGCCGGCGGCACGCGGCTCGCGTCGGTCGCACCCTGATAGATCACCCAGCGGCGCGGGTTGCCGGCGGTGTCCTTGCCACCTTCGTAATAGACGTTGCCAAGCGCGTCCTCACCCTTCTTCGCCATGCTGCGCAAGCCGAATTTGGTGCCGAGGGTGGCGCCGTTCCACCACGTGAAAGTCGATGCGAGAAAGCCCATGACTGGCGCTTACCGCGAGTGGGGGCGGGCTTCAACCTTGATGATGGGGAAGGTCCTCATCCTTTCCCGCCAGGAGGAGGATCGTGGAGGTCCGCAGTTTAAACGTTGCCCCGCCCTCCTTGTTCTCCCGCGAAGGCGGGAGCCCAGTCTGGGTCCCCGCCTTCGCGGGGAAACAGTCTTGGTTGTTTGGAAGAGCTAGCCGCAACGGACCCCCACCTTTTTGCAGGATCAATACAGCAAGGACACCTCCCCGGCGAAGGCCGGAGCCCAGGTGGAAAGGTCAAAGTAACGGAGCGCAGCGTCAGTTAGCGACGTCCCCCAACTGGACCCCGGCCTCCGCCGGGGAGGTGTCGTTCCGGAGTTTTGGGTCGACCGGAGTATCGGTCGACGAGGCGAGATCGACCTGTCCAACGACAAGCAATGAACGCGCTTACGCCAAACCGAGCGCCTACCTCGCCTTGTCCCACGTCACCAGATCACCCTCGGCAATCCCCAGTTCCGAAGCACGGCCGCCCATCAGTTCCACCACTGCGCCGACCGGCTCGCCCGACGGGATCGGCGCTTCGGAAAACGGCACCGCATTCTCGGCGATCCTCGCGATCGTCCCGTCCGCACGGATGTAGATGATATCCAGTGAGCTCGGCGTATTCTTCATCCAGAAGTTCGCCACCACCGGCTCGCCACCCTTGGCAGGATACGGCCAGAACAGCATGCCGCCGTCGGGCTTCAGGTCGGTGCGGAACATCAGTCCGCGCGCCTGCTCGGCCTCCGTCTTTGCGCTCTCGACCTTGAACGCATGCGTCCCGTTCGCGCTCTTGATCGTCAGCGGCAGCGTAGCGACCGCGGCCACGTCCGAGTCCGCGCGGCTATTCATGTACGCGACACCACCGGCGCCGACGCCCAGCGCCAGCACCGCGGCCAACACGGCCTTCGTAACGAATGTCATCCGAGATCCTCTTCGACCGCGACGGCAAGCGGCCCCTTACGTCCTTCGACCACGCGCGCGCGAAGCGGTTGGTCTGGCTCGACCGTCTCGATTCCGGCGCGGCGCAGCGTTTCCATGTGGACGAAGATGTCGCTGCCATCGGCACCCCGTACCAGAAAGCCATAGCCCTTCAACCGGTTGAACCACTTCACCGACGCTGCCTCGAACGGTCCCGCCGCGTCGATCATCGCGATCGGATCGATCCGATCGGGCGAAACCGGCGCCCGGACCTGCTCCTCGACCGCGTTGGTCAGATCGATCGATAGGATCTCGCGCGCCTGGAACCCGCGGCCGCGCTGGACCGACAGGGTTTCGACGCGCGCACCTTCGGGTAGGCTGCGGCGGCCATGCGCCTGCAGGACGGAGAAGTGCACGAGAATATCGCCGACGGTCTCGTCGTCCGCCACCGCGAAGCCGAACCCGCGCGTGACGTCGAACCATTTGATAACGCCGCCGATCGCGCGCGTTTCGGCCGCGCCAACACCCTCGCCAACACCCTCGAGCGTCGTCGTTCCCGCTTCCACTGGCCCCACCTCTACCGGCATGTCAGCACCTGCTGCGTGTCGTTACGCATTGTTACACCCCTGAACGCCTTGCTAGCACGGTTCGTCGCAGTCGCAATGAATCCGTTGCGACCCTCAGTCGAAATCCATCGATTCGGGGCTGTCGGACGGCGGTGCAGCAACAATTTTGCGTGCGAGATCGAACCGGTGCCCCGCCCGCAGCATCGCCGCGAGCTGTTTTTCGTGGAGTTTTCGGTCGCCGTCCCCGGTGCCGTAGGGGCCGATTCTCTTGCGTCGTGCGAAGGCGAGTGCCGATTCGACGGCGCGGTCGGCGATTGCGGGCGCAACCGACTCCGCATCGCCTTCATCGATACCGGCCTCGCGGAACGCGCCGGCGACTCGGCGAGCGCCGAGGCCGCGTCGCTGCATCGCAGCAGCGCGTTGTTCGGCAAAGGCACGGTCGTCGACATAACCGAGATCGGCCATCCGCTGCGCCAGTTCACCAGGCTCGGCCAGCGCCGCGCCGGTGCCCCCGTCCCAGCCCCGCTCGCGGATCTTCCGCATCAGGTAATCGGTCAGCCGGCCCCGCGTGGTCGCGAACCGCTCGACATAGCGGAGCGCCATCTGTTCCAGCGCCGCGGCGTCGAGCGGTTTCGGCGCAGGACGCTCGCGCGCCCGCTCCTTGCCGCCGCCCTTCCCGCCGCCTTTGCCCCAGCTCTTGCCGCCGCGCCGCTTCGTGCCGCCGCTATCGTCGAACGCGCCGTTTTCCTGGTCGCCGGCATCCAGCGACGGGGGAAACGCGTTGCTTTCGCTGTGGCTATCATCGGTCACGCCATCATTGTGCCACACTGGCACCCGAAGTTGAACGGCTAGACTGAAGATAGGCGTGGTGTGTTCGAGCGCCGCGACGAACCAAGGAACTGCGATGACGACCGACACGGCTAACAAGGACGGCATGACCGTAGCGGCAATCGTTGCGACGCCGACCCAAGACGCCCTGCCGCGCCGCTTCGCCGATTTCGGTACGCTGGGCGAAGCGCTCGATTACGCCGCTAGCGGTAACCGCGGGCTTAATTTCCACGACGCCCGCGGCACGTTGTCGCAGCCTTACCCCTATTCGCAGCTCCGGGAAGACGCTCGCGCGATGGCCGATCGCCTGATCGCCGCCGGCGTCGCCTCTGCCGACCGCATCGCGCTGGTCGCCGAGACCGGCCCCGAGTTCGCGGCGCTGTTCTTCGGCGTCGTCTATGCCGGCGCATGGCCCGTGCCGCTGCCACTGCCGACCTCGTTCGGCGGGCGCGATTCGTACATCGAACAGCTCCGTGTCCAGCTTGCGAGCTGCGACCCGAAGATGCTGATCTTCCCGCCAGAGCTTGCGCAGATGGCCGGCGAGGCCGCGCGCCTGTCGGGCACCGTCGGGATCGACTGGTCCGAGTTCGCGACCCGCGAGGCACCGGTCGCAACGCTGCCCGAGGCGAAGCCCGACGACATCGCGTACCTGCAATATTCCAGCGGCTCGACGCGCTTTCCGCACGGCGTCGTCATCACGCACGCCGCGCTGCTCAATAACCTCGCCGCGCACAGCCACGGCATGGAAGTCTGCGACACCGATCGCTGTGTCTCCTGGCTGCCCTGGTATCACGACATGGGCCTGGTCGGCTGCTTCCTGTCGCCGATCGCCAACCAGGTCTCCACCGACTATCTCAAAACCGAGGATTTCGCGCGCCGTCCGCTTGCATGGCTCGATCTCATCAGCCGCAACGAAGGCACGACGCTCAGCTATTCGCCGACCTTCGGCTACGATATCTGCGCGCGTCGGATGTCGTCGCAGACCAAGGCGAGCGACCGGTTCGACCTGTCGCGCTGGCGGGTCGCGGGCAACGGCGCGGACATGATCCGTCCCGACGTGATGCAGTCGTTCGTCGATGCATTCGCCGATGCGGGCTTCAAAGCCAGCGCGTTCCTGCCGAGCTACGGTCTCGCCGAGGCGACGCTCGCGGTCTCGCTGATGCCGCCGGGCGAAGGCATCCGCGTCGAACTGGTCGAGGAAACGCAGCTTTCGGGTGGCTCGCGCGGCGGTGACCGTCCCCAGCGCTACCGGGCGATCGTCAACTGCGGCAAGCCGGTCCGCGACATGCGAATCGAAATCCGCGAGGAGGACGGCACGCCGCTTCCCGATCGCGCGATCGGCAAGGTCTGGTGCAGTGGCAAGTCGGTGATGGTCGGCTATTTCCGCGACGATGCCGCCACCGAGGCGTGCATGGCCGACGGTTGGCTCGATACCGGCGACATGGGCTACATGTCGGACGGCTACATCTACATCGTCGGCCGCGCCAAGGACATGATCATCGTCAACGGCAAGAACCACTGGCCGCAGGACATCGAATGGGCGGTGGAACAGCTCCCCGGCTTCAAGGCGGGCGACATTGCCGCGTTCGCGATCACCACGCCCGGTGGCGAGGAGACCCCTGCCGTACTGGTCCAGTGCCGCAGCTCGGACGAGGCCGAACGCCTGCGCCTGCGCGACGAGATCCGCGAGCGCGTGCGGTCGGTGACGGGCATGAACTGCCTGATCGAACTGATCCCGCCGCGCACCCTGCCCCGCACCTCGTCGGGCAAGCTCAGCCGGGCGAAGGCACGCAACCTGTATCTCAGCGGCGACATCAAGCCGTACGACATCGCAGCTTAAGACCGTCCTGCCTATGAGCAGGCGACGAAAGCCCGGCCATGGCTGACATATGGATCGAGCTGTGGCAGGAGCCTGCGCGATCATGCGCATTGGCCCCAAACCGAACTTAATTACACTCACCGCGGGCAATACGAACCATCTGCTAACCAAGCTGATCTATGACTGACGCCGTGAGTCTTGCACCGCCCTCTCCGTCACGCCGCGTGACCGTCGACATTCCCACGTTGCTGGGGGTTCGCGGCGGCGGGGCGGATCATGTCGAGTGGAGCCGAATCCGCGCCGCACAGCTGTTCGCGGGGCGCAAGATGGCGCTGGTCCTGCTGACTGCGAATATCGCGGCGGTGCTGGCGACCGGGTTCCTCGTCCGCGATACCGTCCCCGCATGGCAGATCGCTACATGGTCCGCGCTGCTCGTCGCAGTCGCTGCTTCGGTCGGATTTCGTCGTCTCGCCGTCCATCACAATGGTGAAAGCCAGGCGAGCGTCCGCGACCTGCGCAAGACCGGGTGGGAGGGGCTGGCGCTTGGCCTCGGCTGGTCGTGCGTGCCTATCCTGTTCTGTACGCACGCGCCATCGGGCACGACCGCCGGGCTCGGGATCACGTTGACCGTCTTGATGACTGCCGCGGCGTTCGCGATGGCACCGCTGGCGCTCGCGACGCTGGTATTCCTGGGGTATCTCGGCGCGGCGATGGTCATCCAGCTGCTGATCGCCGGCACGACCTCGGCGGCATTCGGGATCCTGGGCTTTACCCTGTTGCTGATGGCGGGATGTATCAGTCGCGCCCGCGCACTCGTGCTGATCCGCGCCAACGAGATCACGCTGAACGAGCGCGACGAGACCGTCAGCCTGCTACTGCGCGAGTTCGAGGATACCGGGGCGGACTGGCTGTGGGAGACCGATGCCATGCGTCGCATCGTCCGCGCGTCGCCGCGGTTCGCGGTCGCGTGCGGCCTAGAACCCGGTGCCATCGACGGCATGCCGTTGCTCCAGTTGTTGGCGGGGCCGAGCTGGGACAGCGGCGAATTCGCGCCCGAACTGCGAACGCTGGCGGAAAAGCTGCGGCGACGCGAGAGTTTCCGCGACGTCAGCCTGCCGGTGACGATCGGCGGCCAGGGTCGTTGGTGGGACATTGCCGCCTCGCCGCGATTTGGCGACGATGGCGAGTTCTACGGATTCCGCGGTGTCATTTCAGACATTACCGAGCTTCGCGCATCGGAGGACCGGATCAACCGGATGGCGCGGTTCGACGTGCTCACCGGATTGCCCAACCGGTTGATGATCAACGAGACGCTCGTCAGGACGATGGGTGAGGCCGACCGATGGGGCGGCCGGTATGCATTCATGATGCTCGACCTCGATCGGTTCAAGGCCGTCAACGATACGCTCGGCCACCCGATCGGTGATCGCCTGCTGGGACGCGTGTCCGAGCGGCTCGAGGGCTTGATGGCGGACGGTAATTTGTGCGGGCGCCTCGGCGGCGACGAATTCGCGGTGATCGTGCGCGATGCAACCGATGCCGGTGCGATAGACGACTTGGCGCGGCGCATCATCGAGACTCTCTCGCAGCCCTACGACATCGACGCGCATACGTTGTACATCGGTGCCAGCGTCGGCATCGCGATCGGCCCGCGCGACGGACGCACGGCGGAAATGCTCGTCCGCTCAGCGGATCTCGCGCTTTACCGTGCCAAGGACGCAGGCCGGGGAGTGTATCGCAGCTACGAGCCCGAATTGCATGTGAAGGCCGAGGAGCGACGTATTCTTGAAATGGCGCTGCGCACGGCGCTCGAGAATGGCGAGATGCACCTCGAGTATCAGCCGGTCGTCGATGCACGCGGCGAAAGGCTGGTCGCGTTCGAGGCGCTGTTGCGCTGGACCAGTCCACGGTTCGGCGTCATCGCCCCGGAAAAGTTCATTCCGCTCGCCGAGGACGCGCGCCTGATCGCGCCGATCGGGGCGTGGGCGCTGCGGACGGCGTGCGAGGAGGCCGCGAAATGGCCGTCCGACATCCGCGTTGCGGTCAACGTGTCAGCCGACCAGCTCCAGAACCCCAATTTCGTGACGACGGTCACCTCCGCGCTGGCGAACACAGGCCTTTCCGCAGATCGCCTCGAACTCGAGGTTACCGAGAGCGTGTTCCTGACCGAGGCGCTCGGGGCGACCAAGGTCCTGGAACGACTGCTCGATCTCGGCGTCCGTCTCAGCCTCGACGATTTCGGCGTCGGCCATTCGTCGCTGGGGTATCTCAGCCGCACGCGGTTTTCGTCGATCAAGATCGACCGGAGCTTCGTGCGGGACGCCGCCGCCGGGACGCGCGAAGCGGTTGCGATCGTCCATGCGGTGATCGCGCTCGCCCGGAGCCTCGACATCGACACGACGGCGGAGGGCGTCGAAACCGAAGCCGAACACCGGATGGCGCAGGCGTTCGGTTGCACCAACGTCCAGGGCTTTTATTTTGGTCGCCCGATGCCCGTCGAACGAGCGCGCGCGCTTGCGAATGGTCGTTGGAAAGCATCGGCCGCCGCCTAGGCGACCGATGGGCGGTTACCGGGTCGGTCGGCGGTCGCGTCCGGCGAAGCTGACGAGGCTTTCCGCGCCCGTCGCCGACAAAGCGGACACGCCAACGAAATTGTCGTCCACCGGCACCTGCGTCAGGATAGTCCCAGTCCCGGTAACGTCGCGTGTCTCCGCCCAGCTCTGCGCATCGTTGCGACGCCACCGCACGCGGTAGCCGGCAGCGCCTGGCACCGCAGTCCACTTCACCGTCGTATCGCGGGACAATGCCCCGGCGATCGACACGTCTTCAGGGGCCGCGGGAGCGCTGGCAATCCGCGACAACGTCGCGACATTGATCGCCGTAACCTTCGCGAGATACGGAAAGTCCATGCCCTCGATCGTGTCGCCGTAGACCACGCCCTTTTCGGTGCGCAGGTCCTGATGCTGGCGATCCCAATTCTCGGCTGCGACCGAGAACCGCACCGCGGGGTAGCCGAGCTTCAGGAACGGCTCGTGATCGCCGCCACGGCCGAACCGGTCCGGCCGGCGATCGATCATCACGTCGAGGCCGCCGGGAATGTCGCGCGCGATACCGTCGATCGCCTTGGCCAGCGCGCGGCTGGGGCCGTCATCCTCGCCGCCCTCGGCCCGGCGGCCCTGCTGGGCGACCAGATCCTCGGAGGCGCGAATGCCTTCGGAGAACACCCGGACCTTGTCGGCGACGCGTACGCCGCCCTGCCCGACCGTGTTGCCGACGATGTCGTTGTTGAGCATCGCCGACACCTGCCAGCCGCGCGCCTTGGCGGTATCGGCGAGCAGTTCGGCGCCCCACAGGCCCTGCTCCTCGCCCGAGAACACTGCGTAGACGATCGTCGCATCGAACTGGCGTTGCGAAAGGAGTCGCGCCGCCTCCAGCACCAGCGCGACGCCCGAGGCATTGTCGTTGGCGCCGGGCGCATCGGAGGTGACGTTCATCACGTCGGTCACGCGGCTGTCGATATGCGCGCCGACGATCACGACGCGATTCGGATCGCGGCCCTTCTGAATACCGAGCACATCCTCGACCACCACGCCGGTCGGTGCGCGTGGTCCGGTAAAGCGGCGCGAGATGCGATCGACGGTGATGCATCCGCCACACGTCGCGGCGATCTCCTGGAAACGGCTGGCGGCCCAGTTCCGGGCGGCGCCGATACCGCGCTTCGGATCGGTCGTGATGGACGCGGTGTGACGCGTACCGAAACCGACCATCGTGGTCACGTCTGCCTTCAGGCGAACCGGAGACGGAGCAGGGTAAGGGGCGACGGCGGCAAGAAGCAGCGGGACGGCAAAAATAGGCATGAGCGGATCGTGGCCTGATCTCGCGCCGCGCTCAAGAGGGTAGCGTCACAATCATTCCAAGCGGGCAATTTTGTGTGCCGACAAGATGTTATCCAAAATGAACCGATCAAATGTTTGAGACTTTTTAAGCCAACCGCTATTACATGATCGAGAGTGCGAGGACCTAAGATGATCATTGGCCATTCTGTTTCGGACGGCGACGGCGTTATCCTCGCGATAGACGAACCGGTCGCTACGGTGCTGCAACGCACGCAGAAACAGCTTGTAGGCCTGTCCTATCTATCGATTACGCACCCCGACGACGTCGCGAGAAATCTGAGCCATGTTGCCGCATTGCAACCCAACGGCAATTCAGCTCGCATCCGGAAGCGCTATATCGGCGGTGACGGCGACATCATCACGCTCGAAGTCCAGGTTTCGCGGCTCGGCAACGGCCAGTCGGGTAGACTTATCGGCACGTTGTGCACGGCACCTACCCTGGCCGAGCATATCGGTGGCGACGGCATGCCGCATCATCTTTGGCGCCGAGCCAAGGACTTACTGAGTGTCATCCGTGCTCGCGACGCCGTGCTTGGCTCGGACCTGTTCGCCGATCATGCCTGGACCGCGTTGCTGATCGTGTACGTCGCCGAAGCCGAAAGCCGGATCGCCAGCGTCGACATGGTTGCCGACCAGTTACGCCTGTCGCGGTCAACGCTAGGTCGGTGGATTCGCGTGTTGCAGGCCAAATCCCTGATCGAACCGCCGGATACCGATCGTGACGCACTGCAGCTGACCCAGACCGGCATCCAGAGCGTCGAGCGTTTGCTCGCTACCCAGCCGGCGATGGCTGTCAACTGACGCTTGCCGCCCTCAACTAAGCCGGTCGATCGCCTCTCGAGTCAGCGATCCGGGGATGATCATTACCGGCACAGGCAGCGCCCCTGCGTCCGTGCCTGCGAAATGCGCAATCAGTTTGCCCGGAGCACCGGTTGCGGCGGCGCCCAGCACCAGCGCGGCAATATCGGGGTTTGCGGCAATCATCTCGCGGATGATCTTCGCGCTTTCACCTTCGCGCACTGTAATTGAGGGACGCAGACCGGATTCCTCCAGCAACGTACCTGCCGCCCCCGCGACCAGCCCCTCGGCGTGCAGCCGCGCTTCCTCCTCGATCGTCGCCTGGACGCCGCCGAACGCAATGAACTCCTGTGGTGGGATCACCGTCAGGATTTCGACGCCGCCGCCGGTCTTGACTGCACGTCGTGCAGCAAAACGCAGAGCTATGCCTGCTTCCGGACTGTCGTCGATAACCACCAGATAAATGCGCATTTTCGCCCCCGTTATGTGCCGTAGGTGGCCCGAAGCCGCGCACGACGCAAGACCACGCACTTGTGCCGACGGGGTTGACCCGAGCGGACGAGGGCGCGAGTAGGCATGCCGTTACGTCACGCCCTGGGGAAATCCATGTCGATCGAGATCAAGATGCCTGCGCTGTCCCCGACCATGGAGGAGGGTACCCTCGCCAAATGGTTGATCAAGGAGGGCGACGTCGTGAAATCCGGCGACCTGATGGCCGAGATCGAGACCGACAAGGCGACGATGGAATTCGAAGCCGTCGATGAGGGCACCGTGGTCAAGATCCTCGTCGCCGAGGGTACCGACAACGTGAAGGTCGGCACCGTCATCGCGATCATCGCCGAAGAAGGCGAGGACGCGTCTTCGGTTTCTGCTCCGACCACGAGCGAGACGCCCGAGCCTGTCGCGAAGGAATCGGAAGCGAAGCCCGACCCGAAGGATCCGAACGACACCGGTAGCGAGGCCAAGCCGGTCGAACGCACCGAGGCTTCGGCCGAGGATCACGGCCGTCCCGACGATGCCGGTGCGGCCAAGCCCGCCGCCAACGGTGACCGTGTGAAGGCGAGCCCGCTCGCGCGCCGTCTCGCCGCCGACAAGGGCATCGATCTCGGCGCCGTCTCGGGGTCGGGGCCGAAGGGTCGCATCGTCAAGGCGGACGTCGAGAGCGCGAAGCCGGGTGCTGCGCCTGTCGCTGCGAAGACCGACGCTCCTGCGCCGACCGCCTCCGCTGCTCCGGCGCCTGCCGCGAAGCCTGCGGCCGTGCCGGATATTCCACACGAGGCGACCAAGCTCAGCAACGTCCGGAAGACGATCGCGCGTCGCCTGACCGAGTCGAAGCAGACCGTTCCGCACATCTATCTCACCGTGAACGTCCGCCTCGACGCGCTGCTCAAGCTGCGCGGCGAGCTGAACAAGAGCCTCGAATCGCGCGGCGTGAAGCTGTCGGTCAACGATCTGCTGATCAAGGCGCAGGCCGTGGCGCTGATGCAGGTGCCGAGCTGCAACGTGATGTTCACGCCCGACCAGCTCATCACCTTCCAGCGTGCCGACATCTCGGTGGCGGTGAGCACGCCGTCGGGTCTGATCACGCCGATCATCGTCGGTGCGGACACCGCATCGCTGTCGTCGATCTCGACGCAGATGAAGGACCTTGCCGGCCGTGCGCGCGACGGCAAGCTGAAGCCCGAGGAATATCAGGGTGGCACCGCTTCGATCAGCAACATGGGCATGTTCGGCATCACGCAATTCGATGCGGTCATCAATCCGCCGCAGGCGATGATCCTCGCGGTCGGCGCGGGCGAGAAGCGCCCGGTCGTGATCGGTGACGAACTGGCGGTCGCGACGGTCATGTCGGCCACCGGCAGCTTCGATCACCGCGCGATCGACGGGGCCGACGGCGCGCAGTTCATGAAGGCGTTCAAGCACCTCGTTGAGAACCCGCTGGGCATGCTCGCCTGAGATGGGCCTGGTGTCGTCGTTCAGGTCGCTTTCGGGCACCACCATCGAGATCCTGCACATCCTCGGCGGGCTCGTGGCGGCGGTGGCAATGACCTGGGCGGCGGCATGGTCCTACCCGCTTGGGCAGGACGTGATCTGGTCTTGCGGGGCCGCAGCCATGGTTGCGACCGTACTTATGGGCGTGGGACCGTTGCGCCGCGCCCGGCGTCTCGACCGAACGACCCGCAGGAGTGAAGCGTGACCGACCTGCCCCCCAACACCGCACCGACGATCCGCGTTACCGCGATGCCAGCCGACGCGAATCCGTATGGCGACATCTTCGGCGGCTGGCTGATGGGCCAGATGGATTTGGCCGCCGGTTCGGTCGCCTCGCGGCGTAGCGGCGGCCGTGCCGTCACGATTGCGGCGGACGCGATGAAGTTCCACATGCCGGTCGTCGTCGGTGACGAGGTCTCCGTGTACGCGCACCTGATCGCGGTCGGCCGTACCTCGATGACGATCGAAGTCGAGGCCTGGCGTCGTGCGCGCCATAGCAACGACAGCTGCAAGGTAACCCAGGCTCGCTTCATCTTCGTGGCGGTCGGCGACGATCGCAAACCGCGGCCCGTGCCGCCCGAAACCAACTGATTTTCAAAGGACTCTACCGTGGCTGATACCTATGATCTCGTCATCCTCGGCTCGGGCCCCGGCGGCTACGTCGCCGCGATCCGTGCGTCGCAGCTCGGCCTGAAAGTTGCGATCGTCGAGCGTGAGCGCTTGGGCGGCATCTGCCTAAACTGGGGCTGCATCCCGACCAAGGCGCTGCTCCGCACGTCGGAAATCTACCACTACATGCAGAACGCCGAGAGCTACGGCCTCAAGGCGGACAATGTCGGGTTCGACCTCGCCAAGATCGTCGACCGCTCGCGCAAGGTTGCAGGCCAGCTGAACGCGGGCGTCAAGGGCCTGATGAAGAAGAACAAGGTGACCGTCGTCGAAGGCGTCGGCACCGTGACCGCCAAAGGCAAGCTCAGCATTAAGCAGGGCGACAAGACCGTCGAGCTCGAGGCGAAGAACATCATCGTCGCGACCGGCGCGCGCGCGCGCGACCTGCCGTTCGCCAAGGCCGACGGCGAGCGGATCTGGACCTATCGTCACGCGATGGTGCCGACCGAGATGCCGACCAAGCTGCTGGTCATTGGCTCGGGCGCGATCGGCGTCGAGTTCGCCAGCTTCTACAACGACATGGGGGCCGACGTGACGATCGTCGAGATGCTCCCGCGCATCCTCCCCGTTGAGGACGAGGAAGTCTCCGCGTTCATGGACAAGGCGCTGACCAAGCAGGGCATCAAGCTGCTGACCCAGACCGGCCTCGAAGGTCTCGCACCCTCGGCGAACGGCGTCACGGCGAAGATCAAGGCGAAGGACGGCAAGGTTTCGGAAGAGACCTTCAGCCACGCGATCATCGCGATCGGCATCGTCCCCAACACCGAGAATATCGGGCTGGAGGCTTTGGGCGTCGAGACCGACCGCGGGCACATCAAGACCGACGGCTATGGCCGCACCAACGTCGACGGCATCTGGGCGATCGGCGACGTCACCGGCGCGCCGTGGTTGGCACACAAGGCCAGCCACGAGGGCATCATCGCGGTCGAGAAGATCGCCGGCGGTTCGCCGCACCAGATGGACAAAGCCAACATCCCCGGCTGCACCTATTCGCGTCCGCAGGTTGCGTCGGTCGGCATGACCGAGGCGAAGGCGAAGGAAGCGGGTTACGAGCTGAAGGTCGGCAAGTTCCCCTTCATCGGCAACGGCAAGGCGATCGCGCTGGGCGAGGCCGAGGGCTTCGTGAAGACGGTGTTCGACGCGAAGACCGGCGAACTGCTCGGCGCACACATGGTCGGCGCGGAAGTGACCGAGTTGATCCAGGGCTATGTCGTCGCGCGCCAGCTCGAGACGACCGAGGCCGAGCTGATGGAAACGGTGTTCGCGCATCCGACGCTGTCCGAGATGATGCACGAGAGCGTGCTCGCTGCGTACGGTCGCGCGATCCACTACTGAAAGTGATCGATCCTCCCCCGCAAGGGGGAGGTGGCAGGCGTTAGCCTGACGGAGGGGGAGGTAAGAGACACAGCTGTTCCGTGCCCTCCCCCTCCGCCGCCTTCGGCGCCACCTCCCCCTGGCGGGGAGGATTAGGGTTTGGCCAACTTCTCCCGTCGGCCGTCCTCCTGATGATTTTGGAGCCCGCGGGTAGCAAACCTTGTTTCCCCGCGAAGGCGGGGATCCAGACTGGACTCCCGCCTTCGCGGGAGAACATGGCAGTAGTCGAGCCCACGGCGGACCACTGTTTCAGTTCCCCAGCCGACCGATCAGGTCGGGCAAACCGTCTTGTTTCGGTCCTATCTCGCTTGACCTATGCTCGTGTCCCATCGAAGGGCGGGTCGGTCGCGAAGTCTAGCGTTTGGGATTTCGCGGACCGAAGCAATCGGTACAGGATCCGAGAATGTCGATCGAACCCGTACCATTCGCGACCGCCCGCACCGCCATTATCGCCATAGCCGCAGCCGCGCTGTGCATCGCATCGCTAGCGCTATTCTGGCCGGGCACGGCGATGTACGATACCGTCGCGCAATACCGGCAGGTCCTGTCGGGCGTGTACGACGACTGGCATCCGCCGGCGATGGCGCGCGTCTGGGCGCTGCTCGCGGCGTTCGGCCCCGGTGCGACGCCGATGCTGGTCCTGCAACTCGGCACTTATTGGCTGGGCCTTGGCATGATCGCAGCTGCGTTAGGCCGGGCCGGGCGTTCCCGCAGCGCTGTGGCAATCCTCGCGATCGGCCTCCTCCCGCCCTTCCTCGGCTGGCAGGGCGTCGTTCTCAAGGACGCGCAACTCGCGGGTGCGCTGCTCGCGGCGGTCGGGATCATTGGCTGGTGGCGTCTCGCGCGTCGCCCACTGCCCGGTGCAATGTGGATCGTGGTGACGCTGCTGCTCGTCTATGCCGTGCTCGTTCGCGCCAACGCCGTCTTCATCGTAGTTCCCCTGCTCGTCACTCTCGCCCCACGCCGGACTCACCCTGTGGCAAAGCTTGCAACCGGCCTCATTGCGGTGATGCTCGTGCTCGGCGTCGCGCCTGTCGTGAACCACCGCCTGCTCCGCGCGCAACCCAGCGGCGTCGAGGCGACCCAGGCGATCTACGACCTCGCTGGCATAGCCGCGCGTGTCCCGACCAGCGACACCACCGGCCTCACGCAGTCAGAGGCTGCGACCGTTATCGCCCGCGGTTGCGCGAAACCGTTCTTTTGGGATCCGCTCGGCGACGAGGCGCATTGCGGGACGACGATGGCGCGGCTGCGCGCGTTGCCGACCGCGACGCTGTACGTCACGCTGGCGTCGGCGGCGCTGCATCATCCGATCGCCTATGCCGGACACCGCCTCGCGCACCTGAACTCGACCGACCGCTGGTTGGTCCCGTTCCACTGGCCGAGCGCAGCACCGCCTGCCGCGTCCGAGCCGAACACGCTCGGGCTCGCCAATCCCGGCGCCGGCGCGCGCGCGTGGGAGGCGCTGACCGCGGCCGTCGTCGAGACGCCGCTCGGCTGGCCGATCGCCTGGATCGTCGTCGCGATCGCCGCGCTTGCCGCCAGCCTGTCGCGTCCGCACGATCCGGTCCGCGATCTCGGTACCGCGCTACTCGTGTCCGCGCTGTGGCTCGAGGCGAGCTTCGCGGTCCTGAGCATCGCGTCGGACCTGCGCTATCACCTGTGGCCGATGATCTCGACCGCGGTGGCGGTCGTGCTGCTCGCCGATCGCGCGCCGCCGCGACGAATACTCGCGGTCGGCGCAGGCGCCCTCATTCTGGTCGTCGGCTGCGGGATCGCCGCACGCGTCCTGCTGCCCCAACCGCCGCAGACTTATGCGGGCATGCTCGGCTGAGTTACCGGCGGCGGCGCAGCTTTTTCCGCGGATATGGCACCGTGTCGTAATATTCGGTCGTGGTGGTGGTCGTCGTCACCGGCACGGACTGCACGACCACCGTCGTCGAACCGGCCGGGTACGCTTGGCCGCTGGTTGTCGTCACCGTGGTGAGACCATCCGGCGATGTCCAGCTGCCCCCTGGTGCCACAACATGGCTACGGGGTTGCGGGTACCCAGCGTCATAGGAGGGCGGCGGCGGCGGCGAGTAGTCGGTCACGTAGGACGGAGCTGCATAGCCGGCGCCATATCCTCGAACCGGCGGCGGGGGTGCCGGACGACCGCGACCCTCGGCCTTGTCGATCGCATAGCCGGCAGCGGCTCCTAGACCCGTCCCGATCAACGTCCCGCCAAGCCGATTGCCACGACCGCCGATGACGTTGCCGGCGACGCCGCCTGCGACCGCGCCAATCGCGGCGCCACCCAGACCGGTGTCGCGGCGGGGTGCTGGGCGATCTGCGTTGGGCTGGACGTAGCCGCGGTCGCTCGGACTCGCATAGTCATTGTCGTTGCGCGCATAGGCGCGTGAGTCAGCTGCGACAAAGCCGCCACCGCCGGTCCGATCCCAGTCGATGTCGCTTGTCGTATCGTAGACCGATCCGCGCGCGTCGATCAGCACTGCATCGTCGTAGTAACGCGCCCAGTTATAGCCCTGCGGCGGCTGCGTGAGGCCGTAGTTCGACCAGTCGCCGACGTGGAAGCGCGGTGCATTCCAATAGGCTGGCACGGCCCAGCCGCGATGCGGGCGGCGATAGCCCGCCCAACCGCCGGGGGCGTTGGCACCCGCCCACCAGCGCCCGCCGATCTTGCTGCCCCAGCGCGAGGACCGCGGCGCAGCGACCGGCCGTGTCGGCGCCTGCACGACGGGCATCTGCGCGGCGATCGGACCGGGGCGGCCGGGACGGGCCATCGGCGCCTGCATCGCAGTGTCAGGGGCGGTCCTGGGCGCGGGATAACTTGCGCCGGGACGTTGCGCGTCCGCGACACCGCTTGCCAACACCAGCCCCGCGCTCGCGATCAAAAGCCTCCGCATGTCCGTCTCCCTGGTTTGCCACCCGATCCAGCGCAAACGCCGGATATCTTAACGCGTTGCTTACCAAGTGTGCGGGGGAGTCGCCAGAAGGCGTGCTGTCCCGAAACGGGGCGCGTCGGACCGGTCTTAGATCAGCCGCTCGGCGAGCAATGCCGCCAGCGCCTCGCACCCTGCCGCGTCCTCGGCATCGAACCGCGCGGGTTCGGGGCTGTCGAGGTCGAGCACTGCGATCAGTGTGCCGTCTTTCGTCACCGGCACCACCAGTTCGGAGCGGCTCGCGGCATCGCAGGCGATGTGGCCGGGGAAGGCATGGACGTCCTCGACCAGTTGCGTCGTCAGCGTCGCGGCGGCGGCCCCGCAGACGCCCTTGCCGACCGGGATGCGGATGCACGCGACCTTGCCCTGAAACGGGCCGAGCACGAGCTCACCTTCCACCAGCCGATAGAACCCCGCCCAGTTGAGATCCGGGAGATACTCCCACACGAGCGCGGCGGCGTTGGCCATGTTGGCGATCGGGTCGGTCTCGTCCGTCGTCAGCGCGTCGAGTGCGGCGAGGAGGTCGCGGTAGAGATCGGCCTTGGTGCCGGCGGCGATATCGAACTGGTACATGGTGTCTTCCTTGATTGAGAGGCAGCTAACGCTCCCCCAAATCCGTCACTCAGCAAAAGCTGGGGTGACGCAGCGGCAATGTGGCGATCCTCCCCCGCCAGGGGGAGGTGGCGCCGCAGGCGACGGAGGGGGAGGACACGGAACATCCGACATCGCGTGCCTCCCCCTCCGTCTGGCTAGCGCCGGCCACCCCCCCCTGGCGGGGGAGGATTGCGAGGTTAACGAGACGCCCATAGGCATGGCGCGCTCAATCGTCACGGACCTTGCCCCGCCCCGCCTTGACCCCGCTCCGCACTTTCTTCGTATCGACCCGCCTTGCCTTCGCCGCCTTGGACGGCTTGGTCGCACGGCGTGCTTTCGGGACGATCGTCGCTTCCTTGATCAGCGCGACGAGGCGTTCGCGGACTTCCTGGCGGTTGAGCAATTGCGACCGCGATCCCTCGCTGCGCAGAACGAGGACGCCGTCGCGCGTGAGGCGCGATCCGGCCAGCACGGCGATGCGATTCTTCACCGCCAGCGGCAGGCCGGGCGAGAGGCCGACGTCGAAGCGCAGGATCACCGCGCTGTCGGTGGTGTTGACGTGCTGACCGCCGGGACCGCCCGAGCGCGTCGTGCTCTCGATCAGTTCGCTGTCATCGATCGAGATCGATCGGGTGATCGGGATCGCGACCATTAGCCCGTGCCCTCAGCCCGCTCAGTCGTCGGCGGAGTCGGGCGTCGTTGCCGCATCGGCAGCCGGAGCGACGTTGGTAACCGGAGCCGCCTCGTCGGCAAAACCTGCCTTGGCGAACCGCTCGGGGAGCGGCGCTTCGGCGAGCACGTCGGGCTTGCCCGGGCGCGGGACGATCAGCCGCTGAGCGTGGAGCATCATGCCGAGCCCGTCCGCCTTGCCGTACACGCCGTCGCCGACCACCGGCGCACCGAGGCCGCTCGCAGCATGCACGCGAATCTGGTGCGTGCGGCCGGTCTCGGGCAGGAACTCGACCAGCGAGCGGCCGTCCTTGATTTCCAGCACGCGCCAGTTGGTGCGTGACTTCTTGCCGTTCGGGTCCTCGACCATCCGCCAGCCGGTCTCGGCGGTGCTCACCTTGCCGAGCGCCATCTCGATCAGGCCGGACGTCCCCTCGACCACGCCGTCGAGCAGCGCGACGTAGCGCTTCGAGACGAGGCCCTGCTCGAATGCCTGCTGCAACCGGGCATGCGCCTTCGGGTTGCGCGACAGGAGCAGGCAACCGCTCGTGTCGCGGTCGAGCCGGTGCACCGCCTTCGGCCAGCGCTGGAAGCCGAACTTCAGGCTTTCGAGATGATTTTCGAGGCTCAGCGAGCCATCGCGGGGCGGATCGACCGGCAGCCCTGCGGGCTTGTCGATCACCAGGGCCTCGCCGTCGAGGAAGAGTACGCGTTCACCATGCATGCCGCCGCCCTTGCCATCATTAGCGCCTGCGTGCCAGAGCCCGCGTCGATGTTGCACCGCACACTGGCTCTCACGCTCTTGTTCGCCCCCACGATCGCGGAAGCACAATTGTGCGAGGGACAGAGCGCCGCGATCGCGCCGGACGGTCGTGCGTTCGGGCATTTGCCGTACGGCGATGCGCCCGAAACCGAGCTGGTCACGCTGCCGTCGGCGTATTCGGTGGGCAATCCTTGCATGGTGCGCGCCGACATATTGCCTGACCTGTTGCGGCTGTTCGCGGCGGCTCAGGGCGATCCTTCGGTGATGGGCCAACTGCGCGCGCTCTCGTGCCAACGGTCGATCGCGCGCCAACGCAGCGTCTTCTGTCGCGGCGAGACGAGCAGCCCGGCGGACCGCGCGATCTCGGTCGCCCCGCCGGGGTATAGCGAGCACTCCACCGGCTATGCGCTGGATTTCGCTGTGCGACCGGCGAACGGGTGTCCCGATGCGGAGGCATGCATGGCGGCTACGCCTGCTGCGCGCTGGCTGCGGCTGAACGCCCCGCGGTTCGGGTTCGAGCAGAGCTTTCCCGGTGGGAACAAGCAGCATGTGAAGTGGGAGCCGTGGCACTGGCGCTGGGTCGGCGCGAGCGAGAGTGCGCCTGGGGCGGCGAAGGCCCGGTTCGTGTTTGCGCGGGCTCGGCGGGAGTATCCGGCGGATCCGGGGGTGTTGCCGTTGGTGGTGAAGGTTACGGTTCAGCCGCCGGTGCCGGTGGCGCCGGTGATGGTCGTGCCTTCGAAGAAGAAGCGGCGGTAGGCGATGTCAACGTTTCGCTAGCGACGCACATTGCCCGCGACGGCACCACCCCGGCGAAGGCCGGGGCCCAATTGGGGGACGTCGATGACGTAGCGCGGTGCTTCATTACTACCACCTTACCAATTGGGCCCCGGCCTTCGCCGGGGTGGTAGTTTAGGGGAATGTGGGCAACCATCCCATTAGCCGCCCTTACCGCAACTCAGTGCAGCACCAGCCCACCCGGGCGCACGACGCCATCACGCAGCGCATGATCGTACAGCAGTTCCGTCTCCAGCTTCACCTGATGCGACAATCGATCGAGCATCGATTCCGCCTGTCCGCCGAACGTAGCCCAGTCGTTGGGCGAGATCGTCGGCAACCAGCGGCCGATGAACGCCTTCCAGTCCGAGCGTAGGATGTCGAGATCCTCCTCCATCATCGCTATCGTGTCGGGCGAGCAATGCGCCTCCATCGCCACGACGGTTCGATCGATGACTTCGTCCTCGACGCCGAGGTGGTCGGCAACTGTAACGGCAAGTTCGATCAGCTTGCGCGAGGCGATCGCGCTTTGCGTCCTGGGCTGTCGCGACAGGGTGACGAGGTCAGCGCACTGCCCGGCGATCTTCTCGTGATCGTCGATCAGCCTGGTCCAGTTCGCGCGATCCTGGTCGGATACTGTCCGCACTGCGATCCTGTCGTTCATGACGCCGCCTACTCCTTGCGAGGGCCACCTGGTGATACTGGAAATACGCGTTACATCGTGTCAGGGATGCAGATAGCGTCGGCCAGCGTCTAGTAGCTATAGTATTTCCGGCAGTGCGACCGTGTCGAAACGACCGTTTGACCCGGGCCCCTTTGACATCACGCCGTGCCACGCCTATATCCGCATCTCACCACAGCATCCGGGAAATGACATGCCGTCGCGCAGCGTGTCGATCGTATTGGATACCGAGGTTTCATACGCTGAGAGCCGCCGCACCTGATGCGCGCGGCCTTTTTGCGTGAACGTGCGTCCCGCTCGGGGGTTCCCAAGCACGAAATTACGACTGATCCGTCAGTTTTTATAGGGCGAAACAAAACCTATGGCTTCCAAGGCGATCGAACACGGCACTGCAAAGCGCCGTATCCGCAAGGTTTTCGGCAACATCCACGAAGTCGTGCAGATGCCGAACCTGATCGAAGTCCAGCGCGAGAGCTACGAGCAGTTCCTCCGCTCCGACAAGTCGATCGGCCACGTCTCGGGTCTCGAGAAGACGCTGCGCAGCGTGTTCCCGATCCAGGATTTCGCCGGCACCGCCTATCTCGATTTCGACGACTACGTTCTTGAGCCGCCGAAGTTCGACGTCGAGGAATGCCGCCAGCGCGGCATCACCTACGCCGCGCCGATGCGCGTCACGCTGCGCCTGACTGCGTTCGAGGTCGATCCGGATACCGAGGCCAAGTCGGTCATCGATATCAAGGAGCAGGACGTGTACATGGGCGACATGCCGCTCATGACCGAGAACGGCACGTTCTTCATCAACGGCACCGAGCGCGTCATCGTCAGCCAGATGCACCGTTCGCCGGGCGTCCTGTTCGATCACGATCGCGGTAAGACGCACGCATCGGGCAAGTACCTGTTCGCGGCGCGCGTGATCCCATATCGCGGTTCGTGGCTCGATTTCGAGTTCGACGCGAAGGACATCGTCAACGTTCGCATCGATCGCAAGCGCAAGCTGCCCGTCACAGCGCTGCTGTACGCGCTCGGCATGACGTCGGAAGAGATCCTCAACTATTTCTACAACCGCGTGACGTTCGTTCGCGGTCAGGGTGGCTGGATCGTTCCGTTCCAGGTCGAGAACTGGCGTGGCCAGAAGCCGATGTTCGACATCGTCGATGCCAAGACCGGCGAAGTCGTGTTCCCGAACGGCCAGAAGATCAGCCCCCGCGCTGCGAACAAGGCGTTCAAGGACGGCCTGACCGACCTGCTGATCCCCACCGAGGAAATCTTCGGCCGCTATTCCGCATACGACCTGATCGACGAGTCGACCGGCCGCATCTACATCGAAGCCGGTGACGAAGTTACGTCCGAGAACCTCGAACTGCTCGACCAGGCAGGCATCGAGCGTCTCGACCTGCTCGACATCGATCACGTCGCGACCGGTCCTTGGATCCGCAACACGCTCAAGGTCGACAAGGCCGAGGAGCGCGAGCAGGCCCTTAGCGACATCTACCGCGTGATGCGCCCCGGCGAGCCGCCGACGCTGGAGACCGCCGAGGCACTGTTCTCGGGTCTGTTCTTCGATCCGGATCGCTACGACCTGTCGGCCGTCGGCCGCGTGAAGCTCAACATGCGTCTCGACCTCGACGTCGAAGACACCGTGACGACGCTGCGCACCGAGGACATTCTCGAGGTCATCAAGACGCTCGTGAACCTCAAGGACGGCAAGGGCGAAATCGACGATATCGACAACCTCGGCAACCGTCGTGTCCGTTCGGTCGGCGAGCTGCTCGAGAACCAGTACCGCGTCGGCCTGCTCCGCATGGAGCGCGCCGTGAAGGAGCGCATGTCGTCGGTCGACGTCTCGACCGTCATGCCGAACGACCTGATCAACGCGAAGCCTGCGGTTGCCGCGGTCCGCGAATTCTTCGGCTCCTCGCAGCTGTCGCAGTTCATGGATCAGACCAACCCGCTGTCGGAAGTCACCCACAAGCGTCGCGTGTCGGCACTTGGACCAGGTGGTCTGACGCGTGAGCGCGCCGGCTTCGAAGTCCGCGACGTTCACCCGACGCACTATGGCCGCATCTGCCCGATCGAGACGCCGGAAGGCCCGAACATCGGCCTGATCAACTCGCTCGCCAGCTTCTCGCGGGTGAACAAGTACGGCTTCATCGAGACCCCGTACCGCAAGGTCGTCGACCACAAGGTCACCGACGACGTCGTCTACCTGTCGGCGATGGAAGAGGCCAAGCACACGATCGCGCAGGCCAACGCCGAGCTCGATTCGTCGAACGGCTTCGTCGAGGAGCTGGTGTCGTCGCGTCAGGCTGGCGAATTCCTGATGGCGCTGCCGGACAACATCACGTTGATGGATGTCAGCCCCAAGCAGCTCGTCTCGGTTGCCGCATCGCTCATTCCGTTCCTGGAAAACGATGACGCCAACCGCGCGCTGATGGGCTCGAACATGCAGCGTCAGGCCGTGCCGCTCGTCCAGGCCGAGGCGCCGTTCGTCGGCACCGGCATGGAAGAGACCGTGGCACGTGACTCTGGCGCCGCGATCTCGGCAAAGCGTGCGGGCATCGTCGACCAGGTCGACGCGGCGCGTATCGTGATCCGGGCGACCGGCGAGATCGATGCCGGCAAGTCGGGCGTCGACATCTACACGCTGATGAAGTTCCAGCGCTCGAACCAGTCGACCTGCATCAACCAGCGTCCGCTGGTGAAGGTAGGCGATGCGGTCCGTGCCGGCGACGTTCTCGCCGACGGTCCGTCGACCGAGTTCGGCGAGCTGGCGCTGGGTCGCAACAGCCTCGTCGCGTTCATGCCTTGGAACGGCTACAACTACGAGGATTCGATCCTGATCTCCGAGCGGATCGTGAAGGACGACGTGTTCACGTCGATCCATATCGACGAGTTCGAGGTGATGGCTCGTGACACGAAGCTTGGGCCTGAGGACATCACGCGCGACATCCCGAACGTCGGCGAGGAAGCGCTTCGCAACCTCGACGAAGCGGGCATCGTCTACATCGGTGCAGAGGTCGAGCCGGGCGATATCCTCGCCGGCAAGATCACGCCGAAGGGTGAATCGCCGATGACGCCGGAGGAGAAGCTTCTCCGCGCGATCTTCGGCGAGAAGGCCAGCGACGTGCGCGATACGTCGCTTCGCCTGCCGCCCGGCGTGTCGGGTACGGTCGTCGACGTTCGCGTCTTCAACCGTCACGGCATCGACAAGGACGAGCGCGCGATGGCGATCGAGCGCGAGGAGATCGAGCGCTTGAAGAAGGATTCGGACGACGAGCGTTCGATCCTGAACCGGGCGACCTGGTCGCGTCTTCGCGAGATGCTGCTCGACCAGACCGCCACCTCGGCGCCGAAGGGCGTCAAGAAGGGCGTCGTGATCGACATGGATTTGCTCGACAGCGTCGACCGCCACGAGTGGTGGAAGTTCGCGGTCGCCGACGACAAGGTCCAGAGCGATCTGGAAGCGGTCAAGATCCAGTATGACGATGCAGCCAAGCTGATCACGGACAAGTTCCATGATCGTCGCGAGAAGCTGGAGCGTGGTGACGAGCTGTCGCCGGGCGTGCTGAAGATGGTCAAGGTGTTCGTGGCGGTGAAGCGCAAGCTGCAGCCGGGCGACAAGATGGCCGGCCGTCACGGCAACAAGGGCGTTATCAGCCGCATCCTGCCGGCGGAGGACATGCCGTTCCTCGCCGACGGTACGCCGGTCGATATCGTGCTCAACCCGCTGGGCGTGCCGTCGCGTATGAACGTCGGTCAGATCTTCGAGACGCATCTGGGCTGGGCCGCACGTGGCCTGGGTCAGTCGATCACTGCGGCTCTCGAGACGTGGCGCGAAGAGAATCCGGACGCCAAGCCGGGTGCGATGCCCGAGGCGGTCCGCGATCGCCTCAAGACGGTGTACGGCGAGCAGTATCACGCCGAGATCGACGCCCGCACGGGTGACGAGATCGTCGAGCTCGCCAAGAACCTGAAGGGCGGCGTGCCGATGGCGACGCCGGTGTTCGATGGTGCCCGCGAAGCCGATGTGTCGGCGATGCTGGCGCTGGCGGGCCTCGACACGTCAGGTCAGTCGGACCTGTTCGACGGCCGCACCGGCGATCAGTTCGATCGCAAGGTGACGGTGGGCTACATCTACATGCTGAAGCTCCACCATCTGGTCGACGACAAGATCCACGCACGGTCGATCGGGCCGTACTCGCTCGTCACGCAGCAGCCGCTGGGTGGTAAGGCGCAGTTCGGTGGGCAGCGCTTCGGCGAGATGGAGGTCTGGGCACTCCAGGCCTACGGCGCGGCGTACACCTTGCAGGAAATGCTGACGGTGAAGTCGGACGACGTGGTCGGACGCACCAAGGTCTACGAGGCGATCGTCAAGGGCGACGACACGTTCGAGGCCGGCATCCCGGAGAGCTTCAACGTGCTCGTCAAGGAAATGCGCTCGCTCGGCCTGAATGTGGACCTGAAGCAGTCGGAGCCCGGCTTCGACAGCGACGGCATCCAGATCGCGGCGGAGTAAGCCTCAACTCCTCCCCTCCCGCTTGCGGGAGGGGTCGGGGGAGGGCCTGTCCCCGCAGGCACCACCCCGAGAGGCTACGACATCCCCTCCCCTAGCCCCTCCCGCCATGCGGGAGGGGAATGGAGAATAAAATGAACGAGATGACCCCCTTCGCCAATCCGGTCGCCAAGACCGAGACGTTCGACCAGATCCAGATCGGCATCGCGTCCCCGGACAAGATTCGTTCGTGGTCGTTCGGCGAGATCAAGAAGCCCGAAACCATCAACTACCGCACGTTCAAGCCCGAGCGTGACGGCTTGTTCTGCGCGCGCATCTTCGGTCCGATCAAGGATTACGAGTGCCTGTGCGGCAAGTACAAGCGCATGAAGTACAAGGGCATCGTCTGCGAGAAGTGCGGCGTCGAGGTTACCGTCTCGAAGGTTCGCCGCGAGCGGATGGGCCATATCGAGCTCGCCGCCCCGGTCGCGCACATCTGGTTCCTGAAGTCGCTGCCGTCGCGCATCGGCCTGCTGCTCGACATGCAGCTGAAGCAGCTCGAGCGCGTGCTGTACTTCGAGGCGTACATCGTGATCGAGCCGGGCCTGACCCCGCTCGAGAAGTATCAGCTGATGACCGAGGACGAGCTCCTCGACGCGCAGGACCAGTATGGCGAGGACGCGTTCTCGGCCGGTATCGGTGCCGAAGCGGTCCGCATCATGCTCGAATCGCTCGATCTCGTCGGCGAGCGTACCGCGCTGCTCGAAGAGCTTGCGGTCACCAAGTCCGAGCTGAAGCCCAAGAAGATCATCAAGCGCCTGAAGGTCGTCGAGAGCTTCATCGATTCGGGTAACCGCCCCGAGTGGATGATCCTCGAGGTCGTTCCGGTCATCCCGCCCGAGCTGCGCCCGCTGGTGCCGCTGGACGGTGGTCGCTTCGCGACGTCGGATCTGAACGATCTGTATCGCCGCGTGATCAACCGCAACAACCGCCTGAAGCGCCTGATGGAGCTTCGTGCGCCGGACATCATCGTCCGCAACGAGAAGCGCATGCTCCAGGAGGCGGTCGACGCATTGTTCGACAACGGTCGCCGCGGTCGGACGATCACGGGTGCGAACAAGCGTCCGCTGAAGTCGCTGTCCGACATGCTCAAGGGCAAGCAGGGCCGCTTCCGCCAGAATCTGCTCGGCAAGCGCGTCGATTATTCGGGTCGTTCGGTCATCGTGACCGGGCCTGAGCTGAAGCTGCACCAGTGTGGCCTGCCGAAGAAGATGGCGCTCGAGCTGTTCAAGCCGTTCATCTACGCCCGTCTCGATGCGAAGGGTCTGTCGATGACTCTGAAGCAGGCGAAGAAGTGGGTCGAGAAGGAGCGCAAGGAAGTCTGGGATATCCTGGACGAGGTGATCCGCGAGCACCCGGTCATGCTGAACCGTGCGCCGACGCTTCACCGTCTCGGCATCCAGGCGTTCGAGCCGGTTCTGATCGAGGGCAAGGCGATCCAGCTTCACCCGCTGGTCTGCTCCGCGTTCAACGCCGATTTCGACGGCGATCAGATGGCCGTGCACGTCCCGCTGTCGCTCGAAGCGCAGTTGGAAGCGCGCGTGTTGATGATGTCGACGAACAACATCCTGTCGCCCGCCAACGGCAAGCCGATCATCGTTCCGTCGCAGGACATGGTCCTCGGTCTCTATTATCTGTCGATGATGAAGGAGAACGAGCCGGGCCAGGGGATGCTGCTCGGTGACATGGCCGAAGTGCACCAGGCGTTGAACGCTCAGGCGGTCACGCTGCACACCAAGGTCATCAGCCGCGTTCCGCAGACCGACGAGAAGGGCAAGCAGTACCTCAAGCGGTACGAGACGACCCCGGGCCGCATGCTGCTGGGCGAGTGCCTGCCGCACAGCCACAAGGTGCCGTTCGACACCGTCAACCGCCTCCTCACCAAGAAGGACGTGGGCGACGTGATCGACGAGGTCTATCGTCACACCGGCCAGAAGGAGACCGTGCTGTTCGCCGACGCGATCATGTCACTCGGCTTCCGTCACGCGTTCCGCGCCGGCATCTCGTTCGGCAAGGACGACATGATCATTCCGGACGCCAAGGTTGGTCTGGTCGACGACACCAAGGCACTCGTGAAGGACTTCGAGCAGCAGTATCAGGACGGCTTGATCACGCAGCAGGAGAAGTACAACAAGGTTATCGACGCCTGGAGCCGTTGCGGTGACCAGGTCGCGAACGCCATGATGGACGAGATCCGTGCGGTGAAGGTCGACGAGGAGACCGGCCGTGAAAAGCCGATCAACTCGATCTACATGATGGCCCATTCGGGTGCTCGTGGTTCGCAGGCGCAGATCAAGCAGCTTGCGGGTATGCGTGGCCTCATGGCGAAACCTTCCGGTGAAATCATCGAGACGCCGATCATCTCGAACTTCAAGGAGGGCCTGACCGTCCTTGAGTACTTCAACTCGACCCACGGCGCTCGCAAGGGCCTCGCGGATACGGCGTTGAAGACGGCGAACTCGGGCTACCTGACGCGTCGTCTGGTCGACGTGTCGCAGGACTGCGTCATCATCGAACCGGATTGCGGCACGACCCGCGCGCTGGAGATGAAGGCCATTCTCCAGGGTGGTTCGACCATCGCAAGCCTCGGCGAGCGCATCCTCGGTCGTACGACCGCGGAAGACATCGTCGATCCGAAGACCGGCAAGGTCGTCATCCCGTCGGGCACGCTGCTCGACGAGCCGATGATCACGACGATCGAGGGCCTGGGTACGCAGTCGTGCAAGATCCGCAGCCCGCTGGTCTGCGAATCGAAGATCGGCGTCTGCGGCAAGTGCTACGGGCGCGATCTCGCCCGCGGTACGCCGGTCAACATCGGTGAAGCTGTCGGCGTCATCGCCGCGCAGTCGATCGGTGAGCCGGGCACGCAGCTGACGATGCGTACGTTCCACATCGGTGGTGCGGCGCAGCTCAACGAAACGTCGAACCTTGAGGCGCATGCCGACGGTACGGTGCAGTTCCGCGATCTGCGTATCATCGTCGACCAGCGTGGCCGTCGCGTGGTGCTCAGCCGCTCGGGCGAAATCGCGATCGTCGACATGGACGGCCGCGAGCTCTCGGTCGATCGCATCCCGTACGGTGCGTACGTGCTGTTCGACGATGGTCACATCGTGTCGCGCGGCGATCGGATGGCCGAGTGGGATCCGTTCACCATGCCGGTGATCACGGAGAACCCGGGCACGATCAAGTATGTCGACCTGATCGAGGGCAAGACGCTCACCGAGCAGACCGACGAAGCCACGGGCATCGCCCAGCGCGTCGTGATCGAATATCGTGCGGCGACCAAGTCGAAGGAGGATCTGCGTCCGCGCATGACCCTGCTCGACGAGACGTCGGGCGAGACCGGCCGCTACATGCTGGCGATCGGCGCGACGCTGTCGGTCGAGGATGGCGCACAGGTGTTCGGCGGCGACGTCGTGGCCCGCGTCAGCCGCGAAAGCGCCAAGACGCGCGACATCACCGGTGGTCTGCCGCGTGTTGCCGAGCTGTTCGAGGCACGTATCCCCAAGGACTCGGCGATCATCGCCAAGATCTCGGGCCGCGTCGTGTTCGGCAAGGACTACAAGGCGAAGCGCAAGATCGGCATCCAGCCCGAGGATGGCGGCGACGTCGTCGAGTATCTGGTGCCGAAGTCGAAGGTCATCGACGTTCAGGAAGGCGATTACGTCAAGCGCGGCGATAACCTGATCGGCGGCTCGCCCGATCCGCACGACATCCTCGAGACGATGGGCATCGAACCCCTCGCCGAGTATCTCGTGTCGGAAATCCAGGAGGTCTATCGTCTCCAGGGCGTGAAGATCAACGACAAGCACATCGAGACGATCGTTCGTCAGATGCTGCAGAAGGTCGAGATCACCGACGGCGGCGACACCACGCTGCTGAAGGGCGAGCAGGTCGATCGCGAGGAAATGGACGCGACCAACGAGAAGCTCGAGAAGAAGCAGACCCGCGCACAGGGCAAGCCTATCCTGCTCGGCATCACCAAGGCGTCGCTGCAGACCCGCAGCTTCATCTCGGCGGCATCATTCCAGGAGACCACCCGCGTCCTCACCGAGGCAGCGGTCCAGGGTAAGCAGGACATGCTGATGGGCCTGAAGGAGAACGTGATCGTCGGCCGGCTCATCCCGGCAGGCACCGGTGCAGGCCTCAACCGCCTGCGTGTCGTGGCCAACAGCCGCGATGCCGCGATGCGCGTCCAGCAGCGCAAGATGGCGGAGGTGTCGATCGTGGCACCGATGTCGGCTGCAGACGAGCACGCTGCCGAACTGGCACGTTCGCCGCGCGATGCAGGCGGCGCAGGCGAGGATCCGCTCGCAGCGGTCGTCACCTCGGGCACCGGCACCGATGCGGATGCCGGCGAGTATCTGAACGAAGCCGAGTAATCGGTTTCTTCAGACGCCTCGGCGCTGACTAAGGAAAAGGCCGCCGTCCGGGATACCGGGCGGCGGCCTTTTGGTTTTAGGGCGCAAATGCAGAGAAGGGCTGATCGACCTTCGGAGTTTTGCAGAGCTTAATCTAAACCCGGTCGGCTCAGGCGAGATCGATGGGTACAGCTGTCAGGCAAGCTGTTTCCCCGCGAAGGCGGGGATCCAGACTGGGCTCCCGCCTTCGCGGGAGAACAAGAGTGTGCCGCCGTCAAATTGCAAGTCGCCCTACTCAAGAGGGATATTGACGCGATCCGGCGTCCCCCGTTCTACAAGACACGTCTTTCGATTTGCGCTCCGTGGACGCCGCAACTTGTCCGGCATGACGGGGAAAATGCCGATCTGGCGGTCCGCGCTGACAGTAGATCGGCCCCCCTAGCGCGCGTGGCTTCATGCCGTGCACCACGGCATCGACAATTTCTCCGCAACAAAGCAGTCGCATTCCCGCTGTACGGCTGCGGCGGGTGCTGTCGAAATTAGCGGCCGGGAAGGACAACACAGAGCCGATGCGAAAGATCGTCCTCGCCACGATCGGCTCGCTCGGCGACCTGCATCCCTTCATCGCGATTGGCCTTGCGCTGAAGGCTAGAGGGTTCGCGGTCGTGATGGCGGTACCTGCCGATCACGTCGCCAAGGTCGAAGCCGCAGGCCTCACCGGCGTCGCTATCGTCGGTGGGTTCGACGCGCTGACCGAGACGTTGGGCATGCCGCCCGACCAGGTCGCAAAGCGGATCATGTCGGATCAGACCTATCTGATAAACCGAATCCTGATGCCGTGGCTGGCCGACAGCACGACGGCGCTCGACGACGCGATTGAGGGGGCAGTCGCGCTGGTCGCCTCACTGTTCGTGTTCGCCGCGCCGATCGTCGCGGAAGCGCGGGGCGTGCCGCTGGTCAACGTTCTGCTCCAGCCGATGGCGACGTTCTCCGCCTATGCGCGCCCCCGCACGCCCGACTTCGCGATGATGGCCCACGCACCTACCGGGCCGATCGGTCGTGCCTGGAACCGGTCGGTGTACCGGATCATGCGCGGCGTCCTGCGACATCGGTATGGACGCCCCGTCGATGCGGTTCGCAAGACAACCGGCCTGCCGCCGTCACGCCAGGCGTTGCTGCTCGAGACGCCCGCGAGCGCCGACCTGACCTTGTGCTGCTATTCGCCGGCCATCGCGCCGCGCCAGCCTGACCTCCCCGACAATGCGCGCGTCACTGGCTTTGCGATCTTCGACAGCGATACCGGCGCCCCCGAAACACTCGATCCCGCGCTCGAGACGTTCCTTCCGCCGGTCCACCGCCGCTGGTCTTCACACTGGGATCCTTTGCGACGTTTGCGCCTGGCGACTTCTACAACGCTGCAGCCTCGACCGCGCGAACGCTCGGGCTGCGCGCGGTACTGCTGACCGGTAGCGACGATCTGGCAGCAGCGAGCGAACACGTCCATGTCTGCCGCTATGCGCCGCACTCGCTGCTGTTCCCGCTAGCCTGCGCGATCGTCCATCACGGCGGCGCGGGCTCGACCGGGCAAGCGCTACGCGCCGGCAAACCGCAACTCGTCGTCCCGCACATGGGCGATACGACAACGGGCACCGCATTCAATCGATCGGCGTCGGCAAGACGCTGTCGTCGAAACACTTCACGACCGCGCGTGCTGGTGCCGCGATCACCGCCATCCTGACCGACCAAATGCGCGAGAAGGCCGCGCAGGTCGGCGCGCAGGTTGCGCTGGAGAACGGCGCAGAGGCTGCTGCGGACGCGATCGCAGCGCTCGTCGTTGAGCGCGGCTGACTTGGTCGACAGTTTTCAGGGATCATGGTGACAAAAAGATCATCGACGCCGGGCGTTGCCGTCGCGCCTTGGCGGGGCTAGGCGGACTGCCGATGCGGTCGGCGTACCATCCTTCGTCGATCGAGACGCGCGGTTCGACCCGTCGGCGGAGCGGCGCGTTCGTACTGACCGTCATCGCGCATGTCCTTATTCTCCTGCTGCTGTTGCGACTGGCGCCCTCGGTTACCTCGAAGCCCGAGGAGCGGCGCGAGCCGGTCACGTTCCAGATTGCCCCGGATCAGACTGCCCCCACGCCCGAAAAGCGCACGCCGTCGCCGACCAGGCAAAAGCGTGCGAGCGGCGGTTCGCCGCAGCGTGCCGCACCCAGGGTCCCCGCGGCACAGGCGCCTCCTGCCCCGCCGAAGTCGCCACCACCGCTGCCGATCAAGATGCTCGGCGGGATGGAAATGTTCGATGCGGCCGATATCTCGAAAATGCCGTCGCATCCCGACGATCAGCTTGCCGGCGGTGACGGTGGCAGCGGGGCGGGCAAGGGCAAGGACAGCGGGTCCGCCTATGGCCCCGGCGAAGGCCCGGGTGGCGAGCGGCTGTACAAGGTCGAATGGTATCGCCGACCGACCGACGCCGAACTCAACGGTTACCTGAAGAGCGCCCCGCCGCCGAACAGCTGGGCGAAGATCGCGTGCCGGATGATCGCGAATTACCAGGTCGAAAACTGCCGTGCGCTGAGCGAGTCGCCGGTCGGCTCGGGGCTGGCGCGGGCGATGCGGCAGGCCGCGTGGCAGTTCCGGGTTCGGCCGCCGCGGGTGGGTGGGAAGCAGATCCTCGGCGGCTGGGTCGAGATCGATATCGAGTTCAATTCCGGGAGAGCGCCGGACTAGGTAAGCTTCTGATCCTCCCCGCCAGGGGGAGGTGGCACCAAAGGTGACGGAGGGGGAGGACACGGAACAGCGGTCGGCGCTTACCGCCCCCTCCGTCTGGCAAGCGCCAGCCACCTCCCCCTGGCGGGGGAGGATCGGAGCCTCAGTCAGATCTCACTCGTGATGGAGTGCTTGGCCTCGGGGGACAACGTCCGTGCAAGCGTCTCGAACTGCCCACCCTCGACGCGGATCTCGTTGAACGCCGGGGGACTGCCGCGCGTGCGTTTCGACAGCGTGCCGGCACCGATCATGCGGATGATCCGGCCTGCGCGCTCGACGGGGACGTCGAACGGGTCGTGGACGTGACCCGACAACACCGCGTGCGCGCCCGCCTCGGCCAGCGCGGTCAGGGCCTCGTCGCCGTTACGCGTCTTGGCGGTTCCGGTGGTGCCGCCCTCGATCAGCGGATGATGCGCGCCGATGAAGATCAGATTGCCCTTCGGCACGTCCGCGATCATTGCCAGCGCGCGCTTGAGCGAACCGGGGCTCACACGCCCCTTCGACCAGTTCCACCTCCACTGCGCTCGCGCCGTCGTCTTCAGCGGGACGACGGTGACGCCGGGAAGCTCCAACGGCTTCTCAATCATCTGCTCGACGGCCGCGTAGCGCTGGTACGGCGCGAGCAGCCGGCGGAACGGGTCCCAATAATAGGGGATGTCATGATTGCCGACTTCCAGCGTCACCGGCACGCCGAGCGAACGCAGCCAGTCGCCGCCCTGCTGGAACTCGTCCTTGGTGGCGCGCATCGTCAGGTCGCCGGTCATGATGACCGCGTCCGGCTTCTCCTCGGCGACACGCTCGGAAAACCAGGCGATTGCCGCCGGGTCCTCCGCGCCGAAATGTACGTCGCTGACGTGGAACAGTTTCAGCGTGCGGGCCTCAGGCAATTTCGGACAGCTTCGTCGGCTCGTGCATCGGGCAGCCGTTGAACTTGCCACGGAAGTTCGCCGACTGCTTGTACGTTTCGTTGCGGGCGCGATTGACGCCGCCGAGCGGCTGGTGGGCAGTGATGCCGTGCCAGATGCTGTACGACAGCGCATCGTCGGTATGATCGGTGACGCCCTGCTCCCAAGAAAGCTGCGGCGGAATTTCAAGCGTCGCTACGGTCACGAACGGACTCTCTTTCTCGTCCCACACCGCCGAGGCATCCTCGATCGGCATTTTTTCGAGATCGGTGTTTAGCTGCACGCGGAATTCCCAGGTGCCGCCATGCTCGATCATCTCGTCGCGTACGACCTCGCGCAACGCATCCGGGCGCGCGGTGATATCGACGGTATCGTCGGTGAGCCGGGTAAGGCCCGGCGAGACCGGGAACAGTGCGACCTTCGCGATATAGTCGCCGTGACGAAAGGGCGTTTGCGAATAATAGGTCTCGCCGAGCGGGTGGACGGGCTTGGCACCACCGAGCGTCTGCAACGTGGCGGACTGGCCACCGACTGCTTCCAGCGCGGATTCGACGACGCGGAACGTAGCGGACATCGCCTTCTTCACGCCCTCGAACCGGTCGGTCGTCTTGGCCAGCAACTTGAGGTTCTTCGAGAACGCCTTGGCGTCGGGCGCCGAGAAGGCCGGGCCGTTGACCATGATGAAGTCCTGCGTCGTGTCGCCTTCCGAGCCCGGCAGGCGTGCGCCTTCAACGTCCAGGATCTTGAGCGCTAGGCCACGTGGCAGGCTGATGCTGTCGTCGAGGATGTCGCCGGCGTTGGTAGAGATGCGGATCACCGCTTCATGCGTACCCGGCCGGGCGAAAATGCCCTGGGCGAGTTCGGCGGGGAGGTTGTCGGCTACCGTGAACGTCCCGCGCGCGATGCCGTGAGCCTTGGCATGGACCGAGCGTACCGCATGACCATAATCCTGCGACGTCGTCTCCAGAATTTCCTGGAAGGACCCCTCCAGCGTCTTCAGCGTCTCCTGCTCGTCGGGCGCGATCGTTTCGACCGAGGGATCGAAACGGACGGGTTGTTTGCTGGGCATGGGGGATATCTCCTCTGGGTACCTAGCCGTAACCGCTTGAGCGGAAAGACGTTCCGCTCCCGTTGCAAACCCAGTGCGTTGCAAACCGAACGCGTGCGGCCGAAGGAGAACGGCGAAGGAGCCATCATGCACATCCCACACGTCACCGCGCCGACAGTCGCCATCGCCGGCACGACCGACCGCTTCCCCGTCCGCCGGATCTTCTGCGTCGGCCAGAACTATGCCGACCACGCCCGCGAGATGGGCTCCGATCCCGACCGGCAGGAGCCGTTCTTCTTTTCCAAGCCCGCCGACGCGGTTGTCGCAAACGCCACCACGCTCCCCTTCCCGCTCAAGACAGAAGACCTGCATCACGAAGTCGAACTCGTGATCGCGCTCGGCGCGGGCGGCAAGGATATCGCGGTCGAGTATGCCGCTGCGACGATCTTCGGCGCAGGCGTTGGCATCGACCTGACGCGCCGCGATCTCCAGGCGGCGGCAAAGAAGGCCGGGCGCCCGTGGGACATGGCGAAAGGCTTCGATCGCTCCGCCCCCGTCGGCGCGCTCACGTTAGGTGTGCCCGCGACCAAGGGCAGCATCGCGCTCGCGATCGACGGCGAGACACGCCAGTCCGGCGACCTGTCGATGATGATCTGGAGCGTGCCCGAAATCATCGCGACGTTGTCGACCTTCGTCGAACTGGCGCCGGGCGACCTGATCTTCACCGGCACCCCCGCCGGCGTCGGCCCGATCCGGCGCGGACAGATCGTGCACGCGACGATCGACGGGTTCGAAACACTGGAGGTGACATTCGCCGCATGATCGCCCATCATCCAGCACATAAACAAAACTAAACAGGGGGTTGCATGCCGGACACGAGAGACCTGGGCACGGAAGGCTTTCTCAGCCGGGCCCGGACAGTCGCCGCACCGGGTTTCAACCGCTGGCTGGTGCCCCCCTGCGCGCTCGCGATCCACCTGTGCATCGGCATGGCGTACGGGTTCAGCGTGTTCTGGTTGCCGCTGTCGCGCGCGATCGGGATCACGGATCCGGTCGCCTGCCCGAACCTCTCGCTGCTCGGCGCGCTGACCACCACGACCTGCGACTGGCGGGTCAGCGACCTCGTCTGGACGTACACGCTGTTCTTCGTCGTGCTGGGTGCCGCCGCCGCGATCTGGGGCGGCTGGCTCGAGCGCGCCGGCCCGCGGAAAGCCGGCGTCGTCGCCGCATTCTGCTGGTGCGGCGGCATGGGTATCGCCGCGATCGGCATTTCCACGCACCAGCTCTGGCTGATCTGGCTGGGGTCGGGCGTGATCGGCGGGATCGGGCTCGGGCTCGGCTATATCTCGCCCGTCTCGACGCTGATCAAATGGTTTCCCGATCGGCGCGGGATGGCGACCGGCATGGCGATCATGGGCTTTGGCGGCGGCGCGATGATCGGCGGACCGCTCGCCGACCTGTTGATGAAGCATTTCGCTAGCCCGACTGGCGTCGGCGTCTGGCAGACGTTCCTGGTCCTCGCCTGCGTTTATTTCGTGTTCATGATGGCCGGCGCGATCGGCTACCGCGTGCCTGCCGAGGGTTGGGCGCCCGCAGGCTGGACTGCGCCGACCAGCGCAAAGGCATCGATCAGTCGCTTCAACGTCGCCTTGTCGGACGCTCACCGCACGCCGCAATTCTGGCTGGTGTGGCTGGTGCTGTTCTTCAACGTCTCCGCCTCGATCGGGATCATCGGCATCGCCTCGCCGATGTTGCAGGAGCTGTTCGGCGGACGCCTGATCGACGCGCCGAGCGTGTTGTTCACCGCGTTCGACGACGACCAGAAGAAGGCGGCGGCCGCGGTCGGCGCAGGGTTCGTCGGCGCGATCAGCCTGTTCAACATCGGCGGGCGCTTCTTCTGGGCCTGGCTGTCCGATCGGATCGGGCGCAAACCCCTGTTCGCGACGATCCTCGCGGCAGGCGCGGTGCTCTACGGTTTCGCGGCACCGGCACTCGCTGGCACCACACTGGGCCTGTTCATCCTGGTCTTCTGCATTCTCGCCTCGATGTACGGCGGCGGGTTCGCGACTGCGCCGGCGTATCTCGCCGATCTGTTCGGGACCAAGTATGTCGGCGCGATCCACGGCCGGTTGCTGACCGCCTGGTCGACCGCGGGCGTGGTCGGACCGCTGCTCGTAGCCAACATGCGTGACCGAGCGATCGCGGCGGGTGTGCCTCGCAGCGATATCTATCCGCCGATCTTCCTCGTGCTGGCGGCGATGCTCGTCGCCGGGTTTGTCGCGAACCTGTTCGTCCGGCCGGTCGCGGCCAAGTTCCACATGGCGGCGGACGACCGTCCCATCGCTGTCGACACGGTGGCCGGCGGTACGGCAGTGGCGACAACCGGCACCTCGCCGATCGTCGTCTTCGCGTGGCTTGCAGTCGGGCTGCCGATCCTCTGGGGGATCTACATGACGCTGTCGAAGGCGTTGATCCTGCTCAAATAGAACGCAACCTATCCGCGCAGACATGGGTTGCCCCTGCTCAATCTTCACAGGAGCAACCCATGGCCGACCGCCTCACCATGCAGGATCCCCGCACGCAGTATCCGCAGCCCCCCTTCCCGCAGCAGCCGCAGGAAGCGCCGGGCATCGCGTCGAAGATGGACCCGAAGCCCGATCACGGGGAGACCAGCTACAAGGGCTCGGGCAAGCTGGACGGGCGCAAGGCGCTCATCACCGGCGGCGACAGCGGCATCGGCCGCGCCGCCGCGATCGCCTATGCGCGTGAAGGGGCCGATGTCGCGATCGTCTACCTCCCTGCCGAAGAGGCCGATGCGAAGGAAGTCGTCGCGCTGATCGAGGCCGAGGGGCGCAAGGCCCTAGCGCTGCCGGGCGATGTGAAGAACGAGTCGTTCTGTCGCGCCGCAGTCCAGCAGACGGTCGATGCGTTCGGCGGCCTCGACGTGCTGGTCGTCAACGCCGGACGTCAGCAGACCCGGCCGACCGTCGCCGATATCTCGACCGACGATTTCGATCAGACGATGAAGACCAACGTCTATGCGCTGCACTGGTTCGTGCAGGCCGCCGTCCCGCATCTGCCGGTCGGCGCGGCGGTGGTCACGACCGCTTCCGTGCAGGGCTATGATCCGTCGGACAATCTGCTCGACTATGCGACCACCAAGGCAGCGATCGTCGCGTATACCAAGGGTCTCGCCAAGCAGCTGATCGAGAAGGGCATACGCGCCAATGTCGTCGCGCCGGGCCCGTTCTGGACGGTGCTTCAGCCCAGCGGCGGCCAGCCACAAGCATCGGTCGAGACGTTCGGGTCGAAGAGCCAGTTCGGCCGTCCGGGCCAGCCCGTCGAGATCGCGCCGGTATATGTCCTACTCGCCTCGCAGGAGGGCAGCTACATCACGGGCGAAGTCTACGGCGTCACCGGCGGCGCCGGCGTAGCCTGACCCCCTAATCCTCCCCCGCAAGGGGAGGTGGCACCGCAGGTGACGGAGGGGGAGGAACGCGCAACAGCGGTTACCCTTTCCCCCCCCTCCGTCTGGCAAGCGCTAGCCACCTCCCCTGGCGGGGGAGGATCAGTTGACGGAGCCCGCGCTAACGTCGCTATTGCACATCGTTATCAAATCTGTACCTGTGTGGCGGTGCGCGCCCGACAGATCATACCCCTCATCGAAACCGCTCCCCGCGCATGACACGCGGCACGATCAAGACATGGTATCTCGTCCACAAATGGACGAGCCTGATCTGCACCGCGTTCCTGCTGATGCTCTGCGTGACCGGCCTGCCGCTGATCTTCGACGAGGAAATCGACGGCTGGCTCGACCCGCCCGCGCCGATGGCGACGCTGCCAGCCAACACACCGTCGCTGTCGCTCGACGCCATTCTCGGCCGCGCTGCGAAGGCCGCCCCCGGCGAAATTCCTCTCTACATCAGCTTCGACGACGAGCGCCCGATCGTCTACGTGACGACCGGCCCGACGCCCGACGCAGCCCCCGCAGCGATGCACTTCCTCGCGTTCGACGCGCGCACCGGTGCTAAGATGCCCCCTTATGTCCCTGGCGTGATGGCGTTCATCCTGAAGCTCCACACCGATATGTTCCTCGGCTTCTGGGCGGAAATCTTCCTGGGCGTAATGGGCCTGCTATTCTTCGCCGCGATCGTATCGGGCGTCGTGCTCTACGCCCCGTTCATGGCCAAGCTCGACTTCGGCACGTTGCGTCGCGGGCGCAGCAAGCGGCTCGGCTGGCTCGATCGCCACAACCTTCTCGGGATCGTCACGCTCGCCTGGGCGAGCGTCGTCGGCGTGACGGGGACGATCAACACTTTCGTCGTGCCGATCACTGCTATCTGGAAGTCGAACGGCCTCGCCGAGATCAGCGCCAGCGAGACGCGCACGCCGCTCGGGCCCCAGCGCGCCTCGGTTCAGGCCGCGCTCGACGAGGTGCAGCGCGAGGCGCCCGAGATGAAGCCGCAGTTCATCGCCTTCCCCGGCGTCGTCTTCAGCAGCCACCATCACTACGCTGTCTTCCTCAAGGGCGCGACGCCGCTGACGTCGAAGATGTTGCTGCCCGGCTTCGTCGATGCCGCGACCGGACGGCTAGACGCGGTCGTGCCGATGCCGTGGTACATGCAGGCGATGCTGCTCGCACAGCCGCTGCATTTCGGGAACTACGGCGGCCTCGCGATGAAGATCATTTGGGCGCTCTTCGACATATTGACGATCATCGTGCTCGGCAGCGGGCTGTATCTTTGGCTGCGTCGTCGCGGCGGTCCGAGCGACCAGCGCGTCCGCGAAGTCGTGATGGCGGGAGAAATCGCATGACTCACAAGACCAACGGCCAGATCTTTGCGCTGCCGATCCTGCTCGGCGTGTCGACCGTCGCGGGGCTCGGCGCAGGTCTGATCGGCGACGGCGTCTGGGATGTCGGCGCAGGCCTGCTGCTCGCGCTGCCCCTGGTCGTGACCGGCCGCTACTGGGTCCGCTCGCCCGAACCGGTGCTGCGCCGTCAACAGCTCCAGCCCGCACCAATACGACGATAACGCGGAACCGGCATGATACCGGCCCCGCGCTAGTGTCAGATCGCCGTGGTGCGGCGAACGGCGTCAGGTCGCCGCATTAGCCTGTCGGGCTGGCGCGCTTGGGAGCGCACCGACGGGAGCAGCACCCGGCGCGGGAGCGAGAGCACCCGGAGCGATCGGCGGCGGCGGTGCCACGCCCGCTGGCGGCGGAGGAGCCATACCGGCTGGCGGCGGCGGGGGAGCCCCCGGACCGCCCGGACCGCCCGGGCCACCGGGGCCGTCACGACCAGGGCCACCGGGACCATGCGGGCCACGCGGCGGGCCGCCGACCGGGCCCAGTGCCGTTACCTTGCCGCCGGGCGCGACCAGGAACGAGGCGTGGACGAAGCCATCCTCGAACCGACCCTGGATCGTCACCGGCTGGCCGGCCGCGACCAGATTGCTGCCATCGCCTTCACGACCGAGATCGACAAGCGCGCGGCCGGTGCGGTCGGCCATCACGAACTTGTTGCCGTATGTCTCCGCGACCGTGCCGCGGATCGTGACGATGCCGTCCGACTGAAGCGAACGGATCGCGGTTGGCGTGGCGGGCGCCATCGTCACGCTCGGGCGGGTCGCGGCGACGGTGACGGCGCCGGCTGCCCCGCCGACGACGAGCAGGCCGGCCGCGGCGAGTGCCAGGCGGTTGCGGCGGAGATTGAAGCGCTTGTTCGGCGCGCCGTGGGAATGTTCGGTCATTGCGTCGTTCCTCTCATTGGTTGACGAATCACTGTCTAGGCGCGCGCCGCCGACGCACGCTGAACCAAGCCGTTCAGATTCCGTTGGGGTCTCGAACATAGGGACATGCGCATGCGGGTATTATTGGTCGAGGACGATGCGGCGATCGCCGAAGGGCTGGCGCGGGCATTGCGCGCGGAGCATTTCGCGGTCGACGTCGCGAGCAACGGCGAGGATGGCGGGCATCTCGGCGCCACCGAATTGTATGACGCAGCGGTTCTGGATCTCGGCCTGCCCAAGCGCGACGGCCTGTCGCTCTTGCGCGACTGGCGCGCCGCGGGACGCGACCTGCCCGTACTGATCCTAACAGCGCGCGACGGCTGGTCGGAAAAGGTCGAGGGCTTCAAGGCCGGCGCCGACGATTATGTCGTGAAGCCGTTCCGCGTCGAGGAGGTCGTGATGCGATTACGCGCGCTGGTCCGTCGCGCGGCCGGTCACGCCGCATCGCGCGTCACGTGCGGACCGCTGACGTTCGACGCGCAACTCGGCACGTTCGAGCGTGACGGCCTGCCATTGAAGCTGACCGCGTTCGAATGGCGCGTGCTGTCGGCACTGATGCTCCGCCGTGAAGTGGTGATCGAACGCGCCGACCTGACCGAGCGCGTCTACGAGGGCGATGCGGATGTCGACTCGAACTCGATCGAGGTGATCATCGGCCGGTTGCGGCGGAAGATCGGCGCCCAGATGATCGAGACGGTCCGCGGCCGCGGGTATCGGCTGACGGCGGATGGATCGTGATGGCGAAGACGCAAACCCATCATCAGCACCACAGCACCACCCCGGCGAAGGCCGGGGCCCAATTGGGGAAGAACAGTAATGGCGCGTCGTCCATCATAATCGAAACCTCTCCAATTGGGCCCCGGCCTTCGCCGGGGTGGTATGTGACGGGCCGTTCGCTCGACACCAGCGCGCGAAGCCGGCGATGACCCGCCTCCGCCTCATCCCCCGCTCCCTCTTCGGCCGCATGCTCGCGATCGCCGCGCTGTCGACCGGAATCGCGCTCCTGTTCGCCGGCGTCACGATCGGCCACGTCCTCGAACGCTTCGTCACCCGCGGACTCGACGAGCGCCTCGACGCGCAGGTCGCGGTGCTCGCGCGCGGGGTCCGCCCCGATGCCACGCTTGACCGCACGCGCGCGATCGACCTGCCCGAGTTCGGCGAACCCGGGTCCGACTGGTCATGGCAGGTCGAAGGTCCCGCCGGTCGCTTCGATAGCGGCACTACCCCGCCCCCAACCGTTTCAAAGCCAGCCCCAACCATTCCACCGCCACCGCCCGGTCGACCTCGCAATGACGAGCGCCCACTTCCACCCGGCCCCGGCGGGCACGAAGACCGTCAAATCCACCCTGGCGAAGCACGCGACCGGAGCGGCGAGCGGCTCCACTTGCGAACCATGGAGGTCGCCACGCCGCGCGGCACGGTGACGATCACAGCGATCGGCCCGCGCCGGATCGTCGAGGAACCGTTGCGCGAGGCGATGATCCCGCTGCTCGGCTCGCTCGCCTTGCTTGGCGTCGGTCTTGCGCTGGCGACGCTGGTGCAGTTGCGCTTCGGCCTGCGCCCCCTGCGCGATCTCCGCACCTCGCTCGCCGCCGTTCGCGCCGGCACCGAGCGCCACGTCCCCGACGACCAGCCCGGGGAATTGCAACCGCTCGTCGCGGAACTCAATGCACTGATCGACCAGAACGCGGCCGGGCTGGCGCACGCCCGTCAACACGTCGCCAACCTTGCGCACGGGCTGAAGACCCCCCTCGCCGCGCTTTCGCTCAAGCTCGCCGAAGCGAACGCCGACGCAGACGTCCGCGACATGGTCGACCAGATCGATCGGCGAGTCCGCCATCACCTCGGTCGCGCTCGCGCGGATGTGACCGGCGGCGCGCGCACCCGGACGCCGATCGCACCCGCCGTTGCCGATCTCGTCGGGGTGTTGCGTCGCATCCACGCCGATCGCCCGATGACGGTCGACATCACGATTCCCGACAACCTTGCCGTCGCAATCGATCCGCAGGATCTCGACGAGATGGTCGGCAACCTCCTCGACAACGCCTGGCGTCACGCGCGCGCTGCGGTTTCGATCACTGCGAACCCAATCGACGGCACCGTCACGCTTGAGATTGCCGACGACGGTCAAGGTCTCGACGACACGGCAATGGCGCAAGCGGTCCTGCCCGGCCGTCGTCTCGACGAACGCGGCGACGGTCACGGCTTCGGACTGTCGATCACGCGCGAACTCGCCGAACTGAACGGGGGCACGGTGACGCTCGACCGTTCCCCCGTCCTCGGCGGCCTGCTAGTCCGTCTGACACTGCCCCAGCGCGGCTGATTTCACAGCGTGCGGACGACGACCGGCGACGCCGCCGCCTTGGCCAGCGTGTTGCGGAGCGGCAGCGTGAACGGCGCCGCCTCGATCTCGAACACATCGCCCTCCTGCGTTGTCACGCCTTCGCTGAACGACAACGTCGCCGTCCCGAAGAAATGGACGTGGACGTCGCCGGGCCGGCGAAATAGGTCGTATTTGAAGTGATGCGCCTCGAGATTAGCAATCGTGTGCGACATGTTCGCCTCCCCCGAGAGAAACGGCTTTTCCCAAAGCAACGCATCGTCGCGGTGGATGCGGCTCATGCCCTCGACATGGTCGGGAATTGGGCCGGTCAGCAATTCCGGACCCAGCGCCGCCTGACGCAGCTTAGAATGCGCGAGCCAGAGGTAATTATGCCGCTCGGTCACGTGATCGCTGAACTCGTTGGCGAGACAGAGGCCAAGGCGGAACGGCGTACCGTCCGGGCCGATCAGGTAGATGCCGGCGAGCTCGGGCTCCTCGCCGCCGTCTTGCGCGAACGCCGGGCTGGTAAGTGCGCCGCCGGGCCCGACGAGACCCGATCCGTCGCCCTTGAAGAACCATTCGGGCTGCTGACCCGTCTCGCCCGCCGCGGGCTTGCCGCCTGCAACGCCGTCGAGAAACATGCGCATCGAATCCGTCAGCGTTTCGGCCGCGGCCGCAGCGCGGTGCATCTTGTCGCGCCCTTCCGCAGAGCCGAGATGCGTCAGTCCGGTGCCGGTCATGATGAGATGTGCGGGATCGCCATGATCGATCGGCGACAGCAGGCGGCCGGCGGCAAGTTCGGCGGCGATGTCGACTGCCGCGCCGGTCCCGCAAGCCCGAACCGCCGTCGCAAGATCGGTGCCCGCCGCGATCGCGCGCGCTGCAAGTTCGCGGACGCTGTCCACGCCCGGGACGAGGCTTGCGCCCTTGTCGGTAGCGGCGATCACCGACCGCGTGCCGTCCGCTGCGCGATGCTGCAATAGGCGCAAACTGGTCACTTCTACTTCTCCTGCTGACGGGCGGAGGGCATACCCTATTACTCGGACTGATTACAGCCGCTAGCGATGCCGATCGTGCTACTTTCAACCTTGCTCAACTACGCAAGAGATCCCAATTGATCGGTTAATTGTCAGACCACGACGATCTGAAAGTTTTGGCAGATTAGCGCGCCGTTTGCTCCGGCAACGCATTGGTCGTCCGCGATCCCCACACCGCGTAGAACAACACGTAGAGTTCGCACGCCGCGGTCAGCAGGAACGAGTTCTGGAGACCGTAGGTATCTGCAAGCCAGCCCTGGACGATGACCAGCGCGCCGCCAGCGATCGCCATGATCAGCAGGCCCGACCCTTCCTCGGTCAACGGCCCAAGCCCCTTGATCCCGAGCGTAAAGATCGTCGGGAACATGATCGAGTGGAACAGACCGACGGAGATCAGCGCCCACATCGCGACGTGCCCTGTGGTGAAGGTCGCGATAAGCATCACGACGCAGGCACCGATGCTCGCAAACGCCAGCACGCGCTCGGCAGGGATCGTGCGCATCACGACGCTGCCGATCAGTCGGCCGACCATCATCCCGCCCCACAGGATGAACAGGTAATGCGATGCCTGTTCGTGCGTCAGGTTGCCGATGTTCGGCTGGCTGACGAAGTTGATGAACAGGTTGGCGACACCGATTTCGGCTATCAGATAAATGAAGATCGCCGGGATGCCGAAGACGAGGTTGCGATGCGACCAGAGCGACTGGCCCTTGCGATCCGCCTTCGCCGAACGCTGCGTCGAAGACCCCATCGCCGGCAGCGGGAAGCGCGCGATCACGATCGCCAGCACGACCAGCACGGCCGCGACGATTAGATAGGGCAGCACCACCGACTGCGCGTCGGCAATCCGCTCGGCCTGCGTCAGCACCGCGGTTGAACCGGCGGCGGCCGTGCCGGAGGTCGAACGACCCAGGATCAGATACCCGCCGAACAGCGGCGCGAGTGTCGCACCCGCCGAATTGAACGCCTGCACTAGGTTCAGCCGCGACGACGCGGTCTCAGGCGGACCGACGACGGCGACGTAGGGATTCGCCGCAACCTGCAGCAGCGTGATGCCACTAGCGATCACGAACAGCGCGACCAGCGTGACGCCGTAGGAGGGCAGCCGCGCGGCGGGCACCATCATCAATGCGCCGACCGCCATCAGGCCGAGCCCGAACACCATCGCGCGCTGATAGCCGACCCGCTCGATCAGCTTGGCCGACGGAATCGAGGCGAAGAAATAAGCGATGAACCAGACGCTCTCGATCAGCGTCGTCTGCGTATAGCTGAGGTCGAACACGCTGCGCAGGTGCGGCAGCAGCGTGTTGTTGATGACCGTGATGAAGCCCCACATGAAGAACAGGCTGGCGAGCAACGTGAGCGCGGATCGATAGCTCGGAGCGCCTCCCGCGTCATGCACCACTCCAGCGTCAACGGGCTTTTGCGTCTGTATCGGCATCGCCATAGTCGTTTCATCCTCCGTGCCCTGTCGGTGACTGCAACAGTCTTTTCCCGCAAGGCTTGCCCAGAAATATATTGTCCGACTATATAGCCATACAAGGCGCGTCAACGGCGTCGGACGAATAAGGAGGGGAACCGGAATGCGCGCAATCACAAAGTCGGGGATCATCGTGGCAACCTTGCTGGCAGCGCTTTCGGCGCACGCAGCCGACGCGGCAGAGGCGAAGCGCGCGCCTGCCGGTACGCTCAAGGACGGTACCGCGATCGAGGCCGTGACGCTCAGCAACGCACATGGCGTATCCGCACGCATCCTGTCGTACGGCGCCACGCTGCAATCGCTGATGGGCCCGGACCGCAACGGCAAGATCGCCGACGTGATGCTCGGCTATGACGATCTCGCCTCCTATGTCGATCATCCCAATTTTTTCGGCGTGACGGTCGGCCGTTTCGCCAATCGCATCGCCGGTGGCCGCTTCACGCTCGATGGCAAGGCGTACCAGTTGCCGCTCAACGACAAGGTCAATTCGCTGCACGGCGGCGGCAAGGGCTTCGACAAGGTCGCCTGGAAGATCGTCTCGGCGACGAACGGCCCGACCGCAACGCTCGTGCTGGGCTACCGCAGCTCGGACGGCGATTCCGGCTATCCCGGCAATCTGGACGTCACCGTCACCTATACGCTCGACGAAGCCGGCAATCTCGGCATCGCGTATGACGCGAAGACCGACAAGCCGACGATCGTGAACATGACCAATCACGCCATCTTCGATCTCGGCGGTGAAGGCTCGGCGATGGGCGCGTATGGCCACCGGCTGACGATCCCGGCCAAGGCGATCACGCCGGTCGACGACAAACTAATCCCGACCGGCGCGCTGCAACCCGTCGCCGGCACGGTGTTCGATTTCCGGAACGGCCGCATCGTCGGCGAGGGCATCCGCGACGGTCGCGACCAGCAGATCCGCTACGGCCATGGCTACGATCATAATTTCGCGCTCGACAAGGGGCTGACCGCCAAGCCCGAACTGGCCGCGCGGCTGGAGGATCCTGTTTCGGGCCGCGTGCTCGAAGTGCTGACGACCGAGCCCGGCGTGCAGTTCTATACGGGCAATTTCCTCGACGGCACGTTCATCGGCAAGAAGGGCCATCTGTACCGGATGGGCGACGGCATCGCGCTGGAGCCGCAGAAATTCCCCGATGCGCCCAACAAGCCGAACTTCGTCTCCGCACGCGTCGATCCGGGCAAGCCGTATCATCACGCGATGATCTACCGCCTTTCCGTCGCCCGCTGATATCCGATCTCCAGAAAGCTCCTCATGACCGACATGCCAAAGCTCCGCTCGCGCGCGTGGTTCGACAACCCCGAGAACATCGACATGACCGCGCTCTATCTGGAGCGCTATCTGAACTTCGGGCTGAGCCTCGAAGAACTGCGCTCGGGCAAGCCGATCATCGGCATCGCGCAGACCGGCAGCGACCTGTCGCCATGTAACCGCCACCACCTCGTTCTTGCCGAACGTCTGCGCGAGGGCATCCGTGAGGCGGGCGGCATCGCATTGGAATTCCCGGTCCACCCGATCCAGGAAACCGGCAAGCGCCCGACCGCCGGGCTCGACCGCAACCTCGCCTATCTGGCGCTGGTCGAGGTCCTCTACGGCTATCCGCTCGACGGCGTCGTGCTGACGATCGGCTGCGACAAGACCACGCCCGCCTGCCTGATGGCGGCGGCGACCGTCAATATCCCGGCGATCGCGTTATCGGTCGGGCCGATGCTCAACGGTTGGCACAAGGGCGAGCGGACCGGCTCGGGCACGATCGTCTGGAAGGCGCGCGAACTGCTCGCGACCGGCGCGATCGACGACGAGGGCTTTATCAAGCTCGTCGCGTCGTCGGCGCCGTCCACCGGTTATTGCAACACGATGGGCACCGCGACGACGATGAACTCGCTCGCCGAAGCACTCGGCATGCAGCTGCCCGGTTCGGCCGCGATCCCCGCGCCGTACCGTGACCGCCAGGAAGTCGCGTATCGCACCGGCAAGCGGATCGTCGACATGGTTTCGGAAGATCTGAAGCCATCGGACATTCTGACCAAGGAGGCGTTCCACAACGCGATCGTCGTCAATTCGGCGATCGGCGGCTCGACCAACGCACCGATCCATCTCGCCGCGATCGCGCGTCACATCGGCGTCGACCTGCCGATCGACGACTGGCAGACGCACGGCCACAAGGTGCCGCTGATGGTCAATCTCCAGCCCGCTGGCGAGTATCTCGGCGAAGATTATTATCATGCCGGCGGCGTCCCCGCGGTGGTCGCCGAGCTAATGAAGCAGGGCCTGATCCACGAGGACGCGATGACCGCGAACGGCAAGTCGATCGGCGACAATTGCCGGACCGCGACGATCGAGGACGAGCGCGTCATCCGCCCGTTCGCGACGCCGTTGCTTGAGGATGCTGGCTTCATCGTGTTGCGCGGCAACCTGTTCGATTCGGCGATCATGAAGACCAGCGTGATCTCGCCGGAGTTCCGCGAGCGCTATCTGTCGAGCCCGGACGATCTGGAGGCATTCGAGGGCCCCGCGGTCGTGTTCGACGGTCCCGAGGATTATCATCACCGGATCGACGATCCTTCGCTCGGGATCACCACCGACACGTTGCTGTTCATGCGTGGCGCGGGGCCGATCGGGTATCCGGGTGCGGCCGAGGTCGTGAACATGCGGCCGCCGGCGTATCTGATCCGTGAGGGCGTCCACGCCCTCCCCTGCATCGGTGATGGGCGGCAGTCGGGGACCTCCGGATCGCCCTCGATCCTCAACGCCTCGCCGGAAGCGGCGGCGATGGGTGGGCTTGCGTTGATCCGGACCGGCGACCGGGTTCGCATCGACCTCGCCAAGGGCAGCGCCAACGTGCTGATCTCGGACGAGGAACTGGCCGAGCGCCGCCGTGCGCTGACCGAGGCGGGCGGCTACGCCTATCCGCGTTCGCAGACGCCTTGGCAGGAAATCCAGCGCGCCACCGTCGGCCAGATGGAAACCGGTGCGATCCTCGAAGGTGCCGAGAAGTACCAGCGGATCGCGCAGACGATGGGCCTACCGCGCGACAATCACTGAGGGGGACTTGCGCGCCGCTCGATCAGGGCGGTGCGCAGGCATTGGCAGACGATCTCGTCGCGCTGGTTGATCAGCCGGTGCGTGAAGGTGACGATGCCCGCGTTGGGGCGCGACTTGCTCGACTTCAGCTCGGTAACTTCGGTCTGGCAGCGCATCGTGTCGCCGATGAACACGGGCTTCGGATGCACCAGCTTGTCGTAGCCGAGGTTCGCGACGAGCGTGCCGAGCGTCGTCTCGCCGACCGACAGCCCGACCATCAGCGCGAAGGTGAAGGTGCCGTTGACGAGGATCTGGCCGAACTCGCTCGCCTTCGCCGCCTCGATGTCGAGGTGGAGCGGCTGCGGGTTGTGCGTCATCGTCGAGAACAGGAGGTTGTCCGTCTCGGTCACCGTGCGGCGGATCTCGTGTTCGATCCGGTCGCCGATGCTCCAGTCGTCAAAATAGCGGCCGGCCATCAAGAATCCTTTTCGATGCGGACGAGCATGGTGCCCTCGGTCACCTGCCCGCCCTCGATTGCGTTGAGGTCCGCGACGATGCCGTCGAACGGTGCGGTCAGGGAGTGCTCCATCTTCATCGCCTCAAGCGTGACGAGCTTCTGGCCCTTGGCGACGGTATCGCCTGCTGCGACGTCGACGGCGATGATGCGGCCCGGCATTGGCGACAGGATCGCGCCGTCCGCTGCTCCGCCCGCAGCGACACCAGATGCGCGCCAAGGCTTGAGCTGCCAGGTCTGGCCGGCTTCGGAGATCAGGACGTCTTCGAATACCGACGCCGCTCCGGCGTGTCCGTCGAGTTCGACCTCGACCGGTTCACCGTCGAGCAGGAACGTCGCGCTACGGCGAGGCGCTGCGTTGAGGCGGAAGCCGGCGATCGGATCGGCGGATACGAGCGCGCCGCCCGCGTCGGCCAACGCCTCTTCGGTCGGGTGCGTCGGCGGCATGAGCGCGTCGCCTTCGCGCGCGATCAGACCGGTGTCGAGCGTGCCCGCCACGAAGTCGGGATGGTCGAGCGCCTCGACGAGGAACCCCGCGTTGGAGCGGACCGGCCAGACGACCGCACCGTCGAGCGCATACGCCAAGGCTTCGCGCGCAGTCTCTCTGTCTTCGCCCCAGGCGATGACCTTGGCGATCATCGGGTCGTAGAACGGCGAGATTTTAGCGCCCTGCTCTACCCCGGTATCGACGCGCGCGGTGGTACCGAGATCGAATCGTTCGAGCGTTCCGATCGACGGCAGGAACCCCTTGGCCGGGTCCTCGGCATACAGCCGCGCCTCCATCGCCCAGCCGTCGATCGCCAGTTCGTCCTGACGCTTCGGCAAGCGCTCGCCGGATGCGACGCGGAGTTGCCATTCGACGAGGTCCTGGCCGGTGATCTCTTCGGTGACCGGGTGCTCGACCTGCAACCGTGTGTTCATTTCCATGAACCAGATGCGGTCGGCGCGGAGGCCTTCGCTGGCATCGGCGATGAACTCGATCGTGCCGGCGCCGACGTAATCGACTGCCTTGGCGGCATTGACCGCAGCGGCGCAGATCGCTTCGCGGGTGGCGGCGTCCATGCCCGGTGCGGGGGCTTCCTCGATCACCTTCTGGTGGCGGCGCTGGAGCGAGCAGTCGCGCTCGAACAGATGGACGACGTTGCCCTGTCTGTCGCCGAAGACCTGCACCTCGATATGGCGCGGCGAGAGAATGTATTTCTCGATCAGCACGTCGGTGTTGCCGAACGACGAGGCCGCCTCGCGCTGGCACGAGACGAGCGCATCAGCGAACTCGGCGGCCGTATCGACGCGGCGCATACCCTTGCCGCCGCCGCCGGCGACCGCCTTGATGAGGACGGGGTAGCCGATCGCATCGGCCTCCGCCTTCAGACGTTCGGGGGACTGGTCCTCACCGAGATAGCCGGGCGTGACGGGTACGCCGGCGGCGATCATGCGCTGTTTGGCGGCGTCCTTGAGGCCCATTGCGCGGATGCTGTCGGGGTTGGGGCCGACCCAGATCAGTCCGGCGTCGAGCACGGCCTGGGCGAAATCGGCGTTCTCCGACAGGAAGCCGTAGCCGGGGTGGATAGCCTCGGCCCCGGTGTCGAGCGCGGCGGCGATGATGCGGTTGCCGACGAGGTAGCTTTCGCGCGCCGGGGAAGCGCCGATGTGCACGGCTTCGTCGGCCTGGCGGACGTGGAGCGCGTTCGCGTCGGCGTCCGAATAGACCGCGATCGTGCGGATGCCGAGCGCCCTTGCGGTGCGGATGATGCGGCAGGCGATCTCGCCGCGATTGGCGATCAGGAGGGACTCGATCATCGATTCGCTCCGCGGAAGTGCACAAAGTGCAGACGCTCCAGCGATGTGCACATCGGGCTCGAAAGCCCCTCGACGGCAGGAAGATCGGCGGAAAGGATCGACTGTTTCATCATGGTCATCCCGGCATAAGCCGATGCGGGCGGTGTAGGACAGGCCATGTCAGTTCACGCAGCCGGTGGTGCGCTTCGACCAAGTCAGGTTGGCGATCTTCCAGCGGCCGGCTTCGCGGACCATGTCGAAATGGTCGGTGCCGCAATGCGAGACCTTGCCGTCGATCGTGAAGACGTAGGGCGACCAGACCATCGCGATGTCGCCGTCGATGTCGACCGCGGGATCGGTCAGGCGCTCGGCGTAGCGCTCGGGGCCGGGCTTGATCGATGCGGCGAACTCGGGCCAGCTGGTGCGGCGGACCGAGCGCGTGCCGTCGGCCTTTTCCTCGGCGACGGTGGCGCTGCCTTCGGGGCGGACCTGGGCGAGGATCGCCTGCCCGTCGCGGGCGGCGAGCGCGGCGAAGAGCGCATCGATCGGGACCATGACGCCGGCTTCCTCGGTCGCGGCGGCTGGCGGCAGACCGGTGCCCTTGACGATCGGCTGGACCGGGGTGATCTGACCAGCGGCGAGGAGAAGTGACAGCAGGATCATCGGGTTACATCCTGAACACGCCGAACGCGGGGCGTTCGGGGATGGGAGCATTGAGCGTCGCGGCGAAGGCCAGGCCAAGCACGTCTCGCGTTTGGGCGGGATCGATGATGCCGTCGTCCCAGAGGCGCGCGGTGGCGTACCAGGGGTTGCCCTCGTCCTCGTATTTCTGCCGGACCGGTGCCTTGAAGGCTTCGGCCTGTTCGGGCGTCCAGTTGTCGGCGTCGCGGTGGACGGTGGCGAGGACCGACGCCGCCTGCTCGCCGCCCATCACGCTGATCCGGCTGTTGGGCCAGGTGAACAGGAAGCGCGGCGAATAGGCGCGGCCGCACATGCCGTAATTGCCCGCGCCGAAGCTGCCGCCGATCAGCACGGTGATCTTCGGGACGGTCGCGGTGGCCACGGCGGTGACGAGCTTTGCGCCATGTTTCGCAATGCCTTCCGCCTCGTATTTGCCGCCGACCATGAAGCCCGAGATGTTCTGGAGGAACAGCAGCGGGATTCTGCGCTGGCAGGCGAGCTCGATGAAATGCGCGCCCTTCTGTGCGCTCTCGCTGAAGAGCACGCCGTTGTTGGCGAGGATCGCGACGGGGATGCCCCAGATATGGGCGAACCCGCAGACGAGGCTGGTGCCGTAGAGTGCCTTGAACTCATGGAACTCGCTGCCGTCGACAAGGCGCGCGATGACTTCGTGGACGTCGTAGGGCGCGCGGACGTCGCTGGGGACGATGCCGTACAGCTCTTCGGGGGCGAACTTCGGCGGCTTGGGCTGCTGGAGGTTCACCGCGGTCTGCGCCTGCGGTTGCAGGGTGGAGACGATGTCGCGGACGATGGTCAGCGCGTGCTCATCGTTCTCGGCGACGTGATCGACCACGCCCGAGCGGCGGCCATGCGTGTCGGCGCCGCCCAGTTCCTCGGCCGAGATGACTTCGCCGGTCGCGGCCTTCACGAGGGGTGGACCGGCGAGGAAGATCGTCCCCTGCCCGCGAACGATGATCGTCTCGTCGGACATTGCGGGGACGTACGCGCCGCCGGCGGTGCAACTGCCCATGACGCAGGCGATCTGCGGGATGCCGAGCGCGGACATGTTGGCCTGGTTGAAGAATATCCGGCCGAAGTGATCGCGGTCTGGGAAGACCTCGGCCTGGTGCGGCAGGTTGGCGCCGCCGCTGTCGACGAGGTAGATGCAGGGGAGCCGATTTTCCTGCGCGATTTCCTGCGCGCGGAGGTGTTTCTTGACGGTGAGCGGGTAGTAGGTGCCGCCCTTCACGGTCGCGTCGTTGCAGACGATCATGCACTGGCGACCGGACACGCGGCCGATGCCGATGATCAGGCCGGCGCCGGGGACTTCGTCATCGTAGAGGCCGTTGGCGACGAGCTGGCCGATTTCGAGGAACGGCGAGCCGGGGTCGAGCAGGCGTTCGACGCGGTCGCGTGGGAGGAGCTTGCCGCGCGACGTGTGGCGCTCGCGGGACTTGGCGTTGCCGCCTAGCGCGGTGCGGGCGACGTCCTTGCGGAGGGTTTCGGCGAGCGCGCGGTTGTGGGTCGCGTTCGCGTGGAAGGATTCGCTGTCGGGGGACAGTGCGGAGGTGAGCACGGGCGCGGTCACTTGATTCCCCTCCCGCTTGCGGGAGGGGTTAGGGGAGGGAATGCGGCCAGGAAGGACACTCGCGGCCTGCCCTCCCCCGACCCCTCCCGCAAGCGGGAGGGGAGCAGTAGGCGCTTCACTGTGCCACCTTGGGGGCGGCCCCGATGAGTTCTCTGCCGATCAGCATCCGCCGAATCTCGTTCGTCCCAGCGCCGATGTCGAGCAACTTCGCATCCCGCATGAACCGCTCGACCGGCCAGTCCTTGGTATACCCTGCCCCACCCAGCGCCTGGATCGATTCGAGCGACACCTTCACCGCGCTCTCGCTCGCCAGCAGGATCGCGCCGGCCGCGTCGAACCGCGTCGTCTTGCCCGCATCGCACGACTTCGCCACCGCATAGACGTACGCGCGCGCCGAACTCAGCGCGACGTACATGTCGGCGACCTTGGCCTGGATCAGCTGGAACTGGCCGATCGCCGTCCCGAACTGCTTCCGCTCGCGCACATACGGGATCACGACGTCGAGGCACGCCTGCATGATGCCGAGCTGGATCCCGGCGAGCACCGCGCGCTCATAGTCGAGGCCCGACATCAGCACGCCGACGCCGCCATTCTCGGGACCCATGACGTTTTCGAACGGGACCTCGCAATCGGTGAAGACGAGTTCCGCCGTGGGCGAGCCGCGCATACCCATCTTGTCGATCTTCTGGCCGATCGCGAAGCCCGGCATGTCCTTCTCGATCAGGAACGCGGTAATCCCGCGCGAACCCTCGCCGGTCTTCGCATAGACGACCAACGTGTCGGCATAGGCCGCGTTGGTGATCCAGAACTTCGTGCCGTTGAGCACGTAGCCGGTGTCGGTCTTCACCGCTTTCAGCTTCATCGAGACGACGTCGGAGCCGGCGCCCGCCTCGGACATGGCGAGGCTGCCGACATGCTCGCCCGACACGAGCTTGGGGAGGTACTTCGCCTTCTGCTCGGGATTGCCCCAGCGGCGGATCTGGTTGACGCACAGGTTCGAGTGCGCGCCGTAGCTGAGCCCGATCGACGCGGACGCGCGGGAGACTTCCTCGACCGCGACGACGTGTTCGAGATAGCCGAGGCCGAGGCCGCCAAACTCTTCCTCGACGGTGATGCCGTGCAGCCCGAGTTCGCCCATCGCCGGCCAGAGTTCGCGCGGGAACCAGTCGTCGGCGTCGATCTTCGCGGCGAGCGGCGCGATCTTGTCGGTGGCGAACCGCTGCGTGGACTCGCGGATCATGTCCGCGGATTCGCCGAGCGCGAAATCGAAATCGGGTATCATGCAGCCTCTCCAGACCTTGTGTTGCGACGATGATACTCGGTCGCGACCCTCGAGAGAAATTGATACTACCGAACACATGCGATAGACACCGTCTATGGCTGCACTCGCTATGATCGGACGCGCATGATCGAGCGCTATGTGTTGCGCTATTTCCTGGCGGTCGTGGACCAAGGCAATTTCACGCGTGCCGCCGCGCAGTGCCGGATCTCGCAGCCGACGCTGTCGGTCGGGATCGCCAAGCTGGAGGCGTCGCTCGGCCAGACCTTGTTCCTGCGGACCAACCGGCGGATCGAACTCACCCCGTCGGGCACGCGGTTCGCGGTGCATGCACGCCGGATCGAAGCGGAGTTCGCCGCCGCCGAACGGGATTTGCAGGACACGGCTCCGACCAAGCTCGTCCGCCTCGGGATCGCGACGACGTTGCCGCCGTCCTGGATCGCCGCGGCATTAAGCAGGGCGCGACGCACGTCCACCACCGAACGCCTCGAAGTCGTCGAGGGACGGAGCAGCGAACTGGTCGCGTTGCTCGATCGCGGGCGGATCGACGTGATGCTCGGCGCGATCGGGGACGATGCGCGCGGTCGCGTGCTGTTCGAGGAGGGTTTCGCGGTCGCGGTAGCGAACGACCACCGACTGGCCGGACGCGCCACGCTCGCGGTTGCCGACGTCGCCGAGGAAACGATGATCGTCCGCCGCCACTGCGAAGCGCTGGCCGAGACGAGCCGCTTCTTCACCGCGCGCGGCGTGCGACCGTTCATGGCCGCCCGCACCGTCAGCGACGACCGCGCGCTGACCTATGTTCGTGCGGGGCTCGGGATGACGGTCATGCCGCTGAGCTTTGCGAGCGAAGGCATCGCGATGATTCGGTTGACGGGCTTCGATCCGACGCGGCGCGTAGGCGTGCTGGTGGCGAACGATTCCGCCTCCCGGATCGAGGGAAGCGCCGCGGTCGCGGCGATCGAGGAGACGTTCAGGGATCTGCACGCGGCGGGAGCCGATGCCGACGATCTCATCTGACGCTATGTAAAAAGCTGTCCCAGCGAACCGGTCATCAACGGAAATGGTGGAGCCGAGGGGGATCGAAGTAATCGGCTGTAACCGTTGGAAAATAATGGTTTAATTTTGGGAAGCTGTTGCGGTTGGTACACTCGGATGTAACAGTTTTAACCGTACTCACAACTCAATTCGTGATCTGCGCATCTGAGCTTCCGGCATACTTTGCCAGATTTTTGTCATGAACTTACGTGCTGCCTCTAGTTCTTCGTCGGTATCGATGTCCCTATCGACCAAAACTTTCTCGACAAAGGCAGGCCCATGCCCCGCTTCTATGCTTTGGCAGAAGCCTTCAAGTTCACCTACGGGAACAAGCCATATACCCACCCGCGAACAAGCTTCAGCGATTGCATCATAGTGCCGTGTCGCCCCGCCTGGGCGAAGGCCTGAGCGCCCTGCCCTCTTAACGTCATCCCACGGCGACAGCGTCTTGAATACGCCCTTAATGGCTTTCTCGGTAGCTTTAGGAAAAGCGCCTACTCCCGTTACATTTTCTAGCTGCACTTCGATCATAGCCTTCACCTGAGAAGCATTAAGAGGGGGGCGGACCTCCTCAATTGCAACTTTCAACGAGCGGAAGGCCGAGGATACATCGTCCCACACTCCACCCGCAGCAAGAAATAGCCCCTTAAACGTCCCCTCATCATTCAGAACGTCAATATCGACAATAACTGACACAGGCACATCTAGGTCCCGCAGAGTATCCACCATCTTAGCGAGACGATGCTTACCCGAACCGTGTACAAAAAGCACATCTGGCTCGTTATCACCGGATACTGATTTACTATTGAGTAATGAGCTATAGAACATGCAGTCACTATCCGACTCTGCAATAACAACATGCTTGTGAAATATGCCGGAAAGCAAGCCCGAGTAGCGCGTCAATGTATCTTTTGAAATTGCCTCCGTCTTAGACTTGCTAAGCTCTCTTACTTTATTTACTTTTCCGGATCTTTGGATTCGTACTATCCGCACCTTGGTGGTAGTCGACGTTAGTATTCCATATAAAATTTCCGGGCTATGGGTCGCTACAAATAACTGCGAGTTCGACTTTCGATTGTTTGCAATATACTCACCGAGTAATCTGGCTTGCGGCGGATGTAAGAATGCTTCCGGCTCATCCAAAAATTGAATAGAGTGATGGTCAGACGCTAGCACGTTCAACATAACAGTGACAAAGCTTCGCATCCCATCGCCTTGATGTTCAAGGGGTACGGCGTTAGCAACTAGTTGATCGACAAACGATTTCGACAACTCATCCTCGCCGGCGCTCAACATCGGTCGCTTGCCGACATAAAGCGGAAAAGCAGAGCCGCCTGCGCGTAGGACGATAAGCTCTTCTCCAAAGGCTCGCATGAATAGATCGCACATTTCCGCGGCAAGTTTCGGATCCAATAATAGCAGATGTATAGGATGTGTTGGTGGTGCCTGATGTACTGCAAGGGGTCCAGCCGCGTTAGATCCGGTTATCCTGGTTTCCGTAGGAATGCTGCTGCGGAAGAATGGTGCAACAAACTCTTGGCTTCCATCTGTCATGAAATAGTGGATGTAATCGGCGTTTATCGAGTAATTTATACCCGAAAAATGATAACCGACGCCGCTTGTTTGTTTAACAGAGTTTAGTTCCAAAAAAGCTCTGAGATCATTGTCATCGCCGAAGCGAGACCGAGTTACACTTTTGATAACTTTAGAGTTGTTCAATTTCCCTACAGCAGAGCTAATCTCTCGCAATGCTGCGCTTTTACCAGCGTTGTTCGGACCTACGAAAACCACTATTTCGTCGTCATGGAGATCGATAGATGTCCCGTCAGAGAACACTATGTTGCTGAATGTCAAAGTTGGTTTCAGGGGCTGCGCAGAGCCTGCCGTTGCTATTTCGCCAGTCATCTGTGCAATTCTCACTTTGCCTAAGCGGCCATGATAGCTCGGTAACTGCTGGTTGCAATCGGGGACCACAGGCCGGGTCAAAGTAGCCTATGACCTGAAACCGCTATGATTACGCGAGGGATGGCCTCCGACGAAGTCAGACGCGGTTTACCCCCATGGGGCCCTCCGGGGCCTCACACGATTATGACACGCCTAGCGCGACCTGCATTATCGCGCGTGGTTCTCCATCCCTGCATGACGTGTCACTATTGCCAAGCCCTGCCGCCACCGCTGCCCAGCCCGTGCCTCAGGGTCAACCTGGCGTAGCTTCTCAACTTGTAGCTTGTGAGTCATGCCGGTTTGCCATCGGTTGATTGCCTCACAAGGTAGTTGACAGGATTGAGAGGATGCCTCATTAAGCCCGCATAGCTTGTGATGCAGGAGTGTCCCTATGAGCCGCGTTGCCTACTTCCGTGTATCTACTGATGCCCAGAGCATTGAAGCCCAGCGGCAAGCCCTTGGTGGCGGCTTTGACAGGGAGTTCATTGATGAGGGGGTAAGCGGTGCTACGATGGCCGCTGATCGCCCCGGCTTCGGGAAGCTGCTGGAATACATCCGGGAGGGTGACACGCTGTATGTGTTTGCCCTTGATCGCCTGGGGCGTGACGCGCTGGACGTACAGGCTACCGTGCGCCGCCTACTGGAACGCGGGGTAACGCTAGACATCAAGGGGCTAGGCCCAATCGGTCGGGGCGTCGGGGAGTTGATCGTAGCTGTACTTGCCCAGATGGCTGACATGGAGCGCCACCGGATCAAGGAGCGGTGCGATAGCGGTAGGGTGGCAGCCCGAGCCTCACTAGCAGCTAACGGGGTCACCCATCGGGGAAAGGCTGGGCTTGGCAGGCCATGGGCTACTGTTGGCCAGGGGGTCACCCCTGCGGACGTAGCAGCATGGCGGAAGGCCAACGGCGCAAGCATCAGTCAGACCATGGCGCATTTCAATATCTCGAAGGCCACGGTTTCCCGGTATTGCTCGGCGGAAGCATGACGGGGACGCCCGCTGCCCCGCCTCAGTGCACTGCCAGAGTCGATTAGGGCTCAGCGACTTACCTGCCCAGCGAGATTGCCGGGAGGGGGCTGTACGGGGCTTGATCGGGAGTAACCACCGTACTCCGCGTCTCGGGCGTGAGCAGGCCACGCGAAGGGTAGGCCACGGTGGAACCTGCTGACACCCTGCGGAGCCCTCCCGATGGCCCTTCCTCTGTCACCAGGGTTTTAGCCCTACCGGTAACCTGCTGATATGCCATGGTTGATACATTGTATCAGCTACCAGGTACGCAATGGGAGGGAGGGAACGGGATGCCTGGAGCCCTCAGTGAATTGATACCATCAGGCACAACGGAACACCCCCGCATCTATTGGCGCCGGTGATACCCCTACGGCTATCTCACCTAATCCGCTCTTGCTCCCATTGCGATCCCAACAGGGTCCGGTGGCGGGAGTAGTAGATACTACGCTGCCTCCGCAGTCGTTAAAGCGAGCAACATCAGGGATCATAGCTCTAGTCAAAACCCTGGGTGCCCCTGCTAGCTATCGGGATGACGCCAAGCCTAGAGGTAAGGGCTAGCCACTGACACCCTAGAGGTCGTCCCTTTCAGTTGATCCAGTTTGAATACCATGGCGACAGAACGGCGCTGTCTGTCGAGGCATACTCACTGGATCATCTCAAGGGGACTTACCTACAAGCATACATGCGGTCACCAATGGTTGAGTAAACCTGTCTGGACCACCGGCCCCAGCCATTGGTGCCCCCACGTATGAAAGAGAGGTACACATGGGGCACCCTAAGGTTCCTACACGTAGCACCATGCAAATATAGCAAGTATGCATAGGCTAGTAGACCCTTTTAGGTTACTTATAGATGCCTCACTCCTAGAGAACTAGCATTAGGATAAACTAGACATTACTTGGAATAACTTGGAACTATATTCCGCTTTGTTCGATATTAGTTTGCAAGTGTTGATTTTCGAGCGCAACAAGCCCTGGCGATTACCGCAGGGAGACTAACGATGACTATTCGGCAGCATATCCGGCCATGGGTATCCGTGCGCTCAGCATTCGAGCTTACCGTTCTAGCGGCACTCCCGGTGATCCCATTGGCAGCCAAGTATACCGACGTGGTAAACCTTGCCGAGCGTACCGGGCGTACTCCACAGGAAGCTCTTGAGGATGCCATTAGCGGAGATACTATCGCTTGGACCGTTGATGGCATCTGGGTTTGCCTTGGTGCAGCCGGTGACGACTACGGGGCTTCCCCTAGGCCCAGCGCGTTCCCTCTGTTGCTGGCCGCGTAACATGACTGAGGATGCCACAGGGCAACCAGGGTCTTACACCGTGAAGGCCCTCGCAAAGCATTGGGGTTGTCATCCCAAGCAAGTCTACACGTTGATAAGCTCGGGTGCCCTACAGTCGTGGAAGCTAGGCGGCAGAGATATACGCATCAGGTATTCCGCCGTTGATGAGTATGAGCGCAAGCAACAGAACACAGGGGGTGCAACATGAAGCCCTTGGACGTGAATGGTGTTGCTGCCCACTGGGGATGCAGCACCACGTTTGTCTATGCAGAGATAGCCGCCGGGAAACTCCAATCATGGAAACTTGGGCGTAACTATCGCATCACCGTTGCAGCCATGGAGGCCTACGAATGTCAGAACCTTACCGCATCGGAAAGCTTACCCGAGTTAGAGCCGACGGGACCAAGTATTGGTCCTATGTCATCCAGTGGGCAGGAGCAGACGGTAGACGCGTCCGCATATCGCTCGGCACGACTGATAAGGCAGCGGCACCGGCCCTAGCACGGGAGTTCTGGGGCATCCACGTCGGGACCAAGAACGGCACGACCATGGGCACCTTGGTCGAGGCCTATCTGGATACCCTGCCGAAGCCCTATGATGGGTGGAAACGGAACGGGGAGAATGACCCCGTGGTGCAATCCCGGATCAAGGGGGCCCAGCGCAAGCGGGAGGGATGGCGACAGGCGAAGCCCTTCTGGGGCAACCTGCTGCCATCCCAGGTAGATGCCGGGACAAGCGCGGAATATACCGTGTGGAGGGCCAAGGCGGCGAACACCATGCGCCATGAGCTAGGCCCGATCTATGCTGCCATGGCATGGGCAGTTGCTGAGAAACTTTTGCCCAGTGCCCCGCCTGTACGCCTTCCGGCAATCCCGGAAAGTACGGTAGGGCATCTAACAAAGGCGGAGTTTAGGCAGTTCCTCACGGGCTGCACGTCGGCGCATGTCAGCCTATTTGCGGCCCTCGCTGTCACCACAGGTTCCCGAGCCACGGCACTCCTACAGCTTCCTTGGTCAGCCGTGGATTTCGATAGGGGTATCATCCGACTTAGGCCCGAAGGGGTTGCCGCTGGAGCATTGAAGGGTCGGGCAACTGTCCCAATCAACGATCGGCTATTGCCCATCCTGCTAGAGGCCAACGCTGGGGCCATGTCGGATTACGTGATCGAGTATCACGGGGAGCCCGTATCGAGCATACTAGTAGGGTTCCGCTCCGCTGCCATCCGTAGTGGCATCAAGGTACATCCTCACATGCTCCGCCATAGTGCCGCTGTATGGATGGCTGAGGATAGGGTTCCGATGGTCGAGATAGCTTCATATCTTGGCCATAAGGATGCCGGGATCACAGCGCGGGTCTACGCTCGTTTCGCCCCGGACTACCTAAGGGAAGCCGCGAAGTCCCTAAACTGGTGAGCCCTCGCGTTCGCCCGTGTTCTCGCCGCACATATCTATCACATTGCATGGGACAATAAGTCCCCCTGCTTGACCCCGCCCTAGTAACCCTAGGGATACCTCAGGCACCCACCCTCTAATCATAGGACCCCATGTGGGAACCCATACTGTTGATACCGACATGCTACACAGTGCCCAAGCTGCATTGTACTTCACGGGGGCGGATAGGCGCATAATGAGTGGCCTTCGGGCTACCCTCGAAATGCTTGCCCTACCCCTCCCGGCCTACGCCCTTCGAGCCCCCACGGGGCCTAATGCTGCCAAGGCCGCACGGGCTGCATACGATGCAGACCATGTATCACCTCCACGCGGCTAACCCGCCCTAATCCCTACCGACAACCCTCTTAGGATAATACGATCACCCACGCCGACCAGACTACCTATACCGCAGATACCGCCACCGCTGCCCTCGCTGACACCATGCATGGAATTGAGCAGGCCAAGGCCGACATAGCCTTGCTAGACCGCCTCAATGGTGCAGCCGACAGGCTTGCCGCTCTGACTACCTTGCAGGCTGACATCATCGCCCAGCAGGGGCTAATTTATGAGCAAGCCGCTAAGGCCCGTCAGGATGCAGCCTTCGCGAAGTTCTCTACCGTCGACATCACAGACAAGACTCAAGACGAGCATGTCATAAGGTCATCTTTCGAGGTCAGCTACACGACTTCCTCTTGGGACGGCCGGCAGTCTGTTCCTAAGCGGGTTACCATCACGGGCCTGTTAAGCATGCCCGATGATTTGCTTGGGTACCTGATCGAGCGCCACCCCAGCAAAATCCCCGCCAAGATCGCACAGCTAGCCGCTGATCCCTATGAGGCCTTCGAGCGATACTTTATCGGCATGAAGCGCGGGCACCTGATCGGCAACGCCTATGACACCAACCGGGCAGCCCAGGCATGAGCCAGCTTTCGCGCTTACGCGCCATGGCCGCCGAGGGTGACCGGGGCCTCCCTGTGTTCCGCCCTACCGCGATCCCGTATGAGCATCCCAATAGCAGCCAGTATGTTGAGACTGTAGGCAAGCCTCAGGACCTAGAAGCATTGCGCATGCGGGCGGAGCCTTATGGGGATGCCGCTGTACGTCATGCATGTTGGCAGGCAGTAATGACGTGGGTTTTGTTCAACGGGACCACCGACTTACTCTCACAGGGGTACATTGCGACAAGTAGTTCTGTCCGCTTATGCTTGAAGGAGGATGAGGCCCACGGGCTACCGGACTTCAATGGATTGCGAAAACCACCGGCCCTCCCGTTGATGCCGCAGGACGTTCAGGACAGCATTCGCACTATCGCCGCTCAGACCATCGTTGACTGGCATGAGGCAGGAAGCCCCGGCATAGTTCGCGCAATCGAGCATGCACATGGGCACGTACTCGCATGCAAAATGCAATATCCAAATAAGGACATCGACAGTGTACGCATGTGATCTACCCATGATTACAGTCGGTGGGGGCAGCAGGCTTCGCAGTGCTATGGCTTCTTCGATCAATAGCTTGCAGATAAACTCCGAACTATATGGCGGCAAGCATCCCCTTGCGCCCGAATTACTGGCCTTCCTTGCAGTATGCCAATCGGCTGTAGCTGCGTTGGTGCCCGCTGAGGATGCCTCGAATGATTGAGAGTAGCCTTCCCCCTTTGGGCATTGGTGGCAAAGGCCATCACCTTCGCCGCATCACCGCACAAGCCATCAGCACCCTTGAGGTAAACGCTCCGGCTTACGGTGGTCGGCATCCCGCCGCTGTTACCTTCCTGGCATACCTCAATGCCGCTGTAACCGCAGTGACAGCACTGTTGCCCATCGCGGGTACAATGACGTTCACCCCTACGGCCAAGACCTACAGCATCGCAGCAGGGGCAGCCCAGGCCGGCCCGTCGCTGGCACGCGGCAAGGGCAATGACGGTTCCCTGGCGTACACCTCGGCAAGCCCGAGCATCGCAACGGTCAACGCTGCTACCGGCGCGGTTACCCCGCTCACTGCTGGTACCTCGGTAATCACCGCTAGCGTTGCCGCCTATGGTGGCTTCCTCGCATCTACCAAAACCTACATCGCAACGGTCACCGCATGATCGAACTCCCTGATAGCCCTAAGGCCCCAACAATTTGACCATGACACCCAAGCAACGCGCCCAAGTTAATGCAGCGTTGGTTATTATCCATGACAGCGGCAACAGTGCCCCGGCTGTCACGAAGGCAGCACAAGCCCTGATCGCCAAGGGGCATCCCGCCACTGTTGCCTATAGCACCGTGCTGACTGAGTTTGCGGCAGCCTTCCCGACACTTGGGGCTACTATGAGTAAGGTTACCCGGTTGATCCAGGCGAGTGCCCCCGAGAGCGTTGCCCAGTACGACAAGGCCCTAAGCGAATACATCAGCACGGGTAGCAGTGTGGCCCTCAATGCGCTGGCCCCCATGGTAGCACGGGACAGTATGGCGCTTGCTATCAAGCATGGCGAAATGACGGAGGCGGATGCCGCTAGTGGGGATTACTCCGCTGCCCTTGGTGCAGAGCCCTCCGCTGCATCCCGCCAGACCTTTGCCGAGAACACCCCGACTGCCGCCGTTGCGGACGTTGCGCCCGAAGTGGGGGCATCCCAGATTTCCCCCGTCGCCGCGGGCGGTCACTCAGGCCCCGCCGCGCAAGCCGCCAAGGCACGCTCGGGCTATACGGGGTGGACGCCGGATGCAGCACCCGCATTCCACGGCATGACGCCTGCTGCAGTACGCGTGGCAGCCCGAGAGCGGGCCTCGGGGAAAACCCAGGGCTTCACTGAGACGCCAGAGGGTGCCCCAGCATGACGCGCCAAACATTCACCTTTCAAGGTATCGCCCCCGTGCAGGATCAATCCTCCGCAAGGGGTAGCAGCCGGGGTGCCCAGGTGATCGGCGGAGCCTCGCAGGGCTCAGTCGTCACTCCCGGCCTCGAAACCAACGCGGGGCCCGTAGGGGCTCAGCTTGGGCAGTTCTTTGCGAACCTCATGGAACCCTTCGTGCAGCGCAAGCAGGAGCAGCGGTTCGCAGAGGGTATGGCCGCAGCCCAGAGCGGTATCGCCCTAGGTGAACTGAGCCACCCTAATAACCCAGTGAACAAGATATTCGGACCCTCGGGATACGAGCAGGGTGCCCAGATGTACGCCGCTAGTACCGCAGTCAGCACATGGCAGCGGAACCAAGTGGAAGACATGGACAACCTTCAAACCCTGGAGCCGCAGGACCTAGCCAAGCACATTGCGGATACATCCTCCGCCATGAAGACCGGGGACCCCTTTGCAGACCAGATGATCCAAAAGGGTCTGTTTAATGCTACAGGGCCCTTGCTCAATACCATTGCGAAACGCCGGGATGCTTGGCAGCAAACCAGAGCGGTTAACGCGGGTACAGATGCAATCCTTTCACAGGGCGCATCCATGCAAGCTCTTGTGACCCAGCAGCTTGCACTAAGCGGGGGCACGCCTGAGGAAGATGCGGCGAACACTGCCACCCTCGGGTCCCTAGATGGCCTATTCGGCATCATGGGGAAGCCCATCGGAATGCACGATGACAGCTACCAGACGATGCTTGTGGGTGCCGTGCGAGGGTTAGCCCAAGCTGGGCACGGGTTTGCCGTTAGCGCCATGAAGGCCAAGGGTTTCTGGGGCCTCATGGATGCGGACCAGCGGGACAAAATGGATGAGCTAGTTCTGAAGTTCGGCAGCCGGGCCAACATGGAAATGGCAGGCCGTGCGGACTTCGCCGAACGTCTCCGGGTACATGATACCAAGGTGCAGCACGGGGATTACAACTCTGGGGAGGGCCCTGCGGACCTGGACCGCATCAACGATGACATCAAACGGGCTACCGGCTTTGACGTTGATGTGTTCGACGCGAAGGACCTCCGGGCGGAGGGGCATACCATCACCTCCGCTGCCATCGCTGCCGACAACAAGCGGCAGGATCGCGCCTATGAGCAGTTCCTACGCAAACAGGATTGGGACCATGATGCCCAGGTTAAGCAGGATGACGAGGCATCTAAGGTATCCCTTGCCACCATCGCGTGGACAGCCGGGAACCCCGTACAGGCCATTGCAGGGGGCGCGGATCATGCCTTGATCGAAGCCCAGGCCACCAACGATTGGCTGAGCGGGAACAACAAGAACATCATCCGCACCTTCAATCTGGGATACGTCTCGGATGCCGTGAAGAAGTCCGCTGCGTCTCAGGTCGAGGCGTCGGTGGGCGAGCAGTACAATCGGAACTTCGAGCGGACCTACCAGCAGTGGGGCAAGCTCTATGCCGAGAAACCCGCAGCAGCCCTAGCGTTCTACGGGCCCTACCATGTGGTCATGCAGAAGTATGACAGCCTAGTGAAGGGCCATACGGACCCCATCACGGCATTTGCCAAGACCTTCGGGGATGCCGCTCAGTACGGCTCCACGGACGTCGGCCCAGAGCGTGGCAAGGAAGCCGCCAAGGCTATCGCAGGGGTTATCTCCTCGCAAGCCACATGGAACCCATGGGGCCTCACCAACATGGGAGACAGTGGCAACAACATCGTGAAGCAGGTGTCTTACCGCTATGTTGCCACCGCTGGTAACAACAGTTCACAGGGCACCAAGGCCCTCATGGATGAAGCCATTGAGGCAGCCACGGCATCCGGTGAGTTCGAGCGGTACGGGCAGCTCGCTGTTCGCAACAAGGCCGGGACCAAGCCGGTAGGCCAGATGCTCGGGCTGGGTGCCCGCGATAGCTCAGCAGTGTTCACCAACGTCTACAACAAGCACATGAGCCTAGTGGGGGCAGCCCCTAACACGGACCCCGACAGCCTCATCCGGTATGACGACAATGGGCACCCCGCGTTCATCGCTGTGGTGCAGAATGCCAAGGGTGTGCGGGTACGCTCGATCATCCAGTACGCAGAGCTAGCCACTGAGGCTCACACCTACGTCTCCAACAGAACAGCCCAAGGGGCAGCCGACCGGAAGCCTACTCGCTTCGTGGGGGCACCCGCTATGCGGTAGAGCCCGCAATTATCTCAGCCCTGCCCCCAGTAATTTGGGGGCAGGGCATTTACGTTATCAGCTTAGAGGTTGCTGCACTGGCTGCAAAGGCGAAGGCCACCCGTGCCGCCAACCTTGTTGCGAGTTTCGATATTGTTCCCGACAGTGCACCTGTTGTCGTTATGATGCACATCGGTCACGAGCTTGGAATGGAACGCTGATACCTTAGCCTCGTCGTCTTCTCCTGTTAGGAGCCCAACGGTAGTCCTTAATGTAATTTAACCATTGCCGAACTACATCGAATGTCGATCTAGATTTTCCAAGCCCCTGACAACGGCTAGCTAATCAATTCATATTGTACGTAATGCATCAGCCCTGTTTGCTAGCAGCGGGAAGCCCTAACCCCGGCACCTTATACAGCCCCATGCCTTCCACCACTTGGTGCAGGGGGTACCCGCTACCGTAATCATCGGCCACGTCCGAGCTACCATGCCCCATAATTTGCCGCTGGACCCCTTCAATGATCCCCGCATGACGGGCGTATTGCTTAAAGGTATGCCGGAAGGAGTGGAACACCATACGCTTGTCGGTAACCCCGCATGTACCCCGTAGGTAGGGCCCGAACCATTCGCCCCACTTAGCCGTGAGCCTCCCGTAGATATTTGCATTGAGCTTCGGAAATAGCCGCTCCTGCTTAGCCTTGGTTGCCGCCGCGACGAACGCTAGGAACCCTAAACGCTCAAGCTCAGGGTGTACGGGTACATCCCTTTCGCTGGCTGCATTCTTGAGCCTCAAGCTATCATCGGCATCCTCCTGGATACGAATGAACCACGATGACAGATCAATGCCGTCCCCATCGGGGTAGCTTATCTGTTGCACATCGGCTGGCCTAAGCTGCCCTAGCTCCTCCATTCGGGCCCCCGTGTATAATGCCAACAGGGGCAGCCAATAAGCCGCCTCCCCCTTCCCCGCCGCAGGCCGTGCCCCATCGGCATACACGGGGCTGGCAAAGATCGCATTGAGGCTAGCTAGATCGAACTCCTTGCGCTTGTTCTTAGCGGCATCGGTGTCCTTGATCGTGATCCCGGAGGCCACATTGCTTTCCGCATGGTCGTTATCGGCTGCCCATTGCAGCAGCGTCCGCAGGCGAGAGAGCTTCATTTTTATATTCGCAGGGGTTTGCCCTTCGTCCACTAGGGCAACCTTGAAGGCCAGCACGTCCTTACGGGTTATGTCCCGCACGGGCTTCCGGCTTGTTCGCTCATAGAACCACCGAGCTACCGCTGCATGGGTATCCTTGCCCTTGGTAACCACCTTACGCTCAGCGGCCCATAGTTCGATTATGTCCGTATCAAGCATGGTCCCCGATTCGGACTTAGCCGGGGATGCCTCGGGGACGGCTCGCAGAGGTGCCACGAGCTCAGCACGGGCAGCGGCTAGCTCAGCCTCCAACCGCTGGACCTCAACCCGAGCGGCCCCCAGGTGCTCCCCCAGGACCTTCCTATCGAACTCCTTGTCATCAACCAGATAGCGGATGGCGCGGAGGTCCGGTGTCAGCTCCTTGGTTGATCCCGCGATTCGCTCAGCGAGGAATGCCACGGCATCCGCAGCGCCATCCCGGCGGGCCTGCTTTTCCGCAATGTCGCTGGACTCGATTGCAGCCCCCTCCCGGCCCCGATCCCATGCGGCGGCATCATAGGCCGTGGATTGCGGGGATTGAGTCCGTGGCCCCCCAGCGCGGTGCTTCGCAGGCAATCGCCGGGATGCCTCGTCCAGCAGGGCTTGGGATGTGATGGTTTCAGCAGGGATCAGCCGCTTGGCTTCCTCGCGGTCCTTGATGCGTAGGGACACCATGAACTCCGCTTTACCGCCCAGGAGGGGGCGTAGCTCAGCCGGGATCGTCCTACGAAAATAGTAGGTGGCACCGCGCTTGCTCAGAAATGTGCACATGGTCATCGGTCCCTGTTACGTCTGTAACAGCCGCCCGGTAAAACCTATGATTTCCAGATTTATCCCAGTGTTATCAACACTGTAACGGAAATGGTGGAGCCGAGGGGGATCGAACCCCTGACCTTTCGCATGCCATGCGAACGCTCTCCCAGCTGAGCTACGGCCCCATTCCCGTTGGGAGGCGGGTCACTAACCGGACCCGCCCGGGTTGGCAAGCGGCGTAAATGCCGCCTGCCAAATTTATTCTGATTAACGCTCGTGTTCGTCCTGCGGCGTCTCGACGCCGAGGTCGTCGTCGCCGCCGAGATCGACTTCGTCGTCGGCCGATGGCTCTTCGTCCTCGCCGGTGATCGAGGCGATATCCTCTTCCTCATCACCCTCGAGGTCCGCGTCGGGCTTCTTGGTGTCGGGCTTGGCGACTTCGAACGGCAGCGGCTGCTTCGACTTCAGGATGGGCTCGGGCTCCCACGCGTACCCGCATTCGATGCAGGTCACGGGGTCGGCTTTTTCGAGGTCGTAGAAACGCGTCGCGCATTTCGGGCACGAACGCTTCGTGCCCCATTCCGGCTTGATCATGCCGATAGAACCTTTCGGATGAATGGATTGCGGGGGGATACCCTCGCAAAGTGGGCGCGCCTTGCCATAGCGCAAGGCCACTGTCAAAAGCCCGGCCCCATGGCACACCCCCTCCCCACTTCGATGGACGTCGTTGCGCGCGGTCCTCTGACCGGTTCGATTGCGGTCCCCGGCGACAAGTCGATCAGTCACCGCGCCTTGATGTTCGCGAGCCTTGCGGTCGGCACCAGCCGGATCGAGGGTCTGCTGGAGGGCGAGGACGTACTCGCCACTGCCGCTGCGATGCGCGCGATGGGCGCGACAATCGAGCGCGGCGAGGATGGCATCTGGACGGTCGACGGCGTGGGCGTCGGCGGATTGCTCCAGCCCGAGACCGCGTTGGAGATGGGCAATTCGGGGACGTCGACGCGGCTGCTGATGGGGCTGGTGTCGAGCCATCCGATCACCTGCACCTTTACCGGCGACGCTTCGCTGTCGGGTAGGCCGATGGGGCGCGTGATCGAGCCGCTGTCGCAGATGGGGGCGGACATTACGTCGTCGCCGGGCGGGCGGCTGCCGCTGATGGTGCGCGGGATGTGTCCGGCGGTCCCGATCGAATACACGCTGCCAGTCGCATCGGCGCAGGTGAAGTCGGCGATCCTGCTGGCGGGGCTCAACACGCCGGGGATCACGCGGGTGATCGAGCCGGTCGCGACGCGCGATCATAGCGAGCGGATGCTGACCGGGTTTGGCGCGAAGCTGACCGTCGAGGAGACGAACCAGGGTCGCATCATCTCGATCACCGGCGAAGCCAAGTTGAAGCCGCAGGACATCGTCGTGCCGGGCGATCCTTCGTCTTCGGCGTTCTGGCTGGTCGCTGCGTCGATCGTGCCGGGGTCGGATATCGTCGTGCGCAATGTCGGGCTGAACCCGACACGGATCGGGATCGTCACGGCTTTGCGGATGATGGGCGCGGATATTACCGAACTCGACCCGCGCACCGTCGGCGGCGAGCCCGTCGCGGATCTGCGCGTGCGACATGCCCCGCTGACTGCGATCGAAGTGCCGGCGGATCTCGCGCCGAGCATGATCGACGAATATCCGGTGCTGTTCGTCGCCGCCGCCTTCGCGACCGGCACGACGATCGCACGCGGCGCGCATGAGCTGCGCGTCAAGGAATCGGACCGGATCACGACGATGCGGATCGCGCTCGAAGCGTGCGGCGTCGTTTGCGAGGAGTATGAGGACGGCATGGCGATCACCGGGTCTGGCGGCGCGGCGATTCGCGGTGGCGCTCGGATCGCCTCGAAACTCGACCACCGCATCGCAATGAGCATGGTGGTGGCTGGACTTGGGAGCCGCGAGCCCGTCACGATCGATGATGTATCGCCGGTGGCGACGAGCTATCCCGTGTTCTTCCGGTCGCTCGACGCGCTTACCGGCCGGGGGAATTAAGATGATCATCGCAGTCGACGGTCCGGCGGCATCGGGCAAGGGCACCATCGCGCGCGCCCTGGCCAAGCATTACAAGCTGCCGTATCTCGATACCGGGTTGCTCTACCGCGCGGTCGCGTTGAGCGTGGCGCGGATGGGGCTCGATCCGGAAACCGAGGCCGACGCGGTCGCGGCGTGCGATTTCAGCGATGCGCTGTTGAGCGATCCGGCGTTGCGCGACGACGATATCGGCGCGCTGGCGTCGGTGGTTTCGGCGCATCCGCTGGTCCGCGCGGCATTGCTTCATCGCCAGAAGCGGTTTGCGGCGCAGGAGGGTGGCGCGATCCTCGACGGGCGCGACATCGGCACGGTGATCGCGCCGGATGCCGATGCCAAGCTGTTCGTGAAGGCCACGCCGAATATTCGGGCGCAGCGGCGGCATGCGGAGTTGCAGGCTCGGGGCGGGACTGCGAGCAAGGATCGGGTGCTGGCGGATATTCGGGCTCGGGATGCTCGGGATAGTGGGCGGTCGACTGCGCCGTTGGTGATGGCGGCGGATGCTGCGTTGCTGGATACGAGTTTTCTGTCGATCGAGGCTTCGGTGCAGAGGGCGGTTGCGCTGGTTGAAGCGCAGCGGGCGAAGAGGGTTTCGGTTTAGGGCTTAGAGCTATCCAGTTGGCCCCACCCCGGCGAAGGCCGGGGCCCAATTGGAACGTCGGCGGTAACGAAGCGCAGTCCTCAGTTAGCATCGTCCCCCAATTGGGCCCCGGCCTCCGCCGGGGTGGTTGCTCTGTTGGTGAGCTAACGCGCCAAAAATTGTTTCCCCGCGAAGGCGGGAACCCAGACTGGGCTCCCGCCTTCGCGGGAGAACAAGGAAGGGGTTGCCGCCCGTTATAAGCTCCGCAGCCTGCAGCGCAGCCACCCGCGCGCGCCTAAAGCGCAGTAACCAGCGCCACCGCGCCGAACACCACCCCCGGGAAATTCGCCACGACGATCGGCCAGTCCCGCTTGTCCTTCAGAAACCCGTACCCGACCCACAGCGCGCAGTTCACCATCGTCGCGAACGGCTGGACCACCGATCCCTTCTGCCCCGCAAGGTTCAGCATGATCTGGTCGATGTAAGACAAATACATCACGATCGCCGTCACGGTGGCGACCCAGCCCAGCACGAGAATGCCGCGTTCGTTCAAATCTTCGCTCCTGTTGTGAGCGGCCCCTAACGAAGCAGCGGCGAACTTGCTCCGAGACGGGGTTTCGGCTATACGGAACCGTCCGGCGAGCGATGCTCGTGGAGGAAGGCGCGGAGACCCTCGAGTCTCACGCGCCGTTTTCGCATTCAGCGTCTACGTCCTCCGCGCCTCGTGCCGTCCGGATGCCGCGTTCGACGTTCGGTCGTCGCGGCAACGAAGGCCAAGACCAGCGGACCCAACCGCTTGGCCGGAAACAGACTAGGATTACTGAATTCTATGGCAACCCAGGTAATGCCGACCCGCGACGATTTCGCGGCGATGCTGAACGAAACGCTCGGCGACGCCGACAGCTTCGAGGGCCGCGTGGTGCATGGCACCGTGACCGGCATCGAGAACGACATGGCCGTCATCGACGTCGGTCTGAAGTCGGAAGGCCGCGTGCCGCTTCGCGAATTCGCAGCGCCGGGCCAGAAGGCTGACCTCAAGGTCGGCGACGAAGTCGAAGTCTATGTCGACCGCGTCGAGAACGTCCACGGCGAAGCGATGCTCAGCCGCGATCGCGCCCGTCGCGAAGCCGCATGGGACAAGCTGGAAACCGAATTCTCCAAGACGACCCGCGTCGAAGGCGTGATCTTCGGCCGCGTGAAGGGTGGCTTCACCGTCGACCTGAACGGCGCCGTCGCATTCCTGCCCGGTTCGCAGGTCGATATCCGCCCCGTGCGCGATGTCACCCCGCTGATGGACATCCCCCAGCCGTTCCAGATCCTGAAGATGGACCGCAAGCGCGGCAACATCGTCGTGTCGCGTCGCGCCGTTCTCGAAGAGACGCGCGCAGAGCAGCGTTCGGGCCTGATCCTCAGCCTGGCCGAGGGTCAGATCATCGATGGCGTCGTCAAGAACATCACCGATTACGGTGCGTTTGTTGATCTCGGCGGCATCGATGGCCTGCTGCACGTCACCGATCTCAGCTACAAGCGCGTCGGTCACCCGAGCGAAGTCCTGAACATCGGCGACACCGTCAAGGTGCAGATCATCCGCATCAACAAGGACACCCAGCGCATCAGCCTCGGCATGAAGCAGCTGGAGAGCGATCCCTGGGATGGCGCGATGGTCAAGTACCCGGTCGGCGCGAAGCTCACCGGCCGTGTCACGAACATCACCGAATATGGTGCGTTCGTCGAGCTGGAAGCGGGCATCGAAGGCCTCGTCCACGTGTCGGAAATGTCCTGGACCAAGAAGAACGTCCATCCGGGCAAGATCGTGTCGACCTCGCAGGAAGTCGACGTCATGGTCCTCGAAGTCGATTCCGAGAAGCGTCGCATCTCGCTCGGCCTCAAGCAGGCTCAGGCCAATCCTTGGGAGGCGTTCGCTGCCGCCCATCCGATCGGTTCGACCGTCGAAGGCGAAGTCAAGAACGCGACCGAGTTCGGTCTGTTCATCGGCCTCGACAACGACGTCGACGGCATGGTCCACATGTCCGACATCGCATGGGGTGTCTCGGGCGAGGACGCGCTCAACCTGCATCGCAAGGGTGAGACCGTCGAGGCTGTCGTGCTCGACATCGACGCCGAGAAGGAGCGTATCTCGCTCGGCATGAAGCAGCTCGAGCGCGGCGGGCCTTCGGCCGGTGGCATCGCAGCGGCAGGCGACAAGCTGAACAAGAACGCGATCGTTACCGTGACCGTTCTCGAAGTCCGCGACGCGGGCCTCGAAGTGCAGCAGGGCGACGATGGCGCGACTGGCTTCATCAAGCGCACGGACCTGGGTCGCGATCGCGACGAGCAGCGTCCGGAGCGTTTCCAGGTCGGCCAGAAGTTCGACGCGATGGTCACCGGCTTCGATCGTTCGAAGAAGCCGACCTTCTCGATCAAGGCCATGCAGATCTCGGAAGAGAAGCAGGCTGTCGCTCAGTACGGTTCGTCGGACTCGGGCGCGACCCTCGGCAACATCCTGGGCGAGGCTCTCAAGGCTCGTACGGACGCCGAGAAGAAGTAAGTGTTAAGAAAAGCCTAACGGCTTATCGATGAAAACGCCCGGCATGTCTCGAACATGTCGGGCTTTTTATTGTCAGATCCACTTTGGTTTTTGACTGTTCGGTAATAAGTGCTAATGCCTCGCAGGTTGACCTGTATCAATCTGTACGCGTTTTTTTAGATGGGCGGGGGCTCGAATGATCCGATCTGAACTGGTCCTTAAGATCGCCGAGGCGCATCCGGACCTACAGCCTAACGAAGTGGAGCTGATCGTCAGCACCTTCTTCGACGAGATATCCAAGCGACTGGCCGCCGACGGTCGAGTCGAACTGCGCGGTTTCGGTGCATTCTCCACGCGTGCGCGCGATGCGCGGACCGGCCGCAACCCGCGTACCGGCGAAGTCGTCGAGGTCGAGGCCAAGCGCGTGCCCTATTTCAAGCCGGGCAAGGAAATGCGCTCACGCCTGAACGTGTGAGCGGTACCATTGCGCGGGACCGTAGACAGTCGAAGAATATGCTGCCGGCCTGGCAAGATGGGTTGACGCTGCGCGCGACCTCGTCTTGTTGGGCGCGTGTGCGGACGTGGCGAAACCGGTAGACGCAGGAGACTTAAAATCTCCCTCCCTAGGAGTGCGGGTTCGAGTCCCGCCGTCCGCACCAATCCTATTTATCTCACCGGACCTGCCTGACCGCTCATCGGTTGGCGCCACTGGGTTGCTGGTAATCGATCTTGGCGATGTTGAAGCCGGGAACGCCGATCGACAGCGTTCCGGCCTTTACCCCCTCGACGGCCAGCATCCCGGCGCGACGACCTGCCGTCCAGCGCTGTTCGATCGTGGGGCCTGAGAAATCTAGCGCCTTGCCGGCGACTTCATCGGCCTGCTCGGTATAGGCGAGTCGGACCAGCGACAGCGCGAAATCCTCGCGGCCGGCATGCGCCGCCTGCCATCGTTCGATCGTGCGGCGGGATTGCGCGGCGAAGATCAGATCCTGCATGCGGCTCGTCGCCTCGCCCAATGTCGTTGGGCGCGGACCGTGGAGCGGCAAGAGGTCGACCGCGATACAGAGTGTCGGTCGCGGTGGCGGTTCGCTGAGGACCGGATCGAGCGGCAGGTTCGCGGACAGGCCGCCGTCGACCACCCAACGTCCTTCGATCTCGACCGGCGGGAAGGCGACCGGCACTGCGGCGCTGGCACGGATATGATCGGGTCCGATTTCCATCGTGACGCTGTCGAACACGACGTCGTCGCCGGTTTCGAGGTCGACGGCGGTCGCGGTGTAGCGGCACGAGCTGGCGTTGAGGCACTCGAAGTCGACCAGCCTCTCCAGCGTTGTCGCGAGTTGGTCGGTTTCGAAGATCGACGGCTGGCTGTCCGTCCACGGAGTCACTGCGGAGAACATCGGTCCGAAGATGCCGGGGCGACCGAGCGTTGCGGCCCAGCCCACCGCGTTCGTGCGGCGGCTGGTTTCGAGGGCACTCAACCACGGAAGGGTAAGCGCTCCGGACGGTGCGGGTCGCCAGAACGTCCGCAATTTTTCGATCCGACGATCGGGAGCGGAACCGGCGATCAGGGCTCCGTTGATCGCACCGATCGATGCGCCGATGATCCAGTCCGGTTGGAGATCGTGCTCATGCAGTGCTTCGTAGACGCCCGCCTCGAACGCGCCGAGCGCGTTGCCGCCGCTGAGGACTAGTGCGACGTCGAAGTCGCGCGCGGCCCCTGCCCGTTCGACGTCAGGTGTCACCGGCTTGTGTCCTTCGGCCGGCTGAGCGCGACCGCTATCCCGGCTCCGACGACACCGAGCAACAGAATGGCGGGGTGGAGTTTCTGTGCCTGCAACACGGTGCTCGATTTCCGCGCGTGGACGTCTTGGCTTCCGCGCAACGCATCGACGCGCGGCTCATAGAGGTTGTCGCGACGCGCCGGGTCGCCGGGATCGTCCGGCTTCTGCTGCGCGACGGTGCCGACCAGTTCCATGATCTTGTCGCTCAACCGTGGCGCGGCGCGCGATAGGAGCGAGGACAACAGCCCCCCGCCCCCGGCATACAGCGTGCGCCGCGGCGTTCCGCAGGCGAACAATACCGCATCGGCGACGACCGAGGGCGCGTAAAGCGGCGGCGGCAGGCGTGGTGGCTGGTCCATGAAATTGCGCGCGTGCTCGGGGAATGGCGTGTCGATCGCGCCGGGCTTGATCAGCGTCACCGAGATCGCGGCGCCCTCCTGCTCCAGTTCCATCCGCAGCGTATCGGTCAGCGCCTGCACCGCATGCTTGGTCGCGCAATATGGTCCCTGCTCGACGATCGCGCGGTCGCTGAGGATCGACCCGACGTTGATGATGGCGCCGCCGCCACGGCTCCGCAGATGCCGCGCGGCGACCAGCGATCCGTGCAGCACGCCGAAATAGTTGACGTCGAATACCCGGCGGTGATCGGCGACCGGGACCTGCTCGAGCGTGCCGTAGGTGCCGGCGCCGGCATTGTTGACCCAGCTGTCGAACCCGCCGAACGCTTTGATCGCGACGGCGGCGACCCGCTCGACCGCGGCCATGTCGCTGACGTCCGCGGCGCAGATCGCGATGCGTCCGCCATCGGCGGACAGGCGATCGCGCAGGGCCTCCAGTGCCGCTTCGTTGCGCGCGGTCGCGACGACGGCGGCACCGCGTTTCACGGCCTCTTCGACGATCGCGAGGCCATTACCGCTGGTTGCGCCGGTGACGACGATGATCTGATCGCGGAGGGGTTTCAGGGTGATGGCCATGGCGATCAGCGTCCCAGCGGCGAGGTTGCGTAGCTGGCGAGCAGGGCCGCCACGTCGTCGTAGATCGCGATCGCGCCTGCCGACTGAAGTTGCTCGTCCTTGAACTTGCCCGATCGGACCGCGACCGCGGCAATCCCGCATTTGGCCGCGGCCTCGATGTCGTAGGGCGTGTCGCCGACGACGATCACCTCGGTGGGATCGATGTTCGGCAGCTTCTTGAGCGCGGTCGCGAAGATGTCGGGGGCGGGCTTGGTCTTCTCGACGTCGTCGCTGCTCGTTGTCGTGGCGATCAGGTCGCGTGCGTCGAGCAGGTCTATGTAATGGTCGAGTTCTGCCTCGGAGGCGGACGATGCCAGTACGACCTGCTGCCCGAGACCATGCGCGTGCGCCAGCAGGTCGTGCGCCTGCGCGAACGGCTTGGCGGTCTCCAGGTATTTCGCCTTGAAGATCGCGCCGTGCGTGTCGCCGAGCTTTTCCTGCTGCTCCTCGTCCGCGTCGGGCAGCAGCGTCGGCACGAGCATGTCGGTACCCTTGCCGATCTGGTCGTGGATCACCTGCCGGTCGAACGACCCACCGACGGTCGCGAACGCCTCCTCCCAGGCGAGTACGTGCATGTCGTTGGTGTCGACCAGCGTACCATCGATGTCGAAGAGAATGGCTTTGATCTGCATGAGGCTATCCCGGATCTGAAATCGTGCACCCGCCCGTCGGAACGCCGCGGCGCCGTGCAAGGCGTGGCGGGCGAACGGCGTCGACAGACTGCAATAGCGTCCTAACGGTCCACACTCCGAATTGGCCCCGGCGTCCGCGAACTTGGTAGGGCGATCGCCGTTGCGCAGAGCAAGCCGCAGCATCAATGTCGCAACCGCAACGATGTCGCAGAGCGATCAAGCTCCACAAGTCCTTACGATTTATGGACTTTCATTGTATAATCTCGATTTAGTTTAAGTTCATCGATATTGATCACAATCAACATGAAATTTTAACTGCGGATATTGGCGTGACGCAGGAACGATGACGCCACTTTGATCGCTATACTCCCCGGGATACGTTCACGCTGACGGCGACGACGCGGAAACGTCGCGGCCGAGACTTCGTGGCGACAGTGCATAGTGTTGATGATGATCAGGCGGCGTTTGCGCCATTGCCGAGTCATGTCTGACGCGATGTCGTGTCGTGCGTGAGCACTAGGCTGCAATTCTATGACGGAGATCTTCTGATGCGCGCACTTGTTTGGCATGGAAAAGGCGATGTTCGGGTCGATACTGTTGCAGATCCCGAGATCAAGCATCCGCGCGATGCGATCATCAAGGTCACGGCCTGCGCGATCTGTGGGTCCGATCTTCATCTGCTCGACGGATACCAGCCGACGATGCAGGCGGGCGACATCTTGGGCCACGAGAACATGGGCGTCGTCGTCGCACTCGGCTCCGAAGTGACCAATTTGAAGATCGGCGACCGCGTCGTCGTGCCGTTCACGATCAGCTGCGGCGATTGCTTCTTTTGTCGCAAGGGCCTGTTCTCGGCATGCGAGCGGACGAACCCGAATGCGGAGATGGCGATCAAGGCGATGGGCCATTCGCCCGCCGGCCTGTTCGGGTTTAGCCACATGCTGGGCGGTTATTGCGGTGGCCAGGCCGAGTATCTGCGCGTGCCGATGGCCGATATCGGCCCGATCAAGGTGCCCGACAGCGTCACCGACGAGCAGGCGCTGTTCCTCTCCGACATCTTCCCGACCGGCTATATGGCCGCCGAGAATGCGCAGATCGAGCCGGGCGATACCGTGGCGATCTGGGGTTGCGGTCCGGTCGGCCAGTTCGCGATCCGATCGGCGCTGATGCTGGGCGCGGGCCGCGTGATCGCGATCGACGAGGTGCCCGAGCGTCTGGCGATGGCCGAGGCTGGCGGTGCGGAGACGATCAACTTCGCCGAGGTCGACAGCGTCTATGACGAACTCCAGTTCCGCACCAAGGGCCGCGGCCCCGACAGCTGCATCGACGCGGTGGGCGCAGAGGCTTCGGGTCATGGCGCGATGGATGCGGTGATCGACAAGGTAAAGGCGGCGACGTTCCTCGCCACCGACCGCGTCCATGTGCTGCGCGAGGCGATCATGAGCTGCCGGATGGGCGGTACGGTGTCGATCCCCGGCGTCTATGTTGGGATGGGCGACAAGATCCCGATCGGCGCGATGATGAACAAGGGGCTGACGATCAAGACCGGCCAGACGCACGTCCAGGCCTATACCAAGCCGCTGCTCGCGCGGATCGAGGCGGGCGACATCGACCCGAGCTTCGTCGTGACGCACCCGGCCAGCCTCGAGGATGCGCCCGAAATGTACCAGAAGTTCCGCGACAAGCAGGACGGGGTCATCAAGGTCGTGCTCCGGCCGTAACCCCTCCTCGGCCCGGTCCGCTCCCGGCGAGCGGACCGGGCCGGTTTTTGATCCGCTACATTCAGAAGGACATACCGATGAGTGACAAGGTTCATACCCCCGTTCCCGGCAATCCAGCGAGCAAGGGCGCACCGGACGGCGTCTCGGACTCGCCACGCGGCAACGATGACGTCCACGGCCGCAGCGAAGGCGGCGAGAGCGGTGGTGGGTCCTATCCCAACCCGCATGCCGGCAAGACCGAGACGAACACCGGCTTCATGGCGCATGGCGGCCAGACCGACATCGCCTATCACGGCGGTGGTCAGGCCGGCGAAGATGGCGGCAATGCCGGAAACGGTGTCGCAGGCTCGGATGGCGGTGACCGCACGACGATCGCCGCCGACCCCGATGCGGATCGCGAGCCCCATGTGATCGCTGGCGAAGGTCGCACGATCGAGGTCGTCGAGACATCGGGCATCGCCGAGGCCGAGGCCAGCGGCAAGATCGGCACCGATGCCAACTACGAGAACGAGCAGAAGCAGCCCGGCGCCGGCTGAGGTCGCCGCGCCCAAGTCTGCATTTCCCGCAATTCCAAACCAGCCGCCGCGCATTCCGCCGGTGAGCCCATAAGGATGATCCCATGTCTGCACCCGAAGATCTCCAGGAAATCTACACCGACGAGCTGAAGGACCTGTGGTCCGCGAACGACCAGATGAAGAAGGTACTGAAGAAGATCACGTCGAAGGCGAGCGACGCATCGCTGAAGGACATGCTGACCAAGTCGCAGGCGGATATCGAGAAGCATACCGACCTGCTCAAGGACCTGATCGCGTCGAACGACGAGAAGGTCTCGAAGGAGCATTGCAAGGGCATGGAAGGCCTCGTCGCCGAAGCCACCAAGCATGTGCTCGAAGAAGGTCCCGAAAAGGGTCCGCTGCTCGATGTGATGATCATCGCACAGTATCAGCGGATGACGCATTACGGGATCGCCGGGTTCGGCACGGCGACGGCGTACGCCAAGGCGCTGGGTCTCAAGGACGACCACAAGAAGCTGAGCGCGGCCACCAAGGACATCTACGGTGGTGATGAATATATGACGAAGCTCGCCGAAACGACCGTCAACATCGACGCCGAAGACGAAGACGAATAACGTCGAATGCCCGCCGGCATGCAGTCGGCGGGCATCCGCATCCCATACAATGCTGGACGGAAGAGACGAGATCCATGACGACCTATCCGCTGAGTGAGCCAGCCACGATCTACCGCACCGACACATCGGGTGGGGAGCGGAAGAGCGTTGCGCGCGGGTCTTTGGCCGACTGTGCCGACATTCTGGCCGGTTGGTCGTCGGAGGATCGCGCTACGGTCGAGATCGAGGTGGACGACATGGCACTGCGCTATGGATCGGACGAGATCGAGGAGCTTCTCCAGTTCCTGCGCGAGGAAGAGGCCGATCGGAAGTCTCCCGCCGGATGACGCGTTTGCGGCTGTGCGGTCGCGTTGGCCTCGGTGGACCGACCAGGTCTACGCGTGCGCGTCAGGCGGAAATGGATCGCTGCACGTGATCCGGCCCGGCGCATCGACGCGGCCGGACACGCGACGCCGAAATTGGGGAGCCGTCGCTGTGGACACCGTGACGTCGTACCAGCCGAAACTGTCGCGGAGAGGCCAGCGATAGCGTGTTTCGGCCAATGGTATCACCTTGGGCGGCATGCCGATCGCCGCAACGCTCGCCACCAGACCATGATCGCGCTGGCTGCCAGGCAGTCGCAGAACGAGATCGTCCGCGGTCGTGATCCACTGCATCCGGTACAGGTGCGCTGGATCGTTTCCGCTGCCGGCGAAATGGCGGTGGAAGCCGTTCGGGCCGAGCACCCACAGATCGTAAAGGCCCGCGTCCTCGAACGGCCAGTGCCCGTCCAACGCGTGTCCGGGCTCGACGGTGAAGCGGCGCGGCGCTTGGGCCAGGCCGGTGCGGTCGTAGACGTGGAACACCGCCGCCTGCGTCCCTTCCGCAGTGAATCGTAGATGGATCGCGCGATCGGCGATCCTCTCGCTGACGGCCAAGACATAGGGCAGCGGACGAGCGCGGCGGATGCCGGGTTCCTGCCATGGGTGCAGCGACCCGGCTGGCGCTTGGGGGCTTATCTGCTTGGGGATCGCCGCGGCCCGGATGGCATCGGGCCGTGGATCGGGCATCGCGGCGAACGGCGCAGGGTCGGCCGCAGTGAAGTCGAACGCGGACGTCAGGTCGCCGCAGACCGCGCGGCGCCACGGCGCGATGTTGGGTTCGTGGAAGTCGAACCGGCGTTCGAGGAAGCGGATCACCGAGGTGTGATCGAACACCTGCGAATTGCCCCACCCGCCCCGGCTCCACGGCGAGACGACGTACATCGGCACGCGCGGGCCCAACCCATACGCCCGGCCGCGATAGGCGGGCAGATCGAGCGCGGCATCGCTTTTGCTCGGGTGGAGGTGATAGCTGCCATCGAGATCGACCGTCGAGCCGCCGAGCAGCGTGCCGTCGGCGGCGTGCGCGGGTGGCGCCGGCGGCGGGACGTGATCGAAGAAGCCGTCATTCTCGTCGAACATCACGAGCAGCACGGTTCGCGCCCAGACCTTGGGGTCCGCGGTTAGCGCGTCGAGTACGTCGGCGGTATAGGCGGCGCCTTGCGCAGGACTTGATGGGCCGGGGTGCTCGGAGCCTTTCGCGGTGGCGATGACGTAGGACACTTGCGGCAGTCGCCCGCCGAGCACGTCGGCGCGCAACACGTCGAGCCCGCGGGTCGTCAGCGCGCGCTCTCGTAATGCAGGATCCCCATCACCCCGGTGCGCATCGCGGAACGCGGCGAAGCCGACCAGCGGGTTGTCGGTGAAATTGTCGGCCATGTCCTGGTAGATGCGCCAGTCGACACCCTTCGCCTGCAACCGCTCGACCACCGTCGTCCAGCGATACGGATCGGCAGCGCCACCGTCCGCGGGAAAACTGTCGTGCGAATTGCCGATCGCCGGACCACCCAGCGTACCGCCGGGATCGTTGGTGCCGCTCCACAGGAACAGGCGGTTTGTGTTGGTCCCGGTCTGGACCGAGCAATGATACGCGTCGCAGACCGTGAACGCCTCCGCGAGCGCGAACTGGAACTGGATGTCCTCGCGTCGATAATGCCCCATCGCGCGCTGGCTCTTGGCTTCGGGCCAGTGCGCCATCCGCCCCTCGTCCCACCCGCGCTGTGCATCGGGCCAGCTATGCGGCGTGCCCTCCATCCGCATCAGGTCGAAATTCGTCCGCGTGGCGAGGTGGAACGGCAGGACCGTGCGCGCGCCGCCGGGGGCGGTTCGATCGCTCTGGTACCAGACCGGCGCCGGCCTCGTCGCGTCGGCCTCGAACGGGACGGGGATCGGCAACCGGTCCGCAAACCCGCGGACGCCGCGCAGCGACCCGAAATAATGATCGAAGCCGCGATTCTCCTGCATCAGGATGACGACGTGCTCGACATCCATGATCGAGCCCGTCTTCACCTCGGGTGCAATCGCCGCCGCCCGCGCGATCGCCGCGGGAAACGCGGACAGCGTCGCACCGGACAGGCCGGCGGCGAGCAGCGTGCGACGAGAAACTTCTGTCATGGCCACGATCCGAATGATGAACGCGCACGATCTGCGCGCGCGCGGGATCGCACAAGATACTGTGCGCCTGCTCCGTATGCCCGATGCGTGTCATGTGCGTGACACGAGGCCTCGCGCGGGGCCGGGCGTCGACGCCAATGATTGGCCCGACGATCGCATCGCTCCGGTTGAGCCTGTGGACCCGCTGCCATATGCTGTGATCGCCGTGCCGGACGATCCCGGCATTTCGCTCGATCGATCCGGCGATTGCCACGTACGATCCCTCGATCGCACCTTGGGTCTTACCGCGGCGACGATCGACGACGACATGACGGTTCAGCCGAACGCGACGCCAACAACGGAGACGATTATGACCACCGCCTATGACACCAAGCTCGGGCTCTACATCGCCGGCGAATGGCTGAGCGGCGACGGTCGCGAGACTCGCGACGTGCTGAACCCGGCGACCGGTGCGGGACAGGCGGCGTTGCCGCTCGCCAATGCCGCGGACCTCGATCGTGCACTGGAGGCGACGCAGCGCGGCTTTATCGCATGGCGTGCGACCCCACCGGAAAAGCGTGCCGCGATCCTGGTCCGGACCGCGCAACTGCTGCGCGAGCGCGGCGATCACATCGCGCGTATCGCAACGCTGGAGCAGGGCAAGATCCAGGCCGAGGCGAAGGGCGAGGTCGCGTTTGCCGCCGCGCTGCTCGATTTCCATGCCGCCGAGGGCCTGCGCGTCTATGGCCGCGTGCTGCCCCGCCCATCGGGTACGCGCAGCCTGGTCCTGCACCAGCCGGTCGGCCCGGTGGCGGCGTTCTGCGCGTGGAACTTCCCGATCATGAACGTGGTGCGGAAGATCGCGCCAGCGGTCGCGGCCGGCTGCTCGATCATCATCAAGCCGTCCGAGGAAACCGCGGGTAGCGCGGTCGAGGTCATGCGCTGCTTCGAGGACGCGGGGTTGCCCGGTGACGTCGCGCAGTGCGTGTTCGGCGTGCCGGACATGGTGTCGCGCCACCTGCTCGCCTCACCGATCACGCGGAAACTAAGCTTCACCGGATCTGTGCCGGTCGGCAAGGCGCTGATGAAGCTGGCCGCCGATACGATGATGCGGACGACGATGGAGCTGGGCGGGCACGGCCCGGTGCTGGTGTTCGACGATTGCGATCTGGAGAAGACGCTCGATACGCTCGTCGCGCACAAGTTTCGCAACGCGGGCCAGGTCTGCGTCGCGCCGACGCGCTTCCACGTACAGGATGGCATCTACGACCGGTTTGCCGCCGGTTTCGCCGAGCGGACGCGCGCGCTGAAGATCGGCGACGGCATGGATGCGGCGAGCCAGATGGGCCCGATGGCCAACGCCCGCCGTCCCGATGCGATCGCCGAGCTGGTCGGCGACGCGACCGGGCACGGCGCGAAGCTGCTCGCGGGTGGCGACTATGGCGGCCAGGGCGGGTTCTTCTTCCAGCCGACCGTGCTGGCCGACGTACCCCTGTCGGCGCGCGCGATGAACGAGGAGCCGTTCGGCCCGGTCGCCCTGCTCAGCCGGTTCGCAACGGACGAGGACGCGGTGACCGAAGCCAACCGCCTGCCGTTCGGGCTGGCGGCGTATTGCTTCACCGAGAATGGCCGTCGCCAGAACATGCTCGGCGACGCGATCGAGGCGGGAATGATCGCGATCAACAATGTCCGGCTCAGCTATCCCGACAGCCCGTTCGGCGGCGTGAAGGAGAGCGGGCACGGTTCCGAGGACGGTCCAGAGGGCATTGCCGCGCATCTGGTCACGAAGGCCGTGCATATCAGCTGACCGGGCGGTGCAAGGCCTTCCGCGGACGGTCGGCCTTGCACGCCGTTGCACTGGATACCGGGGCACGCCCCCGCCCGTTCGATCAAGGCTATCCGGCGTCGGCACCGTCTACCGTTCAGGTTCGGCGCGCTAATCAGGGCGCGGCTTACGGTGACGGGGAGGTGACGATGACGACGATCAAGGGAAGCATGCTGGTGTCGATGCTTGGGCTGGCGTGCCTCGGAGCCTGCGCCTCGACCGGCACGAACGACCGGGCGACGACGGGACTATGCCGCCCCGATGCCGCCGCGGCGCTCGTCGGACAGAGCGCGCCTAGCGACACGAATATTCTTCGCCGGACGGGAAGCGCCGTGGTCCGTCGGCTCGCACCGGGCGATCCGATGACGCGCGATTACCGGCAGGAGCGCGTGACCGTCATTGTCGCGGACGGCCGAGTAGTCTCCGCATCCTGTGGTTGAGCGCGCAGTCTTGATGCGAGCGGTTATCTGCGCATTGGCCGGGACGTTCATCACGGGTTGCACGGCGCAGGTCCCGGTCGAAGGTCCGATAGCGCTTGGCCAGACCGCGTTCGTCGACGGACCGAAAGTGCGCGCGGACCGGGTCATCGAAGACAGTCGATGCCCGGTTGATGCGCAATGCGTCTGGGCGGGGCGGCTCGTGGTGCGCGCGACAGTCATGGGCGGCGGCTGGTCCAGGCAGATCGAGCTGACGCTCGGCATGCCCGTCAACGTCGCGGACGGCGCGCTGACCCTGGTCGCGGCCAGCCCGGTGCGGCGGGTGGATGCTCATCCCGCAAAGGGCAGCGCCTATCGCTTCACCTTCGAATTTCGGGGCGGCCGGTAACGTCGCGAGGCGTTTATCGGGTGGTGCGCGGTGCCCTCTGCGTTGCCCCGCGGGACGTCCGGGCCTACACCGTCGAGGATGCTGACGTCGACGATCCACCAGATTCTTGTGCTGCGATCGGATTCAGGCGGTCGACCTGGTTTGCGACCGGGCGCTGAACGCAGACGACGCACGCGGCTTACGGCGAGCGTCGCGCTATTCGCCGGGTGCGCGGTGCTGGCCGCGTGCGATCGGCGGCCGGATACCGGCGCAGTAGTGGTCAGCGCGATCGGCGGGGTCCCGCATGTCGCCGATGCCAGCCGCGTCGCACTCGACACCCCTGCCCGCCTGCTGATGGATTCGACCGCGCAGGGGCTGGTGCGGTTCGATGCCGCGGGGCAGATCGAGCCGGGGATCGCCGAGCGCTGGATCGTGATCGATGGCGGGATGAGCTACATCTTCCGCCTGCGCGAGGGCGACTGGGGCGATGGTACGCCGGTTACGGCCGAACAGGTGGTGACGATGCTCCAGCGACAGATCGGCGGCCCCGATACCGCACGAGCGGCATCGGGCGCACGCAATCCGCTCGCACCGTTCCTGACCGCGATCGACGAGATCGTCGTGATGACGCCGCAGGTGATCGAGGTGCGGCTGTCACGGCCCCGCCCCGACCTGCTGAAGCTGTTCGCACAACCCGAACTCGCGCTGCTGCGGCTGCGCCCGACCGGCGGGACCGGACCGTTCCGCGTGGCACATCGCGGTCGTGCACCGTTGCTGCGCCCGGCGTTCGATCCCGGCCAGGCCGATCCCGACGACCAGCGCGAGGCAAAGCCGCAGGAGGACGTCCGGCTGATCGGCGAGCGTGCGGCGCGGGCGATCGCGCGGTTCGCCAATCGCGACTCCGATCTGGTGAGCGGCGGCAGCTTCGTCGACTGGCCGTTGCTGGCGGTGACCAGTATCGCGCCGGCGAACATCCGCGTCGATCCGGCGGCGGGGCTGTTTGGCTTGGCGATCGTCCGGCGCGACGGGTTCCTGGCCGATGCCGCCAACCGCGCCGCCGTGTCGCAAGCGATCGACCGGTCGGCGGTGACAGCGGCGGTTGCGCCGAACTGGGACCCGGCGGACCGTCTCCTGCCCGATATCCTCGACTCCGCCTCGCTGCCGCAGGTGCCAGCATGGACGCTGTTGACGCAGGACGAACGTCGCGCCGCCGCGCGCCAGCGGGTTGCAGGCTGGAAACAGCAGATTCCGGGTCCGATCGAACTGCGGGTCGCGCTGCCCACCGGGCCGGGGGCGACGTTGCTGTATGCGCAGGTCGCGGCGTCGCTGATGGCGATCGAGATCGTTCCCCGTCGGGTCGGGATCGACGACGCGGCGGAGCTGAAGCTGGTCGATGCGGTCGCGCCCTATGACAGCGCGCGCTGGTATCTCGCGGCGGCGTGCGTTGCGTGCGGCGATGCGGCGCGGACGGCGCTGGAGGCGGCACGCGAGGCGCCGACGCTCGCCGAACGCGGTGCCAGGATCGCCGCCGCCGATGCCGCGATGAACGAGGACGTGGCGTTCATCCCGCTGGCGCGGCCCTTGCGCTGGTCGCTGGTCTCTACTCGCCTCAGCCAGTGGCAGGCGAACACCCGCGCGTGGCACCCGTTGAACCGGTTGCGCGCCGATACCAACTAGGGTCGATGAACCCGCGCACCACCCGCATCGCCCCCGGCGAGATCTTCCAGACGCTGCCGCTTGGCACGGACGCGCTGTCGGTGCGCCGCCGCGTCGAGGCGATGGAGCGCGTGATGGAGGGGTTGTTCGTCATCCCCGGCACCAACCGCAAGGTCGGCATGGACGTCGTGCTCGACCTTATCCCGTTCGCCGGCAGCACGATCGCAGCGGCGGTCGGCGCGTGGATGGCGTGGGAAGCGCGCAACATCGGCATGTCGAAGATCCAGATGGCGCGGATGTTCGGCAATGTCGGGATCGACTGGGCGTTCGGGATGATCCCGTTCGTCGGCGCGATTCCGGATTTCTTCTTCCGCTCGAACACGCGCAACCTGCGGATCATCAAGCGTCATCTCGACAAGCATTATCCTTCGACGACGACGCTTCAGGGATAAGACGCTCTATACGAGTCATTCCCGCGGAGGCAGGAACCAATACTGACTGACCTCACGAATGAGCCCGAATATTAGCCAGTATGGATCCCCGCCTGCGCGGGGATGACCCAGGGGTGTGCGAGTTAGAGTAGCTATTACGGCCCGACGTCCGCATCACGTGCCGCCGGCTTGTAGCTCGCACTCGTCCCAAGCCCAAGCGCGACCGCGACGCGGTCGTTCCAGCCATAGGGATCGGCGCGGATCACGGGCTCACCGGAGTCGTCGAACAGCACGGTCTGGTACAACAGCCGCACCGGTATTTCCTTGGGCAACTTGACGAACGTCTCCTTGCCGGTCGCGCGGGCGGCGTGCCACTGATCGGTAACGCCCTCGTCCTTCGCGAGCAGCTCGGCGAACCCGAGCGCATCCTCGACCCGGACGCAGCCATGGCTGCGCTGGCGCTGGATCTCCGCAAACAGCTGTTTCGCGGGCGTATCGTGCAGATAGATCGCGTGCTCGTTGGACATGTCGAACTTGACCAAGCCCAGCGAGTTCTTCGGCCCCGACTGTTGCACCAGCCAGCCGTTCTTCCACGCCAGGTTGTTGGCGCGCAGATACCCGGCACCCTTGCCCGCCATCTCCTTCTTCTCGACCGAGCGCGGCACCGTCCAGGTCGGATTGGCGACGAGCCGGAAGATCGGCGACCCGAGCTGCGGCGTTTCCTTGTCGGGTTCGCCGACCACCACCTTGCGGCTGTCGACCAGCTTGCCGTCTCGCCAATAGCTCAGGCGTGCCGCCGCGAGATTGACGTCGATCCGCGTGGTGGGCGCATTGCGATCGAGCCAGCGGAGCCGCTCCATGTTGACCGCGATCGCGCGCGCCCGGTCCGCGTCGGACAGGTTGAGGATGCCGAGCGCCGCGCTGCCGATCATGCCGTCCGGCTTGATGCCGTAATCGGCCTGCATCTTCTTGATCGCGAGGATCATCGCCGGGGTCAGGCGATCGCCCTGCGCCGCCGCCTTTTCGAGATAATCGAACGCGACGAGTTGGTGCGCGATCGCAGGGACGCGCGGATCGGCTTCGCCCGGCTTGATCGGCTTGCCCGTGTCGGGAATCGCGGACGCCGGAGTCTGTTCCCATTTCGGCGTCGCGAGATAGGCCTTCGATAGGCGCGCGTAATTCTCGTCCTGCGGCGCCAGCCCTGCGAGCCACTTGCCGACATCGCCGGCCTGAAGCGCCGCGGCAAGGCCACGACCGAGATCGAGCTGCGGGCGCGGCACGGTGTAGACGTCGAACAACTTGGTCGGATCGGTCGCGCCCTGCGACAGCGCCTTGCCGTATGCGAGCGCGGCCTTGGTCAAGGCGTCGTCGCCGGCACCGGGCTGCGCGCTCGCATCGAAACTCATCCGGTCGAGGCCGTGAGCGCCGCGCGCCGCGATCGCCTTGCGCAACTGCCCGGCGGTGGTGGTGGACCACCCGGTCGACGCAGCCGCCGGAGCCGCCGCCGCCGCGGGCTGCTGCGTGTTCGAGGCGGTCGTCGTCTTCACCTCGCACGCCGAGACTGCACACGTCATCGCCAGCAGCGATGCACCGATCAAACCAAGACGCACCAGCAATTCCCCCACAATCTGGACACACAACGCTCGGGTGTGGGTCTCCGCTCCACGACGGAGGAGCGCCGACGTAATTCTTCCACAAGATCGACCGCCCGTGCCTTTTGCATGTCACGCACCGTCATTCTGCAACCCGGATCGCGCCCGTCGCGTTATAGGGCCCACGCATGATCAAGGTCGCCAGCTACAATATCCACAAGGGCATCGGGCTCGACCGTCGGCGCAATCCCGAACGCGTGGTCGAGGTGCTGCGCGAGATCGATGCCGACGTGATCGCGCTGCAGGAAGCGGATCGGCGCTTCGGGGCCAAGGCCTGCGTGCTGCCGCATCACCTGCTGGAGGAGCATAGCGACTGGAAGCCGGTCGATTTCGGCCTGCGCGCGCTCAGCATGGGCTGGCACGGCAATGTCATCCTGGTGCGCAAGTCGGCGCGGGTGGTCGACAGCGAGCCGCTCCACCTCCCCTCGCTCGAGCCGCGCGGGGCGGTGATGGCCGACGTCCAGTTCGCGAGCGGCATGTTGCGCGTGCTCGGCATGCATCTCGATCTGTCCGGCCTGTGGCGACGCAAGCAGGCCGCCGCGATCATGAACCACGTCGATACCTGCGCGCAGGCGCATCCGACGGTGATGATGGGCGATCTCAACGAATGGAGCGCTGGCGCCGGATGCCTGCGCGATTTCGGCCGCGACTATGCGTTCGCCGAGACGGGCGCGAGCTTCCATTCGCGGCGCGCGGTCGCTCGGCTCGACCGGATCATGGTGTCGTCGGACTTGAACGTGGTCGAGTGTGGCGTCCATGCCAGCCCGGCGGCGCGGAAAGCCTCGGATCACCTGCCGATCTGGGCTATTCTGGAAACGAAAACGCCGACGAACCGAACCGGGGCCACCAGATAAACCCCGAGCGATACCGTCGGCATGAGGATGTAGAATGCGCGAGAAGGAACTGCGACTGGCGCTCGTCTGCTATGGCGGGATCAGCCTTGCGGTCTACATGCACGGCATCACCAAGGAGATCTGGCGCCTCGTCTGCGCCAGCCGCGCGTTCCACGACGGCGACACGCCGAAGGGCGGCAGCGAAGGCGTGTATCACGCGCTGCTCCAGGAGATCGAGGCGCATGGCGCGATCCGCGTCCGCGTCCTGGCCGACATCATCGCGGGCGCCAGCGCGGGCGGGATCAATGGCATCTTCCTCGCGCAGGCGATCGCGACCGGGCAAAGCCTCGACCCGCTGACCGACCTGTGGATGACGTCCGCCGACGTCGAGGCGCTGATCGATACCGAAGCGGCACCCAAATCGCGATTCTCGAAGGCGTGGGCGATGCCGCTCGCATGGATGGCGGCGGGGCGCAGCACCGACAAGGTCGACGCGCTCGACGATCCCACGCGTGAGGAGGTGCGGACCAAGCTGTCGCATTTCATCCGCTCGCGCTGGTTCGAGCCGCCGTTCGGGGGGAAGACCTTCACCAACCTGCTGCTCGATGCGTTCGACGCGATGGCGGCGAGCCAACGCGGGCCCCGCCTGTTGCCGCCGGGCCAGCCGCTCGACCTGTTCGTGACGGTCACCGACTTTTCGGGGCATCCCGAGCGGTTACAGCTCAATTCACCGGCGGAAGTGGTCGAGACCGAACATCGCCTGGTGGTCGATTTCACCGACAATGGCGGAGCGTGCGATACGCTCGCACCACCTGCAGAACTGGCGTTCGCGGCCCGCGCGACGTCGAGCTTTCCGGGAGCCTTTCCGCCGTTCACGGTCGCCGAACTGGACGGCGTGCTGAAGGATCGCGCGATCGTCTGGCCGGAGCGTCCTGCGTTTCTCGCGCGCGTGCTGCCACGGCATACCGCCGCCAACGCCGCCGAGAACGCCGTGCTGATCGACGGTTCGGTGCTCGCCAACGCGCCGTTCCGACCCGCGCTCGACGCGCTCAAGGAACGGCCGGCGCGGCGCCAGATCGACCGGCGGTTCATCTACATAGACCCCTCGCCCGACATCAAGCTGCGGCTCAACCGCGGCGGCGGCACGCCTGGCTTCTTCCAGACGATCATCGGCGCGATCAGCGACATTCCACGCCAGCAACCGATCCGGGACAATCTGGAGGCGATCGCAGAACGCTCGGCGCGGATCGACCGGATGCGCGGCATTCTTACCGCGATCCGTCCAGAGGTGGAGGCCGACGTCGAATCATTGTTCGGCCACACATTGTTCCTCGACCGGCCGACCGCGCCGCGACTGATCGCTTGGCGGCGACGTGCGCAAAAGGCGGCGGCGGCGAGTTCGGGCTATGGCTTCGTCGCGTACGGCCATCTCAAGCGCAGCGCGGTAATCGAGACGCTGGCGTTGCTGTTGTTCGATGCCGGGGAACATCACCGGCCGCGGCGGCTGGCACAGATCCGGGCCGCGATCGTCGCGCATGTCGCCGCATCGGGCGCGGACCTGCTCGGATCGGGCCATGCGGGTGGGGCCAGTGCGGCGTCGATTGCGTTCCTGCGGACCTTCGACATCGGCTTCCGCATCCGTCGACTGCGGCTGTTGGCGCGGCGCTTGTCGGAGGTTGAGACCGCCGCCGACGAACCCGAACTGGGGCCGATGCGCGACGCGATCTACGAGTCACTGTCGCCGTATCTAGATCGGTTGCGCGCCGAAATGCATGCCGGGCTCCACGATGCGGTACGGGCGATGCGCGGCGATGCGACCGCGGTACTGGAGACGCTCGGCCGGACGTTCGACTTGGAGCGCCTCGATGCGGAGACCGACCAGCGGCTGGCGGAGGCGTTCGCCGCGCTCGCCAAGCCGACACGGCGGACGCTGTTGCTGGCCTATCTCGGCTTTCCGTATTTCGACACCGCGACGCTGCCGCTGTTGCAGGGCGAAGGCCTCGACGAGTTCGATCCGATCAAGGTCGACCGGATCGCGCCCGACGATGCGACCTCGATCCGCTCCGGCGGCGCCGAGGCGACGTTGAAGGGGATCCAGTTCGGCACGTTCGGCGCGTTCTTCAGCCGCGCCTACCGCGAGAACGACTATCTGTGGGGGCGGCTGCACGGGTCGGAACGGATGATCGACATCACCGTCTCGACGCTGCCGTCGACCGTCCGCATGAAGCCGGGCCGGGTGGCGGCGATCAAGCGCGCGGCGTTCCTCGCCATCCTCGACGAGGAGGAACCACGGCTCACCGCGATCCTGCCGCTGATCGCGCAGTTGCGGACCGAAATCGGCTAAAGCTGGCCAAAACGCCGATGTGGCGGTAGCTCTGCGTTTCCAACCGCGTTTCGGCGCGATCGGGGTATGATAAAGGGTCGCCGCATGCAGTTCCTGAAAATCCTGTTCTGGTGCCTGCTGGCGTTCATCGCCGCGGTCTTCACCATCAGCAACTGGAACGCCGTCCAGATCCAGCTCTGGGGCGGGCTGATCGCGGACGTGAACCTGCCGCTGCTGCTGTTCGTGACGTTCCTGATCGGGTTCGTGCCGACGATGCTCTACAATCATGCGATCCGGTGGCGGCTGCGCCAGCGGCTGTCGACGTGCGAGCGCGAGTTGCTGGACCTGCGCACGCCGCGGCCGGAACCGGTGGCCTTCGTGCCTGCCGAGCCGTCGGCAACGATCGCACCGATTGGTGCGGCGACCGTTACGCCGCCGGGGTCGCTCCTGTGAGCAACCGTATCTACGTCGCACTCGACACGCCCGACCTCGCCCGTGCCAAGACGATGGCGACGCGCGTCCGCCACCATGTCGGCGGGATCAAGCTGGGGCTCGAATTCTTCTGCGCGCACGGCCAGTCCGGCGTGCATGCGATGGCGGAACTCGGCCTGCCGATCTTCCTCGACCTGAAGCTCCACGACATCCCGAACACGGTGGCCAAGGCGGTGCAGGCGTTGGGCGCGCTGAAGCCGGCGATCCTGACCGTGCATGCGAGTGGCGGGCGGGCGATGCTGGAAGACGCGAAGGCTGCTGCCCCGCTCGGCACGAAGGTGATCGCGGTGACGATGCTGACCAGCCTCGACGCGACCGATCTCGCCGCGACCGGCGTCATCGGCAACGCACACGACCAGGTTTCGCGGCTCACCGAACTCGCCTGCGAGGCGGGGGTCGACGGGATCGTCTGCTCGGGTGCGGAAGTTGCCGCGGCGAAGGCGATCTGGCCCAAGGGGTTCTTCGTGGTGCCCGGCGTGCGCCTTCCCGACGGCCAGGTCGGCGACCAGAAGCGCGTCGTCACCCCGCGCCAGGCGATGGACGCCGGCGCCTCGATCCTGGTAGTCGGCCGCCCGATCACGCAGGCCGAAGACCCCGACATCGCCGCCCGCGCGATCGGCGCGACGCTTTAACCCAAGGCTTAACTTCATAATCCTCCCCCGCCAGGGGGAGGTGGCGCCGAAGGCGTCGGAGGGGGAGGACACGGAACGTCGGTCATCTCTTCCCGCCCCCTCCGTCAGGCTGCGCCTGCCACCTCCCCCTTGCGGGGGAGGATCGTTGGACCTCCGCGATACGTTTTAGGAACCCTCATGACCACCGCCAAGATCTGCGGCCTCTCCACCCCCGCCACGCTCGACGCCGCGATCAAGCACGGGGCGAGCCATGTCGGGTTCGTGTTCTTCCCCGCCTCCCCGCGCCACGTGACCTTCGCCAAGGCGGCCGAACTCGCCGCGCGCGTACCGCGGCATGTCGCGAAGGTCGGCGTGTTCGTCGATCCCGAGGACGACATGCTCGAACAGGCGGTCGGCTCGGCCGCGCTCGATGTGCTGCAACTCCACAAGGTCACGCCAGCGCGCACCGCCGCGATCCGTGCCAAGTTCGGGATCGAGACCTGGGTCGCGGTCGCGGTCCGCACGCGCGGCGATCTCGACGCGGCGCACGGGTTCGTCGGAGTCGCCGACCGCATCCTGTACGACGCGAAGACTCCGGACTCGGCGGCGCTGCCCGGCGGGATGGGCTTGCGGTTCGACTGGGACCTGCTCGACGGCTTCAGGCATCCGCTGCCCTGGGCGCTCTCGGGAGGGCTCGATCCGGCGAACGTAGCAGAGGCAATCCGGCGGACTGGGGCGGAACTGGTCGACGTGTCGTCCGGAGTCGAAAGCGAACCCAGCACCAAGGACGAAACGAAGATCGCATCGTTTCTGAAAGCTGTCGCCACGCGCTAGCACCACCCCGGCGAAGGCCGGGGCCCAATTGGGGGAGACCTGTGACAGTCCCTTCCCGCCGCCATTATGACCTTTCCAATTGGGCCCCGGCCTCCGCCGGGGTGGTCGTTAGCGGAAACGGAAGGGGTGACAGCGATTTACGAAGTGCTAAACGCCCAGTCATGAACGCTCCAACCCTCGCCCCCAACTCCTACCGCGCCCAGCCCGACGAGCGCGGCCATTTCGGCGACTTCGGCGGCCGCTATGTCGCCGAGACGCTGATGCCGCTCGTCCTCGAACTCGACGAGGCGTACCGCGCCGCCAAGGCCGACCCCGCCTTCAAGGCGCAGTTCGACGATCTGCTCGAACATTATGTCGGCCGCCCGAGCCCGCTCTACTACGCCGAACGGCTGACCGAAGCGCTGCGCGAATCCGCGCCCGAGGGCATGGGTGCGCAGGTCTGGTTCAAGCGCGACGAGCTCAACCACACCGGCGCGCACAAGATCAACAACTGCATCGGCCAGATCCTGCTTGCGATGCGGATGGGCAAGACGCGGATCATCGCCGAGACCGGCGCTGGCCAGCACGGCGTTGCCACCGCCACGGTCTGTGCGCGCTTCGGCCTGCCGTGCGTGATCTACATGGGCGCCAAGGACGTCGAGCGTCAGGCGCCCAACGTGTTCCGCATGAAGCTGCTCGGCGCCGAAGTCCGCCCGGTGACGAGCGGCGCGCACACGTTGAAGGACGCGATGAACGAGGGCATGCGCGACTGGGTCGCGAACGTCCACGACACCTTCTACATCATCGGCACCGCCGCCGGCCCGCATCCGTACCCGGAGATGGTCCGCGATTTCCAGAGCGTGATCGGCACCGAGGCACGTGCGCAGATGCTGGAGCGCGTCGGTCGCCTGCCCGACATGCTGGTCGCGGCGATCGGTGGTGGCTCGAACGCGATCGGGCTTTTCCATCCGTTCCTCGACGATGCCGACGTGCAGATGCTCGGCGTCGAGGCGGCGGGCCATGGGCTAGACAAGCAGCACGCGGCGAGTCTCGCGGGTGGCTTTCCGGGCGTGCTCCACGGCAACAAGACGTACCTGCTGCAGGACGAGGACGGCCAGATCACAGAGGCGCATTCGATCTCGGCCGGGCTCGACTATCCCGGTATCGGCCCCGAGCACGCCTGGCTGCGGGACATCGGCCGCGTCCAGTATGACAGCGCGACCGACACCGAAGCACTCGACGCCTTCCAGCTGCTGTGCCGGACCGAGGGCATCATCCCCGCACTCGAACCATCGCACGCGATCGCGACCGTGACCAAGAAGGCCCGCGAGATGCGGCAGGATCAGATCATCCTCGCCAACCTGTGCGGCCGCGGCGACAAGGATATCTTCACGGTGGCCGAAGCGCTCGGGGTAGCGATATGATCGCACTTTTGCTCCCCTCCCGCTTGCGGGAGGGGTCGGGGGAGGGCCTGTTCGCTCCTCGGACCTTGAACTCGGGGCTATGTCAGCCCCTCCCCCAACCCCTCCCGCAAGCGGGAGGGGAGCTTTGAGCCGGCTCGCCGCCACCTTCGCGCGCACCGCCGCCGCCGGCCGCGCCGCGCTCGTCGCGTTCGTCACCGCGGGTGATCCGACTACCGAGGCGACCGGCCCGATCCTCGACGCGCTCGTTGCGGGCGGCGCGGATGCGATCGAGCTTGGCATGCCGTTCACCGATCCGATGGCCGACGGCCCCGCGATCCAGGCCGCCAACATCCGCAGCCTCGCGCAAGGCACGCGCACCGCGGACATCCTCGCCACCGCCACCGCCTTCCGCGCACGCCATCCGGACGTGCCGCTGGTGCTGATGGGCTATGGCAACCCGATGCTCCGGCGTGGCGCGGACTGGTTCGCCGAGGCAGCTGCCAACGCCGGTGTCGACGGCGTGATCTGCGTCGACGTGCCGCCCGAGGAAGACGATGCGCTCGGCCCGCAGTTGCGTGCCGCCGGGATCGACCTGATCCGCCTCGCCACCCCGACCACCGACGCCGCCCGCCTGCCGACCGTGCTCGATGGCGCGAGCGGCTTCCTCTATTACGTATCTGTCGCGGGGATCACCGGGCTCCAGCAGGCGCAACAATCCTCGATCGAGGACGCCGTCGCCCGCCTGAAGGCACAGACCGACATCCCGATTGCGGTCGGCTTCGGCATCCGCACGCCTGAGCAGGCCGCCAATGTCGCCCGCGTCGCGGACGGCGTCGTCGTCGGCTCGGCGATCGTCGAACTCGTCGCGCAGCATGGTGCCGCTGCGGCCGAGCCCGTCCGCGCCTATATCAAGTCTCTCGCCGACGCCGTTGCGAGCGCAAGGAAAGTATCCGCATGAGCTGGCTCAACAGCGTCCGCAACGTCCTGCCCTTCGTCGCGAAGCGCGAGACGCCCGAAAATCTCTGGCACAAGTGCAAGGGTTGCGGGCAGATGGTCTTCACCAAGGAGCTCGAGGACAATCTCTATGTCTGCCCGAAATGCGATCATCACGACCGCATCGGGCCGAAGATCCGCTTTGCGCAGCTGTTCGACGAGGGCAGCTGTTCGGAACTGCCGGCGCCGAAGGTCCCCGAGGATCCGCTCAAGTTCCGCGACCAGAAGCGCTATACCGATCGCCTGAAGGCGGCACGGACGGATAACAGCGAGCAGGACGCGCTGATCAACGCGCGCGGCGCGATCGACGGCCACCGTGTCGTCGTCGGCGTGCAGGATTTCGGCTTCATGGGCGGGTCGATGGGCCTAGCCGTTGGTGAAGCGTTCGTGCGCGGCGTCGAGGCGGCGATCGAGGACCGCGTGCCCTACGTGATCTTCACCGCATCGGGCGGCGCACGCATGCAGGAGGGTATCCTCAGCCTGATGCAGATGCCGCGCAGCACGGTCGCGATCCAGATGCTCCACGATGCCGGCCTGCCGTACATTGTCGTGCTGACCGACCCGACCTCGGGTGGCGTAATGGCGGCGTATGCGATGCTCGGCGATGTCCAGATCGCCGAGCCCAAGGCGACGCTGGCGTTCACCGGCCGTCGCGTGATCGAGAGCACGATCCGCGAGAAGCTGCCCGAGGATTTCCAGACGAGCGAATATTATCTGGAGCATGGGCTGATCGACATGGTGGTCCACCGGAAGGACCTGCGCGAGCAACTCGGCACGGTGATCGGGTATCTCAGCGCGCGCGAGGCCGCGTAACGAACCTACTCCCTCTCCCCTTCGGGGAGAGGGTTGGGGTGAGGGGCAGCCCAGCAGCGCCGCGCCCCGGTACAGCCCCTCACCCCAGCCCTCTCCCCGGAGGGGAGAGGGAGCCTAGAAGAATGCCCGACCACGCCGTTTCTTCCTCGCCCGCAGTTCAGGCGCAGCTCGACCGCCTCACCGCGCTGTCGCCCGGTGCCGACATCCTCGGCCTCGAGCGCATCACCGCATTACTCTCGCGCCTCGGCAACCCGCACCTCGATCTCCCCCCGGTGTTCCACGTCGCGGGTACCAACGGCAAGGGTTCGACCTGCGCCTTCCTCCGCGCGGCGATCGAAGCCGCCGGGCATAGCGTCCACGTCTATTCCTCGCCCCACCTCGTTCGCTTCAACGAACGCATCCGCCTCGCGGGCAAGCTGATCGAAGACGACCTGCTCGCCGCCTTGCTGTCGGAAGTGCTCGACCAAGCCTTAGATCTGCAAGCCAGCTTCTTCGAAGTCACCACCGCCGCCGCATTCCTCGCTTTCGCCCGCACGCCAGCGGCAGCAACGATCGTCGAGGTCGGTCTCGGCGGGCGGCTCGACGCGACCAACGTCATCCCCAACCCGGTCGTCACCGGCATCGCCGCGCTTGGCATCGACCACCAGTCGTTCCTCGGCGACACATTGCTGGAGATCGCCGGCGAGAAGGCGGGCATCGCCAAGCCCGGCGTGCCGCTGGTCACGATGGACTACCCCAAGGCCCTCCGCGCGAAGATCGCTGCGGTCGCCGATGCCGCCGGCGCACCGGTGTTCGCCCGCGGCACCGACTGGACGAGCGAGACCGCACGCTCGACCGTCCGCTACGAGGACACCGGCTTTTCGGCCGTCACCAACCGCCCCCGCCTCGTCGGCGCGCACCAGTCGCGCAACCTCGCGCTCGCGATCGCGATGCTTCGTCACCAGGGCGCGCTGCACGTTCCCGAGGCGGCCATGCGCGCCGCCGCCGACTGGGCGCACTGGCCCGCGCGGATGCAGCGATTGTCGGATGGCCCGCTGCTCGCGCGATTGCCCGACAGCAGCGAATTGTGGCTCGACGGCGCCCACAATCCCAACGCCGCGCAACCGGTCGCGCGCGCGCTGAGGACGCTCGCCAAGGGCCGCCCGGTGACGCTGATCCTCGGCATGCTCGCGAACAAGGATGCGGACGCCGTGATCCGCATCCTGTCGCCTTCGGTCGGCCACGTCATCGCCATCCCCGTCCCCGGCCACGCCCATCACGCGCCCGAGGCACTTGCGACGCTCGCCCGATCGTTCGGAAAGACCGCCGGAACAGCCGCCACGCCCAGTGAAGCGCTAGGCTCGATCGCCGCACAAACCGACCAGCCGCAACTCGTGCTGATCGCCGGCTCGCTCTACCTGGCCGGTGAAGTGCTCGCCGCAAACGACCAACCGCCGGACTGAGTCCTTATTGCTATTGACTATCAATAACCAACAGGCGACTTTGTGGATACCACCACGGAGTCGCGTGAATGACCGATACCCGCCCCAATTCGACGACCAACTCGACGGCCGCCTCGACACAGACCATCGCCAGCGCGACCTCGCTGCTGCCCCATGCGCTACCGCCTTGTGAAAACGCGCGAATCGCGTTGTTTGCGATGCGGCGAATGGGCGCGCACGGCCTCGCCGACGCTCGCGCTTCGCACACAATGTTCACCGCGTTCGGCCAAGGCTTCCGTCGCCCGCTGGTGCTGTTGAGGGCGCTGATGGCGGACCTCGCCGGCACCTCGGCGGGCACGATCGCGATCGCCCCGTGCTGCTGCGCGCGGATGACGCCGGCGGAATCGGCGATGCTGTCGGTACTCGCGCGCGTCGAGACCGCGCCCGAGACCGCACGTTACCTGATGGCCGACCTGCTCGGCGTCCGCCGTATCGACGGCGTCCTCGCCAGCGCCGCCGCGGTCGCAGCCGCCTTCGCCGACGAGGGTCGCCCGATCACGCTCTAGACCGGATCACCGGCGCGGGCGTCGCCTTCACCCTCGACGCCCGCGCTGCCGATCGAACGGTCGATCATCCCCGACCGGCTCATCCACCAGAACAATACGATCCCTGGTACTGCGAGCGCCGTCGTCAGCAGATAGAAATCGACATAGCCAAACGCCTCGATCAGCGCGCCGGCGGTGGTGCCAGTGACGATCCGTCCGACGATGCTTGCCGCCGCCGAGATCAGCGCGAACTGTGCCGCGGTGAAGCGCAGGTCGCACAGAGCCGAGAAGTACGCGATCACGACGACACCGCCAAAGCCGCTGGAGGCATTCTCGAAGCCGATCGCCGCCGCCATGCCGAGGTTCGAGTGCCCGGCCGCCGCCAGCGCCGCGAACGACAGGTTCGAGACGCCCATCAGCACCAGCGACAGCAGCACCGATCGCTTCATCCCTATCCGCGCGTACAGGATGCCACCGATGAAGATGCCCACCAGATAGGCAATGAAGCCGATCCCGACATCGTAGAACGCGATCTCGTCGCCGGTGAAGCCGAGGTCGTCGAACAGCAACCGCAGCGTCAGATTGGCGAGCGTGTCGCCGACCTTGAAGATCAGGATGAAGGCGAGGACGATGAACGCCCCTTCGCGCGAGAAGAACTGAACGAACGGCCCCCAGATCGCGCGAAAGCCTTCCGCGAGACCGCAGCGTTCGATCGGTGGACGGCGGCGTTCGGGCTCACCCAGCGCCAGGCCAGCCACGACCGCGGGCAATGCAAAGACGACGCACGCCAGATAGGCCGCGTTCCAGCCGGCGCGTTCGGCGACCACCAGCGCCAACGCCCCCGAACCCGCCGAGCCGATCCGCCAGCCATATTGGCTCATGCCCGACCCAACACCCAACTGGCGCGGTTCGAGCGTCTCGATCCGGAACGCGTCGATCACGACGTCAAAGGTTGCGCCGGCCGCGCCGACGAGAATCGCTGCGGTCGCTGTCGCCGCAATGCTCGCGGCAGGATCGACCAAGGCAAGATTGATCACCGCCGCGACGACAAGTGCGGCCGTCACGATCAGCCAAGAGACGCGCTGGCCCAGTCTCCCGATGATCGGAAGCCGGACGCCATCGACCACCCACGCCCACAGGAACTTCAGGTTGTAGACGAGGAAGGCGAGGCTGAACGCCGTCACGGTCTTCTTGTCGATACCGCTGGCTGCCAGCCGCGTCGTCAGCGTCGCGCCGATCATCGCATACGGAAAGCCCGAGGATATGCCGAGCGCCAAAGCTCCCAGTGGCGCCTTCTCCGCATACGGCCGGAAGCCGTCGCTCCAGCGCTTGCCTACGGTTCCGTTCATCGCACTTACGCTCCCCACTCGCTCGCGCGAACCCTAACGGGAAATCGCGGATGCGCTACCCGTCAGGCGATAGAGCGTGGGGAAACGTCACGCCGTCCGCGGAAACAATGTGAAGCCCGACGGCACGCGCGTCGGCTTACCACCTCCGAGCATCGCCTCGATCGCCTCGATCGCCGCGATCAGGTCGCGCGGCATATAGGGCTTGGCCATGCAGCCGGCGGCGAGCGTGGTTGCTTCGACCGGACAGCTTCCCGTCACGAACATTACCGGCACGCCGCGAGCCTGTGCCGCGCGCGCGACGTCGATGCCGGAGCCGTCCGCCAGGTTCACGTCCACGAGCACCAGATCGATCACCGTGTCGCTCGCCAGGATCGGCAAGGCCTCAGCGACCCGGTCGATCGTCGCGACGATCGTGAACTTCGCATCGGTCAGGAAATATTCGGTGTCGAACGCGACCAGCGGTTCGTCTTCGACCACCAAAAGCCGGACAATCTGCCGCTTCTTCTTCCCGAACAACATTGCCGACAGGCCCCCGGACGCGAACGAAAGGTCGTTACGCTCGCGAGTTCTAACGCACCGCCGCACGAACGGTCGCAAATATTTTCGCGCTGGACGCCGATCCATAGTATCAGCCGCGCCATGACGACTTCAAAAGACGATAACCCGACTGCCAGCCCGTCGAACGACGCGCCCGCAACCTCCCCCGAAACGCCGACCGCACCGATCAAGGGCGACCGTATCGCCAAGCTCCTCGCGCGCGCTGGGATCGCCTCGCGCCGCGATATCGAGCGGATGATCGCCGAGGGGCGCGTCGCGCTCAACGGCAGCATTCTCGACACGCCGGCGACGATCCTGCGCAACCTCAACGGCGTGACGGTCGACGGCGACCCGGTCGAGGCTCCGAGTTCGGCGCGGCTGTTCCTGTATCACAAGCCGACCGGGCTGCTCGTCACCGAGCGCGATCCCGCCGGCCGTACGACGATCTACGACCGCCTGCCGCAGGATCTGCCGCGGCTGGTGCCGGTCGGGCGGCTCGATCTCAACACCGAGGGGCTGTTGCTTATGACCACCGATGGTGGCCTCAAGCGCCAGCTCGAGCTGCCCGCGACCGGCGTCGAGCGTGCCTATCGTGCGCGTGCGTATGGCAACATCACGCAGCCGCAGCTCGAGGAACTGATCGAAGGGATCGAGATCGAGGGCGTGCGCTACGGCTCGATCAACGCGAATATCGAGCGGCGCACTGGCGCGAACGTCTGGATCGAAATGATCCTGACCGAGGGCAAGAATCGCGAAGTCCGCCGCGTGCTGGAGCATCTCGGGTTGCAGGTCTCGCGGCTGATCCGGACGCGTTATGGCCCGTTCGTGCTCGGCGACCTGCCGCCGGGGCAGATCGGCGAAGTGCTGCAGCACGACGTCGTCGCGTTCCAGAAGGAACTGACGAAGGGGCGCCCCGAGGGTCCGGGCGCGCGCGCGAATATCGGGATCAGTGCGAGCGCCGGTGCGGGTGCCGGGATCGGCGCGCGGTCTAGCCAACGGGGTAGCAATGCGCCGCGGCCTGCTCCGACGGCACGGCCAGCGCCGGGTGCGCGTCCAGTTTCGGGCGCGCGGCCTGCCGTTGGTTCGCGTACGCCGGTTCGCAGTCCGTATGCGGCGCCTGCAAGCTCGGGCTTTTCGAGCGGCGCGGTACCGACCGATCGGCCTTCGCGACCGGCGCGTCCGGAGCGGATCCGTCCGACCGCGGCGATGCAGCGCGGCGACGTCAACGATCCCTGGGCGCGGCCGGATGTGCGGAATGCCGCTCGGCCGGCGGGAACGCATCACGCCCGGCCGACGAGTGGCGAGACGTCCAAGCCGTATTTGCGGCAGGAGCGTGCGGATCGCGGCGAGGAGCTGAGCACAAGCCCCAAGATCAAGCATTTCCGCGCCGCCAAGCCACCGCGGGAGCGCGCTGCGCCGTCGCGCGTCGGTGCTGGCGCTACCGTGCAGCGTCAGGAACAGCCGCGGGGCTTTCGCCCACAGGCCGACGATTCGCGGGGGCGTAGCTCGCTCGACAAGCGCGCGGCGCGGAGTGCCAGCGGACGTCCGGGTGCCGAGCCACGGCCGGTGCGGTCGGAGGGTCCGGCGCGGCCTGAGCGCGGCAGTCGTCCTACTGCGCCTGGCAAGGGTCCGTCGGGAGGGCGCGGTCATCCGCCCCGTGCACCACGTGGAGGGAAGCGCTGATGCGGATCATCGCAGGACTGTACCGCGGCCGTCAGATCGCCGCACCCAAGGGTGACACCACGCGTCCCACCGCCGACCGGATGCGCGAGACGTTGTTCTCGATGCTGACGAGCCGCGTCGGGAGCTTCGAGGGGTTGGCGGTCGCCGATCTGTTCGCCGGCTCAGGCGCGCTGGGGATCGAGGCGCTCTCGCGTGGCGCGGCGACGTGCATGTTCGTCGAATCGGACAAGCTGGCGGTCGACGCGCTCAAGGCGAACCTCGCCAAGCTGGAGATCCGCGGTGATGTCCGCGCGACGTCGGTGATGGCGCTCGGGCCAGCACCGGCGCCGCTCGACGTGATCCTGATGGATCCGCCCTACAACACCGGCGCCGGATTGGTCGCGCTCGACAAGCTGTCGCGGCTGGGTTGGGTCGGACCGGCGACGTGGATCAGCCTGGAGACGGCGAAGGCCGAGGTCGTCGAACTGGCTGGCTTCGAGGTTGACGCCACGCGCGTGCACGGCAAGGCGCGGCTGACGCTGTTGCGGCCGGTGTCCGCGTAAAGGCAGGCTCTTCCGCAGAGGCGGGAGAGCATTCTACCTGTCGGTCGTGCGGCCGAGGATCAGCAGCCCCCCAAGGCTCAGCACCCCGGCCGCCATCAGATACCCGCCGACCAGCCACAACCCATGCGGGGCCAGTGCCTCTGCGACGATCGGCGCCAGCGCACCGCCGAGTACGCCGCCAAGGTTGAACGTCATCGACACGCCGGTGTAGCGCACCCCCGCCGGAAACAGGCTCGGCAACCACCCGCCGAGCGGTCCGTAGGCGAACCCCATCACGAACAGCGCGCCCGACAGCCACAGCCATACGGTGAACAGCGATCCCGAGCCCAGCATCGGCCCCATCAGCGCGCCAACGCCGATGCACCCGGCAAACCCAATCGCGAGCATTCGTGCTGCGGAATGCCGGTCCGCGAGCACGCTGGCCACGATCACGCCGCCCGCCAGGAACCAGATCGCGACGAGTTCGACGCCGAGGAACGCCTCGCGCGAATAGCCGAGCGTCTTGGTGCCGTAACCAAGAGCGAACGCGGTCGCGAGGTAGAATAGCGCGAAGCATGCGATGACCCCGAACGTGCCAGCCAAGGTCGCGCGGAGATGGTGCGTGAGCAGCGTCGCGATCGGTACCTTGGGGAGCGCCTCGGTAGCCTCCGCTTCGAGGAACGCGGGCGTCTCGGTCAGCTTCAGCCGCACCCACAGGCCGAGCCCGACGAGAATCGCGCTGAGCAGGAACGGAATGCGCCAGCCCCAGGCGAGGAACTGCGCCTCGTCGAGCACGAGTCCGATGATCAGGAACAGCCCGTTGGCGGCGAGGAAACCCACCGGGGCACCGAGCGGCGGGAACATGCCCCAGGTGTTCTTGCGGTGCGGCGGTGCGTTCTCGACAGCCAGCAGCGCCGCCCCGCCCCATTCGCCGCCCAAGCCGAGCCCCTGCCCCAGCCGCATCAGGCACAGCAGCGCGGGCGCGATCCAGCCGACCTGCGCGTACGTGGGGAGGAAGGCGATGCCGACGGTCGATCCGCCCATCAGCAACAGCGATGCGACGAGGGTGGACTTGCGCCCGATCCGATCGCCGAAATGCCCGAACACGATCGCGCCGACCGGGCGCGCGACGAAGGCCAAGCCAAATGTGGCATAGCTCAGCAGCAACTGCGCCGAGGCGGACTGGCCCGAGAAGAACAGCGGCCCGAACACCAGTGCCGCGGCGGTCGCGTAGATGTAGAAATCGTAGAACTCGACCGCGGTGCCGACCAGGCTGGCGGCGAGGATGCGGCGATGGGAGGCGAGCGTCGTCATGAACACGGTCTCGCCGCGGTCGCTGTGTAGGTCAACCGGTTGCCACTGCGAATCCTCCCCCGCCAGGGGGAGGTGGCGCGAAGCGACGGAGGGGGAGGAGACGCAACCGAGGTTACCCTTTCCTCCCCCTCCGTCTGGCAAGCGCCAGCCACCTCCCCCTGGCAGGGGAGGATCAGACTGGGAGGACTATACGGGCGACGAGACCGGGCGCGTTGTCGGCGAGTTCGAAGTGGCCATCGTGGAGCCGCGCCACCGCCTCGATCAGCGCCATCCCAAGTCCCGCACCGGGGGTCGATCGTGCGCTGTCGAGGCGGCCGAAGCGCTTCAACGCCTGCGCACGATCGGCGGCGGCGATACCAGGGCCGCGGTCCTCGACCTGGATCGCGACGCCGTCGGTGCGGTGGACGATCCGCAGCGTGACTTCGCCTCCCCCGGCGCCGTGGCGAAGCGCGTTGTCGATCAAGTTGGTGATTGCCTGGCTGATAAGCTCGCGGTGGAGTTTCATCGGCGGCGGGCGATCGTCGATCGCGATCGTGAAGACCAGGCCTGCGTCTTCCGCGACGGGGGCGTAGAGCTCGCCGATCTCCTCCAGCAGACTGGCGGGCGAGACCTCGATGAAACGATCGCGCGAGACCGAGCCAGAACGGCTGATCTCGATCACCATCGTCAGCATCCGCATCACCAGGTCGGTCTCGACCAACAGGCCACCTAGCGCTGCCTCCCGCGCATCGGGATCGGCGATTAACACCGCCTGCTCGGTCTTGGTGCGCAAGCGCGCGAGCGGCGAGCGGAGGTCGTGTGCGAGGCTGTCGGTGACGATCCGCAGTTCGGCCATCACGCCTTCGAGCTTGCCGAGCATGACGTTGAGGCGGGCGGCAAGGCGGTCGAACGCATCGCCGCCCCCCGCGATCATATCGACGCGGCGAGATAGGTCACCTTCACCAGCTGCTTCGATTGCCTTGGCGATGCCGTCGAGACGGCGGCTGACGTAGCGGGTCAGGACCAATCCTCCGACCACGCCGAGCGCTAGCGATAGGAAGACGGCGACCGCGAGCGCACGTTCGATCGCGCGCTCCTCCGCGGCGATCAGGTCGAGATTGCGGCCGGTCAGGAGCCAGTAGCTGCCAAGCGGATGGAGCGCGTACCCCGTCTCGCGTGCGGACCAAAGTTCGTCTGCTCCGAGTCGCGCGATGCGAAACTGCGTAATGCGGAGCGGGACTGCGAGGCGCTCGGGCGCGATGCCGACGACTGCCCTGCCCTTCGGATCGATCACCGCCAGGACGAGTGAGACGTCGCCGGGGACGACTGCGCTATCGATCGCCTGACGGATCGCGGGAAGCCCGCCACCGCGCCAGACCGCGCGCAGGGCTTCCGATTGTTCGGTGGTCTCGCGCCGGATCGCGTCGATCGCGTCCGCGCTGGTGGTCTTCCAGACGAAGCCGACCAGCGCGAGGTTGGAGATCAGCGCCAGCGCGATCGAGAGCAGCGCGATTCGGGCTGTTACCGAAAGGCGAATCACCCTTCTACGGCGAGCCGGTAGCCTGCGCCGCGGACCGTATGGAGGATCGGCGTCGGGAATCCTTCCTCGAGCTTGCGGCGGAGACGGCCGATATGGACGTCGACCACGTTCGAGCCTGGGTCGAAATGATAGTTCCAGATCTTCTCGAGCATCATCGTGCGCGTGACGACCTGGCCGGCATGGCGGGCGAGGAATTCGAGCAGGTTGAACTCGCGGGCGCCCAGCGGGATCGAGCGACCGGCGCGTGAAACGGCGCGGGCGAGCAGGTCGATCTCAAGATCGCCGACGGACAGCTTCGTCTTCTGCGGCTCGGTAGCGGCGCGATCAGAACGGCGGAGCATGGCCTCGATCCGTGCAGAGAGTTCGGCGAACGAGAAGGGCTTGCAAAGGTAATCGTCGGCGCCGGCCTTGAGGCCATCGACGCGGTCGTCGACGGCGGCGAGCGCGGACAGGATCAGAACCGGTGTGGCGATGCCCGCAGCGCGAATCGCGCTGACCATCGACAGGCCATCGAGACCAGGCAGCATGCGGTCCGCGATGATGAGGTCGAAAATGCCCTCGCTGGCGAGGAACAGGCCGTCGCGGCCGTCTGCACAGGCTTCGATTGCATGGCCGGCCTCAGCCAGGCCCTTGGCAAGATAGGCGGATGTCGAGGCGTCGTCCTCGACGATCAGGATCTTGCGGCTCAACGCGGTATCACCTTCCCTGCCACCGATTTCGGTCACCATCTCCTGCCCTTATAAACGGAAAGGCCGGCGGAAAGAACCCTTCCCGCCGGCCCCCACGGTACCCCCGGGAGTGACGGGCACCGATCTCTGGAAACTCATGCGGCCGTTGCTGGCCACGTGTTCGTTCTAGGATCGAGCGGGGGTCAGGGCGATGACCGAGGGGTGACAATTTCGTCATGTTGATGTTGTTGTAGGCCTGAGACGAAAGCGCCTCAGTCCGCTGCCCCACTCCTACCCCGTCATCCCGGCGCACGCCGGGACCCATGGTTGCGGAATGGGGAGTGGTAGCACGCTCTCGCTTGGTCCGCCGTATCCGTGGGTCCCGGCGTTCGCCGGGATGACGGAAGAGGGGCGAGAGCGTGGCCCATAACTACGGCCCCGCCTCCGCGGCGGAACACACTTACTTCTTGTCGAGGATCGCAGCGATCGCCGAGCCGACGTGTGCGATGTCGGCCATTCCGTCGACGCGGTGGACCAGGCCTCGTGCGTCGTAGATCGGCAGGATCGGTGCCGTCTTCGCACGGTATTCGGCCATGCGGTTGTGGACCGTTTCCGCATTGTCGTCGGGTCGACGCTTGAACTCGGTCGAGCCGCATACGTCGCAGACGCCGGCCACGGCAGGCTTCTTGTAGCGATCGTGATAGCCAGTGCCGCATTTGGCGCAGGTGTAGCGGCCGACGACGCGGTCGATCAATGCGGCTTCGTCGACGCCCAGTTCGATGACGTAGTCGAGCGTCCGGCCGCGGTCGGCGAGCAGACCGTCGAGCGCCTCCGCCTGAGCAGCCGTCCGGGGATAGCCGTCGAAGATGACGCCGTTCGCCGTGTCCGGCTGGTCGAGACGCTCGCCGATGATGCCCGACACGATCTCGTCAGAGACTAGACCGCCCGACTCCATCACCGACTTCGCCTGAAGCCCGACCGGCGTTTTGGCGGCGACCGCTGCACGCAGCATGTCGCCGGTCGAAAGCTGCACCATGCCGCGCTCGCTGACGAGCGTGGCGGCTTGCGTACCCTTGCCCGCGCCGGGCGGTCCAAGAAGGATGATATTCACGAAACGCACTCCCCTCGTTCGTGCAGGAATTAAACCGGGTTAGCCCCGCAACTTAACGAAGTCGATTGCCCTTGAGCTTCGCCTTCTTGATCAGGTCGCCATACTGGTGCGCCAGCAGGTGCGACTGGATCTGCGTCACCGTGTCCATCGTCACGTTGACGACGATCAGCAGGCTGGTGCCACCGAGATAGAACGGAATCTGCAACGCGGTCACCAGATACTCCGGCAACAAGCAGATGATCGTCAGATACGCCGCACCGATCACGGTGATGCGCGTCAGCACGTAATCGAAGTAGTTCTCGGTGTTCTTGCCCGGGCGGATGCCGGGGATGAAACCGCCATTGCGCTTCAGATTGTCGGCGGTTTCCTCGGGGTTGAAGACGACCGCGGTGTAGAAGAACGAGAAGAAGATGATGCCGGCGCCGTACAGCAGCATGTACACAGGGCTGCCGTGCTGCAGGTACTGGTTGAGCGTGATGATGAAGTCACCCCACTTCGATTCACCCGCGACGCGCTGTCCGGCGAACTGCGAGATCGTCAGCGGCATCAGCAGCAGCGACGACGCGAAGATCGGCGGGATGACGCCGGCAGTGTTGATCTTCAGCGGCAGATGGCTGCGATCGGCCTGCATGCCGCGCTGCGTCTGGCGCTTGGGATACTGGATCAGGATGCGGCGCTGCGCGCGCTCCATGAAGCAGATGAAGAGGATCAGCACGACCACCGCGACGACGATGCCGATCAGCTTGATCGGATCGAGCGAACCCGAGCGGCCACCTTCGAGCAGGTTGACGAGCGTGACGGGGAGATGCGCGACGATGCCGGCCATGATGATCAACGAGACGCCGTTGCCGATGCCGCGGCTGGTGATCTGCTCGCCGAGCCACATCAGGAACATCGTACCGCCGATCAGCGAGATGACCGCGGCGACGCGGAACATCATGCCGGGCTCGATGACCGCCTGGATGCCCTGCGCGGCGCCGAGCGTCTCAAGGCCGACGGCGATGAAATAGCCCTGCACCGCGGTCAAGCCGACGGTGCCGTAGCGCGTGTACTGGTTGAGGCGCTTGCGGCCCGATTCGCCGTCCTTCTTGATGGCGGCGAGCGTCGGCGACAGCGAGGTCGCGAGCTGCACCACGATCGAGGCGGTGATGTAGGGCATCACGCCGAGCGCGATCAGCGACATGCGGCTGAGCGAACCACCCGAGAAGGTGTTGAAGAAATCAAGCACACCGCCCTGCGTCTGCTGCGAGAGCAGGCCGAGCGCGGTCGGGTCGACACCCGGCAGCGGGACATAGCTGAGCAGGCGGAAAATGATCAGCGCACCGATCGTGAACCACAACCGCTTCTTGAGGTCGGTCGCCTTCGCGAATTTCGAAAGGCTGATGCTTTGCGCCATCTGGTCGGCTGCGGATGCCATGCGTGTGATCGTCCTGGAAACAAAGAAGGCGGGATGCGTTGTGACCGCCCCCGCCGCTCATATAGGCGCAGCAGCGCGCTTGTCTAATGGCTAGACGAATTCCGGTCGCCCCCTGTCCCGTTCGTCCTGAGCGAAGTCGAAGGACATTGCCCAAAGTGACGTACCCTTCGACTTCGCTCAGGGCGAACGGAGGAAGAGAGGTCGCTGATAGGGATCGACAGGAAGTCGGCGGCGAGAAGACGCCAAGTCAGGCAAATAAAAAGGGGGCCAGCGCTTTCGCACCCGCCCCCTTTTTGTCCGGCTTAAGCCTTGAACGACGCCTTGTGCGCCGCACGCTCCTTGTACTTCACGCCCTTCTTGGCGGCAGCCTTCTCGGCTGCGGGGACGAAGTGGATCACCTCGACCTTGCCGCCGATCTTCTCGACCGCTTCGATCGCGCCCTTCGACGCGCCGTCGACGGTGAACGAGAGGACCGTGGTCAGCTCGCCCTTGGCGAGGAGGCGGACGCCGTCCTTGCCGCCGCGTGCCAGGCCAGCGGCCTTCAGCGCGTCGTGGTCGAGCGTGGCGTTAGCCTCGATCTTGCCGGCGTCGACCGCGAGCTGGATCGCGCCGAGGTTGACCTCTGCGAAGTCCTTGCGGAAGATGTTGTTGAAGCCGCGCTTAGGCAGACGCATGTGCAGTGGCATCTGGCCGCCTTCGAAGCCGGCGATGGACACGCCCTCGCGGCTCTTCTGGCCCTTCTGGCCACGGCCTGCGGTCTTGCCCTTGCCCGAGCCGATGCCGCGTCCGACGCGCATCTTGGACTTACGGGCACCTTCGTTATCGCGGAGTTCGTTGAGCTTCATGGTAATGCACTCGCTTTCGCTTGTTACGCGCTGGTTTGAAATCACCGGGTTCGAATCCGGAAATAAGGAAGGGGGCCGTTAGCCCCCTTCCCGGTATTTGTCACTAGGTAGCGTGAAGGCTCAGCCTTCGACGGATACCATGTGCTGCACCTTGCGGATCATGCCGCGGACCTCTGGGCTGTCTTCCAGCTCGCGGGTCTTGTGCATCTTGTTGAGACCGAGACCGATCAGCGTTGCGCGCTGATCCTTCTCGCGGCGGATCGGCGAACCGGTCTGCGTGATCTTGATGGTTGCCATGATCGCTTACTCCGTGATCGCAGCTGCATCGGCCTCGGCGGTCTTCGAACCACCATGGCCGAGCAGGTCGGCGATCTTCTTGCCGCGACGCTGTGCGACGGCCTTGGGCGAGGTCTGCTCGCCAAGGGCCTCGAACGTGGCGCGGATCATGTTGTAGGGGTTCGACGTGCCGACCGACTTGGTCACAACGTCCGCAACGCCCAGCGATTCGAAGACTGCGCGCATCGGGCCACCGGCGATGATGCCCGTACCCTGAGGCGCCGACCGCAGCGTGACCTTGCCGGCACCGAAGTGACCGTTGCCGTCATGATGCAGCGTGCGACCGTCCTTCAACGGAACGCGAACCATCTTCTTCTTGGCAGCAGCCGTCGCCTTCGAGATGGCTTCCGGCACTTCGCGTGCCTTGCCATGACCAAAGCCTGCACGACCCTTGCCGTCGCCGACGACGACCAGCGCTGCGAAGCCGAAGCGCTTACCGCCCTTGACCGTCTTCGAGACGCGGTTGATGTGCACGAGCTTCTCGATCAGCTCTTCGCCGCCATCGTCCGCACCGGGACGACCGCCACGATTGTCGCGACCGCGACCGCCGTCGCGACCACCGCGATTGCCGCCTGGGCCACCGCTGCGGTTACCGCCGGGGCCACCACGACCACCGCCGCCACCGGGACCGCCGCGACCGCGACCGCCACCGTTGTTGCCCTGGTAGCCAGTGCTCTGCGGAACGTTCTGAGCCGTGACGTCCTGTGCGGTCGTCTCGGGAGCGATTACTGCCGGCGTGTTGTTTTCGTCAGCCATGTCTTAGAACTCCAATCCGGCTTCGCGCGCGGCATCGGCAAGAGCCTTCACGCGACCGTGGTAGAGGAAGCCGCCGCGATCGAACACGACCTGGGTCACGCCCGCTGCCTTGGCAGCCTCGGCGACGCGCTTGCCGACCGAAGTCGCCGCGTCGATGTTGGCGCCGGACGTGCCGCGCACGTCCTTCTCCAGCGTCGAGGCCGATGCGACCGTCGTGCCAGCGGCATCGTCGATCACCTGGGCATAGATGTGCTTGCCCGAGCGATGCACCGACAACCGCGGACGGGTGCCTGCACGTGCGCGGAGCGCGGTACGGTTGCGGCGACGCCGCTTGGCGAAAAGAGAAAGTCCCTTGGTCATTACTTCTTCTTCCCTTCCTTGCGGAAGATGAACTCGCCGTCGTACTTAATACCCTTGCCCTTGTAAGGCTCGGGCTTGCGCCACTGACGAATTTCCGCGGCCAGCTGACCGACCATCTGCTTGTCCGAACCCGAGATCTCGATCGTCGTGTTGTCGGGGGTCTTGACTTCGATCCCCTCCGGCACGTCGATGTTGACGTCGTGGCTGTAGCCGAGCTGCAGCTTGAGGTTGCGACCCTGCGCTGCGGCACGATAGCCGACGCCGGTGATCAGCAGCTTCTTGGTGAAGCCTTCCGACACGCCGGTGACCAGGTTCTGCACCATGGTCCGCTGCATGCCCCAGAACGCGCGCGCGCGCTTAGTGTCGTTGGCCGGCTGCACCGAAATGCCGCCGTCTTCGATCGTGTAGCTGATCTCGTCGCGAAGCGGCATCTTGAGGGTACCCTTGGGGCCCTTCATGGTCAGCTGCTTGTTCTCGATGGTCGGCGTGATGCCCGCCGGTACGGTGACCGGCTTCTTACCAATGCGGCTCATCAGAACACCTCCGCGAGGACTTCGCCGCCGACATTCTGCTCGCGTGCTTCGGAATCCGACAGCACGCCGCGGGGCGTCGAGACGATGGTGATGCCGAGGCCGTTACGGACGCGCGGGAGTTCCTGCGAGCCGGAATAGACGCGACGGCCGGGCTTCGAGACGCGCGCGACATGCTTGATCGCAGGCTGGCCCTCGAAATACTTCAGCTCGATGCGAAGGCCGGCCGCGGGGCCCATCTGCTCTTCGCTATAGCCACGGATATAGCCTTCGCGCTGCAGAACGTCGAGCACGCGGACGCGCAGCTTCGACGCCGGCGTGAGGACAGAGTCCTTCTTCGCGCGCTGGCCATTACGGATACGGGTGAGCAAATCACCCAGGGGATCGGTCACTGCCATGATTTAGTCCTTACCAGCTCGACTTCGTGACGCCGGGGATGAGGCCCTTGTTGGCCAGATCGCGCAGCTGAATACGGCAGAGCCGGAACTTGCGGTAATAGGCGCGCGGGCGACCGGTCAGCTCGCACCGGTTACGGATGCGGGTCGGGTTCGCGTTGCGCGGCAGTGCCGCCATCTTGAGGCGAGCGATCAGACGCTCTCCGTCGTCGAGCGTCTTGTCCGCTGCGATTGCCTTCAGTGCCGCGTACTTCGGGGCATACTGCTTGACCATGCGCTTGCGGCGCTCGTTCTTGTTGACTGAACTCAGTTTCGCCATCGACTTAAGTTCTTTCTTTGCTAGCTCCCCTTCCGCTTACGGGAGGGGTTGGGGGAGGGAAGGACCAACGCCTGTTAGGCGCGAGGCCCCTCCCCTGACCCCTCCCGCAAGCGGGAGGGGGACTTAGATTAAGCTGCCTTCTTCTCGTCGGCAGCGTCGTCTTCGATCGGGAACGGGAAACCGAACAGACGGAGAAGCTCGCGAGCCTCGTCGTCGGTCTTTGCGGTCGTCGTCACGATCACATCCATGCCGCGGACCTTGTCGACCCGGTCATAGCTGATTTCTGGGAACACGATCTGCTCCTTGATACCGCAGGCATAGTTGCCACGGCCATCGAAGCTCTTCGGGTTGAGCCCGCGGAAATCGCGGACGCGGGGAAGAGCGATCGTGATGAAACGGTCGAGGAACTCGTACATGCGCTCGCGGCGAAGGGTGACCTTCACGCCGATCGGCATGCCTTCACGCAGCTTGAACTGCGCGATCGACTTCTTGGCCTTCGTCACGACAGGCTTCTGGCCGGCGATCAGCTCCATTTCGGAAGCAGCCTGGTCGACCTTCTTCTTGTCCTGCGTGGCTTCGCCGACGCCCATGTTCAGCACGATCTTGTCGAGCCGCGGGATCTCCATGACGTTCTTGTAACCGAACTTCTCGGTCATCGCCTTGATGATCGTCTCGTCGTACAGCTTGCGCATGCGCGCGACGTAGACGGCCTCGGTGCCGGTGTTCTCAGCGCCAGTGTTCTGATCAACCATTGATCTTCTCCCCGGTCTTGACGGCGACGCGGACCTTCTTGCCGTCCTGCTCCTCGAAGCGGACGCGGGTCGGCTTGCCGTCGGCGGTCACGTGCGCGACCTTCGAAACGTGCATCGGTGCTTCCTTGCGGATCAGGCCACCCTGCGGGTCACCCTGAGTCGGCTTGGTGTGGCGCACGGCGATGTTGACGCCCGATACGACGACCTTGTCGGTCTTCGGCATGGAGGCGGTGACTTCACCGGTCTTGCCCTTGTCCTTGCCGGACAGGACGATGACCTTGTCACCCTTCTTGATACGCTGCGACGCCATTACAGCACCTCCGGCGCGAGGCTGATGATCTTCATGTGCTTCTTGCCGCGCAGCTCGCGAACGACTGGGCCGAAGATACGGGTGCCGATCGGCTCCTCGTTCTTGTTGACCAGCACCGCGGCATTGCCGTCGAAGCGGATGACCGTACCGTCTGCACGGCGGATATCCTTGGCGGTACGCACGATCACCGCGCGGTGAACGTCGCCCTTCTTCACACGGCCACGTGGCTGCGCTTCCTTGATGCTGACGACGATGATGTCGCCAACGCCTGCAACACGACGCTTGGAACCCCCAAGCACCTTGATGCACTGCACCCGCTTCGCGCCGCTGTTGTCAGCGACGTCGAGATTGGACTGCATCTGGATCATGGATCCGTATCCCTTCTCTGTCTCTGGGGTCGATACCGACCGAACCCCGCCTAAAAAATCACCCCGCCACGGACGAACCGCAGCGGGGAGGAGCGGCCGCTTAGCCGTTCCCGTTTACGAAAACAAGAGCGCAGGGAGTTGCCCCCCTGCCCTCGTGTTTGATTCAGCCCTCGGCCGAAGCCCGCTCCGGCGTCGCGTGGGTGTTGACCCGCTCGATCACCTTCCAGGTCTTCAGCTTGGAGATCGGTGCGGTCTCTTCGATCCGCACGGTCTCGCCCTGCTTGAACTCGTTGCTCTCGTCATGAGCATGATACTTCTTCGAGCGACGGATGATCTTCCCGTAGAGCGGGTGCTTCACCTTACGCTCGACGTTCACGACCACCGTCTTGTCGCCCTTGTCGGACACGACCAGACCGGTCAGCACGCGCTTCGGCATGATACGTTCCTTACTTCGCGGCTTCAGCGCTGGTGCGCTGAGCCTGCAGGGTCTTGATGCGAGCGATGTCGCGGCGGACCTCACGAACGCGGCTCGGCTTTTCGAGCTGGTTCGTGGCGGCCTGGAAGCGCAGGTTGAACTGCTCGCGCTTCAGTTCGCCGAGCGACTCCGACAGCTGGTCGTCGCTCTTGGTCTTCATGTCGTCGATACGAGCCATGATCTTACTCGCCTCCCAGATGCGAGGTGTCGCCCAGGCGAGCAACGACCTTTACCTTGATCGGCAGCTTCATGGCCGCCCGCTCGAACGCCTCGGCGGCGATCTTGCCGTCGACGCCGTCGAGCTCGAACAGGATCCGACCCGGCTTGACGCGAGCGGCCCAGTATTCCGGCGCGCCCTTGCCCTTACCCATGCGGACTTCGGCTGGCTTTCCCGAGACCGGAAGGTCTGGGAAAATGCGGATCCACAAACGCCCCTGGCGCTTCATGTGACGCGTGATCGCGCGGCGGGCCGCCTCGATCTGGCGTGCGGTGATCCGGTCGGGTTCCATCGCCTTGAGGCCGTAGGAGCCGAAATTGAGCGAGAAGCCACTCTTGGCGTCGCCCGAAATCTTGCCCTTGAAGGCCTTCCGGAACTTGGTCTTTTTTGGTTGCAGCATGTCTGTTCCTGCCCCTTAGCGACGATCGTCGCGCTGCGGCCGCACGCCGGAGGTTTGAGCCTCCATCATGATGCGGTCGTACGACGTCGGATCGTTGCCGAGAATCTCGCCCTTGAAGACCCAGACCTTCACGCCGCAAACGCCGTAGGACGTGTGCGCCGTAGCCTCGGCATAATCGATGTTCGCGCGCAGCGTGTGCAACGGAACCCGACCCTCACGATAGCTCTCCGACCGTGCGATCTCGGCGCCGCCAAGACGGCCACCGCAGTTCACCCGGATGCCCTCGGCACCGAGACGCATCGCCGACTGGACCGCACGCTTCATGGCGCGACGGAAGGCGATACGACGCTCGAGCTGATCGGCGATGCCCTGCGCGACGAGACGCGCATCGACTTCCGGCTTGCGGATCTCGACGATGTTCAGCGACACGGTCGACGACGTCATCTTGCCGATCGTCGAACGCAGCTTCTCGATGTCCGCACCCTTCTTGCCGATGATCACGCCGGGGCGTGCAGCGAAGATGGAGATGCGGGCCAGCTTTGCCGGACGCTCGATGACCACCTTGGAGATCGCGGCCTGCGGCAGCGTCTTCATGATGAATGCGCGGATCTTGAGATCCTCGAGCAGAAGCCGACCATAGTCGGCGCCTTCGGCGTACCAGCGGCTATCCCAGGTACGGTTGATCTGCAGACGCAGACCGATGGGGTTGCTCTTCTGACCCATTATGCTTCTTCCTGCTCGCGCACGACGATGCGCAGACGGCTGAATGGCTTGAGAATGCGGGTCGACTTGCCGCGGCCGCGGGTAGCGAAGCGCTTCATCGTGATCGACTTGCCGACCGAAGCCTCGGCGACGACGAGTGCGTCGACGTCGAGGTTATGGTTGTTCTCGGCGTTGGCGATGGCCGAGGCCAGCACCTTGCGCGCTTCGATCGCCATGCCCTTGGTCGAGAAGGCGAGGATGTTCATCGCATCGCCGACCTTCTTGCCACGGATCAGCGCGGCCACGAGGCCGAGCTTCTGCGCGGAACCACGGATCTGCGTACCGACCGAAAGCGCCTCGTTGTCCGCGACCTTGCGCGGGCTGACTTGCTTAGACATCAGCGCTTGCCCTTCTTGTCGGCGGAGTGGCCGGGGAAGTAGCGCGTGGGCGCGAACTCACCGAGCTTCATGCCGACCATGTCTTCGTTGACCGAGACGGGCACGAACTTGCGGCCGTTATAGACGTTGAACGTGAGACCCACGAACGACGGCAGGATCGTCGAGCGACGCGACCAGGTCTTGATCGGCGAACGCGCGTTGGTGTCCTGGGCGGTTTCTGCCTTCTTGAGCAGATGAAGGTCCACGAAGGGGCCCTTCCAGACTGAACGAGCCATGTTAGCCCTTCCTCTTCGTCGAATGACGCGACCGGATGATCATCTTGTCGGTCGACTTGTTATGACGCGTGCGCGCACCCTTCGTCGGCTTGCCCCAAGGCGTAACCGGATGACGGCCACCCGAGGTACGGCCTTCACCACCGCCGTGCGGATGGTCGACCGGGTTCTTGGCGACGCCGCGCGTCAGAGGACGGATACCCATCCAGCGCGAACGGCCTGCCTTGCCCAGGTTCTGGTTCTGGTTGTCGGGGTTCGAGACCGCGCCAACCGTCGCCATGCAATCGCTGCGGATGTAGCGCTGCTCGCCCGAGTTCAGGCGGACCATCACCATGCCCTTGTCGCGACCGACGACCTGCACGTACGTGCCGGCCGAACGGGCGATCTGGCCACCCTTCATCGGCTTCATCTCCACGTTGTGGACGATGGTGCCGACCGGCATCTGACCGAGTTCCATGGCATTGCCTGGCTTCACGTCGGTCTTCTTGGCCGCGAGGACCTTGTCGCCGACGGCCAGACGCTGTGGCGCCAGGATGTAGGCGAGTTCCTCGTCCGGGTACTTGACCAGGGCGATGAACGCGGTGCGGTTGGGATCATACTCGATCCGCTCGACAGTGCCTTCGACGTCCCACTTGCGACGCTTGAAGTCGATGTAGCGGTACTTCTGCTTGTGACCGCCGGCGATGCCGCGCGAGGTCACATGGCCCTTGTTGTTACGACCGCCGGTCTTGTGCTTACCTTCGGTCAGCGCCTTGACGGGGCGACCCTTCCAGAGCGACGACTTGTCGACCAGGATGAGACCGCGGCGTGCCGGCGATGTCGGATTATAATGCTTGAGTGCCATGGCCTCAGATCCCCGTCGTCACGTCGATGGACTGACCGTCCTTCAACGTCACGATTGCCTTTTTCATGTCGGAGCGCGAGTAGTTCGTGCCCTTCCACTTCTTGGTCTTGCCCTTCTGGACGAGCGTGTTCACGCCGACGACGTTCACGTCGAACAGCGCCTCGACGGCCGCCTTGATCTCGGGCTTCGTGGCATCGTTCGATACCTTGAACACAACCGCGTTGAACTCCGACAGGGTCGTCGTCTTCTCGGTGATGTGCGGGGCCAGGATAACGTCGTAATGACGATTATCGATGCCCGCCTTCTGCTTCTTAGCCATGGAAGCGCGCCTCCAGCTTTTCGACAGCGGCGCGCGTCAGCACCAGCGTGTCATGCTTCAGGATGTCGTAAACGTTCGCGCCGGCAGCCGGCATCACGTTCACTTCGTACAGGTTGCCCGCAGCGAATGCGAAGCTGGTGTCGACCATGTCGCCGTCGATGACGAGCGCACGCTTGCCGAAGCCGAGCTTTGCGAGATCGCCCTGCAGCGTCTTGGTCTTGCCACCCTCGACAGCCAGGCTGTCCATGATGACCAGCGAACCCGCCTTGGCGTGGCTGCTGAGAGCCATCCGCAGGCCGAGCGAGCGAACCTTCTTGTTCAGCGAAGGGTTGAAGTCACGGACGCGTGCGCCGTGTGCCTTACCACCACCGATGAACACTGGTGCGCGACGATCGCCGTGACGAGCCGTACCGCCGCCCTTCTGGCGACCGAACTTCTTGCCGGTGCGTGCGACGTCTGCGCGCTCACGGGTGCCACGAGCCGTCTCGCGACGCTTCTCGAGCTGCCAGGTGACGACACGGTGCAGGATGTCGGCGCGCGGATCGAGGCCGAAGACCTCGTCGTTGAGCTCGATGTCCGCTGCCTCAGTGCCGGCGAAAGATGAAACCTTGATCTTCACGCTCAGCCCTCCTGGCCGTCGGCTGCAGGTGCGTCGGTCGTTTCGGCCGGCGTGTCTGCTGCGGTGTTGCTGTGCGCGATCTTGAGACCGGCGGGGAACGGTGCGTCGGCGTGGCGCGCGACCTTCACCGAGTCCTTGACGAAGAGCCAGCCGCCCTTGGAGCCAGGAACCGAACCCTTGACGAACAGGAGACCACGCTCGACGTCCGTCGATACGATCTCGAGGTTCTGCTGGGTGCGATACTTGTCGCCCATGTGGCCGGCCATCTTCTTGTTCTTGAAGACCTTGCCCGGATCCTGGCGCTGACCGGTCGAACCGAGCGAACGGTGCGAGACCGATACGCCGTGGGTCGCCCGCAGACCGCCGAAGCCCCAACGCTTCATGCCGCCCTGGAAGCCCTTACCCTGAGTCTTGCCCTGGATATCGACGATCTGGCCTGCGACGTAGTGGTCGGCCGAAATCTCGGCGCCGACGTCGAGCAAGCCGTCTGCGTTCACGCGGAACTCATGGACGACAGCCTTGGGCTCCACTTCGGCCTTGCCGAAATGGCCGCGCTGCGGCTTTGCGACATTCTTCGACTTGGCGACACCTGCACCAAGCTGGACGGCAGTGTAGCCGTCACGATCCATTTCGCGAACGGAAACGACCTGATTGCCTTCGAGTGCCAGAACGGTGACCGGCACGTGCCGACCATCTTCCTGGAACAGGCGGGTCATCCCCATCTTCTTCGCGATCACGCCAGTACGCATGATCTTGTCCCTTCCTAGACAGAGGCCCCGTCGGACTATTCCTCGGGGGCTTGCGGACCATGTCCGGAGCGAACTCCATGATGCGTCCACCTGACCCCATCCCCGGCAAAAGCCCTGAATGGAGTCGGTTCAACCCGGTAAATACGAAACGTGCCCCCGTCCCGGGCTGGTGCTTCCGCGAATGCGGAAGCGTGACGGGGGACGCTGCCCCGTCGGTTTTCACCGACGGCGGTATCCCAATGTCGAACGGCGCGGGACCGTTACCGATCGACCGCGCCGCGCCAGCCCTTAGGCGAGCTTGATCTCGACGTCAACGCCAGCGGCGAGGTCCAGCTTCATCAGCGCATCGACCGTCTGCGGCGTCGGCTGGACGATATCCAGCATACGCTTGTACGTGCGTACCTCGAACTGCTCGCGCGACTTCTTGTCGATGTGCGGGCCGCGGTTCACGGTGAACTTTTCGATGCGCGTCGGAAGGGGAATCGGACCGCGGATGAGCGCGCCGGTGCGGCGTGCGGTGTCGGCGATGTCGCCAGTGGCCTGATCGAGCACACGGTGATCGAACGCCTTCAGACGAATGCGGATATTGCTGTCCATAGTCCCTACCGATGCGAAAGAGCGGGCCCGTTTCCGGGCTCTTGCTGGTTGATGTTTAAACCGAAGGCGGGCCATTACGGGAGAGTCGGGCGAAATGCAACCGCGGGGAGCGGGTTTTCCAGGCGACGGGCAATATCGAGGTGCGCCCTGCCCTCCCCCTCCGTCACCTTCGGCGCCACCTCCCCCTTGCGGGGGAGGATTGAAGATGTCGACGCGCTGCCGCTAAGGTCGTCCCCTCTACTTGATCCTCCCCCGCCAGGGGGAGGTGGCGCGCGAAGCGTGACGGAGGGGGAGGCAAGCGATGCGGCTCGAAGGATCCCTACAAAGCCACAGCAACGCCAAGCGCCTGCGAAAACAGATGACCCCGCCAGAGATAGCGCTCTGGTTGGCACTCAGGCAGAACGAAGAAGGCCTACGCTTCCGCAGACAACACGCCGCGGGCCTTTACGTCCTGGACTTCTACTGCGCCCCAGCCCGACTCGCGATCGAAGTCGACGGCGAAGCCCACAACCACGGCAAACGCCCTGAACGAGACGCAGCGCGAGAGGCATGGCTAACAGCCCAAAACATCCAAGTCCTCCGATACCCAACCCGCGAAATGCTAGTCAACCTCGACGACGTCATCCGCCAGATCACGTCCGTCGCGCTCCAACGCCGAACCATCATCGAGAGCTAATCGCCCCCTCCCCCTCCGACGCCTTCGGCGCCACCTCCCCCTAGCGGGGGAGGATTGTAAGTTGCCGGCTCGCCCCCATTGGTTCCCCCTTGTGCTAGGTGGCTATCGCACCACTCAAAGTATCGACGGTGAGGGACTCGTCGCAAGAATCTCGGGACTGGCGATAATCGGCTCAAGCGGTGGCAGGTCTTGCTCGGCTTCGTAGATGCCACGCGTGGCGTCGCTATAGGCTTGGATCGCAAGCCTACAAAGGTAGTCCGCCCACAGCAGAAGTAGCGGCAGGTCTCGCATCCAAACTTGATGATCGTTCCGTAGATTGATTGCCGATGGATGTAGCCCAGCCTCACTGGTGAACCCATGCACGAGAGTATGACGGGGCTCGACGACGCGCGAGAAGCCATTCCGAAGACCGGTCAATTGTTGATCCAGACGGGATCCGTCGCGAGCTACTAAATCTCGAAGCCTTGCAAGCTTATCAACCATCGGCGTGCGCTGCGCCTTCTCGGTGGTAAGCGTGACACCCGCCAAAAATGACTGATGCCACCATAATTTGGCAGTCACGCTTTCCGCTGAGGCAACCGTAGTTATGAATCGTCCGATATCTGCATAGTCGGAATCACGCAGCATATCGTGGCCTTCCTCAGCAAGCGTGGCCTGTAAGCGACGCGTCAGAACGCAACACTCCCGAACGGACGCTACCCGGCAACCTGACCGAGACGCCATACTCGTAGTTGTGTGATGGCGGACAGCACTGATCAATTTGTCGAGCACCGCACCCTCCAAACACGAAAAAGCCCGGCCTCTCTCGCGAGAAGCCGGGCTCTTTTCGATCAACTCCCGAAGGAGAAGATGCTTACTTGTCGATCTGGCTGACGACGCCTGCACCGACGGTACGGCCGCCTTCGCGGATCGTGAAGCGCTGGCCCACGTCCATGGCGATCGGTGCGATCAACTTGATGCCGAGCGACACGTTGTCGCCTGGCATGACCATCTCGGTGCCCTCAGGCAGCTCGACGGTGCCGGTCACGTCCGTCGTACGGAAGTAGAACTGCGGGCGGTAGTTGGCGAAGAACGGCGTGTGACGGCCACCCTCTTCCTTCGACAGCACGTACACTTCCGAGTTGAAGTCGGTGTGCGGCTTGATCGTGCCTGGCTTGCAGAGCACCTGGCCACGCTCGACTTCGTCGCGTGCGACGCCGCGGATCAGTGCGCCGACGTTATCGCCAGCCTGGCCCTGGTCGAGCAGCTTGCGGAACATTTCGACGCCCGTGACCGTGGTCTTGCGGACGGTCGGGTGGATGCCGACGATCTCGACTTCCTCGCCAACCTTGACGATGCCGGTCTCGACGCGGCCGGTGACGACCGTGCCACGACCCGAGATCGAGAACACGTCCTCGATCGGCATCATGAACGGCTTGTCGAGCGGACGCTCAGGCTGCGGGATGTAGTCGTCGACAGCCTGCATCAGCTCGGTGACGGCGTCGGCGCCGAGCTTCTGGTTCGAACCCGACAGTGCGCAGGTAGCCGAACCCTTGATGACGGGGATGTCGTCGCCCGGGAAGTCGTACGAGCTGAGCAGCTCGCGGATTTCCATCTCGACCAGCTCGAGGATTTCCTCGTCGTCGACCAGATCGACCTTGTTCATGAACACGACCATAGCAGGCACGCCGACCTGGCGTGCGAGCAGGATGTGCTCACGGGTCTGTGGCATCGGGCCATCGGTCGCCGAAACGACGAGGATCGCGCCGTCCATCTGGGCTGCGCCGGTGATCATGTTCTTCACATAATCGGCGTGGCCCGGGCAATCGACGTGCGCATAGTGACGGTTGGCCGTCTCGTACTCGACGTGTGCGGTCGAGATCGTGATGCCGCGCTCGCGCTCCTCGGGAGCCTTGTCGATGTTGGCGAAGTCGACGGCGGTACCGCCGGTCGTCTCTGCCAGAACCTTCGTGATCGCAGCGGTGAGCGACGTCTTGCCATGATCGACGTGACCGATGGTGCCGATGTTGAGATGCGGCTTGTTCCGCTCAAATTTTGCCTTGGCCATTGTTTCCTACCTTCTGATTCGTATTCCGGTGCCACCCCGGGAACCGCGCGAACGCGGCCCAATAGCGGCTGTTAAAGCGTTGCGCCAGCCCCTGCTTGGGGAGAGGCCGACGCGGAAGTGAATTCCGCGTCGTCGAACTTCGGTCGCTGACCGAAGCCGGCCGGCCTTTCGGCGTCTCCGAGCCAGGAAAACCTAGCTCGATGCGCCTCGGGCTTACGCCAGCTTAGCCTTCACCTCGTCAGCAACGTTCTGCGGCACTTCGTCATAGTGCGAGAACTGCATCGAGTACTGCGCGCGGCCCTGCGTGAACGAGCGGAGCGAGTTCACGTAGCCGAACATGTTGGCCAGCGGCACCATCGCCTCGACCGTCTGCGCGTTGCCGCGGCTGTCGGTGCCCTGGATCTGGCCACGACGGCTGTTCATGTCGCCGATGACGTCGCCCAGGTAATCCTCCGGGGTGACGACTTCGACCTTCATGACCGGCTCGAGCAACGTGATGCCCGACTTCTGTGCGACTTCGCGCATCGCGCCACGTGCACAAATTTCGAACGCCAGTGCCGACGAGTCGACGTCGTGATACGCGCCGTCATACAGCACGATCTCGAAATCGATGATCGGGAAGCCGACCAGCGAACCCGACGCAGCGGTTTCGCGGAAGCCCTTCTCGATCGCGGGCAGATATTCCTTCGGAATGTTGCCGCCCTTGATCTCGTCCTTGAACGTGATGCCCGAACCGCGCTCGCCCGGCGTGACCTTGACCTTCACGCGACCGAACTGGCCGGTACCACCCGACTGCTTCTTGTGCGTGTAGTCGACGTCGACCGGCTTCTTCAGATACTCGCGATATGCGACCTGAGGAGCGCCGACGTTCGCCTCGACCTTGAACTCACGCTTCATGCGATCGACCAGGATCTCGAGATGGAGCTCGCCCATGCCCTTGATGATGGTCTGGCCCGACTCGGGGTCCGACGACACGCGGAATGAAGGATCCTCGCGTGCGAGACGATTGAGCGCGACGCCCATCTTCTCCTGGTCGGCCTTGGTCTTCGGCTCCACCGACAGCTCGATCACGGGCTCGGGGAATTCCATCCGCTCGAGAATGATCGGTGCGTTCATCGCGCAGAGCGTGTCACCGGTCGTGGTATCCTTGAGACCCGCGAGAGCGACGATGTCGCCAGCGAAAGCCTCCTGGATATCCTCGCGGCTGTTCGCATGCATAAGCAGCATGCGACCGACCTTTTCCTTCTTGTCCTTGACCGAGTTGGTGACCTGCGATGCGGTCTCCAGCTTGCCCGAGTAGATGCGGGCGAAGGTCAGCGTACCGACGAACGGATCGTTCATGATCTTGAACGCCAGTGCCGAGAACGGAACCTCGTCCGACGAAGGACGCTCGTCCGGCGTCACGCCGTCGAGCTTCAGACCCTGGATCGCGGGAACGTCGAGCGGCGAAGGCAGATAGTCGACGACGGCGTCGAGCAGGGGCTGAACGCCCTTGTTCTTGAACGCCGAACCGCAAACGACGGGGACGAACGCCATGCTCAGCGTACCCTTGCGGATCAGCTTCTTGAGGTCGGCGACGCTCGGCTCGTTACCTTCGAGATAGGCCTCCATGAGGGCATCGTCCTGCTCGACGGCCATCTCGATCAGCTCGCTGCGATACTTCGCGGCCTTTTCGACCAGATCCGCGGGGATCTCGGCATATTCGAACTTCGCGCCCAGGCTCTCTTCGAGCCAGATGATCGCACGGTTCTCGACGAGATCGACGAGGCCCTTGAAGCCGCCTTCCATGCCGATCGGGAGATACAGCACGGCCGGACGCGCGCCGAGACGATCGATGATCGAATTCACGCAGAAGTAGAAATCGGCGCCGGTGCGATCGAGCTTGTTGACGAAGCACATGCGCGGCACGCCGTACTTGTCGGCCTGACGCCACACGGTCTCGGACTGCGGCTCGACGCCGGCAACGCCGTCGAAGCATGCCACTGCACCGTCGAGCACGCGGAGCGAACGCTCGACTTCGATCGTGAAGTCGACGTGGCCAGGCGTATCGATGATGTTGATAAGGTGCTCCTCGCCCTTACCTTCTTCGGCGCGCCACTTGCAGGTGGTCGCAGCCGACGTGATCGTGATCCCGCGCTCCTGCTCCTGCTCCATCCAATCCATCGTCGCGGTGCCTTCGTGCACTTCGCCGATCTTGTAGGACTTGCCGGTGTAATAGAGGATGCGCTCGGTCGTCGTCGTCTTACCGGCGTCGATGTGCGCCATGATGCCGATGTTGCGGTAACGGTCGAGCGGATGGCTGCGGGCCATGATCGTGCTTCCTTAAGGATATGGGGAGCCGAACGTGCCGGCTCCCCAATATATAGGTGTTTGCATGACAGGCGAAAGACCGCCCGTCACACGGATAGCAATGCTAGGCTTCAAAGCCCGCTGTTACCAGCGGCAGGAAGCCCGCTGTTACCAGCGGTAGTGCGAGAATGCACGGTTGGCTTCCGCCATCCGGTGCGTATCTTCACGCTTCTTGACCGCGTTGCCACGGTTGTTGGCGGCATCCATCAGCTCACCCGACAGCCGTGCGGCCATCGTGTTCTCGCTGCGCGAACGCGCCGCACCGATCAGCCAGCGAATCGCCAGCGCCTGTGCACGCTCGGGACGAACCTCGACCGGCACCTGGTACGTTGCACCACCGACGCGGCGCGAACGGACTTCGATGCCCGGCTTCACGTTATTCAGCGCATCGTGGAAAACGCCGATCGGATCGCGCTTGGCGCGGCTCTCGACGGTTTCGAATGCACCGTACACGATCAGCTCCGCGACGGACTTCTTGCCGTCCAGCATGACGCTGTTCATGAACTTCGACAGAACCTCATCCCCGAACTTGGGATCAGGCAGGATGACCCGCTTTTCGGGACGACGACGACGTGCCATTTTGTATTCCTTCTAAACTTCAGCCTTGATGGGTCAGATAACTGCCCGGCTTACTTCGGACGCTTGGCGCCGTACTTGGAACGCGACTGACGCCGGTCCTTCACACCCTGTGTATCGAGCACGCCGCGCAGGACGTGATAGCGAACACCGGGAAGATCGCGGACACGACCGCCACGGATCAGGACAACCGAATGCTCCTGAAGATTGTGGCCCTCGCCCGGGATGTAGCTGATGACTTCGCGCTGGTTGGTCAGGCGAACCTTGGCCACCTTGCGCAGAGCCGAGTTCGGCTTCTTCGGGGTCGTCGTGTAGACGCGCGTGCAAACGCCACGCTTCTGCGGATTTGCTTCCATCGCAGGGACCTTCGACTTGGCCTTCTGCGGATCGCGGCCCTTGCGGACCAGCTGGTTGATCGTCGGCATTGAAGCCTTCACCTTTCAAGTGGTTACTTTGCTGGAGCCATGAGGCGCCTGAGAATACAAAAAGGACCATAGGAACGCGGGAGCGCCCCTCAGGTCCTGGAATGCATCCAGCAATGTTCAAGCATGCCCGGCGGGAAACACTCCCGAAGAACAGGCCGCGCCTATAGGTCAGGAGTCGGTTGCGGTCAACGGGGCGGAATCGGTTTGGGTTGGGGGTAGGTTATTGGTTTCTTGGGGGTGGATGCATCCGCGACCAGCGACCGCCCATAGCTGGTGACCACCCCTCCTGATCCTCTCCCGCCAGGGGGAGGTGGCACCGTAGGTGACGGGGGGGGGGGGGGGCGCGCAACATACGTTGTCGCCCCCTCCCCCTCCGTCTGGCAAGGGCCAGCCACCTCCCCCTGGCGGGGGAGGATCAAGAGGTTCCGGCTACCGCGATCGCGTCCCGAGCACCGCCAGCAGCGTCTTCTCGAATCGCGCAGGGTCCTCGACCTGCGGCGAGTGGCCCAGCCCTTCAAGCATCACCAGGTTGGCATTCGGCATCTGCTTCACCGCCCGCGGCGCGACTATCGGCACAGGCTCGAGGAACTTGCGCAAGTTCGCCGGCGCCTGCGCCCGGCCGAACGCGGTCTTGTCCAGAGTCCCGATGATCAGGGTGGTCGACGGCGTGATCCGGTACAGTTCGTGCGCGACCGATTGCGTCTTGATCATCTCGCTCGTCTTGGCCTGCGCGAGCGCCACGGTGTCGCGCCCTGCCCCCTGGTACATGCCCGCCTGCATCCAGACCCAGCGATCATAGGATGGCTTCCACACGCCGTGGTAATAGTTCTCGAGCTGATACGCCTTGATCGACGCGTAGCTCGTCTTCTTCTCGTTCGCCCAGAGCGTGTCGACGTCGGTATAGGGCACGCCTTCCTCGCCGCGATCCTTCAGGCCGAGCGGATTGACGAGCACCAGCTTCTCGATCGAGGCCGGGTAGAGAATGGCGTATCGCATCGCGAGCATGCCGCCCATCGAGTGCCCGACGAACGTGGCCCGCGTGATGCCACGCGATTCGAGCAGCCGCTTGGTGAACGTCGCGAGCATCTCGAAGCTATACTGTGCTGCGCGAGGCTTGGACGATTTGCAGAAGCCGATCTGATCGGGAACGATCACGCGGTAGCCGACCTCGCTTAACGCCCGCGCGGTGCTGCCCCAGGTCGCGCCGCAGAAGTTCTTGCCGTGGAGCAGGACGACCGTGCGACCATTGGGACGCTGTGGTGCGATATCCATGAACGCCATCTGCGCAGGGCTGCCGACGATATCGACTTCCATCGTCTGCACCGGCCACGGATAGGTGAAGCGTTCGAGCTGCGGCCCCAGATCGGGCACTTGCGGCACCGGCCCCGCCCCCATGAGCAACGCCGCCACCGGCAGCGCCAGCGTCATCAATCCCGCCTTCATACGATTACGTTCCCCACACCCAACGAGACGACTTCACGGTTAACGGGGGAATAAGACTTCGTCCAATTCATGATCCTCGCGCCGATGGTCCCGGACGAATTGCACGCAAGACGCTTGCCCTTCCCGAAAACGCTGGGTAAGGGGCGCGTCCGTGTAGGAGTGTAGCTCAGTTGGTTAGAGCGTCGGTCTCCAAAACCGAAGGCCCTCGGTTCGAATCCGAGCACTCCTGCCACCCCCTTTAAATTCTTGGCAAAAATCGCGGCGGTTGCTCCCGCCGTTTTCGCGCGTCCATCACGATTGCAGAAATTGCATTTCATAATGCAATTTTCGCAATTGATCTATGATGTGCTGCGATGCACAACGATCAGGCCTTTCAGGCATCCTCTCCTAAAAACTTTCACGGCCGGTCTTGTACCGGCCTTTTTTTTGGTCTCGATCGCGCGTACACCATCCGTGCCGTCGTCAAGCCGAACGATAAATAGAAACCGTGGGAGCGGAGCCGCCGGTCAAACCGGCACCGGCAAGACGATCGTGCGGGGGATCGAGTGACCCAAGCGCTCTCCCCCGCCACTTCTCCCGGTCACCGCCGTGTCGCTTTCGATACGACGCGCGCCCCTCTCCTGCCGCGCACTTGCTTTCACCTGTGACGGCAGCTATCTGCCGCGCTTCCGACAGCGAGGACGGACCTGCCGCCGCTGCCCTTCACAGGGAGCGGCTAGTGGGTCTATGTCTCGCATCTCAGTTTCTCAATCAGCGGGTTCGAAGAACATCGTGGCGAAGACGTCCCCCCTCGAATTCATCCAGCAGGTCCGCAACGAGACCGCGAAGGTCACGTGGCCGACGCGTCGCGAGACGGTCATGACCGGCGTGATGGTGGTGATCATGACGACGATCCTCGCGGTCTTCTTCTTCGGCGTCGACTCGATCCTGCAAGCGATCGTTTCCCTGCTCCTCAAACTCGCTCAGTAAGCAAGGTTCCGTCATGGCGCGCTGGTACATCATTCACGCCTATTCGGGCTTCGAGGGCAAGGTCCGCGACTCGATCATGGCCGAGGCGACCCGGATGGGTCTCGAACAGCTCGTCGAGCAGATCGAAGTCCCGACCGAAACCACGACCGAAGCCCGTCGCGGCAAGAAGATCGCGGTCGAGCGCAAGTTCATGCCGGGCTACGTGCTCGCAAAGCTGAACATGAACGACGACGTGTATCACCTGGTGAAGAACACGCCGAAGGTCACCGGCTTCCTCGGCAGCATGGGCAAGCCGCAGGCGATCAGCGAGGCGGAAGCCACGCGGATGCTGAACAGCAAGGAAGAAGCCGCTGCTGCGCCCAAGCAGAAGGTCAAGGTCGACTACGAGATCGGCGATCAGGTCAAGGTCCTCGACGGTCCGTTCGCGACATTCAACGGGCTCGTGGAAGAACTCGACTTCGACCGCAGCCGCGTCAAGGTTTCGGTGTCGATCTTCGGGCGTGCGACGCCTGTGGAGCTCGAGTTCGAGCAGGTCGAAAGAAGCAAGTAAGGCCAAGCCGCACGCGATTAGCCCAAGGCTAATCGCGAGACGGCGCCAGCCCGGCCGGCGGGCCCAAGGCCCGGCCGACGACGCGGGATTTATTCCCGCGTCGCGTTACCATTTAGTTTGTGTCGACATATAAGGCTTGTTTCCCCGCGAAGGCGGGGATCCAGACTGGGCTCCCGCCTTCGCGGGAGAACAAGGCAGGCGTAGTGATCGCCCTAGACCGTGCCTATGTCCGGTCGGGATAACTGCCAACCGATCGCGAGCCTCAAAACCGAACGCTATCCGCCACCACCCGAGCCGCCGCCGCGCTACGGTCGTAGTAGTACAAACTCGGCGCCTCGTACGTCACCAGATACAGCTTCCCACCGATCACCGCACCACGTGCTTCGCCATGCCGCTGCAACGTCTCGTTCTGCTTCGCGAAGGTGTAGGTAAAACGCACGCCCTTGCTGCCGGCGAACTGGATCGGCGCGATCGTGTCGATCGCCATCGACGATGCGTCGCGCGCGATACGGTAGCTGTTCTCGAGCAGCACCGGGATGTCGGTGATCAGCATCGTCGCCGAGACCTTCGGCAACGGCTTGTTCTTCTTGTCGACTTCGCGAAACAGCGGCCTGCCGGACTCGATGCCACCATAGAAGCTGAGATCGTTCAGTTCGTCGCCGTCCTGCGTCCAGGTTTCTGCATTCCGACCGGGGCGCTCCGAGAGCTTGTTCCACTCCGCGCCCGGCTGCACGGTCATCGCCGACTTGGCGACCGCGATGCGCTGGCCGGCGGGGATGAGCTTGTTGCCGGCCGCGACGGGGGCTGCGCACGCGAGCGTTGCGACCGCGGCGAGCAGAGCGAGTTTCTTGGACATGGTCGTCCTCCTTACGAGATCAGCGTGGCGATGAGCGCGGCGTCGGTCGCGGCGGGCTTGAGGCGGAGATACGTCGCGAGCGCGGCCTGGCCTTCGGCAACCTGCTGGCTGCGGAGCAACGCCAGCCCGAGACCGCGATACGCCTCGGGCGGCGCGTCGCCCTTGCCGATCGCCTCCTGGTAGAATTGCGCAGCACTGACGAGGTCGCGGGGATTGCCACGCTCGCGGTACAGGTCGCCGCGGGCGCACAGCAGCGGCGTCGTCCAACCGGTACCCTCCGCCAGATTGGCGAGCAGATACTCGCTGCCGCCGAAATCGTTGAGCTTGATCTGGTCGCTGAGGAAGATCGGCAGCCACGTCGCCATCGCGGCCTGATGCGTGTCGACGACCGCCGGCTTGACGTCATGCGCCTCGATCGACGCGGCGCGGAGATACGTGGCGCGCGCGAGATCGGTCGGGTGCGTGGCGAAGAAGCCCGCGACGTATTTCTGCTGCACCTTACGCTTACGACCGATCGCAGTGGCGTCGGCCTCGCCCATCATGTGATCCCAGACGTCCGCAGCGGCCGACGACGGATATTGCGAGCGGGCTAGATATTGGAAGCCAGTCATGTCGGCCTCGCGTTCCTGATCGCGCGTGAACGAGAACATCTGTCCTTGCGCAGCATAGCGAATGTCGCCGCTGTTACGGAGCAGGACGGACGCCCACGCCATCAAGTCGGTGCCGCTGCGCCGATTCTTGAACCGCAATAACGAGTGGCGAAGCTCGAAATGACCGAACTCATGCCCAAGAACCGAACCCAGCTCAGCCTCGTTGCGAACCCGCAGCAAAAGCCCAGACCAAACTACCATCGCGCCATTCGGCGTCATAAACGCGTTAAATTCGGGAATCTCATCAATGTAGAGCCGCACGGACTTGCAACGATCGTCGCCGACGGTTCGGCAAAGGACCCCTCTCACATAGGCGTTCAGCGCGGCGTCACGAATAAGCGAGCGGGACTCGCGGAGCCCCCGTTCCTGTTCGTCCGATTGCATCCAGATACCGCGCTCGTCGACCGTCGTCGGTGTATAGGCCTGCGTATAAGTCGGTAGAGGCAGGCGCTTGTCCGCGGCGAACGCGGACGTACCGATCGCGGTGGCGAGCAGAAGCCCGACCATAGGGATCCGCATCTCAGTGCGCCGAAGCTACGGCGGGCGCGGCTGCAACAGTAGTGACGGCGACTGGAGCTTCGGCCGGCTTACCCGGGAAACCCTCTAACAACTGCCGCACGCGCTTGTCCGCGCCCTCCGCGTCACGGACGTCCCCGCCCATCTGCATATCTGCGTTCAGCCAGACGAGTTCGCCGGTACGCAAGTCGACCAGCCCAGCGAATCCCTTGTGCACGCCCGCCGTGACGCCGACGCGCGCCATCGCCGCGAAGACCTGCAGCACCTTCCGCCCAGTCGAGCCGAAATGATCCTCGGTGGTGATGAACAGCGCATAGTCCGCTTTATCGAGCCCGGGCAGCGCGCGGACATCGGGGCCAAGCCCCCATTCGAACTGGTCCTTCCGCTTCTTGGTGGGCAGACGGTTGCCCTTGAAGAACTGATACTCGATCACCGACGACGCGACCGCCCCGAACAGTTCCTGATACTCCGTGACCTTGGCCGAACCCGCGCCGACCGGATCTACATAGCCGACGACGCTGTTTCCTAGACCGGTCTGCGCCTTGGCGAGCGCGGTGGCGATGTTCTCCTTCGCCTGATCCGTCCAGTCGGCGTTCGGCTCGTACATCCCGCCGGTCGACTGCGCACCGACCCGGATCGACGGCCGCATCAACACGATCCGCGCCGTACCGGGCGCCAGGACGAAACCAGGCTTCAATCCCGTCTTCTCCTGCGCATACGCCGGCGCGATCGCCGAAACCCCGAGTATCAGCGCGACCAGAGTCGCCCGGCACAAAATGATCATACCCACCCCTGTTCCCGGATGCCCCCATCCGATTCCCGGTGATACTAGAGTTGGTAACGTCAATCGGCCGAGAATTATTCGGTTCAAAATGAGTGCTTTCAAGTCTCCGCCCCGTCGCGCTCATCTCATCCGCATGATCTGCACGTCACACCCGTCCCGGCCATTCAATAAGGTCTTGGCCGATATGATCGCTGGGTAGAAAGCGATGCACCGAACATGGCCGGCGTTGCTTCGATCCTTTTACTTGCGCCGCAATATCATTCGGCAACGAAAATATATTTCAGTCGCGATATGTCGGACAGGTCACTCCAGCTGTCATAGATTTGTTCATTATCATTGAGTTGGCTTACGTCCTCGTTGTCGACCCAAACCGCATGATTCGCGTTAAGACTCGATTAACCATCATCAATCATATAGCGCTAACACTTGTAGGACAGTCCACGTATAAGACGTTGCATAGTTGCCAGTACGCTTTCGCATATGACGACCGGCGTATTCGATAAACTCTATGTACCCCATGACCAGCTTGACTCGCATGCAACCGTATTCAGCGATCCGCCTACAGGAAATGACTGATGCCCTTGACGAACACGGCCCTGAAAACATCGTCCTTGCGTGGCGATCACTTACGCTCGGCCAGTGCGGGGAGTCGTCTTTCCCCGGATTTAACCGGGACCGGTCATCGCATCTTGTTTCTCGATCTTGAAAATGCGGCTCACAACGGCGTTCATCGTGAACTCGAAGAGATGGGCCACAAAACCGCGTGGATCGGCATGGCCAGCGAAGAACGTGCCGGGCTGGCGTTTCAACCGGATCTGATCGTGATGAACCCGGATGCCTCGATCGGCAATCGTCACGCGTTCATCGCCTTATTGGACAAAGAACAGTTTTCCGGGACGCTGACGCTGTTACGGCCAAGCGTGCATTTCCCCGACGCTATCGCCCTCGCAGAACAGTCCGGCATCGGTCATGTCGACTGGCTCGACACGCCCTATTCCGCGCAGGACATCGTCGACCGCCTGGCCCATATCGTCCGGCAACCGCATGACGGCGACATCGGCGATCGCCACTTCCTGTCCTGGCTGATCCAGCAAGGCCGGCTGCTGCCCAATCTCACGCATGAATTTCATGAGAAACGCAGCCTGCACGACGATAGCATCGCTGGCTACGAAACGCTGACGCGGTTGCGCAATCGACCGTCGCTCAACCCGGAGCATATCTTCGCGCCATCGACGATCCTCTCGCTGGAGGTCGCCGCGACGTCGCTTGCGGTGGAAGCGGCGGCTCGCCTGCTCGCGGCGCTGGCAGCGGACGGCAAGCCGGTACCGATCGCGGTGAACTGCAGCGCGGCGGTGCTCGCGCATCCGGATTTCCTCGCCGCGATGCCGATCCTGCTGCGACGCCATCATGTCGCCCCCGGCATGCTTGGGATCGAACTCACCGAGATCAGCTATTCGGGGCTCGACGGCCGCCTGCTGGAAAACATGCGCGAGCTTGGCACGATGGGCGTTCCCATCTCGCTCGACGATTTCGGCAAGGGCGCGACCAACTTCGACCGCATCTCCGACCTGCCAGTGTCCGAGGTCAAGATCGACCGGAAGATCTTCCAGAAATGCCGCAAGGGTGAGTTCCCGCCGTCGCTGCTGAAGGAAATCATCGATTATTGCCGGAGCCGGTCGATCGGAACCGTGATCGAGGGCATCGAGACCGCCGACGACCTCGTCCTGGCGAAATCGCTCGGAGCCGATTGTGGGCAAGGCTTTTACTGGGGAAAACCCGTGCCGATTGAATCGATCGTACCCCATCATGGTGCCTGACAACAGGTTCGGCCGCTTTATAGGCCGGACGCTCGACGAGGCTGAGCCCGTCGCCACGAACCCGGTCGAAGGTGAACGGCCCTCGATGCGGCTCGAACTCCGTGAGGTCGAGGGGCTCGACCTTTCGCCACCCCTCGTGCTTGCAGGTGCCTGGGCATGGTTGTTGTTTCACGAGGCTGGCGGGCTGATCAGCTATTCAGATGGATACGCCACGCGGTCGGCCTGTTACGCCGCAGCCAAGCAGATCGCCTGGCCAGTCGACGTCTTCGAATAAACCGCGGTCGATCGCGCAGCCTCCCCCGTCTCCGCCTCCGCCTCCGCGTGACGACGCGAACGCCGGTTGCCGCCCCCCGCGTTTTCGGCTATGCGCGCCGGCTTCCACCTTCATTGATGGAATTTGCGGGAGGCTGTCGCGAGACGGCCGCCATAACCGCTAGGCTCACATAAAGAGAGTGACATGGCTAAAAAGATTACCGGATACATCAAGCTGCAGGTGCCTGCAGGCGAGGCAAAGCCCGCGCCGCCGATCGGGCCTGCGCTGGGTCAGCGCGGCGTGAACATCATGGAGTTCTGCAAGGCGTTCAACGCCGGCACGAGCGAACTGAAGAAGGGCATGCCGATCCCGACCGTCATCACGGTCTATGCGGATCGCTCGTTCTCGTTCGAGACCAAGACCCCGCCAGCATCGTACCTGATCAAGGAGGCCGCCGGTCTCAAGTCGGGTTCGAAGGAGCCGGGCAAGGTCGTCGCCGGCACGATCAAGCGCTCGCAGCTGAGCGAGATCGCCACGACGAAGATGAAGGACCTCAACGCCAACGATATCGACGCTGCGACGAAGATCATCGAAGGCAGCGCCCGCGCAATGGGCCTCGAAGTGGTGGAGGGCTGATATCATGGCTAAGCTGAGCAAGAAGCAGAAGGCCGTCACGGTCGACCTCGTCAAGCTGCACGGCATCGACGAGGCCATCGGTCTCGCACGGTCGGGCGCCACGTCGAAGTTCGACGAGACGATCGAAGTCGCGCTGAACCTGGGCGTCGATCCGCGTCACGCAGACCAGATGGTCCGCGGCGTCGTCACGCTGCCCAAGGGCACCGGCAAGACCGTCCGCGTCGGCGTGTTCGCCCGCGGCGCGAAGGCTGAAGAGGCCCTCGCAGCAGGCGCAGACGTCGTCGGCGCCGAAGACCTGATGGAAATCATCCAGGGTGGCACGATCGATTTCGATCGCTGCATCGCGACCCCGGACATGATGGGCATCGTCGGTCGCCTCGGTAAGGTGCTGGGTCCGAAGGGCCTGATGCCGAACCCGAAGCTCGGCACGGTGACGATGAACGTCGCGGCCGCCGTCCAGGCAGCCAAGGGCGGCCAGATCGAATACCGCGTCGAGAAGGCCGGCATCATCCACTCGGGCATCGGCAAGGCGTCGTTCCCGGCGGAAGACCTGCGCGCGAACTTCGACGCACTGGTCGACGCAGTGGTCAAGGCCAAGCCGACCGGCGCCAAGGGCAAGTACGTCCAGAAGGTCGCGATCTCGTCGACCATGGGTGCAGGCATCAAGGTCGACACGACCGAGGTTGCTGGCGCGTAAGCCGCACGTGGCTAGCGAAAGCTGGCCACGAGACGGCGAGCGCCCGGCCGGCGCGGGCAACCGCGACCGACGAGGACGGGATTTACTCCCGTCCTGCCGCTACAGTTAAGAAGGGCCGGGAGCGATCCCGGCCCTTTTTCCGTGCGGGCCATATCGGTCGTTCGGCTAAGATCGCCCCTACCCCACTCCGTCATCCTGACGAAAGTCAGCATCCAGGGTTACAAACGTCGCCCCTCTCGGCTCTGGATCCTGACTTTCTTCAGGATGACGGAGGTCGTGGGAAAATACGTGAACCGCGCGCCATTATGGTCCACGTCATGACGCATGATCGAAGCTTCCTGCCACTGTGGCGCGGTAACGCTGTCCGCCGACCTACCGCCTGAATGGGTAGCCGACTGCAACTGCTCGATCTGTCGGCGTTATGGAGTCCTGTGGGCTTATTACCGGGCCAGCGAAGTACGCGTCGCAGCATCCGTTCCGATCGACATCTATAGTTGGGGTGCCAAGACATTACGCTTCCATCGCTGCGGCGAATGCGGATGCGTGACGCATTGGACCAAGGTCGACCCCGCGATCGACCGGATCGGCATCAACGCCCGCCTGATGCCGCCCGACATCCTGGCGGCGGCCCGCATGCGCCGGCTCGATGGCGCGGATACCGGGCTATACCTCGACGCCTGACCCTCTCGGCAATTGACTCCCCCGCCAATTCCGCTAAGGCGCGGCTTCGTTCGGCGGGCTTGCTCGTCGAACTCCGTCCGAGACAGTGGGTGCAGCGGGTTTGCCGGTGCTTAATCTCCCACCTAGACGGGGAATGAGATTTTGCGGAGCGCCTCGTGCGCCTGCCCTCTCCCATGCCCCATCGACGAGACACCCGGAAGCGCGGGCTTGTCTGCGCCTCCGGTAGTAACCGGGTCGTTCGTTTCGGCGGACAGCCCGATAAAACGTGGAGAATGGCATGGATCGTGATCAAAAGACCGCGGCCGTAGCCGAGCTGAACCGTACCTTTTCCGAGGTCGGCGTCGTCGTTGTCACGCGCAACCTCGGCCTGACCGTCGCACAGTCCACTGTGCTGCGGAACAAGATGCGCGACGCCGGCGCGACCTACAAGGTCTCGAAGAACAAGCTTGCCAAGATCGCAATGGACGGCACCGACTACAGCTCGCTGGGCGACATGCTCACGGGTCCGGTCGGTCTGGCCAGCTCCATCGATCCCGTCGCGGCCGCCAAGGTGGTCGTGGAATTCGCGAAGACGAACGACAAGTTCGAAATCGTGGGTGGGGCGATGGGCGCGACGACCCTCGACGTCGACGGTGTGAAGGCGCTCGCAACGCTGCCCTCGCTGGATGAACTGCGTGCCAAGATCGTTGGCCTCATCGTCGCACCCGCGACGAAGCTGGCAACGATCACGCAGGCTCCGGCAGCGCAGCTCGCGCGCGTGCTTTCCGCCTACGCGGAGAAGGAAGCCGCCTGATCTTGCAGGCCTTTCGTTACCTTTTTGAACTGATGGGGCACGAGCCCCGAGATGGAGATTTATCATGGCAGACCTGAACGCGCTCGTTGAGAGCCTGAGCGAACTGACCGTTCTCGAAGCAGCTGAGCTTTCGAAGCTGCTCGAAGAGAAGTGGGGCGTTTCGGCCGCAGCAGCGGTTGCAGCACCGGCAGCAGGCGGCGGCGCCGCTGCTCCTGCAGCAGAAGAGCAGACCGAATTCGACGTCATCCTGACCGGCGACGGTGGCAAGAAGATCAACGTCATCAAGGAAGTCCGTGCGATCACCGCGCTCGGCCTGACCGAAGCCAAGACGCTGGTCGAGTCGGCTCCCAAGGCCGTCAAGGAAGGCGTGTCGAAGGACGAGGCAGCCAAGATCAAGGCTCAGCTCGAAGCAGCTGGCGCTACGGTTGAGGTTAAGTAAGCCGCAGCTGGAGAGACGATTTAGCGTAGCCTAAATCGCACTCCAGCAAGGCCGGCCGGCGGCATTCATGCCGACCGACGAAGCAGGGGCTTTGCCCCTGCTGGCCGCAGCTAAGAAAAAGGGCGGCCCCAGCGATGGGGTCGCCCTTTTTCGTGTCTGGTGATATCGCGTTGCTCATTCCAGCAGGGCTCGCTTCACGCCGGTTCCGATGCGCATCCAAGGTTCCGCAACCAGTCGCGCGCGTAGTGATGGGCGTCGGACGAAAGCAGTCAGCCTTCTGCGGCATAGCTGCGCTGTCCAGCCTCCGCCGCAACCGCGGCATTGTTCTCCCGCGAAGGCGGGAGCCCGGTCTGGGTCCCCGCCTTCGCGGGGAAACAAGTTTTACGTGTACGCCCGGTGTTACCGCTCGAAGCAAGGACATGACCGGGTGTCGAAGGTCAGCACGCCGCGCGAGCCCCTCACCTACCGATCGAACGTTACCGCATGCGGCCGTGCGGCAACCGTCGTGTACATCCGCGCCGGCGCATCGAGCCAGAACGGCGCGAGCTTGGCGGAGTCGACACGTTCGATGCCAACCACCCACGCGCGCGCTGCCTGCGCCTCGTCGCCAGCCGTCACGTACAGGATGTTGGTCGCGACGACCGGCACGAACATCGGCCGGTTGGCCGCGGTCATCGTCCGGATCGCCTCCCGCGCGATCGCCGTCACGGTACGGATCGTCCGCGTTTCGCCAGCCGCCAGCGCGAACGGCGGGGCGACGGGCCGCATAACGGGCGCCGCGTTGAACTGCGCAAGGTCCTGATCCTGATCGGCGTGCGCGGTAAGCAACGCGACGCCGGTGCGGATCGCTTCGGCCGACGCGGTGCCCGTGTTGGTCACGACGAGTTCGCACTCGACGGTTGCGCTCAGCAGATTGAGGCCGGCGCGCAGCGGGCGCAGTTCGCAGGTCAGCCGGGCACGCGCGGCGACTGGCGGAGTAGGTGGCGCCTTGCCCCTAGGCTCGAGAAATTTGGGCGCGGCCATTGGCACGGCAGCAACGGGTTCGACCGCAGATGCCGTGGCAGGGGTGACAGCCGCCGGGGTTTGGACCGGTTCGGAGACGACTGGCTTTGGGGCGACGGGTTTGGGGGCGACGGGCGGGGCGACCAGCTTCGCGGCAACGGGCGGCGGAGTCGGATCGGCATAGGCTTCGGGTTCGATGCTCCCGTACCGGTGGCTGCGCGGCTTGCGGCGGAGCGCCCACAGCGCGCCGAGAACCACGACAATCGCCGTCAGCGAAAGCCACAGCGGCATCGCGCTGCCCTTTTCCGGCGTCGAGAGGGTGGATTCCGGGGTTGAGGCCGGCGTCGTTGCTGGCACCGACGCGGTGGGCTGCGGCGCGGTGGGCTGCGGCACCACTTCGGTGGTCGGGGTCTGCGGTGGCGACGATTGGAGAGCGGGGTCGGGCGCGGGCGCGGCGACGGGTGCCGGTTCGGCCGATGTCGGCGGACGCATTGGCTCGTCGTCCGAAGCGCGCTGTCGGGTCGTTTGTTCCGGCGTTGTCCGGGTGGTTACTCGTTCGCGCGTGGGCGCTTCGGTCGTCGTGCGATCGACGCCTGCACGTTGCGTAGTCGCGCGATCCGTGGCTGGCTTTGCCGCAGCGGTCGAGCGGGGAGTACGACGGGGGGCGGGCGTGGTGTTCGGCAGGACGATCGTCGGCGCGGCGGGCACCGGAATCACGGCGGCATCGGGGTTCGCCTGCGTGCCGGGGGTCTGGAGGCGCTCCAGGCCGCGCACGGGTGCGGCCGGCTCGGTTTGCGCGGCCGCCGGGGTCGCTGTGGCGGCCAGGACGGTCATGGTGGCGAGCAGGGCGGCCAGCGCCCCGCGGTCGGTCGTCATCGTCGAAATCCCCTGCGCGCGGTCGTCGCGGCGTTGTGGGCGGGGGAGGCTGAACGTGACCCGACGGCAACCCGTGATGCGACGAGTTGCTTCTGGGTAGCGGTGAAACGTTGACGGCATGTGAGCTGCTGGCATCGGTGGACTGCACTCCGCCCTTGCCAGCGGAGAGTGTTGCCGCAGGTATCGGAAAGAGCGGACACGGAGCAGGGCGCTTCCCTTACCTCCCCCTCCGTCTGGCAAGGGCCAGCCACCTCCCCCTTGCGGGGGAGGATCAGTAGGCTGGCTTACTTGGGTGCGACGACCACTGAGCCGCCCTTCATCACGAAGGCGGGGTGTTCCAGTTGGCGGACGTCGGCGAGCGGATCGCCGTCGACTGCGACGAGATCGCCGAACCGGCCCGGCTGGATCGCACCGACGTCTGCGGTTCTGGCCAACGCGGTCGCGGCGCTGGAAGTGGCGGCCTGGATCGCCTCCAGCGGCGTCATGCCCCATTCGACCATCTTGGCGAACTGGAGCGCGTTGTTGCCGTTGGGATAGACCCCGCCATCGGTGCCGAACAGCATCTTCACACCGGCGGCGTGCGCCGCGCGGAAGGTCTGGCGCTGCTTGAGGCCGACCTGGCGTTCCTTCTCCAGGCTCTCCGGGAAGACACCGTTCTTGGCGCCCTCGGCGAGGATATAGTCGTCGTCGTAGATATCCATGTCGAACCACGCCCCGCTCGCCTTGGCCAGCTTGAACGACTCGGCGTCGGCGAGGCTGGCGTGTTCGATCGTGTCGACGCCTGCGCGCAGTGCGTCGTTGATCCCCTCGGCGCCGTGCGCGTGGACCGCGACCTTCATGCCGAGCATGTGCGCTTCCTCGACGATCGCCTTGATCTCGGCGAGGCTGATCTGCTGCGCGCCGACGGCGTCGGTCTTCGAGAGGACGCCGCCGGTCATGCAGACCTTCACAACCTCGGCGCCGTATTTGCGGATCGTCCGCACGGCGCCGCGAAACTCGTCGGGGGTGTTGGCGATCTGCGGGTGCGGGACCTGAATAGAGGGCGGGAACTCGGTCGCGTCGCAGTGGCCGCCGGTGGCGCCGAGCGCGTAGGTGGCGGGGACGATGCGTGGGCCGGGAACATAGCCGCGCTCGATCCCTTGTTTCAGCGCGACGTCGTCGTAATTGGCCGAGCCGACGTTGCGGACGGTCGTGAAGCCCGCATCGAGCGTCTTCCGGGCATTCGCCACGCCGACGACGGTCCAGAAATTGTCGGTGAATTCGAGCTGCCGATAGCCGCTGAGCGTCGGGTCGCTGGTCAGATGGACGTGCATGTCGATCAGGCCGGGGAGCAGCGTCCGCTCTCCCAGATCGACGCGTTCGGCGCCGGCGGGCACCGCGTCGCCCTTGCGGCCCACTGCGGTGATGCGGCCATCGACGATCGTCACCTGCGGGTTGTCGACTCGCTTGCTCGCAAGGACGTCGATCATGTGCGCTGCGGTAACGACGACGGTCTTCGCATCGGCATTGGCGGTGGTCGTCGCGAGTAGCGTCGCGATGAGAATGCGCGCGATCATGTAGGTCCCCTTCCCCGTGTTACGCGCTGTGTGCGGTACCGCGGGCGATCGGGCAAGTGCCGCATCTTGCCCTATTGTCGACACCGGTACAGGCCATCTGTGATGCTTCCGACGACGAGATCGCCCGTGATGATGCTTCGATTTCTTCCGTTCTGCGCGCTGGCTGCTGCGCTGGTGCCCTTGGCTGCGCGCGCCGATCCGGCACCGTTCGACCTGACCGGGCCCAGCCTGCGCGTTGGCGTGACGCATGGGACGACGACGTTGCCGATCGCGCAGGTGCCGAGGCTCGCGACCGGTGACCGCGTGTCGATCGCGGCGGATCTGGCCGTCGGCAAGAAGGACGACGGCGCACGCTATCTGCTGGTCGCGGCATTCCTGCGCGGGGCGACCGAGCCGCCGCCGAAGTCGTGGTTCTTCAAGGCCGAGACGTGGAAGGCGAAGAAGAACGCGCTGGCGCTAACGGTACCCGACGGCGCGCGGCAACTGGTGGTGTTCCTGGTGCCCGAGAGCGGCGGGTTCGATGCCGTCGTGTCGGCGGTGCGCAAGCAGCCGGGGGCGTTCGTGCGTGCGGTGCAGGATCTCGACCAAGCGTCGCTCGATCGAGCGCGGCTCGATGCGTTTCTCGACGGGATCCATGCGCTGGAGCGGACGCGGCCGGAGCGGATCGAGGCGGTATCGCCGCTGCTGTCGCGCAGTCTGGCGATCAAGCTGAAGGCGGAGTGCCTCGATCTCGCGGCGGACCTGCAAGCCTCCTGCCTGACGCAAAGCCGCGATTCGCTGGTGCTGGCGGATGGGCAGAGTTCGACGCTGGCGGATACTCTGGTGGGGGCGCCGACCGATCTGGCGCTGCAATTGAGCGCGACGCCGGAGGGCGGGCTTGGCTATTACAGCCCGTATATCGGCGTGGTGCGCGATCTGGCGAAGATCTTCGGCGCGTTCCAGACGACGCAGTTCCGGTACATTCCGGCACTGGCGCGGGCGCATGACGATCGGCTGGCGCTGCTGCTAAACGCCGCGCCGTCGTTTGCCAGCCCGAAGTCGGTGATGGTCGTGGCGATGCCGGTGATCGAGACGGACGCGTCGCAGACCCCGACGATGCGGCGCGCGGAGGCCGATCGGCTGGTCTGCGCGGCCAAGCCCGATCTGGTGCTACCGGTCGAGGGGGCGCCGCTGATCTATGCGACCAAGTTCGCGCATGACATGAGCTTGCGGGTGACGACGCCGCAGGGGGGCGTGGTCGAACTGCCGGTGCAGGCCGATGCCGAGCGTGGCGGCTATGTGCTCGACCAGGTCGGGATGCGGACCGCGGGATTGAGCAGCGTGACCGATGCGACGTTGCACGGCCGCTGGGGCTTCACGCCGTTCGATGGACCGCGGTTTTGGTTGCAGGTGCCGCGTGCGGGCGGGTGGCAAATGGTCGATACCGACCCCGAGAGTCTCGTGGTCGGGCGTGACAACGCGGTCTCGCTGGCGGGGCCGACGCCGAGTTGCGTGGAGTCGGTGACATTGGTTGGTGCGGCGGGCGATGTACCGCTCGCGTGGACGTCGACCGGCGATCGCATTGGCCTGACCTTGCCGTTGGCTAAGATCGCGCCGGGAAAATTGTCGCTGCTCGTGAAGCAATACGGGGTCGAGGCGCCGGACAAGATCGCGTTGATCGCACTCGCAGAGGCAGGGCGGATCGATGGTCTGACGCTGTATGCCGGCGATGCGTCGGGGACGCTGAATGGGACGCGGCTCGATCTGGTGGCGTCGATGACGATCGACGGGGTCGCGTTCAAGCCGGGCGACGTCGTGCGGGCGGACAAGGCGGATCGGCTGGCGCTGGTGGCGGGTACGGTGCCGACGTTCGCGGCGGGCCAGGCGAAGACGGCGCTCGTGACGCTGACCGATGGACGGAAGCGGTCGGTAAAGTTCACCGTCGCGGCGGCGCGGCCCAAGGCGACGCTGATCGCGAAGAGCGTGGTCGTGCCACCCTCCCCTGGCCTGCCGGTCGTGCTGGCCGGGGATACGGCGATCGCGCAGGGTGCCCGCCTGACGTTCTCGCTGCGTGCGGAGGGAACACGATTTTCTGCGGGCGACAGTGTCGAGATCGCGACGGCGGATGGCGCCATGACGACCAGTGTCACGTCGGGGCGCGGGCTGACGGTGCAGGACGATCGGATCGCTGTAGCATCGGTGGAGCCGGGCAAGGCGCTCGGGGTTTCCGCGCATGGGCCGCTCAAATGGCGACTGGTGCAAGGCGGCGTTGCGGGGGATTGGGTGCCGCTCACGACGCTGGTGCGGACGCCGGCATTGGCTGGGGTCGCGTGCAAGGAGACCTGTACGCTGACCGGGACCGACCTGTTCCTGATCGAGTCGATTGCGGCGAATGCCGGGTTTGCCGACGCGATTCGCGTGCCGGACGGGTTCACCGGGGCTTCGCTCGCGGTGCCGAAGCCGGTCGGCGGGACGCTATTCCTGCGGCTGCGGGACGATCCGGGCGTAACGGCGTCGATCGCAGTCGGTTCGTAGCGTTCGCCGTTTGGCGCGCGATCAGTAGTCACCATCGCTGGCCCGTTTGCGGTGGCGGCGGGCGGGCGATTGTCGCTATGGGGCGCGGATGACCGCATCGGATCTCCAGAGCCTGTTCGTCACCAACCTCGTCCGGTACAATAGCGGCGACCGGCGACGGTGGCGGCTGATCGTCGGCGACGTGAAGGTCTACAGCCTCGCGACGCACGCGCATTGCAACTGGGCAGTGACCCCGTCGGGCAGCGCGAGCGAGGTCGACGCGGTCGAGCGGCTGGCGGACCGGCTGCGCGAGGATCATCCCATCATCACCGCCGGCTGACGGCGTCTCATATACCCTGGCGGACGGCCTTTTATCTACGCAGGAGCGACACATGGCGAAGCAATATTGGGCGCAGATCATCGAACTCGACGAGGAAATGACCGCCGCTACGATTCCGGGCGCGACCGATCACGAAGATGCAGCGGATTCGCTGGTGGCGGATTTCGTCGGCGCGATGGGCGGAGAGATCATTTCCGGCGCGGTGCGCGTCTGGGTGCAGGGCGGGGTCGAGAAGGTCTATGACTGGAAGGCGGACTTCACGATGCCCGACATGGACGACATGGGTGACGAGGACGAGATGGAGGTCGAGGGCGAGATCGAGCTGACCGAGCGGGTTTGACCCTGCTCCCCTCCCTGAACTGGAGGGGTTGGGGGTGGGTCGGCCTGTTGGCGGACGTCGTCCGTTCCAAGCAGCCGCCCCCCCCCTGCCCCTCCCTATCAGGGAGGGGTGAAAGTCAGGGGACGGTTTGGCCTGCCGGCGCGAGTTCGTGCCACGTGTGGTCGTCGTGCGCCAGGAGCGCGTCCGCAGCGGCTGGGCCTAGCGTCCCGGCCTCGTAGAGTTCCGGCATGCCAGCGTCATGGGCCCAGAGGTCGAGGAACGGCTGTACCGCGGCCCAGCCCGCCTCGATCGCGTCCGCCCGTTGGAACAGCGTCTGGTCGCCGACGAACAGGTCGTAGATCAGCGACTCGTATCCGGTCAGATGACCGATATCGAAGGCGTCGGCATACCGGAAATCGAGCGCAATCGGCGCGGTCGCCACTTCAAGGCCGGGTCGCTTGATGTTGATGTCCATGCTCAGCCCTTCGTCGGGCTGGATCTGGATAATCAGGCGGTTGGGCGGCAGCATGTCGGCGGCGGCACCGGGGAACGACGCGAATGGGACCGGCTTGAAGGTGATCGCGATCTCGGTGTCGCGACACGCCATTGCCTTGCCGGTGCGCAGATAGAACGGCACGCCCGCCCAGCGCCATGTGTCGACCATCAGCTTCAGCGCGACATAGGTTTCGGTCCGGCTGTCCGGCGCGACGTCGGGCGAGGCGGTGTAGGCGGGGACATCGACCCCCTTCACTTTTCCCGCGGTATACTGGCCGCGGACGCCGTTGCGCTTCGCCTTGCCGGGCGAATAGACGCGAACGGCTTTGAGCACCTTGCCCTTTTCGTTGCGGATCGCCTCGGCATCGAAGCTCGCGGGCGGCTCCATCGCGACCATCGCGAGCAACTGGAACAGGTGGTTGGGGACCATGTCGCGTAGCGCGCCGGTGCCGTCGTAGAACTTGCCGCGGGTGCCGACGTCGACCGTCTCGGCGGCGGTGATCTGGACGTGCGCAATGCAGTCCGAATTCCAGACGCGCTCGATCATCATGTTCGCGAACCGCGCGGTCATGATGTTCTGGACGGTTTCCTTGCCCAGGAAATGGTCGATCCGGTAGATTTGCGCCTCGGACACGCGGGCGAGGATGCGTGCGTTGAGATCGCGGGCGGAGGCAAGGTCGTGGCCGAACGGCTTCTCGATCGCGATCCGGCGGAAGCCATGCGGCGTCTCTGCCATCAGGCCGTGGTCGGCGAGCTTGTCGACGATCGTGCCGAAGAACTTCGCGGGCACCGCGAAGTAGAACGCGACGTTGCCGTTCACCCGGGCCTTGAGTTGCTCGAAGACGTCGTCCTTGGTGAAATCGCCCTGGAGATAGCCGACTCGGTCCTTGAGCCGCGCCCATGCGTCGCCCTTCTCGCCATCGCCCTCGCCGCCCTTCGCATCGAACGTGCCAAGCGCCTCGCGCAACGACTGGTCGTTTCCTTCGTCGATGCCGACGCCGAGCACATGGAAATCATTCCCGACCAGCCCGAGCCGGGTCATGTTGATCAATGCCGGCATTAACAAGCGGCGGGTCAGGTCACCGAAGGCACCGAAGATCACGAGCGTCGTCGGCGGTGCGGGCTTCACGGACTTGCTCACGAATTCGCCTCTGGCATGCATCGACCCTTTCTGCGGTGGTTCCTTCAAACCGCATAGCGTGTGCCGATGTTCCCCGCACGCCCTCAGGTCGCCGTGAGGATGTTGTCCCCGAACGCACGCGCGTCGACCTCCGCCCAGTCGAGTTCTTCCTGCAGGCGGCGATAGACGTCCTCGGCTACCTCGCCCTTGTCGCGCATCTCGTGGAGCACGACACGCTGGCAGGCGATCATTTCCAAGTGGAGTTCGTCGAATTCGGAGGTCGCCTGCGGATCGTCCGCTTCGGCGGTGACCTTGCCCGCCGCGCCATAACGGAACCTCAATGCATCCGCCGCCGCGCCCTCGCGTGCCGGCAGCACCGCAAGTCCAGCATCGATCAGCCGCTTACGCGCGGGGGCGATCTCGTCGGCCAGCCCGGTATCCGCGCCAAGTTCCAAGCGACGGATCAGCGGGCCGAGCGTCAGCCCCTGCAGCACCAGCGTGCCGATCACCACACCGAATGCCGCCAGCACGATCAGGTCGCGCCCCGGTACCGACCGCGGCAGCGCGAACGCGGTCGCGAGCGTCAGCAGGCCTCGCATGCCCGACCAGGACAGGATGATCGACGCATTCCACGGGGGCGGCTTGGGCAGCCAGGACGGCGCGTAGCGGTTGGCGATTACGCCCTCGACGAACCGCACGAAGAACACCCAAGCGATACGCATGACGAGTACGGTCGCCAGCACCGCGGCGGCGAACCCGATCGCGGGCCAGCGCTCGGCGGCGGGCAGGCCGACCAGCACGTCGCGCGATTGCAGCCCCATCAATGCGAACGCGATGATGTTGAGGACGAGGACCGCCGCCGACCATACCGCCGCGCCCTGCAACCGATCGCGCGCGGGCTGGCCGATCGGGCGGCGCTGCGACACGATCATCCCGAACGTGACGACCGCGAGCACCGGCGAGATATGCAGCCGCTCGGCGAGCAGCCAGATCCCGAACGTTACCGCAAAATCGGCGAGGCTCGCGCCGAGCGTCCGCGCGAACAGCGGCGTCACGCGGAGATACAGCCACGAGGCGATGACGCCGAGGACGATCCCGCCCGGCACCGCCGCGGCGAGCGCGAGTGGCGTCACCGGCGTGTCGGAATGCGTCGCGAACGCCACCGCGAGCCCGAACAACAACAGCGCCGTGGCGTCGTTGAGAAGGCTCTCCCCCTGCAGCAACAACAGGCCGCGGCGCGGGATGCCGACTTCGCCGAGCACCGCTTCCGATGCGGCGGCATCGGGCGGTGCGACGATCGCACCCAAGGCGAACGCGGCGGCTAGCGGTAAACCGCCTAGCGTGACACCGACTAGGGCGACCGCTGCGGCGGTGACGAGTACGGCGAACACGGCGAGACTCAGCAGTGGGAACCAGTGTCGCCGCAACGCGCGCGGGCTGGTGTGATACGCGGCGTGGAGCAACGCAGGTGCGATGAACAAGGCCAGCGCCAGATGCGGCTCGACCATGATCTTCGGTGCGAATGGCAGCGCGGCAAAGCCGATCCCGGCCACTGCCAGCAAGGTGGGATACGGCACGTTCAACTTGCGCGCGAGGACCAGCAGGACCAGCGCGGTCAGCAGGATGACGTCGAGACTTTCGAATAATTCCACGGGCACGCAACGGGTGGGAGGAGCGGACGGGCCCGCCGCATTGCGCAGGCCAAAAAAAACCACCCCGTGCGTATCGCACGGAGTGGCCTAGGTTCAGGGAGGAGGGACGCTAGAAGCGTCCCGTACGGCGCCGCGAAAGGGGGGGACACGATGCCGTACAGGACCTAAATGGGTGAGCGCCGTTTTGGTTCAACCCCTGCTGCACCGCACCCCAAATAATTTTCGCGGCCTGCCGGTTTCGCTATCAGACGTTGAACTGCGCAGGGGCCGGCATCTGCTGCTGCGGGGTCATGCCGAGCTGCGCCTGGCGCGCGAAGATGTCGCGCATCAACGACAGCGAGAACAGGTGTGCGTACAGCAGCGGGAGCATGCCCGACTTGCTCATCTTGCGCAGCGCGTCGCCGCGCAGGTCGATCAGCTTTTCCTCGTTGATCATCTGGAAGCCGCGATAGACGAACGGCTGCTCGGCGCCGTCGGGCTGGATCGTGACTTCGCCGTCCATCAGCAGTTCGAGTTCGCGCAGCTCGTTCATGAAGTTCTGCGTGCGTGCGCCGGCCTGTTCGAACGACTCGTTGAAGCCGAGGATGTTCTTGGTCAGCTCGGTCGGCTGGCCGTTCTCGAACAGCGCATCGCCGTCCTCGAAATCGCCGATCGCCTGCGAGGTCGGGTCGAAGCAGAGCGACAGCTCCTGCGCATCGGGATGCAGGCGCGCGAGCATGTACGGGTAACGGCGGACGTACGCCGGTACGTAGAAGGTGTTCTCGGTCAGCTTGCCGTCTTCGCCGACGAACACGTTGACGCCCTCGTTCAGGCCCATCAGCGCGAGCGGGATCGCGTCGTCACCGACCGAGAAGACGATCGGCATGTGACGCTGGACTAGCGGAAACTCGTCGACGGTGATCGGGATCGCATGCTGGCCGACCAGGAACGGCGCGCTGTCCTGCGGGCGGACCTTGTAGTTGGCATGCGTGTCGCTCGAAAGCGGCTCGAGGCCATTGTAGAAAAGCGGAAGCTGGGCGGTGCTGGCCATGTTACTCTCCGGATCGGTCGGTCGAAATGCCGGTGGCTCATGCCACCGATTGGGGCGAGGCTCTATGGTGCGCCGGGCGGGCGTGCAAGTGTGACAAGCTTGCCGGGGTTGAGGATGCCGAGCGGATCGAGCGCGGACTTGATCGCGCGGAGTGCCGTCATGCGGGCGGGCGACGAGAGGCGTTCGAGTTCGTCGCGCTTCATCTGGCCGATGCCGTGCTCCGCCGAAATCGAGCCGCCGGCCGCAACGACGAGGTCGCCGACGAAGCGGGTGACGACCGGCGCATCCTCGGCATACCAATGCGAAGGGTCGGTGCCGGGCGCGGCGCGGACGTGGAAATGGACGTTGCCGTCGCCGAGATGGCCGAAGCCGCTCGCGTGCGTGCCGGGGAAATGCGCGTCGCACGCCGCCGCCGCCTCGATCATGAAGCGCGGCATCGTCTCGACCGGGATCGAAATGTCGTGCTGCGTCGCAGGGCCAAGCGCGCGTTCGGCGGCGGAGAGCGAGTCGCGCAGGAGCCAGAACGCCTGCGACTGGGCTTCGCTGGTGGCGATCGTCGCGTCTTCGATCGCGCCGTCTTCGAGGGCTTTGCCGAGCAGGCGTTCGAGCAGCGCGGACGGGGACTCGCCTTCGGTGGTGGCCGAGGTCGCCTCGATCAGGAGGTGCCAGGGGTAGCGGCCGGCGAGTGGCGCGCGGGCGTTCGGGAGGTGCGCGATGGCGGCGTCGAGCGACTCGGCGGGGAGTATCTCGAAGCTTTCGATCGCGTCGGTCTTCGCCTGCATCGTGCGCAGGAGCTTCAGCGCGGCCTGAGGGGACGCTATGCCGACCCACGCCGTGCCGCGCCCTGCGATTGCGGGGGCGAGGCGAAGCGTGGCGGCGGTGACGATCGCCAGCGTGCCCTCCGCCCCGATGAAGAGCTGGTCGAGGTCGTAGCCGCGGTTGTCCTTCTTGAGCGCGGACAGGCCGTCGTAGATCGTCCCGTCGGCGAGCACCGCTTCGACGCCTGCGACTAGGCCGCGCATCGTGCCGAACTTGAGCACCTGCGTGCCACCAGCATTGGTCGAGACGAGGCCGCCGATCGTCGCCGTGCCACGCGCGCCGAGCGTCAGCGGGAAGCGCCAGCCCTGCCCTTGCGCAGCGCCGTCGAGGTCGGCGAGGATCACCCCGGCTTCGGCGATGGCGAGCCCGGCGTCGGCATCAAGGCTGCGGATGCGGTTCAGGCGACGCAGCGACAGAATCAGCGCACTGCCGTCGGCGGGGGCGGTCGCGCCGCCGACCATCGAGGTGTTGCCGCCTTGCGCGACCAGCGGAACGCGGTGTTCGGCGGCGGCCGCGACGATCAGCGCGACTTCGGCGGTCGAGGCCGGTGCGAGCATCGCAAGCGCGGCGCCGTGGAAGCGGCCGCGCCAATCGTGCAGCCAGGGATCGATATCGGCGGGGTCGGTGACGATCGCCTTCGCGTCGAGATGCGAGGAGAGCGATTCGAGCATTGCCGCCTGCGAAGGCGTCAGGATTGCTGACTGAATTTCGGCCATGTACGCGGCGCTAGACAAAATTCATCGCGCGTTCAACGATAGGCGCTAACGATTACGTCAGCATGATCCAGACACCATGATTCACCCCGCGATACCCGCCACCCTGCTCGCGCTCGCGGGTCCCTTTGCTGTGGCATTGCGCGATGTACCGTCACCCGGGCAGTCTTCGGGATTCGAGCTTGATGGCATGCAGATCGCGCAGGTCTCGATCCACGAACGCATCATCATCCGCGTCCCCCGGATGAGCCGAGCCCCCGTCCGCACCTACGCGCCGCCGACCGAGTGGAAGGAGCATAAGGGCCCCAAATGCATCGCGGTCGACGAGATCGCCGGCGCCATGCTCAACAAGGATGGCGCGGTCGACCTGGTGATGGACGACACGACGCGGTTGCGCGCGCGGCTCGACGGAGACTGCAAGCCGCTCGATTATTATTCGGGGTTCTATCTGCGGCCGGGCCCGGACGGGATGATCTGCAAGGACCGCGATGCGATCCGGATGCGATCGGGTGCGCGTTGCGAGATCGAAGGGTTCAAGAGCTTGCGGGCGAAGAAGTAGCGGGGGGCCGGCCAGTCGCGTGTGTGGCGAACGCAGTCTCACCTAGCTCCGCCATCCTGACGAAAGTCAGGATCCAGAGTAACTGACGGTACGCTGCTTGGCTCTGGATCCTGACTTTCGTCAGGATGACGGGGGTTTTTGCGGAAATACGCCGCCCGCCGCCCGGTCCCCACCCTCGATTCACCGCGTTTCCTTGACATTTGTCGTTAAATCGGCGAGCGCCGGAACGCTTGAGGGCAGTGCATTTCACCCTCCATTTACCGGACATTTGCATGAGTTTTGCCGATCTCGGCCTCTCCGACGAACTGCTAAAGGCAGTCACCGACTCCGGCTATACCGAGCCGACCCCGATCCAGGCCGGCGCGATCCCGTCGGTGCTGATGATGCGCGACATCATCGGTATCGCCCAGACGGGCACCGGCAAGACCGCGTCGTTCGTGCTGCCGATGATCGACATTCTCGCGCATGGCCGCAGCCGCGCGCGGATGCCACGCTCGCTGATCCTCGAGCCGACGCGCGAACTCGCCGCGCAGGTGGCGGAGAATTTCGAGAAATACGGCGTCAATTCGAACCTCTCGATGGCGCTGCTGATCGGTGGCGTGTCGATGGGCGACCAGCTTGCCGCGCTCGAAAAGGGCGTCGACGTCCTGATCGCGACGCCGGGCCGGCTGATGGACCTGTTCGGGCGCGGCAAGATCATGCTCAACGGCTGTTCGATGCTGGTGATCGACGAGGCGGACCGGATGCTCGACATGGGCTTCATCCCCGACATCGAGGAAATCTGCACCAAGCTGCCGAAGCAGCGCCAGACGTTGCTATTCTCGGCGACGATGCCGCCGCCGATCAAGAAGCTGGCGGACAAGTTCCTGACCAATCCCAAGACGATCGAGGTATCGCGCCCGGCGTCGACCAACCTCAACATCAAGCAGTATCTGGTGCCGGTGCCGAGCCAGACCGCCAAGCGCGATACGCTGCGCCGCATCCTCGCGCAGGAAGAGGTGACCAACGCGATCATCTTCTGCAACCGCAAGACGACGGTGCGCGACCTCAACAAGGTGCTGAAGCAGGCAGGCTACAAGTCGGGCGAGATCCACGGCGACATGGAACAGCCGCAGCGGCTGGCCGAGCTCGAGCTGTTCAAGTCGGGCGCGGTGACGATCCTCGTTGCTTCGGACGTCGCGGCGCGCGGGCTCGACATCAAGGGCGTGTCGACGGTGTTCAACTATGACGCGCCTTGGCATCCCGACGACTACGTCCACCGGATCGGTCGGACGGGGCGCGCCGGGGCGACGGGGACGGCGTACACGTTCGTAGCGCCGGACGATGCGGAGAATATCGTCAATATCGAGAAGCTTACCGGGCAGACGATCGAGCGGTTGAAGGTTGCCGAGCCGAAGACCGCACCGGTCGCTGCCGTGGCGGAGGACGACGAGGTCGCGCCGCGTCGCGATCGGTCGCGGAACCGTCGTAGCGGGCGTTTGGAGGATGTCGCGCCGGATGCCGCTGCTGTGGACACTGGCCGCGAGCGGTCGCGGACGCGTCGTGTTCCGCGCGAGGACACGGTTGCGCCAGCGGTCATCGCCGAGGTGTTGGCTGCGGTCGAGCCAGTGGTGGCGAAGCGGCCGCGCTGGGAGCGGACGCCGATCGACGAGCCCGTGCCCGCGGTCAAGCCGCGCGTTGCGGAGCCCACACGGGTCGAGCCGGTGCAGGTCGAGCCCGCGTATGTCGAACCCGAGTATGTCGAACCGGTTCGCACAGCGCCCGTTCGGTCTGAGCCAGTGCAGACGGAGCCGGTGCGGTCGGAACCGGTTCGCTCGCAAGCTGTTCGTTCGGAAGTAGCAAAGGTCGAACCGCCTCGGACGGAGCGCATTCCTGCGGATCCAACCGGTGGTCGCCGCCAACCGGTCGCCGATACGCCGGCGGATGGCTGGAACGGGCCATTCCCGAGCTTCCTGAATGCCGTGATCGGAGGATATGAATGATGTCGATGCGCCGTCTCGCCGCGCTTGCCTTGCTCGCAACTGCCGTGGCCGCCCCCGCCGCGCCACGCGCGAAAGTCGTGGCGCCGCACGTCAACACGGCGAGCTTCGACAAGCTACCCCAGCCCTTGCCGCTGCCGTATAATGAGTCGGCCAACGCCAATGCGCAGGTTGCGGCGGCACGTGCACGCGCGCTGAAGACGCACAAGCGGTTGTTGATCGACCTCGGTGGCAACTGGTGCCTCGATTGCCGCCTGCTGGCAGGAACGATCGACCTGCCCGAGATGAAGCGCTTCGTTGACAGCAAGTTCGTTGTCGTGACGGTCGATATCGGCCGCTTCGACAAGAATGGGCAGATTGCGGCGGGCTACGGGATCAAGGGCCGCCTCAAGGGCGTGCCGGCGGTTCTGATCGTCGATCCGCGCAGCAACAAGTTGCTGAACGCCGGGCATGAGACCGAACTGGCGGATGCGCGGTCGATGGGGCCGCAGGCCTTGGCCGACTGGCTGGCGAAGTGGGCGGCCTGATCGGAATTTGAGAGTCGGCGTGCGCTGATTGACGCCTGGCGACTGACGCCGACATCCTTGGCTGATCTGGGTCGTGGTGGGCGTTGCCTCGCCGAGGCCGGCTCGATTGGATTTCGATCGACGATCGACGATCGGTGCCACGTCGTGAAGAAGTGGTTCCTGCTTGCCAGAACCGGGGTCGATAGACGGTATTAGCTGGCCGGTAGCCTTCTGGCCACGGCGGCGGTCACGCGGTCTGAGCCGCAAGCGTGTTTCCCCGCGAAGGCGGGGCCCCAGTCTGGGCTCCCGCCTTCGCGGGAGAACAAGGGGGCGGTAGCGATGTTGTTGGTCCGCAGGTACGGGGCCTGCCGGATCATGGCCGGGCCAATCCCGGGTGGTGGAACGAGTTTGCAACCTTCGAACTCGCAATACGCAATCGGTTCTGCCAGGAATCCAGTTGCAACACGCCCGGGCGGGCCAATAGCAGCGTCATCCTGACGAAAGTCAGGACCCAGGATACCAAAAGTTAGCGCCTGTGGCTCTGGATCCTGACTTTCGTCAGGATGACGGGTTGAGTGGCTGGTCGCACGCCGTCGGTCGACCTCAAGCTGCGGCTGCGATCAGGGCGTCGTCCAGATCTCCAGCCCGCTTGTACGCCGGACGCTCGATCAAACGGGCGGCATAGTCCGTGAAGGTTGGGCGCTTAGGCAGCCAGCCGAACTGCATACCCCAGATCACTTGCGATCCGACATAGACGTCGGCGGCGGTGGCGCGGTCGCCGGCGATGTACGGGTGCGCGGCAACCGCCTGTTCGAGGACGTCGATGACGCGGTCGAGGCTGCCATAACCGATCATCCGCTGTTGCGCGGCGTCCGGCACTACACCGAGTGCGCGGTTACCAACGGCCGCTTCGACGGGGCCGGCAGCGTAGAAAAGCCAGCGATAATAGTCGGCGCGTTCGTCATCGCGTGGCGCGAGGCCGGCTTCGGGGAATGCTTCGGCGAGATAGGCGCAGATCGCAGCACATTCTGTGATGGTTTTGCCGTTGTCGACCAGAGCGGGGACCTTGGCCATCGGGTTGATCGCGCGATACGCGTCGGCCTTCATCGATTTGTCGTAGTCGAGGACGACGGTCTCGTACTCGGCGCCGACCTCTTCGAGCATCCAGCGCGCGATGCGACCGCGCGACATCGGGTTAGTGTACAGGGTCAGGGCCATGCGACTCTCCTTGAGAACGGATCGTGAACAATGGTCTCATGGAGCAGGGGTTCGGTCAAGGCCGTGCAGAATGTTTCCCCGCGAAGGCGGGGATCCAGACTGGGCTCCCGCCTTCGCGGGAGTACAAGGATAAGGGGCGCCGTACAGTGGAGCCCCCTCACCTCACACCAGCGCCTTGTCGAACAGCGCGAGCATGCGGGCCCAGGCCTTGTCCGCCTGGACCGGATTGTAGACCTTTGAGTCGGGCGGGCACCAGCCGTGCATGGTGCCAGCGTACACCTCGATCTCGGCTGGGAGTTTCGCCGCGGCAAACGCGGTGCGGAGCGTGTCCTTCTCGGTCGGCGACCGCGCGTCGTCATTGGCGGCGATCGCGATGAGGTATTGCGCCTTCATCTGCGGGATCAGGAGGTGCGGGCTGTCGGGCTTGTCGGTGACGAAGCCGCCGCCGTGGAAGGTCGCGCCTGCGCGGATGCGGTTCGCCACGGCTGCAGCGGTGCGCATGACCATCGGGCCGCCCATGCAATAGCCGGTGGTGGCCATGCCACGCTTGCGATCGACCTGCGGTTGCGCGTCGAGGAAGGCGGCGAAGGCTTTCGCGTCGCGAACCGTCCCTTCGGACGTGAGGGCTTCCCGGAATGGGGCGATGCGGCTTTTGACTTCGGGTTGGTCGTAGGATTCGCCGGGCTTCAGGAACGGCGCCTTGGTCGAGCGGTAGAACTGGTTGACGACGAGCACTGCATAGCCCGATTGCGCGAGGCGGTCGGCCATCTGGCGGAAGGCGGGGCGCAGGCCCATGATGTCGGGCCAGACCAGCACGCCGGGGTGCTTGCCGGTGGCGGGCGCGACGAAATAGGCGTCGGCCTTGCCGTCGGGCGTTGCGATCGACACGTCGCGACCCTTGATGACCGCAGCGTTCGCGGGCGCGGGGAGCAACATCGTCAGGCCCATCGCGCCGGTCATCACGCCGAACTGGCGGCGCGAGACTCCGGCCAGATAGGCTTCGTTATCGTCTGCTGTATGCTCGTCGCACATGGGCCTATCCTCGTGAATTCGGCCGCATGCTAACTCAGGCCGCGCGCCACCACCATACGCCATCGTGCGTGTCGCGGGTCGCTCGGCCTTCGACTTCGAGGCGGCGGAGATGCGCGAGTGCCTCGCCGGTCGCCATGCCGAGCACGTCGGGTCCGATCGCGCGGCGGAACAGGCGGCCGAAACAGTCGACTGCGCGGCGGGGTTCGGCGAGGAAGACGGCGAGCTCGTCGAGCCGTTCGCGGTGTTCGCGGTCCATCGCGTCGAGACGGGTGTGGAGGCCGGTGAACGGGTCGCCGTGGCCTGGGAGGACGAGCAGGTCTGCTGGCAGCGTCTTTAGTTTGGTGATCGAGGCGAACCATTCGCCCAGCGGGTCGGCGTTCGGTTCGGTGACGCCTAGTGAGACGTTGGGGCTGATGCGGGGGAGGACCTGGTCGCCCGCGATCAGGATGCCGCCGGCTTCGTCGTACAGGCACGCGTGTTCGGGAGAATGGCCGGAGCCGGTGACGATCCGCCAGTCGCGCGCTCCGATGGTGAGCGTGTCGCCGTCTTCGATGCGGGTGTAGCTGAGCGGGAGCGGCGTTATGATCTTGCGGAAGCCGGCCCAGCCCTTGGCGGTGGCGTGGTCGATCTGCGCGGCGTCCCAGCCTGCGCTGCGCCAAAAGACGAGCATTTCGTGCGGGACGGCGTCGCGGGCGTCGGCGGCGAGCATGCGCGCGGTGAGCCATTCGGCTCGGGTCATGATGAGGGGGGCGGCGTGGTGGTCGCACATCCAGCCGGCGAGGCCGATATGGTCCGGATGGAAGTGGGTACCGATCATTCGCGTAATGCGAACGTCCGCCTTGGGACCTTTGAAAATGGCTTTCCATGCGTCGCGTGCGGCCGCGGTGCTCATGCCGGTGTCGACCAGCGCTTCGCCGTCGGTGTCGGCGAGGAGCCAGCAATTTACGTGGCGCAAGGGGCCGGGAATGTGGAGGCGGACCCAGTCTATGCCGGGGGCGACCTGCATCGTTTCGCCCGATGCGGGCTCCGCGCCGCCGAAGGGGTAGGTCAGCCCTTTGTGACTGGTCGGCGCCAAATCGGTGTCGGGTGCGGTTGCCATCCGTTGCGGTTAGCAACTGGATGTGGCCGGAGATAGTGCTGCTTGCAGCTGACCTTCTCTCGATCCTCCCCCGCTAGGGGGAGGTGGCACCGCAGGTGACGGAGGGGGAGGACACGGGACGGACGTTTCGCATGCCTCCCCCTCCGTCTGGCAAGTGCCAGCCACCTCCCCCTGGCGGGGGAGGATTAGGTTGGGTTTGGGTGAATTTGCCCGCGCTCCGTCACTCCGAACTGGTTCGGATCCTATCCGGTTGAAGCGGGGGAAGCTTGTTTCCCCGCGAAGGCGGGGACCCAGACTGGGCTCCCGCCTTCGCGGGAGAACATGGAGGCGCGGACTGTTCGACATCACGGCCGCCGCCTTGTGCGTCGACTAATCTCGCTAGCCGTATCGTATGAGGTTAGCGTGGGCTCACCCCTGCCCCCTCCCGCTTGCGGGAGGGGAAGTGCGTCAGCGCTTGAAGGGGTCGTCGAACAGCGGCTTGACGGGCAACACGCCGCCGTCTGCCACGAACTGCGCGTCCGCTGCCGCCTGGGTGCGTTCGGCGCGGAGCTGCTGGAGGAGCACTTCGCGGTCGCCTTCGAGGCGCGTGTCGGTCGGCGCTTCCATGCCGGCTGCCTTCGCCGCCTTCGCCACCGCTGCGTCGAGCTCGCGCTGCGAGGTCAGGCCGAGCGTGACCGGGTCCTTCGGCGTGATGTTGGCGATGTTCCAGTGGCTGCGATCGCGGATCGCGGCGATCGTCGTGCGCGTGGTGCCGATCAGCAGCGAGATCGCGCCGTCTGTGATCTCCGGGTGATTGCGGATGATCCACGAGATGCCGTCGGGCTTGTCCTGGCGCTTCGAGACCGGCGTGTAGCGCGGCCCCTTGGTACGGCGGACCTGCTCGGGGCCCTTGATCATCTTGAGCTGGTAATCGGGATCGGCGGCACCCTTGTCGATCTCGTCCTGCGTGACCTCATGCGCGCGCACGGGATCGCGGCCGGTCAGCTTGGTCGAGGTGGTGTCGTCGGCGATCGCCTGGATCTCGAGGATGTGCAGACCGCAGAAGTCCGCGATCTGCTCGAAGCTGAGCGCGGTATTGTCGACCATCCAGGCGGCGGTCGCGTGGGGCATGAGCGGCTGGGCCACGGCGGAAACTCCGTAAAAATAGAAAGGGCCGCCCCTTTCGGAGCGGCCTGACATGAGAGAGACTTAGTGCGCGCGGCGCTATCAAGCAAGCGAACAAGCTCAGGCGGCCATGAGCTTTCCTTCGAGGGGGACGAGCGCGTGGAGGAACTGGCGTGCACTGGCAGGCCAGCTGTAGCGCGCGGCATAGGCGGCGCAGGTGACGCTGTCGCGGGTCAGCGCGGTGGCGATCGCGATGTCGAGGTCTTCGTGCATCGCGCCGACGCGGTCGTCGAGGACGTCGATCGGCCCGGTGACCGGGTAGGCCGCGACGGGTGTTCCGCAGGCCAAAGCTTCGATCATGACGAGGCCGAACGTGTCGGTGCGGCTTGGGAAGACGAGGACGTCTGCTGTGCGATAGGCGGCAGCGAGGTCCAGGCCGGAGCGCTGGCCGAGGAAGACGGCGTCGGGGAAGCGGCGGGCGAGCGTGGCGCGCGCGGGGCCGTCGCCGACGACGACCTTGGTGCCGGGATGCGCGGAGGACAGGAACGCCTCGATATTCTTCTCGACCGCGACGCGCCCAACATACAGGAGGATCGGGCCGGGCAGCGCCGCTATCTCGGGATCGCGCGCGCCGTCGAGGCCGAACTGCGCGAAGTCGACGCCCCTGCCCCATTCGCGGACCTGGTGCAGGCCTTGGGCTGCGAGCGTTGCCGCGACCGAGGGCGTGGAGACTAGGATCGACTGGGCGGGGCGGTGGAACCAGCGGATGTAGCGCCAGATCCAGTCGGGGTTCGCGCCGGTGCGAGCGGCGATATAGTCGGGAAACTGCGTGTGATACGCGCTGGTGAACGGGAGCGCGCGGGCCAGGCACCAGTTGCGGGCGGCGAGGCAGACCGGCCCTTCGGTGGCGAGGTGAATTGCGTCGGCACCGAAGGCGGCGAGCATGCGACCAACGGCACCCGAGCGGGCGAAGGCGAGGCGAATCTCGGGGTAGGTCGGGCAGGGCATCGAGGCGAAGCGTTCGGGGGAGACTACCAGGACCTCGTGGCCGACGGCTTCGAGCTCGCGCTGGACCGACTGGAGGGTGCGGACGACGCCGTTGACTTGCGGGCTCCAGGCGTCCGTGACGATTGCGATACGCATCGTGTCTTCTCCGTTTTGCCCCTCTCCCATGGGGAGAGGGAGGGGCCCGGCCGGCGCAGCCGGGTGGGAGGGTGAGGGCACGCTTTAACTCGCGTCGTGGACTTGCCCTCACCCGCGTCGCTGACGCGACTTGCCCTCTCCCCGGCGGGGAGAGGGTTAAGTCAGGCGGCCAGGCTTATGACCTTGTCGCGTTCGCGGGCGGCGATTTCGTCGCCCCAGTGGAGCAGCTCCATGCGGCCGTCGAAATGCTCGACCAAGGCCGTGCAGCCCTCGACCCAATCGCCATCGTTGTAATAGGCGACCCCGGCGATCTCGCGCATTTCGGCGGTGTGGATGTGACCGCAGACCACGCCTTCGACGCCGCGGACGCCGGCGGCGTGCGCGACGACTTCCTCGAAGTGCGAGATGAAGGCGACCGCGTTCTTGACCTTCGCCTTGGCGTGCTTCGACAGCGACCAATAGGGCATGCCCATGCGGCGGCGCGCGCCGTTGACCCAGCGGTTGAGGCCCATCAGCATCGTGTAGGCAGCGTCACCGATATGCGCGACCCAGCGGTGTGCGAGCGTGATCGCGTCGAACTCGTCGCCGTGGAGGACCAGCAGGCGGCGACCGTCGGCGGTCTCGTGGATCGCGTTGCGGCGGATCGAAATGCCGCCCAGGTCGAGCCCGGAATATTGCCGGAACACCTCGTCGTGGTTGCCGGGGATGTAGACGACGCGGGTGCCGCGCTTGGCGCGCTTGAGCAGGCGCCAGATCACGTCGTTGTGCGCGGCGGGCCAGTAGAATTTCTTCTTGAGGCGCCAGCCGTCGATCATGTCGCCGACCAGGTACATCGTCTCGCTGTCGACGTGATCGAGGAAGTCGTTGAGCATCCCGGCGTTGCAGCCACGCGTGCCGAGATGGACGTCGGAAATCCAGATCGTACGATATTGGCGGCGTTCGACGACCGGCTCGGGTACGGCAGGCCGGGAGTGGATGAAGTCGGCGATATCGGTGATGTCGGCGCCAACGAAGCTAGATGGCGAAAACGTCGTAATGGCGTTCATGAGCCTGCCCCCGCAAAACTATCCTTGCCGCGAGTATTAGGCGAGTATTGTTACACGGTAGTCGCAGTCCGGTGACTGTTCCAAGTCATGGGCGAGGATAGATTGTTTTCCCGCGAAGGTGGGAATCGAGACTGGGCTCCCGTCTTTGCGGGAGAACAAGATACAATTCCACCCCGGCGAAGGCCGGGGCCCAAATGGGGATGCTGAGTAAGGACCCGGTGTGCGTCATCACAACGACCTTACCACTTGGGCCCCGGCCTTCGCCGGGGTGGCGGCATTAGTGGTATGCCCCTCACTCCATCGTCAGCACGATCTTCCCGACGTGGTCGCCTGCTTCCATCCGCGTATGCGCCGCCGGGGCGTCGGCGAAGGCGAACACGCGGTCAATTACTGGCTTCAGCTTGCCGGCCTCGACGTGCGGCCACACCGTCCGCGCGAGTTCGTCCGCCACCAGCGACTTGAACGCCGTGTCGCGCGGGCGGAGTGTGGAGCCGGTCAGCGTCAGGCGGCGGCGCATGATCTCGAACAGGGGGACGGTTGCCGTCGCGCCGCCCATGACCGCGATCGACACGTGGCGGCCGTCTTCCGCGAGGCATTGCAGGTTGCGGGGCACGTAGTCGCCACCGACCATGTCGAGCACCGCGGCAACACCCTTGCCGCCAGTGATCTGCTTCACGCGCTCGACGAAATCCTCCGACTTGTAGTCGATCGCGTGGGTCGCCCCGAGGCTCAGCGCCGCTTCGCACTTCGCCTTCGAGCCTGCCGTCACGATGATGTCGATGCCGAACACGTTGCACAGGCCAATCGCCATCGTGCCGATGCCCGAAGTGCCGCCGTGGACGAGGACGGTGTCGCCCTCCATCGCGTAGGCGCGCTCGAACAGGTTGGTCCAGACGGTGAAGAGCGTCTCGGGCATCGCCGCCGCCTCGACCATCGTCAGCGCCTCGGGGACGGGGAGGCACTGGCCGAACGGCGCGACCGCATATTCCGCATACGCGCCGCCCGAGATCAGCGCGCAGACGAGCTGGCCGATCTGTTCGTCGCCGACGCCTTCGCCGACTGCGACGATCGTGCCGGAGATTTCCATGCCGAGAATCGAGGGGGCACCCGGCGGCGGCGGATACTTGCCCTGGCGCTGCATCACCTCCGGTCGGTTGACCCCGGCGGCTGCCACCTTGACCAGCACCTCGCCCTGCCCCGGCTTGGGCACGGGACGGTCGACGAGGACCAGCACTTCGGGACCGCCGGGCTGTTCCGGATCGATCGCCTTCATCACCTCGGGTACACGTAAGTTACTGGATTGGTTTTCGGGTATCGCGGTCATTGCTCGTCACGTCCCTTTAGATTTCCGCGCCTTATTGACATCACTCGGGTGCGGGTCAACGTTACAGAAACTATGGAACCGGACGACACCCCCTCCCGTCCCGACGATCTGCTCGACGCGCTCGTGCGACAGGACCTCGATCCGTTGTCGGTCGCCGAGCTCGATGCGCGGATCACCGTGCTGCAGGGCGAGATCGCGCGCTGCCAGCTGAAGAAGGACCGCGCGGTCAGTCACCGCGCCAGCGCCGACGACCTCTTCAGGCGGTGATCGCGCTGCCCGCCTCCACAAGCGTCGCATTTAGGCAGCGCAGGAACGGACGGGGCCGGGTTCAAGTGCTTGATGCGACCGATATCAGTTCCGACATAGTGGCAAAGGACTCGCGTTCTCGCGGCCCGACAGGAGTATTGTAAATGCCATCATTTGCACCCGCCCTCGAGACCACGCTGCACAAGGCGCTCGAGGCGGCATCGTCCCGGCGCCACGAATATGCGACGCTGGAGCATCTGCTGCTCGCGCTGATCGACGACGAACATGCGTCGAAGGTCATGACCGCGTGCAACGTCGAGATCGGCGATCTGAAGAACACCGTCTCGCACTACCTCGACAGCGAACTCGATGCGCTGAAGGTCGATGCGGCGACCGATCCCTCCCCCACCAGCGGGTTCCAGCGTGTCGTCCAGCGCGCGATCCTGCACGTCCAGTCCTCGGGCCGCGACGAAGTGACCGGCGCCAACGTGCTCGTCGCCTTGTTCAGCGAGCGCGAGAGCTATGCCGTCTATTTCCTGCAACAGCAGGACATGAGCCGCCTCGATGCGGTCAGCTTCATCAGCCACGGTGTCGGCAAGGGCGGACAGCAGGCGACCGAAGCATCCACGCCAAAGGGTGCGGACGACGAGAAGCCGGCCAAGGGACAGGAGAAGGGCAAGACGGAAAGCGCGCTCAAGCAATTCACGGTCGACCTCAACGAGAAGGCCAAGAACGGCAAGGTCGATCCCCTGATCGGGCGCGGGCCGGAGGTGGATCGCACGATCCAGATCCTGTGCCGCCGGTCGAAGAACAACCCGCTCTATGTCGGTGATCCCGGCGTCGGCAAGACCGCGATCGCGGAGGGGTTGGCGCGGAAAATCGTCGAGGGCGATGTGCCCGACGTGCTGTTGCCTGCCGTCATCTACTCGCTCGACATGGGCGCGTTGCTGGCGGGTACGCGGTATCGTGGCGACTTCGAGGAGCGGCTAAAGGCGGTCGTCAACGAGCTCGAGAAGCTGCCAGACGCCGTGCTGTTCATCGACGAGATTCACACCGTGATCGGTGCGGGTGCAACGAGTGGCGGGGCGATGGATGCCTCGAACCTGCTCAAGCCGGCGCTGTCGGGCGGCACGATCCGCTGCATCGGCTCGACGACGTACAAGGAGTTCCGCAACCACTTCGAGAAGGACCGCGCGCTGCTGCGGCGCTTCCAGAAGATCGACGTGAACGAGCCGACGATCGAGGACACCATCAAGATCCTCGCGGGCCTGCGTTCGGCGTTCGAGGATCACCACAACGTCAAGTATACGCCCGATGCGATCAAGTCGGCTGTCGAGCTGTCGGCGCGGTACATCAACGACCGCAAGCTGCCGGACAAGGCGATCGACGTGATCGACGAGGTCGGCGCGATGCAGATGCTGGTGCCGCCGAACAAGCGCAAGAAGACGATCACGCCGAAGGAGATCGAGCAGGTCATCGCGACGATGGCACGCATCCCGCCGAAGTCGGTCTCGACCGACGACAAGTTGGCGCTGGCCACGCTCGAGACGGATCTCAAGCGCGTGGTGTTCGGGCAGAACGCGGCGATCGAGAAGCTGTCGTCGGCGATCAAGCTGGCGCGGGCAGGTCTGCGCGAGCCCGAGAAGCCGATCGGCAACTATCTGTTCACCGGACCTACGGGTGTCGGCAAGACCGAAGTCGCCAAGCAATTGTCGACGATCCTGGGCATTCCGCTCCAGCGGTTCGACATGTCCGAATATATGGAGCGGCATTCGGTCAGCCGTCTGATCGGTGCGCCTCCGGGCTATGTCGGGTTCGACCAAGGCGGTCTGCTGACCGATGCGATCGATCAGAACCCGCACTGCGTCCTGTTGCTCGACGAGATCGAGAAGGCGCATCCGGACCTGTTCAACATCCTGTTGCAGGTGATGGATAACGGGCGGCTGACCGACCAGCATGGCAAGTCGGTCGATTTCCGCAACGTCATCCTGATCATGACGACCAATGCGGGTGCCAGCGACATGGCACGCGAGACGGTCGGCTTCGGCAACCTGTCGCGCGAGGGCGAGGACGAGGTGGCCGTGACGAAGATGTTCACGCCGGAATTCCGCAATCGTCTCGATGCGGTGGTGCCGTTCGGGTATCTGCCGACCGAAGTGGTGGCGCGGGTGGTGGACAAGTTCATCCTCCAGCTCGAGCTGCAGCTGGCGGACCGCGGCGTGCACATCGTCCTCGACGACGAGTCGAAAGCGTGGCTGACGACCAAGGGCTATGACAAGCTGTACGGCGCACGGCCGATGGGTCGCCTGATCCAGGAGAAGATCAAGCAGCCGCTCGCCGAGGAACTGCTGTTCGGCAAGCTGGTCCATGGTGGCGAGGTGACGGTGAAGATGAAGGACGGCGCGCTGTCGTTCGCGATCGAGCCGGCTGCACCGAAGAAGCCGAAGAAGAAGGGCAAGACCGAGACGGTCGACGCCAGCTGACGATTATCAACCTGGTTCAGCGAGAGCTGGACCAGGTTTGATTTGGAAAAGCTGGATGAACAGCACTCCAAATTCTACCAATCCGCTTTCGGCTCGCGCCCGGTTCCGTCGTTAAGACACGATCGGCGGTGAGCACGAAACGACCTCGCGAAGCCGATAGCGTGGTTCGAATTGCGAGCCAAATCGGCATAAATCGATCCAGTATGGTCGAAATCCGATTGATTACGCCGTCGTACGGGCGCCTCTTTACCATTAATTGGCGAAGGCGGCTTAGACGGTGTCTGCATGACGTTCGGGTTTCGTATCACTTGGCTCATCGGCATCGTTGCGACGGCGTTGGCGATGCTCGGTGCTGCACCGGCCGAGGCCCGGACCGGGCAACTGCTCGATGTCTGTATTACGCGGGCTACCCCAGGACTTTCCGTACCTGCCTTGTTTCGAACGCCTTCACGGTTCGACTGCACCACCCCCCAGTCGGCCTATGGTTCGGGCGATTTCTGGGTTCTGTCGCAGGTTTTGCCGACGAACCTGACGCACATCCCTGATCTGCGTGCCCTGACCGCGAGCGTCTGGCAGGATCGCGTCACGCTCTTCGTTCTTTATGCAGACGGCGCAATCCGCCGCACCGGGTTCACCAGTCGTACGTCCGGCCGCCATCTCATGATCGGCGCAACCCTGTCTCTGACGCTGCCGCCGCACGTTGCGCCCCCCGTCCGCCTGCTTTGGCACGTCGAGGGTTCGGCGAATTTGCGGGGCGTCGTACTCGGACCGACACTCGCAACGGCCGCGGAAGCCGCAGAGAGCGAGATCATCCTGTCGGCGCTGTATGCAAGCTTCGGCGGGATGGCGATCGCGTTGATCGTCTACAATCTCGCGTTGTGGGGGGCGCTTCGACAGTCGTTCCAGCCGGTCTATTGCCTGCTGGTGCTGTGCTTGCTCGGATACGCCTTTTCGTCGTCGGCCGCGCTGGGCCAGCTTGTGCCGTCGCTCGACAACAACGTCCGCTTGAAGCTCAACGTATGCCTGCTGGCGATCTGTGCGGGCATGGTCCTCGTCTTCGCGCGTGCTTTCTTCGAGCGCACAGTGTTCGACGGCTGGCTGCGCCCCGCCAGCAACGTGGCGCTCGCGACGCTCGCTACTGCCGGGATTGCGTTCGCGATCCTGGCACCGTGGCAGATCTACTGGCTCGATCGGTTGCTGACGCTCAGTTACATCCCGCTGATCGCGCTGGTGCCGCCGGTGCTGTACCGAGCCTGGCGGGTCCGCAGCAGCTACCTCTGGATGTTCACGCTCGCCTGGGGCGCGCCCATCGTCTTTGCCAGCCTGCGGATCGCCGGTGCGCTGGGGCTGATGTCGTGGAGTTTCTGGATCGATAATTCGACGATGATATCCATGATGCTGGAGGCGTTGCTGTCCAGCCTGGCGATCGCGTACCGGATCCGGCTGCTCAGCGTCGAACGCGACGACGCGCGCGAACAGGAGATCGCGGCGCGGTTGCTGGCGGATACCGAACCCCTGACTGGGTTACTTAATCGTCGTGCGTTCCTGGATCGCGCGATCGGACGCACGGGCGATCAAATGCTGCTGATTGCCGACGTCGATCACTTCAAGCACGTCAACGAGACGATCGGCCACGATGGCGGCGACGAAGTCCTGAGAGTCGTGGCGCGGGTGTTGCGCAACGCGGTGCCGCCCGACGCTCTGGTCGCGAGGATCGGCGGCGAGGAGTTCGCTATCCTCATCGACGCGACCACGCCGGTCCTGCCCGACACGATCCTCGAGCGATTGCGCAGCCAGCGCATGCCGTTCGACATGGCGATAACCGCCAGCATCGGCTGCTGTACGGGGCCGCTGCAGCGCGAATCGGACTGGAAGGCGCTGTATCGCAGCGCCGATCGCGCGCTGTTCGCGGCCAAGGGCGCCGGGCGCGATCGGTCGCGCGACGCAGGCATACTGCCGATTGCCGCTTAAAGCCGGTTCGCTTGCGAAACGGCAACGCGTGAGCCATGATCGCACGCCTGGGAGATCGACGATGCGGAACCGGAAACTTGTGCTGGCGGTGGCGGGGCTTGCGCTCGTGACGCTCGCCGTGCGTCATCCGACCGCAGACTTCCGGCTGATTACGCACGACAACAGCGACCCGTCGCCACACCGGATGCAGGCCGTCGTCGATTTCGGACTGGTCGGTGTCTCGGTCTTGTACACCTGGACCGTCAACCGCCTGCGGTAAGCGCCTGCCGCATATCTGGCGTCCTCTCGCGCGTCCTTGACCCTCGTCGCGTGCCTGCGCCATAGCGACGGACATGGACACGCCGATCGAAGACCTCGCGTTCGAGGATGCACTGAAGGAACTCGAGCTTATCGTCGGGAAGCTGGAAAGTGGCGACACGCCGCTTCAGCAGGCGATCGAGCTGTACGAGCGCGGCAACAAGCTGCGCCAGCGTTGTGCCGACCGGCTCGATGCGGCGCAGGCGCGGATCGAGGCGATCCGGCTCGACGGCGACGGCAAGCCTGCCGGCGTCCGCCCGTTCGCGGCGGGCTGACGCGGTGAGCGGGATGCCCGTCACGCTTGATGCCGCGCTTGCCGAGGTCTCCGCGGAGATCGACCGGCAATTCGACCAGTTGCTGACCATTCCGGACGATCCGCGCGGCGACCTGTACCGCGCGATGCGGCATGCGGCGATCGGTGGCGGCAAGCGACTGCGGCCCTTGCTCGTGTTCGCGACCGCCAATCTGTTCGACGTGGCGCGCGAATGCTCCGCACGTGCGGCGACCGCGATCGAGGCGATCCACGTCTATTCGCTGATCCACGACGACCTGCCGTCGATGGACGACGACGACATGCGCCGCGGCAAGCCGACCGTGCACAAGGTGTTCGACGAGGCAACCGCGATCCTGGCGGGCGATTGCCTGCACGCGATGGCGTTCGAGATCCTCGCCGATCCGGCAACGCACGCCGATCCGTTCGTTCGGATCGAACTGGTCATGGACCTCGCGCGGGCTTCCGGGCCGAACGGTATGGCGGGTGGCCAGAAGATGGATATCGAGGCGGAGAACACGCGCTTCGACCTCAACACCGTGACTCGGTTGCAGCAGATGAAGACGGGTGCGCTGATCTCGGCTTCGGTCGAGGCTGGCGCAATTCTCGGGCGGCTGCCGCCGGAAGGTCGCGTGGGACTTCGCGGCTATGCGCATGACCTGGGGCTCGCGTTTCAGATCGCCGACGATCTTCTCGATGCCGAGGGCGACGAGGCGGTGGTCGGCAAGTCGCTGCGCAAGGACGAGGTGGCGGGCAAGGAGACGTTCCTGTCGCTGCTCGGGCCCGAGCGTGCGCGCGAACAGGCGCGGATGCTCGTCGACCAGGCGGTCGCGCATCTGCACAGCTATGGCAAGGAAGCCGACCTGTTGCGGGATATCGCCCGTTTCGTGCTCGAACGCGACCGCTAGAACTACAACCGGGGAGATCGGCATGACGGCACGGATTGGGGTTTACCCGGGGACGTTCGATCCCGTCACGCTGGGGCATATGGACATCATCCGGCGCGGCGCGAAGCTGGTCGACCGGCTAGTGATCGGCGTCACGACCAATCCGTCGAAGTCGCCGATGTTCACGATCGAGGAGCGGATGGCGACGGTGCGCCGCGAGGTTGCGGACGTCGATGGCGATATCGAGGTGGTCGCGTTCGATTCGCTGCTGATGGACTTTGCCGAGCGGCAGGGCGCGAAGGTGATCGTCCGGGGCCTGCGGGCCGTCGCTGATTTCGAATATGAATATCAGATGGCGGGGATGAACCAGCAGATCAATCCGCGCGTCGAGACGGTGTTCCTGATGGCCGACGTAGCGTTGCAGCCCATCGCGAGCCGGCTGGTGAAGGAGATCGCACTGTACGGCGGAAATATCGCCAAGTTCGTGCCGGAGTCGGTGCGCGAAGAGGTGGTCGCGCGGGTCGAGAAGATCGGCCGCAAGGGTAGCTGACTTTCTTTGGCCCTCCCTGGAAGGGAGGGTTGGGGGTGGGTCGGGTTCCGCTTGGCCGAACGTTTGAGGCTCAAGCGAGCCTACCCACCCCCAGCCCTTCCCTTTCAGGGAGGGGAGCAGTGATCCCCCTCACGTTCAGATTGGCGCAAGCGGGGATTTGCTCTAAGTGGCGGCAGCCTGGTTGCGCCGGGCCTCTTTCGAGTGGGAATTTGATGCGCTTTTTCGTCGGAATGTTCGCGTTGCTCGGGTGCCTGGTCACGGTACCGGCTGGTGCAGCGCAGAAGAAGGAAGTCGTGGCGCCTGCCGTTCGCGCGACCCCGCCCCTGACCACGGATACGCAGAACCTGCTGCTGCTCGACCTGTCGACCGGCGGGCGCGTGACGATCTGGCTGCGCCCGGACGTCGCGCCGCTGATGGTCGAGCGGATCAAGACGCTCACCCGCCAGCATTTCTATGACGGCCTCGCGTTCCACCGCGTGATCGATGGCTTCATGGCGCAGGGCGGCGATCCCAAGGGCGACGGCACCGGTGGCTCGACGCTCCCCGACGTGAAGGCGGAGTTCAATTACCTGCCGCATGTTCGTGGTGCCGTCTCGGCGGCGCGGTCGGACAAGGAGGACAGCGCGAACAGCCAGTTCTTCATCGTCTTCCAGCCGCGACTGAGCCTCGACAAGAAATATACCGTGTTCGGTCGCGTGCTCGACGGAATGCAGTATGTCGACGCGATCGAGCGCGGCGAGCCGCCGGCGAACCCGTCGCGGATCGTCCATGCGTATATCGCGGCCGACAATCCTCCGGCGTACATGGCTGGGCCGCCTGCCCCCGCGCTCGGTGCACCGGTGACGTTGCCGGGCACGGCTTCGGGGCCGAGCGCGGCCAAGCCAAAGCTCGCGCCGGCCGCTCGCAAGGCGCCGGTAAAGAAGGCTCCTGCAAAGAAGTGATTCCACGTTGAACGTCGACCTTTTCGACTTCGACCTGCCGACCGACAACATCGCGCTCCGCCCCGCGGCGCCGCGCGATGCTGCGCGGATGCTGGTGCTCGAAGGTGATGCGACCCGCGATGCGGGCGTATCCGACCTGCCGTCAATGCTCCGGCGCGGCGACATGCTCGTGTTCAACGATACGCGCGTGATCCCGGCGCAGCTCGACGGGCGGCGCGGCGATGCAAAGATCGGCGCGACGCTCCACAAGCGCGAGGGGCCAAGGCGGTGGCGCGCGTTCATTCGCAACGCGCGGCGGCTGCGCGATGGCGACGTGATCGAGTTCGGCAACGGCGTCAGCGCAGCGGCGGTCGATCGCGAGGACGATGGGAGCTACGCGCTAGTGTTCGCGGGCGACGAGCCGGTCGAACTGCTGCTGGAACGCGCGGGCCACATGCCCCTGCCCCCGTATATCGCCGGCAAGCGCCCCACCGACGAACGCGATGCGGACGATTACCAGACGATGTTCGCATCCGAGCCGGGCGCGGTCGCGGCGCCGACCGCTGCGCTGCACTTCACGCCGAAGCTGATGGCAGCGCTGGAGGCGGCGGGGATCGAGCATGCGACGCTGACGCTGCATGTCGGCGCGGGGACGTTCCTCCCCGTGAAGGCGACCGACACCACCGAGCACAAGATGCACGCCGAGTGGGGCCGGATCGACGCCGCCACCGCCGATCGGCTTAACGCGGTCCGCGCGAACAATGGTCGCGTCATCGCGGTGGGGACAACGTCGCTGCGGCTGATCGAGAGCGCGACCGGCGAGGACGACGTGATCCGTCCATTCGACGGCGACACCGCGATCTTCATCACGCCGGGATACCGGTTCCGCGGGATCGACGGGTTGATAACCAATTTCCACCTGCCGCGCTCGACGTTGTTCATGCTGGTGTCGGCGCTGATGGGGCGCGAGCGGATGCAGGCGGCATATGCGCATGCGATCGCCGGGAAGTATCGTTTCTACAGCTATGGCGACGCCTCGCTTCTGCTGCCATGACGGGCGGCATGCTGCTCGCGCTCGCTCTGCTCCAGGCCATCGTTGCCGCCCCGCCGCCCGCGGGCACACCGCAGCCCCCCGCGACGATCTTCGCTGAGCCGGCTGCGCTGTTCATCGCCGCGTGCGATGCGAACGGTGATGGCCGCGTGACGCAGGCCGAACTAACCGTGGGCATCGTGCGGAGTTACGCCACGGCTGAAGGCGCCGCGTCGGGCTCGATCGGGTACATCGCCTTTGCCGACTGGGCGCAGGCGTGGCTCGGCGATCGCAACGCATTGCCGAGCCCGTTCGAGGTCGACCGCGATGGCGATAACCGGATCACGCTGGCCGAACTCCAGGCGCGGTTCGCGCAGTTCTTCGCGCGGTTCGATCGCGACAAGGATGGCATGCTGACTCGCGCCGAACTCATCACCATCCGCGGCGCGCCGGCCGGCGATCGCTACGGCATCCGCAAGAAAAAGTAACATGACCACCCGCCCTCGCTTCGACTTCACCATCTCCGCCACCGACGGCAAGGCGCGTACCGGCGTCATCGCGATGCAGCGCGGCGACATCCGCACGCCTGCGTTCATGCCGGTCGGCACCGCCGCGACCGTCAAGGGGATGAAGCCCGCTGACGTTGTCGGTGCGGGCGCGGACATCATCCTCGGCAACACCTATCACCTGATGCTGCGGCCGGGGGCCGAACGGGTCGCGCGACTGGGCGGACTGCACGCGTTCTCGGGCTGGTCGAAGCCGATCCTGACCGACTCCGGCGGCTATCAGGTGATGAGTCTCGCGGACCTGACCAAGCGCTCCGAGGAGGGCGTGTCGTTCAAGTCGCACCTCGACGGCACGCGGCATCTGCTGAGTCCCGAGCGGTCGATCGAGATCCAGCGGCTGCTCGGCTCGAACATCGTCATGGCGTTCGACGAGCTCGTGCCGACGACTTCGACGCGGGAGGTGCAGGCGGCGGCGATGGAGCGATCGATGCGCTGGGCCAAGCGGTCGCGCGCGGCGTTCGATGCGGGTGAAGATCACGCCGAGAACAACGCGATCTTCGGCATCCAGCAGGGTGCGCTGAACGAGGGCTTCCGCAAGTCGTCTGCGGATGCGCTGATCGATATCGGCTTCGATGGCTATGCGGTTGGCGGGCTCGCGGTCGGCGAGGGGCAAGAAGCGATGTTCGGCTGCCTCGATTTCGCGCCGGACCAGTTGCCGGTCGACAAGCCGCGCTATCTGATGGGGGTCGGCAAGCCCGACGACATCGTCGGTGCGGTCGAGCGCGGGATCGACATGTTCGATTGCGTAATGCCGACCAGATCGGGGCGCACCGGCCAGGCCTTCACGCGGACCGGCCCGATCAACATCCGCAACGCGAAGTTTGCCGAGGACATGGGGCCGCTCGATCCCGCCTGCCCCTGCCCCATCTGCGCGACCTGGGGCCGGGCGTATCTGCATCATCTCGTCCGATCGGGCGAAATGCTTGGCGCGATGCTCATGACGGAGCATAACATCTGGTTCTACGAAACGCTGATGGCGGATCTGCGGGCGGCGATCGCCTCGGGCACGCTGACGCAGTTCGCGAATGAATTCCGTGCGGTGTATGCCCGGAAGAGTGAAGGAGAGCCCAAGTGACCATCAAGATCGACAGCGACACCCCGAACGAAATCCTTGCCGCCGCGAAGGAAGCGAAGTTGCAGGCGGAAGCCGCCGCGCACAACGCCGCGGAGAAGGCCAAGAGCTGGCCGCTCGCGAAGATCGGCCTGGGCGTCGGCATCGGCTCGGCGGCGATCGCGGGCGCGGTGCTGTTCGCGAACCGCAACAAGTAAGGATCCCGATGCGCCTTCTCCGCTCCGCTTTGCTGCTGACCGCAGCTTCTTTCCCGGTAGCGGTGGGGGCGCAGACCGCACCTACCCCGACGCAGGTTTCGGTTAAGCCGATCGCCTATACCGAGCGCACGCTGCCGAACGGCCTGCGGGTGTATGCGATCCGTGACACGGGCACGCCAAACGTGTCGGTGCAGGTGTGGTACGACGTCGGCTCGAAGGACGATCCCAAGGGCAAGTCCGGGTTCGCGCATATGTTCGAGCATCTGATGTTCAAGTCGACGCGCAACCTGGTGTCGGAGCAGATGGATCGGCTGACCGAGGATGTCGGCGGCTATAACAATGCGTCGACCAACGACGACTATACCAATTATTACGAAGTGATTCCGGCCAACCACCTCCAGCGTCTGCTGTTCGCGGAGGCGGACCGGATGGCGAGCCTCGTCGTCGAGCCCAAGAGCTTCGGCTCGGAGCGCGACGTGGTGAAGGAGGAACTGCGCCAGAGCACGCTCGCGCGGCCGTACGGCAAGCTGTTCTCGCTCTATTATCCGGCACTTGCCTATTCCACACATCCTTATGCGCGTGGAACGATCGGCAGCCTGGAAAATCTGGAGGCCGCCGGGATCGACGACGTCCGGGCGTTCCATGCGACCTATTATCGGCCGGACAATGCCATCCTGGTGGTGTCGGGCAATTTCGATCCGGCGCAGTTGAACGGCTGGGTCGACCAGTATTTCGCGGGCATCAAGAAGCCGAGCGCAGCGATCCCGCGCGTGACGGTGGCCGAGCCTGCGCGAACCCAAGCCGTGACGCGCACGGTGTACGAGCCGAACACGCCGCTGCCTGCGGTGCTGGTCAGCTATCATGTGCCGGCGGACCGCGATGCGGATATCGCCGCGTTGACGGTGCTGAAGGCGGTGCTGGCGACCGGCGAGAGTTCGCGGTTGTACGAGAGCGTCGTGTACCGTGACCAGCTTGCGCAGTCGGCCGAAGCGTTCCTGGATACCAAGCAGGCGACCGGCAACATGGTCGTGTATGCGATCCTCGCGGGCGGCAAGACGGTCGAGGCGGGTGAAGCCGCGTTGAAGCGCGAGATCGCTCGGTTCGGCGATGCGCCGGTGACCACCGCCGAACTAGCGGAGGCGAAGAACGAGATCCTTACCCAGTCGATCCAGTCGCGCGAGACGGCCGAAGGCAAGGCAAGTACGCTGGCGTCTGCAGTGCTGGTCGACGGCGATCCGCAGGCGGCTGACAAGCAATTGGCGGCCATCGCGCGGGTGACGGCGGCAGATATCCAGCGGGTTGCGCGGAAGTACCTCGGCGACAACCAGTCGGCGACGATCCGGTACATGCCGCTTTCGGCCAAGCCTGCGGGCGGTGTCGCGGATGCGATCACGGTTGCACCGACGGTGCAGGTTGCCGACCTGAAGGCGCCGGCGAACATCGAGATCGTGACGCCCGCGCCTGAGGGGCAGCGCGTCCAGCCGCCCGCGCCGAGCGCGTCGGTTTCCCCGACGATCCCGCAGCCGGTCGAAACGCGGCTCGCCAACGGCATGCGGCTGGTGACGGTCGAGCGGCACGACCTGCCGATCGTCACCGCGTATCTGGTGACTGCCGGTGGTGCAGCGACCGATCCGGCTAACCGGGCCGGCGTAAGCAGTTTGTCGGCGGAACTGCTTACTAAGGGCACGCGGACGCGCTCGGCGACGCAGATCGCACGTGCGGTCGAGGGACTTGGCGGGTCGATCGGCAGCTCGGCTGGCAGCGATGGCGCCGCGGTCGACGTGACGGTGAAGTCGGACCAGCTCGCGCCGGCGATGGCGATCCTCGCCGACGTCGCGATCAACCCGGCGTTTGCGCCCGAGGAGATCGAACGGGCACGGACGCAGCAGGTCGATGCGGTGACGCTGGCGTTGAAGGATCCGGCGCAGGTCGCGGGTCTGGTTGCGGATCGTGCCGTGCTCGGGGCGTCGCCCTATGGTGCGCCGAACGGGGGCACGCCGCTGTCGTTGAAGGCGATCACGCGGGCCGACATCACGGCGGCGTATGCGCGGAGTTTCCAGCCGGGCCAGACAACGCTGATCATGGTAGGCGACATCACTGCCGCGCGCGCCAAGGCTTTGGCGGAGGCGCAGTTCGGTTCTTGGAAATCGACCAGCACGGCAACCGCGAGCGCGCCACAGGTCACGTACCCGAAACCTCGTGTCATCGTCGTCGACATGCCGGAAGCGGGTCAGGCGGGCGTCGTGGTTGCGCGTCCTGCGATCGCGCGGTCGGATGCACGCTATTATCCGCTCGCGGTCGGCAATACCGTCCTGGGCGGCGGCTTCTCGTCGCGGTTGAACCAGGAGATCCGGATCAAGCGCGGGCTTGCGTACGGCGCGGGCAGCGGGCTCGATGCGGGGAAGACGCAGGGCACGGTCGCGGCGCGGACTCAGACCAAGAACCCGACGGCAGCCGAAGTCGTGACGCTGATCGCCGCCGAAATGACGCGGATGGGGGCGTCTCCCGTGCCCGCTGCAGAACTCGATACCCGCAAGGCCGTGCTCGTCGGCAATTTCGGACGCGGGATCGAGACGACGTCGGGCGTTGCCGGGATTTTGGGCGCCTATGTCCAGAACGGCGTGCCGCTCGGCGAACTCCAGCGCTACACCGGTTCAGTGGGCGCCGTTGATCCGGCGGCGGTACAAGCCGCGGCGGTCGCGCTGCTCGACCCGAAGGCAGCGAGCATCGTCGTGGTGGGCGACGCCAAGCAGTTCATCGAACCGCTGCGCAAAGCCTATCCGAACGTCGAGGTCATCCCCGAAGCCGCGCTGAAGCTCGACACCGCAACCTTACGGTAAGCGCTTGCTGCTACGGTGACCGTCCGTCCCGCGGTGGGACGGATTGAATCCGTGCGCGATCGGTCCGGCCAAATCGGCTATGCCCGGCTCGACAGGCAAGTACGAGGAAAGCGATTGCGCGTTCGGTTGCAGACGGTTCGGTTGATGAAGCGCATCTGGGCGGCGATGGTCGTCACGTTGTTGATCATAGGTGCCGGAATCTCTGCCCACGCCGCACTCCGGGCGATATCGGCCCGGAACGCGGCGAACGACCGCGCCAGCGTCGCCTCTCCGGTACAGGTCACGGCCCCCGCCGCTACGCTGGCCGAGCAGGAGATCGCCGCTCCTGCGGCTGGTGTTACGGGGACCATCGACCTCCCGGATTTGCCAATCCCGGCCGGTGCGACGCTCGACGCGGGCATCGTCCCCGCACGGCCTTTCTCGATGGCAGGCGCATCGGCGCTGGACCGCGACCGCGCGCTGCAATGCCTCACCGCGGCGATCTATTACGAAGCGGCGTCGGAACCCGATGTGGGCCAGCAGGCGGTCGCGCAAGTCGTCCTCAATCGTGCGCGGCATCCTGCCTTCCCGGGAACGGTGTGCGGCGTGGTTTACCAAGGCTCCGAACACGCAGGGTGCCAGTTTAGCTTCGCGTGCGACGGCGCGATGACTCGGGTGCCGGCGCGCGGGGCGTGGGTCCGCGCAGCGCGCGCGGCAGGTATGGCGCTGGCCGGCTATGTCTACGCACCGATTGGGTTGGCGACGCACTATCATACCTATGCTGTGACGCCTGCGTGGAACCGGAGCATGGTGATGACCGATGTCGTCGGTGCGCATTTCTTTCATCGGTGGAAGGGGTATTGGGGTACTTCGGCCGCGTTTAGCCAGCGTTACGCCGGTGGTGAACCGGTGCCTGGGCCACATATGTCAGTGCAACCGATTGCGCCGCCCACACCGCAGATGATCGCAGCTGCCACGGCTGGAGCTGTCTCCGTCCCAGTGCCGGCTACGGTGGTAGCGACTGTTGCGCAGGCCAAGCCTGCTACTCAGACACCCGCAATACCGGCTGCTTCCGACATGCTACCGCCAGAGTCGCAGATCCTCGACCGGTGGAAGGATTCGGGTAAGCCACTGAAGTAAGTTGCGGCAACCTTCCACGGTGCTGCGTAAGCGGCCTCGGAGTTGACGTTCCTCAGAAGTTGTTTCGCACAAAGACACAAAGAAAAACCCGGGTGCATCGCTGCATCCGGGTTCTACTAAAAACAAATCGAACCTTGGAGATCGAGCCTATTCGGCGGGGACCATCGACGGGGTGCCGATCATCATGCGCTCGCCACCGGGGGGAGCGGCTTCGCGGGCGGCGCGGAGGATTTGGGTGCGTTCGGCGCGTGAGGCCATGTCGTCCCACGCCTTTTCGGCGCGGCGGCAGCGATCGCGGACGTTGTCGAGGAGGGCGGCATCGCCGTTGCGACGCTCTTCATCAGCACGGGCCCGGTAAAATTCTGGATTATCGGCCATGCTGGTGCGCTCCTGCGGGAAATTTCAAAGGGGTGATGCGGCGACCGTAATGGCCGCCGCATCGCAACCGAGATCAGGTTGGCGGACAATAATCCGCCAGCGAGATCAATCGGCTGGCTGGAGGTTCACGGCCGACTGCTTGCCACGCTTGTCGGGCTCGAGCTCGTAGGTGACGCGCTGGTTCTGGTTCAGCGTCGGCATGCCGGCGCGCTCAACCGCGGTGATGTGCACGAATGCATCGTTGCCGCCGCCATCCGGCGCGATGAAGCCATAGCCCTTGTCGGCGTTGAAAAACTTGACGGTTCCGGTGATAGCCATGAAGTGGCTCCTTCTTAGTAGAGAGTAACCCGACGTTCGGGCGACCCGTGCCGCGGAGCAGGGAAAGAAGGAGAAAGGTGCCGCAAAGCGCCAAGAACCGTCGATATGCGACTGTAGCTGAGCGCTATATGGGCCAAGACCGCCCGAATTGCAAATCTTGCCGGTAAAATGGGTCAAGAACTGCGTCGATTTACGCAGATAATATTTTCGCGCGCGCCGCGGGTCGCAGCGATAATTTAAAACGACCGGCGCCGATATTTCGGCGCCGGTCGAGGGATTTAACGGCAGCGGGTGTCGTTGCTGGAGCGATCCACCGCACGCCCTGCGAGCGCGCCGCCGGCCGCACCGAGGACGGTGCCGAGCAGGCCCGAGCCACCGGGAGCGATGACGTTGCCGAGCACGCCGCCTGCGACTCCGCCGACGATCAGGCCGGTGGTGCCGTCGTTGCGGCGGCAATAATACCGGCCGTCATTGCCACGATAGACACGGTCGTTGCGCGACAGGCGGCGCTCGCGATACCGCGCATCGTCGCGGTAATAGCGGCCGGCGTCGTAGCCGCCGTATGCAGGATCTACCCGGTTATAGTCGTAAGAGCGGTAGCGCGGGTCGACGCCGTAGCGGCTGCCTCCGTCGCCGACGCAACCGGCGACCATGGTGGAGGCGGCCAACAGGCCCAGCATCGCAACGCGCATTTCGTGTCCTTTCAGTAGGTTGATACTGGAAGCGTAATGATCGGCGCCATCATTTGGTTGCCGGCGCCTATCCCAGATCAATCCTTGAGGTTGGCTGGCACGGTGCCGCCGTTCTTCTCCAGCTCGCGCATCACGGCCTTGATCAGCCACATGTTCATTTCGGCGCTGCCGTCCTTAGCGCCTGTGTAGCCGAGCTCGGTGGCGAGCTCCTTGCGGTTGTCGAGGCTCGAATCGAGATCCAGCAGCTTCATCAGGTCGACGATCGAGGTGCGCCAGTTGAGATCGGAGCCCTTCTTCGAGGCGATGCCAGCGAGGACGGCCTCGACGTCGACAGCCTGGGCGGGCGCGGCAGGCGCAGCCTGCGGGGTCGGGGCGGCGGGCGTCGGTGCAGGCTGGGCGGCCGTGGTCTGCGGTGCGGGCGCGGGTGCCGGTGCGGGCGCAGCCTTGGGCGTGCCAAAATGGCCGCTGCCGAGCGGGCCGTGCTCACCGAAGATGGCGGACTTGATCTTGCTGAAGATGCTCATGGGGGTACTCCGTTGACTATGCGTATGGCGGGAGAACGCCCGGTGGCGGATTTGGGTGCAGCGTCCGCAGGCGTCGGCGCCAGATTGGGTGCGGTGTGCGATTGGCCGGGCGGCTGGCCGGGCGACTGGCCGGGACCGGCGCCGGACGAAGCGTCGTTACGGGGTTCTGGGTCAGGCTTTCTCGGGCGATCCGGATCGAAATCACGGGCCAGCGCAGCGACGCGCGCCATATCGGTCGCGGCGACCGCATCGACCTCGTCGTCCTCGATCAGCCCGCAGCTCACCGCATAGCCGATGAACCAGCTGTAACGGTCGGCGCCCTCGACGACGACGCGCTCGGCGGTCTCTCGGTCGTACGGCGCATCGAGGATGATCGCCTCCTCCCGGGAACATTCGCGGCTGTAACCGTCGTCGCCGAAAGTGCCGCCATTGCCTTCGTCGAAGTCGCTCAGCGGCGGGAAGCGGGTGCGCCAGGCACTGGTGAACTCGTCCCACCAGACCGGACATTCGCCGTCGGGTCCGCCCGGTTCGACCGCCGGAAGTGCAGAAAGTGCAGACGCTGGCGCAGGTTTTGCGGGCGCAGGTTTGGCGACAGGTTCGGATGCGAGACTGAGCAACCCGGCGGCCTCGGCGCGTGCCCATTGCTCGGCGGTCCAGCCGGCGCGGGCGGCGGGATCGAGATCGGCGACGTCGATCTCCGACGCGAGGCCTGCGTTGCTGCGAAGCCAGCGGTCCGCGCGGGCCAGCGCCACGATCGGCGCCATCCCCTCCCCTGCGTCGGACGATCGGACACGCTCGCCGAGGAACAGGCCGGCGCGGGCGGGCCCTGCGTCGCGCTCGACGAGGTCGAGGAACGCGTCGAACTCGGTCGCGATCAGGCGTGCGGCGGCATTGGTGGTCTCGCTCTCCTCGGCATGGCGATCGAGCCGGGCGAGCAGCGACATGGCGAGGCGGTTGTCGAAGCGGTGGCGTTCGATCACGTCGCCGTCGGGCTTCGTGAGACGCTCGATCTGGCCGAGCATCGCGCGGCAGAACAGCGCCTCGGCGACGATCGGCCGCGCGACGAGCTTGGCGGCGTCCCAGCCGAGCGCGAACGCCGCGCCCGCTGCACGGCGGCGCAGGCTGTACGCGGCGCGTGGCGACAGGCCGACGCTGGCGGTCGCCTCGTCGACGGTTGCGCCCTCGGCGATGCGTTCGAGGAAGCCGCGCTGGCGCTCGGGCGACCAGCCGTCGATGCGCTGGCGATGTTGCCGCGTGAAGGAGTCGATGGGCGGCGCGTCGACACCCTGGTCATGGAGAGCGGCGGTCACTTGCGCATGGTCCGGGCGAGTGCGGTCCATCGGTCGCGGTTGGCGGCGATCTCGGGCGATACGGGGATGCGGTTGCCGATGCGGCCGGCGTCGACATGCGCTTGCCACGCCATGACGTGGCGGACCGCGTCTGGGAGATGGTCGGGGATTGGGGGTTCGTATCGCGGCCTGGGCGCGGGGACCGCGCGCCTGGCCAAGTGGCAGGGTCGCGGATCGGCCGGGGTGGGTGCGTTTGCCATGATCGATCCTCGCCTGAGAGAGGACCGATCAGGTATGCCGGATCGGGGTGTGTAGGACAGCGGTTTTATGGGGTAGGTGCGGGATGCCGCGGTGGGTTGGAGTTGCGGTCTTGTTCCCTCGCGAACGCGGGGGTCCAGGAGCCACGAGTGCTGTCCCGCTTGGTCCTGGGCTCCTGCGTCCGCAGGAGAACACGGGGGGATATGATGGCCCCTCTCCCGTCACACCGGACCCTTCGGCTTTGCTCAGGAGAGCCTTGTTCCGGTATCCACCGTTCCGCACACCGCCGCTATCGAGTTCGCGGAACCGTGGACCCCGGAACCAGTCCGGGGTGACGGAGCAGGGGCGGTGGCGTTGAGATCAGCTTTGACGGGCCGGGCCATTGCGATCCTCCCCCGCCAGGGGGAGGTGGCACCGCAGGTGACGGAGGGGGAGGTGGCACCGCAGGTGACGGAGGGGGAGGACACGGAACGAAGGTGGTCGCCCCCTCCCCCTCCGTCTGGCAAGCGCCAGCCACCTCCCCCTTGCGGGGGAGGATCAGGAAGGCGTCTCAGCCGAGCGTCGAGCCGCGATCCGCGGCGAACGACGGGGCCGGGCCGGTGGCCGGGCGGAGCGACTCGCGCTCGGCCTTGGTGGGGACCGCAGTGGGGTCGGGGCGGAAGGCGTCGGGCGCGCGATCGGTCGCACCCGGGCGGGGCTTGTCGAGCGCGAGATCGGGCGCGGCATGCTCGGCGGGGTTGGCCTTCGACCGCAGGAACACCGCCAGCAACGCACCCCCGAGAGCGATCGCCGCGGCCCCGATCGACAGCGCGTTGATGCCGAAGGTCTTGGCCTTTGGCTTGGGGCTGGGGGCGGGCTTGTGCGGGTGAGGCTTGGTCATGGGAATGTCCTTTGATGCAGCGTCGGAAACGGACGGTCGGCGGCAGGGGTTCCGCTTTGCGCTGGCGACCGAGATGCGTCCGTTACCGATGCGATTACCCTTGCTGTGTGTGATGCCACGCTATGCTCTCATTGACGGTCACATTGTTGTAGTTACCTAAAGGGTCGGATGTGGAGATCAGCTTCGACCCGGTAAAGCGCGCTTGGACGCTGGCGGAGCGAGGTCTGGACTTCGCCGATGCAGGCAAGGTGTTTGCGGGGACGGTTTTCGAGTTCGAGGACGAGCGCGTCGCGTATCCCGAGCGCCGCTATTCGACGATCGGCATGCTCGAAGATCGCATGGTCGTGGTAATATGGGTCGATGCCGAAGACGGTCGGCGCGTCGTATCGATGAGGAAGGCCAATGCCCGAGAACGCACGCGATTTGAACGCTACCTCGCTTGATCCCAACGACGACGCGCCGGAGTGGACGGACGAGATGTTCGAACATGCCGAATTGGCGATCAACGGCAAGGTGATCCGGCCGGCGACGGGCTATCTGGGACCAAACGGCGTCGTAAAGGGTCGCCCGCCGCTGCGCGACCGGGCCAAGCAGCAAGTGACGTTGCGGATCGACCCGGACGTACTGGCGAAGTTTCGCGAGGGCGGGCCGGGCTGGCAAGGGCGGATCAATGCGGCTTTGCGAGAGGCGGCGGGGCTTTAGTCCTTCCACGACTCAAGTATTGCAACAAGATTGGTTAGCTGAACAACGTCAACAGAAGACCAAGCTCCGCTCCACTCCGGATTCTTGATTTGTCTCGTATTAAACTTTTCTATCAGCGCCGCTAAATCAGCTTTCGTTTTCAGGCCCAGCAAACTTAGGATCGAGCTTCTACTTTTTGAACTTGTTGCTCGAATGTACCATGGCAGTACGCCATGTGCGTCTGAAACATATACCGCCGAGTCTGGCCACCAACGGTCTCCTGAATTAGCGGATCGAATGAACAGGGCTATGTCAGCTTGTACAAAGTTCCTGAAACTAAATCCCGCAGTATCGCATACTTGTTTAATCAGGTCTCCATGTAAAGAAAGCCGCCTAAGCTTAAGACGGTCGTTTCGTGCCTCAAGTGAGCGTAGATAGGATCCTATCCGACCAAACGATACGCTTTTGGCGGTCATGCCGCCATGCTCATCCAAAACAAACGGCTCGGCCAGTATTGCGTCAGCCGCCTGCCCGTGACCATTGTCCATAAGAACGGCTACCGACGCTACAAGCATGAATTGCCCGTAAAATTTTACGAAATCCCCACTCCAGTTGGTATTTCCGCCTTCGTATTTTGAAAGCAATCGCTCGAGGTAGCGATGCATTTCATCGCTAGCAGTTTGAGCCGAAAGCTCGCTCTTTCGCACGGACTGCTCAAACACCGTAATTACGCGTGAAATCAAGCCCGGCAACGCGAGAATATCGTTATAGATCTGCTCGTCCTTTGGCACACCTTCAACATCTTGAGAAAATGGCAGAGCCTCATCAGTCGATATATTACGAAAGAACTCTACTACCGCGCTTACACTACCCGATCCGTCCGGTTGAGTGCGGGTTATTCGGCTAAATTCTGCTTGACGGCGAATGACCGGAGATATGTTATTATCACTGAAAGCCGGGGGCTGCCCAATTTCTGGTTCAATATACAAGGGCTTATCGTAACACCATCTCAATAGTTGCTCTAAACGATCCTCATACAAATCGTCATTAACAAAATCTATATAGATACGGGATCGAAGAAATGCGGGTAGTATTGCTCGGTCATTTTCGTCATTTTCGCGACATATGGCAACAAACTTGGTCTGGTCAACTTTTCCGTACAGTTCACTTGACATAATCTGAGATTCGGCACCAACACCACCGACGCGCTGATCCGCGCGCTCCGCATACTTCCGGTCGCTTATAATAATAACTTTGTTTACATCTGCATCTGTAACCATTTGCTCCATAAATGCATGAGCATCCTGACCCTCTCTCAGATGCCACTTGTCAAGAACAGTATCTATCCCGTTTGTTCGCAAATCAGTAGCAAGTTGGATTACCCAATCCATATGCTTTTGATCGGTCCAACTATAAGACACGAACAGTTTGCGTTTAATTTCTTCGATCGCCATTACGCCGCCACTACCCGCTTCTCCAGCAACGGCGCCAGATACTTCCCCGTAAAGCTGCCCTTGGCCTTTGCCACCTTCTCCGGCGTGCCTTCGGCGATGATCTCGCCGCCCTTGACGCCGCCTTCGGGGCCCAGGTCGAGGACCCAGTCGGCGGTCTTGATGACGTCGAGATTGTGTTCGATCACGACGACCGTGTTGCCTTGCTCGACCAGCGCGTGGAGGACCTCCAACAACTTGCGTACGTCCTCGAAGTGGAGCCCGGTGGTGGGTTCGTCTAGGATATACAGCGTGTTGCCGGTGGCGCGGCGCGAGAGTTCCTTGGCGAGCTTGACGCGTTGCGCTTCGCCGCCCGAGAGCGTCGTCGCCTGCTGGCCGACCTTGACGTAGCCGAGGCCGACCTCGACCAGCATCGCCATCTTGTCGCGGATCGGGGGGACCGCCTTGAAGAACTCGGCGGCGTCCTCGACCGTCATGTCGAGCACGTCGGCGATCGAATGGCCCTTGAACTTCACCTCGAGCGTCTCGCGATTGTAGCGCGCGCCGTGGCAGACGTCGCAGGTGACGTAGACGTCGGGGAGGAAGTGCATCTCGATCTTGAGCACGCCGTCGCCCTGGCACGCCTCGCAGCGGCCGCCCTTGACGTTGAAGCTGAAACGGCCGGGCTTGTAGCCGCGCGCCTGCGATTCCGGCAGGCCGGCGAACCAGTCGCGGATCTGCGTGAAGCTGCCGGTGTAGGTGGCGGGGTTGCTGCGCGGGGTGCGGCCGATCGGCGACTGGTCGATGTCGATGACCTTGTCGAGATACTGGAGGCCGGTGATCTTGTCGTGCTTGCCCTGGACGATGCGCGCGCCGTTCAGCTCGCGTGCGGCGGCGGCGTAGAGCGTGTCGATCGTGAAGCTCGACTTGCCCGAGCCGGACACGCCGGTGATGCAGGTGAAGGTGCCGAGCGGCAGGCTGGCGGTGACGCCGCGCAGATTGTTGGCGACCGCGTTGTGGACGGTGAGCTTCTTGCCATTGCCCTTGCGCCGCGTGGCGGGGACGGGGACTTCGCGCGTGCCGTTGAGATAGTCGGCGGTGATGCTGCCTTTCGACTTGAGGATCTGCTTCAGTGTGCCCTGCGCGACGACCTGGCCACCGCGGACGCCGGCGCCGGGGCCCATGTCGATGATGTAGTCGGCGGTGCGGATCGCGTCCTCGTCATGCTCGACGACGAGCACGGTGTTACCGAGATCGCGCAGACGGCGGAGCGTCTTGAGGAGCATGTCGTTGTCGCGCTGGTGCAGGCCGATCGAGGGCTCGTCGAGGACGTAGAGCACGCCGGACAGGCCGCTGCCGATCTGCGACGCGAGGCGGATGCGCTGGGACTCGCCGCCTGACAGTGTGCCGCTGGTGCGGTCGAGGTTGAGGTAGTCGAGGCCGACATTGTTGAGGAAGCCCAGTCGCTCGACGATCTCCTTGAGGATGCGTTCGGCGATCGCGTTCTGCTGGTCGCCGAGATGCTGCGGCATGTCGGTGAAGAACTGGAGCGCGTCGACCACCGAGAGATGCGTGGCGTAGGAGATGTCCTTCATCGCGATCTTGACCGCGAGCGCTTCGGGTTTCAGGCGCGCGCCGCCGCAGACCTCGCAGGGGGCGGCGGACTGGTACTTGCTGAGCTCCTCGCGCATCCAGGCGGAGTCGGTCTGGAGCATGCGGCGGTTGAGGTTGCCGATGACGCCCTCGAACGGCTTGCTGACGTCGTATTTCTTCTTGCCGTCGATGAAGGTGAGCGTGACGGGCTTGCCCTTCGAGCCGTGCAGGATGACGCTCTGGACCTCCTGCGGGAGGTCGGACCAGGGGGTCTCGATGTCGAACTTGAATTCGCGCGCGAGACTGCCGAGGACCTGCATGTAATAGGGCGACGGCGGGTTGGATTTCGCCCAGGGCACGACCGCGCCCTTCTTGATGCTGAGCATGTGGTTGGGGACAACGAGGTCTTCGTCGAACAGCAGTTTCTCGCCCAGGCCGTCACAGGCCGGGCATGCGCCTTGTGGGGCGTTGAACGAGAACAGGCGCGGCTCGATCTCGGAGATGGTGAAGCCGCTGACCGGACAGGCGAATTTCTCGCTGAACACGATGCGACCGTCGGGGGCGTTGTTGCCGAGGATCTCGGACTTGGGGGTGTGCGGCTCGACCGGGTCGGCGGGGTCGACATAGGCGAGGCCGTCGGCGAGTTTCAGCGCGGTTTCGAACGATTCCGCGAGGCGCGTGGCGATCTCGCCGCCGACGACGAGGCGGTCGACGACGACTTCGATGTCGTGCTTGTACTTCTTGTCGAGCGCGGGGGCTTCGTCGATGTCGTGGATCGTGCCGTCGATCCGAACGCGCGCGAAGCCTGCCTTCTGCCACTCGGCGAGTTCCTTGCGGTACTCACCCTTGCGGCCGCGGACGACGGGGGCGAGCAGGTACAGGCGCGTGCCTTCGGGGAGCGCCATGACGCGGTCGACCATCTGGCTGACGGTCTGCGCCGCAATCGGTTCGCCGGTGGCGGGCGAGTACGGGATACCGACGCGCGCCCAGAGCAGGCGCATATAGTCGTAGATCTCGGTGACGGTGGCGACGGTCGAGCGCGGGTTGCGCGATGTCGTCTTCTGCTCGATCGAGATCGCGGGCGACAGGCCCTCGATGTGGTCGACGTCGGGCTTCTGCATCAGTTCGAGGAACTGGCGGGCATAGGCGCTGAGGCTCTCGACGTAGCGGCGCTGGCCCTCGGCGTAGATCGTGTCGAAGGCGAGGCTCGACTTGCCCGAACCCGAGAGGCCGGTGATCACCGTGAGCGTGTCGCGGGGGATGTCGATGTCGACGTCCTTGAGGTTGTGCTCGCGCGCGCCGCGTACGGAAATCTTTGTCAGCATGAGGCTGGTTCTACTTCTGTTCTGATCGGGAGACTAGTGGGAGAGATAGGAATGCATGAGGCCGGGTGCCAGTTCATCCGGGACGATCGATTGCGCGGCCGATTGCGCGGCGGGCGATCGAGGCGTCGACGCGGCTTGCAACCAGGCGGCGTATTTTGGAGAACCGGCAAACGTGACGGGGTGCAAGGGGATGATGCGATGACGAGTATTTCCGGATGCCGCTGATGCTGGGGCTGGCCGCCGCCGCGGCGCTGGCCGAGCCGACCGCGGCCGCGCCGTTGACGCCGGCGGGCAAGTGGAACATCGATTTTGGCGCGACCGCCTGCATGCTCGGCCGCACCTATGGCACCGGCAAGGCGGAGACGATTCTCGCGCTGCGTCGGCTGCCGCTGGCGTCCACGCTCGAGCTGATGGTCTACACCAACGATCGTGGCGTGACGATGCGGCTGGGCCAGGCGAAGATCGGCATAGTCGGCGGGGGATCGGATGACAGCCGGTACGAGAGCTATCCGACGCAGGCTTCAGGGAAGCGGATGACGCGCATGCAGGTCGATGCCACGCTGTTCGAAACGCTGCCCGCCGATGCCGTCCTGCGCATCGCCCCGGACAAGATGTCGGGCTGGGCGTTCGCGATGCCGAATGCGAAGGCGGCGTTCGAGGCCCTGGCCAAATGCAATGATTCGACGGCGAAGCAGTGGGGGATCGACCCGACCGAGCGTGCGCGGATCGCCCAGCCTGCCAAGGCGACGACGCGGCCCGAATACTGGATCGGGCCCGACGATTACCCGAGGACGATCGTCGGCAAGGGTGCGCAAGGGACCTCGACGGTCCTGTGGACGATCGGCCTCGATGGGCGGGTTGCGGATTGCCGGCCCGTGGTGACGAGCGGCGAGGTCGAACTCGACAAGGCGGCCTGCAGCGCGATCATGCGGCATGCGCGCTACACGCCGGCGCTTGGCTTCGACAGCAAGCCGATGGTCAGCCACGCGACGCAAAAGGTGACGTGGCGATTGCCGGGCGCGTGGTCCGGCAACTGAGCGACCGTCGCGGCTGGACGGGGCGAAGGCGCCGGGGTTGCACTCCGGTATCGGTGTATTATCTTGTTCGTACACACAGACGCGGAATGGCACAGAGGACGACATGGGCAAGAAGAAGGACGAGCGGAAGCGGCGCGAGCGCGAGGCCGAGATGGCGGCGGCTCAGGGGCACTCGGGTGCTGGGCATGAGGGCCATGAGGGCCATGCGCATGACGCGCACAAGCATGGCGCGCACAGGCATGAGGGCCGGAAGCACGAGGGTCGCAAGCATGAAGGCGGCGCGCCGTTCGCGGGGATCGCTGCTACCATCGCGCGGCAGATGGGGACGCCGGTCGGGCGGCAGATGATCGCGGCGGGGCTGATGGCTGCGGCGACGGCTATCTCGAAGCACGACGCGAAGTCGAGCGCCCGGCCTACGCCGCCGACGCCCCCTGCCCCGCCTTCCCCTGCCTCGTCCTCGGCACATGCTGAGCCTGCAGCGTCGAAGGTCGAGCCGGACGTGGCGACGGAGTCCACCAAGCCGCAGGGCAATGGTCCGTTCGCCGGGGAGACGCGGGAGCCGCCACGGAGCGACACGAACGCGCTGCCGCCGGAGTTCGCGAAGGTGCTGGACTCGGTTACGGTGGGGTTGGAGCGGTTGTTCGTCGGGTTCGGCAAGCCGACCGCGAAGAAGGACCCGCCTGCCGCTTGAGTGTGCAGGGCCGCGACGCCGCGCGTGGCGTTGCGGCCCTTTCGGGGCGATCCGAAACGCGCGGCTCAGGCTGCCTTTATGTAGATGGCCGGTTGGCGGCGGTCGCCCTTTGCGAGGTACATCGCGCGGTCTGCGCCTGCGATGAGGTCGACGATCGGCGTGTCGGGCTCGCCTTCGACGACGCCGATGCTGACGCCGAGCGTGCCATGCGTGGCCATGCGCGGTGCCATGGCCTGCGCGAACCGGGTGGCGATACGGTTGCCGATCATGGTGGCCTGCGCCGCCGGGATGTCGGGCAGCACGCAGACGAACTCGTCACCGCCCCAACGGATCAGGTGGCCTTGTCGGCCGACGGCGTCGTGGGCGATCTCTGCAAAGCTGCGGAGTGCGGCGTCGCCGGCGGCGTGGCCGAGCGTGTCGTTGAGCGTCTTGAAGCGATCGAGATCGAGCATCATCACCGTCAGCGTGCGTGGCGCATGGCGGCCGGCGAAGGTCTGCGCGATGCGGTCCAGGCCAGCGCGGTTGAACGCACCGGTGAGCCAGTCGCGCTCCATCTGATCGAGCAGCAGGTTCTGGCCACGCTCGGCCTGGAGGATCAGGAGCGAGAAGGCGCGGAAGATGATGAAGGCGATCTGGCCGGCCGCGAGCCAGGCGCCGAGATCGTCGTGACGGCCGGTCAACTGCGTGCCGATGCGGTCGCCGTAAGCGAGCCAGGCGCGGCCGAGGAACATCGGTATGGTGACCGCGAACAGCGCGGCGACGATCCAGCCGGTCTGTAGCGAGTCACGGCGCGCGAGACGGATGGCGACGATCACCACGACGAGGTCGAACCCGGCGCGGATGACGCTGAGATAGGCGACGCGGAGGTGGAAATGCGCCGGGTCGTGCGTGAACCACAGCGGCAGGCCAAGGACCGCGGCGATCGCGAGCATCGACGTGAGGCGCGCGTCGGGACGGCTGAACTTCACGACCGCACCGGCGATCAGCGCATAGCCCATCACCACCGCGGGGTTGCCGATGCTGGGCGCCCAGGGGAGGCCGATCCGATCGTTGAGCACCGCCATCAGCGCGCCGCAACCCGCGATCAGGTGGCCGGCGCCCCATAGCCCTGCCCACGATCCGAACCGACCGGTCGCGAGGGGGATGAGGTGGATGAACCCGGCGACCAGCATGCCGAAGCCTGCGACGACGTAGAGAGTGGAGAGATCGAGCGCCACGGAAACCTGCTTGTTCGTTCGTTGCGCGGACTAATAGGTTGGCTTTGCTAAGGATTGGTTCCGGTTGGGGGTGCGGGGGCGGAAGTTTGCGGGTTTTTGGTTTGGGTGGGTTTGCCTTGACGGGCCTCGCCGCGCGTTGCGCGCCACTCTGATCGCGCTCGGTTATTGCGTTCCTCTTCCCCGTCATCCCGGCGGACGCCGGGACCCATGGTCGCGGACCGGGCGATGGTGGGGCGATATCGCTGGGTCCGCCGTAACCGTGGGTCCCGGCGTTCGCCGGGATGACGGAAGGGGGTGTAGGTGGGTGAGTTTTAAAGGAAACCGGAGCTTAGGGCCTGGTGTGGGTGATGCCGTCAAAGACCTTGCAGATCGTGAGCTTGCGGCGGTTAACGTTGCCACTTGATCGCGCCCCTGCCCCCTAACCTCCTTCCCCTACCCCTCCTACCCCCCGTCATCCCGGCGGACGCCGGGACCCATGGTCGCGGACCGGATAGTGATGGGGGGATATCATTGGGTCCACCGTAACCGTGGGTCCCGGCGTTCGCCGGGATGACGGGAAGGGGTGAGTTGGGGTTTGCGGGTGGACGGGGCGTGGGCGAACTGGCGAACTGGCGAACTGGCGAACTGGCGAACTGGCGAACTGGCGAACTGGCGAACTGGCGAACTGGCGAACTGCGGCAACATCCATCCCCCCCGATCGAACTCAACCTTTGCCCCCTTGCCTTCGCCTTCGCCTTCGCCGCCCTCGCGCTGCACCTTCAACTCTCTCGCTGCAAACGCAAAGAGGGCGCCGGTGGATTGCCACCGACGCCCTCTCGAACTTACTTCACTCGCAGATGCGAAGCCCTGCTTGGCCGGACAGGGGCAAAGCCCCTGTCGTCGGACGGCGCTGGAGTGCCGCCGGCCGGGCACGCCCCTCAGATACGCATTTAGCTTTTGCTAAATGTGTATGGGCTTGCCTTGCACTGCCATCGCGGCTTCCTTGATCGCCTCGGCATGCGTGGGATGCGCATGACAGGTGTAGGCGATGTCCTCGCTGGTCGCGCCGAATTCCATTGCGATGGCGGCTTCGGCGATCAGCGTTCCCGCCAGCGACGACACGATCCAGACGCCGAGGACACGGTCGGTCTTGGCGTCGGCGATGATCTTGACGAACCCGTCGGTGTCGCGGTTGGTCTTGGCGCGGCTGTTCGCGGCGAACGGGAACTTGCCGACCTTGATCTCGGTCTTCGCCTTGGCGGCTTCTTCCGTGAGGCCGACGCCGGCGATCTCGGGCATCGTGTAGACGACGCTCGGGATGACGTCCTCGTTGACGATGCCGGTCTGGCCGGCGATGTTTTCCGCGACCGCGACGCCCTCGTCCTCGGCCTTGTGCGCGAGCATCAGGCCGGGAATGCAGTCGCCGATCGCCCAGACGCCGTCGACCTTGGTGCGGAACGAGTGGTCGGTTTCGATCTGGCCGCGCTTGTTGAGCTCGAGGCCGATGGCTTCGAGGTTGAGGCCGTCGACGTTCGCTTTCCGCCCGATCGAAACGAGCACCGCGTCGGCGGTCAGCGTCTCGGCCGCGCCACCCGCGGCGGGCTCGACGGTGACGGTCGCGACGCCGTCAGCGACGGTGACGCCGGTGACCTTGGTCGAGAGCTTCAGCTCCATGCCCTGCTTCTTGAAGAGCTTGGCGGTCTCGCGGCGGACTTCGCCGTCGAAGCCGGGGAGGATCTGGTCGACGAACTCGACGACCGTGACCTTCGCGCCGAGGCGACGCCAGACGCTGCCGAGTTCGAGACCGATCACGCCGCCGCCGATGACGACCATGTGCTCGGGGACCTTCGGAAGGGCGAGCGCGCCGGTGCTGTCGACGACCGTCGTCTGGTCGACCTCGACACCGGGGAGCGGCATCACGCTCGAGCCGGTGGCGATGACGATGTTCTTCGCGGTGACCTTCTGGCCGGCGATCTCGACGGTGTGCGCATCCTGGAACGCGGCCTTGCCCTTGAGCCAGGTCACCTTGTTCTTCTTGAACAGGAATTCGACGCCGCCGGTCAGTTCCTTGACGGCCTTGGCCTTCTCGGCGTGCATCTGGTCGAGGTTCAGCGTGACGCCCTGGAAGTCGATGCCGAACTTCGTCATGTGGCCGCCCTTGGCCTCCTCGTAGATCTCGGAGGCGTGGAGCAGTGCCTTGGACGGGATGCAGCCGACGTTGAGGCAGGTGCCGCCGAGCGTCTCGCGGGACTCGGCACAGGCGGTGCGCAGGCCGAGCTGCGCTGCACGGATCGCCGCGACGTAACCGCCGGGGCCCGCACCGATCACGAGGACGTCATAGTCGTAGTCAGCCATGTTATGCTCCAGCGGGGAACGGCTTCCTGCGTTCGCCGTCCTTGGTTATGGTAATGATGTGGCCTTCGAAGCCACCGCGTTCAACCAACGCGAGGAGACGATCGGCGGTGAGTTCGACCAGCAGATGCGCCAGCCTGACGTAGAAAATGGCGTTCGGTGACGGCATCCCGCCATTGAAGATCAGGTCGCCAAAATCGCTGTCGCCTGTAATCAACACCTGTTGCCCGATGTCCGGCCTCAGAAGAATGTGCCGATCGCTAACTCCGGGAGTCGAGTGACTGATCCATTCTACGTCGAGACCAGCGGCCCGAAGGCGCATCACAACGCCCTTGTGCATGTTCTCGTCGGCGAGAAACCGCACCGATCAGGCTGCTTCCCGGCGAGCCGCGGACGATTCCTTGACAAGCAAGTCGTGTGTAAAGGCGACCGCGGCTCGGATATCGGCTTCCGTAATATGGTCATACGCTTCGAGTATCTGCTCGAAGGATGCCCCTTCTGCGAAATATTCGAGGATCAGCTCGACCGATATCCGCGTCCCCTTCACCACGGGCTTGCCGCCGAGGATTTCAGGATCCGAATGGATATGGTCGCGCCAGTTCATCGCTACCTCACAGGTCGATCAGGATACGGGTCGGATCCTCGATAGCATTTTTCAGCGCCACCAGGAACGTCACGGCTTCGCGGCCGTCGATCAGGCGGTGGTCGTAGCTGAGCGCCAAGTACATCATCGGGCGGATGACGATCTGGCCGTTGACGACGACCGGGCGCTCCTCGATGCGGTGGAGGCCCAGCACGGCGGACTGCGGCGGGTTGATGATCGGGGTCGACATCAGCGATCCGAACACGCCGCCGTTGGAGATCGTGAAGGTGCCGCCCTTCATCTCGTCCATCTTGAGCGCGCCTTCCTTGGCGCGCTTGCCGAAGTCGCCGATCGTCTTCTCGATCGTCGCGACCGACATCTGGTCGGCATCGCGGATCACCGGGACGACGAGGCCGCCCGGCGACGAGACCGCGACCGAGATGTCGGCATAGTCGTGATAGACGATGTCGTCGCCGTCGATCGACGCGTTGACCGACGGGATGTCGCGCAGCGCCATCGTCGCGGCCTTCACGAAGAAGCCCATGAAGCCGAGGCGGACGCCGTGCTTCTTCTCGAACAGGTCCTTGTACTTGGCGCGTGCCTCGATCACTGCGGTCATGTCGACGTCGTTGAACGTCGTCAGCATGGCCGCCGTATTCTGCGCTTCCTTGAGGCGCTTGGCGATCGTCTGGCGGAGGCGCGTCATGCGCACGCGTTCCTCACCACGACCCGAAGCAGCGGCGGGGGCTGCTGCCGGGGCGGGCGCTGCGGCGGGCGCAGGCGCTGGCTTGCTCGACGCGGCGGCGGTCACGTCTTCCTTGGTGATGCGACCGTCGCGGCCGGTACCCTTGACGGTGCCGGGGTCGACGCCGTGCTCGAGCACCGCGCGGCGGACCGACGGGGAGAGCGCGGCGGGCGAGTCGCTCGTGCCTGCGCCGGGCTGGTCGCCGTAACCTGCGCCGGACTCGTCCTTGGCGGGAGCGGCTGGCGTTGCCGTCGCGGCGGGCTCGGGAGCCTTGGCAGGAGCAGCGGCGGCGCCGTCACCCGAGTCGATCGTGGCGAGCATCGCGCCGACCTGCACGGTGTCGCCGACGGCGACGGCGTGCTGGCCCATGACGCCGGCGACCGGCGACGGGACCTCGACCGAGACCTTGTCGGTCTCGAGGCTGGCGATCGGCTCGTCGACCGCGACGGGGTCGCCGGGCTGCTTCAGCCACTCGCCGAGGGTGGCTTCGGTGATCGATTCACCCAGGACGGGGACGGTGACTTCGGTTGCCATGTTTGCTTCTACCTTTTGTGCTCCTGCGGACGCAGGGGCCTAGGGTTACTCTGCCGCACCCTGGGTTCCTGCTTTCGCAGGAACCCAGGGTGCGGGTTCAATCAGTTTGCGCGGGTGCGGCGGATTTCGTCGCGGACGGAGTGGCCGAGCGCGTCGGCGACGAGCGCGCCCTGTTCGGCCTGGTGACGCTTCATCAGGCCGGTCGCGGGCGATGCCGAGGCGTTGCGCCCGGCGTAGCGCGCGCGCTTTACGCGGGAGTCGACCGTTGCCAGCGCCTCCTCGATCAGCGGCTCGACGAAGAACCAATAGCCGTTGTTTTTCGGCTCTTCCTGCGCCCAGACGATCTCTTCCAGGTTCGGCATCCGTGCGACGCGCTCGGCGATCGGGTTGCCGGGGAAGGGATAGAGCTGTTCGACGCGGACGATCTGCGTGTCGGTGTCACCCGCCGCATCGCGTGCCTCGATCAGGTCGTACGCGACCTTGCCGGTGCACAGGACCAGACGCTTCGTATCGACGTCGGCGGCCGGATTGGTATCCGACAGCAGACGGCGGAAGTGGCTGTCGCCCTGGAAATCCTCGGCATTCGAGACCGCCAGCTTGTGACGCAGCAACGACTTCGGCGTCATCACGATCAACGGCTTGCGGAAGTTGCGATGCATCTGCCGGCGAAGCAGGTGGAAATAGTTCGCCGGGCTGGTGCAGTTCGCGACCTGGATGTTGTCGTCCGCGCAGGACTGGAGGAAGCGCTCGGGACGTGCCGAGCTATGCTCTGGCCCCTGCCCTTCGTAGCCATGCGGGAGCAGCATCACGAGGCCGTTGGCGCGGAGCCACTTCGACTCGCCGGACGTGATGAACTGATCGATCATGATCTGCGCGCCGTTGACGAAATCGCCGAACTGCGCCTCCCAGAGGACCAAGGTCTTCGGGTCGGCGAGCGCGTAGCCGTACTCGAACCCGAGCACGCCGTATTCGGACAGCGGGCTGTCGAGCACCTCGAAATTGCCGTGTTCGATCTCCTGCAACGGCACGTACTTGTGCTCGTCGGTCTGGTCGACCCACACCGCGTGGCGCTGCGAGAAGGTGCCACGGCCCGAATCCTGACCCGAAAGACGGACGCCATAGCCTTCCGAGAGCAAGCCACCGAACGCGAGCGCTTCGCCGGTCGCCCAGTCGAAGCCCTTACCCGACTTGAACATCTCGCGCTTGGCATCGATCACACGCGCCAGCGTCTTGTGGATCTTCACGCTGTCCGGGACGGTCGTGAGCGTGCGGCCGAGCGAGTCGAACAGCTTCGTGCTGAGGCCGGTCTCGACGTTGCGCCGAGCCGACGCACCGTCGGTGGGCGCACTGAGGCCTGTCCAGCGACCGCCGAACCAGTCCGCCTTGTTCGGCTTGTACGAGGACCCGGCTTCGAACTCGCCCTCGAGACGGAGCGTGAACTGCTTCACGTTCTCGTCGATCCAGGGCTGGTCGATCACGCCTTCCTTGATCAGGCGATCGCCGTACACCGACGAGACGCCGGGGTGTTTGCGGATGATGTCGTACATCAGCGGCTGCGTGAAGGACGGCTCGTCGCCTTCGTTGTGACCGAAGCGGCGATAGCACCACATGTCGATGACGATGTCGCGGTGGAACTTCTGGCGGAATTCCATCGCCATCTTGGTCGCGAAGGTGACCGCTTCGGGATCGTCGCCGTTGACGTGGAAGACCGGCGCCTGGACGCCCTTGGCGACGTCCGACGGGTAAGGCGACGAGCGCGCGAACTGCGGCGAGGTCGTGAAGCCGACCTGGTTGTTGATGATGAAGTGGACGCAGCCGCCGGTGTTGTAGCCGCGGATGCCGGAGAAGCCGAGGCACTCCCAGACGATCCCCTGCCCGGCGAACGCCGCGTCGCCGTGGATCAGCACGGGCAACGCCGCGGTGTGATCCTTGAGATCGTTGTTGAGCGTCTGGATCGCGCGCGTCTTGCCGAGCACGACCGGGTCGGCGGCTTCGAGATGCGACGGGTTGGCGACCAGGCTCATGTGAACCTTGTGGCCGTCGAACTCGCGATCGGTGCTGGTGCCGAGGTGATACTTCACGTCGCCCGAACCACCGATGTCATCGGGGTTGGCCGAACCGCCGGCGAATTCGTGGAAGATCACGCGCAACGGCTTGGCCATCACGTTGGCCAGCACGTTGAGGCGACCGCGATGCGCCATGCCAATGACGAGCTCGCGCACGCCCATCTGGCCGCCATACTTGATGACGGACTCAAGCGCGGGGATCATCGATTCGCCGCCGTCGAGCCCGAAGCGCTTCGTGCCGACATACTTCTTGCCGAGGAATTTCTCCCATTGCTCGGCCTGGATCACCTTGGTGAGGATCGCCTTCTTGCCGTCGGTGGAGAATTCGATCGCCTTGTCCTGGCCCTCCATGCGCTCCTGGAGGAAGCGGCGCTCCTCGACGTCTGAGATGTGCATGTATTCGAGGCCGACATTGCCGCAGTAATTCTTGCGCAACGTGTCGACGAGCTCGCGGATCGAGACCCATTCGAAGCCCATCGTGCCGCCGAGATAGACCTTCCGGTCGATGTCGGCGTCGGAGAAGCCGTGATATTCGGTCTTCAGGTCCTCGGGCATCTCACGCTTGGACAGGCCGAGCGGATCGAGGTTGGCGGCGAGATGGCCACGGACGCGGTAGGTGCGGACGAGCAGCTGTGCGCGGATCGCGTCGGCAGCGGCCTTGGCGATCTCTTCCTTCGAGACGGGCGCGGGGGCCGCTGCGGCGGGGGCTGGTTTCCCCTTTGCGGGCTTGGGCGCGGGCTCCATCTGGGTCGGATCGAGCGCTGCGGTCAGGTCGTCGGTGGTGGTGAGCGGCCAGCGGGCGCTCTCCCAGCTCGGGCCCTGCGCGGAGCCTTCGAGACCCTCGAAGAACGCGCGCCAACCGGATTCGACCGAGGCCGGGTCCGCGTTGAACTTGGCGTAGAGCGTCTCCACGAACGCCGGGCTGACGCCGGCTGCGATATCGCTGAAATCCTGGCCTTCGTAGCCCATCGTTCTCGTCCTCAGTGTCCTTCTCCCCGCGGGGGAGAGGGAGGGGCCCACTCGCACTTGCGGGTGGGAGGGTGAGGGCACGGGCGGTCACGTGCCCTCACCCTTCCGCTGCCAAGAGGCAGCTCCTTCCCTCTCCCCGAACGGAAGAGGGGTAGTTAAATCAGCCCTTCAACACGCTCAGCAGCGTCTCGCCGAGCAGGCTGGGGCTTTCCGAGACCTTGATCCCGGCAGCTTCCATCGCCGCGATCTTGCTCTCCGCGTCACCCTTGCCGCCCGACACGATCGCGCCGGCATGGCCCATGCGACGGCCCGGAGGCGCCGTACGACCGGCGATGAAGCCTGCCATCGGCTTCGACCGACCGCGCTTGGCTTCGTCGCGGAGGAACTGTGCCGCCTGCTCCTCGGCGTCGCCGCCGATTTCGCCGATCATGATGATCGACTGCGTCTCGTCGTCGGCGAGGAACAGCTCGAGCACGTCGATGAAGTTCGTGCCGTTGACCGGATCGCCACCGATGCCGACCGCGGTCGTCTGACCAAGGCCTGCGTTCGACGTCTGGAACACCGCCTCATAGGTGAGCGTGCCTGAACGGCTGACAACGCCGACCGAGCCCTTCTTAAAGATCGAGCCGGGCATAATGCCGATCTTGCACTCGCCGGGGGTCAGCACGCCGGGGCAGTTCGGGCCGATGAGGCGCGACTTGGAGCCCGACAGCGCGCGCTTGACCTTGACCATGTCGAGCACGGGAATGCCCTCGGTGATCGCGACGATCAGCTCGATCTCGGCGTCGATCGCCTCGAGGATCGAATCGGCGGCGAAGGGGGGCGGCACGTAGATGACCGACGCCGTTGCGCCGGTCATCGCCTTGGCTTCGGCGACGGTGTTGTAGACCGGGAGGTCGAGGTGCGTGGTGCCGCCCTTGCCGGGCGTGACGCCGCCGACCATCTGCGTGCCGTATTCCAGCGCCATCTTGGTGTGGAAGCTGCCGGTTTCGCCGGTCATACCCTGGGTGATGACCTTGGTGTTCTTGTCGACGAGGATGCTCATCTAGTGCTCCTTGTGTCCCCGTTGGGGAACAGGATTAAAACAGTGACTCGAACAGGTCGTTCCAGTCGGGGTTCATTCGTTCGATCTCGGACAGTTTCCACTGCCGGTTCCACTTCTTCATCTGAAGTTCGCGCAGGCGCGCGTTGTCCAGATCGTCATGCACTTCATACCAAACTAGAAGTTTGCAGTGGTGCGTTTTCGTGAAACCGATGATCAGGCCGTTACGATGCTGGTAGGATCGTGCGGCGAGATCGCTGGTGACACCGAGATAAATCGTTCCGTTGCGCCGGCTCGCCATTATGTAGACGTAGCCGGCTGTATTCATGCGACCCGCGAGCCTCCTTGTTCACCCGCGAAGGCGGGTGCCCAGACTGGGTCCCCGCCTTCGCGGGGAAACAAGTTAGGCTCGCGACGCATTTTAATTCAGCGAACCGTCGATACCCTTGCAGGCGACGATCAGTTCCTTCACCGCATCGACCGACACGGTGAGGTTCTGCTTCGCTTCGTCGTCCAGCTTGATCTCGACGATCTTCTCGACGCCGCCGGCACCGATCACCACCGGCACGCCGACGTACAGATCGGTAAGGCCGTACTCGCCCGAAACATACGCCGCGGCCGGAAGCACGCGCTTCTGGTCGTACAGATACGCCTCGGCCATCGCGATGCCGCTGGTCGCCGGCGCGTAGTAGGCCGAGCCCGTCTTCAGCAGTGCGACGATTTCGCCGCCGCCGCCGCGCGTGCGCTTGACGATCGCGTCGATCTTTTCCTGGCTCGACATGCCCATCGCGATGAGATCGGGCACCGGGATGCCCGACACCGTCGAGTAGCTGATGACCGGGACCATCGTGTCGCCGTGGCCGCCGAGCACGAAGCTGGTGACGTCCTTGACCGAGACCTTGAACTCGTCGGCGAGGAAATGGCTGAAGCGCGCGCTGTCGAGCACGCCGGCCATGCCGACCACCATGTGGTGCGGCAGGCCCGAGAACTCACGGAGCGCCCACACCATCGCGTCGAGCGGGTTGGTGATGCAGATCACGAACGCGTTCGGGGCGTTGGCCTTGATGCCCTCGCCGACGGCCTTCATGACCTTCAGGTTGATGCCGAGCAGGTCGTCGCGGCTCATGCCGGGCTTGCGCGCGACACCGGCGGTGACGATGATGACGTCCGCGCCGGCGATGTCGGCATAGTCGTTCGAGCCGGTGATCTGCGAGTCGAAGCCTTCGACCGGGCCGCACTGCGACAGGTCGAGCGCCTTGCCCTGGGGGATGCCCTCGGCGACGTCGAACAGGACGATATCGCCAAGGCCCTTGAGTGCTGCGAGGTGCGCGAGCGTACCGCCGATGTTACCGGCGCCGATCAGCGCGATCTTCTTGCGAGCCATTCCAATCCGTCTCCGTCTGATGTGCGGGGTGATTGGTGACGCCGGTTACGCGCATTATCCCGCTACGGCAACCGCTAAAAGGACAAAAGCAGGTTGTTATTGCGAGTGGTTCGCATGCGCAATAAGATCGACTTGCCCAAACTGGCCCGCCCCGGCGGAGGCCGGGGCCCAGTTGGGAGACGGTACTAACAGCGCGCAGTTCATCGTTACGACGACCTTTCCAACTAGGCCCCGGCCTTCGCCGGGGTGGTGTGGATCGGATTAGAGGTGGCCTTCGGCGAGATAGTCCTCGGAGCGCATCTCTTCGAGGCGGCTGATCGTGCGGTCGAACTCGAACCTGCCGTCGCCGCTTTCGTAGAGGTCGCCGGGTTGCGCATCGGCGGCGGCGAGGAGCTTGACCTTGTGCTCGTACAGCGCGTCGATCAGCGCGACGAAGCGCGCCGCCTCGTTGCGGTTCTCGGGGCCGAGCTTGGGGATGCCGACGAGGATGACCGTGTGGAACTTCCGCGCGATGGCGAGATAGTCTGCCACCCCCCTCGCCTCTCCGCACAGCTTCTTGAAGCTGAACACCGCGACGCCCTTGAGCGACTTCGGCACCCGCAGCGTGCGGCCCTGGACGATCAGGTCTTCGGCCGGGACGTGCTCGCTGTCGTCGGTCGAGAAGTCGGTGAGGCGGAAGAATGCAGCGGAAAGCTGCGCGGTCGCCTCGGGGCCGTTGGGGACGAGCCATGTGTCCTGGCTGCCGAGACGGTCGCGGCGATAGTCGACCGGGCCGTTGAGCGGGAGCACGTCGAGGCGCTGCTCGATGGTCGCGATGAAGGGCAGGAAATGCTCGCGGTTGAGGCCGTTCTTGTAGAGATCGGCGGGCGGGCGGTTCGAGGTGGTGACGATCGTCACGCCGGAATCGAGCAGCGAGGTTACCAGTCGCGAGAGGATCATCGCGTCAGGGCTGTTGGTGACCATCATCTCGTCGAACGCGAGCAACCGCGTCTCGTCGGCGATCGCGGTGGCGACGGGGACGATCGGGTCGCCGACTTCCTTGCGACGTTCGGCGGCGATGCGCGCGTGCACCTCGAGCATGAACTCGCCGAAGTGAACGCGGCGCTTCTTCTCGACGGGGGCGTTGGCGAAGAACAGGTCCATCAGCATCGACTTGCCGCGGCCGACGCCGCCCCAGAGGTAGACGCCGCGGGGGTCTGGTTTCTTGGAGAAGCGGGCGAAGAAGCCGGTCGACTTGGGGGTGGCGAGTTCGGTGGCGAGGGTGTTCAGGCGCGCGGCGGCGGCGGACTGTTCGGGGTCGGGGCGGAGTTCGCCGGATGCGACCAGCGCCTCATAGGCTTTAAGTACCGTCACTTCCCCACCTCTTTACCACCCCGGCGGAGGCCGACGCCCAATTGGAAAGGTTTCGATAACGGAGCGGGACGCTTCAACACTGATCGTTTCCCAATTGGGCCCCGGCCTTCGCCGGGGTGGTGATAGCGGCCGGGGTCAGCCCTTTGGCGGCTTAGGCGACGGCTTGCGGATCGTGGCCGAGAAGGCGGCGATCTTCGTTTCGTCGTCCCCTTGCACCACGAGGCCCCGGAGGAACAAGAGGCGGCCGGTTTCCTTGAGCGCCTCGACCTGCGCCTCGATCGGCTCGCCGACGCGGCCGCCGCCGATGAACTGGGTGTTGAGATCGAGCGTGACCGCGGTGCCGGCGGTGATCAGGCCGAAGCCTCTGGCGGCCGCGAACAGGGCTACGTCGATGAATGCGAGCAGCGCGCCACCGTGGACGTTGTTCTGGAGGTTCGAGTGGCGATGCTCGGGGGTGATGCGGACGCGGACGGTGTGGCCGTCGACGCGGTAGAGCATGGGGCCGAGCAGGGTGTTGAAGCGGGTTGGGTCGGAGAGCGACCAGCTGCGCCAGCCTGGGTTGGCTGGGTCTTCGGCTTCGACGAAATGGGGTTGGGGAGCAGCAGTGGTCACGAACCTGTCCTTCGATCCCCACACCGTTCGCCCTGAGCGAAGTCGAAGAGCATTGGGAAATTCCATCCCCCGCCCCTGGCGTGTGCTTCGACTTCGCTCAGCACGAACGGGGGGAGCGGGACGGGAGAGCTGGACCGGCGGGAAAATCGGATTGGGGCGGGGAAGAGGGAGTGAAACACGCCCCCCCTCCCCAACCGGATCAGACGATCCGTTCGGCTTCCATCTTCTTGATCTCGGCGATCGCCTTGGCCGGGTTGAGCCCCTTGGGGCAGGCGTTCGCGCAGTTCATGATGGTGTGGCAGCGGTACAGGCGGAACGGATCCTCGAGTTCGTCGAGACGCTCGCCGGTCATCTCGTCGCGGCTGTCGGCGAGCCAGCGATAGGCCTGCAATAGGATCGCCGGCCCCAAGAACTTGTCGGCGTTCCACCAGTAGCTCGGGCACGAGGTCGAGCAGCAGGCGCACAGGATGCACTCGTACAGGCCGTCGAGCTTCGAGCGGTCTTCCGGCGACTGGAGGCGCTCCTTGCCCGAGGGCGGCGGGGTAACGGTCTGCAGCCACGGCTTGATCGACGAGTACTGCGCGTAGAAGTGCGTGAAGTCGGGGACCAGGTCCTTGATCACGTCCATGTGCGGCAGCGGGGTGATCTGGACCTCGCCCTTGCAATCCTCGATCGCGGTCGTGCAGGCGAGGCCGTTCTTGCCGTTGATGTTCATCGAGCACGAGCCGCAGATGCCCTCACGGCACGACCGGCGGAAGGTGAGCGAGGAATCCTGCTCGCTCTTCATCTTGATCAGCGCGTCGAGCACCATCGGGCCGGTATCGTCGAGATCGAGCGCAAACGTATCGTAGCGCGGGTTCTCGCCGCTGTCGGGATCGTAGCGGTAGACCTTGAACGATTTCAGACGCTTGCTGTCCCCCGAACCCTGGCTGGTCGAGGCGTGCTTGACGCCCTTCTTGACGACGCTGTTTTTCGGGAGCGAGAATTCGGCCATTGCGAGCGGTCCGTCCGTGGTGTGATTATAGGGTTACGAGAGCCGATACATGACAGGGGCCCTCCCCGCAAATCCTTAGCTTCGCGGGTGCAACATGCGTCACACCCGCTGTCGCGTTAGCGGCAGGTGCCGGGTCAGATGATGTCGAGGACGAGCCCGAGGTCGCGGGCTTCCTCGGCTTCGATGTACCAGTTGGAGGGGGCCTTCTTCTTCAATTCCTCGAGCGATACCTTCGAACCCTCGACGATCGCGCGGAAGCCTTCCTCCTGGATGTTGATCGAGTCCTCGATCTCGTGGAGCTTCGCCTTGAGCGTGTAGGAGAGCGTGTTGAGCGGGCCGTTGAGTTCGATCGTGCTCTGCATCTGGCGCTCGTGGACCATGATGCGGCTGTTGCGGGTGAGGAAGCGGCTGTCGACCGGGAAGGCGGACATAAACGTCGCGCCGGCGGAATAGACCGCGACCTTGCCGAGGAAGAGCGTCTCGCGGCCGGTGTATTCGCGGAGCAGGCGGATGTTGTCGCCCATCGCGCGCGCGACTTCAGGGTCGCCGCCAAGGGTGGTGATCGAGACGACCAGCGGGCCTTCGGTGGGCGCGGCGACGAGTTGAGACTTGAACGTGTCGTACATCGCGTCGTCGACGGGGCCGTGGAGGTGGATGTGGGGGGTGGCCAGCAAGGGGTAGTTGCGGGCGTTCGAAGCGGGGGATGTATCGGTCATGCGCGGCAAACTTTTGCGGGGGGAGTGGGTTCCGAGGTGGTTACCGGATATCAGCATATTCGCGGTTTCGTGGTAACATTGTTAGTACACATCATCGGTGGTATCGGTGTGGCGAAGAGGATGTGCGATGCGGACGTCGTTACGGAAAATGGGCAATTCGACGGGGATGATCGTACCGCGGTCGATCCTGGGGGCGATCGGCGTGACCACCGGCGCGGCAATGGATCTGCGCGTAGAAGATGGGAAGCTGATCGCGACTCCAGCCGAGCGTGTCCCTCGGGGCGGTTGGGCGGAGGCTGCGGCGGGGCTTGCCATGACAGGTGAGGAACAAGAGTGGCTTGGCGCGGGCGTGGCTGATGACGCGACACTGACGTGGTGAGGGACGCATGAAGCGGGGTGAGATCTGGCTGGCGGCGCTCGATCCCACGGTGGGGAGCGAGATCCAGAAGACACGACCGTGCCTTGTCGTTTCACCGGACGAGATGAACGATCATCTGCGGACCGCGATCGTCGCGCCGTTGACGACGGGGAGCCATCCGGCGCCGTTTCGGGTCGCGGTGACGTTCAAGGGGACGAGCGGGCTGGTACTTCCGGATCAGATGCGGACGATCGATCGGGGGCGGTTGATCAAGCGGATGGGGCGGATCGATGCGCAGACTCTGCGCGCGGTGCTGGAGGTGCTTGGGGAGATGTTCGCGGTCTGAAGTGTCCACGCCCGTTCTCCTGCGAACGCAGGAGTCCAGGGTTACGGAACGCGGCATTTGTGATCCTGGACTCCTGCGTTCGCAGGAGAACGGGCGTGGGTTCAACTAGCGTTAGTCGAGCGCTTGTACTGGAGGATCCAGCCTACCAAGCCGCCCGGCACGCCGCCTACTAGCGAGAAGAGCGCGTAGAAGGTGATCGCTATCTTCTGGGGTTCTTCGCCCACGCCGCGGGGTTCGATGCCGAAGACGTAGATCGCGGTCAGTAGTGCGACGACCACCGGCCATAGGAAGCCGGCGATCATCGGTTGGAAGCGCGTCAGCAGCCCCACCGCGACGGGCACGAGGAACCCGATCGCGATGATGGCCCAGGTCATTAATATACCCGCTTCTTGGGCTTGATGTAGTCGATGTCGTCGGTGAGCGTGTAGTCGTGGACCGGGCGGAAATCGATCTTGGTCTCGCCGCCCTTACCGCCCCAGCCGTTGAAGGTCGTGATGGTGTGCTTCATCCAGTTCGCGTCGTCGCGCTCGGGGAAATCCTCGTGCATGTGCGCGCCGCGCGACTCGGTGCGGTTGGCCGCCGAGTTCATCGTCACGACCGCCTGGCCGATCAGATTGTCGAGCTCCATCGTCTCGACCAGATCGGTGTTCCAGATCATGCTGCGATCCTTCACCGCGACGTCGGTCATCCGGCTGTAGATCCCGGCCATCTTCTCGACGCCCTGGTTGAGCAGCTCGGTGTCGCGGAACACCGCGCAATGCTTCTGCATGGTCTGCTGCATGTCGAGACGGATCTGCGCGGTCGGCGAACCGCCGCTCGCGTTGCGGAAATGGTCGAGACGCGTCAGCGCGAGATCTTCCGACCCCTTGGGCAGCGGCGCGTGCGCCGTACCGGGCTTCAGCGTGTCCTTGATCCGCAGGCCGGTCGCGCGGCCGAACACCACGAGATCGATCAGGCTGTTCGAACCAAGGCGGTTGGCGCCGTGGACCGAGACGCACGCGGCCTCGCCAACCGCGAACAGGCCGGGGACGACTGCGTCGGGGTTGCCGTCGACGAGGTTGACGACCTCACCGTGGAAGTTGGTCGGGATGCCGCCCATGTTGTAGTGCACGGTCGGCGTGACCGGCAGCGGCTGACGCGTGAGATCGACGCCGGCGAAGACTTTCCCAGTCTCGGTGATGCCCGGCAGGCGCTCGGCGAGCACCTTGGGATCGATGTGATCGAGGTGCAGGAAGATGTGGTCGCCGTTCTTGCCGACGCCGCGGCCTTCGCGCATTTCGAGCGCCATCGAGCGGCTGACGACGTCGCGCGAGGCGAGGTCCTTCGCCGACGGGGCATAGCGCTCCATGAAGCGCTCGCCCTCGGAGTTGGTCAGGTAACCGCCCTCACCGCGTGCGCCCTCGGTGATGAGAACGCCTGCGCCGTAGATGCCGGTCGGGTGGAACTGGACGAACTCCATGTCCTGCAACGGAAGCCCGGCACGAAGCACCATCGCGTTGCCGTCGCCGGTGCAGGTGTGCGCCGAGGTCGCCGAAAAATAGACGCGGCCGTAACCGCCGGTGGCGAGCACGGTCTGGTGGCTGCGGAAGCGGTGGATCGAGCCGTCTTCCATGCACAGCGCGATGACGCCGCGGCAGACGCCGTTTTCCATGATCAGGTCGAGCGCGAAATACTCGACGAAGAAGTCCGTGTTGTACTTCAGGCTCTGCTGATACAGCGCGTGGAGCATCGCGTGGCCGGTGCGATCGGCGGCGGCAGCGGTGCGCTGGACCGGAGGACCCTCGCCCATGTTCTGCATGTGACCGCCGAACGGACGCTGATAGATCGTGCCGTTCTCGTTACGGCTGAACGGCATGCCGGCGTGTTCGAGCTCGTAGACCGCCTGCGGGGCTTCGCGGCACAGATACTCGATCGCGTCCTGGTCGCCGAGCCAGTCGGAACCCTTGACGGTGTCGAACATGTGCCAGGTCCAGTGATCCGGCGAGTTGTTGCCGAGCGAGGCGGCGATGCCGCCCTGTGCGGCGACGGTGTGCGAACGGGTCGGGAAGACCTTGGTGATGCACGCGGTCTTCAGGCCGCTCTCGGCGATGCCCATCGTCGCGCGCAGGCCGGAGCCGCCGGCACCGACGACGACCGCATCATAGGTATGATCGATGATCTTGTAGGCAGACATCAGGCGGGGGCTCCGGAGAAGGCGACCTTCAGGATCGCGAACAGGGCGATGCCGCCCAGCGTGAAGGTGAACAGGTTGAGGAGGATCATCGTCACGACACGGCTCTCGCCATGCTGGTAATCCTCGATCACGACCTGCAGACCGAGACGGAAGTGATAGAACACCGACAGGATCAGCAGCGCCATCGGCACCGCGACCCAGGCCGACTGCAGCCAGAGGTGGACGGCGGCGTAATCATAGCCGGGCATCCGCGCGACCGAGATCATCAGCCAGAGCATGAGGAACAGGTTCGAGCCCGCCGTCAGGCGCTGCTGCCACCAGTGATGCGCGCCGTGCTTGGCGCTGCCCAGGCCGCGGACGCGACCGATTGCCGTACCCGAACCCATTACTTGATCCCCATGTAGAGCCAGAACACGACCGTCAGCGCGACCGAAGCGATCATCGTCGCGATCGCGCCCATCTTGTTGCGCTTCAGTTCGTAGCCGGCGCCGATATCGAGCACCATGTGCCGGATGCCGGTCATCATGTGCTGGAACAGCGACAGCGTCAGCCCGACCGCGACGACATAGCCGAGGATGTTGAGCCGGCCGGTGTCGGTGGTGAACACGTCGACAAAGGTCGCATAGGCCTGATCGCCCGCGGCGATCGCGGCGAGCCACCAGACGAGCAGGATGCTGCCGACGGTCGCCATCCCGCTGCCGGTCACGCGGTGCAGGATCGAGACCAGCATGTGCGGGCCCCATTTATAGACCTGCAGATGGGGAGAAAGCGGGCGTGCCGGGTTGCGCGATGCCAAGGGCGGAGTCCTCGAACCAGAAGATGACGAACCAAGAACAGCTTGGTCCAGAATATATAGATTGGGCGACCTATTAGCCACCGCGTGCTGCGATGCAACCCATTGGGGCCGGCCCGATAACCCATGACACCACGCGCGTGATGCCGTGCGGGACACGATGGCCATGCACGTGACGTGACGTCGATCCCTAACCAGCCCTTAAGACATGGCGTGTAGCGATGGCGTCGTACATTCGATCCGGAGTTCACCGTCTTGACCACCAACGACCTGCCGGCCCCCGGCTCGATCGCGGCTTCCGTCGACCTGATGGCGCGGCTGCGGGTGTTCGATTTCGACGGATCGCTGACCGGCGCGAGCCGCGAAGTCTGGGCCGCGCTGGCGCCCGAGATCACGCATGTGTCCAGGGCGTTCTGGGAACAGTGGCTGCAGTGTTTTTCCGACGAACGGATCTGGGCGCCGCACGAAACCGACCAGATGATCGAGATCGGTTGCACGTTCCTGCGCAATCGCTTCCTGGACACGAGTGGACGCGCCTGGATCGAATCGATCGAGCGGTCGGTCGCGACGGCGTATGTCGCCGACGTATCGCCGATGGCGCTGCTGTCGATGATCAGCGCGAGCGACCGCGCCGCGCTCGACGTGTTGATGCGGCGGGTCGATCGGTCGGATCCGAAGCTGCCGGTATTCATCGACACGCTGATGCGGCTGTCGGCGCTGGAGGGCGAGATCACCGTCGCGATCTATAACCGGTACCAGATGCATACCGCGCAGGTCGCGCGCGATACGCTGGCGGCGGAATTCCGCGACGGCATCGCGGCAATGGTCGAGACCGCGACCGACGAGGGGCATATGCTGCGCGAACAGGCGCTGCGCAGCTCGGCGTCGACCCGCGCGGTGCTTGGCAAGGCAAGCGAAGTCGCGGCCGCCGCAGAGCAATCCGCGGTGGCGATGCGCGAAGCGGCGCAGACCGCCGCCGGCCTGATCCGCGCGATCGAGGATGCGCGGACCGAAGTAGAGGCCGCGGCCGAGATCGCCAATCGGGCATCGGCACAGGCTGGCCAGGCGGTCGGCATGTCGGAAACGCTGAGCGATCATGCGAAGTCGATCGAGTCGATCCTGGGGCTGATCCGCGACATTGCCGGGCAGACCAACCTGCTCGCGCTGAACGCGACGATCGAGGCGGCGCGCGCGGGCGATGCCGGGCGCGGGTTCGCGGTGGTGGCGCAGGAGGTGAAGAGCCTCGCCAACCAGACCGCGCGGGCGACCGACGACATCGCCGCGAAAATCGCCGCGATTCAGTCGGCGACGCGCTCGACCGTGGAGACGAATGCGTCGATCAAGTCGACGGTGGCCGAGGTTCAGGAAAGCGCCGACCGCATTCGTTACGCGATGGAGGCGCAGGCGCAGACGGTGACCGCGATCACCGCGGCGGTAGACGAGACCGCGCTGGCGGCGGATTCGATGTCCAACACGATCGCCGCGATCCGCGAGGATACCGAGACGGTCGCGACCGAGATCGACGGGGTGGGTCGCGGGTTCGACGTGCTCGACGGGCGGCTCAGCAACCTGAAGAACAGCGCGGGCGATTTCGTCGCCAAAGTCGCCGCATAGGCGATCGAGCGATGACGAGTGTGACTAACGTTGTGGCCATGCCTGCGCGGGGCCGAACGCTGCGCGACCGGGTTCGCGATTACGACTGGGATGGGTTGATCGAGCCGGCGTGCGCGACGCTGAGCGCGCTGTTGGACGAGGACGATCACCGGCGGATCGGCGAGATGTTCTGGCGACACTATCTGTCTCTGGACGCGGTCCGCCACATCGCATCGCAGATCACGCCGGAGCGGCTCGAACGCCGGATCGCCCAGAGCGCGACCTATGCGCGGATGCGGTACCTGTCGCCCTACGACCAGACGTGGGAAGCGATGGCGATCGCCTATGCCGATGAATCGCGACGGTCGGGAATACCGTTGCCCGCTTTGCTGTCGGCGGCGGCGTTCGCGCACAGCGCGACGCTCCACCTGATCGTCGATCGCGCCGGCACCGATGCCGCGACGATGCGGATTGTCGCCGACGTGGTGCAGCGGATCGCGCTGATCGAGGCGGACATCATGGTCTCGCACCTGAGCGCGACCGATGCGGCGGCGGCGCAGGCGGAGCGCCGAACGCGCGCATCGGACTTTCGCGGCAGTATTGCCGAGTCGATCGAGCATACCGCGCTCTTGGGTACGCGCATCCACGTGCAGGCGGCGAGTGCAGCGGCCTCGACCCGCGGTATCCTCGGCAAGGCGAGCGAGGTCGCGGCGGCGGCGGAACAGTCCGCACTGGCGATGCGCGAGGCGGCACAGACCTCCGCGGGATTGATCCGAGCGATTGAGACCGCGCGCAACGAAGTCGAGGTGGCGGCCGGGATCGCCGATCGCGCCTGTGCACAGACCGGTGAGGCGGTCGGCATGTCGGCGGCGCTCAGCGAGCATGCGAAGTCGATCGAATCGATCCTCGGGCTGATCCGCAGCATCGCGGGACAGACCAACCTGCTTGCGCTGAACGCGACGATCGAAGCGGCGCGGGCCGGCCATGCCGGGCGCGGGTTCGCAGTGGTGGCGCAGGAAGTGAAGTCGCTCGCCAGCCAGACCGCGCGGGCGACCGACGACATCGCCGCGAAGATCGCCGCGATCCAGGCGGCGACGGCGGCGACGGTCGCGACCAACGCCGGGATCAAGGCGACCGTCGGCGAGGTAAGGGACAGCGCAGACCGCATACGGCATGCGATGGAGGTACAGGCGCACACCGTGACTGCGATCACCGCGGCCGTCGACGAGACCGCGCTGGCAGCGGACACGATGTCGTCCACGATCGCGACGATCCGCGCGGATACGGAGGCGGTGGCAATCGAGATCGACCGGCTGGGTTACGCGTTCGGCGAGGTGGACGACCAGCTGGGCGTGCTGCGCGGTGCCGCGGACGGGTTTTCGGCTAGCGTGGCGTGAGGGCGGTCTAAGGGAGAAAGCGTAGGGTGGTTCACGCGGAGGCGCGGAGACGCGGAGATGCGGAGATGCGGAGATGCGGAGATGCGGAGATGCGGAGATGCGGAGGGTCTGGCGGAACCGGAGGTTCTTCAAAACTCTCGTTGGGGGGGGCAGTTCGCCTGATCGACACGCACCCTCTCCGCGTCTCCGCGTCTCCGCGTGAACCATTCCTTCTCCGGCTTGGTGACGGATACGGCCTGCGGCGCTAGAGCACTGACATGACTATTCTTCTAACCGGCTCCAGTCGCGGTATCGGCGCGGCTATTCATGCGGCGCTGATCGACGTGGGCGCCTCCGTCATTGGGCATGGGACCGCCAGCGGTATCCCGGCCGACTTTAGCGATCCTGCGGGGCCGACTGCGTTGTGGAACGCGGCGCTGGAACAGGCTGGCGGTACGATCGATGTGTTGATCAACAATGCTGGCGTGTTCGAGGCGGCACCGCTCGCCGACGACGACTGGACCGCGCAGTGGGAGCGGACGATGCGGATCAACCTGACCGCGTCGGCCGAGCTTTGTCGGTTGGCGGTGCTGCACTGGCAGGCTCGGGGTGTCGGCGGGAGGATCGTCAATATCGCTAGCCGGGCGGCGTATCGCGGGGATTCGCCTGCGCATTGGCATTATGCCGCGTCGAAGGCGGGAATGGTGGCGATGACCAAGACGATCGCCCGGGGATATGCTCGGGAGGGCATCCTCGCGTTTGCCGTGTGTCCGGGGTTCACGATGACCGGGATGGCGGAGGACTATCTGTCGAGCCGGGGCGGAGATGCGTTGCTGGCGGACATTCCGCTCGGGCGGGTTGCGGCGCCTGACGAGATCGCGGCGGCGGCGAAGTTTTTGGCGCTGGAGGCGCCGGCTTCGATGACGGGGTCGGTGATCGACGTGAATGGGGCGAGCTATGTCCGATAGTTGGAAACTCACCCTGCCCTGCACGCGCGCGGAGGCGGAGGCGATCGATGCTGCCGACGACCTGACGATCGATGGCGTGTTGATGACCACCGAGGAGATCGAGGATGACGTCGAGTCGTGGCGGCTCGATGCGTATTTCGAGCATGAGCCGGCGGCCGACACGGTCGCGGCGGTGCGCGCGCTGGTGCCTAGTGCGGCCGGGGCCGAAATCGCGGTTGAGCGGTTGGGCGATGCGGACTGGGTGACGATGAGCCAGGCTGGGCTCGAGCCTTTGTTGGTCGGGCGGTTCTTTGTGCATACCGGCGCGCATGCGGGCGCGGTGCCGGCAGACAAGCAGGCGTTCCTGATCGAGGCAAGCCGGGCGTTCGGGACGGGGCATCATGAGACGACCAGCGGGTGTCTGGCGATGCTCGACGGGTTGGCGGATGCGTCGTTTGCCAACGTGATCGATATCGGGACGGGGACGGGGTTGCTGGCGTTTGCGGCGGCGCATCTCTGGCCTGGGGCCAAGGTGATGGGGACGGATATCGATCCGGTCTCGATCGACGTGACGGCGGAGAATGCGGCGCTCAACGGGGTCGAGGGGATCGATCTGGTCGTGGCGGACGGTACGCTGGACGATGCGATCGTGGTTCGGGCGCCGTATGATCTGGTGATCGCGAATATTCTTGCCGGGCCGCTGGTGTCTATGGCGCCGGAGATCGCGTCTATTTCCGATGTGGGGGCGACGATTGTTCTTGCCGGGTTGCTGGAGACTCAGCGGGCTGGGGTTGTCGCGGCGTATGAGGCTTGTGGGTGTTCGCTCGAGGCGGTCGACCGGCGGGGGGATTGGAGTGTGCTTCGGTTGCGCGCTGGGGCGGTGAGGTTCGTGGCGGAGGGGCCGTTCGACCCGAAGGGGCGCGATGGGTGGGCGTTGGATATTTGAGGTAGCGTTGCCCTCTTCCAGAAGGATGTTCCCCCGCGAAGGCGGGGGTCCAGTCTGGGCCCCCGCCTTCGCGGGGGAACAAGTTGGTGAGGGTTGTCTTCACCCCACCTCCGGCACCCCCCCGGCGGAGGCGGGGCCCAGTTAAGTGAACCCTTGAGATAGAACCGCACCGCTATCCCAACTGGGCCCCGGCCTTCGCCGGGGTGGTGGCCGCTCCTGGGTAGTGGCCTTTTTGAGCGAAGCTTATGCGGTCTCAGCGGACGCCTTCGACGTCGCGTACGCCTGCGTACCCTCGGTAATCACCACATCCCCCGGCTCGATCCGCGCGACGGGGATATCCGGAAGTGCCTTCAGCTCTTCGTACAGCGGCGCGAAGTCGGTCTCTACCGTCAGCCGCAACAGCTCCTCGAAGCTCGGAATGACGAAGTAGTTCTGCTGGAAATCGTCGATCCGGTACTCGGTCCGCATCACGCGGGCGAGGTCTAGCGCGATCCGGTTGGGGCTCGGATCGTCGAGCGCGAACCGCGTTTCCGCATAGCTGGAGACGATGCCCGACCCGTAGATGCGCAGGCCTTCGGGTTCGGCGATCAGGCCGAACTCGACTGTGTACCAGTAGAGCCGTCCCAAGTATTTCAGCGCGTCCAACCCCAGCGCACGCTGGCCGCCGCGGCCGTAGGCGGCGAGGTAATCCGCAAAGACCGGGTCCGCCAACATCGGGACGTGGCCGAACACGTCGTGGAAGACGTCGGGTTCCTGGAGGTAATCGAGCTGGTCGGGCCGGCGGATGAAATTGCCCGCGACGAACCGCCGGTTGGCCATGTGATCGAAGAACACGTCGTCGGGGACGAGGCCGGGGACCGCGACGACCGACCAGCCGGTGAGCTTGGTCAGGCGCTCGGACAGTTCCTCAAAATCGGGGATGCCGGGCTTCGACAGCTTCAGCACGTCGAGCCCGCGCAGCCATGCGTTCGAGGCGCGGCCGGGGAGCAGCTTCGACTGGCGCGCGAACAGCGTGTCCCAGGTCGCGTGATCCTCCGCGGTGTAATCCGCCCAGTTCTGCGGGATCGTCCAGTCGGGCGCGCCTTCGGGCGGGGTGCTCAGCACGTGTGTGTCATTGGCCATGCGGCTGGTCTAGCATGACGGAATGAAGACGGAAACGCGTTGGGTTACATGGATTTTATGGGCAGTCGCTTCGCTGTTCGGGGTGGTTGCGAGCTATGCGGTGGCGGGGCTGGTCGGCGGGTCGATCCCGAGCAACCGCGGCTGGCGGGCGCCGGTCGAGGGCGTGCATATCTTCGTCGAGAGCAACGGCGTGCATACCGGGATCATCGTGCCGAAGATCGCGGCCGGCGTGGACTGGCGCGGGGTGGCTCGGGCGGAGGATCTGCGTGATCCGCGGTTTGGCGCATTCGATCATGTGGCGTTCGGGTGGGGAGAGAAGACGTTTTATCTGGAGACGCCGACCTGGGCGGACGTGAAGCTGCGAACCGTGGTTGCTTCGGCGATCGGGAGCGATCGGACGTTGATGCATGTGGATCATCTGCCGAGGCCGCCTGCCGGGGATGGGGCTCGGGAGATCGTGGTGACGCCGGCGCAGTATCGGCGGCTGGCGGCGTATATCCGGGCTAGCTTTCGGGATGGGGGTGCGCGGTATCGGGGGTATGCTGGGTATGACGCGTTTTACGAGGCTGACGGGCGGTATAGCGCGGTGCGGACGTGTAATGCTTGGACGGGGGATGCGCTTCGGTTTGCGGGGGTTCGGGTTGGGCGGTGGACGCCGTTTCCGGTTACTGTGATGGGGTGGTTTTGAAGCTAAGCTTGTTCTCCCGCGAAGGCGGGAGTCCAGACTGGGCTCCCGCCTTCGCGGGAGAACAAGGGAGTCAGGGAACATTGGCGTGGGGCACCACCCCGGCGGAGGCCGGGGTCCAGTTGGGGGACGTTGCTGACTGAGCGCAGCGCTACATTACTTCTGTTTCCCAACTGGGCCCCGGCCTTCGCCGGGGTGGTAGAAGGGAGCTCAGTTTCCCGCGCGGTAGCCTTGGTACTGGCCGCATTCCGAACGCTGCGGGTCCTTCTTGCAACGTTTCGCCAGTTCCTTGCGCTGCTTGCCCTCTTCGGCTTCCTGCTTGCGCATCTTCTTGCCGTAGTTGCGATCCGATTCTTCCTGACTGGTCGTGGTCCAGTCGACCGCCTTGCCGGCGACCTGGAACGGTGCCTTCACGATCGAGGTTGCTGTGCTGATGCAGCCACTTACGAGGAACGGCAGGACCGCGAGTACGGGGAGGACTTTACGCATTTACTTCACTCCTGCGCGGGACCGATCGCGCGCTTGGGCCCCGTATAGCGGAAAGTCGGTGAAGAAACCGTCGATACCTTGCGCGAGGCCAGCGTCGATCTCCGCGGCGATGTCGCCGTGGGCGGCGGGGTCGGTGCCGCGGCGGAAGCGGGTCGGTTCGAAATAGTTCTCGGCGCGGTAGGTCCAGGGATGGACGCGTAGCCCTGCCGCGTGCGCGTCGGCGACCAGCGTGGTGGGGGTCGCGTCGGTCCAGAGCATGCTCTTGTTCGGGCCGATGCCGTAGGCGTAGGCGGCGACCGCCTTCAGGCCTTCGGGCGTGATCATCACCTTGTAGCTAGGCTGCGCGCCGTCGGCGGGACCGCCCTCCCCGTCCATGAGCTGGATCAGGCGGATTTTGGTCATCTTGTGGAGGCGCTGGAGATTGGCGACCTCGAACGACTGGATGAACACCGGCGCCTTCGCCGAATCCCAGCCGGCCTCGCGCAGTTCGGCGACCAGTTTCGCGTCGGTCGGGTGGCCGATCTTGACGAAATAGGTCGGATGCTTGGTCTCGGGATAGATGCCGATCGTCCGGCCCGTCTCGGTCGTGCGGCGCTTGGCGAGCGCGATGATCTCGGCGAGCGTCGGGATCTGGAACTGGCCGTCATAGGCGGTGTTCGCGGGTCGCAGCTTTGGCAGCCGCTCCTTCGCGCGCAACGTCTTCAGTTCGGCGAGCGTGAAGTCCTCGACGAACCAGCCGGTCATCGTCTGGCCGTCGATCGTCTTGGTGGTTTTCCGCGCGGCGAACTCGGGATGGTCGGCGACGTTGGTCGTCTCGGCGATATTGTTCTCGTGGCGCGCGACGAGGACGTCGTCCTTGGTCGGCACCAGATCGGGCTCGATGAAGTCCGCGCCCTGGTCGATCGCGAGCTCATAGGCCGCCAGCGTATGCTCGGGTCGAAGCCCGCTCGCACCGCGGTGCGCAATGACGATTGGGGGCGACAATCGGGGAGAAGCTGGCGTCATCGCAACAGCTTGCCCGCTCAGCGCTATGAACGCCAGCGTACCAACACGTGAGAGCTTGTCGCAATAGGAAACGATCGGTCGCATCGGCGTTGAGTCCTCGAAATCCGTACATTCCCGGCACATTCAACCAGGGGCACCGCCATGCATTTCACGATCAATGGTCAATCATATGACGCCGAGCCCGATATTCGCACGTCGGTGCTCGACCTGTGCCGCGAGCATCTCGGGCTGACGGGCTCGAAGAAGGGCTGCGATCATGGACAGTGCGGCGCGTGCACGGTGCTGATCAACGGGCGCCGCGTCAATTCCTGCCTGACGCTCGCGGTGATGCACCAGGACGACGAGATCACGACGATCGAGGGGATCGGCCAGCCGGGCAACCTCCACGCGTTGCAGGACGCGTTCGTGCGGCATGACGGGTATCAGTGCGGCTATTGCACGCCGGGGCAGATCTGTTCGGCGGTCGGCATGCTCGACGAGGTCAAGAAGGGTTGGGCCAGCCATGCTTCGGGCGACTTGACCGATCCGAAGTTCGACGATGCCGAGATTTCGGAGCGGATGAGCGGCAATCTGTGCCGCTGCGCCGCCTACCCGAACATCGTCGACGCGATCCGTGAAGTCGGTGGTGCCGAGCCCGCAGGCCGGACCGCGGATGAGAAGGACGCCGCGATGGAAGCCAATGCGCGTGGGGAGCTGGTGGCATGAAAACCTTCGCATACGAAAAGGCCGCGACGCCCGAGGCTGCGGTCAAGGATATCGATACCGTTGGTGCGAAGTTCATCGCGGGCGGTACGAACCTGCTCGACCTGATGAAGTTGCAGGTCGAGACGCCGGACAAGCTGGTCGACATCTCGCGGCTCGATCTCGCGAAGATCGAGGAGCGTGAGGATGGCGGGCTGACGATCGGTGCGCTGGTGCCGAACAGCGATCTCGCCGCCGACCGCCGCGTCGTCACCAAGTACGAAGTACTAAGCCGCGCGTTGCTGGCCGGTGCGTCTGGGCAGTTGCGCAACAAGGCGTCGACCGGGGGCAACCTGCTCCAGCGGACGCGGTGCTATTATTTCTACGACACCGCAGCGGCCTGCAACAAGCGCGAGCCGGGCAGCGGCTGTTCGGCGATCGGCGGGTTCAACCGTATCCTTGCCGTGCTGGGGACGAGCGAGCATTGCATCGCGACGCACCCGAGCGACATGGCGGTGGCGATGCGTGCGCTCGACGCGACGATCGTGACGCTGAAGGCGGACGGCGATCGTCGGCGGATCTCGATCCACGACTTCTATCGCCTGCCGGGCGACACGCCGCAGATCGAGAACGCGCTCGAGGCGGGTGAACTGATCACGCACATCGAGCTGCCGGCGCCGGTCAAGGGCAAGCAGGAATATCGCAAGGTGCGCGATCGTGCGTCGTATGCGTTCGCGCTCGTTTCGGTGGCAGCGATCGTCGATGTGCAGGACGGCGTGATCGCGTCGGCCTCGCTTGCGTTCGGCGGGCTTGGACCGATGCCGTGGCGCAACCCGGCGGTCGAGGCGGCACTGGTCGGCAAGGCGCCCTCCGATGCCGCGTTCGAGGCCGCGGCGACCGCGCTGCTGGCCGATGCCAAGGGCTATGGCTCGAACGACTTCAAGATCCCCCTCGCCCGTCGCACGCTGATCGCGACGCTGCGCAACGTCACGGGAGCATAAGCATGTTCGGTTTTGGCACCACCAACAGTCTCACGATGGACAAGCCGCATCCAGACAGTCTTCTGGATACGGGCGTCCAGGGCGTCATCGGCAAGCCGCTCGACCGAGTCGACGGGCCTCTGAAGGTCACCGGCACGGCGACCTATGCCGCGGAATACCAGTTCGCGAACATGGCGTATGGCGTGCTGGTCGGCACGAAGATCTCGGCGGGCAAGGTCGTTTCGATCGACGTCGACGCGGTGAAGAGCATTCCCGGCGTGATCGACGTCGTGACCGATTTCGATCGGTTCATCCGTGTGGCAGCGCAGGGCGGCGCGACCGATGCACCGACGCAGGGCGTGAAGGACATCGCGTTCTTCGGCCAGATCGTCGCGATCGTGCTCGCCGAGAGCTTCGAGGTCGCGCGTGACGCAGCGGCCCGGTTGCCGATCGAGTATCAGGCGAGCGAGGGGCAGTATGACTTCGCCGCGCATCGTGACGAGACTCGCAAGCCGGCCGACGATGCCACGCAGGCGCATTTCGCGCAGGGCGACGTCGACAAGGCGATGGACGACGCGCCGGTGACGATCGACGTTACCTACGTCACGCCGAGCCAGAACTCCGCGGCAATGGAGCCGCATGCCTCGATCGCGGTGTGGGAAGAGGATGGCTCGCTAGCGCTGTACGGCGCCTATCAGATGCCGACGTCAGATGCCCAGCAACTGGCGAAGTCGCTCGGCGTGTCCGAGAAGAAGGTGCGGATCATCGCGCGCTATATCGGCGGCGGGTTCGGATCAAAGCTCGGCATCGCGCCCGAGAGCGTCGCGGCGGCGATCGCAGCGAAGCAGCTTGGCCGGCCGGTCAAGGCGGTGATGGCGCGCCAGCAGGTGTTCGAGGCGACCGTGCGCCGCTCCAATACCGAGCAGCGCATCCGGCTTGCGGCCGATGCCACCGGCAAGCTCAGCGCGATCGGTCACGAGACGCTCACCTCGAACCAGTCGACCGAGGATTATTTCGAGCCCGCGGGGATCGGTACGCACATGCTGTACGGTGGCGAGAACCGGATCATCACGCATGATATCGTCGATGTGAATTTCGTCGTGTCGGGCTCGATGCGCGCGCCGGGTGAGGCTGTCGGCATGATGGCGCTGGAAGGCGCGATGGACGAGCTGGCCGAGAAGCTCGACATGGATCCGATCGAACTGCGCCGGATCAACGACCCGGCGGTCGATCCCGAGAAGGACGTACCGTATTCGTCGCGCAATCTGACGCGTGCACTGGACGAGGGCGCGGCCAAGTTCGGCTGGGACAAGCGCCAAAAGGCCGGGACGCGGCGCGAGGGCGAGTGGCTGATCGGGACGGGCGTGGCTGCGGCAGTGCGCGGGAACATGATGCAGGAATCGTCCGCGAAGGTGGAGATTCATCCGGATGGCTCGGCGACCGTGTCGTCGGCGATGACCGACATCGGCACGGGCAGCTACACGATCCTGGCGCAGATCGCGTCCGAGATCCTGGGTATTCCGGTCGAGAACATCACGATGTCCTTGGGCGATACCAACGATCCTCCGGCCGCCGGTTCGGGCGGTTCGTGGGGCGCGACGTCGTCGGGGACGGCGGTGTATCTCGCGTGCGAGATGCTGCGCGGGAAGCTGGCCAAGGCTATGGACGTCGACGAGGCTGACCTGACCTTGAAGGACGGCAAGGCGATCGGCGACAATCGTTCGACACCGATCGGCGAGCTGGTCGGCAAGGGTCTCGAGGCGACCGGGCACATCAAGCCGGGCAAGCAGGAAAAGGAAACGACCCAGGCGTCGTTCGGCGCGCATTTCGCCGAGGTCGCGGTGAACGCCGTGACTGGTGAAGTACGCGTGCGGCGGATGCTCGGGTCGTTCGCGGCGGGGCGCGTGCTCAACGCGAAGACCGCGCGGTCGCAGTGTCTTGGCGGGATGACGTTCGGGATCGGCGCGGCGCTGACCGAGGACCTGATCCACGACCTGCGTACCGGCAAGCTGGTGAACCACGACCTCGCGGAATATCACGTGCCGGTGAACGCCGACATTCCGCAGATGGACGTCCATTTCGTCGACGAGCGCGACATCCATGCGAATCCGATCCACGCGAAGGGGATTGGCGAGCTGGGGATTTCGGGCGCGGGTGCTGCGGTGGCGAACGCGGTGTATAATGCGACGGGGATCCGGGTGCGGGAGTTCCCGATTACGCTGGATAAGCTGCTGGATCAGTTGCCGGCTGTTTGAGGGCGGAAGCTGAGCCGTCTCCTTCTAGTTCCCCCGCGAAAGCGGGGGCCCAGGAGCCACGCAGGATAACGCCCGTAACCCTGGATCCCCGCCTTCGCGGGGAAACAGGAAATGTTGCGGGCGTTTTCTTTCAGGCGCGGAAGGGCGGTCCGTCTCGTCAAACGCCCCCAGCCTACCCATATCCTTCCCTCCACCCGAGGACCGCAGAATGAACGAACACGTGATGGATGCGGCGTTTCGGCCGGGTGGTCTCGACCGCGCCAAGCAGGGCGTTCTTGGGCTGGGGCTCGACCGGATCGAGGGGCCGGCGAAGGTCACCGGGGTGGCGGACTATGCGTATGAAGGCACGCCCGACGGCATAGCCTATGCCGCGATCGTCGGCACGCCGGTTGGCAGCGGGCGCATTCTCGGTATTGACGTCAGCGCCGCCGAAGCTTTGCCCGGTGTCATCGCCGTCATCCATAACGACCCGCGTATGCCCGCCGGCGAGTCCAATTCGCGCGCGATGCCACTGTTCGATACCGACGTCATTCTCCACCTCGGCCAGCCGGTCGCCATCGTCGTCGCGGAGGATCAGGCGATCGCGCGCGATGCCGCGGCGCTGGTCGTGGTTCGCACCGAGGCGGGCGAGGATCGGTTCGACGTCGAGGCGCAGCCGGTCGATACCGCGCCGAAGATCGGCTTCCTGCCGCCGATCGACAATGGCGATCTCGATGCGGTGATGGCGGACGCGGCGGTGACGTTCGACCGGACCTACACGACGCCCGTGCATTTCCCCGCCGCGTTGGAGCCGCATGCGACCACCGCGTGGTGGGAGGGCGACAAGCTGACCGTGCGGTCGAGCAACCAGGTGATTGGCGGGGCGCGGAAAACGATCGCCAAGGCGCTGAAGATCGATGCGGATAAGGTGCGTGTCCTCGCCCCGTATGTTGGCGGCGGGTTCGGGGGCAAGACTGGCGTGGGTCCGGAAGCGATCCTCGCGGCGATCGCGGCGGAGGTCGTCGGGCGGCCGGTCAAGGTCGCCCTGCCCCGTCGCCAAACTGCGTATATGGTCCACCACCGCTCGCACACGACGCAGCGGATCCGCATCGCGGCCGACGCAAACGGCGTGATCCTCGGCATGGGGCATGAGAGCGTCGTCGCGCAGAACGACGATGGCGAGTTTCTCGAGCCGGTGCCGTTCGGGACGCTGCCGCTGTACCGGGGCGACGCGCGGCGGTTCAAGACCGACCTGGTGCGGGTCAACCTGCCTGCGAGCGGTGCGGTCCGTGCGCCGGGCGAGGCGGTCGGGACGTTCGGGGTCGAGTGCGCGATGGACGAACTGGCCGAGCAGCTTGGGATCGACCCGATCGAACTGCGGCGGCGCAACGAGCCCGAGACCGATCCGATGAGCGGCAAGCCGTTCTCCACGCGGCGGATGCTCGATTGCTACACGCAGGGCGCCGAGCGATTCGGCTGGCCTGCTAAGGTGCCGGCGCCGGGCTCCGTCCGCGAGGGCGAATGGCTGGTCGGGATCGGCATGGCGGCGAGCCTGCGCGGCAACTTCACGGTCGAGGCGCAGGCGCGCGTACGGCTGGAGGCGGATGGCCGCGCGACGGTCGAATGCGACATGACCGATATCGGCACGGGGACGTACACCATCCTCGCGCAGACCGCGGGCGAGATGCTCGGGCTGCCGGTCGCCGAGGTCAATGTGCGGCTCGGCGATACCGACTTCCCGCCGAGCGCGGGGTCGGGCGGGTCGTTTGGCGCTGGCAGCGCGTGTTCGGCGGTGGTGCTCGCGTGCGAGGATATCCTTGGCGAACTGGCGTTGCGGATGAACGCGGCGCCAGAGGATCTGAGCCTGCACGACGGCTGCGTTAGCGCTGGAGGGCGGTCAGTGAAGCTGGCGGACCTCGTCCGCGGCGAACCGATCGTGGCGATGGGCAAGACCGGGCCGGGTGCCGAGAGCAAGCGCACCAGCCAGGCAAGCCACGGCGCGCACTTCGTCGAGGTCGCGGTGAACGCGGTGACCGGCGAGACGCGCGTGCGGCGGATGCTGGGCGTGTTCGATGTCGGGCGGGTGCTCAATCGCAAGACCGCGACGAGCCAGATCACCGGTGGGATGGCGTGGGGGATCGCCTATGCGCTGAGCGAGGAGGGCATCGTCGACACGCGGACGGGCGCGTTCGTGAACCCCGATTTCGGCGAATATCATGTCGCGGTGAATGCCGACATTCCACAGCTGGAGGTGCATTTCATCGAGGAGATCGACGACTCCGCGAACCCGGTGGGGGCGAAGGGCGTTGGCGAGCTTGGAATTTCCGGCGCGGGGGCTGCGGTGGCGAATGCCATCTACAACGCGACGGGGGTGCGGGTTCGGGACTTTCCGGTGACGCTCGACAAGCTGCTCGAAGGGTTGCCCTCGATTTAAGAGCTGTTCCCCCGCGAAGGCGGGGGTCCAGGGTTTCAAACGGAGCGTTCGTGGCTCCTGGGCTCCCGCCTTCGCGGGAGAACGAGAAGAGAGACAACATGGCCGAAAACGATAGCGTGCTCGCTGCTGCGAAGACCTGGAAGGGCGACAAGATGGCGATCGCCACGGTCGTGTCGACCTGGGGATCTGCGCCGCGACCTAAGGGTAGCCATATGCTCGTCCACGCCGATGGGCGGTTCGAGGGATCCGTCTCGGGCGGGTGCGTAGAGAGCGACATCCTGGCCACCGCCGCCGAGGTGATCGCCGGGGCGCCGTTCCAGGTGCGCAACTACGGTGTCGCGGATGCGGCGGCGTGGGAGGTCGGGCTGCCGTGCGGCGGCGAGATCGCGGTGATGGTGCAGCCGGTGTCGGCCGAAGGGTTCGATCCCGAACTGTTCGACCGGATCGCCGATGCGCGCGACCAGGGCGATGCGCTGACGGTGACGACCGACCTCGCGACCGGGCACAGCGACGCGCGACCGTTGGAAACGGGCGAGGTGTTCGTCAACCGCTACGATCCGCCGCGCCGGCTGCTGATCGTCGGCGCGGTGCAGATCGCGCAGGCTCTGGCTGGGCTCGCACGCGAACTCGGGATCGAGACGGTGGTGATCGATCCGCGAGCGCGCTTTCTGACCGAAGAGCGGTTTCCCGGCGTGACGCTCGACGACCGCTGGCCTGACGAGGCGATCGCCGCGCTCCGCCCCGGCCCCTCGACCGCGGTCGTGACGCTGAGCCACGACATCAAGATCGACGACCCCGCGCTGATCGCGGCGCTCGCGTCCGATGCCGCGTATGTCGGTGCGCTCGGCAGCCGCAAGAGCCATGCGGCGCGGCGCGAGCGGCTTGCCTCGGAGGGCGTTACGGCGGAGAACATCGACCGGATCGATGCGCCGGTCGGGCTCGACATCGGCGCGATCGGACCGTCGGAAATCGCGCTGTCGGTCGCGGCGGCGATGATAGGAGCGTTCAATGATCGCCGCTGAAAACGTCTTCCTCATCCTCCTCGCGGCCGGGCGCTCGGAGCGGTTCGGCATCCCCAACAAGCTCGAGGTGCCGTTCCTCAACAAGCCTTTGGGCATGCACGTCGTCACCGCGTTCGAGAACATTCCGTTCAAGCGGCGGCTGGTCGTCACCGACGGCTGCAAGCTCGACTTCATCAGCCATCATTTCGAAGTCGTGCACAACGACGATCCGTCGTCGGGGATGTCGCAGTCGGTGAAGCTGGGTGTGCAGTGTGCCAAGGACGAGGGCGCGGAGGCGGTGCTGATCGCGCTGGCCGACATGCCGCGCGTGACCGCGGCGCATATCTACCGGATGCTCGATGCCGCCGACAGCGCGGATGCGGTGGTCGCGTCGAGCGATGGCGAAAAGCCGAGCCCCCCTGCCCTGTTCGGGCGCGAGCGGTTCGATTTCCTGCTGACGCTGGACGGCGACGCGGGCGCGCGTGACCTGGTGAAGGCGGGGCGGCACGTCGTGACCGCGCCCGCCGAACTGATCGACATCGACACGCCGGAGGATCTGGACCGGCTGCAGGCGCTGGTCCGCGATCCCAAGGCGGCGATCACTCGTGCCTTAACGCGTCGATAGGGTTCATCGCCGCCGCGCGCCGGGCCGGGAAATAGCCGAAAACGACGCCGATCACTGCGGAGATCGCGAACGCGAAGATGTTGATCTCGGGCACGAACAGCCACTGAACCTTGATCAGCGGCGCGATGATCGCGATCGCGGCCTGCGCCACGATCAGCCCGATGACGCCGCCGAGGCACGACAGCGCGATCGCCTCGACGAGGAACTGCAACAGCACTTCGCGCGCGACTGCGCCGATGGCCAACCGTATGCCGATCTCGCGCGTGCGCTCGGTCACCGACACCAGCATGATGTTCATGATGCCGATCCCGCCGACCACCAGGCTGATCCCCGCGACCGCGGCGACGATGCCGGTGAGCAGGGTCGTGGTACCGGTCAGCGTGTCCGAAATCTGCTTGGTGTCGAATATATTGAAGTCGTCGGGCTTGTCGCCGGTGATGGTACGGCGTTCGCGGAGCAGGTCGGTGATCCCGGCCTGCACCGTGCTGGTCGAGAAGCGCTCGTCGACGCCGACCAGCATCAGGCGGATATCGCGGTTGCCGGTGAAGCGCCGCTGGACCGCCTTGATCGGCATGACCACGGTGTCGTCCTGATCGCCGCCGAAGCCGGCCTGGCCGCGGGTGGTCAGCACGCCGATCACGTCGCAGCTGATCGGTCCGATACGGAAACGGTGGCCGACCGGATCGCCGCCGGGGAACAGGTTTTTCGAGACGGTATTGCCGATGATGCAGACCGCGGCACCGGCGCTTTCCTCGACCGGCGTCCAGCGGCGGCCCGAGGCGAGCGGCCATGGCTGGACCTGGAAAATCGCGTCGGTGGTGCCGTTAATCGTGGTCGACCAGTTGGCGCCTTCGTAGATCGCGGTGGCTGTGGCGCTGGCTTGCGGCGCGACCGCGGTGACGCCGGCGATCTGGTTGGCGATCGCGGCGACGTCCTCGGGCTTGAAGTCGGGCGGGCGCGGGCCGCCACCGCCGCGACCGAAGCCCTGGCCGGGGCGGACCTGGAGGATGTTGGTGCCGAGCGCGGAGATCGACTGCTGCACGGCGGCGGTGGTCGCCTTGCCGAGCGTGACCATCGTCACGACCGCACCGACGCCGATGACGATGCCGAGGATGGTGAGGAACGACCGCAGGAGGTGGCGGCGGATCGAGCGGAGCGCGAGGACGAGGGTTGTGCCGAACATTAGCGCGTCGCTCCGTTGTCGAGAGCGCAGTCTTGCTGCTCCCCTTCCGCTTGCGGGAGGGGTCGGGGGAGGGGCTGATCAAATAGGCCGGACGCCAGTACGTACGTCGCGCCCTCCCCTGACCCCTCCCGCAAGCGGGAGGGGAATGCGTTTTGGGAGGCGCTCACGATTCCACGCTTTCGCCTTGGCGGTGCTGGCTTTCGATGCGTTCTACCAGGCCGTCCTTGAAGTGGACCACCGTCCTGGCGAAGGCGGCCATGTCGGGTTCGTGCGTGACCATCAGGACCGTGATGTTCTTCTCTGCGTTAAGCCGCGTGAGGAGTTGCATGATCTCCACCGAGCGTTCGCTGTCGAGGTTGCCGGTCGGTTCGTCGGCGAGCAGTACGTCGGGGCTTGTCACCAGCGCGCGGGCGATCGCGACGCGCTGTTGCTGGCCGCCGGAGAGCTCGGCCGGGGTGTGATCCCACCAGTCCGCGAGCCCGACCGTATCAAGGCTCGCCATTGCCGCGTCCCGGCGCGCGCGCTTTTCGTCGCCGCGGTAAAGCAAGGGGAGTTCGACATTCTCCAGCGCGGACGTGCGCGAGAGAAGGTTGAAGCCCTGGAACACGAAGCCGAGATATTTCCGCCGCAACAGCGCGCGCTGGTCGCGGTCGAGCGTCTCGACGTGGTGGCCGCGGAACAGGAATGTCCCGTCGCTCGGCACATCGAGGCAGCCGAGGATGTTCATCGTCGTCGACTTGCCCGACCCCGACGGCCCCATCACCGCGACGAAATCGCCCGCCGCGATGTCGAGGTCGACGCCCTTGAGCGCCTGGAACATCGTCGCGCCCTGCCCGTACGTCTTGGTGACGCCGCGCAAGGAGATGAGCGGTTCGGCGGTGAGCGGCGCGTTACTGGCCACCGCCCCCACCCTTGCTGGCGCTCCCTGCGCGACGTGCGCCGCCGCTGCGCTTGGCATCGTCGCCGCCGCTCGCCAACTGGCCAGTGATGACCTGCGCGCCAGGTTGGAGATTGCCCGACAGGACTTCGGTCATCGTGCCGTTGGTGTCGCCGGTGGTGATCTGCACCGGCTGCGGCGTGCCGTCCGCGCCCTTGACGTAGATCGTCTGCTGCGCGCCGCGAGCGACCGTCGCGGTGCGCTCCGCACCGCCGCCACGGCGCGGACGGAAGGTCAGCGAGCCGGCGATGCCGCCGCCTGCATCGCCGGACGCCGCGGTCGGCTTGAAGCGCAACGCGGCGTTGGGGACGAGCAGGACGTTGCGCTTGTCCGAGGTGACGATGTCCGCGGTCGCGGTCATGCCGGGGCGCAGCGTCAGCGACTGATTGCCCACCGTCAGGTCGGCCGCGTACGAGACGACCTGCCCGGTGGTCGAGGTCGCGGTGGTCGAGGTCGACGAGGTCGCCGAACTGACCGTCAGGTTCGAGCCGAGATCGACCCGGCTGATCGTCGCGGGGAAGGTCTGGCCGGGGAACGCATCGACCGTGAAGCTGGCCTTCTGGCCGATCTTGACCTCGCCGACGTCGGCTTCGTCGATCGCGACCTCGAGCTTCATCTTGGTGAGGTCTTCGGCGATCACGAACAGCGTCGGCGTGTTGAACGACGAGGCGACGGTCTGGCCGGGATCGATCTGGCGCGCGAGCACCACCCCCGTCACCGGCGAGCGGATGATCGCGCGGGCACGCTGAGTCTGGTTCTGCGCGAGGAGCGCGCGGCTGGCGACGACGTTGGCTTCGGCGACCTTCTGCGCGGCGACCGCACGCGCGTAATCGGCGCGGCCGGTCTGGAGCTCGGTCTTCGACGGCACGCGGCCACCCGAGAGGCGCGAGACCTCTTCGAGGCGGTTCAGCTGCGCGCGCGATTCGGCGACGGTGGCCTGAGCCTGCGCGACCTGCGCTTGGTTGGCCGCGAGCTGGGCGCTGGTCTGGCGGATCTGATCGTCGAGCTGTTCGGGGTCGATCAGCGCGAGCGGCTGGCCGGCGGTCACGCGGTCGTTGACGTCGACGACGACCTTGGTGACGAGGCCCGAAAGCTGCGAGCCGACGGTGACCTGCGTGGTCGGGGCGAGCTTGCCGGTTGCCGAGACGCTGACGGTCAGGTTGCCGCGCTGGGCGGCCTGCGTCGAATATTGCGTCTGCTCCTTCGCGCCGAAGCACTTGGCGAGCAGCAGGCACAGCAGGACCACGCCGACCGCGATCACGACCCACTTTACGTAGCGTTTCCAGGGGGCCTGCGGCTTTACGCCGAGGAAGTCGTCGATCGATGCGTCGGCCATCAGCGTGCCTCTGGATTGGATATGGGCGCTTCAGGGATCACGGTGGAATCCCAGCCGCCGCCGAGCGCGGCATAGAGTGCGATCAACGCGGTCGCGGCGTCGGCGCGCGCCTGCGTCGCCCCGTTGCGCGCGGACAGGAGCGCGGTTTCCTGCTGGTTGAGCGTGGTGAAATCGGTGAGGCCGGTGCGATACTGGCTGCGGCTGAGGATCGCGGAATTGTTCGACGCGTCGAGCGCGATCGCGAATTGCCGCTCGCGTTCCTGCGCGGTCTGGAGCGCGACGACGGCGTTCTCGACATCCTCCAGCGCGGTGAGGACGGTGGACTTGTAGAGCGCGAGCGCGCCGTCGGCGGCGGCTTCGCTGGTGCGGACCTGGCTGCGCAGACGGCCGCCGTTGAAGATCGCCTGGGTCAGCCCGGCGAACAGGCTGCCGGTGATCGCGTCGCCGATGTTGCCGATCGAGGTCGCGTTGGTGTTCAGGTTGCCGGTGATCGCGAGCGCGGGATAGAGCTGCGCCTTGGCGACGCCGATCCGCGCGGTGGCGGCGGCGAGCGCGCGTTCGGCCGAGCGGATGTCGGGGCGTTGGCGGAGCGTGTCGGCGGGAATGCCGAAGCCGACCGCGGCGGGGCCGGTCGGGATCGCCTTCGCGGGCGCCATCAGTGAGCGGAGCGCGCCGGGAGCTTGGCCGGTCAGCACGCCGATCCGCGCGACGGCGGCGGCATATTGCTGGTCGAGGCTGGGGATGGTCGCGGCGGTCTGCGCGCGCTGGGCTCGCGCCTGTTCGGCATCGACGCTGGAGACGAGCCCCGCCTGGACGCGGAAGCCGGCGATCTCGAGATTGTCGTCCTGGATCGCGAGCGAGGCGCGGGCGTTGGCGAGCTGCTGCTGATACGAGCGCGCCAGCACGTAGTTGCGCGCGACCTCGCTTTCGACGGAAATGAGCACGGTGGCGTAGTCGTAGCCGGACGCAGCATAGTCGGCGCGGCTCGCCTCGACGGTGCGGCGGATCTCGCCGAAGACGCCGACCTGATAGCTGGCGCTGGCGCCGACCGTGAAGCTGTTGGCGCCACCGCCGCCGGTATCGATGACGGTGCCGTCGGGCAGCGTGAACGAGCGCCCGCCGCCGCGGACGTTCTCGTTGCGCTGGTAGCCGGCCGAGCCGTTGACGGTCGGGAGAAGCGAGGCGCGGTTCTGGAGCAGGCTTTCGCGGGCCTGGCGGAGGCGGGCGACCGACTGTGCGAGGTCGAGGTTGGCGGCGGCGGCCTGCTCGACGAGCTGGCCGAGGACGGGGTCGTCGAACTTCTGCCACCAGCGGGTGAGGTCTTCGGGCTTGGTTTCGGGGGTGACCGAATACGCGTCGGGGACGCCCAGCTCTGCGGCGGCCTTGGGGTGGTAGTCCGGGCCGACGGTGCAGCCGGCTAGCAGGACGGCCGCGGAGACGGATGCGATGAGGAGGGCGCGGACGCGGGACATGGGCGGCAGGCATGACCAAGGGGCTGGGGCTAGTCCAGCGGTTTTGTGTCGCGAGGTGTCGCAGGTGGGGTGGATTGGAGGGGGGTGGTGGCTTCAACTGGCGCCGTCTGCACTGACTTGCTCGGCCGCTATCCTGATGGCACGTGCATACGCTGTTTAACGTGGGCCACCCCCTGCTACTTGTTCTCCCGCGAAGGCGGGAGTCCAGTCTGGGTCCCCGCCTTCGCGGGGAAACAAGGTTTGCTGGCCTTCCGTCACCCCGGACTTGTTCCGGGGTCCACCGGGCCGCATTCTCTTGAGGTGCTGGGAGTGCGGAACGGTGGATGCCGGAACGTGCCCGGCATGACGAAGAGAGGTCTCGTATCTACACCACCCCGGCGGAGGCCGGGGCCCAATTGGGCGGACCGGGCTCATGAATGCCCGTGGGCTATTACAACTGCCTTCCCTAGTGGGCCCCGGCCTTCGCCGGGGTGGTGGTGGGTGCGGCGATGTGAGTGGTGAAATTGTGCCACGTTAGAGCGTTCATGCCTGCTTCTCCCCTTATTGTTCCCCCGCGGAGGCGGGGGGCCAGGGTTACCGCCGCTGCGCTGCTTGGTCCTGGGCTCCCGCGTTCGCGGGAGAACAGTGAGGGACGGTCGCGCTCGCCAATCACTTCTCTCCCCACCCCGAAATTCGAACCGCACCCGTTCCAATTTTGCAGTGCAGCGGAACGGAGCGATGGCGCTAGGGGTTCAGGGATGATGCTAGCCGAACGCCAGCCCGCGACTGATGTCCTCGCGCCGCCCCTTGCCGTGCCCGACGCCGTGAGCCTGTTCTTCGATTTCGACGGGACGCTCGTCGACCTTGCCGCGACGCCCGACGCGGTCGTCGTCGAGCAGATCCTACTCGACACGCTCGATACGCTCGCCGAGCGCTTCCCCGGTCGGGTCGCGATCATCAGCGGGCGCTCGATCGCGCAGCTCGACGCGATGCTCGGGCGGCACGCGCATTTGTTCGCGGTCGCGGGCAGCCACGGCGCCGAGACGCGCACGCCCGACGACGGCCATGTCGCCGCCGAGCGCCCCGCCTCGCTCGAAGCCGCCGCCGCCTCGTTTCGCGACTTCGCCGACGCCAACGGCCTGGTCTACGAAGCCAAGAGCCTTGGCGCCGGGCTGCATTACCGGATGGCGCCGGACTTCGAACCCGCCGCGGTCCGCCTCGCCGAGGACCTCGCCGTCCGCCACGGCCTCACGCTCCAGCACGGCAAGATGATGGTCGAGCTGCGCACCCCCGGTGACAAGGGCGCCGCCCTCCGCGATCTGATCACCGCGCCGACGATGGTGGGCAGCGTGCCGTATTTCTTCGGCGACGACGTCACCGACGAGGACGGGTTCGAGGCCGCGCACGACCTTGGCGGGGCGGGCGTGCTGATCGGCGAGCAACGGCCTACCGCCGCCACCTACCGCCTGAACGACGTTGCCGCACTTCGCGACTGGATTGCTGCCATATTGGAAACACCCATGTTGGAAACACGATGACCGCACCTACCCAAAAAGCCGACATGAACCTGTGGCCGATCGGCAATTGCCAGGTCTCCGCGCTAATCGACAAGACCGGCACGTTCGTGTGGGGCTGCGTGCCCCGCGTCGACGGCGACCCCGCGTTCTGCGCGCTGCTCGGCGGCGATGCGCCCGAGACCGGGTTCTGGGCGATCGAACTGGAGGGCGGTGCGAAGACGACGCAGGCCTATATCCGCAACACGCCGATCCTGGTGACGCGGCATGAGGACGAGGCGGGCAACGCAGTCGAGGTGATCGATTTCTGCCCGCGCTTCGTGCGCGAAGGCCGCACCTATCGCCCGACCAGCTTCGTCCGGATCGTCAAGCCGGTCGCCGGCTCGCCGCGGATCCGCGTCCGCATGCGTGTCGCGACGAACTGGGGGAAGCCGACCGAGCACACGCAGGGCTCGAACCACATCCGCTTCCTGATGGACGACCAGACGCTGCGGCTGACCACCGATGCGCCGGTCGGGCATATCGTCGGCGAGAACTGGTTCCGGCTCGAACGCCAGATGCACCTGTTCCTCGGCCCCGACGAGAGTTTCGCGGGCGTGCTGCACGAGGCGGCAGAGGCGATGCTGTCGCGGACCAAGGACGAATGGCGCCACTGGGTGCGCGGGCTCGCGACGCCGGTCGAGTGGCAGGACGTCGTCATCCGCGCCGCGATCACACTGAAGCTGTGCCAGCACGAGGAGACCGGCGCGATCGTCGCCGCGCTCACCACTTCGATCCCCGAGCATGAGGGCTCGGAGCGCAACTGGGATTATCGCTACTGCTGGATCCGGGACGCCTATTATACCGTGCAGGCGCTCAACCGGCTGGGTGCACTCGACGTGCTTGAAGGGTATCTCGAATATCTGCGCAACATCGTCGACGCGTCGAAGGGCGGCCATGTCCAGCCGCTCTACGGCGTCGGTGGCGAGGCGACGCTGATCGAGCGGATCGAGAGCGACCTGCCCGGCTATCGCGGGATGGGCCCGGTACGCGTCGGCAACCAGGCGTACGAGCAGATCCAGCACGACGCGTACGGCCAGATCATCCTGTCCGACGTTCAGGCGTTCTTCGACAAGCGGCTGTTCCGGATGTCGAGCGAGGAGGATTTCAAGAGTCTCGAACTGGTCGGCGACCGCGCGTGGGAGACCTACGACAAGCCCGACGCGGGGCTGTGGGAGCTGCGCACCAAGGCGCACGTCCACACCTATTCGGCGGCGATGTGCTGGGCCGCGTGTGACCGGCTGGCCAATGCGGCGGAGGTTCTCGGGCTCGAGGATCGCCGGACGTTCTGGGAAGAGCGTGCGAACACGATCCGCAACGTGATCGAGCAGTCGGCGTGGCGCGAGGATACGCAGCGTATCTCGGCGACGTTCGGTGGCGACGATCTCGACGCGAGCCTGATCCAGCTGCTCGACCTGCGCTTCTTCGCGCCCGACGATCCGCGGTTCCAGTCGACGCTGAAGGCGGTCGAGGAGGGTCTGCGGCGCGGCAGCCACATGCTGCGCTATGCGACCGAGGATGATTTCGGCCTGCCGCACACCGCGTTCAACGTCTGCACGTTCTGGCTGATCGAGGCGCTGCACGCGACCGGCCGGACCGCCGACGCGCGCGCGCTGTTCTGCGAGATGGTCGCGCGGCGGACGCCGGCCGGGCTGCTGTCGGAGGATATCGATCCGAATACCGGCGAGCTGTGGGGCAATTATCCGCAAACCTATTCGCTGGTGGGGCTGATCAACTGCGCGGTCCTGCTCAGCAAGCCGTGGAGTGCCGTCCGATGAGCCGCCTCGTCGTCATCTCGAACCGCGTCCAGTCGGTCGATGCACCCTCCGGCAACCAGGGCGGCCTCGCGGTCGCGCTTCTCGCAGCACTCCGCGAAAAGGGCGGCGTGTGGTTCGGCTGGTCGGGATCGACCACCGAGACCTTCACCGGGCACATCAATTTCCAGCAGGGCAAGGGCGTCACCACCGCGACGATCGACCTCGAAGAGCAGGATTTCGACGAATATTACAACGGCTATGCGAACCGCACCTTGTGGCCGCTGTTCCATTACCGGATCGACCTGACCGAGTTCGAACGCGATTTCTCCAGCGGCTATGCTCGCGTGAACAAGCGGTTCGCGGAGACGGTGCTGCCGTTGATCGAGCCCGAGGATCTGGTGTGGGTCCACGACTATCATCACGTCCCGCTCGGCCAGGAACTGCGCAAGCTCGGCGTCGAGAACAAGATCGGGTTCTTCCTCCACATTCCGTGGCCGCCGATGGCGATGCTGCTGTCGCTGCCGAGCCACCGTGCGTTGGTTGAATCGATGTTCGCGTACGACGTGATCGGGTTCCAGACGCAGGACTGGCTCGACAGCTTCCTGCATTACGTGACGAGCCAGCTCGACGGCGTGGTCGGCGAGGATGGCTGGGTGACGGTCGGCGACCGCACGATCAAGGCGATCACGACGCCGATCGGGATCGAGACCGCGGACTTCGAAAAGTCGGCGAACAGCGACGCGGCGCGGCATGCCAAGGAGCGGATGTACATGTCCGCGACCGGGCGCAGCCTGATCGTCGGGGTCGACCGGCTCGATTATTCGAAAGGGCTCGCCGAGCGGTTTGCTGGGTACGAGCGGTTCCTCGGGTCGCATCCGGATCGGCGGGGCCTGGTCTACATGCTCCAGATCGCGCCGCCCTCGCGCGAGAAGGTGGATACCTACCAGGAGATTCGCGCGAACCTCGATTCGATGTCGGGGCGGATCAACGGCGAATATTCGGACATCGACTGGACGCCGATCCGCTACGTCAACCAGGGGTTTCCGCGCGACGTGCTGGCCGGGATTTACCGCGCCGCCCGGGTCGGGCTCGTGACGCCGTTGCGCGACGGGATGAACCTGGTCGCGAAGGAGTATGTCGCGGCGCAGGATCCTGAGGATCCGGGCGTGCTGGTGCTGTCGCACTTCGCGGGCGCGGCGACGCAGCTGAAGGACGCGGTGCTGGTCAATCCGTACAGCCCCGAGGAGATGTCCGACGCGATCGACCGCGCGCTGAAGATGCCACTGGCTGAGCGCAAGGCGCGCTGGGAGAAGCTGATCGACAACGTCCGCAAGGAGGACGTGATGTGGTGGTGCGAGTTGTTTATTACTGCGCTCGAGGCGGTGCCGGAGCACGTGGAGGCCTGACCTTCTTGCCCCCCTCCCCGGAAGGGAGGGGTTGGGGGTGGGTCGGCCAGTTTCAGTCAATACGCCCTGGGCTATGCGGAAGCCGACCCACCCCCGGCCCCTCCCTTCCAGGGAGGGGGGAAGTCAGGGGCGGCTCATCGGATCCGGCGCCATCAACAGGCGGTTGCGCGGGATCGCCTCGGGCATTTCATCGCGGATGTACTTCAACAACGCTTCCCGCACATCACACCGCAGGTCGAACGCGATCGCCGCATCCTTCGCCGTCATCAGCCCGCGCAGTTCGATGCAGTCGGTCTTCACGTCGGTCACCTGGAGATTGTAGAACCTCTTGTCCCAACGCGGATTCGACGTGACGATCTCACCCAGTTTCTCGCGCAGCCGCGGCACATCGGCGGACGGATCAAGATACCAGAACACCGACCCCATCAGCTGGCTCGTCTCGCGCGTCCAGTTCTGGAAGCTTTGTTCGAGGAACTTCGACACCGGCACGACGAGGCGGCGTTCGTCCCAGATCTTGATGACCACGAACGTCAGGTTGATCTGCTCCACGCGCCCCCATTCGCCGTCGACGATCAGCACGTCGTCGATCCGGATCGGCTCGGTGAACGCCATCTGCACGCCCGCGATCAGGTTCTTCAACGCCGGCTGTGCGGCCGCACCAACGACGAGGCCGGCGATACCCGCCGACGCCATCAGCGTGACGCCGATCGAGCGAATGCCGGGGACGCTCAGCAGCATCAGGCACACGCTGACGAAGATGATGAAGAACGTGCCTATCCGCCCGAGGATCGCCGCGCGCGTGCGTTTGCGGCGGGCGCGGAGATTGTCCTCGACCGAGATGTCCGCGCGGATCTCGATGACGTCCTGGAATGCGCGGAGCGCCGCGACCGCGAGCCAGCCTAGCAACCCAGGGACCAGAAAGCCGAGCAACTGCTTCCACAGATCCTCGATGTCGTTGTCCATCGGCAGGATCCGCGAGACGAAGGCGACCGCGACCGAGACGAACACCGCGCGCAACGGGCGGCGGACGCGAGCGAGGACGAGGCCGTCGGTCTTGGCGGTCGAGCGACGCTGAGCGTGGCCGCCGATCCGCATCGTCAGCCAATGCGCGACCAACGCGACGAGGACGGCTGCGGAGACGACGGCGACGCTCTCCAGCCAGACCCATTCGGGGGGTATGTGGAGCGATCTGAACATGCGCATCTTGGCGCAACGGCCGGGTGGGCATGAGAGTTCCGCTGCAGTGCAGCATAATCGCGCGATACATGGCAGCTTTTTTCCTGCCACACTTCGTGCGTAAGTCCGCGGCCATGAAGGCCATCATCCTTGCTGCCGGTCACGGATCGCGACTGCTGCCGTTGACGCTGACGACGCCGAAATGCCTCGTGCAGGTCGGTGGCCGCGCAATTCTCGATCATCAGCTCGACGCGGTGGCGGACGCCGGGTTCGAGGGGGCGGTGATCGTCGGCGGCTACCGGATCGAGCAGGTCGCGGCGCATCTGGCGGCGCGCGAAGGCGGCGTACCCACCGAACTCGTGTTCAACCCGTTCTGGGCGATCGCCAACAGCATCGGTAGCGTGTGGGCATCGCGCGGATTTCTCGAAGAGCCGTTTGCATTGATGAACGGCGACACGCTGTTCGATGCCGCGATTTTGCGCGCGGCGCTTGCCGATGAGGCATTCGGCGTGAAGCTGGTCATCGAGCCGCTGGTTACGCCGGGGCTCGACGACATGCTGGTCGAGGCGGACGGCGAGGCTGTCATCGCGGTCGGCAAGCATCTGGTCGGGCACCAGGCGACCGATCGATCGCTCGGGCTGATCGTGTCGACCGGCGGCGCCGCCTATGCCGAGGCGTTGCGCGCGGTGATCGGCGAGGAGGACGGCATCCACGCCTATCATCATGCCATCGTCCGCCGCGTCGCGGAGACCGTCGGCGTCCGCGCGGTGCGGATCGCAGGGAATGTCCGCTGGCAGGAGATCGACCGGCCGGAAGACATCGCGCTGTGGCAGCACGATCATGACGCGCCTGTGGGCGGCGCTTCGGGGTCATGACGCGGAAGGTCGCGTTCCTGTTTCTCGGCGAGACGCTGCTGATTCCGCATCTGTATCCGATCGTCGAGGCGCTCGGCGCGAAGTCGGACGTGCCGATCGAGCTTTGGGTGAGCACGTCGGTGCACGAGACGCTGCTGACGCGGTGGACGGCGCCCTTCCCTACCGTTCGAATCCGGCGGGCACCGGGTTTTCGCGCGGTTGCGGACGACGGCAGTGGGCGCAATCCGGTGCTGCCGGCGAAGATGCCGATGCTGCTGCGGCTGCTGCCGTATCTGCGCAGCGCGGCGGTCGTCGTGTGTGCCGAGCAGACGAGCCTGTGGCTGCCGCGGCTGTTTCCGATGCGCGCGAAGTTCGTGAAGACGTCGCACGGAGTCGGTTCGATGAGCGCGCGCGACGATCCAAGGCGGCGGGCGGCGGCGCTGACCTTGGTGCCGAGCGAACTGGAGCGGCGGACCTATCTCGACCGCGGGTTCGCGGCCGATCGGTTCGTCGCGACGGGGTATGTGAAGGCCGACTTCACGCACCGGACGCATGCCGCGCCGCCGTTCGCGGATACGCGGCCGGTCGTCCTGTATACGCCGCACTGGCAGCAGCATCGCTCGTCGTGGTGGCGCTGGGGGGCGGAGGTGGTGCGGCGCATCGTTGCGGACGGGCGCTACAATCTGATCTTCGCGCCGCACCAGCGACTGGTCGAGCGCGCGCCCGAGGTGGCGGATCTGATGCGCGAGATAGGCGACTTGCCGCATGTTCACTGCGACATCGACGGGTTCGCGATGGTCGACGGGAGCTATACCGGCGTGGCGGACGTGTATCTGGGCGATACGTCGAGCCAGGTGATCGAGTTTCTCATGCGGCCGCGGCCTTGCGTGTTCCTGAATGCGGGGGGAGCTGCTTGGGCGGGCGATCCGAATTACGCGATGTGGGCTTGTGGGGAGGTTGTTGGCGACGTTGCGGATGTTGTCGTGGCGTTGGATCGGTCGGCGTTGCGGCATGCGGGGTTTGTGGCGGTTCAGGCTGAGTTTGCCGGGCGGTCGCTCGGGGCGGTCGAGGGTGGCGCGGTGAGAGCGGCGGGGGAAATCGTTCGATTGCTGGAGGCCACGCCCGCCCGCTAAACCTCCACCACCCCGGCGAAGGCCGGGGCCCAATTGGGGGACGTTGCCAACGAAGGACTGCGCGAGGTTACGCCGGTCATTCCAATTGGGCCCCGGCCTCCGCCGGGGTGGTGGCCCTGGGGCAGTGTCCTTCACTTACCCCACCCCTCTCGCTTTCACGACCAGATCGGGTAACGGGTGCGGCATGGTAGATTCGACAGCCCCTACGCCAGCGCTCCGGACCGTCCGGGCGAACGACACGCTGCTCTGGGGCATGACCAATGCCGAGCGGATCCGGCGGATCGGCGTCGCGCAGGGTCTGGCCACCGATGGCGACGGCGACACCGGCCCGGTGATCCTCGCCAACCTCGCCTATGCGTTCGATCCGATGTGGATCGCGTATCTGAAGACGCGGCCGGGCACCGTCGTGACTCGCACCGGCGTGCCCGTGCTCGCGCATGTCCGGGGTGCCGACGAGCGTGCGCGGATGACCGCGGCGATGCTCGGCGAGGCGCCGCTGGTGACCGGGCTGACGGTGATCGCCGCCGAAGCCGAGGAAGGCATCTTCAACGAGGCGTTGCGCAAGCGCGAACGCCCGTTCGCGGAATTGCTGACCCCCGCCGCCGTGTCTGCCATCGAGCGTGCGAGCTATGTCGGCGCGTACAAGGGCGTCACCGACCTACTGACCAAGTATCTGTGGCCGGAATGGGCGCTGGCGATCACGCGGGTTTGCGCGCGCGCCGGGATCACGCCGAACCAGGTGACCGCGCTCGGTTCGGTGCTGTGCATCGTCGCGACCGTGGCGTTCTGGTATGGCTGGTTCTGGACGGGCCTCGCGACCGGGCTCGTGTTCATGGTGCTCGATACCGTCGACGGGAAGCTGGCGCGTTGCACGATCACCTCGTCGAAGCTGGGGAATGCGTGGGATCACGGGGTCGACCTGGTGCACCCGCCGTTCTGGTGGTGGGCCTGGGCGGCGGGGTGCGCGCCGTACGGGCGGCCGCTCGAGGACGGCGTGTTCTGGGCGGTGATCGGGACGATGTTGTTCGGCTATGTCGCGCAGCGGCTGATCGAGGGGGCGTTCATCGTTCGGTTCGGGATGCACATCCATGTGTGGGAGCGGTTCGACAGCTGGTTCCGTCTGATCACCGCGCGGCGCAATCCGAACATGGTGATTTTGTTTGCGGGATTGCTGGTGATGCGGCCGGACTGGGGGATCATCGGAGTCGCCGCGTGGACCGCGATCTCGTTGGTGGTGCATCTGGTGCGGCTGGTTCAGGCGATGGTGCGCAAGGCCAGGGGTGAGGTGCTGACGAGTTGGCTGGCTTGAGCGCTTCGCGGGGTCGCATACCCGTTAACGCCGACTTCCCTCCCCTCCGTTCGTCCTGAGTAGCCATCGAGTAGCTGCTCTTGCAGCGTATGGAGAGGGCGTATCGAAGGACAGGTTGGCGCTCGGAACCCATGCTTCGATACGCGCCCTCGATACGCTTCTGCGAAGCTACTCGGTCGCTACTCAGCACGAACGGAAAGAGGGGTGGGCCGCCCGATCCACCAGAGGCAGTAGATCGCCAGCGCGTACAAAAAGCGGCTGTGATCGCGCTTGCCCGCACGGTGATCGGCGAACACCTGGTCGACCGCGCCGGCGCGCCAGATGCCTTGCTCGCGGACGCCGCTGTCGCGCCAGAGTTGCTCCGCATACGCACCGAAATCGCCGGCGAACCACGCGGCGAGCGGCATCTGGAAGCCTTGTTTGCGGCGGTCTAGAATCCCTTCCGGCAACCACGGCGCGATGGCCTGGCGGATGACGTATTTGCCGACCTTGCCGTGCAGCTTCATGTCGGCGGGCATCGACAGCGCGAGGTCGACCATGCCCTGCCCCAGCATCGGTACGCGCACCTCCAATGAATGCGCCATGCTCGCGCGGTCGACCTTGGTGAGCATCGCGCCGGGGAGGTTGAGCGCGAGGTCGGCGAGGCCGAACTGTTCGAGCGTGTCGGTCGAGATCGCCGCGGGATCGGGGAAATATTCCGCGACCAGCGCGGCGATCCCGCCTTCCTCCTCGGCGATGAACTCCGCCGAGAAGATTTCGCGGCGGAAGGCTTCGTTGGTGATCTGCGTCTTGGCGAAGAACCGCGCGATGCCGTTCGGGAGCGCGGCGCTGCCGGTGGTTTTCCGCCAGCGTTGCAATACCGCGTTCGCATGGCGCGACGGCAACGTCGGCACCGCATCCAGCGCGCGCGCGAGCCTGCGCAGCGGCGCCGGCAGCGCCCCGATCCGCCGCTCGGTCGCGTGGCGCTTGTAGCCGAAGAACAGCTCGTCGCCGCCATCGCCCGACAGCGCGACCTTCACCTCCTGCGCGGCGATCTGGCTGACGTACCAGGTCGGCACCGCGGAGGGATCGGCGAACGGCTCGTCATAGCAATGCTGGACCTCGGGGAGCATCGCCTGCGCATCCGCCAACTCCAGCGTGCGCGTGACGTGGTGGCAGCCGAGATGCCGCGCGATCGCCTCGGCATGCGGCGATTCGTCGAAGCGCGGGTCGGGGAAGCCGATCGTGAAGGTGCGCACCGGCCGATCCGAGACCTGCGCCATCGCCGCGACTACCGCGGAGGAGTCTACGCCGCCGGACAGAAATGCGCCGACATCGACATCCGCGACCATCTGCTTGCCGATCGTGTCGAGCCATTCGTCGCGGAAACGTTGGATCCACTCCGCCTCGGACCGGGGTTCAGAGGGATGATAAGCGGGCGTCCAATACGCGCGCATCGTCGGCGGTCCGCTCGCCTCGATCGTCATCACATGGCCCGGCGGCAGCGTGCGGACCTGCGCGTAGATCGAGCGCGGGGTGCGGACATGGCCGAAGCTGAAATAATCGTGGAGTGCGCGGCGATCGACGTCGAACGCCATCCCCGGCAGCAACGTCAGCGTCTTCAGCTCGGAGCCGAACGCGAACCCGGCGGCCTGGTCGGTGTAGTAAAGCGGCTTGATCCCGATCGGGTCGCGCGCGAGCGTCAGGCGGCGGGCGTGCGTATCCCACACCGCGACCGCGAACATGCCGTCGAGCCTTGCCCAGACGTCGTCGCCCCAGCGTTCGTAGCCGGCGAGGATGACCTCGGTATCGCCCGCGCTCTCGAACACGCGGCCGAGCGCCTGCAACTCGCGGCGCAATTCGCGGAAATTGTAGATCTCGCCGTTGAAGACGAGCGCATAGCGGTGGTCGGGCGAATGGAACGGTTGGTGCCCACCCTCGATGTCGATGATGCTCAGCCGGCGCATGCCGAAGCCGAAATCGCCATCGGTCATCACACCCTGGTCGTCGGGTCCGCGGTGCAGGATCGTGTCGCACTGCGCCGTGACGAGGCGGGGCGAGACGACACCGCCACCTCGTGCGTAAAGGCCGGCAATTCCGCAGATGACGAACGATCCCTCGCATGACGGCAGCACCGCCGCCCGATCGCGCGGTCTAGGAGCCGACCGCCGCTTTGTCACCTCCGGGCCACCCTAGTACCGCCGGGCATCTTGCCGCCCTCGCCATCGCGCTCTAGGGGCCGGTCGCAGATGGTTCAGGACCCCGCGCCCATTCCGGTTACCACCGGCTCGACCGGGATTTTCCGGGCGGCGGCGCGCAACCTCGGCTGGCTGCTCGCCAGTCGCAGCGTGCTGGCGATCCTGTCGCTGTTCTATCTCGGCTTTGCGACGCGCACGCTGGGGGTGGTCGATTTCGGCCGGTTCGCGCTGATCTCGGGCGCAGCGCAGGCGCTGGCGACCTTCGTCGGCTTCCAGACCTGGCAGATCATCGTCCAGTACGGCGTCGAGCCGATCCAGCACGGCGACACGCCCAGGCTCGCGCGGCTGCTCCGGTTGTCGGCGATCCTCGACATGTGCAGCGCGCTGGTCGGTGCCGCGCTGACCGTGGCGATCCTGTTCGCGTGGAGCGACGGGTTCGGCATCCCGCCCGACCTGATGCGCGACACGCTGATGTTCGCGGTGGTGCAGCTGATCACGATCCGCTCGACCCCGCTCGGCATCCTGCGGCTCCGCGACAAATTCTCGTTGTCGGCGGTGGCGGACAGCATGACGCCGATCATGCGCTTCGTCGGCGCGGGCGCGGCGATGATCTTCGAACCGACGATCCGTGGCTTCATGCTCGCCTGGGCGGTCGCCGAGATCGTCACCGCCGCGACCTACTGGATCATGGTTGCGAAAAGCGGTGACCTGCGCCTGCTCGCGAGCGGCCGGGGCAGCTGGCAGCAGGTGCGCGACGAAAATCCGGGCATCGTCCGCTTCTCGCTGAGCACCAACGCCAGCGCGACCCTGGGCCTGTCGAGCAAGCAGATCCCGCTGCTGCTGGTCGGTGCGTCGATCGGCCCGGCGGCGGCGGGTGCGTTCCGGCTAGCCACGCAACTTGCGCAGGCGCTCGCGAAACTGTCGCAGATGCTGTCGCGCGCCGCCTTCCCCGAGATCGTCCGCGCGGTGCGCACTGCCGAGCCGTCGCGCCTGCGCCGCATCCTGATCCGGACGATGCTCGCCAGCACGGCGGCTGCACTCGTCATCCTCGCCATCGTCGCGCTGGTCGGCGAGCCGATCCTGAAGGTCGTCGGCGGCAAGTCGTTCGTCGGCGCGTACCCGGTGCTGTTGTGGCTCGCCGCCGCCGGGTGCTTCGACCTCGCCACCGTCAGCCTCGACACGGTGATGACCGCGCTGCACCGCGCCGGCACGGTGTTCGCGATTCGCGCGGTCGGGGTGCTGTTGCTGTTCGTCACCGCGTTCGCGCTGATGCCGACCTATGATTCGACCGGAGTCGCAGCCGCGGTCGCGGTCGGTTCGGTCGCGGTGGCGATCCTGCTCGGATTCGCCGCCGCGCGGATGACGCGTACACCCTCCGGGCCGCAGGCGATCGACGGAGCGTAGCGCGCGAACGACGAACGCCCCGTTCGCGTCGCAAATGTCATCTGTGCGCCGCGCTCCGGCCATCTTTTCCGCGCTTAAGTCCTGCCATGAAGACTGTGGTTTCCCTTAGCCTGGGCGCGGCGGCGCTGCTGATGCCCGTCTCGGCGCAGGCAGCCGAGGCGTGCGAAGGCACGCCCGGCGGCGGCAACGCCAAGCTGATCGTCGAAGCGACGGCGATGCACAACGCCGTCGGCGAGGTTGCGTTCACCGTCTATCCCGATGACAAGAAACGGTTTTTGGCGAAGGGCGGCAAGCTGGTGCGGGCGCGTGTGGCGGCAAGCAGCCCGCGTGCGTGCTTCTGGCTGAAGCCCGGCCACTATGCGGTCGCGCAATATCACGACGAGAATAGCGACCATGATTTCAATCGGACGCTGTTTGCGCCGAAAGAGGGATTCGGCTTTTCCAACGATGCGCCGACCTCGATCGGGTTGCCGTCTTTCGAAGCAGCACGCACGGCCTTGGCCCCATCCGGGACCGTCGTGCGTATGAAAATGCGGTATCGCCGGTGATCCCAAATCCGCTGGTCGAAGCGGAACGGAAATCTTCCTGACACAAATTTGTAGCGGTTATGTACCGCGACGGGTATCTTATATCGTGGCCGATGCTGTTTCGAACTTCCATGCCTTTGGCGGGCACCCTCTTTCGCCACCGGCGCCGCCGGCGTGGCTGCCCGAAGGCATGTTCGATCCGTCCGCATCCGAGCGGTACGGCGTGAGCCCGCGCGACGCGGCGGCGAAGATCCGTACCGGCATCATCTGCAACCCGAAAAGTCACCGCAACCGCAGCAGCGTCGAGGCGACCAAGCCGTTCCTGTCGGGGACCGTGCTGGCCGTGACGCCGCGCACGCAGGCCGAACTCGCCGAGGTGCTGACCGATTTCGCGCGCCACGGCATCGAGTTGCTGGTGATCGACGGCGGCGACGGCACGATCCGCGACGTGATGACCGCCGCCGCGCGCGTGTGGACCGGCGCCGCGCCCCGCGTCGCGATCGTGCCCTCGGGCAAGACCAACGCGCTCGCGCTCGATCTCGGGATCCCCGACGACTGGACGCTCGACCAGGCGCTGACCGCAGCGCGCGCGGGCAACGTCAAGATCCGCAGCCCGATCGAGGTCGTCCGCAAGGATACCGGTGCGCGGCTGCACGGCTTCCTGCTGGGTGCGGGCGCGTTCGTCGACGCGACCGCACTGGCGCAGCGCACCCACCGCGCCGGCGCCTTCAACGGCGTCGCGGTCGGTCTCGCGCTGTGCTGGGCGATCCTCCAGACGCTGTTCGGGGGCGCGAACAGTTCGTGGCGCGCCGGTAACCGAATGCGGATCCGGTTCGAATCGCGCGGCAACGAAGGCGTTCATGCCGCGGGTCGGAATACGGACAGCGATCGCGCGCGCTACATCCTTCTCGCCTCGACTCTCAAGCGGATGCCGATCGGCATTCGACCGTTCGGCGTGCCGCGCGCCGGACTGAAGACCTTGCTGGTCGATGCGCCGCCGCGCTGGCTCGCCGCCGCGACGCCGCTGATCGTCGCCGGATCGCCGGCCGCGTGGCTCGATCGTGCAGGATATCACCGGATCGATTCGCCAAGCTTCGACCTGTCGATGGACTCGGGCTTCATCCTCGACGGCGAAGTCTATCCGGGCGGCGACCTGACCATCCGCGAGGCACGCGCGCTGCGTTTCGTCGTCCCGTGATCACGCTCGGCGACGTCGTCCGCCGCCAGTTGCATGTCCCGACCATCGCCCCCGTCCGTGACGTCGCGGCGATACTTGCAGGGGATGCGCCCGAGACCGCGGCGGTGCTGTTCTACGGTTCGAACCTGCGCACCGGCGAGACCGAGGGCGTACTCGATTTCTACGTGCTGACCGCCGGCCCGCCCGAGCGCGGCCTGTGGCCGACCGTCAGCTACCGCGAGTTCGACCTGCACGGCGAGACGTTGCGCGCGAAGATCGCGACGATGCGGCTGGCGACGTTCGCCAAGGCGGCCGCCGCGCAGACGCTCGACACGACGATCTGGACGCGTTTCGTCCAACCCTCCGCACTCGTCTGGGTGCGCGATCCCGCCACCGCGACGAAGGTCGCCGTGGCGATCGGCGATGCGGCGAAGTCCGCCGCACGCTTTGCCGCGGCGCTCGGCCCCCAGACCGGTACCGCCGACGATTATTGGCGGGCGCTGTTCCGCCAGACCTATGCCGCCGAGCTCCGCGTCGAGCGCAAGGGCCGCGAGGGCCAGATCCTCGGCTTCGATCCGGGTCGCTACGCCGAACTCCTGCCGCTCGCCTGGACCGCCGACGGGATCGCCTATCGCGACGAAGCCGGCATGTTGAAACCCGACCTGTCGCCAGCGCGACGAAACGCGTTGCTGCGCGCGTGGGGCCGTCGCCGTCGTGCGGGCAAGCCGCTCAACGTCGCACGATTGGTGCGGGCGGCGTTCACCTTCGAAGGTGCCGCGCGCTACGGGGTGTGGAAGGTCGAGCGGCATACCGGCGTTGCGGTGCCGCTGACCCCGTGGCGCGAAAAGCATCCGATCCTCGCCGCGCCCGGCGTGTTCTGGCGAGTCTGGCGGGCGCGTGCGCAAACCGGGCCGAAGACGGTATGAGCGCGGATGTTCGCGGTTTCAACGCGCTGATCCTCGCCGGCTCGCGCGGCGGCGTCGATCCGGTCGCGGCCTATGCGGGCGTGTCGCACAAGGCGCTGATCGTGCTCAACGGAGAGACGTTGCTGGCCCGTGTAGCGCAGGCGTTGCGGGAAGCCGGCGCGCTCACGATCGCCGTATCGGTGTCGGACGACGCAGTCCGTGCCGCGGCAAATGCGCTCGGCCTCATCGTGCTCGACGCGGCATCCGGTCCCAGCCGCAGCGTCCGCGACGGAATCGAAGCGCTCGGCGCCCCCCTGCTGGTCACGACCGCCGACCACGCGCTGTTGCAGCCCGAATGGGTGACGCGCTTCCTCGCCGACATCCCCGTACAGGCCGATGTCGGCGCGCTCCTAGCACGCCAGGACGTCATCGAGGCCGCTGCACCGGGCACGCGCCGCACCTATCTGCGCTTTGCCGACGGAGCGTGGTCGGGGTGCAACCTGTTCTACTTCGCAACGCCGCGCTCGGTCGCCGCACTCGATCTCTGGGCGGAGGTCGAGGCGGACCGCAAGCGGCCGTGGCGGATCGTCCGCCGGCTCGGAATCGGCACGCTGCTGCGGTATCTGTCGGGTCGCCTGACGCTGGTCGCGGCGATCTCGCATCTCGGTCGCCTTGCCGGTCTCGACGCCGCGGCGGTCGCTAGCCCGTTCGGTCTGGCCGCGGTCGACGTCGACAAGCCCGCCGATCTCGACCTCGTCCGGACGCTCGTCGAAAAGGCTTGAGCCGCCAACCGCCTGCGCCAATTCCGCGAAGAAATAACTCGGCCTGCCGTTCGCCCCTGTCCCCAAAGGCCGGGTTGGTGCAAAGCGCCGCGCATGCAAACGCTCGCGCCCCAACCCGCCCCATCCGCCATCACGACGACCGCGATCGGCATCTATGGTAGCGCAGGACGCATGGGCCGCGCGATCGTCGAGGCGATCGAAGCGGCCGGCGCATCGCTCGCCGGCGGCGTCGATGCGCGCGAAGACCCGAACCCGCTCGCCCGGACCGCCGACGTGCTGGTCGATTTCTCGACGCCCTCCGCAGTCGAGGCGCATCTCACCGCCGCGCGCGCCGCTGGTACCGCTATCGTAATCGGCACGACCGGCCTGTCGCCACAGCACCAGTCGATGATCGACGACGCGGCCAAGGACATCGCGATCCTGCAGACCGGCAACACCTCGCTCGGCGTCACCCTGCTCGGCATCCTGGTCCGCGAGGCTGCCGCGCGCCTCGGGTCCGACTGGGACGTCGAGATCGTCGAGATGCATCACAAGCACAAGGTCGACGCGCCGTCGGGGACCGCGCTGCTGCTCGGCGATGCGGCTGCGAAGGGCCGCGGTACGACTCTCGCCGAACTCCGCGTCGACAGCCGCGCGGGGCTCGTCGGCGCGCGCACCGAGGGCACGATCGGCTTTGCGTCACTGCGCGGCGGATCGGTGATCGGCGACCACAGCGTGATCTTCGCCGGCGAAGGCGAGCGGATCGAACTCAACCACCGCGGCGACGATCGCTCGATCTTCGCGCGCGGTGCCGTGCGTGCGGCGATCTGGCTCGCCGGGCAGCCCGCCGGACGCTACCGGATGGGCGACGTGCTCGGGCTGTGAAGAAGGCTGACGTCATCGAGTTCTACGCGCGTCTGGCGGAAGCCGACCCGCACCCCGAGACCGAGCTGGAATTCGTCAATCCCTACACGCTGGTCGTCGCGGTCGCGTTGTCGGCGCAGGCGACCGACGTCGGCGTGAACAAGGCGACGCGTGCGCTGTTCCGCGAGGTCGACACGCCCGAAAAGATGGTCGCGCTCGGGCTCGAAGACCTGAAGCGCCACATCAAGACGATCGGGCTCTACAACACCAAGGCGAAGAACGTCATCGCGCTCTCGCAGATGCTGATCGACGACTATGGCGGCGAGGTGCCCAACGACCGCGCCGCACTCGAGCGCCTGCCCGGCGTCGGGCGGAAAACCGCGAACGTCGTCCTCAACGTCGCATTCGGTGCGGAGACGTTCGCGGTCGACACGCACATCTTCCGCGTCGGCAACCGCACCGGCCTCGCCCGCGGCAAGACCCCGCTCGCGGTCGAACTGAAGCTCGACAAGGCGACCCCGCAACCGTTTCGCTTGCACGCGCATCACTGGCTGATCCTGCACGGCCGCTACGTCTGCAAGGCGCGGACGCCCGAATGCTGGCGCTGCATCGTCAGCGATCTGTGCGCGTACAAACCCAAGACCCCGGCGCCGAAGGGTAGATCGCTTGCGAGTCCGTCACCGGAGCCGGACATCGATCCGGCAACCGGCGAGGCCTGATCGCGAAAACGTCTGGCGCACCCCGGTTTGCTTTGCTAGGCGGACCGTCCGGCACCCGTAGCTCAGCTGGATAGAGCGCTGCCCTCCGAAGGCAGAGGCCACTGGTTCGAATCCAGTCGGGTGCACCAAACTTCAATTCAGGTTAGCTAAAAGACCTGTCGCTGCGATGTCGGCAGGCGTGCGCTGGTCGACTGCCGCGCGGTGTACCGCGCAACCTCGCTTTGGGTCGTATGCGCGGTCCACACGTTGATCGCTCGGTTCAAACAGCGGGTTTCTATGGATCGTCGTGCAGCGGCTTTTCGGGACCTGCTAGCGGAGCTCCGTCTTGACGAAGATCGGGCCGGCCGTGGGGGTCGCGGGAATCGGCTCTGCCAGACCCGGCGCTTGCGCTGGCACAGGTCGTCGGATCATGCGGTGGCCTAGTCGCACCATCGGCTCTTCGACGGCATGATACACGACTGCCGCAATGAGTATCGTGGCGCTCAGCACGACCGCGGCGTAGCGTAATGCCGAACCCGGATCGCCCGCGATCAGGATCGTGCCGCACGCCAGAATCACCGGTCCGTGGAACAGGTAGACGGAATACGAGATGGTCCCGAACCACTTTGCCACACGCCGGTAAACCGAACGGCCGTCGATCGTGCGGATGCTATCCGAGCCAGCGCCGACGACTCCCACGAACAGCAGCAGCGCACCAATATACCCTAAAGTCGGTGCCAGGTTGAAACCTGCGGCGCCGACCGGCGGGACCGTCATGAACTGGACGACCGGCACGATCGCCAGGAAAAGCCCGCAGAGAATCCCCGCCAGACGCACCGCGATCGCATTACGCTCCAGCATCGCCAGTCGCAGCATCGTTCCCAGCAACATCAGCCCCAAATTCAGCGGCAGGTCGGCGGGCAGCCGCTTGTCGACCAGATGCGATGCCAGTGCGAGCGACAGCGCTGCACCGAAGAGCGCTACGATTCCTCCGGCCAAGACGAACGGCGCACGCAGCACGCCCCAGGCAACGAGGCAGGCCGCCAGCACGTAGAACGCCAGCTCCGTTGCGAGCGTCCAATAGGCGACGACGATATCGTGCTGACCGACATAATGCTGGACCATGGCCACATTGGCCACGATCGTTACCGGCGCAGGGGCGGGCGCGCCTGTCATATGCAGCACCAGCAGCGCGACGCCCAGCGACAGCCAATAGGCGGGATACAGGCGAAATGCGCGGCTGATCGCGAATCCGCGGACCGGACGATCGGTGCGAAAACTGAACGGGATGACGAACCCGCTGATCAGAAAGAACAGCGCGACGCCAAACCGCCCGAAGTGGAAGATGCCGTCGAACAGCAGCACGCCGGCCTGTTCGATCGGAAGGGGAAGCGCGTGCGTCGCTATGATGGTCTCGGCAAGGTGCTGAAACAGAACGAGCAACGCGGCAAATCCGCGCAGCATATCAAGCGTTTCGATCCGGCCTGAGCGAGGAAGGCGCGAGCCGTCTAAGGGGATGTGCCCCATGCCAGCTGCTGTCATTGCTCCCCCGCTTCCATGACACTTGTACGCGGCGAAACTTTTTCTAGCAAACTCGGTATCTTACAATGGCCCCAAAATGGGTCAATCAGTTCAGCTTACCGCTGCCCTTCATTGCATTTGGGCATCCTCACGAGCTTCCCGGTCGTCACTACTGACGCGACCGGTTAGCCAGTTTGTCGGAAGCCCGCAGGTTTGTGTGGCCGGCCACTATTTTCGTTCGGACCTGATTTTACCGCTTGGGGGGGCAGGTTTTTGGTTGAGTCGCTTGTTGGCAACGACGGCTGATAGGATAGCGGACCGGGCTCGATCCACCCACGCCCGCTCCCCGTCCTGCCCCCGCGGAATGCCGTTAGAAGCGGATCATGCGTTCCAGTTCGTTGGCGCGGGTTGCGGTTTTCGTAACGAGACAGGCGGTGTCGATCGTTTCTCCATCGATCTTGCACTCATAGTCGCGCGCCTTGAGCCAGGATCGCTGTTCGTCGCGCAGCGCGATACGTTGGGCAGGTCGGCTCGCGAGTTGCCGCATGACCTGCTGATAGGCCTTGTTCAGCCGCGCGTCCTGCGACGCCATTTCGGTCTGCGCGCAGATACCGCCCTGCACCGTGTTGCCGCGGGCCCGCGCCTGGCACGCCGTGTACCGGTCGGATATCCCGGCGGGTGCCACCTGTGCCAGTAGAGGCGCCCCGGCCGAAACCACAACCGCCGCCACCGCCGCCAACATCTTCCACTGCATCGCACTCTCCCCCTGCCGCATGATCGGTGCCGGGAGTGTAGCGACGGGCCAGCCGCTCTGTCTACGCTCCGGCTAGCGGCGCTTGAGCCGGACCAGCGCGGCATCGAGCGCGGAGAGGAAGCTCGAGCGGTCGGTCTTGGAGAAGGGTGCGGGGCCGCCGATGATATCGCCGCCCGCGCGCAGGTCCGCCATGATCGCGCGCGTCGCGATCGCGCCGCCGATCGAGCTGGTGGTGAACGGCTTGCCGGTGTTGGCGAGCACGGTCGCGCCGGCCTTTACGCAGCGATCGGCGAGCAGGATGTCGGCGGTGATCACGACCGACTTCGCATCGGCCTGTTCGGCGATCCAGTCGTCGGCGGCGTCGAAGCCGTCGCTGACCACGACGCGCGAGATCAGCGGGTGGACGGGGATGCGGAAATGGCTGTTGGCGACGATCGTCACGGGGACTTCGTGGCGCCACGCCACCTTGTAGATCTCGTCTTTGACGGGACATGCGTCGGCGTCGACGAGAATACGGATCGCGCTGGAAGATACGTTCGTCATCGTACACATCCCAAACCGCCCCACTCACTCCCGTCATCCTGACGAAAGTCAGGATCCAGGATCAAGCAGGGCGGCGTTCGTTACTCTGGATCCTGACTTTCGTCAGGATGACGGAGTTCTGGAGGGCGACGCGCTCTCCCCTAGTGGGAAGCACGCGCCAGGTCCTCAGCTCCGCTCGCGATTACCGCGGTACGGAGGCTTCCGCGCGGGAGCCGGACCGCCACGCGGGGCCGCACGGTGCAGCGTCGAGCGGGGGCCGCTCGCATTGCTGCGACCACCGCCGCCACCGTCATGCCGTGCACCGCTCTCCGGCGCACCCTGCATCGCCTCGATCGCCACGCCGCTCTCTTCCTCGCCAGCCTGTGCCGTGCGCTGGATTGCCGCCGAGAACCGCGACGCCACCGCGCGAGGAATCTCGAACGCCGTCTCGTTCGGCCCAATCCGGATCGCACCGATCTCAGACTTGGTGATGTGCCCACGACGGCAGATCAGCGGCAGGATCCAGCGAGGATCGGCGTTCTGGCGACGACCGATGTCCATGCGGAACCAAACGGTGTCCTCGAAACCTGCGCGCGGCCCCTGCGAGCGCTCGTCCTGCGTCGGCTGCTTGCTCTGGTCGATCAGGTCCTCGGCCTGCGGCATCGTCGCACGGTGCATGTGCACCAGCGCCGCGGCGATATCCTCCGGCGTCTTCTCGGCCATCAGGCGGACGGCGAGTGCGCGATCCTCCTCCTCGACCTCGACCGGCTGCAGCAGCATGCCGATCAGCCGCTCGTGATCGTTCTTGCGGATGTCCTCCGCGGTCGGGGCGTTGACCCACTCCGCGTTGATCTTCGCACCACGGAGCATCATCTCGACGCGACGGCGACGCGGGAACGGCACGATCAGGACGGCGGTGCCCTTCTTGCCCGCACGACCGGTACGACCCGAGCGATGCTGGAGTGTCTCGGCGTCACGTGGCAGCTCGACATGAACGACCAGCGACAGCGTCGGCAGATCGATACCGCGTGCGGCAACGTCCGTGGCGACGCAGACGCGGGCGCGACGGTCACGCAAAGCCTGAAGCGCAGCGTTACGCTCGTTCTGCGAATGCTCGCCCGACAGCGCGACGGCGGCAAAGCCACGCTCGACCAGGCTCGCGTGCAGGTGACGCACATTGTCACGCGTGGCACAGAACAGCATCGCCGTCTCCGCCTCGTGGAAGCGCAGCAGGTTGATCACCGCATGCTCGATCTCGGACGGCGAGACCGTGACGGCCTGGTACGAGATATCGCCATGACCGCGATCCTCGCCGACGGTCGAAATCCGCAGCGCATCCTTCTGGTAGCGCTTGGCGAGCGCGACGATCGGCCGCGGCATCGTCGCCGAGAACAGCAGCGTGCGACGCGCTTCGGGCGACGCGTCGAGGATCTGCTCGAGGTCTTCGCGGAAGCCCATGTCGAGCATCTCGTCGGCTTCGTCGAGCACGGCGACCTTGAGGGCCGACAGATCGAGCGCGCCACGCTCGAGGTGATCGCGCAGACGGCCCGGCGTGCCGACGACGATATGCGCGCCGTGTGCGAGCGAACGACGCTCCTTCGAGGCGTCCATCCCGCCGACGCAGGTCGAGATCCGCGCACCGGCCTTGGCATAGAGCCACATCAGCTCGCGGCTGACCTGGAGCGCCAACTCGCGAGTCGGCGCGATGCAGAGCACGAGCGGCTTGTGCGGCGCGGGCAGGCGCTGGACGCCGTCCTCGCCGGCTTCACCAAGCAGTTCGCCGGCCATCGCCAGGCCGAACGCGACGGTCTTGCCCGAGCCGGTCTGCGCCGACACGACGAGATCGCGACCGATCGCATTGTCCTCGATCACATGAGCCTGGACGGGGGTGAGCGCGGTATAGCCGCGCGCTTCGAGCGCCTCGGAAAGAAGCGACGGAATATTTGTAAAAGGCATGTACGTCCTAATTGGTGGCCGGCTTACGCAACGGCAAGGCACTGGCGTGGTGGTCCCTACAGGACTTGACCCGCGGCCCACCCGCTCGCCCATGCCCATTGGAAGTTGTAGCCGCCGAGCCACCCTGTGACATCGACCGCTTCGCCGACTGCATACAGCATTGGTACGCGTTTGGCTTGCATTGTTTGCGATGACAGTTCCGCAGTGCTGATTCCACCCGCGGTGACCTCGGCCTTGGCATAGCCTTCGGAGCCGTTTGGCGTGAATTGCCAATGGCTTAGCGCACGCTCGGCGTCCTGGAGCTTGCGGTCGGTGATCGTGGAAATCTCGCTCGTCATGCCCAAACGCTCGCTCAAAGTCTCCGCGAGTCGGTCCGGGAGCGTGCTTCCGAGCAGTTTTCGGAGAGTCGCGCGCGGCGTGGTACGCTTGGCCGCGGGGAGCCAGCCGGACTCGCGATCGGGGAGGAAATCGACCCCGACGGGCTGGCCGTTGCGCCAATAGGACGAAACTTGGAGGATCGCGGGGCCGGACAGGCCGCGGTGCGTGAACAGCGCGGCTTCGCGGAATGCGGTCTTGCCGGCGGTGGCGACAACTTCGGCCGCGACACCGGACAGTTCGCGGAACAGCGTCTCGTCGCCGCCAAGCGTCAGCGGGACGAGCGCGGGGCGCGGCTCGACGACCTTCAACCCGAACTGGCGCGCGAGATCATAGGCGAACCCGGTCGCGCCCATCTTCGGGATCGATGGGCCACCGGTGGCAATGACCAGCGCTGGGGCAATGACGGTGCGGCCATCGAGCGACACGCGGTAGCGACCGTCCGCGTGATCGACTCCGGTGACCGCGCGGCCGAGCGACAGATCGACGCGGCCCTTGTCGCATTCGTCGAGCAGCATCTCGACGATCTGTTTCGCGGAGCCATCGCAGAAGAGTTGGCCGAGCGTCTTCTCGTGCCAGGCGATGCCGTAGGACTCGACGAGCGCGATAAAGTCCTGCGCGGTGTAGCGGCCGAGCGCGGACTTGGCGAAATGCGGGTTGGCGGAGATGTAGCGGTCGGCGGCGGTGTGGACGTTGGTGAAATTGCACCGCCCGCCGCCGGAGATGAGGATCTTCTTGCCCGCCTGGTCGGCGTGATCGACGAGCAGGATCTTCCGCCCGCGCTGGCCGGCGACCGCGGCGCACATGAGGCCGGCGGCGCCTGCACCGAGGATTATGGCGTCGTAATCGGACAAGGGTCGCTCCGTGCGGCTTGGTTGGGCGAGCCGCTAGTCAAGAATGTTTCCCCGCTAAGGCGGGGACCCAGACTGGGCTCCCGCCTTCGCGGGAGAACAAGGGGTGGCTGCTGTAGCGTGTTCGGGAGTGGCCACATAGGTGGTGATCTGCAGATCGGGCGACCACTCTATCACACCAATACCGACACCACCCCGGCGAAGGCCGGGCCCAATCGGGGCACGGTAGTGATGTAAGTTGCGCCCCGTTACTCCGACCTTCCCAATTGGGCCCCGGCCTCCGCCGGGGTGATGCATAAGAAAGGGCAATAGTATCCGTCGGTGCAGCAGGGTCAGCGCCAGCCCCTTCTGCTCCCTCTCCCCTCCGGGGAGAGGGTCGGGGTGAGGGGCCGCCAAGCAGCGCATCGCCCGGAACAGCCCCTCACCCAAACCCTCTCCCCGAAGGGGAGAGGGATTCTAGCAACAAGCCTATCGCAACTTCGCGATATTCAGCGAGTCTTCCTTCGCCCGAACCTTGACCGACTCCTCACTCCGAGTCAGTGCCTTGGCGATCGCCTTCAACGCCATGCCCTTCTTCGCCAGCGTGTGCAGCTTCTGGATCTCGTCCTGCGTCCACGCCTGACGGTGCCGTTCGAATTTTGCTTCAGCCATCAGCCGTCATCCTTGTCGATCGCCAGCACCTCGATCGCGTCCGCCTTATCCGCGAACGCGACCGTCTCGCCAACCGCCGCGCCCATCAGTGCACGCGCCAACGGTGCCGAGAACGCCAGCCGGTCCTCGCCGGGCTCTGCCTCGTCACCACCGACGATCGCGATAACCCGCTCCGCCCCGTTCATCCGAACGCGAACGCGCGAACCGATCCCAACCTCATCCTCTTCCGGCGAAGGCGCGAGCTCGGCGGTCGTCTGCCGCGTGTGCCAATAGCGCAAGTCTCGCAGAAGCAGCTTGCGCGCCTCCTCGTCGGTCTCCGCCGCGACCGCGGCCTCGATCTCGGTCACCCGCTCACCGAGCAACCGCAGGCCTCGCGCCGTGACCAGATTAGGCCCCGGCGCGATCGGCTGTTCGAACTTCGGCTCGAGATGTTCCTCGTCACTCTCGCGACGGAAGGCGACGCTCATGCGCTTACTTCAGGCACGCGACGATCCCAGCGATCGCCGCCAGCGTGCCATCGACGTTCTTCACCTTCACGACGTCGAGCCCAAGCTGCTCCGCCGGATAGTCGTTCCCGCCCGGGAAGATCGCGTCGCCGATGAACATCATCTTGTCGAGCGCAATGCCGCTCGCCTCGTTGAGCTTCTTCAGGCCATACGCCTTGTCGACACCCTCGCGCGTGATGTCGATCGACGTCGCGCCGCCCATGTTGATCGACAGCCCCGGCAGGCGCTTCTGCAGATCGGCCTGGATGACCTTGCGCTTGGCGAAGTCCGGATCCCAGCTGTGCTTCGCATCGATCGGCGCTTCCTGGCCAAGCGCGGAGAACGTGATCTGGCTACCACGATCCTCGATCCGCTCGCCCCAGGTCTTTTCGGGCACGAAACCGGTCGCCTCCAAAGACTCGTCGAACGCCTTGAGGATCTTCTGCTTCTCGTCGTCCTCGAACAGCTCGGCATACACCGCGCGCCATTCGCCATCGAACCGGTACAGCTTGGTGCCGGTCGTCGGCATCAGCCACAGCTTGGTGCGATCGGCGCGCTCGGGCAGGCGCGACGCGACCTGCTTTTCGAACTGCGGCCAGTCGCCGCCCGAGATCACCGCAACATGCGCGACGTCGAGCAGGTTCGCCAGCGCCTCGCCCATCGGCTCCTGCAAGGGCTGCTTGCTTTCGGCCAGGGTTCCGTCGAGGTCGAAGGCAACGAGGTCTTTCATGCGGGCACTCCGGTGAGGATGAACGTGTCGATCGCGTGAGCGACGCCATCGGCATCGTTCGCGCTGGTAATCTCGTGCGCGACGTCGCGAACGGCTTGCGGTGCGTTGCCCATCGCGATCGCCAGCTTGGCGCGCCTGAGCATCGCGATGTCGTTGGCCTGATCGCCGATCGCCGCGGTCTGCGTCAAGCTTATGCCGAACGCGTCCGCCAGTTCCTCGATCCCGCTGCCCTTGTTGCCGGCGACGGGCGTGATGTCGAGGTAATAGGTCTGCGACTGGACGATCGTCGCCTGCGTATCGAACTTGGCGGCGACCTTTGCGTGCAGGTCGCGCAACAGGTCTTCGTCATCGCTGACGAAGGTCACCTTGTCCGCCTTGGCGAGCAGGTCGGTGAAGTCGGAGACGATCACCGGGTCATGCGCGGAGGCCTTCTTCTCGCTGCCGACATGCCCGCCCTGGTCTGTGCTGGCGTACCAGACATCGTCCGCGAAGAACCACGTGTCGACCGGCGCGTCGCCGATGATCTCCATCGCGCCGCGGACGACGTCGACGTCGATCATGTGGTGCTCGATCACGGTGCCATCGCGCTTGAAGACGATGCCGCCATTGAACGCGCCCATCGGCTCGTCGATGCCGAGCAGGTCCGCGATCGGCATCATTCCCGACCGCGGCCGTGCGCTGATGATCGTGAAGCCGAGGCCGGCCGCCTTCAGCCGCTTGACCGCGTCGATGGTCGCGGGCGTGACCTTCTTCTCCTTGTCGACGAGCGTGCCGTCGACATCGGAGACGAGGAGTTTGATACCAGAACTCACTGGGGCATCTCGACATGCCCGCCAAAGCCATAGCGCATCGCCGACAACAGCTTGTCGCCGAACGTGTGGTCCACACGGCTGCGATAGCGCGCATACAGCGCCGCGCTCAGCACGTTGGCGGGCACCTTCTCCTCCATCGCCGCGTCGATCGTCCACTGGCCCTCGCCCGAGTCCGCGACGCTGCCGCTGAAGCCTTCGAGCGTGCCGTCCTTCGCCAGCGCGATCGCCGACAGGTCGAGCAGCCACGACGAGATCACGCTGCCGCGACGCCAGACTTCGGCGACGTCGGTCAGGTTGATGTCGAAGCGTTCCTCCTCGACGACATGCTCGCCCGACTTCCCCTTGAGGATGTCGAAGCCCTCGGCATAGGCCTGCATCAGGCCGTATTCGATGCCGTTATGGACCATCTTGACGAAGTGCCCGGCGCCCGAGGGGCCTGCGTGGATATAGCCCTTCTCGGCGCGCGGATCGGCCTGGCCCTCGATGCGGCCCGGGGTGCGGACGATCGTTCCCATGCCCGGCGCCAGCGTCTCGAAGATCGGATCGAGCAGGTCGACCGTCTCCTTGTCGCCGCCGATCATCATGCAATAGCCGCGCTCGAGACCCCACACGCCGCCCGACGTGCCGACGTCGACATAGTGGATGCCCTTCTCGGCCAGTTCCTTCGCGCGGCGGACGTCGTCCTTGTAGAAGCTGTTGCCGCCGTCGATGATGATATCGCCCGAATTCGACTTCGCGGCGATCGCCTGGACGGTGCTCTCGGTCGGCTCGCCGGCGGGGACCATGACCCACCAGATCGCCGGCGTGTCGAGCTTCGCATGCATGTCGTCGAGCGAGTCCGCACCGATCGCACCATCGGCGGCGAGCTTCTTCACGGCTTCGGCATCGCGGTCGAACGCGACGACTTCGTGGCCGTTCTTCATCAACCGGCGCGCGATATTGCCGCCCATCCGGCCGAGGCCGATCAGTCCGATCTTCATGTAAAAAATCCTTGTCTTCTCCCTCTCCCCTCCGGGGAGAGGGTCGGGGTGAGGGGCAGTTCCAGGCGGGGGCGCATGTGGCAGCCCCTCACCCCAGCCCTCTCCCCGAAGGGGAGAGGGAGCATTTTGCTACGCCGTTGCGGGCTGCTTCTTGGCGATCGCGCCAAGCAGGTCGTCGAACGCCTTCACGAACGAGGCGACGCCCTCTTCGACCAGCTTGCCGGTCACGCCATTGAGGTCGAGACCCAGCCGCTCGGCTTCGGCGAGCGTGTGCTTCGCGCCCTCGACGTCCTGCGTGATCGTCTCCGCCGCGGTGCCATGGTCGCGGAATGCGTCCATCGTCTTCGGCGGCATGGTATTGACCGTATCCTTGCCGATCAGCGTGTCGATGTAGAGCGTGTCGGGATAGCTCGGGTCCTTCACGCCGGTCGATGCCCACAGCAGACGCTGCGGCTGCGCGCCCTTGGCGGCCAGCGCCCGCCAGCGATCCGACTTCAGGAAGTCGAGATACCATTGATACGCCATCTTCGCGTTGGCGATCGCGACCTTGCCGCGAACCGCCTTCAGCGCGTCGGCCTCGGCATCGCCCTTTTCCAGTCGCGCATCGATCTCCTTGTCGATCGACGAATCGATCCGGCTCACGAAGAAGCTCGCGACGCTGGCGATCTTGTCGATCGGCTGCCCCTGCTTGACGCGCTCTTCCAGACCAGCCGCATACGCCTCCGCAACGCGGATATACGCGTCGAGCGCGAACAGCAGCGTGACGTTGACGTTGATCCCGCTCGCGATCGTCGACGAGATCGCCGGACCGCCCGCGAGCGTCCCCGGGATCTTGATCATCAGGTTCGGCCGGTCAACCATCCCCCACAGCTTCTTCGCCTCGGCGATCGTCGCGTCGGTATCGTCCGAAATATACGGCGACACCTCAAGGCTGACATAGCCGTCCTTCGCGTCGAGCTTGTCATAGACGGGCTTCAACGTCTCCGCCGCCGCCTTGATGTCCTGGATCGCGAGATGCTCGTAGCGATCGATCGTCGCCGCGCCGGCATGCTGCTTGTCGTATTCGGCCAGCGTCGAGTCATAGGCATCGCCGTGACCCATCGCCTTTTCGAAGATCGACGGGTTCGACGTGACGCCGGTCAGGCCGTCCTCGTCGACCAGCTTCTGGAGACCACCGGCCTCCAGGAACTTCCGGTCGACGAAATCGAGCCATACCGCCTGGCCGAAGCCTTCGAGATCGTTGAGCGCACCCATCACTTGGTCTCCATCACTTGGCGGGCGACCTTGACGACATTGTCGACGGTGAACCCGAACTTGTCCTGCAGCTTGGCGAGCGGTGCCGAAGCCCCGAAGGTCGACATCGTCACGGTCGCGCCGTCGAGCCCGACATAGCGGTCCCAACCGATCGACCCGGCCATCTCGACCGCCACGCGCGCCCGCACTTCGCGCGGCAACACGCTTTCCTTGTACGCGGCGTCCTGCAGTTCGTAGCGATACCAGCTCGGCATCGACACGACCCGGCTCTTGACGCCGTCCGCGAGCAGCTTCTCATGCGCCTCGACGACCAGCGACACTTCGCTGCCGGTCGCGATCAGGATCACGTCGGGCGTGCCCCCATCTCCATTGGCGCTATCCGCGAGGACATAGCCGCCCTTCTCGAGCCCATCGGCGCTTGCGTACTTGGTCCGGTCGAGCGTCGGCAGAGCCTGGCGCGACATGATCAGCGCGGCGGGCGTGCTGGCATCCTTCAGGACCGCCTTCCATGCGGCGACGACTTCGTTCGCATCGCTCGGACGGATCGTGTCAAGGCCGGGGATCGCGCGCAGCGTGGCGAGATGCTCGATCGGCTGGTGCGTCGGGCCGTCCTCGCCGACACCGATCGAGTCGTGCGTGAAGACCCAGATCGCGCCGACCTGCATGATCGCCGACAGGCGCACCGGCGCGCGCATGTAATCCGCGAATACCAGGAAGGTGGAGCCGTAGGAGCGCAAATGCGACAGCGCCATGCCGTTGACGATCGCGCCCATGCCGTGTTCGCGGATGCCGAAATGGAAGTTCCGGCCGGCGTAATTCTCCGCCTCGAACGAGGGCTGACCCTTGATGTCGGTCTTGGTCGACGGCGCGAGATCGGCCGAACCACCGATCAGCCACGGCACCTTGGCCGCGATCGCGTTGAGCACCTTGCCACCGGAGTCACGGCTGGCGACGCCCTTGGCATCCGCCTCGAAGGTCGGGATATCGGCATCCCAGCCCTCGGGCAGCTCGTCCTTGAGCAACAGATCGAGCTCTGCGGACAGCTCGGGATAGGCGCCTCGATACTTGTCGGTCAGCGCGACCCACTCGTCACGCAGCTTGGCGCCACGCTCGGCGATCGCCCCGTTGAAATGCTCGATCACGCCGTCGGGCACGTAAAACGACTTGTCCTCGGGCCAGCCATACGCCTGCTTGGTGAGACGGATATTCTCTTCGCCGAGCGGCTCGCCGTGGGCCTTCTCACTGCCCGCCTTGGGGCTGCCGTAGCCGATCACCGAATGCACGACGATGAAGGTCGGCTTGTCGTTGGTCGCCTTGAACGTCTCGATCGCGCGGCTGAGCGCGGCGGTGTCGTTCGCGTCGTCGATATGGATGACGTTCCAGCCATAGGCGTCGAAGCGCAGGCCGACATCCTCGTCGAACGCGAGATCGGTCGCGCCCTCGATCGAAATGTGGTTGCTGTCGTAGATCCAGCACAGGTTGCTGAGCTTGAGGTGACCGGCGAGGCTCGCAGCCTCGGCCGAAACGCCCTCCATCATGTCGCCGTCGCCACAGATCGTGTAGACGTCATGGTCGAACAGCGTGAAGCCGTCCTTGTTGTAGCGCGCCGCGAGCCAGCGCTCGGCGATCACCATGCCGACCGAATTGCCGCAGCCCTGACCGAGCGGACCCGTCGTGGTCTCGACACCGGTGGTGTGGCGATATTCGGGGTGGCCGGGGGTTTTCGACGACAGTTGGCGGAACTGCTCGATGTCGGCGAGGCTGACGGCCTCCTTGCCGGTCTTGTTGCCGTCCGCGTCGATCTCCTCGATCTTGGCGAGGTGAATCAGCGAATAGAGCAGCATCGACGCATGGCCGACCGACAGCACGAAACGGTCGCGATTGGGCCAGTCGGCGTGCTTGGGATCATAGCGCAGGAACTTCGACCAGAGCGTGTAGCCGACCGGCGCGAGCGCCATGGGGGTGCCGGGATGGCCCGAATTGGCCTTCTGCACCGCGTCCATCGACAGCGTGCGGATGGTATCGATCGCCAGACGCTCGGGGGAGCCATCCTCGTGCAGCTTGGGGTCCGCCTTGGTGGGGGCGGTTGCGGTATCGGTCATGGAAGAAGCCTCGCTCTAGACGGTGACCGAACGCCGCGCATCCGATCTGGTTGCCAACATAGGATGCCTTTAGTCGGATGCACCCATTCGTTCCAGTCGCGTAACGACGCCGTTCGTTGCAATATACGCGGCATCGACCTCGTCGAGGAACAGGCCGTGGCCGAGAATGCCGGGGATCGCGGCGAGCGTGACGGCGGTTGCACGGGGGTCGTCGAGGGTGGCGAAGTGGCAGTCGATGACGAGATTGCCTTGGTCCGTCCGGTAGTTGTCGCGGATCTTTGGGGCGGCGCTCATGTCGGTGAGGATGCGCATGACGTAGGCGCTGGCGAAGGGGAGTACCTCGACCGGCAGCTTGGCGGCGCCGATTCGGTCGACGCGCTTGGAGCCGTCGGCGATCACGACCATCCGTGCCGAGCTTGCGGCGACGATCTTCTCGCGCAACATCGCCCCGCCTGCGCCCTTAATGGCGAAACACTGCGAGTCGATCTCGTCCGCGCCGTCTATGGTTAGGTCGACGTGGGCGATGGTGGCGAAGTCGAGGATCTCGATGCCGAGTTCGCAGGCGAGTTTGCCGGAGGCTTCGGAGGTGACGACGGCGTGGATTTGCAAGCCTTGGGCCACGCGATCGCCGAGCGCTCTGATCGCGAACGCTGCGGTTGATCCGGTGCCGAGTCCGACAAGCATCCCTTCCCGCACCTCGGCCACAGCCGCAATGGCAGCCGCATTCTTGTCATCATCGATCGACGCCATCAGCCCACCCCATCCGTCATGCCGGGCTCGTTCCGGCAACCACTGCTCAACGCCCTCGCGACAATTTGGTTTGAAGGACTCCCACACAAAGCACCACCCCGGCGGAGGCCGGGGCCCAGTTGGAAAGGTCGCAGTAACGACGGACCGCGCTCCGTTAGCAGTGTCCCCCAACTGGGCCCCGGCCTCCGCCGGGGTGGTGCGGTGGCTCAGGGGCGGCGCGGCGGTTCTCGAGTGCGGTGGCTGCTGGAGGTGCGTGTGGATAGGGGCGCCCGCCCGCCCCTTGTTCTCCCGCGAAGGCGGGAGCCCAGTCTGGGTCCCCGCCTTCGCGGGGAAACAATCTTCTTGGTTTGACTCGCGCCTCACCCCCAAACAATCAAACAGGTTACTCTTTCTTCCCTATTTCTCACCCGCGCTTTTCAACTGACATACTTCTGGTACATCCTCGTGGTTTAGGTCGACCAACAGCTGCCACCACCGATCGCGAGCGGATACCAAACTTGATAGCCACACGATTTTCTGCGCGGCAGTGCGCCATCCTGCTGGTGCCCGCACTGGTGCTCGCGGCCTGCTCCGGCGGTGGCGACAAGGCTCAAGGCAAGGCCGGCCGCGGTGGCCAACCGGGCCAAGGCACGCCAACCGTCGGCTATGTCGTCGTCCAGCCGACCAGCGTCGCGATGACCACCGAACTCAGCGGTCGCACCACCGCGTTCGAAAGCTCGGACGTCCGTCCCCAGGTCACCGGCATCATCCGCCGCCGCTTCTTTACCGAGGGTACGCTCGTCAAGAAGGGCCAGCCGCTCTACGAGATTGACCCGCGCCTCTATCGCGCCGCCGCCAACGAGGCGCAGGCCAACCTCCAGAGCGCGCGCGCCAACCAGCAGGCGCAGACCATCCTCGCACAGCGCTACAAGCCGCTCGCGGAGATGGAGGCGATCAGCAAGCAGGACTATACCAACGCGGTCGCCACCTCGCGTCAGGCCACTGCCTCGGTCGCGCAGACCCGCGCGGCGCTCGAAACCGCGCAGATCAACCTCAAGTTTACGACCGTCCCCGCGCCGATCACCGGGCGCATCGGCCGGTCGCTGTTCACCGTCGGCGCGCTCGTCTCGGCGACGCAGGCCGATCCGCTCGCGCAGATCCAGCGACTCGATCCGATGTTCGTCGACATCCAGCAGTCGTCCGGCGACCTGCTCGCGCTGCGTCGCTCGCTCGGCCAGAACGGTATCGTCGCGACCCGCGCCGAAGTCCGCCTGACGCTCGAGGACGGCAGCGAATACGGCGCCACCGGCAGCGTCGAGTTCGCCGAGGCGCTGGTCAACACCGAGACCGGCACCGTGACGCTGCGCGCGCGCTTCCCCAATCCGCAGGGGCTGTTGTTGCCCGGCATGTTCGTCCAGGCGAAGTTCGCGCAGGCGATTAACCAGCGCGCGTTCCTCGTGCCGCAGGCGGGCGTGTCGCGCGATGCGAAGGGCAATGCGACGGTCTATGTCGTCGGTGCGAACAACAAGGCGGTCCAGAAGAAGATCAAAGCGGATCGCACCCAGGGCGCGTTCTGGGTGGTCACCAGCGGGCTCAACCCCGGCGACAAGATCATCACGCAGGGCCTGTCGAAGATCGCCCCCAACCAGGGCGTGAAGCCGGTGCCGGAAAACACCGCGCAGAAGATCGAAGCGCCCAAGGGTGACTCCTCCGGTGGCGACTCCAGCCAGAAAAAGGCCGGCTAAGCCCTTATGTTGTCCCGTGTCTTCATCGATCGCCCGATCTTCGCCTGGGTGCTCGCGATCATCGTGATGCTTGGCGGCATCGGCGCGATCATGAGCTTGCCGATCGCGCAATATCCCGACGTCGCACCGCCGCAGGTGACCGTCCGCGCGTCCTTCCCAGGCGCCAACGCGCAGACGATCCAGAACAGCGTGACGCAGGTCGTCGAGCAGTCGCTGACCGGCATCGACGGGCTGATCTATTTCAGCTCGTCGTCGTCGTCGCGCGGCTCGGTGAATATCACGGTGACGTTCGAGAAGGGCACCGATCCCGACATCGCGCAGGTCCAGGTCCAGAACCAGGTCCAGCAGACGCTGTCCCGCCTGCCGCAACAGGTCCAGCAGCAGGGCCTCGTCGTCCGCAAATCGAACCCGGACAATTTGCTGATCGTCGGCGTCTATGACGAGACCGACAAGCTGACCAACCAGGACGTCTCGGACTATCTCGTCTCGAACCTGCAGGACCCGCTCGGCCGTATTCCGGGGATCGGCGACAGCAACGTTTTCGGCGCGCAGTACGCGATGCGGATCTGGCTGAACCCCAACAAGCTCGCCAGCTACCAGCTCATCCCGAGCGACGTGACGACCGCGATCCAGGCGCAGAACACCGAAGTCGCCGCCGGCGAACTCGGCGGGCAGCCCCAGCCCGACACGCAGATGCTGAACGCGACCGTCACCGCACAGTCGCGCCTCCAGACGCCCGAGCAGTTCGCCAACATCATCCTGAAGACCACCAACGACAGCGCCGTGGTCAAGCTGCGCGACGTCGCCCGGATCGAGCTGGGCGCGGAGAACTACAACGCGCGCAGCCGCGTCAACGCGCATCCCGGCGCCGGTATCGCGGTGCTGCTCGCGCCGGGCGCCGACGCGCTCAAGACCGCCGAACTGGTCAAGGCGTTCGTCGCCAAATCCGCCAAGAGCTTCCCGCCCGGCCTGAAGTTCGCCTACGCCAACGACACCACCGACTTTATCAAGCTGTCGATCGACGAGGTCGTCAAGACGCTGATCGAGGCCGTCATCCTCGTCGTCATCGTCATGTTCGTGTTCCTGCAAAGCTGGCGCGCGACGCTGATCCCGACGATCGCGGTCCCGGTCGTGCTGCTCGGGACGTTCGGCGTGTTCTATCTCGCCGGCTTCTCGATCAACACGTTGACGCTGTTCGGCCTCGTGCTCGCGATCGGCCTGCTGGTCGACGACGCGATCGTCGTGGTCGAGAACGTCGAGCGCCTGATGGAGGAAAATCCCGAGATGACGCCTCGGGAGGCGACGATCGAGTCGATGAACGAGATCACCGTCGCGCTGGTCGCGATCGCGCTCGTGTTGTCGGCGGTGTTCCTGCCGATGGCGTTCTTCGGCGGATCGACCGGCGTGATCTATCGCCAGTTCTCGCTGACGATGGTCTCGGCAATGGTGCTGTCGGTGCTGGTCGCGCTGATCCTCTCCCCCGCCCTCACCGCGACGCTGCTCAAGCAGAAGAAGAAGGACGCCGACGGCAACACCGAGAAGAGCTGGGGCGAACGCAAATTCCCCAAGGTGGCGCACTTTTTCACGCGCGCGGGCGACAAGTTCAATGACGGGTTCGAGAAGGGCACGCAGAAATACACCAGTGCGGTCCAGTCGGTAATCGACCGCAAGTGGCTGTTCCTGCTGATCTACGCGGTGATCGTCGCGGTGCTCGCGGTGCTGTTCCTGCGGCTGCCGACGGGCTTCCTGCCGACCGAGGACCAGGGCTCGGGCATCGTCCAGTTCCAGCTCCCCGCGGGCGCCACGCAAGGCCGCACCTTCGCGCTGCAGAAGCAGATCGAGCAATATTACTACACCAACGAGAAGGCCAACGTCGGCACGATGTTCACCGTCAGCGGTGGCGGCGGTGGCGGCGCAAGCGGCCAGAACACGGGCCAGGGCTTCATCGCGTTCGCGCCGTGGGACGATCGCAAGGGCAAGGAAAACACCGCGGAGGCGATCACCGGTCGCGCCTCGAAGGCGTTTGCCGGCTTCCGTGACGCGCAGGTCTATTCGCTGGTACCGCCGGCCGTCCGCGGCCTCGGCTCGTCGAACGGCTTCACGATGGAGTTGCAGAACGCCGGTGGCCTCAGCCAGGTCGAGTTCAACGCCGCGCGCGACAAGCTGCTCGCGCTTGCCCGCGCCGACTCGTCGCTGACCGCGATCCGCCTGACTGAACTGCCCGACGTCGCCACGCTCCGCGTCGATGCCGACCAGCAGAAGCTGTCCACGCTCGGCCTGACGCAGGCCAACGTGAACTCGACGCTGTCGACCGCTTGGGGTGGCCAGTACGTCAACGACTTCATCGACCGTGGCCGCGTCAAGCGCGTCTATGTCCAGGGCGACGCGCAGTTCCGCGCGCAGCCGTCCGACCTGAGCCAGTGGTTCGTGCGCGGATCGAACGGCCAGATGGCGCCGTTCTCGTCGTTCGCGAAGACGAGCTGGGGCCAGGCGCCGACGACGCTGTCGCGCTTCAACGGCATCGCCTCGTACGAGATCCAGGGGTCGGGCGCGGCCGGCGTCAGCTCGGGCGATGCGATGAACCGGATTGCCGAGCTTGCGGGGCAGATCCCTGGCACCTCGGTCGCCTGGTCCGGCCTGTCGTATCAGGAACGCCTGTCCTCGGGTCAGGCGCCGATCCTCTACGGGCTGTCGCTGCTGGTCGTGTTCCTGTGCCTCGCCGCGCTGTACGAGAGTTGGTCGATCCCGATCGCGGTGCTGCTCGTGATCCCGCTCGGCCTCGTCGGCGCGATCCTCGCGGTGACGCTGCGTGGCCTGATCAACGACGTGTATCTCCAGATCGGCCTGCTGACGACGATGGGCCTGGCCGCCAAGAACGCGATCCTGATGATCGAGTTCGCCGAGCAGGAGGAAAAAAAGGGCAAGCGCGTCATCGAGGCGGCCCTGTCCGCAGCAAAGATCCGGTTGCGCCCGATCCTGATGACCTCGTTCGCGTTCATCCTCGGCGTGTTGCCGCTCGCGCTGTCGACCGGTGCGGGCGCGAACAGCCGCATCGCGATCGGCACGGCGGTGGTTGGCGGCATGCTGACCGCAACGATCTTGGCCATTTTCTACATCCCGCTGTTCTTCGTCCTCGTCCGCCGTGGCGCGCGTGACGGCATCGCCAAGCTGCGTGGCAAGCCGACTGGCTTCCAGGGCCATGACGACCATGGATCCGATGGCGACCACAACGAACCATTGGGCCTGCCCGAACCACAGGGCCCTCACCGGCCGGAGCCCGCATGATGCGCTCGCTAGTCCTGATCCTCGCCGCATCGACCGCGCTCGCCGGCTGCTCGCTTGCGTCCAAATATGCGCGGACCGAACTCCCGGTGCCGCCGTCGCTCCCGGTCGGTGACGCGTACCTGCGCCAGTCCGAGGCGGCGTTGCCCGCGATCACCTACCGCGACGTCTTCAAGGACCAGCGGCTCCAGCAGATCATCGTCCAGGCACTGGCGAACAACCGCGATCTCCGCGTCGCCGCCGCCAACATCGCGTCGACTCGCGCGCAATACCGCATCCAGCGCGCCGACCTGTTGCCGCAGGTCGATGCCAGCGGCCGCTACAGTTATTCCGGCGGCGGCAGAGGTACGCGCAACACCGTAACGAGCGGCGGAACGGGCGGTAACACTGGCACTGGAACGGGAACGGGAACGGGAACCGGCAATACGGGAACCGGTACCGGCACGGGCGGCATCGGTACGGGCGGGACAGGCACCGGCACCGGCACCGGATCGGTCGTCAGTTCTTCCAGCTCGAACAGCGCCTTCTCGGTCGATCTCGGTACGACCGCGTTCGAGCTCGACCTGTTCGGCCGCATCCGTTCGCTCACCAGCGCCGCGCTCGATCGCTATTTCGCGACCGAAGCCGCCGCGCGCGCCACCCGCCTGACGCTCGTCGGCGACATCGCCGATGCGTGGCTCACCTACGCGTCGGACCAAAGCCTGCTCAAGATCGCGCAGGACACCGTGACGAGTTCGCAGCGCAGCGTCACGCTGACCAACGCGCGACTTCGCGGCGGCGTCGCCCCGCGCACCGATCTCCGTCAGGCGCAGCAGATCCTGTTCACCGCGCAGTCCGACCTCGCGCAGCAACGCACCGCGCTCGCGCAGGACGTCAACGCGCTGCAACTCCTCGTCGGCGCGCCGGTCGACGCCAGCCTGCTGCCCACGTCGATCGAGCAGGCCCTACCGACCGTCGCCACGCTGCCGGCCGGGCTCGACAGCAGCATCCTCCTGCGCCGGCCCGACGTCGTCGAATCCGAATACCAGCTCCGCGCCACCAACGCCGAGATCGGCGCAGCACGCGCGGAACTGTTCCCGAAGATCTCGCTGACCGGCATCCTCGGCTTTGCGAGCACGTCGCTGACCTCGTTGTTCAGCGGCGGCGCGTTCAACTATTCGGTCGCGCCCTCGGTCAGCTACCCGATCTTCCGCGCCGGTGCAGGGATCGCCGGGGTCGCCTATTCGAAGGCGCAACGCGACGCCGCGCTCGCGACCTATGAGAAGACGATCCAGACCGCGTTCCAGGAAACCGCCGACGCGCTCGCACGCCAAGGCACGATCGCCGACCAGTTGAAGGCGAACCAGAACTTCTCCGAAGCGGCGCTGGACACGTATCGCCTGTCCGACGCGCGCTATCGCGGCGGCATCGACACCTTCCTCAACTCGCTCGACGCGCAACGCTCGCTCTACACCGCGCAACGCAACCTCGTCGCGACGCAGCTCGTCGGCGCGAGCAACCGCGTGACGCTGTACCGGGTGCTGGGCGGGGATTCGACGCTCGAAGCCACCGCCGGCGGGCCACAACCGGTGACGATGAGCGGCGCACCGCGGCCGGAAACGGACTGACGCGTCGGAGGGGGCGGAAGAGCCAGACGCAACTCCATCACCTCCGCCTTTATAACGCACTGAGCGGACGATGTTTTTTTCGCGTTCCGCCAATCTTACCGTATCAGCAAGATATTCCAGTCAGAACGGTTGGATGTACGCCCCCCTCCCCGTCGCGGATCGCCGCGCGCGCGATCGATCGCCAGCCCCCGCCGTGTTTGGGCTTGGCGAGGATGCGCGCGAACAGGTTGCCGAACTCCTCGATCGCAAGCTCGCGCAAGTCGCGGAAACATGGCCGATCGCGGTTGCCACGCAGATGGTCGGCTGTGCCCTCCTCGTCGCGCTTGCGCTGATCGCATCGCCTGCCGCCGGTCTTGGCACCATCGTCCCGTCGATCGGCATCCATGCCGCGATCCTGGCCGCGTTGTCCGCAGGCGTGTTCGGCGTGTTGCGGCTGCCGGGATTGCGCGAATGGCCTGCCTATAAGCGCAACCGCGCGCTTACCGTCGGCGTCGCCGGAGTCGCAGCGCTGTCCCTGTCACTATTGTGGGCCGTTGCGCGCGCGCCGTCGGGGTCGCTGCAACTCGCCTGCTGCGTCGCGGTGCTGGGGATGATCGCGGTGACCGCGGTTAGCGTCCATGCGGTCCGCGCTGCGACGCTCGGGCTCGGCGTTGGGATCGTCGTCATGCTCGCGGTATGCGCGGGGATCGGTATGCCGCTGGTGGTCGCGATCGTGTTCCTCGGCAGCTTGGGGATCGTCGCGCATCGACTCGCGCGGATCGACGTCGCGCAGGAACTGCACCGCGCTGAGAACGCGAACGAAGGCCGCCTCGCGATCCGGATGGTCGCCGAATTCGAGGACCAGGGTACCGGCTGGTTCTGGGAAGCAGACCGCCAGGGCCGCCTCACCTACCTGTCCGCCAAGGTCACCGACGAACTCGGCCTCGCCGACGACGCGGTCGGGCAACCGCTCACCGACCTGTTTCGCATGGACAACGACGCGCCGGGCACCGAACGTACGCTCGCCTTCCACATCGCCTCGCGCACATCTTTCTCGGACTATTCGGTGTGCGCCGCGACCTCGCCAGAATGCGAACGCTGGTGGTCGATCTCGGGCCGGCCGGTGGTCGACGACCTCGGGCGCTTCCAGGGCTTCATCGGCTCGGGCCGTGATCTGACCGAACAGCGCAAGTCGGAAGCCGAGATCACGCGGCTGGCACTGTTCGACGGGCTCACCGGGCTCGCCAACCGCCAGCGGATGCGCTCGTCGCTCGACAAGACGCTCGCGCAGAAGACCGGTCCGTACCGCGCGACGTCGCTGTTCCTGATGGATCTCGATCGGTTCAAGGCGGTCAACGATACGCTGGGCCACCAGGCGGGCGACACGCTGTTGAAGCAGGTCGCGCAGCGGCTCCAGCGCGGGATCGCCGATGCAGGGCTGGTCGGGCGGCTGGGCGGCGACGAGTTCCAGGTCGTGCTGCCCGGCATCGCCGACCGCGACACGCTCGCCGCGCTGTCCCGCGAAGTCATCGCCTCGCTGTCCGAACCCTATTTCATCAGCGGGACGTCGGTCACGATCGGCTGCTCGATCGGCATCGCAATCGCACCCGACGACGGCGACGATGCCGAGACGCTCGTCCGTAACGCCGATCTCGCGCTGTACGCCGCCAAGGCCGATGGCCGCGGCGTCCACCGTTTCTATTCGGACGACATGCTGACCGGCGCGCGCACGCGGAAACTGCTCGAGGACGATCTGCGCGCGGCGATCTCCGACGGCGCCTTCCACCTCTGCTACCAGCCGATCGTCAGCACGAAGTCGGCGCAGATCGTCGGCTACGAAGCGCTGATCCGCTGGAACCACCCGACGCGGGGGCTCGTCTCGCCCGCCGACTTCATCCCGGTCGCGGAGGAATGCGGGCTGATCGAGGCGATCGGCGAATGGGTGCTGCGGACCGCGTGCCTGGAGGCGGCGCGCTGGCCCGGCTCGGTCCGCGTCGCGGTCAACGTCTCGCCGATCCAGTTCGCCAACCCCGCTCTGCCCGCGCTCGTCACCAGCGCGCTCGCCCAGTCTGGCATCGCCGCAGGCAGACTCGAACTGGAGATCACCGAAGGCGTATTCCTCGACGAGACGCGCTCGTCGGAACAGATGTTCAAGGCGCTGAAGGGGATCGGCGTGCGGCTTGCGTTGGACGATTTCGGCACCGGTTATTCGTCGCTCGGCTATCTGCGCAACGCCCCGTTCGACAAGATCAAGATCGACCAGTCGTTCGTGCGCGGTGCGGCCGAGCCGGGCAACCGCAACGCCGCGATCATCAAGGCTATCGTCACGCTCGCCGACACGCTCGGCATGGAGACGACCGCCGAGGGGGTCGAGGTGCAGGACGAGATCGACCTGATCCGCGACCTCGGGTGCAGCCATATCCAGGGCTATGTCTATGGCCGCCCGGTCCGCGCGGACGAGGCTTTGCGGCAATTGGGGGTCGAGAACGGCACCGCCGCCGCGAGCGGCTTCAAGGTGAGCCGCGCGCCACGCACCAAGATGCTGCGCTCCGCCCGGATCGCGATCGACGGGGTCCGCGGCGACGTCCGCATCCGCGATATCTCGACCTCGGGCGCGATGCTCGACGGGCTGCGGATCGACGGCAACCCCGATGGCGTCGAGATGCAGATCGAACTGGTCGAGGACCAGATGTTCGGCGCCCGCATCCGCTGGGCCCGCGCCGGCAAGGCGGGCATCGAGTTCCACGAGGCGTTCAACCTGGAACGGCTGAACCAGGGCCACTCCGCGCGTCTTCGCCGGACTGGGTGAGTTAGGCGGGCCGAGCGGCAGTCAGTCCGACTTTGCGGGAGACCGGTAAAAGGCCACCACCCCGGCGGAGGCCGGGGCCCAATTGGAGAGGTCGTCGTAACAGCAGACGGCGTTCGCCAATCCACGTTTCCCAATTGGGCCCCGGCCTCCGCCGGGGTGGTGTGTAATCTCCTAGGATGGTGGGATAAATTGCCGAGTTCCCCGCTCAACCACGGCCTGCGCAAAGGCCCGGAAGCCCCCCATTCCCGGGAACCAACCGCCGCCTCCCACCGTCTCACCCTCATGGTACATCGCGCTCCGATCAAAGCCCTCGCGTTCGACGTGTTCGGCACCGTGGTCGACTGGCGCTCGGGCATCGCGCGCGATGCCGCGCCTGTGCTCGCGCGCCTGGGCCGCACCGATATCGACCCGCACCGCTTCGCCGACGGCTGGCGCAAACGCTATCAGCCGGCGCTCGAGGAGGTCCGCAGCGGACGGCGGCCGTTCGTCATTCTCGACACGCTCCACCGCGAGGCGCTCGAAGACCTGCTCCGTCACCACGACATCGACCCCGCCACGCTAGGCGACGCCACGCTCACCGACCTGACTCACGCCTGGCACCGGCTCGATCCCTGGCCCGACTCGGTCGAGGGCCTCACCCGCCTCAAGACCCGCTACCCGGTCGTCACGCTCAGCAACGGCAACATCGCACTGATGCTGGAGATGGCGCGCCGCGGTGGCCTGCCCTGGGACGCGATCCTTGGGGCGGAAGTCAGCCGCGTCTACAAGCCGCTCCCCGAATCCTACCTCGCCACCGCACGGTTTCTCGGCATTGCTCCCGGCGAACTCTGCCTCGTCGCCGCGCATCACAGCGACCTTGCCGCGGCGCGCGCCGCCGGCCTGCAGACCGTCTATGTCGATCGTCCGCAAGAATATGGCGGCCAGCGCGCACCCGATGCAGATGCCGTCCAGGATTGGGACCATAGCGTCGACAGCCTGACGCGATTGGCGGACGAACTGTGCCGATGACCCGGCGACCTGCCCGCGAACCGGTAGAAACCTACGATGCGTCGCCGTATCGAACGCGCACCGGCGTAAAATTCGGCCCGGCGTGCGACCCGGCAGGACTTTGAGATGACCACACAGACGGCCGAGGCCGATTTCCTGACCGGTGGCGGCGAGATGGCCGCGATGATCCGCGCGCACGACTGGTCGTCGTCGCCGCTGGGGCCGATCGAGCACTGGCCGCAGTCGCTCCGATCGATCGTGTCGCTGATGCTGGCCTCCGAATTCGCGATGTGCCTTGCATGGGGGCCCGAGCTCGGCTTCCTCTACAACGACCATTATGCGCGGATCCTGCACGACAAGCATCCCGCGGCACTCGGCGACCGGCTGCCCGACATCTGGGCCGAACTCTGGCCCGACATCAGTCCGCTCGTCGACAAGGCGCTGGCGGGAGAAGCCTCGTTCTTCGAGAATCTGCCGCTCGTCACCAACCGCAAGGGCTATGACGAGCGCACCTGGTTCACCTTCTCCTACTCGCCAGTCCGCGACGAAAGCGGTGCGATCGCTGGCATGTTCTGCTCGACCTATGAGAGCACCGATCAGGTCCAGACCGAACGCGCGCTGCGTGACGAGCGCGAGCGGATGAGCCAGATGTTCGCGCAGGCGCCGACCTTCATGGCGATGCTGCGCGGGCCCGAACACCGGGTCGAGTTGACCAACCCCGGATACGACAAGCTGATCGGCCACCGCGAGGTGCTCGGCCGCACCGTTGCGGAGGCTTTGCCCGACGCGGTCGAACAGGGGTTTGTCGACCTGCTTGATCGTGTGTTCGCGAGCGGCGATGCGTTCACCGCGAGTGGGATGCTGTATGCGGTCCAGGCGGAGCCTGGCGGCGCGGTCCACGATCGCTACGTCGATTTCGTTTTCCAGCCGATCCGAGACGCAACCGGGACGGTGGTCGGCATTTTCGTCGAGGGCGCCGACGTCACCGATCGCAAGCGGCTCGAACGCGATCTGCAATCGCTCAACGCCGACCTCGAACAGCGCGTGCGCGATCGCACGCAGGAGCTGGTCGAGGCGCAGGAGGCCCTCCGCCAGGCGCAGAAGATGGAAGCGGTCGGCCAGCTGACCGGCGGCATCGCGCACGATTTCAACAATCTGTTGCAAGGCATCACCGGCAGCCTGGAGATCGTCCAGCGTCGCGTCGCGCAAGGGCGTGTCGGCGAGCTCGATCGCTTCATCACCGGCGCGACCACCGCCGCGAACCGCGCCGCGTCGCTTACCCACCGCCTGCTGGCGTTCTCCCGCCGCCAGCCGCTCGATCCGCGCCCGGTCAAGGTCAACCCGCTCGTCACCTCGCTCGAGGACCTGCTCCGCCGCACGACTGGCGAGCAGATCGAACTCGAGACGGTGCTTGGGGCCGGTCTGTGGACGACGTTGTGCGATCCCAACCAGCTCGAGAATTCGCTACTCAACCTCGTCATCAACGCGCGCGACGCGATGCCGCATGGTGGCAAGCTCACGATCGAGACCTGCAACGCGCACCTCGACGACCATTTCGCCGCCAGCCAGCGCGACGTCCGGCCGGGCCATTACGTGTGCGTCTGCGTGTCCGATACCGGCACCGGCATGTCCGCCGACACGATCGCCAAGGCGTTCGAACCGTTCTTCACGACCAAGCCGATCGGCCAGGGTACCGGGCTCGGCCTGTCGATGATCTACGGCTTCGCGCGCCAGTCGGAGGGCTATGCGCGGATCTATAGCGAGCTTGGCCAGGGCACGACGATCAAGCTGTATCTCCCACGCCATTACGGCGAGGCGGAAGCGGACGAGGCGTTGCCCGGGCTGACGCAGGACCACGTCACCGATGCTGGCGAGATCGTGCTGGTGGTCGAGGACGATTCGGTCGTCCGCGCGCTGATCGTCGAGGTATTGGGCGAGCTCGGTTACCGGGCGGTCGAGGCACATGACGGTCCCGCCGGGCTTGAAAGGTTGCGGACGATGGAGCGGATCGACCTGCTCGTCACCGACATCGGCCTGCCCGGACTGAACGGTCGTCAGGTCGCCGATGCGGGTCGTGCGCTGCGGCCGGGGCTCCGCGTGCTGTTCATGACGGGCTATGCGGAGAATGCCGCGCTGGCGTCGGGCTTCCTGAAGCCGGGTATGTCGATGATCACCAAGCCGTTTGCGATGGAGGCGTTGGCGACGCAGATCCGGACGATGATCGAGGGCTGAGGCAGGCCACCCCCCGTCCAATTGCTACCACCCCGGCGAAGGCCGGGGCCCAAGTGGAAAGGTCGCAGTAACGACGGACATCGCTCAGTTGGCAACGTCCCCCAATTGGGCCCCGGCCTTCGCCGGGGTGGTGTGGTGGTAATGGCTTGCTCGGATTATTCGCAGCCCAGTCTTTCGATCCTCCCCCGCCAGGGGGAGGTGGCGCGAAGCGACGGAGGGGAGGACACGCAGCAGGGGTTACGCCTTACCTCCCCCTCCGTCTGGCAAGTGCCCGCCACCTCCCCCTTGCGGGGGAGGATCGTCAGGCCGCCCTACATCTAGCCCCCACACCTTCCCCTCAAACCAAAGCAACATTTGCCACCTTCCGCGCTTAAATAATTTTTCGTTCCCGCTTCGCCCCCTTGCGCTTCACGAACCCCGCAGAAGTCCACGCGTCGCGAATATCCCGCTCGTCCAACCCGCGCCCGAACGCGACGAACCGAGGCCCCGACCACCCCCGCACCCCCTTGCGTCTCTTCGCGCTTTGGCACAATCTCTTGGGGTTGCGTTCGGGGGCGGACCCAATCGCTGGTAGAACAACCCTCGCATAGCCATATGCGATATGACCGTAAGCGCGCCTTCCACCGCCGCGATGGTCACTTTTTGTTCTCCCGTTAGGGGCCGTCCGATGGTAGCATGGCGACATGACGCCGATTCGAACGAATACAGAACACTAGGAGCGGTTTCGATGGATTTCAGAGACAGCAGCCGGGATAGCGACATGACCACAGACACGATCGAACAGACCACCGCCGCGCCCGCCGCCGAGGCGCCCAAGGCCCCGCGCCAGGCGCAGGACAGCCACTCCGTGCGCGCGCAGATCTACCCGGTCGAGGTCGATCACAGTCGCGACGCGCTGCTGACCGAATTCGGCAAGGATACGCTCAAGGATCGCTACCTGCTTCCGGGCGAGAGCTACCAGGACCTGTTCGTCCGCGTCGCCTCCGCATACGCCGACGACGCCGGCCACGCGCAGCGCCTCTACGACGCGATCTCGAAGCTGTGGTTCATGCCCGCCACCCCCGTTCTCTCGAACGGCGGCACCGGCCGCGGCCTGCCGATCTCGTGCTATCTCAACTCGGTCCCCGACAGCCTCGGCGGGATCGTCGACACCTGGAACGAGAATGTCTGGCTCGCCTCGCGCGGTGGCGGCATCGGCACCTATTGGGGCAACGTCCGTGGCATCGGCGAGCCGGTCGGCCTCAATGGCAAGACCAGCGGCATCATCCCGTTCGTCCGCGTCATGGATTCGCTCACGCTGGCGATCAGCCAGGGCTCGCTGCGCCGTGGTTCGGCCGCGGTCTATCTCGATGTCTCGCACCCCGAGATCGAGGAATTCCTCGAGATCCGCAAACCCTCGGGCGATTTCAACCGCAAGGCGCTCAACCTCCACCACGGCGTGCTGATCACCGACGACTTCATGGAAGCCGTGCGCAACGGTGAGGAATGGCATCTCCGCTCGCCGAAGGACCAGGCGATCCGCGCCACCGTCGACGCGCGCTCGCTGTTCCAGAAGCTCGTCGAGACCCGCCTCCAGACCGGCGAGCCGTACATCGTCTTCGCCGATCACGTGAACAAGGCGATGCCGAAGCATCACCGCGAACTCGGCCTCAAGGTCTCGACGTCGAACCTGTGTTCGGAAATCACGCTGCCGACCGGCAAGGATCACCTCGGCAACGAGCGGACGGCCGTGTGCTGCCTGTCATCGCTGAACCTCGAGACATGGGATCAGTGGAAGGACGAGAAGGGCCTGATCGAGGACGTGATGCGCTTCCTCGACAACGTCCTGCAGGACTATATCGACCGCCACGAACCCGGCATGGAACGCGCCGCCTACAGCGCCGGCCGCGAGCGCTCGGTCGGTCTTGGCGTGATGGGCTTCCACAGCTTCCTCCAGGCACGCGGCATCCCGTTCGAGGGCGCGATGGCGAAGTCGTGGAATCTCCGCATGTTCAAGCACATCAGCAGCCAGGCCAACGAAGCCTCGATGCAGCTCGCGATCGAGCGTGGCCCCTGCCCCGATGCCGCCGACGTCGGCGCGATGGAGCGGTTCAGCTGCAAGATGGCGATCGCGCCCACGGCGTCGATCTCGATCATCTGCGGCGGCACGTCGGCGTGCATCGAGCCGATCCCGGCGAACATCTACACGCACAAGACGCTCTCGGGCAGCTTCTCGATCAAGAACCCGTATCTCGAAAAGATGCTGAGCGAGAAGTCGAAGAACTCGGACGCGGTGTGGAACTCGATCCTCGAGCAGGGTGGCTCGGTCCAGCATCTCGACTTCCTCTCGGTCGAGGAAAAGGACTGCTACAAGACGAGCTTCGAGATCGACCAGCGCTGGCTGCTCGAACTCGCCGCGGATCGCACGCCCTATATCGACCAGGCGCAGTCGCTGAACCTGTTCATCCCCGCTGACGTCGAGAAGTGGGATCTGCTCATGCTCCACTTCCGCGCATGGGAGCTCGGCATCAAGTCGCTCTATTACCTGCGTTCGAAGTCGGTCCAGCGCGCGGGCTTCGCCGGCGGCGTCGAGGCGGACAACACGATCGACCTGCGCCAGATCGACGTCGAGTCGAAGGACTACGATGAGTGCCTTGCCTGCCAGTAAGGCCTCTCGGCGTTCAAGCGTGACCCCGGCCCGTGCATCACGGACCGGGGCGCGCCTGACGCAAAAAACCCCGGCCCGCGCGAAGCGGACCGGGGTTCGGGCAGGCTATGCGGCGCGTGTCGAATGCACCGCGTTCGCGTCAGGCCTCTTCTTCGAACGTCACCGCCACGTCGGCGTTGGCGGAAAGCCGGACCTTGCCGTCCTCGATATCCGCGACCAGCCCGAGCGAGATGAAGTGATGATGCCCTTCATGGCTGCCCGTGCCCTCGACGACCTGCGCGCCCGAGTCCTTCTTGGTCAGCTTGATGCGGTTGCCTTCGACCTTGTCGACGGTACCGACATGGACGCCGTCCGCGCCGATGACTTCGGCATGTTCCTGGATCTTGGTTGCATCGACCATGGTCGTTCTCCTGTGTTGGGTTCGGGTGCTGAACGCGCGCCGGGCGAGTTGGTCGCATGACGTATGGTTCAGCTATCATGTTCGTGGTCGCAGGCGTGCTCGGAATCGTCGGCACCGCGATGCTGCTCCGTTTGCGCAGCCCGAGCATCACCGAGCAACAGACCTACGCGTTCCGCATGATCGGCATCATGCTCACCTCCGCCGCGATCGTCCTCGCGATGTCCGCCGCCGCGATGTGGCAATGGAGCACCGAGACATGAAACACGCGACCTGATCCCACCAGTTTCCCGATATAAAACCAATTCCCCGAAAGGCTTACCCCATGTCCCTCCTTCACGCCTCCAAGCAGTACAAGCCGTTCGAATACCCCTGGGCGTTCGAGTTCTGGAAGCGCCAGCAGCAGCTCCACTGGCTCCCCGAGGAAGTGCCCCTGGGCGAGGATTGCCGCGATTGGGCGCAGAAGCTCAGCGATCACGAGCGCAACCTGCTCACGCAGATCTTCCGCTTCTTCACGCAGGCCGACGTCGAGGTGCAGGATTGCTACCACGAGAAATACGGCCGCGTGTTCAAGCCGACCGAGATCAAGATGATGCTGACCTCGTTCAGCAACATGGAGACGGTCCACATCGCCGCCTACAGCCACCTGCTCGACACCATCGGCATGCCCGAGAGCGAGTATGGCGCCTTCCTCGAATATGCCGAGATGAAGGAAAAGCATGACTACATGCAGCAGTTCACCGTCGACAACGACGAGGACATCGCGCGCACTTTGGCCATGTTCGGCGGCTTCACCGAGGGCGTCCAGCTGTTCGCGTCGTTCGCGATGCTGATGAACTTCCCGCGCTTCAACAAGATGAAGGGCATGGGCCAGATCGTCACCTGGTCGATCCGCGACGAGTCCTTGCACTGCGAGGGCATCATCAAGATGTTCCACACCTTCTGTCAGGAGCGCCAGTGCCTGACCAAGGCGGTCAAGGACGACATCGCCGACGTCTGCCAGACGACGATCCGCCTCGAGGACAATTTCATCGATCTCGCTTTCGAGATGGGCCCGGTCAACGGCATGACCCCCAAGGAGATCAAGAAGTACATCCGCTTCATCGCCGACTGGCGCATGACGCAGCTCGGCCTGAAGCCGATCTACATGATCGACGAGCACCCGCTGCCCTGGCTCGCCCCGATGCTCAACGGCGTCGAGCACGCCAACTTCTTCGAACAGCGCGCGACCGAATATTCGAAGGCCGCGACCAAGGGCCAGTGGAACGACGTCTGGGACTCGTTCGACAAGCGCCAGACCGCGAAGAAGGGGCCGGCGGCCAATGTGGACCTGAGTGAAGTCCGGGACATGTTCTCACTCGATGGCGTGGCAGCTGAGTGACAGCCATGAAAGTCATCACGCTCTATAATCACAAAGGCGGGGTGTCTAAGACGACCACGACCTTCAACCTCGCCTATCTGATTGCAGAACGGGGAAAGAAGGTTCTGGTCATCGACGCCGATCCTCAGTGCAATATAACCGAGCTGATGATATCGGACACAATTCAGGCAGCTGACGAAAAAGAAGCTGATACAGGCATTCCTCAAGATTTGCCGGGAACGACAATTCTAGAGGCACTCAAGCCGCGGATCGACGGTGATGTTCCCGAAGTAAACGTTGATGCGGTTGGCATAATTCATATTAACGACAATCTCTCTCTTCTGCGCGGAGATGTGAATCTTAGCGACATTGAGGACTCGCTTGCAGAGGCGCATACGCAGCGCTTTTCGAACAAGACTCACGAAAAGAGGACATACGTAGCGCTTGGATCGTTTATCGAGAGATTGGCTGAAAAATACGGCTTTGATTTCGTGTTGATCGATGTCGGACCCAGCTCGGGCGCGCTGACAAGAGCATGCTTTCTGACGTGTGATGGCTTTTTCGTCCCATCGATGCCGGACCGCTTCAACGTTCAAGCAATCGGAACATTATCCACTATTTTAAATAGGTGGATTTCTGAGCATCAACAAATCTATCAGAGTTTTGTTGACCAAGGATTAGCGATAAGGCCGGGGACTCCCGAATTTCTAGGAATCATATCTCAGAATTTTAAGATGATGAGTGGAAAGCCCAAAAAAAGTTACGAACTGTGGATATCGCGAATGCCAGGTCGCTTTTCAGAGAAATTAAAACCTGTGTTGGACAGCGTTGTTAAAGGAAAGCCGCTTTCGGGCGGACTAAAAGCTGATGATTGTATAGTTGCCAAAATTCCTGACTTTGTTGGACTCGCACCGTTGATGCAAGAGACGGGTAAGCCTGTTTTCGGCATTGAGAAAGACGACACGCGTATCGTCAACGAAGGCCAGCCGTGGCAAGGAAAGGTTTGGGATCAGGCAGTTGAACGTATGGAAAAATACAAGTCCGAACTTACGCATTTGGCGGTAAGGTGTGAAGGCTTAGCTAATTGATTGGTCTAAGCTTTGTCGCGTTTGTTGATATACTCGGCTTCGGCGAAATGGTTGTCGCAGACTGCGAGAGTGCGACCCCGGGTGAACTGTACCTTCCCAAGCTCAAGTCCGCGATCCACGAAGCATTAGCACACGCTCAGTCTGTAGATGCAAAGATATCGCAATTCTCAGACAGCATTGTTGTGTCGTCACCCTTTAAAGCAGATCCCGAAGCCTTTTCAGAGTTTTTAAGCTTAGTCCGAGGCTTTCAATCGCTTCTTTACAAAAACGGCATGCTGTGTCGCGGAGGAGTTAGTCACGGCCGCCATTTTCACGATGAAACACTGCTCTTTAGCCAGGCTTTGATCGAAGCCTACAAACTTGAGAGCCAGATCGCACCCGACCCGCGAATTATTATTTCTCCAGAGACTATATCCCTTCTTTTTCCAAGTGATATTGACCTTGAAGGAGTTCTCAGGTATTCTGATGGGCAGTTTTTTATTGACTACCTCCAAAATCTTGATTTGGAAACTATCCAATCAATTATGCATACACATCGGCCGATGCTGAACTCTTCAAACTCTAACGTCCGTGCAAAGATAGCTTGGCTGTTCAAGTATGCAAACTTTAGCTTTCCGGATTTTCCGATTCCCGACGAAATATCGATTCGTAAATGCTCAAACAAACCGCTTTGATGTAAAAAGGGAGCTACCGATCTGGTCAACGCCACGGCGAGCGGTTTCCCCGACACCTCGTCGCGCCCTACGATCCGCAGCTAGCGACGATACCGGTCGACGTCGCGCTTGATCGGGGTAAGCGTGAGGGGGCTGCGTTCAGCAGCGCCTGCATCTTCAGCGTTGCCGCCGGCCCGAGGCGCGCTTCGCGGACGGAGCGGGGCGGGTGGGTCTCCGGCGTGTCGGTGTCGGCGATGCGGATCTTGGTGCCCCGTCCGGAACGTGTCGCCGTCGACCATGCAGTCGATCCGCGTGGCGTGGCCGTAGATCGTGAAGCGCGCGGGGACCGCCTTTCCCCCGACAGCGCGGACGCCGCTGCCGCCATCGTCGACGCCGCACGGGCAACACTCGCTGCGAGTGATAGTTCGTCGCCGATCCCACGTACGAACTCCACACGACCACACATTATCCCGCACTCTCAACCGCCGCGGAGCAGGCGCATCACCAGTGTTCGGATACGCCCGTAATTCTCCTTCGACGCGCTGAGCACGCCGTGGCGTTCGGGCGAGAGGAACGCGAGCGGGTGGCCGTCGGGGCGGAACACGTAATGATCGAACCACGCGCGCCACGCTGCGCGCTCGGCCGGCGGGCGTTCGGCGATCGTCAGCAGCGATAGCAGCATCGCGGTGTAGGGCTGGTCCGGTCCTGCGCTGAACCCGTCCCACCAGAAATTGACCAGCACGTTGACGTCGCCGACCGCCTCGACCTGATGCCACCAGAGTTTCGGCACGTAGAGCGCGTCGCCGGGCTCCAGTTCGACGACCAGCGCGCGGTCGCGGGCGTTTTCGAAGCGGGGGAAGCGCGGGTCGCCGGGCTCGCTGCCGACCGCGAGGCTGATCGGCTGGCCGGCGAGCGTGTGGTCGATCGGTCCGACATACAGGTCGCGGATCGCGTCGGGCGGGAACAGCGTGAAGCGCCGCCGCCCCGCCGCGACGCACGCGACATTGTCCATCGTGTCGTAGTGGCAGGCGACCGTCGATGCGTGCCCGACCCAGAACCGGGGGCGCACCGCGGGCGGGACGAACGGCAGGCAGGTGGTCTCCTCGATACCGGGGAAATACGTCTCTGCGGTCATCGATCCCATGTACATGCTGGTCCGGCCGGGGTCCGCCGCACTGTCGAGAATCCGCGTCAGCGCCTCGCCGAACGGCACCGAACTGCGCTCGAAATTGAACCCGGCGAGCGTCGCGTCGTAATTATAGCGTGCGCCGATCTCCGGCTGGCCGACGAACACTTCCGCGAGCTTGCCGATGTCGAAGCGGCGAAGCTGCGCCACCACGCCGTCCAGCGCAGCACTTGGCGTCGTCGCGCCCGACAGCATCGGCCAATCCCGCGCCGCGCCGCGCAATACCGCGGGCTCGCACCGCGCCATCACCTCGGCCTGGAAAATTTCCGGATCGCGCAGCGCGTCGGCGGGCGGCTCGTGCAACATCAGCCGATGTCCGCCAACCGGTTGTTGCGGATTCGGCCGAGCGTTCGGAGATGGCGGATCGATCCGGCCTGCGCATAGGCGAGTTGCAGGTCGCCGCGGCGAAACAGGTCGAGCACCGCGGCATCGGGCAACGCGTGCAGCGCGTCGAGGCTGATCGTGTAGAGCCCTTCGAGCGTCAGATGTTCGCCGTCGTCGAAGCTCATCGTCACGTCGATCGGCTCGAGCAGGCGATGCGCGAGAAAACGCTCGATCAGCGCATCGGTTTCGGGAATGCCCGACTGGAGGACGTGCAGCGCCTGCTGGATGCGCTTGAGTGGTAGCGCTGCCTCACCGTTCATGTCGAACAAAAGCTGGCCGTCTGGCTCCGCAAAGACACCGTGTTCGCGGTCGACGACCAGCTGCCCGTCGGTGATGTAGAAGCCTTGGCGTTCGAGGTCGGCGGGTCGATAGTCGGGCAACGCCCCCTTCACCGCCATCAGGTTGTGGCCCGGTTCCAGGCCCATGACGACCCCTGCGTAGAAGGCGCCGGTTTCCGGGTGTTTCGTGAACAAAATCGCATAATACGGTGCGGCTTGGAGAAATTCGTCCGCGACGATCTGCGCGAATTGCCGCTCGCCATCGCGCGCGCGCGATACGCGCAACGCCGCGTGCTGCGCATGGCTCAGCATCTCCCAGATCGGCATCCATCTCTCTCCGTACAGTCTTCTTGCCCGAGAGATCGCACATGGCGCCCCGGTTGCAAAGCCTCGCCTCGACCACTCATACAAATGCTTGCATTGATTGTTAGCCTGACTATTGTGAGCGCTACCGTAGATGATCGAGACGGTGCGGAAACGCGCATGATTCGATCATCCAAGTAACTCTGTCGTGAACGCCTCTCACAAGAAGGGCGGTGCGGCGCCGCATGAGGGGATGTTTGACCGTGACCACCACTACGCGCGCTTTCGGCTTTCGAGGACTGGCCCACCCATCGAGCGCACTCGCCTGCGCGACCAGCGTACTGGCGATGATGTGGTCGATCCCGGCAATGGCGCAGGATCAGGGCAATCTTCAGAACAGCACGACCACGCAGCCGTCCGCGCCGCAGCCAGCCGTACCGACGACCGCGAACACCACGACCGCGTCGGAAGCCGGACAGCCGCAGGACGCAGCGACCGCGCCAGACGTGTCGCAGGGTAACACGGTGCAAGGCAGCGCACCGCAGAGCGACGACATCATCGTCACCGGTCTGCGCGGATCGCTCCAGCGCAACCTCGACCTGAAGCGCACCTCGTCGGGCGTCGTCGACGTCATCTCGGCGGAAGACATCGGCAAGTTCCCGGACTCCAACGTCGCGGCGTCGCTGCAGCGCCTGCCGGGCGTGTCGATCCAGCGTTCCGGTTCGCGCGGCGAGCCGATCGGCATCACGGTTCGCGGTTTCGGCGGCGATTTCAACACCACGTTGTACGATGGCCGCCGCATCTCGACCGCAACCGGCAATCGCCAGATCGACTTCAGCACCGTCGGCGTGGATTTCATCGGCCAGTTGAGCGTCTTCAAGACGCCCGACGTCACCGTCGCATCCAGCTCGATTGGCGCGACGGTCGATATCGCGTTCCCCAAGCCGTTCGACCATCCCGGTTTCCGCCTTGCCGCGACCGGATCGGGGGCGATCCAGGACCGTTCGGGCAAGATCGTGCCGACTGCCGGCCTACTCATCAGCAGCACGAACAATGACGAGACGTTCGGCGTACTAGCCGACGCGATCTACACGCGGCGCGATACCGAGACCAATCGCGTCTACGTGTCGGGTTGGCCGGGCGGCAATTTCGCGCCGTGCCAGCTGACCGGTAACGCCGGGGCGGCAAACTGTGCGCCGACCAGCGATCCGAAGTCGGCAAACTACGCCAATCCCAACAACCGCCAGAACCTGCCCGGCTGGTTCCCGCAGCAATATGGCGCCGAGCAACAGCGCGTGAAGGACGAGCGCGTAGATGCACGCGTCGCATTCCAATATCATCCGACCGACGACCTGATGGTCACGCTGGACAACAACTTCTCGCGCCAGACGATCAACCAGGACAATTACGCGTTCGGCGTGTGGTTCAGCCAGGGCGATCTGCGCAACGTCACGGTCGACAAGAACGGCACCGCGGTCGACTTCACGCAGGCCGGCAGCCCAACCGATTTCACGGCTGCGGAAAACAAGCAGATCCTTCAGACCAACCAGACCGGCCTGAACGTCAAGTATGACGTGACGGAAAATCTGACGCTGGAAGCAGACGGCTCGTATGCGAAAAGCTGGCTGAACCCCGGCAACGTGATCGGCAGCAAGAACGGCGACATCGGGTACGGCAACGCGCTGGGCAACGTCCTGCGCTTCAAGGTCGACGGCAAGAGCAGCGACGCCTTCCCGACGATCAGCAACTTCGGTCCTGCGGGCGATGGCGCACGCTGGGCCGATCAATCGGTGATCGGTACGCACGTCACGGTCAACCAGACGCAGCACAATACCGATGAACTCGCCCAGTTCCGCGGCAACGCCACCTGGAAGCAGGACAATTTGACGCTCAAGGCCGGTGGCCAATATTATCAGGACACGTTCAACTTCCGCAACCAGAGCACGTTCACCAACAACTTCTGGCAGGCCTATGCCGGTTATGGCGGACCATCGGGGCGGACGACGGGCGTTTCGCCGGTCCCCGCAAATATCTACCAAGGCTCGGTCAGCCTCGACAACTTCATCCCTGGCTTCAACGGCAGCCTGCCGCCGTCGGTGTTCGTGTTCAGCCCGACCGCGTACCAGAACTACCTGACGGGCCTGGGCAATCCGTACGCGAAGAACATCCCGGGCTTCAATTATCCGAGCCCGACGAGCGGCGACGGCCTGCTCGGTTTCCGCGGTGCGTTCGACGAGGCGGTCGATCCGGGCAGCGTCCTGAACGTGCGCGAGCGGACCTGGTCGCTCTACTTCAGCGCGAACTTCAAGGCGGACGTCGGCGGCATGCCGTTCACGATGAACGCAGGCGTCCGCAACGAAACGACGAACCTGCGCGCGACTGGGCAAGGTCGCCTGCCGACCTCGATCACGACGAGCACCGCCGATCCGTCGTTGCTCGGCATCCCGACCTACACCGCGATCGTGCCGAACACGACCAACAGCTCGTATTCCTACCTGTTGCCCAGCCTTGATGCGAAGCTGGAAATCACCAACACGCTGCTGGTGCGCTTCGACGCGTCACGTACGCTGACCCGTCCGAGCCTCAGCGTGCTCAACCCGGTGCTGAACGTCGGCAACGGCCAGCGCGTCGGCGCCCTGACGGCCAGCGGCGGCAACCCGAATTTGAAGCCGTATCTGGCGGACAATTTCGACATCGCCGCCGAATGGTATTATCAGCGCAACTCGTATTTGTCGGTCGACTTCTTCCTGAAGAACGTCAGCAACTTCATCATCGGCGGCGTGACGCGGCAGTCGATCAACGGGCTGATCGATCCGACGACGGGCATCCTGGCGAGCTTCGCCGTATCGCAGCAGGTCAACGGACCCAACGCGACCGTCCGCGGTGTCGAACTGGCGTGGCAGCAGGTGTTCGGCAACTCGGGCTTCGGGTTCCAGGCCAACGCAACCTTCGTCAACACCAACCGGCCCTACGACGACAAGAACATCTCGCAGACCGGCTTCGCGGTCACCGGGTTGGCAAATTCGGCGAACTTCGTCGGCTTCTATGACAAGGGTGGGTTCCAGTTCCGCACCGCGCTCAACTGGCGCGACAAGTATCTGCTTCAGTTCGGCCAGAACCAGAACACCGGCGCCTTCGGGTCGGAGCCGACCTTCGTCGACCAGAGCTTCCAGGTCGATCTGTCGACGAGCTACGACGTCAACAAGCAGTTCAGCGTCTTTGCCGAAGCGTTGAACGTCAACAACAACCAGCAGAGCACGCACGGGCGCTTCGACAATCAGTTGCTCGACGTGTTCGATTACGGCCGCCGCTACACCGCAGGCGTCCGCTTCCACTTCTGATCCCCCTCCCACTGGCGGAGCACGACCTGTTCGTGCTCCGCCTTTTTTCGATTACGCTGCACCATGCACGAAATTCAGAACATCGTTATCGTCGGCGGCGGCACCGCAGGGTGGCTGACCGCGGGCGTGATCGCGGCCAAGCACCAGGCCCGGCGCCAGCACGGCTTCACCGTCACTTTGGTCGAATCGCCCAACGTGCCGACGATCGGCGTCGGCGAAGGGACGTGGCCGACGCTGCGTTCGACGCTCAAGAAGATGGGCGTGTCGGAGACCGAGTTGTTCCGGCAATGCGACGCGTCGTTCAAGCAGGGCGCGCGGTTCAATCGCTGGACCACCGGTGCACCGGACGACGGCTATTACCACCCGCTGATGCTGCCGCAGCACTTCGGGCAGGTGAACCTCGCACCGCACTGGCTGGCGGACGAGGGCAGCGCGACGTTCTGCGACACGGTCACGCCGCAGGGCCGGATCTGCGACGAAGGGCTCGGCCCCAAGACGATCGCGACGCCCGAATATGACGGCCATGCGAACTACGCCTATCACCTCGACGCGGGCAAATTCTCGCACTTTCTCCAGCGGAATTGCTGCGACACGCTCGGCGTCCGCCATGTGAAGGCCGACGTCACCGAGGTGCATCTCGACGATAGCGGCGACATCGCCACCCTTGATACCGAACAGGGCGTTTCGATCGCGGGCGACCTGTTCATCGACTGCACCGGCTTTGCCGCGCTGCTGATCGGCGGCGCGATGAAGGTACCGTTCCGCAGCTGCACGGACGTCCTGTTCTGCGACACCGCGCTGGCGATGCAGGTGCCCTATGACCAGCCCGACGCGCCGATCGCGAGCCACACGATCTCGACCGCGCAATCGGCCGGCTGGATCTGGGACATCGGCCTGCCGACGCGGCGCGGGGTCGGCCATGTCTTTTCGAGCAGTCACATCAGCGCGGACGCCGCCGAGCAGGAATTGCGCGACTATATCGGGCCCGCGGCGCGCGACCTGACCGCGCGCCGGCTGGCGATCCGTGCCGGCCACCGAGAACAGTTCTGGGTGCGCAACTGCGTCGCGGTCGGGCTCGCCGCGGGGTTTCTCGAACCGCTGGAGGCCTCCGCGATCGTCCTGATCGAGCTGTCCGCGAAGATGATCGCCGAGCAGATGCCCGCGTGTCGCGAAGTGATGGACGTGGTCGCGCACCGCTTCAACGACACGGCCCATTATCGCTGGGGGCGGATCATCGACTTCCTCAAGCTGCATTATGCGCTGACGAAGCGGACCGACACCGCGTTCTGGCGCGACAATGTCCGCCCGGAGTCGATCCCTGACCGGCTCGCGGGCCTGATGGAACTCTGGCGGTTCCAGTCGCCCTGGGTCCATGACGAATTCGACCGCGCCGAGGAAGTCTTCCCGTCGGCCAGCTATCAATATGTGCTGTACGGCATGGGCGCGCGGACCGCGGTGATGCCGGGGTCGATCGACGACGATGTCGCGTTGGCTCGGCGCGCGCGGCACGACAACCAGGTGCAGACACAGCGGCTGGTGAGCAGCCTGCCCGGCCACCGCGAGCTTATCGACCGTATCAAGCGCCACGGCCTCCAGCCGATCTAGCCGTCAGAGGAATACAACATGCGGACCGTCACAGCGTGCCTGGCCATCGGCGCGATCCTAACCATCGGCGCGACCGCCGCGTCGGCGGCCCCGCGCCTCGACGGCGTGATGGGCGATCACGCGGTGATCCAGCGCGGGCAGCCGATCGTCCTGACCGGACAGGCCGCAGCCGGCGAAACCGTGATGATCACGCTGGCGGGGCGCAGCGTCACTGCCAAGGCCGCGCGCGACGGCAGCTTTTCGGCGAGCCTGCCCGCGCTCCCCGCCGGCGGTCCGTACGACCTGACGATCGCGGCGCCGAGCGGTGCGGCCGTCCTGCGCGATATCCTGGTCGGCGACGTGTTCCTGTGTTCGGGCCAGAGCAACATGGAACTCCGCGTCGAGCAGGGACAAGGCCTGTTTCCTGATGCGCATCCGGAGGTCGACGACAAGCTCCGCCTGCTGACGATCGCCAAGGTCTCTGCGGCGGTGCCGGTCGCGCGGTTTGCCGAGCAGCCCCGCTGGGCAGTGTCCGGCCCGACCACTGCGCCCGCATTCTCGGCCGCGTGTTTCTACATGGTCCAGGCGCTGCGCCGTACGTCGGGCGTACCGATCGGTGCGGTGCATTCGAGCTGGGGCGGGTCGCGGATCAGCGCGTGGATGAGCGACACCGCGCTGCGTCAGGCCGGGCTCGGCGCCCCCGCCGACCTGCTCGCGCTCTATGCCCGCGATCCCGCCGCCGCCAACCGGCAGGCATCGACGATCTGGGAAAGCTGGTGGCGCGACGGTTCGGGCGACGCCGCCGGCCGCGAACCGTGGCAATCGGAGGCCGCGCTCGACTGGCATCCAGTGCCCGCGATGACCAATTTCGAGACCTGGGGCGTCCCCGCACTCGCCGATTACAACGGCATGATCTGGTATCAGCACGAGGTCCAGCTCACCGCCGAACAGGCACGCGGCCCGGCGACGTTGGTGCTGGGCATGATCGACGATGCGGACCGTACCTGGGTCAACGGCGTAGGCGTCGGTGGCAGCAGCCTCGCGTCGCAATCGCGCGTCTACGCGCTGCCCGCCGGCAGCCTGAAGGCCGGGCGCAACGTCATCACGGTCAACGACGACGACGTCTATGCCTATGGCGGGATGACTGGCCACGCGGATTCGATGCGGCTGTCGTTCGCCGACGGGACCAGCGTGCCGCTCGGTACCGGCTGGCGCTATGCGATCGCCAAGCGGCTCGCTGGCGCCGCACCGCGCGTGCCGTGGGACGACATCAACGGTGCTGGCACGCTCTACAATGCGATGATCGCGCCGCTGGGTGCTACGAAGTTCGCCGGCATGGCCTGGTACCAGGGCGAGTCCGACACCGGCATCCCCGGGTACGACCGCCGGATGACCGCGCTGATCGCCGACTGGCGCCACCGCTTCGGCACGCCCGAAACCGGGTTCGGCATCGTCCAGCTCGCCAATTACGGCAGCCCTGCGATCGCGCCGAGCGAGAGCGGTTGGGGCGACGTCCGCGATGCGCAGCGACGCGTGGCGGCGGCGGACCCGCATGCCGGTATCGCCGTCGCGCTCGACCTCGGCGATGCGCTCGACATTCATCCCGGTGAGAAGCGCGAGGTCGGGCAAAGGCTCGCGCGTGTGATGCGTGCTGCGGTGTACGGCGAGAAAATCGCGCCGTCCGGCCCTGCGGTCGCCGATGCGCGGCATAGTGCGGATGGCGGCGTCACGGTGCGGTTCAGCGGTGTGACGGGTGCGCTGCATGCCCGCAGTGCCGCGCAGGCGATCGGCTTCGAACTGTGCGGCGCCGCGGTCGGTACCTGCCGCTACGCTCCGGGCAAGGTCGCGGGGTCCGAGGTCATGCTGCCTGGCGATGGCCAACCCGTCACACGTGTCCGCTACGCGTGGGCCGACGCCCCGGCGACCAACCTTGCCGACGACGCACCGCTGCCCGTCGGCACGTTCGAAGTGCCGATCCTGCCGGCGCGATAAGCCCCGAACGGGTGCGAAGAACAAGAACGGCCGCCAACGCGCGCCGCAACGGGAGAGACTGACGATGCGCATGACCAAGAGGGCGAAAGCCCTGGCGACCGCCGGGCTCGCGCTCGCATTCTCCCCGGCAATCTCGCGCGAGCCCGCCGCCGCGCCGAGCCAGCGGACCGCGACCGATCCCGCCGAGCAGATGGCGCGGACGATGGTGTCGCGGATGACGCTCGACGAGAAATTGCCGCAGTTGCTCAACGTCGCGCCCGCGATCCCGCGGCTCGGCGTGCCCGCGTACAACTGGTGGACCGAGTCGCTGCACGGCGCGCTGGGACCGCTCGCGACCACCAATTTCCCCGAGCCAATCGGCCTCGCCGCAAGCTTCGACGCGCCGATCGTCCACGACGTCGCGGGCGCGATCAGCGAGGAGGTGCGCGGGCTGCACACGCTCGGCCGCGAGACCGGCAGGAACGGGCATATCGGCACCGGGCTCGACACCTGGTCGCCCAACATCAACATCTTCCGCGATCCGCGCTGGGGTCGCGGGCAGGAGACGTACGGCGAGGATCCGTTCCTGACCGCGACGATGGGCGTCGCGTTCGTGACCGGGATGCAGGGCCCCAACCCCGATCGCCCGCAGGTGATCGCCACGCCCAAGCATTTCGCGGTGCACAGCGGGCCCGAGGGCACGCGTCACCAGGCCAACGTCTACATCTCCGCACACGATCTGGAGGACACCTACCTCCCCGCCTTCCGTGCGGCTCTCGTCGACGGGCATGCAGGCTCGGTGATGTGCGCGTACAACCGCATCGACGGCCAGCCGGCCTGCGCCAGCGACCTGTTGCTCAAGGAGCATTTGCGCGGCGCGTGGGGCTTCAAGGGCTATGTCGTGTCCGATTGCGACGCGGTGAAGGACATCGCCGACAACCATAAATACGCACCCGACAGCGCCGCCGCGGTCGCCGCCGCAATGCGCGCCGGCGTCGACAACGAATGCAACGGCGAGACGCTGGGCGATACCGCGGGCCTGGAGACCCGGTACCGCGAGGCGCTCGGTCGCGACCTGATCACCGAGGCGGACGTCGACCAGAGCCTCGTCCGCCTGTTCACCGCGCGGTACCGCAACGGCGACCTGCCCGGACTCGCCGGCGCCCCCAAGGCGTTGCCGACCAGCGTCGTCGGTGCCCCCGAGCATCGGCGACTGGCGCTGGCCGCGGCTGAGCGATCGATGGTGCTGCTCAAGAACGACGGCATTCTGCCGCTCAAACCCGGCGTGAAGCTCGCCGTGATCGGCCCGCTCGGCGATGCGACGCGCGTGTTGCGTGGGAATTACTCGTCGCCGCTGTCGGGCCAGCCGGTATCGGTGCTGGAGGGGCTGAAAACCGCGCTCGGTGCGAGCCAGGTCACGCTCGTGCCGTTCGGCGAGTCCGTCACGGACGGCGACCGCGTGCCAACGTCCGCGCTGCTCACGCCCGACGGCAAGCCCGGCCTGCTCGCGCGCTACTATAATCCGACCACGCCGATGCCCGCGCAATATGCCCGCGGCACGCGCGAGAAGCTCGTCGCCGCCGCCAGGTATCAGGCGCAGCCGGTGGTCACGCGGATCGAGCCCGACGTCGGCAATCGCAACCTCGATCTCGCACGCGTCACCGACGTCCATCGCACCGAATGGACCGGCTTCCTGGTGCCCCCCGAAAGCGGCACCTACCGCGTCGGCCTGTCGGGGTCGGGCGGCACGCTGACGCTCGACGGCAAGATGATCTCCGACCGACGCAAGACGCGCTGGAACGACCTGCCGGGCATGACGACGCTGAAACTCGAAGGCGGCAGGCGCTATGCGATCCGCGCGGAGGGCAGCGGCATCGACCTGGTGTGGAAGCGCGTGTCGGATGCGCCGTCCGCCGAGCTTCGTCGCGCCGCTGCCGCGGCTGACGTGCTGGTAGCGGTGGTAGGCCTCACCTCCGACCTCGAAGCCGAGGAGACCGGCGTGACGGTGCCGGGCTTCTCGGGCGGCGACAAGACGACGCTCGACCTCCCCGCTGACCAGATCGCGATGCTCGAACAGGCCAAGGCCACCGGCAAGCCGATCGTGCTCGTCACGATGAACGGCAGCCCGATCAACCTCGCCTGGGCGAAGGACAACGCCGCCGCCGTGCTGGAGGCCTGGTATCCGGGCGAGACCGGGGGCACGGCTGCGGCGAACATCCTGACCGGCCGCACCAACCCGTCGGGCCGCCTGCCGCTCACCTTCTATCGTAGCGTCGGCGACCTGCCGCCGTTCGGCGATTACGCGATGAAGGGCCGCACCTATCGCTATTTCGCGGGCACGCCGGTCTATCCGTTCGGCCACGGACTCAGCTACACGAAGTTCGGCTATGCACCGCTGACCGTCACGCCGGCACGCGGCGGCGCCGAGAACGGCCTGCGCGTCACCACGAGACTGACCAACCAGGGCGATCGACCCGGCGAGGAGGTCGCGCAACTCTATCTCGATTTCCCCGACCGACCCGGCACCCCGCGGATCGCACTGCGCGGGTTCCAGCGTATCGCACTCCGCCCCGGCGAAGCGCGCAGTTTGACGTTCGACCTGTCGCCGCGCGATCTGAGCTCGGTCGCGCTGGACGGCGCGCGCTCGGTGGCCGCCGGCACCTACCGCGTGACGGTGGGCGCAGGACAGCCCGGTACGGGGGTCGCCGGGCAGACCGCGAGCTTCACCGCGCGCCAGTCGGCGGAGCTGCCGAAGTGAGCAGCATCCGGACACTCGCGACGCTCGGCACCGCGCTGGTCGCGCTCTGCACACCGATCGCGGCACTGGCGGATCCGCTGACCCCGACCGGTAGATGGAGCGCCAATACCGATGGCTCAGCCCCGGTGCCGCCGATGGGCTGGAGCTCGTGGAACGCCTTCAACAGCGACGTCGACGAGGAGAAGGTTCTCGCCTCGGCGCAAGCGCTGATCGACACCAAGTTGCGCGACATCGGCTATCGCTACGTCAACATCGACGATGGCTGGTGGCTGAAGCGTCGCCAGCCCGACGGCCGGCTACTGATCCGCACCAGCCAATTCCCGTCCGCCGCGACCGGCGCGGACACCAGCTTCCGCCCGTTCACCGACCGGCTCCACGCGATGGGTCTCAAGGTCGGCATCTATTCGGAAATCGGCCGCAATAGCTGCGGTCAGATCTACACGCCCGATTTCAAGAACCAGCCCGAGGGCAGCGTCGCCGAGCGCGAGGTCGGGCTGTACGGCCATGTCGACCAGGATATCCGGCTGTTCTTCGCCGAATGGAACTTCGATTTCCTGAAGGTCGACGGCTGCGGTGCGCGCGGCCTGCCAGCGGACGCACCGCGCGTGAAGTCCGGCCTGTACCGCGCCCTCACGCCACTCGTCGACATGCAGTCGCTCGGCGGATCGGACATCGCCGGCATCCGCGGCCTCTACGAACAGGTTCGCACGGCGCTGCACACGCACGCGGGCGACCGGCCGTACGTCTATTCGCTGTGCCTGTGGGGCGCGGGCGACGTGCGCGCCTGGGGCAAGGACGTCGGCAACACGTCGCGCACCAGCGACGACATTCAGCCGGTCTGGCCGCGGATGCTGACCAACCTCGACACCGTCACGCACCGCGCGCTCTATGCGCATCCGGGATCGTGGAACGACCCCGACATGCTGTTCGTCGGCACCGGCGATTTCGACGCGGTACACAGCGCGGAGGCACGCTCGCACTTCGCATTGTGGGCGATGCTCAACGCGCCGCTGATCATCGGCTACGATCTCCGGAAACTGACACCGGACCTGCTCGCGATCTTCGGCAACGCGGACATCGTTGCGCTGAACCAGGATTCGGCGGGCAACCAGGCGGTGCTGGCCTATGACTCGTCGGAGGTGCAGACCTTCGTCAAGACGCTCGCGGACGGCAGCAAGGGCGTCGCACTGTCCAACCGCACCGCGTCGCCCGCCAAGGCCGTGCTGACCGCCGAGCAGCTCAAGATGCTGCCGACCGCCGATGTGCGCCTGAAGGACCTCTGGACCAAGAAGGAGCAGAGCTTCCGCAAGGAGATCGCGGTGACGCTCGCGCCGCACGAGACGCTGATCTTCCGCGCGACCGGCAAGCGGCGGTTGCCGGGCGGGCTGTACCTTTCGGAGCAGACCGGCCGCGTCAATCCGGCGACCGACGGCGTGGTCGTGCCGCAGCCGGATCCGACGATCTACCAGTCGATCACGCCGTGGACGGGCACGCGCGGCGGCGGCGAGCACCCGCAATATGGCGGCTGGGGCGGCGCCGAAGCCGACCGCGCGCCGTATGGCAAGCTGTTGCGCGTGGCCGGCACCGACTTCGACACGGGGATCGGCGTGCTCGCAAACTCCCGCCTCGAAGTGCGCAACCAGGGCTATGCGCGGTTCGCCGCCAAGGTCGGCATCAACGATTCCGGCCAGCCGCGCTCGGGCACGACGGTGTTCGAAATCTGGGGCGACGGTCGCCTGCTCGCCAAGTCCCGGCCGATGGGGTTTGGTGAGGCGGCGGTACCGCTGGAGGCGAAGCTCGCGGGTGTTCGGATCGTCGAACTTGTGGCGCGGGGGAGTGGTGCGGCGGCGAATGCTGGCGCGCCCCAACCTGCAATCTGGGCGGACGCTGCGCTCTACAAATAGCGATGGGAGAGGCCCCCTCTCCCGTTCGCCCTGAGCGCAGTCGAAGGGTATTTTTCCACAGGCGTGAACGCCCGTTGAGAGCAGTGCTTCGACTTCGCTCAGCACGAACGGAGAGGTGTGGACAGTCCAAATGCCAGCACACCTTAACCAGCAGCTTCGGCGGACGTCACGCTCAGCAAACAGTGATGAGAAGCCCCCCTCCCGTTCGCCCTGAGCATAGTCGAAGGGTCCCTTTCCACAGGCGTAACACCCGTTGAGGGCAGTGCTTCGACTTCGCTCAGCACGAACGGGAGGGTGTGAAAGGACCCTAACGCACCCGCTCCGGCTTGCCCGGCGGTAACGCAGAAAGCGTGAACCGGTCGACATCCAGCCACCCCCGGCTCGTCGTCGGCGCATAGCAGAACACCGCAAGCTGCTCGCCCTGGAACGTCCCCGTCCGCCACGCGAACGCGAGCGGGAAGTCGCCGCCCAGCCCGGTCCAGCGCCGTCCGTCCACACTATACGCCACGCGCGCCCGGTCGGTCGTGAAGTCCATGTCGGTCCGCAACCACAGCGCCTCGGTCCGCGGCAAAGGCGCGGTGACGCGAACCTCGGTCCGGGCACCGGCGACCGTGTCCTCGGTCACCTCCATCGCCAGCGTCGCCTTGCCGCCCGCCGCGCCCTGCACCGTGAGATTCCCGCTGAACTGCCCGAACGTCCCGAACCCGCAGCGATCGCCCTGCGCCAGATGGCGGATGTCGAGCTTCACCTCGCCGCGGCTCGCAGGCCCCTGCCCCTTCTGCACCAGCGTATTGCGCGCGCTCCAGAACCCGCTCGCGAAGGTCGGCTTCAGCCGCAACCACCCCGGACGCTCGGACAAGGACCAGCGCGAAGGCTCGGGATTGTGGTTCCACTGCCACTGCAATCCGAGCGTCGGCTTCCCGAAATCGTCCGACGTCGCCGGCTCCGCGAACGCCGCACCCAGGATCGGTTTCGCCGCACGCCGCCGCACGCGACCGGGTGCCTCGCGCGTGCCCCATACCGGCCAGTCATCCTGCCAGAACACCGGGCTCAGGTTCGTCATCCGCCCGATCGCGCCGCTATCCTCCATCACGAAGCCGAACCAGCGGCCATCTGGCAGGTCGACAAGCGCGCCCTGGTGCCCGCCGGTCTTGTCGTCGATCTGGTCGCGCGTTTCCCACGGTCCGAACAGGCTGCGCGACCGCGACACGGTCAGCCCCAGCCGCGGCGGCAGCGCGTTGAAGAGATAGTAATATGCACCGCGCCGAATGATCTTCGACCCCTCCGCGCCCTTGATATAATGGACTTTCTGCGACGCGGTGACGTGCGCCAATTGCTTGTCGAGCGTCAGCAGCGTGATCGTGCCGTCCGCGGTGCTCGCGGTCGCCAGATACGCGCGCCCGTCGGGCTCGATGAACAGCCCCGGATCGAACGCCTCGCGCTCCAGTTCGTGATAGCGCCAAGGCCCGCGCACGTCCTTCGCGTACCAGATCCGCGTCTTCTGCCCGACCGGCGTATTGGCGAGATAATAGGTGCCGGCATGATAGCGCAAGGAGGAGGCATAGAGCCCGTGCCGGTACGCGTTGCCGCCCTTCAGGTCGTATTCGGGCTTGCCCTCCAGCCGATCGACGAGATGCGAGGCGAGCGTCCAGTTGACCAGATCGCGGCTGTGCAGGATCGTGATGCCGGGCGTGTTCGCGAACGTCGTCGTCGCGAAATAATAGTCGTTGCCGACGCGGATGATGTCGGGATCGGGATAGTCCGCGAACAGCACCGGATTGCGGAAGCTCCCGTCGCCCTGGTCCGATCGCCACACCTGTGCGGACGCGGCGGTCGCCAGCAGCCCCAGCGCGACCGCCACCGCGACCCTCATTTGCCGAACGCCAGCGCGTGCGAGAAGAACGGCATCATCCTGTCCTGCACGCGGCCGGCGACGCCGCTGGTATGATCGCCCGGATACACCTCGAAGCTGTTCGCGATCCCGTAGCTGTCGAGCGCGGCGTGAAGCTTGCCGGCATCGTCCTTCAGCCCGTCGCGGTCGCCGACGTCGATCCCGATCGCTGCATAGCGCCGGAGATTGCCGACATATTGGTCGAGCATCGCCAGCGGCGCGTTGGCGGCCCAGCGCGCCACCACGTCGGGTTGCGGCACGCCGTCCTTGACCGGCAGATCGAGGTACAGCGGCGGCGCCTTGGGGTTGGGCGACCATGCCGCGGCGGTCGCGAGTTGCGCGCGCTGCCCCCATGACAGGGTCGCGCTGTCCGCGGGCGATCGCAGCGCGCGGATCGCCGTTTCGGTCGCCGCATCGGGCGTGCCGAGCGCGCGCGTCGACAGGCAGCACGGGCTCATCATGTAGAGCGCACCGAACGTCTCGGGATGCTTCATGCCGATCCGCGCGGTGCCGTAGCCGCCCATCGAATGCCCCGCGAGCCCGCGGCTGCGACGTTCCGCGATCGTCCGGTAATGGCCATCGACATAGCTGACCAGGTCGCGCGCGACGAACGTCTCGAAATCGCCGACCGTCACCGAACTCGAATAGAAGGACCCGTTATGCGCGGTCTTGCTGTCGGGGATCACGACGATCATCTCGCGCGCGCCCTTCGCGAACGCGCCCTCGATCGTCTGCGGCACGTGGATCTCGCCGATCCACTGCTCCGCGCCGATCGAATAACCGTGGAGGGCGTAGACAACGGGATAGCGCCGCGTCGGGCTGGCCCGATAGCTCGGCGGCAGGACCACCAGCACCGCGCGGTCGGGGCTCTCGCCTTCCAGATTACCCTCGATCGCGGGCGAATGGACGGTGATCCGCTCGATCGTTACCGGCTTCGCACCCGAAACCGGCGGCGGTCCGGGCGTCTTGACCTGCGCCGAAGCAGGGCCGGTCGACAGCATCAACGCAGTGCCGAGCGCGACGAGAAGCTTGTTCACGGACATCCCCTTTTGCTGTTCACGCGCGCACGAGGCCATTGCCGCGAAGCCTCACCGCTTTCCCCGGGGTCAGCACGACCTCGACCCGCCGCGCGCCGAGCCGGATCACGCGCCGCCCCGACATCTCGCCTCGGACCACCGCCTCGACCAGTTCGCCGCCCTGCCAACGCAGGTCGACCGAACACCGTCCGCGCGCGCGCAACCCTGTGACGGACCCGGTCGGCCAAGCGCCCGGCAGCGCGGGCAGGAACAGGATCTCGTCGCCCCGGCTCTGCATCAGCATTTCCGCGATCGCCCTCGTGCCGCCGAAATTGCCATCGATCTGGAACGGCGGATGCGCGTCGAACAGATTGGGATAGGTCCGCTCGGGGCCCAGCAGGAAGGCGAGGATGCGGTGCGCGTGATCGCCGTCGCGCAGCCGCGCCCACAGGTTCGCGCGCCACGCGGTCGCCCAGCCGGTCGACTCGTCGCCGCGCAGTTCGAGTGACCGCCGTGCCGCCTGTGCCAGCGCAGGCGTTCGGTCGAGATCGATCTGGTCGCTCGGGAACAGGCCATACAGATGCGAGACATGGCGATGATGCGGCTCGGGCGCCGCCGCGTCCCAGTCGCGCTGCCATTCCTGAAGCTGGCCCTGCGCACCGATATGATCGAGCGCCAAACGCGCGCGCGCCGCCGCGACTTCGGCCGCAAACGGTGCATCGATCTTGAGCAACGCCGCCGCCTGCCCGACCTGGTCGAACAGGTCGCGCAGGATCTGCATGTCCATCGCCGGCCCCGCGCAGATCGATGCGCCCGCGGGATGGATGTTCTCGGGCGACAGCGACGGATTGGTCACCAGCGTGCCGGTCGCCGGATCGGTCTGGAGCGTGTCGAGGAAGAACAACGCCGCCCCGCGCATCAGCGGATAGACCGACCGCAGATAGGCGAGGTCGCGCCCGTAATCGTAGCGATCCCACAGATGCGTGCACAGCCACGCGCCGCCGGTCGGCCACAGCCCCCATTGCGCCCCGTCGATCGGCGCCGTCGCGCGCCACAGATCGGTGTTGTGATGACACACCCACCCACGCGCACCGTACATCGTCCGCGCCGTGCGTTCTCCGGTGACAGCCAGTTCGCGCACCATCTGCACCAGCGGCGCGGTACATTCGGCCAGCGCGGTCACCTCCGCCGGCCAGTAATTCATCTCGGTGTTGATATTGACGGTGTATTTGGATTCCCACGGCGGCTTGATCGCGTCGTTCCAGATACCCTGCAAGTTCGCCGGCTGCGTCCCCGGTCGCGACGACGCGATCAGCAGATAGCGGCCATAGTCGAAATACAGCGTCACCAGCGCCGGATCGTCACCGGCGCGATTGGCACGGACGCGCTCGTCGGTCGGCTTGTCCGCCGCCGCCGTGCGTCCGAGATCGAGGGTCACCCGGCGGAACAGCGCACGGTGCGCGGCGCTCGTCTCCGCGCGGATCCGCTCGACTCCGCGCCGGCTCGCGCGATCGAGCGTGGCAAGCGTCGCCGCTTCCGGGTCGCCGCTCACATCGTCGAACCGGCGATAGCTGGTCGCCATCGCCACCAGCACCGTGACCGCACGCGCTCCCGTGACGCGAACCCGGCCGCCATCCTTCGAGACGACACCGCCCACCGTCGAAACCCGCGCCCGCGCCGCAAACCGCAACCGGCCCGCAATCCCCGCCCGCTCGCCATTATGCCCGGCCAGCGTCACCGTCGCACCGTCGACCGAGACGCTCGCGCCAAGCTGCGGCGACTGGAGCCCGACCAGCAGGTCGAACGGCCGATCGCCGACGAGGTGCACCGCGATCACCTGATCCCCGGGCGACGCGAACACGTCGCGCCGAAATCGCGTGCCGCCCATCGTGAAACTGGTGGTCGCCACCGCCGCGTCGAGATCGAGCTGCCGGACATAGTCGCCGACCGCCCCCGACACGCCGGGCATCTCCAGCATCAGGTCGCCGACCGGCTGGTACGCCATCTGAGTCTTGGGCAGCCCCATGACCTGCGCATTGGCGAGCGCCTGCGCCTCGGCGAACTTGCCCGCATCGATCAACCGCCGAACCTCGGGCAGCGCCGCGTGCGCCGCCGGGTTGACCGGATCGTACGGCCCGCCGGACCACAGCGTATCCTCGTTCAGCTGCAACCGCTCGCTGGCGGTCCCACCGAACACCATCGCGCCGAGCCGACCATTGCCGACCGGCAACGCCTCGGTCCAGGCGACCGCGGGCTGCCGATACCAGAGCCGCGGACCATCTGCCGGTGCCGCCGCCCAAGCCTGACTCGGTCCGGCACCGGGTCCGGCAAGCGCAGCGACGGCGACCGCCGCTGCGCCTTCCAGCATGTCGCGACGCGTGGGTTCGACGGTCATCGCCCGATCAGCGCAGGTCGAGCACCAGGACCGACTTTGCCGGCACCGTCAGCGTCAGATTGCCCCCCGTCACCTGAGCGCCCGTGAACGGCTGCGGTACGACCGTATCCGGCGCGTCGAAGCTGTTATGCGCGTCCATCGCGGTGCCGGTGATGATCCGTCCGCTCGCCTGCGTCGCTTGCAATCCGGCGAGCGCGACCGACACCGGCATCGCGCGGTTCGGATCAAGGTTGACCAGCGCGACATGCACCTGCCCCGCCGCATCGCGCACCGCCGACGCACTGACGGCCGGTACCGCCACCTCGTCCTTATGATACCAGGGCGAGGTCACCTGGATCGGCAACGACGTCGCGCCCTGCCACGGCTTGTAGAGGTCGAACACCCAATAGGTCGGCGTCTTCACCATCTTGGCGCCGTCGGTGAGCAGCATCGCCTGCAACACGTTCACCATCTGCGCGATCGCCGCCATCCGGACCCGGTCGGCATGATGCGCGAAGATGTTGAGGTTGAGCCCGGCGACCACCGCATCGCGCAACGAATTCTGCTGCTCGAGGAAACCGGGATTGCTGCCCGGCGTCGGATCGTACCACGTGCCCCATTCGTCGACCGCGAGCATCACGCGCTTGGCCGGATCATATTTGTCCATGATCGCCGAATGCTTGGTGATGAACGCCTCCATCTCCAGCGTGTGCGACATGGTGGACGCCCATTCGCGCTCGGGAAAGCCGATCGCGGCGCCCTTGTCCTTCCAGTCCTTGTCGCGCGGGCGGGTGTAGTAATGCAGCCCCAGCCCATCGATGTTCTTGCCGGCGATCCGCATCATCGCCTCGGTCCACTCATAGTTCGAGTCGCTCGGGCCGCTCGCGATCTTGAGCATCGGACCGTTCGCGGACTTGGCGAACTGCGCATAGCGGTTGGTCAGGTCGGCGGCATATTCGGCGCGCATGTTGCCGCCGCAGCCCCACAGCTCGTTGCCGATGCCGAGATACTGGATCTTCCACGGCGCGGCGTGGCCGTTGCGCTCACGCTCCTTGGCCAGCACGGTCGTGCCTTTCGCGGCGGTCATGTACTCGACCCATTGCGCGGTCTCGGACGGCGGTGCGCTGCCGATGTTGGCGGAGACGTAGGTGCTCGCGCCGAGGCGGTCCATCAACCCGAAATATTCGTGCGTGCCGAACGCGTTGTCCTCGTTGACGCCGCCCCAGTTGGTATTGACCTTGGTCGGGCGCGCCTTGGTCGCACCGATCCCGTCACGCCAATGATATTCGTCGCCGAAACACCCGCCGGGCCAGCGCACCATCGGCACGTTGATCGCCTTCAACGCGTCCAGCACGTCGCGACGATAGCCGCCGTCGTTCGGGATACGCGAGCCCTTGCCGACCCAGATCCCGCCATAGATGCCGTGGCCGAGATGCTCGGCGAACTGCCCGAACACGTCGCGGTGGACGACCGCACCCGGCTTGTCCGCCTGCAACGTCGCCGTCACGGTCGGTGCCGCGGCGTCCTGCGCAATGGTCGGCGTCGCGAGAAATGCGCCCGCAAGCATCAGCGGCGCGAACGTCAGCGCGGTAAGCGCGCGCGTCAGGCCGGAACCCGACTTTGAAGTGCGGTGCGTCAACAGGTCCATACTCTCCCTTTCGGCCACCGTTGAGCGGCCCCATCTCTTCGATACTTGTAGGAGTAGTTTAATCTCGGCCGGCGTCAACGTCGGCCGGGATCAACTACGGCCGCTTGAAGGTCCAGCGCCCGGCGGGGCTGGCCGGATCGAACGCGGCGAGCGTCGGGGTGCTCGCGCCGATCGCGACGAGCGCCAGGTTTGCGCGGCCACCCGGTACGGACTTCGGCATGATGCGGTAGGTGCCGTCCGTGAGTTGGTCGATCCGCCACATCTGCTCGGTCGCGCCCGTGAACGCAGGCACCGTCTCGACCTCGCCCTGCGCGGTCGCCGCGAGCACGCGCGCGGTCCCGGCGATCGTGATCGTGTAATAGGGCGCACCGAAATACCCGCCGCCGCCCGGCGCCGGCGCAATCGTCCACAATTGGTGCGGGCGGTTCATATAGTCGGCGAGGTCGACGCGGATGCGGCCCTGCGGCCAACCCGCCGAATCCTGCGCCAATGTCTGGTCGGGGATGGGGCTGACGGGGTCGGTCGGCTTGGCCATGAAGGCGCGGCGCGGGTCGAACGCAATCCTGACGACATCGGTGGCGAGACCGAGCGCGTAGCCGCTGCGTTCGGACGCGACTTCATAGGTGCCGGGGACGACGTTCTCGCCCGCGACCGGCCAGCCGTCGGCCCAGCGGAGCGGCTCGATCCCCAGCACGCTGCGGCCGCTGCGATCCATGTCCGCCTCGTAATGCATCGAGAATTTCTCGACGCCGCCGTCGAGTTCGATCAGCCCGAAATGACCGGGACCGACGTTGCGATCGCGTGCGCTGACGACCAGCTTGCCGCCGCCGCGCAGCAACGGCGTCCCCATGTGATCGATATACGGCCCGAGCGGACTGCGCGATCGGCCGACGCGGATATGGTAGGTCGAATTGGGCCCGTCGCAGCACGTCCCGTGCGTGCCGAGCAAATAATACCAGCCGTCGCGGTGCATCATCGCGGTGGCTTCCATGTCGATCGCGACGTCGACCGGCTGATTGCCTGCGACGCGTAAGCCCGTCTTCGGATCGAGTTCGATAATGCGGATCGGCCCGAAATAGGTGCCGTAGGTCAGCCACAAATGGCCGTCGACGTACAGGAATGCGGGGTCGATCGCGTCGGCGGTCTCCACCCCATCGCTCGACGCGACCACGCCGACGTCGTGATACTTGAACCGCGGCGATTTTGGATCGAGCGACAGCGTCCACGTGATCTTGACCTGGCTCGCATGCCCGCCGGACATGCCCCCGCCGCCAACCGCATAGGCGACGTAATAGCGATCGCCGATCTTGATCACGTCGGGCGCGACGCCGCCGCCGGGACGCTCGGGGCCGCTGCGCCACGTCCAGCCATCGTCCGAGACTAGCCCCCCGCCGCGCGTGCCGAATGTGTAGTATTTGCCGTCGGACTCGGTCACTGTCGACGGATCGTGGATGAACGTCTCGCCCTGCAACTGCGCGGCGGCGGGCGACGCGCCGGCGGCGAGGATCGCGGACAGCCCGAGAGCGGCGGCGGCAAGACGCGTCATGAGGGTTTCCATGCTAGCGGACATCGGTCTTGAGGTCGGTGATCGGGCGGCCGGCCTCATCGACGAAGCGCACGCAGAAGTCGCTCAGGCCGGGTCCGTTGATCACCGCGCCGCGCAGGACGTTGCGGCCCTTGCGCAGCGTCACGCGGTCCGACAGCACGTCGTCCATCACCATGCGGCGATCGTTGAACAGCCCGGCCGCCTCCTTGCCGTTCAGCCACCAGATCGACGCCGAGTTCGACCCGACTGCCAGCCGCACGTCGCGCATCTCGCGCGGGCTGTCGACGATCGTCACCGCCCAGAAGATCACGCCGTAGGTCGGCTTGCCGAGCCCCTTGGCGAAGCTGAACAGCTTGACGTCGAACGCGCCGGAATCAAGCGCGTGCCAGCGCAGCGGTTGCGCCGCTTTCACGACCTGGCCGTCGCGCGGGATCGCCGTGAACTGGCCGGGGAAATACTCCGTGGTCAGCGCCTGCCGGACATAGGTGGCGGTAAAGCCCGTATTGCTGCGGTTGGGCTTGTCGATCGGCTCGAGCAACAGCCAGCGACGCAGGAACCCGTCGCTGTCGGGCGTCGTGGCGCCTTGCGTCACCGGCTGGAAATACGGCGCGAGACCGGCCGCCGGTGGCAGCGCCGTATCCTGTCCGTTCGCGCCGGACGACATCCCGGCCAGCGCACCCAACGCCAGCAGCGGCGCGGCGCGCAGCCCGATCGCCCGAACCCTCGTGAAGCGCATCATACCCGTCTCCCCCTGCATCAATGTCATCGCCGTACGAGCATGCCGTTGGCGTCGAGCCAGTGCATGAAATCCTCGAACCAGCCGGTGCTGGTCGTGCCCTTCTTGCCCAGCCCGAAGCCGTGCCCGCCCGCCTGGTACAGGTGGAACTCGACCGGCTTCCCCGCCTTCTGCCAGGAGTCGATCAGGCCGAATCCCTTGTTGGCGAACAGCGGGTCGTTGGCGGCGAGCACCGCGAACAGCGGCGGGGCGTCGGCCGGCACCTTCACCGCCTCCATCGATCCATAGATCGGCGCGATGAAGGCGAGATGCGTGTCGGGCGCGGCCAGTGCGGTCGCCATCGTCGTCATCGCCCCCGCTGAGAAGCCCACCATGCCGACACGGGCGGGGTCGACCTTCCACTCGGTCGCGCGCGTCCGCACCAAAGCGACAGCCGCGCGTGCATCGGCGATCTGGTCGCTAAGCCCGGCGATCGCCTCGTCCGGGCTCATCCGTCGCTGCGGTTGCGCGGCGCCCGCGAACATGGCCGTGACCGACTGCTCGAACCCGCCCATGTCCGCCGGCGTCGGCTTCAGCCGGTATTTCAGCACGAACGCCGCGATGCCGCGGTCGGCGAGCGCCTTCGCCACGCGCCAGCCCTCGTTCTCCATCGACAGCATGAGAAAACCGCCGCCCGGCGCGACGATCACAGCCGCGCCGGTCGCCTTGGCCGGATCTGGCAGGAACGGCGTCAGCGTCGCGGACGTGACGTTGCGCGTCATCGCGACGCCGTACTGGCTGAACCACGCCTCGGGTGCGGCCTGCCCCTTCACGCCGCCGGTGTTGAGCGGGATCGCACTCGGCTCGGCCGGAGCCGCCGTCGCGGTCATCCGCGCGTCCTGCGCCAACACCGGCGTCGCCAGTGCCAGCGCGCTCGCCAACAACCCAAATCTGATCGACCAACGCATCGCCTTCTCCCCCCTTATTATTCGTCACACGCTCACGACAGCAGGATTCGCCGAGCCGCACCCTCGGGATCGTCGACCATGCGGCTCGTGGTATCGAACACCATCGTCTGGCAGCGCTGCGGATCGGTCGGCGTCCAGGTTAGCCCCGGCTGGCTCGGATTGCCGGTCCGCGCGAAGTTCGCCCATGCGGTCGACATCGTCCGTGCGACGCGCTGTGCTTCGGGCGTATTGCCGGTGCCCTGGTCGCAGAGCGCGGTGTTGTCGAAGCAAAAGGCGAGGTCGGCGGTATGCCATGCGCCCGCGACGCCGCCGAGTTGCGGCGACTGCCACTGGAACAGATATTGGTACACCGGCGCGCCGCGCTGCGCATGTTTCAGGCGGACCATGTCCTGCACGCGGTTGCGGTTCTGCAGGCCCTGCACGCCGTACGCCAGCGTCCGCACCGCCTTTTCGGGATGCGCCTGCTTCATCGCCGCGATCAGCCGCCCGGCCTTGTCGCCCCCCATCTGCGTGGTGAGATCGGTCCGCCACTGCGCCTCGCTAGGGTTATAGCCCCAGCGCATGCCCTCCTCGCTGACATTGCCGATCATCACCGGCACGTCGCGCGACACCGCAGGCCCAATGTCCGAGTAGGAGCGGACGTCGATCACCTTGCCGTCGAGCGTCGGGTTCCAGCCCACGCGCGGTGTCAGCGAAGGCCCCATCGGCCCGCGCGGACCATTGATCTCGGTCGCGACCTTGTTGCCGGCGTCGAACAGCGGCTTCCACGCGATCCGCTGGAGCGCGCCCAGATCCTTCGGCCCGATGTTCAGTTCACGCAGCACGCGCCGCGAGAAATCGCGCGACTGTTCGGCGGTCGGCAGCGACCCGCCCCCGCCCGACTGCACCGCGGCACGGTGGATCAGGCCCTTGCCGGTCGCCATGCCGAGCAACGTCGTCACCTTCGATCCGCCGCCCGATTGGCCGTAGATCATCACGGCGTCGGGATCGCCGCCGAACCGCGCGATGTTCTCCTGCACCCAGCGCAACGCCGCGACGCAATCGTTCATGCTGACGTTGACCGACGTATCGTACGCGGCGCCGCCGACCTCGGTCAGGTCGAGGAACCCGAGTACGTTCAGCCGGTGGTTGATCGATACCTGCACCACGTCGTGATGCCGCGCCATCTGCGCGCCGTCATGCGAGGCGAGTTCGTACGACGATCCGAACGCGAAACCGCCGCCGTGGAAATACACCATCACCGGCCGCTTGCCCGACAGCGACGGCGTCCAGACGTTCAGCTTCAGCATGTCCTCGCCAATGAACCCGTCGGTCCATTGCTGGAGGAACGTGTGCTCTACGGCACTAAAGTCGTGGAGCGTCTGCGGGCAGTTCGCGCCGTAGGACAGCGTGTCGCGCGTCTCGGTCCAGCGCTGCGGCGGCTTGGCAGGCAGCCAGCGGTTCTCGCCGCCGGTATCTGCACCGTAAGGCACGCCCTTGAAGGTGTAGATGCCGTCCGAGACATAGCCGCGGACCGGACCGTATTGCGTCCGCGCAATCGCCGATTGCGGCGTGGAACAGGTGCCGGCGCGCGATGCGGACGATCCGGACGCAGCACGCGCGTGACCGATACCGGGCAGCATCAGCCCCGCCCCGGTGGCGATCGATGCAAGCATCGCACGACGACGATCGACGGTTGGCCCGGTCATCCTCTTCTCCCTATCGGTTGCGTGCAGGCTGTTCTCCGACGTCCCGAAACCGGAACCGTCGCGTGCCCTTTGCAACCTTGTATGAGTATTAGGGTGATACCGCTATCCTGTCCATATGCGAACAGTGACAGCGGGTGGCGTATGCGATTGTTAGCGCTATAGTCACCGGAATAGCAGGCGAATCCAACGCCGCATGACAATACCGGAGAGGAAAACCATGGCGGCCAAATCCGCATTCTGCCTGATCGCGACCCTGCTCGCGAGCGCCGCGCCCGCAATCGCTCAGACAAGCCCGCGCGCCGCGTCGACCGACCTGACGCTCAACGCCGCCGGCTATTACGAGGCGCCGGCCGCCAACGTGCTCGTCTTCTCCAACTGGTATGACGGCCTGTTCGCCGATTCGAAGATCAGTGGCGTCGAGATCATCCAGCAGGGCGAACGCATCGCCACCAACGGCGACGTCCGCCTGTCCTCCACGCCCGGCCAATGGGACGCGATCGGACGCCTGGTAGACCGCAAGATCGACGCCGCGACCGGCGCGATCACCGTTACGCTCGAATATCCCGACTATAAATGGCGCTACCGCGTGCGCTCGGAAAAGCGTGGCGGGGCGGTCGCCGTTTCGGTGATCCTCGACCAGCCCGTGCCGGCTGCGCTCGCGGGGAAGGCCGGGTTCAACCTCGAATTTCTCCCCGCCGCCTATTTCCACCACAGCTACATGGCGGACGGCGTCAGCGGTGCGTTCCCGGTCTATCCGGCCGACGCGATGATCCGGACGCCGCAGCGCAACGCGGCGAGCGGGCGCGCGGAAGGCCCCGGCGCCGAACCGACCGCGATCGCCAGGGGCAGCCGCTTCGTGCTCGCACCCGAGGATCCGGCACGCCGGGTGACGATCCGCTCGACCGCCGAGGTGCAATTGTTCGACGGTCGCAACCAGGCGCAGAATGGCTGGTTCGTACTCCGCTCGCTGCTACCGGTCGGGCGCACCGGCACCGTGCTCGAATGGACGATCCAGCCCAACAGCGTACCGGGCTGGCTCCGTCCCCCGGTGATCGCGCATTCGCAACTCGGCTACACGCCCGACGCGCGGAAGGTCGCGACGATCGAACTCGACCGCAACGATCGCCGCCTGCTGCCCGCGCGCCTGCTCCGCGTCGGCGAGGATGGCAGCATGACGCCGGTGCCGACCGCGCCCGCCAAGCGCTGGGGCGACTATCTGCGCTACAGCTATCTGCAACTCGATTTCAGCGCGGTCCGCCAGCCCGGCACCTATGTGCTCGACTACGGCACCACGCGCACCGCACCGTTCCGGATCGCCGCCGACGCCTATGCCGGCGCGTGGCATCCGACGCTCGACGTCTATTTCCCGGTCGCGATGGACCATATGTTCGTCAACGAAGGCTACCGCGTCTGGCACGGCGACGCGCACCGCGACGATGCCCGCCAAGCGCCGACCGACCACGAGCATATCGACCTTTATGCGCAGGGGCCGACCACCGACACGAAGTTCAAGTCCGGCGAACACATCCCCGGTCTCGCGGTCGGCGGATGGTTCGACGCGGGCGACTACGACATCCGCACCCAGTCGCAATATCAGGTGATCCGCTCGCTGGTCGACAGCTGGGAGCGCTGGCACCCGATGCGCGATACCACCGCGATCGACTGGACCCGGCGCAAGACCGAGATCCACGTGCCCGACGGTACGCCCGATCTCGTCCAGCAGATCCGCCACGGCACGCTGCAACTCGTCGCGCAGTTCGACGCGGTCGGCCACGCGATCCACGGCATCGTCGAGCCCGACGTCGCGCAATACACGCATCTCGGCGACGCCTCGACCAAGACCGACGGGCTGGTCTACGATCCCGCGCTAAAGCTCGGCGAGGAAAAGAACGGCCGCAGCGGCACGCCCGACGATCGCTGGGCATTCACGACCAAGGCTTCCGCGCTGAACTACGGCTCGATCGCCGGGCTGGCGGCGGCATCGCGCGCGCTTGCCGAGGTCGATCCCGCGCTGTCGAAGAAGGCGCTCGGCATCGCAACGCGGACCTGGGCGGAGGAACAGTCGCACGCGCCCGATCTGTACCAGCACGGCAACACCACCGGCGGGCCGCTCGATGCCGAGCGCTTCTCCGCCGCGGTCGAACTGCTCCGCACGACGCGCGATCCTCGCTATGCCGATGCGGTCCAGTCGCTGTGGCCGGCGATGGAAAAGACGTTCGCCTTTACCCTGCGCGATGCGGTGGCGGCGATTCCGTTCATGCCGCCGACCTATCGCGCGGCGATGATCCCGGCGGTGCGCGCCTATGCCGCCGCCGCCGAGACCGCGGCCAAGGCCAATCCGTTCGGCGTGCCGATCACCACCGGCGGATGGGCGGGCAGCGGCACCGTGCTCGGCTATGCGATGAACGCGTACACGCTGCACAAGGCGTTCCCGGAAATCATGCCTGCCGACGCGGTGTTCCGCGGGCTCGAGTTTCTGGTCGGCAACCACCCCGCGTCCGACGTGTCGTTCGTCTCCGCGGTCGGCACCGTCTCGAAGGAGGTCGCCTACGGCAACAACCGCGCCGACTTCTCGTTCATCGCCGGCGGCGTCGTGCCGGGCGTGCTCATCATCAAGCCGGACTTCCCCGAGAACCATGAAGACTGGCCGTTCTTCTGGGGCGAGAACGAATACGTCATCCCCGAAGGCGCGATGTGGATCGAACTCGCGCAAGCCGCGCAGGAGCTCGCCGTGGCGGCTGGGTCCAAGCCAACCCAGACAGCGAACGCAACCAAGTGAGAATTGCCATGAAAATCCAGACATTAGGACTGCTCGCAGGTCTCGCCTTAGGAACGCCCGCCTTCGCCAGCGACGCACCGCGGTTCAGCAGCTTCAGCTATGACGGGCACACGCAGGAAAAGGTCAGCGTCGGCCCCGGCCAATATCGTAACCCGATCCTGTCGGGCTATTATCCCGATCCGTCGGTGACGCGCGTCGGCGACGACTATTACCTCGTCCTTTCCTCGTTCGCGCACTTCCCCGGCCTGCCGATCTTCAAATCGAAGGACCTGGTGAACTGGACGCAGATCGGCAACGCGATCGACCGGCCGGAGCAACTCGACTTCACCGGGATGCGCACGTCGCAGGCGGTGTTCGCGCCCGACATCTCGTATCACGACGGCGTCTTCTACATCGTCAACACGTGCGTCGAGTGCAAAGGCAATTTCGTCATCACCGCGAAGGACCCGGCGGGGCCGTGGTCGAACCCGATCTGGCTGCCGTTCGAAGGCATCGACCCGTCGATCTACTGGGAAGGCGACAAGGCGTATATCGTCAACAACCGCGCGCCCGCCGAGCCGCCGCGCTACGACGGCCACCGCGCAATCTGGATCCAGGAATATGACTGGCGCGCGGGAAAAATGGTCGGCGACAGCACGCAGCTGATCAACGGCGGCGTCGACATCGCCAAGAAGCCGGTCTGGATCGAGGGCCCGCATATCTTCCGCAAGGACGGCTATTATTACCTGACCGCGGCAGAAGGAGGCACCAGCGTCAACCACTCGCAGGTCGCACTTCGCTCGAAATCACTCCGCGGGCCCTATGTCCCGTTCGCCGGCAATCCGATCCTGACGCAACGCGACCTCGACCCAGCGCGTCCCAACCCGGTTACCTCGACCGGCCATGCGAAGCTCGTCGAGACGCAGAACGGCGACTGGTACGCAACCTTCCTCGGCGTCCGTCCGTACGAGGGCGACTCGTACAACATCGGCCGCGAGACATTCATGTTAGCGGTAACGTGGAAGGATGGCTGGCCGATCATTCTGCCCAAGAGCCAGCCGGTCCCGTTCGTTGGCACCAAGCCCAGGCTGCCCGCGAGTCCGCCGAGCCGCATCCCAACCAGCGGCGATTTCGGCTATGTCGACAGCTTCGACGGCAGCAAGCTGGCGATGCAATGGGTCGGCGTACGCACGCCCAAGACGCCCTTCTACCGGCTCGACCACGGCGACCTGATCCTCGACCGCGGCGGACGCATCGGCGATCTTTCCAAGGTGCCGTCGTTCGTCGGACGCCGCCAACAGCATCACGTCGCGACGATGTCGACCACCGTCCGCTTCGCCCCCGACACCGATGGCGATCGCGCAGGCCTTGTCGCGATGCAGAGCGACGCGAACTATGTGTTCTTCGGCATCACCCGGATTGCCGGCATGCCCGTCGTCGCGCTCTACACCACCGACAAGGGTAAGGAACAACTGGTCGCCTCCGCACCCGTCACCGGCACGGGCCCCGTCACGCTGACGATCCGCGCCAACGGCGGCACGATGGCGTTCGATTACGACGGCACCGGCGGCAAGAAGACCCTCGCGCACGACGTCGATGCGCGCATTCTCAGCACCAAGACCGCAGGCGGCTTCGTCGGCACGCTGGTCGGTCCCTATGCGTGGAGGAAGTGAGCCGAGTAGGTCCACAGGCGACTAAGGTCATGTCGACAGTCGTCCGCCCGGCGTGCTAAGAGTTGACACGTTTCGTACGGTAGCGCTACCCAAACACATCGAAGCTCGACACCACATCAGATGGTGAACATTAGGAAGGACCACGGACCGATGCGTTTCAGCCTCGCGCCTACGCTCGTCATTGCCGCACTTGCCGCAACCGGGACGATCGCCCTCGCCCAGACCAATGGGGGAAGTGCCCCCTCGACGCCCGGGGCGAAAACCACGTCCGTCGGCAAGGAGCCGCGCAGCCCCGACGGCAAGCGCTATCTGTCGCAGCCGCTGGTCACTAGCATCTACACCGCCGATCCGTCGGCGCACGTCTTCGGCGGCAAGATCTACGTCTATCCGAGCCACGACATCGACGTGAAGATCGCCGACGACGACCTCGGCAACCAATATGCGATGCGCGACTACCGCGTCCTGAGCATGGACCGCATCGGCGGCCCGGTGAAGGTCAACGGCGTCGCGCTCGACGTGAAGGACGTGCCCTGGGCGTCGCGGCAGATGTGGGCCCCTGATGCCGCCTACAAGAACGGCACCTATTACCTGTACTTCCCGGCGCGCGACAAACAGCTCGACAAGAACGGCCTCGGCACGTTCCGCATCGGCGTCGCCACCTCGAAGAGCCCGGTGGGTCCGTTCAAGGCCGATCCCAAGCCGATCACCGGCAGCTTCTCGATGGACCCCGCAGTGTTCACCGACGCGAACGGCGCGAGCTACATGTATTTCGGCGGTATCTGGGGCGGCCAGCTCCAGCGCTGGAAGGATGGGAAGTTCGACGCCAACGGTTCGGACACCGATCTCGGTAAGGACGACCAGCCGGCGCTGTCGGGCAAGATCGCCAAGCTCAACCCCGACATGAAGAGCTTTGCGGAGATCCCGCGCGACGTCCAGATCCTCGACGAAGCCGGCAAGCCCGTGCTCGGCGGCGACCATGAACGCCGCTTCTTCGAGGCGTCCTGGGTCTTCACGCGCGGCGGCAAATATTACTACACCTACTCGACCGGCGACACGCACTTCCTGAACTACGCGACCGGCGACAACCCGTACGGCCCGTTCACCTATCGCGGCCATATCCTCAAGCCGGTGCAGGGCTGGACGAGCCACCATTCGATCGTCGAATGGAACAAGAAATGGTGGCTGTTCTATGCGGATACGCAGATGAGCAACAAGAACCACCTGCGCAACGTCAAGGTGACCGAACTGAAGTTCGCGCCCGACGGCTCGATCCCGACCATCGATCCGTTCGTCAACTGATGTTCCTCGGAATCGATATCGGCACCTCGGGTGTCAAGGCCGTGGTGCTCGACCAGCATGGCAGCGTGGTCGGTCAGGGCACCGCCGCGCTGACCGTGCAGCGGCCGCACCCGCTCTGGTCCGAACAGGATCCGGATGCGTGGTGGAAGGCGACCATCGCCGCGGTCCAGGCGATCGACCCGAGCGTCCGCCGTTCGGTGCGCGGCGTTGGGCTTGCGGGCCAGATGCACGGCGCGACCTTGCTCGACGCCGACGACCGGCCGCTGCGCCCCGCGATCCTGTGGAACGACGGCCGCTGCTTCGCCGAGTGCGAGGCACTGGAGCGCGCCGTTCCCAACCTGCGCACGATCTCTGGCAACATCGCGATGCCCGGCTTCACTGCGCCAAAACTGCTGTGGGTCCGCGAGCATGAGCCCGAGGTCTTCGCAAAGATCGCCACGGTGTTGCTGCCCAAGGACTATGTCCGGCTGCTGATGACCGGCGACAAGGCGTCAGACCTATCCGACAGCGCGGGCACGCTGTGGCTCGACGTCGGCGGCCGCTGCTGGAGCGACGAGATCCTCGCCGCCTGCGGATTGACACAGGCGCAGATGCCGGCGCTGTACGAGGGCACGGAGATCACCGGCACGCTCACCGCCGAGGTCGCCGAGCTGTGGGGCATGCCGCAGGTCCCGGTCGCGGCAGGTGGCAGCGACAATGCGGCGGGCGCGGTCGGCGTCGGTGTCGTCAAGGACGGCGATGCGCTGCTGTCGCTCGGCACGTCGGGCGTCATCTTCGTCGCGACCAACGACTTCCGCCCCAATCCGGCGCGTGCGGTCCACGCCTTCTGTCATGCGCTACCCGGCATGTGGCACCAGATGTCGGTCCATTTGTCGGCTGCGTCGTGCATCGATTGGGTCGCGCGGATCACCGGCGCCGCCGGTGCCGCCGACCTGTTCGCGCGCGCCGAGGCAGCCGGCCCCGCCAGTGGCCCCGAGATCTTCCTCCCCTACCTGTCGGGCGAGCGCACACCGCACAACGACCCGGAGGTGCGTGGCGCGTTCCTCCGCCTCGACAACGACACAGACGCCGGCCGCCTGTCGCAGGCGGTGCTGGAAGGCGTGGCGTTCGCGCTCGCCGACGGTCTCGACGTGTTGCGTGAGGCCGGCACGACGGTCGAGCGCCTCGCGGTGATCGGCGGCGGTGCCCGCTCGCGCTATTGGGGCCAGGTGATCGCCGCGGCGATGGAGGTCGAACTCGTCTATCTCCAGGGCGGCGAGGTCGGTCCCGCGCTCGGTGCCGCGCGCCTTGCCCAGCTTGGCGTCGACGGCGGCGACCCTGCCGAGATCTGCGTCGCGCCTCCCGTCTCGCACACCATCGTCCCCGACCCTGCCCTCGTCTCGGCGCTCGCCGAGAAGAAGGCCGCGTTCCGCCAAGCCTATTCCCGCATCACCCCAAAATCGTAGGAAGCTTTGATGTCCGACTTCTTCGCCGATATCCCCCAGATCAAATATGAGGGCCCCGACAGCACCAACGAGCTGGCCTACCGCTTCTACGACAAGGACAAGATGGTCCTCGGCAAGCGCATGGAAGATCACCTCCGCTTCGCCGCGTGCTTCTGGCACACCTTCTGCTGGCCCGGCTCCGACGTGTTCGGCGGCGGCACGTTCGATCGCCCGTGGCACCGCGGTGCCAACGACAGCGCCGCCGCGGCGATGAAGCGCGAGGTCGCGTTCGAGTTCTTCAAGACGCTCGACGTGCCCTATTATTGCTTCCACGACGTCGACGTGATGGCCGACGCCGCCAACATCACCGAGCACCGCAAGTTCTTCGCCGAAGCCGTCGACCATCTCGAACAGCTCCAGGCTGCATCGGGCCGCAAGCTGCTCTGGGGCACCGCCAACCTGTTCAGCCACCCGCGCTTTGCCGCCGGCGGCGCGACCAACCCCGATCCGGAAGTGTTCGCGTTCGGCGCGATGCAGGTCCGCGATGCGCTCGAGGCGACACACCGTCTCGGTGGCCAGAACTACGTGCTGTGGGGCGGTCGCGAGGGCTACGAGACGCTGCTCAACACTGACATGAAGCGCGAGCTCGACAATTTCGGCCGCTTCCTGAGCCTGGTCGTCGAGCACAAGCACAAGATCGGCTTCACGGGCACGATCCTGATCGAGCCGAAGCCGTTCGAGCCGACCAAGCACCAGTACGACTTCGACACCGCGACGGTGTATGGCTTCCTCAAGCGCTATGGCCTGGAGAACGAGGTCAAGGTCAACATCGAGGCGAACCACGCCACCCTCGCCAGCCACACGTTCGAGCATGAGATCGCGACCGCCGCTGCGCTCGGCATCTTCGGCTCGATCGATGCCAATCGCGGCGATCCGCAGAACGGCTGGGATACCGATCAATTCCCGAACTCGGTCGAGGAACTGACGCTCGCCAATCTCGAGATCATCCGCGCGGGCGGGTTCACCACCGGCGGCTTCAACTTCGACGCCAAGGTGCGGCGCCAGAGCATGGACCCGGCCGACCTGTTCTACGGTCATGTCGGCGCGATCGACGTCGTCGCGAAGGGCCTGCTCAACGCCGCCAAGCTGATCGAAGACGGCCGGATCGATGCGATCAAGACCAAGCGCTATGCCGGCTGGGACGGCGAGTTCGGTGGCGCGATCGGTGGGCTCGACCTCGCCGGGATCGCCGACCTCGCAATCGAGCGCGGCATCGATCCCAAGCCGGTCTCGGGCCAGCAGGAGCGGATCGAGAACCTCATCAACCGCGTCCTCTGATCGACGACCGCCCGATCCTGCGCTCTGGCGTGGGATCGGGCATGTCCCGAGAGGGCGGAAATGCGCGTCGGCTGCCGGCGCTCGCGGCACGATGTATCATTCGCCGACCGATCCGGGTCCGCTGATCGACCGCAACTATGTTGCGGATGCCAAATGCGCGGCAGGATTAAGATCCCGAAATCTTCAGGGATTATAGGTCGACTGTCTGAACAGCCGATCGGTCGATTATATCGAGAACGATGACTGGCCAGCCGCGCGTCATCGAACGCAGGGGCATCCAGCCGACCTACCAGCGGCCCCGACGACCGCAGCACGCCCGACTCGCATACCGTATGCAGCCTGTATCAGGGCGTTCCGACCCCCAGGACAGAAAATCTCTTATCGTCTCGCGATTGTCACGCGGCTATCACCCCGGTGATGGGAGCTTACCAATGACGAACTTCAATCCCGATCAGACGAGCCCGTCGTCGGATACGCCAATCGTGTCCGATGCGGCGATACCGTCGGAAAGCGCTACGCCGCCACGCCCGCCCCGCGGTACAGGACGGCGGCTGCACGGCGCGATCGCGCACAAGCTGGGCACCGCGATCCTGTCGGGCGAGTATCTCCCGGGCGATACATTGTCGGGCGAAGTCGCGTTTTCGGAGGCGCTGGACGTGTCGCGCAGCGCCTACCGCGAGGCGGTCCAGGTGCTGATGGCAAAGGGATTGGTCGAAAGTCGACCCAAAACCGGTACCCGCGTGTTACCGCGCAGTCGCTGGAACCTGCTCGATCCCGACGTGCTCGCCTGGGCCTTTGCCGGCGAACCCGACATCGACTTCGTCCGCGGCCTGTTCGAGTTGCGCGCGATCGTCGAGCCAGCCGCCGCCGCGCTGGCCGCCGAGCGACGCGATCGTGCTGACCTTGCCGTGATGAAGGAATCGCTCGCCGCGATGCGCCGCCACACGCTGGCCACCGAAGCCGGCCGTGCCGCGGACCGCGAGTTCCACAACGCGGTGTTGCAGGCGACCCGCAACGACGCGCTCGTCGTGCTGAGCGCGAGCATCGGCGCGGCGGTCAGCTGGACGACGCAGTTCAAGCAGCGCACCCGCTCGCTGCCGCGCAACCCGATCCCCGATCACGTCCGCGTGTACGAGGCGATCGCAGCTAGCGACCCCGCCGCCGCCAACGCGGCGATGCGCAAGCTGGTGGACCTGGCGCTCGACGATACGCAACTGGCGATGACGCGCTAGGCTCGGTTCCTACGCAGCGTCCCGGCCATGCGCGATACCCGTTTCCAGCCCGCGCAGTTCCGCCAGCCCGCGCAACCGCCCGATCAGTGAATAGCCGGGGTTGGTCCGCTTGTTGAGGTCGTCCACCATCTGGTGCCCGTGATCGGGGCGCATCGGCAGCGACCGCCCGGTGCGCGCCTGCAACGCGACCAGCTCGGTCATGATCGCGGGCATGTTCGCATCGCCCTCCAGATGCGCCGCCTCGTGAAACGCGCCACCGGGTTCACGCTGCACCGATCGCAGATGCACGAAGCCGATGCGTTCGCCGAGCCGACGAACCATCCCCGGCAGGTCGTTGTCCGCGCGCACGCCGAACGATCCGCTGCAAAAGCACAGCCCGTTGGCGACCGACGGCACCGCCGCGAACAGCGCGCTGACGTCCGCCTCGGTGCTCACCACGCGCGGCAGGCCGAAGATCGGGAACGGCGGATCGTCGGGGTGCACTACCAGCCGGATGCCCTCCGCCTCGGCGACTGGACACACCGCCTCCAGGAACGCGACGTGGTTCTCGCGCAGCCGCGACGCGTCGATGTCGGCGTAGGTCTCGATTTGCTCGAGCAACTGCGGCGAACTGAAGCTCTCCTCGCTCCCCGGCAGCCCGGCGATGATCGTCCGCTCCAGTGTCGCGCGCGCGGCATCGTCCATCGCCGCGAACCGCTCGGCGGCGATGGCGACGACATCGGGGGTGTAGTCCTGCTCGGCGCCCGGGCGGCGCAGGATATGGATGTCGTACGCGGCGAGCGCATGCAGCTCGAAGCGCAACGCGCGCGCGCCGTCCGGCAACGCCCAGCTCAGGTCGGTCCGCGTCCAGTCGAGCAACGGCATGAAATTATAGGTCACCACCTCGATGCCCTGCCCCGCCAGATTCCGCAGGCTGGTAACATAGGCCTCGATCAGCCGATCCCAGTCGCCCGAGCGCCGCTTCAGATCCTCGACGACGGGCAGGCTCTCGACCACTTTCCAGTCGAGCCCAGCGTCCTCGATTATCACGCGACGCGCGGCGATGGCGTCGACGGTCCACACGTCGCCATTGGCGACCTCGTGCAGTGCCGTGACGATCCCGGTCGCGCCGGCCTGGCGGATGGCGTCGAGCGGCACCGGGTCGTTCGGGCCAAACCAGCGCATGGTCTGGGTCATCTTCATCGGCCGCTCATCCCCGTTTTTCCATGGCGGTGCAGCCACATGCTCTCAATGTCGATAGCAACGATCGAATTGGTCTGACAACCTATAAGCGCTTGGTCACCATATGGATCAAATGGTCGGAACGCCGCCGTAACGCTGGCGAGTCGTCGCGAGCGCCAGTCGAGCCTGTTCCATTGCCATCTCTTCGGTCTGGAACAAGAGGTGGTCCATCACCGACGTCAGGTGTGCGCGCATCGCGCCACGCGCCGCCGCCGCGTCGCGCGCGCGCAAAGCATCAACGATTGCAGCATGTTCGGCGACGACCGGCCGCACTTTGGCGTTGCGCGCCTTGGCATGGAGAAGCGCGCATTCGGGCGACGTCGAGCGTAAATGCCACAGATCCTCGATCGTCCGAACCACGCCCGAATTCCGCGTCGCCTTGGCGATCGCCATGTGGAAGTCGCGATCGGCGATCTCGGTGACTTCGGTCAGCAAATTCTCGGTCGTCATCGCCTCGACCAGTCCGTCGAGCAGGTCGATCTCGGCATCGGAGATCTGCACCGCTGCGAGCGCTGCCGCCTCTCCCTCGAACATGATCCGCGCTTCGGTCAGTTCGAACGCGGTGATCGCGAAACCCGGCTCTTCGCCCTGCCCCGGCAGCCGGCAGACATACGCCCCGGAGCCGACACGGACTTCGATAAAACCCTGCACTTCCAGCGCGATGAGAGCTTCACGCACCGCCGGGCGACTGGCGCCGTAGTCGATCGCCAGCTCGCGTTCGGCGGGCAGCCGGTCGCCGATCGCATAAGTGCCCGCGACCAGTTCCTCGAACAGCCGCCGCGCCAGCCGCTGATACAAGCGATCGTTCGCGGGAGCGTCGTATTTTCCGACCGCGAACAGCGCGTTCTGGGAGGCGGGCTTTGCCACTGGACTTACCAATCTAATGTCTGCGTATTGATGCTACTACGTCGCCCTTCCCAAGGAAACTGGCATCGTTAAATCCCCTAAGGGATCGCTGCGCGGTGCGTTCCGTCAGGCGACGGGAACCGCGCCAAGATAGGACATCGGTACCGGGATGGTCGCCAGTACCAGCTTCTGGAGCACCATGTTGTCGTCCAGCCGCCAGATCTTGATCGTATGACGGCCGCTAGCAACGTCACCAAGGCCTGTCGACACTCGTACGCCATTGTCACGCACCGCATCCGCCCAGCGCGCCTTGGCAATATTGTCCGTATCGCCTCCGGTAGGCTCGAGCACCGCGCGCAGGACTTGAACCGCACCGCCGTCGATCGACACGCCGATCCGCGATCCGTCATGACCGAACGTGTCGAGCGTCGGTACGAGGTACAGCGTCACGGTCGCCGGTCCCGCCTTCGCCACGGTGACGTCGTATTCCAGACAGACGCCGTCACTCGCCAGCGTTGCCGGTCGACCTTGCGGCATCGCGATCATCGCACCTGCCGTACGACCCAGATGCGGGATCGTCGTCCAGCGCAGCCCCTTGCCGTCGCGTGCCCGACTGAACGCGGGTGCTTCGAGGGCAACGATACCGGCCTGCGTCGCGGGCGTCGGAACGAAGATCGGCTGCTGCCGGCGCTTTGCTTCGGGCGTATCGGCGCCGACCCGGACGATGCTCGGCATGGTCTGTTTGGTGGGATCGTTCCAGATGACATAGCTCATATGGACCTGCGCCATCATGCCGTCCCACTTGCCGCCGTTGATACTGTGGTACCGCTGCGTCAGTTCGCCGTCGCGCCGGAAAGCGGTTTCGACCTGATCGGCAAAATAATTGGCGCGGGCGTCGTTCTTCGCCGCCAGCAGCCGGTTCCACGCGGTGCCGTAATACATCCGGTACAGGTTCGCGACGGCTGCCACGGGAAACTCGACCAACTGGTAATAGGCGTCGCGCTGATCCGGCCGCAGCGTGGCGCGAACCGTAAGCATCCGTGCCTCCAGCGCGTCCCACTGCGCAACCATCGCGCCGAACTCGCCGCCATCGAGGCCCTTGGGATTGACTCCGCCTAGCGGGAAGCTGTCCTGGTCGATCAGTTCGGGCTTTCGGCGTGCGACATACTGGCTGTACTGAGTAACGATCTCGCCGATCGCGCGCGCCTGGTCCGGGCCGAACGTCGCCGTCGCCCATGCGCGCGGATAGTCGGCAACCGCGGCTGGGGTCATCGCATCCGGGTTCCAGGCCTGCGCCAGGAAGAACCCCAGCGGATATTCCATCGGCTTGATATCGCCGACGTTGACGATCCAGATCTGCGCCGCACCACGCCGGTACGCGAGGTCCATCTGCTGCCAGGTCTTCTCGATCTGGTTGGTGTTGATCCACTTGTAGTTGCGTGGACCGCCGACATAATCGAAGTGATAATAGATGCCGTACCCACCTTTGCGCGCCGGTGCGGCGGGATCGGGCAGGCGCCGGATCTGGCCCCAGTTGTCGTCCGAGAACAGCAACGTGACGTCGTCCGGCACCTTCATGCCGTGGTCGTAATAATCCTGTACTTCCTTGTAGAGCGCCCAGACCTGCGGCGTGTCGGTCGCCGGTTTGCCGGTGACGTCGGCGATGATCTGACGCTGGTCGGCGACGACGCGTTCGAGCAGCCCGGTCGCGGTGCCCTCGGCCATCGCCTCGTCGCCGTCTCCGCGCATGCCGACGGTCACGACGGAGTCGTAATGCTGGCCGCCGCCCTTCGCCATCATGCGCTCGATCCCGCCGCGCCAGAATTTCCGCAGGTTGGCGCCGTTCTTGTCGTAATCCCACGCACCGCCGGTGACGCCGCCATCTTCGTGACGATGCCATTCGGCCTGCGCGCGTAGCATCGGCTCGTGGTGCGAATTGCTCATCACCACGCCCATCGCGTCGGCCAGCACCATGCTCGCGGGGTCGTCATCCGCGAACGCCTTGCCCCACATGGCGGGCCACAGATAATTGCCCTTCATCCGTAGCAGCAGTTCGAAGACGTGCACGTACATCGCTGCGTTCACGCCGCCGAACGCCTTCTTCGCCCAGCCGCTGAGGCAAGGATCCTCGTCGTTGATGAAGAACCCGCGATAGCGGACCTTGGGCTGGTCGCGCCTGGAGCCCGCAGGGATCAGCACGTCGCGCTGACGACGGACGGGCACGTCCGCGAACCAGTGCCACGGCGAAACGCCGATCCGCTCGGATACGTCATAGGTACCGAACACCGCGCCCCGCCGGTCCGACCCGACGATCACCAGCGCGCGCGACACGCCCGGCATCGGGTCGTCGACGACGATCTGCCGAAACGCTTCCCATTCGCCGTGCAGGTCGGCGGCGGCTATCTTGCCGGCCGCCACGAGACGATCGATGACCGCGCTGTGGCCAAGGACGCCAATGATGACCACCGGCCCCTGCGCAACGCCGCTCGCGCCATCGGTCAGTCGCGCAGCGGTGCCGCTGACCCTCTCCAAATCGGCCGTGAAATTGGTCGCGACATGCCGAACCGCGCTGTCGGCGTCGGCATCGATCATGACGGCTGCCGGAATGCCCTTTTCGATCAAGGCAAACGCGGTCCGCGGGTCGGGCGCCGCATGTGCCTCGACAGCGAGCAAAGGCAGCGTCGCGAGCGCAGCGCCGCAAGCGGCACCACCCATCAGCGTACGGCGTGATACGGCCTGTGACATCGTCGTCTCTCCTGTCATGAGCAGTCGAACAGCCCCATGGAGAACCCGCTGACTGCGCTTGGCGGACCTCGCACCGGTTATCCGTAGCCCGACCGCGCCCCCGTCGGGTCTTCCCTGCGAAATCTCGCCGGCCTGCGCTAGTATCGTCGAACCGATCTTGCCGATCGTCGGTCGGCTGGTGCGATAGTAGACCCGGTCGCGACCACGTCTTGAGCAAAATACCGACGGTGCGGTCGCATCACGACCGCACCGTCGGGTCTACTAGAAGGTCCCGCGCAGACCGACCAGGAACTGACGACCCGGCTTGTACTGCGTGAAGGTCGCATTCTCGAACTGGAAGTACGACCGCAACGTTGCATTGGTGAAGTTGGCAACGTTCACTGTCAGCTGAGGTGCGCCAGCAAAACCGAAGATCTTGTCCAGATCGAACGACGACGAGAAGTCGTAGGTCGTATAATCCGTGCCGAACAATGCCGCTGCCGGAATGCCGTTCTGCGCCGCACCGCTGTTCTGCGAGCCCTCGCGCGAGGTGGTCGACACCCGCAGCATCACGCCGTGCTTTTCGTAATAGCCCGTGATGTTGTAGGTAAACGGCGCCACGCCGAACGCGGTTGCCGCACCCTTGCTGGTCTGATCGACGACCGTCGCATTGGCGTTGAAGCCGAACCCGGTGATGCCGATATTCTTGGTCAGGAAGTCGAGTGGCTGGACCCACTGGAATTCGAGCCCGTTGATGGTCAGCTTGTCCGCCACGTTGACCTGCGACGTGACCTGGACCTGCGCGGTGCCGGGGCCGCCGCGCGAGTTGATCGCGATCTGCTGCGTCGGGTTCAGCGTGTCGTAGGTGATCCCGTATTGCGACAGGTTCGAGAACGGAACCGTGCTGATCGCAGTGTTCGTAAAGCCCTTGATCGACTTGCGGAACGCATTGAAGCTGACCACGCCTTCGCGGCCGGTATAATATTCGAAGCCCAGATCGATGTTCGTCGACATGTACGGCTCGAGCGCCGGGTTGCCGATCGACGCCTGATCCGCCGATGGCGCGCCGAAGTTCACGCCCGGCAACTGCGCCGACGGGTCGGGACGCGTCATGGTACGCGATCCGGCAACGCGGACTACCGCGTGCTCGCTGACGTCGTAGGCGAAGGTCGCTGCGGGCAGCCACTTCGAATAGACGTTGCGCGTCGACACGATGCTGACGAGGTTCGGATAGCGGCTACCGTCCGGCAACGCGACGCCGGTCGCGGTCGTATTGCGGGGATCAGGCAACGAGACGCGCCCCGTGATCGTCTGGATCGTATTGACGTAGCGCACGCCGACGTTGAACCGCAGCATGTTGCCGCCAAGGTCCTGCTCGCCGTTCACCGTGGCGAACGCGGACTTCACCACTTCGCGAATGCCGCCGCCGCTTGCGCCCGTGGTGGACGCACCGCTTTCCGGCGAGTTGTCGTGGTAGAAGTCATAGTTGGTTGCGGCTGCGAACTTTGGCCAGTCGACCGTCACGAAACCGGCCGGCCCTGGTGTCAGGTAGCTTGGGGCCGCCGAGTTGGGAACGAGCGAGCCACCATAGGTCACCGGGCCAGTCATGCCCGCGGTCGATCCGGTGCCGAAGCCCGGATAGGTCGGGTAGCCGGCTGGGATAACGCCCGGCGCATTCAGGCCTTCGCACGGCGGCTGCGAATTCGGCGAGGCGACGAACACGCTGGGATTATTGCCGCAGACCGCGTTCTGGTACGCCTGGCTGTTGTCGTTGCTGCTGATCCGGCGCGACACGTCGTCGAACGCGCCGCCGATCTTCAGGTTGAGGGCCGGCTTGCCCCAGGTCAGGTCGCCGCGCGCGCCCTTGCTCTTGTTGAGCCGGCGTTCGTCGGAGATGTTGACGCGGCTGCCGGGATTCCAGCCGAAATTCGCCGGATCGTTCAGGTCCAGCGCGCTCTGGATCATCGGGATGCCGCTGCCGTCGTTCGAATAGGTCACGGTGTTGCCGACACCCAGCGGGGTCGTCAGGCCGACCGACGGGTTCTCGCGATGGAAGGTCGAGCGCGCGTAATTGCCCTGCAGGTTCAGCTTGAGCGTGTCGGAGATTTCCCACTCGCCGCCGGGGTTGATGCTGAAAAGCTTCGTCGTCTCGGTGTACGGGCGGAATTCGTTGAAGAACTGCGCGTTGGCGAACGTCCCGCCGGTGACGACGCAGCCGATCGTGCAGTCGGCCTTGTCGAACGTCAGGTTGGTCGGGATGATCGCGCCGTTGCGGACGATCCACGCCATGTTCTCACGCGTCAGGTCGTTCTTCTTGTAGCCGTACAGGCCATCCACGTAGAAGTGCAGCGTATCGGACGGCTGCCATTCCGCACTGACGATCGCGTTGATACGGTCACGCGGACCGCGAATGCTGGTCGAACGCCCAAGCCGCGGCAGCAATGCGTTGTCGATCTGCTGGATCGTCGCACCCGGGTTGTTCGCGAGCAGGAACGCGCTGGTGATCGGCGTACCAGCTACCAGCCCTGCACCAGCGCCGACAGGCACCACGGTCGGGATCGTCCAGTTGCCGCCACCCGTCGTGTTGCAGCCCGAAGCAGCACCGCACTGCGCGGCCGTCAGCGCCGGATTGGTATAGCCAATCGTCTCGAATCCGCGCGTGTCGGTGAAAAGGCGCTGGGCAGACACGCCTGCGAGGATACCGACCTTGTCACCGCGCCAGCTGCCGATCAACGACCCGCGGGCACCGATCCGGTCCTCGGGCGACTGCTTCGTCCCTTGTACGTTGTAGGCGAGGAACGAGGTCGCGCGATCGAACGGCCGCGCCGAACGGAGATCGATGTTACCTGCCGCACCACCTTCGAGCAGGTCCGCGGTATAGCTCTTGTTGACCGTCAGCTTGGTGAACAGGTCGGTCGGGAAAAAGCTCAAATCGACCGAGCGATCGGTACCCTGCGCATCGGTCGCGCCCGACGACGCCACCGCGATCGTCGCGCCGTTGAGCGTGACGTTCGTGAAGTTCGATCCGAGGCCGCGGATCGCGACGTTCGTGCCTTCGCCGGTCACGTCGCGCGTGATGGTGATGCCGGGGATGCGGTTGAAGGATTCGGCGATGTTGGTGTCGGGAAACTTGCCGATGTCTTCGGCGAAGATCGAATCCGTGAAACCGGTTGCCGCGCGCTTCGCGTTCGTCGACTTGGCCAGGCTCGAACGATAGCCGGTAACGACGATGTCGCCGCTGTCGGCCGCATCGATCGTGCCCGGGGTCTGGTCGGAGTCCGGCAGGGCCGCGGCTGGCGACGCGGCAGGCGCGGTCGGCCCAGCGGTGGCGGGCGCGGCACCTTGCGACGCGGCTGGTGCCGGGTCCTGCGTCGGCGGAATGGTCTGCGCCGCCGCAACGGTCGACGACAGCGCTACCATCGTTGTCGCGCACAAGAGCGCAGCGCGCGTAAGACGAGGGGCCATTTTGAAAGGCGTCATGTTCAGGATCCTCTTGGAACCTCGCTGTCCGACTGGCGGCAGGAAGCGTCTCGTTGTTATGAAAGCTTGAAAAACGTCAGGTGCCGGGCGCTAGGTACTGCGCGACGTACTCCACCGGCTCGACCAACTGGTCGACGGGCATGCGACATCAATAGCGTTAAAAGCCATCCCCATTCCTCGTCACGCCCGTCTATGCGGGTCCGTTGATAGCGCTATCTCAACGCTATTGGTCGACGAGTCAAGATGGTTCGGTTAGGCCAATATTACGGGTCGGCTCTACCGGTTTGAGATCTAGGATGGTCTCATCGGCTTTTCAGCGAGTTGAGCAGTATTATGGCCGCCGAACTCGCATCGTTATCCCGTAGCGAAATCACAAATCGCTTCCGTCGTCGGTCTGCGGACGAAGCGTCATAGAGAACGGCTCAGTCCAATCGGGGCACATCCGTCAGACAGCCGTCGTTCAATAGCGAGATCACGCGATCGCTACCGGTACACAAGGCGCTGAACCCTCAGTCGGAGGCAGACAGAACCCGCTGGAACAATGCGAACATCCACCCGGTCGCCTGCGCGAACAGCGCCGCGTCGTACCGTGGTCCCTCGTCGCGCAGGAACGCGTGCGCGGCGTTGACCTCATGCCATTCATAGCGCGCACCGACCTCTTCCAGGCGTGCGCGGATGAGTGCCCGGCCGGCAAACGGCACATGCGGATCGGCGCGACCGAAGACGAACAGCGTCTCCGCCTTCAGGTCCGCCATCCGCGCGAGGCTGTCGTCATCCTTGCCGAGCCCGAGCGATCCCGCATGGATATCGGTCGGATAAAAGCATGCCGCCGCCAGCACGCGCGGATCTAGCGCGGCGCGGTACGCCAGATGCCCGCCCAGGCACACGCCCACCGTCGCGAGCCGCCCCGTACAGGCCGCGTGCCCGGCCAAAAAATCCAGCCCGGCGGTCGCATCGGCATCGAACGCCGCAACCGGCTTGGCGATCTTCAAGGCGTTACCGCGATCCGTACCGGCGGTGTCGTACGCCAGCACGGTCCCGGGCGCTTCATACTCGTGATACACCTCGGGAACCGCGACACAGTAGCCGTGCCCCGCGATATACGCCGCCAGTCGCCGGATCGGCGCGGTCACCTGATAGATTTCCGAGAACAGCAAAACTCCGGGAAACCGCCCCTCGATCGCCGGGCGAAACACATGGACCCGCATCACGCCGCCATCGGACGAGGGCAGGTCGACGAATTCGTCGCTGGAGATGATCATGGCACGGTATCCCGATAGAGCTGCCCAGCCGCGCTACCGCATCGCCGGGGCTCGTTCACGGGAAATTCGGCGTACGCCGCCAATGCACGCGGCCAGTGTCGATGCCTCGATCGGAATTTGGCGAGATGGGTCCGGTCGATACCGGCCATGCCACGCATCTGGTGTCAAGGCGTAACGCCTGCTCCGCCACCGCTTCACCACGATGCCCGTTACAGCAGCGCGAGCATCTGCTATTCGGTCGGCGATGCGTAGGCTCCTGCCCTTCCTTGCCTGTCTGATGCTCGTGCTGACCACTTGGGTCGGGGTGGCGCATGCGGCCGAGGTTGGCGGTTGCATCGAGACCAGCCAGTACGAAGCTGCTTTGCATATCGACAGCGATGGCGATCAGGTCGCGGCCGATGCCGACAAGGGCTATCCGCATCATCACGGCAGCTGCCACGCGCACCATAAGAGCGCGCCGGACTCCGACGCATTGGACGGCATAACCGGTCCAACCGGCGCCACGCTCGCGTCCTCCAACGGCGCGGCGCTGGTCGGCCGGAACGCCGACACCGCGCTGAGACCGCCCCGGGCCTGACACGTCGATCGGGTGCGCCGTGCGCGCCTGCGTCTACTTCGTCAGGAGCATTCCCATGCATCGTATTTTCGCGGCTATCGTGGCCGCAGGCGCCTGCGCATCGTCGCTGCAGGCCCAGACCCGTCCGCCGGTTTTAGCGGAACCGGTCCTTACGCTCGCCGACGCGCTTGGCCGCGCCGGCGCGATATCGCCTTTCCAGGACGCCGCGTCCGCCGGCGTTCGAGCGGCCGAGGCGCAGCGCAGGGTCGCGGCGCTTCGGCCGAACCCGTCGATCGTCGCCGAGACCGAGAACGTCGCGGGGTCCGGGATCTATCGCGGCCTGCGCTCGTCCGAAACGACGCTGGGGTTGGCGCTGCCCCTGGAACGCGGCGGCAAGCGGCAGGCCCGGATGGCACTTGCCGACGCGCAGATCGGCCGCGCAGGTATCGCAGCAGAGATTGCGCGCGCCGACCTCCGACTGCGGGTCACTCAGGCGTATGTCGTCGGGGTGGCCGCGCAACGTCGTGTAGCGGTCGCGCGCGATCAAGTCGGGATTGCCGCCGAAGTGCTTCGCGCCGCCAAGGTGCGGGTGCAGGCAGGGCGCGCCTCACCGCTTGAGGAACAGCGCGCAGACGTAGCGCGCCTTGCCGCCGGGGGCGCCTTGGAACGTGCGGACCGTTCAGCCACCGTCGCCGCGACGAACCTTGCCCGGCTTATTGGAATGCCGGTCGGCTCGCTCGATGATTCCTGGTTCCAGCTAGTGGACGCGCTCGGCCCCCTCCAGCCATCCCGTTCGACGAGCACACTCATCGCCGCGGCAGCCCGCGCGGATCTCGACACCGCGACCGCGCAGGTGCGGCTTGCGCGAAGCCAGCGGGTGCCGGACCTGACGCTCAGCGCTAGCGCTCGTCGGCTAGAGCAAACCAACGACACTGCCGCCGTCTTTGGCGTCTCGATCCCGCTGACCGTTTTCAACGGCGGCCGATCGGCTATCGCCGTCGTCGATGCGCAGCGCGACCAGTCGGACGCGCTCCGCCGCGTGGCATTGCTCGATGCCGAGCAGGACATCGCCACCACGCAGGCTGAGGCGGCAAACGCCGCGACGACTGCGCGCAACGCGACCGGGCCAGCGCTCACAGCCGCCTTGGAAGCCGCGCGGATCGCGCGCATCGGTTACCGCGAAGGCAAGTTCGGGCAGCTCGACCTGCTCGACGCGGAGCGGACGCTTCTCGACACACGGACGGCCGCGATCGACGCGCTTGCCGCCTATCACGACGCACGTGCGCGCCTCGAACGGCTGACTGCCGAAGCGCCGATTGCCAGGGACACCGACCGATGAACCGCACGATCTTGCGCGCGATCGCGCCTGCCGCTGCCGCCTTGGCATTCGCAGGCTGTGGCCCCTCCCCCGACCCGGCGCCCGCTGCCAACGCGGTGGCGAACGAGGACCCCGAGAAGGCTTCCGGCGATCCCACGGTCGCGACCCTGACGGCACAGCAGATCGCCGACGCCGGTATCGAGGTCACGCGCCCTACCGTCGGCGGCGTCGCCGGCGCGATCGAATTGCCCGCGACGATCGAGGGCGATCCGCAGGGCGTCCAGGTCGTGGCAGCGCCGATCGGCGGCCGGCTGGTCTCGCTCACCCGCAACCTGGGCCAGTCCATCGGTCGCGGCGAGACGCTGGCGATCATCGAGAGCCGCGAGGCAGCGTCTCTCAACGCCGAGGTCGAGGCGGCCGGTGCGCGGTCCGCGCTCGCCCAATCGAACCTACACCGCGAACAGCGATTGTTCGCCGAACGCGTATCACCCGAGCAGGACCTGGTCGCCGCCCGCACCGCCGCGACCGAAGCCAACATCGCACTTCGTCTCGCGCGGCAGCAGTTGTCGGCCACGGGTGGCGGAGGCGGTGCACTCAACCGGATCGCAGTACGCGCGCCGATCGCGGGCCAGGTGATCGCCCGGTCGGCTACGCTCGGGCAGCAGGTCGCCGCCGATGCCGAAATCTTCCGCGTCGCCAACCTCGCCAAGGTGTCGGTGACGATGTCGCTCGTGCCAGCTGACGCGGGCCGAGTAAGGCCGGGTGCACGCGTCGAAGTCACGTCCGCCGGCCGCCGCCAGGATGGCCGCGTGACCTTCGTCTCGCCGATCCTCGACGAGACCACGCGGCTCGTCCCCGTGATCGCGACGATCGACAACACGGGCGGCGTCTGGCGCGTCGGCGAGAATGTCGGCGTGTCGGTGCTGCTTCCCGCCAGCGGGGACCGCGGCGTCGCCGTGCCGTCGGCCGCCGTGCAGATGATCGGTGACCGGCCGCATGTCTTCGTCCGTACTGCGAGCGGGTTCCGTGCGACGCCGGTGACGTTCGGACGCACCAATGGGGGCGCCGTCACCGTGACAGCCGGCCTGACCGGCGAGGAGCGCATCGCCTCCACCAACTCGTTCACGCTCAAGGCCGAACTCGGCAAGGGCGCGGCGAAGGACGAGGACTAGGCCATGCTCTCGCGTATCGTAACGCTCGCCGTCGAGAAGCGCTGGCTCGTCCTGCTGCTGACGCTCGCCGCCGCGCTCGCCGGGGTCTTCGCGATCCAGCGGCTGCCGATCGACGCCGTCCCGGACATCACCAACAACCAGGTCCAGATCAACGTCCGCGCGCCTGCGCTCTCGCCCGACCAGATCGAGAAGCAGGTCGCCTTCACCGTCGAGACCGCGCTCGCCGGCATCCCCGGCCTAGACTACACGCGCTCGCTCAGCCGCAACGGCTTCGCGCAGGTCACTGCGGTGTTCGACGAGAAGACCGATATCTACTTCGCGCGGTCGCAGGTGGCGGAGCGGCTGCGGACCGCCGAGGAGGACCTGCCGGACAACGTGGTGCCCGAGATGGGGCCCATCGCCACCGGGCTCGGCGACATCTTCATGTGGACAGTCGAATATCGCGAGCTCGACCAGGTCCGCCACCGCAACGGCGAGCCCGGCTTGCAGAAGGACGGCAGCTATATAACGCCGGAAGGCGACCACCTCGTCAGCGAACCCGACAAGGCGACGTATCTGCGCACCGTGCAGGACTGGATCGTCACCCCGCAGCTGAAAAGCACCGCCGGTCTTGCGGGAGTCGACAGCCTCGGCGGCTATACCAAGCAGTATCTCGTCGTCCCCGATATCCAGCGGATGGCGGCAATGAAGATCACGCTCCAGGATCTCGCCACCGCGCTCGAACGCAACAACACCAGCGCAGGCGCCGGCATCGTCGACCGCAACGGCGAGGGCCTTGCGGTCCGAGCTGACGGCCGGATCCGCAACGCCGACGAGCTCGCGCGCACCGTGGTCGCGACGCGCGAGAGCGTGCCGATCCTGCTCAGCCAGATCGCCACCGTCCGCACGGGCCAGGCATTGCGGATGGGTTCGGCGTCGGAGAACGGCCACGAGGTCGTCGTCGGCACCGCGGTCATGCGGATCGGCGAGAACAGCCGCACCGTCTCTACGGGCGTCGACATGCGGCTGGGGGAGATCGGCCGGGCGCTTCCCATCGACGTCGTGGTGAAGCCAGTGCTCAACCGCACCGAGCTCGTCAATTCGACGATCGCGACCGTCGCCCGCAACCTCGCCGAGGGCGCGGTGCTGGTCATCGTCGTGCTGTTCGTGCTGCTCGGCAATTTCCGCGCGGCGTTGATCGCCGCGCTGGTGATCCCGATCACGATGCTACTGACGAGCATCGGCATGCTGAAGGCCGGGGTGTCGGCGAACCTGATGAGTCTCGGCGCGCTCGACTTCGGGCTGATCGTCGACGGGGCCGTGATCATCGTCGAGAACGCGCTTCGCCGCCTGAGCGACGCGCAACATGGCCGTAGCGAGCCATTGCCCCTGCGACAAAGGCTCGACCTCGTCACGGCATCGGCGCGCGAGATGATCCGCCCTTCGGTCTACGGCCAGGCGATCATCATCCTCGTCTACGCGCCGCTGCTCACCTTCACCGGCGTCGAGGGCAAGATGTTCGAGCCGATGGCGCTGACCGTCATCATCGCGCTCGTCTTCGCCTTCATCCTGTCGATGACGTTTGTCCCCGCAGCGATCGCGGTCACGCTCAGCCGGCGCGTCGACGAGAAGGAAAGCCGGATCATCGGCTGGCTGCGTCGGCACTACGAACCGGGTCTCGGCAACGCGATGCGCCGCCCGAGCATCACGCTGGGCATCGCCGTCGGCGCGCTCGCGCTGGCGGGCGTCGGCTTCACCACGCTCGGGCAGGAGTTCCTGCCGCAGCTCGACGAGGGCAACATCCTCGTCCAGGCGGTCCGCATCCCCGGCACCTCGGTCGACCAGAGCCAGGCGATGCAGTTCCAGGTCGAGAAGGTCCTTGCCCGCCATCCCGAAGTCCGCTTCGCCTTCTCGCGCACCGGCACGTCCGAGATCGCGAGCGATCCGATGCCGCCCAACGCCACCGACACCTTCGTCATCCTCAAGCCGAGGGTCGAGTGGCCAGACCCGAGCCTCCCGAAGGAAAAGCTGGTCGCAAGGATGGAGAAGCAGCTCTCGACGCTGCCCGGCAACGCGTACGAGATCACGCAGCCGATCCAGATGCGCTTCAACGAACTGATCGCGGGCGTGCGCGGCGACATTGCGGTCAAGGTGTTCGGCGACGACTTCGGCGGCATGAACGCCGCCGCCGACCGTATCGCCGACATCCTGCGCAAGACCCGCGGCGCGGTCGACGTCCGCGTCGAGCAGACAGAAGGCCTGCCGATGCTCGACATCCGCCCGAACCGCATGGCAATGTCACGCATCGGCGTCACCGCGGGCGACGTGCAGGACACCGTCGCCGCCGCAATCGGCGGGCGCGAGGCCGGCATGATCTTCGAGGGCGATCGACGTTTCCCCGTCGTGATCCGCCTGTCCGAAGCGTCGCGATCGGACCTTACCCAGGTCGCGCAAATCCCCGTCCCGACCTCGGCAGGCGGGTTCGTGCCGCTGTCGACCGTCGCCGACATCGCCGTCGTCGATGGACCCAACCAGATCAGCCGTGAGAACGGCAAGCGCCGCGTGGTCGTCCAGGCCAACGTCCGCGACCGTGACGTCGCCGGCGTGGTCGCCGACGCACGCGCCGCGATCGACGCGCAGGTGACGATGCCGCCCGGAACCTATGTCGAATGGGGCGGACAATTCGAGAACCTAGCCTCCGCGCGCGACCGCCTGATGCTCGTCGTGCCGGTCTGCTTCGCGGTTATTATGCTGCTGCTCTACGGCGCGCTCGGCTCGGTCCGCGATGCGGCGATCGTGTTCACCGGCGTGCCGCTCGCGCTCGTCGGCGGCGTGCTTGCGCTCGTGGCTCGCGGGATGCCGTTCTCCGTCTCGGCTGCGGTCGGGTTCATCGCGCTCTCGGGGATCGCCGTGCTCAACGGGCTGGTGATGGTCTCGTCGATCCACGACCTGATGGCACGCGGCATGGACAGGGCACGCGCCGCGCACGAAGGTGCGTTGGCACGGCTGCGGCCGGTCGCGATGACCGCGCTCGTCGCCAGCCTCGGTTTCGTACCGATGGCTCTGGGACATGGAGCTGGCGCCGAGGTTCAGAAACCGCTGGCGACCGTGGTTATCGGCGGCCTGATCTCGGCCACGTTGCTGACGCTGTTCGTCCTGCCGACGCTCTATGCCCGCTTCGGCGGCTGGACGGCGAGATTAAAAGGTTCGGATGCTCCGACGGTGCGAACGCAGACATCATCGGGATAGCTCTGCTCGCAATCTAGTCGCCGAGTTGCGGGATGAGGTCGGGCTCGGCGACGACGAGATCGCGGTAGACGCCGAACTGCGCCTGTTCCCGACACTGGCACGACGTCACCGCCGCGTTCCAGCGTGTAAAGTACCGTCCGCACTCGCGCGCCTGGCCAACGCACAATGCCTGCGCAATTCTCGGCGGACAAAGTCTTCGTGCGGTCTGATCCAGACCAAATGGAAGGCGTTCGATGAAGATCACATACCTGGTCACGAGCATATGCGCGGCGATATCTCTACCTGCCGTGGCGCAAGTCCAGCAGCACGCACCGGAACCAACACAGATGGAGTCCCAGGACACGCCTGCTGAGCCGACATTCAGCGGCTTCAAGATCGGTGCTGATACCGACTGGAGACGAACGACGGTTCACTATGACCTGCCGCTCATCTCCTCGGCCATCGATCGCAGGAAAGACGACGTTGGGTATAGCCTGCATTTGGGCTACGATAACCAAATGAGTCAACGCTTCGTCGTAGGGTCCGAAGTTGCGATTGGACGCAGCGATACCAATCTGTCGGCAGACGGTGCATTGGGCGTCTACACGCTGAAACCGCGCTGGTCGCTCGATGTTTCGAGCCGTGCAGGATTCCTCGTCGAACCACAGATACTGCTGTACGGCCGCGTCGGCTATAGTTTGCTCCGGGTTCGCGAAAAGACCGATTTTCGCGCCGTCACGACCAGCGACGTGAAAGCCAAAGGTACCGAGAATGGCTTCCTGTTTGGCGGCGGCATCGAGACGGCCGTGTATTCCGGACTGTTCTTGCGGGCCGAATATGACAAGATCGACTATGGAAATGGTCTGACGACATCGAAGGTCTTGTTCGGCATCAACGCCGGCTTCTGATCCTCGTGCAACTACCCGTCGGCCATTGGTGACGCTGTTTCAATCACCAATGGCCGACGGAAGAGGCTCATCGTGGCGGATCAGGCACACGTCCTTCGTCGCGCGCCGGGGCGGTCATGCTTCCGCTGACGCTCGCAGTTCCGGATCCGGCTGTCGGTCATGTCCTGCATCGTCTTGTTGATCTCGGTGGCGAGGCGAGCCCGTTCCAAGGCCTCGACACCCTGCGCGTCACGGCGTTGCTGTTGAGTCAGCATGCACCCCGTATAGTCCGGGGACCCATACGCCGCGCCAAAGCTGGCACAGGTATCGATATCCTGCGCCAGAGATACACGGCGCCGCTCCTCGAGCGTTGCACAACCGTTCAAGCCGACGACCAGTAAAATACTGGTCACGATCGGCACCAATATGCGCAGGATTGGCGTCAGAAAATACAATGTCACCATAGATACCCCGGATGTCTGCCGACGGCGTGTCCAGATCAGGTCTGATCTTGCCGATGCGGTCAGATGCGGGGCGAACATTGCGTGTGTATGGCTCGGCCAAGCACCGTTATCGATCGAGAAACTCGACCCGCACCACCGTGCCGTTCACCGGTGCCGCGAGGATCGACACGCGTCCGCCGTGCAGTTCGACCACCTGCCGCACCAGGTTCAGGCCGAGGCCTGCGCCCGTGGATCTCGGCTTCAGGCGGTGGAAGGGCTCGAACACGCGCTCGCGTTCCTCGATCGGTATGCCGATGCCGTCGTCCTCGACTTCGAACCCATGGCCCAGCACGCGGACGATCACGTGACGGCCACCATGCTCGATCGCATTCTGCACCAAATTCGTCAGCACGCGCTCGATCGGCCCCGCGTCGCCGCAGATCGTGCACGGTCCGACGACCACCACTTCGATCGTGCGATCGGCGGCGATCAGTAGCGGCGCGAGTTCGGCGGCGGCTCGTCTCACCAGAGATACGAGATCGACATCGGCCTGCTCGCGGGCGACATCCAGCCGCTGGAGATCGAGCAGTTGCTCGGCAAGATTGGCGAGCCGGTGCACGTCGTTGCCAAGATTGCGCGTCGCCGCCTCCTCCGCGCCGTCGACCTTGATCCGCAGGATGGCGATCGGCGTGCGCAACTCATGTGCGGCCGAGGCGATAAACCGCCGTTGCCGCTCATATCCTTCGTCGAGGCGTCGCAGAACGTCGTTGACCGCGCGAACCAGCGGCAGGATCTCGATCGGCACCTGGTGTTCCCCCAGCCGCCAGCCGCGGCGATGGGCATCGATCCGTCCCGCCTCCTCTGCGATCCGGTTCACCCCCGCGAGCGATCGCCTGACGATCCACGGCGTGACCACCAGCGAGACCAGCGCCAGCAGGACGATGACCAGGATGCTGAAGAGATTGAACGCGACAAGTAGCGAGACCGTCAGCTCGGTCAGCTTGCCGTGCGCAAGGATCGTCAGCTTGCCCGCCGGCGAAACCTCCTGTCGAATGACCGCGGACAACCCATAGGGTGGCGCCCGGTCCCGGATCTGCATGTAGGAAAGCCGGTGCAGCGCACCACCGAAATGCGCGTATGGCGGCGGTATCTGGCCAAGCGTGACGTTGCGCCCGCGATCGTCTTCAGCGACGAACCAGAGACCGGGCGTTTCCGCGCGCAATCGCGCCAGTTCCGGTGTCGGGCGCACCGTCATTCGGCCATCGGCGTGGCGAACGATCGACTGCGCGATGACGCCGGTGATCGTCTCCTCGGTATACGCGACGTTGCTGCTCATCCGCATGAACACGAGGAGGATCACCGAGAGCGTGATGGTCAGCGTCGCGAACTGGATCAGCATCGGTTTGACGATCAGCGCGCGCTTCAGCGACGGTGGCCGCGCGTTCACGACGCCGCCTTCAACAAATAGCCGACGCCTCTGATCGCGTGGATCTCGACTCCCGCACCCGCTTCGGCCAGCTTTCGACGGAGACGCGATACGTGGGAGTCGAGCGTGTTCGACTGTACCTCGTCATCGAACCCGTAGACCGCGTGCTCCAGCGTCTCCCGCAGCACCGTTCTGCCGCGACGCTTGACCAAGGTCGCAAGGACGCGAAGTTCGCGCCGGACGAGGTCGAGCCTGACGCCTGCAACGACGGCCTCGTCGTTGGCGACATCGAAGAAGAGCCCGCCCACCCGGATTTCCTCAGCGGCCAAGTCCGCGGGGCGACGCCTGACCGCGCGAATGCGTGCGAACATTTCATCGAGTGCGAACGGCTTGATGAGATTTCCCCGCGCGCACTCAGCACGATGATGGAAAGTCCGGGATTGCCGGCTCGCAGCGACGGGACCAGCGAGAGCCCGTCGCCGTCCGGCAGGGTCCTGTCCAGCAGGATCAGATCATACGCAACCGACCGCGCCGCCTCCCGGGCCATCGTCAACCGATCGACGTGATCGACGACAAAACGTTCTCGGGTGAGAGAACGACACAATGCCGCAGCGAATTCAGCCTCGTCTTCGACGATCAGGATTCTCACCAAGGGACCTTATGAAGACGGGCTGCGACGCCGAACCGCCGCTCTACGCGTTCCCACCAGAAGATCGCGCATCAACCTCCGATATGGTCCTGGTGTATTGCAGCAGCATTGCGCTCGCCGTGACGGCCCGGTTCAAACAACATCAGGCAACAAACCCGTTTCAGGAGGTCTCGACATACCCCTTGCGCGTCTTTTCCAGCGTCAGCTTGTTCGCTTCCCGGGCCGCGCGTTCGGGCGTCTCGTAGGTCTTGACGACGGAACTGCCCTTGGTGCCGCGACGACCATAGACGACGGTGACTTCGGTGCCGTTCACCGCGATCTTCCAGAACTTGTCGGACGACCCTTGCGTGAACTCGAACGTGGTGAAGCCCTCCACCGACGCCTCTGCCGCAGACGCTTCCGAGACAGGGGACGGTACGGGTACGACGGGTAGCGGCAATCCCGATCCCGGCTCGAACGGATCGTCATCGACGGCGTTCTCGTCGCCGCGCAACGCCGCCTCGATCTGCGCGATCACCGCCTCGGGTTGGCGGAGCCAGGCATGCGAGGGGATATCGATCACCCGCCAGCCGAAGCGCCGCAGGATCGTCGGCTGGAACACGTAGCGATCGGCGATCGCTTCGCCGGCGTCTCCATCGAGCAGGATGGCGAGCGCGTGGCTCCTGCCGTCCGGCGCGACGATCGCGAGGTCGCAGCGGAAGCTGGCGCTGCCGACGTATTCCTGGACGACATGGCCACGCGCGCGCAGCGCCGCGGCAAGGGCATCGCGCAGCGGGTCCGGTGCCGGCGCGCGGGAAAAGATGCGCTGCGCTTCGGGATTGAGCGTGGCGAGAATGGCCTGGCCGTGCGGTCCGTCGCCTCGCGCCTGCGCTTCGGCGAACGACAGGAACGTCCGGAGCGCACGCGCGCCGTCGTTGTGCGTGTTCGTGATCGCCTCCGCGCGGATGGTGGACACGATTGCCATGTGATGCCGCGCGCGGCTGAAGATGACGTTAAGGCGCTTTTCGCCGCCGCGCTGGTTGATCGGGCCGAAATTCATCGCCATCCGCCCGGCGCGATCGGGCGCGTAGCAGATGCTCAGCAGGATCACGTCGCGCTCGTCGCCCTGGACGTTTTCCAGATTCTTCACGAACAGCCCGTTCACCTGGCCGTCGTCTTCCCGGACATATTCCGCCTCGATCAGCGCGGCGAACGCCGGATCCTCCGCGGCAAGCGCGTCGAGCGCGTTTTCGATTTCGGTCTGCTGCGCCTCGGAAAACGCGACGATGCCGATGCTAAGCCCGGTTTCGCGGCCGAGCAGGTCGCGGACCATCGCCGCGATCAAGCGCGCCTCGGGAAGGTTCGCGCGCTTGTCGTACAGCCCGTCGGAGACCGGGTGATAACTGATCGCGCGCGCCAGCAGTCGATCGACGCTTTCGATCGGCGCGCCCTCGTCGTCCGATCGCATCGCCGTCGGCGACGCGCCGGTCTCGGCGATCGTCCGGTCGGGAATGGTGACCAGCCGGCCATCGTAGAACGCCGCATTGGAGAAGCTGATCAGCGCTTCGGAGCGACTGCGATAATGCCAGGCAAGCAACGTCGCGGGCAGGCTTCGCGCCGCCTGGGCGAGCAGGCTGGCTGCATCGAGCAGGATCGCCATCGTCTGGCCGTCTTCTTCCGCCGTGACCTGCATCTCGTCCTCGTCGCGCGCGGCGGCGAAGAAGCTGGTGGGCGGCAGCTGCATCTCATCGCCGACGACCACGATCTGCGGCGCGCGGCTGAGCGCCGGCACCGCCTCCTCGATCGGGATCTGGCTGGCCTCGTCGAAGATCACGACGTCGAACAGGTCCGCCTGTAGCGGCAGCGTGTCCGATACCGATAGCGGGCTCATCAGCCATACCGGCTTCAGGTCGTTGACCACCACGCCGGTCTCGTCATCGGACAGGTCGCGGATCGAACGATAGCGCATGGTCTTGCCGAACTCGTGTTCCAGCTCGCGCCGCCCGGTCGCGTATATCTTCTTGGCCTCGCGCCCGGCGCCATCGAGCTGCGTCACCGACAGCGTCGATTGGCGGACGTGATCGCGGAACGTGCGCTGCGCGCTGGCGCGGATGCAGGCGGCGTTGTCGTCCTGAAGGATCTCGCCGGCGCGCGCGGCCCGGCGCGCGCTCGACGCGAGTTGCGCGGCGTCGAACCGGTGTAGGGCCGGCTCCGCCCGCAACGCGCGGCTGATCGCCTCGTCGAGCACGAGCGCTTCGATACGCGCCGGATCGAGCGTCATCGTTCGCAGGGCAAAGGCCACCCGCGGCCCCGCCTGGTCCGCCGCCCGCAGCAGTGGCAACAGGTCGGGCAGGTCGTCGAGGCCCTCGCGCATGTCGCGCATCGCCTCGGCCAGCGCGCTCAACGTCATGGCCTGGCCATCGACGAGATGACGATCGCACAGTGCGGCAAGCGCTTCGATAGCGGTGGTAGCGCGCGCTTCCCGTACGAGCGTTGCGGCCGGATCCGCGGAAGCCTGCGCATGAACGACCAGGCGGCGGACGAGTACCGGCGCAGCATCGTCCGACCACCTGTCACGCAGTGCGGCCAACGCATCGGCATCGTCGGTTCCGAACCGCGCGTTCAGCGCCGCGCGCGCAGCGGCGTCTTCCGCCGCCGCGGCTTGGCGTGCCACCAGCCGTTCGAGCACGACGGTAATGCTGGGTTCGACGGCGTGCGCGGAGAAATCGTAGCGTTCGTGGATCGTGCGCTTGAGGCGGTTCCAGCTTCCGCTCAGGAATTTGAAAAAGCCCGGCTCCTGTCGACGCGCCTGATCGAGCGCGGCATCCGCGTCCTCGGGGGATAGCGGATTGGTCCAATGCCCTGCCGCGTCCGCCGCCGCGGCATGTTTCGACGCAGCTGCGGCACACACGGCGCTAGCGTCGCGAAACTCGCGCGAGGCGGCCGAGGTCGGGTCGAGCAGATCGAGGTTGCCCGCAAGGTTCGTCTGCACCGCCGCCGATGCCGATCGCGCCACGACGAGCGCATCCGCCAGGCTGGTATCCCCCGACACCAGGGTGCCGTCGCCCTCCAGCATCGGATCGATCCGGTCGAACAGCTGCTCGCCGTCTGCGACCATCGCCGACACCTGCGCATAGCATCGCTCGTCGGCGATCGTCGCCGGGGACAGTCTGGCGAAAGGGTGTTCGGCGAGGCTGTCGAGACCAAACGCGTCGCTGACCGTCCGGTGGATACGATCCGCCAACGCACGATGTGCGTCCCATTCCGCCAATGTCGGCAGGCGCTCGCGGGTCACGGGATCGGCCTCGGTCGGCTCGGGCAGCGCGAGCATTCGTCGGATCATCGCCCGCAGCGTGACCGTCGAGTCCGTCGGCAGATGCGCCATCGCCCGATCGAACGCCGCAATCCGGCCGAGATGCTGCGACAGCGCCGCGACCGTCCGATCGCGGGTGGCGCGATGATGGTCGATCGCATCGTCGACCTTGTTCCAGCTTTCGTAGCAATCCTTCAGATCGAGGACGAAGCTCTTCTTGTCCTCCTGCGAATCGTGGATCAGGCACGCCAACCGATCGAGCCCGGCCTGTTTCAACCGGTTGAACACGACGTCGAGCGCGGCGCGCTTCTCGCACACGAACAGCACGCGTTTGCCGCGCGCGGCATAGTCCGCGATCAGGTTGGTGATGGTCTGAGACTTGCCGGTGCCGGGCGGCCCCTGGATGATGAAGCTGCGCCCGGTCCGCGCCATCGAGACCGCCGCCTCCTGCGTCGCATCGGCAGGCACCACGCTCCACAGGTCGGACGGTGCGAGCGGTGGCGGCGGCGAGGCCTCGATCGGGCGCGGCTCGATCGAGAACACCGTGTCGAACGACGGCGGCGTGACCCGGTCGTCGATCAACTGGGTATAGTCGCGCACCAGCGACATCTTCTTGTAGTTGAAATTCGCCAGCGTGACCTGCGTCAGGTCGATCTCCCATGAGAACCGGTGACCTTCGCCGCCGGCCAGCGCGAAGGACGTCGCTTCGGCCTCCGCCGCCATGCGATCGGGCCGTGGCGGCATCGCCGCCCCCACCGCAATCCGTTGGGGCAGCGGGCTCGGCTTCACGTATTTCTCGAACAAGGCGAGCCCGAGCGGCCGGTAATCGTCGCGATCGTAGCTGAATTCGGGTCGCGTGATCCCCTGGCTGCCGGACGTTGCGCCGCGACGACGCTGGAACACACGCAACCGCTGGACGGCCTTCTGGTGGATCAGCTGGATTTCCGGCTTGGTCTTCAACGCGAGCGCCACGCCGGGCTCGGTGCGCTGGATCTGCGCGAGCAGGTCCGCCTGGATTTCCGCAATCGACGTCTGCGACAGGTCAACCCGCTCGGGCAGCTGGATATCGTAGAGTTGCCGCAGGTAATGGCGGAGCGCGGGGTTGAACTCGGCCTCGGTGTCGGCAATCTGCAGCGAATATTGATCGCGCACGCCCTTCTGCTTGGCGACCTCGACCGGTAGCCACAGCAACGGCGACTGGATGCGCTCGTCCGGCGACTCCTTCAGATTGTGCCAGTGCAGATAGGCGACGACGAGCCGGAGATGGCTGAAGCCATATTCGGCGCGATCACGGCGCGTCTCCTGAATGACCCGGTCGAACGCCGACGGCAGATAGGGCTGGTCCTCGAACCGCAACCATTTCGCGAGGCTTACCTTGCCGCCGCCCAGCACCTCGGCGGCGAACTTGCCATCCCAGGTGCAGAGTTGCTCGGCACGGATCGATTCGAGGCGTATCACCATCGGTACGCTGGCGACGGTCAGGTTCACCGTCGCCTGGGTCGGGCGGAAATGGATCAGGCGGTTGCGGCGCGAGAGGTCGAACAGACGATCGCGCAGATGCGCGAGGACAGCCGCGCGGCGGCTCGGTACGCCGGTCGCGCCCGCCAGAACGCGGTTCACATCCAGCCCGACCGGCTGATCGCGATAGTCTTCCAGCCGGCTTGCCGCCGCCATCAGGTCGCTGGCGCGTTCGTGCCGGTTGAGCGCGGTCATCTCGCCGATCAGCGACGCGATCACCGGATGCAACGCGCCGTTGAGCCTGAACAGATTGCCCTGGTCGGCGGAGAAGCGCCTGACGTCGGTCTCGTCGTTGAAGTCGAACCCGCACGCGAGGCTGGCAAGGATCAGTCCGATCGAGAAGATATCGGTTTGCTCGTCGTGATGACCGACCTGCTCCTCCCAACTCCGATAGCCGATTTGGTATGCGGGGTTCACCGCGTCCGACGGTTCCGCACCAGATCTTTCCCCATCCGGGCTGCCGGCGCGCAGATCGTCGACTTGCGATCCCGTCTCGATGTCGGTGGTCACGCGGTATTCGCCGATCACCCGCAGCGCCGACGAGACGCGCGGCTGCGCAGCACGGATGCCCGCTTCGTTCAGTTGCGGCGGACACCCATCGGGGCGGGCGAGCGCGAGTTCGCCATCGCGATCGACCACCGCCTCGTCGCCGAGCTCCGCGACCAGTCCGCGCGCGTGCAGCGCGCCGACCTCGCGCATCAACGGCAGCACCGCGCGCAACAGATCCTCGGAGGGCACGCTACCGCCATCGGCCGCCAGACGCTGGCGCAGCGTAACGACGGGCTGCATCGAGACGGGCTGGGTCATGCGGAAACCTTGTCGAGCGGCACGAGGAGGCGGGTGATCGCTTGGCGGTTCATCTTGAGATCGCGCTTGAGCGCCTCGCGAAACGCAGCGAGCCCGTCATAGTCCTGGGCGAGCCGGGCACCGGCCACCAGCATCGCATCGCGGTCGTCGGGATCGGCCATCGCCAGATCGAAGCTGAGCGCGATCAGATACTCGCGCGTTGCCGCATCGATCCTCGCCGGTGCCAGCGCGGCGGTGTCGATCGGTGTCTCGTCGGGTCCCCAGTCTGGGAAGTAGCGCCGCAGTTGCGCCGCTACTGCCTCGCCCCCCGCCGCCGGGTCCTTAGCAAGCTTGGCAAGAACGGCGCGCGTCATCGCGGTCATGTCCTGCTGTCGCAGTAGGTCCAGCGTCGCGATCGACAGCGGCCCGCGGATACGATCGGTCAGCCAATCCTCCAGGTCGACGTCCGCCCGCCACCATTTGTCGAGCGCCTGCGCGCGCAGGAAAATCTCCGGATGCGTGACGCCCTCCGCCACCGGCTTGGTCGCCTCGAGTTCGGCCGCCTGTCGCAGATACGCCTCGGCGTCGACGCTCAGCAAGCCGGTCATCGTCTTGACCAACGTCGCGATCGCCGGCGCTGTGGCGTTTGCGGCAACCGCTCCGCCGCGATCGGCATAGAGTTCGGTGGTGAGCCGGTAGATCCGCGCTGTCTCCGCATGGCTGGGGGCCGCGTTCGGATAGGCCAGTACATGATAGAGAACCGTGGTGGCGACGTGATAGATACCGCCGTCGATCGACCAAAGCTTGTAGTGCGCCAGTTCATGACCGAACAACGCGACACGCTCCGCGCGCGACAGTTTTTCGAGCACGGGGCCGTACAGCACGAGGTGGATTTCACCGGGCACATACCAGAGCGCCGCGTTCATCGTGCTGTCGGGCGCCTGATAGATCGTCACCGGCGCCTCGACCGCCAGCGCCGCCAGCACGGCGCGACAATCCTCGTAGATCTCGGGATGCGCCGCAACGTCGAGCCGGTAATTCTGCCGCAACAACGTCGCCCGCACCTCTTCGACCTGCTCCCCACGCGTCTCCTGCGCCATCGCCCACGCCCAGATCTCAGGCTCCGACGTGGTCAGGTATCCGACCACCGCACGATGATACGCAAGCGGCTCGAGTGTTGGTACAACGGTCAAATTCAGTCCCCCGGCTGCCGCCACCCTAGGTTCCTGCGAACGTTCGTCCAGCCACGTCTTTCCCGGAACGGACGTTTCCGGTTGGTAAGGGATCTGCGGGAGCCATCGGCTTTTACCTTCGGTTAGATTTAGCGCGCTGATTTGCCGCCTCAGCGTCGTTCCTCACAACGATGCATGGTTCGAAGAAATCTGCGTCTGGAACCGTCCGGCAGTGCCGATCCCTCGACGAGGCAGCACCGTCAACGTAATCGTCGAGTAGCGCGAAAACGTTCAAGAGCGAGTCAGCCAACAGCCGCCGTCTGATCACCAGCGCTGACAAACGTACCTGACCGACATCCGCCATCTGTCCTCGGCAATAAGTCGATCCAGTTACGGACATGCAACGTCGGAAAACGGAGTGGACCAGTATAGGTGTACGCCGCAAAGCGATAACAGCCCGCAATACGTGGCGTTACCAATAGCCGCCACCGCAGCATTCGAGGCTCGGCGAGATCGCCAGCTAGCAGGGTCGATGCGTTGGCAAAAATGGCGGAGACGGAGGGATTCGAACCCTCGGTACCAGTAAACCCGGTACGGCGGTTTAGCAAACCGCTGGTTTCAGCCACTCACCCACGTCTCCGGCTGCAGCAGATGCGGGGCTATAGCGAGGGTGGGCGGAAGGGGCAACGCCTGTAATGGCGTCCAGCGCGTTATTCGTCATTCTCTGGATTCAGCCACCTCTTTGTCCCGGCCTAGCCGGCCATTCACTCGAATTAGCCCGAATTCGACAGCCTCGCGCCCATCGTTCATTGCACGGCAAGCCCTGCGCTGGTTAACTCGTCGCTTAGGGGTTAACCCGTGGCGCAGCGGTTGACGGCCCTGCGTCGGGGCGCCTTCTGTGTTTGCGATGGGTTTGGGGATCGACATGCGTAGCTTCTGGCTTGGCCTTGGTGCCATTGCGACGGCCGTTTGCGGGTGTGCCGTGGGTGGCGCGGCGAGCGCGTCCGCGCAGGTCCGCACGATCGATCCCAACCAGGCGATCGATGGCGATCTCGCGCCGCGCGCCTATCAGCCCCCCTCGCGTCCGCAGGCGACCACGCAGCCGTCGCGCCCGGCCGCGCCTGACCCCGCCTATCCGGAGACCCCGGTCCAGGACTCCGCGCCGCCCGTCACGACGACCACCACCCGCCCCCCGGAAACGCGCGCCGAGGCGACGATGCAGGCCGCCGACACCTATGAGCGCGACGATCTGCTCGCGGCAGGCGAAGGCGTGTTCGGCAAGGGCGCCGCCGGGCTGGGCGGCCTCCTCGAAAAGATTCTCAAGGACCAGGGTCAGCCCAACGCGTACATCGCCGGGCGAGAGGCATCGGGCGCGTTCATCCTCGGCGTCCGCTACGGCTCGGGGATCATGAGCCACAAGGTCGAGGGGCAGCAGCCGGTCTACTGGACCGGTCCTTCGGTCGGCTTCGACGTCGGCGGCGACGCGAACAAGGTCTTCGTGCTGGTCTACAACCTCTACGACACCGAAGAACTCTACAAACGCTTCCCCGCGGTCGAAGGCCGGCTGTACCTCGTCGGCGGTTTCGCCGCGACCTATCTCCGCCGCGGCAACGTCGTCCTGATCCCGATCCGTCTGGGCGTCGGCTGGCGCGCGGGCGTCAACGTCGGGTATATGAACATCACGCACAAGAGCAGGTGGCTGCCGTTTTAGGCGCAGTCGGGCAGCCGGCCACGCCCGGCTGACTCCGACAAGCCCGGCCGGCGGGTCCAGCCCGTCCGACGACGTGGGCTTTGCCCACGGCGCGCGCCCAAACAGCGACTTCGCTCGTGGAACAACGCCAACGCCAACCCCGCGAGTTGACGCCCCAACCAGGCACGCTACGCCCAACAGATGGCAAAACCAGACCGCCTCGCCCGTCTAGACGCCCAGCGCGAAGACCTCGAAACCGACTACCGCGACACCCTCCTCGCAGCACTCGAGAAAACCGCCGCCGGTTCGCTGGGCCTGTTCGACCGCACCCCCGATCGCCGCGTCCGCGCCGCGATCGCGCCGACCATCGACGCGCTCACCGAGATGGGCAGCGACATCGATTCGATGCGCGAACGCCTGATGCTGGAGCCCTTCGCCCTCCACCGAGACTTCTTCGCCGCCCGAGGCCCGGTCAGCGCCAGCGCAGTCGGCGAGCAGAAGGAAGCGCGGCTGTGGCTCGACCGGCTGAAGGCGAGCCTGCAGCCGTAGATCCCAGCCGCCCGTCATCCTGACGAAGTCAGGATCCAGAGCTACAAACGTCGACATGCAGGGTTCTGGATCCTGGGTCGAGCCCAGGATGAAGAAACGTTGGGGGCATACTGCGATCGAAGGTAATTTTACCCCTCGAACCGCCACCCGACATTGGTCCCCGCGAGAAACGGCACCACCGCCGTATCCCCCGCACCAATCGACGCAGGCACCTCGACGTCGCCGCGCACCAACGTCACGGTCCCCTCGTTCAGCGGCAATCCGTAGAACCGCGCGCCATGCTCCGACGCGAACCCCTCGAACTTGTCGAGCGCGCCCTCCTCGTCGAACACGCGCAGATACGCCTCCAGCGCGAACGGTGCGTTGAAGATTCCCGCACATCCACACCCGGACTCCTTCGCCCCGACGACATGCGGCGCGCTGTCCGTCCCCAGGAAGAACCGCGGCGACCCCGATACCGCCGCCCGCCGCACGGCCAACCGATGCGTCTCGCGCTTCAGCACCGGCAGGCAATAGGCATGCGGACGAAGCCCGCCGTCGAACAGCGCATTACGGTTGATCAGCAGATGCTGCGGCGTGATCGTCGCCGCGATCGGATGATCCGCCTCGGCCACGAACGAAGCCGCCTCGGCCGTCGTGATATGCTCCAGCACGATCTTCAGCCCCGGATAGTCGCGCACCAGCGGCGTCAGCACGCGCTCGACGAACACCGCCTCGCGGTCGAAAATGTCGATCGACTTGTCGGTCACCTCACCGTGGATCAACAGCGGCATGCCGATCCGCTGCAACGTCTCCAGCACAGCCGTCAGCGCGCGAATATTGGTGACGCCGTGCGCGGAGTTGGTCGTCGCATGCGCGGGGTACAGCTTGCACGCGGTGAACACGCCCTCGGCATAGCCGCGTTCCAGCTCCGCCGGATCGGTGCCGTCGGTGAGGTAGCACGTCATCAGCGGCGTGAACGCGACACCGCCAACCGCCGCCATGATCCGACCGCGATACGCCTGCGCCGCCTCGATCGAGGTCACCGGCGGGGTCAGGTTCGGCATGATGATCGCACGCGCGAACTGCCGCGCGGTATGCGCCGCGACCGCCTCCAGCATCGCGCCATCGCGCAGGTGGACGTGCCAGTCATCGGGGCGGCGGATCGTGAGGCGGTCGGTCATGCCGCCTTCCTATCGGCGCACGTGCCCCGACGCCAGACGGACGGGCGCGGGTTTTCGTCGCATGGGCGGATGCGGCCTTCGGTCGGGATCATACCTTGGTTGGAAATCGCCGCGCACGCACTAGGTGGTACGGATGAACACTGACCTCCCCGGAACGATGCTCGCCGACCGCAGCGTGATCCGCGTCGCCGGCGAAGACGTACGCGGCTTCCTGCAGGGGCTGGTCACCGCCGACACAGCGCTGCTCACGCCGGACGCACCCGCCTGGGCGGCGTTGCTGTCGCCGCAAGGCAAGGTGTTGTTCGACTTCATCCTGTGGGCCGACGGCACCGACGTGCTGATCGACGTCGAGGCCGCGCAAGCCGACGCGTTGACCAAGCGCCTCTCGCTCTACCGCCTGCGCCGCGCGATCACACTCGTTCCCGACGATCGCGCGGTCCATTGGGCACCGGAAGGCGATCGCGGCGTCCCCGACCCTCGCCTTGCGGACCTGGGCCGCCGGTGGCTAGGACCGCTCGCCGAGCCGGCAACCGACTGGCACGCGCACCGACTGTCGCTCGGCGTGACCGAAGGCGTCGGCGAACTAGGCGCGGGCGAAACACTCTGGCTCGAATGCAACGCGCGCGAACTGAACGGCGTCAGCTTCACCAAGGGGTGTTACGTCGGCCAGGAGAACACCGCGCGGATGCACCACCGCTCGAAGGTCAACCGCCGGCTGATCGTCGCGCCGTTCACCGAACCGAGCGGACGGACACGCGTGACCTATCCCGAACTCGGTCTGATGGTGGAGCATCGCCGTGTCGAGGCACTTGGCGACGCCATCGTTCCGCCCTGGCTGGCCACTGCGCTAACGGAAACGTCGACCGGCTGACTCGCTCACGGATGCGCGCGAGCCCAGTCCGCAGCGTCCGTTACCTGAGCCGGTGACGGCGTCACGCCCGTATACAGCACGAACTGCTGCAACGCCTGGAGCGTGGCCACCTCCGCCCCGGTGATGCAACGCTTACCCGCCTCGCCCGCAGCTTTCAGAAACGGCGTCGCGACCGGATATTGCACCACGTCGAACGCTACGGTGCAGGCCGCGATCGTGGCGTGCGGAAAGGCCAGTACGTCGGCATCCGACCCATTCATCCCGCGCGGTGTGGCATTGACGAGCAACGCCGCCTCACCCTCCGGTTCCGCCGCCCAGGCAAAACCATAGCGATCCGTGATCGCGCGTCCGGCTGCTTCGTTCCGCGCGACGATGGTGCCAGCGCGAAACCCGCTGTCGCCGAGCGCCGCCACGACCGCCTTCGCCATCCCGCCGGATCCCCGCACCACGAACGGCATCGTCCGGTCGAACTCCGCGACCAGATCGACGACCGCGCCATAATCAGTGTTGTGGCCGGTCAGCACGCCATCGTCGTTGACGATCGTGTTCACGCTGTCGATCGCGCTTGCCGACTGCGCCAACCCGTCGAGCAGCGGGATCACCGCCTCCTTGAACGGCATCGAGATCGCGCACCCGCGAATGTCGAGCGCCCTGATCCCGCCAATCGCCGCTCCCAGGTCGGTGGTCGAGAACGACTTGTAGACGAAATCGAGCCCGGTCAGTTCGTAGAGCCGGTTATGAAACCGCGACCCGAAATTCCCCGGTCGCGCCGACAACGACATGCACAGCCGCGTGTCGCGTCCAATCAGCGGTTTCATCTGCATCTCCTCGCTAAGTCCGCTCTCACTATAGTCGCGAGCCGCCACGGTGAAGCGTCGATAGATGTGTTCACGCGAAGGCGCGAAGGCGCAAAGATGTCGGCCCCAAGCGCTCCGCCTCCCGCGCCCGCGGCAGCACTGAAGATTACGTAAGAGAGCGACCAACGCCGCCACCGGCAAACCCTCTTCGCGCCTTTGCGCCTTCGCGTGAATACATCGACGTTCCGCCAAACACCGCCGTCGCGAAAGGCCCAGGCGTTGATTTTGTTCGCGCGGAGGCGCGGAGCCGCGGAGAGTAAGAAGCCGGCTTGGTTAGCGCGTTCCACCATCGCCCCGCCTTGGCGAAGCTGATCATCCAAAGCCGCATTCGCGGATGCGCTTACCCGGAACGATTCATCTCCGCCCTTACTCTCCGCGGCTCCGCGCCTCCGCGCGAACAGAATCGACACTCGCCAATCCACGAACCCTCGCAACTGGCCGCTGCGCCGAATGCACAAAAGAAAAGGGAGGCCAGCTTGCGCCGACCTCCCCGATCTTCATTCCGTAACCGACCCGAGAGCCGATTGGCGAAAGTCTTACTGGCCCGAACCCGGACCGTAGGTGACTTCCACGCGACGGTTCTGCACTTCGCGAACGCCATCGGCGGTCTCGACGCGCGGACGGCTCTCGCCGAATGCTTCCGTCGAGATGACGCTGTCCGGGATGGCATGCGAAGACAGGTATGCCTTCACGCCATCTGCGCGGCGCTGCGACAGACCGACGTTGTACGATGCCGAACCCGACTTATCGGCGTGACCTGCCAGCATGACCTGTGCGTTGCCGCACGACTGGTACTGCGTAACGGCGTTGTCGAGGATCGACGCTGCCTCAGGCGTGATGTCCGACTTGTCCCATTCGAAGAACACGATGAACGGACCAGGCGAGCAGACGACTTCGACCGGCGCAGGCGGCGGAGGAGGAGCGACTGGCTCAGGCGGCGGCGGCGGCGGCGGCGGCGGCGGAGCCGCAGGCTCGCCGAAGTTGTACGTCACACCACCAAGGATGCTGTGCGAACGATAGCGACCGTCGAACACGCGGTTCGAAACGTCGACCAGCTTGACGTTCTCGGCGTTGAAGAAACGATACTTCAGCGTCGCGTCGATGTGGTCGGTCAGCGGTGCGCGGATACCGGCCAGGCCCTGATATGCGAACACGGTGTCCGAATCGTTCAGGAAGTCGCCGTTGTTGTTGAGAGCGTACTGCGCCTTGACGCGAGCAACACCAACACCGCCGCCGACGAAGCCCTGGATGCCATCGTCCGGACCGAAGTCCAGAAGGCCGTTCAGCATGAAGCTGAGAGCCGACGACGAACCACCAGCGTAGTCGTAGCTGTTTGCGCCGGCGTTGCCGCGAACGCCGGTTGCACCGAACACAGGCGTGGTCGTCGACGACGAGTAGCCATCCACGGTTGCCTTACGGTAGCCGACTTCGGTTTCCAGACGGAAACCACCAAAGTCGTAACCCATGACCGCATCGACGTCATAACCATAGTCATGATCGACCGAACCGGCTTTATTCAGGTTGCCGATATCATAATCGATATCTTCAACGATCATCGCACCGCCTTCGACGCCAACGTACCACGACTTGTCGCGGGCGAGGGCGGGAGTGGCAAGTGCGGTGGAGGCGAGTGCCAGAACGACGGCAAGCTTCCGCATATAAATCCCCTTTCATGAGTGTCACACGGACATCGCAAACTCCCTATCCTCGGGCTTGTTTCCACGCAAGCTGACAAAAGTTAGAAGTGTTGCTGGAACGACACAGTTTTCGGGGTGTTCTAGACGGAAATCAATCCGTGCCCTCGCAATGCTGCCAATATGGCACCAATCGCCGCTCTCGACTGCCCATCGACGACGGTGCCGCCGGCCGGGTCGGGAACCGCCGGACGACGCGGCCCCACCACGTCGACTCCGCCGATCGAGACCTTGGTTCCGGCCAGCACCCCCAGCGTCCACGCGCCCGCACCGAACCGCGCCGACTGTCCATCGGCAATGCTCCACACCGCCATGCCCTCGCGCGGCACCAGGAACCGCCACCCGCTTGCCGTCCACCCGGCGATCGCTCGCGCCTGCCCCGCCCAGCCACCGGTGGGCGCGGTCCCGACGATCCACGCGCTGCCCGCGGTCGGTGCGGCGGGCGGCACATTGGTTCCCACCGCCGTCACACTCGCCTGCACCGCGAGATCCAACAATGTCAGCGCCTCGTTATGCGTCGTTTCCTTCTGCGCCTGGCCCGGCTGCAACAATGGCAATGCCAGACGCGCTGTGCGGTCGTCGCTCATAATTCATTCCCCCGTTGGTGAATCACGCCGGTACGATCAGGGGCGGTACGATCAGGTTGGCCGCGAGCGACTCCCCGAACACGCCACGCTGCCGGACTGCGATGCTCACGGAACCGACACGTTCCGCCGCCGTGACCGAAACCAACGGTTCCGCCACATCGACATCACGCGAGGTTCCGCCCGCCGTCACGGTCACCCGGTACGCCTCGACCTCTTCGGCCAGCGGCGCATCGACCCCGTCGATCCAGCGCCACCCCGCCCTGCTCCGCCGCGTCCAGCGCACCGCCGCACTGCCATCGGCTTCCTCGGAGAACCGCAGATGCACAGGCGAAGGCGGCACCACCGAAGCCCCGCGCATCACGCACCGCGCCTCGACCGGCGCATCATCGCCGACCCCGGACGCGATCACGCGAACCTCACGCCCTAGCACCGACACCGGCAAGTCGAAGGCCCGAGCCGCCCCCGCCTCGAGCAACACGAACCGCTCCCCAACCTTCTGCACGCCAGCCGCCGCCTCGGTTCCCCGCCGCCCACGCAGCAACTGGCTCAACCGCCACCGCGCGCCGCCCAGCGGTTCCGCCCGCCCGAACTGCACCAGCTCGTCCCCCAGCAGTGCCAGGTTCACGCCCCGATCGAGCGCCGCCGCATCCGCATCGCCCAGCGCCATCTCCGCATGCGCAAGAACCACCTCGAACGCCCCACGCAGATCGACAAGCGTCGCCGGTGCACTGGATGCCACAACCGCAATCGTCCCGAGCACCCCAGGCGCAGCCGTCGCCCCGGCCGCCACCCAACTCACCCCATCATCGACACTGTAAAGCAAAGCCGCCTGCCGCCACGCCGCCCCCGTACCGCCCGCAACCACCGTCATCCGCGGCGCGCTCAACGGAGCCTCCTCCAACCCAGGAACCTCGAACGCGCGCACGATCGTAGCTCCGACGACCGCATCCACCGCCCCCGAAACCCGCCCGCTCGTCGCAGTCGCCGGCAGCGAAGCCGCCACCAGCGGCACGAGGCCCAGCGTCGTCACCATCCCCTCGATGCTGACATCGGACACCCGCCAGACGCCACCCTCGCCAGCAATCGTCACGCAAGCCCCCGGCGCGATCGCCATCGCCCCAAACCCCGCCGCAACTGTCCGCCGCACCCGCCTAGCCTCGGCCCGCGCGAGCATCGCCTCCGCCACAGTCTTAGCCGCGCCCGCCTCCAGCACCGCCGGCACCTCGACGCGATCGTCACGCACGCCAGCCCCCGGCCGCCGCGCCCGCTGCACGCCCGCCTGATAATCCCGCGCCGCATCATAATACCCGACGGTCACCGTCCGCGGCACCGTCTCGATCGCCGCCACAGCCCGAGCCCGCCGCACGCCCCTCCGCGCAACGCTTCCGGCGCCTCCGCCGAATACGCATAGGCCTTCGCACCATTGCCGAAATGCACTTCGCCGACCGCACTGCGCCACGTCAGCGCCTCGTTGTCGTGCGCCACCGCGATCAGGCCGCTCTCGCCCTGCACCATCACGCGCCGCACATCGTCGATCGTCGCGCCGACCAGCGCGATCCGCGCGGTCGGATCGTCGCGCGCGATCTGGCTCACCCACTCCGCGCCCGCCCGCGTCTTGCCAAATCCGCGCCCCGCCCGGATCAGCCAGATCCGCCAGTCACCCTCGGGTGGATATTGCCCGTCATGCGCCCAGTGCCGCCACCGATCGCGCAGCTCGTTGCGTTGACCTACCGAAAGCTTCCGCATGATCCCGGCACGGTGCACCACCGGCAGGTCGGCCAGCTCCGCCACCAGGTCGCGTTCGACCGTGGCCACCGGCGCCGGGTCGACCGCCCCCGGATCGCCTTCGCCGCTTCCCGAGCGCGTCAAGAGACAAGCGCCTGGCGCCGCGCCAGCGAATCCAGCAGCTTCAGCAATGCGGCATCGGTCTCCACCGACGTGGCCCGGCAGGTCTGGCTGGACTGGCGGCCCCGCGCCTCTCGCGCGCGATGCTGGTTCAGCATAGCCAGCGCGAACTGGATCGCCGTCACGCTCGACAGCTTGATCAGCCCCGCACCGGGCACCGCAGCCCCGCCCCAGATCTTTTCGCCGCCCCCTTCTTCGACGGCACCCACGTCTTCGACGGCACCAGCGTCGCCGACCGCCGCCGTCTCGTTGCGGGGCGCCTCCACACCCCCATCGCGAGGGTCGTCGTCGCCCTGCCCGCCAAGACGCCCATCATCGCGATCCAGAGAGGCGAGCGACGTCGCCAACAGCAGTTCCTCCAACCGGTCATACCCGCGCGACAACGCCGCCTGCCATGCTGCGGCAAACGCAGGATCGTGCGAGCGGCGGTGATAGGCTCCACCGAGCGACATCCCTACCACGACGACAGACGTGGTCACGTTGCCGGTCATCGCCAATTCCTCGAGAAACGTGGCTTGCCGCTCGAGTGTCCATTCCTTCGCCCGGGGTTTCCGGGCCACAAGAACCCGGTTCTTCCCACCCGTGACGACTAACCCGCCGACCTTCGCGTTCCCGGCCGCCTTGCTCTTGATCCCCATGCCGCGCCCCCGCTTGCCTGCACCGCACCGCCAAACGCAGAAAGCCGGCGACGACAAAGGCTCCCGCCCCGATCGTCCCGGCTTCCCGAAAGCCAGACCGCCCGGCCCGACTCGCTAGTTTTCGATGTTCCCGTTATGTGCCAGATGAGCGTGACGATGTCAAGGTAATTAACCCGTTTGGTTACTCGCCCACGGGTAGATCGACCAGAGGCACGACACGATCCACCGCAGCCGCCCCCCACTCACCAAGCACGCCCTGATCGCCCTCGTCCGCCAGCCGACGTCCGCGCTCGCTGCCCCAGCGCGCGCTATCCAGTCGCCGCAATGCCCATATCGCCGCGCCCCGGACGACCGGCGAGTAGTCGCCCAACAGTCCGACGACGGCCTCGACGAGGCCAGGATCGCCACTGTTCCCCGCTGCAATCAAGGCATTGCGGATCATCTTGGCGCGACCGACGCGCTTGATCGGCGAGCCCGCGAACACCGTGCGGAAGCTCGCATCGTCCAGCGCCAGGATGTCGGCGAGTTCGGGCGCGACCAACTCCGCGCGAGGATGAAATGCCAGGTTCGCGTTGGCGGCGGCGGCGAACTTGTTCCAGGGGCACACCGCCAAGCAATCGTCGCAGCCATAGATGCGGTTGCCGATCGCGGCGCGGAACTCGTGCGGGATCGGGCCGGCATGCTCGATCGTCAGGTACGAGATGCAGCGGCGGGCATCGAGCTGGTACGGCCGTGGAAACGCCGCGGTCGGGCATGCGGTCTGGCACGCGTCGCAACTGCCGCAAGTGTCGACGCCGCCCTTGTCCGACTCCAGATCGAGCGTGGTGTAGATCGCGCCGAGGAACAGCCAGCTGCCATGCTCGCGACTGACGAGGTTGGTGTGCTTGCCCTGCCAGCCAAGCCCGGCGGCTTCGGCAAGCGGCTTCTCCATCACCGGCGCAGTGTCGACGAACACCTTCAGGTCGAACGGCGGCAAGTCGCGCCCGGCCTCCGCCGCCAGCCACCGCCCAAGTGCCTTCAACTGCCGCTTCACGACATCGTGATAATCCGGACCCTGCGCATAGACCGAGATGCGGCCCACCCCGCCCTCGTCCGCCAAGCGCAACGGATCGTCCTTCGGCGCATAGCTCATGCCGAGCGCGATGACGCTGCGCACCTCAGGCCAGAGGCCGGCGGGGCTCTCGCGGTGGTGCTTGCGCTCCTCCATCCAGATCATGTCGCCGTGGCGGCCGTCCGCGAGCCACTGGTGCAGCCGTTCGCCCGCGCGCGGTGCCGCACCCGCATGCGCGATCCCGCACGCGACGAAGCCCAGTTCCGCCGCTTTGGCTTTCAGCCTGTGTTCCAGCTTGTCTTGCGCCACGTCCGCCCGCTACCACGACGCCACCCTCGGGAGGAAGATTGCGCGTGAACGATGAATGGGCGGTCACCGCGAGCGGGATCGTGAAGCGGTTCGGCGATCGGCGCGTGGTCGACGGGGTGGACATGATGGTGCCACGCGGCTCGGTGTACGGCGTACTCGGGCCCAACGGCGCGGGCAAGACGACGACGCTGCGCATGCTGCTCGGGATCATCGAGCCCGACGAGGGCTCGCGCACGCTGCTCGGCTACGACAATCCGCGCGATGCAAGCGACCGGGTCGGGTATCTTCCGGAGGAGCGCGGGCTGTATCCGGCGATGAAGGCGCGCGAGGCGATCGCGTTCCTGGGGGCTCTGCGCGGGCTCGACTGGAAGACCGGGCGCGAGCGTGCGGTGGTCCTGATGGAAGCCGCCGGCCTTGGCCATGCGGTCGACGAGAAGATCCGCAAACTGTCGAAGGGCATGGCACAGCTGGTGCAGTTGCTCGGCTCGGTAGTGCACCAGCCCGACCTGCTGGTGCTCGACGAGCCGTTTTCGGGGCTCGACCCGGTCAACCAGGAGCGGCTCGAGAAGCTGATCCTCAACGAGCGCGATCGCGGCGCGACGATCCTGTTCTCGACACATATCATGAGCCACGCCGAACGGCTGTGCGACCGCCTCGCGATCATCGCCGGCGGGAAGCGGCGGTTCGAGGGCACGGTGGCGGACGCGCGGGGAATTTTACCGCAACGCGTCCACTATACGCCGCACCGCCCCGATCCGGCGATCCGCGGCGTGCTCCCGTCGGATGCGGTAGCGGACGGGGATAGCTGGCGGTTCGAGCTGCCGAACGAAGGAATCGAGAGCTTGCTCGTGAGACTGATCGACGCGGGATACGGGATTTCGGGGCTGTCGATCGAGCGGCCCGGCCTGCACGAAGCGTTCGTAAGGATCGTTGGGCAGCATGCCGACGTCGCGAAGGAGGACGCGGCATGAGCCGTTTCCGTCGCACCGTCCGCCAGACCTTCACGATCGCGCGACGCGACTTCATCGCCACGGTGTTCACCCCGATCTTCCTGCTGTTCCTGTTCGCGCCGCTGATCATGGGTTCGTTCGGCGCAATCGGCGGACTGGGCGCGGCGAGCGTCACTGATGGTGCCCAGGACAAGACGCGGATCATCGCGATCGTCCCCGCCACCACCGCGCGGCCCATCGACGAGGCCGACACCCGTCTGCGCGCCATGTTCCGCAGCGACGAAGCGCCCCCCGAACTGTCGATCGTAGCGCCGGCCACGGATCCCGCGGCGCAGGCACGCGCGGCGTTCGAGACCAAGGACGTCGACGCCTCCGCAGTGCTGTACGGCCCGCTCGACGCGCCGCAAATCCTGTACGGACCGCGCGGCAAACGCTCGGCCGATTACCTCGGGCTGCTTGCGCAGACGACGCTGGCGGCGGAGAAGCTTGGCGGTACGTTGCCGACGATCGCCGCGACCAAGACGCAGATCACGCGCTCGACCACCTCGGTCGGCGGCCAGCACCAATCCGCCTTCTTCGCAGTGTTCGGCATCTTCTTCCTGACGCTGTTCCTCTCCGGCCAGGTCGTCGGCACGATGGCCGAGGAGCGCAACAACAAGGTGATCGAGGTGCTCGCCGCCGCGGTGCCCTTGGAGTCCGTATTCTTCGGCAAGCTGATCGGGATGTTCGGAGTCGCGGTGCTGTTCGTCGCGTTCTGGGGCACCGTCGTCACGCAGATCACGTCGCTGATGCCCGCCGCCGCGGCGGTGGCGCTTGGCGACCTGACGCCCGCGGTCGGCGCACCGATGTTCGCGCTGCTGTTCGCCGCGTATTTCAGCATGGCGTATCTGCTGCTCGGATCGGTGTTCCTCGGCGTCGGCGCGCAGGCGTCGACGATGCGCGAGATCCAGATGCTGTCGCTACCGATCACCATCCTGCAGGTCGCGATGTTCGGACTGTCCTCCGCGGCGGTCTCCCACCCCGGCAGCTGGCTCGCCACCGCCGCCGAACTGTTCCCGCTCTCCTCGCCATTCGCAATGGCCGGCCGCGCGGCGAACTCGCCCGAACTCTGGCCACACGTCGCCGCACTCGCGTGGCAGGCGTTGTGGGTGACGATTTTTATAACGGTGGGGGCCCGCCTCTTCCGCCGCGGCGTGCTGCAATCGGGAAGTGCCAGGCCGTTCTGGCGGCGCAAAGCCAAGGCAGTCGCTTAACTGTTCTCCTGCGAACGCAGGAGCCCAGGGTAACGAACGCCATCCCTCGCGGTCCTGGACTCCTGCGTTCGCAGGAGAACGGAGCCTATTGACATAAGTGTCAGCAAAGCCTCTCCTGCGGCAAAACACGGGAGAGAAACGATGGCGACTCTGGTAAGAGACGTAGCGCAACAGACGGTCGATCCGCTCGACGTGAGCCGCGCCGAACTCTACCGCGACGACCTCTGGCAGGCGCCGTTCGCGCAACTCCGCGCCGAGGCCCCCGTCCACTATGTCGAGCAGTCGGACTACGGCCCCTATTGGTCGGTCTCCTCCTACAAGGGCATCGTCGAGGTCGAGTCGCTACCCGATCTCTACTCCTCCGAAGCCGGTGGGATCACGATCGCCGATTTCGTCGCCGAACGCGATGTCCGCATGCCGATGTTCATCGCGCGCGACCGCCCCGTGCATACCGGCCAGCGCCGCACGGTCGCGCCCGCCTTCACGCCAAGCGAGATGACCCGGATGTCGGGCGATATCCGCAGGCGGACCGCGGAGATGCTCGACAGCCTGTCGTGGAACACACCGTTCGACTGGGTCGATACCGTCGCGATCGAACTCACCACGCAGATGCTGGCGATCCTGTTCGACTTCCCTTGGGCGGACCGACGCAAACTGACCTTATGGTCGGATTGGGCGGGCGATATCGAGATCGTGAAGAACGAGGAACTGCGCGGTCAGCGGCTCGCGTACATGTTCGAATGCGGGTCGTATTTCAAAGGCTTGTGGGATGCGAAGATCGACAAGGCGCCGACGCCCGACCTGATCTCGATGATGATTCATTCGGATGCGATGAGCCACATGGATCACAACGAGTTCATCGGGAACCTCATCCTGCTGATCGTCGGCGGCAACGACACGACGCGTAATTCGATGTCGGCGCTCGCCTACGGCCTCGACAAGTTCCCGGACGCGCGGGCAAAGCTGGAGGCGGATCCGGCGCTGATCCCGAATGCGGTGAGCGAGATCCTGCGGTGGCAGACGCCGCTTGCGCATATGCGGCGGACTGCCACCGCGGACGCGGAGTTGATGGGGCAGCAGATCAGGGCGGGTGACAAGCTGGCGCTCTGGTACATCTCGGCGAACCGCGACGAGAGCGTGTTCGGCGAGGATGCGGACGACATCGTTGTCGATCGGCCGAACGCGCGGCGGCATCTGGCATTCGGGCACGGCATCCACCGCTGCGTCGGCGCGCGGCTGGCGGAAATGCAGATCGCGATCCTGCTCGAGGAGATGGCGAAACGGCGCATGCGGATCAACGTGCTGGGCGAGCCTACGCGGGTCGCGGCGTGCTTCGTGCATGGGTATCGCTCGCTGCCGGTGGAAATCAGTAAATACTGAGGCTTGGCGTCACCTTTCGGTTGGGTCGCCCGTACCTATATCCGAACCATGGAGACGAACATGACCCAGGACCGCCGCACTTTCCTTACACTTGCCGGGGCGGGCGTCGCCGGCTTTGCTTTATGGGGGTGCTCGTCGCAACCAGCCCAGGCCGCCGAGCGGTTCGAGGTAACGCTGACCGATGCGCAGTGGCGCAAGAAGTTGTCGCCGGACGCCTATAACACGCTGCGCAAGGAAGGCACCGAGGCGCCGTATTCGAGCCCGCTGAACGGCGAGCATCGGGCGGGGATTTTCTCGTGCGGCGGCTGTGCGCTCCCGAATTATTCGTCGAAGACCAAGTTCGAGAGCGGGACGGGTTGGCCAAGCTTCTGGCAACCGTTGCCGAACGCGGTGCGGACGCGGGTGGATTCGACTCTGGGTATGGCGCGGACCGAGGTGCATTGCCGTCGGTGCGGCGGGCATCTGGGCCATGTGTTCGACGATGGGCCGAAGCCAACGGGCAAGCGCTATTGCATGAATGGCGATGCGCTGACGTTTAGGGCGGCCTGAGGGTGAGCGCTGGGCGGGGTTGAAGGGCCAGCCTAGGGATCATCCGCGATTTCTGCCACTGCCCCCCCTTCTTGTTCCCCCGCGAAGGCGGGGGTCCAGACTGGGCTCCCGCCTTCGCGGGAGAACAAGGGAGAGGCGGATGTGCGGTGTTGCGCCTCGACCACCCTACCTGTTGCGTATCCGCACTTCCGCAAACGCACCTCCCCGGCGAAGGCCGGGGTCCAGTCGGGTGACGTCGCTAACGAAGGTAGCGCGCCGTTACCGCGACCTTTCCAACTGGGCCCCGGCCTTCGCCGGGGAGGTGCTCTTCTTGATAGAGTCTGACGGGCTGCACGGTGTGGGGGGAGGTCAGCGGCGGAAGGCTAGACTGTGAAACGTGCAGGAACGTGCGGCGATACCGGAACCAGCCCAGCATCACATCGCATAAACGAGGCTCAGTTCGCCTCGTTCACCAGCGTGAAGATGCCACGCGGGTCGGTCGGGCCATGCTGGATCGTCGCAAGCTGGGCGGCGTTGGCGCGCTGCGTTGCGGTGACGGTGTGGGTGGTGCTGGCCATCTGGAACGAGGACTGCTCAGCTGCGTCGAGCCTGTCCTTGGGTGCGTGGCCCGAGTAGATGAAGCCCTTGGTCGGGTAGGCCGAGGTGCCGAGGCCGCCTTGCGGGCCGTACCAGACCTTAACCATGCTCCAGTCGCCGGCGGGCGAGACGTCGATCGCGCGGACGTTGGTCTCGATGGCGCCGGGACGCGACCAGTTGGCGTGGGTGAGCAGGACTTCGTGATCGTTGATGACTTGGCTGACCATGGCGACATGGCCGACACGCATCCGCGAGGTTGCGGCGAAGGCGAGGACCGAACCGGCCTTCGGGGTGTGGCCACGCTCGTAGCGACCCTCAGCCTGGCTCCACCAAGTGTTTGCGTTGCCACGGATTTCGATGCCCGACACCGAACGCGCGAACGTCACGCACTGCCAGAACTGGGCTGCTGCCGGTGTGGCCGTCATCAGGCCGCACGATACCACCAGCGCAAAACGCGCTGCTAACGCCTTGAAATTCATCGAGACCCCCCGGCCAAAACCCGTTCGTCACAGTCTGGCTACGGGAGGTTCGATTTAATTGAAACCCGGCCGGGAACCTTATCCGACGAAGCGTGTTATCGCGCCGACGAGCTCCCAAAAGCGTAAGCCAGGCTGCCTCAGTTCATGAGTTTCCAGCCGGTTATGCGGTCCACCGTGACCTGCGTAACCGCATGATAGCCCGGCCGCGCCTTGCCGTAGATGTCCATCGCCAGCTTGTGGCCCCAGTCGCCCGAACCCATCATCTGCTGGAACAGCGGCGCGACGAACTTCCGGCGGCCCTGCGAGGTCAGGAACTGCTCGGCCGAAGCATCAGCAGGCGCATAGTGGTTGGCGAGCGCGAGTTGCAGCCAGGCGAAGCGGATCTCGGCATTGCCGGTGGCGTTCCAACCGAATGTTGAATCGAGCGTCTTCAACCGCTCGGCCGGAAGCTTGCGCGGGAGTTGCGTGATGAAGCGCGTGATCTCCTGCGTGGTCGCCTTGCCCGGAACGGCCGATACCGGCCCGCCGGCCGCATACGCCTTCGCCGCCGCATCGACTGCGGGGAAGGCGACGGAGGTCACATGCACTGCGTTCGCGGGGATGCCGGGGCTGTAGACCCAGGTATCGACGCCGATCGTCCTGGCTTCGGCGGGAGTCAGCAGCTTCGACTTGAGGTCGGCGAGGAAGCCGGCGCTGGTCTGCGGCTGGAAGGCGTGGCGGTCGAAATAGCTGCGGAGATAGGCGTCGAAGCGCGCGCGGCCGACCTGGCGTTCGATCGTGCGAAGGAACGTCGCTCCCTTGTCGTACGCGATCTGGGTCATGCCGTCGTCGGGATCGCGCGATGCGTCGAGATCGAGGTGAAGCTGCGTGTCCTTCGCGGCCGGGCCGCCGGCGTCCTTCACCGCGTCCTGCATGTCGGTCCAGGAGAGATCCGCCTCCATGTCGGCGCGGCGCTTGCCATAGAGCGCCTCCATGATCCGGTTTTCGAAATAGCTCGTAAAGCCTTCGTTGAGCCAGAAATCGTCCCACGTCGCGTTCGTCACGAGGTTGCCCGACCAGCTGTGCGCGAGTTCGTGCGCGATCAGCGAGACGAGGCTGCGGTCGCCGGCGATCGCGGTCGGCGTGGCGAAGGTGAGCGTCGGATTCTCCATGCCGCCGAACGGGAACGACGGCGGCAGGACCAGCACATCATAGCGACCCCAGCGATACGGGCCGTACAGCCCCTCCGCCGCGGCGACGAACTTCTCGAGCTCGCCGAACTCGTACGCGGCCTTGGGCAAGGTCGCGGGTTCGGCCCAGATGCCGGTGCGTGAGCCGGTCGACTTGAACGCGATGTCGCCGACCGCGAGCGCGATCAGGTAGGGCGCGACCGGCTTGTCCATCTTGTACTCGAACGTGCAACGGTCGGCGACGCAGACGGGCTTGCCTGCCGATAGCCCGCTCATCACCGCGGTGAGTTGCTTGGGGACGGCGATCTTCGCCTCCCACGTCTGGCGGATGCCAGGGGAGTCCTGCGTCGGGATCCAGCTTCGGTTGAGGATCGCCTCGCCCTGGCTGAACAGGAACGGCTGCTTCTTGCCAGCAGTCTGCGCAGGGGTCAGCCATTGCAGCGCCTTGGCGTCGGGCGACGAGGCGTAGGCGATGCGGATTCTCCTGGCGCCGTTGAGCGTGACAGTCAGCGGCGCGCCGTGGATCTTGTCGACCGCGCCGACTTCGTAGGGAAGCGGCTTGCCGTTGGCGTCGGTGATGTTGACGATCTTCAAGCCGTTGTCGTCGAGCACAAGTTTCGCGCCTGGTTTCGCCAGGATGTCGAGCGTGGCGATGCCGCGGATGACGTGCGTGTCGAAGTCGGCGGCAAGATCGAGCGCGACATGCGTGACGCGCGCCTGGGCGGGGCGGGCGTAGCTGTGCGGGTCGCGCGCGTCGGCTGTTGTGAGGACGGGTGCGATTGTCTGTGCGACGGCGGGCGATGCTAAGACGAGACCGAGGGCGGTGGCTAGGGCGGGGATACGCATGGGAACTCCGATGTCGCCGTTCCCCAAGTTCGGGAAGGCCAAGCCTGAGTCCTAACGTGCGGGCCCTGTTGCTGGAAGGGCGGGACGATCGCAGTTTTGCACCTTCCCCCGCAAGGGGGAGGTGTCGCCGTAGGTGACGGAGGGGGAGGACACGAAACCGACGTTCCTTTGCCTCCCCCTCCGTCTAGCGAGAGCCAGCCACCTCCCCCTGGCGGGGAAGGATCGTACGAGGTGGCATCGTCAGTCGTTGCGAACTGGTGTCGTTGCAAGTCTCGCCAGCCGTGCCTCGTGTTCGACGCGGCCGAAGGGGAAGCGGGAGAAGAAGTACGCCGAGACGCACGCCAGCACGATGTAGAGGCCGGCGTAGATCAGCGTGAGGCGGTCGATCGTGGCGATCGGGACCGTCCCCGGCGTCGCCTTGGCGGGGAACCCCGCCACGGCGAGGATCATGCCGGCGAAGAAGATGCCGATCCCGCTCGTGCATTTCTGGACGAAGAACGAGCCGGCGAAGAACACGCCTTCCGACCGCCTGCCCGTCTTTGCTTCCGAGTCCTCGACCACGTCCGCCATCATCGATGCGCCGAGGATGAACCCGGTGACGTTCGACGCGGTGCCGAGGATGAAGAACCCGAACAGCATCGGCAGCAATGCGGGCTCGCCGACGTCCGGAAACACGCTGAGCATCCGCAGCCAATAGGGCGAGGTGTTGAGCGCCGCGCCCAGCAGCACCGCGCCCATCGCCGCCTTGGGCTTGCTCCCCGTCCTGCCGAGCCGGGGCGCGGCCAGGAACGCGAGGAACACGCCCGAGAACAGCGCGATCGTCAGGTAGACGAACACCGGACCCTTGAAGCCCCACACATAGGTATAGAGGTAGTTCGACATCGCGTAGCTAATGCCCTGGATCGTGTACGCGCAGACTCCCGCCGCCATCAGGATCGCGAACGCGCGGTTCCTCACGGTCTGGCGCAGTTCGGCGAAGGACTCGCGCAAGGTCTGGCGGACGATCGGCGGGTTCGGCAGATGCCTGATCTCGTGATGTGTCCCAAGCGCGGAGACGAGGATCGCGACGCCGATGAAGATCGCCCCCGCCAGCGCAAAACCGCCGTATCCGGCTCGGTTGAGCAGCCCGTTCGGGAACGCCGCCGTCGGCGCGAGGAAATACTGGTACGCCGACAGCAGCATCAGCAACCCGCCAACCCAGCCGAACAGGTAACGATACGCCATGATCCGCGTGCGCTCGTCATAGCCCGACGTCAGCTCGGGCGTCAGCGCCACCGACGGCACCTCGTAGCAACTCACCGCGCTGCGCACGATTACCGCCATGACGAACAGCCAGACGAGCGTCTGCGGCTCCGACATGATCGAGGGCGGGTTCCACAGCAGCAGCCAGCCGACCATGATCGGCAGCGCGGACGCGTACATCCACGGATGCCGCCGGCCCCATTTCGTCCGCGTGCGATCAGAGAAGAAGCCCACCGCCGGATCGACGAACGCGTCGATCATCAGCGCCATCATGATGACGAGCCCGACGGTCGCGGACGGCAGCCCGACGACCTGGTTGTAGAACAGCAGTAGGAACGTGCCGAACCCGGCGTCCTTTACCCCGTACGCGACCGCGCCGAAGCCGTAGCTCGCCATCGTTCCGTTGGAGAGGCGGCGGGCGGGTGCCATCACTTCAGTTTGTCGAGCAGCGCGAACAGCGAGGGTTGCGCGGGGTCCCAGCTTGGCCGCGTGCCGATCGTCATGCCGCCATCCACGAGGATGTGCGTGCCGGTGATGAAGCTGGCATCGTCGCTGGCGAGGAACGCGACCGCGGCGGCGATGTCCTCGCTGGTGCCGGGGCGGCGGATCGGCTGTGCGTCGGCGGCGATATGCGCGATCATCGCATCGGCCTGCGACGTCTTGGCGGCGTCGAGTTCGAGCGTGCGCGTGAAGATGTTGGTGACGATGAAGCCGGGCACGACGGCGTTCACGCGGATCTTGTGCTGCGCGAGGTCGGCGGCGGCCTGCTTGGTGAGGTGGAGCACGCCGGCCTTGGCGGTGGAATAGGCGGTCGGCGCGTAACCGGTGCCAAGCGCAGATACCGACGAGGTGTTGACGATCGCGCCGCCGCCGCGTTTCGCCATCAGCGGTGCGGCATAGCGGATGCCGAGCGCGACCGAGCGGAGGAGGAGCGCCTGCGTTCGGTCCCAGTCCTCAGGCGAAATCTCGCCGATCGGGTCGCGCGAGCCGCCCGCGCCGGCGTTGTTGAACAGGATGTCGAGCCCGCCCGCGTCGTCGGCGGTCTGCATCAGCGCCTCGATATCGCCGGCCTGGAGCACGTCGGTACGCTGGAACAGGATGCGGCCGCCGGATGCGTCGGCGATCGCGTGGCCGCCGGTCTCGTCGATGTCGCCGATCAGGACGGTCACCCCTTCGTCGGCGAGTCGCAGTGCGGTCGCCCGGCCGATGCCGGACGCGCCGCCGGTCACGACGGCACGCTTGCCTGAAAACCTCACACGCTCTCTCCTAGTTTTTGGCGAGCCCATTTTTTTGCAAGCATAGTACGGGCTTTGCACTCGTCAATGACGCCTCGTTCGAAAAACGGGTTTGCGGCAAGCGGCGCTCGGCGATACCAAGCGGCCAAACATTCGGAGGATGCGTGATGGATACGACCAACCTGTTCCGGCTCGACGGCCGCGTCGCGCTGATCACCGGCGGCAGCCGCGGGATCGGCAAGATGATCGCCGCCGGCTTCATCGCGCAGGGGGCCAAGGTGTATATCTCGTCGCGGAAAGCCGATGTGTGCGAGGCGGCGGCGGCGGAACTCGGGCCGAACTGCATCGCGTTGCCGCAGGATGTCTCGACGGTGGCGGGGTGCAAGGCGCTCGCCGCGCAGTTCGCCGAGCATGAGTCGCAGCTCGATATCCTCGTGAACAACGCGGGCGCGGCGTGGGGCGTGCCGTTCGAGGAGTTTTCGGAGGTCGGCTGGGACAAGGTCATGGACCTGAACGTCAAGTCGCCGTTCTTCCTGACGCAGGCTCTGCATGCAGCGTTGAAGGCTTCCGGGTCGCGGGAGAAGCCTGCGAAGGTAATCAACATCACGTCGATCGACGGGCAGCGGCTGAACCCTTGGGAGACGTACAGCTATCATGCGTCGAAATCGGCGCTGATCTACCTGACGAAGCGGATGGCGGCGCGGCTGGTGACGGATTCGATCAACGTGACGTCGATCGCACCGGGGGCGTTCGCGAGCGACATGAACAAGGCGGCGCGGGATCATGGGGATGCGGTGGCGCAGGGGATCCCGGCCAAGCGCGTCGGGGTGGACGAGGATATGGCGGGCGCGGCGATTTATCTCGCCAGCCGCGCGGGGGATTACGTGATCGGCGAGACGATCACGGTGGACGGCGGGCTGGTGCATGCGTCACTCGGCACAAGCATCGACGCCTGAGCTAATTCCCTCGCCCCTCCGGGGAGAGGGAGGGAGCAGCCGCTTGGCTGCGGAAGGGAGAGGGGCGTTGGGATGAACCGTCCCGAGCCTCAAGCCCCTCTCCCTTCCCACGGCAAGCGCCGCGGGCCCCTTCCCTCTCCCCGGAGGGGCGAGGGAGATTAGCGCGCGATACCACCTGCCGCGAGAACGGCCAGGGTCACCAGTTCGCTAGCCGTCGACGTCATCGGCGCCACCTGGACCGGCTTCTCCATGCCGATCAGCATCGGGCCGATGACCGAATCCCCGCCCAGTTCCCGCAACAACTTCGCCGAGATATGCGCCGACTGAAGCCCCGGCATGATCAGCACGTTCGCCGGCCCCGACAGCCGCGCAAACGGATAGTTCGCCAACTGCTTCGGGTTCAGCGCTACGTCCGGCGCCATCTCGCCCTCATATTCGAACCCGACTTTCCGCCCGTCGAGCACCGTCACCGCATCACGGATATTGTCGAGCCATTCGCCCTTCGGATTGCCGAAGTTCGAATAGCTGAGGAACGCCACGCGAGGCTCATGCCCCATCCGCCGCGCGACCGCCGCCGTCTGCTCGGCGAAGTCGGCCAGCTGCTCGGCAGTCGGGCGCTCGTTGACCGTGGTATCGGCGATGAACACCGTGTGGCTCTGGCCGACCAGCAGGTGGATGCCGAACGGCGTCTTTCCCGCCGCCGGATCGATCACGCGGTAGATCTGGCGCATCGTCTCGCCGTACGTCCGCGTGATGCCGGTGATCATCGCGTCGCCTTCGCCGAGCTGAAGCAGCAGCGCGCCGAAGATGTTTCGGTCCTGGTTGACCATCCGCTCGCAATCGCGGCGCAGGTAACCGCGCCGCTGGAGCCGCGAATAGAGGAAGTCGACCATCCGGGGGACTAGCGGCGAGACGCGGCTGTTGTGGAGTTCGAAGCTCTCGGGGTCGGTGACGCCGAGCGCGCGCAAGCGGTCGGGCACGTCGTCGCGGCCGACGAGGACGGGCGTGCCGTAGCCGCCTTCCTTGAAGGCGATGGCGGCGCGGAGGACGACTTCTTCCTCGCCTTCCGCGAAGATCACGCGCTTGGGATGTGCGCGGGCGCCTTCGTACGCCATCGACAGCACCGACGTGGTCGGGTTGAGGCGGGCACGCAGCGAATGGCGGTAGGCTTCGATGTCGAGGATCGGCTTGGTCGCGACGCCCGAGGCCATTGCCGCCTTGGCGACCGCGACGGGGACGACTTCCATCAGGCGCGGATCGAACGGGGCTGGGATGATGTAGGCCGGGCCGAAGCTGTGGCTGACGCCGTATGCGGCGGCGACTTCCTCCGGCACGCGTTCGCGGGCGAGTTCGGCGATCGCGTTGGCGGCGGCGATCTTCATCGCGTCGTTGATGCCGGTCGCGCGGACGTCGAGCGCACCGCGGAAGATGAAGGGGAAGCCGAGCACGTTGTTGACCTGGTTCGGATAATCCGAGCGCCCGGTCGCGACGATCGCATCGGGACGCGCGGCCATCGCCAGTTCCGGGCGGATCTCCGGCTCGGGGTTGGCCATCGCGAAGATGATCGGCGCGGGCGCCATGTCCTTGACCATCTCCGGCGTCAGCGAGCCCGCCGCGGACAGCCCCAGGAACACGTCGGCGCCAACCAGCGCCTCGGTCAGCGTGCGCGTCTCTGTGATCGCGGCGTGTGCCGACTTCCACTGGTCGACTCCGTCGCGGCCCTGGTAGATCACGCCCTTGCGGTCGCAGAGGATGACGTTGTCGCCGCGCACGCCCATCGCTTTCACGAGTTCGGTGCAGGCGATCGCCGCCGCGCCGGCGCCGTTGACGACGATCTTGACCTCGGACAGTTTCCGCCCGGTGAGCAGGCACGCGTTGATCAGGCCGGCGGCGGTGATGATCGCGGTGCCGTGCTGGTCGTCATGGAAGACGGGGATGTTCATCCGCTCGCGCAGGGCCTGCTCGATGATGAAGCATTCGGGCGCCTTGATGTCCTCGAGGTTGATCCCGCCGAAGGTCGGCTCCATCAGTTCGACCGCGTCGATGAAGCGGTTCACGTCCTCGGTCTTCAGCTCGATATCGATCGCGTCGACATCGGCGAAGCGCTTGAACAGCACCGCCTTGCCTTCCATCACCGGCTTGCTGGCGAGCGGGCCGAGATTGCCCATGCCGAGGATCGCGGTGCCGTTCGAGATGACCGCGACGAGGTTACCCTTCGCGGTATAGTCGTAGACGGTCGCGGGATCATCGTAGATCGCCTGCACCGGCACCGCGACGCCGGGCGAGTAGGCGAGCGCGAGATCCCGCTGCGTCGCCATCGGCTTCGACGCGATGATTTCGATCTTCCCCGGGCGACCTTCCGAGTGGAAGAGCAAGGCTTCGCGTTCGGAGAATTGCAGCGTTTCGTCGGACATGGGCGGGGCCTCGCACGGTCGTTAGGTTTGGAGTACCTTCTAGGCAGGTGGTCGCCGTTCGTCACCCCGGACACTTCGCCCGAGGCTGGGTGGCGCCGCCAACCAACACCACCCCGGCGAAGGCCGGGGCCCAAGTGGCAAGGCCGGAGTAACGACGGACTGCGCTTCGTTATTACCGTCCCCCAATTGGGCCCCGGCCTTCGCCGGGGTGGTGAGGGTGCGGTAACAACTCCTTCTCCCCCTCGGGGAGAAGGTGGCGCGCCTGCGCCGGATGAGGGGCGGTTGGGGTGAGTGCCCGAGCCTCACTCCCCCTCACCCTCCCACGCTATGCGCGGGCCCCTCCCTCTCCCCGAGGGGAGAGGGGTTTTATGGGACGCGGCTTTTCGCTACCCGCCCCTGATGTCGAACCCCGCCCCCACCCCCATGATGACGCAGTATCTCGGCCTGAAGGCGGAAGCGCAGGATTGCCTGTTGTTCTACCGGATGGGCGATTTCTTCGAATTGTTCATGGACGATGCGCGGATCGCGGCGGGGGTCCTCGACATCGCGCTGACCGCGCGCGGCGAGCATGAGGGCAAGCCGATTCCGATGTGCGGCGTGCCCGTCCACGCGGCGACGGTGTACCTGCAACGGCTGATCAAGGCGGGGCACCGGGTGGCAATCGCCGAGCAGGTCGAGAGTCCGGCGGAAGCCAAGGCGCGCGGCGGATCGAAGGCGCTCGTCGCGCGAGCGATCGTCCGCGTGGTGACGGCGGGCACGCTGACCGAGGAGGCGCTGCTCGACGCACGGTCGGATAACTGGTGCGTGGCGATCGGCGAGGCTGGCGGATCGGTGGCGATCGCCGCCGCGGACGTGTCGACCGGGCGGTTCGAGATCGTCGAGGTTGCGGGCGATGCGGTCGAGGCGGAACTCGCGCGGCTCGGCGCGGCCGAGGTTGTCGCTTCGGAGGCCAGCGTCTTCGAGGAAGCCGCTACCACGTTGCGCCCGAAGATCGACTTCGACAGCGGCGCGGGCGAAGCTCGGCTGAAGCGGCTATACGGCGTGGCAACGCTCGACGGATTCGGTCAGTTCGGTCGCGCAGGGCTCGCCGCAGCCGGAGGCCTGGTCGCGTATCTGGAGCATAATGCGAAGGGCACGATGCCCTTCCTCCGCCCCCCGCGGATCGGCCGCGCGGCGGAGACGATGGCGATCGACGCCGCCACCCGCGAGAGCCTCGAGCTGACCTGCACCACCGGCGGCGTGCGTAAAGGCAGCCTGCTCGACGCGGTCGACCGGACCGTGACCGGCGCTGGCGCGCGGTTGCTCGGCGCGGATCTCGGCGCGCCGTTGATGGACAAGGCGGCGATCGATGCGCGGCTCGATCTGGTGCGGCTGTTCCATGACGACCAGGCGGCGCGCGAGCGGTTGCGGTCGACGTTGCGCGCGCTGCCCGACATCGGCCGCGCGCTCGGGCGCCTCGCGGCAGGGCGTGGTGGTCCGCGCGATCTCGGGCAGTTGCGCGACGGGCTCGACGGCGCCTGGAGCCTCGGCGAGCGGATGGATGCGATCGTCGATCCGCCGGTGCTGCTCCGGGATATCGCGCCAAGATTGCGCGGGCACGGCGCGCTGATCGACCTGCTCAAGCGCGCGCTGGTGCCGTCGCCACCGATCGAGGCATCGGACGGCGGCTATATCGCGGCAGGTTATGACGCCGCGCTCGACGACCTGCGCGATGCCGGCGCTGGCGGGCGGCGGGCGATCGCGGCGCTGGAGGCGGAGTTCCGCACCGCGACCGGCGTCACCGCGCTGAAGATCCGCCACAACGGCGTGCTCGGCTATCATGTCGAAGTCCCCGCGCGGGCGGCGGATCCTTTGATGAAACCCGAGAGCGGCTTCACGCATCGCCAGACGCTCGCGGGCGTGGTCCGCTTCAATACGCCTGCGCTGCACGAAGTCGCGGCGAAGGTGTCGCAGGCCGGCGCGCACGGGCTGGCGGCGGAAGCGGCGCATCTCGAGGAACTTACCGCACAGGCCCTCGCCGGTCGCGATGCGATTGCCGCTACCGCGGATGCGCTCGCGCGGCTGGACGTCGCGGCAGGGCTGGCCGAGCGCGCGGCGGAAGGCGCCTGGGCGCGGCCTTCGCTGGTCGATCACGCGTGCTTCGAGATCGAAGGCGGCCGGCATCCGGTGGTCGAGGCGGCGGTGGCCAAGTCGGGCGACCGGTTCGTCGCCAACGACTGCAATCTGTCGGAGGCGTCGCGGCTGTGGCTCGTCACCGGCCCGAACATGGGCGGTAAATCGACCTTCCTCCGCCAGAACGCCCTGATCGCAGTCCTCGCGCAGGCCGGGTCGTACGTGCCCGCGACCAAGGCCACCCTGGGCATGGTCGACCGCCTGTTCAGCCGCGTCGGCGCGTCGGACAACCTCGCGCGCGGGCGGTCGACGTTCATGGTCGAGATGGTCGAGACCGCGGCGATCCTCGCGCAGGCGACGCCCCGGTCGTTCGTGATCCTCGACGAGGTCGGCCGCGGCACCTCGACCTATGACGGGCTCGCGATCGCCTGGGCGGTGGTCGAGGCGATCCACGAGGACAATCGCTGCCGCTGCCTGTTCGCGACACATTACCACGAACTGACGCGGCTGGCGGAGCGGTGCGAGGCGCTGTCGCTGCATCACGTCCGCGCGCGCGAGTGGAAGGGGGAGCTGGTGCTGCTCCACGAACTCGCCGACGGCCCGGCGGATCGGAGCTACGGGCTGGCGGTCGCGCGGCTGGCGGGGATGTCGCCGGTCACGGTGGCGCGCGCGAAGGCGGTGCTGGCGAAGCTCGAGGCCGGACGCGCGAAGACGGGGGGGCTGGCGGCCGGGCTGGACGACCTGCCATTGTTCGCCGCCGCGGCGCAGGTCGAGGAGGCTGCGTGCGACGTGCTGCGCGAGGATCTCGCCAAGCTGGATATCGACGCGATGAGCCCCCGCGATGCGCTGGACGCACTGTACCGGCTGAAGGCGCTCGCGACCGAGGGGTAGCCTCCCCCGTCATGCCGGGCTCGTTCCGGCATCCACCGTTCCGCGCATTCGAGAGAATTGAGTGCGCGGGACGGTGGGCCCCGGCCTCCGCCGGGGTGACGGGGTGGGTTGGTAGCAGGGTAAACTGCTCCCCTCCCTGGAAGGGAGGGGTTGGGGGTGGGTCGGGTCCCGCATGTCCTTACGGTTGCGGCAAAAAAGCGCCAACCCACCCCCTGCCCCTCCCTTCCAGGGAGGGGAGTCCGTCGTATTTCGGGCGGGCGGGAGAATGCCCGCTCACGTCCTAGTATCTCACGATACGTCGATGCTAGGCGGCGGCCGGATTTAGCGGAGCGCGGGCTTTGGGCGGACATCATCACGGACATGACCATTCGCATGGTCACTCACACAGCCACGGCCACAGCCACGGCGGCCACAGCCACGCCCCGGCCTCGTTCGACCGCGCCTTCGCGATCGGCATCGGCCTCAACATCGTCTTCGTCGTCGTCGAAGCGATCGTCGGCCTGCGGATCGACTCGGTGGCGCTGCTCGCCGACGCGGGCCACAATCTGTGCGACGTACTCGGCCTCGTCGTCGCCTGGGGCGGCACGATGCTCGCGCGCACGGCACCAACCAAGCGCTACACCTACGGGCTGAAGGGCTCGACGATCCTCGCCGCGCTGGCCAACGCACTGCTGTTGCTGGTCGCGCTCGGTGCGATCGTGCTGGAGGCGTCGCAGCGCTTCTCGGACCCTGCCCCGACCGCCGGCCTGACCGTGTCGATGGTCGCGGGCATCGGCATCGCCGTCAACGCGTTCACCGCCTGGATGTTCGCACGCGGTCGAAAGGGCGACGTCAACATCCGCGGCGCGTACCTCCACATGGCCGCCGACGCGCTCGTCTCGGCCGGCGTGGTGATCGCCGGCTTCGTGATCTGGCGCACCGGCCTCACCTGGATCGACCCCGCGGTCAGCATCGTCATCGCGGTCCTGATCTTCTGGCAGACCTGGGGCCTGCTCCGCGAAACCGTCGAGATGTCGCTGTCCGCCGTCCCCCGCGGGATCGAGTTCGACCATGTCGACGACGCGTTGTGCAGCCTGCCCGGCGTCACCGAGATCCATGATCTTCACATCTGGCCGATGAGCACCACCGAACCCGTCCTCACCGCGCACCTCGTAATGCCCGCCGGCCACCCCGGCGACCGGTTCCTCAGCGACGCCAGGACGATGCTCCACGACAAATTCGGCATCGGCCACGCCACGTTACAGGTCGAGACCGGCAACGGCCACGACTGCTCAATGGCCAGCCCCGACAAGGTCTGACGCGCGTCAGATGAAGTGGAAGTCGGCCTTCGCGCGGCTGGTTTCGCCTTCCAGCGCCTGATCGCGGTAGGGCCCGTCGCGGTCGACCCAGTGCAGGAAAAGATGCGCCGACCAGCCGTTCGGGTTCGGCGTCATCCGGCCGTGGCGGTGGTGCACGCCCTGGTACAGGACCGCATCGCCGACCTCCATCGCGATCGCCGCATATGGCTCCGCGCCAAAGTCGTCCGTAACGCGCGAGCTTGGCTCGGTTCGTACGGTGCCGACCTCCAGATCCCAGGGCGCACCGTCGCTGTAATCGAGCGTCAACGACAGGCTGTGCTCGCACGCCTGGCGGTCCGAATGCACCATGCAGACGTCGCCCTCGCGGTAGATCCGGAAATAATCATAGGTCGGCAACAGGTCGCGCCCGACGAGCTGGCTGACGATCGGCGTCAGTCCCCAAAGGAATTGCAACATCGGCGGATATTGCCGACCGTAAACCTCGAACGCGGCACGTTTCAGCAGATTGGGATGCTGCGTGACCTTGCTTAGATCCACCCGGTCCAGCGCCAGATCCTGCTTGAGCCGGCGCAGGAAAGCATCGGTCACCTCGACCGGTATCAGTCCGCGAAGATGCGCGAACCCGTTGTCACGATAGCTGCCTTCGACCTTCATCGCTCGATTGCTATCGGCCGGTGCAAACCGGTGCAAGCCCTCCGCCATCCGCACGAAAGCCGAAGAATGAACTTTTACGGAGTGGCGCAAGTTACACCGGCATAGCTCAGGAGATTATCCCATGAAGAAGCATCTTATCGCAGCATTGATGTCGGTCGCCGTTGCCGCGCCGGCGATGCTGCCGACCGCCGCGACCGCACAGCGTTACGACGATCGCCGCGACAACAACGACCGTCGCGATCGTGACGATCGCCGTTTCAACAACGACCGTCGCGGCAACGATCGCAATTGGCGTGGCGACGACCGCAACTGGGATCCGTCGAACAGCTACCGTGACGGCAAGTATCGCGAGCGCCGCCTCGGCCGCAACGACCGCATCTATCGTGGTCGCGACGGCCGCGCCTATTGCAAGCGCAACGACGGCACGACCGGCCTCGTGATTGGCGCCCTCGGCGGCGGCGCGTTGGCCAACCTGATCGGTGGCGGCACGCTCGGTACGCTGGCGGGTGCCGGTGGCGGCGCACTGCTCGGCCGCTCGGTCGACCGCGGCAACGTGAAGTGCCGTTGAGCTTCAGCCGAAGCTAGAAACGACGAGACGGCGGCCGAGCGATCGGCCGCCGTTTTCGTATTTACAGCATGCCGTAGAGCAAAGTGCCGTTCAGCCCGATGATCACCGCGGCGATCACCCAGGCGAGAACCTTCAGCCACGCCGGGCTGACCAGTTCGCCCATGATCGTGCGGTCGCCGGTGAACTTGACGAGCGGCACGACGGCGAACGGAAGTTGCAGGCTCAGCACGACTTGGCTGAGCACCAGCAGCTTGGTCGCCCCCGCATCACCCGAAGCACCGACCACGAACACCGCCGGCACGATCGCCAGCAGCCGCGTCACCAGCCGCCGCGCCCAGACCGGCATGCGCAGGTTGAGGAAGCCCTCCATCACGATCTGACCCGCGAGCGTTCCCGTCACCGTCGAGTTCTGACCCGACGCGAGCAGCGCGACCGCGAAGAGCACACTCGCCGCACCCATCCCCAGCATCGGTGCAAGCAGCTGGTACGCCTGATCGATCTCGGCAACGTCGGTCCGCCCGGCGACGTGGAAGGTCGCCGCCGCGAGGATCAGGATCGCCGCGTTGATGAAGAACGCGAGGCCCAGCGCGACCGTGCCGTCGATCGTCGCCATCGTGATCGCGTCGCGCTTGCCCGCAGTGTCCTTGGCGAAGGCACGCGTCTGGACGATCGACGAGTGGAGGTAGAGATTGTGCGGCATCACGGTCGCGCCGAGGATGCCGATCGCGATGTAGAGCATCGCCGGGTTCGTCACGATCTGCGTCGTCGGAACGAGCCCGCCAAGCACGCCCGCCCATTCGGGCCGCGCCAGGAACAGCTCGAAGATGAAGCACCCCGCGATGATCACGAGCAAGGCGACGACGAACGCCTCCAGCTTGCGGAACCCGAAGCGTTGCAGCGCGAGGATCAGGAACACGTCGAGTGCGGTGAGGACGACGCCGTAGACCAACGGCAGGCCAAACAGCAGCTTCAGCGCGATCGCCGTGCCGAGCACCTCGGCAAGGTCGCACGCGATGATCGCGATCTCGCATAGGAACCAGAGCGCGACGGAGACCGGCTTCGAATAATGCGCGCGACAGGCCTGCGCGAGATCGAGTCCTGCGACGATGCCAAGGCGTGCGGAGAGCGCTTGCAGGACCATCGCCATCAGGTTCGACAGCAGGACGACCGACAGCAACGTGTACCCGAACGCGGAGCCGCCGGCGATGTCGGTCGCCCAGTTGCCCGGATCCATATAGCCGACTGCGACGAGATACCCCGGCCCCACGAACGCGAACAGCCGCCGCCAGAACGACGCGCCTTCGGGGACGACGACGGTGCGGTGGCTCTCGGCGAGCGAGTTGGCGAAGTCGGACGCGGGGAGATTGGGGGCTGACATCGGGGGGTGCTTTGCCGGAACGAGGGGAAGGGGACAAGGCGTGGCCGGCGAGTCGGGCGACAATGCGCTGACCCGCTTCCGTCACCCCAGCGAACGCTGGGGTATTCTGATTGGCGGGTGTAGCCATTCAAATGGAGAGATCTCGGCTTTCGCCGGGCCGACGTGTGCGGGTGTACGCGAGCAATATATGGGAAGCGCCTCCCCTCCCTGAAAGGGAGGGGCTGGGGGTGGGTAGGCCTGCTCGAGCCACCACCGTCCAAACATGCGGAAACCGACCCACCCCCGCCCCTCCCTTCCAGGGAGGGGAGCAAGGAGGTCAGATGACCTTCATGTCCGCCTGGTAATGATGCCACGCGAAGATCGCCGCCGCGCCGCGGTGGGGGCGCCAGGCCTCCGCCACCTCGCGAGTCAGTTTCTCGCTCGGCCGGGTCTCGTGGCCAAGGATCCGCCCGACCTCGATCTGGATCGCGAGGTCGCCCGCTGGCCAGATGTCCGTCCGCCCTTCCGCGAACAGCAGGTAGATCTCAGCCGACCAGCGGCCGATCCCCTTCACGCGGACCAGCGCGGCGATCGCCTCCTCGTCGTCCTCGGGCAGGTTGGTCAGATCGAGCCGCCCGCTCGTCACCTCGTCGGCGAGGCTGCGCGCATAGCCGAGCTTCTGGCGCGACAGTCCCGCGCTCTTCAGCAACTCGTCGCTGGCGGCGACGATCTTCGCCGGATCGCCTGCGCCGCCGACCACCGCGTCGAGCTTGTTCCACACCGCCGCGGCCGAGGCGACACTTACCTGCTGGCCGACGATCGTGCGCAGCAACGTCGCAAAGCCGCGCTCGCTGATCCGGGGCGCGGGGTGACCCGCATTGCCCACCGCGACCGCGAACGCCGGCTCGATCTCGCACAACGCCGCCATCGCGGTTTCGAGTTGCTCTGCGCTCAGGCCCATGATGCTTGATCCCTGGCTCGCGCAACGGCATGAACGCACGAAGATTTTTCGGAGAATGACATGCCCAAGCTTATCGTCGTGACGCGCGAAGGGGAAGAACGCGAGATCATCGGCGAGGCGGGCCTTTCGGTGATGGAAGTCATCCGCGACGCCGGGATCGACGAGATCCTGGCGCTGTGCGGCGGCTGTTGCTCGTGCGCCACCTGCCACGTCCATGTCGACCCGGACTTTGCGGCCAAACTGAAGCCGATGGGGCCGGACGAGGATGACCTGCTCGACTCGACGAATGACCGCGATGAGTTTTCACGGCTGTCGTGCCAGATCGAGCTGACCGACGGGCTGGATGGCCTGAAGATAAAGATCGCAGCGGAGGACTGATTCCCCTGTCCCTCGCCCCTTCGGGGAGAGGGAGGGAGGCGCGCTTGCGCCGGAAGGGAGAGGGGCTGTTGGGATCCAGGTCCCGAGCCTCACGCCCCTCTCCCTTCCCACCGCAAGGGCGGCGGGCCCCTTCCCTCTCCCCGTAGGGGCGAGGGAGTTCGGGTCACCGCGTCGTCACCGCATACAGCGCGATCGCCGCGGCGTTCGACACGTTGAGGCTCTCCACCTTCTCCGAGATCGGCAGTTTCGCCAGCTCGTCGCAATGCTGCTCGGTATTCTGCCGCATGCCCTCGCCTTCTGCGCCGAGTACGATCGCAATCCGCTGCGTGCCCATCGCTTCCGACAGCGTCTGCGTCGCATGGCCCGTCAGCCCGATCCGCCAGAACCCCGCCGCGGCGATCTCTTCCAGAGCGCGCGCGAGGTTCACCACCCGAATCCAAGGCACGCTCTCAAGCGCACCAGACGCAGCCCGAGCGATCGTCCCCGATTCCGGCGGCGCATTCCGATCAGGCGTAATGATCCCAAGCGCATCGAACGCCGCAGCCGAGCGCAGTATCGCGCCGACGTTATGCGGATCGGTCACGCCGTCCAGGATCACCAGCGGGCGATTGTCGTCCTTGCCGTGCTCGAGCAGGTCGGCGAGCCACATGTCCTCGAGCGGCTCGACCTCGATCACCACGCCCTGGTGTGGCGCGTCGCCCGGCACCAGCCGCGCCAGATCCATCGCCTCGGCATAGGTCACCGGCACGTCGGCCGGCAGGTCGAACCCGGCCAGCGCCTCGCGGGTGCCGAGGATCTTTCGCACCGTGCGCTCCGGATTGGCGAGCGCAGCGCCCACCGCGTGCTTGCCCCAGAAGCGGGGGCGGCCTGCCGGTGCCTTGCTCGGCCTGTGTCCCTTGCGTGCCATATTCGCTCTCTATCGTGTCTGTGTATGCCGCGTCCTTGTCGGCATTCCGCGCCCGCGGCAACTATGAACCACGAAACTTCGCAAAACCCGCGTTGACAGGCGGGGCGCGCTTCGCCATTGAGCCGCCTCGCTTGAAAGAGCGGCGCTTGCAAAAGCGGCCTGGACAGGTGGCCGAGTGGTTAAAGGCAGCAGACTGTAAATCTGCCGGAGTTTCTCCTACGTAGGTTCGAACCCTACCCTGTCCACCACCGCCCCAGCGCGGTGATGGATCATCCCAAATTCAAAGCATTGATCGGCAACCTTCTTTTCCATCACGGGAAGGAAGTCCGCGTGACATCGGCTCGCGGACGGCTAGGATCGCCGCGACCGTAACGATTTCGGAAACCGCGTGACCTCAGATCCTGCCGTACAGCCGCCCGTTCAAGCACCCGTCATCCAGGATCTGGCCGACTCGATCCTCGACACGCTGGTCCACCGCATCGGCAAGGACGCGCAGGCCGCCCGCCCGCACGACTGGCTCGCCGCGACGATCCTGACCGTCCGCAACGACATCGTCGAACGCTGGATGGCCTCGACCAAGGCGGCGCACGCGGCCGGTGCCAAGCGCGTCTATTATCTCAGCCTCGAATTCCTAATCGGCCGGCTGCTGCGCGACGCGGTGACCAACCTCCAGCGCAACGACGAAGTCACGCAGGCGCTGAAGCTCCACGGCGTCGACCTCGCCGAACTCGAAGAGATCGAGCCCGACGCAGCGCTCGGCAACGGTGGACTCGGCCGCCTCGCCGCCTGCTTCATGGAGAGCATGGCGAGCCTCGCACTGCCCGCCTATGGCTACGGCATCCGCTACGTGAACGGCATGTTCCGCCAGCGGATCGACGATGGCTGGCAGGTCGAGATGCCCGAGAACTGGCTCGCGCACGGCAATCCCTGGGAATTCGAACGCCGCGAGAGCGCCTATTTCGTCGGCTTCGGCGGTGAAGTGACGGCGGCGGACAACGGTCAGGTCCATTGGAGTCCGTCCGAGGCGGTCGAGGCGACGGCCGTCGACACGCCCGTCGTCGGCTGGCGCGGCAAGCACGTCAACACGCTCCGCCTCTGGACCGCCAGCGCGTTCGACCCGATCAAGCTCGACCGCTTCAACGCCGGCGATTTCTCGGGCGCGCTTGCCGATCAGACGCGCGCCGAGACACTTACCCGCGTCCTCTACCCCAACGACTCAACCGCCGCCGGCCAGGAACTCCGCCTCCGCCAGGAGTATTTCTTCTCGTCCGCGTCGATCCAGGACATCGTCCGCCGCCACATCCAGTATTTCGGCGACATCCGCACTCTGCCGGACAAGGCCGCGATCCAGCTCAATGACACGCATCCCGCGGTGTCGGTCGCCGAACTCATGCGGCTGTTGATCGACCATCACGAATTCGCGTTCGACGAGGCGTGGAAGATCACGCGTGCCACCTTCGGCTACACCAACCACACGCTGTTGCCCGAGGCGTTGGAGAGCTGGCCGCTGCCGCTGTTCGAGCGCCTGCTCCCACGCCACATGCAGATCGTCTACGCAATCAACGCCAAGCTGTTGCGTGAAGCTCGCGGCGCGGAAGGCATCGACGACCGCGCAATCTCGGCGATCAGCCTGATCGACGAAGGCGGCGAGCGGCGCGTGCGGATGGCGAACCTCGCCTTTGCCGGCTCGCACAGCGTCAACGGCGTCGCCGCGCTGCACACGCAGTTGATGAAGAAGACGGTCTTCGCCGATCTGCACAAGCTCTACCCGACGCGGATCAACAACAAGACGAATGGCATCACGCCGCGCCGCTGGCTCCAGCAATGCAACCCCGGCCTGACCGCGCTGATCCGCGATGCGATCGGCAACGGCTTCCTCGACGACGCCGAAAAGCTCGTCGATCTGGATGTTTTCGCGGACGATTCCGGTTTCAGGGAGCGCTTTTCGAGCGTGAAGCGTTCGAACAAGGTGGCACTGGCTAATCATATCAAGGAGACGATGGGGCTCCGCGTCGATCCGGATGCGATGTTCGACGTCCAGATCAAGCGCATCCACGAATACAAGCGCCAGCTGCTCAACATCATCGAGACGGTCGCGCTCTACGACCAGATCCGCAGCCATCCCGAGCGGGACTGGACGCCCCGCGTGAAGCTGTTCGCGGGCAAGGCGGCGTCGAGCTATCACAACGCGAAGCTCGTCATCAAGCTGGCGAACGACGTCGCCCGCCGGATCAACGCCGATCCGTCGGTCGGTGGCCTGCTCAAAGTCGCGTTCCTGCCCAACTACAACGTGTCGCTGGCGGAGAAGATCATCCCCGCCGCCGACCTCAGCGAACAGATCTCGACCGCAGGGCTCGAGGCATCGGGTACCGGCAACATGAAGTTCGCGATGAACGGCGCGCTGACGATCGGCACGCTCGACGGCGCGAATATCGAGATCAAGGACCGCGTCGGCGACGACAACATCTTCATCTTCGGCATGACCGCGGACGAGGTCGAGGCGAAGCGCGCCAACGGCTATGATCCGCGCAGCGTCATCGACGGTTCGAACGAACTGCGCCAGGCAGTGTCGGCGATCGCATCCGGCGTGTTCTCGCCCGATGACAAGACGCGCTATGCCGGGCTGATGGGCGGGCTGTACGAGGGCGACTGGTTCATGCTCGCCGCCGACTTCGACAGTTACGCCACTGCGCAGCGCGCCGTCGACACGCGCTGGAACGACCGCGACGCGTGGGTCGCCTCGACCGTCCGCAACGTCGCGCGCGTCGGCTGGTTCTCGTCCGACCGCACGATCCGCGAATATGCGCGGGAAATCTGGACGGTGATGTGAAGCCACCCGAAGGCGCCATCGTTGCCCTCCTCGAAGGGCGTCACGACGATCCGTTCTCGCTGCTCGGCGTCCACAGCGGCCCGACCGGCGTGTTCGCACGCGTCTGGCTGCCCGGCGCGGACACCGCGGAGGCACACGCACTCGACGGCACCGCGCTCGGCACCCTCCCCCGGATCGACGATCGCGGCCTGTTCGAGGGTCCGATCGACGGCACGCAACAGCCGGTGAAATACCACGCCGAGGCGGGCGACACCTCGTGGTGGGTCACCGACCCGTACAGCTTCGGCCCCGTGCTCGGCCCGATCGACGACCTGCTGATGGCGGAGGGCACGCACCGCCGCCTCCATGACAAGATGGGCGCACACCTGATCGAGCACGAAGGCGCGCATGGCGTCCACTTCGCGCTCTGGGCCCCCAATGCGCAGCGCGTATCCGTGGTCGGCGACTTCAACGACTGGGACGGCCGCCGCCACGCGATGCGCAAGCGCGGCGACGTCGGCGTGTGGGAGATCTTCATTCCCGACATCGCCGAATACCGCGCCTACAAGTTCGAGATCGTCGGCCCCGACGGCCAGCTACAGCCGCTCAAGGCCGACCCGTTCGCGTTCGCGTCCGAACTCCGCCCCGCCAACGCCTCGATCACGCGGAAACTTGCGCACGAATGGGCCGACACCGATCACCGCAAGCATTGGTCGTCGGTCGATCCGCGCCGCGTGCCGATCAGCATCTATGAGGTCCATGCCGGATCGTGGGACCGCGACGCCGACGGCTGGTTCCTGACCTGGGACGCGCTCGCCGACCGCCTGATCCCGTACGTGGTCGAGATGGGCTTCACGCACATCGAATTCCTGCCGATCAGCGAACACCCGTACGACCCGAGCTGGGGGTACCAGACCACCGGCCTCTACGCGCCGTCCGCGCGCTTCGGCGATGTCGATGGCTTTGCGCGGTTCGTCGATGGCGCACATCTCGCCGGGATCGGCGTGCTGCTCGACTGGGTCCCCGCGCATTTCCCGACCGACGCATTCGGGCTCGCCAAGTTCGACGGCACCGCGCTGTACGAACACGAGGATCCGCGGCTCGGCTTCCACCCCGACTGGAACACCGCGATCTACAATTTCGGGCGGCGCGAAGTCACGTCGTTCCTCGTCAACAACGCGCTGTTCTGGGCCGAGCGCTATCATATTGACGGCCTGCGCGTGGATGCGGTCGCGTCGATGCTGTACCGCGATTACTCGCGCAAGAGCGGCGAATGGATCCCCAACGCAGACGGCGGCCGCGAGAATTGGGAAGCCGTCGCGTTCCTCCGCGACATGAACCGCGAAATCTACGGCCAGCACCCCGGCGTCTTCACGATCGCCGAGGAATCGACCTCATGGCCCGGCGTATCCGCGCCTGTGAGCGACGACGGCAAGAGCGGGGGACTCGGCTTCGGGTTCAAGTGGAACATGGGCTTCATGCACGACACGCTCCAGTACATGGCGCGCGATCCGCTGCACCGGAAGCACCACCACGGCGAGATCAATTTCGGGCTCGTCTACGCGTTCAGCGAGAACTTCGTCCTGCCCTTGAGCCATGACGAGGTCGTCCACGGCAAGGGCTCGCTGCTGACCAAGATGCCCGGCGACGACTGGCAGCAATTCGCCAATCTGCGCGCCTATTACGCATTCATGTGGGGCTATCCGGGCAAGAAACTGCTCTTCATGGGGCAGGAATTTGCACAGCGTCGCGAATGGTCGGAAGCGCGCGCGCTCGACTGGGACCTGCGCAACGCCCGCAGTCATGAGGGCATCCGCAACCTCGTCCGCGACTTGAACACCGTCTACCGCGAGAAGCCGGCGCTGCACGCCCGCGACTGCGAGGCGGAGGGCTTCGAATGGCTGGTCGCCGACGACGCCACCAATTCGGTGTTCGCCTGGTTGCGCAAGGCCCCCGGCGCGAAGCCGATCGCGATCGTCGCCAACATGACGCCGATCGCCCGCGCGCCCTACCGCGTGCCGCTGCCACTCGATGGCCGCTGGTGCGAGATCATCAACAGCGACGCGCACGACTATTGGGGCAGTGGGCTCGGCAATCTCGGCGGCGTCGTCGCGAAGGACGGCGCGGCCTGGGTCACGCTGCCGCCGCTGGCGACGATAATGCTCGAATATGAAGGCTGATCGAGTTCGAAGACCGATCCGGCGCAACGACGGAACAACCGGCGGGTGACGGCGCGTTATACTGCTGAATATTAGGGAGAGACGGACATGGTGGAACGGCGGGGACAGCCATTGGCGCGCGACGCGATGGCGTATGTGCTGGCCGGCGGCCGCGGCAGTCGCCTAATGGAGCTGACCGATACGCGCGCGAAACCCGCGGTGTATTTCGGCGGCAAGGCGCGCATCATCGATTTCGCACTGTCCAACGCGATCAACTCGGGCATCCGCCGGATCGGCGTCGCGACGCAGTACAAGGCGCATTCGCTGATCCGCCATCTCCAGAGCGGCTGGAACTTCCTGCGCTCGGAACGCAACGAGAGCTTCGACATCCTGCCCGCGTCGCAGCGGATCAGCGAGTTCCAATGGTACGAGGGCACCGCCGACGCGGTCTACCAGAACATCGACATCATCGAGAGCCACGCGCCCGAATACATGGTCATCCTGGCCGGCGACCACATCTACAAGATGGATTACGAGCTGATCCTGCAACAGCATTGCGAGACCGGCGCGGACGTCACGATCGCCTGCCTCGAAGTGCCGCGGATGGAGGCGGTCGGCTTCGGCGTGATGGCCGTCGACGAGCACGACAACGTCACCGCGTTCGTCGAGAAGCCCGCCGATCCGCCTGCGATCCCTGGCAATCCTGACATCGCGCTGGCGTCGATGGGGATCTATGTCTTCCACACGAAACTGCTGTTCGACGAACTCCGTCGCGATGCCGAGACGCCAGGATCGTCGCGCGATTTCGGCAAGGACATCATCCCGTACCTCGTCAAGCACGGCAAGGCAGTCGCGCACCGCTTCTCCGACAGCTGCGTCCGCTCGGGCAGCGAAGTCGACGCATATTGGCGCGATGTCGGCACGGTCGACGCCTATTGGGAGGCCAACATCGACCTTACCGACGTCGTGCCCAAGCTCGACCTCTACGATCGCAGCTGGCCGCTCTGGACCTATTCGGAGGTCACGCCACCCGCGAAGTTCGTCCACGCCGACGACGGCCGCCGCGGCGAGGCTGTGTCGAGCCTCGTGTCGGGCGATTGCATCATCTCCGGCTCATCGATCCACCGCAGCCTGATCTTCACCGGCACACGCGCGCACAGCTACTCGATGCTCGATCAAGCGGTGATCCTCCCGCACTGCGTGATCGGCCGCGGCGCCCGCCTGTCGAAAGTGGTGGTCGATCGCGGCGTCGAAATCCCCGACGGCCTGATCGTAGGCGAGGACGCAGAATCCGACGCCCAACGCTTCCGCCGCACCGACAACGGCGTCGTACTGGTAACCAAATCCATGATCGACCGACTGACGGCATGAGGACCAACGCAAATCCTCCCCGGCACGGGGAGGGGGACCATGCATCGCATGGTGGAGGGGGGCTTCCACAAGCGATACGTTGGCGGCGAGCCCCCTCCACCATTCGCCAGTGGCGAACGGTCCCCCTCCCCGTGCCGGGGAGGATTTGATGCGCGTCCTCTCCGTCGCCTCGGAAGCCTACCCCCTCATAAAAACCGGCGGTCTCGCAGACGTCGTCGGCGCGCTCCCAGCCGCATTGGCGCCGCATAACGTCGCGCTCACGACCTTCCTCCCCGGCTACCCAGCCCTCGCCGCCGTCACCAAGCGCGTGAAAGTCGTCCACCGCTACACCGACCTTCTCGGCACCGAAGCCCGCATCCTGAAAGCTAAGATCGGCGACCACGCGCTGCTGGTCCTCGACGCCCCCGCGCTATTCGCCCGAGGCGGCGGCCCCTACGGCGACGCGACCGGCGCGGACTGGTCCGACAACTGGCGCCGCTTCGCCGCGTTCAGCCGCGCCGCCGCCGACCTCGCCTCGGGCGCAATCCCCGGCTACGACTTCGACATCCTCCACGCGCACGACTGGCAGGCGGCGATGGCCCCCGCCTATCTCCGCTATGCCCCCGGCCCCGGCGCCCCCGCCAAGACCGTCGTCACGATCCACAACATCGCGTTCCAGGGACGCTACGGCCACGACATCTTCGCCGACCTCGCACTCCCCGACGAAGCCTTCGCGCTCGACGGCGTCGAATATTACGGCGGCGTCGGCTTCCTCAAGGCCGGTCTCGAAGCCGCCGACGCGATCACCACCGTCAGCCCGACCTACGCCGCCGAGATCCGCCGCGGCGAATTCGGCATGGGCCTCGAAGGCCTGATCAACGACCGCGCCGGCCGCGTCACCGGGATCGTCAACGGCATCGACCCCGCCGTCTGGAACCCGGAGACCGACGCGTCCCTCCCCGCCCGCTACACCGCGCGCACGCTCTCCCGCCGCCGCATCAACAAGCGCGCGATCGAGACCTTGTTCGGCCTCGACACCGGCGACGGCCCGATCTTCACCGTCATCAGCCGCCTCACCTGGCAGAAGGGCATGGACGTCCTCGCCGGCGCGCTTGATGAACTCGTCGCGCTCGGCGGCCGTCTTGCGCTGCTCGGCTCGGGTGACACCGTCCTGGAACTCGCTTTTCTCGCTGCCGCCGAACGCCACCCAGGCCGGATCGGCGTCCGCATCGGCTATGACGAACCCGTGTCGCACCTGCTGCAAGGCGGCGCCGACGCGATCCTGATCCCGTCGCGGTTCGAACCCTGCGGCCTGACCCAACTCTACGGCCTGGCTTACGGCTGCATCCCCGTCGTCGCGCGCACCGGGGGCCTCGCCGACACCGTGATCGACGCCAACGAAGCCGCGATCGCCGCGGGCGTCGCCACCGGCATCCAGCACGACGGCGTCACGCCCGAAGCGCTCAGCCACGCGCTACGCCGAACGATGGCCCTCTATGCACGCCCCGATCGCTGGTCCATGTTGCAGCGCAACGCGATGCGCGCGGACTTCTCGTGGGACGAGAGCGGTCGCCGCTACGCAGACCTTTACGCAAGCCTGACGGGGACCGCATGATCCGCACCGTATCGACCACGCCGTACACCGACCAGAAGCCCGGCACGTCGGGCCTGCGCAAGAAGGTAAAGGTTTTCCAGCAGCCGAACTACGCCGAGAACTTCGTCCAGAGCGTGTTCGACGTCGTCGCGGACAAGGCCAGCGCGACGCTGGTCATCGGCGGCGATGGCCGCTTCCTCAACCGCGAAGTGATCCAGGTCGCGATCCGCATGGCGGCAGCTAACGGCTTCGGCCGCGTGATCGTCGGCCGCGGCGGCATCCTCTCGACCCCGGCGGCCAGCCACATGATCCGCAAGCGTCGCGCGATCGGTGGCCTCGTCCTCTCGGCGAGCCACAACCCCGGCGGTCCCGACGAGGATTTCGGGATCAAGTACAACATCGCCAATGGCGGCCCCGCCCCTGAGTCCGTCACCGACGCGATCAACGCACGGACGCTCGAGATCGACCGCTGGCTGACCGTCGACGCCGAAGACATCGACCTCGACACCGACGGCGAAGTCACGGTCGGCACGATGCCCGTCGAGGTCGTTGACCCGGTCGAGAACTACGCCGCGCTCATGGAAACGCTGTTCGACTTCGACGCCATTCGCGCGGCGAAACTGACGATGGCGTTCGACGCGATGAGCGCGGTCACCGGGCCCTACGCGACCGAGATCCTCGAACGCCGCCTCGGCTTCGCGCCCGGCACCGTCCGCAACGGCGAGCCCCTTCCCGATTTCGGCGGTCATCACCCCGACCCCAACCTCGTCCACGCGCACGCCTTGTACGAGACGATGATGGCGCCCGACGCACCCGATTTCGGCGCAGCATCGGACGGCGACGGCGACCGCAACCTGATCATCGGCAAGCACCGCTTCGTCACCCCCTCGGACAGCCTCGCGATGCTGGCCGCCAATGCGCACCTCGCGCCCGGTTACGCAGGTGGTCTCAAGGGCATCGCCCGCTCGATGCCGACCAGCGCCGCCGCCGACCGCGTGGCCGAAGCGCTCGGCATCCCGGCTTACGAGACCCCAACCGGCTGGAAATTCTTCGGCAATCTGCTCGACGCTGGCATGGCGACGATCTGCGGCGAAGAAAGCGCCGGCACCGGCTCCGACCATGTCCGCGAGAAGGACGGCCTGTGGGCAGTCCTCCTGTGGCTCAACATCCTCGCGGTGCGCGGTGAAAGCGTCGACGCGATCGCCCGCGATCACTGGACGAAGTTCGGCCGCAACTATTATGCCCGCCACGATTACGAAGGCGTCGAGACCCCGCGCGCCGACGCGTTGATGGCAGCGTTGCGCGCCAGCCTCGCCACCCTCCCCGGCCAGCAATTCGGCGACCTCACCGTCGAGACCGCGGACGAGTTCGCCTATACCGACCCGACCGACGGCTCGATTAGCCGCAACCAGGGCGTCCGCATCCTGTTCGAAGGCGGCAGCCGCGTCGTGTTCCGCCTCTCGGGCACCGGCACCACCGGCGCGACCTTGCGCGTGTATCTCGAACGCTACGAGCCGATAGGCGGCAACCTCGACCGCGATACCGGCGAGATGCTCGCCAGCATCGTCGCCGCCGCGGAGTCGATTGCGAGCATCGCCCAGCACACCGGCCGCACCGCGCCCGACGTCGTCACCTGATCCGCAACGGCCGCTAGCATGACGATCAGACGCCGCCGCAGCGCGCTCTACATGCCCGCCTCGAACGCCCGCGCCATCGCCAAAGCGCGGACGCTCGATTGCGACGTCGTCATCCTCGACCTGGAAGACGCCGTCGCCCCCGACGAGAAGGCCGCAGCACGGGACCGCGTCATCGAGGCGGTCCGCGAAGGCGGCTTCGGCGAGCGCGAACTGGTAGTCAGGGTCAACGGCCTCGACACCCCCTGGTATGCCGACGACATCGCCGCGATCCGCACGACAGGCGTCGCCGCGGTGCTCGTCCCCAAGGTCTCGTCGGTCGCCGACCTGATCGCGGTCCGCGCATCCCTCGGCGAAGACGGCCCACCAATCTGGGCAATGATCGAGACCTGCGCCGCGATCCTTTCGCTGCCCGCACTCTCCGCAGCGGCAGCCGAAACGCACCTCACCGCACTGATCGCCGGCACCAACGACCTTGCCAAGGAGATGCGCTGCCGCCTCGGCCCAGACCGCATGCCGCTGATCCCCGCTCTCACCGCGACGATCATGGCCGCCCGTGCTGCCGGGATCGTGGCGCTGGACGGCGTCTGCAACGCCCTCGACGACCCGCCCCGCTTCGCCGCCGAGTGCACGCAAGGCGCAATGCTCGGGTTCGACGGCAAGACGCTGATCCACCCCTCCCAGATCGATGCGGCCAACGCCGGTTTTGGCCCCAATGAGGAGGAGTTGGCATGGGCGCGCACGATCGTCGCCGCCTTTTCCGAGCCCGAGAATGCCGACAAGGGTGCAATCCGCCTCAATGGCCAGATGGTGGAACGCCTGCATCTAGCCGAAGCTGAAGCGACGCTAGCGGGTTGAGGCAGACTTCATTCCTCCCCTGCAAGGGGAGGTGGCAGTCCGAAGGACTGACGGAGGGGTAGCCGCGCTATTGAGAGGACGTCACCCCTCCGTCTGGCAAGCGCCAGCCACCTCCCCTTGCAGGGGAGGATCAAAGTCCTGTCAGCCGTTCGCCTTCTTCCGCCGGGTCTCCCAACCCTTCTTCGCCGCCGCAGACTTCGCCGCCGCGCTACGCCCAGCAGCCTGCTTCCCGCCCTCATGCGAAGACGCATGCGTATCGGGCTTACCGCGGCCCGAGCCGGACAGATTACCCCCACCCGAATCCTTGTTCACCGCAGCCCACGCCCGAGCCTCGGCTTCCTTCTCCGAAACGCCGCGCTCTTCATAGCCGTCGGCGATATGCGCGGCCTTGCGCTTTTGCTTGTCGGTGTACGCGCTCTTGTCGCCCTGTGGCATCGTCGCTCTCCTCGTCAGAGAGAGTCAACGCTCAGACCGACGCCGCGTTCAGAACGACGCCGCGTTCAGAACGAAGCGGCGTTCACCGACCGATCCAGTCCGCCACCTGCGTCGCGACCTGGTTCGCCGCCTGGTTGATCCCGGCCGCTGCCGAAGGTGCGTCGATCGCCGACACCGGCACGCGTGCCTCGAAGCGATGCTTCTCGACCGTCGTCTTGCCGACGCGGGTCAGCGACGCATCGAACGTCACGACCGCCTCGCGCGTCGTAGCATCGAGACCGAACGACCGCAGCTCGCCACCGAGCAACCCGCCGGGATCGCCGACCGACTGCGCCGTCGACAGCACCACCAGCCCGGTCCGCGCCGCAACCGTATCCGACACCAACCGCGAGAACAGCCGCGCCGGGGGCTCGGCCCACTGCGCGTTAGTCACGTACGCGATCGAGGTCGGCGTCGCCTGCACCGGTACGCGTGCGGTCGCCAGCGACTGCGGCACGACCGGGACCTGGATCGTGATCGACTTCGCGGTCGCCGAGTCCTGGTTCTGGCCGACCGGCACCGACGATGCACTCGTCAGCGTCAGCAGCGTGGGGGGCGGTTTCGCGCCGAAGCTGATGCACCCGGCGAGTGGCAGCATCGCGATCAGGATGAGTGGTGTCTTCATGGCGTGCCTCACTTACCCTTGTAATCCGGGAGCTTCTGCTGCCCGATCAGCGAACTCGCACCCTGCTGGTCGACCTTCTCGGCGACCGACGACAGCGCTGCGGCGGTCGTGCGGAGGTCGCGGACCAGACGGTTTGCCTCGGGGATCGTCGTCTTGGAGAAGGCCTGCAAGCCTGGCCGTGCATCGCCGATCGCAGCGTTCAACGTCTCCGCGCTCTGCTGTGCGGAGGTGATCGCCTTGTTCAGGTTCGCCATCGCCGGCTTCACGTCCTCGGACAGCACGCCGTTGGTGGTCTTGGCGAGCACACCGAACTGCTGCGCGGCATCGCCGGCCTGCTGGATCGCAACCCGCGTCTGCGCAAGCGTCGCGGCAATCTCAGGCCCACGATCCGCGAGCGCATCCGTCAGGCGATTGGTGTTCTCGAGGATACCCGCGATCGATGCCTGGTTACGGTCGGTCAGCAAGCCCGTAAGGCGCTCGGTCAGCGTCGACAGACGCTCGAGCAACTGCGGCGCCGAGTTCAGGATCGCGCCCAGGCCACCGAGCTTGGTCGGGATCACCGGCACGCCGTACGGGCATTCGGTCGGCGTCTTCGTGTCGGGGCAGCCGATCGCGGGCGCACCCTTGCGCGCGCCATCGAGCGAGATCTGGCTGACGCCCGTGAAGCCGACGCCCGAGATCGACGCGGTCGTGCCCTGCAGCACCGGCGTCTCGTCGTTGACGCTGATCCGGACGCGGACGAACTGCGGATCGTTCTTCCACAGCGAGATCGTCTTCACCTGCCCCGACGGTACGCCCGAGAACACCACGGCAGAGCCGCGCGCGAGTCCGTCGACCGACTGGCGGAAGAAGATGTCGTATTCCTTCTCTTCCTTGCCACCGATCCGCGCGATCCACACGGTGAACAGCGCCAGCAGGGCCAGCAGGATCAGCACGACGGCGCCGACTAGGACGTGGTTCGAACGGGTTTCCATCAGCGCGTCCTTGCTTCTTTCTCGGCGTATGTCGCGTCGGCGTCGTCCGGCGCGGACTGCTTGGACTGGACTTCGGTAGGGTGTCGGGCTGCTTGCTCGTCGGCGCGCTCGTGCGCCTCCTGAGTCGCGACCGCGGCACGGCCGCGTGGCCCCTTGAAATATTCTTCGATCCACGGATGATCGAGCGCGATCAGTTCGTCGATCGTGCCGACCGCGATAACCTTCTTGTCGGCCAGCACCGCAACCCGGTCGCAGATCGCATACAGCGTATCGAGATCGTGCGTGATCAGGAACACCGTCAGCCCGAGCGTCTTCTGCAACGACTGCGTCAGCCCGTCGAACGCCGCCGCACCGATCGGATCGAGCCCCGCGGTCGGCTCGTCGAGGAACAGCAACTCAGGGTCGAGCGCCAGCGCACGGGCAAGACCGGCACGCTTCTTCATGCCACCCGACAGTTCGGCGGGAAACTTGTTCGCGGCGTCAGCGGGGAGGCCCGTCATCACCACCTTGTACGACGCGATCTCCGCGAGCAGCGCCGGCGACAGGTCCGGATAGAATTCGCGCAACGGCACTTCGACGTTCTCGGCCACCGTCAGCGTCGAGAACAGCGCACCGCCCTGGAACAGCACGCCCCAGCGCTTGCGGATCTCGGTCGCCTCGGTTTCCTCGCGGCCGATATTGGGCTCGCCGAACACCGTGATCTCACCCGCGACCGGCGTCTGCAGCCCGATGATCGAGCGCATCAGCACCGACTTGCCGGTACCCGACCCGCCGACCACGCCGAGGATCTCGCCGCGCCGCACGTCGAGGTCCAGCCCCTCGTGCACCACCGAATCGCCGAACGCGTTCTTCAGCCCCTTCACGGAGATGATGAAATCGTCTGTCTTGTTGTCCGTCTTGCGGGGCATCAGTCCCAACCCAACCAGGTGAAGAACACCGCGAAGAACGCGTCGAGCACGATCACCAGGAAGATGCCCTGGACGACCGCCGACGTGGTGCGCAAGCCGACCTGCTCGGCGTCCGATTCGACCTGCATCCCCTGGAAACAGCCGGCGATCGCGATGATCGCGCCGAACACCGGTGCCTTGATCAGCGAGATATACAGATCGGTGATCGGCACGACTTCACGGATGCGCGCGATGAACGTCACCGGCGGAATGCCGAGCTGCACCCAGCACAGCAGCCCACCGCCGATGATCGCGATGATCGACGCGTAGAAACCGAGCAGCGGCATCATCACGATCGCCGCAAGCACGCGGGGCAGCACCAACGCCTCCATCGGCGACACGCCGATCGTCCGCATCGCGTCGATCTCTTCGGTGAGCTTCATCGTGCCCAACTGCGCCGCGAACGCCGAACCCGAGCGCCCCGCGACCATGATCGCAGTCATCAGCAGGCCGAGTTCGCGGATCGTCAGGCGACCGACCAGGTTGATCGTGAACACCTCCGCGCCGAACTGCCGCAGCTGGACCGCGCCCTGTTGCGCGATGACCATGCCGATCAGGAAGCTCATCAGCCCGACGATGCCGAGCGCGGCAACGCCGACTACCTCGAATCGCTGGACCACGGCGTTGAACCGGAAGCGGCGCGGGTGGCGGATGACGCTGCCGAACGCGATCGTCGTCGCACCGAGAAACCCGAGCAGGCCGAGCATCGTCTTGCCCGACAGCACGACCGCGTCGCCGATCTCGCCGACCACGCGGGACAGCGCGCCGACCTTCGCAGGCCTGGCGGCGATCGGCTGGTCGGAGGCGACGACCTGGTCGAACAACGCCTGGTCGTTCTCGTCGAGCCCGTCGATCGTCGCATCGTTGCGCGCCGCGAACCGGTGGACGACCCATGCGCCGATCGTGTCGATCCGGTCGACCCCGCTGAGGTCGACATGCTTTACCGAAGCCGCGTCGATCGCCTCGAGCCGATCGGGCAGATTGCCGATCTTCGCGAGCGACAGATCGCCGGTAAAGCGAAGCGTGCCGGTATCGGCACCGTCCTGCTGGAAATCGGCCATCGCGCTCATCGGGGGCACCTTTGCGGCAAAGTGACTGGATCGGCAAGATGAATGCGGCGTAAGCGACGACGATGATCGAAAAGCCTTCCGCCTCCCCGCCCGTTCGTCTCGCGATCTACGACATGGACAAGACGATCACGCACGCGCCGACCTGGACGCCGTTCCTGCTCCACACCGCGAAGAAAGGCGGCGCACCGTGGCGGCTGGCGCTCGTCCCGTTCGCCGGAGTCGCCGCACTCGGCTATGTCGGCAAGCTGATCAGCCGCGGCCGGCTCAAATACCTGATGCAGCGGATGATGCTCGGCAAGCGCATGACGCCCGCCGAAGAACGCCGAGCCGCCGAAGCCTTCGCCGACCGCGTCATGCGCGACGGCGTCTTCACCAGCGCCCGCGCGCAGATCGAAACCGACCGCGCCGCCGGCTACCGACTGGTCATGGCGACCGCGTCGTACCGATTCTACGTCGAGGCGATCGCGCAGCGACTGGGCTTCGACGCAGTGATCGGCACCGAGAGCCTGCGCGACCGCGACGGCGTGCTGCTTGCCGGGATCGAAGGCGAGAATTGCTACGGCCCGGCAAAACTGCGGATGATCCAGGCCTGGATGGACCGCGAAGGCATCCCCCGAGACCACGCCCACATCCGCTTCTATTCCGACCATGTTTCGGATGCACCGACCTTCGAATGGGCCGACGAACCCTTCGCGGTGAACGCGCACGGGCCCTTGCGGTTGTTGGCGAAGGCTAAAGGCTGGCCGATGCCGGATTGGGAGCGGTAGCTCCATTGGCGACACGAATTCGCGATTAGCAAACTCGGACGGTAACTATCGCCCAATTGCAGACCTTCGCTTACCGCTCTAGGCTGTGCCTATGCGCTGGATAATTGCTTTCGTCCTCGGGGCATTGCTCGCCTTCGCCGTTCAAGCTGCTACTGGGTTTCCCGAGAGTGTGCTGGTCCCTGTTGCCCTTAGTTTTGGATACGGTTTCGCCAGCTTACTTGGTTCCGAACGGCTCCGCCTGTGGTGGAATGGAAAAGCCTAACAGCGAACGGCGGCTATCCTTCCCATTTCGGCCATTCCGCTATCGCCCAAAGCCGGTCGTTCAGGCTGGCGATCCGGGCTCCCGATTTCAGCCATTCGTTCATTTGGATCGGTAAATGGGTCAAACCTTATCCATCGGCACGATCCTCGAGGGAAGGTTTCAGCAACCACTATGAGGTAGGGGCGTTCATGAACGCCGAAAACCGTGCCGTGACGCTCAAGGCAAGCAGGCTGAAGCTTGTGCCGCAAGCTATTGTGCTCGTAGCATTTCTGCTTCCCTTTGCGCTCCTGGCTATAAGTTATGGCTATGCGCTGGTCAGAAAAAATCACGTAGAACTAGCCGATCTTGCTATTCTCGCAATTTTTGCAGCTATTGCACTTCTCTTCGTATGGCTTCAGGTGCGCACGCTTCGTCGTTTAGCTCGTCCTGATTTGCTAAGCGTGACCACCGGTGGCGTAGAACTGACCTTCCAGGGCAGGACGCTTTACCATTCTTGGTCGGCCTTGGGGGAGCCCGTATTGCGGCGTTTAAATGGTAAAAGCGCTGCGCGTTCGATAGTCATGCCCCAACGCAGCGGCGGCAAGCTGGTCATAGCGGCCGAGGACTATGCGCATGAGCCCGATGATATATTGGTAATCCTCAAACAGGCTAAGGCCGGTTTTGTAACAGAACCGGCTCAAAAGCCCTCGAACGCACTATATGCGTTTCTGGCAATTCCGGCTTCGTGCATCACGCTTGGCATTTCCATTATCGGCCTAGTGTGGATTGTTTTTGGATAACCGATCAACCCGGACCTAGTTATCCAAATCATGGTGCCGGAAGAGGCCGGTTCGCTCTTCTGCCCATCTCAGACATTCCCGACCGTCCCTCATGCCATCTGCCCCAGCTCGCCCTCACAGTCGCCAACCGGGCACCGCAGGACGCCGTGGTCGATATGCTTGGCAGTCACGCGGGCCGTCCAGTCGGCCATTGGGAGATCGCAGGGAGCGCTCTTGGGTCGGGGGGGCTGAACGCGACGACAAGTAATCGCAGGGCTTTGCAGCGTCTAAAACTGACTTACGTTAATGTCCGTGGAGAGCGAAGACTCACTGATAGCGTTCTTGCACGGGGAGGGCATCGAAGCTGCCCATGAGGCCGAGCCGTCCCATTGAAGTGCCCGTTACCCATTGATTTGTGGGAAGAAACTATTGCGTGGTTCGCTGGCTACAGCTTGGGCGCTCTTACCCGTGGTCGACCTAAGTATCGGCAGCGCTCAGCTAGATGAGGGGGAGAGGTCTGGCTTGGCCTCTTGGTCGTCCGCAAGACGCTCTAGGGCCATCGCGGTCTCCAGTAGCGCCTGCTGCAACGAGGCACCCTTAAAGGTCTCTGCAAGTTCGCGGTATTCGGTAGCCTCGGCCCGAAGCTCTCGGGCGGTCTTAGTCATGGCGACCTGATAACGACGCGGGGGACGATCGGCTAGACCGTGGGCACCGTAGTGCTTAGTGCGTATACCAACTGGCGTTCCTTTTCGAGAAGGGCGAGGCCGGCAGAAAAAACGCCCAGAATAGGGCATTCGGAGTGGCTGTTGCGCTTCCTGATTGCGGACGTTCATTAGGAGGGTTAGCTAACGCTCATGCGAACCGCCATGAACGCGCCGGCTGAGGCACTAGATGATCCCGAGCGAGCGTTTGTAGCAAAAGTCCGAGAGCATGGCTGGTTCGACACCGCAGTGTTTGGCGACGTCGAAGGGCCAGGTTTCTCATTTACCACGGGGTTATGGGTTAACACGGGTCAGCCAGAGTTGATCATGTTCGGCATGAAGCGTGAGGTAGCTCATGACGTGTTCTGCGAGTTGTTCCGAGAGGCTAAGGCGGGATTACCGCTGCCAGTAGGCGAGCCAACGGATAGAGCGTTCGAAAACCTTCTTGCCTATGCATTTCCGGTGGCGAAGCGGTTCTACCGCAATCACTTGGGCTGGAGCCGATGGTTTTACGGCGGCGACGAGTTCCCATGCCTTCAAATTGTCTGGCCGGATCGGAGTGGCGTTTTCCCATGGGAGCACGGGTTCGACACAGCTTTCGCAGCCGACCAGATCGACCTGACAGAAAATGGTTGGGAGTCAGCGCTTACGCGGTGAGTCCGCTTTCAATTGAACTGGCCTTCAAAGCCGCCAGTCCGCTTTCCTTCCCAACCCAGACATTCCCGAATTCGATTGGTTGTGGGAACGCTCGCGCGAAGATCGACAATCCCGCGATCTGATCGCTACGAAGGGCTATGTCCGTGCCCAGCCACTATAAGAGGCAGCGCCCGTCGTCATATCGATCACAAAGGTGTCACCGCCGATCCGGCTTGCATAAAATCGTCCTTCGATATTGCTGATGGCGGAGAAGGTGTCGGTCGCGGGGCGGGTCGCATCGAACTTCCGGTGCATGTCGTCCGTCGCGCCTGGTTCCGGTGCGATCTGCCAAACGGGCCGGTTGCCGGCGTCGAACAAGAACACCTCTCGCCCCCAGATTTCGCGGTGAATGACATCCCTCGTCGGATACGCTTCGAATAGAACCAGACGCCCCGAGCCGGGCACCGGTAAGATCATGCCGATAGGGTAAGACTGCACAGCCTGATCCTATATTCTTGTTCCACACACCACAATACGAGGCAGCGGTTAATTCCTCAAACTCGATCCTTTTCGGGAAAAGCTGAGCCCCGCAATGTCGGCTAATGCCACCTGCCTTCCCGAAAGCTGCCGTTCCGCTCCCCTTCCCAAACCAGACATTCGATATAATGAAACGATGCCGCGTCTTGATACTTCGTAGGCAAGCTAATCACCTCCACCTCAAGACTAACAACACAAACTACCGGACGATATTTGGAACCTGCCTCCCGGGAGCGATCTAAACGATCCCCATCACAACAGCACATCGACGCTGTGGATCACCAGCCCAACCAGGCCGCCGACGATCGTCCCGTTCACGCGGATATATTGCAGGTCGCGGCCGACGGCGTTTTCCAGGCGGCGGGTGATCGTGTCGGCGTCCCAGCTGCGGACCGTTTCCGAGACCAGCTTGACGATGCCGTCACCATAATCCGCCGCCGCGCCGACCGCCGCACGCCGCACGAACCGGTTGATCGTCCGCGACATGCGCGGATCGTGCTGCAATGTCTCGCCTAATTGGCGCAGGATGTCGCCGAGCTTGCCCGCCATGGCGCGCTCCGGATCGCGCGCGATCGCGAGTAAAGCACCGCGTGCCTGCTCCCACAGCCCGTCGAGCCAGCGCTGCATTGCCGGATTGTCGAGCAGGTCGTTCTTCATCGTCTCGACGCGCTCGCGCATGCGGCGGTCATATTGCAGGTCCCAGGCGAGCCGATCGAGCCCCTCCTCCGCCTTCAGGCGCAGCGGATGCTCGGGGTCCTCCGCCATCTCCGCGAGCAGCTTGTCGAATCCGCTGATGAGCTTGTCCGCGACGGTCGTGTCGAGCCCGGTCCAGCGCAGGATCGAGCCGGCCTTGTCGTGGACCATCGCGCGGACGAGGTGGTCGTTTGCGGCCAGCGTCTTCGCCGCCCAGCGGATCGCGCTTTCCAGCAGCGGCGCGTGGCGGCGCTCGGCGATCGCGGCCTTCAGCAACTGGCCAAGGATCGGCGACACCTCCGTCGCGCGCAGGCGGGCGCCGATCCCGGCCTTGACCATCCCGCCGAGCCGCGCCGGATCGAGACCCTCGAGCACCTGCGCGACCAGCTTCGACGCGCCCTGGCGAAAGCGCCCCCCGGCCCCCTCGGGCGGATCGGTCAGCCAGCGTGCGATCGCGCCCGCCACGTCGAGACGACGGGTTCGCCTTGCGATGACGACGGGGATCAGGAAATTCGCGCGGAGGAACTGCGCGAGTGTGTCGCCGATGCGGTCCTTGTTGTGCGGCACGATGGCTGTGTGCGGGATCGGCAGGCCGAGCGGATGGCGGAACAGCGCGGTCACCGCGAACCAGTCCGCGAGGCCGCCGACCATCGCCGCCTCGGCGAACGCGCGGACGAACGCGAAGGCGGGGTGGACGGGGACGAGCGCGCGGCTGACGAAGAAGGTCGCGGCCATGAACACGAGCAGCCCGGTCGCAACGATCCGCATGCGGACGAGGGCGGGCGGCGTTGCTTCGCTCGCCGGGCGCGTGCGGGTTGAAACTGTCATGCCCGAAACAATCCCCCAGCGCGGGGATAGTTCACGAACGCCGCCGACGATCCGGCTTTCGCCCGGCGTGCGCTCGATTCAGGTGCGCTCGGCTGGTGGAATTTGGCCACCCCCGCGCTTGGTTGGCTGGGTCCCGAGCGGTCCGCGCTCGACTGCCACCCGGCTTCAGACCGATGCCGGCGTGACCGGCCCACGCTCAACCGCCGCGTGTGTGATTCGCCCGTGCTCGACCAGACGGCTCGCGCTGGTGACCTTCGTGCCGTATTCCTCGACGCCAGGCCGACGCGCGATGCTTCTGACCCGCCCGCGCTCGGCTGGCCCAAGCCCGACCGCCCGGCTTTCGACTGAGTCCGGCATGACCGGTCTACGCTCGACCGGCGCGCGCTCGACCTCCCCATGCTCGACCCGACGGCGCGTGCAGGCGCCGTTCGTGCCGTATTCCGCGACGCCCCGCCATCACGCGGAACTCCGGCGTCGCTCAACACGAGGGGCGCGATGGCGTCACTCGGCTGGCTGTGTGCCATCGCCGAGCTTGGGGGTTGCCGGTCCGAGCCGTGGCCCCGACGGTCCGGCGAGCCCGATGACTTCGCTGCCGTCGTCGCCGGGGCGATAGGTGAGCAGGCTGCGGCCGAGGCGTGGGCCGATATACCGCTCGATCCCGACCGCGAGGCTGAACGCCGCGGGGACGATCAACAGCGTCAGGATGGTCGACAGGACGAGCCCGCCGATCACGACGATGCCCATCGGCGCGCGCCACGATCCGTCGCCGCCAAGCGACAGCGCGGTCGGGATCATGCCCGCGACCATCGCGACCGTGGTCATCACGATCGGCTGCGCGCGCTTGTGGCCGGCATCGACCACCGCGGTCCAGACGTCGACGCCCTTGCCCATCTCCTCCAGCGCGAAGTCGATCAGCAGAATCGAGTTCTTCGCGACGATGCCGAGCAGCATGAGGATACCGATGAACACCGGCATCGACACCGGATTGCCCGTCGCCCACAACGCGATCAATCCGCCAAGCGGCGCCAGCAACAGCGACCCCATGTTGACGAACGGCGGCAGCGCACGGCGGTACAGCAGCACCAGCACCGCAAACACGAGGAACGTCCCCGCGATCACCGCCAGGATGAAGTTGTTGATCATCTCCGCCTGAAACTTGGACTGCCCGAGCACGAGTTTGTTCACGCCAGTGGGCAGGTTCGCCATCGTCGGCAGCGCGTCGATCTGCTTCTGCGCTACGCCCGAGACGATACCGGGGGCGAGATCGGCGCCGATCGTCAGCTGACGCTGTTGATTGACGCGGTCGATCTTGGTCGGGCCGGAGCCGAGCGTAATCTCCGCCACGAGGTTGAGCGGAACCGAACCACCCGAGGCGGTCGACACCGGCAGGTTCTGGATCGTCGAGAGCTCGCTGCGCGCGCCCTGATCTAGCGCGACGCGGATCGGGATCTGGCGATCGGACAGCGAGAAGCGTGCGGAGTTCTGGTCGATATCGCCCAAGGTCGCGATCCGGATCGCCGACGACAGTGCCTGCGTCGTCACGCCGAGATTGGCGGCAAGATCGAAGCGCGGCTTGATGACGATTTCCGGGCGCTGCATGTTGCCGGCGACGCGCGGCGCGACCAGCGTCGGCAGGCGCGACATCTCGGTCACGATCTTCTGCGCGGTCGCATCGAGCAGTTTGGGATCGTCGCCACCCAGCGTCACGCTCATGTCGCGCGTGCTGCCGCCCCAGCCATTCTGCGACCGGAACGAAACGCGCGCATCGGGGATCGCCGCAAGCTGGGGTGCGAGGCTGCGCTCGAACTCCGTGCTCTTCATCTTTCGATCGTCCTTGAGCGTCGCGGTGACGCGGCCGGCATTGACCGAACCATTGGCGCCGCTGCGCGCATAGACCGACTGCACGTCCGGCTGCGATCCGATCAACGCCGCGACCTTGGTCACCACCGCTTCGGTTTGCGCCAACGTCGTCCCCGGCACCATGTCGATCACCGCCATCGAGGTGTCGTTGTCCTGCGCGGGCTGGAACGTCATCGGCAGCACCGCGAACATAACGATCGTCATGAGGAACGCGAACACGCCGAGCCCGAGCACCCAGAAGCGGTGATCGCGGAAGCGGCTGGTCAGGCGGTGGAAGCCGCCACGGGCGGCCGAGGCCTTCGCCTTGCCGGTCTCCAGCGTCCATTTCAGCGTCGCCATATAGCCGTCCATCAGGACGCCCTCGCCGTGCACCGCGGGGCCGGCGGATTTGAGGAAATACGCCGCGAGCATCGGCGTGACGAGGCGTGCGACCGCGAGGCTCATCAGCACCGAGGCAACCACCGTCAGGCCAAAATTCTTGAAGAACTGACCCGAGATACCCGGCATCAGGCCGACCGGCAGGAACACCGCGACGATCGCCATCGTCGTCGCCAGCACGGCGAGACCGATCTCGTCGGCGGCGTCGATCGAGGCCTGATAGGCGGACTTGCCCATCCGCATGTGCCGGACGATGTTCTCGATCTCGACGATCGCATCGTCGACCAGCACGCCCGCGACGAGGCTGAGCGCGAGCAGCGTCATCTGGTTCAGGTTGAAGCCGAGCAGGTCCATGAACCAGAAGGCCGGGATCGCCGACAGCGGGATCGCCAGCGACGAGATCACCGTGGCGCGCCAGTCGCGCAGGAACAGGAACACCACGATCACCGCGAGCACCGCGCCCTCGATCATCGCGTGTATCGCGCTCTCATACTGCATTTCGGTATATTTGACGCTGTTCGAGCGCAGCACGAAATGCACGTTCGGGTTGCGCTTTTCCATCGCCGCGAGCTTCTTCACCGCCTCGTTGAAGACGGTGACGTCGGACGAACCCTTGGAGCGCTGAAAATCGAAACTGATCGTCTGGCGGCCGTCGATTGCCGCGCGACTGCGCTGTTCCGCGTAGAGATCGCGGACCTGCGCGATGTCGGCCAATCGTACCGTGCGGCCATTGCCGACACTGATTTGAGTCTGGGCGAGTGCGACCGCGTCCTTAGCGTTGCCGAGCACGCGGACCGACTGCTCGGATCCGGCGATCTCGGCGCGACCGCCCGCCGCGTTCAGATTGACCTGCCGGAGTTGAGCGTTGACCTGGCTCGCGGTCAGCCCCTGGCTTTGCAGCTTGAGCGGGTCGAGGATGATGCGGATCTCGCGACTGACGCCGCCGTTGCGGTTGACCGCGGCCATGCCGGGGACCGACAGCAATTCCTTCGCGACGTTGTTGTCGATGTACCAGCTGAGCTGTTCGACCGTCATGTCCTTGGCGATCACCGAATAGCTGGCGAGATCGTTGTCGGTGGTATTCGCGCGGAACACCTGCGGCTCGAGGATACCCTCGGGCAGGTCGCTACGGATCTGGGCGATCGCGTCGCGGACGTCGGTGACGGCGCGATCGATCGGCGTGCCGATGCTGAGTTGGACGACGGTCTGCGACTGGCCCTCGGTCACGGTCGAGGTGATCTCGTCGATGCCCTGGAGCGAGCGGACTGCGGCCTCGACGCGCTGCGTGACCTGCGTCTCGAGCTCGGTCGGCGCGGCACCCGGCTGGTTGATGACGACGATCGCGATCGGGAAATCGATGTCCGGATCGTTGTTCACGTCCATCCGCATGAAGCTGACGATGCCCGCCAGCGTCAGTGCGATGAACAGAACGATCGGCGGCACCGGGTTGCGGATCGCCCAGGCCGAGATGTTGCGAAAGTTCATGAGCTCAGCTCGCTTTCTTCGTGACCGGCTTCACCTTCTGCCCGGGCGCCAGGAACCCGCCTGCAGACAACACTACTCGCTCGGTTCCATCGAGTCCGCTGAGAATCGTCACGCCCGCATCGGAGACCTGACCGATCTTGATATCGCGGCGCACGGCCTTGTTATCGGCGCCGATGATATAGACGAAGCTGCCCTTCTCGTCGCTCTGCAGCGCCGAATCAGGGAGCAACGGCGCCTGGGTCGCACCGCCGACGATCGTCGCCGCGGCGAAACCACCCGGCCGCAGCGCTGGGTCATAGGCGACCGCGATCCGCGCAATGCCCTGGCGGCTCTGCGGGTCGATCACCGGCGAGACCTGCCATACCTGACCGGGGAAGCCCTGAGTCGTGCCGACCGGAACGACGGTCGCACGCGCGCCAGCATGGAGCCCGGCGAGATCCGCTTCGCTCAACTGCGCGCGCATTTCCATCTGGCCGTCCGCAGCCATGCGGAACAGTACGCCGGTACCCGCGCCGACGACCTGGCCGGATTCGACGCCGCGCGTCAGCACGAGGCCGGCGGCGGGCGCACGGATATCGAGCCGTCCGTTGCGCGCACGCGCCTCGCCGAGCGTGGCCTGCGCCACCTTCACGCGTGCGGCTGCGGCGTCGCGCGTCGCGGCCTTGCGCTGGAGATCGGCCTTCGAGATGAAGCCGCGATCGACGAGCTGCTTGGCGCGATCGAGTTCGGCTTGCGCGATCGTCTCGTCGGAGCGCGCGACGCTGACAGAGGCGGCGAGCGAGGCGGCGGTCTCGGTCTGGACCGAGCGATCGACCGTCGCCAGCACCTGGCCAGCCGCGACCCACTGGCCCGGCTCGACCAGCACGCGCGTGATCATCCCGCCCTCGCCCGCGACGCCGACCGGCATTTCGCGACGCGCGGCGATCGTGCCGGTCGCGGAAATCGTGCGATCGACGGTCTTGCGCCCCGGCACCATGACCGAGACGGTCGGCACCTGTTCGACGACCGGACCGGCGGCGGCGTCCTTCTTGCCGCCCTTGAACGCGAAGACGGCGCCGACGATCGCCAGCACGACGACGACCGCGATGATGATGTTGCGGCGGCGGTGCGACGGTGCGGTGTACTCGGAGAGCACGAGCTGGTCCTCGGTCTCGCCACCGTCAATCTGACCGACGGTCTTCGTCTCGTAGTTCATGCGCGTCACAATCCCAATTTCGACCGGTCTTGTCTCGACCCGCTTCGCCATTCACCGGCTGTGTTATATGAATAGGTCACCGCGCTCAAGCCCTTTGGCTCATGCGGACCGCAGACATGCTTCGATTCCGATCTATCCGCAATGCCGTTCAGCTTGCGTTGAACTGTGTAGGACGACAGGCAGGTCGTGTTCTACCGGAGAGAAACAATGAAGACAGCATCGTTCCTGAGCGCCCTCGCTACCGTCGCGATCAGCTTGCCTGCCGTCGCTGCCAACGCCCAGGCCGCGCCGACGACCGTCGAGCCCATGGTGCCTGCCGCCGGGACCGTTCTGGACGTGACCGCCGAGGGGCGGACAACTCGAGTGCCCGATCTGGCGACAATCCGCGCCGGCGTCGTATCCCAGTCGACGACCGCGGCGGCTGCGCTCACCGACAATGCGCAGCGGATGGCGAAGGTGCTGGCATCGCTCAGGCGCGCAGGCGTTGTGCCGCGCGACATCGCTACCTCGAACGTCCAGCTTGCGCCGCAATATCGCTATGCGGACAACCAGCCGCCGGTCATCACCGGGTATCAGGCGACCAACACCGTCTCGATCCGCTTCCGCGACGTCGCGAAGTCGGGGACGGTCCTCGATGCGCTGGTGGCTGAGGGTGCGAACCAGATCGACGGGCCGAACCTGACGATCGACAAGCCCGACGCGGCGCTGGACGAGGCACGGACCGACGCGATCGCGCAGGCCAAGCGCCGCGCGGATCTGTATGCCAAGGCGGCGGGGCTGCGCGTGTCGCGGATCGTCTCGATCGCGGAATCGGGCCAGGATACGGGTGGTCCGGCGCAACCGATGTTCATGGCGCGTGCGGCGATGGCCAAGGACAGCACGCAGATCGCACCCGGCGAGAAGGACGTGACGGTCACGCTGTCGGTGCGCTTCCTGCTGAACTGACGTCTCTCACTTATCCTCCCCCGCAAGGGGGAGGTGTCGCCGAAGGTGACGGAGGGGGAGGACACGGAACAGCGGTGATCGCTTTCCTGCCCCTCCGTCTGGCAAGGACCAGCCACCTCCCCCTGGCGGGGGAGGATTACGAGAGGTGCGGCGGGTCCAAGCATCCGCACGCACGAAAAAAGGGCCGCCCGGTTGCCCGGACGGCCCTTCTTCAACTTCGCGTGACGAAGCGAACTCTTAGCGGACGCTACCGCGACGCACGAGATTCACGATCGCGAGCAGGACGATGGCGCCCAGCAGCGACACGATGAACGAGGTCAGCGTGAGCGGTGCGTTGTTGATCGAACCACCCGACAGGATCAGGCCACCGATGAACGCGCCGACGATGCCGACGATGATGTTCAGGAAGATGCCCTGCTGCGCATCGGTGCGCATGATCATGCTAGCGATCCAGCCGATGACGCCGCCGATGATCAGCCAAAGAATGAGACCCATGATATTTTCCCTCCGTTGAACCCGTATCCGGGCGATGGCGGAAAGACGTGCGAACGGCGTTTTTTGTTCCGCTCGCGTTTTGAGTTTTGCCGCTCAATACTTTTGTTGGCGCTCGTACAACGACTTATAGTGCTGGATCCGCGTCACGCGCAGTCCGGGCATTCCCGACCGATCGATCGCCCGCTGCCATCCGGCGAACTCCTCGACCGTCAGGCCATAGCGCGCGCAGACATCGTCGACACTCAGCAGCCCGCCATTCACCGCAGCAACGACTTCGGCCTTGCGCCGCACGACCCAGCGCGTGGTGCTGGGCGGTGGCAGGCTGTCCAGCGTCAGCTGCTCGCCCAATGGCCCGATGACCTTGCCGGGACGGATTTTCTGGTTCTCGATCATTTGAAACCTCTGATCGGGGCGGGGGGCCCCCTCTCGATACGCACACACGACCTGTAATCGCAGGTCTTGAAGATCGGCTGAAACGCCGCGGTAAACAGCATCTTCATTCCTCCTTCCAACGGGTCAACGCCGCGGCCATCGGCCCGTTGAACGCACCGTGGAGCGGCGCAAACAACTTCGGATCGATCGTGGCGCGAGCAAATCCCGCCTGCACCGCCGCTGTCGGGCTCGCTGCCTGTCGGGCGGCGATACCGACGATCAGGACGGCCAGGTCACCCGGAAGAACGGTGACCTCTGCGTCGCGATCGAAACGGGGAAAACTCAGGTCCAACGGGATACTCGCTTCATTCTCGGAAGCCCCTGTCTAGGCCAAGGGGATGAAGACTGCGTAAAACACCCGCCACGCAGTGGCCGATTTGTTGCATTGCGACGTTCGCCGGTCGCATTTTTCACTCGCTTTGGCCTGATCGAGGTTAATCGACGCATCTTTTTGCAACGGAGTGCCTCCGCGCTTATGTAGCGCCGCATGGATCAGACCGATTTTCAGCTCGGGGCCAGCGCGGATACGGGCATGGCCGGTAAGCGCATCGTCGTGGCGATGTCGGGCGGCGTCGACAGTTCGGTCGTCGCCGCGCTCGCGCATGCTACCGGCGCCGAGACGATCGGCGTGACGCTCCAGCTCTACGATCACGGCGAGGCGGTCGGCCGCGCAGGTTCGTGCTGCGCGGGCCGCGATATCCGCGACGCCCGCGCGGTCTGCGATCGGCTGGGGATCGCGCATTACGTGTTCGATCACGAAACCAGCTTCCGTGAGCAGGTCGTCGACAAGTTCGCCGACGAGTATCTCGCCGGTCGCACGCCGATCCCGTGTGTCCAGTGCAACATGGGGCCGAAGTTCACCGACCTACTGAAGCTCGCGCGCGATCTCGGCGCGGATTGCCTCGCGACCGGGCATTATGTCCGCCGGGTCGAAGGCGTGAACGGCGCCGAACTCCACCGCGGCGCCGATCCCGCCCGCGACCAGAGCTATTTCCTGTTCGCGACCACGCAGACACAGCTCGATTATCTCCGATTTCCGCTCGGCGGCTTACCCAAGGCACGAGTGCGGGAGATCGCGGCGGAACTCGGGCTCGGCGTCGCGGCCAAGCCCGATAGCCAGGACATCTGCTTCGTTCCCGACGGCGACTACGCCGGTCTCGTCAAAAAACTGCGCCCCGAGGCGGCAGAGACCGCGGGCGACATCGTCGATCTCGGCGGCGCGAAGCTCGGCGAACATCGTGGGCTGATCCACTTCACCGTCGGCCAACGCCGCGGGCTGGAGATCGGCGGCAGTCCCGAGCCGCTCTACGTCGTGCGAGTCGAGCCTGAGACGAAGCGCGTCGTCGTCGGCCCCCGTCGCGCGCTCGCGGTGCAGGCGGCGCGGATGACCGACATCAACTGGTTGGGCGGGGACTTCACCGGGCCGCTGACCGCCAAGGTGCGATCAATGGCGAAACCCGTCCCTGCCCGTCTAATCGGCAACCGCGTGGTGTTCGATGCGCCCGAATACGGCGTCGCGCCCGGTCAGGCGGCAGTACTCTATGCGGACGAGCGCGTGCTCGGCGGCGGCTGGATCGCGGAAACCGAAGCGGCACTCGTCGCCGCCTGACGCGTTCAGGGCGGATGGATATCGAAGATCTACGCCGCCAGATGGAAGCCGCCGCCGCGGCGATGGACTTCGAAACCGCGGGCAAGTTGCGCGATCAGATCAGTGTGTTGCGCGGCGGTGGTGAGGTGGCGGACACCGCCGGGCTAACGCGCCAACAGCCGGGGGCAATGGGGCTCGGCACCAGCCAGCAACGCATGACGCCGCCGCCGGGGTGGGTAAAGCCAAAAAAGCCCGATCCGATGACCAAGGGGCGGAAGCGGTAGCTCTTATTCGCTCCCCTCCCTGAAAGGGAGGGGTTGGGGGTGGGTAGGCCGGCTTGAGTCACGCGCGTTCCGAGAACGCGGAAGCCGACCCACCCCCGGCCCCTCCCTTCCAGGGATGGGGGAAGCAACAGGAAGATCACCACGATGATCCCCCCGGGGCATTGTCAGCCGCACCTAAATCACGGCAGCAGGAACGTACCTTCGATCGTCGTCACGCACGATCCGCCGAGCACCACGCGGTCGCCGTCGAGCCGACACGTCAGCTTCCCGCCCCGCGCACTCGCCTGATACGCGGTGAAGCTGTTCCCCAAAGTTGGCGCCCAGTACGGCACCATCACCGCATGCGCCGAGCCCGTCACCGGATCCTCATCGATCGCATAATACGGCGTGAACACGCGGCTGACGATGTCAGTCGCCTCCCCGCGCGCTGCCACGATCGCGACGATGGGGAATCTCGCCAGTGCTGCGTAGTCCGGCTTCAGGTCACGCACGATGGCCTCGTCGCCCACAATGACGAGTGCATAGCCCTTCTCATGCCACAGCGTCTCGACGGGCGACTCGATGTTCAACGCGGCGACGATCTCCGGGATCGCCTTCGGGCTTGGTCCCCAAGCCGGGAGTTCCAGCGTGTACCCGTTGGCCGACCGAGCGACCTCGAGCATCCCAGCCTGCCGCGTCCGGAACCGCACCCGGTCGAGCGCGGTGTCCGACGACAGCACGAAATGCCCGCTCGCCAGCGTCGCGTGGCCGCACAGTGCAACCTCGGCCCCCGGCGTGAACCAGCGCAAGTCGAAATCCACGCCCTCGTCATCAGACGCGACGATGAACGCCGTCTCGCTAAGGTTGTTCTCCTGCGCGATGTTCAGCAGCACGTCGTCGTCGAGCCATGCGGACAGCGGCATCACCGCTGCCTGGTTGCCGCCGAACGGCGTGTCGGAAAACGCATCGATCTGCGCGAACGGTATTCTCATGCCTGAATCCTTAAACCCGCTTGCCGAACCAATGCGGCGTCACGTCCGCCTCGACCAGCGGATTGTCGGTATCGACATGCCCCTCCGGATCGAGATGGATCAGTACCTCGACCTTGGGGAACGCGGTGCGCAGGTTCCGCTCGACCGCCTCGACGATGTCGTGCGCGTGTTCCACGGTCAGGTCGCGCGCGACCTCCATGTGGAACTGCGCGAAGTCGTGGCTCCCCGAACGACGCGTGCGGAAATCATGGATGCCGCGAATGCCGGGCTGGCGCGCGGCGACGTCGAGGAATTGCGCCCGAAAATCCTCGGGCCATTCCTTGTCCATCAACTGGTCGATCGCGTTCGACGACGCCTGGAACGCACCCCAGGCAAGCCACAGCGCGATGACGATGCCGAAGATCGGATCCGCGCCGCTCCGCCCGACATATTGATCGAGCACCAGCGCGACGATCACAGAGCCGTTGAGCAGCACGTCCGACTGGTAATGGACGTTGTCGGCCAGGATAGCGACCGAGCCCGTCTGGCGGATGATCTTGCGCTGATAGGCGAGCAGGAACACCGTCGCCGCGATCGCGATCACCGACACGCCGATGCCGAACTCGGCGCCCGTCGTCGGCTGGGGATCGCCGAACGCGAGGATCGCGCGCCACGCGATGCCGACCGCCGACGCGGTGATCAGCATGACCTGGAACAGCGCGGCCAGCGCCTCCGCCTTGCCGTGGCCGAAGCGGTGGTCGTGGTCCGCCGGCGTCGCCGCGAGCCGCACGCCGTACAGCGTGACCAGCGACGCGAGCAGGTCGAGCGCGGTATCGGCGAGCGAGCCGAGCATCGCCACCGAGCCCGTCGACCATGCCGCAAAGCCCTTCAGCAGCAGCAGGAAACACGCCATCGCGACGCTGGCGAGCGCCGCGCGGGTTGCGAGGGGTATGACCTTGCGCCGTTCGTCCTGCGTCATGGGAACAACAGCCCCTCGCTCCAGTTGCCGTCTTCGCGTGTGAACAGCCGGCGTTCGTGGAGACGATGCGCGCGGTCCTGCCACAGTTCGATGCGGTCGGGCGCGATCCGGTAGCCACCCCAATGCGGCGGGCGGGGCACGTCGCCACCCTCGAACCGCGCCTGCATTTCGGCGAAACGATGTTCGAACGTCTCGCGCGAATCCAGCGGGCGCGACTGGTCCGACGCCCAGGCGCCAAGCTGCGAATCACGACCGCGCGATGCGAAATAGGCGTCCGACTCGACGTCGCTGACCAGGGTCACGCTGCCCTCGATCCGGACCTGGCGGCGCAGCGACTTCCAATGGAAGAGCAGCGCAGCATAGGTGTTCACCGCGAGGTCGCCTGCCTTGCGGCTTTCGCGATTGGTGTAGATCACGAAACCATCGGGACCGTGGCCCTTGAGCAGCACCATGCGCACCGAAGGCCGGCCCTCCGCATCCGCGGTGGCGAGTGCTACCGCGTTGGAGTCGTTGATTTCTGTCTTGCGCGCCTCGGCGTACCAGGCGTCGAACAGCGCGATCGGATCTTCGGACATGGCTGCGCCATAGCGAAACTTCGGCCTGAGCGAAACCGCATCAGGGAACGACTCTGCCCCGCCGACGATTGATGGATAATCGAATCGTTTCCGCAACGAAGGAACACGCAAGGTGGCAGCGCGCGCGTATTGGCAGGGGCAGATCCGGCTGGCCCTCGTCTCGATCCCGGTCGAGATCTATTCCGCGACGAAATCCGGCGCGGCGGTGTCGTTCAAGCAGATCCACGAGCCGTCGGGCCAGCCGATCCACTACGACAAGGTCGTCACCGGCGTCGGCCCGGTCGACGCCGACGAGATCATGAAGGGCTATGAGGTCTCGAAGGGCGAATATGTCCTGTTGGAGCAGGACGAGATCGACGCGGTGAAGCTCGAGTCGAAGAAAACGCTGGAACTCACGCAGTTCGTCGACGCAAGCGAGATCGACGTGCTCTATTACGAGAAGCCGTATTTCGTGGTGCCCGCGGACGATCTCGCGGAGGAGGCTTTCATCGTTCTGCGCGAGGCGTTGAAGCGGACCAAGAAGGTCGGACTCGGCCAGCTTGCGATGCGCGGCCGCGAATATGTCGTCAGCCTCAAGCCATGCGGGCGCGGAATGGTGCTGGAGACGCTGCGCTATGCCGACGAGGTGCACAAGGCGCAGGGCTATTTCCGCGAGATCCCGGACGACAAGCCGTCCGAGGAACTGCTCGAACTCGCCGAAGCGCTGATCGAGAAGCGCAGCGCCGACTTCCACCCGCAGGAATTCCACGATCGCTATGTCGACGCGCTGAAGGACCTGATCGAGCGCAAGCGCAAGTCGAACGGGAAGAAGATCATCGAGGACAAGGATACCGGCGGGAAGACGGGATCGAACGTGGTCGATTTGATGGCGGCGTTGAAGAAGTCGATGGAGAAGAGTGGGGGCGCGGCAGAGAAGGCGCCGGCGAAGAAGGCCCCCGCCAAGCGCGCGCCGGCTAAGACGGCGGCCAAAGCGCCAGCCAAAAAACGTGCTTAAGCTCCCATCCCTGAAAGGGAGGGGTTGGGGGTGGGTCGCTCACCGTAATAGCGCCCCGCCCGCCAAGCGGCCGACCCACCCCCGGCCCCTCCCTTCCAGGGAGGGGTGAAGATGGTCGACGATCCCCTCGCCCTCTACAATTCCAAGCGAAACTTCACCAAGACCGCCGAACCCGCCGGCACGCTGACCCCCGGCAACGGCAACAGCTTCATGGTCCAGAAGCACGACGCGACCCGCCTCCACTGGGATTTCCGCCTCGAAATCGACGGCGTCCTGAAAAGCTGGGCGGTCACCCGCGGCCCCAGCCTCGACCCCAACGAAAAGCGCCTCGCCGTCCGCACCGAGGACCACCCGCTCAGCTACGCCACCTTCGAAGGCACGATCCCCGCGGGCGAATATGGCGGCGGCACGGTGATGCTGTGGGACCGCGGCACATGGTCCCCGATCAAGGGCAAGTCCGCCAAGGACCTCGACAAGGGCCACCTCCACTTCGTCCTCGATGGCGAGCGGATGAAGGGCGAATGGCTGCTCATCCGCCTTAAGCCCCGCGCGAAGGAGAAACGCGAGAACTGGCTGCTGCGCAAGATCGACGATGCGGCAGCCGGCGGCACGGACACGCTGGTAGAAGAAGCGCTGACCAGCGTCTCGACCGGCCGCACGATGGTCGAGATCGAGGAGGGCAAATCCTCCCCGGCACGGGGAGGGGGACCAGCGAAGCTGGTGGAGGGGGCGGCCCGCAAGAGTAACGCCAGCCGTAAAGCCATCGCCAGCGCCAAGCCCCCCTCCACCACCGCAAAAGCTAACGGCGGTCCCCCTCCCCGTGCCGGGGAGGAATTTCAGGACTTGCAACTCTGCACCCTCGTCGACGCCGTCCCGACCGGCTCCGCTTGGCTCCACGAAGTAAAATACGACGGCTACCGCGCGCTAATCTCCGTCGCCAATGGCAAGGCGAAGGTCTTCACCCGCACCGGCCTCGACTGGACCGACAAGTTCGCCGCGATCGCGAACGCCGCCGCCAAACTCCCCGTAAAATCCGCGCTGATCGACGGCGAGATCGTCGCGTTCAAGGACGGCCATCCCGATTTCTCGACGCTGAAGGACGCGATCTCCACCGGCGGCGACATGACATTTTTCGCGTTCGACCTGCTCGCCCTCGACGGCGAAGACCTGACCGGCCTCTCCAACCTCGACCGCAAGGCGCGCCTGCGACCGCTGATCCCCGAGGACGAGGACCGCCTCCGCTATTCCGACCACGTGATCGGCGCGGGCGAGCAACTGTTCGAGACGATGTGCCGCGAAGGCCTCGAAGGCATCGTCTCGAAACGCGCCGACGCGCCTTACGCGGGCAAGCGGACCAAGGCGTGGCTCAAGGTCAAATGCACGCACCGCCAGGAGTTCGTGATCGTCGGTTGGCTCCCGTCCGACAAGAAACGCGGGTTCAAGTCGCTGCTGCTCGGCGTCCGCGAGGGCAAAGGCTTTAAGTATGCCGGGAAGGTCGGCACCGGGTTCGACCAGGCGTTAATGGACGACATCCGCGACAAGCTCGACGCGATCGACCGAAAGACGCCGACGGTCGAGGCCCCCAAGGCGGCAGTCCGCGGCGCGAAATGGGTCACGCCCAAACTGGTCGCCGAGGTCGCCTTCGCCGAAGTCACCCCGGACGGCGTGCTCCGCCATTCGAGCTTCATCGGCCTGCGCGAGGACAAGGCGGCGAAGGACGTCGTCGCCGAGACGCCCGCCCCGCTACCGGATGTGGAGGAAGCCGCGGCGCCCGCGACCAGCATAAAGGTCAGCAGCCGCGACCGCGTAATCTTCGACAAGTCGGACGTCACCAAGGGCGATCTCGCGGATTATTACGTCGCGGTCTCGGGCATCATGCTGCCGGTCGCAGGCAACCGCCCGATCAGCCTCGTGCGGTGTCCTCAAGGTCGATCGCGCGCGTGCTTCTTCCAGAAACATGACGCGGGGAGCTTCGGCGACGCGGTCCACAAAGTGCCGATTCGCGAGAAGGACGGCTCGACCGAGGACTATCTGTATGTCGACGATGCGGACGGGCTGGTCGCGTGCGTGCAGATGGGGACGATAGAGTTCCACGGCTGGGGATCGTCGAACGCCGCGCTGGAGAAGCCCGACCGCCTCGTGTTCGATCTCGATCCCGACGAGGGGCTCGATTTCGGCGACACCAAGAAGGCGGCGGAGCATCTGAAGAACCAGTTGGCCGAACTGGGGCTGGTCAGCTTCCCGATGCTGTCTGGGGGCAAGGGCGTGCACGTAGTGGTGCCGCTGACTCCGGAGGCGGAATGGCCGGCGGTGAAGGACTTCGCCGACCGCTTCGCGCGGGCGATGGCGGGGGCCGATCCCGAGCGCTTCGTTGCGACAATGGCCAAGGCGAAGCGGAAGGGGCGGATCTTTATCGACTGGCTGCGCAACCAGCGCGGGGCGACGGCGGTGATGCCGTATTCGGCGCGGGCGAGAGCGGGCGCGCCGGTGGCGGCACCGGTGTCGTGGACCGAGTTACGCGATATCGAGACGGCGGCATGCTGGGGAGTGAAGGATGGGACCGAGTTGATCGCCCGGGCCGGGTCACGGGCGTTGGCGGGATGGGGTGTAGCGGATCAGGTTCTGCCGGATTTGTGAGCCATTCCCCCTCCCCACAACCACAACCACAACCATAACCACCCCGGCAAAGGCCGGGGCCCAATTGGAAAGGTGGCGGTAACGGCGCGATGCCCGTCATTAGCGCCGTCCCCCAATTGGGCCCCGGCCTCCGCCGGGGTGGTGGTTTGTGGAGGCGACAGCTCGCCCCCCTTACTGTTCCCTCGCGAACGCGGGGGGCCAGGGTAACTGCACGCAGCGCTTGGAATTCCGGGACCCCGCGTTCGCGAGAGAACAGGAGTAACGCGCGGCCTCCGCGACAATTTATGTTGCACCGCCGCGTCGAAAGGTGAAACACCGCCGCCTGTATTCGGGGGCTTGAGGCATTGGACACGGCGACGCACACCGCGCCCCTTTTCGACGCGATGATCCATGCCGAGCGCTGGATCGCCGACTATTGCGCGCGCACCCCCGGCGCCGACGTGCTGTGCCCCGCTGAAGACGGTAGCGCCCATCCCGCCTGGGCGGCGATGTTCGCCGAACTCGCGATGGTCGCCTCGGACGACCTTGGCCACATCCGCGAACGCGTCCAGCGGCATGCGGTCGACATCGGCACCGGCTTCCGGATCGCCGACGAGCCCGACGAGCGTCCCTGGCCCGTCTCGCCCGTCCCGCTGCTGATCGAAGCCGGCGAATGGGCTGGCATCGAGCGCGGCGTGATCCAGCGCGCGACGTTGATGGAGACGGTGATCGCCGACCTCTACGGCGCGGGAAAGCTGGTCGCCGACGGCCATATCCCCGCCGCGCTCGTCACCGGCAGTCCGTTCTTCCTGCGACCGATGGTCGGGCTCGACCCGCCCGGCGGCCGCCATCTCGATTTCATCGCGATCGACCTCGGTCGCGGGCCGACCGGCGAATGGCGCGTGCTCGCCGATCACCTCCGCGCGCCCGCCGGCGCCGGATACGCGCTGGAGAACCGCATCGCCGTCAGCCGCACGCTCGGCGGGTTGCAGGATCGGCTCAACGTGCAGCGCCACGCGCCGTTCTTTGCAGCCTTCCGCGCCGGGATCGCGGCGATGTGCAAGCGGACCGACCCGCGGATAGGGCTGCTCACGCCTGGTCGGTTCAACCCGAGCTACCCGGAGCAAGCGCATCTCGCGCGCTATCTCGGGCTGCTGCTAGTCGAGGGCGCCGATCTCGCCGCACTTGAGGACAAGGTGTATGTCCGCACGATCGGCGGGCTCAAGCGGATCGACGCGCTGTGGCGACGGCTCGACCCGCGGCTGCTCGATCCGCTGGCGTTCGACACGCATTCGCAGATCGGCGTGCCCGGGCTGATCGACGCGTACGCGGCCGGCAACGTCGTGCTGTCGAACGCGCCGGGGTCCGCCGTGCTGGAAGCGCCGGCGTTCTCGGCGTTCCTGCCGCAGCTCGCGAAGTCGCTGCTCGGCGAAGATCTGCTGCTCCCCAACATCGCGACATGGTGGTGTGGGCAGGACGGCGCGCGGGCCCAGGTCGAGGCGAATTTCGATCGCCTGCTGATCGGTCCGGCATTCCATTCGCGGCCTCTCGGCATGACCGGCGGCCCGGTCACGGGTGCCGACATCGCTGGCGAAGACCGGACGCGCCTGCTCGCCGACATGGCAAATCGGCCGCAGGATTATGTCGGGCAGGAACTCGTCCAGCTCTCGACCATGCCGGTCGTGGTCGGCGATGCGCTCGTCCCCCGCCCCTTCACCCTGCGCGTCTTCGCGGCGCGTAACGGCGACGGCGAATGGACCGTCCTACCCGGCGGGTTCGCGCGGATCGGCGAGCATCCCGACGCGCGGGCGGCGGTGATGGGCGAAGGCATCTGGTCCGCCGACGTTTGTATCTACGGCGCCGATCCGGTCGCGCCGGTGTCGCTGCTGACCGCCGCGGACTCGCTTCAGGTCCGCCGCAATCCGGGGACGTTGCCGAGCCGGGTGGCGGACAATTTCTACTGGCTCGGGCGCTATCTGGAACGCGGCGAGGCTCTGCTCGGCGCGATCCGCGTGATGCTCGGCAATTCGATCGACGTCGACGGGGGGGCCGTCTTGTCCCCCACCACGGTCGGCAAGCTGGTGGGGCTGATCGTCGGGGCAGGCAGCGCGCCGCACCCGCCATCGCTGCGCCGCGCCGACTTGACCGCGCTCGCCCGCACGGCGATGGAAGACGAACGCTGGCAGTCGATCCTGACGCTCAACCGCCACGCGCGCGAGATCGGCGAAGGCTCGCGCGATCGGTTGTCGGCGGACATGGTGCGGCTGCTCGAGGCGCCCTTCCCCACGCATCGCGGAATGCTGGAGCGGGCCGGGTCGCTGCAACGGCGCTATGCAGCGATCGCGGGTCTTTCGGCGGAGCATATGGGACGGACGGCGGCGTGGCGCTTTCACGATCTGGGGCGGCGGATCGAGCGGGCGATGGCGATGGCGCGCGCGATCCGCTTGTTCGGGATGCCGGGCGCGTCGCCCGACGATCTGTCGGTGCTGCTCGACCTCGCCGACAGCCAGATCAGTTACCGGCAGCGCTATCCGACGGGGATCGCGCGGGTGCCGGTGATGGATCTGGTGGCGCTCGATCCGGGCAACCCTCGGTCGCTGGCGTTTTCGGCGGAGCGGATCGCGGCGCGGTTGGCGGAACTGCCGGTGCTGAGCGACGACGAGATGGCGGAGCCGCAACAGGCGCAAGCGACCGGGTTGCTGGCGATCGTGATGACCGCGACGGCCGCGGAGTTGGATGCGGAGACGCTGGGGGATATCGAGCGGCGTCTCGGGGCGGTGTCCGATGCGCTGGCGCGGCGGTATTTTCTGCAGGGTGCGGAGCCGTTACGGACCAGTGGGCTGACGTTGGCGTGAGGGTACTGAACCAACTCCCTCTCCCCTCCGGGGAGAGGGTCGGGGTGAGGGGCAGCCAAGCAATGCTGCGCCCGGAACAGCCCCTCACCCCAGCCCTCTCCCCGGAGGGAAGAGGGAGCAAGAAGATAACAGCTCTCCCCCTGCGGCGGCCGGAACTTTCATGATCTACGATATCCGCCACGTCACGACGTTCGATTACGGCGCGAGCGTGAAGTTCGCGCGGTGCAATCTGCGGTTGAAGCCGATCGACTGGCCGGGTCAGCGGCTGGATAGCTACGCGCTTTCGGTGCATCCGGCGGGGCGGACCAGCGCCGCGCGCGCCGAAGCCGGGCTCGCCAATGTCACGCGGCTGGTGGTCGACAGTCCGGTCCGGCACCTAACGATCGAGAGCCGGTCGCGGATGACGGTCGACCGACTCGTGCCCGTCCCCGACGCGAGCGACCCTACCCTCGCAGAGATCGCGACGATGGCGCGGGCCAGCACCGACCTCTCCGCGGCGAGCCCGGCGAATTATATCTATCCCTCGCCGCTGATCCCGCTCGACCAGGCGATCGCCGACTATTGTGCGGTCGATCTCGATCCTTCGCGGGGCGCGCTGGAGGCCGGGATCGCGCTCGCGCGGCGGATCCAGGAGGAGTTCGAGTTCGACGCCGACGCGACGCTGGTCGATACGCCGCCGCATGAGGCGTTCCTCCAGCGCAAGGGCGTGTGCCAGGATTTCGCGCAGATCATGATCACCGGCCTGCGCGCGGCCGGTCTCCCCGCGGCGTACGCGTCCGGATATATCCGGACGATCCCGCCCGAGGGCCAGCCGCGGTTGGTCGGGGCGGATGCGACGCATGCGTGGGTGCTGCTGTGGTGCGGGCCGGTGCGCGGTTGGGTCGGGGTCGATCCGACCAACGGGATCTGGATGGCGAGCGACCATATCGTGATGGCGGTCGGGCGTGATTACGCCGAGATCGCGCCGGTCGACGGCGTGGTGCTCGGGTCCGGGGCGCAGAACATGGACGTCAGTGTCGACGTCGCGCCTTTGGATGAGGCTGCTCAGGCCTGACACGTCCAAGGCCCGTTCTCCCGCGAAAGCGGGAGTCCAGGAGCCGCGAACGTCTTCCTTTGTTACCCTGGGCTCCCGCTTTCGCGGGAGAACACGGTGGGCAGGACGGACCCTACTTTTTCTCGTCGTCGTGCGGACTCGGATACGAGCCCCCGCCGCTCTCGCCGCCCTTGTCCTTGGCCGGCGCGTCGTTGACGCCGTCCTTTTCCTTCGCTCCGTCGTCATTCTTCGGCACGCCCTGCATCGGTTGTTTGTCGGTCATGATCGTTCCTCTCGTGCAACCAAACACCCCGCGCGCAATTGCGTTGCGCGGCGCACCGCCCCACATAGACGCGCAAGGTATAATGGGGACGTAAGTGGCCGATCCGTACAAGACTCTGGGTGTAGCGCGCGACGCGACCGAAGCCGACATCAAGAAGGCGTACCGCAAGCTCGCGAAGGAGCTTCATCCCGATCGCAACAAGGACAATCCGAAGGCGTCGGAGCGGTTCAGCACGGTCACCAACGCGTACGACCTGCTGAACGACAAGGACAAGCGCGCCCGGTTCGATCGCGGCGAGATCGACGGCGACGGCAATCCCGCGTCGCCGTTCGGGTTCGGCGGTGGTGGCGGCGGACGACCGCAGCCCGGCGGCGGCTTCCGCAGCGAGGGCTATGAGACCGGCGCCGGTGGGGCCGACATGAGCGACATCTTCGAAGGCCTGTTCGGCGGCGCGCAGCGGGGCGGCGGCGGCGGGTTCTCCGGCGGCTTCGGTCGGCGACCACAGCCCAAGGGCGAGAATGCCGCGTATCGCCTGCAAGTCCCGTTCGTCGAGGCCGCGACGCTGGAGCCGCAACGCGTCACGCTCGCAGACGGCAAGACGCTTGACCTCAAGCTCCCTGCCGGGGTCGAGACCGGCACGCAGATGAAGCTTGCCGGCAAGGGCGAGCAGGGTCCGGGCGGCGCGGGCGATGCGATCCTCACGATCGAGGTCCAGCCGCACAAGTTCTTCACACGCGACGGCGACGACGTCCGCCTCGACCTGCCAATCACGCTGGCCGAAGCCGTGCTAGGCGGCTCGGTCAAGGCGCCGACGGTCGACAAGCCGGTGATGCTGACGATTCCCAAGGGCACGACCTCGGGCAAGACGCTGCGCCTCAAGGGCAAGGGCTTCCACAAGAAGGGCGGCACGCGGGGCGACCAGTTGGTCACGCTGATGATCGACATTCCCGCCAGCGATGCGGCGCTGACCGCGTTCGTCGAAAGCTGGGATGGTCGCGAAGGCGGGAACCCGCGGGGGGCCATGGGCGTCTGAACCCGTTGTGAATGACAATACCCTAACGCCCGAAGCGCGCGCGCACGATCATGGTGCGACGCGCGCCCGTCTCACCCGCGGCATGGCGAAGGTCAGGCCAGGCAGTTACGCGTTCGAGATCGTCAAGCGGGCGGCCGTCGGCGTCTTCAACGACGGCTTCATCCATGCGGGGAACCTCGCTTATCTCGCGTTGATGACGGTGTTTCCGTTCTTCATCGTCGCGGCCGCGATCCTGTCGATCTTCGGCCAGAGCGTCGAGACGGTGCGCGCGGTCGAGTCGTTCCTCAACGTCCTGCCGCCCAATGTCGGCGACCTGTTGCGCAAGCCGATCGCCGACGTGCTCGCCGCGCGGACCGGGTCGCTATTGTGGCTCGGCGCGCTCGTCGGGTTGTGGACGGTCGGCAGCTTCGTCGAGACGATCCGCGATATCTTTCACCGCGCCTACGGGATCAAGGCCACCGCGCCGTTCTGGAAATCGCGGCTGGGGTCGTCAGCGGTGATCATCCTGTCCGTGGTGATCGCGCTGCTGTCGTTCCTCGTCCAGGGTATCCTGACCGCGGCCGAGCAGTTCATCTACCGCCTTGTCCCCTTCGCGCAGGACGCCGCCGGCTGGGTCGGGCTGTCGCGGCTCATCCCCGGCCTGCTCATGTTCGGCGCGCTGTACCTGCTGTTCTATTCGGTGACGCCATCGCGCTATCGCTATTCGAAGTGCCGCAAATGGCCGGGCGCGCTCTTCACGACCGCCTGGTGGGTCAGCGCGACCGCGCTGCTGCCGGTGATCCTGTCGCGTCTCGGCGGCTACGACCTTACCTATGGCAGCTTGGCCGGTGTCGTCATCATGCTGTTATTTTTCTATGTCATCGGGCTCGGGCTCGTATTTGGCGCTCATCTGAACGCAGCACTGGCGGAACCACCCGAAACAACGCTAGAGCAGCCTGCTACGGATATGCAGGTATAGGCGGGGACGGCGTGAACGGTTTGATGGCGGGCAAGCGTGGGCTGATCATGGGCTTGGCGAACGACAAGTCGCTGGCCTGGGGGATTGCCAAGAAGCTGTCCGAGGCGGGCGCGGAACTCGCGTTCAGCTACCAGGGCGAGACGATGGAGAAGCGCGTCCGCCCGCTCGCCGAGCAGCTGGGCGTGGCGCGGCTGTTCGATTGCGACGTGTCGGACATGGGTGCGCTCGATGCGACCTTCGACACGCTGGCCGAGGAATGGCCGACGATCGACTTCGTCGTCCACGCGATCGGCTTTTCGGACAAGAACGAGCTGCGCGGGCGGTTCGTCGACACTAGCCTCGACAATTTCCTGATGACGATGAACATCTCGGTCTATTCGTTCGTCGCGGTGGCGCAGCGTGCGGCCAAGATGATGACCGAGGGCGGCGCGATGCTGACGCTCAGCTATTACGGCGCGGAGAAGGTCATCCCGCATTACAACGTCATGGGCGTGGCGAAGGCAGCGCTGGAGACCAGCGTGCAGTATCTCGCAGTCGATCTTGGTCGCGACAATATCCGCGTGAATGCGATCTCGGCGGGGCCGATCAAGACGCTGGCCGCAAGCGGCATCGGCGATTTCCGCCTCATCCTGAAGTGGAACGAGCTGAACTCGCCGCTGAAGCGCAACGTGACGATCGACGATGTCGGCGGCGCGGGGCTGTACCTGCTGAGCGATCTGGCTTCGGGCGTCACGGGCGAAACGCACCACGTCGACGCCGGCTACAACGTGATCGGCATGAAGGCCGAAGACGCCCCCGATATCGCGCTGGTCTAAGCCCCTTTCCCCCTCCGGGGAGAGGGAGGGGCCCATGCAAGGCATGGGAGGGTGAGGGCAAGGTGAGGCAACACGACGGCACCGAAGCACTGAACCGAGCCCGAGAGCTACGTCGCGATGCGACCGAAGCGGAGGACCGGCTGTTGTACCGTCTCCGCAGTCGTCGTCTCGGCAACTTCAAGTTTCGCCGCCAAGTCGAGGTCGGCCCCTTCATCGCGGACTTTCTCTGCATGGACGCCATGCTGGTCGTCGAGGTAGACGGTAGCCAACACATCGACGAAGCGGCGTACGACGACGATAGAACCGCCTTCCTCGCGACCAAGGGATATCGTGTGATCCGTGTCTGGAACAACGACGTGATGCAGCGGATGGACGGCGTGCTCGCCGCGATCCTTGATGGACTCACGGGCGTGCCCTCAGCCTCCCATGCTTCGCGCGAGCCCCTCCCTCTCCCCGTTGGGGAGAGGGGCAAGTGAGCTTCAATACGTTCGGGCGGCTGTTCCGCTTCACCACCTGGGGCGAGTCCCATGGGCCCGCGCTGGGAGCGATCGTCGACGGGTGCCCGCCTGGCATTCCGCTGACCGAGGACGACATTCAGCCCTGGCTCGATAAGCGCCGCCCGGGCACCTCGCGCTTCACGACGCAGCGGCGCGAGCCGGACGCGGTTCGTATTCTCTCGGGCGTATTCGAGGGGCGCACGACGGGCACGCCGATCAGCCTGATGATCGAGAACGTCGACCAGCGCTCGAAGGACTATTCGGACGTCGCCAAGGCCTATCGCCCCGGCCACGCCGACTATGCCTATGACGCGAAATACGGGTTCCGCGATTTCCGTGGTGGGGGCCGCTCCTCCGCCCGCGAAACGGCCGCGCGCGTTGCTGCCGGGGCGGTCGCGCGGCTCGTCGTGCCGCAGGTCCGTGTCCGCGCCTGGGTCGAGGCGATCGGTGGCGATGCGATCGATCCGGCCAACTTCGACGATGCGCAGATCGACCAGAACCCGTTCTTCTGCCCCGACGCCGAGGCAGCACTCCGCTGGGAAGTGCTCGTCGACACCGCGCGGAAATCCGGCTCGTCGCTCGGCGCGGTGATCGCGTGCGAGGCGACTGGCGTGCCGGCCGGCTGGGGGGCGCCGCTCTATGCCAAGCTCGATTCCGAACTCGCCTCCGCCTGCATGAGCATCAACGCCGTCAAGGGCATCGAGATCGGCGACGGGTTCGCGGCTGCCGCGCTGTCGGGCGAGGCGAATGCCGATCCGATGCGGCCGGGCGTCGATGGCCCGGAGTTTCTCGCCAACCATGCCGGCGGTATTGCTGGAGGCATCGCGACCGGCCAGCCGATCACCTTGCGCGTCGCGTTCAAGCCGACCAGTTCCATCCTCACCCCGGTCGAGACGATCAGCCCGACCGGCGAGGCCGCGACGATCGCCACCAAGGGTCGTCACGACCCGTGCGTGGGTATCCGCGGAGTCCCCGTGGTCGAGGCGATGGTGGCGCTCGTGCTGGCCGACCAGGCGTTGCTGCATCGGGGCCAGTGCGGCTGAGGTCGGAACATAAGCAGGACTTAAGCGCTTGCTCTTCAATAACATAGGAGAGCGAAATGCGTATTCTGACTTCGATAGCAGCGGCAGCGCTGATCATCCCGGGCATGGCAATGGCACAGACGGGCACCGGCGGCTCGATGGGCGGCACCACGGGTGGCGCGATGAGCGGCGGCACCATGGGCGGTTCGACCGCAGGCAGCACGACTGGCGGCATGTCGACCGGCACGATGGATCAGGCCAACCCCTCGACCAGCACCCGTTCGACCACGACGACCCGCACGCAGCGTGGCACCAAGGCTCGCAGCCGTACGCGGGGCACGACGTCGGGCACAATGAGCGGCACCGGTACGACGGGCAGCACGATGTCGGGCACGACCGGTAGCACGATGGGCGCCGACACGATGGGCGGCACGACTGGTACGATGGGTACCACCGGCACGATGGGCGGCTCGACCGGAACCATGGGCACCACGGGCACGATGGGTGGCACGACCACCGGCACGATGGGTTCGACCACGGGCGGGACGACCGGCACGACCACCCCGCGCTGATCCGACCTCGCTACAGCAAATAAAAAGCCGGGCGAGCGATCGCCCGGCTTTTTAGTGTCCGCTCAGTCCGAAAATGGATCGCGGACGAGGATCGTGTCGGCACGCTGCGGGCTGGTCGACACCAACGTCACCGGGCAGCGGATCAGCTCTTCGATCCGGCGAATGTACTTGATCGCCTGCGCCGGCAGGTCGGCCCAGCTCCGCGCACCGGCAGTCGTCTCCTGCCAGCCTTCCATCGTCTCGTAGATCGGCTCGACCAGCGCCTGGTCCGCCGCATGCGCCGGGAAATAATCGAGCGTCTCTCCCCGCAGCTTGTAGCCGGTGCAGATCGACACGGTCTCGAACCCGTCGAGCACGTCGATCTTGGTCAGCGCGATCCCGGTGATCCCACCAACCGCGGCCGCCTGGCGAACGAGCACCGCGTCGAACCAGCCGCAGCGGCGCTTCCGCCCCGTGACCGTCCCGAACTCATGCCCGCGCACGCCTAGCCGCTCGCCCGTCTCGTTCTCGAGCTCGGTCGGGAAAGGCCCCGAACCAACGCGTGTCGTGTAAGCCTTGGCAATCCCGAGCACGAAGCCGACCGCCGATGGCCCGAGGCCGGAACCGCCGGCCGCTGCGCCCGCGATCGTGTTCGACGAGGTTACGAAAGGATACGTGCCGTGATCGACGTCGAGCAGCACGCCCTGTGCGCCCTCGAACAGGATCCGCTTGCCGGCCGAACGCGCGGCGTTGAGATCGCGCCAGACGGGCTTGGCGAACGGCAGCACGAAGCCGGCGATCTCGCGCAGCTCGGCGATCAGGCGCGCGCGGTCGATCGGCGGCTCGCCGAACCCTGCACGCAGCGCGTCGTGATGCGCGGTGAGGCGATCGAGCTGCGGCCCGAGATCGTCGAGATGCGCGAGATCGCAAACGCGGATCGCGCGACGGCCGACCTTGTCCTCATACGCAGGCCCGATCCCGCGGCGGGTCGTGCCGATCTTGCCGGCACCGCTCGCATCCTCGCGCAGACCATCGAGATCGCGGTGGAACGGCAGGATCAGCGCGCAGGTATCGGCGATCCGCAGCGTCTCCGGCGTCGCGACGACGCCCTGCGCCCCGAGCCGCGCGATCTCGTCCTTCAGTGCCCAGGGATCGAGCACCACGCCATTGCCGATGAAGGACGGCGTGCCGCGGACGATACCCGACGGCAGCAGCGACAACTTGTAAACGTTATCGCCGACGACCAGCGTGTGGCCGGCATTGTGCCCGCCCTGGAACCGCACGACCATGTCGGCACGCTCGGCGAGCCAGTCGACGATCTTGCCCTTGCCTTCGTCGCCCCATTGCGCGCCGATGACTGCTACGTTGGCCAAACTCTATCTCCTGAGGATTACGCGCAGCGCCTACAGCGCGCGGGGCTCGCCCGCCACCCATAGATGCGTGCAGACTTGTGCTTCGGGGGTATCGCCTGCGTCGAGAGCGGCGACGGTGACCCAGCCTTGCGCGCGCATTGCTGCACCTTCGCTGGCGGGCGTGCCGAACGGAAGGAAGAGGCGGCGGCGATCGACGGTAGCGACGCGCTCAACCAAGGCGTCGGCGAATAGCGAGAAGCCGGTGGCAGCTTCCTCGGCGCCGTTCTCGTGGACAATGGTGTAGGTGCCGCCCCTACCCACTTCCCGCGCGCTGCCGTCGGCGAAGAGCGAGAAGCCGAGCCAGCTCTGGTATTCGAACCCGTGCCGCTCCGTCGGGTCGAGCGTCAGCGCGACGCGACCGTCAATCGCTTCGGCAATTCGCGTGAGACCGTCGAGGCGGGAAGCCAGCGCACCGGTCGTGTCGAACGCACGGAGGCGGTCCATCGCCTGGTCGAACGGCCCGGCGGCTTCGATCAACGGAAGATAGGCGGGGGCGAGCGCGGCGACGGCACCGGCGTCCTTGGCGTCGAGGCGATCGCGCAAGGTTGCGACGAGGTCATCCGCGACCGGCAGTGGTCCAGCGGCCAGCGTTGGCACCAGGTCGGGGAGCGTGAAGTCGATCGACGCGCCGGTAACATCGGCGGCGGCGATCATGTCGACTGCGACCGCGACGAGTTCCTGCGCGGCGGCGACTGAGTCCAAGCCGATCAGCTCGCAGCCAATCTGCCGGGTCTCACGCGCGGGCGCGAGCTGTGACGCCCGCAGCTTAAGCACCGACCCCGCATAGCTCAGCCGAACCGGCCGAGGGTGGTGCCCCATCCGCGTGGCAGCGATCCGCGCGACCTGTGCGGTGATGTCAGGCCGGATCGCGAGCGTGCGCTGCGACACCGGATCGACGAAGCGCACTGCGTCATGGAGGCCACCAGCTTTGAGGCGCATTTCCAGACCGTCGGCGAATTCCGCGAGCGGCGGGTCGACACGTTCGTAACCATGAAGGCGCGCAGCTTCGAGCACGCGGGCTTCTAGTGCCGCGGCCGAATCGGCGAACGGGGGGAGGCGATCTCGGAAGCCTTCGGGGAGGAGTGCGGTCATCGTGTCAGGTCCACGCGTGTGACAAGTGCATCGCCCAACACCCGCAAAACGCCTTCGAGATTGGTCATCACATCGGTATTGGCGAAACGGATCACCCGATATCCCTGCTCTTCCAGCCACGCGGTCCTGCGGGCGTCGCGTGCTTGGTCGGTGTGCGTATCGCCGTCAAGCTCGACGACCAGCATGTGCGAACGCGCGACGAAATCGGCGATGAATGCGCCGATCACGACCTGCCGGCTGAACTTCACCCCTTGGAAGCGCTTGGCGCGAACTTCGTACCAGAACCGCATTTCCGGCCCGGTCTGCCCGGACCGCATCGCCTTCGCCCGGCCCAACATGCTGTCATCGGTTTTGGGCACTACTCCCTCTCCCCTTTGGGGAGAGGGCCGGGGAGAGGGGCGCCCCAAACGCCATCTCTTGGTACTGCCCCTCTCCCCTACCCTCTCCCCAAGGGGAGAGGGAGTCCCGTTAGAAGTTGAGGCCCATCGCGGTCTTCACGCCTGGCAGCGCACGAACCTTGGTCAACAGGTCAGGCGTCACAGCTTCGTCGACCGACAGCAGCAACACCGCCTCGCCACCCGCAGACCGGCGCCCGAGATGGAACGTCCCGATGTTCACCCTGGCCTCGCCCAACGCCGTCCCGAGACGCCCGATGAACCCCGGCGCATCCTCGTTGACGACGTACAACATCGGCCCCGCCAGATCGGCCTCGATCTTGATCCCCAGCAGTTCCACCAACCGCGGCGCCGAATCGCCGAACAGCGTGCCGGCAACAGACCGCTCTCCATCCTCGGTCTTCACCGAGACGCGCAGCAGCGTGTGGTAATCCGCCTCACGCTCGGTACGCACTTCGCGGACTTCGAGGCCACGCTCGCGCGCCAGCACCGGTGCGTTGACCATGTTGACGGTCGCGGTCTGCGTCTGGAGATAGCCGGCGAGCACCGCACTCACGATCGGCTTGGCGTTCAAATCCGCCGCCGCGCCCTCGGTATGCACCGAAATCCGCGACACCGCGCCGGTCGTCAACTGCCCGACCAGCGACCCAAGCTTCTCCGCCAGCGCCATGTACGGCTTCAACTTCGGCGCTTCCTCGGCCGACAACGACGGCATGTTGAGCGCGTTGGTAACGCCGCCCGACATCAGGAAATCGGCCATCTGTTCGGCAACCTGGATCGCGACGTTGACCTGCGCCTCGGTTGTCGATGCGCCCAGATGCGGCGTGCTGACGAAGTTCGGCGTGTTGAACAAGGACGACGCCTTGGCGGGCTCCTCGACGAACACGTCGAGCGCGGCGCCGCCGACCTGCCCCGAATCGAGCGCCGCCTTCAGCGCGACCTCGTCGATCAGGCCGCCGCGCGCGCAGTTGATGATGCGCACCCCCTTCTTGGTCTTGGCGAGCGCCTCGGCCGAGAGGATGTTGCGCGTCTGGTCGGTCAGCGGCGTGTGTAGCGTGATGAAGTCGGCACGCGCGAGCAGTTCGTCGAGCGTGACCTTCTCGACGCCGATCTCGATCGCGCGCTCGGGCGTCAGGAAAGGATCGAACGCGACGACCTTCATCTTGAGGCCGCGCGCACGGTCGGCAACGATCGAGCCGATATTGCCCGCGCCGATCAGGCCGAGCGTCTTCGACGTCAGCTCGACGCCCATGAAGCGGTTCTTCTCCCACTTGCCGGCCTGCGTCGAAGCGTCCGCCTCGGGCAGCTGGCGGGCGAGCGCGAACATCAGCGCGATCGCGTGCTCGGCGGTGGTGATCGAGTTGCCGAACGGCGTGTTCATCACGACCACGCCCTTTGCCGACGCGGCGGGGATGTCGACGTTGTCGACGCCGATCCCGGCGCGGCCGACGACCTTCAGGTTGGTCGCGTGCTCGAGAATTTCCTTGGTGACCTTGGTCGAGCTGCGAATCGCGAGCCCGTCATATTCGCCGATGATCGCGATCAATTCGGCGGGCGTCTTGCCAGTGATCTCGTCGACCTCGACGCCGCGCTCGCGGAAGATCTGCGCCGCACGGGGATCCATTTTGTCGGAAATGAGGACTTTTGGCATGGGATTGCTCCTGGGAATTTGGGGATTTGAAGGCGTCGCGTCTTGTTCCCCGCTTCCCTCACCATCCTTAGCTCCGTCATCCCGGCGGACGCCGGGACCTATGGACACGGAGCGCCCATTACGAAGCGGGCGGTATCCGTGGGTCCCGGCGTCCGCCGGGATGACGGAAAAGTGGTGGTTGTTGGAAGGAGGGCTAACGGAAGAAGCGTAGTAGCTAGTTAGGCCGCCTTGGCGGTCGCGTAGGCCCAGTCGAGCCAGGGGCCGAGCGCTTCGATATCGGCGGTGTCGACGGTCGCGCCGCACCAGATACGCAAGCCCGGAGGCGCATCGCGGTACCCGGCGACGTCATACGCAGCCCCCGCCTTCTCCAGCGCCGAGGCCATCGCCTTGATCAACGCCTCGTCCGCACCCTCGACCGTGAGGCACACGCTGGTCTTCGACCGCGTCGCCGGATCGACCGCCAGATGCCCGAGCCAATCGCGCTCCGCCACGATCTTGTCCAAAGCCGCAGCATTCGCATCCGACCGCTTGATCAGCCCGTCTTCGCCAAGCGACTTCGCCCATTCGAGGCTAAAGATCGCGTCCTCGACCGCCAGCATCGACGGCGTGTTGATCGTCTCGCCCTTGAACACGCCCTCGGTGAGCTTGCCCTTCGAGACGAGGCGGAACACCTTCGGCAGCGGCCAGGCCGGCGTGTAGCTCTCCAGCCGCTCGACAGCGCGCGGCCCGAGGATCAGCACGCCGTGCGCGCCTTCCCCACCGAGCACCTTCTGCCACGAGAAGGTCGCCACATCGATCTTGGTCCAGTCGATATCGTACGCGAACACGCCCGACGTCGCATCGGCGAACGAGAGACCCTCGCGGTCGTCCGGGATCCAGTCCGCGTTCGGCACGCGCACGCCGCTGGTGGTGCCGTTCCAGGTGAACAGCACGTCGTTCGACCAGTCGACCGCGTCCAGCTCGGGCAGCTGGCCGTAATCGGCGCGGATGACAGTGGGGTCGATCTTGAGCTGCTTCACAGCATCCGTGACCCAGCCCTCGCCGAAGCTTTCCCAGGCGAGCGCGGTGACGGGCTTGGCGCCCAGCATCGTCCACATCGCCATCTCGTACGCGCCGGTGTCGGACCCGGGGACGATGCCGATGCGGTGCGTATCGGGGAGCTTCAGCAGTTCGCGCATCAGGTCGATGCTGTACTGGAGACGGGTCTTGCCGATCTTCGAGCGATGCGAGCGACCGAGCGAATCGGTAGCGAGCTTGTCCGCGGACCAACCCGGAGGTTTCGCGCAGGGACCGGAGCTGAAAAAGGGACGCGCCGGCTTCGTAGCGGGCAGTGCAGGCGCATCTGTAGCGGGTGCGTAGGTCGTATCAGTCATGTATCTCTCCTCACAGAGAGCACGCGCGGCGTTGGGACCGCGTGGCCCGTCGCCGGCCCTAGCGGCGTTCGCAGGGGTGTCAACCGCGTTCGATTGCAAGCACGCGGCGGCGGGACTCGCCCCACCGTGCGCCAAACTCGCTCCGTCACCCCGGGCTTGTTCCGGGGCCCACCGTGCCGCACGGCCGTCGGCATGGGGGACAAGACGATGAGCGGATGCCGGAACAGGCCCGGCATGACGGAGTGGGTGGTAGTAGCGATTCTCGCACTGACTTTAGCCGGCTGCGGACGCGCCGATCGCCCCACGGCACCGACCAAGACTCGCCCCAATCTCTCCGTCCCGAGCAACCGCGAAACCGCGCAGTGCCTCGCCGACCTGCGCGAACTCCACGTCTCGTTCCAGGTCCTGCCCGACCGTGAGACCGGCCCGGGCTGCGGCCTGAACGGCACCGTCAAGCTGGTCGATATCGGCGTGCCCGTCGCCAACCTCACCGCGGTCCGCTGCGGGGCGGCACGCGCATTCATCGGCTGGACGCGCAACGCCGTCGCGCCGGCCGCGTACCAGATGCTCGGCAGCGAACTGGCGCGGATCGACAGCATGGGGAGTTACGCATGCCGCAACGTCGTCGGCTCCGCGCGCAACACCAGCCGCCGCTCGGGCCACGCGATCGCCAACGCGATCGACGTCGGCGGGTTCGTGCTGAAAGACGGGCGGCGAATCACGGTGCTCAACGACTGGAACTCGGCCGACCCGCAGGTCCGCCAATTCCTCCAGACGATCCGCGCCTCGGCATGCAAGCGCTTCGGCACGGTGCTCAGCCCCGACTACAACGCCGCGCATCGCAACCACCTCCATCTCGAAGACGATCACGCCAATTTCTGCCGCTAGCGCACCGCTCTAGCCCTCCCCTCGCGTTTCCTCTAATCGCGCCTGAATGACCGATACACGAGTACCATCGCGCGTTTTTCCGAACGCCAGCCAGGATGCCGAGTCCGCCCGCGACTCCGTTTCTACCCCCCAGACGCAGCACCCGCATTACCGGCTCGCCTTCCAGGACATGGATTTCCTGTTGCGCGAAGACCTGCGGCCGGTGCGATTCCAGCTCGAACTGCTGAAGACCGAACTCGTCCTCGACGAAGCGAAGATCGGTTCGACGTTCGTGTTCTACGGCTCCGCGCGCATCCCGGAGCCGTCGAAGGCGCAGGCGTTGCTGAAGCTTGCGACCGACGAAAAGTCGAAGAAGATCGCCGAGCGGCTGGTCGAGAAGTCGAAATATTACGACGTCGCGCGCGAACTCGCCGCAAAGGTCAGCGTTTTGCCGCGCGACGAGCGTGGCTGGCGGCAGTTCGTGGTGTGCTCAGGGGGCGGCCCGTCGATCATGGAAGCGGCCAACCGCGGGGCTGCCGACGTCGGCGCCGAGTCGATCGGGCTGAACATCGTCCTGCCGCACGAGCAGGCGCCGAACCCGTACGTGACGCCGTCCCTGTCGGTGCAGTTCCACTATTTCGCGCTGCGGAAGATGCACTTCCTGCTCCACGCCCGTGCGCTCGCCGCGTTTCCGGGTGGGTTCGGGACGTTCGACGAGCTGTTCGAGCTCCTCACGCTGATCCAGACGGGCAAGATCCAGCCGATTCCCGTGCTGCTGTTCGGGCGTCAGTTCTGGGAGCGGGTCGTGAACTTCGACGCGCTGGTCGAGGAAGGCGTCGTCAGCGAGAAGGATCTGGGGATCTTCCGCTACGTCGAGACCGCAGACGAGGCCTGGGACGCGGTGCAGTCGTTCTACCGCGAGCGGGCGGAGAAGGAAGCCGCCGAGGGCTGAGCTTTCTCGGGGGGGGCGCCCCTTCTGCTCCCTCTCCCCCTTCCGGGGAGAGGGTCGGGGTGAGGGGCAGCCAAGCAATGCTCCGCCTGGAACAGCCCCTCACCCCGACCCTCTCCCCGGAGGGGAGAGGGAGTAGGAAGATTACTTCTCCGAGCGGGCGCCCTTGCGAGCTGCTTCCGGATCCACCGACGGCGCACCCGACGCCGGCGTCCCGGTGTTCGCGATATCCGCAGTCGGCGCGCCCTTGGTAGCCGCAGCTTCCGCCGCATTCGCCGCCGCCGGCTGATCCTTAGCCGCAGCATCCTTGCCAGCCGCCGGCGCAGCGCCAGCCGCAGGTGCCGCCGGCAACGGCAGGTTCGAGCCCTGCTGGTTCAGATACAGGATCACGTTCGCCCGGTCCTGCGCATTGCCGAGCCCGGCGAACGTCATCTTCGTCCCCGGAGCGAACTTGCGCGGCGAGGTCAGCCAGGCGTTCAGCTTGTCGAAGTCCCACTTGCCGCCGATCCCGGCCAGCGCCGACGAGAAAGCATACCCGGCCTTGCCCTTGGCGATTTCCTCGCCGACCGTGCCGTACAGGTTCGGGCCGACGCCGTTCGCGCCGCCCTGGTTGATGGTATGGCAGGCGGCGCACTTCTTGAACACTTCCGCACCCTTGGCGGCGTCGGCGGTCGGCAGCAACGAAGCGATCGGCACGTCGGCGGCCGCACCCTCGCCGCCCTCGGCGACGACGCCCTCGATCGCATAGCCCATCTTCTCGGGGCGCTCGCCGTGGAACATCATCCCGCCGACGATCGACAGCCCAAGCGCCGCACCACAGCCTGCGAGCACCCAGCCGGCGATCGTATTGGTCCGATTGTCCATCTTGTGCATCCGCCCTGTTCTGTTTGGGATAGCCATAGAAAACGCGAGCGCGCACCGCAAGCCGCGCTTGTATGGCGGGCAGCGGCTCTCTAATCGGCCAGCGCATGGAAAACTTCGCCGCACCCGCCCGCCCGATCGTCGCGCGGATGACCGAGGCCGCCGCCGCCGACCCTGCGCGCGCCGTCGCGTTCCAGGGGGCACCAGGCGCGAACAGCCATGTCGCCGCGGTCGAGGCGTTCCCCGACGGCCTGCCCCTTCCCTGCTTCGATTTCTCCGACGCGATCGACGCGGTGAAGGACGGCCGCGCCGATTGCGCGATCATCCCGATCGAGAATTCACTCCACGGCCGCGTCGCCGACATCCACTTCCTGCTCCCCGAATCGGGCCTCGTCATCACCGGCGAGCATTTCCTGCCGATCCGCCATGCGCTGATGGCATGCGGCCCGCGCGACGGCATCCGCAAGGCGATGAGCCATCCGCAGGCACTCGGCCAATGCCGCCATTGGCTGAAGGCGCACGGGATCGAGCCGGTGAGCTATCCCGACACCGCAGGCGCGGCGGCAGTGGTGGCGGAGTTGGGCGACCCGGCGATCGCCGCACTCGCGCCGCCTGCCGCGGCCGCGCTATATGGTCTCGAACTGCTCGCGACCGACATCGCCGATGCGGACCACAACACGACGCGGTTCGTCGTGCTGGCGCGCGGCGACAAGCCTCCCGCGGCGCAGGAACCGGTCGGCGGCGAATGGATGACGACGCTGATCTTCGAGGTCAGGAACGTCCCCGCCGCGCTGTACAAGGCGGTCGGCGGCTTCGCGACCAACGGCGTGAACATCACCAAGCTCGAAAGCTACCAGCGCAACGGCAGCTTCTCCGCGACGGAATTCTACGCGGATGTGGTCGGCAAGCCGGGCGACGCGAACCTCGACCATGCGCTGGAGGAACTGGGGTTCCACTCGAAATGGCTCCGTGTGCTGGGGACGTATCGCCAGGCGCGCTCGCGGGGATAGTCGGAGAGCGGGCAACCTATCAAAGATACCGTTCTCCTGCGCACGCAGGAGCCCAGGATCACAAGCGCCTTCCCCCTCGACCCTGGATTCCTGCGTTCGCAGGAAAACGGCGGGACGCGTAGACTGGTGATCTAGTTCGCCGCCGGCAACCGCAACCGCACCAGCAACCCACCAAGATCCTCGCTCTCCTCAAGCGCAACCGTCCCCTCGTAAATCTCCGCCACATCACGCACGATCGCCAGCCCTAGCCCCGTCCCCGGCTTCCCCGTATCCAGCCGCACACCCCGATCGAAGATACGCACCCGCTCCTCTTCCGGAATGCCAACCCCATCGTCCTCCACCAGGAACTCGACGAAGCCAGACTGCGCCCCCACCGTCACGAACACGCTGCCGCCACCATATTTGGCCGCGTTCTCGATCAGGTTACCGAGCATTTCGTCGAGATCCTGCCGCTCGACATGCACCTGCAACCCGCGAGGCCCGGTCACGTCGATCCGGACATGCCGGTACAGCCGCCCGACCGCCCGCTCGACCGACTCCAGGCTCGGCCAAACATCCGCACGACTATGCGCAGACCCACGCCGCCCAACAGCCCGCGCCCGCGCAAGATGATGGTCGACCTGCCGCCGCATCGTCCGCGCCTCGCGGATCACCGTGTCGGCGAGGTCGTCCGACTGCGCCGTCGCCGCGTTCATGATCACCGTCAACGGCGTCTTCAGCGCATGCGCGAGGTTGCCGGCATGCCGCCGCGCCTCCTCCGCCTGCCGCTCGTTATGCTCGATCAGCGCGTTCAGTTCCTCGACCATCGGCGCGACCTCGACCGGCATCGCGCTCGACACGCGGTTCGACTGACCCGCCCGCATCCGCGCGATCTCCTCGCGCACCCGCCGCAACGGCCACAGCCCGTAGAACGTCTGCAGCGCCGCCATCACGATCAGCCCGAGCGCGAGCAGCGCGAAGCTGCGCACGAGCGTCCGCCGCAACGTCGTGATCTGCGCATCGAGCCCGTCGCGGCTCTGCGCCACCTGGAACCGCCAATGCACCTTCGACCCGGGGATCACCGCGTCCCGCTCGACGACGCGAAGCTTCTCGTCCGGAAACTGCGTACTGTCATAGAAATGTGCGTTGCGGTCGTCATGCGTCCCGCCGAACGCGAGCCGGCGGTCCCAGAGCGAACGCGACGGAAAATCCTCGCGCCCCTTGCCCGACACCTGCCAGTACAGCCCCGAATACGGCTCGACGAACCGCTGGTCGGCCGCCGCCTCGCGCGAGAAGATCACTTCGCCGTCAGGGCCTATCTCGGACGAATTGAGCAGCGACCGCAGCACATATTCCAGCTGGTCGTCGAAATTGCGCGTCACCGCCGCGGACAGCACCCGGTCGAGCGCGAACCCGCCGCCGCTGAGCAGCACGCCGATCCACACTGCCGCGATCAGGATCATCCGCCGCGACAGCGATCCCTTGACCGCGGCGGGCACCCGGATCGGCCCGTCCGCTATCGGCGTGTCTGTGACCGGCGCGCTGTCCATCGTCAGCCGATCAGGCGTCCGGATCTTCGAGGCTGTAGCCAAGCCCGCGAATCGTCGTGATCACGTCCTGGCCAAGCTTCTTGCGGATGCGCGTCACGAAGACCTCGATCGTGTTCGAGTCGCGATCGAAATCCTGGTCGTAGATATGCTCGATCAGCTCGGTGCGGCTGACGACCTTGCCCTTGTGATGCAGCAGGTAGCTCAACAGTTTATATTCCTGCGCGGTCAGCTTCACCGGCTCGCCGGCGCGCGTCACCTTGCCGCTGCGCGTGTCGAGGCGGATGTCGCCCGCGGTCAGCTCGGACGAGGCGTTGCCCGACGCACGCCGGATCAGCGCCCGTAGACGCGCGATCAGCTCCTCGCTCTGGAACGGCTTAGCGACGTAATCGTCCGCGCCCGCATCGAGCCCTGCGACCTTGTCCGACCAGCTGTCGCGCGCGGTCAGCACCAGCACGGGCATCGTCTTGCCCTCCTTGCGCCAGCGGTCGAGCACCGTCAGCCCGTCGATCTCCGGCAGGCCCAGATCGAGCACGACCGCGTCGTAATTCTCGGTCGAGCCTAGGAAATGCCCTTCCTCGCCATCAACCGCGAGATCGATCGCATAGCCGGCCCCTTCCAGGGTATTCTTCAATTGCTGGCCGAGATTCGGCTCGTCCTCGACGATCAGAACGCGCATGACAATCCTCTCGATTACAGTGTTCAGCGACCCGTGCGGCCGACGATCTGGCCGTTACGGCCATCGACGTCGACCCAGATGACGGTTCCATCGCGCAGGAATTTCAGCGTGTAAATGGCGCTGCCCGAATCATAGTCCGAGCCGAGATACTGCGCACCCCGCATCGTCGGGATCACGCGGGACTCGATCTCGCGCAAAGACGGCGCTCCGGTCTTGCGCGCCTGCAACGCCGACATCTGGTCGCTGCGGCGCTGCGGGGGCTCGCCCGCCAGCATGGGGGCGGCACCCATCAGAAACGGCGCAGCGGCCAGGGTTGCAAGGAAAAGCAGCATCTTCATGGCGGTGGCATAGGCCTCCCGCATTGAACAGCCTGTGAATGATCGCGACAGGCCGCCGACAGCACGAAGCCCGCGCGGTGTAACTTGCCTGCATCACTTCGCCCCCCTACGTGGCGCGAACATGGCAGCACCAATCTTAGCATTCGAAGGCCTCGGACTCGTCCAGGGCTCGGGATGGCTCTTTCGCAATCTCGACATCCATATCGGACCGCGCGACCGGCTCGCGCTGATCGGCCGCAACGGCGCCGGCAAGACGACCTTGCTCAAGCTGCTCGGCGGCAGCGTCCAGGCGGACGAGGGACGCAGGACGATCGTCCCCGGCACCCGCGTCGTCATCCTCGAGCAGGAGCCCGATCTGCGCGGTTTCGCGACGCTGCGCGATTACGTGATGGCGGGCGACGATGCGCCGGTGAACTACGAAGCGGATTCGATCGCCGACCAGCTCGGCATCGACCTGTCGCGCGAGGCGGCGTCCGCGTCGGGCGGCGAGCGGCGTCGCGCGGCGATCGTCCGCGCGCTGTCGCAGGACCCCGACGTGCTGCTGCTCGACGAGCCGACCAACCATCTCGACATCGGTGCGATCGAATGGATCGAGGACTGGCTCAAGCGCTTCCGCGGTGCGTTCGTCGTGATCAGCCATGACCGTACCTTCCTGACTCGCCTCACCAAGCAGACCTTGTGGCTCGATCGCGGCGCGATCCGGCGTGCCGAGATCGGCTTCGGCGGGTTCGAGGCCTGGACCGAGCAGGTCTATGCCGAGGAACAGCGCCAGGCGGAAAAGCTCGATGCGCGCCTCAAGTTGGAGGAGCATTGGCTGCTCCGCGGCGTCACCGGGCGGCGCAAGCGCAACCAGGGCCGCCTCACCAAGCTGCACGAGATGCGTGCCGAACGCGCGTCGATGATCGGGCCGCAGGGCTCGGCGAACCTCACCACCGCGAGCGACGACACCAAGTCGAAGGTCGTGATCGACGCGAAGAACGTCACCAAGGTGTATGGCGACCGCACAATCATCGGCGACCTGACGCTTCGTGTAACCAGAGGCGACCGCATCGGCATCGTCGGCCGCAACGGCGCCGGCAAGTCGACCCTGCTCAAGCTGCTGACCGGCGAGATCCAGCCCGACAGCGGCACGATCAAGCTGGCGCAGACTCTTGATGCCGTTGTGATCGATCAGCAGCGCAGCCTGATGGCGCCCGAGAAGACGGTGCGCGAAGTCGTCGTCGACGGCGGCGAATGGATCGACGTGCTCGGCGTGCGCAAGCACATCCACGGCTACCTCAAGGACTTCCTGTTCGACCCCAACATGGTCGACGCGAAGATCGGCTCGCTGTCGGGTGGCGAACGCTCGCGACTCCTGTTGGCGCGCGAGTTCGCCAAGCCGTCGAACCTGCTCGTGCTCGACGAGCCGACCAACGATCTCGATCTCGAGACGCTCGACCTGTTGCAGGAGGTGATCGGCGATTACGACGGTACCGTACTAATCGTCAGCCATGACCGCGACTTCCTCGACCGGACCGTGACGATCACGCTCGGGCTCGACGGCTCGGGCACGGTCGACGTCGTCGCGGGCGGATACGAGGATTGGGAAAAGCGTCGCGTCTCGACGACCACCGGCAAGCGCGCCTCGAAGAAGGTCTCGGCAACGGCTCCCGCTGTCGCTGCCGCCCCCCGCGCGAAACTGACCTACAAGGACCAGCGCGACTACGAGCTGTTGCCCAAGCGAATCGAGGAACTCGATGCGCAGATGGCAGCCGATGCGGTCAAGCTGGCGAAGCCCGACCTCTACATGCGCGACAATGCGACGTTCGCGAAGCTGACCAAGGCCATGGATGCTGCGCGCGCCGAAAAGGAGGCCGCGGAGCTGCGTTGGCTCGAGCTTGCAGAAATGGTTGAGGGAACTTCTTGAACTAGATTTAGCTGGACGTTTCCCTCTTCGGTCAATACGGGAACCACGGTGCGATTGCTGCGTTGCGGCAGTTCTGTTTGTTTAATGCGGAGATGTATATGAAGCTCAAGGCCCTTACCGGCGGCGCACTTGCCGTTGCAATGATGACCACCTCGGTTGCAGCGTCGGCTGCTCCTGCCAGCCTGTCGGTTGCGAACGCACGCGTTGGCTCGGCAACGTCCGGCAAGAACGAGCTCGCAGGCGGCGGCGGCATCTTCGCCCTCCTGATCGTAGCTGGCGTTGCAGCGATCGGCGTTATCGCCATCGTCAACGACAACAACGACGATTCGGACAGCAACTGATGTTGCCGGGCCGGTGCTTCGGCACCGGCCCACCGTTTTGAGATTACAACGCCTTGCCAGCGCGACCGGCTAAATCGACTATATATTGCCACGCAACGCGGCCCGATCGGCTGCCCCGACGTGTAGCCCAACCGATGGCCTCGCCCGGTTCGAACTCGAGATCATGTGTCGCCGCATAGGCCGCAACGATCGCCAGATACCCGTCCTGATCCAGCGCATGGAAGCCCAGGCTCAGGCCGAAGCGATCCGATAGCGCCAGATGATCGTCCGTCGAGTCGCGCGGATTGATCGCGCTTTCCTGTTCGGCGATGTCCCGCGGCGCCAGATGTCGGCGATTGGCGGTCACCAGCAATCGCACATTGGCAGGCCGGGGTTCCGCCCCACCCTCCAGCATCGACCGAAGCGCACGCGCCTCCGCCGGAACGTCGAACCCAAGATCGTCGATGAATACGACGAACGCGCGCCTCACCTGCACCAACGCCGCGAACAGCGTCGGCAGCCCGGCAAGCTCGGTGACCTCGACCAGAGCAATGTCGCCGCCCGAACCCTGCACGTCAGCCACCGCGCTTTTGACGAGCGCCGACTTGCCGGTTCCTCGCGCGCCCCACAGCAGGACGTCCTGCGCGGCGTGCCCCTTCGCGAGATGGCGCAGGTTGGCGACCAGCGAGGCCTTCTGACGATCGACCCCGATCAGCATATCCAGCGGTAACGGCGCAAAACCACGGGCTGGCTGGAGCACGCCGCCACGCCATACATAGGCAGGATGCGCCCGCGGATCGGCGGCCGGCGGCGGGGGTGGCGACAGGCGCTCGAGGGCGGCGGCGATGCGGTCCAGCGGATCGGTCATGCGCGGCTTCTGACGGCACGCCCCCTCGGAGGCAAGGGTTCCGACGGCAGGACCGGCAGCGTTCAGCCGAGCTGTCGGCGATGGCCCGCGATCGCAGCGGCCCCCGGCGCGAGGCGGACCGCCTTGTCGAGCAACTGGCGCGCACCATCGACATTCCCGTTCGCTGCCAGGGCAATGCCGTAGGCGTCCGCCGCCGCCGCACTCATCGGCGCGAGCATGTACGCGGCCTTGCCATAGCGGACCGCGATGACGCCGTCGTCGCTGCCGGCATAGGCGAGTGCCAAATCGATCAGCACGCCGCTATCGCGATTGCCGACCCGTCGCCGCACGCCTTCCAGCGTCTCGATCGCCTTGTCCCAATCCCCCGACGCGACCTGCCAGTGCCCCAGCAGGCGCAATCCGGTCAGGCTTTGCGGGTTCTGCGACAGATACAGCGCCAGCGAGGCCGCCGCGTCCTGCGCGCGCCCAGCCCGTCCAAGCGCATCGACCAGACGCAACATCGTCGGTTCGTCGAACGATAGATCCGCCGCCCGCGCATAGACCCCGGCCGCCTCGGGATAGCGCCCGGCAACAACCAGTGCGTCCCCAAGCGCCAGTTGCGCGGCCGGCGCACCGGGGCTCGCCGTGACGAGCGCACGCGCCCGAGCAATTGAGCCGGCAGTATCCCCACGCGCGATCTGGCCGCGGATCACCCCCAGTACATAGGTCGGGTCGTTCGACGCGGCATCGGCAACGGCCAACAACGCACCGACCGAATCGTCCGTACCGAATATCCCGGCGGGCGCAGTCCGTCCCCCCGCCGCACGATCGAGGAATTGCGCGGCGGTCTGCGTATCCCCGGCCGCCTCGAACGCCCGTGCGATCGTCGTCAACGAATAGCCGTCCGCATCGGCGCGCAGCCCGATCGGCCGCAGCACGGCCAACGCCGCCTGCGCATCCCCCGACCGGAGCAGCGCCGCACCCAGCAATCGGCGCGCCGTCACGTTGAGCGGCTGGATCGCGACCAACTGTCGCCACGTGACCGCCGCCTGTTCGAACTTGCCTTCCGCATAATCGAGACTGCCCGACAGCAGCATCGCACCCGGCAAGCCGGCAACCGCGCCCCCGGTTCGTTGCAGCAATCCGCGCGCCAGATCGATGCGTCCTGCGCGCGCGGCCAATACCGCCTGGAGGTACAGCGCCTGCGGACTGCCCGGCCGCGCCAACAGCGCGCGACGCGTCGCCGCCAGCATATCGGCATTCCGCCCCGCCTCGCCCAGCGTCGCCGCATATTCGATCAGCGCGGGGTGATAATAGGCGTCGCGCTGCAACGCCGCCTCGAACCACGGCAGCGCGGCAACGAGCCCGTAGCGGCTGCGAACGACCTCCCCCTGCAACGTCAGCGCCGCAGGTTCGCCCCGCGCCAGCGTCACCGCGCGCGCCGCCGCGACGGACGCGCCACCGACATCGCCCGCCGTCAACCGGATGCGGCCAAGATCCGTCCACGCCGCGCCATCGTTCGGCACCTGCTGGAGCAGCGCCCGAAGCACCGCCTGCGCCTCCACGGGCTTGCCTTGCGACGCCAGCGCCCGCGCCTGAATTCGCGCAGCGTACCCGGCATACTGCGGTTGCGCCTGCGCCGCCTCGTCGATCGCGCCATCAGGGTCGCCCTGCAGCAATCGTGCATGTGCCTGAAGCTGATGCAGGCGATCCGCGGGCAACCCCGCGTCGGTCGCCCGCGCCAGTTCCGCCTCCGCCGCAAGCCCGTCGCCGAGTTCGAGATACGCGCGCGCCAGTACCGCATGCGCGATCCCCAACGTCGGGGCAGCCTTGATCGCGGCCTGCGCGTTGGCCCGCGCGGCACTATAGTTCCCTGCTCCTAGCGTCGTCAGGCTGTCGACCAGCGACCGGCGCGCATCGGGTCGCGATGGCCGCGTGGCCAGCACCACCGCGACACCGACGATCAGCAGACACAGAACGCCAATCGCAATCAAGCGTGTATATCTCGCGGTAACGACGCCGCGCATTTTCAGGCGCCGACGCCGGCCCCGGCTCAGCAACGGATAACGATGCGTGTGCGTCGCCGCGGATCCGGTCTCAGGCATGGAGATCATAGCTTTTCAGGAGGTCGTACAAGGTCGGACGGCTGATCCCGAGCAACCGCGATGCGCCTGAGATATTGCCGTCGGCGCGCGCCAGCGCCTGGCGGATCGCTTTCCGGTCGGCGAGTTCGCGAGCCGCACGCAGGTTGAGCGCGGCGGCCTCCTCGCCCTTGCCGTCGAGGTCGAGATCGGCCGCCGTGACGAGCTTGCCGTCGGCCATGATGACCGCGCGCTTGATCCGGTTCTCCAGCTCGCGGACGTTGCCGGGCCAGCCCCAGCCGTCGATCGCGGCGCGCGCATCGGGGGCCAGGCCGGTGACGACGGGGTTCATCGTACGGGCATAGCGCGTGACGAAGTGCCGCGCGAGCAGCACCGCGTCGCCGGTCCGCGCGGCCAGGGCCGGTATTCGCACGACGATCTCCGCGAGCCGGTAATACAGATCCTCGCGGAACCGCCCATCCGCAACCATCGCGTCGACATTCTGGTGAGTCGCGCAGACGATACGCGTGTCGACCGGGATCGCCTTCCGCCCGCCGACCCGCTCGATCACGCGCTCCTGGAGGAACCGCAACAGCTTTACCTGGAGCGCGAGCGGCACGTCACCGATCTCGTCGAGGAACAGCGTGCCGCCCGCGGCCTGTTCGATCTTGCCCTCGGTGGTCTTCACCGCGCCGGTGAACGCGCCCTTTTCGTGACCGAACAGCTCGCTTTCGAGCAAAGTCTCGGGGATCGCCGCGCAGTTGATCGCGACGAAATTCCCCCGTGACCGCGGTGACGCATCGTGCAGCCCGCGCGCCAGCAGTTCCTTGCCGGTGCCGCTCGCGCCGAGCAGCATCACCGAGACGTTGGCCGGCGCGACCCGCTCCAGCGTGCGCGTGACCACCGCCATCTCTGGCGAAGCGCTGATCAACCCGCCGAACCCGCCCGCGTCGATACGCGCGGCAAGCCTGCGGTTCTCGGTCTCAAGCGCATGGACGTGAAACGCGCGGCTGACGATCATGCCAAGCGCGTCGATGTCGATCGGCTTGGCATAGAAGTCCCAGGCGCCATCCGCGATCGCCTGCAACGCACTTTCGCGCGCGCCGTGCCCTGAAGCGACGATCACCTTGGTATCCGGCTTCATCGCGAGAATATCGCGCAGCGTGGCAAACCCTTCGGTGACTCCGTCCGGATCGGGCGGCAGGCCGAGGTCCAGCGTGACGACCGCAGGCTCATGCGCGCGCACCGCATCTAGCGCCTGCGCCCGATCGCTCGCGACGACGATCTCATACCCCTCATACGCCCAGCGCAATTGCCGTTGCAGCCCGAGGTCGTCCTCGACGATCAGCAGGACGGGGCGATCGTTTCCGCTCACGCCGCCACCTCCAGCGCCGCGACTGCGGGCAGCAGGATGCGGAAGCGCGTACCCTCCCCCTCGCGGCTGGTGATGTCGAGCGCGCCGCCCATCGCATGCACCAGTTGCCGCGCCTCGAACGCGCCGATCCCGAAGCCAGCGGGCTTGGACGACACGAACGGCTTGAACAGCTGGTCGCGGACAAAGCCCGGCGTCATGCCACAGCCATGGTCGATCACGTCGATCGCCACCTGCTCGCCGATCGTCTCGACGACCAGCAAAACAGGCGCATCCGCAGCGCTCGCCTCGACCGCATTCTGGACCAGCTGCCCCAGCACCTGTTCGAGGCGCGCCGCGTGCCCGAGCGCCCAAACCGGACCGCCCTGCGCGACAATCGGGTGCTGCGCCTTGCGATCGGCCGCGACTCGCTCGACGATAGTGGCGACGTCGATCGGCTGGAGCGGTTCGCAGCGGACGGGCCCATGCTGCGAAAGGCGGGCAAGCAGCGCGTTCATGCGATCGGACGAGTCCTTGAGAGTAGCGACCATGTCGACACGAAAATCGGGATTGTCCGCGTGCCGCTCGGCGTTGCGCGCAACCAAGGTCAATTGGCTTACAAGATTCTTGATATCGTGGAGGATGAACGCGAACCGTCGATTGAACTCGTCGAACCGCGCCGCGTCGGCCAGCGCCGCATGCGCGCGATCCTCGGCGAGATAGCTCGCCGCCTGCCGACCCGCGACCCGAAGCAGGTCGAAATCCTCCCAGTCGAGCGCACGGTCGACCGGCGGGCGCGCGAGCACTATCGCACCAATCAGCGTGCCGCCGTGCACCAGAGGCACGATCGCCCAAGCCTCGGGGCACTCGCGGAGCCAGTCGGGAACGCTCGTCACGTCGTCGCCTGGCGCGGTACCGGCGCGGACGCGGTCCAGTTCGACGATCCGCGCGTCCTGCGCGAGATACCGCGCCAACGTCTCATCGCGTGGACCATCGGCGGCTCCCGCCCAGTTCCACGTCGCGCCTGACCCCAACGATGCCCCGTCGGGCACCAGCAACAGCCCCCCGGGCGAGTCGGTCAGGTCGGCAATCGACTTCACGACCCGACAATCGAGCGACTCCGCGCCGGAATCGGGTCGGCCCAGCGTGTCGGTGAAGCGCTGCCACTCGGCACGGTAGTCATAGCGGTGGCGAAACAGGTGCTTGGCCACTTTCACCTTGGCCCATGCCCGCAACCAGGGCGTCGACAGCAGCGCCACCACCATCGCCGTCGCACCGAACACGATCGCCGTCTGCGCCACCCGCGCATAGGGACCGACGAGGCTGGCGACGATGGCGGTCGCGAGCGCGGTGATGCCCGCGTAAAGGACCAGCGCGATCGCCGACAATGCACGCACCGCGATGGGTCGCGACAAGGCGAGCGTCCACTCGCCGCTGCGATGCACGCCGACGACGAGCAGAGCCGCGACACAGATCATCACGACACCCCGCGCGACGAACGCGATCGGCGCCGCCACCGTCGAGGCATAGCCCAAGGCCGCCACCAGCAGGTCGACGCCCCACATCGCGGCAAGCGCCAGCATCACCAGCCGGACGCCGCCCCGCGATGCCGGTGCCGCCTGATACAGATGATGCGTGAGGACTAGCGCGCTCACCGCCCCCATCATGCCAAGCATCGCGCGCGCGGACGCGACCGCGGCGAACGCCTCGTCATGTACCACGGCCATTTCCACGAACGCGAGCAGCGCCGCCGCACCGGCGAGCGTCATCACCACCAGATACACCGCGTCCAGCGCCCGGTTGCCCGTACGGTCGCGCCGCACCATTGCCAGCATGAACCCGAGCCAGGCGACATCGCGAACGCTCGCCGCGACGCGAGTCGCGATGTCCTGCGCCCCGATCCCCGCGACTGCGAGCGCCCACAGGCTCGTCGCGACCAGTGCCGCCAGCAATGCGCGATGCGGCCAATGCCCGCTCGGCCGTCGCATCTGCCCCAGCGCCACCGCGCCGAACAGCAACGCGGCAAGCGCATGGCTCCACAAGACCAGGGTCGCGATCACGCGCGGTCAGCTACAAAAATCACCGCGCGCCTGCCGGCCACAACACCACGCGCAGGGTCTGCAACAGGATCAGCATGTCGAGGAACGGCGAATAATTCTTCGCGTAATACAGGTCGTATTCGAGCTTGTGGCGCGCATCCTCGATCGACGCGCCATACGGATAATTGATCTGCGCCCAGCCGGTGATCCCAGGCTTCACCATATGCCGCTCGGCGTAGAAGGGCAGTTGCTCCTCGAGCTGCTGGACGAACTGCGGGCGTTCGGGGCGCGGGCCGACGAAGCTCATCTCGCCCTTCAGCACGGTCCAGGTCTGCGGCAGTTCGTCGATCCGCACCTTCCGGATGAAGCGACCGATGCGTGTGATCCGCGGATCGTCCTCCGCCGCCCAGACCGCCTTGCCCGCGACCTCGGCGTCCTGCCGCATCGACCGCAACTTGAGGATGTCGAAGCCCTCATTGTAGAGCCCGACGCGACGCTGGCGATAGAAAGCGGGACCCTTCGACTCGAGCTTGATCGCGATCGCAGTGAGCAGGATGATCGGCAAGGTAACGACCAGCAGCAGCCCGCTGGCGACGATGTCGAACGCGCGCTTGAACACGCTCGACAGCATTCTGCTGGAGGCGAACCCGTCGGAGAAGATCAACCAGGACGGATTGACGCTCTTCAGGTCGATGCGCCCCGTCTCGCGTTCGAGGAAGCTCGATATTTCGCTGACCTGCACGCCGGTGGTGCGGACGCGGAGCAGATCCTTCATCGGCAATGCGTTGCGGCGTTCGTCGAGCGCCAGCACGACCTCGCTCGCATTCTGGTCGACGATATGCGCAGCGAGGTTGGGGATGTCGGCGCGCGGCATCGCGCCCTGGACCACCGGGTCCGCCTCGCCCATCAGGACGAAGCCCGCGACGACGAAGTTGACGCCCGGTTGCGCAGCCAGCGTCTCGATCCGAGCGGCGCGCGTCCCGGCGCCGAGCACGACGATCCGTCGCTTGAACGTCTCGCCGCCGAGCGTCTTGCCGAGCACCGCGCGGACCGTGACGAGCAGGACGGTGGCGATCACCGTCGAGTAGAGCAGGTTCGATCGCCACAGCGCGAGCGGGGGGACGAGGAAGAAGATCAGCGACAGGAACATCACGCCCAGCGAGAGCGCCACCGCCAGCCGCGCGGCGGCAAAACGCAGCGACAGGAACGACGCGACGCCATACGCCCCGACCGCGACCAGCGAGACCTGCAGTGCGAGCGCGAACGTCAGCAACTGCGCGATCCGGGTATGGATCGGGCCGACCTCCATGCCGATCTGATGCGCGCGGACGATCCAGCCGATCTCCGCCGACGCGATCAGCAACACCGCATCGACAAGGCCGAGCAGGAGGACCGCATAAGGTACGTAATGCTTGAAGAGCCGTATCATCGTCCGCTATCCCGACGCACCAGTGTAAACGCTTCCGACACCTGAACGCCACGTTTCGCAGTAAAACACCAAAAAAGCCTGAAGACTGCATGCCAATCCGATCATTCGGCGATTGGCGCGCGAAATTGCTACGTTATAGCTCGGCGCCAGCAGGAGGCTTCATGACCGCACGTAAGATCGTTCCCGTTATTCTTTCAGGCGGTTCGGGCACGCGCCTCTGGCCGATGTCGCGCCCCGAAATGCCCAAGCAGATGCTGGCGCTGACCGCGGACGAGACGATGCTGCAGCTGACCGCGGGCCGCGCGTTCGGCGAACGCTTCGCCGCGCCGATCGTTGTCGCCAATGCGCGTCACGCGGACCTGGTCGAGCAGCAGCTTGCCGAGGCCGGCGCGACGCCGCAAGCGCTGATCCTGGAGCCGATCGGTCGCAACACCGCACCCGCCATCGCGCTCGCCGCGATTGCCGCGGGTGGCGGCGGCGACGCGCTGCTGGTGATGCCGTCGGACCACGTCATCGGCGATGTCGCGGCATTCCACGCAGCGATCGAAGCAGCGATGCCGCTCGTCACCCAAGGGTGGCTGGTCACGTTCGGCATCGCACCAGACGCGCCCGAGACCGGCTATGGCTGGATTCAGATCGGCGACGAATTGCAGCCCGGCGTCAACCGCGTCGCGCGGTTCGTCGAGAAGCCCCCGCTCGACAAGGCTCAGTCGATGCTCGCAAGTGGCGATCACGCCTGGAACGGTGGGATCTTCCTGTTCCTCGCCGACGCCTATCTCGAGGCGCTCGCACAGTTCGATCCGGGCATCCTGACAGCCACGCAGGAGGCGATGGACAAGGCACGTACCGAGGGCTCGCGGATCTACCCCGACGCGGTCGCCTTTGCCGCCTCGCCCGACGATTCGATCGATTACGCGGTCATGGAAAAGGCCGACCGGGTCGCGGTCGTGCCGGTCGCGATGGGCTGGAACGACGTCGGCAGCTGGGACGCGCTCCACGCGATCAGCGACACCGACGGCGACGGCAACGCGCATCGCAGCCACGGCGACGGCGATGTGCTGGCGATCGATACGAAGAACTGCTTCGTCCGCAGCGACGGCGTCCGCGTCTCGCTGGTCGGCGTCGAGGACCTGATCGTGGTCGCGAGCGGCAACGACGTGCTGATCATGCCACGCGGCCGCAGCCAGGAAGTGAAGAAGCTCATCGAGGCCATGAAAAACGCTGCGAAGAACACCGCGCCGACCAGCTGAGGTCAGGACATAGAATCGGTCCGGCCGCGCGCCGGACCGATCGAATTACGGTTTCTTGCGGGTCTTCGGCACCTGCGACAGGCGCGTGAGCAGCGTCGGGATGTCCTCGGTGATCATTGTGTCCGTGGGAGTCTGCCAGGACGAGCGCAATCTTTCGCCGACATCATGCAATCGTGCGCCGGCTTCACGCCTGCCGGCTTCACGCCTGGATGTCTCGTCTCGCACGTCTACCTCACCTACGCATACACCCGACGGCATCCTTCGGGGAGGTAAGGACACCGCCGGGCTCTCGGGTCAAACCGACGATATCCGCGCTTGTTCCGGCAGTTTCCCGCGGTTTCGTCATATGCGCATGTTTCGCGCCGGTTCCGGCCGCAGACGCGTCGAAATTCCAGGTTCCGAAGCGCTGGCGATCCGCGCGGAGATCGGCTTAGATGCGGCAAAGTTCACGGGAGAATTCGTCATGAATCGTCGCCAGTTCCTCGCATCGGGCGGCGTCGCCGCGCTCGCTACCACGCTGCTGCCGTCGTCGGCCTTCGCGCAGTCGAGCGGCGACACCGCGCTCAACGCCGATTTCGAGCGAATCTTCCAGGCGAGCGTCGCGCGGTCGCCCGAACTCGCGACGTCGCTTGGTCTCGACAAGGGGCCGCTAGCATCGCTGAAGGGGCAATTGTCGCCACGCACACCCGACAAGCGCGCGCGCGACGTCGCCGAGACCAAGGCCGCGCTCGCCAGCCTGGCCCGTTATGACGGCGCGGGCCTGTCGCCGGCGGCCAAGCTCAACCTCGAAGTCGTGCGTTATTCGCTCAACACGCAGATCGCCGCGCCCGAGAAGTTCGCCATGGACAGCCCGATCCGCCCCTACCGGATCTTCCAGCAGGGCGGCGCCTATTTCCAGGTGCCGGATTTCCTCAACACCGCGCACACGATCAACGCCACCCCGGATGCCGAAGCGTATTTGTCGCGGCTCGACCAGTTCGGCACGGTGCTCGATCAGGAAAGCGCGATGCAGCTGGCCGAGGCGGCCCGCGGCCTGCTCGCACCCGGCTGGTCGCTCGACCTGACGCTCGGCCAGATGCGGAAACTGCGCGGCCAGCCTGCCGCCACGTCGAGCATCGTCCAGTCGCTGGTGAAGCGCGCGGCGGCAAAGGGCCTGACCGGCGACTGGCAGGCGCGCGCCGCGAAGATCGTCGACGCGAAAGTGTATCCCGCGCTCGATCGCCAGATCGCGCTGATCGAGCGACTGAAGCCGACCACCAAGCCCGGCGACGGCATCTGGCGCGTGCCCAATGGCGATGCGATCTACGCGATGGCGTTGAACCAGGCGACCACCACGACGATGAGCCCCGACGAGGTCCACCGCATCGGCCTCGCGCAGGTGGCGGAGATCACCGCGCAGCTCGACACGATCCTGAAGTCGCAGGGCTTCACGACCGGCACGGTCGGCGAGCGGCTCGCCAAGCTGAACGTGACGCCGGACCAGCTCTACGCGAACACCCCGGAAGGCCGCACCGAACTCATCGCCGGCCTGAACGACGGCATCAAGGCGATGTACGCCAAGCTGCCCCAGGCCTTCTCCGAAGTTCCGACGCAGCCGCTCGAAATCCGCGCGGTCCCGGTCGAGATCCAGGACGGCGCATCGAACGGCTATTACAACCGCGCCTCGCTCGATGGCAGCCGTCCGGCGATCTACTTCGTCAATCTGAAGGATGTCGGCGACTGGCCGAAATACACCCTGCCGTCGCTCACCTATCACGAAGGCGTACCCGGGCATCACCTCCAGATCAGCCTCGCGCAGGAATCGAAGGACATCCCGACGCTCCGCAAGATCGGCTTCTTTTCCGCCTATTCGGAAGGCTGGGCGCTATATGCCGAGCAGCTCGCCGATGAACTCGGTGCCTATGCCTCACCGCTGGAGCGCGCGGGCTATCTCCAGTCGTTCCTGTTCCGCGCGACGCGACTGGTGGTCGATACCGGCATCCATGCGAAGCGCTGGAGCCGCGAGAAGGCGACCGACTATATGGTCGCGACGACCGGCTTTGCCCGGCCCCGCACGCAGCGCGAAGTGGAGCGCTACTGCACGCAGGCAGGCCAGGCCTGCAGCTACAAGGTCGGCCACATGGCCTGGACGCGCGCAAGGATGAAGGCAAAGGCGGCGCTCGGCGACAAGTTCGACCTGAAGCAGTTCCACGACATACTGAAGGAAGGCGCAATGCCGCTCACGATCCTGGAACGCCGCGTCGACGAGCGGATCGCGGCAATGAAGGGGAAGGGATAACCGAGCGCCCTTATCCTCCCCCGCAAGGGGGAGGTGGCGCCGAAGGTGACGGAGGGGGAGGACACGCAACCACGGTGATTCCTCACCTCCCCCTCCGTCTGGCAAGCGCCAGCCACCTCCCCCTGGCGGGGGAGGATCAGGTGAATCGCTCGGGATCGCTTCCACCCTTCCCTCTCCCAACGAGAGAGGGGGACAAATACGGGACGACGTAAGGGGGGTCTTCGCCCGGCGACGGACCTTCACCCTATGCCGCTTTCCGGCAGCGTCGCCTCGCCCGATCTGCGTCGGGTCAGGCACACCGCTCCACACCCGTTCGTGCCGAGTAGAGACCGAGTAGCCCCCTTGGGCGTATCGAGGGCTCGTATCGAGGTACAGGTTCCGCGCGACACCCCGTCCCTCGATACGCCGTCTCGATACGCTCCTACGAAGCTGTTCGCCGCCTACTCGGGACGAACGGACGAGCCCTCACTTCCCCCCACGATCCAGCGTCTGCGCCCCAACCCGCACCGTCACCGTCTGCACGACATCCGCCGCCGACGTCGCCAGCATCACCTTGTAGTCGCCGCCAGCGATCTTCCACCCCCCGCTCGCGACATCGAACGTCGCCAACAATCGCGGATCGATCGTCACCGAAACAGCCTGCTCGGAACCCGGCGCCAGATCGACCTTGCGGAAAGCCCCGAGCCGCTTAGGCGCCTCCCAGCCCGCGCCAGACACATAGACCTGCGCGACCACCTTGCCCTGCACCGCACCGGTGTTCTTCACCGAGAACCCAGCCTTGATCCCCTTGCCCTGAGGCGCGGCAGTCAAACCACCCATCGCGAAGTTCGTGTAGGACAACCCGTAACCAAACGGGAACAGCGGCTTCGCGCCGGTCTTGTCGAACCACTTATAACCGACTGCGGCGCCCTCGATGTCGTAATTGCCCATCGGATGCGAATCGCGGTCGAGCTTCGGATCGCCCTCCAGAACCGGCCGCGGGGTCTGTGCAAGCGAGGCGGGGAAGGTCGCGGGCAGATGCCCCGACGGGTTGACCTCGCCGGTCAGCACGCGCGCGATCGCCTCGCCGCCAGCCGTGCCCGGATACCACGCCTCCAGCACCGCCCCGACCTTGCCGAGCCACGGCATCACGACGGGACCGCCGGTTTCGAGCACGACCACCGTCTTCCTGTTCGCCCCCGCGACCGCGTCGATCAGCGCGTTCTGGCCAGCCGGCAGGTTCAAGTCGGGCACGTCGAACGACTCGCCGGTCCACTGCTCGCCGAACACGACGACGATGTCCGCTTTTCGCGCCGCCGGGGCCGCCGCCTTGACGTCCTTGCCGTCGAGATACGTCACGGTCGCCCCGGTCCGCGCCTGCAAGGCCTTCATCGGCGACGACGCGTGATAGGTCTTCGGCCCCGGGAACCCGCTCGGGAACTCGTCCGCCACGATCAAGCCGTTGGCCGGCGCGTTGTGCGAATAGACCTGGCTCGAACCACCACCCGACAGCACGCCGACATCGGCATGCGCGCCGATCAACAGGATCGACTTGGCCGTCTTGGCGATCGGCAACAGCCCCGCGGTGTTCTTGAGCAGGACGATGCCCTCCTCCGCATCCGCGCGCGTCACCTCGGCATGGGCAGCGTAATCGATCGTCGTCGCACGATCGCCCGCCACGACCTTGTCGAACGCTCCTACGGAAAACATTCCCCACAGTACGCGCCGCGCCATATCGGTCGCGCGCGCCTCAGTCACATGCCCGTTGTTGACCGCCTCGCGCAGCGCATCGGCAAAATACGCCGAGCGATCGAACGCCCAGCCCGATTGCTGGTCGAGCCCGGCATTGGCCGCCTCGCTGGTCGAATGCGTCGCGCCCCAGTCGGACATGACATAGCCCTTGAAGCCCCAGTTGCGCTTAAGGACTTTGTTCAAGAGCCAGTCGTTCTCGCACGCGTAATGGCCGTTTACGCGGTTGTACGAACACATCACCGAGCCGGGCTGACCGACCTCGTTGGCGATCTCGAACGCGAGCAGGTCGGACTGGCGCGCAGCCTGTTCGCCGATCTTGTGATCGATGTTGTTGCGGTTCGTCTCCTGCCCGTTGAACGCGTAATGCTTCATCGTCGAGACGACGTGCTGCGACTGGATCCCCTTGATCTCGTGCCCGGTGATGACGCCTGCCAGCAACGGATCCTCACCGCCATATTCGAAATTGCGGCCGTTGCGCGGCTCGCGCGTCAGGTTCATCCCGCCCGCAAGCTGCACGTTGAAGCCCGACAGGAATGCCTCGTTGCCAATCATCGCGCCGCCGGCCTGAGCCAGCTCGGGGTTCCAGGTCGACGCGGTAGCGATCCCGGAGGGCAGCGAGGTGCGTAAGCGAGGCGTCGGCCCACGCTGGCTAGCGACACCGACGCCAGCATCGGTCTGCCACTGGCTAGGGATACCGAGCCGCGGAATGCCGGGCACGATCCCGGCAGACGCAGCCAGCCCGTCCTTGGGATAGACCCAGTTCTTGACCGGCGTCTTCAGCCAGTCGGCATTGGTCGCAAAGTAACCGAAGGTGAGCTGCAGCTTCTCGTCGAGCGTCATCTCCTTGAGGAGCAGATCAACGCGCGCATCGGCGCCCAGCGCAGTGTTCATCCATGGCCGCGCCTTGGGAGCCTCGGTCCGCGCCGCCGCCGCACCGGGCGCATTGTTGGTCGTCTGCGCCACGGCGGGCGCGGCGATCGCCAGCACCGATCCCGCGAGCAAACGGACGAACAGGGCGCGGGAACGAAATGCGGTCATGGGCTTCACTTTCAGGCTGATCGAATGCCGTGTGTGCCGCGTTCGTCGCGTTACCGCAACCAGCCGTCGCAAGGTCTCCCCTCCCTGAAAGGGAGGGGTTGGGGGTGGGTCGGTTTCCGGATCGTGGAACGTCGGCGACCCAAGCCGGCCTACCCACCCCCGCCCCTCCCTTTCAGGGAGGGGGGCAGAAGGAGGCGCAATGCTCTACCGAACGTCGGCGATCGCCTCCGCCATCAGCCGAAAGTCCTTCCCCGCGTGGCGCGGGTGCGGTCAGGCCTGGCCGAAGCCACCCCCGCCGGGCGTCTTGATCACGAACACGTCGCCGGCGTGCATGTCGACCTTGGCGGTCGAGCCGAGCCGTTCGATGCTGTCATCCGCGCGCTCGACCGATGCCGAGCCGAGTCCGCCACTGTCACCGCCGGCCATCCCGAACGGCGGGACACGGCGGCGGTTTGCGAGGATGCAGGCGGTCATCTCCTCAAGGAACCGAACGCGGCGCGTCGCGCCGTCGCCGCCGTGATGCGCGCCTGCCCCGCCCGAGCCGCGGCGGATCGAGAATTCCTCCAGCAACACCGGGAAGCGCGTCTCAAAGATTTCCGGGTCGGTGAGGCGGCTGTTGGTCATGTGCGTCTGGATCACCGACGCGCCGTCGAAGCCGGGGCCAGCACCTGCTCCTCCCGCAATAGTCTCGTAATATTGGTGCGTGTCGTTGCCGAAGGTGAAGTTGTTCATCGTCCCCTGGCTCGCCGCCATCGCACCGAGCGCGCCGAACAGCGCGTCGGTGACGACCTGGCTGGTCTCGACGTTGCCGGCGACGACCGCCGCCGGATAGCGCGGGTTGAGCATCGAGCCTTCGGGCACGCGGATCGTCACGCCGCGCATGCAGCCGTCGTTGAGCGGCACGGCTTCGTCGATCAGTGCGCGGACGACGTAAAGCACGGCGGCACGGACGATCGAGACGGGGGCGTTGAAGTTGGTCGGACGTTGCTCGCTGGTACCGGCAAAGTCGACCTCCATCGTCGCGGCCTCGCGATCGACGCGGACCGCCACGCGGATCACGGCGCCGTCGTCCATTTCGTAGGCGAACGCGCCATCGTCTAGCGTGGCGATCAGGCGGCGAACGGCGGCGTCGGCGTTGGCCTGGACGTGCTCCATGTATGCCGCGACGACGTCCGTGCCGTACTCGTCAGCCAGCCGCGTGAGACCGGTTGCGCCGCGCGTACAGGCGGCCAACTGCGCGGCGAGATCGGCGATGTTCTGGTCGATGTTGCGGGCTGGATAGGGGCCGCTCGCGAACACCGCGCGCAGTTCGGCTTCGAGGAAGCGTCCTTCGTCGACAACCAGAACGTCGTCGAGCAGCACGCCTTCTTCCTCGACCGAGCGGCTTTCGGGCGGCATCGATCCGGGGGTGATGCCGCCGACATCTGCGTGATGGCCGCGCGCTGCGACGAAGAAGGCGGGCGCGTCGTCATCTCCTGCAAAGACCGGCATGATAACGGTGATGTCGGGCAGATGCGTGCCGCCACGATACGGCGCGTTGAGCGCGTAGGCGTCGCTGCGGCGGATACCACGGCCGTCTGCGCCGCCGCCTCGTGCGTCGATGATCGTGCGGATGCTTTCGCCCATCGAGCCGAGGTGGACCGGGATGTGTGGCGCGTTCGCGACGAGGTTGCCGTGTGCGTCGAACAGCGCGCAACTGAAGTCGAGGCGCTCGCGAATGTTGACCGAAGCGGCGGAGCGCTGGAGCGCGGCGCCCATTTCCTCGGCGATGCTCATGAACAGACCGGCGAATATCGCCAGTCGGACCGGGTCGGCTTCGGTGCCTATGCTCGCGCCGACACGGGGGGCGATCCGGTCGAGGATCAGATTGCCGATCGGATCGACGCGCGCGCGCCAGCCGGGCTCGACGATGGTGGTCGAGACGCTGTCGAGAATCAGCGCGGGGCCGTCGATGGCGTGACCGGCGGGCAGGCCTTCGCGCGCCAGGACGGGCGTGTCGTGCCAAGCGCCGGCCATATAGACAGGGGCGACGGACAGGGGCGCGGCTGGCTCTTCGGGAAACGCGACAAGCGCGGCGTCGACGGGCGGACTCTCGGCAATGGCTTCCGCGACGATTCGGTCGGCTATCAGCGGTGCTTCGCTCGCGAAACCGAACTGCGCGATGTGTGCGGCGTCGAATGCGGCGATCATCGCTGCCGGGTCGTCGAGATCGAGTTCGATCGTGTGGTCGGTCTGGCCTCGACGCAGATGCACGCGGCGTTCGATCCGCACGTCGTCCACCGTGACACCCTGCGCCACCAGGGCGTCGCGCGCTGCTTCCGCCAGACCGTCCAGCGCCTGCGTGATCGCGGCATAGTCCGCGAACGCAGCACCCGAGGTCGCCTCGCGGAGCACGCGACGATCGGCGAGCCCCATGCCGTACGCCGACAGCACCCCGGCGAGCGGGTGGATCATCACGCGGTCCATCGCCAGCGCATCGGCGACGAGGCACGCATGCTGCCCCCCGGCTCCACCGAAGCAGGCGAGCGTGTAGCGCGTGACGTCATGCCCACGCGCGACGGAGATCGTCCGGATCGCGTTTGCCATGTTCGCCACCGCGACCGCGACGAACCCTTCCGCCGCCACCTGCGGATCGAGCGGCAATTCCGCGAACCGCGCCGCTACCGCCTCGGCATCGGGCGGCTGGTCACCTTCCGATCCGAACAGCGCCGGGAAGAATTCGGGGCGAACCTTGCCGAGCATCACATTGCAGTCGGTCACCGTCAGCGGCCCGCCGCGGCGGTAACACGCCGGCCCCGGCACCGCGCCCGCGCTCTCGGGACCGACGATCAGCCGCTCGCCATCGAACCGGCAGATCGAGCCGCCGCCTGCCGCGACGGTGTGGATCCGCAGCATCGGCGCGCGAATGCGAGCGCCTGCGATCAGCGTCTCGGTGTCACGCTCGTAGGTGCCGGCATAGTGCGACACGTCGGTCGAGGTGCCGCCCATGTCGAAGCCGATGACGTGCTCGAACCCGGCCTCGCGCGCGGTCGCAGCCATGCCAACGATGCCCCCCGCCGGCCCCGACAGGATCGCATCCTTGCCGCGAAAGCCTGCGCCGTCGACCAGCCCGCCCGACGACTGCATGAACAACGCGCCCTGCCCCAGCGCGTCGCTCAGGCCCGCGACATAGCGGTCGACGACCGGCGACAAATATGCGTCGACGACGGTCGTATCGCCGCGGCCGATCAGCTTGATCAGCGGCGCGACGCGGTGGCTGACCGAAATCTGCGTGAAGCCTATCTCGGCCGCGATTGCCGCCAGCGCCTCCTCGTGCGCGGTGAAGCGGTAGCCGTGCATGAGGACAATCGCGACCGCGCGCAGACCGCTATCGAATGCCGCCTGCAATCCTGCACGGGCCGCGTCGACGTCGAGCCGACGGAGCACATCGCCCTCCGCCCCGACCCGCTCATCGATCTCCACAACCTGCGCGAATAGCGGCGGCGGACGGTTCACGTCGCGCGCGAAGATATCGGACCGCTCCTGGTGGCCGATCAGCAGCGCATCGCCGAACCCGCGCGTGATCGCGAGGGCCGTCGGCTCGCCCTTGCGCTCGAGCAACGCGTTGGTCGCGACCGTCGTCCCGATCCGCAGTTCGAGCGGCACATCCGCCCCGTCGGTCAATCGCCGGATCGCCTCGACCGCCGCGTCGTCATAGCGCTCGGGATCCTCGGAGAGCAGCTTGGCGGTGACGATCCGCCCGCCGGGCTGCCGCGCGACGACGTCGGTGAACGTGCCGCCGCGATCGATCCAGAACTGCCATGTGGTCATCGGTTACTCAGCCCAGAAATTGCGTCATCCGCGCCGCCGCCCCGGTCCACGCCACCCCGCGATCGTCGAGCCATGCGTCGTCGTAATAGGTGCAGCCATAGCGGTCGCCGCCATCGCACAACAGCGTGACGATGCTGCCCGTCTTGCCCGCCGCGGCCATCTCCTCGACGATCTGCGCGCAGGCCCAAAGGTTGGTCCCGGTCGAGCCGCCGACGCGCCGGCCGAGCCGGTCGGACAGCGCGCGCATCGCGCCGATACTGTCGGCATCCTCGACCGCGATCATCCGGTCGATGACGCTCGGCACGAAGCTGGGCTCGACGCGCGGCCGTCCGATCCCCTCGATCCGCGAGGCGCACCCTTCGGGCAACGCGACCACCGAGCGATCCTCGAAATGCCGGTGGAACACCGAGTGCACCGGGTCCGCGACGCACAATTTCGTGTCGTGCCGGCAATAGCGGATGAAGCGCCCGATCGTCGCCGACGTGCCGCCGGTCCCCGCGCCGCAGACGATCCAGGACGGGCACGGATGCTCCTCCTCGGCCATCTGCGCGAAGATGCTCTCGGCGATGTTGTTGTTGCCGCGCCAATCGGTCGCGCGCTCGGCATAAGTGAACTGGTCGAGATAAAGCCCGCCGGTCTCCGCCGCGAGCCGGTGTGACACCGCATAGACGGTGCGCGGATCGTCCACCATGTGGATCTCGCCGCCGTGAAAGCGGATCGCGTCGAGCTTCGGCTTGGCGGTCGAAGCGGGCACCGCCGCAATGAACCGCAGCCCCAGCATCCTGGCGAAATACGCCTCCGACACCGCAGTCGATCCCGACGAGGATTCGATCACCGTCGTCTCCGGCCCGATCCATTCGTTGCACAGCGCGTACAAGAACAGCGAGCGCGCAAGCCGGTGCTTGAGGCTGCCGGTCGGGTGCGAACTCTCATCCTTCAGGTACAGCACGATGCCGGGATACCGCGGCAAATCCACCCGAATCAGATGCGTGTCGGCGGACCGGTTATAGTCCGCCTCGATCCGCCGCACCGCCTCCGACAACCAGCGCCGGTCGACGCGTTTCCCCGTCATTGCAGGCGTCATTGCAGCCCGTGACGGACCAGCATCGCGGTCGGCTCGGGGTCACGCCCACGGAACGCACGGAAGCTGTCCGCCGCGGGTCGCGTGGCACCGCGCGCGAGCACTTCCTCGCGGAACCGGTCGCCGGTCTTGCGATCGACCAGCCCCGCCTCCGCGAACGCCTCGAAGCCGTCCGCCGCCAGCAATTCGGCATAGAGGTAGCTGTAATAGCCCGACGCATAGCCGCCCGCGAAAATGTGGCTGAACGCGTGCGGGAAGCGGTGCCATGCGGGCGGGCGAATCACCGCCACCTCGTCGCGCACCGCCTCGATCACCTCGATCGGATCGCTGCCCATCGTGCCGAGATGGAGGAGCAGGTCGAACAGCGCGAACTCGACCTGGCGCAGGATGAACATCCCCGCCTGGAAATGCCGCGCCTTCACCATCCGCTCGAACAGGTCGGCGGGGAGCTTCTCGCCGGTCTTGTAGTGGCCGGACATGCCGGTCAGCACGTCCTCGTCCCAGGCGAAATCCTCCATCAGCTGGCTCGGCAGCTCGATCGCGTCCCATTCGAAACCATTGGTGCCGGCGATGCTCGGCCGGTTCACCTTGGTGAAGAGCAAGTGGATGCAGTGGCCGGTCTCGTGCAGCAGCGTCGTCACGTCGTTGTGGCTCAGCAAAGACGGCGTCTCGCCGCCGTCCGGCGCGAAGTTGCAGACGAGATACGCGACCGGCACCGTCACGGTATTGCCGTCGTGCAACCGCGGCCGCGCCTGCGCCATCCACGCGCCGCCACGCTTGCCGGTGCGGGCGTGGAGGTCGAGATACAGCCCGGCGAACACCGTCCCGCTCTCGTCGACCACGTCGAAGAACCGCGCATCGTCGTGATACAGCGACACATCGTCACGCTCGACCAGCTTGATGCCGAACAGCCGCTGCATCAGCGTTTGCCAGCCTTCCATCACGCGCGCGACCGGGAAATACGCCTTCACCACCTGCGCATCGACCGCGTAGCGATCCTGCCGCAGCCAGTTCGACACGAAGCCCGCATCCCACGGCTCGAAATCGGCGATCCCGAGTTGCTCGGCGGCAAACGTCTTCAGCTCGGCAAGGTCACGCTCAGCCGCCGGCTTCGCGCGCCGCGCCAGATCGCGCAGAAACGCGATCACCTCGGCGCCATTGGGGGCCATCTTGGTCTCCAGCGACCAGGCGACCGGATCGGTGAAGCCGAGCAGCTTGGCGCCCTCATGCCGCAGTTCGAGGATACGCGCGATCCGCGCACTGTTGTCGAACTCGCCGGCATTCGGCCCCTGGTCCGACGCGCGGGTCGCGAACGCGCGGTACATGCGCGCGCGCAGGTCGCGGTTCTCGGCGAAGGTCAGCACCGCGTTGACGCTCGGCTGTTGGAGCGTGACGAGCCAGCCAGCCTGCCCCTTCGCCTCGGCGGCATCCGCGAACATCGCCTTATCCGCGTCGGAAATCCCGGCGAGGTCCGCCTCGTCCGTCACCAGCTCCGACCACGCATCGGTCGCATCGAGCACCGCGCTGCCGAACTCGTTCGACAACCCCGACAGTTCTACCGAAATCTCGCTGAACCGATCGCGTGCCTCGGGCTCCAGCGCCACGCCCGACAGCGTAAAATCGCGGATCGCCTGCTCCACCGCGACCCGGTCTTCGACGGGCAGGTCGGCAAACTCGGGCGACACGCTCAGCGCGACGAACACTTCGTACAAATCGCGGTTCTGCCCGACCTTCATATCGTTCTCGACGAGCCGCTTCTGCCCCTCCGAATACGCTGCGCGCAGCTCCGGCGTGTCCGCGACCCCGTGCAGATGCGACACCGCCGACCAGATCGCGCCAATCTCGGTATTCGCGCGCTCATACGGCAGCCACGCGCCCGCGAAATCGGTTGGTCGCTCGGTCGTCAGCGCCTCGACCATCGCCTCATGCCGCGCGATCGCCTCGTCGAGCGCAGGCGCGATCTGGTCGGGCGAGAGCTCCGCAAAACGTGGCAGCGACAGCGTATCGAGAAGCGGGTTCGTCGGGGCAGTCATTCGAAATCCTTCAGCATTCGACGACGTTGACGGCCAGGCCACCAAGCGACGTCTCCTTATATTGCGAGCGCATGTCCTCACCGGTCTGGCGCATCGTCTCGATCACCGCATCGAGGCTGACGATATGGCGACCGTCCCCCCGCAGCGCCAGATACGCCGCGTTGATCGCCTTGATCGCACCCATCGTGTTGCGCTCGATGCACGGGATCTGGACCAGCCCGCCGATCGGATCGCAGGTGAGGCCGAGGTTGTGCTCCATGCCGATCTCGGCGGCATTTTCGATCTGTTCGTTGGTCCCGCCGAGTGCCGCGACCAGCGCGCCGGCGGCCATCGAGCACGCGACGCCGACCTCGCCCTGGCACCCCATCTCCGCCGCGGAGATCGACGCGCGCTTCTTGTAGAGGAAGCCGATTGCCGCCGCGGTCAGCAGGAAATCATGCGCGCCCTTCGGCGTCGGGTCCTTGGTGAACGTCTCGTAGAACCGCAGCACCGCCGGCAGCACGCCCGCCGCACCATTGGTCGGCGCGGTCACGACGCGGCCCCCCGCCGCATTCTCCTCGTTCACGGCGAGCGCATACAGGCTCACCCACTCGAAGACCGCAGACGGATCCGCGGCGGTATCGCGCGCCTGCAACCCCTCGAACAACGCCTTCGCCCGCCGCGGCACCTTCAGCCCACCCGGCAGGATGCCCCCCTGCCGACACCCGCGATCGATCGACGCGAACATGGCGCCACGGACAGCATCCAGGAACGCATCTGTCTCGCTCTCAGGCCGCCACGCGATCTCGTTCTCGCGGACGATGTCGGCGATCGTCATCCCCGTCGCATCGCCGGTCGCGAGCAGTTCCGCGCCGGACGAGAACGGCCGCGGCAACAGGATGTTCGCCTTGACCGGCCCAGACCCCGCCTCGACGATCGCGCCGCCACCGATCGAGAAATAGGTCCGCTCGACACTGCGCCCGTCACCGAACGAGGCGGTGAACGTCACCGCATTGGGATGCCCCGGCAGAAAGGTCTTCGAATGAAACAGGAGGTGCTGGCTCTCCTCGAACCCGATCTCAACCCGCTCGCCGAGCATCAGCCGCCCGCTCGACCGGATCGCCGCCAGCCGCACCGGGATCAGGTCGGGATCGATCGTCTCAGGCTGCGCACCACTCAGGCCCAGCATCACCGCACTGTCGGTCGCATGCCCCCGCCCCGTCAGCGCCAGCGAACCATAAAGGTCGACGCGCACCGCCACCGGCTTCTCGTCCGCGACCAGATCGGCGAACAACCACGCCGCGCGCATTGGCCCGACGGTATGCGAACTCGACGGCCCGATCCCGATCGTGAACAGGTCGAGGATGCTGATCGCCTGGTGGCAATCGGGGCGAGCGCGAGTCTGCTCGTCCGGGCGATCAAAGGTCAGCGGGGTCATGCATCGCCGTTACGAGACTATACCCCGCGCCGTCCATCCGAAGCTGACGCAGCGCCTATTCTCCCGCCCATTCCTTGAGCAGCGTGTACGCGATCGCATAGGGTGGCGGCGCGACGAACGGCCCATCCTCCCCACGGAGCACCGCACGCACCATCTCGCGCGGCACCCACATCGCATCCTCGAGTTCGTTCACATCGAGCGTGATCGCATCGTCCTCGGCCTCCGCGACGCACGCCATCATCAGCGATGATGGAAACGGCCAGGGCTGGCTGGCGACGTACCGGACCTTGCCGACCCGCACGCCCGACTCCTCGAGAATCTCACGCGCGACCGCCTCCTCGATCGACTCGGCCGGCTCCACAAAGCCGGCAAGCGCGGAATACCGTCCCGGCGGCCATCCCTTGCCGCGCCCGAGCAGCGCCCGCCCGTCATGCTCGGCGATCATGATCACCACCGGATCGACCCGCGGGAAATGCTCGGTCCCGCAGTTCGGGCACTTCCGCGCCCACCCCGCCCGGAACATTTCGGTCGGCGATCCGCACTTCGCGCAGAAACCATGCCGGACATGCCAGTCGATAACACTCCGCGCACCCGCATACGTCGCTGCCTCACCCGGCGCGAGCGCGGCCAGCACCGCCATCAGCGCGGGCGAGCGCATCGCTGGCGCATTGTCGACGCGCATGCCCGCCAGCAGCGCCGCGAAATGCGGCCGTCCGGTCTCGTCGAGCCCTAGCAGAATCGGCTCGGCATCGTCCGGCATCTCCGCCATCGACGTCCAGGCCAGGTGCCCGTCGTCGGTCGTGCCCGGCAGCAACCCGTCGAGCACCAGCAACCGCGCACGCCAGTCGCGCTGCGCCGCCGCCAGCCCTTCGGGATCGTGCCGCAACGTATCCGACCGGTCGAGCATCCCGCCGGTAAACCCAGGTGCCGCCATCACGCTCATCGGCGCAACCTCGCCGCATCCTGGAGCAGCGCCGCGACCACCTGCTGGCGGAGCGGTATCCGGTCCGCCGGAAAGTAATTGACCATCACGTTGCCGCGCGAATGCTTCGACGGATCGACCCATGCGATCGTGCCCGCCGCGCCGCCCCAGGCATAGGTGCCCTTGCCCGGTCCGTTCGGCGTATCCGCGAGCACGACGGAGCCGCCCGCGCCGAAGCCCATGTTGCTCCCCTGCGTTCCCCCGGTGCCGCCACCGACTCCGCCGAACACCACGCCCGCCGGCAACAGGTTCGACGTCGCCAGCGCGATCGTCTCGGACTTCATCACGCGCACGCCGTCGAGCATGCCGCCGTCCTGGATCATGTGCAGAAACCGGTCGTAGTCACGAGCCGACATCACCAGCCCAGCGCCACCATACGGGAAGCTCGGCTTCTGCAAGAACACCGAGTTCGCCGCCGGATCGAGCGGCGTCCGCGTGTCACCGACGAACGCATAGTTGGTCGCCAGCCGCCCGACCTCGCTCTGCGGCACCTGCCAGAAGCTCGACTTCATCTTCAGCGGATCGAACAGCCGCGTCTGCACGAACCGTTCGAAGCTCATGCCGCTAGCGACCTCGATCACACGACCCATCACATCGAGCCCGATCGAATAACTCCACTTGGTCCCCGGATCGGCGATCAGCGGCAGCGTCGCGACGCGGTTGGCGAATTCCTCGAGCGACTTCGGCCGCACGGGCCGCATCTTCTCTTCCATCGCCGCGCTGACCGACAGCGGCAGAATCCCGAGCCGCTCATATTCCTTGAGCAATGGCCCCTTGGTGACGATCGTGTAGCCGAGCCCCGCGGTGTGCGTCAGCAAATTGCGGATCGTGATCGGCCGCACGGCGGGCCGCGTCGCGAGCGACGTGTCGGGGCTGGTCGCGACCTTCATGTCCTTGAACGCTGGGATGTATTTGCTGACCGGATCGTCGAGGTTGAGCTTGCCGTCCTCGACCAGCATCATCGCCGACATGCCGGTGATCGGCTTGGACATCGAATAGACGCGCCACAGCGAATCGGGGCCGGCGGCGGGTGCATTCGGGGCGTCGCTGATCTTCCCCGCCGACGGGAACAGTGTCGGACCATCGCCGGCGCCGAACGCACCGACGATACCCGGCATCTTGTCCTGCGCGACATAGCTGTCGAACAGCGCGGACGTGGCAGGCAGTAGCGCGTTGACCGGAATCGTCATCCGCGGCGTTGGTCGAGCCTGCGGGCTCACCTGCGGACGCGGTTGCGCCTGCTGGGCATAGGCCGTGGCGGCGGCCAGCGCGGCAAGTCCGCCCGTCGAAATCCAGTGCACCAGTTTCATCCAGCTCTCCGTATGGTCTTGCCGGCCTTGGCGAAAACGGTCGGGAGCCCGGCGGTATCCAGGTCGTCGATCGGCCACCATTCGCTTGCCGTTGGAACGCGCGGTTGATGCGCCTCGACCGTCGCCACCGCAAGCGTCAGTTGCAGATCGAAATGTGTAAATCCGTGTGCGACGGTGACGTCCAGCATCCGCCAGTCCGCCTGCGCCGGCGCGTCCTCGAAACCGGGGGGAACATCACCCCAAGGCCCGGTCGGAAACGCGCGCATCCCGCCAAGCAAACCCTTGTCCGGCCGCCGCACCAGCAACACCTGCCCGTCGCGTTCTAGCCAGAATATCGTCCCGTACCGCTGAGGCTTGGCCGCCTTCTTCGCCTTCACCGGCAACCGCTCCGGCGCGCCCTGCTTGAAGCCTTCGCAAAACGCGCGGATCGGACACAACAAGCACTTCGGCGCGCGCGTCGTGCAGATCCCCGACCCCAGATCCATCATCGCCTGCGCGAAATCGCCCGCGCGGGCATCCGGCGTGATCGAATCCGCCGCTACCCGAATCGCCGGTCGCGCAGCCGGCAAAGGCGTCTCGATCGCAAACAGCCGCGCGACCACCCGCTCGACATTCGCATCGACCACCACCGCGCGCTCGCCAAACGCGATCGCCGCCACCGCTGCCGCAGTATATGCGCCGAGCCCCGGCAAAGCGCGCAGCTCCACCTCGGTCCGCGGAAACTCCCCGCCATGCTCGGCCACCACAGCCTTCGCCGCCTTCACCAGATTGCGCGCCCGAGCATAATACCCAAGCCCCGCCCAAGCCGCCATCACATCGGCATCGTCCGCCGCCGCCAGACTAGCGAAATCCGGCCACCGCGCGGTCCACGCGAGGAACCGCGGCGTCACCGCGGTCACCGTCGTCTGCTGCAACATCACCTCGGACAGCCACACCCGGTACGGATCGACCGCCTCTCCCGGCTTCGCGCGCCACGGCAGGTCGCGACGATGCGCGTCATACCAGTCGAGCAGGGCCCCGGAGACCGAAGAGCGCTTGGCGTTCACACGTCGCCTATGGCATGGGTTCGCAGATGAGCAAGCCGCCCGTTTCTGTGCCTAAATCTGCGACGCCCAAGCCGGCGACGAAGCGCATAAAAGGCAGGACCGATCCCGACGCCCCGCGTGAGAACCGCTCGCGCGCGGTCGCCGAGCTGCTGCCCGCGATCGGCGGCGCGGCATTCCGGCGATTCGGCTTCGTCCAGTCGTCGATCGTCAGCCGCTGGCCCGAGATCGTCGGCGCGAAACTGGCGGGCGCGAGCATCCCCGAATCGATCCGCTTCCCGGTCGGCAAGAAGCAGGACGGCGTCCTCACGCTTACCGTCCGCGGCGCGCACGCACCAATGATGCAGCACATCGCGCCCGAGATCATCGAGCGCGTGAACCGCTTCTTCGGCTACGCCGCGATCGTGAAGGTCGCGATCCGCCAGGGCGAGGTCGCCGCGCCCGTCCCGCGCAAAGCCCCGCCTTCGATCCGCCCGGTCCCCGTCGATCTCGGTATGAGCCTGAAGGGCATCGCCGATCCGGAACTGCGCGCCGTCCTCGAATCCCTCGCCGCCGGCGTCGCCTCGACGCACGGCCTTCCCAGGATCAACTGATGCGCGTCTTGCTTGCCGTCTTCGCCCTCTTCCTGCTGACCGGTGCCGCGCCCAAGCGCGACTGGTCGCAGACCGCGCGTATCCTCCCGTCGGGCGCGTACCTGATCGGCAACCCCGCCGCGCGCGTGAAGCTGGTCGAATATGCGAGCTACACCTGCTCGCACTGCGCCGATTTCTCGGTGAAGTCCGAACCAGTGCTGAAGCGCCAGATGATCGCATCGGGCTCGACCAGCCTCGAATTCCGCCACTTCATCCGCGACCGTCTAGACCTGTCGGCAGCGATCCTCGCCCGCTGCACCGGCCCGAAAGGCTTCTCCGCCACCTCGTCCGCGATCTTCGCCGCACAGCCGCAATGGCTCGAGCGCGGGATCGAATACCAGCAGGGCAACGCCGCGCGCCTGAACATGTACCCCGCCGCGGCGCAGATCCGCGCCAACGCCGACGGCTCCGGCCTGACAGCGTTCGTCAAGGCACGCGGTCTGTCCGATGCCGCGATCAACGCATGCTTCGCCAACCAGCCCGAGATCGACCGCATCGTCAAACTGACCGCCGACGCGCCGAAGGAGATCGACTCGACGCCGACCTTCTACCTCAACGGCAAGATCGTACCCCATGTCGGCTGGGAACAGCTCGAACCCGCGCTCCGCAAGGCCGGCGCCCGCTAATTCACGTGATCCACTGGAGTAACCCGATGAAGTTCCTGACCACGCTCGCCGTCCTGCCGCTCGCGCTCGCCGCCTGCTCGAAGAACGATTCGACCGGCAACGTCGACCAGCCCACCGCCGCGCCGGTAGCAGCCGCTGTAGCCCCCGCCGGCCAGAACTGGACCGAGACCTTCGTGAAGACCCCCGAGGGTTACCTGATGGGCAACCCGAACGCAGCGATCAAGCTCGTCGAATACGGCGCACGCTCGTGCCCGACCTGCGGCGCGTTCGCCCGCGAGGCGTATCGGCCGTTGACCGAAAAGTATGTTGCGACCGGGAAAGTCAGCTTCGAATTCCGCGACTTCCTCGTCCACGGCGCGCCCGACGTCGCGCTGACTTTGCTCGGCCAGTGCGGCGGCGTCGCGCCGTTCTTCCCGATCCTCGAGCAGATGTACGGCAACCAGATCGCCTTCCTCGACAAGCTCCAGGCGATGACCCCCGACCAGCAGAAGGCGCTCGCCAACCAGCCGCCGACGGTCGTCGCGACCAAGCTCGCCGAACAGATGGGCGCGATCGATTTCGTCAAGCAGCGCGGGATCCCGGAAGCGAAGGCGCGCGCGTGCCTCGCGGATCAGAAGCAGCTCGAAGTGATGGCCAAGCCGACCGAGAATGCGATGCAGGCGGGCACCGTCACGGGCACGCCGACGTTCCTGATCAACGACAAGAAGCTCGATCAGGTCGTGTCCTGGGATCAGATGGAGAAGGCGCTGAAGGCGGCTGGGGCGTAAGCTAACCGCTCCACACGTAACTACCACCCCGGTGAAGGCCGGGGCCCAATTGGGGGACGTTGCTAACGGGGATCAGCGCTTCGCTACCGCGACCTCTCCAATTGGGCCCCGGCCTTCGCCGGGGTGGAGGCAAGGGCGATACGCTTGCCCACGGGCAGCTCCTTCTTGTTCTCCCGCGGAGGCGGGAGCCCAGACTGTGTCCCCGCCTTCGCGGGGACACCAAGCTTTACGGTTCGGCATAAAATCATAACCGTCGGGGGGCGCAAGAATGCAGATCAAGCGCCTCCGCATCACCGGCTTCAAGAGCTTCGTCGACCCAGCCGACCTCCGCATCGAACCCGGCCTGACCGGCGTCGTCGGCCCCAACGGCTGCGGTAAATCCAACCTCCTCGAAGCGCTCCGCTGGACGATGGGCGAGGCCAGCGCGAAATCCCTGCGCGGCGCCGGCATGGAAGACGTCATCTTCGCCGGCACCGCAACCCGCCCCCCACGCGACTTCGCCGAAGTCTCGATCCTCGCAGAAATAGCCGGTGACGAGCGCGAGATCGTCCGCCGGATCGAACGCGGCGCCGGCTCCGCCTACCGAATCGACGGCCGCGACGTCCGCGCGAAAGACGTCGGCCTGCTCTTCGCCGACGCCGCCACCGGCGCGCACTCCCCCGCGCTCGTCAGCCAGGGCAAGATCGGCGCAGTCATCGCCGCCAAACCCGCCGATCGCCGCGCCATGCTCGAGGAAGCCGCCGGAATCGCCGGCCTCCACGTCCGCCGCAAAGACGCCGAGGGGAAACTCCGCGCCACCGAAGCCAATCTCGCCAAGCTCGACGAGATCATCTCCGACCAGGACGCGCGCACCGCCACGCTGAAACGCCAGGCCCGCGCCGCCGAACGCTACCGCCTCATCTCCGCACAGATCCGCGTCGCCGAAGCGCGCACATTGTTCGCCCGATGGCGCGAAGCCGCTACCGCAGCCGACGACGCCAAGGCCGAAGCCACCGCCGCCGAAACCCGCGTCCGCGCACTGACCGACGCGGAACGCGCAGCCGCCGCAGACCAGCACCGCGCGATCGAAGCCGTCTCCACCGCGCGCACCGCAGCGCTCGCCGCGCGCGACCTGGTCGGCGATCTCGCCCACCGCCTCGCCGCGCTCAAAACCGAGAAGGCCAGCGTCGAGCGCAGGATCGCCGACCTCACCGACGCGCGCGCCCGGATCGCCGACGACCGCGCCCGCGAAGGATCGCTCGCCAGCGACGCCGCCGCCGCGCTCGCCCGACTTGCAGACGAGGCCAAGACGCTCGACACCGCGATCGCCGACGCCACCGCCGCGATCCCCGATCTCGACGCCGCGCTCGCCGAAACCGAACGCGGCGCCCGCGACGCCGAAGTCGCACTGGCCCAAGCGCTCGCCACGCAAGCCCGCGACGCCGCCGAAGTCCGCGTCGCCAGCGCCGCGCTCGCCGCCGCCCACACCCGCGCCGATCGCGCCGATCGCGACGCCGCCCAGATCGCCGCCGCCCTCCGCGCCCTCGGCGACCCCGCGCCGCTAGCCGCAGAGCGCGAAACCGCCGCCGAAACCCGACGCACCGCAACGGCCGCAGCAGAGTCCGCCCGCCAGGCCATAACCCAGGCAGACACCGACGAAGCTGCCGCGACCAGCGCGCGAGACGCCGCCGAAACCACCCGCGCGACCGCCCGCGCAGACCTCGCCGCGATCGACAGCGAAGTGACCGCGCTCACGAAGGCAACGCAGCGCAGCGGCCGCGACCGGCTGCTCGACCATGTCTCGGCCAGCACCGGCTACGAACGCGCGCTGGCGGCAGCACTTGGAGACGATCTCGACACCGGCCTCGATGCATGGGCAGGCGCCAAGCCCCGCGAAGACGACCCCGCCCCGCCCGCCGACGCCGAACCGCTGGCAAAGCATGTCGACGCGCCCCCCGCCCTCGCCCGCAGGCTCGCGCAGGTCTTCGTCGTCAACACCGACGGCCAGCAACACCTTGCCGTCGGCCAGCGCATCGTCACCCGAGACGGCCAACTCCGCCGCTGGGACGGCTTCACCGCAACCGGCACCGGCGCGGCCGCCGCCGAACGTCTAGTCCGCCGCAATCGCCTCGCCGCGCTCCAGGCCGCCCGCCCCGCTGCGGCCAAAGCGCTGGACGACGCCGAACGAACGCGCGCCGCGATCGACGAGCGGATCGCCCAGGCTAGAGGCCAGTCGCAAACCGCCCGCGCCGCCCTGCAACGCGCCGAAACCGCCGCGCGCGACGCCCTCCGCCAGGAGGACCGCGCCGCCGCCGCGCTCGAACGCCTCGCCACCCAGCGGGCAGACCTCGACGTCCGCGCGCACCGCATCGCCGACGACGTCGCCGACGCACACGCCGACCGCACCCGCGCCGAAGCCACGATGGCCGCCGTACCCGACGGCACCGCCAACGCGCGCCAGGTCGCCGCGCTCCAATACGATGCCGAAAATGCCCGCGCCGCCGTCGCGCAAGCCCGCGCCGATCGCATCGCGCTCGACCGCAGCATCGCCACCCACCGCGAACGCCTGTCCGCAGCTCAGGCCGACACCCGAAGCTGGCGCGCGCGCGCCGGTGAAGCCGCCAAACGCATCGCCGCCATGGACACGCGCGAAACCACGCTCGGCGCCGATCTCACCGCAATCGCCGCTCGCCCCGCCGCCCTCAACGCTGAAATCGAGACGCTCGACGCCGAACACCAAGACGCGCGCACAATCGCCGACGCGCTCCTCGCCACCGAACGCACCGCGGAAACCGCCGCCCGCACCGCCGACGACGCCCACCGCGCCGCCACCGAAGCGCTCGCCGTCGCCCGCGAAGCCCGCGCCGGCGCGATCGCCCGCGTCGAGAACCACGAAGCGCGCCGCCTCGATCTCGGCCGCCTCTCGGGCGAGCGCTTCCAATGCCCCGCCCCCGTCCTGTCCGAACGCCTCGGCTTCGCGGTCGCCGACGTACGCGCGCCAGCGGAAGAGTCCGCCATCCACGACCGTCTCGCCACCGACCGCGAGCGGATCGGCCCGGTCAACCTCGTCGCCGAAACCGAACTCGCCGAACTCGAAGCTTCCGCGCGCGACAACGCGGTCGAACGCGACGAACTCGGCCAGGCGGTCAACCGCCTGCGCGGCTCGATCGGCACGCTCAACCGCGAAGGTCGCCAGCGCCTGCTCGCTGCGTTCGAGGCGGTCAATGGCCATTTCCAGCGCCTCTTCACCACGCTCTTCGACGGCGGCGCCGCGCACCTCGAACTCATAGACTCCGACGACCCGCTAGAAGCCGGCCTCGAAATCATGGCGCAACCACCCGGCAAACGCCTCCAGTCGCTAACGCTGCTGTCGGGCGGCGAACAGGCACTCACCGCGGTCGCGCTGATCTTCGGCCTGTTCCTTACCAACCCCGCGCCGATCTGCGTCCTCGACGAGGTCGACGCGCCGCTCGACGACGCCAATATCGAGCGCTTCTGCGACCTGCTCGACCGCATGTCCCGCGACACCGACACGCGCTACCTCGTCGTCACGCACAACGCCGTCACGATGAGCCGCATGCACCGCCTGTTCGGCGTGACGATGATCGAACGCGGTGTCAGCCGCCTCGTTTCGGTCGACCTGCAAGCCGCGACCGGACTCATTGCAACCGCGTAGGGAGACAATCCCCGTTCGCGACGTTGACCCTCAATGTTCCTCGACGAATCCAGCATTTGGCCGCGCAAGGAGGACCTGCCTCCCCGCAAGCCCGTGTATCGTCACGAGAAGGCGCTGACCCGCCTGATCTTCGTCTATCTCTTCCTGTTGCTGCTCCTGCCCGTGAGCCTCGGCGGCATGGTCGACCTGATCCGCTATCTGTTCGGCTGACTTTCAGGTGTCCTACACACCGCGATCCTGCCACCGTCGTGAATCCGCAATCGTCCACGTTTGGGCCTAAGTGCAGACATCGGAAAAATGCTCCCAGCGTCTGCACTTTGTGCACTTCCAGCATCGGGGCCGACCCGAAAGGCGGCCAGTACAACGACATAGCGACAAGTTGATCTCCATCACTCGACACCCCTTTTCGCGGAACGTAAGACGAACGAATGGCCCAACTCGACACCCATAAAAAGCTCGAGATCCTCGCCGATGCGGCCAAATACGATGCGTCCTGCGCATCGTCGGGCACGACCAAGCGCAATTCGAAGGACGGCAAGGGGCTCGGCTCGACCGAAGGCATGGGCATCTGCCACGCCTATGCGCCCGACGGCCGCTGCATCTCGCTACTGAAGATCCTGCTGACCAACAGCTGCATCTTCGACTGCCATTACTGCATCAACCGCAAGAGCTCGAACGTCCGCCGCGCCCGCTTCACGGCGAAGGAAGTCGTCGATCTCACCATCGCCTTCTACAAGCGCAATTATATCGAGGGCCTGTTCCTCTCGTCCGGCATCATCGCGTCGTCGAACTACACGATGGAGCAGATGGTCGAGGTGGCGCGGAGTTTGCGCGAGGACCATCATTTCCGCGGCTACATCCACCTCAAGACGATCCCCGACGCCGATCCCGAACTCGTCCACCAGGCCGGGCTGTATGCGGATCGTGTCTCGATCAACGTCGAGCTGCCGACCGCGAACGGCTTGAAGCGTCTCGCCCCTGAAAAGGACGGCGTCCGCATCGAGACCGCGATGGCCGAGGTGAAGGCCTCGATCATCGACGGCAAGGACGCCAAGGCCAAGTACAAGTCCGCGCCCCGCTACGCCCCCGCCGGCCAGTCGACGCAGATGATCGTCGGCGCCGACGCAGCGACCGACGGCGACATCGTCCGGAAGGCGTCGACCTTGTACGACCGCTTTGGCCTGCGCCGCGTCTATTATTCGGCATTCAGCCCGATTCCGGATGCAAGCGCCGTCCTCCCGCTGCAACGCCCGCCCTTGATGCGCGAGCACCGGCTGTACCAGTCCGACTGGCTGATGCGCTTCTACGAGTTCCAGCCGCACGAGGTGGTCGCCGCCGCCGACGACGCGACCGGGATGCTGCCGCTCGACATCGACCCCAAGCTTGCCTGGGCACTCAAATTTCGCGGATCTTTCCCGGTAGATGTCAACCGCGCCCCCCGCGAAATGCTCCTCCGCGTCCCCGGACTCGGCGTAAAAGCAGTCAACGGCATCCTCACCAGCCGCCGCTGGCGCCGCCTGCATCTGGCGGACATCGGAAGGTTGACGGTATCCGTGGCCAAGCTCCGCCCCTTCATCATCGCCGAGGATTGGCGCCCGGTAGCTCTGGCGGACAAAGCCGAGCTCCGCCCCATCATCGCCCCAAAACCCAAGCAGATGGAAATGTTCGCGTGACGCCGACGCATTCCGCCCCGTGCCGGGGAAGATTATGCGCGTCGTAACCCTATCCGAACCTGACGATTTCGACGGCTGGCGCGACGCCGCGCGTGGCCTGATCGCCGAGGACGTCCCCCCCGACGACGTCGTCTGGCAAGTTGGCGACGAACCGGTCGACCTGTTCGCAACCGTAGCCGATCCGGCCCCCGCCCCGGCCCCAGGCGCGTTCTCCGTCCCCCGCGCTTTCATAGACCTAGCCCGCAGCGCCATACTCGGCAGCGATCCCGAACGCTTCGCCCTGCTCTACACCCTGCTTTTCCGCCTCCGCCGCGAACCCAAACTAATCGAGGACCGCGCCGATCCGCTCGTCCGCCGCCTCGACCGGATTGCCAAAGACGTCCGCCGCGACATCCACAAGATGCGCGCGTTCCTCCGTTTCCGCGAGGTCGAGGAAGACGGCGGAACCCGCTTCGTCGCGTGGTTCGAGCCAGATCACCACATTGTCCGCGCCAACGCAGCCTTCTTCGTCAACCGCTTCGCCAGCATGCGCTGGTCGATCCTGACGCCCGAAGTCTCGATCCACTGGGACAGCAAGGCGCTCACCGAAGGCCCTGGTGCAAGCAAGTCCGACGCCCCCGAAGGCGACCCGACCGAGGAAGTCTGGAAGACCTATTACGCCAGCATCTTCAACCCAGCCCGCGTGAAGATCGGCGCGATGCTGAAGGAGATGCCGAAGAAATACTGGAAGAACATGCCCGAGACCGCGCTGGTGCCGGGCTTGCTTGCAGCGGCACAAGCAAGGGAGAGCGGCATGATCCAGAAGGCGCGCGACAACGTCGGCGGCAACAGCCTGATCGCATGGGAAGCGCTGCGCGATGAGGCCGCCGGCTGCACCCGCTGCCCGCTATACAAGCCCGCGACGCAAACCGTGTTCGGCGAAGGCCCAGTCAACGCCTCACTGATGTTCGTCGGCGAACAACCCGGCGACCAGGAGGATATCGCCGGACGTCCATTCGTCGGCCCCGCCGGCCAGATGTTCGACAAAGCGATGGCGGAAGCCGGCGTCGACCGCTCACGCGCCTACGTCACCAACGCCGTGAAGCATTTCAAGTTCGAACAACGCGGCAAACGCCGCATCCACGCCAAGCCCGGCGCCGGCGAGATCGACGCCTGCCGCTGGTGGATCGAACAGGAGCAGATGCTAATCAAGCCTAAGGTCACTGTGGCGCTAGGCGCCACCGCGGCCCGGTCGCTGTTCGGCAAGGTAATGACGATCGGGCGCGAGCGTGGCCGGGCGCTGCAATTGCCCGACGGCGGCGAGGCGTGGATTACGGTGCATCCGAGTTATCTGCTGCGGCTGCCGGACCCAGCGCAGGCGGCAGAAGAATATGCGCGATTTGTCGAAGACTTGCGCGTCGTAGGCCGACGAATTGCTTGATCCTCGAAGGAGCAAATCGCACGCTCCTTTCTTCCGTCATCCTGACAAAAGTCAGGATGACAAGCTCGTCAGTCGAATCGCTTCCTCACCCTCATTACATGCTGTTCGGTTCTGGTCCCAACCGGCCAGCAGGGTCGTCGAGCGCTTCGATCACGGCCATGTCCTCGTCATCCAGCGTCAGATCCAACGCCGCGAAATTGTCCGCGAGATGCTCGGCATCCGACGCCTTCGGGATGACCGAAAAGCCATTCGCCAAATGCCACGTCAGAATGACCTGCGCCGCACTCCGACCATGCTTGTCCGCGATCCGGACGATCGCCGCGTCCTGCAGCAACGTCTTGCCCTGCCCCAGCGGGCTCCAGCTCTGCGTCACGATGCCATGCGCTTCATGATACGCACGCTGCTCGCGCTGCTGGAAGTTCGGGTGGAGTTCGATCTGGTTGACCGCCGGCGTCACGCCGGTCGCAGCGACAATCGCGTCGATATGCTCGGGCAGGAAGTTCGACACGCCGATCGACTTGGCCTTCCCGGCGTTGCGCAGCGCGATCATCGCCCTCCATGCTTCGACATACTTGTCCTGCTTCGGCACCGGCCAATGCATCAGGTACAGGTCGACCGACTCGACACCCAGCAGCGCGAGGCTCTCGTCCATTGCTGCCTCGGCATCGCCCTGGCGATCGTTCCAGAGCTTGGTCGTCAGGAACGCGTCCGAGCCCTTGTAGCCGTCGCCGACGCCACGCTCGTTCTCGTAGATCGCGGCGGTGTCGACCAGCGGGAAGCCGATATCGAGCCCGGAGCGGACGATCGCCGCGGCCTGGCTGTCGGGGATCTGCCACGTGCCCATGCCGAGCTGGGGCATCGTGCGGCCGTCGTTGAGTGTAAGATCTGTCATGCCGCACCAGCGAACGAAGCGCGTACCGGTTCCGATTTAGCACTTCCCTTCGCCGCCCGGTTCGCGCAATCGACCGAGCCATGTTCGAAAAGATCCTGGCCGTGCTGGCCTCCTTCACGATCGGCGTCATCTCGTCGGGTGGCTATGTCGGCATCGCGCTGCTCATGGCGATCGAAAGCGCGTGCATCCCGCTGCCGTCCGAGATCATCATGCCGTTCGCCGGCTACCTCGTCTCGACCGGGCGGTTCGACCTGTATCTCGCCGCCACCGCGGGCGCGATCGGGTGCAACCTCGGCTCGATCGTTGCGTACGAGATCGGCAAACGCGGCGGCCGACCGATGGCCGAGCGCTGGGGCAAATACCTGCTGATCGGGCCGGGCGAGCTTGATGCGGCGGACCGGTTCTTTGCCCGCTGGGGCTCGATGGCGGTGCTGATCGGACGCCTGCTTCCCGTCATCCGCTCGTTCATCGCCTTCCCCGCCGGCGTCGCGCGGATGAAGCTGGTACCGTTCCACGTCTACACGTTCATCGGGTCGTGGCCGTGGTGCTTCGGGCTGGCATGGGTCGGCATGAAGCTCGGCGACAAATGGGACAGCGATCCGCGCGTGAAGGCCGCGTTCCACAGCGCCGACCTGCTGATCGGCGTCGTCCTGATAGCCCTCGTCGGCTTCTACATCTGGCACCGGGTGCGCGGACTGAAGCGTCACCCGTAACCACGGAGCTTTGCTAACGCGCGCAGATCGTCGTCGCGCGTGGGAACGATCGACTGCATGCGGCGCTGATACGCCGCGACGATCTCGGGACCGGCCTTGGCGGGTGAACCGCTCTCGAATGGCGGCGCGGGGTCATATTCCAGACCGAGTTGCACTGCCCGAGCGTGAGCCTCGCCGCGGATCATCGCGGTCAGCGTCAGCGCGAAGTCGATCCCTGCGGTGACGCCGCCGCCTGTCACGCGGTTGCGATCGACCACGGTCCGCGCATCGACTGGAATCGCATTGAACAGAGTCAGCATCTCGCGTTGCGCCCAGTGGCAGCCGGCGCGGTAGCCGTCCAGCAACCCCGCCGCGCCGAGAATCAGCGATCCGGTGCACACGCTCGTCACCCACGTCGCCTCAGCGCCGACCGTCTGGACCCACGCCATCGCCTCGTCGTCGGCGATCACGCCGTTTATGCCGAAACCGCCGGGCACGCCTAGAATATCGGCATACGGCACGTCCGCAAAGGTCGCGGTCGGCAGGATCGAGAAACCCGCGTCGGTCGACACCGGATCGAGCGTCTTCCAGACAAGATCGAGGCGAGCGTTGCCGAGCCGCGACAGAACCTGCGCGGGGCCGGTCAGGTCAAGCTGCGTCACGTTCGGGAACAGCAGGAAGGCGATGCTCAGCGGTTTGGTCATGTGATTGCTCCTTGCGATAGGTTCTTACGATCAAGAATCGCGACATCGCTCGGAATCGCCTTAACTCGCTGAAAAACAGCGCGAGTCCGGCAACGTGCAATGACCACGCTCGCCCGAAGTGCAGAAAGTGCAGACGCTGGCGCAGCATTTTCCGCTGTGCCCGACGCACCGTAGGAGGCGGTTTGAGCGAACGCGCTTCGGATGGCTGCCGACCTCATTCGCGCATCATGCCACTCCATCCGCCTGTAGGACAGTTACGTCTAAACCAGCACGCGCGGGTGTCAGGCGAACAGCCACGTCCCGAGCATCAGCGCGGTCATGACGGCGGCAAGAAGAATCGCAGAGTAGGCGAGAAGTCTTTTTCGTAACCATCGACGCGGATCGGGCGCGGACGGTTTTCAATTTCCGGATGTTAGCCCATCCGTTTGCCCCCTTTTGTGCGCCAGGGGACGGTAAGCGGTGCGAAAAGCCGACCCACCCCTGCCCCTCCCTTTTAGGGAGGGGGGAAGTAGAGGCGCTGCCGCTTACGACCGCTTTATGGGAGGACGGGGACTTCTGCCGCGCGCGCCTTGTTCTCCAGGCGCGATTCCTTGACGCGCTGGTTGAAGCAGCCGGAGGCGCCGCCGGGGCCGACCGCGGAGCAGCTGCCGATCGTGTTGACGCCGACGCCTGCGTCGAGCGTTCCCTGTGCCTTAGTCGCCCAGCTGGCATTTTCGGGAGTCACGACAAATTCGCGGAGTTCCTTGGGGACGCGGTATTGCTCCTGCGCGCTGCGACGGACGCAGACGACGATCTCTTCGCCATTCTGGTTGGTCGGGCAGCGCTCGTTGCCGAATAGCGTCAGGACGCCGTTGACAGGCGCACTGCGCGAGACTTCGCCGGGAGCCGAAATCGGCTTCGACTTGCCGGTAGCGCCGGGCAGAGCCGGCGCCAGCGTCGGTCCCTTGGCGGGTAATTGCGCCAGCGTTGGCGGCGCTACGGGGCGAGCAGGTTGAGCCGTCTGCGCCGCAACGGGTCCGGCGACGAGCAAAGCCGTCGCAAAAAGCATTTTCATACGCATCACTCCCACAATCCGTACTTCATTCACTGGCCGTATCTCATTGTATCGGCCGCATCTCAGATCCGCTTGGCAGTCGCGATCGCAACCTTGCAGCCGAGCCGGATCACGGCACTCAATACCGGATAACCCGGCGTCTCTTCCGCCCCCGCAGCAATCGCGGTGGCCTTGTGCTCGAGTTCCTCGGCCTGAAAATCGAGAATGGCTGCCGATAGCTCGGGGTCGCTGGCGCCAAGCTGAACGAGCTGTTCCTCGTAATGCTTGTCGATCTCGGTCTCGACCGCCGCCGTGCACGCCATGGCAGCCCGCGGGCTGATTGCGGCCGTCACGGCGCCTAGCGCGAAGCCCGCGACTTTCCAGATCGGCTGCAGCACCGTCGGGCGCACGCGTCGATCGACGATCATCTTGTCGAAGAACGCGCGATGCCGCTCTTCCTGTTGCGCCATGTGATGGATCGAGCGCGACGCCGGGTGCCGGTCACCGAGTACGGCAAGCTGGCCCGCATAAATGCGGATTGCGCCGTATTCGCCGGCCTGGTCGACGCGGATCATCGTATCGGTGGCGCGCTTGGCGTCGCCTGGCTTCCAGCCGCTCATCTCGTCTTCCTCATGAGTGCGAATATGGTGAACGCACCGACGAGGGAAAAGATCGCGTTGAACCCGGCGAGCGAAATGCCGAGCAGTTTCCATTGCGGTGAATCGCAGCGCACCATCGGCGCGTTCATGATCGCGGCGAGACGCTCGGCGGCGGTCGTGCCGGCCATCGAGACGGTCGTGGTGCAGGCGGTGAAGCCGTTCCACCAATGATATTCAACGCCAGCATGCGCGACGCCGATCAGACCGCTGAGCCCGATCAGCAGCCCGGCGATGATGACCAGCGATGCGCGCAGCGAGCGGCCGGGAACGAAGAACGTCGCCCCCGCGATCAGCACGGCGGAATAATGCGGCCAGCGCTGCCAGTGGCACATTTCGCACGGATACAGCCCGCCGAGATATTGCGAGCCGAGCGCGCCGAGCAGGAGGAACGCCGGCAGCAACAACGCGATGGCGCGCGCGATCTCTTCGTTCTTGGTCATGCCAAGCCCACGACGCACGCTCACTTGGTGGGCGCCTTGGTGTCCGTGGGATCGGGCTTGATCGGGCGCGGCTTGGTCGCGGCGGCGACCTGCGTTGCCCCGCCAAGGCGCGCGACCGTCTTCAGCGCATAGTAGAGCTGGAAGTCGTCGATCCCCTGTTTTTTTAACTGGTCGGGCGCCTGCGAGAAGCGCGGATCGGTCTTGGTATCCTCCTCGAGCACCGCGTTGTCGGCCTTCACCTCATTGATCAAATGCTTGCGTAGGTCGGCCTCGCGGAACACCGGACGCGACTTGTAGTCGGGATCGGTGAGCTGCGGCACCTTGATGTCGGGCTCGATCCCGCCCTCCTGCACCGATCGGCCGGACGGCGTGAAATAACGGGCGGTGGTCAGGCGGAGCGCGGTCTGGGGCCCAAGTGGGAGCACGGTCTGGACCGAGCCCTTGCCGAAGCTGCGCTCGCCCATGATCAGCGCGCGGTGATGATCCTGGAGCGCGCCGGCGACGATCTCGGAGGCGGACGCGGTGCCGGGATCGGTGAGGACGACGACCGGCAGGCCGTGCGCGTCGTCGCCGGGCTTGGCGTAATAGCGCTCGATATCGGTCTTCTCGCGACCGCGCTGCGAGACGATCTCGCCATGATCGAGGAACGCGTCGCTTACCTCGATCGCCTGGGTGAGGAGCCCGCCGCCATTCTCGCGGAGGTCGACGACATAGCCGAGCGGGCGGTGGCCGAGTGATTTGTCGATCGCCATGATCGCCGCGCGGGTGTCGGCGCCGGTGTTCTCGCTGAACGTGTTGATGTTGATATAGCCGACGTCGCCGCGGACTTCCCACTTCACCGGCTTCTGGACGATGATCTCACGCATCATCGTCACCTCGAGCGGCTTGTCGCGGCCGGGACGGACGAGGCCGAGCGTGATCTTGCTGCCGGGCTTGCCGCGCATCTTGCCGACCGCCTCGTCGAGCGAGTCGCCGTAGATCAGCTTGCCGTCGATATGCGTGATGTAGTCGCCGGATTTCACACCCGCGCGGGCCGCGGGGGAATCCTCCTGCGGGGCGACGACCTTGATCGCGCCGTCCTCCATCTGCACGGTCAGGCCGAGACCTCCGTAATTGCCCTCGGTCATGATCCGGAGGTTTTCGTAGTCGAGCGCATCGACGTACGAGCTGTGCGGATCAAGACTGGCGAGCATGCCCTGGATCGCGCCCTTGATCAGCGTCTTGTCATCGACCTTGTCGACGTATTCCGCCTTCACGCGGTTGAAGACATCGAGGAACTGGTCGAACTCGCGGTACGTGTCGGTATCGACCGCCGCCATCGCGGAGGTGGCCAATGGGATCAGCGTCAGCGCGCCGACGATCGCAGTCGCGGCAAGGAACGGGGTACGCAGTATAGGACGAGGCATCGATGGTCCTGCAACCTGAGAAAAGACGTGTCGTACGGTCGTGAAGGCGTAGCGTAGCGGAACGCTGGCGGCAACGCGCGCGCGGAGTGAAGGCGCGTGGGGGTTAATGGGGACTGACTGGAGGCCTTTCGATCCTCCCCCGCCAGGGGGATCGAAAGGCGGCGTCCATCAGGTTTGGTTGATCAGCGCGATCCTATCAGTGAAGCGACATCGACGGGCCGCCCCCGGCGGCGGAGCTCGACGGTGATGCGGGGGTCTTCGCTGGGTGCGGTGCCGAGCAGAGTCCCCATCGCGATGCGGTCACCGGGCTTAGCGGTGGTGGCGGTCAACCCGGTGATCAGACTCGTCCAGCCGTCCGCGTGGTCGATGATGACGATAACGCCATAATCGCGGAAGCGACGCGCGTATCGGACCGTCCCCGCCGCGGGTGTGACGACGCGCGCGCGGGCGGCGGGGGCGAAAGTCAGGCCACGCGATCGGACGCCGGAGTCCGAGACTTCGTCGAAGCCGGTGACGAGCCTGCCCTCTACCGGCGTGCGGTACACCCCGCTCGGTGGCGCCGGGGGCGTCGTACCGGGCGCGATCGGGCGGGGGAGCGGACCGGCGAGCGCGATCAGACTGGCCGCGGTCGCCTTGGCGTTCGTCGTGGCAGCCATGCCGTCGACGAGATCGCGCGCGCGTTCGCCGAGCGCCAATGCGCGGTCGGACTCGCTGAGTGCGCCTCGGCCGAGCGTCTGGCTACGCTGGCGGTGACGTGCCTCGAGGCTCGCCAGCGCGACGCGGTCGTTCTCCAGACGCGCGCGGCTATCGGCGAGTACCTTGACGGCGAGCGTGGCGCTGAATTGCAGGCGATGCGTTTCAGCGAGTTCGATGCGGACGGCTTCGGTACGCTGGCGGACCACGGGAAGGGCGCTGCCCAGAACTGCGCGGACATGGACGAGGTCGTCGACCGATCCCGGCTGCGCAACCGCGACGATGGTCGGGCGGCGGGCGAGCGATTCCAGTGCCGCGAGCAACCGGGCGACGGGCGCTTGCGCACGACCGAGCTTGGCGCGTTGATCGGTCAGGAGGCGGTCGACTAGCGCCACACGGGCGCTGGCCGTCGCGAGATTAGCCTCCGCGGCAGTAACGCGCGCCGCGAGCGCCTGTTCTTCACGCCGCGCCTTGTCGGCGGCGTTGCGCTCCTGGGTAGCCGCGGCGGTGAGTTTAGCGGCACGGCGCGCGGCGATCGCGGCATCGCGCTTTGCCGCGACCAGACGCGCCTGCTCGCTCGCGACCTCGGCCGTGTCGTTGGTCTGCGCGGTCACGCCGCCCGCCACCGCGAGCAACGCCGCGACGACGAGGCCCCTCCCCATCCTCATGCATCACCCTTCGCGGTGATAGGGGTGGTTGGCAAGAATGCTGGTCGCGCGAAAGAGTTGCTCGGCAAGCATCGCGCGGGCGAGCAGATGCGGCCAAGTCGCGCGGCCGAACGAAAAGAGCAGGTCCGCCTCGTCGCGCGCCGCATCGTCGAAGCCGTCGGCGGCCCCGATCATGAACCGCGCCTCGCGCACGCCGTCGTCGCGCCACCGCTCGAGCTTTTGCGCGAACTGCGTCGAGGAGAGCGTTTCGCCCTTCTCGTCGAGCAGGATGCGCTTGGTCTGTTCCCCGACCAGCGGAATCTTGCCGCCGGTGTCGGGAAGCTCGCTGACCTTGGTCGGCCAGACGATCCGCTTCAGATAGCGGTCGACCAGTTCGGCCTCGGGCGAGCGCCCGATCCGTCCACGGGCGACGATGTGGAGCAGCATCGCCGCCTCTAAGGTCGGTTAGTCTTCGTCGGTGAAGGTCGGCACCGGCGGCGGGGCCGGCGCGTCGCCGAACGCCCACATCCGCTCCAGATTGTAGAAGCTGCGGACTTCGGGGCGGAACAGGTGGACGATGACGTCGGTCGCGTCGATCAGCACCCAGTCCGCGGTCGGCAGGCCTTCGATCTTCACCGGACGCTTGAACTCGGCCTTGATCCGCTCGGCCAGCTTCTGCGCCATCGAGGCGACCTGGCGGGTCGAACGACCGCTGGCGATCACCATGTAATCGGCGATGCTGGTCTTGCCCGCGAGCGGGATCGAGATGGTCTCGACCGCCTGGTCGTCGTCGAGCGACGCGAGGATCAGGCGATGCAGCGCCTCAACCTCTTCGGGGTCGGTCGCGCGAGGGGCAGTAGGGGAAGTGGCCAAGTCAGCTCCTGAGTAAGACTACCGAGCCAGCAACGTGCTGGGCCCAGTCGGGATTTTCGGCACGCAGGCCGGTTGCGGAGGTCGGGTCGGGTCGGAAGCGCAACAGCACGAGGGCCGGCAATCTCCACGTCGTCCAGCTCTTCGCATGGTCTGTGCGCCGTTGGAAGCGCCGCAGCCAACCCATCGCGGGGGCCGCGAGGGCGCGCCCGTCATATCCCGGACGCGCGATTACCGCAATCGGAACCTCGCGGGCGATCTGCCGCCAGTTCTTCCAGCGGTGGAAGTCGGCGAGATTGTCCGCCCCCATCAACCAGATGAACCGCATTTTGGGATAACGCCGCTTGAGCTTGCGGATCGTGTCGAGCGTGTAGCGCGTGTGGAGCCGCGTCTCGATATCGGTTGCGCGGATCGGCGCACGGCGCGCCATTTTCCGCGCGGAGGCGAGGCGCGTAGCGAGCAGAGCCATGTCGTTGGCTGCATCCTTGAGCGGGTTGCCAGGGGATACCAGCCACCACGCCTCGTCGAGCGCGAGCGCGTCGATCGCCGCCAACGTGATGCCACGATGCCCGCGGTGCGCAGGATTGAACGACCCGCCGAGGATACCGACGTGGGTCATAGGAACTGCTGTCGGTCACGCGCGACATGAATGACGCGGACGATGAACAGGTCATCGTCCGCCAACCGATAGAGCAAGATGTAAGGCGTACCTGCGACGCGCCATTTACGCAGTCGGGTATTTGGCACCGCTGGCCCCGCGCCCGGGTAATCCGCCAGAAATCTGGCTGCGTTGACCGCCGAGGTGCCAACCCGGCTCGCGGTATTCGGATCGATCTTGTCGAACTCGTCATCGATCGTCGCAACATCGGCCTGCGCGTCGCGCGACCATCTTACGCCCCTCATGCAGCGTTGGCGGTCTTATGCCGTTGCGCAAACCAGGCTTCCATTTCCTCCTGGGTCAGATAATCGCCTCGCGCGATCGAATCCTCGCCGGCCTGAATGAAGTCCAGAAATTCGAGTTCTTCGTCGACGCGACGCGCGATCGCTTCGGCAGCGATGGTACTAGCGTCGACACCGCGGCGCTGCGCCAGTGTCGCGAGTTTGTCGGCAACGCCGGGCTCGATCGCGATCATCAAGGTCGATGCGTTCGTCATGTCGCGAACATGCGCTTTCCACCTCTTACAATCAACCGCGCACCTGGCCGGTGCCGCGGCCGATCCATTTGTAGGTGGTGAGGCCTTCGAGCGCTACCGGGCCGCGGGCGTGGAGGCGGCCGGTGGCGATGCCGATCTCCGCGCCGAGGCCGAACTCGCCACCGTCGGCGAACTGGGTAGAGGCGTTCCAGAGGACGATCGCGCTGTCGACGGTGGTCAGGAAACGCTCGGCGATCGCGGCATCTTCGGCGACAATAGCGTCGGTGTGGTGCGAGCCGTGGCGGGCGATGTGCGCAATCGCACCGCCGATGCCGTCGACGATCGCGACCGAGGCAATCGCGTCGAGATATTCGGTGTCCCAGTCGACCGCTCCGGCGGGAACAATCTCGGGAACTAGGGCGCGCGCGCTTGCATCGCCGCGGACTTCGCAGCCCGTTGCAGCGAGTCTTCGGATCAGGGCGGGTGCGTCCACATAGTCACGGTCGACCAGCAGCGTTTCCATCGACCCGCAGACGCCGGTGCGGCGCATCTTCGCGTCTACGACGACTGCTTCGGCCATCGCCGGATTGGCCGACGTATGCACGAAGACGTGATTGATGCCGTCGAGATGCGCGAGGACGGGCACGCGCGCTTCGGCCTGGACGCGCGCCACGAGACTCTTGCCGCCACGGGGGATGATCAGGTCGATCACCCCGCCCGCTTTCAGCATCGCGCCGACTGCTGCGCGATCGGTGGTGGGCACGAGTTGGACCGCGCCAACTGGCACCCCGCCCGCCTTCAGCCCCGCGACCAGTGCTGCGTGGATCGCGCGATTGCTCTTTACCGCTTCGGACCCGCCGCGCAGGATCGCCGCATTGCCGGCCATCATGCATAGCGCTGCGGCGTCGGCAGTGACGTTGGGGCGGCTCTCGTAGATGATGCCGATGACGCCAATCGGCACGCGGACACGCGAGAGTTCCAAGCCGTTCGGACGCTCGCTGGAATCGATCACCTGCCCGACCGGATCGGCGAGCGCTGCCACGGCCGCGACGCCGTCAGCCATCGCCGCAACCCGCGCTTCATCAAGCCGCAACCGATCGAGCAGCGCACCCGACAGACCTGCCTCGCTCGCGCGCGTCATGTCCTCAACGTTCGCCGCAACGATCTCAGCAGAGGCCGCCCGGATCGACTCCGCCGCCAATGCAAGCGCCGTGGCCTTTAGCGTTGACGACATCGCTGCTAGAACCAGCGCGGCAGAGCGAGCGCGCGCGCCCATTTCGGCGATTATTTCGGTCGGATTTTCTGAATCGGCCATGGTCGCCGCGGTACCATGCGAAGCCTCTCGCGCCAACGTCGCGAACTCGTTACGCTGCCGATGTTGCAGGGGGACGCATGACTGGGGATATCGGGGCAGCGGCGGATATCGCCACGGGTACACTCGTCGGGCGCGCGTTCGAACCGAGCGCGGGCGAAGCGCATGGCACGCATACGGTCCATGGTCCGGACGATGCGTTGTGCCTGAATTGCGGAACGCGGCTGCTGGGTGAGCATTGCCACGCCTGCGGTCAATCGGCGCATGTCCATCGCTCGCTGGGCGGGATCGGGCATGAGATCGCGCACGGGGTTTTCCATTTCGAAGGCAAGATCTGGCGGACGTTGCCGCTACTGGTGCTGCATCCAGGGGCACTCACGCGGCGGTACGTCAATGGCGAGCGGGCGCGGTTCGTGTCACCGCTGGCGCTGTTCCTGTTCACCGTCTTCCTGATGTTCGCGACGATCGGTGCGGTCGGCGGGGAAATGACGAAGGACTTCATCCGGGACCAGCGGACCGGCAAGACATCCGACTATGCACACGAGGCCGCCAGGGCTCGTCTCGCGTTGACGAAAGTCGAGGCGCAGCAGGAGGTTGCGAAGCGTGACCCCGCCAATCTCTCGGGGGAGCAGCTTGCCACGCTCGATCGGCAGGCAGGCGCCCTTCGTACTACCGTTCGTGCACTCGGCGTGGCGGCGGATATGCAGAACGGCGCCGCTTACGGCACGGTCGTCGATCTAGGCGACTTCAAGACCGGTTGGGAACGACTCGACCACGGGATCGCCAAGGCGAACGGCAATCCGGGCCTGATGTTCTACAAGCTGCAGACCAGCGCGTACAAATACAGCTGGGGTCTGATTCCGCTATCCGTGCCGTTCATGGCGCTTCTTTTCCTCTGGCGACGCCAACATCACCTCTACGATCACGCAATCTTCGTGACTTATTCGCTGGCGTTCATGATGCTGCTGACGATCGCGCTGATCATCGCGGGCGTGATCGGCGTCGCGGAGGGATGGATCGTGATGGCTGCGATATGCGTGCCGCCAATCCACATGTTCGCGCAGCTTCGGGGCGCTTATAAGTTGCGGAAGTGGTCGGCGGCTTGGCGAACGGTGGCGCTGTTGACGTTCGCGTTTACGGTTTTGCTCGCGTTTATCGTGCTGCTGTTACTGCATGGGCTGACGGACTGATTGTTATTAAGCGGGTCCTGCCAACGCCCGTTCGTGCTGAGAGAAGTCGAAGCACCTGCGTGCGGGGCATGCCCTTCGACTTCGCTCAGGGCGAACGGATGAAAGAAGACCTCCTCAACCTCCTCCAGACGCCTCAACGGCAGGGGTAGAGGTTCGCCAGGACGCGGGCGTAGCCGTCCTTGAGGGGGCGCTTCTGGTAGCTGGCGGGGAGTTCGTTCAGGCCGTCGAGCATGTCCATGATACCGACCGACTCGCCCTCTGGAACGCAGGCGATCGGCGGCTTGCCGGCGGCGGCGCGGGCGGCGCGTTCAGCCTTCAACTGATTGGTCGCCGCCTTGGCTTCGGCCTTCAGTGCGGGGAGGTCGGGGGACATCAGCGCCATCGGGCCCTGGTCGCGCAGCGCGTTGGCGCGGGCCAGGAAGGTGCCGACGGTCATTGCCGCGCTTGCCGGCATTGCCGCGCCGACCATCAGTAGCGCTGCGACTACAGCCTTGGAACGCGAATACGACATGGGCAGCCTTTCCGAGAAAAGACCGCCCATAGAGCTACTTAAGTGACTGTCCGGTGAACCGGATCACGCCCCCAAAGGGGTTGGCGTCCCGAAAGGTCCCGACGGACGGCGGGTCTTAGGGATCGACGTGCCCGCACGCGGGACGGTCGACGCCTTAGCACCCGGATCCGGACGATCGAGATCCTCGCCCGCGATCAGCTTCTTGATCTCGTCACCGGTCAGCGTCTCGAACTCGAGCAACGCGCCGGCCACGGTGTGAAGCTGGGCGACGTGATCACTCAGCACCTGCTTGGCGCGGTCGAGACCACCTTCGACGATCCGCTTGATCTCGTCGTCGATCAACTGCGCGGTCTGGTTCGACATGCGCGACGGACGGCTCGACGAGTAGCCGAGGAACGACTCGCCCTCGGGCTCCCCGTATTCCAGCGGTCCAACCTTGTCCGACATGCCCCAACGCGTGACCATGTCGCGTGCCAGACCCGTGGCGTACTGTATGTCGCCCGACGCGCCGGACGAGACCTTGTCGTAGCCGAAGATGACTTCCTCGGCGACACGGCCGCCCATCGAGACCGCGAGGTTCGCGTACATCTTGTCGCGGTGATAGCTGTACGAGTCGCGCTCGGGCAGACGCATCACCATACCCAGCGCACGACCGCGCGGGATGATCGTCGCCTTGTGGATCGGATCCGACGCAGCCTCGTGCATCGCGACGACGGCATGGCCGGCCTCGTGATACGCGGTCATCCGCTTCTCGTCGTCGGTCATGACCATGCTGCGACGCTCTGCGCCCATCATGACCTTGTCCTTGGCCTCCTCGAACTCGGCCATTGCCACCAGACGCTTGCCCTTGCGCGCCGCGTGCAGCGCCGCCTCGTTGACGAGGTTGGCAAGATCGGCACCCGAGAACCCGGGCGTACCGCGTGCGATAACGCGAGCGTCGACGTCAGGTGCGAGCGGCACCTTCTTCATGTGGACTTCGAGAATCTTGATGCGACCCTCGATATCCGGCCGCGGCACGGTGACCTGGCGATCGAAACGGCCCGGACGCAACAGAGCGGGATCGAGCACGTCAGGACGGTTGGTGGCGGCGATGATGATGATGCCTTCGTTCGCCTCGAAGCCGTCCATTTCGACCAGCAGCTGGTTCAGCGTCTGCTCGCGCTCGTCATTGCCGTTGCCGAGCCCAGCGCCACGATGGCGACCGACTGCGTCGATCTCGTCGATAAAGACGATGCACGGTGCGGACTTCTTGGCCTGCTCGAACATGTCACGGACGCGGCTCGCGCCGACGCCGACGAACATCTCGACGAAATCGGAACCCGAGATTGTGAAGAACGGCACGCCGGCTTCGCCTGCAATTGCGCGCGCGAGCAGCGTCTTGCCGGTACCGGGGGAGCCGACCAGCAGCGCGCCCTTGGGGATCTTGCCGCCGAGGCGGGCGAACTTGGTCGGGTCCTTAAGGAACTCGACGATTTCTTCCAGCTCTTCGCGAGCCTCGTCGATGCCGGCAACGTCCTGGAAGGTGACCTTGCCTTCCTTCTGCGTCAGCATCTTGGCGCGCGACTTCCCAAAACCCATCGCGCCGGAGCCCGAGTTTTTCTGCATCTGCTTCAGAACGAAGAACGCGATGCCGAGGAACAGCAGGAACGGCAGCGACTGATACAACAACAGCGCCAGCATCGACGGGCCCTCTTCGGGCTTCGCGCTGATCGAGACGCCCTTCTCGCGCAGCTTCGGCACGAGCGTCGAATCCGGAATCGGATACGACTTGAACTTCTCGCCCGAGGACAGCGTCCCCGAGATGATATCGCGCGAGATGTTGACGTCCTTGACGGTGCCCTCGTCGACCTTGTCGAGGAACGCCGAATACGCGATCGTGTTACCACCCGACGCCGCGGTACGGCCGTCGAACATGGTCACGAACAGCGCCAGCGCGAGGAGGATGCCGACCCAGATCAGCAAGCTCTTCATCCAAGGATTGCCGCCGCCGCCGTTTTCGGGACCGCCATTGCCGGGGCCGCCGTTTCCGGGGCCCTGGGGCTTCTGACCGCGGTTGTCGTTGTCGCTCATGGGTGCACGATACCTTTCACCGCACAAGATAAGCGTGCGCGGGTTAATGGCAATGGAACAACGCGCGACTTGCGTTGATCAGTGTGAACGGACGGGCGCGCTAAACGGTTCGGCGCGGTGGTGCCTCGCGGAAGCGCCAGACGTCGCCGCGAACGCTGGCGATGATCCCGGCTTGGGTGGTGCGCTTGCCGGTCATCAGCGAGTCGAGCAGGCTTTCGATGTTGGCGGCCTCGGTCCATTCGGGCGCGACGATGCCGGCGTCGGTGCGGACCGTGCCGATCGCGCGGCGCGCGAGGCGGCGGAGGATCTCGCGGGGAAGTTTCTCGACCGCGAGCTTCACTTCGCCGCCACCGACCTTGGCGCGTTCGGTCCAGATCCAGTCGACCATCGCGCGGACATCGGTGTCGGTCTCGGCAAGCGCCGCAGCGGCGCGCGCGAGATTGGGCGTGCCGAGCCATTCGTTCTGGTCGAGCAACCGACGGAAGCGGGTACGATCGTGGCGGTCGTCGTGGTTCGAGGGGTCGTCGAAGAACGGCACTTCGGCGCGGCGGACGATCGCGCGGAGTTCGGCGCGGCGCCAGTCGAGCAAGGGGCGGACGACCGTGACGCCGTGGACTTCGGTGCGGGCGCGGACACCGGCGAGGCCGGCTAGCCCTGACCCCCGGGCGGCGCGCATGAGGAAGGTTTCGGCCTGGTCGTCGGCGTGGTGGCCGGTGACGAGCGCCCCTGCCCCGATCACGCGGGCGTAGTCGGTGAGGAGGGCGTAGCGCGTGGTGCGCGCCTGCGCCTGGATGCTGGCACCGATGATCGGTTCGCTGGGGGCAAGCGTCGCGTGGGAGATGCCGAGCGTTGCGCAATGCGCCGCGACCATCGCGGATTCCTCCACCGCTTCGGGGCGAAGGCGGTGGTCGATACTGGCGACCGTGAAGCCGGGCGGCAGGGCTTCGTGCGCGAGGGTGAGCATCGCCATGCTGTCGGGGCCGCCGGAGACGGCGAACAGCGGGTTGGCGATGTCGCTTGCCAGGCGCGCGAAGTCGGCGGCGAAGCGGCGTCCTTCTTCGGTCATGCGGAGACAGTCCTGAAGGTTGAGCGGTCACCACCCCGGCGGAGGCCGGGGCCCAATTGGGGGACGGTGATGACTGAGTTCAGTCCGCCGTTACGACCACCTTGCCAGTTGGGCCCCGGCCTCCGCCGGGGGGGTGTTAGAGTGCGACGTGAGGTCACGGACAGGCAGGTACGCGTGCGCACTGGAAGATGCCTTACTTGCACTTCGCCGCGCTGCGCCCGGCGGCAACCTGCCCCTTCATCGCCGACGCCATCTTGGCGCCGTAGACGTCGTTCAGCTCGTCATACACCTTGCACGCGTCCGCCGGCTTGTTGAGCTTGGTCAACGCCTGGCCGAGATACAGCAGGCTGTCCGGCGCGCGCTCACCCTCGGGCATCTTCTTGTAATTATCGTAGAACGCCATCGATGCGAGGCTCGGCTTGCCCTCGTCGAGATACGACCGGCCGAGCAGGTTCTGTGCATAGCTGGCGCGCTTGCTCTTGGGGTATTCGGCGACGACCTTCTTCAGTTGCGCCTCGGCCTGCGGGTATTGCTTGGCGGCCCAGAGGCGGTAGCCGTACATATACTCGTCCTCCGCCGGATCGCCGGTCGACGGCTTCTCGACCGAAACCTTGGTCGGCGTCGCCGCGCCGGGCTTGCTCGCGGCTTCGGGGCGCGTGGTCGGGCGCGAGGGTCCGCTCGACTGATCATCGGATTCGATCGGACCACCAGCCCCCGCCCCCGTCGCGATCGGCGCGGGACCGGTCTCGAGCGTCTTCAACCGCGCGTCGTTCGAGCGGCGGTAATTGTCGAACGCGTCCTGCAACTGACGCGTGCGGTTCTGGTTCTGCTCGATCTGCTCGGTGAGCGAGGTCATCTGCTGTTCGAGCGACGTGACGCGCTGGTTCACGTCGGCGAGCGCGCTGGTCGCGGGCGAGCCTGGGCCCGGGCCCTGCTCGCTCTGTGGCGCGCGGACTTCGGGCTGGAGCATCTGGCCCGCACCACCCGGGAAGACCTTCCGCTGGACCGCGCGCATTTCGCTTTCGAGCTTGCCGACGCGGCCCTCGACATTTTGTGCCTGTACGGCAGCGGGCAACAGCGCCGCGAGGCAGACGCCGACCAGAATTGACTTACGCATGGGCCACACCCCCCGGTGGATTGGTTAATCGTCCGGGTATAGCTGCACTACCCATCCTGTCGCCAGCCTTAAGACCCTGGCGATGGTCGGCTGCAATCACGGATTGGGCGTTGCCGTAGCGGCGGGTGGTGGATTGGCGGCCGCGTCGAGGTTGGCGCGCTGCGTTTCGCTCAACGGACGACGCGGCGTGCGGGGGCGGTTGGCGGTGCGCGACCGCTCGGACGACCGCGTCGGCGTCGCTTCGGTCGCGGTCGGCGTGGCCTGAGGCTCGGGGGTGCCGGCGATCCGCGCGGCAATTGCCGGCGCACCCACGGACACATCCTTGATCGCGCGCTCACCCGTGCCGAGCGCAGGGGCAGCGGCGCCGTTGAGCGTCACCGCCAGCTTGTCGGCGCGACCGATGTTGATCTTCGGATCCTTGGCATCCTTCGGCACGTCGAACTTCTCGCCGGGCTTCATCGTACCGAGATACAGCGTCTTGTTGTCGGCGTCGTAGACGCGCATCCACACCTCGTCCGAGGCGGTCAGCGTGACCTGTCCGTTGGCCGGCGTGGCCGGCGCAGGGACCGGTTGCGCGGTCTGCGCGGCGGGGTTCGGCGCGGTCTCGGCGATCGGCGTCGTGGTCGAACCATTGCTCGATCCGCGGAACATGTCGGTGCCGTACCACAGCCCGACCAGCACCAGCACCGCGATCGCGATGCCCAGCGCGACGATCGCCAGCCCGCGCGAAGGCACACGCGACGGATCGGTCATCTCGTAGGGTTCGTATTCGGGCTTCTTGCTGCCGAGCTTCGCGACGTCGCTACGGACGATGTTGGCGATCTGCACCTCGTCGATGCCCATCGCGCGCGCATAGGCGCGGCTGAAACCGACTGCGTAGGTCGAGGACGGCAGCGTCGAATAATCGGACGCCTCGATCGCTTCGAGGTGGCGCAGCGGCACGCGGGTACGCGTCGCGATATCCGCGACGGTCAGACCCTGCGCCTCGCGCGCCTTGCGGAGAATGTCGCCAGCACGCTCTGGTTGAGCGGGTGCTGCGTTCTGGCCGGTTTCGACCTCGTCCATTCTTGTCTCCGAACACGGGTGCGTAGCGTTTCCCGCCATGTCACCCGTCTTTCAGAGGGCCCCAGCCGTGTCAACGCACCGCGCGTCTTAACCGCAGCTTTCCGCCGATCAGACGATTTCGACGCCGTTCTCGGTCGCCCAATTGGTCAGCGCACCGCGCATGTCGCGCGGCGGGTTGGCCAGCAGCCCTGTCATGTATGCGGTCAGCGCGGCGCGATCGAGCGAGCGCGTCATCGCCTTGATCGGGCCGACTGCGGCGGGGGTGATCGACAACCTCTCAATGCCGAGCCCGATCAGCGCCATCGCCTCCAGCGGGCGCCCGCCCATTTCGCCGCAGACCGCCAGATCGACGGAGGCGTCGCGGACCGGTGCGACCAGCCGCGCGATGAAGCGCAGGATCGACGGGCTGAGCCAGTCGTAGCGCTCGGCGAGCTTCGGATTGGCGCGATCGGCGGCGAACAGGAACTGCGTGAGATCGTTGGTGCCGATCGACAGGAACTCGATCTTCGGCAGCAGGATGTCGAGCATCTCGGCAAGCGCCGGCACCTCCAGCATCGCGCCGTAGCGGATCGCCAGCGGCATCTTCCGCCCGCGTCCTTCGAGCCAGGTCCGCTGCGCCTCGAACAGCGCGCGTGCCTCGTCGAACTCCCACGGCTCGCTGACCATCGGGAACATCACGTTGAGCGTGCGGCCGGCGGCGGCTTCGAGAAGAGCCCGCGCCTGCACCTTCATCAACCCGTCGCGCTCCAGGCCGAGGCGCAGCGCGCGCCAGCCCATCGCCGGGTTCTCTTCGTCCGAATCCTCCTTGTTGAGATACGGCAGCGCCTTGTCGCCACCGATATCGACGGTGCGGAAGATTACAGGGCGATCGCCGGCCGCATCGAGCACTTCGCGGTACAGCCGCTGCTGGCGCTCGCGCTGCGGTAGCGTGGCGGAGACGAGGAACTGGAACTCGGTACGGAACAGGCCGATTCCGTCCGCGCCGGTCACGTCGAGCGCGGCCACGTCGTCACGCAGGCCTGCGTTCACCATCAAGGTCAGGCGATGGCCATCCTTGGTGACCGGCGGGACGTCGCGCAGCGCCGCGAACGCCGCCTTGCGCTTCTGGCGCATCGCGAGGCGCGCCTCGAACGCTTCCTCCATTGCCGCCGAGGGCCGTGCGAAGACGTTGCTCTCGGCGCTGTCGAGCAACAGCATGTCGCCCTCTGCGACCAACCGGCGGATGTCGCGAACGCGGCCGAGCACGGGCACGCCCATCGCGCGCGCGACGATCGTGACGTGTGCGGTGAGCGAGCCTTCTTCAAGGATCACGCCCTTCAGCCGACGCTTGTCGTATTCGAGCAGTTCGGCGGGGCCGAGGTTGCGCGCGATCAGGATCGTGTCCTGGCGAAGACCCATCTGCGCGGCGGTACCCATCTGGCCCGAGACGATCCGCAGTAGCCGGTTCGACAGGTCTTCGAGATCGTGCATCCGGTCGGCAAGCAACGGATCGTCGATCTGGCGCATCCGCTGGCGGGTGCGTTGCTGAACGCGCTCAATCGCCGCTTCCGCGGTGAGGCCGGAGTCGATCGCCTCGTTGATGCGCCGCGCCCAGCCCTCGTCATACGCGAACATCTTGTAGGTCTGGAGCACCTCGACATGCTCGCCGCCGACGCCGAACTCGGCCTCGCGCGTCATCCGGTCGATGCCTTCGCGCATCTTGTCGAACGCCGCGTAGACGCGGTGGCGCTCGGCGTCGGTATCCTCGGCGACGGTATGCTCGATGTGGATACGCGGCTGGTGATAGACCGCGAAGCCCGCGCCCATGCCGTCGACGAGCTTCTGGCCGGGGATGCGCATCGCCGCGGTCGACTGCGGCCGATCCGCGCCGCCGCCGGTGGTGTCGATCAGCCCTGCGTTGGCGATCAGTTCGGAGAGCACCATCGCGACCGTCTGCAACGCCTCGATCTCGACGTCCGCATATTTGCGACGATCGGTGTGCTGGACGGCCAGGACGCCGACGGAACGCTCGCGGCGGATGATCGGCACGCCGGCGAAACTGTGGAAGCGATCCTCGCCGGTCTCGGGCTTGTAGGCGAAATCGGGGTGGCTGGCGGCTTCGTCGAGGTTGAGCACTTCGACATCCTCGGCGATCGTGCCGACGAGACCTTCGCCGAGTGCAAGCTTGGTGACGTGGACCGCCGCCTGATCGAGGCCGCGGGTCGCGAACAGTTCGAGCACGCCCTCGCGCAAGAGGTAGATCGAGCAGACCTCGCTGTCGATCGCGGTGGCGATGATGCCGACGACGGCGTTCAGCTTGGCTTGCGCGGACGTGCGCGACGCCATCACGTCGTGAAGGCTGGTGAGGATTTCGCGGGCGGAGGCGGCGGCCGAAAGGGGCATTCGCGTTGGCTATCAGATGAAACGCTTGGGTGCCACGCAACAAAAGCAGTGTTGGGGTGAAGTTCGATCGATCTGAAGGTGTGGATCCTTACAAGTGTTTGTTGATTCTGGTTTCTCCCCTCCCTGGAAGGGAGGGGTTGGGGGTGGGTCGGCTCGTTTGAGCCGTCACGGTCTCGGTATGTGGAAGCCGACCCACCCCCTGCCCCTCCCTTCCAGGGAGGGGTGAGAAGTCAGGTGTCGAACAGGCCGTCCTGGCTGCCGGCTGGTGGGTTCAGACCCAGGTGTTTCCAGCCGCCTGCATTCAGGAACCGACCGCGAGCAGTGCGCGCAATCAGACCCAACTGGATCAGATATGGCTCGATCACTTCCTCGATCGTGTCGCGCGGTTCGCTGAGGCCCGCCGCCAACGTCTCCACGCCGACCGGGCCGCCGCGGTAGATGTCGGCGATCATCATCAGATACCGCCGATCCATCGCGTCGAGCCCGAGCGAATCGACTTCAAGCCGGTTGAGCGCCGCATCCGCCGCCCGCGCGTCGACCGTCTCGTGCCCTGCGACATTCGCGAAATCGCGCACCCTTCGCAGCAACCGTCCGGCAATACGTGGCGTCCCCCGCGCACGCCGCGCGATCTCCATCGCGCCGTCCTTGGCGATGCCAAGCCCAAGCAGTCCCGCCGCTCGCGTGACGACGCGCTCCAGTTCCTCGACCGTATAGAATTGCAACCGCACCGGGATGCCGAAGCGATCCCTCAACGGCGTCGTCAACAACCCCTGCCGCGTGGTCGCGCCGATCAGCGTAAACCGCGGCAGGTCGATGCGTACCGACCTCGCACTTGGCCCCTCGCCGATCATCAGGTCGAGCGCACGGTCCTCCATCGCCGGGTAGAGCACCTCCTCGACCGCGGGCTGCAACCGGTGGATCTCGTCGATGAACAGCACGTCGCCGTCCTCGAGATTGGTCAACAACGCGGCGAGATCGCCCGACTTGGCGATCACCGGGCCTGAGGTGGCGCGGAACCCGACCCCCATCTCGCGCGCGACGATCTGCGCGAGCGTCGTCTTGCCGAGCCCCGGCGGACCGAAGAACAGCACATGATCCAGGGCATCGCCACGCGATTTCGCCGCCTGGATGAAGATGCGCAGGTTCTCGCGTGCCGCCTTCTGCCCGACGAATTCGTCGAGAGTCTTCGGGCGCAGCGCGGCGTCAACGTCTTCGGGACGCTTGGCGGCAGTCAGGATGCGGTCTGTATCGGTCACACCCTGCGATAGCGCGCTCGCGGTGAAGGGGGCAAGGCGGCTATGGGTGTGGGATGACCAACGAGACCTCGCAACCCGATTTGTATCTGCTGGGCGGAGTCTCGCCCGCGTTGGAGGCTACGCTCGCCGAGCGCTTCACGTTGTACCGCAACGATCCGCCGGCGACGACGCGGGCGATCGTCGGGGGTGGGAGCAGCGTGGTCGATGCGGCACTCCTGGACCGCCTGCCTGCGCTGGAGATCGTCGCGATCCACGGCGTCGGCTATGACGGAGTCGACCTTGCCGCAGCCAAGGCGCGCGGCATCGCGGTGACGACGACGCCTGACGTGCTGACCGACGACGTCGCGGACCTTGCGATCGGGCTGATGTTGGCGGTGCAGCGGCGGATCGTCGCGAATGACCGTGCCGTGCGGGACGGCGGGTGGCAGGTCGATCTTGCGCGCCGGGCGAGCGGGCGGCGGATCGGGATCTTCGGACTGGGGCGGATCGGTAGAGCCATCGGCAAGCGTGCTGCGCCGTTTGCGAATGAACTCTATTATACGGCTCGCTCCGCCAAGCCGAATTTCGAAGGCATGTTTCATGCCGACATCGTTTCGCTTGCGGCAGCGTGCGACGTGCTGATCATCGCAGCACCTGGGGGCGAGGCGACGTCGCATATCGTGGATGCGGGTGTCCTCGGGGCGCTTGGCGAGGACGGTATCCTCGTCAATATCGCTCGGGGTAGTCTGGTGGACGAACCGGCGCTGGTGGCGGCGCTTCAGGACGGGACGATCGCCGGGGCGGGGCTCGATGTGTTCGCTGACGAACCTGCGGTTCCCGACGCGCTCAAGGCGATGGATCGGGTGGTACTGTCACCGCATCAGGGTAGCGCGACCGTCGACGGGCGGGCGGCGATGGGGGCGTTGGTGGTTGCGAACCTCGACGCGCATTTCGGGGGGAAAGCGCTGCTCACCCCGCTTTGAACCGAGCTGGATAGCAATCCTCCCCCGCCAGGGGGAGGTGGCACCGCAGGTGACGGAGGGGGAGGACACGCAACAAACGTGTCGCGTGCCTCCCCCTCCGTCTGGCAAGCGCCAGCCACCTCCCCCTTGCGGGGGAGGATCGTTAGATACGCGACCTGCAATTTGCGCCGACGCTAAGACTTCGACGCCTTGCGCAACGCCAGCCGAACCAGCGCATCGAGCGAGGCCCCCGGTCCCAGTTCCTCGTCCGCCGCCGCCACCGCGACGCTCGCCTCGTTCGGGCGGAACCCGAGGTTGAGTAGCGCCGACACAGCATCCGCGGACGCGCCGGGCGCAGCGTTAACCACCGCCGGCCCGAGCCCAAGCGCGATGCCGCCGACCTTGTCCTTCAGTTCCATCACGATCCGCTGGGCAAGCTTCGGCCCCACGCCGTTGGCGCGCGCGACCATCGCCTTGTCGCCACTCGCGATCGCACGGCTCAGGTCGACGGGCTCCAGCGCCGACAGGATCGCGAGCGCCACGCGGGCGCCAACTCCCTGCACGCCCGTCAGCAACCGGAACCAATCGCGCTCGTCTGCGCTGGAGAAGCCGACCAGCCGCTGAAAATCCTCGCCTACCAGCAGTTCGGTGAACACCGTACACGCCTCGCCGATCGGCCCGAGCGCCGACAGCGTGCGCGCCGATGCGCCGACCAGATAGCCGACGCCGCCGACGTCTATCACGGCATGGTCGATGCCGGTCGAGTCCAGCCGTCCTTTGAGATGCACGATCATTGGAACAGGCGGTAGAACATCGGCGGCGCGGCGTCATCCCGTCAAAATACCCGCTTCCCGGCTCGATCGCCCCGCGCGCAGGTCAGGCATTTGGTTGCGGACGACCCTGCTCGCCCGTCGGACGGTTCTGAACGGGCGCAGCGGCCTTCGCGGCTTCGTGCAGCGCCTGGGTCGGCGCGCCGATCACCATCGCGCGGGCACGCAGGCTGGCGCGCAGGAATACGGTGTCGGACGCGATGAAGCGGCGGGGGGTCGTGCCGAGGAACGTGCCGGCATCACGCAGGAAATGCGAGGCGTCGAAATAGCTGCTGTCGATCTTCGAATAGTCCGCCATGCCGTCCGTCCGGATCAGGCTGATGAACGAGCGCAGGAACCGCGCGCGCCTCAGCAACAGCTTTGGCGGCATGCCGAAATGGCGCGTCGCCATGCGACGCAGTTCATGCGTCGGGATGTCGAGGCGGTCGGCGACGTCCTTCATCTCGATCACGCCGTCGGTGACGGTCAACGCAGTGAACGCGCGGATCAAATCCTCGCGCGGATGCGGACGGGTGAAAAACGCAGCGAACACCGCATCGAGCAACGGCTTGATCATCGTGTCGTCGTCGAGCGCGTCGAGCCCTTCGACCAGCCGCGCGGAAAGGTCCGATCCCAGCGCCGAACCGAGCGGCACGACGCGGTTGTGGAATTCGCCCGCCGACCGCGCGGTGAGCCGCGACCAGCCGAGCGCGCTGAGGCCGATGCCCACGGCGATCCCTCCACGCGTCTCGGTCCGGAAGGCGCGGCTGGTCGGGCCGTAGAAACTTGCGCGGTCGAGCGGGCCGAAGCGGTGGTTGCCGACCGACACGGTCAGCGGCCCGGCGTCGACAAGCACCGAGATCATCGCCGGCGCCGGCAGATACCAGTTGAGCATCGGCGTGCGGTCGTTCGAGGCGTAGATCGCGTACCCCGTCAAATACTCGGACAGCGCGGGATCGGGCAGGTCGTACCGCATCGTCATGCCCGCGGGCATCGCGAACGCCGAGGCCGGAACATTGTTGCTGTTCGTCCCACCTCGTACGTGTTCGACAAGCATCGCGCCGCCCTTAATCTAAATTAAAAAATCACGGGCGGCGCTGCCACAGCAATGCAGGCTTGGCTATCAAAACTTGATTGAGGTGTAATTATAGCGCTCAGGCGCTGATCTCATTCAAAATGAACCAAGTTTTGTCCGAGCGGATATTGGCTAGGGTTGATATTTGTGATGCGGCTAGCCGTGGCGCACGTCTTCGGATGCTACACCGGGACGGCGTTACCTCGCGTTGGTCGGATCGCCGGAGAGATCAGGCGCCTACGCCGCTGCGTCGTGCCAGGGCGGCGGCGCTGGCAACGTGATGCGCATGCGTGATCGCGACGGCCAGCGCATCGGCCGCATCGGGTCCGGCGAGTTTCGCGCCAGGGAGCAGCACGGCCATCATCGCCTGGATCTGCTTCTTGTCCGCGCCGCCGGTGCCGACGACGCCTTTCTTGACGGTCGACGGGTGGTATTCGCCGATATGCAGCCCCGCCCCTGCCGCGGCGAGCAGGACGACGCCGCGCGCTTGGCCGAGTTTCAGCGTCGATTGCGCATTGGTATTGCCGAGCACTTCCTCGACCGCCGCGCCGTCGGGGCGCTCGGTGCGGATGACGTCGATCAGCGCGTTGTAGAGCGCGGTGAGGCGGCGGGGGAGCGCCATCGACGGGTCGGTCTTGATCTGGCCGTTGGCGATATGGCTCAGCCGGTTGCCGTCGGCGCGGATGACGCCCCAGCCGGTGGTGCCGAGGCCGGGGTCTAGTCCGAGGATAATCATGGGAAGGAAGAAGGTTGGTTCACGCGGAGACGCGGAGACGCGGAGAGGGTGCGTTCCTGGCGATCGTCTCGCGTTAGCGGGACTTTCAATTCTCCGGGCCGGCCGACAGAAATGAGGCCGCTGGCGCGGAGGACGTCGCCGCGAAGCACAACTCTCCGCGTCTCCGCGTCTCCGCGTGAACCCACCTTCTTCATCTCAGCCGAGCGATTCCATGATCTCGTCGGAGATCTCGTAATTGCCCCACACCGTCTGCACGTCGTCGTCGTCGTCGAGCGCGTCGATCAGCTTGAAGAGCGTCGCCGCATCGTCTGCACCGACTGCGACCATGACTTGCGGACGCCAGGCGAGCTTGGCGCCTTCGGCCTCGCCGAGCTTTGCTTCCAACGCCTTGGCCACCTCGTGCAGGTCGCCCTGCGCGGTCCAGACCTCATGGCCGTCCTCGCTCGACGTGACGTCCTCGGCGCCCGCTTCGAGCGCGGCTTCGAACACCGTGTCGGCATCGCCCGCGCTCGCCGGATACGAGATCAGCCCGACGCGGTCGAATGCGTGGCTGACCGAACCGCCCGCCCCGAGGTTGCCGCCGTTCTTGCCGACCGCGACGCGGACGTTGGTCGCGGTGCGGTTGCGGTTGTCGGTCAGCGCCTCGATGATCAGCGACACGCCGCCGGGGCCGAAACCCTCGTAGCGGATTTCCTCGTAGTTCTCGGCATCGCCGCGGCTCGCCTTGTCGATCGAGCGCTGGATGTTTTCCTTCGGCAGCGACGCCGCCTTGGCCGCGTTGACCGCCGCGCGAAGGCGCGGGTTCATGTCGACGTCGGGCAGGCCCATCTTGGCCGCGACCGTGATCTCTCGGCTGAGCTTGCTGAACGCGGACGAGCGCTTCTTGTCCTGCGCGCCCTTGCGGTACATGATATTCTTGTATTTGGAATGGCCTGCCATCGGTGCCTCTTTAGCTGATGGCCCCGCTCTTAGGCGTCAGGCGCGGATTTCGCCAGACCGTCGGTTCCCAAGCCCGCAAGGGCGTCGATCTTCGCTTCGATCGCGTCGAGCCGGGCGAGCACGAGATGATCGATCTTGTGATGCACGCGCAGGATGTCGAGTTCGGCGCGGAGATTGGTCTCGTAGTCGAGGCTGGCGGCTAGGCGATCCTTCGCCGATTGCCGGTTCTGGCTCATCATGATCACCGGCGCCTGGATCGCCGCGACGGTCGACAGCAGCAGGTTGAGGAAGATGTAGGGATACGGATCGAACGCGCGCCCGAAATGCGCGAGGATGTCCGAATTCAGCAGCATCCAGCCGATCAGCACTGTGCTGAACGCGATGATGAACCCCCACGACCCACCGATCGCCGCCACCCGGTCCGACAGCCGCTCGCCGAAGGTCGACCGCTCGTCCGAGACGTCGGCAGCATCGCGACTGACCGTCGTCCCGGCCTCGATGCCGGCGAGGACGCGGCGTTCCTCGTCGTCGAGGTCGCCCGGCGCCTTGCCGAGCAGTCGCTGCGAGAGATCGGCGAGCAGGGATTGTTTCGTGGCCATGAGTCGCGCCCTAGCCGGGAATGCGGATTATGCCAGCGCAAAGCCGGGCTTGCGACGGAAGCGACAAAGACTCCTTGCTCCCATGCGCCCGCACCTGCCAAACGCGCGGCATGACGGTTAGCGTGAATATGGGCACCGACGGCAATGGTACTGCCGTCGGCGTCGACCTGGAGGAACTACTCGCCACCCGCCTGTTGGTGCAGGGCAATTCGGGCTCGGGAAAATCGCATCTGCTGCGCCGGCTACTCGAGCGATCGGCGGGGCATGTCCAGCAGATCGTGATCGATCCGGAGGGCGATTTCGTGACGCTGGCCGGGCCGCATGGTCATGTCGTGATCGAAGCCGGCGACTATAGCGAACGCGAGATCGCGCGCATCGCGACGCGGTTGCGCGAACATCGGACGTCCGCGGTGCTCAGCCTCGAAGGACTCGAGGTCGAGGGCCAGATGCGGTGCGCCGCGTCGTTCCTCTCCGCGCTGTTCGATGCGCCGCGCGAGCATTGGTATCCGGTACTGGTGGTGGTCGACGAAGCGCAAATGTTCGCGCCGGTGACGGGCGGCGAGGTCTCGGAAGAGGTCCGCCGTGCCTCTTTGGCGGCGATGACGAACCTGATGTGCCGTGGGCGTAAGCGCGGCCTCGCCGGGGTGATCGCGACGCAGCGTCTGGCGAAGCTTGCGAAGAACGTCGCCGCGGAGGCGTCGAACTTCCTGATGGGCCGTACCTTCCTCGACATCGACATGGCGCGCGCCGCCGACCTGCTCGGCATGGAGCGACGCCAGGCCGAAGCGATTCGCGATCTCCAGCGCGGCACGTTCATGGCGCTCGGGCCAGCAGTGTCGCGGCGGCCGATCACCGTGAAGATCGGCGACGTCGCGACGTCCGCGCGCAGCGGCAGCCCCAAGCTCACCCCCCTCCCCAGCGCCGCGCCGATGGACCTGCAGGACCTGCTGTCCGAGCCGGTGGTCGACGCGCCCGAACTCGGCCTGATGTTCGATTCGCGCCCGCGTCGCGTGCCGGCTGAGGAACTGCTCGACGGCATCGCCCGCCCGCCCGAGCCACGCACCGCGGCTCCGCCGCCGCCCGAGAAAACTGACGACGAGGTCGAGGCGGTCTACGCCGACGTCTTCCGCGCGATCGTCGAGGATCCGGAGTCGACGCTGCGGCCGCCGTCGGTGCTGTTTCAGGATTTCCAGGTGCGCTGCCGGATGGGTGGCCTCGCCAAGCCGCCGCTCGATTTACCCGGTTTCGTCCGGCGTCTCAGTTGCGCCCGCGCCGGCATCTTCGACATGACCGACGAGGCGTGGACGGCGGCGCTCGACGTAGCGAGCGGGCTGCCCGACGACATGCTGGGCGCGTTCCTTTTGGTGGCGCGCGCGGCACGTGAAGGCGAGCCCTGCCCGTCTGACGCGCGCATCGCAGCGACGTATGGTACGAGTTCGCTTGGCCGTGTGAAGCGCCTGATCGGCTATATAGAGAGCCGCGAACTGATCGTGTGCCGCACCGATCTTGCCGGCAAACGCTCGATCACGATCCCAGGGCTGGGCTGGACGACGCTGCCGGCGGAGGCGGCTTAGGTCGTCATCCGCGGATCGGGGTGAACTGCAACGATACGAACTGCCAGTCGCCCTTGATCCGTCGCGCGACGAAACCGGCCCGCAGCGCGCGCGTCTGCATCTGGCCGTCCTTGCCGGGCATGGTGTAGGCGATCCGCATCGTGACAACACCGATCGTGCCGGCGGGCCGCGCGACGGTTTCGGTAATCGTCATCGGCGGTGCGGCTGATTTTTTGTCGGCTGCGTAGAACCCGATCACGCGCTCGCGGGAATCGACCTCACCGACGGGCGATACTTCCTGGTATTCGGGCGCCATCATCGCGATCATCGCCGCCTGATCGAACTGGTTGCGGACCCGGACGAACGCCTCGGCACGCTGACCGAGTTTTTGGATGTCGACCTCAACCGATTGCGCCGCGGCAGGAACACTAACCAATGATGCCGCCGCAATCCCCAGAAATACCCGCATTCTTGCCCCCCCGATGCAATGTTGCATAACGGCAATACACCTAAGCTTCAGGTGCAGCAATGACGCTGCCGGTTGCCGAACCTAGAATGCGGACGCGATGGCGAGAGCTGCGATGACGCCGACTTGTACCATCGCGATGAGCTGGAGCCGACCGACGAATGGTTGCTTCCGTGTCTTGTGCCGGTAGCGATTACGCGCCCAGAACGCGCCCGGGCTGCCGCCAAGTGCCGCGAACCAGAGCAAGCGGGATTCAGGAATGCGCCACGCGCCAGTCGATGATCGCCGCTTGTCGAGCGCGAACGCGGCGACCGTGATGACGTTGACCAGCACCAGCAAGAAGACGCCCGTGACGACAGCAAGCGCAATATTCGGCGCGGTCAACGGTCCTCGCAACGGATCCGCATTTTAACCATGCGGACCTCTGCACGCTCGCCCGCATTCGCGCGCATCTTGACCATGTGATCTTTCACACCAATCTGGAATTCCGCCGGCCCGGTGACAGTGCATACCATCCCGTTGGCGACGCTGGCACACGCATCGACATATTGGCGTGCGTTAGTGATGACCGAGTCTTCAGCCGGACCGAGCCCCATCGAAACATAGCTCGATCCACCGAACAGCGCGGTACCCAGGCCACCGAGCGTCTTCAGCTCCCATGCGGCGTGGCCGTCGGACGGTTTCGCCGTCTTCATACCGAGCTCGGTCGCGATCCGCTGGCAGAAGCTGGCGTTGGCCGCCCCCTCATCCGACTGGGCGGGGGCGGCCATAGTGGCCAGCGCAAGGGCGGCGAGAAAAGGGATGGTCATAGCCGGACACTAATCCGCAACCGATGACAGTTCTGTTAAACACGTCACAACCGACGCGTTTGGCCGTCTCACCGCCCTGGCGAAACTCAGATCATCCCCAACGCCTGGAGATACACTTCGAGGATCGCTTCCTCCTCCTGATATTCTTCCTTCTTCTTCTTCCGGATCGACAGGATCTTACGGATCGCCTTTGGGTCGTAACCGCGGCCCTTGGCTTCCGCCATCACGTCCTTGATGTCGTCCGAGATACCCTTCTTCTCTTCTTCGAGACGCTCGGCGCGCTCGATCAGCAGGCGCAGTTCGTCCGCTGCGACCGCGCCGCCGCCCATGCCGTGTTGCCGTTCGTCAGACATCGAAAATTCCCCACTCGCCAGCGCCCACGCGCCGGTCAAAAGCCAATCAAGATACAAGCCCGCACCGGTGATCGCCGTCCGGAGACGTCCTGAATCATGCCGAATTGGGTGCGGGCCTGCGTCTAGGCGTTTACCGTGTTCGGCTCAAGCGACCCTGCGGGGGATCGTCGCGAATCAATTGCAGCCGTTCTCAAATCACCGCGTTCTTCGCGACGCTCGCCTTCATCCGTTCGAGCTGCTCGGGCGTCGCGTCGCCCTGATGGTGCGCCTTCCACTCCGCATACGGCATCCCGTACACAGTCTCGCGTGCGGCATCCTTCGTCATGCCGCTTGCTTCCTCGACCCAGTCCGACAGGCAGTTGCGGCAGAAACCGGCGAGCCCCATCAGGTCGACGTTCTGCGCGTCCTCGCGGTGGCGGAGATGACGGATCAGGCGGCGAAAGGCCTGTGCCGCTACGGCATCGTCCAAAGTATCGAGGCGATCGGGGTTCATTACTATGCTCCGTGGTTGATCCCGCGGAGATAGGGTTTAAGGCCCGTCGCGGCAAAGACCTCCCCCAGGAAACGCCGAGGAAGACGCACCGCATGACCAAGGCCATCGCACCCCGTTCGCGCAAAGTCCGCATTCTAGCGACGCTCGGCCCTGCCAGCAGCACGCCCGAGATGATCGCGACCCTCTTCCGTACCGGCGCGGACGCATTCCGCATTAACATGAGTCACGGCGACCAGCAGTCGAAGATCGCCGTGATCCAGGCGATTCGCGCGCTGGAGAAGGAATATGGTCGTCCGTCGACCATCCTCGCCGATCTTCAGGGACCGAAGCTGCGCGTCGGCAAGTTCGACGGCGGCCGCACGGTGCTCGAAACCGGCTCGACCTTCGTGCTCGATCGCGACCCGACGCCGGGCGATGCGACGCGCGTCGAACTGCCGCACGACGAGATCTTCGCGGCGATCGAGCCGGGCGCGCGCCTGCTTCTCGACGACGGTAAGCTCGTGCTGCGCGTCGTGTCGCACAGCCCGCGCGAGATCACGACTCGCGTCGAGGTCGGCGGCGCGTTGTCGAACAGCAAGGGTCTCAACGTCCCCGACGTCGTGCTGCCGATGGCGGCGCTGACCGAGAAGGACCGCAGCGATCTCGACTTCGCGGTCGACCAGGGCGTCGACTGGATCGCACTGTCGTTCGTCCAGCGCCCGGAAGATCTTTGGGAAGCGCGCAAACTGATCGGCGGCAAGGCGGCGCTGATGGCGAAGATCGAGAAGCCCGCGGCGATCGAGCGGCTGGAGGAGATCGTCGAGGCCTGCGACGGGGTGATGGTCGCGCGCGGCGATCTGGGCGTCGAGCTGCCGCCGCAGCAAGTGCCGCCACTGCAGAAGCGCATCGTCGAAGTGTCGCGCCGGATGGGCCGCCCGGTGGTGGTCGCGACGCAGATGCTCGAATCGATGATTACGTCGCCTTCGCCGACGCGCGCGGAAGTGTCCGACGTCGCGACCGCGGTGTATGACGGCGCGGATGCGATCATGCTGTCGGCGGAGAGCGCGGCGGGCGCGTGGCCGGTCGAATCGGTGGCGATGATGGACGCGATCGGCGTGTCGGTCGAGGGAGATCCCGAGCACGGCGACCGGATGCACTTCACTGTGATGAAGCCCGATCCGACCACCGCGGATGCGCTCGCCGAGGCGGCGAAGAACATCGCCGCGACGGTGTCCGCGGTGGCGATCATCTGCTTCACCACCTCGGGCTCGACCGCGCGTCGCATTGCGCGCGAGCGGCCTTCGGTGCCGTTGCTGGTGCTGACGCCCAGCCACGAGACCGCGCGGCGGCTTGGGCTGCTGTGGGGGACGCATGCTGTCCATACGCGCGACGTGGAGTCGTTCGAGGACATGGTGGCGAAGTCGAAGCGGATGGCTTTGCGGCACGGGATGGCCAAGGCTGGGGATCGGGTGATCGTGCTGGCGGGCGTGCCGTTCCGGACGCCTGGGTCGACCAACGTGCTGCATGTGGTGCGGATCGTCGGGGATGAGCTGAAGGGGCATCATTCGCAGGTTTGAGTTTTTTGGGGGGGGGAGCTGGCGAAGGGCGCTTGCTCGTCGCTGCCGCGCACTACGTCTGCCCTCAAGGCTGGGGAGAGCCCACCCAAGTTGTTCCCCGCGAAGGCTGGGGGCCAGGATACCAAGCGCCACGGTATTCAACTGTTGCCCCGCGTCCGCGGGGGAACGGCCTCGTTGGAATGCGCGCTACGGCCGCGAGAATGTCCCGCGCAAACCGGAACAGCAACCAGCCCCCTTCCCCGTCATGCCGGGCTCGTTCCGGCATCCACCGTTCCGCATACTCGCAGCCCGTGGAGTATGCGGGCCGGTGGGCCCCGGCCTCCGCCGGGGTGACGAGATGGGGTTGAACTGCGTTTTGCATACCGCCTGCTCAGATCGAGCCCCGTTGACCGGGGAGCGCCACCTTTATCCAACCAAGCCACCACCCCGGCGAAGGCCGGGGCCCAATTGGGGAACGGTAACGGTGAAGCTCTCACTGCGTTACGACGACCTTTCCAATTGGGCCCCGGCCTTCGCCGGGGTGGAGCTGTGGGGCGGGTGTACGAGCTAATCTAGGCTAGCGCTCCGCGCCTGAATACGCGATGCCGCGCAGACGGACCGCGCGGGAGGGCGAACGCAATGACATTACGCGAGAAGATCGGTTGGGGCGCACTCGCCTTGCTCGCAGCCTGCGCGCTGGCGGTCGTCGCGTTCGAGCGTGGCGAGCATGTCAACGCGCTGTGGATCGTGACCGCCGCCGTGTCGGTGCAGCTGATCGCGTACCGGTTCTACGCGCGGTACATTGCACGACATGTGATGCAGCTCGATCCGTCGCGGCCTACCCCGGCGCTGCGCCGAGCCGACGGCCTCGATTACGTCGCGACGGATCGCAATGTCCTGTTCGGCCACCATTTCGCCGCGATCGCTGGTGCCGGACCGCTGGTCGGGCCGGTGCTCGCTGCGCAGATGGGCTATCTTCCCGGCACGCTATGGATCCTCGCCGGCGTCGTCCTCGCGGGCGCGGTGCAGGACTTCATGATCCTGTTCATCTCGATGCGGCGCGACGGGCGCTCGCTCGGCGAGCTGATCCGCATGGAGATGGGTGCGGTTCCCGGCGTGATCGCGCTGATCGGTGCGTTCGCGATCATGGTCATCATCCTGGCCGTGCTCGCGCTGATCGTGGTGCGCGCGCTCGCGGGCAGCCCGTGGGGGCTGTTCACCGTCGCCGCGACGATCCCGCTCGCGTTCCTGATGGGCATCTACACCCGCTGGATCCGCCCCGGGAAGGTCGGCGAAGTCTCCGTTCTCGGCGTGATCGGGCTGCTCGCTGCGATCGTCTATGGCGGCACGGTTGCCGCCTCGCCGACGCTCGCGCCGCTGTTCACGCTGACGCCGGTGCAGCTCTGCGTGCTGATGGTCGGCTACGGCGCGGTCGCCTCCGTCCTGCCCGTATGGCTGCTGCTCGCGCCGCGCGATTATTTGTCGACCTTCCTCAAGATCGGCGCGATCGTCGCGCTCGCGATCGGCATCGCGGTCGTCGCGCCGCCGCTGCGGATGCCTGCGCTCACGCCGTTCATCGACGGCTCCGGCCCGGTCTGGTCGGGCGGGCTCTTCCCGTTCCTGTTCATCACGATCGCGTGCGGCGCGGTGTCGGGCTTCCACGCGCTCATCGCCAGCGGCACGACGCCGAAGCTGATCGCCAGCGAAGGCGACGCGCAGTTCATCGGTTATGGCGCGATGCTGATGGAGAGCTTCGTCGCGATCATGGCGCTGGTCGGCGCGTCGATCCTCGATCCCGGCGTGTATTTCGCGATGAACAGCCCGGCGGCGGTGGTCGGGACCGACTTCGCCTCCGCGGCGACCGCAGTGACGGCGATGGGCTTCCCGATCACGCCGGAGCTGCTCGCCCAGACCGCGAAGGACGTCGGCGAGACCACGATCGTCTCGCGCACGGGCGGCGCGCCGACGCTGGCGGTGGCGATGTCGGAGATCTTCAGCCACCTCGTCGGTGGGCAGGCGATGAAGGCGTTCTGGTATCACTTCGCGATCCTGTTCGAGGCGCTGTTCATCCTCACTGCGGTCGATGCGGGGACGCGCGCCGGGCGGTTCATGCTGCAGGATCTGATCGGGCTCGCGGTGCCGTCATTCCGTAATGCCTCGGCGATCGTGCCCGGGCTGATTGCGACCGCGCTCTGCGTGATCGCCTGGGGGTTCTTCCTGTACCAAGGCGTTACCGACCCCTTGGGCGGGGTGAACACGCTGTGGCCGCTGTTCGGCATCTCGAACCAGATGCTCGCGGCAGTCGCACTGGTGCTGGCGACGGTCGTGCTGTTCCGGATGAAGCGCCAGCGTTACGCGTGGGTGACGATTCTGCCCGCCGCGTGGCTGTGCCTGTGCACGATCACCGCCGGACTAATGAAGCTGTTCGCGAGCGACCCCAAGGTCGGCTTCCTCGCGCATGCGTCGAAGTTCGCGGACGCGGCGACGCGCGGGGAACTGCTCGCGCCGGCCAAGACGATGGCGGAAATGCAGCGGATCGTGCTCAACGACCGGATCGACGCCGGGCTATGCGCGCTGTTCCTGGCGGTGGTGCTGTCGATCGTGTTCTTTGGCATCCGCACGTGTCTGGCGGCGCTGAGGATCGACCGGCCGACTGTCACCGAAGTCCCGCCGCAGCTGGTGGCCGCGGAATGATCCGCGCGCTGTATGCGAAGGCCCGCGAGACCGCGCTGCTGATGGTCGGCGTGCCGTCCTACGCGGCCTATCTCCAGCACATGGCCGAGCGGCATCCCGATCACGCGCCGATGGACGAACGCGCGTTCTTCCGCGATCGGCAAGAGGCGCGGTACGGCAGCAAGGGCGGAGGGCGGTGCTGTTGACCAAGACGAATACTACGGTCGCGCGATTGCGGGCCGCGACGGCGGCCGATCATGATGCGGTCGATGCGGGGTTCGGGCGCTACGACCTGACCAATGCGGGCGATTACCACGCGTTTCTGATCGCACATGCCAAGGCGTTGCCCGCGGTGGAAGCGTGGCTGCGTGATATCCCCGGCTTGCCTGCGTTTCGCGATCGGTTGGACCTGCTCGCTGCCGATCTCAAGGCGCTGGGCGAGCCGATGCCGGCGCCGATGACGTTCGAGGCAATAGCAAGCGTGGCAGCCGGATGGGGTGCGATGTACGTGGTCGAGGGCTCGAGACTCGGCGGCATCATGCTGTCGCGGTCGGTGCCCGAGGGTATGCCATCGGCGTATCTCGGCGCGAAGCACCTGCCCGGCGAGTGGCGCGAACTGCTCGCGGCGATCGATGCGCAGCCCGCCGACGAAGCGTGGATTGCCGATGCGATCGCCGGTGCGAAGGCCGCGTTCGATCTGTACGGACGCGCGCCGGAGGCTTGATCCGTCCCCGGCGCGGTTCTGTCAGCGCAAGAGCTTCGGCGCTTCCTTGCGGATCATGTCCTGTACCTTGCTCGCGAACAGGCCGAGGATGCCGGGCAGGTCGACGACCGCGTGGACGTTCGTCTCGAACACGGTGACCGCGCTCGCGATCGTCTGGCCCATTGCCTGGACGGTGAAATGCAACGTGTCGCCATCCCAGCGCTGCTCAGTCACCGACCCGCCGGGGATCTTGTCGCTGATCTTGCCGATCCCCCCGTCGAGCCGCGCGCGGACCGCAGTCTTGCCGAGCTGGTGAGGGACGTCGACGGTGATGGGAGTGCCCATGTCTATTCCTTAAGTCGCGAAAATCATGTCGTCGTTGGCGAACGCCTTGAACTCGAGTGCGTTGCCGCTGGGATCGAGAAAGAACATCGTCGCCTGCTCGCCGGGCTCGCCCTTGAAGCGGATGTAAGGCGCTATCCCGAACTTAACGCCGGCGGCGGTGACGCGTTCGGACAGCGCGGTCCAGTCGTCCATCGTCAGGACGACGCCGAAATGGGGGACCGGGACGGCATGGCCATCGACCGCGTTCTCGACCGCGACGGGTTTGGCGGCGGGGTCGAGGTGCGCGACGATTTGGTGGCCGAACAGGTCGAAGTCGATCCAGTGGTCGCTGGAGCGCCCTTCGCGGCAGCCGAGGGTGGCGCCGTAGAAGGTGCGGGCTGCGTCGAGGTCGTGGACCGGGAAGGCCAGGTGGAAGGGGCGTAGGATCATTGGAAGAAGATAGGTTGGGCAATCCGGTTCGTCACCCTTGGGTTTTTTGCGCTTCGCCTGCGGTACGTGGGACAGCCCTTCCTTGTTCTCCCGCGAAGGCGGGAGCCCAGTCTGGGCTCCCGCCTTCGCGGGAGAACAAGCTTTGGGCGGGCGCCCTCCCCCTCACACTGCACCACCCCGGCGAAGGCCGGGGCCCAATTGGGGGACGTTGCTAACGGAGGGTAGCGCTTCGTTACGACCACCTTTCCAATTGGGCCCCGGCCTTCGCCGGGGTGGTTCTAGATGCCGTGAGGCGCTCCTCATCCCCCCGCCCCATCACACCGAAAACATTGCCCACCCCCTTCCGCCACGCCATAGCGCGAGCGTGAACCGTTACCCTGCCCTCGCCTGCCTCGTCCTCGGCGCGCTTGCCGCGACCGGGTTCGCTCCGCTCGATCTCTGGCCGCTGACGCTCGTCGCGTTCGCGCTGTGGATGAAGCTCGTCCATGACGCGCCGACCCTGCGCGGGGCGCTGTGGCGCGGGTGGGTGTTCGGGGTTGGGCATTTTACCGTGAACAACAACTGGTTCCAGCATGCGTTCGACTTCCAGGACGCGATGCCGCCGGTGCTCGGGTACTTCGCGGCGGTCGGTCTCGCGCTGTATCTGGCGGTGTTCCCGATGCTTGCAGGAGGCTTGGCTTGGCGGATCGCACGACAGCCCGGCACCCCCGATGCGACGTTCGTGTTCGTCTTCGCCGCGGCCTGGATCGCGACCGAGTGGCTGCGCGCGACGCTGTTCACCGGCTATGCGTGGGATCCGCTGAGCGTCGTCTGGCTCCCCGCGATCGGCGTCGCGCGGCTATCCGCGTGGATCGGGACCTACGCCCTTTCGGGGGTGACGATCCTCGCCGCGGGCGCGCTGCTGATGCTCGCGGTACGCCGTTGGACACTGCCAGCCGTCGCGCTTCCAGCGCTCGGTCTCGCAGCACTGTCCGCACTCTGGACGAATGTACCGCCGCCCGCTCCCGGCACGCCTCTGGTCCGCGTGGTCCAACCCGACATCGGCCAGGAAGACCGCAGCGAGACTGACGGCGAGCGCGTTCTGTCCGCGCTGGAGAAGCTGTCCGGCCATGGCGGCTCAACCCCGCGCCTGGTCGTCTGGCCAGAGGGCGTCGTTCGTGACTATGTCGAGGATGGCTACCCCTTCTACGCCTATGGCTGGTCGAGCCCGCTCTACCTCCGCCGCCGCATGGCGCGTCTGCTGGGCCCCGAGGACATTCTGCTGATCGGCGGCACCGCGCTCGAGTTCAACGCCAGGGATCAGATCTCAGGCGCGGCCAATTCGGTATTCGCGCTCGATGCGCAGGCTCGGTTGCGCGGCCGTTACGACAAGGCGCACCTCGTGCCGTACGGCGAATATCTGCCGATGCCGTGGCTGCTGAAGCCGCTCGGGCTCGCGCGGCTCGTGCCCGGCGATATCGACTTCACCTCGGGCAAGGGCCCTGCGAACCTTACGCTGCCGGGCTTCGGTTCGATCGGGATGCAGATCTGCTACGAGATCATCTTCTCGGGCGAGGTCGTGGATCGCGCGCATCGTCCGCGCATCCTGTTCAATCCGTCCAACGATGCGTGGTTCGGCAGATGGGGTCCGCCGCAGCATCTGGCTCAGGCCCGGATGCGCGCGATCGAGGAAGGGTTGCCGATCCTTCGCGCCACGCCGACCGGTATTTCGGCGATCATCGCTGCCGATGGTCGCCTCGTCGCGACCGTCCCGCACGAGACCGCCGGTGCCATTGAACAACCGATGCCGTCCGCGCTGCCTCCCACGCTGTTCTCGCGCGTCGGCAACGCGATGGCGGCGATCGTTGCCGCGCTGATGCTCGCAAGCGCGGTTGCCCTGCGCCGTCGCCAGCGCTAGGGTCATATAAAGCTTTCCTTATATGACGCTCGCTCCAGAGCATGGCAAAGAGGCCCGCATGCGCAAGTCTTTCCTCTTCACTTCCGAATCGGTCTCCGAAGGCCATCCCGACAAGGTCGCCGACCAGATCAGCGACACGATCGTCGACCTGTTCCTCGCCAAGGATCCCCAGGCACGCATCGCCTGCGAGACGCTGACCACCACGCAGCTCGTCGTCCTCGCCGGTGAAATCCGCGGCAAGGGCATCTACGAGAACGACCAGTGGGCCGATGGCGTGCTCGAAGAGATCGAGGCGGCGGTTCGCAACACGGTCAGGGAAATCGGCTACGCGCAGTCAGGCTTCCACTGGGAGACGTTCCGCTTCGAGAACAACCTCCACGGCCAGTCCGCGCACATCGCGATGGGCGTCGACGAGAGCGGCAACAAGGACGAGGGCGCCGGCGACCAGGGCATCATGTTCGGTTACGCGACCGACGAAACCCCCGGCCTGATGCCCGCGACGCTGTATTACAGCCACAAGATCCTCGCCAAGATGGCCGAGGACCGTCACTCGGGCGCCGCGCCGTTCCTCGAGCCCGACGCCAAGAGCCAGGTCACGCTGTCGTATGAGAACGAAGTGCCGGTCGGCGCAACCGCTCTCGTTGTCTCGACGCAGCACGCACCGGGCTATTGCGAGAAGGGCGACAACGCCGATCCCGCCAAGTACGCCGTGCTGCGCGACTACGTCATGGGCGTGTTCCAGGACGTGCTGCCCGACGGCTTCATCACCGACGAGACCGCGATCTACATCAACCCGACCGGCCAGTTCGAGATCGGCGGCCCGGACGGCGACGCCGGCGTGACGGGTCGCAAGATCATCGTCGACACGTACGGCGGCGCGGCCCCGCATGGCGGCGGTGCGTTCTCGGGCAAGGATCCGACGAAGGTGGATCGCTCGGCCGCGTATGTCGCGCGCTATCTGGCGAAGAACGTCGTTGCCGCGGGGCTTGCGCGTCGCTGCACGATCCAGTTGAGCTATGCGATCGGCATCGCCGAGCCGCTGTCGGTGTATGTCGACACGCATGGCACGGGCACCGTCGAGGAAGCCAAGCTCGAGGCGGTCCTGCCGAAACTCGTTCGCCTGACGCCGAAGGGCATCCGCGAGCACCTCAAGCTCAACGCGCCGATCTACAAGAAGACGGCGGCGTATGGTCACTTTGGTCGCGAGCCTGAGGGTGACATGTTCACCTGGGAGAAGACCGATCTGGTCGATGCGCTGAAGGCTGCCGTCGCCTGGTAGCGACGCCTCTTGAGATTACGAAAAAGCCTCCCGCGGACTGGTCCGCGGGAGGCTTTTTTGTTGTTGTGAACTGAGCTTCCAGTCCCTCTCCCCGCCGGGGAGAGGGAGGGAGGAGCCGCTTGGCGACGGAAGGGTGAGGGGCTTTGGAGGAGAGAGTCCGAGCCTCACTCCCCCTCACCTTCCCACCCGGCTTCGCCGTGCGGGCCCCTCCCTCTCCCCGAGGGGAGAGGGTTAAAAAAGCACAACGAGCGCTCCGCTTGCCAAGCTGTCCTTCGATACGCCGCTTCGACAGGCTCAGCAGCTACTCAGGACGAACGGGGGAAATCTCGGCATGCCGCTGCTCGGTCAGGATCTGCCACGCCGTCAGGAACAGCGCAGCCACCAGTGGCCCGACGACGATACCGCTCAGCCCGACCACCTCGATCCCGCCAAGCGTGGTGACCAGCACGATGTAATCCGGAATCCCCGTGTCACGCCCGACCAGGATAGGCCGGAGGATATTGTCGGCCAGACCGATCACTACCACGCCCGAGACGATTACGACCACGCCCTGCCAGATCGCGCCCGTCGCGAGTAGATACACCGCGACCGGCACCCAAACGATCGCCGGCCCGAGCGCCGGCAATAGCGATGTCAGTGCCATCAGCAGGCCCCAGAGCAACGCCGCCGGCACGCCGACGATCCAGAAAGTCAGGCCGCCGAGCGCACCCTGGACGAGCCCGACGATGACCGATCCCTTGATCGTCGCACGCACCACCGCGACGAACTTGTCGACCAGCTTCACCGCCACCGAATGCTCGAACGGCAGCGCGCGGCGGATTGCGGGACCGACCTTGTCGCCGTCGCGGAGCAGGAAGAACGTCACGTACAGCCCGACGCCGAACGACAGCAGGAACGCGGCCGCGTTACGGCCGATCGACAGTGCCTGCCCCGCGATCGAGCGGACGCTGTTGCCGAGGATGTTGGACACCCGCGACTGCGCCTGTTCGAAGCTGTTAAGCCCGGCCTTGTCCAGCGCACCCTGGATCCGGTTCGGCATCGCGTCGTGGATCTGCTGGAAATACGCGCCAAAGTTGATCTGGCCGCTCTGCAGTTTGGCGTAGACCGAGGCGGACTGGTCGATCATCAGGCTGCCGATGAACAGCGTCGGGATGATCACCGCGACGAAGATGATCAACAACGTCAACGCGGCGGCGAGATTGCGGCGGTCGGGCCAGCGCTTGAGCAGCCATTGATACAGCGACTGGAACAGGATCGCCGCCAGCGCGCTCCACAACAGCGCCGCCGCGAACGACGATACGACCACGCACAACGCGATCGTGATCGCCACCAGGAAGGTTATGAAGCCCCCCGTTTCCAGTCGACGCCTGTCGATCATTGCCGTGTCCCCCGTCATATTAACGACCGATCGAGCCGGTCCTTTCAAAACGTCAAAGCCGCCCTCCGGTGTATACCGAAGAGCGGCCAGGACGCCGGCGCTGGTGTGCGCCTAGAAGATCAGCGGAGCTTTTCGCTGCCGTTGACCAGTGCGTCCTTCTGCGCCTGCGGCATCGCCTGCGCGTTGACGTCGGCATCGTCGATCGCGTCCGACTGGCGGTCGCCGTCCTTGCGGACTGCCTTGGCCTGCTCTTCGAGATTGTCGGCGGTCGCTTCGAGCGCGTCGGCGCGGTTGTCCGCGGCCTTCTCGACCTGGCTGCCGAGCTTGTCATCGCCCTTGCCGCCGCATGCTGCGAGCGAGACGGCCATGGCGGCGAGCGTGACGGCGATGGAAAGCTTCTTCATGGGGATAGTCCGTTCTGGTTACGATGCGGTGGCAACCGTCACGCGGGCGTAACGGTTCCGCTATCCCGTTGCGCGTCCTCACAAATATCGATTTCGCCGCAATCTGTGGTCAACGGGTAACACTCGGCCGCATCGAACCGCTCAGGCCGCGGCGTGCTCGATCAGCAAGGGTGCCTTGGTCGCCACCGCCGTCTCGACCGCGGGCGCGACTCGGTCGAACACCGCGCTGACGAGCGCTTCGGCGATCCAGCCCACTGCGGCGCCGACGACGAGATCGGAGAGGTAGTGCTTCCCGTTCACGGGTTGCGCCGCCGCGACCGCGCCGGAGATCAACGCAGCCGGACCACCGGCGCCCGTGATGTCGCGCGACGCAGCACGTGCGACCGCAACCGCACCCGCGGTGTGGCCAGACGGGAACGACGTCTGGTCGTGATCGTCGGTCTTGCCCGGCTCGAACCGGGCCTTGCCGTCCTCGATCGCCTTTTCGGGGCGGGTGCGGTCGACCGACGCCTTGATCGCCGACTTGACGAAGGTCGCCGCCGCGTGCGCCGCCAGCATCCGTACACCGCCACGGATCACGTCCGGCCTGCGCGCGATCAGGCCGATCACGACCGTACCGATCGACGTCGCCACGAGCTGCGGCTGGTCGCCGATCTCGGCAAGGAACCCGGTCGCCTTGACCAGCGGCTGGTCGCGGTGCTCGGCGGCCTTGTGCGTCGCCTTGCGGTCCGCCTTCTCGACGGCCTTCGCGGCGTCCTTGGTCTTGCCCATCAGTTTTCGCCCTGTCCGTCCATTTCACCGCGCACCTGTGCATGCGCGAGCAAGGCGAACAACCCCGCACCGCCCAGCAAGTTGCCGAGGATCGCCGGCACCATGAGGCCTCCGAGCGCCTCGGCGACCCCGACCTTACCCGAAAACACCAGCAGCCAGGCCTCCACCGATCCGACGATCGAATGGCTGAACGCGGCGATCGCGACGACATAGGTGATCGCGACGATCACGAGGAAAGACTGTTCGCGCGCATTCGGCAGCGACCAGGCGAGGATCGCGATCATGAACCCGGCCGGGACCGCGTTGACGAACGTCGCGCCGGGCGAGAGTTCGGTAATCGCCATCGACACCTCGATCATCGCGGTACGAAGCTCGCTGCCGCCGAGCAGGCCCGCGGCGATCATCCCGCCGGCGAGCGCCGTCCCGATGAGGTTGGCGACCAGCACCACGCTCCAGAGCCGCAAGGTGCGCCGCAATGCCCAGCCCGACGGCTTGGTCACCAACGGCAGCATCGCGGTGATCGTGCTCTCGGTGAACAACTGCATCCGCCCGAGGATCACGACGAGGAAGCCGATCGGATAGCCGAGCGAGACGATGATCGTCCGCCACGGCGTATCGGGCAGCGCGTGGTGCAGCGCGCCTTCCGCGATCAGCGAACTGGCGATCGCCATGCCCGCGGCAAGCCCGGAGAAGAACAGCGACGACACCGGACGATCGAGTTCTTCCTCGCCCTCCTCGCGAACCGCCTTGTGCAGGTCCTGCGCATCGGCGGCCTTGAGATCCTCGACGTCTTCGCCGGGCGGATTGGAAGCGTTGTCGACCATTACGAGAGTGCAACGGTCCGCGTCGCGCTTTGCTCCGGCGCCATCGCCCGCTAGAGCGCGCGGCGATGAACGATCCTTCTGTTATCCGCCGCCTCTATGGCCGTCGCCAGGGCCACAAGCTGCGCCTTGGCCAAGCCGCGCTCGTCGAGGAAACGCTCGCCGACTTGTCGGTGCCCGAGGAAGGGCCGATCGATGCGATGACGTTGTTCGGCGAGGACCGCCCGCTGCACGTCGAGATCGGCTTCGGTGCGGGCGAGCATCTCGCGGGACAGGCCGCGATGAACCCCGACGTCGGCTTCATCGGCTGCGAACCGTTCCTCAATGGCGTGGTCGGCGCGCTGGCGCACATCCGCGACGGCGAGCTGACCAACGTCCGGTTGCACATGGGCGATGCGCTGGAGGTGATCGAGCGCCTGCCCGACGCGAGCCTCGACCGGCTGTACCTGCTGCACCCCGATCCCTGGCGGAAGGCGCGCCACGCCAAGCGCCGCATGGTCAACCACGGCCCGCTCGACACGATCGCCGCCAAGCTGAAGCCCGGCGCGGAATTCCGGCTCGGCACCGACGATCCGACCTATTGCCGCTGGTCGATGATGATCATGAACGCGCGCCGCGATTTCGAGTGGCAGGCGAAGACGCCGCATGACTTCCTCACCCGCCCCGACGACTGGCCCGAGACGCGGTACGAGCGGAAAGCGCGGCGGCAGGGGCATGAGGTCTGGTACTACCGCTACCTGCGGGTCTGACCCGGCGGCGGCGGTTCGGCAGTCAGGTTGCGATGCCGCCGCCGATCGCGCGGACGGTGTCGACCGCGATCTGTAGCCGCGTGCTCTGCACCTCCAGCAACAGGCGCTGCGCGTCGAGCGCTGCGGTCTGTGCCGTCACCACGTCGAGATAGTCGGACGCGCCGTCGCGGTAGCGGATCAGCGCGAGATCGCGCGTGCGTTCGGCCGCTCGGGTCGCGGCCAGCTGGTCGCGTTCCTGGGCCACCAGAGCACGCGAGCGGGCGAGGTCGTCCTCGACTTCGCGGAAGGCGGTGAGGACGGTCGAGCGGTAGGACGCCGCCGCCTCGTCATATTGCGCGCGGCTGATGCGCACGCGCGCGCGCCGTGCACCGCCGTCGAAGATCGCGAGCGCGGCGGATAGCGGCCCCAATGCCCAGAAGCTGTTCGAGGCGCGGAGGATGTTGCCGTTGCCCGCCTCGAACCCGCCCGACCCGCCGAGCGTGAGCGACGGGTATTGTGCTGCGCGCGCCACGCCGATCTGGGCGTTGGCGGCCGCGATCCGGCGCTCGGCCGCGACGATATCGGGGCGGCGTTGCAACAGTGTCGACGGTACGCCGACGGGTATCGCGGGCGGACGCTGCAACGTGTCCGCAACGGGAATTGCGAAGGTCGAGGGGGTCTCGCCGACCAGCGCGGCGATCGCGTGCTCGAACGCCGCACGTGCGCCGGCGACCGCCGACAGCTCCGCGCGTGCGCTCGACAGCAACGCGGCCGAGCGGCTGACGTCGATCCCCGAGGCGATGCCGCCGGTGTGGCGCGTGTCGGTCAGGTCGTAGGCGCGTTGGAATGCCGCCACCGTCTGGCGCAGCAACACGGTCCGCGCATCGAGACCGCGCATCTGGAAATAAGAATCCGCGAGCGATGCCTGGAGCCCGAGACGAACCGCGACGACGTCCTGCGCGCTGGCCTGCGCCGAGGCGGCATCCGCGCGCACCGAATTGCGGACGCGGCCGAACAGGTCGATCTCGTACGCCAGCGACGCGCCGACCGAGAGGTTGTTGTACGTCGCGGCGTTGCCCGGCGAGAGCGGTCGGCCGGCGGATACGCGCGAACGGCCGCCGTCGGCCCCCACCGATATCGACGGCAGTAGCGCGGCACGGGACTCGCCGAGCAGACCGCGCGCCTGATCGTAGCGCGCGATGGCGGCAGCGAGGTCGGGATTGCCCGCCTCGATCCGCGCTTCGAGCGCGGTCAGCGTCGGATCGTCGAACGCGGTCCACCACGCGGCGGGGAGCGACGTGTCGGTGGCGGCTGGCTGCCAGGGCCCCTGCCCTTGCGGTCCGAGTTCCTTGTACGCCGCCGCAGCCGGGTTCGGCGGAATGCTGTATGGTGGCGCGAGCGAGCACCCGGCCAGGCTCGCCGCCACGACCGCTGCCGCGCCCAGCCTAGCGCTTCGCACGGGCGGGTCCTGTCGAAGGCGCGATCCGGACAGGGTCGCCGGTCTGGAGCGAGTCCGGCGGGCTGTCGATCACGCGGTCGCCGGCGCTGAGCCCTGCGCTGATCGCGACGCTGTCGCCATCGTCGCGGCCGATCGTGATCGTCTTGAGATGCGCCTTGCCGTCGCTGCCGACGACCGCGACCTGCGTGCCCTTCGCGCCGATCACCAGCGCGCTCGACGGCAGTCGTACGCCGGTGCCCCCCGCACCGACCGGGAACTTGACCTGCGCATAGGCGCCCGGTTTCAGCGCACGATCGGTGTTCGCCGCCTGCAACTCGACCAGAACGGTGCCCGACTGCGGATCGACCGCGTCGGCGCTGCGGGTCAACGTCACGTCGAAGTCGCGTCCCGGATATTCGGGCACGGTCAGCGTCGCGTGCATGCCCTGCCGGGTCTGCCCCGAATAGGCCTGTGGCACGCGGACATAGATCCGCATCCGGTTGACGTCGGCGATCGTGAACAGCGGGGTGGACGCGGCCGTCCCTGCGGTCACCAGTGCGCCGACCTGAGTCGAGCGGCTCGTGACGACGCCCGAGAACGGCGCGGTCAGGCGGGTAAAGCCCTGCAACGCGCCGAGCCGGCGGACGTTGGCCGACGCCGCGTTGGCGATCGCGGACTTGGCGGCGAGGTCACCGATCTTCTCGTCGGTCTCCTGCTTCGACACCGCATCCTTGGCGAGCAGATCGCGCCAGCGCGTCGCGGTCGACGCGGCAAGCGAACGGTTCGCGCGCGCGGTCTGGAGATCGGCCTGCGCGGCGGCGACCTGCTGGTCGACTTCGGGCGCGTCGAGGATCGCGAGCGTCTGACCGGCGCGGACCGGATCGCCGATGTCGACGAACCATTTGCGGATATAGCCGGTGGTCCGCGCGTAGATCGCGGCGCTGTTATATGCCTGGACGTTACCCGGTAGCGTCAGCGCGTCGCTCGCGCCCTCGGCGGTCGGGCGGATCACGGTGACGATCGGGGTCGACTGTGCGGTCGTCCAGGTCGCCAGTTGCGAGTCCGAGCGGTGCCGCGTGAAGATGCCGAACGCCACCAGCGCCAGCGCGATCACCGCCGCGACGATGCCGACTTTCCTGAGCGACCCGCGCTGCGGTTCGGTGGCGACGGGATCCGGATGAACGATCTCAGACATGCGCTTCCTCTAGAATCTCGTCGCGGCGGGCTTTGGCGGCGGCGCGCTCTGCGTCCTTACGGTGCACGAGGCTGAAGATCACCGGCACGAACATCAGCGTCGCGAACGTCGCGACGATCAGCCCGCCGATCACCGCACGGCCGAGCGGCGCGTTCTGTTCGCCGCCCTCGCCGAAGCCCATCGCCATCGGCAACATGCCGATGATCATGGCGAGCGCGGTCATCAGCACCGGGCGGAAACGAGTCATCCCCGCCTCCATCGCCGCCTTGTGCGAATCCCCCAGCTCGGCGAGCCGCTCGCGCGCGAAACTCACCACCAGGATCGCGTTGGCCGTCGCGACGCCCATGCACATGATCGCGCCGGTCAGCGCCGGAACGGACAGCGGCGTGCCGGTCAGGAACAGGATCCAGACGATCCCGGCGATTGCGCCGGGCAACGCGGTGATGATGACGAACGGATCGAGCCAGCTCTGGAAGTTCACGACGATCAGCAGATAGATCAGCACAATCGCCCCGATCAGCCCGAAGAACAGGCCGGAAAACGCGCTGTTCATCGTCGCATACTGGCCGCGCAACGCAACCGTCGTGCCCTTCGGCGCGGACGCCTTGGCATCCGCCAGCACGCGCTTGATGTCGCCCGCTACCGCACCGAGATCGCGGCCGTTGGGGGTCGCGTAGATGTCGATCGCCTGCGCGATGTTGTAGTGCGAGACGACGGCTGGCGAGGTGCCGCGGACGACCGTGGACAGCCCGCCGAGCACCTGCGCCGTGCCGCCCGCATTGGTGCCGGTGACGGGGATGTTCGACAGGTCGCTCATCGATCCGACGCGATATTCGGGGGTCTGCGCGACGACGCTGTACGACACGCCGTTCTCGGGGTTGAGATAATAGACCGGCGCGGTCTGGATCGTGCCGGCCAGCGACGAGCCGACGCTGGCGGTGACGTCGCGCTCGGTCAGCCCGAGTTGGCCGATCCGGCTGCGATCGATATTAACGCGGAGTTCCGGGTAGCGCGCCGATTGCTGGATACGCGCATCGGCGACGCCGGGGATCGCCGCGATTCTGCGCAACAGCGTCCGGGCATAGGCGTAGTTGCCCGCCGCATCCTTGCCGGTGATCTGCACGTCGATCGGCGCGGGCGCACCGAAGTTCAGGATCTGGCTGGTGATGTCCGCGGGCAGGAACGAAAAGGTCGCGCCCGGGAACGCGCCGGGCAGCGTCTCGCGTAGCTTGCGCACGTAATCGGCGGTGGGTGCATGCTCGTGCGCGAGCTGGATCAGGATGTCGCCGTCCTGCGGGCCGATCGTGCCCGAGTTGTTGTAGGTCGCGTTGATCGAGCTGACCGGCAGGCCGATGTTGTCGACCACCGACACCAGTTCGTTGGCGGGAATGATCTGGCGGACGCGACGCGCGATCCGGTCGAACTGCGCCGACGTGCTCTCGATCCGGCTGCCGATCGGCGCGCGGACGTGCATCGTGATCTGGCCCGCATCGACCGCGGGGAAGAAGTTCTGGCCGAGGAACGGGATCAGCAGCATCGACAGCGCGACCACCGCCAGGAAGCCGAGCAGGAACGGCTTGCCGGTCGCCAACGCGCGCTCCAGCAGCCGGCCATAGCCGTGGCGAAAGCGCTCGAACCGAGCCTCGAACCCGCGCTGGAACCGGACGAGCGGATTGCGCGACGTCGGCGTTCCTGCGGCATGGACATCGCCCGCGTGCGGCTTGAGCAGGTACATCGCCATCGTCGGCACCAGCGTCCGCGAGAGCACGAACGATGCGATCATCGCGAACACCACCGACAGCGCGAGCGGCACGAACAGGAAGCCCGCGACGCCCGGCAGGAAGAACATCGGCACGAACACGATGCAGATGCACAGCAGCGACACGAACGCCGGGGTGACGATCTGCGCGGCACCGTCGAGGATCGCCTGGCGGACGCTCTTGCCCTGCTCCAGATGCCAGTTGATGTTCTCGATCGTCACCGTCGCGTCGTCGACCAGGATGCCGACCGCGAGGCTGAGGCCACCGAGCGTCATCACGTTCAGCGTCTGGCCGGTCGCCGACAGCGCGATGATCGCGGCGAGGATCGCCAGCGGGATCGAGATCGCGATGATCACGGTCGAGCGCCACGATCCGAGGAACAGCAGGATCATGAGGCTGGTCAGCGCGGCGGCGATCGCGCCTTCCTTGACGACGCCCTCGACCGCCGCCTTCACGAACAGCGACTGGTCGCCGATCGGCACGATCTTGAGGCTGTCGGGCAAGGTCGCCTGGATCGCGGGCAGCGCATCCTTGATCCCCTGCACGATCGCCAGTGTCGAGGTCGATCCGTTCTTGAGGATCGTCATCACCACCGACCGCGACCTGTCGACATGGACGACGTTGGTCTGTGGCGCGCTACCGTCGCGGACATGCGCCACGTCGCGCATGTAGATCGTCGCGCCGTTGACGACCTTCACCGGCAGGTTGTTCAGCTCGTCGATCGAGCCCGGCGCGTTGTTGAGGCGGACATTATACTGGAAGCCGCCGATCTTCGCGAAACCGGCCGGGTTGATCTGGTTCTGCGCGGCGATCGCGAGGCCGACGTCCTGCGCGGACAGGCCCTTCGACTGCAGCGCCTGCGGGTCGAGATCGATCTGGACCTGACGCTGACGCCCGCCGGACGGATACGGGATCGCCGCGCCCGGCACGGTGACGAGGCCGGGGCGAATCTGGTTGACCGCGGTGTCGAACAGCTTGCCCTCGGACAGCCCGACGCCCGACAGCGCGAGCTGCAGGATCGGCACGGTCGAGGCGCTGTAGTTGAGGATCAGCGGCGGGGTTACGCCCGGCGGCAACTGGCGCAGCACGGTCTGCGACACCGACGTGACCTGCGCGGTGGCGGTGCGGATGTCGGCGCCCGGCTGGAAATAGATCTTCACGACGCCGATGCCCGGCATCGACTGACTCTCGATATGGTCGATGTCGTTGACGGTGGTCGACAGCACGCGCTCGTACGGCGTGATGATCCGCCCCGCCATGTCGTCGGGTGACAGGCCCTGGTAGGTCCAGGCGGCGGCGATCACCGGCACCTTGATGTCCGGAAAGATGTCGACCGGCGTCCGCACGGCCGCCAGCACGCCGACGACCGCGACCAGGATGGCCATGACGATGAAGGTGAGCGGGCGCGATAGGGCGACCCTGACGATACCGATCACGGAGAGACTCCAATCCGAACGCGGCACGACTGGTGGCGACTCCCGGAGCCGCCAGACCTGCCCGACGATTCCCCTTTGCGGCAGCGCAGCAGGGAAATGCAAGGGTCAATGTTGCTTACGTTTCTGGTGCGATGGCCATGAACGCACGCGTGCTGGCACTATGCGCGCAGTTCGATGATTTCGGTGGGGGGTGGAGCGGGTAACGGGAATCGAACCCGTGTATTCAGCTTGGAAGGCTGCTGTACTACCATTGTACTATACCCGCATGCTATTGAAACCATTGGGTTTCCAAGCAGGCTCCCGGTAGTGTTCCAACACGGGAGCGGTGCGGCGATAGCGCGGGCGGGTGATCGGTGCAAGCCGCTAGCCATCGCGGCGCGCCACATACCGGTCGACGACGGGCGCGCGTCCTGTGCTAGATCGTCGGCTCAATCCTGAACCGGAGCGCTGCCATCGTCGGGCCAAGTGTCATCGTCGCGATCCTGACCTATGGCGCGCTGTTGTTCGGGATCGCATGGATCGTCGACCGGCGCGGGCTGTCGGTGCGGCTCCAGCGGATCGCCTATCCACTGTCGCTGGCGGTGTATTGCAGCAGCTGGACGTTCTTCGGCGGGGTCGGCACGGCGGCGACGCGGGGGTGGGATTACCTCGCCATCTATCTCGGTCCGGCGCTGGTGTTCCTGCTTGCGCCGAAGTTTCTCGCGCGTCTGGTGCGGCTGGCGCGCGAGGAAGGGTCGAGTTCGATCTCGGACTTCATCTCCGCGCGCTATGGGCGGAGCCGGGGGACGGCAGCGATCGTCGCGGGGACGGCGTTGCTCGCGTCGGTGCCGTATATCGCGCTTCAGTTGCGGTCGGTGACGCTGAGCTTCGGCGCGATCGCGGGCGTGGGGAGTTCGGCGGAGGTCGGCACGTTCGTCGCGCTGTTGCTGGCGGTGTTCGCGATCGTCTTCGGCGCGCGGCGGTATGAGGTCGCCGGGCGCAACCCCGGCGTTGTCGCGGCGATTGCGGCGGAGTCGCTGATCAAGCTGCTCTGTTTCGTCGTGCTCGGGGTGGTGACGGTAGCACTGCTCGCCGACGTGCCGGCCGAGACGCTGGCGCCGGCGATGGCGCGGCTTCGGTCCGGCTTTACCTGGGGTACGCTGACGTCCGATTTCTGGGTTCGGACGCTGCTGTCGGCGCTCGCGATCCTGTGCCTGCCGCGGCAATTCTATGTCGGGGTGATCGAAGCGCAGGGTGGGGACCCCATCGCCCGAGCGCGCGCGCCGTTCATCGCGTACATGGTCGTGATCTCGCTGCTCGTGCTGCCGCTGGCGCTCGCGGGGATGACGCTGTTGCCGGATGGTGCAGAGCCCGATCTGTATGTGCTGGCGGTGCCGTTGCAGCAGGGACATCACCTCGTCGCGTTGCTCGCGTTTTTGGGTGGCTTCTCGGCGGCGACGGCGATGGTGGTGGTCGAGACGATCGCGTTGTCGACGATGGCGACCAACGATTTGCTCGCGCCGTTGCTGCTGCGGCGGCACGGCGACGCGGGCGAAGGCGAGCTTGGGCGGCGGATGCTGCGCGTGCGGCGGGTCATCATCGCCGCGATCGTCGCGGTCGCGCTGGTGTATGGCCGGAGTCTGGGCGCGGACCTGCCGCTCGCGTCGATCGGGCTGATCGCGTTCGCCGGCGTAGCGCAGTTCGCGCCTGCGCTGATCGCGACGGTCGGGTGGAACTTCGCCAACCACACCGCCGCCCGTGCGGGGCTGGTCGGCGGCGTGATCGTCTGGATTTACTGCCTGTTGCTGCCGTCGATCGGCGAGGGTGTCGGGCCGGCGCTGGCGCAGTTCACGCGGGGGTGGCTCGATCCGGATGCGCTGCTTGGGTGGCGGATCGGCTCGCCGCTGGTCAACGGGACGGTGTGGAGCCTGGGCGTCAACATCGCGCTGATGGCCGGGCTGCACATGCGCGAGCGGCATCGGGGAAACGCTGCGCTGGATCACGTCACGACGTTGGGTGAATTGCGGATGCTGGTCGCGCGGTTCGTCGGCGATGGCGAGGCGGAGGCGATCGGGGTGACTTCGCCCGATCTCCGCGCGCCGATCGATGGGCCCGCAGCGCGCACTGCCGAGCGGTTGATCGCGGGCGTGATCGGCGCACCGTCGGCTCGGAAGATCGTCGCGTCGAGTATTGCCGGGTCGGCGATCGACGTCAGCGACGTGGTGCGGCTGCTCGACCAGCGCGGGCGCTCGCTGCGGTTTTCGCGCACGTTGCTGTCGGCGACGCTGGAGACGATCGATCCGGGGGTCAGCGTGATCGACGCGGACCTGCGGCTGGTCGCGTGGAATCCGCGCTATGTCGAGATGTTCGACTATCCCGAGGGGTATGTCGTCGTCGGGCGTTCGATCGCCGACCTGATCCGCTACAATGCCGAGCGCGAAGGCATCGCGGGGGATATCGCCGCGCATGTCGGCCGGCGGGTGGCGCACCTCGCACGCGGGACGCCGCATAGTTTCGAGCGGCAACGGCCGTCGGGGCGGTGGATAAAGATGGTCGGGCGGCCAATGCCGGGCGGCGGGTACGTCCAGAGTTTCACCGACATCACCGCGGAGAAGGAGGCGCAGGCCGATCTCGAGGCGCGGGTGGCGGCACGGACGCAGGATCTGGCGCGGTCGAACCACATGCTCGGCGAGGCGCGCGCGATTGCCGAGACCGCGACGCGCGACAAGACGCGGTTCCTGGCGGCGGCGAGCCATGACCTGTTGCAGCCGTTGCATGCGGCGCGGCTGTTCTGCGCGGCGCTGGCGGAGGACAGGGCGCCGCATCAGGCGGAACTGGTGCGCGCGATCGATGGCGCGATCGGGTCGGCGGACACGTTGCTGCGGGCTCTGCTCGATGTGTCGCGACTCGATGCAGGGGGCGTGGTGCCGAAGGTCGAGCGGTTTGCGCTGGGGGCGTTGATCGAGGAGCTGGCGGTGCAGTTCCGGCCGTTGGCGGGCGAGCGTGGGCTGGTGCTCGCGGCGCATCCGGGGGCGTTCAGCGTAGCGACCGATCGGTCGTTGCTGCGGTCGATCTTGCAGAATTTCCTGTCGAACGCGGTGCGCTATTCGGCGGATGGGCGGATCTGGATCGGGGCGCGGCGGAGGGGCGACGATGTGTTGATCGAGGTGCGCGATAACGGGCCGGGGATCGCGGCGGCGGATCGCGAGCGGATCTTCGAGGAGTTCGAGCGGCTCGAAAGCAAGGGGAGCGCGGGTGGTGGCGTTGGGCTCGGGCTGGCGATCGTCCGGCGGATCGCGCGGCTGCTTGGCGTGGCGGTGGAGTTGCGGTCGGACTTGGGGCGGGGGACGACGTTTGCGGTGCGCGTTCCGCTCGCGCCTGCCGGGCTGGACGTGGCGTTGCCGACGCCCTCCGCGACACGCGCGCTGGTGCCGGGGTTGCGGGTGCTGTGTCTCGACAACGATGCGACGATCCTCGCGGCACTCGATGCGGCGTTGCGGGCGCGGCGGTGCGTGCCGTTGCTGGCGGCGACGATCGCCGAGGCGATGGAATTGGCGGCGGACGAGGAGCCGGATGTGGCGCTAGTCGACTTCCATCTGGACGAGGCGGAGGACGGACTCGACGTTGTTGCGCGGTTGCGGGCGATGGTGCCGGCGCCGGCGATTGCGCTGGTGACGGCGGATCGCGCGGTTGCGGAGGATCCGCGGTGTGTAGGGCTTGTCGTGCTGACTAAGCCGGTGGTGCCGGCGGATTTGTGGCGGTTTATCGAGGATGCGTCTGCGGCGGCAGCGCGGGGAAGTTGAGGCTTATTGATCCTCCCTCGCAAGGGGGAGGTGGCAGGCGCTTGCCTGACGGGGGGGGAGGTAAGGGAAACGAGCGTTGCGAGGGCCGCCCCCTCCGTCGCCTTCGCCACCTCCCCCTGGCGGGGGAGGATTGAGAGGGGGCGGCATTTAGCTGGAGTGGCTGGCTCCCGGAACCAGTCAGCACTCTACCTTTCGAGCAAGGCATGTTTCCCCGCGAAGGCGGGGATCCAGACTGGGCTCCCGCCTTCGCGGGAGAACAAGGAATTATGTGCTGCCGGGGATGCGAACTGGCTCTTGTACGGGCGGCATGGCCTGCCTCAGTCGGCGAAGTGGATGTCCATCGCCCTCGCCGCGAGGACCGCCTGAGTGCGGTTCTGGACGCCGAGTTTTCGGAGGATCGCGGTCATGTGACCCTTTACCGTACCTTCGGAGATGCCGAGGTCGAAGGCGACTTGCTTGTTCAGGCGGCCGGCCAGGACGCCGAGCAGAACCTTCAGTTCGGTGGGGGTGAGGCTCGCGACGCGGGTGGACATTTCGTCGACGGAGGCACCTTCGATCGGCGCGTCGCGTTCGCCGGCGAGGGCTCGGGCTACGGCGTTTTCGAGCGTGGCGAGGTCGGCGGTCTTGGAGACGAATCCGATTGCACCGTAGGCGCGGGCTCGGGGGGCGGCCTCAGCTTCGTCGGCCGAGGAGATCACCATGATCGGCGTGTCGGGGCGTTCTGCGTGAAGCAGCGCCACGCCCGCGAAACCTTCCGAGCCCGGCATCCGCAGGTCGAGCAAAATCAGGTCGAGCCGTTCCGCCCCCCGCACCGCGTCGACCGCCTCGCAGAGCTGCCCCGCCTCGATCACCACCGCGTCGGGCGCGGCGCGGCTGACCGCCAGTTTGAGCGCCTGGCGGAACAGCGGATGGTCGTCGGCGATGAGGATCGTGCGCGTCATGCGGGTACGGCGGTGGCTTCCTCGCGGCCGGCGATCAAGGCGTCGACCACTGCGGGATCGGCGAGCGTCGAGGTGTCGCCGAGCTGGTCGAGCTGGTTCTCCGCGATCTTGCGCAGGATGCGGCGCATGATTTTCCCCGAGCGCGTCTTCGGGAGCGCGGGGGCGAACTGGAGGATGTCGGGGGTCGCGATCGGGCCGATCTCGCGACGGACCCATTGGACGAGTTCCTTGCGGAGCTCCTCGCTCGGCTCGGCGTTCGCGTTGAGCGTGACGTAGGCGTAAATGCCCTGGCCCTTCACGTCGTGCGGCATGCCGACGACCGCGGCTTCGGCGACCTTCGAATGCGCGACCAGCGCGCTCTCGACTTCGGCGGTGCCCATGCGGTGGCCGCTGACGTTGATGACGTCGTCGACGCGGCCGGTGATCCAGTAATAGCCGTCCTCGTCGCGGCGGCAGCCGTCGCCGGTGAAATACTTGCCGGGGTAGGTCGAGAAATACGTCTGGAAGAAGCGCTCGTGATCGTTCCACACGGTGCGCATCTGGCCGGGCCAGCTGTCGGCGATGACGAGATTGCCCTCGACTGCGCCCTCCAGCACCTTGCCGTCCGCATCGACCAGTTCGGGCAGCACGCCGAACAGCGGCTTGGTCGCGCTGCCGGGCTTGAGAGCGGTTGCGCCGGGCAGTGGCGAGATCATGTGCCCGCCCGTTTCGGTCTGCCACCAGGTGTCGACGATCGGGCAGCGGCCGTCGCCGACGACATTGTGGTACCAGTTCCACGCCTCCGGATTGATCGGTTCGCCGACCGAGCCGAGCAGGCGCAGCGACTTGCGGCTGGTGCGCGTCACCCAGTCGTCGCCTTCGCGCATCAGCGACCGGAGCGCGGTCGGTGCGGTGTAGAGGATGTTGACCTGATACTTATCCACGATCTGCCAGAAGCGGCTGTGATCCGGGTAGTTGGGCACGCCCTCGAACATCACGGTGGTCGCGCCGTTCGCGAGCGCGCCGTACAGCGAATAGGTGTGGCCGGTGACCCAGCCGACGTCCGCCGCACACCAGAAGATCTCGCCGGGGCGGTAGTTGAAGACGTATTCGTGCGTCATCGACGCCCATACCAGATAGCCGCCGGTCGAGTGGAGCACGCCCTTGGGCTGGCCGGTCGAGCCGCTGGTGTAGAGGATGAACAGCGGGTCCTCTGCGTTCATCGGCTCGGGGGCGCAGTCGGTCGACTGCCCCTCGACGCAGTCCGCATACCAGCAGTCGCGGCCTTCGGTCATCGTCACCTTGCCGCCGGTGCGGCGGACGACGATGACGGTCTCGACCGCGAGATCGCCGTGGTCGAGCGCGGCGTCGACGTTTGCCTTCAACGGCACGGTCTTGCCGCCACGCAGGCCTTCGTCGGCGGTGATGACGATGCGGCTGTCGCAGTCGTGAATGCGGTTGCAGAGACTCTCGGGCGAGAAGCCGCCGAACACCACCGAATGGATCGCGCCGATCCGCGCGCAGGCGAGCATCGCGAACGCCGCCTCGGGGATCATCGGCAGATAGATCGTGACGCGGTCGCCCTTCCTGACGCCCTTGGCCTTCAGCGCGTTGCCGAGCTTCGACACTTCGTCGCGCAGTTCGGCGTAGCTGATCTTGCGGTCGTCGGCGGGGTCGTCGCCTTCCCACAGGATCGCGGTCGCGTCGGGGCGCGTCTCGGCGTGGCGATCGACGCAGTTCGCGGCGACGTTCAGCTGGCCGTCCTCGAACCAGCGGATGTGGAAATCGCTCTCGTCGAACGACGTATCCTTGATCTTGGTCGGGGGCACGATCCAGTCGAGCCGCTTGGCCTCCTTCGCCCAGAACGCGTCGGGATCGGTCGCGGCCTCGGCATACATCCGGTCATAGGCGGCGGCGTCGATCAGGGCGTCCTTCGCCCATTCCGCGGGGACGGGATAGCTTGCCTCGGTCATCTGGCTCTCCTTTTGCCGCGCTGTACGCGGTCGCGTTCGGGCGATCATCCCTAACCAAAGTAAGGGATGGACGCAGGTTCGCAATGCGCCATGATGACGGCGCTGCTATCCACGCGTCAGATCAGTGGAAGAGAGCAGAGACGGGGATGACACGTATGGCGTTTACGAAACGGCTGGCCTTGACGGCCTTGTTGGCTGGTACCGCGCTGGTGCCTGGCATGGCGCAGGCGCAGACCGCGCGTGAGGTCGAACTCGAGACGCGGTTGAAGGCGTTGGAAGCGGCGGTGCAGGATCTGCGCGGCGAGCTGAACGCGGCGCGGGCGACGGCAGCGACCGCGCCCCAGCCTGCTGCTCCGGCGACATCGACCTCCGCACCTACGGCGGTTGCGTCCGCGCCGAACGATCTGCATCCGACCGCGCCGATGGGCCCGACCGCGCCGACCGCGCTCGCCGAAGCGAAGGCACCGGGCGCGGCGCCGTCCACCGACGGGTTCAAGGTCGCCGGGACGACGGTAAAGCTCAACGGCTTCATCAAGACCTGGGCATCGGTCAGTCGGTACAGCGGTGGCAACATCGCCCCCGAGTCGGTCGGTCGCGATTTCTATTTCCCGAGCATGACCCCGGTCGGTGGCCGCAACGAAGGCAACAGCGTCGAGGCACACGCCAAGCAGACGCGGATCGTGCTGGGCACCGAAACGCCGATCGCCGGGCATACGCTGAAGGGCCTGCTCGAAGTCGATTTCCAGGTCGTGCCGGGGACTCAAGGCAACCAGCGCGTCGTCAACGGTTACAACCCCGGCCTGCGCCGTGCGTTCTTCACGTTCGACAATTGGCTGTTCGGGCAGGAGTGGACCAACTTCCAGTATATCGGTGCGCTGCCCGAGACGACCGACTTCATCGGACCGTCGGAAGGCACCGTGTTCGTCCGCCAGGCGCAGATCCGCTACACGCGCAAGCTCAACGACACGCTGTCGCTGTCGGTCGCGGCCGAAAACCCGGAGACGGCATCGACCAGCCTTGCCTCGGCAACGATCGTCGAGAATGCCGACGATCGCCTGCCCGACGTCACCGCGCGCCTCAACTACAAGACCGCGTTCGGCGAGTTCTCGCTGGCCGGCCTCGCGCGCCAACTGACGATCGATACGGGTGCGCTCAAGGACAGCGCCACCGGCTGGGGCGTGTCGTTCGCGGGCAAGGTGCCGCTCGACGCCAAGGGCCGCTCGGACATCCGCTTCATGGTCACGCACGGCGACGGGATCGGCCGTTATGTCGGCCTCGATCTCGCCCCCGACGCGGTGTTCGTGCCGGTGGTCGGCGCGCGGCTGTATACGCCGAGCCTGACCGCAGGGTTCGCGGCGTTGAAGCTCGGCTGGACCGACAAGCTGCGCTCGACCTTCATCGGCAGCGTCCAGTCGATCGACTATCCGACCGGCGGCGAGCCCGTCGGCGCGAGCGACTCGGCGTGGAGCGCGTCCGCCAACCTGTTCTACTCGCCGATCAAGAACATCGATCTCGGCGTCGAATTCCGTCACGCGGAGCGCGAACTGGTCGACGGGCAGGTGGGCAAGATGGACCGCGGCGAGCTCGCCGCGCGGTACTCGTTCTAGGGCACAAATTCACGATCCTCCCCCGCAAGGGGGAGGTGTCGCCGAAGGTGACGGAGGGGGAGGACACGGAACGATGGTCATCGCCTGCCGCCCCCTCCGTCAGGCGAGTGCCTGCCACCTCCCCCTGGCGGGGGAGGATAAGTGGGCCGCTAATCGGCATTTTTTTTCGCGTTCACAAGTCGGCGGAGATCGGCTGTTCCACCCAATTTTCCTTCTGAGAGGATACCGCCATGGCGACTACAACAGGGGATGCTTCGCCCCTCGGGCATGTGAAGCAGAGCCAGCCGCTCATCATCATCGCGTCGTCACTTGGCGCAGTGTTCGAATGGTATGATTTCTACCTCTACGGCCTGCTGGCGACGATCATCACCGCGCAGTTCTTCTCGGGCGTCAACGAGACGACCGGGTTCATTTTCGCGCTTGCGGCGTTCGCGGCCGGGTTCGCGGTGCGGCCGTTCGGCGCGCTGGTGTTCGGGCGGATCGGCGATGTCGTCGGGCGCAAGAACACATTCCTCGTCACGATGGCGATCATGGGCCTGTCGACCTTCCTGGTCGGCCTGCTCCCCAGCTACGCATCGGTCGGCGTCGCCGCGCCGATCGCGCTCGTCGTGCTGCGGCTGTTGCAGGGCCTCGCGCTCGGCGGCGAATATGGCGGCGCCGCGACCTATGTCGCGGAGCACGCACCCGACAAAAAGCGCGGGCTGTTCACCAGCTTCATCCAGACCACCGCCTCGCTCGGGCTGTTCGCGGCGCTGCTGATCGTGATCGGCGTGCGGACTTTGGTCGGCGAAGAGGCGTTCGCGGCATGGGGCTGGCGCATTCCGTTCATCGTCTCGATCGCGCTGCTCGCGGTGTCGCTCTGGATCCGCATGCAGCTCGAAGAGAGCCCGGTGTTCCAGAAGATGAAGAACGAGGGCAAGACCTCGAAGGCGCCGCTGACCGAAGCGTTCGGACAGTGGAGCAATTTGAAGGTCGTGCTGATCGCATTGTTCGGTGCGGTCGTCGGCCAGGGCGTGATCTTCTACACCAGCCAGTTCTACGCGTTGTTCTTCCTCGAGAAGAACCTGCGCGTCGACGGGCCGACCACCAACATCCTGATCGCGATCGCGCTGTTGATCGCTACGCCGGCGTTCATCTTCTTCGGCTGGCTATCGGACAAGATCGGGCGGAAATACATCATCCTGACGGGCTGCGCGCTCGCTGCGCTGACGTACATGCCGCTGTTCCATGCGCTGTCGAAGGCCGCCAACCCGGCGCTCTATGCAGCACAGGCCAATTCGCCGGTGAGCGTCGTCGCCAATCCCGACGAGTGCTCGGTGCAGTTCGATCCGGTCGGCAAGAACAAGTTCGACAGCAGCTCGTGCGACATCGCCAAGGCGTATCTGGCGAAGGCCGGCATCTCCTATGCCAACGTGATCGCACCCGCGGGCACCGTCGCGCAGATCCACATCGGCGGCACGACCATCCCGGTCGTCAATCCCGCGGTCGTCTCGGGACCTGAGAAGGCAGCGGCGATCAAGGCGTTCGGCGCGGAAGTGAAGACCGCCCTGACCTCGGTCGGCTACCCTGAAAAGGCGGACCCGGCGCAGATCAACAAGCCGATGGTGATCGCGATCCTCGTCCTGCTCGTGCTGTACGTGACGATGGTCTACGGGCCGATCGCCGCGCTGCTGGTCGAGTTGTTCCCGACGCGGATCCGCTACACGTCGATGTCGTTGCCCTATCATATCGGCAATGGCTGGTTCGGCGGGTTCTTGCCGACTACCGCGTTCGCGATGGTCGCCGCGACCGGGGATATCTATTACGGCCTCTGGTATCCGATCGTCGCCTGCGCGGTGACGGTGCTGGTCGGGCTGGTGTTCCTGCCCGAGACGTTCCGTCGGTCGCTGCACGGCTGAAATCTTTGGCCTGTAGTTGAACGACGAAGGGGTCGGTTTGGGTGAACCCAAACCGACCCCTTCGCTATTCCGACGCTGTCACCTTGCCCCCCGATACGCTGGCAGCAAGGATCATAACGGCGTCGTTCAGTAGGTCGTCGAGTTCGTCGACGATACCGAACCATAGCGGCCACGCTCGGCAACGACTTCATCGCGCGTGTACGCGGGCGCTGCCTCGTCGAAGCGCGTCCAGCCGTCCTGGCGATAGGCTGCACCACGCGTAGTCGCATCGACCGAACGATGACGATCGAGAACCGCTTCGGCCTCGGTCGCGAGGCTGTCGTCGACGCGTGCGCTGAGCAACGTGCCGCCGCGACGGACGCCTTCCGAATAGACATGCGCCTCGTCATCGGTGTGACCGGCGTCCTTCAGCGCGCCGACGATCGTGCCGGTGGCGGCACCGCCCGCTGCACCGATACCGGCACCGACGACGGTCGACGCGAGCCAGCCGGCCGCGACGATCGGTCCCAGACCCGGGATGGCGAGCAAGCCGAGACCGGCGAGCAGGCCGCCGACGCCGCCGACGGCCGCACCGGTCGAGACACCACGGCTAACATCGCCACGATCGTTGACGTCGTCCAGCGACGTGTCGTGATCGCCATGCGCGCCATCGGCGTTGTTCGCGACGATGCTGATCGAGTCATGCGGCACGCCGAGACGCTCGAGATCGTTCAACGCAGACTTCGCATCCGAATAATCGTCGAACAGGCGGGTAAGGGTCTTGGTCATCGTTTCTCTCCTGGAAAAATGGATCAGCGTGCAGTCACGTTGCCCTTGTAGTCGAGCCCGACATCGACCTTCTTGCCGGCCTTGGTCGCGCTGCCGCGCCAGACGCCGTCCTTGTCCTTCGCCAGGCGCGAGACCGACTGGTAGCCGGCCTTGGTCAGGCGACCACGAGCCTGGTCCTCGGAGAAGGAATTGGCGCCCTTGGCCGGTGCCGCGACATGGGCTGCATCGTTGTTCTTGACGGCGGGGTTGTGTGCGCCGGCGTGCGTTGCGGTCTGGGCGACGGCGCTGGAGGCCAGCAGCATTGCGCCGCATGCCATGAATGCTCGAATGGTCATGATACTCTCCTGAGTTTCTGGTTTTGAAAACGGGGACGGTCGCCGGGTGGGAGGCGGCATGTCGACCACGCCGCCTTCCGGTCGGATCAGCGAACCGTACCGCGACGAAACATGTTGACGATCGCGAGCAGGATCACCGCGCCGACCAGCGAGATCAGGATCGACTGGATGTTGAGCGCGCCGTCCATGATCGATGCGCCACCGATCAGCGGCGTGATCAGGAAGCCGGCCAGCAACGCGCCGACGATGCCGACGACGATGTTGAGGAAGATGCCCTGCTGCGCATCGGTGCGCATGATCATGCTGGCGACCCAACCGATGAGCCCGCCGACGACGAGAAGAATGATGAGGTTCATGATGAGGCTCCTGGACGATGATGGTACGAATGGATGGTACAGGAGGCTCAACAGTCGGGATCGCCGATCCGTTCAGTTTCGGCGCCGCGCCAGGGTTTTCGGATTGGTGCTCACATACCGGTCGTATTGGTACAAATGTAGCGTCAGGCACGGAACCGCGGCCCCCTTTTGGTCGCTGGACAGGCATGATCAAGACCAACGGCAAGCCGCTCCACGCCCCGACCCTACATCACCTGGAACAGCTCATGACCGGGTTGCTCGAAGGGGTGATCCTGATGGATCCGACCGGCATGATCCTCAGCGCGAACCCGGCGGCGTTGAAGATGCACGGCGTCAAGGCGTTGGCCGACCTGGGCGAGACCGCGGACGATTACGCGGCGCGCTTCCGGCTGCGGTACCGCGATGGTCGCAAGCTGCCGCGCCGCGAATATCCTTTGATGCGGCTGCTCGCCGGCGAAAGCTTTCCCGACCTGATCGTCGAGGTCTCGTCGCCGGATGCGGACGAGCCACGCTGGGTGCATCAGGTCCGCGACATCGTCATGGACGAGGATGGCGGCGATCCGGACTGCCTGGGGATGGTCATCAACGACGTCTCCGAACGGTTCGATGCGGAGGACCGGTTCCAGGCGATGTTCCATGCGAACCCCGCCCCTGCCCTCATCATGCGGGTCGCCGACCAGCGCTATGTCCTGGTCAACCAGGGGTTCCTCGATCTCTCCGGCTACGACCGCGACCAGATCGTCGGCAAGACGCTGTTCGATCTCGACTTCCTCGCCGAGGTCGAGCGCAAGCCGTTCGTCAAGGAACGCGTGGCCGCCGGCAAGACCGTGCCACAACTGGAGGCGGAACTGCCGCTTGCTGGGGGCGACAAGACGCTGGTCATCCTCGCCGGCCAGCCGATCGAACTCGCCAACGAGGACTGCCTTCTCTTCACCTTCGCCGACCTCGAGCCCCGACGGCGCGCGCAACTGGCGTTGCAGGCGAGCGAACGGCACTTCGCATCGGTGTTCGAGATGGCCCCCGTCGCGATGGTCATTACCAAGGGCGACGAGAACCGCATCGTGCAGGTGAACGCGGCGTTCAAGAGCCTCACCGGCTACACCGATCACGCGGTCGTCGACCGGATCGCCGACGATCTCCAGCTATGGAACGACGCCGCACAGCGGGTGGAGCTGGAAACCGAGATCCGCGAGCGGAACGGCATTCGGGGCCGCGATGTCCGCCTGCTGCACAAGAACGGCGAAACGCTGGACTGCCTCGTCTCCGCCGAACGGATCAGCGTCGACGGCACCCCCTGCGTCCTGTGGCTGTACCAGGACATCACGGCGCGCCGCCGCGGTGAACTCGAACTCGTCGAGGCGATCGACGCGGTGATGAAGGACGCCAACTGGCTGAGCCGGTCGATCATGGACAAGCTGGCGACGCTGCGAAATCCACGCGCCGGCTCGGGTGCCACGCCCCCCACCACCGAACTCAGCAAGCGTGAGCGCGAGGTGCTCGAACTGATCTGCCAGGACCTCGACGATGCGGCGATCGCCACTCGGCTCGACCTGTCGCGCAACACGGTGCGCAACCATGTCGCGCGGCTTTATGCGAAGATCGGCGTCAACCGGCGCAGCGCCGCGATCGTGTGGGCGCACGAACGCGGCGTCGGGGCGTAACGGGTATCAGGCCTTGTGGTGCGCGTGGAACAGCTTGCCGCCTTCGACCACATACACGACCGCCAGCACGCCCAGCCCGATCGCGAGATAGCCGATCGCGAGCGGATAGGTCGTGCCGTTGTACGACTGGCCGATCAGCGACCCGACGATCACCGCGCCGACGCTGGTGATGAACCCCTGGATCGACGATGCGGTGCCGGCGATATGCCCGACCGGCTCCATCGCCATCGCCCCGAAATTGGAGCCGCACAGGCCGATGCACGTCATGCTGAGCGCCTGGAACAGCATGTAGGTCCACAGCGATTCCGATCCTGCCGCGATCACGCCGATGTGGACCACCGAGAGCGCGATCAGCCCCAGCACCGCGGCCTGCGATATGAGGCGCGTGCCGAGACGCTCGACCAGCCGACTGTTGGCGAACGACGCGCACCCCATCGAAAACGCGCAGACCGCGAACAGGATGGTGAACCGCTCGCCGGCATGGAACTCGTCGACGAAGATCTGCTGCGCGGACGAGACGAAGGCGATGATCCCACCGAACGTCATCGACGCGGCGACTGCATAGCCGGCCGAATAGCGGTTGGTCAGCGTCAGCGTGTACGCCTGGCGGAGCGACGCGAACGACAGTGGCGACCGGCGCTCGACCGGCAGCGATTCCCGCAACCGCGTCACTGACCAGGCGAGGACGAACGCCGCAAAGCCTGCCAGCGCGTAGAAGATGAACCGCCACGGACCGAACTGGAGCAGCACCTGCCCCAGGCTCGGCGCCATGATCGGCACCAGGAAGAAGATCATCTGCGCCACGGACAACGTGCGCGCCATCTGGCGACCCGAATACCGATCCCGCACGATCGCGACCGCGAGCACGCGCGTCGATGCGGACATCAGCCCTTGGAGAACGCGGGCACCGAGCAACGCGGCAAAAGTCTGCGACCCGGCTGCGAAGATACTCGCCGCGACGAAGCCCGTGAGCGTGACGAGCAGGATGATCCGGCGGCCGTAGCGATCGGCGAGCGGCCCGTAGACGAGCTGCCCCGCGCCGAAGCCGAGCATGTACGCAGTGATGATCCACTGGCGGTGGTTCGCGGTGGCGATGCCGAGTTGGTGGCCGATATCGGCGAGCGCGGGCAGCATCAGGTCGACGCCGAGTGCGTTGACCGCCATCAACGCGGCGATGAAGGCGACGAACTCGCCTGGACGCATCGATGGGGCAGCAATTTTGTCGTTCATCGAGGTCGCTTAGGACTGTCCCGGCTCGAACGCCATGCCCGAACGCGGGACTCGAATGCCATGATGCAAAGGCGATGGCGACTGACCGAACGGCGAGAATGCCGTCGATCAGTCGCCGATGCGCTTAGGGCTTCTTGAACTTGTAGACGAACTGGTCGGTCGTGCCGCGGATCGCGGGGTCGAACACCGGCTTGGTGTGGTCGTCGGCCGGATTGCGCAGTGCGGTGGACTCGCCAACGAACTTGAACCCCGCCGCCTGGACCTGCGCCTTCACCGTGGCCGGGTCGATCCGGTGCCGCGTCTCGGTCCCGCCCAAGCCGCTGCCGGGGGCATCCGCATGATCGATCACGACGTAGATGCCGCCGCGCTTGAGCATGTTGAACACCGCCTTGTCGAACGCCTTCAACGCGCCCTCGCCGCCGCCGTTATTGGCGATGTCGTGGTAGTTCTGCACGGTCCAGAACAGGTCGACCGGCTTGGGCGAGGTCGGTAGGTTGGTAGTCTGGACGACGGCGGTGACGTTGGCGAGATTGCGCGCCTGAAGTGCGGGCAGCGTCTTCTCGGCATATTTCGCGCCGGCTGCCGGCCAGACCGCGTAGACATGGCCCTTGGGTCCGACGACGCCAGTGAAGATGCGGGTCCAATAGCCCGCACCCGGCAGGTAATCGACGACAACGTTGCCCGGCCGCACGCCGGAGAAGGCGAGCACGTCGGCGGCCTTGCGGCGGGCATCGTCGCCTTGCTGATCGGCGCGCGCCGGATCGGCGAGCGCGCTGGTGACCGCGGGGCTGACCTTCTGCGCATGCGCGGCCGTTGTGCTCGCTGCGATGGTCATTGCCACCGCAACGCTCGTCCAGATCGTTTTCATCATCCGTCTCCCATCGTCCGGACGACAATGCCGGCTCGGTGGGCAGGATCGGCCGGAAGCCGGCGCTAGTCCAGATCGTTTTCGCTGATGACGACGATCTCCTGGTCGGGATCGCGCGCCAGTGCGACGACGCCGAGCTCCGCGATCTCTTCGGCATGCTGCTTGAAGATCGCCACCGCGTCGCCTTCGGGCGATACCGTGCTCAGCGCTTCGAGCACGTCGTACTGGACCGCGAACTGATAGCGTTCCTCGCTCACTTCGGCCTCAAACTCGACCTGGCGCAGGTCGCTATTGTCCTCGAGGGTCTTGGTATCGATGTTCAAACGGTCTTCGGCCATGTCTTCGCTCCTGCTATGCGCCGACAACAGTCCGGGGGCGGAATCGAGCCATTCCACCCCCGAAAAGTGCGGTTGCCTAGAGCCCGATCTGGAGGTTGGCGCGCAACGACAGCGCGACGCGGCCCTGTTGCTGCTCGGCGTTGAACTCGCCGCCCATCCGGAAGATGCCGTTGCCACCGACGCCGCGCAGCTTGCCGACCCAGCCGCTGGTGCGCTTGTCGGGGGTCAGCGTGAACGACTGGCCGCCTTCGAACGACGCGGTCGTCGCGCCCAGGCCGCCACCGACGATCTGGCGACGGCCGCCTTCGGCTTCGACGCGGAACCAGCCATTCTCGAACTTGGGTCCGCCGAAGTTCAGCCCGAGTGCGCCGCTGCCGGTGACCGCCAGCTCGTCGCTGGTCCGCGACCGAACGACGATGTCGATCGCCTTGCCGCCGCCGGTCTCGCTATAGCCGTCCTCCTTGAGCTTGTAGTAATCGATCGCGAGCACCGGCCGGAAGGTGAGCATGCCGGTGCCCGCCTCGTACGACAGGCCGCCGGATGCTGCGTACAGCGTGCCGTCCCAGTTGCCTTTAGCGGTCCGGGCAACGGCCTCGGCGCCGATCGCGCCGGCGAACTGACGGACACCGTCGAACTTCACCTTCGCCCCCGAAGCGCGGGCATTGGCCTGCAGGCCGCCCCAATGCCCGCGCCAGTATCCGGCCAGCTCATACTGGTCCGAATTCACCTCGTTGTCCGTACCGTCGTCGGCATCCTGGCCGTGCAGATAGGCTAGCGAGGTCCCAAAATTGCCCACGCCCGTCTTGTATTCCGCGCCCGCCGAGACGCCCCAGCCGCTGATGTCGTAGCCCGCAGTATCGGCGACGCTCTTCGACGTGCCCCACGCGACCTGCGTCACCCAATAGCCCCATTTGCCTTCGTCCTTGAACGGGCCGTGCGGGTCGGCGAGCAGGCGGGCGGTGGCGCGCGAGCCCATCGTCACGGTCTCGAACGTGCCGCCGGCATGGTCGGGCAGCATCTGGCGGACCGAACCGCGGAACGCGTCGGCCTCGGTGATGTTGAGGAACGCGCCGCCTACCTTCGCGTCGTTGCCGAGCGCCTTGTAGATCGCGTCATACGCCGACGCCTGCGAGCGGTTGAGCCCGAGTTCGGTCGATGATTTACGCGCGATGTCGACGGCCAGGTCGTTGCCCGTGCCGGTCGCGATACTGCCCTTGTAGAGGAACGGGAGCGTCGTCGTGGTCGCGGTCAGGTTGGCGGCGCCCGTCAGCGTGCCGGCACGCAGAACGGTGTAGCGCCCCTCCGCATCGACGACGCTGGTGAGCTTCAGGGCAAGCTTCGAATCCTTGTCGAACGATGCCGTGCCCGCGACCTGGATCATCGTGCTGGTGCCGCCCGCCTTGTCGAGCGTCACGGCGAGGATACCGCCGCCGCCGACCGATAGCGACGCGATCGATGCGGCCTTTGTGATGTCGAGCGTGCCGCCGTTGACCGCGACCGCGAGGCCGCCCGAATTGGCGAGCGTGCCGGAGAAGCGCGACGTGCCGCCGAGCGTCAGCGTGTCGGTACCGCCACCGAAGTCCGCCGCACCGCTGAACACCGAGGTCCCTGCGAGCGTAAGTGCGTCATTGCCAGCGCCGAACACTGCGCCGCCGGTGAAGTTGGCATCGCCCGCCAGCGAGAGGCGGTTGTTGCCGGTGCCGAAGCGGGCGGTGCCGGCGACCGTGCCGTCCGCGACGTCGAATACGTCGTTGCCGCTGCCGAAGCGGACGTCGCCGACGATCGCGGGCGCCGCGATGCCGGTCGCGACTGCGGTCTGACGGACGATCGCGCCGGTGGTGTTAGCCGAGAGGTCGATCGCGACGTTGCGCTCGGAGGTGGCGAGCGCACCCGATGCGCCGATGCCGCCGCTGTTCTCGACCAGCGTGACGGTGCCCGAGCGATCGAGGATGGCGATCGCGGTGCCGTCGGCGGCCTGTGCGGTCGCCTTGATCGTGCCGCTGTTGCGGATCGTGGCGACGGATGCGCCGGTGTCGACCAGGACCGCCGTCGAACGCGATGCGGCTGTGCCGCCGCCTGACGCGGCGATCGTTCCAGCGTTGCGGATCTCGGGGGTCGACGCACCTGTACCGAGCTTCAACGCGGTCGCACTCGCGCCGTTTGCGGTTGCCGCTACGGTGCCGTTGATGCCGATCCCGCCCACGATCGTCACCGCACCGCCAAGGCCACCGATCGCCAAGCCATTGCCCTCGATACCGCCATAGACGCCGCTGCCCGCGATGCCGCCATCGACGATCAGCCCGAAGCCGGTCCCGGTGCCGGCGACCGCGCCGATCGCGACGGCGCGCGTGGCCGATCCGATCTGCACCGCGGGCGCCGCGCCGAAGGAGGTGATCGCCGCGGAGCCTTCGGTGGCGTCGGGAAGACCGTCCTTGTCCTCGTCGGTATCGGTCGTGCTCGCGTCCTTTGGCGGGATCGCGAAGATGATGCCGCCCGAAACGTTGCCCGCGACGATCAGCGCCGAGCCGCCCTGCAACAGGTCGTCGGCGTCGAGCTTCGACACGTCGGCAGGCGCCGTCGCATAGCGATAGCCGGTCGAGCCGAGCGCGCCCTGCACCACCAGCGCGCCGGTGATGTCGCCATCGACGCGTGCGGCGACTGCACCCTGGCCGATTGCCGCGATCGTGCCAGCAAGCCGGACGTTGCCAGTGACGTCTGCGATCCGCACGCCGGTCGATCCGTTGCCGGTGACCGATGTCTGGCCGTCATGCGTGAACGCGCCGGTCAGCGGTCCGCCGAGCCAGATACCGGCGGAGTTGTTACCCTTCACCGTGATCGCGCCGCTGTTGACGATCGCCCCCGTGTACGCGCCCGCGGTGCGGATGCCGGAGCGGCCCGTGCCCGCCGCGAACGGGCCATCGAGGTCGCCGTCCTTGTCGGTGTCGGTCGCGACATAGCTTTCGTCAATGATGATCTTGCCGGTCGCCGCGTTGGTGATCCCGCCGCCGGTGCCGGCGTTGGCGAGGATACCGGTCGATCCGTCGGCGTTGGTCACCTGGATCGTGCCTTCATTGCTGACCGAGTTGACGCTGTCGACGGTTACCGCGGTGCCGGTGGTCGGCGTCACCGAACCGGCGGCGGCTATGCGGATATTGTCGGGGGCGCCAGCCTTGATCGTCGAGGTCCGCACCGTGTCGGTCCGCTTGGTGTCGATCACGGTCTGCGCCTGGGCGCCGGTCGTTACCGCGAACAGGCAGGTGGTGGTCAGCAGGAGACGACGCATACGGAACCCTTTTCGATGTGTTTTCGAGAAGAGGACGGAGACGTGGCCTGCGAACCTTGAAGCGTGATGTACTATGGTGCGGCACAATGGCCGCGGCGGCGCGTTGTGCGGCGGACATCTTCAGGGAAATGCCAGCATGATCACCACCATCGCCGAACTCGACCGCATCCGCGACGACAGCAAGCGCCTCGTCACGACGCGCTCGGTGATGTCGGCGGGCGCGGCGGTCGTGCCGATCCCCGGCGCGGACATCGTCGCGGACATCGGCCTGCTCACCAAGCTGCTGCCCGAGATCAGCAAGCGCTTCGGGCTCGATCACGAACAGGTGCAGAAGCTCGAGCCGCAACTTGCGCAGCAGGCGCTGGTGATGGCGTCGAGTCTGGGCAACACGATGATCGGCCGGATGGTGACGAAGCGTATCGTCGTTGCGCTCCTCCGCCGCGTCGGCGCGCGCATCGCGGTGGGGTCGATGGCGAAGTTCGTGCCTTTTGCGGGCTCGGCGGTGGCGGCGACGATCAGCTTCGGCGCGATGAAGCTGGTCGGTAATTCGCATGTGGAGGATTGCTACAAGACGGCGCTGGCGCTGCTGCCGGCTGAGCAGCGAGCACTGGCGAAAGGCTGACTCCTGATCCTCCCCCGCAAGGGGGAGGTGGATCGCGTAGCGAGACGGAGGGGGAGGACACGCAACGGATGTTGTCATTACCTCCCCCTCCGTCTGGCAAGAGCCAGCCACCTCCCCCTGGCGGGGGAGGATTCGAAAGGTTCGCTAAAACGCTGCGTCCAGGCCGATGCGGATGGTCCTCGGACGTTGCGGGGTAATCTGGCCACTCCCGACCTGGAACGGTGTCCCCAGCGCGAACCGGTTGCCGACGCTATCCGTCAGGTTCGTTACCCCAAGCGTCACGCCCAACGCAGGCCGCCCGATCCGCGCAGTAAGCGCCGTATCGAGATAATCGCCCTGCTCTTCGCCCAGTACCGGCCCGACACCCAACCGGGACCGCCCGACATAGCGCGCCCAGCCATACACCCGCAGTTCCAGATCCCGCCCGATATCACGCCGGTAATCCGCCCCCAGCCGCCCGGCATAGCGCGCGATGTTGGGCACCTGGCTCATCCGCGCCAGCGCCACGAACAGCGCGGCACTCGGCTCCGTCACGCGGCTGTCGTTATAGGTGAAGCCCGCATCGAGCGTCAGCCCGGCGACCGGTTTCCACCCGCCCATCGCACTGAACGTCCAGATCCGCCCATCGCCGATGTTGGCGGTACTTGGCAGGCCGGTCGCGTCGATGAAATCCGCCTGGATATCCTGCCAGATCGTGTGCGACACGCTCGCCGTCAGGTACGCGCGATCGACACCCGCGAGCCCGAAGCGCACGCCGCTCTCCAGCGTCCGCACGCGATCATTCTCGAACCGCCGGACGAAATCGCTCTCGATCGCGAGCCCGCCGGGCCGAAACCCCTGCTGGTAGCGGCCGTACAGCGACACCTTCGGCAACACCGCGGCGATCAGCGAGGCGGACGGCAGCACGCTCGTCTCGATCCGGTCCGCCGTCACGCGCGAACGGGCGAGCGCGACCGCCTCCAACCGCGCCGGTGCGATGTCCTCGCCGGTCCCCGCGAGCGACGCCCGGGTCACGCGCGCGCCGGCGGTGGCGGTCAACCCGCGCACCAACTGCAAGCTCCCCTCGCCGTACAACGTCGCCTCGTCGATGCTGTTGGTCACGCCCGTCACTGGCGCGGGCGCATCGACCGGGCCGAGCGAGCGCGACAACCGCGTGCGATTATGCGTGTAACTGCCGCCGACCACCCAGCCGAACCCGTTACGCATCGGCCGCCATACGCGCGTCTCGTTCGCGATCATGTCGGTCGCGTTGCGTTGCGCGAACACGCGCGGACTGCCCGCGGCTGTCGTCAGGGGGCTGCCGAATGCAGGCCAGTTGGTGATCGGTAGCGTCGGATCGACGGCCGGCAGGGTCGCGTCGTAGCGTTCGGTCAGCGTCTGGCTGACGATCCCGGTCGAGGATTTGACCTTCAGCCCGCCGATCGCGCCCGACACGACGACCTGCCCCATCGTGTAGTCCGCGGAGAACCCCTGCACGATCGCGCTCGACCGCGTCAGCGGCGGCGCGTCGCGGTCCGCGTACTGGCTGTCGTCGCCCTTGGTCCATTGCCCGATCCCGCCGAGATCGACCGTCCAGCCATTCCCCGCATCGAGCCGCAGCGCCGCCCGCCCGCCGCCGATCCTCGTGCGGTTCACATCGCGCCGGTCGAGCACCGGATTGTCGATATACCCGCCCTCGCTGACGCCGTAGCCGACGACGCGCAGCGCCACGCGCTCGCCGAGCGGCACGTTCAGCGTCGCGCCCAGATCCGCGCCCGGATCGCCGTGCCACGTCGCCGACAAACCTCCCGCGATCGACGCCGACACTGCGCCCAATTCCGGCGCGTTCGGCACGGTGCGGATGATGCCGCCGAGCGACCCTGCCCCGTACAGCGTACCCTGCGGCCCCTCGAGCACCTCGACCGAGGCGATATCGTAGAGCCGCAGGTCAGGATCGGGCGCATTGTAGCTCAGCCGCAGGTCGCCGAAATACTGGCCGACGGTGGTCTGGGTCGGTCCGGTGAAGCTGGAATCGGCGATACCACGTATGAACAGCTTGTTGCGCCCTGCGCCCAGATGCGTCGACGATACGCTGGCCAGCCGCGCGAGGATCGCCTCGGTCCCGCCCGCGCCGCCGAGCGCAAGGTCGACGCCATCGAGCAACGCGACTTGCCCTGCGAAATCGCGCAGTCGCACGTCGCGCTTGCTGCCGGTGACGACGATGTCCGCGCCCTGGACCGCCGGAGGTGCGGTGATCGGCACGACTTTCTTCTGCTTCACCCGAACGACGCGGGGCGTGCGGGCAGTCAGCCGCCATCCGAATGCGCCCGCTGCGACGACATCGGCATTCGCCGCAGTCGCCAGCCGGTCGAGTGCCTCGCGGGCGGTCATCCGTCCGCGCACTGCGGGCACGCGCCGCGCCCACAGCCCTGGATCGCCGACGACGATACTTGTCCCCGACTGACGCCCGAGCGCCAGCACCGCGTCCCCAAGACGCCCTGCCGGCAAGTCGACCGCCCCCTGCCCCGCCTGCGCGGGAGCGGCGACGGCGAGCGCCGCGACGACCAGACATCCGCGCATCCTCACGAGCGCGAGGACATCACCCAGTGACCGCCACGCTTGCGGATCGCGACACCCAGCAGCGGCGCGGCGAGGCGGGGATCGCCCGACAGCTTGGCCGTCGCGATGCTGCCGCTGAACGCGCGTTTCGCGACGCCCGGATCGGCGCGCAGGTCGACGCCCAGCGCGCGCGACAGGTCGTCGGCGACTTCCGCCAGCGTCGCGCCCTCATACGCCAACACGCTGTCGCGCCACGATCCGACGCTGGCGACATCGACTGCGGTCACGGTCGCCTTGCCGTCGCGGACGACCAGCCCCTGCCCCTTCACGAGCCGGATGCCGCCCTGTCCAGGGTTATAGTCGACCGCGCCTTCCGACACCGCGACACGCGTTTCAGCGCGCGCAAACTTCACGTCGAACGCGGTGCCGACATCGACCAGCCGAGCGCCACCGACGCTGACCTCGAACGGATCGCTGTCGTCGTGCCGGATCACGAACATCGCCTCGCCGCGCTCGAGCGTCGCGACCCGCGGATCGTCGCGATCGAGCATCAGGCGCGTCGCACCACCCATCGCGATTGTGCTTCCATCGGCAAGCCGAACCGTCCGCATCGTCCCCGCCGCGGTTTCGACGGCATAAGGATGCGCGCGCGTTTCGATCGCCTCATAGCCGACGAACAGCGCGAGCGACGCGGCGATCGCTCCACCGGCCCAGACCGGCCAGCGCCTCCGCGCAGGCTGCATCACGATCGGCGCGGCCTGCACGGGAGGCACCGCCGCCGCCATCTCCTCGATATCCATCGACATCGCATGATACGCCGCCGCATGGCGCGGGTCCGCCTCCAGCCAGGCGTGGAACGCGGGCCAGTCGTCGAACGCATCGCTGCCGGTGCGGACCACCCAGTCCAGCGCGGCCTCGTTCAGCGTGCGTTCTTCGATGTCGTCATGCTCCGCCATCATGGCCTCCTATAGCCGAAGACGGAGACGTTGCGATCAAGCCTCATCATAGCGTCGCTTTGCATCGATCATCGCGCGATAGGCTTTGCGCAGGTCGCCCTCGACCGTGCTGAGGCTTACGCCGAACTCGGCAGCGACCGCGCGCTGCTCGACGCCGTCGATCCGGTGCCGTCGGAATATTCGCGCCGCCCGGTCGCCGACCGACTGCAACGCCGCCTCCGCCAGCACCGCCTGCTCGCGTGCGATCACGACGCGTTCGGCGGATGGCTCCTCGGAGCGGTCGAGCGACGGTCCCCCGGTCGCCTCGGTCCATTCGCGATCGCGCTTCTCCGCCTGCCGCACCGCACGATGGCGATCGAGCATCAGGTTGTTCGCCATCCGGTAGAGGTACGATAGCGGCGACGCGATTGGCCCGGTCGGGGCGGTCTGGATCCGCACCCACAGTTCTTGCAGCAGATCCTCCGCATCGCCCGCGCCGAGCGAACGGATGAACCGCAACAGCGTATCGCGATTTGCTAGGAAAACGGCCTCAAGGCCCGAGGAGTCCATGTCATGCCCGTGTCGATAGGCCGCCGATCGGCGCTCGGCGGCACCGTGTTCCCGGCGGGACGTACAGCGCTTGGCGGGGAGACACAATCAGCGCGCCCGGCGCCGTGTTACTGGTGCAGCAGCGTCCAGCCCTGCGGCAGATAGTCCGTCGACATGTAATAATAGAACAGGCACGTCCCGTCGCGGCGATAGGTGCCGCCCTTGACGAGGCCCAGCGCGGTGCTGCCCTCGAACACCGGCGCGCCGCTGTCGCCGGCCTTGCACGTCGGCCCCTCGACGGCGACCCAGGTCGGCAGGCACGCGCCGCCACACAGATCGCCCGCCGGCGCGAAATCGACCATCGCGATCACCGCACAGCTATAGCCGGTACGCTCGCCGCGATGACACACGAAGTCGCCCGCCCGCGTGCTCGTCCGGTAGCGCCACGTGGCGACGGGCCGCGCGAGCGTCTTGGCGGTGTCGGCGTAGAACAGCGGGGCATAACTGACGTCAGGCGCGGTCGCGACGTTGACCTGTACGTCCTGATACCCCCAGCCCCATTGCCCGACGAACGCCAGCGGCCATTCCTCGCGGCCGCCGTCCGAAGGGCGCTTGCCGACATAGGAAAGCGTGTCCGGACAATGCGCCGCGGTGACCACGCCGTTGCGCACGCCATCGGACACGACGAAGCCGGTCGTGCAGGCATAGCGCTTGCCATCGACCGTCCCGACGACACGCGCCCCGCCCTCAATCGCGCCGCTATCGACCGGGGCGGGTATGGGCGTGGGGACCGGAGCGACTTGGTCCTGTGCCATGTTCACCGGCGGCTTATCAACGGCTTCGATCCGCACCGGAACGCCGGTCATCGTCGCGATCCGGGTACGCAGCGCACCGTCGCGGTCGAGATCGGCATCGCCCGACGCGATCATCACGACCAGTTCGCCGGTCCGCTGGTCCACACCAAGCCCGGGCGGGTGCGGCAGGGACTCGCGTATCTTCGCCTGATACGCCGTGATCGCGGCGAGCACCGCCTCGCGCGTCGCAGGTGCGCCGGTGCGGAAGACGATCGGCACGACCATCCCGCCCGCTGTCACCGACTGATCGGCGACCGGATCGGTGCCGGTCAGCAGCACGACGATGCGGTAATTCGGCTGATGCTCGATCGCGACCCCGGCCCAGCGATCCTTGTAAGTTTCGCGCAGCGCGTCGGTTGCCGGCACGCTAGCGCCCTGCGCACGCATCCGCCGCAGCGCCTCGTCGAACGGCACGCCGAACCGGGTCGCATACTCACTCGCATCCTGCATCAGCGCGTCGACCGGCAGTTGCACCTGCGCCGCCGATACCGGCCCCGCCCCGAGTGCGAGCAGCGCCGCCGCCAGAAACCACCGAACAGATATAGTGAACATGAACGACGAAATCCTGGGCGCGCGGGTCTTCTGAGGCGTCATACCGCCATGATCTGAACCGGTGCTTTCACGCAAGCGATCGAGGTGATTGCGCGCGATCTCGCAAGCGTCCTATCAAGCACGCCATGAAGATCATGCTCTCCGCCAGCCTCGCCGTGCTCGCCTTTGCGAGTGCCCCTGCCGCCGCCCGGCAACTCACCATCGACGACGTGACGATGCTCAGCCGCGTCGGTGCGCCGACCGCGTCGCAGGACGGGCATTGGCTCGTCTGGGCGCAGCGCGAGACCGATCTCGCGGCGGACAAGGGGCGCTACGATCTCTGGCGGCTCGACCTGACCACGCCGGGTGCGACGCCGGTGAAGCTGCTCGCCGATCCGCAGGTCAACGAGAACGACCCGCAGATCGTCGGCAACACGGTGTATTTCACCTCGGACAAAGGCGGCGAAGATGCGGTCTGGTCGGTGCCCGTCACGGGGGGCACACCGCGGCGCGTCACCAGCTTCAAGGGCGGGTTCAGCGGCTTCAAGGTCGCGCCGACCGGCGACAAGCTGCTCGTCTGGGCGGATCGCAAGCCGGGCGCGCCGAGCCTCGAGCCGGCAATGGTGAAGAAGGATCCGAATGCGGGCGCCGGGCGGACCTACGACCAGCTGTTCGTGCGGCATTGGGATACGTGGGCGGACGGCACGCGCTCGCAGCTGTTCGTGTTGCCGCTGACCGCCGCAGGTGCGACCGGAAACGGCGTTCCACTGGTAGGCGCGCTGGTCGGCGATGCGCCATCCAAGCCGTTCGGCGGTGCCGAGGAAGTCTCTTGGAGCCCAGACGGCCGCACCGTCTATTTTGCACTGCGCGAAGCCGGCCGGATCGAAGCGCTGTCGACCAATCTCGACATCTTCTCGGTGCCCGCGGACGGCTCGGCGGCGCCGGTGAACCTGACTCCGGCGAACAAGGCGACCGACAACCTCCCGACCGTGTCGCCCGATGGCCGCACGCTTGCATACTTCGCGATGCGCCGGCCGGGGTTCGAGGCGGATCGCCAAGTGCTGACGCTGCGCGATATCGCCAGCGGCAAGACGGTGTCGCTGACCGAGCGCTGGGACCGGTCGGTCGGCTCGATCGCGTGGGCGCCGGACTCGAAGTCGCTCTACGTGACGGCGGACGACACGCAGGAGACGCCGCTGTTCCGGGTCGATGCGACGAGCGGTGCGGTCACGCGGCTAACGCAGGAGGGTCACGTCAGCGCGGTCGCGATCACGCCGCGGGGGCCTGTGGTGGCGATCGACAGCCTCACCGCACCCGCCGATTTCTACCGTGTCGCGGGCACCGGCACACCGCAGCGGCTGACGCAGGTCAACGCGACGAAGCTTGCCGGGATCGACATGCCGACGGTCACGCGGTTCAACTTCAAGGGCGCGAACGCGGACACCGTCTGGGGCTATGCGGTCAAGCCGTACGGTTCCACGGGGAAGGTCCCGGTTGCGTACATGGTCCACGGGGGCCCGCAGGGATCGAGCAACAACAGCTGGTCGTATCGCTGGAACCCCGCCGTGTTCGCGGGTGCGGGCTACGGCCTGGTTGCGGTCGATTTCCACGGGTCGACCGGTTACGGACAGGGCTTCACCGACGCGATCAGCAACAACTGGGGTGGCTGGCCGCTCGAGGATCTTAAGAAGGGGCTGGCTGCCGCGACCGACAAGTTCGCATGGCTCGATGCCGACAATGCCTGTGCGCTCGGTGCGTCGTATGGCGGCTACATGATGAACTGGATCGAGGGGCAGTGGCCCGATCGCTTCAAGTGCATCGTCCAGCATGACGGCGTGTTCGATGCGCGCGCGATGGCGTACGAGACCGAGGAGCTCTGGTTCGACGAGTGGGAGCATGGCGGGAAAGCCTATTACGAGGACCCGCAGGCGTTCGAGAAATGGAACCCGGTCAACTACGTGGCGAAGTGGAAGACGCCGATGCTGGTGATCACCGGCGAGAAGGACTTCCGGATTCCGTACACGCAGGGGCTGGCGACGTTCACCGCGCTGCAGCGGCGCGGGATCCCGTCGCGGTTGCTGGTCAATCCGGGCGAGAACCATTGGGTGCTGAAGCCGAAGAACTCGCGGCAATGGTATGGCGAAGTGTTGGGATGGATGGGGAAGTGGACGGCTAAGTAGGGAATTAACCCCTTCTGGATGCGTTACCACCCCGGCGAAGGCCGGGGCCCAATTGGAAAGGTCGCAGTAACGGGGGACTATCCGCCGTTACCTCTGTTCCCCAATTGGGCCCCGGCCTTCGCCGGGGTGGTGTTTGATCGTGGTGGTAGCGCCTCATAACCCGGCGCGACTTGTTTCCCCGCGAAGGCGGGGACCCAGACTGGGCTCCCGCCTTCGCGGGAGAACAAGGTAGGGCGGACAGTGCTCTCCCGGTCAGTGCGCCTTTGGCTTCTTCACCGCATGGAGCCCAAGCGCGATCGCGCCGCCCAGGATTAACCCGACGATCCCCGAGAAGAACGCGTTCATCACCCAGTTCACCGCGCCCTTGGCAAACGGCACCGCATGCGAAGCTGCCTCCGCCGTATCGTGGATCCAGTGCGGCAAGGCGGTGAGCCCGAACTCCTCGATCCCGTGGACGATGATCTGACCGCCGACCCACACCATCGCCGCCGTCCCGATCACCGACAGTGCCGACATCACGATCGGCATGCCCTTCACCAGCCCACGCCCGATCGCCTGCACGACCGCGCTGCTGCGTTGCGCCAGATGCAGGCCGATATCGTCCATCTTAACGATCAGCGCGACCACGCCGTAGACGCCGATCGTGATGACGATGCCGACCAGCGCCAAGACGATCGCCTGCTCCCAGATCGGCTTGGTCGCGACATCCGACAGCGCGATCACCATGATTTCGGCGGACAGGATGAAATCGGTGCGGATTGCGCCCGAGACCTTCTGTGCCTCGAGCGTTGCGGCATCGACCGGCTCAGCGACGACCTCCTCGGCATGACCGCCGCAGAACGCTTCGAGGATCTTCTCCGCGCCCTCGAAGCACAGATACGTACCGCCGATCATCAGCAACGGCGTCAGCAGCCACGGCGCGAACGCGCTCAACGCCAGCGCCGCGGGCAGGATGAAGACCAGCTTGTTGCGGAACGACCCCAGCGCGATCTTGCCGATCATCGGCAGTTCGCGCTTCGGTTCGAACCCGACCATGTAGCGCGGCGTGACGGCGGCATCGTCGACCACCACGCCGATCGCCTTGCTGCCCGCCTTCCCGGTGGTCGCGGCGATATCGTCGAGGCTGGCGGCGGCGAGCTTGGTGATCCCGGCAATGTCGTCGAGCAGTGCGACCAATCCTGTCGGCATCGATGGTGTCCTTCGCGTAAGTATCGGCGCTCGGTAACGTGACAGGATTGTCATGCAACGGCTTTCGCACTTGCGGTAGTGCGTGGCGGGCGGAATGGTTGCAGCCGACGCGACCCAAGCGACAGGACGGATCATGACCCCCTTCCCGAACGACGACTTCATCACGAACCTGCCCAAGGCGGAACTCCACCTCCATATCGAGGGCAGCCTGGAGCCCGAACTCATGTTCGCGCTCGCCGAGCGCAACAAGGTCGCGATCCCGTTCAAGAGCGTCGAGGACGTCCGCGCCGCGTACAGCTTCACCAATCTCCAGACCTTCCTCGACATCTATTATGCCGGTGCCGCGGTGCTCCAGACCGAGGAGGATTTCCGCGATCTGGCAGTCGCCTATTTCGACCGCGTCGCGCAGGACGGCGTGGTCCACGCCGAGATCTTCTTCGATCCGCAGACGCACACGCAGCGGGGCATTCCCTTCGACGTCGTCGCGCGCGGACTGTTCGAGGGGATCGACGAAGCGCAGGCCAAGCACGGCATGTCGGTGGGGCTGATCATGAGCTTCCTCCGCCATCTCGACGAGGAGGATGCGTTCAAGACGTTCGCGCAGGCGGAGCCGTGGCTCGACCAGTTCATCGGCGTCGGGCTCGATTCGTCCGAGGTCGGTCATCCGCCCTCGAAGTTCGCGCGCGTATTCGCGGCGTCGGCGGATGCCGGGCTGATGCTGTGCGCGCATGCCGGCGAGGAGGGCCCGCCCGCCTATATCCACGAGGCGCTCGACATCCTCCAGGTGGACAGGATCGACCACGGCAACCGCGCGCTGGAAGATCCGGCGCTGGTCGCGCGGTTGGCGCGTGACGCGATGACGCTGACCGTGTGCCCGTTGTCGAACGTCGCGCTGCGCAACGTCGACCGGCTGGAGAACCATCCGATCGACCGGATGCTCGATCTCGGCCTGCGCGCGACAATCCATTCGGACGATCCGGCCTATTTCGGTGGCTATATCGGCGAGAATTTCCGCCAGACGGCTCGCGCGAAGGCCCTGTCGCGCGAGCAGGTCGTGACGCTCGCGCGCAACAGCTTTCTCGGCAGTTTCCTGGATGACGACGCGCTCAGCGGCCATCTCGCGACGCTCGACGCCTATGTGAAGGCGCATCCGTGATCGGGCGGTTCCTGGCGGTCTTCGAACCGTTCATCCTGATGCTGCTCGGCACCGTGGTGCTGGCGAGCTTGTTGCCGGCCCGCGGCGAGATGGCGACGATCGTCGGTTACGCCGCCGATATCGGCATCGTCCTGCTGTTCTTCCTGCACGGCGCGAAGCTGTCGCGCGATGCGATCTGGGCGGGGCTGCGCAACTGGAAACTGCATCTGGCGGTGCTGGCCATCACCTTCGTTGCGTTCCCGCTCTTCGGGCTCGGGCTGACCGCGTTGCCGTTCGTGACCGGGCCGCTCGCCGCCGGGTTGCTGTTCCTGACCTTGCTCCCCTCGACCGTGCAGTCGTCGATCGCGTTTACCGCGATTGCGCGCGGCAATGTCGCCGCGGCGGTGTGCAGCGCGTCGTTCTCGAACCTGCTCGGCATCCTCGTCACGCCTGCGCTGGTCGCGCTGCTGATGAACACTTCGGGCAGCGGCGGGATCTCGATCGAGAGTATCGAGGCGATCGTGCTGCAACTGCTGGTGCCGTTCGTCGCAGGACATCTGCTGCGGCCGTGGATCGGTGCGTGGGTGACGCGCAAAAAGGGCCTGCTGACGGTGGTCGATCGCGGGTCGATCCTGCTGGTCGTCTACAGCGCGTTCGGTGCCGCGGTGGTCGAGGGGCTGTGGACCAAATTGTCGATCGGCGACCTGATCCTGATCGGACTCCTGTGCGCCGCGCTGCTCGCGTTCGTGCTCGGGCTGACGTTCGCCGTTGCGCGGCTGATGAAACTCCCCCGTGAGGATGCGATCGTGCTGCAATTCTGCGGTTCGAAGAAGAGCCTCGCGTCGGGCGTGCCGATGGCAGGCGTGTTGTTCCCGCCGGCGCAGGTCGGCGTGATCCTGCTGCCCGTCATGCTGTTCCATCAGCTGCAGCTGATCGCCTGCGCGGTGATCGCGCGCCGCTATGCCGAGTCCGCACCGCGCGATATTGCTTCAGATTAATATGGTAACCCGCTGCGGGTATTTGCTTTGTTCCGCCGGGGGCTGCATGATCGAGGCTCGATAGGAGAGTTTCGGGTAGATGAACGCGTCGAGCGATATTGCCGGTTCCACCGATGGCGTGGGGCTGGACCTCAATGCGTGCGACCGCGAGCCGATCCACATCCCCGGTGCGATCCAGCCGCATGGCCTGCTGCTCGTCGCGGATGCGACCAGCCTGACGGTCGTGGCGGGCGCGGGCGATCTCGAGTCTCGCCTGACCCCCGACTGGCTCGGCAGCGACCTGTCGGCGCTGTTGGCGCAGGACATTGGTGCGACCCTCACCGCCAATGACACGGTCGCCGGCGTGGCACTTGCCGGACTGCCGGTAGCGGGCCTGACCGAACGGTTCGACGTCACCCTTCACCGCACCGCCGAGCACGTGCTGGTCGAACTCGAACCCGTCGAAGCGGAACCGGTCACTGCGGCCGGCATGCTCGGCCGGCTCAACGCGATGGCGATGACGTTCGAGCGCGCGAGCAACCTCCAGGCGTTGTGCGAGCGCGCCGCGACCGCGTTCCGCCAGTTGACGGGTTTCGACCGCGTCATGGTCTATCGCTTCCTCGACGACGAGGCGGGCCGCGTGATGGCCGAGGACAAGGCGACGGGGCTCGGCACCTTCCTCAATCACCATTTCCCCGCGTCGGACATCCCGAAACAGGCGCGCGCGCTGTACGTGCGCAACCGGACGCGGACGATCCCGATGATCGATTACGTGCCTGCGGTGCTGCGCCCGGCCGGGTTCGAGACGCTCGACCTGAGCGACGTCGCGCTGCGCAGCGTGTCGCCGATCCATCTGCGCTATCTCGCCAACATGGGCGTGGCGGCGTCGGCGTCGATCTCGATCGTCAAGGACGGGCTGCTCTGGGGCCTGATCGCCTGCCATCACGGTACGCCGAAGGGCCTCACCCCCGACATCCGCGCGGCGTCGGCGACGCTGGCCAGTGGGCTCGCGCGCCAGATTCGCGCGAAGGAAGAGGCGGAGACGTACCGCGAGCGGCTGCGGCTGCGTGCGGCGGAGGATGCGGTCATCCCCAAGCTCGCGACCGAACCGGCGCCGCGCAGTATCGTCGCCGCGTTGCGCGACGACCTCCGACGAATGCTCGACGGCGACGGCTTCGCCTATGTCGAGGGCACGATCGTCGATACCGATGGGCCGTGTCCTGGCAAGGACGACATTCTCGATCTCGCCGCATGGGCTCGCACGAGGGGCGTGATCGAGCCGTTCACGACGCATGAACTGTCGTCGCTGTTGCCCCGCGCCGAAGCTTACCGTGCGCAGGCGAGCGGCCTGCTCGCGCTGCCGCTGGTCGACGAGGGAGCGGTGCTGTTGTGGTTCCGTGCCGAGCAGATCGAAGAGGTCGAATGGGCCGGCAATCCGCACAAGGCGGTGTCGGTCGATCCCAATGCGGTACTGACTCCGCGCACGTCGTTCGAATCGTGGACACAGGCCGTCAGCGGTCGATCGCGGCGCTGGACGCGCGAGGAAATCGAGGCGGCGCACCGCCTGCGCCGCGCGTTCCACGACGCGCATATCAACCAGCGCCTGCGCCTGCTAAACGCCGACCTGCAACGAACGCTCGCCGACAAGGACGCGTTGATCGCGCAGAAGGACGTCCTGATGAAGGAGGTCAATCACCGCGTACAGAACAGCCTGCAACTGGTCGCGGCGTTCCTGTCGTTGCAGGCGAAGTCGTCCGACGACGCGAAGGTGAAAGAGCATCTCGCCGAGGCACAGGCCAGGCTCGCCGCGGTCGCGCTGGTGCATCGCCGGTTGTACCGCGACGACCAGGTCGAGTCGGTCGACCTGTCGCGCTATATCGAGGAACTCGCGGGCGACATGCAGACGTCGCTGGGCGAGGACTGGGCGGCGCAGATGACGCTCGATCTCGCGCCCGTGCTCGTCGCCACCGATCGCGCGGTGAACATCGGGCTGGTGCTGACCGAACTCGTCATCAATGCGAGCAAATACGCCTATCGCGGCGATGCCGGCCCGATCCACATCATCCTCGAACAGCATCGCAACCGACTGCGCCTGATCGTCGCGGACCAAGGCGTCGGCAAGTCGGGCACGCGGATCGGCTTCGGCAGCCGGATGATGAACGCCATCGTCGCCGGGCTGTCGGGCACGATCGAGCAGGACGACAACATGCCCGGCCTGCGCGTGATCCTGACAGCGCCGGTCGACGACGTCCGCTGACATCCAGGGGACACAGTCCCGGCTCGCGCGGCAGCGACTAGAGCAACCGCAATGACCGGGCGGCCACCAACAAACCGAGAGAACTGCTATTAACAAAAAACGGCCCAAGATGTGCCACTTGTCGATCAAATTCGCTGATGCAGCCGGTCCGGATCGCGCTGAGGGTCGCGCGCGTTCGGCGTTGACGGACACGGATCGGAACGGGCGTCATCCGCTGACGTTTCAGGGATATAGCGTCCCGTCGGCGCATCCTCCCGAGAAGGACATCATCGTGCGCCGAACCAAAATCTCCGCTCGCCTCTGCACGATCGCCCTCGCGGCATCGGCCCTCACCGCCGGATCCGCTACCGCGCAGACGATCGCGCTGACCGGTGTCCGGTTGATCGACGGGCGCGGCGGCGCATCGGTGGACGATGCGACGATCGTGATCGCGAACGGACGGATCGTTGCGGCGGGCAAGGTCGCGGTGCCGGCGGGCGCGGATCGGCGCGACTATCGAGGGCGCACCGTGTTGCCCGGCTTCGTCTCGGACCATAGCCATGTCGGCCAGGTGAGCGGCACCGAGACGGGCGCGAAGAACTACACGCGCGCCAACATCGTCGCGCAGCTCGCCCAGTATCGCCGCTACGGCGTGACGACGGTGACGGCGCTCGGCAATAACGGCCCGGCGTTCGTCGGGATACGCGCCGACGCGCATGCCGGACGGATCGACGGCGCGGACCTGTTCGGCGTGATGCAGGGGATCGGCGTTCCCAACGGCGCACCACCGCAGGCGATGCTCAAGGTCGGGCCCGACCAGTTGTTTCGCCCCTCGACGCCGGAGGATGCGCGCAAGGCGGTCGCGATGATGGCGGCCGAGAAGACAGATCTCGTGAAGTTGTGGCTCGACGATTTCGGCGGCAGCGTACCGGTCAAGATGAGCCCGGCCATTTACCGCGCAGTGATCGCCGAGGCGCACGCGCGCGGGCTGCGGGTGGCGGCGCATATCCACGACCTCGCGGACGCGGAGGCGATCGTCGCGGCAGGCGCGGACATTATTGCGCACGGTATCCGCGACACGCCGGTACCCCCCGCGTTCGTCGCGACGCTGAAGGCGAAGGGCATCTGGTACATTCCGACGTTGCAGCTCGACGAAGCGACGTTCGCCTGGGCCGATCGCGCACCGTGGACGCAGACGCCGTTCGCCCGCGCCGCGCTGTCGCCTGCCCTCGCGCAACAGGTCGACGATCCGGCGTGGCGTGCCAAAATCCTGGCCGATCCGAAGACGGCCGATGCCCGGAAATCGCTGGCGATGAACCTGCGCAACCTGAAGACGCTGTACGATGCCGGCGTGAAGATCGGGTTCGGCACGGACAGCGGAGCAAGTGCAGTGCGCGTGCCCGGCATCGCCGAACACCGCGAACTCGCGCTGATGGTCGAGGCGGGACTGACGCCCGCGCAGGCCTTGCGGGTCGCGACGGCTGCGGGTGCGGACCTGCTCGGGTTGCGCGATCGCGGCGTGATCGTGGCCGGAACGCGCGCCGATTTGCTGGTCGTCGATGGCGATCCTTCGCGCTCGATCGCCGACGTCGACAAGGTCCTAGAAACCTGGGTCGCAGGACGCGCTGCGCCATTCTGAAACGCTAAAGTGCGGCCTCGGCGAACAAAACGCGTATGAATAGCGTCGGTTACGCGGACCTGCGGGAACAGAAACCCGATCGCGCGGTTCTACCCGGCGAGTGGGGGCACTCGAAACAGGATACCATACCGCATGACCAACCGTTCATCGCGCACGCTGATGGCGCTCGCCACCGCGACCTTGATCACGACATCGGGTATCGCCCTGACGAGCGGCGCGATTGCGCAGTCCGCACGGTCGGTCGATGCGCCGCCACCGCCGCCACCCGCACCAACTGCGACCCAGCCGGCAAAGGCCGCACCCGACATGCAGGCCGTACTCGATCAGCTCGCCGCGCTCGGTGGCAAGCCGATCGAGACGCTCACGCCCGCCGTCGCACGGATGCAGCCGTCGGCAGCCGATGGCGCCAAGCAGGTCATGATCAAGCACGGCCTGTCGGCAACGCCCGACGCGACCGTGACGACGCGCGACGTGCCCTATGGCAGCGACGCGAACCAGTTCGCACGGATCTACAAGCCGGCATCGCTCGCCAACGCCAAGAACCTGCCGGTCATCGTCTATTATCACGGCGGCGGCTGGGTGATCGCGACGGTCGACACCTACGACGCGGCACCACGTTTGCTCGCCAAACAGCTGGGTGCGATCGTCGTGTCGGTCGAGTATCGCCATGCACCGGAATTCAAGTTCCCGGCACAGCATGACGACGCAGCCGCCGCCTATCGCTGGACGCTGCAGAATGCGGCAAGCTGGGGTGGCGATCCGCGCAAGATCGCGGTCGCAGGCGAGAGTGCGGGCGGGAATCTGGCGGTCGCGACGGCAATCTACGCGCGCGACAATCGGCTGACGACGCCGCTGCACATCGTGTCGGTCTATCCGATCGCGAACAGCAGCATGACGCTGCCGTCGCGGATGGATTCGGCGAACGCGAAGCCGTTGAACGGCGCGATGCTCAAGTGGTTCGGCTATTATTACCAGACCACCCCCGCCGATGCGCAGGACCCGCGGCTGAACCTCGTGAAGGCAAACCTGCGCGGCCTGCCGCCGACGACGATCATCAACGCGCAGATCGATCCGTTGCGCTCCGATGGCGAGACGCTGGCAGCGGCGATGCGCGCGGCTGGCGACAAGGTCGAGCAGCGCACCTTCCCGGGTGTGACGCACGAATTCTTCGGCATGGGCATGGTCGTGCGTGGGGCACAGGATGCCAACACGCTGGCGATCGCGCGACTCAAGGCAGCATTCGCCGCCAAACCGAAGCGTTGATCGAGATGGGCCGGGGTGAAGCGGATCACCTCGGCCCTTTTGGTGATGCTCCGCTCGGCCGATTGGCCGATTAAGAACATCTGCAAGTTATCCGCACGACTATTGATAAGTACCCGTTATCAACGCCTTTCGGCTCACCAAGCTCGTTGATGTAGGATAGTTTTATCTACACAATACGGTTAGTTGATATTTCTCAGCTATCGCTATCCCGCTAATATTAGGACAGCTTACTCAGAGAGTTACGTCTTAACTTGAGCATGAAGCACAATTTAATTACAAATCGGCCTGCTATTTGATACTCAGTTTATTGGAAGCGGGGCCGATAGATGAACGTTCAAGTCATGGTTGCGGGCATTATACTCGTTGCCGCCATTGCAGGCGTGGTGCGGTGGCAACAAAAGCTTGCGCGTACCAGACGTTACGGCGCGCGGCGCCATCGGCATCGCAAGCCGATCAAACGCGACAACTGGGCGGTGAAATTGCTGCGGGAAAATCCCGCGAGGCGCCTGATGGAGCGGCGCCATTATCGGTCGCCGGGCAAGACCGACCAGACCTTGTAATATTGCAACCGCGGCCGGCAAGAATCGAAGACTTCTAGCAGTCTTTGAAGACCTTGCCGGCCAAACCGATATCCTACCGTTCGCGTGTGGCGGCGAATCGGATCTTTGCGTAGCGCTCGGCGATGTAGTTCACTTCCCAGGCGCTCTTGGCGAGGAAGACGGGGTTGCCGTCGCGGTCCTTGGCCATTGCGCCGCGGTTTATCTCGGCGAAGGTTTTCAGCTCAAGCGGGTCTTCTGCCGAGATCCAGCGCGCGGTCTCGTAGGGGGCGGGTTCGAGCCCGGCGGCGACCTTGTATTCCGCGTCGAGGCGCGACAGCAGCACTTCGAGCTGGAGCTGTCCCACCACGCCGATGATCCAGTTCGAGCCGATGTCGGGGTAGAACACCTGCGTCACCCCCTCCTCGGCCATGTCGTCCAAGGCCTTGCGCAACTGCTTGGTCTTGGTGAAGTCCTTGAGCACGACGCGGCGCAGGATTTCGGGGGCGAAGTTGGGCAGGCCGGTGAAGCGGATCGCGGCCTTTTCGCTGAGCGTGTCGCCGACTCGGAGCGTGCCGTGGTTGGGGATGCCGATGATGTCGCCGGGGAACGCCTCGTCCGCCAGCTCGCGGTTCTGCGCGAAGAACAGGATGGGGGAATGCACTGCGATCGGCTTGCCGTGGCCGGTGGGCGTAAGCTTCATGCCGCGCTTGAACACGCCCGAGCATAGCCGCATGAACGCGATCCGGTCGCGGTGGTTGGGGTCCATGTTCGCCTGCACCTTGAACACGAAGCCGGTGACTTCGGGCTCGTCCGGGGACACGGGCGCAGGCTCGGCCGGCTGCGCGCGCGGTGGCGGGGCGTAGTCGGCGAGCGCGGCGATCAGTTCGGCGACACCGAAGTCCTTCAGCGCGGACCCGAAATAGACCGGGGTAAGGTTGCCCGCGCGATAGGCCTCGGGGTCGAAGCTCGAATAGCCGCCCTGCGCGAGTTCGGCTTCGTCGTTCAGGCGGACCATCGCTTCGGGACTGAGGATCTTGGCGAGTTCGGGATCGTCGATGCCGGTGAACGGGATCGCCTTGCCCATGAACTCGCGGCTGTCGCCTTCGGGACGGCTCAGCGTGTTGGCGTAGAGATCGTAGACGCCCTCGAACTCGCCGCCCATGCCGACCGGCCAGCTCATCGGGCAGACATCGAGCTGGAGCATCTCGGCCACCTCGTCGAGCAGCGAGAACGGATCGCGGCCCTCGCGGTCGACCTTGTTGACGAAGGTGATGATCGGCACGTTGCGCAGGCGACAGACCTCGAACAGTTTTCGCGTCTGCGGTTCGATGCCCTTGGCGGCGTCGATCACCATGACGGCCGAATCGACCGCGGTCAGCGTGCGGTAGGTGTCTTCGGAGAAGTCTTCGTGGCCCGGCGTGTCGAGCAGGTTGAAGGTGATCCCCTGGCGCTCGAACGTCATCACCGACGAGGTGACCGAGATCCCGCGCTGCTGCTCGATCTTCATCCAGTCGGAGCGCGCGCGCCGGGTCTGGCCGCGCGCCTTCACCTCGCCGGCGAGATGGATCGCACCGCCGAAATACAGCAGCTTCTCGGTCAGCGTGGTCTTGCCGGCATCGGGATGCGATATGATCGCGAAGGTGCGGCGGGGAAATTGGGTCATGGCGTGGGTCCGGTGCGCCGAGTCTTGGCTCGGGAAGATGGGTGAGCCGGGTCAGCGGCGGTCATGGCGCTGCTCTTGGCAGATGCGGGGCGCGGAGGACAGGGGGTGCGATTTCTCACAGCACCAAGGTTGGATCGAGTCTCGAAAGTAAATCCTCCCCCGCCAGGGGGAGGTGTCGCCGAAGGTGACGGAGGGGGAGGACACGGAACAGAGGTTTCGTTTTCCTCCCCCTCCGTCTGGCATGAGCCAGCCACCTCCCCCTGGCGGGGGAGGATCACAGAGGGCCGATGCGTTTGGTTCAAACGGTGGCGGGCACCAGCGTCACGCTCATCGTGATGGTCTTCGTACCCCCCGCAACCACCTCGAACACGCCGGGTTTGTCGCGATAATCGCCGGTATAGCCTTCGGGGTCGGCGATGCCGTGCCAGGGCTCGACGCAGACATAGGCCGCGCCGGGCTTGGTCCAGATGCCGAGCTTGCGCGTGTCGGGGAAGGCGATCTTCAACTGCGGGCCGGTCTTGGCGCCATAGGTGACGGCGTCGGAATGGATCGGGTCCCACACCAGCGCATCCTTGGCGAACAGTTCGTCGCGCAAGGCGATGACGCGGTCCTCGACCGGCGAGGGGCGCTCGTCAACCGCGATCTGGCCGTCGGGGCTGATCGCCTTCAGCTTGCCGGGTTCGTCGGCGTCGAACGTGATGCGGTGGTCTGCGCGGGCTTTGCCGTAGGGGAGTGGCCACGCGAAGGCGGGGTGGAAGCCAAAGCTTGCCGGCATCGCGGCGTCTGTGCGGTTGTGGATGTGCGCCTCGATCGCGAGCGTCGTGCCGTCGAGCGTGAAGACGATGTCGAGTGCGAACGCGAACGGGTAGGCCTTCCGGGTTTCCTCGCTGTCGGTGAGGCGGAAGGTGGCGGAGGTTTCCGACTGCGCGACGACGTCGAACGTCGAATGGCGGGCGAAGCCGTGCTTCTGCATCGGGTAGGCCTGGCCGTCGAGGCGAATGACGCCTTCGTTGACGACGCCGACGACGGGGAAGAGGATCGGCGCGTGACCGGTCCAGAAGGCCGGGTCAGCGTCGGTCATCAGCTCGCGGCCGTCGGCGTCGTGGAGGTGGGTGAGCTCGGCACCGTGCGGGTTGATTTGCGCGGTGAGGTGGTCGTTGGCGATCGTGATCAGGTCGGTCATGAGATTCCTTCCGTGAGCTTCAAACGCGCGAGGCTTCAAAACGCTCACCATACTACCCGCACGCCACCACCCCGGCGAAGGCCGGGGCCCAATTAGGGAACGGTGTTAACGAAGGGCATCGCGTCATCACGATGGCCTTCCCAATTGGGCCCCGGCCTCCGCCGGGGTGGTATTAGGACGCCAGCGCGTGCCCTCACCCTTGCCGCCTTCGGCGTCTCTCCCTCTCCCCTCCAGGGAGAGGGAAGGGGCCCGCGGCCGCTTGGCCGTGGGCAGGGTCAGGGCACGCTTAGACGCGCAGGCTCGCGCCCTGTTTTGCGGCCGCTGCGACGACCTTGTCGGCGATGGCCTTGATCTCTTCGTCGGTGAAGCTCTTGGCGGCCGGTTGCAGGACGATCTCGACCGCGACCGACTTGTGACCGTCCTCTACCCCTGCCCCGGTGAACACGTCGAACACGCGCGCCGAGACGATCGCGACCTTGTCGGCACCCTTGACCGCGCGGACCAGCGTGTCGGTGGCGAGCGCGGCGGGCACGAGGAAGGCGAAGTCTCGGCGGACGGCCTGGAGTGCCGGGGGCGTGTAGGCCGGGCGGGTGAAGCCGGTGGCGCGCTTGGGCGGGATCGCGTCGAGGTAGAGTTCTACCGCGGCAACGGCGCCGTCGAGGTCGAAGGCTTTCAACACCGACGGGTGGAGCATGCCGAAGCTGGCCAGCACCGTCTTGGGGCCGAGGCGGAGCGTGCCGGACTGGCCGGGATGCCATGCGTCGCCGGCCTCTCCCATCACTTGGAGGTTATCGACCGGAGCACCCGATGCGGCGAGGAGCGCAAGCGCCTCGGCCTTGGCATCGTATGCGTCGAAGCTGGCCGCCTTGCCGTCGCGCCAGCCGCGCGGGCGGCGGTCGCCTGCCAGGACTACGCCTAGCGTCGCGCGCTCGGCATCGGCGAGGTAGCGGCGGCCGATCTCGAACAGGCGGACGCTCTGCTGACCACGCTTGAGGTTGCGGCCGGTCGCGGCGAGCAGACCGGGGAGAAGCGAGGGGCGCATGACCTTCAGGTCTTCGCTGATCGGGTTGGCTAGCGTCCATGCACCACCGCCGAAGGGCGCGGCTTCGGCTTCGGAGAGGAAGCTCCAGGTTACAGCTTCGTCGAGACCACGGGCGGCGGCGGCGCGGCGCGCGCGACGTTCGAGCTTCTGCTCGGGCGTGGCGGTTGGCTTGGCGACGCCGGGCATGCGCGGGAGCGGCGTCGAGGGAATGTTGTCGATGCCCTCGATGCGGACGACTTCCTCGACGAGGTCGGCGGGGCCGTCGACGTCGCGGCGCCAGCTCGGGATCGTGACCGGCCATTTGCCCTCGATCGTCGAGAACAGCGCGTCGCTGAACGCGTCGGCGGACGTGATCGCGCCAATTGTGAAGCCGAGCGACAACAAGGTCCGCGCCTGCCGTTCGGGGGCCACGTGGAGGCCACCGAGGTCTGCACTCAAGCGCGGATCGTAGTGGATCACACGGGGGTCTAGCGGGGGTTCGCCCGAGCGCGTGACGTCGCTGGCCGTACCGCCGCAGATGTGGAGCACGAGCGCGGTGGCGATCGCGAGGCCGTCTTCGAGGAACGCCGGATCGACGCCGCGTTCGAAGCGGCTGCGCGCGTCGGAGGTGAGCGTGAGCTTCTGGCCGGTGCGGGCGATGTGGTCGGGATCGAAATAGGCGCATTCGATCAGCACGTCGGTGGTGTCCCCGGAGACGCCCGAGTGCTCGCCGCCCATGATGCCGCCGATGTCGTGCACGGCCGCGTCGTCGGCGATGACGGTCATGGTTGCGTCGAGCGTGTAGGTCTTGCCGTTGAGCGCGACGACCTGCTCGCCGTCCTTGGCTTTTCGCGCGACGAGGCCGCCAGAGAGTTTGGCGCGGTCGTAGACGTGCAGCGGGCGGCCGAGGTCGATCATCAGATAGTTGGTGATGTCGACGAGCGCGGAGATCGGCTTCTGGCCGATCGCGAGCAGGCTGCGGCGCATCCACTCGGGGGAGTCGCCGTTGGTCACGCCGGTGACGGTCTGGGCGAAGAACGCGGGGCAGCCGGCGGTGTCGTCGGTGCGGACGTCGGGACCTGCGCCCTCACTCGTGAACGTGTCGAACGTCAGCGGCGTAAGCGTGCCGAGACCGGCGGCGGCGAGGTCTCGGGCGATGCCGCGGACGCCCATGCAGTCCTGGCGGTTCGGCGTGATCGCGACGTCGATGACCGGGTCGGTCAGGCCGGCATAATCGGGGTAGGCGGTGCCGATCGGGGCGTCTTCGGGCAGTTCGATGATGCCGTCGTGATCATCGCCGAGTTCCAGTTCGCGCGTCGAGCACATCATGCCGTTGGATTCGACGCCGCGAATGCTGGCGAGCTTCAACGTGACGTCGAGACCGGGGACGTAGGCGCCGGGTGCGCCGAACACGCCGACCAGCCCGGCGCGCGCGTTGGGGGCGCCGCAGACGACTTGGAGCGGACCGTTACCGGCATCGACCGACAGGATCTGGAGCTTGTCGGCTTGCGGATGGCGTTCGGCGCTGAGCACCTTGGCGATCTTGAACGCGGCGAGCTTCTCGCCAGGGTTCTCGACGCCTTCGACCTCGAGGCCGATGCGGGTCAGCGCTTCGACGATCTGGTCGAGGGTCGCGCTGGTTTCGAGGTGCTGCTTGAGCCAGCTGAGGGTGAACTTCATGCGCCGACTCCGCCGGACAAGGTGGGGACGTCGAGGCTCGAAAAGCCGTAATGCTTGAGCCAGCGGATATCGCCGTCGAAGAACGGGCGGAGGTCGTCCATGCCGTATTTGAGCATCGCGAGGCGGTCGATGCCGCAGCCGAACGCGAAGCCCTGCCATTCGTCGGGGTCGAGCCCGCACGCTTCGATGACCTTGCGGTGGACCATGCCCGAGCCGAGGATCTCGAGCCAGCCATCGGGCTCGGCGCCGCCGACGACGCGCTTGCCCTTGACCAGCGTGTAGCCGACATCGATCTCGACCGACGGCTCGGTGAAGGGGAAGTAGCTGGGGCGCAGGCGAAGCACGATGTCGTCGCGCTCGAAGAACGCCTTCACGAAGGTTTCGAGCGTCCACTTCAGATGGCCGAGCGTGATGCCCTTGTCGATCACGAGGCCCTCGACCTGGTGGAACATCGGCGTGTGCGTCGCGTCCGAGTCCGAGCGGTAGGTGCGGCCGGGGGCGATGATGCGGATCGGGGGCTTCTGGCTCAACATCGTGCGGATCTGGACCGGCGACGTGTGCGTGCGGAGCAGCGAGAAGGTCGTCTTCTCGTCAGCAGTGCCGGCGGCCTTCGCGTCGATCCCCTGCTGGAGATAAAAAGTATCGTGCATCGCGCGCGCCGGGTGCGTCTCGGGGATGTTGAGCGCGGTGAAATTATGCCAGTCGGTCTCGATCTCGGGACCGGTCGCGACCGCGAAACCGAGGTCGGCGAAGATCTCGGCGAGTTCGTCCATGACCTGGCTGACGGGGTGGATCGTGCCGGCGGGCGTGGCGTCGGCGGGGAGCGTCATGTCGAGCGTTTCGCTGGCGAGGCGCGCGTCGAGTGCGGCGCGTTCGAGCGTGGCTTTCCGCTCGGCGATGCCGTTGGCCACTGCCTCACGCAGCCCCTGGATCAGCGGGCCTTGGACGAGGCGCTCGTCCGGCGTCATCTTGCCGAGCGTCTTCAGCAGCGCGGTGATCGTGCCCTGCTTGCCGAGCGCCTCGACCCGGCACGCGTCGAGCGCGTCGAGGCCGGATGCGGCGGCGATCGCCGTCAGCATGTGGTCGCGCATCTGGTTCAGGTCTTGCGTCACGTCATACTCCCAGGGCGGGTTCGGTTAGGCGGGGCAGCCCGAGGCCGATACCCAGATCGTCCCAATTTTCGTTGCGCGCTTCGATCAGTTCGATCTTCCACGCTCTTCGCCATTCCTTCAGCCGCTTCTCGCGAACGATCGCGGCCTCCATCGTGTCGAACATCTCGTAGTAAGCGAGACGCTTGATGCCGTACCGGCGAGTGAAGCCGGGGATCAACCCCTCTCGGTGCTGAACCAACCTTGCGAGCAAGTTTGAGGTGACGCCGATGTAGAGCGTGCCGTGGCGGCGGGAGTGGAGGATGTAGACGCACGGCTGGAAGGTTTCGCGCATTTTAGTGCTCCCCTGATCACCGCTTGAGCGCTCATCTCAAGAGCTCCGTCATCCCGGCGGACGCCGGGACCCATGGTAGCGGGTCGGGTTGTGGTAGCACGTTTTCGCCGGGTCCACCGTAACCATGGGTCCCGGCGTTCGCCGGGATGACGGAGGGGGGCGAGGGGGTGGCCATAATCAGGGCCCACTTCCACAAACACAGAAAGGGCGCCGGTGGTCTCCCACCGACGCCCTCCCGAAACTCACCTCAGTCGCGAATTACGCGGCCTGGGGGAGAGCCGCCTTCACCTGGGCGACGATCGCGCTGAATGCTGCGCCCTCGTGCATGGCGATGTCGGCCAGGACCTTCCGGTCGAGTTCGATCCCTGCAAGCTTCACGCCGTGCATGAACTGCGAATACGTCAGACCTTCGGCGCGGACGCCGGCGTTGATGCGCTGGATCCAGAGGCCACGGAACGTGCGCTTCTTAACCTTGCGGTCGCGGTAAGCGTACTGTCCGGCCTTCTCGACGGCCTGACGGGCGATGCGGATGGTGTTCTTGCGACGGCCATAATAGCCCTTCGCCTGAACCAAAATACGCTTGTGCTTGGCGCGGGTGGTAACACCCCGTTTTACGCGTGCCATTGTCTAATTCCTTCTCAGCTCAACGCAGGCCGTAAGGCGCCCAGGCCTTCACTGCTGCGGTATCGGCCTTCGACAGCAGCTTGGTGCCGCGGTTCTGACGGATGTACTTGCCGTTGTGATGCGCCAGACGGTGACGCTTGCCGGCGACGCCGTGCTTGAGCAGGCCGGTGGCGGTGAGCTTGAAGCGTTTCTTGACGCCGCTCTTGGTCTTCAGCTTGGGCATTTTTATCCTTTCGGTTACGAAGGAGGACGCTGAAATCGCCGCGGCAGCCCACACTGGCCGGGCGATTCGTAGAACGCGTTCCCTTCGAGGAAGCGGGCCGCATAGACGCATTGATCCGCCATATCAACCGTTGTGGAACTGACGCCGCTGTCGTGCGATAGGCCAAGCATGGACGACAGCCCGACGCAGCCGATCGAGACCCCTCCCCCGGCCCCTGCGCCGGTCGATGCGCAAAAACGTCGCAAGCGGCGGATACTGCGCAACATCCTGCTCGGGATTGTCGCGATCATCGTCGCGATCTGGCTGGTGCTGTACATCACCAAGGGGCGCTTCCTGAAGCATCCGTTCGAGCGTGTCGTCGGCTCGCTCACGCACCGGACACTGACCGTACGCGGCGACTTCCAGCTCTATTTCGCGCCGTTCCGCATCAAGCTGTACGCGGAGAACTTCACGCTCTCGAACCCCGACTGGGCGAGCAAGCCGAACCTGTTCCAAGCGGATAAGCTCGATACGCGCATAGCGCCGCTGTCGCTGCTCTTCGGCAAGCGGCGGCTGTATTGGCTCGATCTCGTCAACGGCGCGGTCGACCTGGAGTGGAATGCGCCGCACACGGCCAACACCTGGACGTTCTCGAACAAGAAGGGTGGCAAGCCGCTCGAATTCCCGCGGATCGACGTTGCGACGGTTACGGGTACGACGGTGCGCTATCTCGATCCGCGGATGCGCGTGCTGGCGGATCTCAAGGTCGCCGATATCCGCTCGGTCGACGCGACGATCGGCCGTGCGGTCGGGCTGACCGGCAAGGGGCGGTTGCGCGAGACGCCGTTCACCGTGACCGCACAGCTGCTGTCGCCGGACGCGACCGCCAATCGCGGACAGAACAAGCTGGTCGCGCGGGCGCGGGCGGCGGGGAACATCATCGACGTCGCGGGCACGCTGCCGAGCATCGCCGATGTCGAGAACGTGCCGCTCGCCGTCACCGCACGCGGCGCCAATCTGTCTACGCTGCTCGGCGTGATCGACGTCGCGATCCCGAACACGCGGACCTACAAACTGCGCGCGCAGCTCATCAAGCAGGGCGACGAATACGCCTTCACGCACCTGCGCGGCTTTGCGGGCCGGACCGATCTCGCGGGCAAGCTGACGATTACCAACGGCGAGCGCATCCATCTTGATTCGGTGCTCACGACCAAGAGCCTCGACATCATCGATGCGGCCCCGTTTATCGGCTTCAATCCCGACATCGTCGAGTCGAAGGGCGCGGTGGCAGCCGCCGCCGCCACGGGCGCCGCTCCGCAACGTCTACTGCCCGACGGGAATTTGCCGGTCGCGACGATGCAGATCTTCGATGCCGACCTGAAATGGACGATCGGGGTGGTGAAGTCGCGCAACCTGCCGATTTCCAACATCGACCTGACGCTCGACCTGGAGCGTGGGCGGCTGGCGCTGTCCCCGCTGACCTTCTCGATGGCGCGCGGCAACGTGGCGTCGGACGTCATCTTCGACACGCGCGCGCGGCCGAGCGCGGTGTCCTACGACATCCGGCTCGCGCCGACGCCGCTGGGGCGGCTTCTCAAAGGCTATGGGCTGGCCGAGGCCGGGACCACCGGGACCGTCAAGGGCCGGATCAAGCTCGATGGCCGTGGCGACTCGATCCACGATTCGCTGGCGTCATCGCGCGGGCGGATCGCGTTCGTGTTGCCGTCGGGGGCGCTTTCGGTGCGCAACGTTCAATTGGCCGAGCTCGACATCGGCACGTTTGCGCAGCGGATGTTCCAGGGGAAGCTGGACGAGCCGGTACAGATCAATTGCGGGCTGATCGGCTTTACCGTGCGCGGCGGTGTCGCGGCGGCGGATCCGATCCTGATCGACACGCGCAAGAACGTGATCGTTGGCCGTGGCGGTTTCAGCTTCCGCAACGAGGCGGTGGATCTGGCGTTTCGGGCGGATTCGAAGAAGTTCAGCCTGTTCGCGGGGCAGTCGCCGGTCGGGGTCGGCGGTTTGTTCGCGGCGCCGAAGCTCAGCGTGATCTCGAAGGATCTGCTTGCGCGGGTGGGGAGCGGGCTCGGGCTGGCGCTGGTGGCGACGCCGGTCGCGGGGATCCTCGCGTTCGTCGATGTCGGGGATGCGAAGTCTACCGCGTGCGGGCCGGTCCTCTCCGGGGCTACGGCGGCGGCGCAACGGACCACCAAGGGCCAGCCGCGGGACGACGTGGGTCACGGGACGACTGCCAAGGCCGAGGACGGGAAGACGTCTGACGCGGAGCGGAAGGGGCAGCGGAAGAAGTTCCTGGGGATCTTCTGAGGGCGAGGGGAGATGGTACGCCCCCCTTCCCTACCTTGCTCTTTCTAGCGTCACGCGAGCGCGGCTCGATGGCTGGGTGCTTTTAAAGGGCTAGCGTTGCGTGTCCATGGGTCCCGGCGTCCGCCGGGATGACGGATTGAGGTGTGAGCGGGGCTCGGTGGTGGACATGCGGGTCGGATATTGCCGTGGTCGGGTGCTACCTGTGGCCGGATGTCGCGCGTAGGTGTGAAGTACATACGCTGATCGAGTCGAATAGCGGCTTGGCTACGACGCTGCCGTCGCTAAGCGCTTACTCCTCACCACACCAACCCCGTCACCCCGGCGGACGCCGGGGCCCATGGTTGGGTCCGCTCAGACGGATAGCGCTCCGTGCCCGTGGGTCCCGGCGTCCGCCGGGATGACGGAGAGGGGTGATGATGTGGGGGCGTTGCGGTTTGCGGTGACGTCTTTTGCCCCTCCCGCTTGCGGGTGGGGAGGGCTGATCGCGGACCGGACGCGGGTACGTACGTCGTGCCCTCCCCTAGCCCCTCCCGCAGGCGGGAGGGAATCCTTATCCGTGGTCGTGACCGTCGTGCCCTTCATGGGCGTGCCCGTCATCCTGCAACCGGTGCATTGCCTCGAGCACGTCGTCCATTCGCGCGGGGTCGCCGATCGCCAGGACATGGCCTTCACTGCCCGCGGTCAGCGGATCGCCGTTCCAGTCGCACATGCGGCCCCCTGCCCCTTCAACTACCGGCACAAGAGCGGCGAAGTCGTAGAGCTTGAGACCGGATTCGCAGACCACGTCGAGATGCCCGCTCGCGAGCAGGCCGTAATTGTAGCAGTCGCCGCCATAGACGGGGCCCTGCCTCGGATTGCCGCCCGAGATTGCCGCGACCAGCGCCAAATAATGCGGGACGTCGACCTCGTCGAAGAGGTGCGGGCTGGTGGTGGCGATCGTCGAGCCTGCCAACTCGCGGCAGGTACGCGTGCGGACCGGTACGCCGTTCAAAGTCGTCGGACGCCCCGCTACACCAACCCAACGCTCGCGCTGGATAGGCTGGTCGATGATCCCGAGCACCGGCCAACCATCCTCGACCAGCGCGATCAACGTGCCGAAGATCGCGCGCCCCACGGTGAAGCTGCGCGTGCCGTCGATCGGGTCGAGCACCCATTTGCGGTTGGTGACACCCGTCTTCTCGCCGAACTCCTCGCCAACGATGCCGTCGCCCGAGCGCTCCGCGTCGAGCAGTCGCCGCATCGCCGATTCGGCCTCGCGGTCGGCGCGGGTGACGGGGGACTGGTCGTCCTTGACCTCGACGCCGTGCTCATGGCGGAAATAGGGTCGGATGACGTGGCCCGCAGCATCCGCGAGGCGGTGCGCGAGATCGATATCGGCTTGGGTTACTGGCATATTTCCAGCCTATCGAGCGCGAGCGTCACGGGCAATGGACGGATCGATCACGCCAGCGTAGGTCATTGCGATCTAAACGGAGTATCATCCATGCGCCTCGTCTCGACACTTGCCACCGCCGCTGCCCTCCTCGTCGCGGCGCCTGCGCTGGCGGCACTCGCGCCCGGCGCCAAGGCTCCGGACTTCACCACGCGCGGCGCGATCGCCGGCCAGGTGTTCACCGTTCACCTGGCCGAGCAGCTGAAGAAGGGCCCGGTCGTGCTCTACTTCTTCCCGGCGGCCTACACCGGCGGCTGCAACGCCGAGGCACATGCGTTTGCGGAAGCAATCCCGGCGTTCACCAAGGCAGGCGCGACCGTGATCGGCATGTCGGCCGACAATGTCGAGACGCTCAGCAAGTTCTCCGCCGAGAAGTGCGCGGGCAAGTTCGCGGTCGCCAGCGCCGGGCCGAACGTGGTCAAGGGCTACGACGTCGCGCTCGGCAAGCAGATGGCCGGGCGCGACATCACCAAGCGCACCAGCTACGTCATCGCCAAGGACGGCCGCATCGCGTTCGTCCATGACGAGATGAATCCCGAGGCGCATGTCTCAACGACGCTTGCTGCGGTCCAGAAGCTCACGGGCAAGTAATGATCGAAACCGGACCGGCAAATACCTGCCGGTCCGGTGACATTATGATAACGCTTTCGGGTCTATCGCTTTGGCGAGGACGCGGGGGATGACATGCGCGATGCACGACTGGCCGGATCGATACGGGACGCAAGACCGGACGCGACTCTGTTCGAGCGGATCGGCGTGTTCCTCGACGAGCAGAAGCTGAGCCCCGATCCCGCGCATTACGCGTTTGCCTATGCCGTGATGTCGGCGCCCGAGAGCCAGTTGGCTTTGGAGGTCGCCGCCTTGACGCAGGACGGTGTTCGTCTCACCCGATCGGATATCGAGCGGCTCGGTGGAACGGTCGTCGATGAGCCCCCGTCGGGCCGATCGCGGCGGACCAACGGCGCTGCAGACACCAGCCCCGATCAGACACCCGATACCGCGATCGCGCTCGTGATCGAGACGCAACAGCAGGTCGATGGCTTCGTACAGATCGTGCGGACGATCCAGGCTGAGACGCATGGCTTTGGCCGTGAACTGGCCAAAAGCGCGGCGTCGATTACGCAACTGGCGGAGATCGACGAGATCGCGGAAATCACAAGCGCGATGATCGCCCGTATCCACGACAGCGAGGTACGTCTGGCGGCGGCCACCGCGGAGGCCGATTCGCTCCGGTCGAAGCTGATCGAAGCGCGCGATACGGCACGCCGCGACGTACTGACCGGCCTGCCCAACCGACGCGCGTTCGAGGAAGCGTTCGCGACGCGCGACCGGGACGCCGGGCCCTATTGCCTCGCCTTGTGCGACATCGACCGGTTCAAGCGGATCAATGACGTGCACGGCCATGGTGTCGGCGACCGCGTGCTCACCGCGATCGGCCAGGCGATGGCGGCCGAATGCGCGCCACATCTCGTCGTTCGCCACGGCGGCGAGGAATTCGCGGTGCTGCTCGGCGGGATCGCCTTGGCCGAAGCTGCGGACATGCTCGATTCCGTCCGCGCGACGGTCGCCGCCAAACGCTTCCGCAACCGCGAGACAGACACCGCGCTCGGCGTGATTACGGTATCCGCAGGCGTGACCGCGATCCATGCGGACGAGGCCGCCGAAACCGCGTTCCAGCGGGCCGACCAGTTGCTCTACACCGCGAAGAAGGACGGGCGCGATCGGGTCTGCGCGGGTTGATCCCGAGGGTTGGCGAAATTTGCGACGAAGAATTGGTGCGTCGTACCAACTCGATCTTCGCAAAAACAATAAACCGCGTAAAATCAACGATCTAAAAAACTGGCACGCACCATGCAATCCATTCGATATCGGCAGCCGGATGGTCCGGCGCCCGACCATCGAAGGAAAATCTCATGTCGATCCGTTTCGAAACCGCTCAGCGCATCGCCTTCTCGCTCGTCGGCGCACTGTTCTTCGCAGCCATCGCAGTCGGCACTGCCGTCCCGATCATCCCCATCGCTTGATCGGGAAACCCATCATGAACCGCAGCATCCTCATCGGCCTCATCGCCTTTTCGACCACCATCCTGCTGATCGCGACACAGACTGGCGGCGCGCTCGCCTGACCGACGAGGCGCCTGCCGGGCGTCACGGTCAGGCGGGCGAGGCCAGCCCCACCGGCCCTACGGGCGCCTCTTCTTCGCGCGAATAGGTGCCGATCAACAGCCCTGCCGCCAGCACATGCCCGGTGATTGCCTCGATCACCGCCGAGCGCCCGGGTGTCGCACCGACATCCCCTGCGCCTACGCCGATCGCGAAGACCTGGAACGCATAGCGATGCTCGCCGTGTCCGCTGGGCGGATCGGGCGGCAACCAACCTTCGCGCAGATAGGAATTCCGACCGACATCGCGACCTTTCGCGTCGCCCTCAACGTCCGCAGCGATCGCGCCTTCAGCTAGCTGGCCCGCATCTGCTTCGAGTCCCCAGATGATCGCGTGGACCAAAGGCTGCGGGGCCGGAGCATCGGCATCCTCGACAATCAGCACCATGCGCTTGGTCCCAACCGGCGGTTCGCTCCACACGAGCGGTGGCGACGCGCCCTCCCCGTCCGCGGTGAAGCGCGGCGGCATCCGTGCTTCGTGCGCGAACGCCGGGCTGGTCAGGGTCAACGTCTCGAAGTTCTCGCCCAACTGGACGATCGCAAGCTTGTCGATACCGGCACGCAAGCCGCTCATCGCGTGGCCAAGCCAGGCGGGGATGTGTTCGAGCATGGCTTATCCTTCCGACGGGCAGGTTTCGGCACGACGGGCGGGGGCTGCGCCGTCATACCAGTCGCTCTGCGCGCCCATCTTGGCCGCGTCATGGTAGCAGACCTGGGTCTTGCCGCGCTTCGGGTCGACGATAACCGTCCAGTTGTGGTCGCCGCAATTATGCTCTTCGCAGCCCCAGGAGGCGACCCGGTCGCCCATCTTGAAAACGGGCGTTGCGGGTCCCGATCGGCCGCGGATCATCTCGCGCAGCTTCGCATCTCCGACCGCATTGACGAGGCCGGTCGCAACGTCGGTGCGGTCGAAGAAATCGACGCCGTCGACCGCATCATGCGGGTATTTACCGACATAGGCAGTGATCGGGGTGGTCTGCGCCTGACCTGCTATCGGGGCGGGCGCGCGCGTTTCGGGCGGGGTGAAGCCGCTGGGCGCGGCGGTCTTGGTGGGATCGTCGTTGCGTCCGCACCCACTGATGAGAAGCGGCGCCGCGAGCAACGCGACCGCGATTGCTGTCCTCATGATCGCACCGTCGTCATCACCTGATCTCCTCAACCCCCATTGCAACGCATCGACCGGCATCGTGGTTGCGGAGGGAGGGTGATGCGACCATCTCGGGTCCATGGAGCATGATCTCGATCGTTTCGTCGCGGCGCAGGACGGCGTCTATCCGCAGGCGCTGGCGGAGTTGCAGCGTGGGGCCAAGCGCAGCCACTGGATGTGGTTCATCTTCCCACAGATCGCCGGACTGGGGCAGAGCGCAATGGCGCGAACCTACGCGATTGCCGGGGCGGACGAGGCTCGGGCATATCTCGCGCATCCGGTACTCGGACCGCGACTGATCGAGGTCACGCAGACGGTAACGGCTGCGTCCGGATCCGCCGAAACGATCCTCGGCGGCATCGACGCAGTGAAGTTGCGGTCGTCGATGACCCTGTTCGCCGCAGTCGCCGACGATCCTTCGCCGTTCCGCGCGGCGCTCGACCGGTTCTTCGGTGGCGAAGACGACCAAGCGACATTGGACCTGCTGCGCCGAACGCCGAACCGATAAGATAGGGGCATTGGCGGCAACGCGTGTAGTGTGACAGCGGGGCCTTCCGCCCCATGAGGTGCCGTGATGGCGAAGAGCCAGAAGAAATCGAGCAAGGAAGTCCGCAAGCCCAAGGCCGAAAAGGCACCCAAGGCGAACGCGTCCAACCCGACCACCAAGGGCAAGCCCGTCGAGATGACGACGCTGAACTAAGGCGCGCCGGGGCGGGTATCGCGCCGGCAAGATCTTCGACCGGGCGATGACGGGGCGTCTTCCGTTGTTCCGGTCGATCGGGCGCAGTACAGTGTGCCCGAGACAATCACGCGGCCAGCAAATTAACCCTGCTGCCTGACCACCCGATCCGGGTCAGCCCGCCGCGGCGATCTGGCGCAGTGCCTGTTCGAAGACCTCGACCGGTTGGCCGCCCGAGATAAGATGCCGGTCGTTGATCACGATCGCCGGCACCGCATTGATCCCGCGAGCACGCCACAGTTCCTCCGCCGCACGAACCTCGTCGGCATAGCGTCCGGACCGCAGAACCTCTTCTGCCGCGAGCGGATCGAGCCCGGCCTTGGTCGCGGCATCGATCAGCACGCGGTGATCGCCCGGATCGGCATTGTCGGTGAAATTGGCCGTGAACAGCGCGTGCTTGAGCGCGCCCTGCCCTCCTTCGATCTGCGCCCAGTGCAACAGCCGGTGCGCGTCGAACGTGTTGTAGATCCGGCTCGCGTCGGTCATCGCCATCGTGAAGCCGAGGTCGCGTGCGCGGTCGACGATCATCGCGCGGTTCGCCGCCGACTGCTCGCGGGTCGATCCGTATTTCTCCGCGATATGCTCGCCGATATTCTGGCCGCCAGCGGGCATCGCCGGATTGAGTTCGAACGGCTGGAAGACGATCTCCGCGTCGAGCGCATCCGCCGCGCGGGCCAACGCCTCTTCCAGCGCGCGCAGGCCGATGATGCACCAAGGACACGCGATGTCCGATACGAAATCGATCTTGAGATGGGCGGTCATATCAGTCTCCTGCAAGCGCACACCGCGGTAGATGGCGGCGGCCTGATGAGCAACCGCGGGGCTTTTGGCTGGCGACGGCCGGCTGCATCCCTACATCCGCTCGATGGCCAATCCGACCGCAGACCTTTTCGGCACGCCCGTCCTGTCTGGGCTCGAGTATCGCGACGCGCTGCTCAGCCGGGACGAGGAGGAGGCGCTGATCGCCCGGATCGACGAACAGGACTTGGCGCCGTTCCAGTTCCAGGGTTGGCTGGGCAAGCGGCTGACCCGATCGTTCGGCTGGCATTACGACTTCGACACGAGCCGGTTCGGCGAGACCGATCCATTGCCCGACTGGCTGCTGCCGATCCGCCGGAGCGCCGCCGCGTTCGCTAAACTGCCGGAGGAGGCGCTCGTCCAGGCGTTGCTAATTCGGTACGATCCGGGGGCCGGGATCGGCTGGCACCGCGACCGGCCGGTGTTCGAGCATGTCGTCGGTATTTCGCTCGGCGTACCGGCGACGATGCGGTTCCGGCGGCGCAAGGCGGGCGGTTTCGACCGGGCCGCCGTACCGCTGGCACCGCGGTCCGTGTACCATCTCAGCGGCGAGGCGCGCCACGACTGGGAGCACAGCATCGCCGAGATGGAGGTGACGCGCTGGTCGATCACCTTCCGCAGCTTCACCGCCAGCGCACGGCAGGACCGGCGCTGACGGTCGAAACTCAGACGTCGAGGTTGGCGACGTTGAGCGCGTTGTCCTGGATGAACTCGCGGCGGGGTTCGACGACTTCGCCCATCAGCTGCGTGAAGATCTCGTTCGCGCTCTCGGCGTTAACCGCGGTGACGCGGAGCATCGAGCGGACCGACGGGTCTAGCGTGGTTTCCCAGAGCTGCTCCGCGTTCATCTCGCCAAGACCCTTGTAGCGCTGGATCGCGAGCCCCTTCCGCCCCGCGGTCAGGATTGCGTCGAGCAGGTGGCTCGGACGCGAGACCTGCGTCGAGCCGCGTGCGGCAACGGCGGTGACCGAGCCGATCACACCGGCGCCAGGTTCCGCACCCTCTTCAGCCTCGGGTTCTTCGGCCTGCGAGGCCTTGCTGACGGGGACGAGGTTCGAGGTGTGGGCGTAGCTCTCGGCATGCTCGCCCGACAATGCGTGCAGCTTGCGCGCCTCGGCCGACACCAGGAAGCTGGCTTCGATGATGTGATGGTCGGTGACGCCGCGCCATGCACGCTGGAAGTGGATGCCGCCGTCTTCGGTCAGCACCGCGGTCCAGCGCGCATCGCCGTCGTCGAGTTCGAGACGGCGGGTAACGATCTCCAGACGCGAGGTCCGGTCCTCGACCGACGCCTCGGGATCGAACACGCCGCCGAGCGCGAGCGCCTCGATCATGCCGGCGTCGTAGCGCTTGGGAACGTAGCGCATCAGCGTCCGCATCCGGCGCGCGTGATCGACCAGATCCTTCAGATCGCGGCCCGAACGACCGCCGCCGGGGCCGTCGAGCACCATCGTATTGACGCCCGCATCGACGAGATATTCGTCGAGCGCCGCGTCGTCCTTGAGGTACACCTCGGACCGGCCCTTGGTCGCTTTGTAGAGCGGCGGCTGCGCGATGTAGAGATAGCCGCCCTCGATGATCTTCGGCATGTGACGGTAGAACAGCGTCAGCAACAACGTGCGGATGTGCGCGCCGTCGACGTCTGCGTCGGTCATGATGACGATCTTGTGGTAGCGCAGCTTGTCCGCGTTGAAGTCGTCGCGGATGCCGGTGCCCATCGCGGTGATGAGCGTGCCGATCTCGCGGCTCGACAGCATCCGGTCCTCGCGCGCGCGCTCGGTGTTGAGGATCTTGCCGCGCAGGGGGAGGATCGCCTGGAAATGGCGGTCGCGGCCCTGCTTTGCCGAGCCACCTGCCGAGTCACCCTCGACCAGGAACAGTTCGGACTTGGCGGGATCGCGCTCCTGGCAGTCGGCGAGCTTGCCGGGCAGCGAGGCGATGTCCATCACGCCCTTGCGACGCGTCAGTTCGCGCGCGCGCTTGGCAGCCTCGCGCGCAGCGGCGGCGTCGATGATCTTGGCGACGATTGCCTTGCCGTGCGCGGGGTTTTCCTCGAGCCACTCGGCCATCTTGTCGGCCATCAGGCTTTCCAGCGGCTGGCGGACTTCGGACGAGACGAGCTTGTCCTTGGTCTGGCTGCTGAACTTGGGATCGGGCAACTTCACCGAGACGATCGCGGTCAGGCCTTCGCGCATGTCCTCGCCGGTGAGCTGGACCTTCTCCTTCTTCAACATGCCGCTCTTCTCGGCATAGTTGTTGAGCGTGCGGGTCAGCGCGGCGCGGAACGCAGCCATGTGCGTGCCGCCGTCGCGCTGCGGGATGTTGTTCGTGAAGGCGAGGACGTTCTCGTAATACGAGTCGTTCCACTGGAGCGCGACGTCCATCGTGACGTCGTCGCGCGTGCCGCTGATCGCGACCGGCTCGGGCATCAACGGCACTTTCGCGCGATCGAGATACTTCACGAACGCGGCGATTCCGCCCTCGTAATAGAGCTCGACGGTCTTCATTTCCTCGTGCCGCGCGTCGGAGAGGAACAGGCGGACGCCCGAGTTGAGGAACGCCAGCTCGCGATACCGGTGTTCGAGCTTGTCGAAGTCGAAATCAGTGATCTTGAAGGTGGCGGGCGATGGGAAGAAGGTGACGCGCGTTCCCTTCTGGCCTTCGGTGGCGGGGCCGACGACCTTCAGCGGCGCGACCGCGTCGCCGAACGCGAAGCGCATGTAATGCTCCTCGCCGTTGCGCCAGATCGTCAGGTCGAGCCATTCGCTGAGCGCGTTGACGACCGAGACGCCGACGCCGTGCAGGCCGCCCGAGACCTTGTAGGCGTTCTCGTCGTTGGTGTTCTCGAACTTACCGCCGGCGTGGAGCTGGGTCATGATGACCTCGGCTGCGGACACGCCTTCCTCGGTGTGGATGCCGGTCGGGATGCCGCGGCCGTTGTCGGTGACGCTGACCGATCCGTCGGCATTGAGGACGATGTCGATCCGGTCGCAATGCCCCGCCAGCGCCTCGTCGATCGCGTTGTCGCTGACCTCGAACACCATGTGGTGGAGGCCGGACCCGTCGTCGGTGTCGCCGATGTACATGCCGGGGCGTTTGCGGACCGCGTCGAGGCCCTTCAGGACCTTGATCGAGTCCGCGCCATAGTCGCCCATGTTCGGGAGGTTGGGATTGTTGGTTTCGGGGTTGGATGCCATGCCGAGTATATAGGCATTCGAGGGCCGAAACGGAAGCGAAATGGCCTGTAGGGGCGAGGCGTGCCGCGCCGGAAGTGCACGAAGTGCAGACGCTGGGAGCGTTTTGCGGCGCGTGTGCACTTCGAGGGTCGGGCGGGCTGGTTTCGAGGGGGTTGGGATCGCCATGCGGGGATGGTGACAGGGGTGGGCTGTGTAGGACAGCGCGCGCATCCTAGCACCGCGCCGGCGAAGGTAGCACCACCCCGGCGGAGGCCGGGGCCCAGTTGGAAAGGTCGCAGTAACGACGAACTGCACTTCGTGAGCAATGTCCCCCAATTGGGCCCCGGCCTTCGCCGGGGTGGTGGCCGACTAAACGCACGCTGGCCCGACGGCCCTCTCCCCTTGGGGAGAGGGAAGGAGGAGCCGTAGGCGACGGGAGGGTGAGGGGGAGTTGGGATCAGGCTCGCGAGCCTCACTCCCCTCTCCCTTCCCACGGCAAGGCCGCGGGCCCCTTCCCTCTCCCCGGAGGGGCGAGGGAGTCCTTGCTTCAGAAGCGGTCGGCGCGCTGGCCTAGCAGGGTCACTTCGACGCGGCGGTTCAGGCGCATGCCGGCCGGCGTTGCGTTGGTCGCGACGGGCTGGTTCTCGCCGTGGCCGACGACACTGAACCGCGCGCGGACGACGTCCATGTCGTCGAACGCCTGGCGGACGCTCGCCGCGCGGCGCTCGGACAGGTCCTGGTTGTGCGCGTCCGTCCCGCGCGAGTCCGTGAACCCGTCGATCGCGACGCGGACGCCGGGGTTGCCACGCAAATAGCGGGCAAGCGGACGCAGTTTCTCGATCGCGCCGGGACGCAGCACGGCGCTGTCGGTGCGGAACAGCACGTCCTCCTGCAGCGTCAGCGTCGCGCCGCGTGGGGTCTGGCGGAAGCCGTAGTTGCGCATCGCGCCGCGGTCCCACGTCGTGGTGGTTTCGACCACGGTGGTGCCGCCGCGGTCGCCGCGATAAGCGCTCGGGTCACGGCCATACGCATCCCAGTCGAACCGGTCGCGGCGAGGGCCTGCAATGCGCGCGAATTCGCGGTTCGCGTCGTCGGCTTCCCGCGGGCTGATACGGCCATCGCCGTTCGCGTCGAAGTTCGGCATCACGAATGCGATGCCGCGCCGCGTATTGCGCAGTTCGGGGAAGAGCACAGGCACGCCTGCACCTTCCAGGCGATAGCCGGGGCGTAACCAGGGGGCGCGGCTCATGTCGTAACGCCCCTCGGGACGTCCGTCGTCTCGCGCTTGCGCGAAAACGGGGGCGGTGGTTGCTGCGACCATCAGGACGCCAAGGGCTGCGCGCGTGAAATTCCGGGTCATCATCGTCTCTCCGTGTCTTCGATGGACGGAGCTTTGCCCGCGCCCGCTTGAACGCGCGGTGAGTCCGGTCGACAGCGCGCGTTCAGCCTAACGCCCGACCGCGATGCGCGTTGCCTGCGTGCCGATCGCATCGAACAGCGCGTCTTCGGTTCCGGTCATCCACACCTGGCCGCGACCTGAGAGCCGAGCGAACAGCGCCGCGCGGCGGGATGGGTCGAGGTGTGCGGCGACCTCGTCGAGGAGCAGGACGGGGGGCTGGCCGGTGCGTTCGGCGACGAGGTCGGCGTGGGCGAGGACGATGCCGAGGAGGAGCGCCTTCTGCTCGCCAGTCGAGGCAAGAGAGGCGGCTCGCGCCTTGTCGAGGTGGGTGACGATCAGGTCGACGCGGTGGGGGCCGCCGAGCGTGCGCCCCGCGGCGGCATCGCGCGCGCGGCCCTGGGCGAGGTCGGCCTGGAGACGGGTGGTGTCGCCGTTCCAGCCTTCGAGTGTCAGGCCGGCACGTGGGAACGGGCCGTCGTCCTGATGCGCAAGCCTCGTGCCGAGCAGCGCCACCGTCTCGCGTCGGGCCGCGTCGACGGCGGCGCCGTGCTCAGCCATCTGTGCTTCGAGCGCGGAGAGCCAGTCGCCGTCGGGGCGGCCTTCGTCGGCGAGCAAGCGGTTTCGCGCGCGCATCGCGGCGTCGTAGCGGGCGGCGTGGTGCGCATGGCTCGGGGCGAGCGCCAGCGTGAGACGGTCGAGGAAGCCTCGGCGTTCGCCCGCGGGGGCGACGAAGAGGCGGTCCATCGCGGGCGTGAGCCAGAGGATGGTGAGCCACTCCGCCAGCGCGTTGGCGGTGGTGGCGGCGCCCTGGATGCGGACGATGCGGCGTTCGGGGGCGGAGGCGAGAGTCCCGGTTGCGACGTCGACTTCGCCCACTGCGGGCGCCTCGCCCGGCTGCATCTCGTCCTCTTCTAACTCCCCTTCCGCTTGCGGGAGGGGTCGGGGGAGGGGCGCGCTTTCCTCGGGATCGGACGCCAGTACGTACGTCGTCCCCTCCCCTAACCCCTCCCGCAAGCGGGAGGGGAATTCTGCTGCGTTCTTGTGCGAGCGCTCGGGCAACAATGTGGCCGCGACGCCGAAGCCGCCTGCCCCGCCTTGTCGTGCCATCTCGCCGAGTGCGGCCCTTCGCAGTCCGCGGCCGGGCGCGAGCAGCGACACCGCCTCCAGGATATTCGTCTTGCCCGCGCCGTTCTCGCCGGTCAGCACGACGAACCCTGGTCCCGGCGCCAGCGTCAGGTCGGCGTGATTGCGGAAATCGGTGAGGACGAGGCGCGACAGCATTGCCTCGGCCTTAGAGCAGTTTCGAAACCGATTGCATCGCCCTTTTCCGTTCGCCCTGAGCGAAGTCGAAGGCGCGGTTCAAGCTCCGGTGCTTCGACTTCGCTCAGCACGAACGGGCAAGGGACCGATCTGATCACATCTGCGCTAGCGACACGTCCAGTCCGCTACCGAGCATCGCGTCAGGCGGCGATCCGCTCCGGCGCGATCGCGGGTGCGGCTGCCGCGGTCGCGGCCTTCTGCGTGCTGAGATACGACGCTAGCGCCGGCCCGAGCTCGCGCTGCGCACGCAAATACGCGACCGGCGTGACGATCCCGAGCCGTTCGCGCGCGGCCTCCAGCGGTTCGTGGAGCAGTTCGAGATAATCTTCGCCGGACACCCACTTCGCCTTGCGGCCGTTGCGATAGCCTTCCCAGACCGCCTTCGCGAACAGCTTGCTGCCGGTGACTCGCATGCTCTTCAGCGCCGCCGCCGAGCCGATCAGCGCCCAGCCGAGTCCGCCGACCTGCGCGTAGCTGAACGCGACGAGTGCCGCTTCGCCCATGCTTTCATCCGCCTTGTAGCCGGTCAGCACGTGCCAGATGTCGTGCGTGTCGCGTACCCGCCGGCCGAACCACGCATAGGGATGCGCCATGTCGTCCTCGCTCGGCGTAAGCCGCGAGACCTCGACCAGCCCGTCCGCGGAATAGCCCGTCGTCTCGAGGAAAGTGCGATACGCCGCCCCGACCGTGCCGGTCGCGAAGCTCGCGACGAACGCGGGGTCGGAGAAACGCTGCGCCAGTTCTACGCGGTCATAGGCGATCCGCCCGCCCTGTTCCGTTGCGATCAGCCGCGCGTAGTTCATCGGCGCATTGCCGACGTTCAGCGCGCGCATGATCCGGAACACCTGTGTTGTGTCGTCGCCATTCGCGAGCAATTTCTTGATCGCATCGAACGCCGTGCGCCAATCGCGACGACCAGTCGTACCGGGAAACGGAGGAAGCTTCGCCATCGAGTCGACTCCTTACTGACATTACTGTTAGTATTGAGCGCTGAGTGCGGAGTCAATCTAGGACGGAGATCTCGGCTTGAACGAACTAACCGCTCCGCCAGTCAGTCCGTTCGATAGGATCTAAATCAAATCCGATATGACGAATCCGCTGAAGCGAGCTTTCCTCGTATACGTCGATCAAACCCTAGCGCTTTGCAGCGCATCTTGAATGTCTCTCGCCCGGTTAGCGAGTGAGGCGCCGTCTCGCGTTGCATCGAAAAACGAAGGATCGTCTGGGACGATTTGCGTCAGGGACACCGCAGTGCCTGTCATGCACACCATCAACATGGCACGCTGGCCGCCTACATCAGCGTAATCGACATCGACACCAAGAACTGCATTGCCGCCTTGCTCGATAGCTTGGGCCCGCAGTGACGCTTTGCATAGGTTTTCGCCGTCACGCAATTTTGCGTTATATGTGCCAGATTGAGTGCCAAACAGATCGGTAAAGGCAGACGCAACGTCCGAGAAAATGCCCGTCCCGGTCACTGTTTGCGCGGTAATTATTCCAAGCGGCTCATAGGTCCAGCCCATCGGCTGTTGCAATGAGACGATAGGAACATGCGACAGAATCGCTGTTAGCTTGGCGCGGAGTTCGCGTGACTCTAATTCCAGCGCTTCCGTCGCATCTCGATACGATGGATCCCCGCACTTGTTGCACGCGGCATCGAGATGCTCGGAACTGGCCAAGTTGATCACGCGAAGCCGGCCCGGAGACAAAGGTTGATTTGACGAAATCATTCCAACCTTGAGCACGGCTCCGCAATTTGAGCAGGTATCGCTCACACCCGCATCGGCATCAGCACGTACAACGCGGGCGACTTGTCGTTTTCGCGGATCAGCGTCGGGGCGGCGGCGTCGGCGAGGTGGACCTCGACCATGTCGCCGTCGATCTGTGCGAGGATGTCCATCAGATAACGGCTGTTGAAGCCGATCTCGAACGGGAGCGCGACGTAATCGCCGGGGACTTCCTCCGCGGCGGTGCCGTTTTCGGGCGAGGTCACCGACAGCGTAATCTTGTCGCGGTCGAGCGCCATCTTCACCGCGCGCGTCTTCTCGGTAGCGATCGTGGAGACGCGGTCGACACCCTCCATGAAGCTTTTCGGGTCGATCTTGAGAATCTTGTCGTTGCCGGTCGGGATCACGCGGCTGTAATCGGGGAAGGTGCCGTCGATCAGCTTCGAGGTCAGGATCGCCTGGCCGAGATCGAAGCGGATCTTGGTCGGCGACAGCGACACACCCACCGAGCCGTCGACCTCATCGAGCAGCTTGCGCAACTCGCCGATGCATTTGCGCGGCACGATCACGTCGGGCATCGATTCGGCGCCCTCGGGACGCGGCAGCGTGACACGCGCGAGGCGGTGGCCGTCGGTCGCGGCGGCCTTCAGCACCGGGTTCGAGCTGTCGCCGTCCGCGACGTGCAGGAAGATGCCGTTGAGATAATAACGCGTCTCTTCGGTCGAGATCGCGAAGCGCGTCTTGTCGATGATCTGCTTGAGCGTTTCGGCGGGCAGCTCGAACTGGGTCGGCAACTCACCTTCGGCAATCACCGGGAAATCGTCGCGCGGCAGCGTGCCGAGCGAGAAGCGGGCGCGGCCTGCGACGATGCTCATCCGGCCTTCCGACGCGGCGAGCTGGACCTGCGAGCCTTCCGGCAGCTTACGCGCGATGTCGAACAGCGTGTGCGCGGACACGGTCGTCGCGCCGGCCTGGTCGACGGCTGCCGCGATCGATTCGTTGATCTGCAAGTCGAGGTCGGTCGCCATCAGTTTGAGCGTGCCCTCGGCGGTCGCCTCGATCAGCACGTTCGACAGGATGGGGATGGTGTTGCGCCGCTCCACCACGGACTGGACATGGCTCAGCCCCTTGAGGAGCGTTGCGCGTTCGATCGTCGCCTTCATCGTAATTCCCCCCGCCACCGCAGCCGGACTCGGGGCTGGGGGCAATCCGCAGATGGCTTACCCAACAACAAAGGGTCGGAGCAAGCGCCCCGACCCTTCTTTGATCACGGTAAACGTCGCGTTAAAGCGATCAGAAGCGGAAGCCGTAGCTCGCCACGACCTGATGACGGTCGGTATCGACGTCGAAGCGGCTGCTGGTGCCGCCGGTCGCATAGTCGATATTGCCGCGCTCATAGTTCGAATAGCGGTATTCGAGCTTGGCATAGCTGTTCGGGCCCATCGCGTGCTCGGCGCCCGCACCGACGCGCCAGCCGTCGAGCTTGAAATTATTGTCGGTGGTCTGGCTGGTGCTGCCGGCGAGCACTTCGAGCTTCGAGTTGGTGTAACCGCCCTTGATGTACAGCATCGTCGTCGGTGCGACGACATAGCCCGCGCGCGCGCCGACATAGATGTCGCGGCCCTGCTTGACGCGGCCATAGCCGAAGTCGCTGGTGTAATCGTTGCGGTCGCTCTTCGCGGTCGAGCCGGTCAGTTCGGCTTCGGCGCCGAGCACGATGTTGTCCGACGTCGCGATATCGTAGCCGATGCCGCCGCCGTACAACAGGCCGTCGATCTTCTGGTCGTCGCGCCCGTTGTTGTTGGACACGCTGCTGCCGGCGCCGGTGTGGTCGTAGCCGAGCGTGGCCTCGACACGAGGGCCGGTGAAGGTCGGGTTGGTCTGCGCGAGCGCGGGGGCTGCGACTGCGGTGGTGGCGAGCAGCGAGACGGCGATAAGCGTACGCATTGGGGTTACTCCTTACTAAACTGGCACCCCATTACGCGGGGCGGACCGCTCCAATGGACCAACCGCGCGGGCGTTGCATGAACCCCAGATAAACGCGAAAATCCGTTGCTTTTGCGCCACAGGGGGTTGAAACGCGGGCCATGATTCCAAGCCAACGGCAGGGTGAAGTGAACGCCCGATCAACCGACATTCCGGCCCTACGGAAAGGTCGCGATTTCGTCGCGCGGCACGGCGAAACCGTGTTCAATGCGGCGCATCGGTTGCAGGGGAATGCCGCGCATACGCCGTTGACGCGCGCTGGGTTCGCGCAGGCAGACGAACTTGGGCGGGCGTTAAGGGAACTGCTGGGGGTGAAGCCGGCGCTGACGTTGTGGGCGTCGCCGACCGGGCGGGCCTTGCAGACGCTCGCAGTGATCTGCGAACATCTGGAGCTGGACTGGCATGATGCGCGGACCGATCCGCGGCTGGTCGAGATCGACATGGGGTCGTGGGGCGGGCGCTATTATGCGGACGTCGTCGACGAGGTCGGGCCGGTGATGCTGCCGGGGGGGACGTTGAAACCTTCGCCGGATGGCGAGACCTATGCAGAGATCGCGGCACGAGTCGGCGGGTGGCTGGCGGATACGGCGGAAGATGCGGGCGACCGGCTGGTGATCATGCACGGGATTTCGAGTCGGGTGATGCTGGGGGTGATGACCGGGGCGGCGGTCGATCCGTTGCTGGGCGCGCCGGTTGCGAGGGGGTTGCCGCAGGGGTCGGTTACGCTGGTCGAGAATGGACGCGCGACGGTGCCGCATCTGGGTACGGGATTTGCTCCGGCGTGAAAATCGCGGTCCTGCTGGCGTTGGCGATCGCTGCTCCCGCGGCGGCGCGTGACACGATCGGCATCTACCAGGGATGGGGAGCGTTTCGCGATGCGAGTCCGGCGCGGTGTTACGCGATTGCGCGGCCGGTGATGGCGGGGGGGCGTGCCTCGGGGTTTGCCAGCGTCGCGACGTGGCCGAAGCGGGGTCTGCGCGCGTCCTTGTATGTGCGGCTCAGTCGCGAGCCTGATCGGTCGGCGGGGGTGACGCTGACGGTCGGCGAGCGGCGATTCGCGCTGGTGGCAAGCGGGTTGAATGCGTGGGCTGGTGATGCGCCTAGCGATCGAGCGATCGTGGCGGCGATGCGGTCGGGGCGGAGCATGAGCGTGGAGGCGGTCGGCGCCGGGGGGCGGCCGTTCGTCGATGTGTATGCGCTGTCGGGCGCGGCGACGGCGGTTGATGCGGCTGTGTTGGCGTGTAGCGGGGGGTGAAACTTCGGGCGAGCCTCCCACCCACTGGTACCACCCCGGCGAAGGCCGGGGCCCAATTGGGGGACGGGAATGACGACACTCAGTTCTCCGTTACAACGACCTTTCCAATTGGGCCCCGGCCTTCGCCGGGGTGGTGGCTCTTTCTCGAGTAACTGCGGAGTGACTGCGAAGCGATTCTGGCGTGCGTCCTGCAGCCAGTAGAAAAATCACGAAAATTCCGCTACGGGCTCGCGCATGCAGACCGCCGCGAACCTCATGCCCATTCCGGGGCACATCGATCCCGTGCCCGTTCCCCGCAGCTTCGTGCCGCGCAGCGATGGGCGGATCGACTTGCTCGGGCTGTCGCTCGCCGATCTGCGGATGGCGCTGGAGACATCGCAGCTTGAGGAGAAGCAGGCCAAGCTGCGCGCGAAACAGCTGTGGCACTGGATCTACAATCGCGGTGCGACCGAGTTCTCGGCGATGACCGATATCTCGAAGACGATGCACCCGTGGCTGGAGCAGCGCTTCGTGATCAGCCGGCCGAACGTGGTCGAGGCTCAAGTGTCGACCGACGGGACGCGGAAGTGGCTGCTGCGGTCGGACGATGCGCAGGATTACGAGATGGTGTTCATCCCCGACGCGGATCGCGGTACGTTGTGCGTGTCGAGCCAGGTCGGCTGCACGCTCAACTGCACCTTCTGCCACACCGGCACGATGCGGCTGGTGCGCAATTTGACGCCCGCCGAGATCGTCGGCCAGGTAATGCTCGCGCGCGATTCGCTGGGCGAATGGCCGAGCCAGCCCGAGGGCCGCATGCTCACCAACATCGTGATGATGGGGATGGGCGAGCCGCTGTATAATTTCGAGAATGTCCGCGACGCGCTGAAGCTGGTGATGGACGGCGCGGGGCTCGCGCTGAGCCGGCGGCGGATCACGTTGTCGACCAGCGGCGTAGTGCCGATGATGGCGCGTGCGGGGGCCGAGATCGGCGTGAACCTCGCCGTATCGCTGCACGCGGTTACCAAGGAAGTGCGCGACGAGATCGTGCCGCTCAACCGCAAGTACGGCATCGAGGAATTGTTGCAGGCGTGCGCGGACTATCCGGGCACCAACAACGCGCGCCGCATCACGTTCGAGTATGTGATGCTGAAGGACAAGAACGACTCCGACGACGACGCGCGCGAGCTGGTGCGGTTGCTGCGGAAGTACGAGCTGCCGGCGAAGGTGAACCTCATTCCGTTCAACCCGTGGCCGGGCGCGCAATACGAGTGCTCGACGCCCGAGCGGATCAAGTCGTTCTCGAGCATCGTGTTCGGCGCGGGAATTTCGGCACCGGTGCGGACGCCGCGCGGTCGCGATATCGATGCGGCATGCGGGCAGCTGAAGACCGCGTCGGAGAAGAAGAGCCGCGCGCAGATCGATCGCGAGGCCGCCGCCGAGTCCGACGCTTTTGCTTGAGTGGACTGCGGTCGCGCTGGCGGCAGGGGCTGGGGTTCTCGGCGGGGCGATGAACGCGCTCGCGGGCGGCGGCAGCTTTGCGACAATGCCGACGCTGATCGGGCTCGGCGTGCCGTCGACGTTTGCGAACGCGACCAGCAACGTCTCGCTCCAGCCGGGCGCGATGGCGAGCGCGTGGGCGTACCGGCATGGGCTCCAGCCGATCTCCGGCGTCAGCATGAAGACCATGGCGGGGATCACCTTCGTCGGCGGGCTGGTCGGGAGCCTGTTGCTGGTCGCTACGTCGGCACGCGCATTCGACCTGATCGTGCCGTGGCTGCTGCTGTTCGCGACGCTGGCGATCGCGTTCGGCACGCGCGCGTCGCTGTGGCTGCGGTCGCGGGTCGAGATCGGGCCGAAGTCGCTGGTCGCGGTGCAGGCGTTGCTGGGGATTTATGGCGGATACTTCGGCGGCGGCGTCGGGCTGATGCTGACCGCTGCGTGGGGGCTGCTGTCTGGCGCGACGCCCGCGACGCTCGCGCCGCCGCGGACGCTGATGCTGGCGGTCGCGAACCTCGCCGCGACGATCATCTTCATCGCGACCGGCATGGTGGTGTGGGCGTTATGCGTGCCGATGCTGATCGGCGGGATCGTCGGCGGGCATTTCGGCGCGAAACTCGGCCTGTTGCTGTCGCCGCAGGTGATCCGCGTGTGGACGCTGCTGGTGACGATCGCGACGACGATCGTGTTCTTCTACCGCGCCTATTCCTGAAGTCCGGTCTTGGTGGCGAGCCATTTCGCCGCGGCCTCGGGCGTTTCCTTGTCGGTATCGCGGTCGACCCGGTAGTTCGCGGCGCGCATCGCCTCGACCGGGATGCGGCCGACCATCGGCTTCAGCGCGGCGAGGAACTTGGCGTCCCCTGCCCGCTTCGGCGCGACCATCAGGATCGCGTCGTAGCCGGGGATCGCGCGCCGCGGGTCGGTGAGCACGGTAAGCCCGTCCGCGGCGATCCGGCCATCGGACGAGAAGGCGGAGATGACGTCGACATTGCCGCTCTCCAGCGCGCGGTACATGAAGGTCGGGCTGTACGGCGTCGTCTTTGCAAATCTCAACGGATAGGCGCGCTTCACCGCGGCCCATTCGGGACGTTCGAGGAATTCCAGATCGCTGCCGAGCGTCATGCCGGGCGCGGCCTTCACCAGATCGTCGAGGCTGGCGATGCGCTTGGCCTTCGCCGCGTCGCCCTTCATCGCGAAGGCATAGGCGTTCTCGAACCCGAGCGACCCGACCAGGCCGACATGATGTTCGCGCGTCGCCCAGTCGGCGATCGCGGCGACCATCGCCGGGCGTTCGGGGACGTCGTTGCGCTTCATCTCGTTCGCCCAGATCGTCCCGGCATAATCGACATAGACGTCGATATCGCCGCCGGAGAGCGCCCCGAAGACGACCGCGGATCCGAGGCCGTCGCGATATTCGACGGTATAGCCGGCATGTTCGAGCCGGTCGCCGATCAGCCGCGCAAGGATGTATTGCTCGGCGAAGTTCTTCGCGCCGACGACCACGGTGCGGTCTGCGCCGCCCTTGGGCCACAGCGGGGCGGTCGCCGCCGCGGTTCCCAAGACCAGCACCACCGCGCTCGCGATCCACAGCCAGCGGCGGCGCGCGCGGATGCCGTATTCGATCGCCCCGATCAGCGCGTCGACCGCCAGCGCAAGCGCCGCCGCCGAGACGCAGCCGGCGAGCACCAGCGCCCAGTTCTGCGTCTGCAATCCCGCGAAGATCATGTCGCCGAGGCTCGGCTGGCCGACCGTCGTCGACAGCGTCGCCGCACCGATCGTCCAGACCGCCGCGGTGCGGATGCCGGCGATCAGCACGGGCGCGACCAGAGGTGCCTCGACCAGCCGCAGTTTCTGCGCGGGCGTCATGCCGACCGCGTCTGCCGCCTGGATCACCGCGGGATCGATGCCGTGCAACCCCGCCACCGCATTCCGCAGGATCGGCAGCAGCGCATACAGCGTCAGCGCGATCAGCGACGGGAGGAAGCCGAGCGCGGGAATGCCGCCGCCGACCAGCGCGGAGAGGCTGAGCAGCAGCGGGTAGAATAGCGCGAGCAGTGCAAGGCTCGGGATCGTCTGGACGAGGCTCGCGAAACCGAGCGACACGCGCGCCACGGTCGCGTTCCGCGCGGACCATATGCCAAGCGGCAGGCTGATCGCGATGCCGAGCAGCAGCGCCGCCGCGGAGAGCAGGACGTGGTTGGCGAGCAGCGGCGGCACGCGGCCGAGCGCATCGAGGAAGGCGCTCATGCGACCCCCCTCATGCGACTAGCGCCTGGAGGCGTTCGGCCTGCGCGCGCGGCACTTGCACCAGCGCCTGCGCGTCGTCGCCACCCTTGCCGGCGACGAGGTCGGCGGGCGTGGCGTCGGCGACGATCCGCCCCGCCTTCATCACCAGCACGCGGTCGGCGAGCAGCAGCGCCTCCGCCATGTCGTGCGTGACGAGGATGGTGGTCAGCCCGAGCCGGTCGTGGAGTTCGCGGATCCGCGTGCCGAGCGCATCGCGCGTGACCGGGTCGAGCGCGCCGAACGCCTCGTCGAGCAGCAGCAGTTTCGCGCCGGGTGCGAGCGCGCGGGCGATGCCGACACGCTGGCGCTGGCCGCCCGAGAGCGCGTCGGGCATCCGGCTCGCGATGTCGCGGGGCAGGTCGACGAGGTCGAGCAGTTCGCCGACCTTGGCCTCGTCCGTGCGCCCGGCGATGCGCAGGCCGATCGCGATGTTCTCGGCGATCGTCATATGCGGGAACAGGCCGATATTCTGGAAGACGTAGCCGATCCGGCGGCGCAGTTCGGGCGCGGGCTCGGCAGCGACGTCGGCACCGTCGATCGTCACGCGGCCTTCGCTCGGCTCGACCAGGCGGTTGAGCGTCTTCAACAGCGTCGACTTGCCCGAACCGGACGTGCCGACGAGCGCGACGAAACTGCCGCGTGCGATCTCCAGCGAGACCGCGTCGACGGCGATCGTCGTGCCCCCAGCGCCTGGGTATCTCTTGGTGACGCGTTCGAAAGCGAGCGCTGGGGAATTGTCTGGCATCTGCGCGCAGGATGCGGGAAACATACCGGAAAATCAAATGGAGAGGGTATGAGCCAGCAGGGCATTTTCATTACCGGCGGCGGATCGGGGATCGGCCGCGCCACCGCGATATTGTTCGCGCGGAAAGGTTGGCGGGTCGGACTCGCCGACGTCAATTTCGCAGGGCTTGCCGAGACTGCCGCGCTGCTGCCCGCGGGGATGGTCAGCACCTACCAGATGGACGTGCGCGACCGCGATGCTTGGGTGGCGTCGCTCGATGCGTTCGTCGCGACCACCGGCGGGCGGCTCGACGTGCTGTTCAACAATGCCGGGATCGGATCGGGCGGACCGCTCGCGGAGACCGACTTCGCCGAGATCGACCGGGTGATCGCGATCAACCTGGTCGGCGCGCTGAACGGTGCGCGGATCGGCCATGCGTATCTGAAGCGGACGCCGGGATCGTGCCTGCTCAACACTGCGTCGGCATCGGCGATCTATGGCTCGGCGGGACTAGCGCCTTATTCCGCGACCAAGTTCGGGGTGCGCGCGATCACCGAGGCGCTCGACGGCGAATGGGCGGCGGATGGCATCAAGGTGCGTTCGATCGTGCCGAGCTTCATCGACACGCCGCTGCTCGATTCCGCGGCGGGGAACACGAACCACTCGATCCGCGAGACGGTGACGGGTGCGGGGCTGGAACTGACCGGGGTGGACAAGGTCGCGGAGGCGGCCTGGGCCGCAGTGCACGGCGATAAGGTACACACTTTCGTGGGGAAGACCGCGCACCGGATGGCATTCGCCGCGCGGTGGATGCCGGGTGCGCTGCGCAAGCGCATGCGGCGGGATATGCGGAAGGGCTGACCACTTGATCCTCCCCCGCCAGGGGGAGGTGGCTGGCACTTGCCAGACGGAGGGGGCGGTACGCGATGACCGAGGTTCCGTGTCCTCCCCCTCCGTCACCTTCGGCGCCACCTCCCCCTGGCGGGGGAGGATTGGGGGTCGGATTCAGGCGTCGCCGACGATGGCGTCGATCGCTTCGGCCATCTCGATATCGCGCGGTGACAGGCCGCCTGCGTCATGCGTGGTCAACAGGATTTCCACGCGGTTCCAGACGTTCTTCCACTCCGGATGGTGGTTCGCGCGCTCGGCGATCAGCGCCACCTGCGTCATGAAGCCGAACGCCTCGACGAAATCGGCGAACACGATCGTCCGCGTGATCGCGTCGCGCGCATCGTCGTAATCCCACTCGTCGAGCCCATCGAGCGCCTCGGCCCGCTCGGTATCGTTCAGCGCTTCGATCATCGGGCTCTCCCTTGCCGCAACAGTTCGCCGACGCGTATGGCTGGCGGCATGAGCGGGCAAGCGACAATATCCGGGGAGGCCCCCGACGCCGACACGATCGAGGCCATCGCGCGGGCGACGATCGCCAGGCTGCCCGTGCAGTTCGCCGAGCATCTCGGCGACATCGTGTTCGCGGTCGAGGAGTTTGCCGACGACGAGACGCTGGCGGCGCTGGGCCTCGAACATCCGTTCGACCTGTCGGGACTGTATCACGGCCGCCCGCTCGGCGAGAAATCGTCGATGGACGTCGCGCCGATGCCCGACCGGATCGTGCTGTACCGCCGCGCGATCCTGGAGGAATGGATCGAGACCGAGGTGCGCCTCGACGATCTCGTCGCGCATGTGACGATCCACGAGATCGGCCATCATTTCGGCCTGAGCGACGACGATATGCATGCGCTGGAAGACGCCGCCGAAGATCGGGCCGCGTGAGCCTTCGCTTTCGCGACGTGGCGTGCGTACGGGGCGGAAGATTGCTGTTCTCGGGCGTATCGTTCGACCTCGAGCCGGGCGATGCGGCGATCGTCACCGGGCCCAATGGCGTCGGAAAATCGAGCCTGATCCGCATCGCCGCCGGCCTGCTCACGCCATTCGAAGGCGCCGTGACGTGTGACGCGAACAAGGCGTTGCTGACCGAAGCGAGCGCGCTCGACTCGGACCGCACGCTGATCGCGGCACTCCGTTTCTGGGCCGCGTTGGACACTGCGCCCGCCCCCGATACCCGGATCGCCCACTCCCTGTCCGCACTCGATCTAAATGCGCTCACGGATATTCCGGTCCGCCTGCTGTCGACCGGGCAACGCCGCCGCGCGTCGATCGCCCGCGTTGCTGCCAGCGGGGCGCCGGTCTGGCTGCTCGACGAACCCGCCAACGGGCTCGACACGGTGTCGATCGCACGACTGGAAACGCTGATCGCCGAGCACCGCGCCACCGGCGGGATCGCGCTGGTCGCCACGCATCAGCCGCTGGCACTTCCCCACGCGCAGGAGATCGCGTTGTGATCGCGCTGATCCGTCGCGACCTCCGCCGTAGCGTGTCGAGCGGCGGCGCGACATTGGTGGTCGCGTTCTTCCTGCTGGTCGCCACGCTGTTCCCCTTCGCGATCGGCCCCGACGCGGCGTTGCTCGCGCGGATCGGCGGCGGGGTGATCTGGACCGCGGCAGTGCTTGCGGCCTTGTTGCCGGTCGAGCGCCTCGTCGGTCCCGATCTGGAGGCGGGGGTGTTCGACCAGTTCGTCGTCCGCGGGATGTCGCTCGCGCTGGTCGCGTTGGCTAAGACGATCGCGCACTGGCTGAGCTTCGGCCCCCCGCTGATGCTCGCCGCGGTGATCGCCGCCGGCCTGCTCAACCTGTCGGCCGACACGCTGCTCCGCGTCGAGATCGGCCTGCTGATCGGCACGCCCGGCCTCGCCGCACTCGCGGTCGCGACTAGTGCGCTGGTCGCGGGCGTTCGCGGCGGCGGCGCGGTGACGGGACTCGTGATGTTGCCGCTCGCGGTACCGGTGCTGATCTTCGGCGCGGGATCGCTCGATCCGACCGGCGGCGCGGGCGCGATCAAGCTGCTCGCCGCGGTCAGCCTCGTTCTCGTTGCGGGCGCACCGTTTCTGGCGGCGGCGGCGATCCGCGCGGGCATGGACTGAGGCGATGAACATGACGGACGAACACGCCGGCCCCGTGCGCGTCGGACTGATCGGCTACGGGTTTTCGGGCAAGACCTTCCATGCCCCATTGATAGCGTCGGTCGCGGGGCTCGAACTTCGCGCGGTGTCGTCCAGCGATGCCCGCAAGGTGCAGGCGGACTTTCCGGGAATGGCGGTCCACGCCGATCCGCACGCGCTGATCGCAGCCCAGGAGATCGACCTCGTCGTAATCGCAACGCCGAACGAGACGCATGCACCGCTCGCGAGGGCAGCGATCGCGGCGGGGAAGCATGTCGTGATCGACAAACCGTTCACGCTCGATCTCGATGAGGGACGCGGGCTTGTCGCGCTGGCGGAAGATCGGGGCGTGCTGCTGTCCGTCTTCCACAACCGCCGCTGGGACAGTGATTTCCTGACCGTGCGCACCGCGATCGACGCCGGTGTCGTCGGCGACGTCACGCATTTCGAATCGCACTTCGATCGGTTCAGGCCGGACGTCCGCGACCGCTGGCGCGAGCGATCGGGGCCGGGCAGCGGTGTCTGGTATGATCTCGGTCCGCATCTGGTCGATCAGGCGTTGCTGTTGTTCGGCCTGCCGGACACGGTCCAGGCTTCGATCGCGACACAGCGGCCGGGCGCGATGACGGACGATTGGGCACATGTCGTCCTGTCCTACGGCGAGCGCCGCGTGATCCTCCAGGCGAGCATGCTGGTGGCGGGCGGCGTCGACCGGTTCAACGTGCACGGCACCGCGGGCAGCATGACGAAGCGCTGCGCCGACCGACAGGAGGCGCAACTTCTAAGCGGAATGCGGCCGGGCGACGCGAACTGGGGCGAGGATCCCGATCCGCTCGTGATCCACGCCGCCGACGGGCAACGCGAACAACCGGCGATACCCGGCGATCAGCGTCGTTATTACCTCGGCATCGCGGCGGCGGTTCGGGGAGCGGCGAAAAATCCGGTCGCGCCGATCGAAGCGCTGGCGGTGATGGCGGTTGTCGAGGCGGCGTTCCTGTCCGCAAAGACCGGCGCGGCGACGGCATTGGCGCTGACCGATCGCGAGCGGGACGCCGCAGCCTGCGCGCCATCGTCCGCGACTGTACAAATCTGAACGATCCGTCCCGCCGCCGCGCGGGTATCGAATGCGTCGCTTGCGAAGCACCGCCGGTCGGTTGCCGATCCGGATCTTCTCTGACAGGATTGCGACGTGCCCGACCCCCTTCACCATGGCCTCAACCAATCGCGGTGGCCCAAGCGGATCGGTCGGTTGATCGATGCGATCTGCCTGGTGGCGCTGATCGTGGTGATCGTCACGGTCATCTACGGCTTCTGGCTCCGCGCGATCTGGGCGCATGGCTATTACCTGGCGGTCGCGGTCGCGGTGCTGGGCGCGTTCGTGATCCTGATCGGGCTTGCGCAACAGGCAATCGCCGCGCGCGACGTGGCCACATGGCGCGACATGGCAGAATGGCAGATCCGCGCGGCGCGGGCGGCGGCGGGACAGGCCGGCGCGACGCAGGCGGACGCCGACGACGAGATCGAGGCGAATGCTGCCGCCTATTACGAGATCCTGATCGGGACGCTGGTCGCGCATGCCGAACAGGACGAGCGGAGCATCGTCGATGAGCGGTGATCCGCATCTCGAACTCGGCGAAAGCCTGCCGCGGTTCCTGTCGCACTGGCTGGCGGCGTGCTTCGGGCATTTCCTGATGGTGCTGCTGCCGCTGATCACCGACTGGGCGCAGGTGAAGAACGCGACCTGGCCGAGCTGGTGGTCGCTGCTGTTGTTCGCCGCGTCGACCTCGCTGGTGGCGGCGATCATCAACGCCAATTTGCCGGTGACGCCGCGCGAGATGATCAAGAGCGTCGCGCTGGGGTTCGCGCTGAACGCGACCATCGTCATGCTGCGGCTGGCGTGATTGGCGCGCGCGTGCCGCTGGTTTCGCGGCTGTTCTCGCGCGATGCGGCGCTGGACCGCGACCAGATCGCGCCGCTTCAGCTGCTGCGCGGACTGGCGGCGTCGGGCGTCGTCGTCGAGCATTTGCTGGAACGCTACGTTCGGCGCGGTGCGATTACCCACGACCTGCCAGATTTCACGACTCGGCTCGGCCAGACCGGCGTCGCCACCTTCTTTGCGATCAGCGGCTTCATCATGGTCTATATCGCGCTGCGGGAGGACCGGCCGCCGCCATCGGGCTGGTCGTTCCTGCGCAACCGCTTCCTGCGGGTCGCGCCACTCTATTATCTGACGACGCTGATGATCGTGGCGTTCGGCTGGCTGGCGCAGGCGATGGGCGCACGGACCATCGTCGCGGCGCGCCTGCCGAACGTGACCGAATTCCTGTTGTCGTTCGCGTTCATTCCCCACCGCGGCGCCAACGGTTTGATCCAGCCGATCTACGAGCTGGGGTGGACGCTGCATTACGAGATGTTCTTCTACCTGCTGTTCGCGGCGGGCCTCGCGGTGCTGGCGCGGCGCGGCGCGTTCCTCGTGCTGGCGGTGCTGGGGCTGCTTGTCGCGGCGGGGACCGGCATCGATGCGCCACCCGACCGGGTCGGCGTATCGGTCGCCGCTTATGTCTTTACGCGGCCGATCATGGCCTATTTTGCGATCGGGATGGTGATCGCGCTCGTCCGCCACCGGATCGGCGACCGCCTGCCGGTGCTGCCGATGTCGGTCATCGCGGTCGTCGCCGTGGCCGCGCTGGGAGTCGCCACTATCGACCCGAGCCAGATCGTCGCAATGGCGGCGATCGCAGGAGCGGTGGCCGTAACCGTGCTCACGACGCCCGCGACGACGCGGCGGTCGGACGGGTTCGCGGCCTTCTCGCGTGCGTTCGGCAACGCGTCCTACAGCATCTATCTCACGCACAGCTTCGTGCTGGGCGCGTTCGCGTCGGCAACCGTATCGATCGTTGCATACGGCCTACCGGCGCTGCTCGCGATGGCGGTGGTCGCCTGTGCAGTGTGCTTCGGCGTGGGGTGGCTGTCATGGCGGTTGATCGAGCTGCCGATCGCGGAAGCGTTGCGTGGACGACGTCCGTCCAGGGCCGAACTCGTCGCGCCTTGAGGTCAGTTGACGGTAGGCGATATCGGCAGGACGCGGCGCTCTGGAGTCGGCGGCAAAGCGCTGCCGTCGCCGACTTCGGGACCACGCGGCAGCACCCGCCGTTCGCCAAGGCTGACCGTCGGCACCGGGGAATCGTCGGGCAAGCTGGCGCGATAGCCGTTGAGGACGGGTCGCTCGCTCGGGGCGACCGCGCCGGATGCGGTGGCCACCGTCGCCGTTGCGTCCGTCGCCGTCGGGGTAACGACCGCAGCGGGCAGCGTCATCGCAGGTTCGTTACCCGCATAGACGCCGCGAAACGCACCCCCTCGCCCGGCCGGACCGTTCCAGCGGTAGAAAATGTGCGCGCCGATCGCCGCGACCTTTTCCAGGCTCGATGCCCAATACGGCACGACATAATTGGCGTGATAATGCGTCGCCCAGCCCACCGGCGCGAACACCGCGCCGCCCAGTGCCGACGTCGCGATCCGCGAGGCGCGCAGCCAGCCCTTCTGCGACGGTAACCGGCCAAGCGCACCATCGCAGACGAAGGTGAACTGGCAGCCGGTCCTGCGTTGCGATCCGTCGAGGACGACGCCGCAGACCGTCTTGGGATAGGCGGGATGGCGCACCCGGTTGAGGATGACCTGCGCCACCGCGCGCTCGCCATCGTCCGATTCGCTGCCCGCCTCGTAATAGACCGCCATCGTCAGGCATTGCAGCGAACGGCTGTAATCCTCCGCCTTGCCGGTCCGCAGCGCGAAGGTGGACGCGGACTCGACGCGCTTCGCCACGGTCGGCGCGGCGGCGTTCCAGGCGACCGCCTGCTCGGGCGTCAGCGGGCGCATCGTCTTCGGCGCGAACGGTGCCTCGATTCGCGCCGTGCTCGCCCAGCGCGTGCCGCCGGTCGCGTCGAACGTCTTGTCCGGTGGCGTCCCGAGGCTGACGACCGCGACAATGATCGATCCGCCGATCAGGATCAGCGCCAGCAGGGCGGGCACGATCACGCCCAGATGAAACCGACGCACCGGCGGCAACGACGAAACGGTGTTCGGATCGAGGATCAGCGTCGAGGGCGCCGGCTCGTGCGACGCGGGCGCCTGTCGCCGAATAAGGTCGAGAAGAGCCATTGCTTCGTCGGGTGTTAGTGAATTGAAGCGCACCGCGCCAGCGCGTAACGACGGGCGATCATGGTCATGCCCCTCGTCCTGCTGCTCGCCGCACCGCTGTTGGTCCAGTCCCAGAAACCCAATGGGCCGGTGCCGCAGGCTTCCGCCCCGCAAGCTTCGACCTCGCAAGTATCCGCGGGGCCGCTCGCCGGGGGGTTGTTCAGTGCTGGGCAGTTGCGGCAGCGCTGTTTGTCCAACGTGCCGGCCGACGCGTCCTATTGCTTCGCTTATATCACCGGCGTGCATGACACGGTCCGCGCGTACGAGGCGTGGCTGAACCAGCGCGAATTCTGCGTGCCGCGGCATGTCCCGCAGGGCGATTTGCGCCAGGCGTTTATCGACTATCTGCGCGACAAACCCTCCGACCTGTCCGGCGAAGCGGCCTCGGTCGTCGTCGTCGCGCTGAAGATCCGCTACGCCTGCGGTAGCGGCGCGCGCGGGGCACCGCCTGCCCCGGCTCGGAGCGGCAAACCCTGACCCGCGCTAGCTGCTCCGGCCCAAGCCAGAGCAGCGGTGCGGCTTATTTCGACGCGTCGTCGTAGCGATAGCGGTAATAATCGTAGGACTGGCCGAAGCCCGCCTTCTTGGCGTTGTACTTGGTCATGACGCAGCCGATCACGGTGCCGCCGGCGCGGAGCAGGCGGGACACGGCGTTGCGTGCCTGCCCGAAATGCGCGCTTGAGGCTTCAGCGACGAACACGGTGGCCTGCGCGGCGGCCGTCAACTGCGCCGCGTCGGCGAGTGCAAGAACCGGCGGGCCGTCGACGATCACGACGTCGTAATCCGCCTCCAGCGCGGCGAGCAGGTCCTGCATCGCCGTCCCCGCGAACAGCGTCGCGGGATCCGGTGGCAGGCGTCCGCTCGGCAGGAAGCTGAGCCCGGGGAACGCGGTCGGCAGGATCGACGCGCCGCGTTCGGTCATCCGAGCGAGGACCGACGAGAGGCCGATCTCGGGCAAGGTGATCCCCAGCGTGCGGTGCAGCGACGGACGCCGCAAATCCGCATCGACGAGAAGGACGCGGCGGCCGAGCCCGGCGAAGTCGCGTGCGAGCGCGAACGAGGTGGTCGACTTGCCCTCCGACTTGCTGCTGCCGGTGACGAGGATCGACCGCGGCGGCCCCTGGTTCGACGACAGTTCGATCGACGTCCGGATCGCGTGATACGCCTCGGCGATCTCCGACTTCGGATTGTTGAGCGCGTCGAGCGGCGAATCGCCCCGCGTGTCGGGCACGACGCCGAGCAGCGGGATGTGCAGCTTCTGCTCGACATCCTGCGGATCGCGGATCGAATCGTCGAGATAGTCGCGACCGAACGCATACAGCATCGCCAGCGCGAGCCCGGCGATCAGCGCGAGCGCGACGTTCAACAGCGGCCGCGGCGACGTCGGACGACGGGGCTGCTCGGCGGTATCGACGCTGGAGACGTTGTTGGTCGTGATCCCCGCCTCGGCGCTGACTTCCTTGTAGCGCTGGAGCAGGCCCTCATAGAGCTGGCGGTTGGTATCCACCTCGCGGCGCAGGATATTGTAGCGAACGCTGCGGCCCTGTTCGGCAAGCGTGGCGCCCTGAAGCGCGGTGACCTGCTGGATGAGCGCGCGGTTCTGACGTTCGGCGGTCAGATACTGGTTCTCGATCGACTTGCGCGTTACCTCCGCAAGCTGGCGGATCTGCTGGTCGAGCGTGGCGATCTCGGCAAGCGCCTGGATCACGACAGGGTGGTCGGGCTTCAGGCGACGACGGACTTCGCTGAGGCTGGCGATATCCTCCGCGCGCTTCTGCGACAGGCGCTGGACCGCCTCGTTCGCCTGCACTTCGGGCAGCGACATCAGCGGCGCACGACGCGCCTGCTCCCACCGCGCACGTGTCCGCAGGCGGTTGGCCTCCGACGTCGCCGAGTCGGCGTTGAGCTGGATGAGATTGGCGGTGACGAGCGAGCGCGGCGCGTTGTCCGCTTCCTGCTGGCGCGCACCGGCACTGGCGTCGATCAGCCGCGCGGACCGGGCATAGGCGATCAGGTCGCGCTCCGACCCTTCGAGGCGCGTCTTGGCGAGGCCGAGCTGGTTCTGGAGGAACCGGCGGGAATAGGACGATGCGGAGAATTTCCGCTGGATATTCCCCTCGATGAAGTTGGTCGCGTAGCTGTTGGCGATCTCTGCGGCGAGTGCGGGGTCGCGGCTGGTGAAGATGATGTGGACGACGCGCGAGTTGCGGCGAAGGTCGATCGTCAGGTTCTTTTGCAGGACGTCGACGACCTGGTCGGCAAGGCTGGCATCGCCCGGCTTGATCTCGATCTGGCGCGCGCCGGTCATCCGCTTGAGGAAGTCGTCGTTCGCACTCAGCGCAAGGCTGTCCGAAACGCGGCGCGCGATCGCCCGGCTGTTGAGCACGTCCGCCTGCGTCTGGAGGAAGCGATCGGCATCGCTGCCGGCGACCTGCGGCTCCGAATCCTCGGTGCCGAGTACCTTCGCGACCTGCTGGTCGATCTGGATGCTCGACTGCGCGGTGTACTTGCGCGGCATCAGCAACGCGGAGGCGATGCCGAGCATCAGCGCGACACCGACGATCGCGATCATCATGTATCGATTGCGGAAGATCGTCGCCCAGACTGCGCGAAGATCGATCGCCGGTTCGTCCTCCTCGCCCTCAGGCACGGAAAAGTCCTCGCGCTCGGCGAAATTCGACCCTGGGGCCGAACCGAAGTTCCGCCGGTCGTTCGGCGTGAGAGCGCCCTGAGAGACGTCGACACTCCCCATGAGTCAGTTCTCTTCCTGTGGTCTTAGAATTGCGCGAAGACGCCGAAGCCCGCGAGCAACGGTGCCGCGCGCAGAATGTCATGCCAGGCCGACTTGCCCGTCGAATGGCCGACGATGATCGTGTCGCGAGCCGCGATCGCCGGATCGGCATCGTCACCGCGGCGGATCCGCTTCAGATCGAACACCGCGCCCATCCGCTTGCCGTCGATGTAGCGGATCACGATCACCTCGCGCAACGACGCGTCCTCGCTCTCGCCCTTGGCAAGCGCGATCGTGTCGAGCAGCGTGGTCGGCCCGGAAATCGGATAGATGCCCGGCTCCTTGACGTCGCCCTGCACGGTGACGCGCTGCGCGACCGAACTGGCGACGGTGACCGTGACTTGCGGATTGACGTAGAACCGCTCGGCCAGCTTTGCGGCGAGCAGGTCGGCGAGCTGCGTGCTGGTGTTGCCGGCCGCCTGGATCCGTCCGATCAACGGCATCGATATGACGCCGGCGGCATCGACGACGACCCCGCGCGTCGAGATGTCGGCTTCTTGGAACACGACGATGTCCAGCGTATCGAGCGCGCCGATACGATAATCCTGCACCCGGGGCGCCCCCACAGGCGCCGGGATCGTCTCATACGCGGCTTCGCCGGTTCGGAGATTAGGGCCGACATTATCGTCGGCGCACGCGCCGAGCATGGCGCTCAGCGCGACCACCCCTATCAAGGTCGCTCGCATCCGTTGATCTTGCCCCTTTGGAATGACGAACCCTCGCACTACCCGGTGCACTCGGTCAAGCGTCTAACCTGTGTTACCGGCACCGGCACGACGTCACTGCCCGGTCGCGGCGGTTATGCGGACCGAATCGATCCAGAACACGCCGGGCTGCCCACCACGCTCGCGCAGGTTGAGCCCCAGGACCTGCACCGGACAGCTGGTTTCGACCGTGACGACACCAGCCATCTGCCGCCAGCCGGCCCCTCGCCCGTCGAGCGCGATGCCGTCGGTCGTGATCGTCGCCGGTCGACCGGCGCACGTCAGCGAAAGCGTGGCCGGCACGTCGGAACCGCGAACCATCGCGCTCACCCGCCAGCGGCCCGGCGGCAAGGTGATCGCCTGCGCCAGCGCGGTGCCGCTCGACAGCCCGTCCGAGACGATCTGCAGTGCGTGGCCGCTGCCGTCCGCGCCGCGATCCGCCGGGATCACGCGTACGCCCGGCAAGCTCGGTGCGCCCCAGGCATAGGGGATGACCCCACCCGGCAGCGGTGACGGCAACGCCTCGAACCCGCCATCCGCGACCAGTCCGCGGCCACCGCTCGCGAGCCAGACCTGACGCGCGCCGGCCACGTCGCCCCTGTCACCGAGCTGCCAGCGGATCAGCGTGGTTTCCAGCGGCGTCGCGGCGACGCCCGCCTTCTGCAGCTTGCCAAGAAACTCGAGCGTGCGCGGCACCGATTCGGCAGCATCCTTGGCGATCAGGTTGAAGAACCCCTGCCGCCATTTGGGCGCATCGCCGAGGCGCGCGACGACCGCATCGACGCCGCCGGGCGACAGATAGGTGCGGCGCATCTGAGGCATCAGCGCGTCGGGCAGCTGGGCACGGCGCAACAGCGCGTCGATACGCTCTGCGGCGACACCCGTGCTGCCAACCTCCAGCGCGCGTTCCGCCAGCCACAATTGCATCAGCGTATCGCGCCAGCCCAGCGCGGCGCCCGCCTGTAGCAACGCGCTGCCGCGCACCGGCTGGTCGATCGCGAGATCGGCATAGCCGTGCGCGCGGACTGCCCCCGCGTCGATCGGGTCGATCGCCAGCGCACGGGCCGCAGCAGCGCGTGCCGCGGCTGGCTGGCTGGCGAGTTGCTCGGCATTGGCAAGCGCCGACCAGGCGCTGGCGGACCACGGCGAGACCGTCGTCGCGGCCGCGGGCTGGCCGCGCAACGTCAGGAAGCGCCCGGCCGCATCGCCACTCGCCGCCAACCCGATAATGGCCGCGACGATCGTCATCGTTATCGTCGAGGGCGTCCAGGCGAAGGAAGCGGTCGTGCGGGACTGCGGACGACCGACCGCGGCGATCAGGCCGAGCGCGGCGCCGAACAGGCCTGCGATCCCCGCCATGCGCAGTGGATAATCGACCAGGGAAAACAGCAGGATCAGCGCGATCGCCGCACCGCCCGCGACCAGTGTCGCGCGCTCCTGACGCGTGCCGGCGTGGCGATCGCCGCTCTGCCGGTCGCTCGCGCCGCGAACGCCTGCGCGGCGCCAACCCGATACGAGCGCGACGATCAGCACGATCAGCCCTGCCGCGATCAGGATCGCCGCGGGCAGCCCCCCTTCGAGGACGAGTTCGAGAAAATCATTGTGCGCGTGATTGACGCTCAGCGGCGAAACCTGCCCGAGTGGCTCGACGCTCCGATAGACTCGCTCGAAACTGCCAAAGCCGGTGCCGAACGGGAATGTCTCGCGGACGATGTAGAGCGAGTTCTCCCAATATTGATAGCGCAGTTCTTCGGCGACCGTGGTGAAGCGGGCGAACAGGCGCTGGACCAGATCGGTGCGCGACAACAGGAGACCGCCGACGACATAGAGCGCGGCGGCCGCAGCGACCGACTTGCCCGTGCGCCGAACGTCGCCGACCAGGGCGAATGCGACGATCAGCGAAATCGGCAGCAACAGCAACGCGGTGCGCGAACTGGTCGCGAGAATGCCGAGCGACAGGAAACCGATGACGCCGAGCATCCCGAGCCGGCGCGCCGCCCCCGTGCCCATCACGCCCGGTACCGCAGCGAAGACGATCGACACCAGCAGGAACGTCGCCTGGTGATTGCGGTTGACGAAGAAGCCGACGCCGAACCCGCGATGCGCGGTTTCGTACAGGACCGGCGCGCTGCCGCCTGCCGCGACCTGCAGCGCGGCGAGCACCGTCGAGATCACCGCGGCAATGACGATCAGCCGCAGCATCGTCACGCGCGACTGGAGCGGAAGTACCGCCACCGTCAGCATCGCGGCCAACGGCACGAGCAACGTGAGCAACGCGGTAAAGGTCGTATCGGGCGTCATGCTGAACGCGTGCCACCGGGTCGTCCAGCCGAGCAGCGTGAAGATCTGTACCGCCGTCTCGCGCGCCGGCAGGCCATGCCACCAGCTCGCGGGCAGCGGCACCAGTTGCGCCACCAGCACGAGCGCCGCAGCGGCGAACACCAGCAGGAAGCGGCTCAGTGCGACCGATCTCGTGGCGGTCGTCGCGGACGCAAGCGTATTGATTTCGGAGGGCGCCGGACGCGCGGCGCGGACGATCAGGATAAGCGCCAGAATTTGTGCGGCAAGTTCGATCAGCGGATAGCCAGTGCCCGCGCCCCCGCCGAACAGCAGGACCGCCAGGAACACCACCAACGGCGCATGGGCCCGCCATGGCGCCGACAAACCGAACCTGTCAGTGCGAGACCGTCCGCTCGACCTGCCGCCAGACCGGCCACTCTCTCTTCGAGAGCCGCGACGCTCATTCATGCCGCTCATGCGGAACGCCCCCACGCACTGTAGCGATGATGTTCGCTGCGGCACAGCATGACGATCATGTCCACCGGGTCATGCAATCTCGCGCTTGCCGTCAGCGATCGTACGTCACGTAAAGCCATCGATGGACCGCTTCGATAAGGACTGGGACAGGCAGGTGAGCCCGCCAGGCGATCGATCGTCGCAATCGGCCGGGACGACCGTGCGGATTCGTCGATCCACAGCAATTGGCGAAGATCACGCCCCCAGCCGGCAAGTCATCGACGTCACCGTCCGGACGTTTTTGACGTTACCGAACGCGACCGTGGATCAAAAACCACTGAAAGGCACAAAAAGATAAAGGCGAAGCACTCGTTCGAATGCTTCGCCTCAATAACTCTCGCGATCGCGTGCCTAGCGAGGCAGCGTCAGCCGATCAGTTCGGGCTGGAGTCGTCGTCACCACCGCTGGCAACGACCGCAACCACTGCAACCAGGGCAACGACACCGAGCAACGGCAGCAGGAATGGCGCGCCAGCAAGATCATTCTTGCGCTTGGCCGACGTTCCGATGCGCGTCGGCGAACCGGCAGCATCGACCATCTTTACGCTGTCGAAGCTGACTGCTTGCGGACGCGCCGGTGCTGCATACGCGGTACCGATGAAAGCCTGGCTAGCGAGCGCCGCTCCAAGAATGATCTTTTTGAACATGATTTCCGACCCCTGAATACGGCGTTTCCGCGCCTATACTTCAGTTACTCACGTGCTGGCAGAAGAGTCAAGTACAGGGATCGCACCACTAACCTGGATCAATTGCCCAAATTGCATGTTCCTTACAATAGGACCGTTTGTTTTTTACAATTTGCTGCAGTTGCTCACTTCCGTGAGTTCACATTGGCAACGAGACAGCAAGTATGTCCCTTTTTTCACCTTCCAAGTAGATCGCACTGAGAACGCCTGTTCGATACGCACCGGTATCGATACCAATCCGGTTCTCGCGGACATCGACATCGGGGGTAATGCTGTGTCCGTGGACGACGACCGCACCGAAATCGCGTTCGGACCGGAGGAACTCGCTTCGGATCCACAGCATGTCGTCGCGCACCTGCCGCGCAAGCGCGACACCGGGACGAACACCCGCATGGACGAAGTAATAGTCTCCGGACTGGACACTGAGTGGCAATTGACGAAGCCAGGCGAGCCACTGCCGCGGGATCGCGCGTCGCGCGCTATTCATATAGTCGCGTGGGTCGTCGTCGGTGCGCAGCGGTGCGATGCCGAAGCTGGCGAGCGTCGCATCGCCGCCTACCGCAAGCCATCGCCGCAATGCGTCCGGATCGCCGTCGAGCGCCTGAAGCATCGCCTCTTCATGATTGCCGAGCAGGACGATGACGCGGCTATTCTGGCGCTGGAGACCATAAAGCATTGCCAGCACCTCGGCGCTTTGCGGCCCGCGATCGACGACGTCTCCGATCAAAACCACGTAGAGCGAGCGAGCCGCCGGCAAGCTTGCAGAATGCTCGCCGATCCGCGCGATCAACATCTGGAGAAGGTCGTATCGGCCGTGGATGTCACCGATGGCATATATTCGGTCACCAGAATCGGTGCTTGGCAACGCAACATCTCCGGTATAGCGTTTCCCGCAAGGTCGTGGGGGAAGCGCGGCGATCTAACTTGAATATGCCATTGCGATCAATTGGTTCGATTGCTGGAATATCAAAGTCTGCGATAGTGGAGCACTGCACATCCCATGGGCTGGCCGATAATTGAAGAGGGCCAGTCACGGACGGTATGCACCAAGTCGAGCATGATCCCGATGGACTGGTGGCGCAAGATGGGGACGCGACAAAGTGGCTGAGGTCGGATCAACGTCAGCCCGTTCCCTGCCCGAGCGGTTCTTCGTGAACCCGGGCAATGACAGCGATACTGCCGCATCCTCGGCGGATTCTACCCCGCGGCGAACGAATACACCCGTTGCATCGATCGATCATTTGCGCTTCCCGGTAAATCCGGATAGCGGCACCCTGATGCGCGTCCTGCTTGTCGCCTCGGCCGGTGGGCATTGGATCGAACTTCACCGCCTTCGCGCGGCGTTCGTCGGCGCGGACTGCCAATTCGTCAGTACGTCCAAAGGCATGACGCCGCCGCTCGGCGACCGCGAGGTTCTCGAAATCGCCGACACGGCGAGGGATTCGGCCTGGGCGATGGCACCTACCCTGCTTGGCTTGCTGCGGGTCTTCCGCGCGTTCGATCCAGACCTGGTCGTGTCGACCGGTGCCGCACCGGGCGCGCTGGCGCTGATGATCGCCAAGATGTTCGGCGCACGAACGATCTGGATCGACAGCATCGCCAACAGCGAAACATTATCGCTGTCGGGGCGCCTCGTGAAGCCGTTCGCCGATCTGCGAATCGCGCAGTGGCAACATCTCGCCGACGAGAACCCATCGCTGCGTTACCTAGGGCAAATCCTGTGATTCTGGTGTCCGTCGGTACGCAATTGCCTTTCGATCGGCTGATCCGCGCGGTCGACGGGTGGGCGGTCGACCATGGTCGCTCCGATGTGATCGCGCAGGTCGGCCCGACCCGCTATCGCCCGGTTGCCCTGAAGAGCTTTGCGCACGTCGCCTATGACGTCTTCCGCGATCTGCAGAAGGAGTGTCGCGTGATGGTGTGCCATGCGGGCATGGGATCGATCATCACCGCGATGGAATTCGGCAAGCCGATCATCGTGATGCCGCGAAACCACAAGCTCGGCGAACATCGCAACGGCCACCAGTTCGCGACCTTGCGGCAATTTGGCGATCGCCCCGGCATCTACCCTGCGGACACGGAAGTCGAACTGCGCGCGCTGCTCGAGCGGGTCGATGACCTGACTGCGTATCCGACGCTCAATACCATCGCCTCGGATGCGTTTGTCGAGCAATTGGCGGAGATCGTTCATCGACCCGCCAAGACCTCCAAGGTCCGACAACTACGGCATTTTCTCTCCGGCAAACGAGGCGGTGAGCCCGACAGACCCGGTCTCCGATAGATACCGCGATGCAACAAATTACCTTGATGCTTTAGTATCGGCATGTTAGCCAAGAACTGACAGTGTAAATGGGGGTTTGCGTGAAAAATAGAGCGGCTTTTGTCTTGCTAGCCGCCTTTGCGCTTGCCGGATGTTCGAAATCCGGCCCGCCCCCTATTTCGAGCGGTGAACGCTATGCCGAGGGCGCAGCGAGCGACGACATCTACAAACTAGGCGCTGGCGACAAGATTCGCGTCATTGTTTACAATGAACCGCAATTGAGCGGTGATTTCTCGGTCAGCAGCGATGGCGAGATCTCGCTACCGCTGATCGGCAACGTGCAGGTCGCGGGCAAGCCGATCGAGCGCGTCACGCAGGAGGTGCAGGCGCGCCTGTCCGATGGCTATCTTCGCGACCCCCGCGTGAACATGGAGGTGGCGACCTACCGCCCGTTCTTCATCCTCGGCGAAGTCCGCTCGCCCGGCCAATATCCCTATCTGAGCGGGCTGACCGCTTTGAATGCGATCGCCACGGCACAGGGCTATACGCCCCGCGCGCGCAAGGCGACCGTCCGCATCCGCCGGTTCGGCGATCAATATGAGCAGGAATATGTCCTGACGCCCAACCTGCGGATCTATCCGGGCGACACGATCCGTCTGACGGAGCGGTTTTTCTGATACCGAGCACGATCCGGTCAGGCCGGTCGATACGCTATCGCTTGTTTTCGACGAGCCGGACCTGGGACGCGGACGATATGACGGGGGTACGCAGCATCACGCAGACGCGCGCCGCGTCTAGGCACCGGGCCGCCGCGCTGTGGCTTCGCGGTACATTGATCGCAGCGTCCGCGCTTACCCCCGCCGTTGCCGCCGCGCAGACCAGCAGCCTGTTGCTGCCGCCCGCGACAACCAGCGGTGACGACTATGATCGTGGTCACAATGTCGGTGTCGTCGAACGCGGGCGGCCCGAATATGACGCGCTGGGCGTCCGGCTCGGCAGTTTTATCGTAAACCCGCAGCTGAACACGTCGATCGGTTACAGCGACAACATCTTCAACGACAACACGAACAAGAAGTCCGACGTCTACACGTCGTTCGAACCCTATGTGAACGTGGCGTCCGACTGGTCGGTGCATCAGTTGCGGCTTACCGGCGCTGCGGACATCCGGCGTTTCGCCAAGCAGACAATCCGCAATCAGGATGCGTGGAACGTCCAGGGCAGCGGCCGCATCGACGTGACGCGCGACCTGACGGTGCGGCTCGACGCACAGGCAGACCGGACGTACGAGTCGCCGTTCTCCGCCGATGTCGTCGCGAATCTGATCGAGCCGTCGCGGTATCTGCGGACGTTCCTCGGAACCCGGACGTCGTACGATTCTGGCCGGTCGCGCGTGATCGGGACGATCGATCGCACCTCGTACGAATTCAGTTCGGTGCGCTTTGCGGACGGGTTGATCCGCGACCAGCGGTATCGCGATCGCGTCACCTATGCCGGCACCGGCACGTATGAACTCGGTTTCAGCCCCAGCCTGTCTCTCTACACGCGGCTCGAGGCCGACCGGAACAATTATGGTCTTGCGCAGGCGTTCGGCGCACCGAACCGCGATTCGAACGGCTATCGCGGCGTGTTCGGATCGAATTTCGATATCGCCGGCGTCGCGCGCGGCACCGTCGGCATCGGCTATAGTTACCGCAAGTTCGACGCGAGCCAGACGTATCGCACGACGAGCGGCCTGTCGGTCGAGGCACGCGCGGACTGGTTTCCGAGCGAACTCACGACGGTCGGTATTCTCCTGCAACGCCGGTTGATCGACGTCGACTTGTCCAACGCGGGCAGTTCATGGGATAACCGGATCCGAGTCACGGTCGATCACGAACTTCTGTACAATCTGATCGTCACGGTCGGTGGCGAAGTCAGCAAGCGCGAGTATCCGGAGCGGTCGAGTTCCACGCAAGTCTATCGCGCGGAAGTCGGCAGCCGCTACCAGATCACGCGATGGCTCGGTCTCGATGCGAACATCGGCTACGGATCCAACAAACCGAGCGGCGTCGGCCTCGGCAATCCTTTTGACGAGTTGCGTGCACGTTTCTCGATCCGTATCAGACGATAGGACGCAACCATGTCTCAACTGAAGAACAACGGCCTGTCCGCCAGATACTTAGGAAAATCCTGACATGAAGGTCGTGAACGCGGCAGAGCCCGAGACCCGGTTGAGCGACGTGATCCGCACGGTGCGCGACGTCATCCGCCGGCGCATCCTGATCCTCCTGGGCATCACCGCGGTGGTCGCCGCGATCGGCATCATCCTGACGCTGCGGATCACGCCGGTCTATCAGGGCGTGACCCGCATCCAGATCGATCCGAGCCGCAACCCGCTGGCGCGCACCGCCAACGATGCGCAGGCGCAGCTCGCCAGTGAGGCGATCGAGACCGAGGTGTCGGTGATCCGCTCGCTCGACCTGGCGCGCGTCGTCGTCAAGCGGCTCAACCTGCTCAACGATCCGGAATTCAGTGGTGGCCCGCCCCCCGAAGGCAAGCCTGCATTGTCGCCGGCGGCCAAGCTCGATGTCGTCGCGCGGTCGGTCAACAGCCACCTCGACGTCGCGCGCGATCGCCTGACCTATATCATGGCGATTCGCTTCAATTCGGAATCCGCCGACAAGGCCGCACGCATCGCCAATGCGTTCGCGACCGGCTATCTCGATACCAAGGTCGGCAACAAGATCGGTACCGCCGAGCGCCAGACGGCGTGGTACCAGAAGCGCATGGATGAACTCGCGGCCGACATCCGTGTCGCCGACGAGCGCGTCGCGCAGTACCAGGCGCAGGCCGGCATCGTCCGCGGTGCCTCGAACCAGACCGGGACGATCGTCGACCAGCAGGTCGCACCGCTTTCATTGCAGCTTGCGTCGGCCGAATCCTTTGCCGCCGAAGCGCGTTCGAAGGAGCAGTCGGCTAAACAGCAGGTCCGTCGCGGCGCGCTCGACTCGATTTCCGATGTTCGCCAGTCGGCGACCATCCAGGATCTGCGGAGCAAGCGGGCATCCTTGTCGCAGACGCTCGAAGACGTCCGTGGCCGCTACGGCGAACGTCACCCCGATTTCATCAAGGTTCGCGATCAGGTTGCGGGGATCGACGCCGAACTGAGCAAGGAAATGGGTCGGGTCGTGCGCTCGCTCGATGCCGATGCAGGCGCCGCCGACGCACGGGCGGCCAGCCTGCGCCAATCGATGACCCAGCTCGAACAGAAGCAGGCCGGCAACGCTCGCGCATCGGTCATCGCCGCCAGTCTCCAGCGTGATGCCGACGGCAAGCACGACGCGTACGAGAAGATCTCGCAGATGGCGCTCGAATCGCGTCAGGCTGCGCAGAACTCGATCGCGCAGGCGCAGATCATCGACAATGCCGAGCCGCCACAGTCGCCCAGTTGGCCGAACCGCCCGCTGCTGTTCCTGTTGTCGCTCATCGCCGGGTTCGGCGTCGGCATCGCGGTCATCGTGACGCAGGAAATGCTGGTCACCGGCATGCGCAGCATCGACGAGGTCGAAAGCGAGCTGGGCGTGCCGTTGATCGCGGCGATCCCGAATATCCGGCAGGATCACCCTGCCGATATCGTGGTCGACAAGCCGACGTCGCAATATTCCGAAGCGTTGCGCAATGCCCGCGCCTCGCTGCTCGGCGTCCGCGGCCAGCCTCGGCCGAAGATCATCGCGCTTACCTCGGCCCTGCCGGGCGAAGGCAAGACCACCACCGCGCTGGCGCTGGCGCGCGTGATGGCGATGAACGGCGACAGGACGATCATCGTCGATGCGGACGTCCGCCGCGCGCAGTTGCGGATGATCACGCAGACCAAGGCCGATGGCGTCGGTCTGGTCGAACTGCTTCACGGCGACGTGACGCTCGACGAGGCGATCGAGCCGAGCGGGTTGCAGAACCTCGACCAGATCATCATCCACAAGCCATTCTTCTCGTCCGAGAATCTGTTCGGCAACGACCTGATGCCGAAGATCCTCGAGCAGCTGTCCGAGCGCTACGACACGATCATCCTTGATCTGCCGCCGCTCGTCGGTCTGGCAGATGGTCGCTTCCTCGCGGCCCTGGCCGATGCGGTCGCTCTCGTGATCCGCTGGAACAACACGCCGAAGCACGCCGTCACCTCGGCCGCCGCATGGCTGAAGTCGGATGGCGCCAACCTGGTCGGCTCGATGTTCACGATGGTCGACACGAGCTCGCAGGCAGTCGGGTCGTATTATTATTATTCGAAGCAATATTCGGAATATTACCAGGAAGCATGATGGCGTCGCGCCGTCGGTGAAGGCGATTGCCCGGCTTCACCGACGGCGTTCGAGCACAGAGCTACCACTGCTACAGGCGGCTCATCGGGGCGCTGCCGATCGGTTTGCCGGGAAGACGCTGACGCAGCGTTCACGACCGCGACATGCAGGTCCGATCGCATTCCAGCGAACAGTCTAAATTCGTTCCTCACGAACATTCGCAACATCATGCGCCGCGTAGTGAGGAAGTCCGTGAGCCGCGCGGCTTACCTAGCTCGCTGCTCTAACCATCGCGTTGAGAACGCTTAACTTATCGCGAATTGGCGAGCCTTCGAACACCGCAGTACGGGTCAAGCGACACGCATATCGGCGAAGCCCGGCGCCTGGTTCCCGACGTATAAGCCGCACGTCTCGACTAAAATCGATTGTCGTCCGTCGCTGGCGTGGGATGGAAGATGCGATCCACGTTCGGAGAGGTGAGTATATGCGTTCCAATCTTCCTAAATTTACCACGGTCGGGCTGATTCTGGTCGGCGCCACGGGCCTTGGCGGTTGCGCCACGAAGGGCTTCGTCCGGGAGCAGATCGCTACCGTGAACACCCGCATCGACGGCATGGACGGGCGTCTGCGCACCGTCGAGGGCACGTCCGGCCAGGCGCTGGCACAGGCTCAGGCTGCTGCCGGTCAGGCGCAGCAGAACGGTCAGCGGATCGACCAGATCAACGGTCGCGTCGATGGCATGGAGCAGCAGATGCAACAGCGGCAGCGCAAGCCACGCGGCTAAGCGCATCATCGCGCACTCCGGTTGCCTGAAGGGACAAATCTGCTGAACAGGACCGCCGCCGTAGACGGGCCGTGCCGTATCGCCTCGCGTACGGGCATAGCCGCGGCGCTCATGATCGCAGTGCTTGCAGCGCAACCGGGTTTCGCCACGGCCCCCCCGTCGCACGCGACCGACCGCAAGGCCGTGTCGCACACGCGCGACCGCAAGGTCGTGGCGAAACCACGTCCGAAAGCCGTTCCGGCCGAGGACGTGACCCAAGACCCGGAACCTATGCGATCGGAAGCGGCCAGCCGCATGATCGCATGGGTGACGGCCGCCCACGACAATGGGACCCTTCCCTATGTCGTCATCGACAAGCCGACGGCGACGTTGTTCCTGTTCAACGCCAAGGGCGACTATCAGGGACAGACGCCCGTCCTGCTCGGCGTCGGCATAGGCGATGATTCGACGCCCGGCGTGGGCGCAAAGAACCTCTCTGAGATCGGTCCGGTCGAACGGACGACGCCCGCGGGCAGGTTCGTCGCGAAATTCGGCAAGGCGCTGGGGCGCCAGCGAGTGCTCTGGGTGGATTATACGAATTCGGTGGCACTGCATGCGGTGATCACCACGCACAAGTCCGAGCATCGCGTCGAACGGCTGCTGTCTCCGACGCCGGACGACAACCGGATCAGCTTCGGCTGCATCAATGTCGGCACCAGTTTCTACACGAAGAAGCTTCGCCCGCTGCTGCAGCGAAAAGGCGGCGTGGTCTATATCCTGCCCGATACCAAGTCGCTCGACGAGGTGTTCCCACGCGTGCGCCTGCTGCCGTATCTGAATAGCGTGGCGAGCGAGTAGGTGTATCCAGGCTGGCCATCGTGGCTTTGCCGATACGCCGGAACAGTGGCGGATCCCGGTCCGGGCGACGTCGAGAGGGACGAAGACGATGATATTGGCGCTTGCCCTGCTTGCTGCCGCGGCAGACCGACCGGTCGTCGTGAGCGCGCTCACCACCGATCAGCTCGTCGAACAGTGTCGCGGCAAGGACAACGACCCCGCGCCGACATTCTGCACCGGCTTTATCCTGGCGGCGTTCGACACGCTGTCGCTGGCCCGCCAGATTTGCCCGTCGCCGACGCGCTCCTCCAACATCGAGGTCATGGCGACTGCGCGCAAATATCTGCGGACGCGGGGCAAGAAGGCGACCGGCGCACCGTCGTTCGTGGTGCGCGATGCACTGCAACGCGCGTTCCCGTGCAAGCGGAAGTAGCGCCGGCTCCGATCTCGGACTGACGCTAGCGGGCGGGGAGCGTCAGTCCGCCTGAACCGCTCCCGCGCCTGCAGAGCTATCGCTTAGCGAACCGATGAGCATTGCCGATCCGCCAACGGGCGATAGGCGGCAGGTTTGCACGGAGCGGGCTCGCCCCATATCCAGCTTGAACCCACATAGCCGAGATACACCCGGCCGAAGACGTCGGGATCGGCGCCGACCACGCTGACCTGATCGAGCGTACCGACCGGGAAGTCGGTGAGCTGCTGCCAGCTCGCGGCGTCGTCGACCGATCGCCAGATGCCGTATTCGCCGGCGACCCGCCCCGACAGGAACAGCGTCGGATAGGTCTTGCCCTTGGCCGCCTTGCCGAACGCGATGTCGTCGACGCGGGTAACGCCGGTGACGGTTTGCCAGGTCTTGCCGCCGTCGATGCTGCGACGCAGGCCGGTATCGCTGGTGTGCTCGAAGGCGGAGGTGAAGAACAGGTTGCCAGGATGGCCGGGCACCGACCGGAGCTTTGCCGCGAGTTCGCTCGACGGTGCGAGTTCGCCGTCGAAGACCTTGTCCCAGCCGACGCCGCCGTCGGTCGTCCGCCACAGTCCCTGGAGACCGGCGTTCGCGCCACCGCCGCTATGGTAGAGGTAGAAGGTGCCGGGGATGGCCTTGTCCGCGGTCAGCGTTTTGCGCTGCATCCACTGCGCCTGGAACGATCCGGGCGTATCGCCGCTCGCGCCGGGCAGGCGGACCGGCGTCCAGCTGCGGCCGCCGTCCTTGGTGTAATAGGGCTGGCGGTTAAACGCGGGTGCCCAGATGATGTTCTGGGGGTCGCCGGACGAGACTGCGATCGTCCCGAACGACATCCGCCAAGGATCGTCGTCCTTGGTGCCGGGGGGTGTCGGCAGCGTCGGGAACTTGGCCCATTTGCGGCCGCCGTCGGTGCTGGTGCCCGCCATCACTGCGTTGCCGTCCTCCGAACAGCAGCCCATCCGCGCATCGGATGCGTTGCTGACGACGAAGCCGGGCTTGGCCGGCGTCCAATCGAGCTGCGGGACGGTCATCAACGCACGCTCGCCGGGGCCGAACGTCGTCGAATAGGCGTTGAGATCGTCCTTCACGTGGATACCGAAATCCCAGCCGGCAAAGATCGGCGAGCCGCCGGACGGCTGGATCACGTCGTTGGCGACAAGCTCCTCGATCCCCCGAGTCTGGCTGACCCAGTCGAGCGCGCCCGTGCCCGGCGGCACGTCGGCATGGAACACGCCCATGCCCGCCGCGACCCAGACCCGGTTCGGCACGACGGGGTCGAACATCATGTCCGCAGTCGTGAAGAACGGCGCGTTGGCGACGCGGAGCCAGGGGGGATCGCCCTCCCCCGCCTTCGCGCTGTGCGATACGCTGTTCCAGGTCGCGCCGCCGTCTGTGCTGGCATAGCCCTGCCCGCCGCGGTCCACGACGATGACCTGGTCGGCTCGCGGATTGGCGACGACCGCGGCATATTCGCGCACGGTCAGGCCGAGGTCCGCGGTGAGATCGCGCCAGCGTCCGTCGCGGTACGACCAGATCGACTTGCTCAGATCATCGACGCCGAAGAACGTGCCGCGACGATCGAACGTACCGCGCTGGAGCGTCATTGGCTGCGACCCGACCGCCGGAAGCGGGCGGAACGTCGCACCCGCGTCGTTGGACACGAACATGCCCGCACCCGATGCGAGCGCGAACAACCGCCCGGTCGGCTTGCCGCCGGCGGGTCGTTCGAACCAGAGCATCGTGCCGGGCGCCTGCGCGCCCGCATCGGGCTTGCGATCCTTGCTGACCGGGACCGAGCCGACATGCGTCCACTGCGCGCCGCCATCGGTCGAGCGCCACAGCCCGGTCGCGGGGGTACCGAGCAGGACGATGTCCGGATTGGTCGGATCGACCGCCATGAACGGACCGTGCAGGCGGAACTCGCTGTTCGCGTCCCACACCATCGGGAAGGGATTGCCGGCATTGGGCTGGACCCAGTGCCTGCCGGTATCGTCCGAGCGATAGACCCGGCCCTGCAACGCCATGTAGATGCGTTGCGCGCGCGAGGGGGCGACGACGATCTCGTACGCACCCGCGGCGGCGCCGTTCTGCGTGCGGATGCTGTCGGGCATCGACGCCGCGGTGACGAGCTGGCTCCAGCGGTTCGCCGACGCGTCCCAGATATACGCGCCATAGACGTCGGTGCGCGAGACGAAGGTCTTGCCCGAAGCATCACTCGACAGGCCGGAGATCATGCCGCCGCCGCCGATCGCGACGTGCTTCCACTGATAGGCCTCGGACGCGACCGGGCCACCGGTCTGCGACAAAGCGGGCGGCGCGGCGTGCGCCTGGTGGTCGCCCCCGAACCAGAAGGCGGCGATCCCGGCGGCCAGCGCGAGCAGCATCACGACGCCCAGGATCCACGGCCAGCGACGGCGGCGGGGCTGGACGAAATCCTCATAGCGGACGGTGCGGCGTACATGTGGTTCCATCGAACTCCCTGCCGATCCCGGCCCCGCGCGAGGGCTGTCAATCATGCGTTCTGGTTGCCAGATAGTAGATCGCGACCGGACTTGTCACGAGATAGCGCCAGCCGAGCCGCACCGGTTCGCGTGCGGCACGGTAGAGCCACTCCAGCCCGGTCGCCTGCATCCAGTTTGGCGCGCGCGATACGCCGCCGCCGTAATGATCGAACAGCCCGCCACAGGTCCGGATCCACGCGACCCCGCCGAGCAGATGCCGGTTGTCGACCGCGAACCGCTCCTGCGCGGGGCTGCCCATGCCGATCCACAACACGTCGGCGCCGGACGCACGGACCTTCGCGCAAATGTCCGGGATCGCGTCGGGCGAGAAGAATCCGTGGCGCGTGCCGACGACCTTGAGGCCGGGGAAGCGGCTGCGGAGATGCTGCGCGGCGCGAGCCGCGACGCCCGGTCGCGAGCCGAGGAAGAAGAAGCGGATGTCGTCGCGCGCGGCGATGGTGGCCGCGTCGAGCAGAAAATCGGTGGTGGCGATGCGCTCCTCGAGCGGCTCGCGGCACAGGAGCCGGCTGGCGAACACCAGCGGCATGCCATCCGCATCGACGATGTCGGCGCCGTCGATCAGCCGTCGATAGTCCGCGTCGCGATTATAGGCGGCGATCACGCTGCCATTGGCCGAGGTGACGATCCGCGGTTCCGCCAGCGTCCCGGCCCGCGCGCGCGCCGTGTCGGCGAGCATCAGTGCCGCGAGTTCGTCGCGCCGCAGCCGGGCGATCTTCATGCCGCCGATCGTCGCGGTCCGCACGCGGCCGTCGTCGCCGACCGAGGTGTCGACGGCGTTCGGCGCAGTCCCGTGATGATCGCGCTCGAACAGCGGCTCGTCTCCCCGTCCAGATCTTACAAGACCGCAAACGTCTGACCTGTATTGAGGATGCTATGCGCGAGCCCACCAAGGCATGGCAAGCCCGAGACGGTAATTACGGACGTTACGGTGCCAGTCGATAGACGTCGTATACTTCATCGCCTGACGCAGTTCGAAGCGTCGCAAGCTTGGTCGTTGCCGCGCGAAACTTGGCGATGTCGTCCGGATCGAGCACCAGCGGCCCGAACGTGCCGCGATCGATTACCGCGCGCTGCCTTACATCGTCGAGCGGTGTCGACAGCAAAATCACGACCGGCCTGTGCTTGGCCGCGGCGAGGCGCTTTGCGGTGGCGAGCAGGCGGCCCGGGCTCATCGGTGCGGTCTCGGCGAGAGTCATCGGCACCAGCGACGTGAACCGGTCGCGTCTAACCGACCAGGTCGGGTTCGCGCCATAATAGGCGATGCTTTCGATCAGGAAGTCCGGGTCGGCGATCACGACCGACCGAGAGAGGCCCTTGGTCGCGAGCAGGTCGACGAGCGCTTTCGCCTCGCCCTGCGGCTGCGCCTTCGCCGCCTGGACGACGGCGCGCGCTGTCGCGGGAAGCTGGGCGGCTAGCAGCGCGAGAAAGGCGATGCGGCCGATCCGCTCTGCGCGACGGGCGAATACCGTGTCGTGCCAGCCGCCGAACCCCTTCGCCGTCAGCCAGTGCAGCACGACGAAGAACACGATCAACAGCGCATCGTGGCGGTAATGACCCGGATAGACGAACACGAACAGCAGTTGCAGCCCGCCCAGCGCCGCGACCGCCGCAACGAGGGCGGCGGGGCGGCGCGCAAAGGCGGCGACGCTGCCGGTGACGAGCACCGCCGCGAGGATCATGACCGGCAGGCTCGCGTTGAAATTCCCGAAGATCCGCTGGAACTCGACACCGGGTATGAGGTGGAGCAGCGTCTGGCCGAAACTCCGGTGCACGGCGGCGGGTGCGTCCTCGACCGACGGATAGACCGATACGAACGCAAGCAAGGCGCCCAAGCCGGCGACGATCATCGCGGTGAGCCATTGCCGCTTCGTCCGGCTCCAGCCCCATCCCTCCTGCGCGATCAGGTCGCCAAGCCAGAAGATACCGAACGCGCCAGCCAGCACGACCGCATGGACGTTGGCGTTGCACAGCAGGAACAATAGGCCCCCGAGGATCAGCGGGTGAGACCGGCCGCGTTCCCGAACTCCCGGATAGGCCCAGGCGACGAGCAACAGCAGCAGCATCGCGAGCCCGTAGTTCCGCGCCATCACGACATAGTCGAACGTCGCGAACCCGCCGAACAGCGTCAGGATCATCACCGGCAGGGACAGGCGGGCGACGAACACGAGGATGGCCGCGGCAACGATGCCGATCGCCAGCGCGAGGCCCGGCAGGACGAGTTTCGTCCCCCACAGGTCGGTGCCGAACCGCAGCAGCACATGCCAGAGCAGCGGATGCCCGTAACCGCGCGCCGCCGCCGGCATGTCGAGGACCGACGCCCCTCGGGTCGCGAGGCTGAGCGCGCGGACCTCGTCGCGCCACATCACGTGATGCGCGACCAGAAACACAACTAGCGCGAGCCATGCGACGAAGATCAGGAGGCGCAGCGGCCATTGGCGAGCCGGTGGTCGAGCGGCGCTATCTTCAGCAGGAAACAGCCCGTCCACCAGTCCCCACAATCGCGCCGAACCGATCGAGCGGGCCATCAGCGGCGCGATAGCCGGGCCGGCCTCCGCAACAACCGCGTCATCCGCCCACGCAGCGCGTGATGTGCGCCAGGGCTAGCATCGGACTCGCGATAGGTGATCGCGATCGCGATCAACAGGAACACTTCGACGAGCGACGCGGTGTTCAGCAACGTGGATTCAGCCAGATTATGCCCGGCGCAGAAGATGATGATCGCCACCAGCAGCGATCGCCGCGGCTTGCCGATCGACTGGCTGAGCAACAGCCGCAGCAACGGCCAGACGATCATCACGACGATCGCCAGCAGCAGGCCGGGCAGGCCGATCGTGACGAGCAGGTCGAGGAAGCCGTTGTGCCCATGCGCGGCATACACCGCGACCCAACCACTGGTCAGCGTCCAGATCGGACTGTCCGGGCCAATCTGCCAGAACGAACTGAAGCCGGCGCCGGTCCAGAGATGCTCGCGCGCATATTCGAACAACAGCGGCCAGATCGCGCCGCGGCCGGTCAAGGCACCGGGATCGTTGACGAAATCGCTCAACGCCGTGAGGTTTACGAACAGGATCTGCATCGCCAGCCCGACGACCATCGCAAGGCAAATCCCGACGGCGAAGCGGTGGCTGGCATCATAGGGCCGGATCGCAAAACCCATCGCCAGCGCGAGGACGAGCGACAATTCCGATGTGCTCGAATGCGTATAATACAGGAAGATCGTCGCCGCCGCGATCACCAGCGCGGAAACGATCCGCGGAAACTGCCGGTTGTCGAACGTAAAGAACAGCACGGTGAACGCGCACGCTGCCCCAGCGACGTTCTTGTGCGGGATGATTCCGCGCCAGTCGCCGACCACCGACGATTCCTCGCCGAACACTTCCGAATGGATGCCGTAGGGAGTCAGGAACACCATCAGATAATTGATGATCAGCACCGCGATCAACACGTAGCGAATGAGCTTCAGTGCGCGTTCGGTACCGAGATCGTTGATCTGCCGGAACGTCACCCAGACCACGAGCGCGGTCAGCGAAATACGCCGGAACGAGATGAACGGCGCGATCGCCCAGGTCACCGAGAAGAAGCAATAGGCGAGCAACAGCGCAAGTCCGAGGGGGATGCAGAACAGTTGACGCTTGCTCGGCATGCCGCTGCCCGCGAGCAGCATCACGAAGATGACGACGTGCAGCACCTGGTTGGCCGCGTCGCCTTGCCCGATCGCCCCGGAAAACGCCCATTCCTGGAACGCCGACGTGCCGACCAGCACCAGCGCGAGGAACACCACGAAACACGCATTGGCGATGGCGTAGCGCCGACGCGTACGCAGGCGCGTCGCGCGTTGCTGGGGCGTGATCGGCCCCGCTGCGGGTCGTCGCGCTACGTTGATCGCCGTCGCCATGAGCTGTTCCTATCGCGCCGGTGCCGCGGGAGCCAGTACCGCCTCGTACCGATCCAGCATTCGCGCGTTCGACGCCTCGCCGCCGAGCCGCGCGGCAAGATCCGCCCAGTGCGACCGGCGTGCGGGATCGTCCTGCAATCCCCGGAGTGCGGTCGCCAGCGCGGCCGGATCCTCAAGCGGCACGACGATCCCGCACCGTGTTCCGTCGCGTGCGGTGATGCCCTCGACCTGCACCGGCACGTCCGACACGACCAGCGGCAGGCCTAGCCGCGCGGCCTCGATCAGCGCGAGGCTGTGCCCCTCGTAGCGGCTGACCTGAACGAAGACGTCGGCGGAGGCGGCTCTGGCGAGCGCGGCGTCGCGCGGGATCAGGCCGACGAAGGTCACGCGGTCGCCGAGGTTCAGGTCCGCGACGAGCGTGCGCAACGCCGCCTCGTCCTCGCCGCCACCGACGATCTCCAGATCCGCGCCCGGCACTTGGGCCATGGCGCGGATCAGCATCGGATAGTTCTTCTGGTGGGACAGCCGCCCCAACGCGACGACGCGCAACCGATCGCCCCCCGCCTTTGCCCGCGGCAGGGCGTCGAGGACCCGCTCGACCCACTCCGACAGCGCGTTGTGGATCGTGAGCGTCCGCGCACGATAGGTCGCGGGCTTGTGCGCCAGCGTCGCGCCGACCGCGTCCGACACGCTGATGATCCCGGCGACGCACGGCAGGCTGCCGGTCCAGCCGTCGATCCGGTCGAGCAGACGGTTATGGGTGTCGGTCGGCGAATGATGCGACAGGAACACGCGGGTGCGCACGCGCGCGATCGTCACCGCGAGCGGCAGCAGCACGTTCGCGGCCGGCATCGCCGACACGACCGCGGCGGGTCGCTCGCGGCGCAGATAGCGAACCAGCGCCGCGAACGTGCGAACGGCGCCGAGAACGGATCGCGGACGGGCGTCGGCGACGTGGTGCCAGACCGCCATGTCGACACCTTCGCCCTCCGCATCGGCGGGGGGATAGAGGACGAAGCGCTTCACCGGATGGCCGCGTGCGATCAGTCCTTCGGCGATGTCGTCCCAGAGTTCGCGCAAGCCCCCGGCCGTCGAATGCGTCATCGTGAAATGGATCGCGCCGGTTCGGGTCGTCATGCCGGCCCGTCCAGCGCGGCGACGGTATGCGCCGACAGCCAGGCGCGATCCTCGGCATCGTCGCGCACCCAGCGATCGATCATCTCCCCCCATTTGACCGGGTTCTGCATCCGGTGCCACGCCGCCGCCGACCCTTGCGACACCCGCGCATACAGCGCCGGATCGGTCATCAGCCGCGCGATCGCATCCGCCAACGCGCGTGGCTTGCCCGCGGCGAACACCAGCGCGCTCTCGCCGTCCTCCAGGTGCCCGTCGAACATCGGATGGTCCGACGCGATCACCGGCGTGCGCGAGGCGAGCCCCTCGAACAGCGTCAGCGGCAGGCCTTCGGGGAAATTGTGGCGGCTGGGGACTATCACCGCATCGGCAGCCTGCATCATTGCCGGGATCGCACCGTTAGGGACGAGGCCGAGGAACCGGACGCGGTCGGCGACGCCGAGGCGTGTCGCGAGCGCCGCGAACTTGCCCGTTGCGCCCAGGCCCGCGACGTCGAGCCGGACGTCGAGTCGGTCCTTCAGCAACGCTACAGCGCGGACCAGGTCGCCGACGCCCTTCTTCGCGCTGATCGAGCCGACGAACAGCAGCGTGAAGGGCGGTCCCGACGCATGCGTCCTGCAGGCCTGAGTCTCGGGCGTCCGATCGTGCGGGAAATCCCACGCCAGCACCTTGTCCGCGCGCAAACCGATCCCGACCAGCGCCCGCGCGGCATTGGCACCGTGATTGGCGACCAGCGTCACGCGGCGATCGTTGAGCAGCTTCGGCAGCCGCCGGAACCGGACCCAGCGATAATAGGGATTGGCGAACGAATCGGCCATGATCACGCCCAGCCGGACGTCGTGCTCAATCCCCCAGCGGATCAGCGGCAGCATCGGCCCGAACACGATCAGGTGCGTCGGCGCGAACCGCTCGATCAGCGCCAACACCGGTAAGGGGTCCTGGTCCGGGTTGGTGTCCGCGCCGATCACCGTCACGCCGCTGTCGAGCGTCTCCCAATAAGACGGCGCGAGCGAACACAGGAACCCGACCGCCTCGTGCTGCGCCTGCCACGCGGCGAGCTGGTCGAGGACGTAGCCGTGGCCGTAATAGGTCTCGCCACCGGTGGCGCGGCGCAGGCGAGCGGCCTCGCGGTAGTCGCCGGCATAATGGACGATCAGCAGCCGCGTCATCCGATCCTCCCAAGACCCGCGAGCGGCGAGCCGAACCCGAGCTGCCAACGGACCGCGAGCATCACCGCGAACACCGCGCAGGCCGCCCCGATCGCCAGTGCGTCCTGTCGCCAGAAGCTCATCCGCACGCGGTGCAGGCCGACCGCGATATAGCCATATTGCAGCAGCTCGGTGACCGCGACCGCGACGACCGCGCCGGGAAAGCCCGCGAGCCGGTGACCGGTCGGCAACAACACCGCAAGCGTCGCCAGCCGCATCATGTTGGCGACGCTCGCATAAAAAGGCCGCCCAGCGCTGAGCAGCAACGCCTCGTTGAGGTTGGACAATACCGCGAATACCGCACCGCCAAGCAGCACCGACAGCATCCAGCTCGCCGCCTGGTAGCGCGGGTCGTAGATGACCAGGATCAGGCCGTCCGCTACCGATGCCGTCAGTGCCAGCGCGGCGCAGACGCCGAGCGTGAACACCGCGCGCGAGCCGGCGATCGCCGCCATTTGCCCCACCCGGTCGCCTTCGGAAACGCTGGCCAGCGCGGGGAAGATGATCTGATAGCTCATCCGCCGCGCGAGCGTGGTCGGCAGCTCGGCGATCGCGCGCGCGATGCCGTAGATGCCGAGCAGCGCGAGCGGCGCGACCCGGCCGAGATACAGCCGGTCGAGATTGGTCGCGGCGTACATCACCAGCGAGGTGATCGCGATCCACTTGCCGAAATGGATGATGCGCCGAACGACGTCGCGGTCGAACCGGAGGCGCTGGCCGGGATCGGGCAGCAGATAGCTCAGCGCCGAGCGGATCGCGACCGCGAGGACGAGGCCGATGACCGGCGCCCAGACCGAGCGCAGCCACGCCGCCAGTGCGACCTGCACCGCGAACGCCAGCGCCTCGCACGACAGTTCGAACAGGTTGCGGCGGCGGACCTCCATCTGCTTGACCAGCACGAAGATCGCGGTCGAGTGCGCACCACCGATCATCGGTGACAGCGCCGCGACCAGGAAGATGCGGACGTCGATACCGTAGGCGTGCGCGAGAAACGGCGCGGCGATCAGGAAGACTGCGCTGAGCAGCACGCCGCGCAGATATTGCAGCGTCCAGGCGGTGTCGCGGAACTGGCGATCGAGCCCGTCGCGGTGGTGGATGATGTTCTGCTCGATCCCGACATCGGTCAGCAATTCGACGCCGAGGCGGATCGCGTTGACGACCACCATGACGCCCAGGATTTCCGGCGCGAGCAGATAAGCGAGGACGATGTTGAGCCCGAACTTCAGCCCGGCGGACACGACGAAGGTGCCCGCGGTCCAGACGAACTTGCCGAGATAGCCGGACGCGGTGCTCATCGCCCCGGCGCGGACAGGTCGCGCGCGGCAACGGGTGCATCGGCGGGACGGCGCGGGCGGACGAGACCCTGGAGCATGCCGATCGCGATCACGTTCCACGTCACCAGCGAGTAGATCCCAACCCGCAGGCTCCGCCGGCGCATCGTCAGGAACGCGACCGGCAGCAGCACGACCGCGAGCAAGGCGATGCCCTGCCCCATCGCGAGCGCGACGAGCATCGCAAGCCACCAGCCATAGACGATCACGCTGTAGCGCAACTGGGCGAACTCGCGCAGGACCTGCGACCAGTGCGGGCGACCCCAGGCGGCGCGGATGACTTCGCCCGGCCCGCCGGCATAGCCGGTGCGCAACCGTCGCCACATCAGCTGGTAGCCGCCGGTCGCATGGCCGTGATGCTCGACCGCGGGCACGTCGATCCGCGCCAGTCGCCAGCCGTCCGCGCGCAACCGGGCGCCGAGCTCATATTCCTCGAACGCGTGGAGGTTGCGGTCGGCGAAATGCCCGACGCGCTGCACCGCGGCGACGCGGTACAGACCGCCGCAATCGAGGCGGTCGACATCGCCCGCCACCGCGCTTCCCTTAACGCGATCGTTGCGCGCGCGCAGTTCGAACTCGATGCTGTCGGTGTTGACCTCGCGCACGCGGCCACCGACCGCCGCGTGACGGGGGTTCGCCTCGAGGAAGGCGATGCCTGCTTCGAGGAAGCCGGGGTCGAGGACCATGTCGCCGTCGAGCAGGTAGAAATAGTCGACGCCGGGGGTCTCGGACGCAGCCTGGAATGCGAGTTGTGCCCCCGTGCCGCAAGACCGCTCGGCAGGATCGGCAAGTTGCGCGATCCGCGTGCCGGGATGTGCCTGCGCCAACGCTATCGTGGCGTCGGACGACCCGCTGTCCGCGAGCACGACCTGCCCGCCGCCGACGCGGTCGAGCGCGGCGCGCGCGCTGCCGATCGCGGCGTCGATATACGCCGCCTCGTTCAGCGCCTTGATCCCGACTGCGACCGTCACTCTGCCCCCGTATCCCCACGCGAGCGATAGCGTGCCAGATACGCGGACGCCATCGCCTCCGGGCTGAAACTGCGGGCGAGGTCTGCGCCGTAGCGTGCCGCGGTGACGCGTGCGGTCGCCGGATCGTCGATCACCGCCGCCAGTTGCGCGCCGATCCCCGCGACGTCGTCGACTGGGGCCTTGAACGGATAGTCGGCCGGGATCGCCTCATCGAGACCGGGAGCATCGGTCGTCACCAGCGCGATACCTGCCATCAACACTTCTAGCGGGAGCAGCGCGAACCCCTCGAACCGTGACGGCAGCAGCACCGCGTCATACTCCTGCAGGCGTTCGGAGAGACGCTCGATCGGCGCAGTCATCCGGACGTCCCAGCCCTCCAGACCCTCCTCGAGCCCCTGCGCCACCGAGTTCCGCATCGCACCCGAGCCGGCGATCGTCACCACGACGTCGCGGCGGATCGTGCGGGAATGGGCCTCTCGGAGGATAGCAGGCAACAGGTCGGCGCCCTTCTGGTGGACGAGCCGCCCCGCGAACAGCAGTCGTACCGAGCCTGCCTCCCTCTCGATCGGAGAAGTCGCCGGTGGCGACACGCCGTTGTAGATGACGTCGGCGAGCGGTCGGCGCCCGCGCGTGACGATCGCCGCATCGGCGGTGGCGGCGTTACGCGACACCGCCACCGCGTCGCCCTTGGCCAGCCGTTGCGTCACCCATCGGCCGATGCCGCCCCAGGCGATCCACAACTCGCTGTTATGGACGGTGCGCAGCAACGGCGTGCGGCGGACGCGGCGCGAGATCAGGCCCGCCACCGCCAGCGTCAGTTCCGGTATCTCGGTATGGACATGGATCAGGTCGGGCCGCTGCTCGGCAACCGCGCGCGCGAGCGACCGCGCCGCAAAGACCACGCCACCCGACTTAAACCCGCGCTCCGTGCCGAACCGGAACGGCACGTGCCAGCGTTCCAGCCGCTCGGCCATGTCCTGCCCGACCTTGCTCAGCGGCGACTGGCGCAGCACCGCGAACAGCGAGAACTCGACCCGGTCGCGCAAGGCATCGATCAACCCCAGCGCGACATTCTCGGCGCCGCCCATGTCGAGATGCGTGATGACGTGCATCACGCGGAGGCGCGGCGCATCTGCCGCTTGCGAAGGCTCGTCGTTCGTACCCGTCACCAGATGATCCGCCCCCCGCCGCCGTCTGCGCGTAGCAACGCCCGGCAGGCGCGTCCATGCCGGCCCTAGCAGCATGCCGTCACCCGCTATAGACCGACGGCGCAAGTGGGGGCGTCGGTACAAGTGAGCGAGAGCATAGCGACAGGATCGGCCGCGCACGCAGGCACGCGAACGTCGGCATCGCAGGACGGACGCACGCTCCGCTATCGGCCGGATATCGACGGACTGCGCGCGCTCGCGATCCTGCCCATCCTGCTCCTGCACTGCGGCGTGACGAAGTTGCGGGGCGGGTTCGTCGGGGTCGACATCTTCTTCGTGATCTCCGGGTTCCTGATCACCGCGATCATGGTGCGCGACATCGCCGAGGCGCGCTTCTCGATCGCGCGCTTCTATCGCCACCGGATCGTCCGCATCCTGCCCGCGCTGCTCGTGATGATGACCGTCACGCTCGCGCTCGGCTGCGTGCTCCTGCTGCCCAACCAGTTGCGCGACCTCGGGCGGAGTGCGGCGGCGACCAGCGTGTTCGGGTCGAATTTCTATTTCTACCTGACCTCAGACTATTTCGCGGCGGCATCGGACGCAAAGCCGCTCGTCCACACCTGGTCGCTGGCGGTGGAGGAGCAATTCTATCTGCTCTACCCGCTGCTTCTGTGGTCACTCCGGGGGCTCTCCCGGCAGCGTCTCGCGCAGGTCATCGCCAGCTTCGCACTCGCCTCGTTCGCGATCGGAGGATGGCTGGCGACGACCTATCCTTCCGCCGCGTTCTTCCTGCTGCCCGCGCGAATCTGGGAATTGTCGCTTGGCGCGCTGGTCGCGCTCGGCGCCGTACCGATAATCGCGAACCGATCGATCCGCGCGGCCCTGTGCATCCTCGCCATCGCAGTGATCTCCGCGAGTTGCATCGCGATCAGCAGCGGCTGGCCGTTTCCCGTGCCCTTCGCGCTACCCCCTGCCGTCGCGGCCGCGGTGCTGCTGGCCTATGGCGGCGAGGGTCCGACGGCACGACTGCTCGGTGCGTGGCCGCTGCGGACGGTCGGATTGATCTCCTATTCGGCCTATCTCTGGCATCGCCCGATCATCGCCTTCTACCAGATCCGCCACGGCTCGACGCTCGCGCCGGTCGAGACTTTCGGGCTGCTCTGCGCGTCGCTTGGCGCGGCATGGCTGAGCTTTGCGCTGGTTGAGCGCCCGGCGAGCCGGCGCTGGCGCAGCGGATCAGGTCTTGCCCCGCACGCCGTCGCAGTCGTGCTGCTCGCGGCGATGACGATCGCCGGGCTGACGATCGCCGCCAGGGCCGACGACATCCGTCCGCTCTCGCCGCGCCAGGCGCTGGCCGCCAGCTATCTCGGCTGGGACTCGACGGACGCGGGCAAACGCCAATTCAGCACCGATCGCTGCTTCGTCTTGCCGACCGGCCGCCGCTTCTCGCCCGAGTGCCTGCAATTGTCGGCCACCAAGCCCAACATCGCGCTGTTCGGCGACAGCCACGGCGCGCATTTCTCGCAAGCGTTGCACACGCTTCTGCCGGGCGCGAACATCGTCCAGGTGACTGCGGCGGGGTGTCGACCACTGCTACACGGGAAGGGCCTGCCGACCTGTCGCACCACTATGGACGCCGCGTTCGGCACGTTGGATTTCGCGCGGATCGATACGGTTATCTTGTCTGCACGATGGCTCGACTTCGAACAGCCGGCGTTGCTCGACACGATCCGCTGGCTGCGGATGCGGGACACGCGGGTCCTGGTGATCGGGCCCTCCGTCGAATACGACGTGGACCTTCCTGCGTTGATCGTGCGATCGGACGCGGATGCCGACCCGACGCTCGCGGACGGGTTTCGACTGATGGACCGTATCGCGCTCGATCGCGCGATGGCGGGGCCGGTCCGCGCAGCGGGCGCCGATTACGCCTCCGCCATCGACACGGAGTGTACCGGCACGACCTGCCGCCTGACCACCGCCGATGGCACGCCGCTACACTTCGATCATTCGCACTTCACGCCCGCCGGCGCCCAGGCCGCGCTGGCGGCGATCCTGGCCCGTCACCCGGTCATTCGCCGGCGGTAAGCACCGGGCGATGCTTGCGCTTGCGGCGACGCAGTTCGCGCATCACGTCGTCGCCCGCCTGTTTGACCGGCGCCGTCCGCTTGTCGTCCATCGTGCAATAATGCGCGAGCGCGACCGCGAAGAAGAAGATCGTGCTGACGATGCCGTCGCGCTCGAACAGGCCGCTCTCGGTGATGTTGTGACCGATGCAGAACATCAGCATCGCCGAGATCAGTGCGCCCCGCCCCTTCGCGACGTCCGCGCTCGCGAGCAGCCTCCCCAACGGCCAGACCGCCATCGCGAAGACCATCAGCAGCACGCCGGGAATACCGACCGTCACGAGCTGGTCGATATACCCCGAATGGCCGACGGTGATCTTGGTGACATAGCCATGGCCGTATTCGAACACCGGGCTGCTGCCCTCGATGTTCCAGAAGGACCCGAAGCCTGCGCCGAGCAGGGGATGATCGCCAGCATAGTTCAGCAGCGCCCCCCAGATCTGACCACGGCCGGTAAATGCCTTTGGCTGTAGGAAGTTGGACTGGACCATGTCGGCATAGGCGCTGGTCAGGAACCAGAAGACCGATCCGACGATCATCAGGATCGGGATGATGTAGCGGCGCAGGCGGATACTGACCGTCTCGAAGACGATGCCGCCGACCGAGGCGAGCACCACCATGCCACCCGACGTCTTCGACTGCGACCGGAACAGGAAATACCCCGCCACCAGAATCGCGAAGATGCGGATCGTCGGTCGGATACGCTTCGCATCGAACAGGAACATGATGATGCACAACGCGCACACCGCGCCGGCGAAGTTCTTGTGGCCGAGGAAGCCGCGCCAGTTGCCGATCAGCGCCATCGCCTGCTCTTCGCCCGCAAGATGAATGCCTACCATCGGATCCAGCACGACCACGAGATACGAGATCAGGATCGCGGCGAGCAGCGAATAGCGAAGCAGGTCGACGTTCAGTTGATAGCCGCCGTGCCGGACGAGACTGAACACCATCCACGCGACCAGCGTCGTCAGGAATACACGGCGGAATGCGGTGCCCGGGTCGAGCGCCCAGGATACGCTGATCCAGCACCATGCGAGTGCCAGCAGCATCGGCCAGGTGAACGCGACCAGCGACTTCGGACTCGCCGAGGGGCGGATCGCGAAGATCGTGCCGGCCAAGATCGCGAGATAGCCGATCTGTCGTATGGCGCTCCCGTCGCCGCCATTGCCGCCCTCGACATTGGTCATGATCGGACCGAGCATCACGAGGGAAATCAGCGCGATGATAGCGATCCGCAGCGGCATCAGGCGATCGCCAACGCCTCTCAGCATCGGCGCGTCGTCGTCCGCATTGCCCTTGCCGAGCTTGGCGAGCCAGTCGCTGCCCGAATAGGCGTCCGCCTTCGACAGCGCCTTTGCGGTCCCGCCCATGCCGGAGGATCGGTTCGCGCGTTCGGATCGGTTCGCGCTGTCGGGACCTGAAAGCATGCGGAAACTCTCTCGATAGGATGCATCGCAGCTACGACGCGTGCCGAACAGGTTGCGCGATAGCTATCGACGCGGCCGACGATACGCACGCGACCGTCACGTGAGTTCTATCCGCCGCGACGACAGGCGTCCAGCCGTCAGCGCCCGATGATCTCTTCGCCGTGCTTGCTTTGTTCATGCTCGGAAACTCTAATTTAGAGCAATCGAAATGGACCGATCTTCATCCGTTCCCACTTCCAATGTCGATTTTTACAATTTAATGGGCTGAAAACGTCTTTGGATGGTTGAACCCGATGTCGCACGTCGTTACGGCGTCCGCAGACAATGGAGTATACTATGGCCGAAGATACCACCGACCTGAATGCCGTCGAGCTGGCAACAGAACTGACGATCGCATGGCTCGGCAACCCGAATACCCGGAGTTCGGCTGATGACGTTCCCGCGTTTCTCGGCAAGATGCATGAGACGGTCGCGTCGTTGCTCGGCGCTACCACCGAAGCTGCTCCGGTCGAAGCTGCGACCGAATACACGCCTGCCGTAACGGCACGCAAATCGCTCGCGTCGAAGGATCACATCATCTCGATGATCGACGGCAAGTCGTACAAGACCTTGCGCCGTCACCTCGCGACGCACGGCATGACGCCGGCCGAGTACCGCGAACGTTATGGGCTGAAGCCCGATTACCCGATGGTCGCCGAGAACTACTCGGAGAGCCGTCGTGCGATGGCGAAGAAGATCGGCCTCGGACGCAAGCCCGGCCCGCGCAAGACCGAATCGGCGCCTGCCCAGCAGACGACGACGCGCAAGCGCAAGACGGACACTGCCGCCGCCGCTGAATAAGCGACGCAGCCAGTGACGACAAAAAGGACCGGCGCCTCGCGGCACCGGTCCTTTTTTGTTGCGCGGAGCGTGAGAACGCGGCGGCGTTACTTGGCGAAGATTCCACGCCTGTAGAGCAACGTGATCGCAACGCGACGATTGCGCGGATCTGCAGGGTCTTTGACGATCAGCGGTTCGCGGTCGGCGACGCCTTCGATCCGCTCGAACCGCTCCTCCGGCGTGCCACCCGACAACAGCCGCCGACGCGTCGCCTCGGCGCGACCCGAAGACAGCATCCAGTTGTTCATCGCACGCGGGTCGCCATACGGCACGCTGTCGGTATGGCCGCGGATCATGATCGGGTTCTGCATGCCCTGCACCGACCCTGCGATCATGCCGATCAACGCCGACGCTTCCGGATCGAGCGCCGTCGTGCCGAGCGCGAACATCGAATAATCCGCATCGTCGACCAGATCGATCCGCATGCCGTCTTGGGTCGGCACGAAGCGGACATGGTTTTGCAGCCGCGACAGTTTCGCATTGCCCGACATCTCGCCAAGCACGCGCCGACGCAGAGCCTGGAAGTTCTTCTGATCTTCCTTGGTCAGCGCATCACGGCTTTTCAGCGAACCCTTGGGCCCCGTCCCTGCCGATGGCCCACCGAGCCCGGCATCGGGAATCGCAAGCTGCGCCATGCTCGTCTGCCCGGGCTTCGGCCCGATGCGATTCTTGTCCAGGATCGATTCGCCGCCGAACAGCCCGCCGCCGCCGATCCCGAGCGAGCGCGTGTTGAGGATGGTCGGCGCGAAGTAATCGGCGATGCCCTTGCGCTGTTTCTCGGTGGTCGCGCCAACGATCCACAGCAACAAGAAGAACGCCATCATCGCGGTCACGAAATCGGCGTACGCAACTTTCCACGCGCCGCCGTGATGGCCGCCATGCGCCTCGATATAGATCTTCTTGACGATGACCTTGGGCGGCTGGTTCGTCCCATGAGGCGCGCGCGCGGCCACCGGATTACTTGCCCCTCAGCCCGTCGAAGACTTCGGCGAAGCCCGGCTGGTTCTTGTGCGCGATGCCCGAGCGGGCGGCCTCGATCACCAGCGGCTGCGGATGGCCGTGCAGCGAGGCGATGATGATCTGCTTCACCACGTCGTAGATCGACGCGTCGGCATCGAGCACCTGCTTCAACCGGTTCGCGAGCGGCGCGACGATGCCGTAGGCGAGCAACACGCCCATGAACGTACCGACCAGCGCCGAGCCGATCATCGCGCCGAGGATCGACGGTGGCTTGTCGATCGAGCCCATCGTCTTCACCACGCCGAGCACCGCGGCGACGATGCCGAGCGCGGGCAGTGCATCGGCGAGGCTCGCGAGCGTGCCGTGCGCCGCCTCCTCCTCGTGATGATGCGTCTTGATCGAGTGGTCCATCACCTCCTCGACCGCATGCACGTCGAGCGTACCGGACGACACCACCACCAGGCGCAGCGTATCGGCGATCAGGTTGACGAGCGCCTTGTCCTTGAGGAGCTTCGGGTATTCCGCGAACACGGCGGACGACTGCGGATCCTCGACATGCGGCTCGAGCGCGATCGGCCCGTCCATCCGCAGCATCTTCATCAGCTTGCTGACGAGGAAGATGACGTCGAGATAATCCTGCTTCTTGTACTTCGGACCCTTGAAGACCTTTCCGAGACCGGCGCCGAGACCTTTCAGTTCCTTGCCCGAATTGCCGATGATCAGCGCGCCGGCGGCGGCACCACCGATGATCAGCATCTCGTGCGGGATGGCCTCCATGACGGGGCCGAGCGCGCCGCCGGTGAACGCGAATCCGCCAAACACCATGACGAGCAGGACGACGATGCCGATGACCGGAAACATGGTGTTCGAATTCCCCCAGGGCCGACAGCGGCACTTGCGTCGCCACAGAATTAACCGCCTTTGGTAGCCAACCGGTTACCAAGGCGACGTCGCGCGCGATTAAATTCGGATCAGCGCAGATAATCGAACAGCGACAGCGCCGAGAGCTTCGAGAAGCTCGCCTGCGTCGCCGACAGGATCGTCATCGTCTTCTGCAACTCGACCACCGTCGTGGTGATGTCGGTATCCTCAAGCCCCGACCGGGTCGCTTCGCGGTCCGCCGCGACATCGGTCAGCCGCGATGCCTCCAGATCGACACGCGCGGCGCGAGCCCCGAGCGAGGCCTGCACCGTGGACACCTGATCCGACGCGGCGCTGATGTCGGCGAGCGACGTATCGAGCGAACTCGCCTTGAAATCGTCCGACTGCAACGCGGTCGCGATCGCCGAGAGCATCGCCAGCGTATTGGTACCGCCCTCGATGCTGCCATCAGGCTTGGCCTTGCCGCCGACGGTGAAGATACGCGCGGCAGTCTCGTTCGCCTGGACGGTCTGGCCGTCGCCGATCGGGATGCCCGACACCGGCTTCGACGCGAGCGCGTAGGTCCCGCCCGCAGCGACCGCAGGCGCACCGTCGGCACCACCGAACAGCGCCTGCCCGCGGGCGTCTTTGGCGTTGGCGAGGTTGGTCAGCGTCACGACGAGGCCGGCGATCTGTTCGCCGATCGCCTTGCGGTTCGCCGCATTCAGCGTGCCCGTCTTCGCCTGCGTCACCAGCTCGGTCGCGCTCTGCAGCTGGTCGGTGATCGCGGAGAGGCTGGTGTCGCCCTGCTTCAACACCGATTCGGCGGTGCCGAGATTGGCGGCATAGGCCTTGTCGTCGACGGTATCGCGCTTGATCCCGGCAAGCCGCTGATACGCGGCGCTGTCCGACGAGGGTGTCGACAGCTTGGTCCCGGTCGAGATCTGGTTCTGCAACGACTCCGCCTTGCCACCGAGCGAAGTCATCGACGCCGAGGCGCGGTCGTAGAAGAGGCGAGTCGCGATCTGCATGGGCGTTACCGTAGATCGAGGATGGTCTGGAGCGTGTCGCGCGCGGTCTGGATCACGCGGCTCGACGCCTGATAGGCCTGCTGGAAGCGCAGTAGGTCGACCGCTTCGCTATCGAGATCGACACCCGACGCGGACGCAAGCGAGCTCACCGCGCCGTCGCGGATTGCAGTTTGCGCATCGGCCACGACCTTGCGCTGTTCGAGCGCGGCGGCGTTGCCGGCGATCAGCGTCGTGGTGCGCGTTTCGAAGCCACCGCTGCTGCGGACTCCCTGCAACGCGGAGAGATTGGATGCGTCACGCTTGCCGCCGGTCACGCTCGCCGCAGCGATCCCGCGTCCGTCGGCGAGTGCAACCGAGATGTCCGTCGGCGTGGCACCGGTCGCGAACATCGCGGCGCCCGCATTGCCGTCGAGATCGCGACCCTGCGCCTGCACCGCGTTGATCTTGCTCGTGAAGTCGGTGGCGATCGCATTGAGCGATCCGCGCGCCGCGGCGATCCGCTGTGCGCCTTCCGCGAACCCGGCAAGCGCGCCACCCGTCGGCGACAATGCAGACGTGACGTTGCCGCGCGTGACGGCGAACTGGACCGCACCCTCGTCGTTGCGCGCATAGGACGCCTGCGCGCTCTCGCCACCCGCGACGAACACCGAGCCCGCCGCGCCGCCGAGCCGCACAGTGGTCCGCCCGAGATCGTCGAACGACGTATTGATGTCGGTGATCGTGCTCATCTGCTCGAGCATCTGGTCGCGCTGGTCGGCGAGTTGCGCCGCAGTCGACGATCCCGGCGCGGTGCGCGCGATGCCGTCGTTGATCTTGGCGAGTGCGGTACCGAGCGCATTGAGCGACTGCACCGCCTGCGATGCGGTCGAATCGAGATCGGCGGCCGCGGTATCGAGCGCCGCGCCGGTCGCGGTGAACGCCGCCGCCGCCGTACCCGCCGATTCGAGCATGACCGCCCGCGCCGGCTCCGAAGTCGGATCGGCGGCGAGTTTCTGCGCGGACGTGAAGAAGCTGGTGAGCCGGTCGCCGAGCTGGTTGTTGCCCAGCGCCGTCTCTATCCGGTTCATCCAGGTGACGCCGGCTTCGGTCTTGGCGAGATCGGTGCCGGCCGAGCGGACCGCCTGCGACCGGTATGCGTCGGCGCTGCGGCCGATCCCCGTGATCGTGACGCCGTTGCTGCTGACCGACTTTTGCGCGTTCAGCCCGCCATTGACCGACGACACTTCGGAAAGCGTCGTCGTCCGCCTTGTATAGCCCGCATTGCCGGTGTTCGCGATGTTCTCCGACACCGTGGACAGCGCGGTCTGGTACGCGCGCACGCCCGAGGCGCCGATCGAAAGGAGATCGCTCATGGCGGCGAGTCTGCCGCAGCCTGGTTAAGATCGGATTGAGACTTGGCGAGAAAATCGGTCATCGCCTTGCCGATGCCGAGCGGCGTGTGCTCGGCCATCGACTTGGCGATCAGCCCGTCCTGCATGTCGGTGAAGGTGTCGATCGCCTTCGAATCGAACAGCGGGTCCGCCAATTTCGCTTGGCGCATGCTCTTCAGCATCATGCCGGTGAAGACCGCCTCGAACTTCTCGCCTGCCTTGTCGAGATTGTCCTTCGACTTGAGGCGGCTCGTGTCGGTCGAGATGCCGGTCGTGGGTGCTACGGCTGCGGCTGCGTCGAGCGGGCTCACAGGACGATCAACTCGGCCTTGAGCGCGCCGGCTTCCTTCAGCGCCTCGAGGATCGCGACCAGATCAGCCGGCGATGCGCCGATCGCGTTGACCGCCTTGACGATGTCGGCGAGCTTGGGGCCGGGGTTGAGTAGGAACATCGGGCGACGCTCCTCCTCGACTGCGACGCGGCTGTTCGGGACGATCGCGGTCTGGCCTTGGCTGAACGGGGCTGGCTGGCTGACCTGCGGCTTCTCGTCGATCCGCACCGTCATCTTGCCGTGCGTGATCGCCGCAGGCCCGACGCGGACTGCCGAGTTGATGACGACGGTACCGGTGCGCGCGTTGACGATCACCTTGGCGGGGGGTTCGGCGGAGACGACATCGAGATTCTCGATCGTCGACATAAGCGTGGCGCGAATATCGGCACCGATCGGCGCGCGCACCGCGACCGAGACCGCGTCGATCGCCTGCGCGCTGCCGAAGCCGAGCTTCGAGTTGATCGCCCCCGCAACGTTCTGCGCGGTGGTGAAATCGGCGCGTGCAAGGTTGAAGGTGAGCGTCGGCGCGCTGTCGAACCCGGTGGCGACAGCGCGTTCGACGGTGGCACCTTCGGGGATGCGACCGGTCGAGGGTACGTTGACGACGATCTTCGACCCATCCGCGCCTTCCGCGCCGAGACCGCCGACCGCCAGGTTGCCCTGCGCCATCGCGTAGATCTGGTTATCGGCACCGAGGAGCGGCGTCATGATCAGGCTGCCACCGCGGAGGCTCTTCGCCTTGCCCATCGAGGCGACGGTGATGTCGAGCCGCTGGCCGGGCTTGGCGAACGGCGGCAGTTCGGCGGTAATCATCACCACCGCCGCGTTCTTCATACCGGGATTCGCCGATGGCGGCAGCTGCAGCCCGAAGCGTGACGCGACGGCCTTCAGCGACTGCACGGTGTATTCGAGGTTGTCGTCGCCCGTGCCTGGCAGGCCGACGACGATGCCGTAGCCGGTCAACTGGTTCGAACGGATACCCTGGAACCCGCCCAGATCCTTGATCCGGTCGGCCGAGGCCGGCGCGGCGATCAGGAGCGATGCCAGGAGGGTGGTGAGGAGACCTGCGAGAGTACGAAACACGGTCTTTAGTCCTTTGCCGTTCGTGCTGAGTAGCGACCGAGTAGGCGCGCAGCGGCGTATCGAGGGCGCGTATCGAAGCATGGGTTCCGCGCGCCAACCTGTCCTTCGATACGAGCCCTCGATACGCGCCTTCGGCACTATTCGGTCTCTACTCAGGACGAACGGGTTGGCGCTGACACGCGTGCCCTCACCCTTCGCCGCCTTCGGCGTCTCTCCCTCTCCCCTGAGGGGAGAGGGAAGGGGCCCGGCCGGCGCTTGCCGGGTGGGAAGGGTGAGGGCACGGGTCAGCGGGCGCATCAAAACGGGCTGACGACGGAGAAGAAGCGGCTGAGCCACCCCTGGCGGCCGGCGCGGGCGACGTCGCCCTTGCCGGTGTACGAAATCTGCGCGTCGGCGACGCGGGTCGACAGGACGCGGTTGTTCGCGTCGACGTCGGCGGTGCGGACCAGGCCCTTGATCTTCAGGAACTCGTCGCCGCGGTTGAGCGTGACGCGCTTCTGGCCCTGCACCAGCATCGTCCCGTTGGGATAGACTTGCGCCACCGTCACGCTGACTTCGCCCGACAGCGAGTTGGTCTGGTCGGCCGCGCCGCTGCCGTTGAAACTACGCCCGCCGCTGAGCGTCGCGTCGCTCTTGTTGAACAGGTTGAGGAAGCCGGTGGTCGGCGGCGTGATGCTGCCCGAGCCATTGCTGTCGAGCTTCGACCCCGACGACTTCGACGCAGCGGTGCGCTCGACCAGCACGATCGTCAGCGGATCGCCGACCTTCCGCGCACGCCAGCCTTCGTACAGAGCGGCATAGCCGTCCTGCGCCTGGAAGATCGAGCCTGTTGCGACGACCGGCACCGGCTGGACCGGCAAGGGCCGCGCGACCGAGAAATCCTCGGGCGGCGCCTTCTTGCCGAACAGGCTGGCGTCTGCCGAAGACGCGGCGAGGATCGCGGCGAGGGCGGCAAGCGATGTTGAGACGGTGCGCATCACAGGTTCTGGTTGACGTATTTGAGCATGTCGTCGGTCGCCGAGATCATCTTCGAATTGACCTCGTACGCGCGCTGCGTCTCGATCATGTCGACCAGTTCCTCGACGACGTTGACGTTCGACGCTTCCAGCATGCCCTGCTTGATCCCGCCGCGACCGTCCTGCCCGGCGACGCCGACGGTCGCCGCGCCGCTGGCTGCGGTCTCGACGAGATAATTGTCGCCGGTCGCCTGGAGCCCAGCCCCGTTCGGGAAGCTAGCGACCTGGATCTGGCCGATCTGCGACGCCTCGGTCTGGCCGGGAACCATCGCCGACACGGTGCCGTCGCGGCCGATCGTGATCCCGGTCGTCCCCTCGGGTACGGTGATGCCGGGCTGCACCTGATAGCCTTCGCTGGTCACCAGCAACCCCTCGGCGGAGCGCGAGAAATTGCCGGCGCGGGTGTAGCCGAGCGTGCCGCCGGGCATCTGCACCTGGAAATAGCCGTCGCCGTCGAGCGCGAGGTCGAGGCTGTTGCCGGTCGTCTGCATCGCGCCCTGCGTGTCGATCCGTGCGGTGCCCTGGATACGGACGCCGGTGCCCAGGTTGAGCCCGGTCGCGTATTTGGTCTCGGCGGTGCTCTGCGTACCGGGCGTCGTGACGGTCTGGTAGGCGAGCGTCTCGAACGCCGCGCGGTCCTTCTTGAAGCCCGTGGTGTTCACGTTGGCGAGATTGTTCGAGATGACGCGCATGCGCATGTCCTGGGCGTCGAGCCCGGTGCGCGCGATATGCATGGCTGCGGATGACATTCGTCTGTTCCTTCTAGCTCGGCAGGCGCATCAGCGATGCACCGCTCTCGTCGATTTCCTTGGCGGATTTCATCATGTTGGCCTGGACTTCGTAGCTGCGCTGGTTCTCGATCATGTCGACCAGTGCCTGCGTCATGTTGACGTTCGATCCCTCGATCGCGCCGCCCTGAACCTTGGCGTCCATGTCCTCCGGCAGCGCACCGCCGCCGCGCACGCGCAACAGGTTGTCGAGGCCCTTCACGGTATCCGACCCCTTGGTGTCGGCGAGCTTGAGCTTGTCGATCACCTGCGTGTCCTTCGCGTCGCCGCCCTGCGGCACGATCGAGATCGTCCCGTCGGCCGAGATCGTCAGCGACTGGTAGGGCGGCAGGGTGATCGGCCCCCCCGAGCCGATCACCGGATGCCCGTCGCCGGTCTGCAGCACGCCTGATGGCGCGACCTCCAGATCACCGCGGCGCGTGTACGCCTCCGACCCGTCCGACGCCTGCACCGCCAGCCACGCGGTGGTGCCGGTGATCGCGACGTCGAGCGGACGCCCGGTCAACTGGATCGCGCCCGGCGAGCGATCGGCGTCGGTCACCTCTTCCGAGGTCGGCGCGCGCGCCTCGATCGTCGAGCCGTCGCCCTTCAGGTTGAGCCGGTCGAACACCACGCGATCGGCGCGGAAACCGGTGGTCGACGCGTTCGCCATGTTGTTGGCGATCGCCGCCTGCGCCGCCATGTGCGCGCGCAGGCCCGTCGCCGCGGTGTAGACCAGCTTGTCCATTCAGGGTCCCCTGCTCGCTCTTGCTTAGCTGCGGATGTTGAAGATGGTTTCGGAGATCTGGTTGGCGGTATCCAAGGCCTTGGAGTTCGCCTGGAAATTGCGCTGTGCCGCGATCAGGTTGACCAGCTCCTCGGTGATGTCGACGTTCGATCCCTCGATCGTCCCCGACATCAGCTTGCCGAAACCGTTGGTGTCCGCCGAGCCGAGCTTCGCCGAGCCCGAAATGCCGGTCGACTGCCAATAGCTGCTGCCGAGCTGGCGCAGGCCTTCGGGGTTGGAGAAGTTCGCGAGCATCACCTGCCCCAGCACCTGCGTGTCGCCATTCGAGAAGCTCGCATTGACGAGGCCCTTCTCGTCGACCGTCACGCCCTGGATCTGGCCGACCGCCTTGCCGTCCTGCGTTCGCGAGGCGACGTTGAACGCGCTCGACAGCTGCGTCGTGCCGCTGCCGAAGGTGAAGGCGATCGCCTGCGGATCGGTCGAGTTCGCGGTGGTGAACTGGTCGAACTTGATCGCGGCGGTCGGCGCGGTCATCTTGCCGGTCGGGTCGAACGTCATTGCCGTCCCGGCGGTGCCGTTCGTCGTCAACTCCTTGTCGCCGACGAAGCTGTGGACTTCCCAGGTGCTGTTCGCGTTGGTCGTCGTCGGTGCCGACGTGCGCTTGAAATAGTTGGTCAGCGTCATCGCGTTGCCACTGGCATCGTACACCGTGGTCTGCGCGGACTGGTTGTAGCTCGACGGATCGAACCGGTCGAACGTCGCCGTCGTCGGCAGCGCCGAATTGGCGTTGAGGTTGAGGGTCATCGTAACCGCCGAAGTCGGCACCGGCGTCCCGCTCGTCTCGGGCAGGCGCAGGCTGACCGCGGAATCGGAGCCGGTCGCGACCACCGCGCCCGAGCCGTCGACCGGGAACACCTGCAGATGCGAGCCCTGCGAATCGACGACATAGCGGTTCGAGTCGACCAGGAAGCCGCCATTGCGCGTGTAGTTGATCGAGGCGGATTCGATGCTCGGCTTGACCGCGAAGAAGCCGTCGCCCGACACCGCGAGATCGAGGCTGTTCGAGGTCTGGATGAGGCTGCCTTGCGCGAACTGCTGGCGATTGGCCTGGACGATCGCGCCCGAGCCGATCTGCTGCGACGGCGCGACCGACACGCTCGATGCGATCACGTCGGCGAATTCGGTGCGGCTCTTCTTGAAGCCGTTGGTGGCGACGTTCGCGAGGTTGTGCGAGATCGTCGACATCTCGGCCTGCGACGCCTGGAGACCGGAGAGCGAAGTGTAGAAGGACATGGCGGTTTAACTCCTGGAAACTCTGGGTTCAGCCGATCTGGCGGACGGCGCTGGCGGGAATTTCGCCGAGGCCGGGAAGCGTGAGGATGGCGGCGCCTGTGGTGGTCGACACCGACTGGACGGGTGCCCAGACCAGGCCGGTCGCGCCGACCGTGGTGCCGGCGTTCTGCGCGGCGACCTGGACTGTGAACGGGCCGTTGCCAGTTTCCGCACCGGCGGCGTCCTTGCCGTCCCAGTCGTAGCCGATCGTCCCCTTGGCCTGCTTGCCGAGCGACATGGTCTTCAGGACCGCGCCGTTCGCGTCGCTGATCGTGACGTTGACGTCGGTCGCGGCACCGGCGAGCTCGACCGACCCGGCGATGCCGCCGGCTGCGCGACCATAAGCGGTGCTGCCCGGGGTCAGAACGGTCTTGCTGACATAGCCGAGCGCTTCGCCGGTGCTGGTGACGCCCAGCTTGTCGGCGATCGCCTTCATCGTCGTGTTCATCTCGGAGATGCCCGAGGTGGTCGAGATCTGTGCCATCTGCGCGACCATCTGGGTGTTGTCGACCGGGTTGAACGGGTCCTGGTTCTGCATCTGCGCGGTCATCAGCTTCAGGAAGTCGGACTGGCCGAGCGACGTCGAAGACTTGGTCGTGGTGGTCGCCGCGGCGGTCGAAGTGCGCGTGATGCCGAGATTGGAGAGCGTGGAGTCGAAGGAGGTTGCCATGATCAGCGGCCTAGCTTGAGGGTATCGATGATGAGCGACTTGGCCGTGTTCATCACTTCGATGTTGTTCTGGTAGCTGCGGGCGGTCTCCATCATGTCGACCATCTCGCGGGTTTCATCGACCGCCGCCTCGAAGATGTTGCCATCCTTGTCGGCCATCGGATTGTCGGGATCGTAGCGCTTGGTCGGCGCGTCGCCCGCGGTGACGACGCGCTCGACGTCGACCGTCGACATACCGCTGGCCGCGTCGAAGCTGGTGCGGAACACCGGCTTCATCGTCTTGTACGCGGTCTCCGCCGAGCCGGTCGTGCCGCCGGCGTTGGCAAGGTTCGACGCCGTCGTGTTCATCCGGACGAGCTGCGCGGACATCGCGCGGCCGGCGACCTGGAAGATCGTCATGGGCTGGCTGGACACGCCTTATTCCCCCTTCAGCGCACGAGTGATCTGGCCGATCCGCCCGTTCAGGAACGACAGCGTCGTCTGATACTGGACGGCGTTCTCGGCGAACGCGGTCTGCTCCTGGCTCAGCTCGACGGTGTTGCCGTCCATCGAGGTCTGCGTCGGGATGCGATACTTGGTGGCGGCATTGGTGCTGTCGTCGTTCTCGACCGAGGCGAGCGCGGCCTGGAAATCGATGTCGCGCGCCTTGAAGCCGGGCGTCGAGGCGTTGGCGATGTTCGACGCCAGCACACCCATGCGCTGCGACCGCACCTCGAGTGCCGCCCCGTGAACTCCGAAAAGCGTGTCGCCTGACACAAGCCCGTCTCCTGGCGCACCGATTGCGCAACCGGACATAAGCAATGGCCGTGCCAGTTTTCGTGTTGCGGGTGGGGGATGGTGGTTTGCCGGGCGGCGGCAGGTGGGCGGCAAGGGGAGCGGCAAGAGGTTGCCGGTGTTGCAGGGGTGGGCGGCAATGGAGTTGCCGGTTGGCGTGTTTGGGGCGGCAAACCGAACCACTGCCCCCTGCCTCACTATGTTTCCCCGCGGAGGCGGGGACCCAGTCTGGGTCCCGCCTTCGCGGGAGAACAAGGAAGCAGGCACCACTGCCACCACCGCGGCGAAGGCCGGGGGCCAATTGGAAAGGTCGCAGTAACGAAGCGCACCCTCAGTTAGCGACGTCCCCCAATTGGGCCCCGGCCTTCGCCGGGGTGGCGGTTGAGTGGCCGCCGGCATCACCCTTCTTCCCCCCTCCCTCGTGAAGGGAGGGGTCGGGGGTGGGTGGGCCGCTTGGCAAGCGCACCGCATGCCAACGAACCCACCCACCCCTAGCCCCTCCCTTCACGAGGGAGGGGAACAGAAGACCAGCTCCCGGCATGACACAGCGGCCTTACGCTTCGCTGCCTTCCAATTGGCCCACCCCTTGCATCACGCCAGGCGCATGATCACGCTCGCCCAACTCCTCGACCCCGCAGCGCTCGCCATCGTCGGTGGCGGGACGGCGCTCGCCGTCGTCCTCCGCACCCCCTTGCGCGATCTCGGCCGAGCGCTCGCCGCCGTAACCACACTCGGCCGCGGCCGGTTCGACGCAGACCCGCTCCTCCTCCAGATCACGGCCCTAGCCCGCATCGCCAAGCGCCACGGCGTGATGGCGCTCGATCGCTCGGTCATTACCGACGCCGACGTCGCCGCGGGGATCGCGGCGATCGTCGATGGCGCCTCCGCAACCGACGTCGCGACGCTCGTCCAGCATCGCCGCCGCGCCCGCATCGAGCGCCACGTCGCTGCCGCCGACGTCTGGGCTGGTGCCGCCGAGGTCGCCCCGGCGATGGGCATGGTCGGCACGCTGATCGGCCTCGCGCACATGTTCGCGACGATGAGCGATCCCGGCGCGATCGGTGGTGCGATGGCGGTGGCGCTACTCGCCACGCTGTACGGCGCACTGTTCGCCAACCTCCTCTTCACGCCGATCGCCAACCGCCTCCGCGCGCAAGGGCGCAACGAAGCCTTCGAGCGCGTGCGGATCGAAGCGCCGCTCGTCGCACTCGCCGAACGCGAGACTCCCCGCGGCTACGTCGCACCCAGTTCGCCACCCACGCTGGCCACCGTCGCGTGAACGCCAGCGAATATCCCGATGCGCCGACCGGCAAGCCGCTCTGGTTGATCACGCTCGCCGACCTCGCGCTGTTGCTCGTGGGCTTCCTCGTACTCCTCCAGGCCACGCAACATATCGGCGGCAAGGACTTGGCAAAGGGCATTCGCGAAGGCTTCGGCGCGAACGACACCGAGCCGACGCCGATGCCCGTCGCGGCCGCCGGCATTCTCGATTTCGCGCCCGGCTCGGCGATCCTGCCGACCACCCCCGGCGCGCTCGTCGCCTGGGCGCGCGAGGCGGCGCGCGATCCCCGCGTCATGCTCACCGTCACCGGCTCGACCGACGGGACGGCCGCCGATATCGACCGCGTGACCGGTAGCGCCGCGATCCTTGCCGCCGACCGCGCGCGCACCGTTGCCGCCGCGCTTGCCGCGGTCGCGCCGTCACGCGTCGCGATCGTCACCGCCACCAAGCCCGGCCGTCGGGCCGCCATCGTCTCCGTCGCCTTTGTCGGCGAACCGCTGAGGACTGCTAAATGATCATCCCGCTTCTGCTCATGGCCGCAAGCTTCCAGGATACCGCCGCGCTCGACGCTTCGGTCGCCGCGTTTACCGGCCGCCCGACTGGTGCAGAGGGGGGCGCGCGCACGCCGGTCGACGCGCGGCTGCGGCTCGCGACCTGCCCGACGGTGTCGCTGTCATGGCGCTCCGAACAGCATGACGCGGTCGTCGTCTCGTGCGCCGGCCCCGCATGGCGGATCTTCGTGCCGGTCATCCGCCCCGCCAACGCGCCCGCCGCTGTAGCAGCCTCGTTCACGCCCGCCGTGAAGGTCGCGCCCGTCATCAAACGCGGCGATCCGATCGTCATCGAGGCCGGCACAGAGGGCTTCTCCATCAGCCGCGAAGGCGTCGCGATGGGTGATGCCGCGCCCGGCGGGCGCTTTATGGTCAAGGTCGACGACACCCGCACGCCGGTCCAGGCGATCGCGGTCGAGGCCGGTCGCGCCACCCTTCCCGGCTGGTCGAACTAATTTCGGCCGAACAGATTAATTTTGCTAAAGGTTTTGTCGGTGCAGCCGTTTCTCCTGATGTCAGCGCAAACCAGAGGATGCGGACATGGTGGATTCGATCGGCGCGAAGCCGTCAGTAGCAGGAGATCGTTCCGTCGCGCGCATCGCCGCGGCGACGCCGACGACGGTCGTACAGACGCCGGTTCTGCCCAGGCAGATTTCGGTGGTGCCGGAATCGATCGCGCTCGCCAAGTCGATGGCCGCCTCGCCGCCGATCGATGCGAGCCGCGTCGCCGCGATCAAGAAGGCGATCGCGACGGGCACCTTCCCGATCCTCCCCGCGACCATCGCCGATCGCCTGATGGCGCTTCGCCTGGACTGGAATTCGAATGAAACGGCGTGATGCCCTGATCCGCGTCATTGATGCGCTGCACGCGGAGATCGCCGCGCTGAAGTCGAACGACGTCGCCAGCCTGGAACGCGCGACTGCCGACAAGCTCGCCGGGATCGAACAGGTCGCGCTGCTCGGCACCGGGCCCGCGGGCACCGAGATCCGCGAGCTGGCGGACGAGGCGAACCGCCTCAACGAGACGTGCCGGATCTACACCAATTTGATGGCGGCAAATGTTCGCCGCCGCCTGCAAACCCTGACCGGCGATGGTGCCGTTGCCGGGTATCGGCCGGGTCTGCGCGCCGGGTACGCCTGACTTCTGCGCCCCTCCCTGGAAGGGAGGGGTTGGGGGTGGGTCGCCTTCCACGAATTCCGAACCGCTAAGACACAAGCCGGCCTACCCACCCCCTGCCCCTCCCTTCCAGGGAGGGGAGATCGTTGTGCACCGGGCGAATGCAGCCTGCCCACACCAAAACTGGCACGCCCCTTGCTGAGCACCCCCTGAACCAGGGGCACCGCACACGGGCATGACCGTCAATCCTATCACTACCGGCCGGATCCAGTCCGCGATCGCGCTTGCGAGCAGCAAGACGGGCGTGGATTTCGACTATCTGCTGGGCCAGGCAAAGCTCGAGAGCGGGCTGAACGCCAACGCCAAGGCCGGCACGTCGAGCGCATCGGGCCTCTATCAGTTCATCGAACAGAGCTGGCTCTCCGTCGTCAAGAAGCACGGCGCCGAGCACGGCATGGCCTGGGCTGCGGACAGCATCGGCACGTCGTCGAGCGGCCGCCTGTCGGTCGGCGATGCCGGCACCAAGGCGGCGATCCTCGCGCTGCGCAACGATCCCAACGCCTCGTCGATGATGGCCGCCGAATATGCGTCGGACAACAAGGCGTCGCTCGAAGGCACGCTGAACCGCCCGGCTTCCGGCACCGACCTGTATATGGCGCACTTCATGGGACTCGGTGGCGCGACCAAGTTCCTGAAAACGATGCAGGCCAACCCGCAGGCGAGCGGCGCGGCACTGCTCCCCGCCGCCGCGCGCGCGAACCACAACGTCTTCTACGATTCGAACAACCAGCCGCGCACGCTGTCGGCGATCTACGACCGCTTCGCCGACAAGCTCGGCGGTGCCGCCGCCGGGGCAAGCGCGACCGTGACACCCGCCAACTATGCCGCGCAGGCGCTCGACATGAACGGCTCCACGGTCATCACCGGCAACAACGAAAGCGCCGACGACGCGCTCGCCTGGGCAACAACTGCAATGGGCAGGTTCACCGGCAAGACGACGCAGGCCGCGGTGAACGTCCTGCGCCCGACACCCGATACCGCGCGCCTGGCCTACATGATGCTCGCACGGTTGGGCGGCTAAGCGATGAACCGCATCCTCTCCAACGCGCGCGCGTCGGTCCTGCCGCTCGCGATCCTGCTGCTCGTGCTCGTCATGGTCGTGCCGATCCCGGCATTCATGCTCGACATCTTCTTCGTAGCGAACATCGCGATCAGCCTCGCGGTGCTGATGGTCGCGCTCAACGCACAGAAGCCGCTCGATTTCTCCGCCTTCCCGACCGTCCTGCTGTTCGCCACCCTTTTCCGCCTAGGCCTCAACGTCGCCTCCACGCGCATCGTGCTGGTCCACGGCCACGAGGGCGAGAGCGCGGCGGGTCACGTCATCGAGGCGTTCGGCACGTTCCTGATCGGCGGCGATTACGTCGTCGGCATCTTCGTCTTCGCGATCCTGATGATCATCAACATGATCGTCGTCACCAAGGGCGCCGGCCGCGTGTCCGAAGTCAGCGCGCGCTTCACGCTCGACGCACTCCCCGGCAAGCAGATGGCGATCGACGCCGATCTGAACGCCGGCCTCATCACCCCCGACGAAGCCAAGGCGCGCCGCGTCGAAGTCTCCACCGAAGCCGATTTCTACGGCTCGATGGACGGCTCGTCGAAGTTCGTGAAGGGCGATGCGGTCGCGGCGATGCTGATCCTCGCCGCCAACATCATCGGCGGCCTGATCCTCGGCCCCGTCAGCCACGGCATGACGATCGCCGATGCGGCGCACAACTACATCCTGCTCGCGATCGGCGACGCGCTCGTCGCGCAGCTGCCGTCGCTGATGCTGTCGATCGCCGCCGCCTCGATCGTCACGCGCGTGACCTCCGACAAGGATCTCGCCGGCCAGATCGGCGGCCAGTTCGGGTCGCCCCGCACCTGGACGCCCGTCGCCGTCATCCTCGCGCTGCTCGGCATCCTCCCCGGCATGCCGCACATGGTGATCCTGCCCGCCGCGGCGATCGCCGGGTTCGCCGCGTGGAAGCTCCGCCAGATCGAACGCCGCCCCGCCCCCGTCGTGGTCGTCCCCGTCGAGACGATCGACCAGTCGAAAATCGGCTGGGAAGAAGTCACCGATGGCATGCAGGTCAATCTCGACATCGGTTACGGCCTGGTGCCGCTCGCCGACGAGCGTCGCGGGTCGCCGTTGATGAGCCGGATCACCGGTGTGCGTCGCCAGCTGTCGAAGGAACTTGGGTTCGTCGTGCCGCAGGTCCGCGTCCGCGACGACATCAACCTCGCGCCCTACGTCTACCGCATCCTCGTCAACGGCGTCGTCGTCGGCGAGGACACCGTGTCGCCCGACGAGATGCTCGCGCTCGACACCGGGCAGGCGTTCGGCGACCTGTTCGGCAAGAAGGTCAAGGATCCGACCTTCGGGCTCGACGCGACCTGGGTCGATGCGGGCGATGCCGATGCGGCGACCGGCGCAGGCTATCTCGTGGTCGATCCCGGCACGGTGATGGCGACGCACCTCAACCACCTGCTCGGCCAGAACGCGTCCGAGCTGCTCGGCCAGGACGAAGTGCAGGCGCTGCTCGACGGTCTCAAGGAGCGCGCCGCGCAACTGGTCGCAGCCCTCGCGCCGCTGCCGATCACGACGCTGACGCAGGTCCTGAAAGGCCTGCTCGCGGAGAACGTCCCGCTCAAGGAATTCCGTCGCATCGCAGGGGCCATCGCGGTCGCTGCGCAGCGCACGCAGGACGCCGAGGAGATCATCGAAACGATCCGCCCCGAACTCGGCGCGCTCATCATCCAGAAACTGTGCGGCGTGCGCGAACCGCTGCGCGTCATGACGTTGGAGGGTCAATTGGAAGGTCTGCTCGGCCAGGCGATGCGCGCCGATCAATCGCGCCGCCACGTCATCGAACCCGATCTCGGCCGCCGCATCGTCGAGGCGCTGCAACGCGCCGCCGAACCGCTGATCGCCGAGGCGAAACCGTTCGCGCTGGTGGTCCAGCCGACCATCCGCATCGCGATCCGCAAGCTGGTCAGGACGTGCCTGCCCGATACGCCGGTCATGTCGTTCTTCGAAGTGCCCGAGGAGAAGGCGGTCGAAGTCGTCGCCGTCATCGGTGCCTCGCAGCAGGCGCTGGCGGCATGAGCGCCCTCCCGATGCGCGGCGCGTTCGCCGATGCGCAACCCCTCACAGGGCAGCCCCTGACCTACCGCCCCCATCAACGCCCCGGCGGCGACGCGGACCAGCTCGTCAAACAGCATTTGCCGCTGGTCCGCCGGATCGCCTGGCACGTCCATGGCAGCATGAGCAGCAGCGTCGAGGTCGAGGATCTGATCCAGGTCGGCCTGGTCGCGCTGGTCGAGGCCGCCGCAAATTTCGACGAGCGCGGCATGCCGTTCAAGACCTACCTCATCACCCGCCTGCGCGGCAGCATGATCGACGAACTCCGCCGCCAGGCGACGTCGACGCGCGGCGCGATGCGTCGCCGCCGCCAGTACGCAGACGCGATCTCGACGCTCACCGCCCGTACGGGGAAAGCCCCGGGAGAAGACATGATCGCAGAGCACATCGGCGTCACGATCGAGAAACTCCGCACCGACTACGTCACCGCCGACTCGATCCGCTTCGATTCGATCGACGAGCTGTACGCCGACGACCTGCCCTGGTTCGCCGACGACACGCCGGATGCGTTCGAGCAACTCGCCGACAGCGACATGCGCGAAGCCCTGATCGCCGCGATAACGGCGTTGCCGGAACGCGAGGCACAAGTGATCCAGCTCTATTACGTTGAGGAACTCAACCTCGAGGAAATCGGCGAAGTCTTCGGCGTCGGCTCCGCGCGCGTGTGCCAGATCAAGGCGTCGGCGCATGCGAAGCTGAAAAAGGCCTTGGCTCGAACGCTATAGATAGCTGTCAGTACAGCGAGCGAGCGGACGCACTTTCAGGCACTCCAACCGCCGTCGATATTATACACCGCGCCGGTGATGAACCCCGCTTCGTCCGAGGCAAGATAGGCGACTAGCCCGGCCACCTCGTCGGGCGTGCCGTGCCGGCGGATTGCGAGCGGCGCCCTGTTCGCCTCCGCATTGGGGCCATCGGCAGGATTGCGTTCGGTGTCGACCGGTCCCGGCTGCACCAGGTTTGCGGTGATGCCGCGTGCACCCAGATCGCGCGCCAGCCCCCGGGTCATGCCAGCAAGCGCCGATTTGCTGGCGGCATACAGTGTAACGCCCTCTCCGGGCGCGCGGTCGGCGACGATGCTGCCGATCGTTATGATGCGTCCGCCGGTGGTCATCGCGGCTGCAACCCGCTGCGCGGCAATGAACGGCGCACGGACGTTGACCGCAAACACCCGGTCGAACGCATCGTCGGCATAGCTCGCAAGCGTGCCGTTCTCAGACATGCCCGCGACGTTCACCAGGATATCGATCGTGCCGTAACGCGCGATCACCGTGTCGATCGCAGCGCGCAACGCGGCGGCATCGCTCACATCGGCCTGCACCGCGAAGACCGCGCGTCCACCGTCCTCGATCCCGCGAACGAACTGGCGCGCATCGTCCGCACGCGATCGATAGATCACCGCCAGCGACGCGCCATCAGCAGCGAGGCGGCGCGTGATCGCGGCTCCTATGCCGCGCGTGCCGCCGATCACCAGGGCGATCTTTCCGTGCAATGCCGTCATCGCTCTTCCCAACCAGCCTATGCTGCGACGCCGATGGTGGCACGCGCAGAAGAGGGCAGTGTACGCCTGCTCTCCCCGAGCAGACCAGCTGCGCGCTATGGGGCCACGACAACGCCTTTCCTCGATCGCCCGCAAACATGCAAAAACCCCGGCAGCTTGCGCCACCGGGGTCTCTCTCGCTCGCGCTTCAGAGAAGCGAGGCGGGTCCGACCGGCACCGTCACCCTGCGGGGGGCTGGTGCCGGTGCCGGTCCGGATTAGCCCAGCAGCTTCAGCACGCTCTGCTGGCTCTGGTTCGCCTGGCTCAGCATCGCGGTCGATGCCTGGCTCAGGATCTGTGCCTTGGCGAGCGCGGTGGTCTCTGCCGAGAAGTCGGTGTCTTCGATGCGGCTCTTGGCGTCCGACAGGTTGGTCGCGTTCGAGGTCAGGTTGTTGACCGCCGACTGCAGCTGGTTCTGCGAAGCGCCGAGCGATGCCCGACGGTTCGAAACGGTAGCGATCGCGTTGTCGTAATCCTTCAACGTGGTTTCCGACGATGCCGCAGCGCCCATTGCGGTCACTACTGTTCCGACGCCCCCGCCGGCCGCCTTCGCTGCTTGCGCAGTCACCGCGGCGGAACCGCCGTTACCGTTAGCGTCGGCAGCGACTGCAGCCTGTCCCACAACCGCTGCGGTAGCGGCCGTGTAAGCCCCGCTAAGATCGGTACCCAGGTTGAGATTGATCGAATCGGTCTTGTCAGCACCCGCCTGGATCTTAACAACCGCACCATCGGTTGGTGGGGTTGCAGCACCGGCCTTACCGTCAAACAACTTCACACCGTTAAAGCTTGTGTTAGACAATACATTGGTGATCTGCTTGGCCAGTGCATCCTGCTCGGTCTTGATATTGGCGATATCGCTCGCAGAATACGTGCCGTTGCCCTTCTGGACTTCGAGTTCGCGCATGCGCTGCAGATTGTTCGTGACCTCGTCGAGCGCGCCCTCTGCGGTCTGCGCCATCGAGATGCCGTCGTTGGCGTTGCGGATGCCCTGGTTCATGCCCTTGATCTGCGACGTCATCGACGACGAGATGGCGAGGCCGGCGGCGTCGTCCTTGGCCGAATTGATACGCTTGCCCGTCGACAGTCGCTCCATCGAGGTCGCGAGCAGGCCCGATGCCTTGGTCGAAGCGTTGGTCGCGCGCAGCGCCGAGATGTTGGTACCGATGACAGTCATTGCGAAATCTCCGTGATCTTCGACGATCCGCGCCGCCCCCATGGCGAAGTGCCGATCCGTCAAAGTGGGTAACGGCCGGTTCGGGACGGACTTAAGCTAAAAAATGCAGCCGGGGCCGGGCCTCGCACGCGCCCGTACGTGGGCCCGCACATGCGTTCGTGTGCGCAAACGCGCGCCTGTGTGCTCGCGGAGACGCGCCCGGAAATAATCTGCCGGGGGCGGCAGGGTTTAACCGCGCGTTTACCACCAATGCTGCATTCCCCGAATCGTTCAGGGGGAACTCCATGCGTTCAATTTTTCCATCGGCTGCAGTCACTTCGCGGAAATACGCGCTTGTTTCGTCATTGCGTGCGCAGGGCTTCGGCGTGGGCTCGTTCGAGACTGCACAGCCGGGTGCAAACGATCTGTTCCTGGTCGCGGACGGCGAGGGAGTCACCGCCCCCGCTCGCACCGTGGTGATAGGTTGCGAAGGGCGCGAAGTGACCCCGTCGCGTGACGGTTCGCCGGCCCGGATCAGCTTCGCCGCAGAGGACACCGCGGTCGGCAACGGCTTCGCCCGCGCGCTGATCGGTGGCGCCGACATGCCGACCGCAGCGGACCCCGAATCGCTCGCGCTGCTCGCCCTCGCGGAGCGCGTTGCCGCCGCCGATATCACGGTGCTGATCAACGGCCCGACCGGCACCGGCAAGGAAGTTCTCGCCCGCGCCATCCACAATGGCTCGGCGCGCAAGGACAAGCCGTTCATCGCGATCAACTGCGCGGCGCTCCCCGAATCGATGCTCGAAGCCTTGCTGTTCGGTCACCAGAAGGGTGCGTTCACCGGCGCATCGTCGGGCGGCGACGGGTTCTTCCGCGCGGCGAACGGCGGCACGATCCTGCTGGACGAAATCGCCGAGATGCCGCTCCAGTTGCAGGCCAAGCTGCTCCGCGTGTTGCAGGAGCGCGAGGTCGTACCGCTCGGTGCCTCGGTACCGCAGCCGATCGACGTCCGCGTCATCGCGTGCGCCAACCGCGACCTCCACGCCGAAGTCGCCGCCGGCCGCTTCCGCGCCGATCTCTATTACCGTCTCGCCGTGTTCCCGCTCGCGACCAAGTCGCTGGCCGAGCGCCCGCAGGATATTCCCGCGCTCGCCGCGACGCTGATCCTGCGTCACGCCGGCAACCGCAACGTGATCCCCTGGCCGAGCCACGCCGCGATCGAGCAGCTGATGCTGCACGACTGGCCGGGCAACGTCCGCGAGCTGGAGAACGTGATCCAGCGCGCGCTGCTGTTCTGCGGCGGCGATACGATCGAGGCGAACCACATCTTGTTCGACCGCCCGGTGACGATGACCTTTCAGCGCACCGCTTCGGTGACGCCGATCGCACCAGTTGCAGCGCCGGTTGAGCCTGAAACTCTCGGCAATATCGTCCAGATGAGCGAGTTCGCGGCGATCCGCGAGACGCTCAAGGCGTGCAACGGCAGCCGGATCGAAACCGCCAAGCGCCTCGGCATTTCCGAACGCACACTCCGCTACCGCCTCGCCAAGGCGCGTGAGCAGGGTGACGATATCGGCAGCGTCCATAACTGGGCGGCCTCGGCATGAGCGGCGTCTCGGGAATCGGCGGCGGCGCGATGAGCGTCGACCGCGTGATGGCGCTGCGTTCGCAGATCCTCGAACGCAACCAGGCGCTGTCGCGCGCCGGTGCCGCGGGGAACGTCGCGCCGACCGAGACGGTCAAGCCGACCAGCTTTGCCGATTCGATGGAAACCGCGCTGAAGAGCGTCAACGACGGCCAGACCCAGGCCGCCAAGCTCAGCGAAAGCTATGAGCGCGGCGAGACGGTCGACATCGCGAAAGTGATGCTCGCCCGCCAACAGGCGTCGGTCGGTTTCGAGGCGACGTTGCAGGTCCGCAACAAGCTGCTGTCCGCCTACAAGGATATCATGAGCATGCCGGTCTGACATGAGCACCGCACTCATCCCCACATCATCCGGCGGCACCGAACGGTTCGCCAATCCCCTCCAGCAGATCAAGGGCGCGTTCGCGCAGCCGGCAGTCCGCCGTTCGCTGCCGATGGCGCTGATGGTCGGTCTGATCGCTGCCGCCGCGCTTGCGTGGATGAGCCTGTCGACGCCGACGCAGAAGACTCTGTTCAGCGGCCTGCCCGATTCGGACAAGGCCGCGGTCACGTCCGCGCTGACGACGGCCAACATCAAGAGCCATATCGACGAAGGCACCGGCGCACTGACCGTCGGCGAGGACGATTACAGCCGCGCGAAGATGCTGCTCGCGGGCCAGGGCCTGCCGAAAGCAGCGCCGGGCGGCTATGCGATCCTCGACCAGTTGCCGATGGGCGTTTCGCGCGCGGTCGAAGGCGAACGCCTCCGCCAGGCACGCGAATCCGAGATGGCGAAGTCGATTGAGGAGATCGATGCGGTCGCCGAGGCGCGCGTGCATCTGGCGATGCCCGAAGCATCGGTATTCGTCCGCGACAACGCCGCACCATCGGCCTCGGTTATCCTGAAATTGCAGGGTGGTCGGTCGCTGAGCGATGCGCAGGTCAGCTCGATCATCAACCTCGTCGCCTCGTCGGTGCCGGGGATGAAGCCCGAGGCGGTGACGATCGTCGACCAGATGGGCGCGCTGCTCACCAAGGCCGGCGGCAACGACGGCGCAGGCGCTGCGAGCGACGCAAGGATCGATATCCAGCGCCGCGTCGAGGACAAGTATCGCACGCAGCTGATTGCGCTGCTGACGCCGTTGGTCGGCGCTGGCAATTTTACCGCGGAAGTCCAGGCCGACGTCAATCTCGACGAGAGCCAGGCGACGCGCGAAAGTTATGAAAAGCAGGGCGTCCTCCGCGCCGAGACGGGCAACTGGACCGGCAACCAGAAGGACGGCGCGGCTGGGGCTCCGGGCGGTATTCCGGGTGCGTTGAGCAATACGCCGCCTGCCGCGAGCACGCTATCGACGCCACAGGCCGCTAACGGCGCGCCGGGCAGTGCTCAGCCGGTCGCCGGTGGCGCTGCGCCGGACGCGATGAAGCAGTCCGACCAGTATCAGCGCGCCTATGATCTCGGCCGCGAGGTGTCGGTCACGCGCGCCACGCCGGGCGGGGTCAAGCGCCTGTCGGTCGCCGTCCTCCTGCGCGATCCCGAAAAGGGTCGCCGCACGGCGATGGAGATCAACCAGATCAGCGATCTCGTGAAGAGCGCGGTCGGATTCGACCAGGCGCGCAACGACAACGTGACGGTCATCAGCCGCAAGTTCGCCGGCGCCGATGCCACCGCGTCGAGCGGCCCGGCTTGGTACGACAATGCCTGGCTGCCGGTGCTCGCGCGCAATGGAACGGCCATCCTGATCGCGCTGCTGGTGCTGCTGCTTGGGGTCCGCCCGATCGCCAAGGCGCTGATGAAGAAGCGCGACGATGCCGGCACGCGTCCTGCGCTGGGCCAGCCGGGCGGCGCGGCGAGCGGCGACGGCATGGCGGTCGCGGCACCGGTGAGCCTCGACCAGCTCGAGAACACGCGCGGCTATGACGACCGGATCGGTGCGGTCCGCGGCTTCACCCGCGACAATCCCACGCGCGCGGCCTTGGCGGTGCGTGACATGATCAAGGCCGACGCGAAGTGAGCGAAGTCGGCCCCAGTGCTATTGGCCGCACCTATACCGGCGTCGAACGCGCCGCGGTGCTGATGATGCTCGTCGGCGAGGAAGAGGCCGCTGCCATCCTCCAGAAGCTGGAGCCCGAAGAGGTGCGTCAGCTCGGCGCGGCGATGTTCAAGGTCGCCGACGTGTCGGAGCAGGAGGTCGAGGACGTGCTCGACGATTTCGTCGGTCGCGCGCGCGAGCGGACCGCGATCGGCTTTGACCCGCGCCCGCAGATCGAGGCGGTGATGAACCGCGCGCTCGGGCCCGAGAAAGCGGAAAGCGTCCTCGCGCGCATCACGCCGCCCGAGGCCGCCTGCGAACTCGAACTGCTCGACTGGCTCGACGCACCCGAGATCGCCGCGATGATTGAGAAGGAGCATCCACAGATCGCTGCGGTGCTGATCGCCAATCTCGACGCCTCGATCGGCGGCCAGGTACTCGAGTTGCTGCCCGACGCGGTCCAGCCCGACATCCTCCACCGCATCGCGCGGCTGGGACCGATTACGCCCGAGGCAGTCGAGACGCTGAAGATCGTGCTCGCCAACCGTACCACGGCCGCACCCGGCTCGGTCGGCGTCACGCTCGGCGGCACGCGCGAGGCCGCCAAGATCCTGTCGGGGGCGCGCAAGGCAACCGAACAGCGCGTCATGCCGAAGCTGTTCAAGATCGACCGCGAAGTGGCGAAGGCGATCGAGGAGGCGATGTTCGTCTTCGACAATCTGCTCGCGCTCGACGACAAGAATCTCGGCACGCTGATCCGCAACGTCGACAGCGAGATCCTGACCAAGTCCTTGAAGGGCGTCGACGAGACGATCCGCAACCGCTTCCTCGGCTGCATGTCGGCCCGCGCGGCGGACGGCATCCGCGATGAGATGGAAGCACGCGGCCCGATGAAGCTTGCCGAAGTGCTCGAAGCGCAGAAGGCGATGATCGCGATCGCGCGCGGGCTGGCCAAGGACGGCACGATCCAGATGGGTGGGGGGGAAGACGATTATGTCTAACGGCTTCACCGCGGGCTTCGCGTCGCGCCACACGACGACGGCCAACATTCTCGCGAGCGCATTCGCCCCGCCCTCCGGATTCGCGGCGGCGGATATTCGCGAACGTGCGACGGTGCGTCCGACCAACTTCGCGTCCCCGAACTTCTCGTCGGAGCCGAGTGCGCCTCGCCACTTCAGCCCGGCCGACAAGGACGTGAACCCGACCGCCGGCTGGGATCCACTCGATCCGGTGAGTGAGTCGTCGTTCATCGATCCGCTCGCCGACGCGCATGCCGCCGGCTATGCGGAGGGCCTTGCCGCCGCGGCCGCTGCGGCACAGGAAACGGCCGCACGGGACGGCGCATTGCTCGGCGATCTTGCCACCGCGCTGGGCAACGACCGGATCGACCGCGACCGTGTCGCCGCGCAGCTCCGCCAGACGGTGCTTTTCCTCGTCTCGAAACTTGTCGGTGAAGTCGGTATCGCCCCCGACGTCCTCGCGGACCGGATCGAGACCGCCGCCGAACTCCTGTCCGACTCCGCCGAGTCCGCGCTGCTCCGCGTCCACCCGGACGACGTCGCATTGCTCGAAGGCCGGCTGCCCAAATCGATCTTCGCCGCGGGCGATCCGGGCGTCGCGCGTGGCAGCTTTGTGCTCGAAAGCGCATCGACCATCGTCGAGGACGGCCCCGAGCTTTGGCTCGATCAACTGGCGCAAGCGATCGACCGGGTGCCGGTGCCCAAATGCTGAATCGCTTCACCGCCGACTATCTCGAAACCCTGTCCAACGCCGATTTCGTCGCCAAGCCAAAGGTCTCCGGCCGCCTCGCCTCGTTCGACGGCCTGTTGATGGAAGCGGTCGGCCTGACCCTACCAGTCGGCACCGTCTGCCAAGTCGGCGAAGGCGCGGCGAGCGTAGAGGCAGAAGTCATCGGCTTCCGCAACGGTCGCACGTTGATGATGAACCTCGGTGGCCCCGCGGCGCTCCTCCCGCGCGCGCCGGTCAAGCCGATCGGCTCGCCCGGTGAGGCGGAAGTCGGTGCAGCTCTGCTCGGCCGCGTCGTCGATGGCGCGGGCAAGCCGATCGACGGCCTCGGCCCGATCCGCGGCGCGGGTCGCTGGCCGCTCGCCGGGAAACTCCAGTCGCCGCTCGATCGTGGCCGCGTGCTTGAACCGCTCGACGTCGGCGTGCGCGCGATCAACGGCCTGCTGACGATCGGCCAGGGCCAGCGCGTCGGCATCATGGCCGGCTCGGGCGTCGGCAAGTCGGTGCTGCTTGGCATGATCGTCCGCGCCGCGCAGGCCGACGTGATCGTCATCGGCCTGATCGGCGAGCGTAGCCGCGAGGTCGCCGACTTCCTCGAAACCAAGGTCGCCGGCGCCGCGCGAAAGCGTTCGGTCGTCGTCGCCGTCCCCGCCAACCACTCCCCCGTCCTCCGCATCCGCGGCGCGCTCCGGGCCCACGCAATCGCCGAATCCTTCCGCGACGAAGGCAAGAAGGTCCTGCTGATCATGGATTCGCTGACCCGCGTCGCGCACGCCGGTCGCGAGATCGGTCTCGCGCTCGGCGAGCCTGCATCCGCACGCGGCTATCCGCCCAGCGCCATCGCGATGCTGCCGAACCTGATCGAGCGCGCGGGCGTCGACGTCCACACCGGCGGCTCGATCACCGCGATCTACACGGTGCTGGCGGACGGCGACGACGGCAACGATCCCGTCGTCGATTCGGCGCGCTCGATCCTCGACGGCCACATCGTCCTCAACCGCCAGCTCGCCGAGCGCGGCGTGTATCCGGCAATCGACATTGGTCCCTCGGTCAGCCGCGTGATGACCGACATCGTGCCCGCTCCTCATGCCAAGGCCGCGCGGACGCTCCGCCGTCACCTCGCCACCTATGAGGAGAACCGCGATCTCGTGCTGATGGGCGCGTACCGCCACGGCGCCGATCCCGCGATCGACGCGGCGATCGCCTGCCACCCGGCGGTTATGGAATATATCCGCCAGGATGCCGACGAAAACGTCTCGCTGAACGACGCGGTCGCCGAACTGACCGGCGTGTTCGGCGGCTGAGATGGCGGATGCCCGCGGCAAGACGCTGGCGCGCATCCACCGCGTCCGCACGCTTCAGCTCGGCCTGACCCGCGCCGAAGAGGCGCGTGCGCACGACAAGTTCGCCAGCGAACAGGCGTTGTCGGGCCGCATCGCGCTGCTCGCCGAAGCGGTCGCGCCGGTCCATGAAACGCAGGTCGCCGTCTCGCTCGGCGCCGCCGCGCATTACCGCGACCGCCTGCAGCAATCCGCCAACGCCGCCGTCGAGCGAGTACAGGCCGCCGAATATCATGTCGAACGCGCAGCGGAAGCAACCCGCGCCGCCAAGCGCGACCAGAGCGCGGTCGAGAAGTTGCTCGCGCGCGCCGACGCCGATGCGGTGCTGAAAGCTATTCGTGCGATGGAAGAGGCACCCGCCTTTCGGAAGGTTCGGCACGATCCTTGCTGAGTGTCGGGGAGAAGCCCGAACGCGAGTGCCCGAATGATCCAGACCGCGACCCTTTCCCGTACCGTTCCCCTCCATCCTCGCGCCTCTGCTGCGAAGAGTGGCGGCGAGTCGGGCCATTTCGCGGGCGCCCTCGAGCAGGTTAGCGACAAGGCAAAACCCGAACCTTCCGCCGCAGCGCCGGAAGACGAACCCCGGCAGGACGACGCCGCGACCGGCAACGCCTTGCCGCTGCCGGATATCTTGCCCGATGCTGCTTTCGTATGGCAGCCGATCGTTGCAACGCCTGCCCCTGCCCCAGCCGTTTCCCTGCCGGTTGCACGCATCATCGATGCAACCAGCAACCAACCAGCTAGCGTGCAGCGACCAACCTTCGCGCAATCGCAGCCGCAGACCGCCACGCCCATTCCGATAAAGCCTCAACCGCCCCTGCCCTCCGCACCGCCCCAAGCCGGCGGTACACCCGCAACGCAGTTCGCCGCCGCGATCATGGCTGCGATGCCGCCCGTAAAGACGGCCGTGCAGACGCCGGTGGACACGCCGACCACCGACGCGCCGCGTTGGGCCACGCCCGATACGCCCGTTACCCTCGCCGTCGTGCAACCCGACATCGCCCAGCCGCAACCCGGCACGGTCGCGTCGGCCGCGATGGTGTTCGGCGCGGCGATCCAGGCGGCAACCAAGAAGCGCGACGAGTCCGATACCCCCGCCGCCCCGTCCGATACGCCACTGCCTCCGGTCGGCGCGACCGCAACGCATGAGATCAAGGTCGCCGATGCGCAGCAGGCGCCGCTCGACATGCGTCAGGATCGCTGGCCGCACGCAATGATCGAACGGATCGAGATGCTGCGCGACGCCGCGGACGCGGTGGACACGCGGATCCGCCTCGTCCCCGATGCGCTCGGCGCGATCGACGTTTCGGTGAAGACCGATGGCGATACGGTGCGCGTGCGCTTCAACGCCGAGCAGGCCGCGACGCGGACGTTGCTGGCGGACGCGCAGCCGCGGCTCGCCGAACTCGCCGAGGCGCGCGGGCTGAAGCTTTCGCAAGGCTCGCTCGGCGACAGCGGCGCGCAACAGCAGCGTGCGCCAGCGACTCCGCAAACCCCGAATCGCCCCGCGCCGGTCTCGACCGTGATCGCGGATACGCCCGACGACATCCGAATCGCTTGAACCGAAGGACCCTGAAATCATGAGCGACACAAAAGAAACGCCCGACGCCGCCCCGAAGAAAAAGGGCAAGATGAAGACGATCCTGATCGGCGGCGTCGCGCTGCTAGTGCTGGTCGGCGGTGGCGTCGGTGCGGGCGTCTATGCCTCCAGTGCGGGGCTGATCGGCGGTGGCGGTCACGCCGCCGAAGCCGAGGACGGCAAGCCCAAGCTCGTCCCCAAGAGCGAGCAGAAGCACGCGACCGAGGGCGGCGAAGGCGGCGGTCATGGCGGCGAGGACGCAGCGCCCGAAAACCACGGGATGAAGCCCCCCGCAGGGCAGGGCGGCGACAAATATGCCTCCACCTACTACCCGCTGGAGAAGGATTTCACCTCGAATCTCCAGGACTCGGTGCACTTCGTCCAGGTCGGTGTCGCGGTCTCCACACCATACGACGACACCGTGATCACCAACCTGAAGACCAACGACATCGCGGTCCGATCGGCGATCTTGATGGCGCTCGGCGACACCACCGAAGAGCAGGTGATGAGCAGCGACGGCAAGCGCCAGCTGCAGGTCCGACTGGCGAAGGCGATCAACGATACGCTCAAGCAGAAGGAAGGATTCGGCGGCATCGGTAACGTTTACTTTACCAGTTTCGTCGTTCAGTGAGTCATGGTTAACGAGGCCTCAGCAAAGACGCGCGAGCGACGCGACCGGGATCGCTCCGGCGCGCCCAAAGAGGGCGTGTTGCACCAGGGCGTACTCGGCGGGGCCAAGCTCAATCCGTTCGGCGACCTGCACTCGCTCCAGCATTTGTCCGCCCGGTTCGCACGCGGTTTGCGCGGCGTGTTCGAGCCGTTGCTGCGCCAGGAAGTGCGCTGCTGGGCCGAGCCCTTGGTGGTCCAGCGCTTCACCGATTACCGCGCGGAACGCAGCGATGCGCTGACCGCGTGGCTGCCGCTGATCATGACGCCGGGGATGGCGCAGGCGCTGTGCATCATGGACGGCAAGTTCGTGCTCGAGATGCTCGACATGTTCTTCGGCGGCACCGGCGCTGCGCCGCACACGCTGCCGACCGAGTTCTCGCCCGCCGCCGAGGCAATGGTCGCGCGGATCGGCCAGATGATCGCGACGCCGCTGAAGACCGCGTGGGAGCCGATGGCACGGTTCGATTTTCTGCCGACGCGCGTCGAGGTGAACCCGGCGATGATCGCCGATCTCGACGGCGAGGACGCGATGATCGTCACGCGCTTCGGCATCGCCGCGGGCGCTGCGAAACCGGTGTTCCTCGATCTCGTCTACCCCGTCTCCGCGTTGAAGCCGCACGCGCCGTCGTTGACCGCGAAGGTCGTCGGCAAGTCGGCCGAGCCCGATCCGGCCTGGCGCACCGAGCTGACGCGGGCCGCGATGAACGTGCGCTTCCCGATCCGCTCGGTACTCGCCGAGCCGATCGTCAAGCTGACGATGCTGATGGACCTGAAACCCGGCGACGTGATCCCGATCACCATCTCGGGCGACGTGCCGGTGATGGTCGGCAACAACCGCCTCGGCTGCGGCACGGTCGGCACGTCCAACGGCTTCGCCGCCATCCAGCTCACCTCGATTACCCGTTTCGACGAAGGATTTGCAGCATGAACGACATGACCGGAGGCTTCCCTGTAGATGCTGCCGTCGCCGCCAATTTCCGGCTGCTCCAGGATGTCGACGTCAAGCTGACCGTCGAGATCGGCTCGACCAGCCTGACGCTGCGCGAACTGCTCGCGCTCGGCGAATCCAGCGTGATCGAGCTCGATCGCCAGGCCAACGAGCTGCTCGATGTATTCGTCAACGGCACGCTGATCGGGCGCGGCGAAGTGGTGACGGTCGGCGAGCGCTTCGGCGTGCGGATGACCGAGCTCGTGTCTCCAGACAAGCGCGGCTGAGCCCGATGCTGTGGACCTATATCCTCAAGCTCGTCATCCTGCTGCCACTCGTGTGCGGACTGATGTTCGGTTGCCTGTACCTGTGGCGCAAGTTCGAGAGCCGGATTCCGGGCAAGCCCTCGACGCGGCTGATCGGCGTCAAGGAAACGATGATGATCTCGCCGGGCCTGCGCCTCGCGGTGATCGATTTCGAGGGCCGCCGGCTGCTTGTCTCGGTCGGCCGTGGCGGCGTGCACCTGATCGACAAGGTCGACGCATGAGCGCGGCTGTTCGTCCGACGGTGACGCGCAAAGGCTCGGGCCCTGCCCTGTTTACCGCGCCGAAGCGCTCCCCGTTTTCCCGCGAACGCGGGAATCCAGGAGCCCCGAACGAAGCGCTCCCTAACCCTGGATCCCCGCGTTCGCGGGGAAACAGTTTAGTGTGGATAGGGCTCGCTCTCCTCCTCGCGCTATTCCTCGCGATGCCCGCCTTCGCGCAAGGCGTCCCCGCCCCGACCAGCCCCGCCGTCGGCGACGCGGTCGATCGCGCACTCGGCCAGCTCGGTGGTCAGGCCGCGGGCAATACCGGCCAGAGCGGCTCACTCTCGCTCAGCCTGCAAGTCCTCATCATCATGGGACTGCTCACGGTCCTCCCGGGCATCCTGCTGATGATGACCAGCTTCACGCGGATCATCATCGTGCTCGCGATCCTGCGCCAGGCGCTCGGGCTGCAGCAGACGCCGCCGAACCAGGTGCTGCTCGGGCTGTCGCTGTTCCTCAGCTTCTTCATCATGGCGCCGACGATCAGCCAGATCAACACGACCGCGATCCAGCCCTATGCCGCCGGACAGCTCGCCGGCACGCAGATGATCACGACGGCTGGCGTGCCCCTGCACGCGTTCATGGTCAAGCAGACGCGGATCAAGGACGTCACTATGTTTGCGCAGATCGCAAAGTCCGGGCCCTACGCGACGCCGACCGACATCCCCTTCTCGGTGCTGCTGCCCGCGTTCGTCACGTCCGAGCTGAAGACCGCGTTCCAGATCGGCTTCCTGATCTTCCTGCCGTTCATCGTCATCGATCTGGTCGTCGCGACTGTGCTGATGTCGCTCGGCATGGCGATGCTGAGCCCGACGATCATCTCGATGCCGTTCAAGCTGCTGCTGTTCGTGCTGGTCGACGGCTGGGCGCTGACGATGGGCAGCCTCGCCAACTCGTTCGCGACCTGACCAATGGACGCGCAATATTTCCTGACCGTCGCCAATCAGACGATGTGGGTGCTGGCGCTCGCCAGTGCGCCGATCCTGATCCCGGCGCTGCTCGCGGGCCTGATCCTGGGGATGATCCAGGCGGCGACGTCGATCAACGAGCAGACCTTGTCGTTCGTGCCCAAGCTGGTGGTGGTCGCTGTGTCGATCCTGATCTTCGGGAGCTTGATCCTGGGGTTGCTGAGCGATTTCACGATCGGGATCTTCGAGCGTATTCCGGATCTGGTAAAATGAGCGCACTTGCTGCTCCCCTTCCGCCTGTGGGAGGGGTCGGGGGAGGGGCGTGCCCCACCAACCGGACGCCAGTACGTACGTTGCGCCCTCCCCTGACCCCTCCCGCAAGCGGGAGGGGGATTTTACAGTGCTAGGCTTCGGGCTCAGCATCGAGCCGCAGCTCTGGGCGCTCGTGTTCGTGATGATCCGCATCGGTGCGACGTTCATCGCCGCGCCGGTGTTCGGGTCCGTGTCGATCCCGCTGACCGTGCGCGTCACGCTGTCGGGCGCGATCGGGTTTCTCGTGCTTGCCGCGCATCCGATCGTACCGCCGCAGAACATCTTTGCGGTCTCCACGATCCTCTCCGCCGCCGCCGAAGCGCTCGTCGGCCTCGCGCTCGGCTTCGTGCTTCAGATCGCGTTCGCCGCACCGATGATCGCGGCCGAAGTGATCGGCGGCGCGATGGGGCTCGGTTTCGCGTCCTCGATCGATCCGCAGAACGGCAAGTCCTCCCCCGCGCTCGGCCAGTTCTTCTCGATCATGCTGACGCTGCTGTTCCTGTCGGTCGACGGCCACCTGATCCTGATCGACCTGCTGGCGAAGAGCTATGACGTCCTCCCCCCCGGCGCCGCGTGGATCGGCATCGAGCGGTTGAAGGCGATCGCGTTCTTCGGTGGCTATGCGTTCCTCGCCGGCCTGCTGCTTGCGCTCCCGGTCGGCTTCCTGCTGCTCTGCCTCAACATCGTCGTCGGCATGCTGAGCCGTGCCGCGCCCTCGCTCAACCTGTTCGCGGTCGGCCTCCCCGCCAGCCTCGCGGTCGGCGTCGTCACGCTGGCGATCGCGTTCCCGACGATGGGTGACTACATGCTCGTCATCGTCCGCGAAGGTCTCGCCGCCACCGAAAACCTGGTGCTCGGCTGATGTCGGAGGATGCCCATGTCTGAAGATTCGGGCGAAAAAACCGAAGCACCAACCGCCAAGCGCAAGAAGGATGCGGTCGAGAAGGGCGACATCCTAAAATCGCGCGATTTCGCGACCGCGCTGAGCATGCTCGCCGGGGTCGCCTGGCTGATCTACGCCGGCCCCACGCTGATCACCGCGTGCAAGGCGATCATGAGCTCGAGCTTCCAGTTCACGCACGCCGACGTCGAGGATTTTTCGCCGTGGCGCCCGCTGATGGAGGCCGGCGGCAAGCTCGCGCCATCGCTCATAACCCTGTTCATCGTCAGCATCGGCGCGGCGATCCTGAGCCAGGCGGGGCTCGGTTCGCTCGGCTTCAACGGCGGTCTGCTCGCACCCAAATACAGCCGTGTCGATCCGGCGGCGGGGCTCAAGCGCATCTTCGGTACGAACGGCTGGATCGAGCTTGGCAAGTCGCTGCTCAAAGTCATCCTGCTCGGCACGATCGGCGGCTGGATGCTGTGGAACGCCGCGCATTCGACGATGGGCCTCGCCTCGTCCGCCGATCTCAACCAGGCGCTGTCGACGCTGGGTGGGATCTTCAAGGGCATCCTGATCGCGATGGCGTTCGGGCTGTGCGCGATCGCCGGCATCGACCTGCCGATCCAGATCATCCGCCGGCTCGGCAAGATGCGGATGTCGAAGCAGGAGGTAAAGGACGAGCACAAGTCGACCGAGGGCAATGGCGAAGCGAAGGGTCAGATGCGGGCGAAGATGCGTGCGATGGCGAGCGGTGGCCTGCGGAAGTCGGTTGCGGAGGCGCATGTCGTGCTGACCAACCCGACGCACTTTGCGGTGGCGCTGCGCTATGATCGTGGCAGGGACCAGGTGCCGGTGGTGGTCGCCAAGGGGCGCGGTGCGACCGCGCTGGCGATCCGCGAACTGGCCGGCGAAGGCCGCGTGCCGATCCTCGAATATCCGGTGCTGGCGCGCGCGGTCTACTACACCAGCAAGGAGGGGCAGGAAGTCCGCGACGACCTGTACACCGCGATCGCCACGGTGCTGGCGTTCGTGTTCGGGCTGAACGCGGCGGCGGGCGGGACCACGCCCGGAGTCCAGCCCTTCGTCACCGTGCCGAAGGATGCGCGGTTCGACGAAAACGGCATGAAACAGGCCTAAACATTCGCACCGCCCGGCCGTTCTTACTGACGAGCGCGCACGTGCAGGGATTTCACGATGGTAACTTCGACCACCAGCACGACCGCCACACCGACCCCGACACCCACGCCTACCGCGCAAAGTGCCGTCAACGACGCGACGCAGGCACTGCTGAAGGGGCTGAGCGCGGGCTCCGGCGTCGATACCGGCACGTTGGTCACCTCGCTCGTCTCCGCGCAGTTCGCCGCACGGACGGCCGCGTTGAAGACCAAGTCCGACACGCTCACCGCGCAGATCTCGGGCGTCGGTACGCTCAAGAGCACGATGACCGGCTTTTCGACCGCGCTCGCCAATCTGGTGAAGGGCGGCAGCCTGCAGACACAACCGGCCAGCTCGAACGGTGCGATCCTGTCCGCCACCGCGCAATCGGGTGCCAAATTGTCGGGGCTGTCGTCGAGCATCACGGTGACGCGCCTCGCCACCGGGCAGGTCGCGCGGACGACGACCGCCGTCGACGCCGAGGATCGCGCGACATCGCTTGGCACCGGTGCGCTGACGCTGAACATCGGCGGCAAGGACACCGTGATCGACGTCGGCGACGGCAGCATCGACGCGATCGCCGCGGGTATCAACGCGTCTAAGACCGGGGTCACCGCCTCGGTCGTCACCGACGCGAACGGCGGCGCGTATCTCTCGGTCAAGGGCACGACCGGCAGCGCCAACGCCTTCACGCTTAAGGGAGAGAAGGGCGACGCGCTCGACATCGGCGGCAGCACGGCGACGAAGACCAGCCTCGTCTCCACCGCGCAGAACGCACAGTTGACCGTTGACGGGATCGCCGTCGAGCGCCCAGGCAACACCGTGAGCGATCTAGTCACCGGCGTGACGCTCCAGCTCAACGGCATATCCACCGTCCCCGTTTTGCTTACCAGCACGCCCCCGACCGACGCGCTGACGCAAGCGGTCAACGATGTCGTCACGACCTATAACGAGGTCCTGAAGACGATCACCGAACAGACCGATCCGATCACCGGCAACCTTCGTGCGGATCCCGCCGCGAAATCGCTGCTGCGGTCGTTGCAGGCCCTGGTGTCGAAGCCGCTGGTCGGTGGCGCGATCGCCGGGCTTCCGCGGTCGCTGTCGGAGATCGGCGTCGCCACCAACACCGATGGGACGCTACGGGTCGATTCCGCGCTGCTCGCCAAGCAGCTTGCGGCGAACCCCGACACGATCGAGGCGATGTTCGCGCCGTCCGGCACCAACGCGCTCGGCCTGTCCGCGACGCTGACGGCGTTGACCACCAGCGCGACCAGCACGGTGACCGGTCTCGGCGCGTCGACCGTGCGCTACACCGCGGCGGAGGCCGATGTCGCCAAGCAGCAGGACAAGGTCACCGACCAGTCCGCGCAGCTGACCACGCGCCTGACGCAGCAATATGCCAGCATGAATTCGCGCGTGTCGGCGTATAAATCGACGCAGACCTTCCTCACCAATCAGATTGCCGCGTGGAACAAGGATTCGTGACCTACGCCAGCACGTTGATGCGCGACCCGTTCGCGACCTATCGCCAGATCGACGCGGTCGGCCAGACCGCTACCGCCGACGGCCCTGCGCTCGTCCAGTTGCTCTACAAGGAACTGGTCGCCGCCCTGCGCGCCGCCGCCTGGGCCTGCGAAAAGCGCAAGTTCGCGATCAAGAGCGAGCGCATCACCCGCGCCACCGCAATCCTGTTCGCCCTCGAAGCCGGGCTCGACTTCGAGAAAGGTGGCCAGGTCTCGGAAACGCTCGCGCGACTATATGGCGGCGCGCGGAAAACCGTGATCAACGCCTCGCTGGGCCACGACCCACAGCCGTTCCGCGACTCCGCCGACATGCTCGACGAGATCGCGCAGGCGTGGCGGACCGCTAGCGCCGCGTAAACGCTACCGCTTGAACCAGTGTCGCATGGCGAAATAGGCCACGACACCGACCGCGATCAGCACGCAGGCTCCGGCGATCGCATCGAACGCCCACGGTTCCTCGGCATAGGGCAGGCCCTTCACGTTCATGCCGTACAGCCCGGTCAGGAACGTCAGCGGCAGGAACACCATCGCCGCGATCGAGATGATCAGCGAGCGGTTGTCGATCTGTTCGGCGCGCAGGTCGGTCAACGTCTCGTGGACCAGCGCCGAGCGCTCGCGGATCGACTCCAGTTCCTCCGCCATCCGCGCCGCGCGATCCGCCGCTGCCGAGAGATGCAGTCGATCATCGTCCGCCAGCCAGTCGCCGGGTAGCGCGGCCAGCTTCTCCAGCGCCGCGCGTTGCGGACTGAGGAAGCGTTTGTAGCCGATCGCCGCGACGCGCACCTTGCTGACCGTGCGGCGCAATTCGAATACGCGGTTGGCGTCGAGTTGCTCCTCGCAATCGTCGAGTTCGTCACCGAGTTGCGCGACGTCGGGGTCGAGGTCGGCAGTGATCGCGGTCGCGAACGCGGCGATCAGGTCGCCAGGATCGCGAATCTCACCACGCTCGACCATCTTCTCCACCTCGGCGACCGCGATCAACGGCTTCCGTGTGACCGAATACACACGGCCCCTCACTGCCCAGATCCGCACCGACGCGAGCATGTCGGACGTATCGAGTTCCTCCTTCGATCGCCCACGCAAGTTGAGGAACGCACCATCGCCGACCGCCTCGCAGCGCGGTCGAGTCTCGGTCGCGGTCAGCGCGTCGACGACATAGTCGAGCAGCTTGGCCTCGTCGCGCAGCCAGGTCTGCGCATGTTCGGCGGTGGTCGACAAATGCACCCAGACGAGGTCGGTGGTATAATCGAGTGCCTCCTTGACGTCGACACGCGTGGCCTCCCCATCGACGATCCGGAAGGCAAAACCGCTCACAAGGCCATCTCGACTTCGACTGACAGGCCGGTGCCGGGATCGGCGGGCATCGCCTCGCACAGCCGCGCGGCATCGGCGCGCGCGCGGTCGAGGATCGCCGCGGGGACGTCAGGGCCATGATAGACCCGGTCGGCGCTGGCGAGCGCGCGTGCCTGGCGGAGCGTCAGGTCCTCGGGATCGTCGGACAGGAGAACGAGGGTTATCGCCACGTCGCGCTTTGCAGCGGGCGCAGCGGTCGGGGCCAGCCATGCGTCGACGTCATGCGTCGGCGATAGCGGATCGAGCATGCCGCCCGCACCCATCGCCGTCGCCAGCGCACGGCGGCGCTCCCCCATATCGGGCCAGCGCTTTCGCAAGGCCCCCCGCGCAGCCTGCAACGCCAACGCGAGCTTGCCGAGATCGGCGGGGATCAGTGCCTCCAGTCGCTGCCGTAACGCCGCCGCCAGCCCGGCCGACACGCCGCTGGTGCCGATCGCGATGAGCACCGGCGCGCGATCGACGATCGCGGGCAGCGTGAAGTCGCACAATGCGGAACGGTCGACCGCGTTGACGAGGATGCCGCGCGCCTTCAGCCGCGCGACTGCCGCCAGCGCTTCGTCCTCGTCGTCGATCGCGACGATCGCGAGTGACGCCGCAGCATCTTCGCCGACGACATCCGCGCCGGCACGATCGAGCAACCGCCGCTTCGCATCCGCCGCCTCGCCCTCGCCGAGCAGAATGACCGGGCGCCCTGCCAGCCTCACGAACAGCGGCAGGCTCTGGAGTATCACCGCTTGAGCCATTCGGGCACGCGTTCGGCGGCCAGGATCGTCTCCGGGTGGATGCGGTCCGCGACTACCGCGAACCGGTCGCCGTCGACCAGCACCTCGGGCACCAGCGCGCGGCTGTTGTAGGTCGAAGCCATCGTCGCGCCGTACGCGCCGGCAGTCCGGAAGATGCCGAGATCGCCCGACTTCACCGCGTCGATATCGCGGCCCATCGCGAAGGTGTCGCCGGTCTCGCATACCGGGCCGGCGATGTTGGCGGTCATGCGTTCGCCGGTCGGCTCGACCGCGACAAAATCGTGATACGCGTCGTACATGGCGACGCGCGCGAGGTCGTTCATTGCCGCATCGACGATGACGTACGGGTTCACGACGCCCGGCTTTACCCAGATCACTTCGGTCAGCAGCACGCCGGCATTGCCCGCGATCACGCGACCGGGCTCGAACATGAGCTCGACGTCCCAGTCGGCGGTCGCGCGCGCGACCATCGCGCCATACTCGGCCGGGCTCGGCAACACATCGCCGGGCTTGTATGGTACGCCGAGGCCACCGCCGAGATCGACGCGGCTGATCGTGTGACCCGCCGCGCGAAGTTCCGCGACCAGCTCGCCGATCCGCGCATAGGCGGCCTCGAGCGGCGCAAGATCGGCGAGCTGGCTGCCGATGTGGATCGCGACACCGCGCAGGTCGAGCCCGTCATGCTTCGACAGACGGTCGAACATCGCCACAGCCTGGTCGATCGCGACGCCGAACTTGTTCTCCTTGCGCCCGGTCGAGATCTTTGCGTGTGTTCCCGCATCGACGTCGGGGTTCACGCGCAGCACCGCCGGCGCGCGTTCGCCGCGCGCATGGGCGAGCGCGGCAAGGACTTCGCCCTCCTCCTCCAGCTCGAGATTGAACTGGCCGATCCCCGCATCGAGCGCCTGCGCCAGTTCGCGCCGCGTCTTACCAACGCCCGAGAACACGATGTCCGACGCCGGAATGCCCGCCGCCAGCGCGCGCTGCATCTCGCCCGCGGAGACGACGTCGGCGCCGTATCCCTCGTCGGCGAGCACGCGCAGCACCGCGACGTTGGGGTTAGCCTTGATCGCATAGGCCAGGTGGACACGCCCGGCGCCCTTCAGCGCGTCGCGAAACACCTGCGCATGGCGGCGGAAGGTGGCGGTCGAATAGACGTAGACGGGCGTGCCGACGGCCTCGGCGATCGCCGGCAGGGCGACGTCCTCGGCGTGCATGACACCGTCACGATAGGCGAAGTGATCCATGGTTCAGGTCTTCAATTCGGCGGCGGCAGGTCGAACTCGTCGCTGCGGCGCGGCTGGGACGTGGTGAGCAGCTCGTCGCTGCGCTGGGGGCGTTGCTGTGTCGTGGGGGTCAGCAACTGCTCGGGAGTCGGCGGCGTTTTCGCACCGTACGGCGCAATCGGGAGCGTCTTGCCTTCCGCCGGGACGAGCCCATCCGCTGCGCCGCAACCCGACAGGGCCAGTGCCAATCCCACGATGCCAAAGAGCCGTTTCATGCCGTTTCCCCCCGAGCTGCACGGATCGCAGCGCGCACATTGTCGGGCGCGGTGCCGCCGAAGCTGGTCCGGCTGGCGACCGACGCATCGACCGAGAGCACGCCGTACACGCGTTCGTCGATCCGCGCATCGATTGCCTTCAGGTCCTCGATCGGCAACGCGTCGAGCGCGACCTTGCGCTCTTCCGCAAGCTTCACCGCGCGCCCTGTCACATGGTGTGCCTCGCGGAACGGGAGCCCCGCCTCGCGTACCAGCCAGTCGGCGAGGTCCGTCGCGGTCGCAAAGCCGCTCTCGGCCAGCCCGCGCATCCGATCGGTGCGGAACGTCGCGCTCTCGACCATCCCGGTCATCGCCGCGATCGACAGCGCGAGCAGGTCGTGCGCCTCGAACACCGGCGGCTTGTCGTCCTGCATGTCCTTCGAATAGGCCAGCGGCAGGCCCTTCATCGTCACCATCAGCGCGGTCATGCAGCCAAGGATACGCCCGGCATGCCCGCGCACTAGTTCGGCCGCGTCGGGATTGCGCTTCTGCGGCATAATCGAGCTGCCGGTCGACCATTGATCGCTCAGTGCCACGAAGCCGAACGACTGCGACGCCCACAGCACGAACTCCTCCGCGAGCCGCGACAGATGCAGCGAAGTCTGCGTCGCGGCGGTCAGATACTCGATCGCGAAATCGCGGTCGCTCACGCCGTCGAGCGAATTGGTCATCGGCCCGTCGAAGCCGAGCGCCTCGGCAGTCATCGCGCGGTCGATCGGGAAACCCGTGCCCGCCAACGCAGCCGAGCCCAGCGGCGATCGGTTCATCCTTGCGCGGGCATCCGCGAACCGCCCGACGTCACGCGAAATCATCGCGTGATACGCCATCAGATGATGCCCCAGCGTCACCGGCTGCGCGGACTGCAAATGCGTGAAGCCTGGCATCACGCTCGCCGCATGCTCTTCCGCCCGCGCGAGAAGCGCGGCCTGGAACCCGCCGAGCGCCGCCAGCGCCTGGTCGATCGCATCGCGTACCCAAAGGCGAAAATCGGTCGCGACCTGATCGTTGCGCGAGCGTGCGGTATGCAGCCGTCCCGCGACCGGGCCGATCGCATCGGCGAGCCGAGCCTCGGTCTGCATGTGGATGTCTTCGAGGACCAGATCCTCCTCGACACCGTGCTCGGCATAATGCGCCGCCACCGTGTCGAGCCCCGCCGAGATCGTCGCGGCGTCCTCCGCCGAAACGATGCCCTGCTTGCCGAGCATCGCGACATGCGCCTTCGATCCGGCAATATCCTGCTGCCAGAGCCGCTTGTCGAAGGGAATGGAGGCGTTTATCTCGCGCATGACCGCTGCCGGCCCCTCGGCGAACCGCCCGCCCCACATCGAATTGGAACCGTCCATGTTCTCGCGTCCTGTGTTCAATTCGCGCCCAATCATCTGTTTCTTCGGGATGGGCCTGCTGGTCGCCGGCTGCGATAGGAAATCGCCCGCGCCGGAGCAAGCAAACGTCGTCGCCGCGAATACCGTGTCCGCCGACGAGGTCGCGTCCGGCCCAGCCCCCGACGAAATGACCGGCCCTGCCGCCAGCACCGAAAAGCTCGACCGCAGCCACAAGGGCGAGACCGGCCCAACGGTCGCCTTCACCGCGCCAGACGGCAAGTCGGTCATGCTCGCATCGTTCAAGGGCAAGCCGTTGCTGCTCAACATGTGGGCGACCTGGTGCGCGCCGTGCGTAGCGGAAATGCCTACGCTCGATGCCGCCGCCAAGTCGCTGGTCGGCAAGGTCCAGGTGATCGCGGTCAGCCAGGACATGCAGGGCGCGGAGAAGGTGACGCCGTTCTTCGCCGAGAAGAAGTTCACGACGCTCAAGCCGTATCTCGATCCGAAACTCGGTCTTAGCCTTGCCTATCAGGCAAACCTGCCGACCACGATCCTGTACGATTCGGCGGGCAAGGAAGTGTGGCGGATGACCGGCGGCTATGAATGGAACACGCCCGCCGCCGCAAAGCTGATCGCCGAGGCATCGTAACGCGTTGATCCGACCCATTGATGTTGAACAGGGTGTGCCGACCCGCCTTGGTGACGAGCCAAAGGTTGATGGCGAGCCGGCACACCCCTCTAACGCGTCCGGCTATGCCAAAGGCGTAAACAACATCGAAATGCGATGAACCGAGTAACGCCCATACTGGAGGGCAAGCGCATACGGGTCGTCGTGCGGCGACCTACCAGTAGCGGCTACCCGGCTCGCCCTTGAACGGTCCGGCGAGATCTGCGGTGATCCAGCCGCCGTAAAACTCGCCGGGCTGTGGGATGACGCGGTCGCCATCGACGAAGCACCCGTCGAACGGGCCTGCATAGAACGCTATGTGGTCGCGCAAAGCTGCAAACGCGGGCGTCGGCGACGGATAGGTCCAGGCGACATCGCGCAGGACATCGCCCGCGATCTCGACATCGTAATAGACCGCGTTGCCCTTCCATTCGCAGAAGGATTGCCGCGTTGAACGCCTGAGCGCCGACATCAGGATATCCGAGGGCGGGATATAATAGCTGGGCGGATGGCTCGTCTCGATCGTGCGGACGCTGTGCCGGGTGTCGGCGAGCGTCAACCCGCGGTGCTCGATCAGGACATGACGATCGCTGCGCTGCGCGATCGCCGGACGCGGATAATCCCAAACGCTTTCCTGGCCCGGTCGCGCGGTATCGGGAACGACCGGCCTCATGCGGTGCGATCCACGTTCCGGGCGAAAGACTGCAAGCGAGGCCGGACGCGGAGAAACGCCCGATACACCCGTTCGAGACCAGCCAGGACGACCGGGTTGCGCGCTGCCAGCCCGAGCGGTCGCAGCAGCGGAATGGCGCGCCACATCGCCGCAAAGGCCGCTGCACCGGACAGCATCCGGTCTCCTTCGCGCGCATGGAACCGTGCCAGCATCGCATCTCGGTCGATCGGACAGCTCGTGTCGTCGTTGCTGGCATCGACGAAATCGATCGCGCCGCGGCGATCGAGACGGCGCATCAGCGCGATCTCGCGTCGGCACAGCGGACATCCGCCATCGTGCCAGACCGTCAGGCGGGTCATGCCTTGCCCGGACCGTCGGACCGGTTCCGCTCCCAGATGCGCTCGGCAAGCACGGTCGCGAACCCGAGCCAGGCGACGAACGGGACCGCAGTGGCCGCCGCGGTACGATCGACCTTCGCCGCAGCCGCGACATAGCCGGCACCGCTGGCGATCATCGCACCCGACGCGACCGCGCTGGGGCCAAGCGCCTTGCGTCGGAAGAACAGTTCGGTCCAACCACCGACCATGCCGGTATTCAGCAACCAAAGTCCGACCGCGAGGTTGCGCGGCGCATCGGCGGGGCGGCGCAACAACCGATAGCCCCCGACCGCGAGGCCAGTTTCGAGCACCGGCCATACCGCGCCGAACGCGGCGTCGGGCGGCGTGTAGGCTGGTTTGTCGAGCCGTTTGTACCAGCGGCGAATACCGGGATGCGACGGGTCGGGCGCGTTACGTCGCCCGAGCACCGCGCTGGCGCCGAGCACCCCCACGACGACCGCCAGCGCAGCCGGACGGGACAGGCCGCCGCCACGCTCGTCCGTGATCGCATCGCCTGGTTTCTGGGTCATGCTCGCCGTCCTCATCCCCGGGCACGCCGCCCGCTGACATCACAGCGAAGCAGCAGCCACGACGTTCCGTGGCCAGCGCGGCGATCGTTACCGTCGCAGCGTCACGGTGCCGCAGCTTGCCCTCTTCCCGTTCGGACTCAATGCGATCTACGCTGCGAACTCTTCGGGCAGAAAGCGGTCGGCGACGATCTCGAAATGGTCGCCGTCGACCAGGACCTGTGGACTGAGCGGGCGGCAATTGTAGCTCGATGCCATCGCGGCACCGTACGCCCCGGTCGCATGAAAGACCGCGAGATCGCCGCGGCGGACCCGGTCGATATCGCGGGCGAGCGCGAACACGTCGCCGCTTTCGCATGTCGGTCCGGCAATGTTCGCGACCACGCGTTCGCCGTCCGGCGCGACGGCTTCGAAGCGGTGGAAGGCATCGTATAGCGCTGGTCGAGCCAGGTCGTTCATCGCGGCATCGACGATGACGAAGGGGCGGTCCGCGCCGGGGCTTTACCCAGATCACCCGCGTCATCAGGACGCCGGCGAGTCCTGCGACGACCCGGCCAGGCTCGAAGATAAGGTCGACATCCCAGTCGCGCGTCACCCTAGCCACCATGGCGGCATAGGCGTCGAGCGTCGGGACCACGTCGCCGACACGGTAGGGGATGCCGAGGCCGCCACCGAGATCGACGCGGGTTATGCCGTGGCCGCGCGCGCTCAGGTCGATCACCAGCGAACCGATGCGCTCGTACGCGGCCTCCAGCGGAGCAAGATCGTGGAGCTGGCTGCCGATGTGGAGCGCGACCCCGACCAGATCGAGGCCATCGAGTCGTGACAGGCGATCGTACATTGCGGGCGCATCGGCGATCGCCACGCCGAACTTGTTCTCGCGCCGGCCGGTAGAGATCTTGGCATGCGTGCCGCCATCGATGTCGGGATTGATGCGCAATACCGCGACCGCCCGCTTGCCACGCGCCTGGGCAAGCGCGGCGAGCACCCTCCCCTCCTCCTCGAGCTCGAGGTTGAACTGCCCTATGCCGGCGTCGAGTGCATCGGCGAGCTCCCGATCGGTCTTGCCGACGCCGGAGAAGACGATGTCCGATGCGGCGATACCGGCTCCGAGCGCGCGGCGCATCTCTCCACCCAAGACGATGTCGGCACCGAAGCCGCAGCCAGCCAGCAGATGCAGCACCGCGCTGTTCGGGTTTGCCTTGACCGCGAACGCCGTCCGCGTCCGCGGCAGGATCGACAGCGCCGCTGTGAAACGCCGGGCCGCGTCGCGTAGTGCAGCCGCCGAATAGACGTGGACGGGCGTACCGACGACTTCGGCTATGACCGGCAACGGCACGCCTTCGGCACACAGGACACCGTCCCGCCGATCGAAATACGTCATGATGATCCTGAAGGCTCGAGGTCAGAGATGCGGTTGGTCGAGTCGGCGGCGATAGCGGCGGACGCGGACGGCATGGATCACTTCGGCGGTTCGTGCATGACCGTGGCGTTCGGCGCGAAGTGCGATGATGACCCGCTTGCCGTTGATCGCCAGCGTCAGGCCCAGCAATGCGAAGGGGAATACGAGCATCGCGCGTGCCGAGCCGTCCATTGCAACCGCAACGCTGCACGCGCCCACGCACAATGCCAGGCCGATCCCCCGCCATAGGATGTCACGCTTCGTCATGCTTCGGTACCGACGGCAAGCCACGTCGCGTCGTCGCCGATGACGATCCGCGCTGCATTCCCCAACGCCGACGCCGCCTCCGGCCTCCGGTCTTTCGCCATGCCGTGACAGATCACGAGATCGGCTGGCAGGTCGTGCTCCTCCAGCAAGGCGGTGACCATGTCCGCCACCTCGAACGTCGTGCCGATCGCAAGGTTGGTGCAACGGTTCGCCGCCGCGCGGGCGCGACCGATCAGCGCAGGCGATCCGTCGATCCCGCGCCCTTCGATCGCCGTGAAACCGAGCGACCGGGCATGATGCACCGCTTGCAGGAGGAGCGAGCCCGCGCCGCAATCGGCATCGACGATGCGGACCGCGTGACGCCCGTCTTCACGCAACGCTGCAAGGGCGGCAGCAATGACCGGCCAACGCGGATCATGGGTCGCGGTTTTCGACCCTGGCATCGCGGTTTTGGTCGCGATCTTCGGGCTTGGACCGGTGTGAAGACGGTTCAGGCGAGTTTGCGTGTTCATTGCCATCGCTTCCGTCATGCCGCCCTCCGCAGTGCGCGCTCGTCGCGCCCGACGGGCGCGAACGAAATGACCGGGATCAGCGGCGCGTTGGCGATCTCGACGCTCGCATGATAGATGTCGCGCTCGGCCTGGGCGTAGCTCATCGCCGCGCCATAGGAGATGAAACGCCCTTCGAGATTGCGCCTGCTGTCCTGCACGAGCCAATGCCCTGCGCGATCCTGGCCGACATAGATGACGAGCCCGGTAGGATCGGGTTCCGATATGGTTTCAGACGACATGTCGCCTCATTGCCTTTCGTATCACGAGCGTCGTGCCCGCGCTCATGATCTACGAGCCGCGACATAGCGCTGCGAGATCGATCCCCACGGATCGCATAGCGCGCGCATAGTGTTGCCCTCGCTTCACCGCGTTTGGGCGGGCGGAGGCGCATGAACACATCGGGGCATTGGCCTGCTGGTACCGACTACGGGTTACCGGAAATCGGCGCGCATGGCTCGGCGATCGACCCGATAGCGCTGTGCCGAGGGATTGTCGGTCAGTACACGCGCTGCAACCCCTGAAGGCGAAACCAAGCGCTACTGACGTGGCGACTATCGGCGCAATATAGCCAACGCAGCGTCAGGATCATCGGCATCACGACGAAGAGCGGGCTGTTCCAAACCAACGGCACAGTGTCGCTGTATGGCTGCGACCACGATACGACCAAACCGAGCTTTACCTATGGCGGCTCGAACGATGCCACACACTATTTGGTATCGGACGACTATTGCCACGAAGCGCTCGGGAGCGGCGTCGGCGTGGGTGCAGCATTATGGCCACGTCGCGACGTGTTTTCGGTGTTGGCAAGGCGTTCGGTTAAGTCGTCAAGTTGCGAAGGGCGTCATCCTGCTGCCCCTGGCCGGCACTACCCCTTCGGTCGCTCCTTACGCGCAAGACGAAGCGCGATCAGGCCCGCTAACAGCGTCGCGAGAACAACTGTCCGATCAGCAATTCGAAGTTGGACAGGCTGCGCTTCAGCGGCTCAACGGCACGATGTCGCCGAAACCATAGCCTTGATCGTCGTCAGGCTGGAACAGGTGAACGCGGCATACAATACAGTTGCGACGTGCAGATTGAAGGCGGACGCGCCGAGCGCGTGCCAGAGGCGATAGTGAATCCCCATTTCTTCAGCGTTCGCGTGGCAGTTTGTAGCTCAACTTGTCCCTGCAACTCGTTCGACAACCACGCGGATCGCCTCCCGACTAAGGGGGGCCGCATCGATCGAGTTGTGGATGCCGACACCCTCGATCAGTGCATCCAGCGCACGCGCGGTCAGCGGGTCGAAAAAGCGACCGAGCGCGACGCGGCTGCTGTCCATCCACTGTTGCATCACTGCCGTGACCGGGGGCTGCCGCGCGGCAAAGGCATAGAGTTCATAGCTGAGCAGCAACGTGCGTGGTTCGGCCCAGACCGAGTCGGCGATGATATCGATGATAGCTTCCACCGCCTCTCTCCGATCGGCGGCCCTCTCCAGACGCGCCTTGAATGCCTCCGAAGCCTGTGTTGCCAGTTGTAGAAAGGCGGGGGGAAGACGTAAGCCTGAAACACGTTCTGTCATTATTGGCGGGCGCGTCGGGCACGAGCCACAATTCGCCGCTGCTTGAGGTGGAGCTTTCCAACCTCACGCAAAATCTTCTGGGCGGCCTTGTCAGTCCCATCCTAATGGACATGATCTCGGACCGCGAAGCGGAACTCGCGCGGCTGTCGGCTCAGACTGTCAGCGCGACGGCGCGCAAACCCGCGGATATCCTGCCGCCTCCGGTTCTGCTGGAGCGTTTCAGCCAGAAGGTAACCGCGCTCCGGACGTCCCTAGACGATGTAACTATCCGTTCCGAGGCCGCGTCTGTCCTCGCGACACTCATCGAGAGCGTAACGATCTACCCGAACGGCGAGCATGGTCCGGAGGCGGAGGTGGTGGCGAAGGTGTCGGATTTGCTGGCCTGGGCCACAAACGACAACGCCGCCCGTAAGGGCGGCGATCGTAGTTCTATAGAGTTGGTTGCGGGGACAGGATTTGAACCTGTGACCTTCAGGTTATGAGCCTGACGAGCTACCGGGCTGCTCCACCCCGCGACACTTCGCTGTTGCGAA
>NZ_RAPZ01000011.1 GCF_003610375.1 Sphingomonas sp. PP-CC-1A-547
AGACGTCCAGACCCACGAAATGCGTCATCGCTCTCACTCCTTCCCTCGATGCACGAGGTCAGGTCGACCCCGATCCAGGCATCGTACGTGAAGGGCTGCAAATCTCATCTGCTGTCGAAATGCAGCCGCCGCGATACACCATCTTATGGGTCCTGCCCGCAGAGGGCGTTCTAGCGATGATCGCCCACTTTCGGACGTTCAAACGCGCGCGGGTAAAGCCCAAAACCTGTCATTCGCTCAGGCAGCCTGACCTTAGGAGAGGGAGGCACAATTCGCCCTGCTTGCACGGTTAAGGAGACGCCGATCTTCTCACGAATCTGCGACGGCCCAACGCGGCGCTTTACGCGAGATAAACCAGTCCGCGATCGCAGGGCGAATGAAGAAGGCAACTATATCGATAACCGCGTGCGCGATCATGACCCGCAGCAGCGATCCGTGATGGAGGTAGTAAACCGTCAACAGTGCGCCGCCGGCCGTGGTGGCGAGCATTCCCTTCCAGCCATAATGCGCATGCGCCAGACCGAAGGCCAAAACCGAGAATGCAAACGAGACAGCGAGCGAGCCCGTGACTTGAAAGAGCAGCAGCGGAAGCGCCAGCCGGAAGAACAGCTCCTCGCTGAAACCGGCATTGAGGCTGAGCAACAGCGCTAGCATGGCTTCGCGACGGTTGCGGGGAATGAGCGCCTGGTCCGGGCTCGCTTGCGGCGAAAGGCTTCTCTTAAGCCGCCGCCACTGGATGGCGACCGATAGGACGATACCGAAGAAAAGGCCGATCGCGATCGACAGCCATTTATCGCTGGAGATCTTCTTACCGGAAGCTAGCAACCGGCTCGCCGGTGCGAACGCCGAGGGGAATCCGTCAAAGGGCCAGAGCGCGTGCGCCAGCCAAAGGCTGACTAAGCTTGCACCAACGAGAACCACGAAGCTCTCGATCAGCCATCGGCGATAGAGACTCTGTCGCGCCATCGTGTCGGATTGCGTCTGGAACCGTGCGTACGCGGTAATATCGCGCCGCACCCACCACGTCCCCCCGACGAGCGTGACCGCGATCCAAGCCGATGTAAGCACCATGTTCGTTCCTGTCATGTCAGTTTCCGTATTGGAAAGTGACTGTTGCTTTCCAGATTGTCAAACCGTAAGTTGCTGATGAAGAAAACGACCGGACTGCTCGCGGGAGAATGGTACATGGACCAAGTGGAGGCGGCGCGGTCGCTGGAGATGATGCGGACGGCGCGCGGGGCGTTGGCCGAGCGGGCGAAATGGTCCTTCGCCCGCCACGCCGCAGTCGGGCTGCTGCTGGGCGGGCTGATTGCCGGCTATGCACTGCCCGGTCCATGGCCGGTGATCGTGGCGGCCGCTTGCATGGCAGCCACCACGATGGTCGTCGCTCGCGATCGGCGGCGGGACGGATTCTTCGTCAGCGGGTATCGGTCCGGGCGCACGCGGTGGGTGACGTTTGCGATGCTGCTGGTCGGGATGGCTGCGCTGGTGGGCGCAATCGTCCTGAAGAAACGCTATGGCCTAACCTGGGCGCCGGTCGCGATCGGGAGCGGCATAGTGGTATTCGCTACAATCATTAGCATCGTGTGGGAGCGGGTGTACCGGCAGGAGCTGGATGGAGCGCTGCATGGGCGTTGAGCTGCTTGATCCGCTGATCCACCCCCCGGCGCGGCTGCAACTCATGGCGCTGTTGGCCGATGTGACCGAGATGGAGTTCGGAATTGCCCGCGACGTCCTTGGTGTCAGCGACTCGGTGCTGTCCAAGCACCTCGCCCAACTCGGCGATGCCGGGTACATCGAGTTGCGAAAGGCGACGGTGAACACCCGGCAACGAACCTGGATCGTCGCCACCGCGGCGGGGCGAAAGGCTTTCAAGGGCCATGTCGCCGCGTTGCAGGCACTTGCGTCCGGACGGGCGCCTTACGGTGCTTGACCGGAAGCGCAAGGCGTCAGGCCGGGGTTGCGCGACTGGTGTAGGAATGGCTTGATCGTCGGGTCAACGCTAGAAAGCCGCCGTTCCGCTAACCTCCCATCAGAACATTCGCGAGCGGATAGCCGGGCTTGAAAATCGGTTATTCGCAAAGTTGAACCAGCTTCCGAAGTTGGGAAGCGAGGGAAGTGGCGTGAGCTTCTAGTTGTGGGGCGTCGCTGACGCGGATCGGTCGGCGGCGGCGGGGGGCTCGGCTAGTCTAGTCGCGTAGAACCTTTATGTCGCAAGCAGGTCGCTGACGGGCGTTGATAATGGATTTGGTGTCTAGGCGGGTTATGCTCGTTGCCCCGTGCATCGGAGCGCTCGCTATAACCGTGGCGGCAGGTGCATCAGCCGCGACGACGCCCAGCACCCTTGCCAACTTGCCGGCCTGAATGGCCTGGCGTCCGTACGGGGTGCGAGCTGGGCAGTGCTGGAAGGCTCCGGAGCAATCTCGTCCGATGTGGTCGGCTATGCAAAGGCTGATACGGTGCTCGCGACACCCGAAACTCTGTTCGAAGCAGCATCTCTGTCCAAGGTGGTTCTGGCGGTCGCGGTTCATGACATAGTGCGGGAAGGCCTGATCGATCTGGATCGACCAGTGGCCGAGCATGTCGCGTTCATCGACGACGGCGTGACGCGGTCGATCACGCCTCGCTACCTGCTCTCTCACTCTAGCGGCCTGCCTGATTGGCGCGACGAAGCGAGCGAGCCGCTAACAAGCGAGTTCGCTCCCGGCATCCGTTTCCGCTACGCTGCGTTGGCCTGGCTGGAGTGACCTCTGCCGGCCCATTGCGCTCCGTTCGCGACATCCGGGTAGCCGTGTTGGGGTTACAGCCCTATTCCTCAGTGCCTCGTAGTCCGTTCCGACCGTGAATGCACATGAACGGGCGTCCGCGTCTGGGCTATGAACGAGAGACTCTCAGTGGCCGGATGTGGGTCTAGCGTTACCTAGTGGTCCAAAGGTTAGTCTTAATCTTCGGCCCAGCGCCTGAGCAGGTTGGACTGTGTCTTTGCCAGCAAGTCCAGTTCGGGCGTCTTGCCAAGGCGGTCGAACAGGGCGTGCCGTGCCGTTTCCAGATCGAACAGGAGTTCGCGGGCATCGGCATCGCGGATCAAGCTGCGTACCCAGGTTACGGCGGCGAGGCGCTCGCCGGATACGACCGGCGCGACGCGGTGCAGCGCCGTCGTCGGATAGACCACTGCATCGCCTGCCGCGAGTTTCACGTCCTGTTCGCCCGCCGCGGACTCGATCACCAGCTCACCGCCTTCGTACGTGTCGGGCTCTGACAGGAATATCGTAACGGACACGTCGGTGCGCATGCCGCCCATGATCGCGTCGTCGACATGGCTGCCATAGGCCATGCCAGGTTCGTAGCGGCTGAACAGCGGCGGGCGAACCACGTGCGGCCGTGTGGCCATCCGGAACACCGGGTTCGCGAGCAACCGGTCGACCACCAAGTCCTGCATGACGGCCAACAGCGGGTCGGCGCGGTCGACCTGCTCGTTGCGCTTGACCGGGCGGGCTTCGCGACCAGCGGTCCGGCGCCCATCGACATAACGCGTCTTGCCGAGATTATCTCGCAACGACTGGAGATTGTTGGCGTCCAGAACGTTGGCAATCATGATCAACATCAAGTTTCTCGTCGCGTCGGCGTGACGTCGGGACGGGTCCCTATCAGTCCAAGGCCATGTGGCCAACGCATTGGCGAATAAGGAATTAGTATGCGTACGAAATTGTGGATGGGCGTTGGCGCCTTCGTCGTCGCGCAGTCCGGCCAGGGGATCCTGACCGAAGCGGCAGCCAAACCTCTGGCGCCGTCCATCGACCAGGTCGGCGAAGGCGGCGAGAACGAGCGCGGCGAGGGTGAGGGCGAAGGTGAGGGGCGCCACGTCGTGCGCTCGACCAAGTCGCGCCACGTCGTCCGCAATCCCCGTCGCGCGCGTGCCGCGCAACAGCATGCGGGCCAGCGCGGCGAAGGCGAATATGAAGGTGGCGAGAACGAAGCTGGGGAAGGCGAGGGCGAACGCTGATCCTCGGTCAAAAACGAGGAGGAGCCAGTCTGGAATTACGCGCACACTCACATGGGCCGTGGCGGCGATAAAACAGTATACCTGGTTAAAAAGCGAGATCGTCTCGCACCGGCTGATCCTGGACTCGAGCGTCTTTAATGCGGTTAAAACGCCGGGAACGGTGCTGGCGGCATCGTAAGCACAGGCGCTACCCAGCCGCTCCGCCTTGCTGACAACGGCACGTTCCTGAAACCGGTGGCCGGGCGGGCTGATGGTCACCTCATGCGCGCTTGGGTTCAACCGTTCGTCGTTCGTTGGACCCGCATCGTGCGATGAGGTCTCCTGCAAAAAACGATTGTCTTCGGGCAAATCGGATAAAAGGTCGTCGTCCCCGGCTGACCGTTTGCATCGAAACGCTGCATTGTCACGGTTCGCCGTCACTATCGGTAAGGGCTACGATGACGTGCCCCGCCGGGTCGGGATCGACGTTGATCAACCAGTCACAGGCTTTCCTGACCAGTTGCGCCGGCCCTCTACTGCCATCCCCTTCCATGCGGACCAGGATAATTTCCCGTGCCAGCGCCTGTGCGGCGCTGTTCGCGCATCGCCAACGCGACTTGTTCAGGACAAGTATCGACCCGATCCTTGCCGAGTTACGGTTGCTACCTCCGGTTCGTGGCCAGTTTCCTGTGCCGTAGAGTCGGCGAAACTATCGAGTTTCGACGATTTAAGGGAGTTGAATTCCCTATAAATTTAGGCGTCCTCGATTGTGGTTAATTATGGCGCAGTTCCACCATCGCGACGTCTTGTTCGCGCATTTGTAGCGTCAGTCGATAAGGCTTTCCCGCGCGGACATGAATAGTGCTGATAAGCGGGGCGTCGGTCGTAACGCTTTGCAGTTTTTGCAGTTGCGCATCAGTCAGCTTGGCAGGGCGGCCCATTTCTAGGTAGGTCGAATACGCGTCGTTTTGCTGGAAGCCGGTGCGCCGCGTCCGTAGCTGGTATAATCCCGGCTTCAATCCTGTCAGGTCGAGCGTGAGCGGCGTGGTCAGTGCAGGCTTGCGCAGCTTGGTAAAGAACGGGCGATTGCTGACGGGCTGATTTGGCAACACCGCTCGCCAGGCCAGTACCTGCAATGTTCCATCCTTCAGTGCGGCGATGGTCTGATCATCGCCGGTGGGAAATTCACGGTCGCCGAGATCCGCCAGATACTTGTACGCGAACCACGATGCCTTGCGCACGCCTTGCGGCGTCATCAATCCGAAGCCGCCCTCGAACGGTCGGGTTTGTGGGCCCGGCTCTTCGAACAAGTCGCTGTAAGTCCAGTAACTCATGCCCTGCGCCAGTCCCTCGGTCCGATGGAGCTTCGACAAGATGTACGCAGCGCTCAGATAATCATCGTGAATGGGATCGCGCGGATTGTAGCTGGTACTCCATTCGGTGAAAAAGAGCGGAAGGCTGGATCGCCCGGCTGCTTCCATTTCCTTGCGAACCTTACGCACATCCTGAACAATAGCATCCGGATTACGCGAGAGTTTGTTGTCGCCCTCACCCTTTTCGTCCAGAAAACCGCCTTCGACGCCGTAGGTGTGCGTCGTGATGAAGTCGACCGGAACGCTGTTCGTCTTGGCGTATGCGAGAAATTCGGGGATCCATGCCGCGCCCGCGGTCGACGGTCCACCGATGCGCAACTGTGGGTCGATCGCCTTAATCGTGCGCGCAGTCCGGCCATAATAATCGAAATACGCCTGCTGGTCCGCTTTCTCCCAGAAACCGTCGAGGTTCGGCTCGTTCCAGAATTCGAAATACCAACTGCGCACTTCCTTCGCCCCATAGCGTGACACCGCATGGCGAACGAATGCATCGACCAAAGTCGTCCATTTTGCGGGCTCTGGGTGGGAGGTATTCCCCTTCCAGTAAAAGAGCGTTTGGTCGGATTGTTTCATGCCGTCGGGCGTGAAACCGAGTTCCACAAACGGCTTCAAGTCCATCTTCAACAAATTATCATACAGATAATCAATACGACGCCAGTCATAGACGGGCTTGCCGGCAACTTCCCGATACACATGCAGTTGATCGGCAAAGATGTTGTGGAAGCGAATATGTCGGAAGCGAAGTTCCTTCTGCACCGTTCGCAGTTGCTCCAGACTATCATGACGGATGAGCGTGCCCGGATAATCCGCGCCGATGGACATTTCCGCCATTCGATTTCGCGGTTGGGTTTTACCCTGAACGTTGACCGCAATGACGTGGGGTGCAGTCTTTTGCGCGCTCGCGTCACTGGGAACTGAGACGCCCAGAACGATCCCGGTTGCCAATGCGGATGCCCGTGCTGCGTACCGAAAATGCATTCTGTGCTACCCCGCTGAAGCGGTCGACGTACGATGATAGCCTTATCAAGGCAATTCCATGCGGTTCGCCTGGTTCGAACCACATAATGCCGAGGTCGGTGCCGGAACAAGAGCCTGCCGTTTCCGGGGGAATGCCGGGGCGGCGAAGCAGGCCCGGTAATATCCAGGCCACGGCTCGTGGCTCGACAGGCGAAATTTGGAGCGATGGCAGCGAGATGAGGGGTAATTGCGACGAAGCCGCGCTCTTGCGGCTGTCCAAGGGATCTCATCACGGCGGCGGAGCAGGCTGCATAAAAGATGACGTATTATTCAATTGTCCTATAATAGTGTTAGGGCTAACGCCGGCGTAGAAGCATCGTGACGAGAAGATGCAGCTAGAGGATGTGGCGTCCCAAAGGGTGTCGCATAATGGGGGGGGATTTATGAGCGTTTTCACTACCGATTCCGGTCGACGTTGGCATGCCGCAGCCGCAATGCGCGCTAGTGTGTCCTTGGCAGCGCTGCTCGCTGCCGGCGTTAGCGGCAATGCCTGGGCACAGGCCGAGACGCAGGCCATATCGCCGAACACGACGCAGGCAGCAGCACCGGGACAGGGTCCCGGCGATCCGGCCGCTGACCAGGGCGATGGTGACATCGTCGTCACCGGCCGTCGCGCCGCACTGGAGGCGGCGGATGAGCGCAAGCGTCGCAGCGAGACGATCGTCGACTCGATCGTGGCCGACGATGCCGGCAAGCTTCCCGACAACTCGATCACCGAGGTTCTTCAGCGTGTCTCGGGCGTGTCGATCGTGCGCTTTGCAGCACTCGGCGATCCCGATCACTATTCCGTCCAGGGTTCGGGCGTGCAGGTCCGCGGCCTGACCGGCGTGGCATCGCGTCTCAACGGCCGTGAGATCTTCAGCGCGAACAACGGCCGCGCGATCCTGTGGAGCGACGTGACACCCGAGCTGATGTCGGCGGTCGACGTCTACAAGGCATCGACGGCGGACCTGATCGAGGGCGGCACCGGCGGTCAGATCGATCTGCGTACCAAGCTGCCGTTCGACTTCAACGGCAAGTTCCACATCGCGGGCACCGGGGAGCTCGCGCTCGGCGACATGGCGAACAAGGCCGATCCTTCGGGCTCCGTGCTGGTCACCGACTCGTTCGATACGCCGATCGGCCGGATCGGCCTGCTCGGCGACGTCGCGTTCAGCCAGTTCAGCTCGCTGTCGCAGTTCATCCGCGTCAGCCCCTATTTCAAGACGAAGCTCGGCGATGGCAGCGAGCGGTACGTCCCCAGCGGCTTCGCGTATGGCGACGAGGCGTTCCAGTACAAGCGCTATGGCATCTACGGTGCGGCGCAGTGGCAGCCGGTCGACTCGCTGACCTTCACCGGCAGCTTCTTCCAGTCGCGCTACAAGAGCCAGTCGAGCGACTACGGTACGCAGCTCGATTCGCAGACGCTGGCGGTCGATCCGGCGAGCAGCACGTTCGACAGCAACGGCCTGCTAACCAAGACGAACGCACTGTTCAATCGCGATACGGGGACGTTCCTGCCTACCGGCGGCTCGGTCAACAGCAGCGGCAACAAGGGTTTCGTGGAGAGCAATACGCGGACACGCGATTACTCGCTGTCGTTCGCGTGGGCGCCGGATGACAGTCATTTGTCGCTAAAGGGATCGCTGCAGCGTGTCGATTCACGCCAGATCTACGACCGCGTCGACATCTTCCGCGACATCGGGTTCGGCCAGAGTTTCGGGATGGACCTGACTGGCGACCTGCCGCAGATCACCGTCGGTCCGGCGGCGCAGGCGTCTTTCGCCAATCCAGCGAATTATTTCTGGACGGCATCGATGCCGCACAACGAACGCAACAAGGGTCGGCTGGACGCCGGGCAGCTCGATGCCGAATACAAGTTCGACGACAGCTTCTTCCGGTCGGTCAAGGTCGGCGGCCGCTATGCAAAGCGGACTGAGCGCGACCTTGCGAACGGCTATAACTGGGCGGCGCTCGGCCGCGGGTGGAATGGCGATCCGCAGCTGACCTATGCCAACGCGGCACCGGGCGACGTCGCCAGCCACGCGTTCAAGGACTTCTTCCGCGGCGACACGACCCTGCCGGGCAACCTGATGTTCGCGTCGGAAAGTCTGGCGGACCGGTTCAACGTCAATCGCACCGGGTTGGTACAGTCGCCGCCGACGAACTTCTGTGGTCCCCCGACTATCGACGATGACAACAACCCGGCTACGCCGAACGTCTCCAATCCTCTCTGGAACGATTGCTCGTCCAAGGGCCCATTGCCGGCCACTGGCTATGGCGGCCTTTCTGGGATCCGAGCACCGGGCTTCGTCCTCCCAGGCGACGAGGTGCAAAATCGTACCAAGAACATCGCGGGCTATGCGCTGGTGCGGTTCGGGCCCCAGGGGGATGCTCGTGGCATCTCCGGTAACGTAGGTGTGCGGGTCGTGCACATCGAGAACGAGGGCAGCGGGTTCATCCAGCAGAATGGCGGCACTGTCTTTATCCGCAATGGCGCTCAGGTTTCGCTCGCGAACACCTTCCTCGCGCGCGGCGGCAAGGCGGACTTCACGCGCGTTCTGCCGTCGGTCAATATCGAATATGCGCCGACCGACCGGATCAAGGTGCGCGGCGGGTACAACATCACGATGGATCTGCCGACCTTCAACGCGCTGCGCGCCTCGGGGTCGATCGGCGTGGCGACGACGCCCAGCCAGACTCCGGGCGGTATCGGGACGTTCAACAACTTCACCGCGGACACCGGCAATCCGTTGCTGAAGCCGACGCTGTCGAACAACTTCGACGTCTCGCTCGAATATTACGGGCGTGCAGGCACATCGTTCCACATCGCACCGTTCTACAAGCGGCTGACCAACCTCCCAATCTATGCGCTGACGACCCGGCAGGTCACCGTCCAGTTCACCGACGGGACGACGGAGAACGTCTCGGCGTCTGCGACCGACTATAGCAACGCTACCAAGGCGGCGACGGTAAAGGGCGTCGAAGTCGGGGGACGCTTCTTCTTCGACATGCTGCCGGGCGCGCTTGCCGGTATCGGGTTCGAGGGCAACTACACGTTCATCAAGAGCAGCAATCCGGGCGATGCCTACCGCGATATCACCGGTGCCAGCAGGAACGATGCGCCGCTGGTGGGTCTGTCGAAGCACAACCTTAACGCGACTTTGCTTTATGAGCGCAATCCGATCTCGTTGCGGATCGCGTACTCGTGGCGCTCGCAATATCTGCTGTCCACGAACAGCAACGGCACGAACGGTACGTATACCTATTACAGCGCGCCGGGCGTCGTCAGCAATCAGGATGGCGGCCTCGATCCCACCACCCAGATCGCGCTGCCGATCTATGGCGGCAACTACGGGTCGATCGATGCCGGCGTCCGCTTCAAGGTGACCGACTATCTGTCGTTCGGCGTGCAGGGTACCAACCTGACCGCGTCGACGCAGCGCACGCTGATGGGTGGTTACCCTGGCGGCAAGCTGGTCGGGCGTAGCTGGTTCCAGGCTGATCGTCGGATCAGCACTGGTATCAACCTCGCCTTCTAACGATGATACGCTGCTCGCCGACACCGTGTCGGCGAGCAGCAAAGCGAGGCTGTAATGACCAAGCGGATCCTGATCGTGGGCGGTGGCACCGCCGGGTGGCTGACCGCGGGCTATCTCGCCAAGCGGCTCGGCGCGGACCTGCCGGGCGGTGTCGCGATCACGCTTGTCGAGTCGCAAGACATTGGGATCCTTGGCGTCGGTGAGGGGACGTTCCCGACGATCCGGCGAACGCTGGCGACGATCGGGATCGACGAGGCGGACCTGATCCGTCGCTGCGGTGCGACGTTCAAGCAGGGTGCGAAGTTCGTGCATTGGCGCCACGCGCCGGGGCAGGGGGCAACCGATCATTACTCGCATCCCTTCCAGGTCGCGGATTCAAGCGATGGCCTCGACCTGCTGCCGTATTGGCTGCTGGGGCATGGCGGTCCGGAGAATTGGGACGAGGTCTCCAATCCGCAGAAAAAAGCCTCCGACCGGCATCGCGCACCCAAATTGCCGACCAATCCCGATTATGTCGGGCCGCTCAACTACGCGTTCCACTTCGACGCCATCGCGCTGGCCGGTCTGTTGCGCGAGCAGGGGGTGAAGAACGGCGTCCGGCACCTGACCGACACCGTGAGCGAGGTGCTGCTCGATGCCGAGGGTGCGATCGGCGGCGTGCGCACCGAGCGGAACGGCGTTCTGGACGCGGATCTTTATATCGACTGCACCGGCTTTCGCGCCGAACTGATCGGCAAGGCGATGAAGGTTCCGTATCGCTCGTGCCGGGACGTCCTGTTCTGCGATCGCGCGATCGCGGCGCAGCTACCCTATGCGCGGCCCGACGATCCGATCGCCTCCTACACGATATCGACCGCGCAGAAGAACGGATGGATCTGGGATATCGGGCTCGATCGCCGGCGGGGCATCGGCCATGTCTACTCGTCCGATCATGGCGACGACGAGACGGCGGAGCGCGTCCTGCGGGGCTATCTCGGCGCGGCGGGTGAAAAGGCCGATGTGCGCCATTTCAAGTTCGATGCGGGCTACCGCGAGGTCAACTGGTACAAGAACTGCGTCGCGGTCGGGCTGTCGAGTGGTTTCTTCGAGCCTCTCGAAGCGACCGGCATCGCGTTTGCAGAGGTGTCGGCGGGAATGATCGCCAACCTGTTCCCGTGGGGCGGCGATTACGAGACGTCCGCGCGTCAGTTCAACGCGAACATGCTCCGCCGCTACGAGCGAGCGCTCGATTTCATCAAGCTCCATTATTGCATCTCGGAACGGCGCGACACGGCGTTCTGGCGCGACAACGTGGCCGACGCGTCGGTGCCCGACAGCCTGCTGGAACTGCTCGACCGGTGGCGCTTCCGGCCGCCCAACGAGCTCGACATCGACGGACAGGTCGACATCTTCACCGACGCGAGCTGGCAGTATGTGCTGTACGGCATGGGGTGGAAGACGGACCTAAGCGCGAAAGCCGGTGCCCTGCGCTATCACGAGGATGCGCGGCGTGCGTTCGCCGAGGTACAGCGTCAGGCGCGCTACGCGATCGCGAATCTCCCGTCGAACCGCGACCTCGTCAGCTATGCTCAAACCCGCAACTTCGGCACTCGAGCAGCAGCGTGACGGGCAACGCGACGGCGGGGAACGGGGCGGGCAGGGTCACCAAGGTCGTCATCGTCGGCGGCGGCACCGCAGGCTGGATGACCGCCGCTGCGCTGTCGCGGCTGGTGCCAAGCGGCGTATCGGTCACGCTCGTCGAATCCGAGGAGATCGGCACAGTCGGTGTCGGCGAGGCGACGATCCCGCCGCTGCTCGACTTCAACCGCATGCTGGGGATCGACGAAGACGCGTTCGTCCGCGCGACCGGCGCGACGTTCAAGCTGGGGATCGAGTTTCGCGACTGGGCTCGGCTCGGCGACGCATATCTGCATCCGTTCGGTACGCATGGCCGTGATATCGGCGGGGTGCCGTTCCATCAGCTCTGGCTCCGTCAGGCCGCGTTGGGCAACCCCGATCCGGGACCGATCGGCGACTATTGCCTGTCGGCAGTCGCAGCGCGTCGCGGGCGGTTCACCCGGCCGAGCGCCAATCCCGAGTCGGTCCTGTCGACCTTGTTCTACGCGTTCCACTTCGATGCCGCCTTGTACGCGAAGTTCCTGCGCGACATGGCGGAGCAGGACGGCGTGGTCCGCGTCGAGGGTCGCGTGGTCGCGGTCGAGAGGGACGCGGGGACGGGATTCATCGAGGCGGTGCGGCTCGAAGGCGATCACCGCATCGACGGTGAATTGTTCATCGACTGCAGCGGTTTCCGATCGTTGCTGCTGGGCGACGCGCTGGACGTTCCGTTCACGAGCTGGAAGCATTGGCTGCCATGCGACCGGGCCTGGGCGGTGCCGAGCCAGCGACAGGGAGGTCTGACCCCGTATACGCGCGCGACCGCCGATACCGCCGGATGGCGCTGGCGCATCCCGCTTCAGCACCGGGTCGGCAACGGGTACGTCTATTCCAGCGCACACATCGACGACGACGATGCAAGGCGCGCGCTTTTGGCGGGGTTGGAAGGGGAGGCGTTGGGCGAACCACGCCAGTTGCGCTTCGAGGCAGGTCGACGGGACCGGCTATGGGAGCGGAACTGCGTTGCGATCGGGCTCTCCGGCGGCTTTCTCGAGCCGCTCGAGTCCACCAGCATTCATTTGATCCAGTCGGGCATTACGCGACTGATGAGCCTGTTTCCCGACCTGGGGTTCGGCGTGACCGAGATCGACGAGTATAACCGCGTGATGCTGCGCGAATACGAACAGGTCCGCGATTTCATCATCCTGCATTATCACGCGACCGAGCGATCGGACTCGCCGTTCTGGGACCAGTGCCGGACGATGGCGATCCCGGCGTCGCTGTCGGCCAAGCTGGCGCTCTGGTCGGGGAAGGCGCGGGTGTTTCGCGAACAGGGGGAATTGTTCACCCCAGATGGCTGGATCGCGGTGCTGCTTGGCCAAGGCATCCGGCCGGCGTCGTTCGACCCCCTGGCCAGCGCGCTGCCGGCCGACGAGTCCGCGCGGTTCCTGGCGCATGTTCGGGACGTGATCGACAAGACAGCTGCGGCGATGCCGACGCACGAGGCGTTCATCGCCCAAAACTGCGCTGCACGAACGCACCGGGCGGCATGATCCCGTTGCGGCGCACAGGCGGACGGCTGGCTTCGACAAAGCGGCTGCGCATCGTCGCGACGACGGCGTCGCTGCTGGCGTCCCTCGCAACGCCAGGGTCCGCCCGCGCGCCTGACGCGGTGGCGTATCGCTGGACCAACGTGACGGTCGGCGCGGGCGGGTATGCGCCCAACATCGTCTTCAGCGCGGTGGAGCGGGGGCTCGCCTATCTCCGGACCGACATGGGTGGCGCGTATCGCTGGGACCAAAAGATCGCGCGCTGGGTGCCGCTGCAGGACGGTAACGCGGTGCCAAGCTACATGGGTATCGAAAGCATCGCGCCCGATCCCCGCGATCCCGATGTCGTCTACATGGCGGCAGGGGTGGGTGCCAGCCAGCCCGCGGCAATCCTGCGATCCGCCGACCGGGGACGATCCTGGCAGATTACGCCCGTCCCGTTCGCGATGGGCGGCAACGAGGATGGTCGCGGGCTCGGCGAGCGGCTCGCGATCGATCCCAATGCGACGAGGCGGCTGTTCTTCGGCTCGCGGCACGACGGCTTGTGGCGCAGCGACGATGCCGGCGCGACCTGGGCAAAGGTCGCGCGCTTTCCAGTCGCGGGGCTGGGACGCCCCGGTTTTCGCCGGACGCATGGCGGGGTCGCCTTCGTCGCGGTCGATCCTACCAGCGGCGGGGCAGGCCGACCGTCCCGGCGCGTGTGGGCCGGAGTTGCCGATCCGGGCGCCACGCATCTGTATCGTTCGGACGACGCCGGCGAGACGTGGGTCGCGGTGACGGGGCCGGCGCTGCTCGCGGCCAAGGGCGTCGTCGATCCGCGGGGCGTGCTGTGGGTCGGCTATGCGAGCGGGCTGGGGCCGAGCGGCATCGCGACCGGCGCGGTGTGGCGTTACGATCGCGACGGCACCGGCCGCGACGTGACCCCCGCCGCGTGGCGCGATACCGGGGCAGAGGGCGCATTCCTCGGCGTCGCGGTGTCCGCGATGTCGCCGGGAACCACCGCGGTCAGCACCGTCGACCGCTACAAACACCGGGATTCGCTCTGGATCAGCCGCGACGACGGCCGAAGCTGGGACGATGTCGGGCCGCGCAGCCGGCGCGACGTGTCGGCGACGCCGTTCCTGTTGCACGAGGGGAAGGGTGCCGATTTCGGCCACTGGATCTCCGGCCTTGCGATCGATCCGTTCGATCCTGGTCATGTCGCCTACACGACCGGCGCGACGGTCTACGCGACCCGCGCGCTCAGGCGGTCGGGCGCGGTTGACTGGATGCCCTGGACCCGCGGGATCGAACAGACGGCGATCATCACGCTCGCGTCGCCGACCGGGGGCGCGCCGTTGATCTCGGGGTTCGGTGATCTCGCCGGTTTCGTACACGACGATCTCGACCGCTCGCCGCGGCCGACGTTCGTCGATCCGTACATGTCGAACACCAACACCATCGACTACGCCGGGATGGCGCCGAACGTCGTCGTTCGAAGCGGCAGTCTGTACCTTGACAGGCCGCGGGACGCGTCGATGGGGCGGTCGGAGGACGGCGGCCGCACCTGGACCGAGATCACCGTGCCGCCGATGGGCAACCCACCGCGGCGCGAGGACCTGAATGGCGATTGGCCGATCACCGTATCGGCTGACGGCACGACGATGGTCGTAGCGACCCCGGTCCCGCAGGTGTCGCGCGACGCTGGGCGCCATTGGTCGATCGTCGCCGGGCTGCCGGGCAAGATCCGTGCGGTTGCCGACAAACGCGACCCAAGGATTTTCTACGCGGTCGACGTCCTGCATGGGCGGGTGCTGGTGTCGCGCGATGCTGCAGCCAGTTTCTCCGTCGTCGCGGCACGAGGGCTGCCGGCCGATCTCAAGCCGGTCGGCAGGCAAGGTCGCGAAGCGCAAAGCGGCCTTGTGGCCGACCCCGACCGCACGGGAACATTGTGGCTGCTGGCGGGCGAACGGCTGTTCCGGAGCATCGACGGCGGTGCGAACTTCGCGCCCGCGCATGGTGAGCTGCGGGTCGAACTCTTCGGTCTCGGCCGGAACGGTGTGTTCGCGATAGGCACGCTCGCCGGTGTCCGGGGGGGCTGGCGCTCGGTGGATCAAGGACGGTCCTGGGCGCGGATCGACGATGACGCGCATCGCTGGGGCGGCCGCTACCGCGTCATCTCCGGCGATCCCAGGCGCGAGGGGCGGGTCTATATCGGCACGGACGGCCGTGGCCTGTTCTACGGCGATCCGATCGCGGCGCGATAATCCGGCGCTCACGAACGCTTGGCATGCGTCGCTAGGGTCGGCTCGAACGAGCGGATCGTCGAAAGCTAGACCAGGCCGCGGCCTTCCAGCTTCAGGACGGGGACGAAACCCTCGCCGGGGTTTGCAGGCATCGTCAGGTGCAGCCCGCGTGCATCGCGGCGGTGCGCCACGCGGTTGCCGCCGAGTAAAGTCACGCGCTCGACCACGCCGTCGGCGAAGCGGTTGCGTCCCAGTGCCTCGATCGTCACGTCGCCCTGCGGCCAGCCCAGGAACAGCGCGTAGAGCGCCCCCTTGTTGGTGGTGAAGCGCACGTCGCGCGACGTGAACACGCCCGAAGACTGTTCGTTCTGCATGCCGGCCTGCAGCTTGGTCGGGCCCTCGCCGTAGATGCGCCATGGCCGCGAGCCGAAGATCGCCTCGTCGTTGACCGCGATCCAGCGGCTCATGCCGTCGAGGATCTTCTCCTCCTCGCCGTCGATCGAGCCGTCGCCTGGCTGCGGAATCGAGAGCAGCAGGTTGCCGTTCTTCGACACGACATCGGCAAGCCGCTGGATCACCTGTTCCGCGGTCTTGTAGCTTTTGTCGGTGAGCCGCGCGACGTTGTAGAACCAGTCACCGATGCATGTATCGGTCTGCCACGGCTCGTCCCACAGATGATCGGTGAAGCCGCGCTCGACGTCCTGCACCAGCCCGAACCGCGCATAGGGCTTCAACTGCTTGGCGGTCAGGACCACGTCGATCTCGCCGTGCCACGCGATCGAGCGGTTATAGTAATCCGCCGCTGCCTGAAGCCCGATCGGGCCGAACGGCAACTCGTAATCGTCGAAATAGCAGAAGTCGGGCTTGTACTTGTCGATCAGGTCGGTCTGGCGCAGCAGCCATTTCGCGGCATAGCCCGGATCGTTCGGCGGCGGTGTCTCGATCCACTGGCCGTCGTTCGCGTCGTGCCACGCGTTCATCGCCGCGATCGTGTCGATGCCATTGGGCAGGACCGCATGCGCGCCGGTGTAGAGCTGTTGCGGGTCGAGCCCGTCCCACCATGTGCCGCGGCCATCGGCAGTGCGCAGTGTGAACGCATCATAGCGCTGGCCCTTCAGCGGACCGGTCGGATCATAGCCATAGGCGGTCTGATACCAGTGCCAGCTATGCGCAGCGTGGTTCGAGACGCCGAACTTGAGCCCGGCTTTCCGCGCCGCCTTTTCCCAGGTGCCGACGACATCGCGCTTCGGCCCGACGCGGAGCGAATTCCAGGCGTGATAGCGGCTGTCGTAGCAGTCGAGATTGTCGTGATGATTGGCGAGCGAGACGAAGTATTTCGCCCCCGCCTTGGCATAGCGGGCGATCAGCGCGTCGGGATTCCAACGCTCCGCGGTCCAGCGGTTCATCACCTCCATCATCCCCGACTTGGTCGGATGACCATAGGTCTTGAGGTGATGTTCGTAGGCGGGGTGGCCCTGCATATACATGAATCTGCCGTACCAGTCGCCCTGCTCGGGCACCGATTGCGGCCCCCAATGCGACCACAGGCCGAGCTTCGCGTCACGGAACCACTCGGGGTAGCGATAGTGATCGACCAGCGATTGCCAGGTCGGTTGCACCGGGCCCCGCGCCAGCCCCATCGGGCTCTGCGCTAGCGCATGTGTTGCGGGACCAAGTGCGGCGATCCCGGCGAGAACTGAACGGCGGCTGAGATCGATACTCACTTGGCTGCGACGGTCCGGCGGATCGCGGCGAGCGCCAGCGGGCGCATCACCGCATAGCCGGCGGGGGTCGGGTGGACGCCGTCGCTCGCCAGCCCCGGCTTCATCGCGCCCTCGGGCGTGGCAAGCGCGGTGTAGTAATCGACATAGGTGAAGCCGTTCTTCGCAGCATAGGCCTTCAACCAGCTATTGAGCGCGCGGATCTGCGGCACCGGCTGCTTGTCCTTGCTCCACGGAAAGGCGGCGGCGGGCGGGGTCGACGCGATGATGACCTTGATGCCGTTCGCACGCGCTAGGTCGGCCATGCTGGCGATGTTGCCCTGCACGATCTCCATCGTCGAGGCGCCGGTGTTGCCGGCGATGTCGTTGGTGCCCGCCATGATGTGGACCGCGCGCGGCTTGAGCGCGATCACGTCCTCGCGGAAGCGCACCAGCATCTGCGGCGTGGTCTGCCCGCCGATGCCGCGATCGACCAGGCCGCCGGTGAACAACGCTGAGTCCGCACCGATCCAGTTGTCGGTGATCGAATCGCCCATGAAGACGATGCGCACCGGCGTGCTCGATGACTTCAACTGTTCGTTCTGCGCGCGGTACCGGCAGAGCTGGCCGAAGTCGCGTGTGAGCATGTGCAGCTTCCACGCCTCCCATCCGGCGCCATCGGTTGGCGACGGATGCGCGGGGCAGGGGGCCGCGACGATCCCGACCGGATCACCGGCATAGGGATCGCCCGGGACATTGGTCTGCGCGGCCGCCGGCAACGAGACCAGCGCCAACGCCGCAAGAGCGATCCCGCGCATCACTTAGCCGAGACGATCTGGACCAGCGACGCGGCGTCCTGCCCGGTCGGCAGCTTGCCCGATGCGGTGAGCCTCCGGGTCTTGTCGTCCCAGCGCAGCACTGCCTTGCGCCCGCCCTTGGTGCGATAGTCGTTGGTCACGCCGTCATCGTCGTACAGCGCGAAGCTCGCATCTGCACCGGGATAGACGCGGATGCTCTCGAGCGCCTGCGCCGTCGCGGTGCTCGGCACCTGGACGCCCATCGGGATGATCGACCCGGCGCGTACGAACAGCGGGATCTTGTCGATCGGCGCATTCGCGGTGACGGTCTGGCCGCCCGTGAACCGCTGGTTGGTCCAGTAGTCATACCATTCGGCACCCGCCGGCAGATAGACCTGGCGGCTGGTCTTGCCCTGTTCGGTGACGGGCGCGACCAGGAAGGCGGGGCCGAACATATATTCGTCGCCCATGTCGGCGACGTTGGGATCGTTCGGGAAGTCCATGAACAGCGCGCGCATCATCGGCGCATTGCTCTCGTACGTATGGCGCCCGAGCGAATAAATATACGGCATCAGCGAATAGCGCAGCTTCAGGAAGTTCGCGAGGACCGGCTCGGCCGCGGTGCCGTACTGCCAGATCGCGGTGGCCGGCCGCTGGCCGTGAATCCGCAACGTCGGCGTGAAGACGCTGTAGCCGAACCAGCGCGTGAACAACTCGGGATAATCCGCGTAGTCGGGCGCCATCGCGGTCGCGCCGCCGGGATCGAGCAGCACGGGGCGGGTCGCCTTGGGCCCATTCGGCCATTGCCACCCGCCGATGTCGCTGCCCCAATAGGCCATGCCGCTGGCGGTGAAGCCGAGCCCGGCAGGGACTTGGCGGTGCAGCGCCTCCCAGGTCGACTTGATGTCCGACGACCAGAACAGCCCGCCGTTGCGCTGTGCGCCGAGATAGGCCGCGCGCGACAGGATCAGGTTGCGCATCGTCGGGCGATCCTTCGCCGACCCGTCCGCCACGCTCATCGTGTGGAGCAGCGGGAAGACGTTGTGATAACGATCGCCCGAGCCGATCGAATAGAAGCTGCCATCGGGCACCAGATCGGGCTCGGTCTCGTCGAGCCAGAACCAGTCGAAGCCCTGGCTGGCGATGTTGTCGCGGATCCGGTCCCAGAACCAGTGTCGCGCATCGGGGTTGGTGCTGTCGAGCAACGCGCCCGCGCGGTCGGAGCGGATCGGCAGGCCGTCGACGACGTTGCCGTCCTTGTCCTTCAGCAACCAGCCCTTGGTCGACAGCAGGTCGAAGTAGCGCGATTCCTTTTCGAACCGCGGCCAGACGCTGATGATCGAATGCATCCCCATCGACTTCAGCTTGTCGTTCATGCCCTTGGGATCGGGGAAGTAATTCCGGTCGATATCGAGCTGACCCATGCGCGACCAATAGAACCAGTCGAGAACCATGATGTCGAGCGGCAGGCCGCGGCTGCGATACCCGTTGGCGACATCGAGCAACTCCTTCTCGGTCTCGTAGCGCGCCTTGCTCTGGATGAGGCCGAACGCGGCCTTTGGCGGCAGCGGCGTGGTGCCGGTCAGCGTGGCGTAGCCGGCATAGATTTCGTCGGTGGTGGCGCCGGTGATGACGAAGAACGAGACGCGCTCGCCGACTTCCGACTGCCAGTGCGTCGCGCTGTGCAGGCCGGGCGAGACGATTGTCGAGGACGGGTTGTCCCAGACGATGCCGTAACCCTTGTTCGTGACCATGAACGGGACGCAGACCGTCTCGCCCGCGGGCGCATCGTAATTGTGGCGGCAGTCGATCGTGCGGCCGCGCAGGTCCAGCTTGCCTTCCTGGTTCTGGCCCAGGCCGTAATAATGCTCGTCCGCGGGCGAGGCGAAGCTGGCGCCGACGCGGAACGTCTTCTCGCCGTTGACGGTGTGCGGGGCCATTTCCCAGCCGGTCATCTGCGTCAGCATCGAGCCGTCGGGCTTGCGGATCGTCACCGACACGGGCGGCAGCGACGGCGCGAAATATCGCTCCATCTGCGACGGCGCCTTGGGCCAGGGCTTGGCGTCGACCGACAGCGACAGCGCGGACGAGGTGAAGACGTCGGCGCCTGCATCGCTACGATGCGTCCAGCCGGCGGCATCGGGCTTTGCGTTGGGACCATCGCCGGGGGGCGCGTCGACCTGGCCACGGTCGGTCGCGATCGTCACGCGGACGATGTTCGGGGCATAGGCCTCGACCGAAACCAGGCTCCCGTTGCGGTCGACCGTCGCGATCGGTGCGGCAAAGGCGGTGGTGCCGAGCGTCGCGAGCGCGACACCAATAGCCAACCGTGCGACCAGGCGCGACGACCAGCCCCGCGACGAGCGGTCTAGTCGCGACGTCTTGCCGGACTGATCGGACGGCTGCGTGACGACACGGGCTGGGGCAATATGCATTAAAATCCTCTCCACGGGCTTATGCCCTTACGGTAACGCGATCATGGCCGGAACGGCGATTTTGTCGTATAATTGCAGATACGGGAGATGGATCAACTGTATTTCCGTTGATCGTCGCACCCCGGGACTAAAAATCCGGGCGTAACCCGTTCGCTTTGCGCTCACGGAGAAGGATGCAGTCTTGGTTCGTATGAATAAGCTAATCGCGGGCGTGGCCCTTTCCGTGTCGTTGAGCGGCGGTACCGCGTCGGCACAAACCATGACCGAGGTTCCGCGGATCGTCAGCAAGGCGGGTCGGCATGCGCTGATCGTCGACGGTGCGCCGTTCCTGATGCTGGGCGCGCAGGTCAACAACAGCAGCAACTATGCGTCCGCGCTGCCGCAGGTGTGGCCAATGCTCGACCGGATCCATGCGAACACTGTCGAGATCCCGATCGCGTGGCAGCAGGTCGAGCCGGTCGAAGGAAGGTTCGACCTGAGCTTTCTCCAGACGCTGCTCGATCAGGCGCGGACGCATGACAAGCGCGTCGTACTGCTCTGGTTCGGGACGTGGAAGAACACCTCGCCCGGCTACACGCCGGATTGGTTCAAGGCCGACAATCGCCGTTTTCCGCGGATGAAGATGAAGGACGGCACCGACCATTATGTCCATTCGCCGATGTTTCGCGCGACGCTGGAGGCGGACAAGCGCGCGTTCGTCGAGGTGATGAAATATCTGAAGGCGCATGATCCTCAGAACACGGTGATCATGGTGCAGCCCGAGAACGAAGTCGGCAGCTATCGCTCGCCGCGCGACTACGGTGCGCAGGCGAATGCGGTGTTTGCAAAGCCCGTGCCCGCCGCGCTGGCCAAGGCGCTGAAGAAACCGGGTGGCAGCTGGACGCAGATGTTCGGCGCGCAGGCCGACCGCGCGTTCAACACGTGGCACACGGCGCGCTTCGTCGACGAGATCGCCGCGGCGGGCAAGGCGATCAAGCCGTTGCCGATGTACGTCAACGCGTCGCTTGCAGGGCCCTCGAACGTGCCCGATCCGACCGGCGTCGCGAGCGGCGGACCGCAGCAGGACGTGCTGGATATCTGGAAGGCGGCAGCGCCTGCGATCGACTTCCAGGCACCCGATATCTACGACCGTGATGCGGGCCATGTTGCGCTGTACCTCGACGCGTATGCGCGGCCCGACAACGCGCTGATGGTACCCGAGATCGGCAATGCGAAGGAGTTTGCGCGGTTCTTCTATGCGGCGCTCGGGCGCGGTGCGATCGGCTACGCGCCGTTCGGCATGGATGACACCGGATATTTCAACTACCCACTCGGGGCGAAGGTGCTCGACGACGACACGGTCGACGCGATCGGGCTGAAATACGCAGCTCTCTCGACGATGGCGCGCGACTGGGCCAAGATCGCGTACGAGCATCCGACCTGGGGTGCGGCCAAGCCCGACGAGAGCACGGGGCCGACCGCCCCTCAGTCTACCACCATGGGGAACTGGACGATCGCCACCAGCTACGGCGAATGGCAGTTCGGTCAGAAGGACTGGACCTGGATCAAGTCCGAGCCCCCCGTCTGGGCGAAGCAGCCTGTGGGCGGCGTTGCCGTCGCACATCTGTCGCCGAACGAATTTCTCGTGGTCGGCGATCACGTCCGCCTGAACTTCGGGACGGCGAAGGATGGCCCGAAGAACGCCTCGGTATTCCGCGTCGAAGAAGGTCGCGTGGTCGACGGACGATGGGTGATGAGCCGCGTGTGGAACGGCGACCAGACCGACTACGGGATCAACCTCACCACGCCGGTCATTCTCAAGGTGATCATGGGTAGTTACAAGTAACTGCGGCGAGTTCGACCGATATCAGACAATGGGGAGGGCTCTACAGTGCTGCTCGCGATCGGTGTTCTTTCTTCGTCGTAGCGCATCGCGGATGCCATGAACCTGCACCGCGTCATGGCTTCGGGCTGCGCCGGAGCATTCGGTGTTGGCGCTGGAACACTGCGTTGGAAATTGAAAACCACGCTTGGATGTCCGCTATTGGGGCTTGGCGCCACACTTCCGTACCCGCCGGGTAAGAATAGCCTTACTCCGAGCGTTATATAGTAGAATTTTCCATTCCCATTTCAGGGTCATCGGAAAAGAAAACTTAAAGTTCGTCTCAAGACTGACTATTTGCGCCAAATTTTATGGCCGCAACACGTATGTTCCAATAATGGCTTAACCACGTTTCCACCACAAAGTGGTGGTTGGTGACCCCTACGGGAATCGAACCCGTGCTTCAGCCGTGAAAGGGCCGCGTCCTAACCGCTAGACGAAGGGGCCTGCGTGGTGGAGGCCGACTAAGGGGAAGGGGGCGGGGCGTCAAGCGTTTCGATACAAGAATTTAGTCCGCCCACGCCGCGTCCTCGATATGAAGTTCGGCCGACGGCCGCGAGGACCAGTCGTCGATCTTCGCGCGGCCGGCGAGCCAGAGCTTGCGGTGAGGGGCGGCGCCCAGAAGCGCTTGGCCCAGCGCGCTCTCGGCCGCGCGGAACGCCATCGCCTTGACGCTGCGGCCGTCGTCGCCCGCGACGATCGTGCGGACGTGGCCGTTGCCGACGATGTCCGCCTTGATGACGCGAACTGGGCCCATCGCGACGCGGGGGGCTGGCCAGCCCATGCCGTAGGGGCCGCCGGCTTCCATTGATTCGACGAGGCCGGGGTTTACGCCGCCAGCTGCCAGCACCGCGTCGAGCAGAAGGGCGCGGTCGCCGTTCGAGCGTTCGATTGCGGCGGCGAGCCGCTCCTCTAGGAAGTCGGTAAAGGCGGGGATCGCGGCCTCGCTGATCGTCAGGCCGGCGGCCATCGCATGGCCCCCGCCCGCCACGAGCAGTCCGTGTTCGCGCGCAGCCATCACAGCGGCGCCGAGGTCGACGCCCGGGATCGAGCGGCCGGAGCCCTTGCCGATGCCGTTCTCGTCGATCGCGATGACGATCGCGGGGCGGCCTAGCTTCTCCTTGAGGCGGCCGGCGACGATGCCGATCACGCCGGGGTGCCAGCCGTGGCCGGCGACGACGGCGACCGCGCGATCTCGGCTGGAGAGGAGGTCTGCGGCTTCCTGCACCGCGGTTTCGATCGCGCGGCGTTCTTCGTTGAGGCGGTCGAGTTCGGTGGCGATCGCGCGCGCTTCGTCTGGGTCCTGGGTGGTCAGCAGGCGCACGCCGAGGTCTGCGCGACCGACGCGGCCGCCGGCGTTAATGCGCGGGCCCAGCGCGAAGCCGAGGTCGGTGCAGGTCGGGTTGCGGGTCAGGCGCGAGGCCTCGATCAGCGCGGCGACGCCGATGTTCTTGCGCGCGCCCATGACCTTCAACCCTTGCGACACGAACGCGCGGTTGAGGCCGCGGAGTTGTGCGACGTCGGCGACCGTTCCGAGCGCGACGATGTCGAGCAGGTCGATCAGCTTGGGCTCGGCGCGATCCTTGAAGAAACCGCGGGCGCGGAGTGTGCGGACGAGTGCGGCGGCGGCGAGGAAGCACATGCCGACCGCGGCGAGATGGCCGTGCGCGGCGCCTTCGGTCTCGTCGAGGCGGTTGGGGTTAACCAGCGCGAGCGCGTGCGGGAGCGCGGTCGAGCATTTGTGGTGGTCGATGACGATCACGTCGACTGCCGCGTCGCGGGCGGCGTCGAGCGCGTCGAACGCCTGCGCGCCGCAATCGACCGTGACGATCAGCGTGGCGCCTTCGCCGGCGAGGCGGACGAGCGCTTCGCCCGACGGGCCGTAGCCTTCGAGCAAGCGGTCGGGGATGTAGGGGCGGGCTTCGATGCCGAGATCGCGCAAGACGAGCACCATCAGCGCGGCGGAGGTGGCACCGTCAACGTCGTAATCGCCGAAGATCGCGACCTGTTCGTGCGTCTGGACGGCGTCGGCGAGGCGTTCGGCGGCGCGGTCCATGTCGCGAAAGATCGACGGGTCGGGCATGAACGCGCGGATCGACGGCGTGCGGTGCGCGTCGAGCGCATCGCGGGGGCAGCCTCGGGCGAGGAGGAGTTGAGTGACGAGGTCGTCGCCGGTAAAGCCGTCTCGGCCGTCAGCCGCTAGGGCTCGCCAACGCCAGGGCTGGCCGAGGATGGAAGAGGTTACGCCGAGAACTGTCATGTTTCGGACGTAGTGGCTGTGGGGGGATTGTCGAGCGGGGAGGGGGCAGGGCGGTTGCTCGTACCGTCATCCTGACGAAAGTCAGGATCCAGTATTACGGCGGCAAGCGCTCATGGCTCTGGATCCGTGACTTTCGTCAGGATGACGTGAGGGGGGCGGGTGTGTCGCTGGTAAGGCGGAGGTTCAGCGAGGGCGAAGTCCCCGACACCCCCCGTTCGTGCTGAGTAGCGACCGAGTAGCTTCGTAGAAGCGTATCGAGGGCGCGTATCGAAGCAGGGTTCCGCGCGCCAACCTGTGCTTCGAGACGCCGTCTCGATACGCCGCCTGCGGCGGCTACTCGACGGCTACTCAGGACGAACGGGGAGGGGGCGAGGTAAGGAATCCGCGCCGGGCGGATCCGCAACAGGGGAGGGGCGAGCGATGTTGGAGTCGGTCTACGCAACCCTCACTTCATCCACGGTCGCTCGCGAAACCACTTCGTCACGATATACTTGACGCCCTCAACCACCGGCATGCCCTCGTGCAGCGTCAGCCCGTTCGGCGTCCCATCCGGGTTCATGTTGTTCCACGCGAGCAGCATGCCGCGTTTCGGCGCGATCTTGACGCCGGCCTGCGGGAACCATGTCGCGCCGCCTTCGGGGACGTCGTTGAGGAACACCATCGCGGTCCAGGTGCGCTGACCGCCCTGCTCCTGCATCTTCGCCCAATAGCTCTCGGACTCGTGGAAATAGTCGTGGTGCGCGCGGAATTGCTGGCCGGGGGCGTAGCGCTGGCCCTGCATCGTCTCGCCGTGGAGCAGGTCTATCCCGAGCAAGGTCGCGATCGCCTCGTCGGTCGGCTGCACCTCTGGCGACCAGCGATCCATGTCGCAGCTCTCGCTGGTCCGGAAGTTGCTGTTCGGGCGATCGGACAGCAGGGTCGACGGCCGCCGCTTGGAATCGATCACGGCGATCAGCCGCTTGCACGTCGCGGGATCGAGGAACTTGTCCTGATAATAGAACTGCACCGTGTCCATCGCGATGCGCTGCACCGCCGGATTGGCGTCGAGGCACGCGGCGACCTGCGATCCGAAGGCCTGGCGGACTGCCGCGGCCGGATCGACCTTCTTGGCTTTTGAAAAGATACCCACGCCGCAGGATTTGGCGAAACGCCTTCAAAACGCAAGAGCCCCGCGATGATCTTCACCACCGCGGGGCTCCCCCTGTTACCTTAATGCCGGTAAGCCGCAATTCTCAGAAAGGGCCTACCAGAAGATGTCGTACACCGTGTCGACCACGCGGCCGCTGTCGAGATCGACCAGCAACGCGTCGTTGTAATAGCGCACCCAGCGATATGGGCCGTACGCCTCGGGCAGGCGGTAGGTGTACGGGTCCTGGATCCAGTAATTCTGGTTGTAGAGGATGCTGTTCAGCGAAAAGCCGACGCCGAAGCGACGATAGCCCGACCCCCAACCGCTCGGCGCGTAGTAGCGTGGCAGGCGGTACGCGCCGCGGTTGGATGCGCGGTAATTGCTCCAGGCATAGCGGTTGTCGTTGCGCCAGCCACGGTTCCATGCGCCGCCTTGGTTGTAATGGCCCTGGTTGTAGCCGCCGCGACCATAGCCCTGGACGTTGCCGTAGGCGCGGTTGGGCTGGCGGTTCTGGTAACCGTCGCGACCGCCGTTGCGCCAGTCGCTCCGGTTGTCATTGCGCCCGTCGTTGCGCCAATCGCCGCGTCCACCGTTGCGGTCGAACTGGCCGCGATCCGCCTGCTGGTTGCCGCGATCGAAACCGGGGCGTCCCTGGTCGCGGTTCCAGTCGGGGCGGTTCTGGCCGGCTTGCGGGTCGGAACGGGTCTGGCCGTTCCAGCCCTGACCCTTGCCGCGCTGACCGTTCCAAGCCTGTTGGTCGCCACGCTGCCCGCCGCGCTGCCCGTTCCAATCGGCACGGCCTTGACCATCTGGGCGGTCTCCGCGGACTTGCGGCTGCGTGCCGAGATCGGCGCGCTGCGGGCGCTGGCCTTGGTCCGGCGCGGCAGGGCGGTCGGGGCGCTGCTGGAAGGGTTGTCCGTCCGGACGTGGGCCCCGATCGCCACGATCCTGACGCTGGGCGCGGTCAGGGCGCTGGCCTCGGTCACCGCGGTCCTGATCGACCTGTTGCGCGGTCGCGTTAGTCGCCATGGTGGTCGCCGGCACCAAGGCGGATGCTGCCATCAAGAGTTTGAGAAACTTGCCCGTCATTGCCGTCGTCCTCGACTGCCGGCGCACGAGCCGGCTCCTATGATGTGTCGGGTCTAGACGTTGCGGGGTGTGAAGAGGCTGAATGGGTTCGTCAGCGATTAGACAGGTTTAGGTGCAGAGTGGGCGATAGTTCATGTCGGCTAGTCTTCGTAGCGGACGCATGAAACTTATCTTCCAAACAGCCACCGCCCCGGCGGAGGCCGGGGCCCAGTTGGGGATGGTGGGTGACAGAGTGCGGCGATACATTACTCTGGACGTTCCAACTGGGCCCCGGCCTCCGCCGGGGAGGCGAAGAAGGGGCGCGCCGGTTTTTCCTAGCCTGACGGGGCGTTAGGCTACGTTTTGTTTCCCCACCTTGTTCTCCCGCGAAGGCGGGAGCCCAGACTGGACTCCCGCCTTCGCGGGAGAACAAGCCTTGGCTAACTGTGTGGATCGCCTATCGCGCCGGCGGCGGCACCAGCGCCGGCACCAGCCGCGCGGAGTCCGCCGGGTCGATCCCCGGCCTTGGTCCCGCAGCAATAACCTCTTCCCCCCGCATCGCCCTTCCGGCACGCTGCACCGCCTCGACCACGCGCGGATACACCCCGCATCGGCACAGGTTCGTGATTTGCTCGCGGATCAGCGCTTCGCTCGGATCCGCATTGCGCTTCAGCAAGGCTGCGGCGGCCATGATCATCCCCGGGATGCAGAACCCGCACTGCGACACCGACTCCGTGATAAACGCCAGCTGCACCGGATGATTGCGTTCGCGCGACAGGCCCTCGATCGTCGTGACGTAGGCGCCTTCGATCGAACCGATCGGCACCCGGCAACTCCGCACCGCGCGCCCATCGATATCGACTGTGCACGCGCCGCACTGCCCCGTGCCGCAGCCATATTTCGTCCCCGTCAGGTTCGACGCATCGCGCAACGCCCACAGCAGCGGCGTCTCGTTGTCGAGCTTGTATTCGATCGGTTCGTTGTTGACGGTGAAGCGGCTCATGCCCGCCGTCCTAGCTCGCCGGGACGGATCGCACCACGCGGCATTGCCACGCGCCGTCGCCCCGGCTTATGTCGCGCGGAAATACCGCGAGGGGGCGCACCACGATGCACGTCGATACCAAATCCACACCAGCGGCCGGAGGCGATGCCAGCCACGGCTACGACGCGCCCGACCTGCGCGTGTTCGTGTTCGCGCTGTTCTTCATCTTCGGCGGCATCACCTCGCTGAACGACATTATCATCCCGAAGATGAAAGAGCTCTTCACGCTGGACCACGCGACCGCGATGCTGGTCCAGTCGGCGTTCTTTCTGGCCTATGCGCTGTTCTCGATCCCCGCCGCCGCGATCGTGCGCAAGGCCGGCTACATGCGGACCGCGTCGATCGGCCTCGTGACCATGACCGCAGGCTGCCTGTTGTTCATCCCCGCTGCAGGACAGGCGAGCTTCGGCATGTTCCTGTTCGCGCTGTTCGTGCTCGGCGCAGGCATCACCGTGGTGCAGGTCGTCGCCAATCCGCTGATCTCGGCGCTCGGCCATCCCAAGTCGGCGTCGAGCCGCCTGACGTTCGCGCAGGCGTTCAACTCGCTCGGCACCACCATCTTCCCGTATGTCGGCTCCGCGCTGATCCTCGGCGGGCTGGCGACGGTCGACTCTTCGAAGCTCACCGGCGCCGCGCTCGACGCGTACCGGACGGAATCGTCGCGGACCGTCGTGCACACCTATATCGGCCTCGCGATCGCGCTGCTGATCGTCGCCGCGGTCGTGTGGACCCGTCGCAACCGGCTCAACGAGGAGCAGGACCAGACCGGCAGCATCTTCCACGCGTTCACGCTGCTGAAGCGCCCGCGGTTCGCGATGGGGACGGCGTGCATCTTCCTGTACGTCGGTGCCGAAGTCGCGGTCGGCTCGCTGATCGTCAACTATCTGATGCAGCCGAGCGTGATGGACCTGAGCGACGTCGCCGCGGGCAAGCACGTGCCGTTCTACTGGGGCGGCGCGCTGGTCGGCCGGTTCATCGGCGCCTACGTGCTGAACAAGGTGTCGCCGGGCAAGGTGCTCGCCGGCGTCGCTACCGGCACGCTGGCGCTGATCCTGATCTCGGCGAACACCGAGGGCGCTTTGTCGGGCTGGGCGTTGCTCGCGATCGGCCTGATGAACGCGGTGATGTTCCCGACGATCTTCTCGCTGGCGTCGGAGGGTCTCGGCAAGCGTGCGGCGGAAGGCTCGGGCGTGATCGCTACCGCGATCGTCGGCGGCGCGATCGTCCCGTATCTGACGGGGATGCTGGCGGACAAGTCGGGCAGCCTGCACTTCGCGCTGCTGCTCCCCGCGATCTGCTACGCGCTGATCCTGGCATACGGGTTGTATGCCCGGAAACCGGTGGTCGAAGCGGCCTACTGAGCGTGTTCCCCCGTGAAGGCGGGGGCCCAGACTGGGTCCCCGCCTTCGCGGGGAAACAAACTACTGCGACGATCCAAGCATCGGCGCGGCCCGCCCGGTCGCGAGATCGGCATCCGAAAACCGGATCGGCGTACGCAGCCCCGGGACCAGAGACCCATCCGGCCGCGCGACTTCGATCGCCATCCCCCGCGCGACAACCTGCGGATCATCGAACGCCTGCGCCACCGTATTAATCGGCCCGGCCGGCACCCCGACCGCCTCCAACCGCGCCAGCAACTCGAGCTTAGGCACCAGAGACGTCGCCGCCTCGATCCCCCCGAACAAGATGTCCTTGAACGCCAGCCGCCCGGCATTGGTCGCGAACCGCGGATCGTCGCGCATCTCGGGCAAGCCCATCGCGTCACAGAACCGCCGGAACTGCCCGTCATTCCCGACAGCCAGAATGAACCACCCATCGGCGCACGGAAACACCGCATACGGACACACGTTCATATGCGCATTCCCAACCCGCGTCGGCGACACGCCGCTGGCGAACCAGTTCATCGCCTGGTTCGCCAGCACCCCCGTCATCGTATCGAGCAGCGCCATGTCGATCTGCTGCCCCTTGCCGGTCCGCTCGCGCATCGCCAACGCCGCCTGGATCGCGATCACCGCGTAGAGCCCGGTCATGATGTCGGCGAACGCGACACCGATCTTCTGCGGCGCGCCATCAGGCTCGCCGGTCAGGTCCATGATCCCGCTCATGCCCTGGACGATGAAGTCGTAGCCCGCGCGAGGCGCATAGGGCCCGTCCTGCCCGAACCCGGTGATCGAGCAATACACCAACCGCGGGTTGATCGCGGCGAGCGTGGCGTAGTCGAGCCCGTATTTCGCGAGCCCATCGACCTTGAAGTTCTCGATCACGACGTCCGCGTCGGCGATCAGATCGCGGACGATCGCTTGGCCGTGAGGGGTCGTAAAGTCGGCCACGACCGATCGCTTCCCGCGGTTGGCGGCATGGAAATAGGCGGCGTCGCGCGTGCCGTCGGGGTTGTCGATAAACGGCGGCCCCCAGGTTCGCGTGTCGTCACCGGCTGGGCTCTCGATCTTGACGACGTCGGCACCGAGATCGCCAAGGACTTGCCCCGCCCAAGGCCCCGCAAGGATCCGCGCGAGTTCGACCACCTTCAAGCCGGCGAGGGGCGTATCCTTCACCTGTGTTCTCCCGCGAAGGCGGGAGCCCAGACTGGGTCCCCGCCTTCGCGGGGAAACAAACTGCCTAATTCGATCAAAACGCAGCGATACCCGTGATCGCGCGCCCGAGGATCAGCGCGTGCACATCATGCGCCCCCTCATACGTGTTGACCGTCTCCAGGTTCATCAGGTGGCGCATCACCTGATACTCACCCGAAATCCCGTTGCCGCCGTGCATGTCCCGGCTCATCCGCGCGATATCGAGCGCCTTGCCGACGTTGTTGCGCTTGACGATCGAGACCATCTCCGGCGCGAACCGGCCCTCGTCCATCAACCGCCCGACGCGCAACGACGCCTGCAATCCGAGCGCGATCTCGGTCTCCATGTCCGCCAGCTTCTTCTGGAAAAGCTGCCGCCCCGCCAAAGGCGTGCCGAACTGGTTGCGGTCGAGCCCGTACTGCCGCGCCGCATGAAAACAGAACTCCGCCGCGCCGAGTGCCCCCCACGAAATCCCGTAGCGAGCACGGTTGAGGCAGCCGAACGGCCCCTTCAACCCCTGCACGTCGGGCAGCAGCGCGTCGTCGCCGACCTCGACCTCGTCCATCATCACCATGCCGGTGATCGACGCGCGCAACGACAGCTTGCCCTCGATCTTCGGCGTCTCCAGCCCCTTCATCCCGCGCTCGAGGATAAAGCCGCGAATGCCGCCGCCGTGCTCGTCGGACTTTGCCCAGATCACGAACACGTCGGCGATCGGCGAGTTCGAAATCCACGTCTTCGCGCCCGAGATCACATAGCCGTTGGCCGTCTTCTTCGCGCGCGTCGTCATCCCGCCGGGATCCGACCCCGCATCCGGCTCGGTCAGCCCGAAGCAGCCGATCCACTCGCCGGTCGCGAGCTTGGGCAGGTATTTGCGCTTCTGTTCCTCGGACCCGAACGCGTTGATCGGGTACATAACCAGGCTCGACTGCACCGACATCATCGAGCGATAGCCGGAGTCGATCCGCTCGACCTCGCGCGCGACCAGCCCGTAGGCGACATAGGACGCACCGACGCCGCCATATTCCTCGGGGATCGTCGGTCCGAGCAAGCCGAGTGCGCCCATCTCGCGGAAAATCGCGGGATCGGTATGCTCGTGCTGGAATGCGCCGATGATCCGGGGCGCGAGCTTGTCGTCGGCATAGGCCTTTGCGCTGTCGCGGATCATACGCTCGTCCTCGCTCAACTGATCGTCGAGCAGGAACGGATCCGCCCAGTCGAACTTGCCCATCTCGGCCATATGAATCTCCTTCGTTGACCGCCGACTTCGTGGTTCGGTCAGTGAAAGTCCACCCCTGACGAGACGTTTACGCGTCGATCAGCGTCAGCACCGCGATCGTCACGTGCTCGCGGTCGCCGATCGACTCGATGCGGTCGACCACCAGATCGGCAACGATATGCCCGCGCATCGCGAACTCCGCTTCGGGCAACGCGTCGATCCAGTCTCGAAGACCGGGTACGGGCATCGCCGCGATCGTCAGCCGGTGCAGCGTGCCGACGAACGTAGCGCTCGCCCAGGGCGTGCACGCGATCGACTCGACGTGCATCGTCAGGCCTGCCGCCCCCGCATGGCCGCGGAGTGCGCGTATAAGCAGCGTGCCCGCATCGGGGCCGCGGATCGCGTCCATCCTCACGATCCGTGCCGTTCTATGAACGTCTCGATCCGCGCCACCATCGGCGCGCGCGGCTGGCGACCGAGTCGGAGATCGTGGACCAGCCGCGGATCGCCGACCGCCAGCCGGCCGAATTTCGACGTCGGCATGCCGGTCTGCCGCAGATATCGGTCGATCTTGATGAGAACGGACATGGTCGCTCCTTCCTGTTCCTAGCCCAAGACCCCGCCCGAGTCTCTGCCTGTGTTCTTGATCTGTTCCGGTAAATCCTACTTGTCTAGGAAAATTCCTACGCTACGGTTCGGGCGTGGCTAGAACCGTGTCCGATCCCGATCCAAGAACCGCGCTGGCAACGCTGGCCGCGGCGCGTGGCGACAGTCTGGCGGCGTTGTCGGCGATGCTGGGGCGCAACGCGGCGTACCTTCAGCAATATGTCCGGCGTGGATCGCCGCGGGTGCTCGGCGAACGCGACCGTCGATTGCTGTCGGAATATCTGGGGGTGAGCGAGACAACGCTGGGCGCACCCGCCGACCGGCCGGCAGGGTTCCGCATCCGCAAGCTCGACGTCGCGGCGTCGGCGGGGCCGGGCGCGCTGGTCGATGGCGAGATCGTGCTCGGCACCGACACGCTGGACCCCGGCCTCGCGCGGAAACTAGGGCTAAGGGACGGGCAGGCGGCGATCATCCGCGTGCGCGGCAATTCGATGGAGCCGGGCCTGTTCGACGGCGATCACATCGTGGTCGACACCGCCGACCGTACGCCGCGCGCGAAGGGCGGGGTGTACGTCATCCGGATCGACGACGCGGTGATGGTGAAGCGCGTGGCCTTGGTACGGGGGGCGTTGGTGGCGACCAGCGACAATCCTGATGCAGGGCCGGTGCCCGACGGAGCTATCGTGGTCGTCGGTCGAGTAGTCTGGCAGATGCGAGAGCCGCGATAAGGGTGACGGTCGATGCTCTGATCCTCCCCCGCTAGGGGGAGGTGGCACCGAAGGTGACGGAGGGGGAGGGCACGGCACGGACCGTATCTCATGCCGCCCCCTCCGTCAGGCTGACGCCTGCCACCTCCCCCTGGCGGGGGAGGATCGTTTACGATGGCGTTCTGCGACCTCGACTAAGTGCGACCGTCAGCGCCCCTGCAACTTGCTCAGGATGGTCATCGACTGTTCCGAGCCTGACTGCGGGACGATCTCACCAGTCCGGTCGATGATCGAGTCCCAGTGCGCCGCGACACCCTCCACCGATAGATCGTCGCCGGTCAGCAACTTGCCCTGCGTCAGCGTCACATACGCCGCCTGGAACACACCGGCGCCGGCGCCGACGATCATGTTGGTGGGGGCGTCCTCCGACACGAGGAACACCGCGGCAGGCGCGACCTTGTCTGGGGAGAACGCCTTGAACGCCTCCTCGGGGAAGATGTCCTGCGTCATCCGCGTGCCCGCGGTCGGCGCGATCGTGTTGACCTTGATGTTGTTCTTCGCACCCTCGATCGCGAGCGTCTTGGTCAACCCCGCAAGGCCGAGCTTGGCGGCGCCGTAGTTCGCCTGCCCGAAATTGCCGTAAAGACCGGTCGACGACGCGGTCATCAGGATGCGGCCGTAGTTCTGGCCGCGCATCGTGTCCCACACCGCCTTGGTCGCGTTGGCGGAGCCGTTGAGGTGGACGTCCACGACGAACTTGAAGTCGGCAGGCTCCATCTTGGCGAAGCTCTTGTCGCGCAGCACGCCGGCGTTGTTGATAAGGATGTGGACGCCGACCCATTTCTCGGAGGCGCGGGCGACCATCTCGACCATCTGGTCGTACTCGGTGACGCTGCCGCCGTTCGCCATCGCCTCGCCGCCGGCCGCTTCGATTTCCTCGACGACCTTCAGCGCAGCGTCGGAATGGCCGGTGCCGTCGCGCGACGCACCCAGATCGTTGACCACGACCTTCGCGCCACGACGGGCGAGTTCGAGCGCGTATTCGCGACCCAGGCCACCGCCTGCGCCGGTGACGATCGCAACGCGGCCTTCAAAGCTGATAGACCCAAAGTTCTCAGACATGGAAAAGGCGCCCCTCTCTTATAGTTGGAGCGCCTTTCCTAGAACGTAAAGCCAGCTAGGCAAGCGGCAGGATCACCCGCCGCTTGCCGCCGGACTTACTTGCCGCCGCGGTTGCGGCAGCCGTCCTTGACCGTCTTCGAGCATACCGGATACTCGGCGGGTGCCGGCGTCGGCGGGGTGACGGTCGGCTGGCCGAACGTCACGCCACCGGCAGGTGCTGGCGGTGCCATCGGTGCGGCGGGTGCTGCTGCCGGATCGGCAGGAGCGGCCATCGCAGGATCGGCAGGCGCTGCGGGATCGGCCGGTGCCGCCTGGTCCGCGGGCGCGGTCTGCGCGGCGGGGTCTGCCGGCGGCGTCGTCTGGGCGATCACGGGCGACGCGAGAAGAGCGGCGGCGGCGAAGAGAATGGACTTCATACGAATCTCCTAAATGGGTGCACCATTTTGGTAGCGCGACGTCTGAACGCACTAAGTCGTGCTTGGGTCCTTCGTTTCGCATCCGATTCCATTCGCCCCACCGCGGGACAGTCTCGTTATCCGCCCGTATCGAGCGAATAGCCCGCCGAACGAACGGTGCGGATGATATCCGGACGCTCGCCGACGTTGATCGCTTTCCGGAGTCGCCGGATGTGCACGTCGACCGTCCGGCTCTCGATATCCGAGTCATGGCCCCAGACTGCATCGAGCAGCCGTTCGCGCGAGAACACCCAGCCCGGATGCTCGAGGAAATGCTTCAGCAGCCGGAACTCGGTCGGTCCGAGCGACACTACCTCGCCCGAGCGACGCACTTTGTGCCCGACGGTATCCATCTCGATGTCGGCATAGCTGAGCGCTTCGCCGGCAAGGGCAGGGCGGACGCGGCGCAACACCGCCCCGACGCGCGCGACGAGTTCGCGCGGCGAAAACGGCTTCGTTACGTAATCGTCGGCACCGGTTTCGAGACCGCGCACGCGATCCTCCTCCTCACCACGCGCGGTGAGCATGATGATCGGCACGTTCTGCGTCTCGGGCGCGCGGCGCAGGCGACGACACACCTCGATCCCCGACAGCCCCTCGACCATCCAGTCGAGCAGGACGATGTCGGGCACCTTCTCCTTGGCGAGCAGCAGGGCTTCCTCGCCATCGGGGGTATGCGCGATCTCGAAATCCTCACGCTTGAAATGCCAGACCAGCAATTCGGCCAGCGCAGCATCGTCCTCGACCAACAGCATTTTCGCGCGTGCCATTATGCCTGCTCCTTCTTTATGCCGCGTTCGCGATCGACCATCTGCGTGCCGGTCGCGGCGAAATAGACCATCTCGGCGACGTTGGTGGCGTGATCGCCGATCCGCTCGAGGTTCTTGGCGACGAACAGCAGATGCGCGACCTGACCGATCGTCCGCGGATTCTCGACCATGTAGGTGACGAGCGTGCGGAATATGCTGTCGTAGAAATCGTCGAGCGCATTGTCGCATTCGACGACGCGGACGGCTTCCTCGGGATCGCGCGCGGCAAACGCGTCGAGCACGTCGTGGACCATCTCGCTCGCCATCCGGCCCATCGCGGGCAGGATCGAGATCGGCTCGATCCGGTGCTCGCTCTCGATCATCGGCACGCGCTTGGCGATGTTCTTGGCATAATCGCCGATCCGTTCGACGACGCCGGCGATCTTAAGCGCGGCGACGACCTCACGGAGATCGACCGCCATCGGCGCGCGCAACGCGATGATCCGCACCGCGAGCCGCTCGACCTCCGCCTCGATGACGTCGATCTGCTTGTCGGCGACTCGCACCTGCTCCGCGAGCGCGAGGTCGTTGCGTTGCAGCGCCTGCATCGCCTTGTCGATCGCGTCCTCGGCGAGCCCACCCATCTGCGAGATCAACCCGCGGAGCTCGCCGATGTCGTTGTCGAAGGCCTTGACCGTATGCGTGTTCATGGTCGTTTCCCGACTCAGCCGTAACGGCCGGTGATGTAATCCTTGGTCCGCTCTTCGCGGGGATTGGTGAAGATGTCCGAGGTGTTGCCGTATTCGACCAGCGTGCCGAGGTGGAAGAACGCGGTCTTCTGGCTGACGCGCGCGGCCTGCTGCATGTTGTGCGTGACGATCACCATGGCATAGCGGCCGCGCAGTTCGTGGATCAGCTCCTCGATCTTGGCGGTCGCGATCGGATCGAGTGCCGAACACGGCTCGTCCATCAGGATGACCTCTGGATCGACGGCGATCGCGCGCGCGATGCAGAGCCGTTGCTGCTGGCCGCCCGACAGCGCCGTGCCGCTGTCGGAGAGGCGATCCTTGACCTCGTCCCACAGGCCGGCGCGGCGCAGCGACTTCTCGACGATCCGGTCGAGATCCGCTTTCGCACCCGCCAACCCGTGGATGCGCGGTCCGTAGGCGACGTTCTCGTAGATCGATTTCGGGAACGGGTTGGGCTTCTGGAACACCATGCCGACGCGGGCGCGGAGCTGCACCACGTCCATGTCGGGCGAATAGATGTCCTGGCCGTCGAGCTTGATCTCGCCGGTGACGCGCGCGCTGGCGACGGTGTCGTTCATGCGGTTGAGCGTGCGCAGGAAGGTCGACTTGCCGCAGCCCGACGGGCCGATGAATGCGACCACCTCGTCCTGATCGACGTCGATCGAGACGTCGTTGATCGCGATCTTGCTGCCATAGGCGACAGAGACGTTGCGCGCCGTCATCTTGAGGACGGGAGGCTTGAAAGGTTTTGGCATCACCAGCGGGTCTCGAATCGGTTGCGGAGGTAGATCGCGACGCCGTTCATCGCGAGCAGGAACACGAGCAGGACGATGATCGCGGCGGAGGTCTTCTCGACGAAGCCGCGGCTGACCTGATCGGACCAGAGAAAGATCTGGACGGGCAGCACGGTCGCGGGATCGCTTAGCCCGGATGGCGGGGCTGCAATGAACGCGCGCATGCCGATCATCAGCAGGGGCGCGGTTTCGCCGAGCGCGCGCGCCATGCCGATGATCGTGCCGGTGAGGATACCGGGCAGCGCGAGCGGCAGGACGTGGTGGAACACGACCTGCACCGGTGATGCACCGATCCCGAGCGCGGCGTCGCGGATCGACGGCGGCACCGCCTTGATCGCGTTGCGCCCGGCGATGACGATGACGGGCATCGTCATCAGCGCGAGCGTCAGGCCGCCCACAATAGGTGCCGAGCGCGGCATCCCAAACGTGCCTAGGAACACGGCCAGTCCTAGCAGGCCGAAGATGATCGACGGCACTGCGGCGAGGTTGTTGATCGACACCTCGATCAAGTCGGTCCAGCGGTTCTTCGGCGCATATTCCTCGAGGTACAGCGCCGACAGCACGCCGATCGGGAACGCCAGCAGCAACGTGACGATCATCGTCAACAGCGACCCCTTGAACGCCCCCCAAATCCCGACTCGGGTCGCATCGGTCGAGTCCGCCGAGGTGAGGAAGCTCGCGTTGAACCCGCGGGTCAGCGCGCCGCTCGCCTTCAGTCGCGCGACGATCGCTTCGGCGCCGCGCGTGCCATTGCCCTTGGCGGCGACGTCGATCGGGCTGGAGACGGGGACCTCGAACACGGTCTTGCGCTGGAGCAGCGACGGGTCGGCCTTGATCGCATCGCGGACCACCGCCCAGGCGCCGTCGGAAAGCAGGTCGGCGCCGTCCTTGCCGAACGCCTTGGTCGCGGCGAGGTCGACGGTGCCTTCGAGACCTGCACCGGCAAGCGCGAGATCGGCGCCGCGACCGACGAGGCGGGCGGGCTCGATCGGCAGCTTGGCGGCGGCGAGATCGATCGGAAGCGACACGCGCGTTTCGACGAACCCGCTTGCGCCCTGCATCACCATCGTGATCAGCAGATAGGCGAGGAAGGCGGCGGACAGCCACACCGCGGCTAGCCCGGCGAAGCGGAAGCGGCGCTCGGATGCATAGCGACGGCGGATGCGCGATTGCATCGCCTGCGTCGTCCAGTCGGTCGGGACGCGACGCACCGGTTCCGCGGCACTTACGGGCAGTTGGGGCACGAGCGTGTCACTCATAGGCTTCGCGGTACCGTTTGACGACGCGCAGCGCGACGATGTTGAGGAGTAGCGTGACCACGAACAGCGTCAGACCCAGCGCGAACGCGGCGAGCGTCTTGGGGCTGTCGAACTCGGCCTCGCCGGTCAGCAGGTCGACGATCTGCTTGGTGACCGTGGTGGTGCTGGCGAACGGGTTGAGCGTCAGTGTGGCGACGCCGGACGCGGCCATTACGACGATCATCGTCTCGCCGATCGCGCGCGACACCGCCAGCAGCACGCCGCCGACGACACCGGGCAGCGCGGCCGGGAGCAGCACGCGGCGGATCGTCTCCGACGAGGTCGCGCCCATCGCGAGGCTGCCATCGCGCATCGACGACGGGACCGCGGCGATCGAGTCATCCGCCATTGACGACACGAACGGGATGATCATGATGCCCATCACGAGACCGGCGGCGAGAGCGCTTTCCGACGATGCCCAGCTGATCCCGACCGACACGGCGAGGTCACGCACCGCGGGCGCGACGGTCAGCGCGGCGAAATAGCCGTAGACGACGGTCGGCACGCCCGCGAGCACCTCGAGGATCGGCTTCATCCATTTGCGCGTGTTCGGCGCGGCATATTGCGTGAGGTAGATCGCGCTCATCAGCCCGAACGGGATCGCGACGATCATCGCGATCACCGCGCCGATGAAGAACGTCCCCCAGAACAACGGCACCGCGCCGAGCGACGCACCCGGATCGCGGCCATCAATCACCTGCGGGCTCCAGTGCGTGCCGAACAGGAAGTCGGTGATCGGCACGACCGAGAAGAACCGCGCGGATTCGTACAGCAGCGACGCGACGATACCGACCGTGGTCAGGATCGCGATCAGCGATGCGCCGAGCAGCATCAGCATCACGACCCGCTCGACCTGAGTCCGTGCACCGAACCCGGGTTTGACGCGGGTGAAGGCGAACGCGCCGCCGGCAAAGGCGAGCAGCAGCGCGGCGGCGGTGGCGATCCAGTCGTAGCGCGATTGTGCCGCCGCGTAGGACGGGGCGAGCGTGCGGGCGAGCCCGTGGAACGCGCCGAAGCTGCGACCTTCCGCGAGGCTGCGCGCTTCGGACAGGATCGAGGCGCGGTCGAAGCCGGGGGGCGGGAGCTGGATCGCGGCCGGCGTGGCAAGCACGGCATCGGTGACGAGCGCCGGCGCGGTCATCGACCAGATCACAAGGAAGACGAGCGGCGGGATCGTGGTCCACAGCGCGACGTACCAGCCGTGATGCGACGGCAGCGAGCTGAACCGCACGGTGCTGCCGGCGCGGAACCGCGTGGCGCGGACTCGTGCGGTGAGCCAGCCGATCAGGCCCAGGCCGAGGACGAGGAACAGGAGGGCGATGGGGGACATCAGGCGTGTCCTCCTATAGCAACCACCCCGGCGGAAGCCGGGGCGGTCGTGAAACGATCAGCCTGCATCGCAAGACTCTCGTTCCCCCGCGGACGCGGGGGCCCAGCTAAGCCAGGATAGCGCGCTTGGCCCCTGGGCCCCCGCGTCCGCGGGGGAACTAGGACGGGAGTGCGGTTGGACGAAACACCCATCACGACAACACCGCCGGATCCAGCACCGTCTCATTCGCGATAATCGCCGCCGATCGCGCCTGAACCGCCGCCGGCGACGCAATCAGCCCCCGCTTCACCAACGGCCCCGTAGCCCCCCAGTTCGCCGCATACAGCTTCAACAAATTCCGCAACCCCGGGATCGCGGTCAGGTGCGCCTTCTTCACATAGATATAGAGCGGCCGAGACCCCGGATACGCATTGTCCGCGATCGTCGCATAGGTCGGCGCGACGCCCGAGATCGATACCCCGTTCACGTCGTCCTTGTTCTCTTCGAGATAGCTGTACCCGAACACGCCGATCGCATTCGGGTTCGACTGCAATTTCTGGACGATCAGATTGTCGTTCTCGCCGGCATCGACATACACGCCGTCTTCGCGCACCCGCGTGCACAGCGCCTTGTGCGCCTCGGCATCCGACTTCGCGAGCGCCTTGGCCGAAGGATCGCTCGCTTCGCACCCCTTGGTCAGGATCAGCTCGGCCAGCGCATCGCGCGTGCCACTCGTCGCCGGTGGCCCATAAACCTGGATCGGCACAGCCGGCAGCGCCGGGTTCACGTCGCGCCAGACCCGAGCCGTGTTCACCTTGCCCCCCGGATTGGCGGCCAGCGCCTTGTAGAGATCGGTCGGCGTCAGCTGCATCTTCGGGCCGTTCTTCGCCTCGGCAAAGGCGATCCCGTCGATCCCGACCTGGATCTCGATCACGTCGCGCACGCCATTCTTGGCGCACGTCGCGTATTCGCTCGCCTTCATCCGCCGCGACGCGTCCTCGATATCGGGATGCGCCGCGCCGACCCCCGCACAGAACAGCTTCATCCCCGCCCCGGTCCCGGTCGATTCGATCACCGGCGCCTTCGCATCGGGATCGTTGGCCACGAGCTGCTCGGCGATCATCGTCGTGAACGGATAGACCGTCGACGACCCGACCGCGGTGATCTGGTCACGCGAGCCCGCACCGCCGCCGTTCGCCTGATCGACGCACGCGGCCAGAGCCCCAACCACCCCTAGAAGAACGAACCGCTGCACCAGAATTCCCGTCATGCACCGGCCTTAGCGGTACTTAAGACGATCCTGTGTGACAGTTGGGTTACCCTTTTATGACAGCGCCTTTGGTCGCGCCACCGCTCGGGGGCAGGATGACGGAAACCACCGTCCCGACGCCGACCTGACTCGCGATATCGAGCCGACCGCGGTGCCGCTCGACGATATGCTTGACGATCGCCAGCCCGAGACCCGTCCCGCCTAGCGACCGGCTGCGTCCCGCATCCGCGCGATAGAAGCGCTCGGTCAGCCGCGGGATGTGCACCGCCGCGATCCCGTCGCCCTCGTCGCGGATCGACAGGCGGATCATTCCGGCATCGTCGCGCTTCAGTTCGATCGTCACTGGGGTCCCTGCGCGCCCATATTTCATCGCGTTGCCTATGAGGTTGTGGAGCATCTGCGACAGCTGCACCCGATCCCCCGACACCGAGGAAAGGTTCGGATCGATCGTCGCGACCAGATCATGTCCCCGATCGCCCGCCGCATCGGCGAGTTCCTCGCGCGTGTCCTCGACAAGCTGGGCGAAATCGACCGCCTGGTCGGGCAGGCGAAACTTCTCCGCCTCGATGCGCGACAGCGAGATCAGATCCTCGACCAGCCGCTGCATCCGCCGCGCCTCGTCGTCCATCACCTTCAAGAATCGTGCACGAACCTCGGCATCCTCGCCCGCCTCGTCGCGCAACGTCTCGATAAACCCTAGGATCGAAGCCAGCGGCGTGCGCAGTTCGTGGCTGGCATTGGCAACGAAATCGATCCGCATCCGCTCGGCCGCGTAGTTGCCGGTCTGGTCGACGAGGTGGACGATGCGCTGGCCCTCCGACGTCTCGCTGAGCAGCATTTCCCAGCGCTGATCACGCGTGCCAAGCCCGACCAGCTCGATAGGCCGCTCGCCGTCGATCGGCCCCGGCGTCCCGAGGCGCTCGGCGGCGGCGGGGTGGCGGATCGCAACGCGCGCGTCCTCGCCAAGGATATGCGCGCCGAGCAACGTCCGCGCGGCACGATTGGCGACCACCACGCGGCCGTCCTCCACGAGCATCACCGGCGCGACGATCGCATCGAGAACGTCGTCGAGCACGGACGGCGACACGCTCGTCGCGTCGTCCAGGGCAGGCGCCTCGTCCCCGGTGCCGGCAGCGACCAGCGCGGCGGCGATCCCGCCGACCAGAGCCACGATCGCGCCCTGCACGTCATGCGTGAGCGCGAACACCGCCACGGCAGCGATGACGACCACGACGATCGCCCAAAACGTACGCAGGCCAAATCCGGAAAGCATTGCGGTCTCCTGGGACGGAATCGACGTCCATGCGCAGCGCCATACAGCGGCACGATGCAAACCGGTATCGTCTGTTGGCGCCGTCGACTTGCCGACCGCGGAAACGAACGGCGTGTGAAGTCGTCCTACTCCGGCACGCTCCCGCGCCCATCGGTACAGCGATGTTGTCAGCGCTTCAGGATTATGAAAGGGCTGTGGTCTAGCAGGGGCATCATGGACGACATCGAATTCAACCAAGACCCGGTCGCAACCGCGGAGACCGACGCCGGCGTTCCATCGCGTCGCCGCGTGCTGGCGCTCGGAGCGGTGACCGCAGGCATGGTAGTGTCAATTCGCCCGGCGCTCGCGCAGACCGCGGGTTCGGTGTTGAACTGCGAGATTCCGGTGCCCGATCCGGGCCGCGCCGGCAGCTATATTGATGCGAACGGCGGCGTCGTACCGGCGCGTACCAAGGGCGCATTCCCACCCTCGACGCGCGCGTTCAAGGGCGAAGAGGTCAAGCGCGCGATGGCGAGCGGCAGCACGCTGCCCGGCACCGATTCGGACCGCAGCCGCGCGTACGTCAAATATATCCGCCGGTTGCAGCGCGGCCAGGGCGGCTTCACCTGCTTCGCATCGTTGCAGATGCCGCGCGGCTGAAGCCGTGTCGGAAACGATCTTTCGGGGCCCGCCCGACGGGGGCCTGCTGATCGCGCCGCTCGATGAATTCACCGCGGTCTATCATCGCGCGTCGGGGATCACGCACTTACTGACCGAACCCGCGCCGCAGATTCTGGCGGTGTTAGGCGAGGGAGCATCGTCGCTGGACGTCCTCCTGGAGCGGCTTGGACGGGACTATGATCTCGATGACGGTACGCGTGAGGCTTTGGCGGCACGGCTAGAAGAACTCGTCGAAGCCGGACTGATCGAGCGGGCATGAGACACGCATTCTCCGTTCGGATCGGCCCGGTCGGCTTTCGCATCGGCTCCGACTGGCGCGCGCCGATCGCCGAACTCCAAAGCCTGTACCGCGATTACCCGAAGCCGCACGACGGCATCCCCGATTTCACCGTGCGCCTGTTTGCGCGGCGTCCATGGCGACGGATCATCCGCCCGTCCGTCGAGATCGGTGGCGACTACATGCTTCCCGAAGCCGCACCGCTGCCGCTCCGTCAGGGATTGCTCGCAGCCGAGATGGCGATGAACCTGCAGATGGCGCTGGGCGCCCGCCGCTATTTGTTGCTTCACGCGTCCGCAGTCGAGCGCGATGGTCGTGCCCTGTTGATGACCGGCATCTCGGGCGCAGGGAAATCGACGCTCGCGACGCTGTTGGCCGCAAAGGGCTGGCGGTTCATGGGGGACGAGTTCGCGTTGCTCGATCCCGCGACCGGGCTGATCCACGCGTTCCCGCGACAGATCAGTCTCAAGAACGAAGCGATCGCTACGGCCGAGACAGCGTGGCCTGATGCGCGGATGGGGCCGCTGATGCCAGCGACGCCGAAAGGCGACATCCGCCACATGGTCCCTGATGCACGTGCGATCGCGGCGATGGATGTGCCCGCAACGCCCGCGCTGCTGGTGTTTCCGCGCTATGGTTTCGAGGCGGAGACGCGACCGGTGCCACCGGCCGAGGCGTTCGTTCGCATGACGCAGGCCTCGACGAATTACGTCGCGCTGGGCGAGGCCGGCTTTCGCGCTTTGACGGGCCTGATCGCCGACGTCCCTTCGGTCGCGATCGATTATCCGGACGGGGCAAGCGCGATCGAGCAGGTCGAGGCGCTATGGTCCGCGCTGTGAGCGACGCTCGCATCCTCGCCTGCGCGCTCGCCGATCCGGCCAGCATCGTCGGGCTCGATGCGGACGGCTGGACCGCACTGCTGACGATGGCGCGAGCGGAGCAGTTGATCGGTACGCTGGCAATGCGTCTCGACGGCCTGCCGATGCCGGAAGGCGTGAAGGTTATCCTCGCCGACGCAAGCGCCGCTGCCGAACACGGCCGCCGCGCCGCGCTCTGGGAGGCCGAGATGGCCCGGCGTGCGCTGTCCGCGGTCGACTGCCCGGTCATCCTGCTGAAGGGCACCGCGTTCGTCGCGGCGGGTTTGTCGGCAGGGCAAGGGCGGTCGATCGGCGACCTCGACATCCTTGTGCCCCGCGCATCGATCGACGCGGTCGAGACGGCGCTGCTCGCGGCTGGCTGGGAATGGGTGAAGCCCGACCCGTATGACGATGTCTATTATCGCCGCTGGATGCACGAACTCCCGCCGCTGATCCACCGTGAGCGCGACCGGATGATCGACGTCCACCATACCATCCTGCCACTGACCGCGCGGATCACGCCTGATGCGGCGGCGCTAATCGCCGGGAGTTTCACACTGGAAAACGGCCTGCGGATACTCTCCCCCAACGGAATGCTTATACACGCGGCGGCGCATCTGTTCGCCGATGGAGACCTCGCCGGCGGGCTCCGCAACCTGTGGGACATCCGCTGTCTGATCGAGGAGTTCGGCACCGACGGCCTCGACGAGGAGGCAGAACGTCACGGCCTATCCCGCGAAGTGGCCCGGTCCTTGCGCCTCGTCGATGCGCTTTTCGCCGAAGGAACCGCGCGCGGGGCCGATCGCCTCTACATACGGCGCATCACCGCACGCGACGGCTGGGGCAGGCCGACCCGACCGATCACCCGGCTGGCCTTCTACGTCCGCTCGCACTGGCTGCGTATGCCGCTAGCGATGCTCGCGCGCCATTTGTGGACGAAGTGGCGCAAGGCTTAATTAAGACGTGCGCCACGCCTGCGTCGGACGGCCCAGACGATCAGCAACACGACCGTGATCGCCAGCGTATCGGCGATCCAGTCGTAGATGTCGCAATCGCGGTGCAGCGATGGGATGGCCTGCAGGACCTCGATCATCGCGCCGAGGAACGACAGCCTCTCGCCGATCCGGAACAGCCGCGCGGTCGGAAACGACAGCGCCGCCAGCAGCGCCATCGTCGCAAACGCGAGCATATGGCCGAACTTGTCGCCGAACTGGTCGATCGGCATGTGCGGCGGCTTCGGCAGCAGCGCCATCGTCACCGCGAACACGATCGCCACGACCAGCGCAACGCGCGTGAGCGTCGTCCGGTTCATGCGCCGAGCCTTTCGAGCGTCGGGACGAGTTCGTCGAAACCGTCGATCACCGCGTCGGCGCCAAGCTCTGCTACGGGCTGCATCAGAAAACCGAAGCTGCACGCGATCGTCGGCAGGCCTGCTGCTTGCCCCGCCTGGATGTCGAAGATCGAATCGCCGACGAACGCCGCGCGGTCTCCGCCGCCCCCGCTTTCACGACACAGCTTCACCATCTCGTGGATCGGCATTGGCGACGGCTTCGACTCCGCCATCGTATCGCCGCCCAGGATGCAGGCAAATCGATCGGTCAGTCCGAGTTCGCTCAGCACGGTCCGCGCGAACCGTTCGATCTTGTTGGTGACGATCCCCAGCGTCACGCCCTTCACAGCCAAAGCGTCCAGCGCGTCGATCACACCTGGGTAAGGCTTTGTCAGCACACAGATATTCGCCTCGTAATAAGCGAGCAGATCGGCATGCAGCGTGTCGAGCATCGGCTCGTCATAGCCGCCGGTCGCGGTCAGGCCCTGCTTTAGCATGTGCCGCGCGCCGCCGCCGATCATCGGCTTGACCTGCTCGACGGTAAGGGGCGGGCGACCGACCGTAGCGAGCGCGTGGTTGACCGCGGCGGCTAGGTCGCCGCTCGTGTCGAGCAACGTGCCGTCGAGGTCGAACCCGACGATATCGAATAAAAAATGCGTCATTGGGTGCGGGCCTGCCAGCGAGACTATGGAATTGGCAAGGCTTTCGTGGCAGCGATCCTTCCATGACGACGCATTCCATCGACCAACCGATTCCGGCCCACCCCATCGCAGTCGTGATCCTCGCCGCCGGCAAGGGGACGCGGATGAAATCCGATCTTCACAAGGTGCTTCACCCGATCGCCGGGCGGCCGATGCTGCTGCATCTCGTCGCAAGCGCGGCGGCGTTGCAGCCGGCGAAGACCGTCGTCGTGACGGGGGCAGGGCGTGAACAGGTCGAGGCGGCGGTCGCACCGCTCGGCATCGCCACCGCGCTCCAGGCGGAGCAACTCGGCACCGGCCATGCGGTCGCGCAGGCGCGCGCGGCGCTGGACGGGTTCGAGGGCGACGTGCTGATCCTGTACGGCGATGTGCCTTTGGTCACCGCCACGACGATGCAGCGGATGATCGACCGGTTGCACGCCGACGACACGCCCGCCGTCGTCGTGCTCGGCTTTCGCCCCGAAAATCCCGGCGCCTATGGTCGCGTGATCGCCGACGCTGCGGGCCGGATGGACCGGATCGTCGAGTATAAGGACGCATCCGAGGCGGAACGCGCGGTGACGCTGTGCAACTCCGGGCTTATGGCGGTGCGCTCGACCGACCTGTTCTTGTTGCTCGACCGGCTCGGCAACGACAATGCGGCGGGCGAATATTACCTTACCGATATCGTCGAGCTTGCCGCAACCGCCGGCCGATCGTCCGCGGTCATCGAAACTGGCGCGGACGAGGTCGCCGGCGTCAACAGCCGCGGCGAACTCGCTGGTGTCGAGGCCTCATGGCAGGCCGCGCGTCGCGTGCAGGCGATGGTCGACGGCGCGACGTTGATCGCCCCGGAAACCGTCTGGTTCTCGCACGACACGCAACTCGGTCGCGACGTCGTGATCGAACCCAACGTCGTCTTCGGCCCCGGCGCGCGCATCGCTGACGGCGCGACGATCCATGCTTTCAGCCATGTCGAGGGCGCGATCGTCGGCAAGGGCGCCAACGTCGGTCCGTTCGCCCGCCTCCGCCCCGGCGCGGATCTGCACGCGGACGCCAAGGTCGGCAATTTCGTCGAGATCAAGAAGGCGATCATTGGCGAAGGCGCGAAGGTCAGCCACCTTAGCTATATCGGCGACGCGGACATCGGCGCGGGCGCGAACATCGGCGCGGGCACGATCACCTGCAATTACGACGGTTATTTCAAATACCGCACGGTCGTCGGCGAGGGGGCGTTCATCGGCTCGAACTCGGCCTTGGTCGCGCCCGTGAATATCGGCGCCGGCGCGATCGTCGCGGCAGGCTCGGTCGTGACCGCCGATGTCGACGCAGACGCACTTGCGCTGGTACGCCCGGCGCAGATCGCCAAACCTGGTTGGGCGGGGCGGTTCCGTGAGAAAATGATAGCCCGCAAGGCTGCTCGATAATGCGTTTCTGGAGTAAATCGAATGTGTGGCATCGTTGGAATTCTTAGCGGCGAAGACGTCGCGGGCCGGCTGCTCGACGGCCTGAAGCGGCTCGAATATCGCGGCTATGACTCGGCCGGCATCGCGACCGACAATGACGGCGCGATCGAGCGCCGGCGCGCGTCGGGCAAGCTGGTCAATCTGGCGAACGAACTCGCCGCGCATCCGCTGCCCGGCAAGACCGGTATCGCGCACACTCGCTGGGCGACACATGGCGGCCCGACCACCAACAACGCGCATCCGCACGCCACCGGCGAAGTCGCGGTGGTCCACAACGGCATCATCGAGAACTTCAAGCCGCTGCGCGACGAACTGATCGCGCGCGGCCGGATGTTCACCAGCGAGACCGACACCGAGGTCGTCGCGCATCTGGTGAGTGAAAAAGTCGAGGCGGGGATGGACCCCGTGTCGGCGGTCCGCGAGATCCTGCCGCGCCTTCACGGTGCGTTCGCGCTCGCCATCCTGTTCCGCCAGCATCCCGATCTCCTGATCGGCGCGCGGCTCGGTTCGCCTTTGGTTGTCGGCCACGGCGAGGGCGAGATGTATCTCGGCTCCGACGCACTCGCGCTCGCGCCGCTGACGCAGCGGATCGCGTATCTCGACGAGGGCGACTGGGTCGTTCTGACCCGCGACGGCGCGCAGGTCTACGACCGCGACAACGCACCCGTGGAGCGCGCTATCACGATTTCTGGGATCACCGGCGACGTGATCTCGAAGGGCAACCACAAGCATTACATGCTCAAGGAAATCTACGAGCAACCGATCGTCGTCGCTCAGACGCTGCGCTCGTATCTGAAGCGGATGGAAGGCGAGATCACGCTGCCGATCCCCGAGTTCGACCTGTCGACGATTAAGCGCGTCACCATCGTAGCGTGCGGGACGAGCTTCTACGCGGGCATGGTCGCCAAATACTGGTTCGAACAGTTCGCGCGCGTCCCCGTCGACCTCGATGTCGCATCCGAGTTCCGCTACCGCGAGCCGGTGATGGAGGAGGGCGGCCTCGCTCTCTTCATCTCGCAGTCGGGCGAGACCGCGGACACGCTCGCGGCGCTGCGCCACGCCAAGGCCGAGGGCCAGAAGATCGCGGTCGTCGTCAACGTGCCGACCAGCACGATGGCGCGCGAGGCCGATCTGCTGCTGCCGACGCACGCGGGGCCGGAAATTGGTGTGGCTTCGACCAAGGCGTTTACCTGCCAGCTCGCTGTGCTTGCCGCACTTGCTGCCAACCTAGCGCGCGCGAAGGGCTTGCTGACGAGGGACCAGGAGCGCGAGATTGTCCGCCACCTCGCTGAGGCGCCCGCCGCGCTCAATGGTGCGCTGGCGTATGACGAGGCGATCGAGGCGATGGCGCACAACATCGCCGGCGCGCGCGACGTGCTGTATCTCGGCCGCGGCACCGATTACCCGCTGGCGCTCGAGGGCGCGCTGAAGCTGAAGGAAATCAGCTACATCCATGCCGAGGGCTATGCCGCGGGCGAGATGAAGCACGGTCCGATCGCATTGATCGACGAGCATGTCCCAGTCATCGTCATCGCGCCGTCGGGGCCGCTGTTCGACAAGACCGTCAGCAACATGCAGGAAGTCATGGCGCGCGGCGGCAAGGTCGTGCTGATCTCGGATTACGACGGGATCCAGGCCGCCGGCGAAGGATGCATGGCGACGATCACCATGCCCAAGGTTCACCCGCTGATCGCGCCTTTGGTGTACGCGGTACCGGTCCAGTTGCTCGCGTATCACGTTGCGGTGCTGAAGGGCACGGACGTCGACCAGCCGCGGAATCTGGCGAAGAGCGTGACGGTCGAGTAATCGGCTTCGCATTCGAAGAGCAAACCCAACACCAATATACCACCCCGGCGAAGGCCGGGGCCCAATTGGGGGACGGAGGTAACTGAGGCGCGCTCCTCCGTTACGGCGACCTTTCCAATTGGGCCCCGGCCTTCGCCGGGGTGGTGCGTATGGTAGGCGGCGAACGCCGATTTCTTTCCGCCGCACACAACCCTCGATTGACTAAGATTGTGCGCCGCGTCACAACTCGCGGCGTCGATGTCGGGCAACCGGCATGGCACCGCGCGGGAGAGCGTTTCCGGTCCTTTCAGGGCTGATGGAACCGCCGAAGGAGCAACCACCCCGGAATCTCTCAGGCACCAGAGACCGCGCGGGGCTGATCGACACTCTGGAAAGCGTCCTGACGCGAGTCGAGGGCCACCGAAGGGGTAAGCGCTGGACAAGTCCGGCGCGAAAGCTCTCAGGTCCCGTGACAGAGGGGGTTCGGATCGTTGCACCCATTGGTGCCGCGCGCCCCTTCGACGGAGACGACCATGAGCGACCCAGAACTGCGCGATTACGCCAGCATCATCGACCAGGCGGACGATTACGTCGAGCCCGAGATCCTGCCCTTGCCGCTCGACGCGTGGCACCGCGCACAGGGCGCGCGGATGGTCGAGTTCGCCGGCTACGAGATGCCGATCCAGTATGAGGGCATCATGGCCGAACACGCCTGGACGCGCGACTCGGCCGGCCTGTTCGACGTCAGCCACATGGGCCAGCTCGTCTTTTCCGGCGAAGGCGTGGCGCACGCGCTCGAAACCGTCCTGCCGGGCGATATCGCTGGTCTCGCCGAGGGCAAGATGCGCTATTCGCTGCTGCTCGCGCAGGACGGCGGCATCCTCGACGACCTGATGGCCACGCGCCTTCCCGACGATCAGCCTTCGCCTTTCGCCGCGCAGGACGTCGAGCCCGAGGCATACGACCCGCTCCACCCGTCGCCGACCGCCAGCGGCAGCTTCTACGTCGTCGTCAACGGTGCGACCAAGTACGACGACATCAGCTACCTGATCGAGCATCTGCCCGACGACGTCACGATCAACATCCTCGAAGACCAGGCATTGCTTGCAGTGCAGGGCCCCAAGGCGGTCGAGGCGGTCGCGCGGATCGTCCCCGAAGTCGACGGCCTCGTGTTCATGACCGCCGGTGCGTTCCACTGGAACGACGTCCCGCTCTGGGTCAGCCGCTCGGGCTACACCGGCGAGGACGGCGTCGAGATTTCGCTCCCCGCCGAACACGCCGTCGCGTTCGCCGACGCGCTGCTCGCGCTTCCGGAGATCAAGCCTATCGGCCTCGGCGCACGCGACTCGCTGCGACTCGAAGCCGGTTTGCCGCTCTACGGTCACGACCTCGATCCCGAGATCACGCCGGTCATGGCCGACCTCGGTTTCGCGCTGTCGAAGCGCCGCCGCGAAGCCGCCGACTTCCCCGGTGCCGAGCGTATCCTCACCCAGCGCGAGCACGGCCCCGCCACCAAGCGCGTCGGCCTGATCGTCGAGGGGCGCCAGCCCGCGCGCGAAGGCGCCGAAGTGATCGACGACACCGGCGCGACGATCGGCCGCCTCACCAGCGGTGGTTTCGCACCCACCCTCGGGAAGCCGATCGCGATGGCCTATGTGCCGCTCGCGCTGTCGACGCCAGGCACCCGCATCGAGATCGCGCAACGCGGCAAGGTCCACACCGCCACCGTCACCGCGATGCCCTTCATTCCCCACCGCTACGTCCGCGCAGGAGCCAAGTGATATGAGCCGTTACTTCACGCAGGATCATGAATGGGTCGACGTCGATGGTGACATCGGCACCGTCGGCATCTCCGAATACGCGCAGAGCCAGCTCGGCGACGTCGTGTTCGTCGACGTCCCCGAAGCCGGCAAGACCTTGTCGAAGGGCGACGAAGCCGCGGTCGTCGAGTCGGTCAAGGCCGCGTCGGACGTCTATTCTCCGGTCTCGGGCACCGTGACCGAGGGCAACGCGGCTTTGACCGATGACTCCAGCCTGGTGAACTCGGACGCCGAAGCGGCCGGCTGGTTCTTCAAGCTGACGCTCAGCGACCCGAGCGAACTCGACAGCCTGATGGACGAAGCCGCCTACGCAGCCTTCGTCGAAGGGCTCTGATCTAACTGCTCCCCTCCCGCTTGCGGGAGGGGTCGGGGGAGGGGCTGATACAGTCGTTCCCCGTCTCATTCCCTCCCCCGACCCCTCCCGTGAACGGGAGGGGAGGAGACTAGAATGCGCTACCTTCCCCTGACCCAGCCCGACCGTGCGGAAATGCTCGCCGTCATCGGCGCCGCGACCATCGACGACCTGTTCGTCGACGTGCCCGAAGCCGCCCGCCTTGACGGCCCGGTCCGCGACCTGCCGATGCACGCCTCCGAAATGGCGGTCGAACGCCACATGTCGGCGCTCGCCAAGAAGAACCTCACCGCCGGCGAAGCACCGTTCTTCCTCGGCTGCGGCGCGTACAAGCATCACGTCCCCGCGTCGGTCGATCACCTGATCCAGCGCGGCGAGTTCCTCACCGCCTACACGCCGTACCAGCCCGAAATCGCGCAGGGCACGCTGCAGATGCTGTTCGAGTTCCAGACGCAGGTCGCACGGCTGCTCGGCACCGACGTCGCCAACGCCTCGATGTACGACGGCTCGACCGCATGCTGGGAAGCGATCGTGATGGCGCGTCGCATCACCAAGCGTGGGCGTGCGATCCTGTCGTCGGGTCTCCACCCGCATTACGTCTCGGTCGCCAACACGATGGCGAAGTTCACCGGCGACGTGCTCGACACGACCGCGCCCGAACTGGTCGCCGACATGGATATCGACCAGCTGATCGCGAAGATCGACGACGACACGTCGTGCGTCGTCGTCCAGTACCCCGACATACTCGGCCGCATCGCCGACCTGCGCCCGCTCGCGGATGCGTGCCACGCGAAGAAGGCGCTGCTGATCGCGGTCGTCACCGAGCCGGTCGCGCTCGGCGCGATCACCTCGCCCGGCGAGATGGACGCGGACATCGTCGTCGGCGAAGGCCAGTCGCTCGGCGTCGGCCTCCAGTTCGGCGGGCCGTATGTCGGCCTGTTCGGCTGCAAGGACAAATACGTCCGCCAGATGCCCGGTCGCCTCTGCGGAGAGACCGTCGACGCGGACGGCCGCCGCGGGTTCGTCCTCACGCTGTCGACCCGCGAGCAGCATATCCGCCGCGAAAAGGCGACGTCGAACATCTGCACCAACTCAGGGCTCTGCGCGCTGGCCTTCTCGATCCACATGACGCTGCTCGGCGAAGCCGGTCTGCGCCAGTTGGCCGAAGTGAACCACGCAGGCGCGGTGTCCGCCGCCGAGCGCTTGTCGCAGATCCCCGGCGTCGAACTCGTCAACGACAGCTTCTTCAACGAGTTCACGCTGAAGTTGCCCGTCGAAGCCCGCCCCGTCGTCCGCACGCTCGCGGATCGCGGTATCCTCGCCGGCGTGTCGCTCGGGCGTCTTTACCCCGGCCAGAACGCCCTCGCGAACGGCCTCGTCGTCGCCGTGACGGAAACGACCACCGCGGAGGACGTCGAAACGCTTGCGTCCGCACTCCAGGAGATACTGGCATGAGCATCAACCAGAGCGGCTGGCGCCCGACCTCGCCCGAGGCGAACACGGGCAACGTCCCCGCATCGATAACCGGCAACAAGGCGCTGATGCTGGAAGAAGCACTGATCTTCGAGATCGGCGACGGCGAGACGACAGGCGTAGATTTCGACACCTTCGGTTCTCCTGCGAACGCAGGAGCCCAGGGTACCAAGGACTCCGATCATGGCCCTGGATTCCTGCGTTCGCAGGAAAACAAGCTGGGCGGGTTGCTCCGCACCGCACCCATCGGCCTCCCCGGCCTCTCCGAACCGGAAACCGTCCGCCACTACACCCGCCTGTCGCGCCAGAACTACGGCATCGACCTCGGCTTCTTCCCGCTCGGCAGTTGCACCATGAAGCACAACCCGCGCCTCAACGAGAAGATGGCGCGGCTCCCCGGGTTTTCCGACGTCCACCCGCTCCAACCGGTCGACACGGTGCAGGGCGCATTGGAAGTCATCCACCAGCTCGCGCACTGGCTCGTCACGCTCACCGGCATGACTTCGGTCGCAATGAGCCCCAAGGCCGGCGCACATGGCGAACTCTGTGGCATCCTGGCGATCCGCGCCGCACTCGAAGCCAAGGGCGAAGGCGCGCGGAAAATCATTCTCGTCCCTGAGAGCGCACACGGCACCAACCCCGCCACCGCAGCGTTCGCCGGCTATAGCGTCGAGGACATCCCCGCCACCGCCGAAGGTCGCGTCGACACCGCCGCGCTGAAGGCCCGGCTCGGCCCCGACGTCGCCGGCGTGATGATCACCAACCCCAACACGTGCGGCCTGTTCGAGCGCGACATGCGCGAGATCTCCGATGCTGTGCACGCGGCGGGCGGCTTCGTCTATTGCGACGGCGCGAACTTCAACGCGATCGTCGGTCGCGTGCGCCCGGGCGATCTCGGCATCGATGCGATGCACATCAACCTGCACAAGACCTTCTCGACGCCCCATGGCGGTGGCGGTCCAGGTTCAGGCCCGGTGGTGTTCTCGGAAGCTTTGACCCCCTACGCACCGCTCCCCTTCGTCGAGAACCAGGACGGCCAGTTCGTCCTCGTCGAGGAAGAAACCGCAGGCGAACATCACGCCGGCAGCTTCGGCCGAATGGTCGCGTTCCACGGCCAGATGGGCATGTTCACGCGCGCGCTGACCTACATCCTCAGCCACGGCGCTGACGGCCTGCGCCAAGTGTCGGAGGATGCGGTGCTCAATGCGAACTACATCCTGCGCAGCCTCGACGACACGCTCGACGCGCCGTTCGGCCCGTCGGGTCCGTGCATGCACGAGGCGCTATTCTCGGACTCGGGCCTCGCCGCCGGCTTCTCGACGATCGACATCGCGAAGGGCCTGATCGACGAGGGCTTCCACCCGATGACGATGTATTTCCCGCTCGTCGTCCACGGCGCGATGCTGGTCGAGCCGACCGAGACCGAATCGAAGGCGGCGCTAGACCAGTTCATCGCCGCGCTCCGCTCGGTCGCCGAACGCGCCAAGGCCGGCGATCCGAGCCTCAAGACCGCGCCGCATTTCGCCCCCCGCGCCCGCCTCGACGAGACGCTCGCGGCACGGAAACCAGTATTGGTCTGGAAGGACCCGGCCCCGCTGGCGCAGGCGGCGGAGTAAGGGAAGCAGGTGATCTTCGGGGTGTGACGCTTCCACCCGAGGAACAATACCACCCCGGCGAAGGCCGGGGTCCGATTGGGCGACGCTGCTGAGGGATGGCGGCGTATCGTTATTGCCACCTCTCCAATTGGGCCCCGGCCTCCGCCGGGGTGACAGTTCTAATGTGTCGCCGCCTCTTTTACCTCGGCTGTATTGCTGCCATGCTACACCAATTGAAGGTGATCGCGTGGGGGACGCAATGCAGGCGCACGAAGCACAGGGCTGGATCAGCTACGCGATCACCGCGGTCGTCATCGGCATAGTCTTTGCGGTCCGCTGGCGCCGCATGAGCGTGGTGAAACCGCTCAAGCTCGAACGCCTCTGGATCTTCCCCGCGATCTACGCCGCCGTCACGCTCTACATGTTCACGATGTACCCGCCGCACGGCCTTGCGTGGCTGTTCTGCGCGCTGGCCCTGGTCATGGGCGCAGCGCTCGGCTGGCAACGCGGCAAGCTCATGCGGATCACGATCGACCCCGACAGTCACGCGCTCAACACAACATCGTCCCCGGCAGCGGTCCTGTTAATCGTAGCGATCGTCGCAGTCCGCACCGGTGCGCGCGCCGTGATCGGCGACGGCCACGCCCTCCACCTCGACGCCTTCGCCATCACCGACATGCTGGTCGCGCTCGCGCTAGGCCTGTTCACCACCCAACGGATCGAAATGTACCTCCGCGCCAAGCGGATGCTCGAAACCGCACGGGTTCGCTAACCCGCCGCTACCGTACGATCCTCCCCCGCAAGGGGGAGGTGGCTGGCCCTTTGCCAGACGGAGGGGGAGGAAAGGGCAACCTTTGTTGCGTGTCCTCCCCCTCCGACGCCGTCGGCGCCACCTCCCCCTGGCGGGGGAGGATCGAGGGGTTCGCCATCAAGCAATCGCCTGCTCAGTCTCTTCCCGCCGCCGCACATGCTCCCGCCACACGATATACAACCCGCTCGCCACGATGACCGGCGCCCCGACCCAGGTCGCCTCCGCCGGCAGCGTGTCGAACACCAGCCACCCCAGCAGCGTCGCCCACAACAGACTCGAATAATCCATCGGCACCACCACCGACACCGGCCCGAGCCGCAACGACGTCGTCATGGCGATCTGCGCCAGCCCGCCGAAGATCCCGACGCTTGCCAGGCACACCCAGGCAACGAGGTCATGCGATTGCGCCGCCTGCGCATAGAACACCGACAACGGGATCAACGACAGCGCCGAGAACCAGAACACCGTCGTCAGCGCACTTTCGGTCTTGCCGATCTGCCGCAACAGGATCGACACGCTCGCCGTCCCGAACGCCCCCGCCAGCGCACACCCCGCACCCCATAACGGAAAGTGATCGCCGCTTCCGGGCTGTGCGACGATCAACACGCCCGCAAAGCCGGTGGCCACTGCCGCCCAGCGATGCCACCCGGTCGGCTCGCGCAACACCAGCGCCCCCAGGATCGTCGCGAACACCGGCACCGTGAACCCGATCGTCGTCGCCTCCGCGAGCGGCAACGCAACGATCCCGTTGAACGTGAACGCCATCGCCGACAGCCCGACGATCGCGCGGACGATGTGCGCCGGCAACCGCTTGGTAGCGATCGAAGGCAGACCCGGCCCCGCGACGATCACCGCCGACACCAGCAAGCATGCGCCGAACTGGCGGAAGAACAGGATCTCCGACACGCTCGCGCCGTGCCGCTCGGCCAACTTGATCGCGGTATTCATCAGCGCGAAGATCACGACCGACAGCAACCGCATGCCGATAGCGGGAAGGATGCGGTCGGTGGGCATGCGCGACCCCTACGCAAACCACCGCCGCGTCGCCACCCCGCAACTCACACGTGACGAACCCCCGCGCACCCGCTATCCGCACCCCATGATAAAGCGCGCACTCCCCGTCACCCGCGAGGCGGATTTCTCCGCCTGGTACCAGGCCGTCATCTCCGAGGCCGATCTCGCCGAGGAATCCGGCGTCCGCGGCTGCATGGTCATCCGTCCCTGGGGCTATGGCATCTGGGAGCGTATCCAGCGCCTGCTCGACGACCGGATCAAGGCGACCGGTCACGAGAACTGCTATTTCCCGCTCTTCATCCCGCTCTCGTATTTCGAGAAGGAGGCCGAGCACGTCGACGGGTTCGCCAAGGAAATGGCCGTCGTCACGCACCACCGCCTCAAGGCCGACGGCTATGGCCGGCTGATCCCAGATCCCGACGCCAAGCTCGAGGAGCCGCTGGTCGTCCGCCCGACCTCCGAAATGGTCATCGGCGCCGCCTTCGCACGCTGGGTCCAGTCGTGGCGCGACCTGCCCGTGCTGATCAACCAATGGGCCAACGTCGTCCGCTGGGAAATGCGTACCCGCATGTTCCTGCGCACCAGCGAGTTCCTCTGGCAGGAAGGTCACACCGCGCACGCCACCGCCGACGAGGCACGCGACGAGACGCTGAAAATGCTCGAAGTCTATCGCGACTTCGCGGAGGAGTGCCTCGGCGTCCACGTGATTGCCGGCGAAAAGCCCGAGAACGAGCGCTTCCCGGGTGCCGTCGCGACCTATTCGATCGAGGCGATGATGCAGGATGGCAAGGCGCTGCAAGCCGGCACCTCGCACTTCCTCGGCACCAACTTCGCGTCGGCGCAGAACATCCGCTTCCAGAATGCGGGCGGCGAGTTCGAGCTGTGCAACACCACCAGCTGGGGCGTGTCGACGCGGATGATCGGCGCGGTCATCATGGTCCACGGCGACGACGACGGCCTGCGCGTGCCGCCGATGATCGCGCCGTGGCAGGTCGTGATCGTGCCGATGCTGCGGGACGTTCCCGAGGACGCCGCGATCGTCGAATACTGCAAGTCGCTTCAGGCCGAGCTCGCCAAGCAGTCCGCGCTCGGCGAACCGGTCCGCGCGCTGCTCGACCTCAAGCCCGCCAAGGCCGCGACCAAGCGCTGGGGCTGGGTCAAGAAGGGCGCGCCGATCGTGATCGAGGTCGGCGGCCGCGACATGGCCGGCGGCAACGTCACCGTGATCCGCCGCGACCGCCTGTACCGCGAGGACGGCAAGCTCGACAGCGTCGCCACGCCGCGCGACGCGTTCGTCGCAGATGTCTCGGGGATGCTGGCCGAAGTGCAGGCGACGCTTCACGTCGAATCGATGAACCGCGTGAAGGGCAACATCGTCCCCGCCAACGACTTCGCGGCGGTGGAAGCGCATTTCGCGGACGGCGTGAAGAACCCCGGCTGGGTCGACGTCCGCTGGTCCAAGCCGACCGGCGCGGCGCTCGACAAGGTCGTCGAGCGGTTGAAGGCGCTCAAGCTCACGATCCGCAACGCACCGATGGGGCAGACCGGATGTGACGACGGCGCCTGCATCTTCACGGGCGAACCCGCGGTGGAACGCATCCTGATCGGCCGCGCCTACTAGGCCCTGACAAGCTGGGACCGGCGTCACGTCCAAGGCTGCTTACCGGCGCTGTGCCGGGAGTAGCCTGGATACCCGATGCCCTAGAGCAACCGAAACGGACCGGTCTGTAGGCTGTGTCGCCATGCTCCGTCTGCTATCATCCCCGTGGCTTTGGCGGGGCGATATTAGGGGGCGGCTATGGGCGTGACCGGGATCGGCGGCTTCTTCTTCCGGGCAAAGGACCCGGAGACGATACGCGCATGGTATGTCGAGCATCTCGGTGTCGGCTCAGTGCCCTATGGATCGTGGGAGACGCAGGCCGGACCCAGCGTCTTCGCGCCGTTCGCGGTCGACGCCGATTATTTCCCCGCGGATCGGCCCTGGATGCTCAATCTGCGCGTCGACGACCTCGACGGCCTGATCGCGACGCTCCGCGCGGCCGGGATTGCGGTGATCACCAATCCCGAGTGGGACATGCCGGGCTTCGGCCGTTTCGCCCGCATCCACGATCCGGAAGGCAACCCGATCGAACTCTGGCAACCCGAGGGTGCTGCATGAGGACGATAAGCGTTAAGTTGGTCTGACGAGCTGCCGGGTTCGTGGCGTACCAGAACTCGACCGGGCGAGCGCCAAGACTTCCCCTCTCCCTGAAAGGGAGGGGCCGGGGGGTGGGTTGGCCCAATTGAGCCATGACGGTTCGGACGCACGGAAGCTGACCCACCCCCAACCCCTCCCTTCCAGGGAGGGGGGCAGAACGGCAGGTCTGACCCGCGTGGGGGATAGCGCGGGGATCGCCCGCTGAGCCATCCACCGCGCCACCCGCCAAGCCTCCGCTCAAAACAACTCTCCCTGCGGCCCTCGCGGCGCCCGGAACAGATCGCTCCGCAAAGCCACCCGCTCCCGGTTCAACCCGTGCTTAGCGCACGCAATCCGGAACCGCGTTCCCAGCAGGTCCGCCCAAGGCCCTTGCCCCTGCATCCGCGTGAAGAAGTTCGGATCGTTATCCTTTCCCCCGCGCAGCGACGCAATCGTCGCCATTACCTTCCCAGCGCGATCCGGGAAATGCTCGTCGAGCCAAGCCCGGAACAGCGGGGCCACCTCATGCGGCAATCGCACCGGGATGAAGAACGCCCGCGTTGCCCCAGCGTCGGCCGCGCGCGCGATCAGATGCTCGATCTCGTGATCCGTAATTGCCGGGATGACCGGCGCGATCGAAACGTAGACCGGCACGCCCGCGGCCGCGAGCTTGCGCACCGCCGCCAGTCGTCGCTCGGGATGCGGCGCGCGCGGCTCGATCGTCGACGCCACCTTCGAATCGAGTGACGTGATCGACATTGCCACCGCCGCGAGGCCTTTCGCCGCCATCGGTGCCAGCAGGTCGATATCGCGCACCACGCGGTCGGACTTGGTGGTGATCGTCAGCGGATGATCGGTCTCAGCCAGCACCTCGATGATGCCGCGCGTGATCCGCCAGTCGCTCTCGATCGGCTGGTACGGATCGGTGTTCGTCCCCAACGCCATCGGCGCACAAAGATAGCCGGGCTTGCCGAGCTCGACCCGCAACAGCGCTGCCGCGGACGGCTTGGCGAACAGCTTGCTCTCGAAATCCAGTCCCGGCGACAGGTCGTGAAACGCATGGCTCGGCCGCGCGAAGCAATAAATGCAGCCGTGCTCGCACCCGCGGTAAGGATTGATCGAACGGTCGAACGGTACGTCCGGCGAGGCATTGCGGCTGATGATCGTCCGCGGCGTCTCGACCGTCACCGTCGTGCGCAGTTTGGGCGCGATCCCGTCGATCCCCTCGCGCATGTCGAGCCAGTCGCCGTCAGCCTCGGTCCGCGGCAGGTTGAACCGCCGGCTCTCGCTATTTAGCGTCGCACCACGATCCGGACGGGCCTGTTTCATGCAACGAAACTAAACGCCGCCCGGGAACATAGCAAGAACGAAATCAGAAGCGAACGCCGAGCCCTGCAACTACCTGATGCCGGCTGAAATCTAGGCTCGCCTTGTCGGTGCCGTCGGTGATCTCGTAGCCGTTATAGTCGGTGTAGACATATTCGAGCTTGCCGTAGAAATTGCGTCCGAACGCGGTCTGCACGCCTGCGCCGGCATGGAAACCGCTCAGATTGTCCGACACGCGGAAATTGTCCTGGGGAAAGTCACGGTCCGAATAGCCGATGCGGATCTGGCCGTTGGAATAGCCGCCCTTGATGTACAACACCGTGTTGGGGTTCAGCAGGAAGCCGCCGCGTACGCCTGCCGTCAGGTTGCGGCCGGGGGTAAGGCACGTTTCCGTCCCGTTGCCGGGGAAGCACTGCTCAACGCTCGATCCCTCGATGCCGCCATAGACGCCCAGCATCATGTCGGTGTTCACGACCATGTCGTAGCCGAGTTCGCCACCATAGGTGACGCCGCTCTTGCCCTCGCGCACGCTCGCGGAATCGTCCGCAGTCTCGACGTTCAATTCGGTGATCACGCGGTCGTACCCGATGCGCGGCTCGGCACGGAAGCCGCTGACGCCGTCGGTTGCGCCGTAGCCCGGTCCGGCATCGCGGCCGAAATCCTGCCCGGTGTCGGACTGTGCGAACGCAGGCGCCACCGGCGTTGCGGCGAGTGCCGCGATAAGCATGAACTTGTACATTCGACGATGTCCCCTTTGGACAGGCCCCCTGGCCGATCCCACGCCGGGTTCATGGATTCGACGTGCCTTCCAGACGGTTAATTCGGTGGTGAAACATTCGTTTTCGATCTGTTTGCCCCGGTGCGAATGATCGCTCGCAGAGGTGCGGCAGAGCGCCTAGGGCAGAGAGATGACGGAACAGATCACAACGGTGGAGCGCGCCTTCGAGTTAGCAAGATCGGGTGCGTGCAACTCGGTCAACGACTTGCGCCAACGACTGCGGCGCGAGGGGTATGACGCGGTGCATCTCCATCTGCACGGGGCTTCAATCAACAAACAGCTCGTCGACCTGATCCACGCTGCCAAGGGCTGAACGTCCGATCGCGTGATACGCCGCGACGCGGCCCGCCACCCTGGCGGACCGCGCAACGCCGGTCACTTCTGTGCGAGCTCGGTCGCCTTGGGCATGTTCAGTCCGGCTTCAGACCAGTGTGCGGAAGTCCGGCAGGTTTTCCGATCGATCCGTGTTCCGGTCATGGCGGGTTCGGTCAGGCAATATTGACCGGTTTTCGCCTCGTATTTGAGAACGGTCTTCTGTTGTGGATCCGACGGTGCTGCGAAGGCTGGCGCGCTGGCGACGAGCACGGTCGCAAGGGCTAGGCTCTTCAGGATGGTCGAGGTCATGGTGGCGTCCTTCGATGGTTGAGACGCGCCCGGTTGGGCGGTATCCAAACCTTTGCATCGACCGTGCCAGTTATGTAATACAGCAGCACACAGCAGTGAAAGTGTTCAATTAGCGAGATATTTCGCCAGCTCATGACGCAGCCCCGGTCAGTTCTGACTGGTGGGATGCGCCACAACTTGGCAAAAATTGCAGCAAATTGGGAGGGGCGATCTTCTCGTACCCCTCGCTCTTTCGCACGGCAGGCAGGGGCCGCAGCAGCTAGTCGGGGACGGGAAGGCAGGGGAGTTACCAGCACCCCTCAAACAAAAGGTTCAGCGCTCCAGCAAGCGCGGCATCAGCTCGACGAAGTTGCAGGGGCGATGGCGGCTATCGAGCTGGTCGCGAAGGATGCCGTCCCAGCCGTCCTTCACCGCGCCGGTCGAGCCGGGCAGCGCGAAGATATAGGTGCCGTGCGATACGCAGGCGCACGCGCGCGACTGGACCGTCGAGGTGCCGATCGTCTGGTAGCTGAGCATGCGGAAGAGCTCGCCGAAGCCGGGTATCATCTTCTCGGCAACCTGCTCGACCGCTTCCGGCGTCACGTCGCGCCCGGTGACGCCGGTGCCGCCGGTGGTGATGATGCAGTCGATTTCGGGATCGCCGATCCAGGCGTGCAGGCGCGAGACGATCGTCTCGACGTCGTCCTTCTCGATCCGGCGGTCGGCGAGAACGTGACCCGCCTCGGTCAGCCGCGCGACCAGCGTATCACCCGAGCGATCCTCGGCAAGGCCACGCGTGTCCGACACGGTCAGCACGGCAATCCGGACCGGGAGGAAAATCCGGCTCTCATCGATGGGCATGAAACTCAGTCCGCGCGCGTGACGGTGGTGGATTGCGGCCCGACGCTGGCATTGACGGCGACGGTAGCATTCAAGGGCGCCGTGCTGGCGCGATATTGCGTGTAGGGCTTGGCCGCCATCCGCACTGCGGTCGCACCCGGCAGGCCGGGAAAGCGCGGCCACATGCCCTGCGCGAGCGCGTTGCGGCTGGTCGATGCCTTCTTGCCGCCCTGCGCCTCGTACATCCAGTAGTTACGCAGCACTGTGGTGACGTAGCCACGCGTCTCCCAGTACGGAATGCTCTCGATATACATCAGCGGATCGCCGTTATCGTGGACGATCGCGTTCCAGTCGCCAACGGGGCGCGGACCTGCATTATACGCCGCGATTACCTTGGGCAGCAGCCCGCCGGTGACGCCTGCCATGTCGCGCAGCCGCTCGAGATGGCGCTGGCCGACATCCATGTTAGTGCTCGGCTTGGTCAGCGCTTTCACGTCGATCGAGGTGCCACGCTCGCGCGCGAAATCGGTCGCGGCGGCGGGCATGATCTGCATGAGACCATACGCGCCGGCCGGGCTCTTCACGGTGTTACGGAACCGCGATTCCTCGAGCGTGTGCGCGTAGACCAGCGCCTTGTCGATGTGCCAGCCGCTGTCGGGCGTCCAGTTCGGCGTCGGATACCGCGCCTCGGCGGTCGACGTGACCCCCTGCGGGCAGTTGTGCGCGAGCCAGACAGTCGTCGCGGGCAGGCTCAGCGCTTCCGCCACGCGGACCAGGTTGGCGAACTCGCGCGGATCGCCGATCTTGGCTTGCTGACGGATGACGGTATCGGCCAGGTCGGTCTCGCCGACCTCGACCAGTGCCGCGGCGACCCGGACGTTCGGACGCTTGCCCACGACCTTCCAGTCGCTGGCGACAAGCCCGCCGACCGACGTGCCCTTGTCCTTCATCGCGAGTTGCTGGCGCGCGAGCTGGCCATAGAAGCTCTCGCCGAACTGTGCCGCAGCCTTCAGCCGACCCTCGATCTTGTCGGGGCGCGAGCACACCATGTCCGCACGCGACGCCCAGTACAAAGCCGCCGCCCGAAGATCGACGTCGCCGGCGCGTGCTGCAACACCCTCGAACCCGGTCTCGGCATTCGCGCAGTCATTCTGCCGCCATGCCGACAGCGCGCCGACCCAGCGGCCCTGGACGGCCCAGTCGCCGACGCCGTCCTGTGCCTTCGCCGCCATCACGCGCGCGTTCACATCGTCGCCTTCGAGGAAATAGATCCACGCGATCTTCTGCTGCCACTCGGTCAGCGCCTCGGGGGTGAGGCCGGGCGTGCTTTCCAGCAGCGACTGCGCTTCGCGGCCCATGTCCGCCTTCACGTAAGGCTGCATCTTCAGCGCGAGATCGGCGGCGATCATGTCGCCCTGCAGGCTCTTGGCGCGGACGCGACGCGGCGCGCCGTCCTGCCAGATCAGCCGCTGTGCCGTGGGGAGGGGGGGCAGGTCGACCGCGCCGCGGGTCGTCGCGAGGCGCGAGATCTGCGCGGCTTCGGGCAGTTCGGGCGCTTCGTTGAGTAGCGCGACCAGCGGCTCCATCTCGACGCGCGGCGAACCCTTCGCCGTATACATCTCGGCGCGCGCGATCGCATGCAGCGGGCCGGGCTTCATCGTGTCGAGCCCGATCTGCGCGTCGGTCCACTTGCCGTCGCGGATTGCCGCGAAGACCGTCTTGTACGCCTCGCGCTGGCTAGCATCGAGCTGGTCGGGGATCTGCTCGATCGTCGGTGCGCCGATCAACTGCGTCGTGCCGAGCCGCACATCGCCCGCGGGCTCACCGGCGACGGTCGCGGCGAGTGCTGGAAAGGGGAGGGCGCTGAGCCCCAGAACGATAGCTAGAGTCCGAATCATCTCACACCCTCTTGCGACGTCAGTCCGCGCATCAGCATCTGCAAATCCTTCCAGGCCTCGGCCTTGGCCGCGGGCTTCTCGATCAGAAATCGCGGATGAAAGCTCGCGACCACGCCGGTTTCGTCGGAAGCTTCGCCAGACGCCGAACCGGACCCCGTTTCTCCGGTCTTATGGTTAAATCCGTGTAAACGCCCGCGCGCCGCCTGTAATTCCGTCCCGAGGATCGCACGGCTCGCCGCATTGCCCAGCAACAACAACCGCTTGGGCGCAACCAACCCGATGTGATGCTTGGCGATTTCCGACAGCCGAGCCTCGACCTCGCTCTGGATACGCCCCGCCGTCGGCCGCTTCGCGCAGACCGCCGCGAGATGCACCTCGTCGCGCGTCAGACCGATCGCACCTAGCATCTTGTCGAGCAATCGTCCCGATGCGCCGCTCAGCAAAGCCCCTGCATCGCCGTCGTCGCGGTCGGGACAATCGACAAGCACCATGACCGTAGCGTCAGCCGGGCCGACCGCGGCCAGCGAAACCCCGCTCCAGTCCGCCTCGGGAACCTCCGCGCTGCTCCGCCAGGCCAGGAAATCGGCCAGAAGAAGCGGCATCGCGGACGGTGCCAAGACTGGCGCAACAGGCACTGCGGCGGGCACGACAAGCGGTTCAGGCGCCGCGAACCAGTCGCGTGGAACGTCGTCGACCAGCGTGTCGACGCCAGCCTCGTGCCACCAGTCGAGCGCGCTCGCCGCTGTATTTCGCCAGTCGATGGTTTGGTCCGCCCCCACAGAGTAACCTATGCTGCACGGTTGACGTGGCGGTCAACTCGCGCAATCGCCATATTGGACAAGACGGTGCCCGCCCGAGCCCGAACGAGGGGTGGGGGCATGAAGCTGAGGCAAGAGGGGACATCCCCCGGGAGACGATGATGACGACACGTGAATCGATGCCGTACGACGTGGTGATCGTCGGCGCTGGCCCGGCCGGTCTCTCGGCAGCGATCCGCTTGAAACAGCTGGCCGCGGAGAAGGACGCCGAGATCAGCGTCTGCGTGCTCGAAAAGGGCTCGGAGGTCGGCGCGCACATCCTGTCCGGCGCGGTCATCGATCCCAAGTCGCTCGACGAGCTGCTGCCGACCTGGCGCGAGGACGGCTGCCCGCTCGCCGAAGTGCCGGTGACCGAGAACCATCACTGGATCCTGACCAAGACGAAGAAGAGCGAGATGCCGCACTTCGTCACGCCCTCGTTCATGCACAACAAGGGCACGTACACCGGCTCGCTCGGCAACCTCTGCCGTTGGCTCGCGGGCAAGGCGGAGGAACTCGGCGTCGAGATCTTCCCAGGCTTCGCCGCGGCAGAAATCTTGTTCAACGACGACGGTTCGGTCAAGGGCGTCGCGACCGGCGACATGGGCGTCGCGCGCGATGGCACGCACAAGGGCGACTACACGCCCGGCCTCGAACTCCACGCCAAATACACCTTCTTCTCCGAAGGGTGCCGCGGTCACCTCACCAAGGAGCTGATCCGCAATTTCGCGCTCGACAAGGACAGCGATCCGCAGGTCTACGGCCTCGGCATCAAGGAACTCTGGGACATCGATCCCGAACTCCACGTCCCCGGCCGCGTCATCCACACACAGGGCTGGCCGCTGTCCGAGACCGACGGCTCGAACGGCGGCGGCTGGATCTATCACCAGGCGAACGGCCAGGTTTCGATCGGCTTCGTGACGTGGCTGAACTACACCAACCCGTATCTCTCGCCGTTCAGCGAGATGCAGCGCTGGAAGACGCATCCCGAGATCGCCGCGCTGCTGAAGGGCGCCAAGCGCGTCAGCTACGGCGCGCGCGCGATCAGCGACGGCGGGCTCCAGTCGATCCCCAAGCTCGTCATGCCCGGCGCCGCGCTCATCGGCGACAGCGCCGGCTTCCTCAACGTGCCGCGGATCAAGGGCACGCATACCGCGATGAAGTCCGGCATGATGGCCGCCGAAGCCGCGGTCGAGGCGATCGTCTCGCAGCGCGGCCATGACGAGCTCGCGGCCTATCCGGAGGCGTTCGAGAAGTCGTGGGTCAAGAAGGAGTTGTCGGTCGTCCGCAACGTCGTGCCGCTGGTCAAGAAGTTCGGCGACCTCGTCGGTTCGGGTCTCGCCGGCATCACGATGTGGGCGGAGCATCTGGGGATCAAAATGCCCTTCACGATGCAACACCATCCCGACAATGAGAGCCTGTGGCGCAAGGACCTCGTCAAGCCGATCGTCTATCCGAAGCCCGACGGTGTCCTGACGTTCGATCGCCTCTCGTCTGTGTTCGTCTCGAACACCAACCACGAGGAGGACCAGCCGGTCCACCTGACGCTCAAGGACGCGAGCGTGCCGATCGCATACAACCTGCCGATGTACGACGAGCCTGCGCAACGCTATTGCCCGGCCGGCGTTTACGAAGTCGTCGGCGAGGACACCGCCGATCCGAAGTTCGTCATTAACGCGCAGAACTGCGTCCACTGCAAGACCTGCGACATCAAGGACCCCACCCAGAACATCAACTGGGTCGTACCCGAGGGCGGCGGAGGCCCCAATTATCCCAACATGTAAGCGTCTGTTTCTCGCACTCGGTCTCGCCGTGGCTGCACCCGCCACGGCGGCCCCGGCTGACCTTTCCGCCTATCTGAAGGCCCGCGCGGCCGACGCTGCCGGCGAGACAGGCCTGGCCGCCGCCAGCTATTCGAAGGTGCTAGCGGCATCGCCCGACGATCCCGTCGTCGCGATCCGCGCCTATCGCGAGGCGCTGGAGGCCGGCGACGTGCCGCTCGCCACCCGCGCCGTCGCGGTGCTGAACAAGGCCGGCGTAGCCCCCGCCGACGCCGCGCTGATCCCGCTCGCCGATGCCGCACGACGGGGCGACGCGAAGGCCGCCAGTGCTGCGATCGCCACGTTGTCGAGCGGCCCCCTCGTGGTCCTCGCACCCTCGCTCTACGCCTGGGTAGCGCATGCGGAAGGTCGCGATCCCGAACCCTCGCTCGCCACCGCTGCGAAGGACCCCGTCGCCAACCGCTTCGCCACCGAGACACGCACACTGATCGCCGCGGCACCGCGCAGGCAACCGCTGTCGATCGGCGTCTCGCGCCTGCTCGTGCGTCTCGCCAGCGACCTCAGCGCAGGCGAACCCTCGCCGCTCTCGATCGCGCTCTCTCAGGCAGCCCTGCGCGCCGACCCCAGCTACGACGCAGCGCGCGTGCTCCTCGCCGACGCGCTCGCCCGCAACAAGCTGGTCGACCGCGCGCTCGTGGTGCTCGACGGCATCGACGCGAAAAGCCCCTCCGCCCCGGCCGCCGCCGCCGAGCGCATCGACATCCTCGCCACCGCCGACCGCAATGGCGAAGCGCTCGCCGCCGCCAAGAACCGCGTCGACCAGAAGGGTTCGGTGCCCGCCGACTGGCAACGCTACGCCGACCTGCTCCTGACCACCGGCAACCCCGCCGAAGCCGCGACCTGGTACCAGCGCATCATCACCGCCGACGGCGAGAAGGGCGGCAGCTGGGGCAACTGGCTGCAATATGGCGGCGCGCTCGACCAGGCCGGCCGCTGGCCCGAAGCGCGTGACGCTTTGGAAAAGGCCGTCGCCCGCGGCCCCGCGCAACCGCTCGCACTCAACTATCTAGGCTTTGCGCAGGTAGAACACGGCGACGACATTCCCGCCTCGATCAAGTTGCTCGAACGCGCCAGCCGGATCGACCCGACCAACGCGTCGATCACCGACTCGCTGGGCTGGGCCTACCACCTCTCCGGCAACACCGCCCGAGCGCTCCCCCTGCTCGAAACCGCGGCGCAGGCCGAACCCACCAACGCCGAAATCGCCGACCACCTCGGCGACGCCTATTGGAGCATCGGCCGAAACTACGAAGCGCGCTACGCCTGGCGCGCCGCCCTGCTGACCGCCGAACCCGCAGACACGGCGCGCATAACCGCCAAGATCGCCAACGGCCTCCCCCCGAAAGCCCGCCGCTAGAACCCCTCTCCCGCTGGGAGAGGGAAGGGCCTCGCAGGCGTAGAAAGGGTGAGGGCAAAGCGAGTTTACGCTGAAGAGGCCGTTTCGCGGCATTAACACTAATTCCGAGCATCCGCGGAAGTGATCGACCGCGTCAGCAACTCGCGAGGTATGCGGCATCCCCCTCCCGTCATCCTGACGAAAGTCAGGATCCAGAGCCAAGGACGGCCAATCGTTACCGTGGATCCTGACTTTCGTCAGGATGACGCGCTTAAACCCGCAGACATCACGCGTATTACGCTAAGCTGCGCTGGAACCCTTCGCCGCCAAATTCCGAGACTTCCAATGCCCGCCATCACCGAACCCGCCCCCGCCAAGATCAACCTGGCGCTCCACGTCCGCCGCCGCCGCCCCGACGGCTACCACGATCTCGAAACGCTCTTCGCCTTCGCCACCGAAGGCGACGTGGTCACGGTAGAACCCGCCCAAACCAACAGCTTCACCATAACCGGCCCCTTCGCCGCAGCACTGCTGCCCGTCGAGAGCATCGCCCCGACCCCCAACACCACCCCGGCGAAGGCCGGGGCCCAATTGGGGACGGCAAATGACGAAGCACCGCGCTCGTTCAGCGCCGCCTCTTGGCATGGCAACCTCGTAACCGCCGCAGCAGACGCCTTCACCACCGCGTTCGCCCCCGAGGCTTACCACGCCATAACCCTGGAAAAGCACCTCCCCATCGCCTCAGGCATAGGCGGAGGCTCAGCCGACGCCGCCGCCACGCTCCGCGCGCTGGCCCGCCTTCACGGCATAGCCCCAACCGACCCCCGCCTCCACGACATCGCCGCAAAGCTCGGCGCAGACGTCCCCGCATGCCTCGCCAACCGCACCACGCTAGGCACCGGCAAAGGCGACACCCTCACCACCCTCGAAGGCCTGTCCGGCACCCCCCTCCTGCTCGTGAACCCAGGCGTCGCGGTCTCCACCGCCGCCGTCTTCAAGACCTGGGACGGCCACGACCGAGGCCCGATCCCCGAAGGCAATCTCCTCGACCGTGCAAAAGCCGGCCGCAACGACCTAGAACCCCCCGCGCTGGCCCTCGCCCCCGTAATCGCCGAAGTCCGCACGCTCCTCGACGCAGCGCAAGGCGTCCTCCTGTCCAGAATGTCTGGCTCCGGCGCCACCTGCTTCGCCCTGTTCGAAACCCCCGAAGCCAGAAACACCGCCGCCACCGCCGCCCAAGCCAAAGGCTGGTGGACGCTCGCAACAAAGCTCGCCTGATCGATAGATAGGCGGCGGCACCTTTGAGACTGGTCGCCGCGTTGCCGCAACCGCCCGTCATCCTGACGAAAGTCAGGATCCAGAGCGGCAAACGAAACCGCCCGTCACAACCAGTTGCCGACACCATCGATGAGTTGATCGCCGCCAAACCCGCGCTCGAACAACCGGAACCGTTCTCGACCAAACTCTGCCCGGCCCATCTCGTCATCCAGACATGTTCGGCACTTATCCCCTTGGAACATGTGTGAGTCTGCAGTCATACGGCACCACGCCCTTCCCTTGTTCTCCCGCGAAGGCGGGAGCCCAGTCTGGATCCCCGCCTTCGCGGGGAGACATATCTTATTTGCGAGAAAGGACAGCAGCCGGCGCGTTCTGGGGCCAGCGCTCCGCATACTCAAAGGTCGACAAGCGCGGACCGGTGGATGCTGAACCAAGCCCCGCATGACGAGGATTGGCAACCACCCACGGCCGTTACCAAATGTCCACCTTTTCCGAAAAACCCATCGTTCCCCACTTGTTCCAAAAGAACAAAGAGAATACATGGTGTTTGACGCGTTGAATGGCACGCGCGCTTGCTTTAGCGATGGGAGCATATTCGATGGCCGCTAATCTGAAAGTGATCGACACCGGCATGGCAACCGCAACCAACGACCGGCAGAAGGCGCTCGACGCCGCGCTCGCGCAGATCGACCGCGCCTTCGGCAAGGGCTCGGCAATGCGCCTGGGCTCCAAGGAAACCATGCAGGTCGAGGTCATCTCGACCGGCTCGCTCGGGCTCGACATCGCGCTTGGCGTCGGCGGCCTGCCGCGCGGCCGCGTGATCGAGATCTACGGTCCGGAGTCGTCAGGCAAGACCACGCTCGCGCTCCACGTGATCGCCGAAGCGCAGAAGGGCGGCGGCACCGCCGCGTTCGTCGATGCCGAGCACGCGCTCGACCCGGTCTACGCCAAGAAGCTCGGCGTCAACATCGACGAACTGATCGTGTCGCAGCCCGACACCGGCGAGCAGGCGCTCGAGATCGTCGACACGCTGGTCCGCTCGAACGCGATCGACGTGCTGGTGGTCGACTCGGTCGCAGCACTCGTGCCGCGTGCCGAAATCGAAGGCGAGATGGGCGACAGCCATGTCGGTCTCCAGGCCCGCCTGATGTCGCAGTCGCTGCGGAAACTGACCGGCTCGATCAGCCGCTCGCGCTGCATGGTGATCTTCATCAACCAGCTCCGCATGAAGATCGGCGTCATGTACGGCAACCCCGAGACGACGACCGGCGGCAACGCGCTGAAGTTCTACGCCTCGGTCCGGCTCGACATCCGCCGCATCGGTGCGATCAAGGCCGGTGAAGAGGTCACGGGCAACCAGACCCGCGTGAAGGTCGTCAAGAACAAGGTCGCCCCGCCGTTCAAGCAGGTCGAGTTCGACATCATGTACGGGCAGGGCGTCTCCAAGCTCGGCGAGATCCTAGATCTCGGCGTGAAGGCGGGCCTGGTCGAAAAGTCCGGCGCGTGGTTCAGCTATGACAGCGTGCGCCTTGGCCAGGGCCGCGAGAACTCGAAGACGTTCCTCAAGGACAACCCCGAAACCGCCGACCGCCTCGAAAAGCAGATCCGCGCACGCACCGACAAGGTCGCCGAAGAAATGATGGCCGGCCCCGAAGAAGGCGACGACGCCTAACCCTACTTTCCCTCTCCCTCAGGGGAGAGGGAGGGACCCATTGCCTTCGCAATGGGAGGGTGAGGGCACGCTGCATGGCTCATGGCTCATGGCTCATGGCTCATGGTGGTCGAGGGTACGCTCGGCCTATGGTTTAGACACATGGTGAACTGACGCCGCGTCCACTCACTCTCAGCACCACCCCGGCGAAGGCCGGGGCCCAGTTGGCATGACCCCGCAAATAAAATCCCGCGCTAAGCCAAGCTCTTTAGCGGCATGGCCCCGCATTCTTAAACGAGTCCATGCCTTGTTCTCCCGCGAAGGCCGGACTCCAGCCTGGATTCCCGCATTCATGGGAAAACAAAGCTGCTGATGTCAGCATGCTCGCCTACATCGGACCGCAAAACACCGCTTCACAAATACCACGCCAGCGTCTGCACTTTGTGCACTTCGGACCCAATGTACCGATTATGTGAGACCCTATAGACCGTCCAATTGTCCCCCCGCCCGAGCATGAAACGGATCACCGAATGACCACCGCCTATGACTGGACCGGCAGAATAGGCGACGTCTGGGCGGAGGAATGGCGTCGAACCGACCGAAGCTTCACCAACCTGACACCGTACCTGAACGCAGCGATCCTGTCCGTCGCCATCCCCCAAACCCGCAAGATCATCGACATAGGCTGCGGCGCTGGAGCAACCTCTCTAGCCACGGCCCAAGCGATCCCGACCGCGCAGATAACCGGCATAGATCTCTCACCCACCCTGATCGAGATCGCCAAACACCGCGCCAAAACCTCATCCAACGCCAGCTTCGAGTGCGCGGACATCACCGCCGCCGCCCCGAACCACGCTCCCATCGACCTCTACGTCTCGCGCCACGGCGTCATGTTCTTCGCTGACCCCGTCGCCGCCTTCACGACATTAGCCGAAGCCGCCGCCCCCGACGCGACGCTCGTCTTCACATGTTTCGCCGACCGCGCCGCCAACCGCTGGGCCACCGAAATCATCACCGCGACCGGCGGCAATGCAGACGCTCCGGCAAGCACCGCACCCGGCCCCTTCGCCTTCGCCGACCCGACTTACGTCGCGAGCATCCTCGAGAAATCCGGCTGGCATGTCGCGTCACCCGAGCGTGTCGAATTCGCCTACCGAGTAGGGGAGGGCGCCGATCCCGTAGCCGACGCCGTCGACTATTTCAGCCGCATTGGCCCGGCAGCATCCGCCATCCGAGACGCTGCCCCCGAGGAACGCGAGCGCCACATCGCGCGTCTCACCCAGGTCTGCGACCGGTACCGAAGCGGCGACACGGTGGAATTCCCCGCCGCCGCTTGGATCTGGACCGCGCGCAAATCGTCCTAATAAAAACAGGGGGTTCAGCATGATCATCGTCCACCACCTCGAAAACTCGCGATCGCAGCGGATCCTGTGGATGCTCGAGGAACTCGGCCTCCCCTACGAGATCAAGCGCTACGAGCGGAACAAGGCAACGATGCTCGCGCCGCCCGAACTCAAGCAGGTCTACCCGCTCGGCAAGTCGCCGGTGATCGAGGATGACGGCCAGGTGGTGGCCGAGACCGGCGCGATCGTCGAATATCTCGTCGACAAGGCGGACGGCAAGCTGGGCGCCCCCGCCAACCGCGCCGACGCGCTGCGCTACCGTTTCTGGCTCCACTATGCGGAAGGCTCGATGATGCCGCCGCTGCTGCTGAAGCTCGTCCTCGCGCGCATCCCGATCCTCGGCAAGGCGGCGACCAAGAAGATCCAGCCGATGATCGACGTCCATCTCGACTATGTCGAATCCGAACTGTCGAAGCGCCCCTGGTTCGCCGGCGCCGAGATGACCGCGGCCGACATCATGATGAGCTTCCCCTTGGAAGCTGCGCGCAATCGCGGCGGCCTCAACGAGTCCCGCCCCGCGACGATTGCATGGCTGGCAAAGGTCCACGCACGGCCCGCGTATCAAGCAGGGCTCAAAAAAGGCGGTCCGTACGCCTACGCCTGAGGCGCTCGATGGGGAGCCTCCGACCAGGGTAGATTACTCCACCGTCTTTAAGACACCTCCCCGGCGAAGGCCGGGGCCCAATTGGAGAGGTCGGAGTAACGAAGCGCACCGTTCGCCAGCCAAGTTTCCCAATTGGACCCCGGCCTCCGCCGGGGAGGTGCTTCTTTAGCGCTCCGCCAACGTAAAAGGGTATCCTCGAGCAATTACCGGTTCAACATTGCCCTCAAACCTCAAACCTCAAACCTCAAACCTCAAACCTCAAACCTCAAACCTGCCCCGGCCCGATCTTCTCATAGCTGTCCACATCCACCTTCGGACCATGCCCGGTAGGCGCATGCGGGAAATCCCGATCGGCCGGCTCACGCTCATCAAGCCCGCCCTCCCACTTCGCAACCACAGTCGCCGCCACCGCATTTCCGATCACGTTCGTCGCCGAGCGCCCCATATCGAGGAAATGATCCACCGCCAGGATCAGCAAAATCCCCGCCTCCGGGATCTTGAACATCGACAGCGTTCCCGCGATCACCACCAGCGATGCGCGAGGCACCCCCGCAATCCCCTTCGACGTCACCATCAACACCAGCAGCATCGCGATCTGCTGTCCGATCGGCATGTGGATGCCGTAGGCCTGCGCGATGAACAGCGACGCGAACGTCATGTACATCATCGACCCGTCGAGGTTGAACGAATAGCCCAGCGGCAGCACGAAGCTCGCGATCCGCGGCGGCACGCCGAACCGGTCGAGCGCCTCCAGCGTCCGAGGATACGCCGCCTCGGACGACGCCGCCGAGAAGGCGAGGATCAGCGGATCGCGAATATACCGCACCAGCAACCGCGTCCGCGGCCCGATCAGCAGGAACGCGATCCCGATCAGCATCGCCCACAGCAGCGCGAGGCCGATATAGAAGGTCAGCATGAAATAGCCGAGCTGGCCGAGGATGGCCGGGCCCCGCTCGGCGAGCGTCGCGGTCACCGCCGCGAACACCGCGAACGGCGCGAACCGCATCACGTAGTTGGTGATCTGGAGCATCACGGCGACCAGCGCCTCGATCGCCTTCACGAGCGGCGCGGCCTTCTCGCCGACCGCGGTGATCGCGACGCCGACGAACACCGAGAACACGACGATCTGCAAAATCTCGTTGCCCGCCATCGCCGCGATCATCGAATCGGGGACGATATGCGTGATGAACTTGGCGAGATCGAACGCCGCGCGGTCGACGCCGCTCGACGCGGTGGCCGGCGGGATCGCGAGTGCCAAGCCGACGCCCGGCTGCAACACGTTGACCAGGATCAGGCCCAGGGTGAGCGACAACAGGCTCGCGCAGATGAACCAGCCAAGGCTCCTTAAACCCACGCGGCCAAGCGCACCGGTGTCACCCATATGCGCGATGCCCACGACCAGAGTCGAGAACACCAAAGGGGCGATGATCATCTTGATCAGCCGCAGGAACAGCGTCGTCACGATCGAGAAATAGCCGGCGATGTCCTTCAGCCGTTCGGCGGACTCGGCCGTGCCGTTGTCGATCGACGCGTTCAGGATCCAGCCGACGACCATACCCGCGACGAGGCCGAACAAGATGTAATAGGTTAGCCGCTTGGCCATTAGTCGCTCCCGAGAAGTGCGGACAGGGAAGGGGATTGCGGCGCCCGGGTCAAGGACCCTATCGTCCGACGATGTCGACCGCACGCCACAAGCCCGCCTTCAGCCCCTCGCGCCGCGACCTGCTGAGCCTCGCCATCGCGGCGCCGTTGCTGTCGACCACCGCGATCCTTCGCGCCGCCGAGCCCGACCTGTCGGCGCTGTCCGACATCACCGGCGCGACCAGGCCGATCGACGCCACCGAACGCGCCGCGAGGCTGGTCCGCGCGCAGTCGCTGATGAAGGCGGCGGGCATCGGCGCGGTCCTGATCGAGCCGGGATCGTCGATGATCTACTTCACCGGCGTCCGCTGGCACACGAGCGAGCGGCTGACGCTGGCGATCCTCCCGGTCGAAGGCGAACCGTGCATCGTCACGCCGTTCTTCGAGGAGCCGTCGGTGCGCGAGACGCTCGCCGTCCCCGCCGAGGTGCGCGTCTGGCAGGAGGACGAGAACCCGCTCGCCGTGGCCGCCGGATTTTTGCGCGACCGGAATCTCGCCACGCGGCCGATCGGCCTGGAGGCGGAGGTGCGCTACTTTGCCTATGCCGGGCTCGCGCGGGTCCTGCCTGACGCCAAGATCGTCTCCGTCGACCCGGTCGTTCGCGCCTGCCGGATGATCAAGACCCCCGCCGAAATCGCGCTGATGCAGGCCGCGACCGAGGTCACGCTCGCCGCGTATCGCTGGACCAAGCCGCGCGTCGAGAGGGGTATGACCGGCCCGGAGATCGGCGCGCTGATGAACGCCGCGACGAAGAAGCTCGGCGGCGCGCCCGAGTTCGCGCTCGCGCTGATCGGCGAGGCGTCCGCCTATCCGCACGGCAGCCGCGAAATCCACCGCGTCGCCGACGGCCAGGTCGTGCTGATGGACTGCGGCTGCACCGTGCAGGGCTATCAATCCGACATCTCGCGCACCTGGGTCCACGGCGCGGCAACCGCCGACCAGCGCAAGACGTGGGATCAGGTCGCCCGTGGGCAACAGATCGCGTTCGCCGCCGCCAGGATCGGCGCACCCGCCGGAAGCATCGACGACGCGGTCCGACGGCATTACGAGACGCTCGGCTACGGGCCGGGGTACAAGCTCCCCGGCCTGTCGCATCGCACCGGCCACGGCATCGGCATGGACGGCCACGAACCCGTCAACCTCGTCCGCGGCGAGACGACCAGGCTGGCGGCGGGGATGTGCTTCTCGGACGAGCCGGGCATCTACATTCCCGGGAGGTACGGGGTGCGGATTGAGGATTGCTTCCACATGACCGATGCGGGCCCGAAATGGTTCAGCGAGCCGCCCAAGTCGATCGACGCGCCGTTGGGGTAAGGGACGCCCAAGGACCGCCACCCCCTCCACCAACACCACCACCCCGGCGAAGGCCGGGGCCCAATTGGGGGGCGGCGATAACGAAGCGCTGCTTTCGGTTATTTCCCCCTCTCCAATTGGGCCCCGGCCTTCGCCGGGGTGGTGTTGCTCTTGCCGAATTGCAGCACTCCCTTGTTCTCCCGCGAAGGCGGGAGCCCAGTCTGGGTCCCCGCCTTCGCGGGGAAACATGCTATCTTCGTTTCAATCGGATACGTCCGCACCTCCTCACACACCCGACTTGAGCGAACCGCCCCGCTCGCCTAAGTCCCCGGCATGACATCGACGAACGACATCCGCCGCGGCTTCCTCGACTATTTCGGTTCGCAGGGGCACCAGATCGTGCCCTCCGCGCCGCTGGTACCGCAGAACGACCCGACGCTGATGTTCGTCAACGCCGGGATGGTGCCGTTCAAGAACGTCTTCACCGGCCTCGAATCGCGCCCCTACACCACCGCGACCTCGTCGCAGAAATGCGTCCGCGCCGGCGGCAAGCACAACGATCTCGACAATGTCGGCTACACCGCGCGCCATCACACTTTCTTCGAAATGCTCGGCAATTTCTCGTTCGGCGATTATTTCAAGGAACAGGCGATCGTCCACGCCTGGACGTTGCTCACGCGCGAATGGGGCCTGTCGCCGGACAAACTGACCGCCACCGTCTACCACACCGACGACGAGGCGTTCGATCTCTGGAAGAAGGTCGCCGGCCTCCCCGATCACCGCATCATCCGCATCCCGACCAAGGATAATTTCTGGTCGATGGGCGACAACGGGCCGTGCGGTCCATGCTCCGAAATCTTCTACGACCACGGCGACCACATCTTCGGCGGCCCTCCCGGCAGCCCCGACGAGGATGGCGATCGTTTCGTCGAGATCTGGAACCTCGTGTTCATGCAATACGAGCAGGAGAACGCCGAGATCGTCGGCAACCTGCCCAAGCCCTCGATCGACACCGGCATGGGGCTCGAGCGCATCGCCGCGGTCATGCAGGGCGTCACCGACAATTACGACACCGACACGTTCAAGGCGCTGATCGCAGCCTCGGGCGCGCTGACGCACACCGCGACCGACGGCGCCAACACCGCCAGCCACCGCGTGATCGCCGATCACCTGCGCACGGCCGGCTTCCTGATTGCGGACGGCGTGCTTCCCGCCAGCGAAGGCCGCGGCTACGTCCTGCGCCGTATCATGCGGCGCGCGATGCGCCACGCGCACATCCTCGGCGCGAAGCAGCCGCTGATGCACCGGCTGGTCCCCGCGCTCGTCACCGAGATGGGCGCCGCCTATCCCGAACTGTCGCGCGCCCGTCCGCTGATCGAGGCGACACTCCAGCAGGAGGAAACGCGCTTTCGGCAGACGCTCGACAAGGGGTTGAAGCTGCTCGACGAGGCAACCACGGGCATGACCGACGGCACGCTGGCCGGCGACGTCGCGTTCAAGCTCTACGACACCTACGGCTTCCCGTACGACCTGACCGAGGACGCACTGCGCGAACGCAACATCGCGGTCGACCGCGCAGGCTTCGACACCGCGATGGCCGAGCAGAAGCGCGCCGCCCGCGCCGCCTGGAAGGGCTCGGGCGCGAAGGCTTCGGACGACATCTGGTTCGACATCGTCGAGCAGACCGGCGGCACCGAGTTCCTCGGTTACGCGTCCGACACCGGCGAGGGCGAGGTCGTCGCGCTGGTCAAGGACGGCGCGCGCGTCGACCACGCGACCACCGGCGATACGGTCGCGATCGTCGTCAACCAGACGCCCTTCTATGGCGAGAGCGGCGGACAGGTCGGCGATGCCGGCCACATCTCGAACGACAGCGGTCTGCGCGCGAACGTCACCGAGACCTCGAAGCAGCTCGGCCGCGTGTTCGTCCATCACGCGATCGTCGACGCTGGCGAGATCAAGGTCGGCGACCCGGTCAAGCTCCAGATCGACGTCGCCCGCCGCGCACAGATTCGCGCCAACCACTCCGCGACGCACCTCCTGCACGAGGCCCTCCGCGAACGCCTCGGCACGCACGTCGCGCAGAAGGGGAGTCTCGTCGCGCCCGATCGGCTGCGCTTCGATTTCTCGCAGCCGGTCGCGATGACCCCCGCCGATATCGCGCGGGTCGAGGCCGACGTGAACGCGCAGGTCCGCGGCAACGGCGCGGTGACGACGCTGCTGATGACCCCCGACGACGCGATCGCGATGGGTGCGATGGCGCTTTTCGGTGAGAAATACGGCGACGAAGTCCGCGTCGTGTCGATGGGATCGACCAACGAGGGGACATATTCGATCGAGCTGTGCGGCGGCACGCACGTCAACGCGCTCGGCGACATCGGCCTGTTCAAGGTTGTCGGCGAAGGTGCGGTCTCCAGCGGCATCCGCCGTGTCGAAGCGCTGACCGGCGAAGCGGCGCGCGCATACCTGACCGGGCGTGACGACCGCCTGCGCGAGGCGGCAGCGGTGCTGAAGTCGACCCCCGACGAGGTCCCGGCGCGCGTCGCATCGCTGCTCGAAGACCGCCGCCGCCTCGAACGCGAACTCGCCGATGCGAAGAAGGCGCTGGCGCTCGGCGGCGGTGGCTCGGGCGAAGCGGCTGGCCCCGAACAGGTCGGCGGCGTCGCGTTCATCGGCCAGGTGCTCAACGACTTCGAAGCCAAGGGCCTGCGCGGCGCGGTCGACGAAGCGAAGCAGCGGCTCGGGTCGGGAATCGCGGTGATGGTCGCGATCAACGACGGCCGTGCCTCGGTCGCGGTCGGCGTGACGGCGGACCTGGTCGCCAGCCACAACGCAGTCGACCTGCTCAAGATCGCGGTGGCCACGCTAGGCGGGCAGGGCGGCGGCGGCCGTCCCGACATGGCGCAGGGCGGTGGTCCCGATGGCGACAAGGCTGCGGAAGCGGTCGCTGCGGTTCGCGCCGCGCTCGAGGCCGTTAACGCATAATCCTGTCGTTGCGCTAACGGTCCGTGCGTAGGGCGGTGCCTTCCAGGAGAGTATCATGATCATCACGACTCTGATCCAGACGGTGTCTGCCATGTTCCCCACGGCGCCTCCGGCACCACCTGCGCCGCCTGCACCGCCGATGATGATGCAGCGCGGATTCGGCGGCGCGATGGTGGCGGAACGCTACGTCGTCGATGTCGACGTTCGCGCAGACGGTGCGGTCGTCTGGACGGGATCGCTCCGGGTCGCATCGAATGCGGCAGCAAGCTTCCGCCGCGATCAGACCGAAGCAGAGGAGAGTGATTGCGGCGTCCGGGCGGGATATCGCAGCGGCGTACAGACAGGCTTCTCGCTGCAATTGCGACCGACCAGGTTCGACGAAGCGGATAGCGGCGTCGCCGTCACGTTGCGCTGGACCCGCCCTGGAACCGGGCAATGTCCGGTGCAGGCCAGCACACGAACGGTTGAAATGAACGATGCGGTCAGATTGAAGGCCGGCGAGACGGTGACGATGAAGGGGGACGGCGGGCTGGTCGTCAAACTTCACCGCCGACCGTGACGGGCAGGGTCAGCCCCGAACCTTTGCCAGCGTCGTCCCGGCGGTGATCGCCTCGATATCCGTCACAACATGCAGCAAACGCACCCCAGACCGCGCCATCGCCCGGTCGAGCGCCGCTGCGAAATCTTCGGTCCGCTCGACGGTTTCCGCCCAGCACCCATAAGCCCGCCCCAGCGCGGCGAAATCCGGATTGCGTAGCGTCGTCCCAGACACCCGCCCCGGATATTCCCGCTCCTGATGCATGCGGATGGTGCCGTAGCCGCCATTATCCACGACGATCACCAGAATGTCCGCGCCGTGTGCGACCGCGGTTGCCAGTTCCTGGCCGTTCATCAGGAAGCAGCCGTCGCCTGCCAGGGCGACGACGGTCCGCTCCGGATGACGTAACGACGCCGCGACTGCGGCTGGCACGCCGTACCCCATTGCTCCAGCCGTCGGCGCTAGCTGCGTGCCCGGTCCGGCGTACGCCCAGTACCGATGCCACCACCCCGAGTAATTTCCTGCGCCGTTGCAGATGATCGCATCTGCCGGCAGTCGCTCGCGCATCGCTGCCACGCAAGGTCCCAGGTCCATCACGAGATCGCGAGGCGCGGGTGTCGACCACGCGAGCCAATCCGCATGCGCCTCCGACCCGGCGGTCCGCGGCGGCAGGTCAACCGCCAGCAACGCTTCGGCAAACTCCTCCATCCCCGCACACACCGCCACATCCGCGCGGTACGCCCGGTGCAACTCATCCGGATCGGGGTGGACGTGGATCAGCCGCTGCCCCGGATGATCGGGCGTGATCAGCGCATAGCCATCGGTCGTCGCCTCCCCCAGCCGAGGCCCGACCATAAGCAACAGATCCGCTGCCTTCACCCGCTCGACCAGCTTCGGATTGGGCCCGTACCCCAGGTTCCCCGCCCACACCGGGCAGTCGTTCGGAATAGCATCCTGCCGCCGAAATGCCGCCGCCACGGGAATGCCGTTACGATCCGCCCAAGTCGAGAACGCCCCTGACGCCGCCACATCCCAGCCAGCACCGCCGACGATCGCCACCGGCCGTTCGGCGGTGGTCAGCAGATCGGCGAGCAGGTCCATCGTATCGGCGTCACAGCCTTGCGCCACCCGCTCGACCCGCGGCCGATCGACCGCGTCGACCACGTCGAGCAGCATGTCCTCTGGCAACGCCAATACGACCGGCCCAGGCCGCCCCGACATCGCCGTCGCATAGGCCCGCGCAACATATTCCGGGATCCGCCGCGCATCGTCGATCCGCGCCGCCCACTTGGCGATGGGTGCGAACATCGCCTGGAAATCGATTTCCTGGAACGCCTCGCGGTCGCGCGTGCCGCGGTCGATATCGCCGACGAAGAGGATCATCGGCTGCGAATCCTGCATCGCCACGTGCACGCCGATCGACGCATTGGTCGCGCCCGGCCCGCGAGTCACGAACGCCACCCCCGGCCGATGCGTCAGCGTCCCGTCCGCGCATGCCATGAACCCGACGCCGCCCTCCTGCCGGCACACGACGAGGTCGATCGCCGGCGTATCGTGCAGCGCGTCGAGCACGGCGAGGAAGCTCTCCCCCGGCACGGTGAAGATCCGGTCGCAGCCCTGTGCGACGAGTTGGTCGACCAGGATACGGCCGCCGGTGCGTGGTGTAATCATTGGCGCATCCTGCCTTCCGTTGCCCCCGAAGTCGAGAAACGGTTACGCTTGCGCCGAAGCCGGGACCAACCCGACTCGCCCGGAGAGGATCATGAACGAATTCACCACCGTCGCCAGTGGCTTGCGCTTCCCCGAGGGTCCCGTCGCGATGCCCGACGGCAGCGTCATCCTCGTCGAGATCGAGGCAGGCCGCATCACCCGCATCGCCTCTGACGGTACGAAAACGACGGTTGCTAAGCCCGGGGGCGGCCCCAACGGCCTCGCGATCGGCCCGGACGGCAAGCTCTATTGCTGCAACAATGGCGGCTTCGCATGGCGCGAGGCGAACGGCTTCCTCACCCCGCACGGTCAGCCGGACGACTATTCCGGCGGCCGGATCGAGCGGATCGACATCGCCACCGGCGCGGTCGAGATCCTCTACAAGGACGGCGATTTCGGCTGCTCGCTGCGAGGACCCAACGACATCGTCTTCGATTCGCACGGCGGCTTCTGGTTCACCGACCACGGCAAATCGCGCGACCGAGAACGCGACATCACCGGCATCTTCTACGCGAAAGCCGACGGCAGCCATCTGGAAGAAGTGATCTTCCCAAGTGAAAACCCCAACGGCATCGGCCTCTCGCCGGACGGCACGCGGCTCTACGCGGCGGAGACGTTCACCTGCCGCCTGATGGCGTTCGACATCGTCGCCCCCGGCAAGGTCGCCAGCGCGTCGGGCACGCCGCTGTACCGCCCCGCCGGCTACAAGTTCTTCGATTCGCTCGGAGTCGAGGCGTGTGGCAATATCTGCGTCGCGACGATCGGCGAATGCGGGATCAGCGTGATCTCGCCGGCGGGCGATCCGGTCGAGTTCGTCGCGACCGACGACGTGTTCACGACCAACATCTGCTGGGGCGGCGCGGACGGCATGGACGCGTACATCACCTGCTCGGGCAGCGGCCGGCTGGTGAAGACGCGCTGGAAGCGGCCCGGGTTGAAGCTGGCGTATTGAACCTACCGTATCCTCCCCCGCCAGGGGGAGGTGGCTGGCACTTGCCAGACGGAGGGGGAGGCACACGAAACCTCTGTTCCGTATCCTCCCCCTCCGTCACCTTCGGCGCCACCTCCCCCTGGCGGGGGAGGATCGTAAGATGTCGCCCGACGTACGTTGCCGACCGAGCATCGTCGCCTTATGCGAGACGAAAGACCATAGGAGGATGCATGGCGAACAAGCGCTACACCGATGCGGCAACGGCACTCGAAGGCGTGCTGTTCGACGGCATGACGATCTGCGCGGGCGGGTTCGGGCTGTGCGGTATCCCCGAGCGGCTGATCGACGCGATCGAGGCGTCCGGGGTGAAGGACCTGACGATCGCCAGCAACAATGCCGGGATCGACGGGCAGGGCCTCGGCAAGCTGCTCCGTTCGCGCCAGGTCAAGAAGATGATCTCGTCCTATGTCGGCGAGAACAAGGAATTCGAGCGGCAATATCTCAGCGGCGAACTCGAGGTCGAGTTCTGTCCGCAGGGCACGCTCGCCGAACGCTGCCGGGCAGGGGGGGCGGGCATCCCCGGCTTCTACACCAAGACCGGCGTCGGCACGCAGGTCGCCGAGGGCAAGGAGACGAAGGTCTTCGACGGCCAGGAATACATCCTCGAACGCGGCATCCGCGCTGATCTGGCGATCATCAAGGGCTGGAAGGCGGACGAAAGCGGCAACCTCATCTTCCGCAAGACCGCGCGCAACTTCAACCAGCCGATGGCGACCGCGGGGAAGATCTGCGTCGCCGAGGTCGAGGAGATCGTCCCCGTCGGCAGCCTCGATCCCGACACGATCCACCTGCCGGGCATCTACGTGAAGCGGATGATCGTCGGCGCGCCCTACAACAAGCAGATCGAGTTCCGCACCGTCCGCGAGCGGGTTTCCGCGTGAAGCGAGGCCTGATGGTGGATCGGAAGCGCTCCCCGCTCTCCTGCGAACGCAGGAGCCCAGGGTCACGAGCGCTGCGGGCGGTATCCTGGGCCCCTGCGTTCGCAGGGGCACTCGCGCTGCAGGGATGCGTAAGCGTGTCCGCGCCGACCTCGATCGCAGCCACGCCCACTGTCTCCACACCCGTTACCGTCGATGGCGTCCCCGCCGGCATGCAGTATCTCTACGCCTCGGGCGAAGCCGCGGCGGTCAGCGTCCAGGCCTGGAACACGCTCGTCGGCTACGTCCGCACACAACGCACGCCGACCTCCGTTGTCCTCGCCCAAGGCGCTTCGCTAGCCGCACCCACCTGGACCACCTGCGGCACCAAGCCGAAGGCCGCGGTCTTCGACGTCGACGAAACCGTGCTTCTCAACCTCGGCTTCGAATACGACGCGTCCTCTGGCCAACCCTGGTCCGACCCGCGCTGGCAGGACTGGGAGCGCACCGGCGTCAAGCAAGTCGCCCCCGTCCCCGGCGCGCCTGCCGCGCTCGCCCAACTCCGCGCGATGGGCGTCACGGTGATCTTCAACACCAACCGCTCCGCCGCCAACGCCGCACAGACTGAAGCCACGATCGAAGCCGCCGGCCTTGGCCCCGCCCGCCACGGCGAGACGCTGTTCCTCGCCGGCGACGACGCGCTCGGCTCGAAGAAGGACGGCCGCCGCGCGACGATCGCGGCGCGGTACTGCGTCGTCGCGATGGGTGGCGACCAGCTCGGCGACTTCAGCGACCTGTTCAACGCCGGCCAGACCCCCGCCGCCCGTCGCGCAACAGTCCAGTCGCCCGCGATCGCGGCCAGATGGGGGGCAGGGTGGTTCGTCCTCCCCAACCCCGTCTACGGCACCGCGCTCAAGGGCAATCGCGACGAGGTATTCCCGCCAGCAGTCCGCTGGGCCCCGACTGGAGGCGTACGCTAATGGCCGATCATCCCAACGCGATCGCGCTCGACAAGGGTGCGCAACTCACCAGCGAATCGGTCGAGGTCGCGCGCATCTGGATCACCAACGGCGCCGGCAGCAACGTGCTGATCGACGCGGGCATCCTCGAGGATCCGACCGTGTTCGGCTACCTCCTCGCCGACACGATCCGCCACGCTGCGCGCGCCTATGCGGGCACCTGGGGCCTCGACGAGGACGCTGCGTTGCAGGCGATCGTCGACGGCGTCGGCACCGAGCTCCGCGAACAATTCACGACCATCACCACCATCCAGGAAGGAATGCACTGATGCCCTGGGACCGTAACCAGATGGCCGCGCGTGCGGCGCAGGAACTGAAGGACGGCTATTACGTCAATCTCGGCATCGGCATCCCGACGCTGGTCGCGAACAACATCCCCGAGGGGATGACCGTCACGCTCCAGTCGGAGAACGGCATGCTCGGGATCGGCCCGTTTCCGTACGCGGGCGAGGAGGACGCAGACCTGATCAACGCGGGCAAGCAGACGATCAGCGAACTGCCCTCGTCGGTGTATTTCAGCTCGTCGGACAGTTTCGCGATGATCCGCGGCGGGCATATCGACCTCACGGTGCTGGGCGCGATGGAGGTCAGCGAAGGCGGCGACATCGCCAACTGGATGATCCCCGGCAAGATGATCAAGGGCATGGGCGGCGCAATGGATCTCGTCGCGGGCGTCAAGCAGATCATCGTCGTGATGGATCACACCGCCAAGGACGGAAGCCCCAAGTTCATCCCGTCGTGCACGCTGCCGCTCACCGGCAAGAACGTCGTCGACATGATCGTCACCGATCTGGCGGTGTTCCAGCGCCCCGATCACGACAGCCCGTTCAAGCTCGTTGAGATGGCGCCGGGCGTCACCGCGGACGAGATCGCCGCGAAGACCACTGCGCGCTACACCGCCTGATGGGTTACACGCTCGTCACCGCGAACCGGAATTATTCGAGCTGGTCGCTGCGGCCCTGGGCCTTGATGAAGGCGCTCGGCATTGCGTTCGAGGATCGGATCGAGCCGTTCCTTGCGCCGGTGAATTACGAGGCGTTCCGCGCCTTCTCGCCGACCGGGCAGGTGCCGGTGCTGATCGATGGCGCGCGAACCGTGTGGGACTCGCTCGGCATCATCCTCTACCTCGCCGAGCGTCACGACGGCGTGTGGCCGGTCGGCGAGGAGGCGCGCGCGTGGGCGATCTGCGCGACCGCCGAAATGCATGGCGGGTTCTCCGCGCTCCGCAACGAGCGCACGATGAACGTCGGCGTCCGTGTGAATGCCGCCCCCGGCAGCGACGCACTCGACCGCGACGTCGCACGGATCGCCGAACTCTGGACCGAGGGACTAGACCGGTTCGGCGGCCCCTGGCTCGCCGGCGCTGAGTTCACTGCCGTCGATGCCTTCTATGCGCCGGTCGCGTTCCGCGTCCGGACCTACGGGATCGACGTCGGCCCGACAGGTCTCGCCTGGGTCGAGCGGATCATCGCTCACCCGGCGATGCGCGAATGGGAAGCGACCGCGCTCGCCGAGACATGGCGCGAGGAAAGCCACGAGGCCGACCTCGCAACATGCGGATCGATCACCGCGGACTTCCGCCACTGATGCGCCGCGCCGCGATCGTCATAGCGCTGATCGTCATCCTGATCGCAGGCACGGCGTTCACCGCAGGCCCCGGCACGCTCAGCGTCCTCGACGGCATCATGGGCGGCGGTCGCGGCACAGCGCGCATCCGCGAAGGCGTCCCGTTCGGCACGCACGGCCAGAAGCTCGACGTCTGGCGCCCGTCCGGCGGTGCCAAGACCGGCCTGCCAGTGCTGATCTTCTGGTACGGCGGCGGCTGGGTCCACGGCACGCGCGGCGCCTACGCGTTCGCCGCGCGCGCCTATGCGAAGGCAGGCTACGTCGTCGTCATGCCCGACTACCGGAAAGTCCCCGACGTCCGCTTCCCCGCCTTCCTCCAGGACGGCGCCGAAGCGGTGGAATGGACCCGCGACCATATCGCGGAGGCGGGCGGCGACCCGAACCGGATCGCCGTCGCCGGCCATTCCGCGGGCGCCTACACCGTCGCGATGCTGACGCTCGACGAGCGCTGGCTGAAGGTTGAAGGCGTCGACCCGCACATCATCAAGGCCGCGGTCGGCCTGTGCGGCCCGTATGATTTCTATCCCTTCACCGCCCAGCGCGCGATCGACGCGATGCAGGGCGCCGCCGACCCGGTGATGACCCAGCCGATCCACTTCGCGCGGCCGGACGCCCCGCCGATGCTGCTGATCACCGCCGGCGACGACACGCAGGTCAAGCCGCACAACGCGATCAACCTCACCGCGCGGTTGAAGGCGCTCGGGGCGCCGGTGACGCACATCGATTACCCCGGTTTGAGCCACGAGAACGTCGCGATGGCACTCTCGAAACCGTTCCGCGGCAAGGCCCCGGTGCTGGCCGACAGCGTCGCATTCCTGAACAAGGCGATGCCCGCGCGGTAATCCATCTTGTTTCCCCGCGAAGGCGGGGACCCGGTCTGGGCTCCCGCCTTCGTGGGAGAGCAAACTTCCTCTGAGCGTGACCCCGGCTCATCGCAACGACCGAAAATTACATACAACCTTGGCGCGGCACCCCTTTTCGGTTAACGCGCGCTCCATCATGGCCACTCCCCAAACGCTATACGAAAAAATCTGGGCGGCGCACGTCGTCGAACGCCGCGACGATGGCACCTGCCTGATCTATATCGACCGTCACCTCGTCCACGAAGTCACCAGCCCGCAGGCCTTTGAAGGCCTGCGCGTCGCAGGCCGCAAAGTCCGCCGTCCCGACCTGACGCTTGCCGTCCCCGATCACAACCTCCCGACCACCGCGCGAAAAGACGCCGCCGGCCACGTCCTGCCGATCGCCGACCCCGAAAGCGCGCAGCAACTCGACGCGCTCCGCCGCAACACCAGCGAGTTCGGCATCGACTATATCGACGCGACCGCCGCCGAGCAGGGCATCGTCCACGTCGTCGGCCCGGAGCAGGGCTTCACGCTCCCCGGCACCACGCTCGTCTGCGGCGACAGCCACACCTCCGCGCACGGTGCGCTCGGCGCTTTGGCGTTCGGGATCGGCACCAGCGAGGTCGAGCACGTCCTCGCCACGCAGACCTTGCTGTTGTCGCAGGCCAAGACGATGGAAGTCCGCGTCGACGGTGAACTTGGCTTCGGCGTCAGCCCCAAGGACGTCATCCTCGCGATCATCAGCAAGATCGGCGCGGCGGGCGGCACCGGCCACGTCATCGAATTCACCGGCAGCGTGATCCGCAACATGTCGATCGAAGGTCGCCTGACGATCGCCAACATGTCGATCGAGGCGGGCGCGCGTGCCGGCCTGATCGCGCCAGACGACACGACCTTCGCGTACCTCAAGGGCCGCCCGATGGCCCCGACCGGCGAGAACTGGGACAAGGCCGTGACATGGTGGCGCAGCCTCGCGACCGATCCCGGGGCGCGCTATGACAAGTCCGTCACGCTCGACGCCGCCGACATCGCCCCCGGTCTCACCTGGGGCACCAGTCCCGAGGACGTCGTGCCGATCACCGGATTTGTACCCGAACCGTCGAGCTTCGCCGATCCCGCCAAGCAGGCCGCCGCGCAGAAATCGCTCGACTATATGGGCCTCACCGCCGGTACCGCGATGCGCGACGTCACGATCCAGCACGTCTTCATCGGCAGCTGCACCAACAGCCGTATCGAGGACCTGCGCGCCGCCGCGGCGATCGCCGACGGTCGCCATGTCGCGACCGGCGTCCGCGCGCTGGTCGTCCCCGGCTCGGGCTTGGTGAAGCGCCAGGCCGAAGCCGAAGGGCTCGACCGGATCTTCATCGCCGCCGGTTTCGAATGGCGCGAACCGGGTTGTTCGATGTGCCTCGCGATGAACCCGGACAAAGTCCCTGCGGGGGAGCGTTGCGCTTCCACGTCCAACCGTAATTTCGTCGGCAGACAGGGTCCCGGAGCGCGCACGCATCTGGTATCACCCGCGATGGCGGCGGCGGCGGCGGTGACCGGCAAGCTGAGCGACGTCAGAGAGTTGATGGGGGAACGAGCATGAAGAAGGTATTCGTACTGCTGGCGGCTGGCGCGATGATCAGCGGCGTCGCGGCCTATGTCGCATCGGCGCGTGTGGTTCCGGAGCGCACGGAACAGCGATGACCCCCGTCACGACCGTCTCGGGCCGCGCCTATCCTTGGGGCGCGAAGAACATTGACACCGACGTCATTATCCCGGCGCACTGGCTGAAGACGATCACGCGCACCGGCCTCGGCCGCGGCGCGTTCGAGACGGTTCGCGCGCAACCCGGCAACATCTTCGACGACCCGCGCTATGCCGGCTCGCCGATCCTGATCGCGGGCGATAATTTCGGTTGCGGGTCCAGCCGCGAGCATGCCGCCTGGGCGCTCGCCGACATGGGCATCACCGCGGTGATCGCGCCGAGCTTCTCCGACATCTTCTCGGGCAACGCGTTCAAGAACGGCATCGTCCCCGTCGTTCTCCCGCAGGAGGCGATCGATCGCCTTCTCGAAGTCGCGCAGGACCAGACCGTCACCGTCGATCTCGAGACGATGACCGTCACCACCCCGTTCCAGGACCGCTTCACCTTCGAACTCGACGCATTCCGCCGCCAGTGTCTCATGGAAGGGCTGGACGAAGTCGGCCTGACGCTGGCAAGGGATACCCAGATTTCGAAATTCGAGGAGGCGGTCGCATCGAATCGCCCCTGGACGACGGTGGAGAGCGGGTATGCGAGCATTGGTGTCGAAGGCAGTCGGCGGACCTGAAACTCTGGAAATGGTCGAGCTGCCCGATCTGGTAGCCGGCCCCGGACAGGTCGTCGTCGCGGTCAAGGCCTGCGCGATCAACTTCCCCGACGTCCTGATCATCGAGGATAAATACCAGTTCAAGCCACAGCGGCCGTTCGCGCCGGGTGGCGAAATCGCCGGCACGATCGACTCGATCGGCGAGGGTGTTACCGGCTGGGTAGTCGGCGACCGCGTCATCGCTATGCTCGGTCACGGCGGGCTGTGCGAAAAGGTGATCGCCGACCCCGCCAAGCTCTACCGCCTCCCCGAAGGCCGCAGCTTCGCCGAGGGCGCCTCGCTCATCCTCACCTACGGCACGACGATCCACGCACTGCTCGACCGCGGCCATATCAAGGCGGGACAGACGCTGCTCGTGCTCGGCGCGGCAGGCGGGGTAGGGCTCGCCGCGATCGAACTCGGCAAGGCGTTCGGCGCCAAGGTCGTCGCCGCGGTCTCGTCCGAAGAGAAGGCCGCCGCCGCCAAGTCCGCCGGTGCCGATGAAACGCTGATCTACGCCCGCGCCCCGTTCGACAAGGACCAGTCGAAGGCGCTCGCCGAGCAGTTCAAGGCCGCAGTCGGTCGCGATGGCGCGCACGTGATCTACGATCCGGTCGGCGGCGACTATGCCGAGCCCGCGCTCCGCTCGATCGCGTGGGAGGGCAAGTATCTCGTCGTCGGCTTCCCCGCCGGCATCCCGAAACTGCCGCTCAACCTGACGCTGCTGAAAAGTTGCGATGTCTGCGGCGTGTTCTGGGGCGCGTTCGCGGCGCGTGATCCGAAGGCGAACCAGGCGCATATCGAAACGCTGTTCGACCTGTGGGAAGCCGGAAAAATCGCGCCGCGTGTAACCGAAACATTTGCGTTCGAGGACGGCGGCAAGGCCATCGCGAAGATGGCGGCTCGTGGTGCTATCGGGAAACTCGTCGTAGAGGTCGGCTGAGTACAGCCGCCTCTACAGGGGGGTCAAATCAGCTTGTAAGCGACGGCGGCGATCGCGCCCCACATCGCCATCGACGCGAAAATGCCATAGGCGAGCCCGTGTACGACCGGCGGCGTCGCGCGCGTCTTGGTCAGGGGAACGGATGGCAGTTGGGATAGCGTCGACATATCACTCTCCTATCCGTGCACTGTGTCACGTGATCGACTTATATATCGTTACAACCAGACCATAGTTCCAGTAGTTTTTGTACGTTTTCGTCGATTGTTGCGCGGGGGCGTTGTGCGACCTATCTCGGGGCCGACGACAAGGCTGAACGGGGACCCGCGCAATGACCACTTTCGACGACCGCGAACGCGCCAGCGAGGCGAATTACGCGCGCGAGGAAGAGATGGCCTTCCGGATAACGGCCCGTCGCAATCGCCTGCTCGGGGGATGGGCGGCGCAGGAAATGCAGCTGACCCCTGAAGAGACGGACGCCTATGCGACCGCGCTCGTGCACGCCGACATGGAAGGCGGCGGCGACGACGACGTCGTGCGCAAGTTGGTCGGCGACCTGACCGCCGCGGGGCTCGACCATGACGAGGCGACTGTCCGTCGCGCGCTCGCACAGCAGATGATCGAGGCGCGTCGCCAATTGCTGGAGTCGCATTGATATGCCGATGGCCGCCGACGATATCGCAACGATGATCAAGGACGCGATCCCCGATGCCCAGGTCGAGATCACCGATCTCGCGGGCGACGGCGATCATTATGCTGCCAAGGTCACTGCCGCCAGCTTTGCCGGGATGAGCCGGGTGAAGCAGCACCAGGCCGTCTATGCCGCGCTCGGCGGTCGGATGGGCGGCGTCCTGCACGCACTACAGCTTACGACCGCAATCTCCTGAGGACCGAAGACATGACCGACGATTCCAACGCCCGCATCGACGCCCTGGTGAAAGCCAGCCCGGTAGTCCTGTTCATGAAGGGCAGCCCGCTGTTCCCGCAGTGCGGCTTTTCTAGCCGCGCGATCGCGATCCTCAACCATCTCGAGGTCGAGTTCGAGAGCGTCGACGTATTGCAGGACCAGGGCATCCGCCAGGGCATCAAGAGCTATTCCGACTGGCCGACCATCCCGCAGCTCTACGTCGATGGTGAATTCGTCGGCGGCTCGGACATCATGATGGAGATGTACGAGAGCGGCGAGCTGGCGCAGTTGTTCGAGACGCAGAAGGCCAACTGATCAAGGCACCGGGTGGGTGGATCGACGCGAGACCGGAACGGGAAGCAGTCGATCCACCCTGTGAACGCGATCGCGTTCGGTGACGGAACAGCAGTTGCATGGCCTGTGCCAGAACCCGCCATTCGCAGTTTTGGCGACGTTCGATAGTTAACCCAGGTTTGGCCCGAAGACGGCCTGTAAGAGTTTCCGACAGCTCTCCGCGACCAACGAGGTCTTGCCATCGCCGCGTCGACCCGCCATTTCGCATCCATGGCTGAGCATCCGACCGGTATCCCGATCCAGCTCGAGCCGCTCGTCGTTCGCGTGCTCGCGCCCAACGCATCCCCCTACACCTATACGGGTACGCAGACGCACATCGTCGGCACGACCGATCTTGCCGTGATCGATCCAGGCCCCGACGATCCCGCGCACATCGACGCGCTGTTGCGCGCGATGGACGGCCGCCCTGTCAACGCGATCGTCGTCACGCATCATCACCGCGATCACAGCCCCGCCACGCGTCCGCTCCAGTCGCTCACCGGCGCCCCGATCGTCGGCGCTGCGCCGTTCGACCTTGCCGACGTGGGCGCGCGAGCAGACGCGTCGTTCGACGCCGCCTACGCCCCTGATCGCGTTCTTGCGGAAGGCGATAGCGTGACCGGTGAAGGCTGGACGCTGGAGGCGATCGCGACGCCCGGCCATACCTCGAACCACCTTGCCTTCGCGCTCCCCGAGACCAAGGCACTGTTCTCGGGCGATCACGTCATGGGCTGGTCGACGACGATCGTCTCGCCGCCCGACGGCAATATGACGGCGTACATGGCGAGCCTGGAAAAGCTGATGGGCCGCGACGACCGCATCTATTATCCCGGCCATGGCGAGGCGATCGACAAGCCGCAGCGGCTCGTCCGCGGCATGCTCGGCCACCGCAAGCAACGCGAGGGGCAGATCCTCCGCCTGCTCCGCGAGGGCGCGCGGCCGATCCCGGCGATGGTCGAGCGGATGTATGTCGGTCTCGGTGCGCAACTCGTGCCCGCCGCCGAGCGATCGGTGCTGGCGCATCTGTACGACCTGCAAACCCGCGGACTGGTTATCGAGGAAGGCGAGACATGGCGAACGACAGCGTGACCGAACCCGTACGCAAGAGCGGCGTGGCCCCGTTCCTGGCGAAGGCCGTCGGAATCGTCTTGATCCTCGTCCTCGCGGGGCTGCTCGTACTCTGGGGGGTGCAGCGCTACGTCAGCGACCGGCTCACGCCCGATCCGACAACGATCGCCAGCGCCAGCCTCGAAGGACTGCGCGAGCAGAACCGGCTCTCCGCGTTCGCCGCGCGCTACGTCGCGGTCGTCACTTCGAAACAGTCGCAGCTCGGCTTCACGACCGAAAAGACGCTGATCATGCCCGGCATGGTCCGGTACGAAGTCGACATGGCCAAGCTGACCCAGTCGGATGTCGCGTGGGATGGCAATTCGAAGACGCTGTCCGTGCGCTTGCCGGCCGTCGAAGCCGATGGTCCGCAGGTCGATCTCAACGCGGTCCGCGAATATGGTTCGGGCGGTGTGCTGACCACGTTCACCGATGCCGAGAAGCGCCTCGACGCCGCCAACCGTCGCGCGGGCCAGATCGAACTGATCCGCCAGGCGCGCGAGCCCGCGATGATCAAGCTCGCGCGCGATGCCACGCGTCGTGCGGTCGAGCGCAGTTTCGCGATGCCGCTGCGTGCGGCCGGGATCGACGCGACCGTCGCGGTCCGCTTCGCCGACGAGCCGACCGCGAATACCGAGCGCTGGGACACCTCGCGCTCGCTGCAGGACGTGCTAGGGAATCGTCGCTAGAAGACGGGCGCTAAACTCGGGATACGACCATGGAATTGAAGCAGAACCTCGCCGGCATCGACATACGCGCCGAGATCGAGCGCCTCCGCAGGGAGAAGAACGCCGTCATCCTCGCGCATTATTATCAGAAGCCGGAGCTTCAGGATCTGGCCGATTTCGTCGGCGACAGTCTCGACCTGTCGCGCAAGGCCGCGGCCACCGACGCCGACGTGATCGCGTTCTGCGGCGTACGGTTCATGGCCGAGACCGCCAAGATCCTGTCGCCCGACAAGATCGTCGTGCTTCCCGACATGGATGCCGGGTGCAGCCTCGAAGACAGCTGCCCGCCCGAGCAGTTCGCCGCCTTCCGCGCGAAGCACCCCGATCACATCGCGCTGACCTACATCAACTGCTCGACCGAGGTGAAAGCGCTCTCCGACATCATCGTCACGTCTTCGTCGGCGGACACGATCCTCGCGCAGATCCCGCCCGAGCAGAAGATCATCTTCGGCCCCGACCGTAACCTGGGCGGTTACCTCGCGCGTAAGACCGGCCGCGACATGCTGCTTTGGCCGGGCGTCTGCATCGTCCACGAGGCGTTCAGCGAGACCGAGCTGATGAAGCTTAAGGCGCAGCATCCCGGCGCGCCCGTCGTGGCGCATCCCGAATGCCCGCCGATCATCCTCGACCACGCAGATTACGTCGGCTCGACGCGCGGCATTCTCGATTACGCGCTCGCGATGCCCGGCGACACGCTGATCGTCGCGACCGAGCCGCACATCATCCACCAGATGGAAAAGGCGCTCCCGAACAAGCGATTCATCGGCGCGCCGGGTGCGGACGGCAACTGCAACTGCAACATCTGTCCGTACATGGCGCTCAACACGCTCGAAAAGCTGTACGTCGCGCTACGCGATCTGTCGCCGCGGATCGAGATCGAGGAGGGGCTCCGTCTCCAGGCGAAGAAAAGCCTCGACCGCATGCTGTCGATGGCATCGAATACCGTGGGGAAGGGTGATCTCGGGCCGAAGTGACGGCCCGTTTCAATTGGCGACTGTTCGGGCTGGATTACTCCAGCCTGGCGCGGTCACATTAGGAATAGTTCAGATCAGGGCGCGCTCAGAGCGCCGGGACGTCAACATCGCTCAACTGGGCGAGTGCCTGGTCGATATGGATGGCAGCCAGCGGCAGTTGCAGCGTGTCGGCCAGCGTAAGAGCTTCGTCCAGCAGGGCATGCAGGCGTGCGGTATCGGCCATCGTGGTGGTAGGCATAAGAATATCCTTGGTAGTGATCGGCAAACCCTCGACGTCTCGAATGGTTCCTATACCGGAAAAATAATTCGATGAGTCGAATGAACCGTGAAGTCACTGTTCCGACCGTCTCTTTTTTGGCACCGCGCGCCGAGCATATTTTCGACGAACAATCCGGAGACGACAGGTGAAGACAATATTGCCCGAGTCGTTCGATATCGACGCCTTCGTTGCGGCGACGCTGGCCGAGGATCTCGGCACGATCGGCGACATAACGTCGGCCGCAGTGATCCCCGCGAACGCGCGGTTTACCGGCGTCATGGATAGCCGCGATCCGATCGTCGTCGCTGGCCTCGATCTCGCCGAAGCCTTTTTCCGCGCGCTGGACCCAGGCGTGCGGATCGAACGCCTCGTCCGCGACGGACAGCAGGTGACGGCGGGCACCGAACTCATGCGGCTAGAGGGGGCAGGGCGCGCGATGCTGACGGCCGAGCGATCCGCGCTCAACACCGTCCAGCATCTGTCGGGCATCGCCACGATGACGCGCGCGTATGTCGACGCAATTGAGGGCACCGGCGCGATCCTGCTCGACACGCGCAAGACGATCCCGGGCCTGCGCGTGCTGGAGAAATACGCGACCCGGATGGGTGGTGCACAGAACCACCGCATGGGGCTTTGGGATGCGGCGATGATCAAGGACAATCACGTCGCGGTCGCGGGCGGTGTCGCCGAGGCGGTTCGTCGCGCCAAGGCCGCGGGAATCGCGCAGATCATCGTCGAGGTCGACCGGATCGACCAGATCGAGCCGGCGCTGGAAGCTGGCGCGACGCACCTGCTGCTCGACAACATGCCGCCGGCGATGTTGCGCGAAGCGGTGGCGCTCATCGCCGGTCGCGTCCCGACCGAGGCATCGGGCGGTGTCAATCTCGACACGATCCGCGCGATTGCTGAATCGGGCGTGACCTATGTGTCGGTCGGCCGCTTGACGCAGTCGGCGCCCGCAGCAGATATAGGGCTGGACTTCGCGACCGTCGAATAGCTCCGCCAGATCCGGCGCGGGCCTTCGGCTGGCCAGGTCAGGGAGTAGGACCATGATCAGGCCGGTTGCCATCGTTCGCTACGAGCGCTTTTATTGGGCGGCGTTCATACTGGATACGATCGTCGCGGCGATGACCTGGACGCAGCGCGAGGCAATCGTCACCGCCTATCCGGTACTCGCCAAGGCGACGTGGATATTGCCGACGTTCCAGGCGATCGGGATCGCGGTGACGGTGCTGCTCTGGTACTTCACCGCGCGCGCGCCGAGCGTCGTCGCGAAATGGGTGGTCGTGATCCTCGCGGCCTTGTCGACCTGGGCCGCCGTCCAGGCGCTTGCGACGCTCGCGACCGGAAGTGCGATTGTCGGCACCGCATCGATCCTCTCGCTCATCGCAGAAGCACTCTACGTCGCCGCCGCCGTCCACCTCTTCCGGCCCGGCAGCAAAGCCTGGTTCGGTCAGGACGACGACGCCGATTTCGACACGGATACCGACAGAGGGAACGTCGCATGATCTCCAGGCTGACCCTCGCCGCCGTCGCGATCGCGTTGCCGAGCGTCGTGCAGGCGCAGGCCTATCAATGCTCGACCCCCGCGTCGGTCGAGCGAGTCCGCCCGGACCTGTCGTCGGAGAGCCAGCCGAAGCGGGATATCCCGATCGGCAGCTATACGCTCGCTATCACCTGGGCGCCGCAATATTGCCGTGAGAATGGCGATCGCACCGGGTCGACCTTCCAGTGCGGGGCGGGGAACCGGTTCGGCTTTACGCTGCACGGGCTCTGGCCGGACGGGGTCGGCAAGGACTGGCCGCAATATTGTCATGACGCCGAGTTCGTGCCGCCGCCGGTGATCCGCGCGCATCTCTGCACGACGCCGTCCGCGCAGTTGCTCCAGCATGAATGGGCGAAGCACGGCACCTGCATGCCCGGCTATCGTCCGGCGAAGTATTTCAACCAGTCGGCCGGGCTGTACGGCAAGCTTCGGTATCCGGACATGGACGCGTTGTCGCGAGCACCGCTGACGGCGGGCCGGTTCGCTGCGGCGATGGCGGGCGTGAACCCCGGCCTGAAGGCTGACATGATGCGGGTTACCGCGACGAAGCAGGGCTGGCTCGACGAGGTCTGGATCTGCCTGGACCGTCGCTTCCGCTACCGCCGCTGCCCGGTGCATCAGGGCGGACTGAACCCGAGCGCACCGCTTCAGATCTGGCGCGGGAGTCGGTAATCTCTACGAGGTAGGTGGCCGCTAAATCAGCATGGTACGGGTAAATCAGCATGGTACGGGAGCCCACCCCACATCCCGTTCGTGCTGAGTAGAGACCGAGCAGCTCCGCAAGGAGCGTATCGAGGGCGCGTATCGAAGCATGGGTTCCGCGCGCCAACTGTCCTTCGATACGCCGTCTCGATACGCCGCCTTCGGCGACTACTCAGGACGAGCGGGGGGAAGGACTCACGGAAGACGAGTTGGATACGTCAGCGTTCGCCCTCTACCGCCGGTCCCTCAACCAAACCAGTACCGCCGCCAGCACGCCAATCCCCGTCCCAACCAGAAACCCCGGCGTCGCCTGCCCGATCGCAAAGCCGACCCCCGCACCACCCAGCATGCCGAGCGCAACGAGGAACCCGCCCGCAGCGCTCGGGTCCTTGTGGGGGGGGAGGGTGTCGCGGGAAGTTGGTTCGGCCATCGCCATGTCCTGCCACGCGCAGCCATGGGATGCCAGCCACACGCCACATCCGATCCGCTGCCCGGACGAAACGTGGCGGAAATACGGCGTTAGATACTGTTCCGCAACGACAAGCCCGGCTAGGAGCCGGACATGGTGTTCCGCGTCGGGCGAGCCGGGCCGGCCGCCGCCTTTTTCGTTCTGACGACAGCGGGTGCCCTACCTTGCGCGGGCATACGTGCCGCAGGCGCACAAACCGCGCCCGTGTCGACCCAGACGCAAGCAAGCCCGACCGCCGACACGCCGATGTCGCTCGATCCCAATTCGCCGCTTGCTCCGTTGCCGGACATCGGCGTCGCCTGGCCCGATCTCGCGACGTCGCCGATGGACCCGGCCGCCACGGTCGCTGCGGTCGATGCCAATGCGGAGAGCCGCTACGTCTGGCGGATCGACGGCATCGACGGGATCAACGACGCACTGCTGCAACAGCGCTTCGCCCAACTCTCAACGCTCGACGCGAACGATCACCAAGCCGCTAACGCCGCGCAACTCGATCGTCGTGCGCGTGAAGATGCCGATTTGCTCAACAGCTTGCTCCGCGCGGAAGGCTATTACGACGCCAACGTCGTCACGCGCGTCGAGCCCGGCGCGAAACCGATGGTCGTGCTCTCCGCGACACCCGGCACGCTCTACACATTCAAGGGCGTCACGATCGACGGCCTCGCCGCAGCGGGCGACAAGGCGCCCGGTCTCGCCACCGCGTTCGGCGTGAAGCCCGCGGACCCGGTCAATTCCGACGCGATCGTCGCCGGCCAGGCCAAGCTGACGACGCAGATCGGCCGCGAAGGCTTCCCGTTCGCCAAGGTCGGCGACCCCGCGATCGTCGTCGACCATGCCACCCGCACCGCGACGCTCGACCTGTCCGTCCAACCCGGCGGCGCGCGCAAGTTCGGCCAGGTCATCGCACTCCCCGGCAATCGCGTGTTCGGCGCGGACCATGTCGCGGAGATCGCACGCTTCTCGCCCGGCGACACGTACGACGCGGCCAAGCTCGACGACCTTCGACGCGCGCTGATCCAGACCAGTCTCGTCTCCGCGGTCGATCTCAAACCAGTGCAGGGCGCGACGCCTGATACCGTCGACGTAGCGGTAAAACTCGATCGGGCACCGCCGCACACCATTGCCGGCGAACTCGGCTATGGCACCGGCGAAGGCGCACGCGCGGAACTCAGCTGGACGCACCGCAACCTGTTCCCGCCGGAAGGTGCGCTGACGCTGCGCGGTGTGCTGGGAACGCAGGAACAGCTCGGCTCGATCGTGTTCCGCCGCAACAACTTTCACGCGCGAGACCGGGTGCTAACGCTCCAGGCGTCTGCCGCGCATACCAATCGCGACGCGTATGACGCGAAGACCTATTCGCTCGCCGGCACGCTGGAGCGCCAGACCAACATCTTCTTCCAGAAGACCTGGACCTGGTCGGTCGGCGCCGAATTGCTCGCGTCGGACGAGCAGGACGTGATCCTGTCGACCGGCGATCCGCGGCGCCGCACCTTCTTCATCGGCGCGCTGCCGACCAGCCTCAATTACGACGGCTCGGACGATCTGCTCAACCCGACCAAGGGCTTCCGCCTCGGCGGCCGGATCAGCCCTGAAGTCTCGTTGCAGGGCTCGGTATTCGGCTATGCGCGCACCCAGTTCGACGGCAGCGTGTACCAACCGTTCGGCGACCGGGTGGTACTCGCCGCCCGCACCCGGCTCGGCACCATCGTCGGCGCGCCACGCGATCAGGTCGCGCCGTCCCGGCGCTTCTACGCAGGCGGCGGCGCGTCGGTGCGCGGCTATGGTTATCAGTCGATCGGCCCGCGCGATCCCAACAACGACCCGATCGGCGGCCGCAGCCTGACCGAGTTCTCGATCGAGGCGCGCGTCCGCGTCCTAGGCAGCTTCGGGATCGTGCCGTTCCTCGACGCGGGCAATATCTACACCTCGCCGCTGCCGAAATTCACCGGGCTGCAATACGGCACCGGAGTCGGCGTGCGCTATTATTCGAACTTCGGCCCGATCCGCCTCGACGTCGGCACCCCGATCAACCCGCAGCCCGGCGACAGCCGCATCGCTGTGTACGTCTCGCTGGGGCAGGCATTTTGACCGAAAAGGTCGTTCTTCCAAAGCGCCGGATCGCTTGGTGGCGATGGATCGCAAGCGCGGTCATGGCGCTGCTGGCGATCGTCGGCGCCGCGTTGCTGATCGTCGACACCGACATCGGCCACCGTTTCGTCGCGGACCGGATCGCGGCGATCAAGACCGCCAACGGCCTGCGTTTCACGGTCGGTAGGATCGACGGCTCGCTATACGGCGACACGCGGCTGACGGATCTCCGCGTGTACGATCTCGAGGGTCTCGTCTTCCAGGCGCCCAACGTCACGCTCGACTGGTCGCCTTTCGACTGGTTCTCGAACCGGCTCGAGATCCGCCGCTTGATCGTCGATCGCGCGATCCTGACTCATACCCCGCGCACCCGGCCCTCGAAGACGCGCGGCCCGATACTCCCCGACTTCGACATCCACATCGGCAAGCTCTCGGTCGGTCGCCTCACACTGGCGAAGCGCGTACTCGCGACCCAAAGGATCGGGACGCTCGAAGGCCGCGCGGACATCCGCTCCGGCCGCGCACTCGTCGACCTCAAGGCACGCGTCGCCGGCAGCGACGACCTGAAGCTCCGGATCGACGCCGAGCCCGCGCGCGACCGCTTCGACCTCGACGTCGCCGCGAAGGGGGCTGCGGGCGGCGTGCTCGCGCGGATGGTAAAGGCAAAGGGCCCGGTCGCGCTGGCGGTCACCGGCGACGGCAGCTGGGCGAAGTGGAACGGCCGCGCGAACGGCATCGTCGGTACGACGCGCGTCGTCGATCTCGCGCTCGCGCAGGTCGCCGGCCGCTACACGCTGTCGGGCACGCTTTCGCCTTCGTCTCTGCTGAAGGGCCGGCTGCAAAAGCTGACCGCGCCGCGCATCCTCGTCAACGGCAGCGCCAGGTTCGCCAACCGCCGCCTCGACGGCCAGCTCTCCCTGCGTACGCCCGCGCTGGCGGTCGATACGACCGGGATCATCGATCTCGGCGCCAACGCGTATCGTGACGTCCGGATCAAGGCGCGGCTGCTGAGGCCGCCCGCGTTGTTCGACAACATGACCGGCAACATGGTCGAGCTGCGCGCGATCCTCGACGGCCCGTTCGCGACCGCGGCGTTCGACTATCGTCTCGATGCGAGCCGGTTCGCATTCGACCAGACCGGGTTCGAGAACGCGCACGCCGCCGGCAAGGGCAGGCTATCCGCTGCGCCGGTGACGGTGCCGATCCGTTTCACCGCAGCGCGCGTAACCGGGGTCGGCACCGTCGCGGGCGGGATCCTGCGCAACCTGTCGGTCGACGGCCTGCTTCGCGTGACGCCAACGCTGCTCACCGGCGACGCGCTCAAGCTCCGCTCCGACAAGCTCACCGGCAGCATCAATCTCGCGGTCGACCTGCGCAACGGCCAGTTCGAGGTCGGCATCAACGGCGGGCTCGGCCGCTATCTGATCCCCGGCCTCGGCATCGTCGACGTCAAGTCCACGCTGCGCGTCGTCCCCGGCCCGAACCGCAAGGGCACGCGCGTGATCGGGCAGGGCAGCGCGCAGATGGTGCGGCTCGACAACGCCTTCTTCCGCAGCCTCGCCGGCGGTCTGCCGCGGATCACCACCAACCTTCAACGCACCACTGACGGCGTGCTGCACTTCACCAACCTTGTGCTGACCGCGCCGCAGATCCGGCTGACCAGCAACGGCTATCGTCGTCGCGACGGCACTTTCCATTTTGAGGGGAGCGGGTGCCAGCAGACATATGGCCCGGTTCAGGTCGTGCTCGACGGCCAGATCGACAAGCCGACGCTAGACCTCGTCTTCGCCAGCCCCAACGCGACGCTCGGGCTATCGAACGTCCGCGCGCATCTCGATCCGACGCCGCAGGGGTTTGGCTCTACCGCGGCGGGCGGATCGCGGCTCGGACCGTTCACCACCAACGGCGCGATCCTGTTGCCGCCCGGCGCCGATGCGACGATCGCGATCGCTGCGCTCAACGTTGCAGGCACGCGCGCGAGCGGCAATGTCGCGGTGGTCGATGGCGGCTTTAACGGCCAACTGACAGTGGCCGGCGGCGGCATCTCGGGCGAACTCCTGTTCCGCCCGGTCGGTCAGATCCAGCGCATCGAAGGGCACCTCGCCGCAAAGGCCGCGACGCTCGACGGCATCGCGCTGCGCCAGGGCAAGCTCGATTTCGTCACGTTGCTCGATCCCGCCGGAACCTCGATCGAGGCGACCGCGACCGGCCTCGGCCTGCGTCGCGGCACGTTCAGCCTCGCGCGGTTCAACGGGTCCGCGTCGCTGCGCGGCGGCGTCGGCACGATCAAGGCATCGATCGCCGGCTCCCGCGGCCGCGCGTTCGATATCCAGAGCGTCGCGCAGGTGACCGCCACGAGCTACGCGATCTCCGCGCAAGGCACGCTCGACGGCCGCCCGCTGAAACTGCTCACGCCGGCGGTTTTGACCCAGGAAGACGATGGCTGGCACCTCGCGCCGACCAAGCTCAGCTTCTCGGGCGGCGAAGCCCAGGTCGGCGGTCGCTTCACTGCCGCCAGCACCGCGGTCGACGCCAGCCTGACTCGCATGCCGCTCGCGATCCTCGACATCGCCTATCCCGGGCTCGGTCTCAGCGGCAGCGCCTCGGGAAGCTTCACGATCGCGACCGCCAATGGTGTAGCCCCGACCGGCAAGGCGAACGTGACGATCCGTGGCCTCAGCCGTGCCGGCCTCGTCCTCTCGTCGCGCCCGATCGACGTCGGCGTCGCGGCGGTGCTCTCCCCCGACAAGCTCGGCTTGCGCGCGGTGATCGCGTCCGCCGGCAAGACGATCGGCCGCGCCCAGGCCCAACTCGCGCCGCTGGGGCAGGGGGACTTGGCCTCCCGAATCAGCAACGCCCGCCTGTTCGGACAACTCCGCTACAGCGGCCCGGCCGACACGCTCTGGCGCCTCACCGGGGTCGAGCTGTTCGACCTGTCCGGCCCGGTTGCGATCGGTGCGGACGTCGTCGGCACGCTCGCCAATCCGACCCTGCGCGGCGTCGTCCAGGCCAACGGCGCGCGGATCGAGAGCGCCACCACCGGCACCGTCCTCACGAACGTCCAGGCGACCGGCCGGTTCGGCGGCTCGCGGCTCGTGATCGACCGGTTCGGCGCGGACGCGGGCAAGGGCGGGCGCGTCACCGGCACCGGCCAGTTCGAATTCGCCGCCGCCGCCGGGATCGGCCTCGACCTCGCTCTGCAAGCTGACAGGGCGGTGATGATCAACCGCGACGATATCGCCGCGACGGTCTCCGGCCCGCTGACGTTCAAGTCGACCGGTTCGGGTGGCACGATCGCGGGCGACGTCATACTCGACAAGAGCCGCTATCGCCTCGGCCAGGCCACCGCAGCCAGCGCCGTGCCGCAGCTCAACATCCGCGAGATCAACCTGCCCGACGGCGGCGAGGAAGTCGCGACCCCGACCAAGCCCTGGACGCTGGCGATCAAGGCCCGTGCGCCGAACCAGGTGATGGTCAGCGGCCTCGGCCTCACCAGCGAATGGTCCGCCAACCTCCAGATCGCTGGCCAACCCGAGAACCCCGCGATCACCGGCCGCGCCACGCTGATCCGCGGCGACTACGAGTTCGCGGGCCGCCAGTTCGAGTTGGCGCGCGGCATCATACGCTTCGACGGGCAGGTCCCGGCAAACCCGGCTTTGGATATTGAGGCGAATGCGGACTCGACCGGGCTCAGTGCATCGATCCGCGTCACCGGCTACGCCCTCAAACCCGAGATCGGCTTCACCAGCACGCCAGCGCTACCCGAAGACGAACTGCTCTCGCGGCTTTTGTTCGGCACCTCGATCACCAACCTGTCCGCGCCCGAGGCATTGCAACTCGCCGCGGCGGTCGCGGCATTGCAGGGCGGGGGCAGCGGCCTCAACCCGATCAACGCGGTGCGCCGCGCGGCCGGGCTCGACCGCCTCCGCATCCTCCCCGCCGATCCGCAGACCGGGCAGGGCACCTCGATCGCGGCCGGAAAATACGTCACCCGGCGCCTGTATGCGGAGATCGTCACGGACGGTCAGGGCTATTCCGCCACGCAGGTCGAGTTCCAGGTAACCCGGTGGCTGTCGCTGCTGTCGAGCATCTCCACGCTCGGCCGCCAGAGCGCCAACGTCCGTGTCTCGAAGGATTATTGAAGGATGATCCTTCCGCGGTGCTGGGATAAAGACGAAACATGAAGCCCGTTATCTTCGGCCTGTCCGGCCCCGTCCTCACGCCCGCCGAACGCGCATTCTTCGCCGAGTGCGAACCCGCCGGCTATATCCTGTTCAAGCGCAACATCGTCGATCGCCACCAAGTCCGTGCGCTGACGGACTCGCTCCGCGCGCTCGCCGGACGCGAAAATCTTGCGATCCTGATCGATCAGGAGGGCGGCCGCGTCGCGCGAATGGGACCGCCCGAATGGCCCGCATTCCCGGCTGGTCCGGTGTTCGATGCAGCCTACGAACGCGCGCCAATGACCGCGATCCAGGCGGCACGCGCCAACGCGCAGGCACTCGGCGTCATGCTCAGCGAGGTCGGCATCACCGTCGACTGCCTACCGCTGCTCGACGTGTCGCAGCCGGACACCACCGAAGCCGTGGCCTCACGCACGTTCGGCGCCGACCCGATGCGCGTCGCAGCCCTTGGCCGCGCGACGCTCGAAGGGCTGGCCGAAGGCGGCGTGGTCGGTGTCGTCAAGCACATGCCGGGCCACGGCCGCGCGCGCGTGGACACGCACCACCACCTCCCAACCGTCACCGCGACCGACGGCGACCTCGAGGTCGATATCGAACCCTTCCGCACGCTTAACCAGGCGCCGATGGGCATGACCTCGCACATCGTCTTCGACGCCTGGGACGCCGACCGCCCCGCGACGCTGTCACCGATAGTGATCGACGAGATCATCCGTCGACGGATCGGCTTCGACGGCCTGCTGATGACCGACGACATCGACATGAAGGCGCTGTCGGGCACCGCCGGCGACAAGGCGGCGGGTGCAATTGCCGCCGGGTGCGATCTGGTGCTCGATTGCTGGGCGCGGATGGACGAGATGGTCGAGATCGCCGGCCGGCTGGGGGAGATTTCGGAAGCGTCGCGCGCGAGGCTCGTTCGGGCAATGGCGTCGGTCGGAGCGGCCAAAGGTGATTTCGCGGAACTGATCGCAACGCGGGATGCGCTGTTGGCGCGTGCCTGATCTAATTTGATACGAGTAGCGCGCGTCTTTTCTCGCACCTCCCCGGCGAAGGCCGGGGCCCAATTGGAGAGGTCGCGGTAACGGGGCGCGATCCTCAGTTACCACCGTTCCTCAATTGGGCCCCGGCCTTCGCCGGGGTGGTATTGGTAGAAAGACGTTCCCGTTCGTCCTGAGTAGCTGCTGAGCTTGTCGAAGCGGCGTGTCGAAGGACAGGTTGGCACGCGGAACCTGTCCTTCGATACACGCCTTCGATACGGCTCTGACGAGCCTACTCAGTTGCTACTCAGCACGAACGGTTGAGGGGGAGCGCCTGACATCAAGGGTGAGGCGCGGTCAAACTAACCACCCCGCCCTCGCGATCACCCCAACCCCCAAGCCCGCTCATCCCCGCGCAACGTCAGCACCTCGACGCCGCCGCGCGTCACCGCCACCGTATGCTCGAACTGCGCCGAAAGCTTGCCGTCGTCGGTCACCACCGTCCACCCGTCATCCTCGGTCGACACCTTGCGCGTCCCCTGGTTGATCATCGGCTCGATCGTGAACACCATTCCCTCGCGCAGCATCATGCCGGTCCCCGCGCGCCCGAAATTGAGCACCTGCGGCTCCTCGTGCATCTCGCGACCGATGCCGTGCCCGCAATAGTCGCGCACCACCGCATAGCCGTGCTTCTTCGCGTGCCGCTCGATCGCGAAGCCGATATCGCCGAGATGCGCGCCCGCCCGGACCTGCCGAATGCCCTGCCACATCGCCTCCTGCGCGACCCGCACGAGGCGCTTCGCGGCAGGCGGAACGGTGCCCACCATATACGTCTTGCTCGAATCGGCGATGAAGCCGTTCTTCTCCAGCGTGATGTCCAGATTGACGATGTCACCGTCGCGGATGACATCGCGCGGGTTCGGCACGCCGTGGCAGACGACATGGTTGATCGAGCTGTTCAGGACGTATTCGAAGCCATATTGCCCCTTGCTCGCGGGTCGGGCGGCAAGGTCGTCGGTGATGAAGCGATCGACCATGTCGTTGACCTGCAACGTCGACAGCCCCGCCAGATCCTGCACGTCGAGCATCTCGAACACCGACGCCAGCAACGCGCCCGATACGCGCATCAGCGCCAGTTCGGCCGGCGTCTTCACCATCTCAGGCTGCCGTTCTGTCGGTGACGCGCACCGACGCCGCGGCGAGTTGCGCGGTGACGATATCGTTGAACGACAGTGTCGGGTTGGCCTCGGCAAGCATGCCGATCTTCATCCAGAACTCCGCCTGCGCATTGATCGACCGGCACAGCACCTGGCTCGCGCGCCGCGCATCCTCGTGCAGCGCGTCGTCGATCTTCACGATACCCATTCAAGCCTCACGTTCACTCTGACCACATGAAACGTGTACGGTTCATATGGTCTGTCGTCAAATGTGGAGGGTGGATGCCCGGCAGCGTGCGCTGTAGCGTCCGGCAATGGACGATGCGCAACTGACCCTGGATCTCGACGGATGGGAGGGGCCGCTCGATCTACTGCTCTCGCTCGCACGCGGGCAGAAAGTCGATCTGCGGAAGATCTCGATCCTCGCGCTGGTCGAGCAGTATCTGGCGTACGTCGACTCCGCACGCGCGCTGAAGCTGGAACTCGCCGCCGACTATCTCGTAATGGCAGCATGGCTGGCGTATCTGAAATCGGCGCTGCTCCTGCCCCGCGACCCACTCGCCGAGCCCGACCCGGAGGAACTCGCGCTGCGGCTCCAACTGAGGCTCGAACGGCTGAGTGCGATGCGCGAGGCCGGTGCGCGGCTGATGGCGCGGGATCGCACCGGGCGCGACGTGTTCCTGCGCGGCGCGCCCGAGGGACTGCGAACGGTGCGCAAGGCCGCTTGGCAGGCGGAAATCTTCGACCTGATCGCTGCATACGGCCGTATTTCCGCGCGGACGCGGCCGGTGATGCATGTCGTCGCCGACCGCGAAGTGATGACGCTGGAGGCGGCGCTGGAGCGCGTGTCAATGCTGGTCGGCGAGCGGATCGACTGGAGTGTGATCGAAAGCTTCCTCCCCGAAGCGGGCGAACGTCTACGGCGATCGGCGCTCGCGTCCAGCTTCGTCGCGGCGCTCGAACTCGCACGGCAGGGGAAGATCGAACTGCGCCAGGCGTCGCCCTTCGCGCCGCTGTATCTGAGAGCCCGCGCGTGACCCCGCCCGACGATTTCACCCGCGCCGTCGAGGCGGTGCTGTTCGCAGCCGAGGCACCGCTGACGATTGAAGCGATTCGCGCCCACGTCGGCAGCGGTGACGTCCGCGCCGCGCTCGACCAACTGACGGCCGACTATGCCGGCCGCGGCATCGCGATCGTCCGACGCGGCGAGCGCTGGCAGTTCCAGACCGCGCCGGACATGGCGCACATGCTCCGCCGCGACCGCGAGGAACCGCGCAAGCTCAGCCGCGCCGGGATCGAGACGTTGGCGATCATCGCCTACCACGAGCCCGTCACCCGCGCGGAAATCGAGGCGATTCGCGGGGTGCAGATTTCGAAAGGGACGCTCGACGTCTTGATGGAAGCGGGCTGGGTGAAGCCGGCCGGGCGGCGCGAAGTGCCGGGACGCCCGCTGATGTTCGCGACCACGCCTGCATTCCTCATCCATTTCGGCCTCCGGAGCCGCCGCGACCTGCCCGGAATCGACGATCTGCGCGCTGCCGGGCTGCTCGATCCGGTCGATCTCGCCTTCGATCGCCTCGAAGATGGCGAAGACGACCGGGAAGATGGCGAGGTGGCTGGCAAAGCGGCAGGATGAGGCTTAGATAGGGTTCAGTTTCCAGGAGAATTGCCATGGGCGGTTTTAGCCCGATTCACTTGCTCGTTCTCGCGGTCGTCGCGATCCTCCTTCTCGGCGGCGGCCGATTCTCGAACCTGATGGGCGACGTTGCCAAGGGCGTGAAGAACTTCAAGAAGGGCATGTCCGAGAACGACGACGAGACGCCGGCCAAGCCATCGGCACGGATCGAAGCGCAGAAGACTGCCGATCCCGCGTTCGATCGCGACGGCAATCGCGTCCGCGACGACCGTCCTGCCTGAAGCTGGCAGAGTTGACGACCCTAGATAGGCGCGGCTGAATGTTCGATATCGCGCCCTCCGAGTTTCTGCTCGTGGCCTTCGTCGCGCTCGTCGTGATCGGTCCCAAGGACCTGCCCAAGGCGATGCGCGTGGTCGGCTATTGGGTCGGCAAGGCGCGCGGCGTCGCGCGGCAGTTCCGCTCGGGCTTCGATTCGATGGTCCGCGAGGCCGAACTCGAAGAAATGGAAAAGCGCTGGGCGTCGGAAAACGAACGCATCATGCGCGAGCATCCGCAGACGGGCACGGACTCGACGGCCGATACCACGCAGGTGGTGCACTCGCCGGAGACGGAGGAGCACCGCCGCGATTATCGGTCCGTCGATCATACCGACGAGCCGGTGATGGTCGAGAAACCCGTGGTGGCTGCCGCTTCGGAGCATGCTTCGCCGGTACCGGCCGAGCAGGAGCATAAGCCATTGGCGGATCGCGGTCCGGACCTGTTCGACGGGCCGCTGGATACGCCGGCTGCGACCGCTCCCCATCCCGACGACAAGACCGGCAAGTCCGACGTGGCGTCATCGTGAACGCAGCGGTCGAGACTACTCATCATAACGCCGAAAGCCAGACATGAGCGAGATCGACGAAAGCCGGGCGCCGTTGCTCGACCATCTGATCGAGCTCCGGCGGCGGCTGCTCTACTGCATCGCCGCGCTGGTCGTGACGTTCGCGGTGGCGATGTATTTTGCCGAGAACATCTTCGGCTTCCTGGTTCACCCGCTGCTCGCGGCCGGTCAGAACAAGGTTATCTATACCGAGATTTTCGAAGCGTTTTTCGTCCAGATCAAGGTGGCGTTCTTCGCCGCGATGATGCTGTCATTCCCGGTGATCGCGAACCAGGTGTGGCAGTTCGTCGCGCCCGGCCTGTACAAGAAGGAACGCGGCGCGCTGCTGCCGTTCATCCTCGCGACGCCGGTCCTGTTCCTGACGGGGGCCGCAATGGCCTATTACGTTGCGATCCCGATGGCGCTGCACTTCCTGCTCGGTTTCGACGGCATGGTCGGTGGCATTCATCGAGAAGCGCTGCCGGCGATCGGCAACTACCTCTCGTTCACCATGCAGTTCCTTTTCGGCTTCGGCATCTCCTTCCTGCTGCCGGTCCTGCTGATGCTGCTGGAACGGGCAGGGATCGTCACGCGCAAGCAACTGATCGGCGCGCGTCGCTATGCGATCGTCGCGGCGTTCGCGATTGCGGCCGTGCTGACACCGCCGGATATCGGCTCGCAGCTGCTGCTCGCGATCCCGCTGGTGATCCTGTACGAACTGGCGCTGATCGGGATCTGGTTCACCGAGCGTAGCCGGGCGAAGGCCAAGGCGGTCGAGGGCGATTCTACCGACATCGTCGAGGGCTGACCCAAGCCGCAGAGTCTATTTGAGAAGCAGGGCAGATATGAAAACGGGGCCCGGTGCATGTGCACCGGGCCCCGTTTCATTATCATAAGCGCAAAGGCTTACTTGGCGTTGTTCGCGGTCTTTGCGACGGTCTTGCCCGCCGAGCTCACGTCCTTGCCTGCGCCTTCGACCGTGTTGCATGCCGACACCATCAAAGCGCTGGCTACAATCGCCAGTCCAACCAACTTACGCATGATACTTCCTCCAAGAAGGGCTTGAATGCCACGGGAGGGGGAATGTTCGGGGACGCCATTCGTTCCGCCGCTGGAACCAACGCACGGCAGGAAAAGGCTATTTTTGGAATAAAGGCCCGGCAGCATCACCAGGGGGGGGGGGTGTGCTACCGGGCCTGTGTTCTGGATAGCGAGAGCGGGGGGGCATAAAGTCGCTATCCGAAGTGTAGAACGGTAACGGCGATGGTCGGTTCCCGCTTTTCTTCGAATCTATTCAATTAAATGAATCGTTTGATTTCGATCAGCCGATTTGGAGGCGGACTTAGTCGCGCCCTGTAATAGCGAAGGCAATCTCGTACGCGCCGACCAGTGGATCATGGTGCAATGGCGACCGCAGCTGGCGCGACAGGCCTTCCATGACGCGACCATAGCGCGACAAGGCCTCTCGGAACGCATCGCTCTCGACCAGCGCACGCGAAACGACGCGGACAACAGCCCGGTCGGGCTTGTCGGCAAGCTTGTCGGCCGGCTTCACCACGATCCTGATTTGCGCCGCAGGATCGCAGCTCATCGCTAGTTCGATCGTCTCCGTCACCAGGAACGCCAGCGCGACCGCGACGTCCTGGTTGACCAGATACGGATCGATATCGAGCGTGATGCCAAGGCCGTGCGAGCGATCCGACGCGGTCGCGCGGATATTGGCGGAAAGCTCGCCGATCATCGTCCGCAGGTTCAGGCCACGGTTTTCCTCGAGCTCGGCAAAGTGGTTGCGGTGAACCACCGCCAGCGCATCGACGCGGCGCTGGATCGACGAATAGGCAGCGGTGGCGTCGGGGCTTGGGGCGCTGCGGGCGTGAAAGTTGATCAGGCTGGAGATGACCTGAAGATTATTCTTCACGCGGTGATGGACTTCGCGGGTGAGCTTGGTCTGGCGGACTAGTCCTTCCGCTAGGCCAGCTTCGTGCAATGCTACCGTCCGGCTGATAGACTGGAAGGTTTCCCCCAGTTCGCGGATTTCCTGGGCGGGCAACGTGTGGACGGTGCCGAAGTCGAGTTCTTCACCTGGGGTGAAGGCGGCGACCGCACCGCGCAGGCGGCGGAGAGGGCGGATCAGGAGCCGGTCGACCACGAACCACGCGATGCTCGCCGCAGCGATCCACATCAGCAGCGGCAACAGCATCGCTACGATCAGCGACGACGTCACCGGCGCGCTGCGAATGCTGGTCCGCAACGCAAGCCCGGCGACGCCGAGTTCGGTCCGCATCGTCTCCATGCGATCGAGCGGTCGCTCGTCGGCGATCGTCTCGAGGTGAAGCGCGTCCTCGTCGAGCACGATCGCGCTGCTGAATGCGGACGCGCGCGTCGAGGGACGTCCGATCTTCTCCAGGAAGGCGCGTGGGAAGAAAGCGCGGGCGGATGTGTCGCCGCTAGGTCCGGAAATCGCGAGGATCAATCCATTGTCGGGGACGATCGCTGCCGCGACGGGCATGTTGTCCTGCCGCACGGTCACCGGGTTGGGTAGCGGAACGCCGCACAGGACATGGCCGGCGCGGTCGGTGATGATGAAGCGGGTCCCGGCGGAGGATTGCTGCGCGAACACGCCCTGAGCGCGCGCGCAACTCGGTGCATCGGCGGGATCCGTCCCGAGCGCGTTCACCGCAACCCGCAGCGCGGTCATGTCGCCGACGAGTTCGATCGCGATGGCGCGTGCGCTTTCATCCGCCGTCACGCGCAACCGCGCGCGCGCCTCGGCATCTGCCAGTCGCGTAGTCTGCAACGTGGCAAACACAGCGATCAAGGCCAGCGGCAAGAGCGCCGCACTGATGATCAGGAAAAGTTTGGCGCCGGTGGGTAGACTGCCCATCGCGGACAGCAGGCTACGTTTATTTCGCGGCGCCGGCTCCGGGGAGATTGTATCTACAGCGGTCACTATGGGCTCGCGGCCCACCGTCAGTCCAGCTTGCCGAGGAGTTCGAGAAGGTCGTCCGGGATCGTCTCGTCCACGGTCTTCTGATACACCGAACGCAGCGCCGAACCCATTTGTTGGTCCTTATCAGGGACCTTGGCGGGCTTCGTTGCAGGCACTGTCTTCTCCGTGTCGTGGCCCAAACTCAAAACTTCCCCCTGCACGACGCAAACCAATATGTGATGACGAGCAAAACTGCGCCCATGGGCACCGGACTACATACTCGCGAAAGATGTTCGTGAAACCAAATAGCATCTGGATGGTTCCACACCCGAGCGAAAAATACGCATCTCCGCTCGATCGCGGCCGATACCTGGCGGCGATGGCGTGGACACGGGGCATTTTCGACCGACACCATTGCAATGACGCGAGCCACCCGACACATGAGGGGCCGCGTAGGATCAGGGAGTATTCGTTACCCATGTCTCTTGGACAGCAACTTGCACCGCACCTTCCATTTTTGCGGCGCTACGGCCGGGCCCTGACCGGCAGCCAGATGCACGGCGACAAGTATGTGCGCGCCACGCTCGAAGCGATCGTCGCCGCGCCGGAGGAATTTCCGCGCGACGTCGATCCGCGACTCGGCCTGTATCGTATGTTCCAGGCGATTTGGAATTCGGCGAACTTCGACGAGGTTGGTGACGAAAGCGTCGGCGATGCGGAGGGTCACGAAGCCGTTGCTCGTGCTCGTCTCGCCCGGATGACTCCGCTGTCGCGTCAGGCGCTGCTGCTGACCGCGATGGAAGGGTTCACGCCTGAGGACGCCGCGTATCTGATCGAGGTCGATACCAGCGAAGTCGACGATCTGGTCGCGGATGCGCTGTCCGAGATCGAAAACCAGACCCGCGCCAAGGTCCTCATCATCGAGGACGAGCCGATCATCGCGATGGATATCGAGACGATCGTCCGCGATCTTGGTCACGACGTTACCGGCGTTGCGGTCACGCGGGACGAAGCCGTCGCCTTGGCGATGGAAATGCGTCCCGGCCTCGTTCTTGCGGACATCCAGCTCGCCGACGACAGCTCGGGCATCGACGCGGTCAAGGACATCCTGGCCGAATTCGAGGTCCCAGTGATCTTCATCACCGCGTTCCCCGAGCGCTTGCTGACCGGCGAGCGTCCCGAGCCGACGTTCCTGATCACCAAGCCGTTCCAGCGGTCGACCGTGAAGGCCGCGATCAGCCAGGCACTGTTCTTCGACCAGGCGACCGTCCCAACCGCCTGAAGCGGCGGCGCGTATCGGGTTCGTGACCGCAAGACGGTTACGGACCCAAAACGTTTTTCGCGAGTTTGGTGATTATGGCTGATCCGAACGAACCAATTCATATCGATACCGAGGATGCACGCGCTGGCGCCACGCCGCACATGACCCGGTACATCCTGGCGATCTCCCTCGTCTTGGTCATTGTTATCTTTGGCTTTATAATCCTGCGCTGAGCTGGATTATGAACGGGTCGCTGGTATTTCCCGCGGCCTGTGCCTATGTCTGTCGTCCGCGTACGGCAGTGTTTTATCGGGATTGATCGGATTACCATGACCCAGCCTGCTTCGCCCGTGGATGACGAAATCGAGAACGTTGTCGAGCCGGTCGAGCATGTTTCCCTGTCGGATGCCGAGTTCAAGGTTCAGCTTGCCCAGGTGATCCCGCATTTGCGTGCGTTCGGGCGCTCACTTTCGGGCAGCCGCGATCTTGCCGACGATCTCGTGCAGGAAACGCTGCTCAAGGCCTGGGCCGCGCGTCTTCGATTCCAGGCCGGGACGAACATGCGGGCGTGGACGTTCATCATTCTTCGCAACCTGTATCTGTCGCAGATGCGGCGTGCGCGCTTCAAGGGCGAGTGGGACGATCTGGTCGCAGACCGTATCCTCGCTGCGCCTGCGAGCCAGGATCGTCACGTCGAGCTGGGCGATATGCAGCGTGCGTTGATGCATCTCCCTCAGCCGCAGCGTGAAGCGCTGATTCTGGTCGGTGCGGGTGGCTTTGCGTATGAAGAGGCGGCAGAGATCTGCAGCGTTGCCGTGGGCACGATCAAGAGCCGTGTTGCGCGTGGTCGCGTTGCGCTCGAAACGATCCTCACCGATGGTTCGCTACCATCGCGACGCGATCACGAGACGGATACGAGCAAAACCGCACTTGATTCCATCATGGGCGATGTCGAAGAACTCAGCCGCGGTCGCTAAACTCGACTGACGAATGCCGCATCGCTCAGTTGAGGCGATGCGGCATGGCGTCCAGACGGCGCAACATCATCATCATATCGTCGGGTACCGAGTGCGTGTCGTCGAACGCGCCACGCAGCGCGTGACCGATCACGTCCGTCGCGCGGGGGTGGCGCACGACCTGCTGGCCGTTCTCTTCGCGCCTGATCGTGAGGAATGCGTAAGTCATGTTCGCTACAACGGGCCAATAGCGTTTTCGTTGCTTTATCGTGACACGCGTAGGCAGCGGATTATAGCGATGTCGCATGGCTTTAGTCTCACCTGAACTGGCGATAAACGCCGCGCTCGACCGCGCAAGACTTTGGTCCCCATTCCTGGCGATGGTCCTCAACCGTGAGCCGGACTTGGCGCGATCGCTGGCGGCCGGAAAGCTGGACCTCTCCTTGTCGAGTGCCGAAGCCGACATGCCGGTCGCGCGTCGCCTGCGGATCGAACGGCGCGCAATGGCGCTCAACGTCGCGATCGGCGATCTGGCGGGTGTTCTCGATCTCACCGCAGTGACCGACGCGCTGACCCGCTTCGCCGACTATGCGCTCGACACCGCGATCCGCACCGCGATCGAGGAGCGGACCCCCGGCGCCGAACCACGCGGCTTCGTCGCAATCGCGCTCGGCAAGCAGGGCAGCAGCGAACTCAATTATTCGTCGGACATCGATCCGATCCTGTTGTTCGACCCGGCGACGCTGCCCCGACGTCCGCGCGAGGAGCCTGAAGAGGCGGCGGTCCGGATCGGCAAGCGCGTCGTCGAACTGCTCCAGGCGCGCGACGGCGACGGCTATGTCCTGCGCGTCGACCTTCGCCTGCGACCATCACCCGAGATCACCCCGATCGCGCTGCCGGTCGATGCGGCGATCGGCTATTACGAAGCACAAGCGCTGCCGTGGGAGCGTGCCGCCTTCATCAGAGCGCGCGCAGCCGCCGGTGACATCGCGCTCGGCCAGCGATTTCTCGACGCGATTCGTCCGTTCGTGTGGCGTCGCGCGCTCGATTTCGGCGCGATCGGCGAAATCCGCGGCATCTCCGCGCGGATCCGCGATCATCATTCGCAAGGCCAGGCATTCGGCCCCGGCTATGACCTGAAGCGCGGTCGTGGCGGCATCCGCGAGGCCGAGTTCTTCGCGCAGATTCATCAGCTGATTCACGGCGGTCGCGATCCCGCCCTGCGCGCGCCCGCAACCCGCGATGCCCTATCCCGACTGGCCGAAGCAGGCTGGATCGGCACTGATGAATCGACTGCGTTGATCGAGGGCTACACGCTGCTCCGAACGATCGAGCACCGCGTCCAGATGATCGACGATCGCCAGACGCACGCCTTGCCGACCGGTGAGGCGCTAGACCGCGTGGCGAAATTGCACGGGCTGGACGATTCGGGCGCGCTGCTGGCGCTGCTCGAACCGCGCGTCACGGCGACTGGCCGAATCTACGACGCGCTCGACGACACCGTTCGCCCGGCCTTCTCGCATGACGCGGTGAAGCTCGAAGCCGACCTAGCCGCGGCCGGGTTCGACGAGCCCGAATCGGCACGTCGGCGGATCGAGGTGTGGCGGGGTGGCGCGTATCCCGCGCTGCGCAGTCCGGCCGCGCGTGAGGCGCTGGAGGCGGTGTTGCCCACGCTCGTCCCCGCGTTGGCGACTGCGCCCGTCCCGCAGGCGGCGCTTCTCCGACTGGACGCATTGCTTGAACGCCTGCCGAGCGCGATCAACATCTTCCGCTTGTTGGAGGCGCGACCGGGCTTGGCGACGTTGCTTGCCGCCATCCTTAGCCATGCTCCGACGCTCGCGGATGATCTCGGTCGCCGCCCCGACCTGCTTGACGGACTGATCGATGCGACCGCGTTCGAACCCGTCGGCGACGTCGCCGCGCTCGAAGCCATCATGCGTGCGGGCGAGGCGGGCGGCGACTATCAGTCTCGGCTCGATCACGTCCGGCGCGTCGTCGGCGAGCTTCGATTCGCGCTCGGGGCACAGATCGTCGCTGGCGTGTCCGATCCGCTAGACGTCGCGGCGGGCTATGCGCGCGTCGCGGAGGCGGCGATCGGCGTCCTCGCAACCGCGACGATAGAGGAGTTCGCCAAGGTCCATGGCCGCGTGCCGAACAGCGAACTCGTCGTGCTGGCGCTAGGTCGAATGGGTGGCGCGATGCTCACCCACGCGTCCGATCTCGATCTCATCTATCTGTTTACGGGCGATTTTGCCGCAGAGTCCGATGGCCCCAAACCGCTTGGCGCAACGCTCTATTATAATCGTCTCGCACAGCGGCTGACCGGCGCTCTGTCGGTCGCGACCGCAGCAGGCCCGCTGTACCAGATCGACACCCGGTTGCGGCCATCGGGCGGGCAGGGGCCACTGGTCGTCACGCTCGACAGCTTCGCCCGCTACCAGCGCGAGGATGCCTGGACCTGGGAGCACATGGCGCTCACCCGCGCCCGCCCGGTATTCGGATCGGCCGTAGCTCGGGATGCGGTGGCGGCGATCGTCCGCGGCGTGCTCGAAGGTGATCGCCCGGCGCGCGACGTGATCGCCGACGCGCGAACGATGCGGAGCGACATGGCCGCGCACAAACCGCCCAAGGGCGCACTCGACGCCAAGCTGCTTCCCGGTGGCCTCGTCGATCTCGAATTCGCGACCCATGTCGTCCAGCTCGTGAACAAGGCCGGGTTCGATCCCAATCTAGGCGGCGCGATCGATGCATTGATCCGGGAGGAGCTGGTCCCGCCGTCACTTCGACCGGCGCACGACGTCCTCACGCGTTTGCTCGTGACGTTGCGGCTCGTCGCACCCGATGCCGCGCCGCCAGGGCATGCCACGGAGGATCTCATCGCCCGCGCGATCGGCGTGACGGACTGGCCGGCGGTGGTTGCCACGCTCGAAACGACGCGGCAGGAGGTCCGCCAGTTCTGGGCGCAGGTGACGGGAGAGTAGGATGAATGAAGGTTCGAAGATCCCCGACATATCGGTGACGATCGATGACGCCGTGGTTTCGCTCGCGAGCCTCGGCGCGCCGCTGGTGGTGTATTTCTACCCGAAGGACGACACGGCCGGTTGCACCACCGAAGCGAAGGACTTCTCCGCACTCTCTGACGTGTTCTCAGCGGCAGGCGTAACCGTCGTCGGCGTATCGAAAGACAACGCCGCGTCGCACGCAAAATTCACGGCAAAACATCGACTTGCGGTCCGGCTTGCCAGCGATGTCGAAGGTGTCGCCTGCGAGGCTTTCGGCGTGTGGGTCGAGAAGACGATGTATGGTCGCAAGTACATGGGCATCGAGCGCGCGACGTTCCTGTTTGGCGCCGACGGCACGCTGGCCAAGGCTTGGCACAAGGTGCGCGTGGCGGGCCATGCCGAGGCGGTTTTGGCCGCCGCCAAGGCGCTCTGAACAGGGCGCAGTAACGTTCGGAGATTCGCCGACATTTCACGTCCGATGTCGTCGGCGGCTTCCTGTTCCCTCGCAATCGTCCCAATTCGCATCAACTCGCCGCAGCAACCTGCCGCTCCGCCGCGCCGACTGCGCGGAGCTATTGCCCGGAACGGCGGTATCCGGCCTAACCCAGAGTGTCTGGTGCGCGGAGGGGCTGCGAGTCAGGACAGAGTTTCGGAGCCGTCCGCCTTGAAGCGAACGGCCCTGCATTTTTGTGTCGGGGACCAATGGTCGAATTTACCGCAGCAGCCATCGTGACGCGCCTCAAGGCGGTGTCGATGGTGTCGAAGTCGTTTACGTTTCGCCGGTTGGCGATTGCCGCAACAGTGATGGGAATGGCCACGGTCGGCGCCACTGCCGAGGCTCAGGTCGTCGCCTCCAAGGTAGCGCACCACGTCGCTGCAACCGGTGGTCCGATGATCGCCGCGAACACCGAGGAAGCCACCGCGGATCTCCGCGCCGACGCGCAGTTCCGCACGCTGTTCCAGACCTGGAAGAAGCTCGATGCGATGCAGCAGGGCGTGATCGCGATCCCGTCAGTGCAGCCGGTCCACTCGCTCTCGTTCACCAGCAATTTCGGTATCCGCTCCGATCCGTTCCGCGGGACCGCGGCGATGCATGCCGGCGTCGACATTCCCGGCCCGGTCGGCACGCCGATCTACGCCACCGCCGATGGCATCATCGCACACGCCGGTCGCCAGGGCGGCTACGGCAACATGGTCGAGATCAGCCACGGCAAGGGCATCGCGACGCGCTACGGCCATCTGTCGAAGATCCTCGTCGGCGACAACGCCCGCGTCGTTCGCGGCCAGCTGATCGCGCTGATGGGCTCGACCGGCCGCTCGACCGGCTCGCATCTCCATTACGAAGTTCGCATCGATGGCCACGCGGTCAACCCGGTGCCGTTCTTGACGACCGCGGATTACCTCCTCGCCGCGCAGGACCGCTCGGTAAACGCGATCCCGGTTTCGACCAGCGGCCCCGCCGCGCAGGACTGAACCCCATCTAGCTCCCCTCCCTGAAAGGGAGGGGCTGGGGGTGGGTAGGCCAGCTTAGGCCACCACCGTCCACCATGCGGAAGCCGACCCACCCCCGACCGCTCCCTTCCAGAGAGGGGAGAAGCACGCGCTGGTTCAGCCCTCCCAAACCCCAAGGTTGCCGCCGCTACCGCAACCTCCTATCTCCAGCGCATGGCAACGCTGGTCCAAGACATCATCCTCACCCCCTCCGCCGCGGCACGTGTCGCGGCGATCGCCGTCAAGCAGGGGAAGCCGGCGATCCTGCGTCTCTCGGTCGACGGCGGCGGCTGCTCCGGGTTCCAGTACAAGTTCGGGTTCGCCGATTCGGTCGAGCCAGACGACGTGATCGCCGAGCATGACGGCGTGAAGCTCGTCGTCGACAGCGTCAGCATCGACCTCGTCCGTGGCTGTGCGGTCGATTACGTCGAGTCGCTCGCCGGCGCCGCGTTCAAGGTCGAGAACCCCAATGCCGCGTCGGGTTGCGGCTGCGGCTCCAGCTTCTCGGTCTGACGTTCCCATGAAAATCGTCACGTACAACGTCAATGGCATCAAGGCGCGGTTGCCGCGGCTGATCGAATATCTCACCGAAGACCAGCCCGACATCGTCTGCCTTCAGGAACTGAAGTCGAGCGACGATACCTTCCCGATCGCCGACATCGAGGCCGCCGGATACGGGGCAGTCTGGCACGGCCAGAAGGCCTGGAACGGCGTCGCGATCCTCGCGAAGAGCGGCACGCCCGTCGTCCGCCAGCGCGGTCTCGAAGGCGAACCAGAGGACGAGCATAGCCGCTACATCGAGGCGGAGATCGACGGCCTGATCGTCGCCGCGCTTTACTTGCCCAACGGCAACCCGCAGCCTGGTCCGAAGTTCGACTACAAGCTCCGCTGGATGGACCGCCTCGCCGCCCGTGCGCGCGTCCTGCTTGCGGAGGAAAAGCCAGCCATCCTTGCGGGCGACTACAACGTCATCGCCAATGACGACGACACCTTCTCCGTCCGCGCGATGCAGGACGACGCGCTCATGCAACCGGAAAGCCGCGAGCATTACCGCGCGCTCGTCGCACAGGGCTGGACCGACGCGCTCCGGACGCAATTCCCCAAGGGTGGCGTCTGGACGTTCTGGGATTACCAGGCCGGCGCCTGGCAGCGCGACGCCGGGTTCCGTATCGACCATCTGCTGCTCAGTCCTCAGGCAGCCGACCGAATGATCGATGCCGGCGTCGACAAGGCCTATCGCGGCCGCGAAAAAGCGAGCGATCATGCGCCGACTTGGGTCCGCCTGCGATGAAACAGCTACTGATCGGTATCGCGTTGGCGAGCCTGTCCGGCGCGGCGATGGCGCAGGACCGCGAATATTGCCCCGATCGTCCTGGCATCGACACGCCCGCCTGCACGATCGCGCCCGGGAAAATTTCGGTCGAGACGTCGATCGCGGACTGGACGCGCGACGATCAGCCCGGCTCGCGCGAGGATAATATTCTGTTCGGCGACACGCTGGTTCGCGTCGGCGTGAGCGACTCGATCGAGGCGCGGATCGGCTGGACGCCGTTCGGGCACGACCGGATGCGTGATTCGACCGGCATCGATACGGTGAACGGTGTCGGCGACGTGTCGCTCGGGATGAAGGCGAACCTCCATAATCCCGACGGCGCCGGCTTGTCGGTATCGGTGCTGCCGTTCGTAACACTGCCGGTTGGCCGCTCGCCGATCGGTGCCGGTGATTGGGGCGCAGGGTTCCTGGTTCCCGTGACCTACGAGATCTCCGACACGGTCTCGCTCGACTTCACACCGGAGATCGATGGGGCGGTCGATCAGGACGGCAATGGCCGGCATCTCGCGTACAGTTCGACCGCTGGCCTAGCGGTGAAACTAGACAAGGCCTTCACGCTGACCGGCGAGATGCAGGCGCTCCGCGACGACGATCCGCAGGAGCATGAGACGCAGGCGGTCGCGGCGCTGTCGCTCGCATGGATGGCGAACGACAATCTCCAGTTCGACCTATTCGGTGCGGCGGGGTTGAACGCGAACACCCCCGATGCGCGGGTGTACGCCGGCATTTCCCGGCGCTTCTAGATGCTGGCCGGCCTGCTCCTGCTTCAAGCGGTAGCCGGGCCGCCGCTTCCACCCGAATTTCGCAAGCGGCCTGTTCGGCCGACGATGCCGTGTCCCGTCCAGACGGACCCCGATGGCGAGATCGTCGTCTGCGCCCTTCCAACCGACCAAAGGCTGGCGACGCTTCCCGAACCGGTCCAGCCTCCGCGGGGTGACCCGCTGTCGTTCCGGCTGCCGGGTGGTGGCAAGGGGAATGTTCACGCGATCCGAACGCAGCTACCCGGCGCAAGCGGGCAGGGGGCTGCGGTCACCCTCAAGCTTCCGTTCGGCAATAGGAAACGGGAGTAGGGGCAGCAACAACCGTCGGTTTCAGCCTTCTTGTTATCCCGCGAAGGCGGGAGCCCAGTCTGGATCCCCGCCTTCGCGGGGAAACACGCTGTTCTTCGGTGGAAGAATGTCGCCGCCTCGCCCTAAAGCACCCGCTCGTACACCTGGTACACCTTGTTTACCCGGCTCTCGATCGTCTCGGCGATCGACCGCATCCCTTGGTTGTCGTCCAAGATCCAGCCGATCTCCGCGCGCTGCGCCCCGTAATTCTCGACCGAAGCACGACGGATATATTCGATCATCATGAAGGCCAGCTGGCTCGCCATGCGCGACGCCTGCAGTTCCTTCACCACCCCCATCAACGGCACGCGCACCGTCCGCACTTTGGGTTTGCGCAACCACCACAACAGCTTTGCCCAACCGAACGGCAGCAGGTTCCCGTTCAGCGGCTTGATCGCCTCATTGAGGTCCGGCAACGTAATCATGAACGCGACCGGCTTGCCGTCGAGTTCGGCAATCCGGATCAGGTCGTTGAACACGATCGGCTTCAGCTTCACGCCCACGTCCTTGATCTCCGGCGGGGTCAAAGGCACGAATCCCCAATTGTCGCGCCACGCGTCGTTGAGGATCGACAGGATGATTGCTGCCTCCTCCTCGAACTTCGTCTTGTCGACGTTGCGCACGCTGATCCGCGGGTTCTTCTCACCCGACTTGATGATGCGCTGGACGATCGGCGGGAACTGCTTGGTGACGTCGACCTCATAGGTCATCAGCTGCTTTATCGGACGGTACTGCGCCCATTCGATCCAGCCGCGATATTCGCGCTTGGCGTGCCCCATCATGATCGTCGGCGGATGATCGTAACCGTCGATCAGTAGGCCGGGCTCCTCCCAGATCGACATGCTGATCGGCCCGAGCGCGCGCGTCATGCCCTGCTCGCGCAGCCATGCTTCGGCGCGCTCCAGCAGCGCCTGGAACACGTCCTGCCGCTCCGCTTCCATCAAGCCCCATTGGCCGACGCCGGGCCCGAACCCCTGCTCGGCGGGCATCGTCAGCGCGAGCGTATCGATATGCGCCGAGATCCGCCCCACGACGCGGCCGTCCTCTTCTGCAAGAAACAACTGCGCCTTGGCATGGCTGAACCAGCCGTTCTTCTCGGGCGTGATCAGTCCGAGCGCTTCCGACTTCAAAGGCGGTACCCAATTTGGGTCGTCGGCATAGAGACGAAACGGCAGATCGATGAAGATCTTGCGGTCCTTCTTGGTCTCGACCGGTCGAATGATGAGGTTGGCCATGTCGTGTTCCCAAATACGCAGTTGCGCGTGTCTACCCAGCGAAGCGAATAAAGGCGAGTGACACGTGCGTCATCGCAAGACCCTGTCAGAGTGATCGGGTTTCCTCCGGCACGGCGGCATCGGCGCGGCCTGTAAATGCCACGGTACCGCCACTATCTTCGGGCAATGGATATGCCCATGGACACATCGCTCAGCCTCGCTCGCGGCACGGCCGCTCCAGCTTCCACTCCCGCGGGTTCGCCCCGTGTCGGAGGGATCGAGCGCGTTGCCGACGACAAGGCGATGCTGCGTGCAGCCGCAGACCTGACGCGCGATCTGGTGAAGCCGCGTCCGGCGATCTACTGGGCCGACCTGATCGCGTCGATGGTGGTCGGCTACGGTGCACTGGCAGTGGCGGCCACCTCGACGGCGACGCCGGTGGTGATCGTTGCCGGCATCGTGGCAATGCTGGGCCTATACCGCGGTTTGAGCTTCATCCATGAAGTCAGCCACATGAAGCACGCCTCCGTGCCGAACTTCCGGCTCGGCTGGAACGTACTGGTCGGCATTCCGCTGTTGACCCCGTCCTTCATGTACGAGGGCGTCCACAACCTCCACCACGCCAAGACGCGGTACGGCACGGTCGAGGATCCCGAATATTTGCCGCTCGCGCTCATGAAGCCGTGGACGCTGCCGCTGTTCATCGTCGTATCGGCGCTGGCGCCGCTCGCGCTGCTGATCCGGTTCGCGATCCTGTCGCCGATCTCGCTGCTGTCGCCCAAGCTGCGGACGATGATCGTCGAGCGCTATTCGGCCCTTGCGATCAACCCGCAGTTCCGCCGTCGCGCCCCCGAAGGCGAGGCGAAGGTATATTGGGATCGACTCGAGATTGCCGCGAGCCTGTGGGCAATCACGCTGATCGCGATCACCGTGACCGGCGTTTTGCCCCTGCGTGCGTTCGTCACGATCTTCGCGGTCGCATCGGCGTTCGCGGTACTCAACCAGGTCCGTACGCTGGTTGCGCATCTGTGGGAGAATGACGGCGAGCCGATGACGGTGACCGCGCAGTATCTCGACACGGTCAACGTCCCGCCGCCGGCGTTGCTGCCCGCGCTCTGGGCACCTGTGGGTCTGCGCTACCACGCGCTGCATCACCTGTTGCCGGGTCTACCCTACCACGCACTGGGCGAGGCTCACCGGCGGATCACCGCCGAACTCGACGCGCTCTCGCCGTATCACAAGGCGAGCTATCCCGGTCTGCCCGGTCTGGTGAGTAAGATCGCACGCAGCACGATGGTCCGCCGCTGATCAGAATGCCGGGCCGGTCCCGAGTGACTGGCCCAACAGTCCAGATTATTTCGCAGCGTCGAACTGCTTGAGCGCCATGACCGCGTTGCGTCCGACATCGGTCGTCGGCGACAATTTCGCAGCCGTTCCCCATGCCTCCCGCGCAGCCGCTTCGTCGCCAGCCGACGCCGCGATGTTCCCCGCTTCCAACTGAACCGACGCATCGTCGGCCGAGCGCTTCAAGGCCTGTGCGATATCTGCTTTGGCGCGCGGAATGTTGCTCATCCGACGGGCTAGCGTCGCCGACAACAGCCACGCGAGCGGGTCGGCGCCGGCGGTCGTCAGCGCAAGATCGAGATCGCTCCGCGCCGCATCAAGCTCGCCCGCCGCGACCAGCGCGCGCGCATGATCCAGTTGCGCTTCACCGAGCGGCAGTCCGGTCAGCGACCCCGCGGTAAGCGCGGAATCGAGTGCGACACGCGCCTTGGCGGGCTGCCCCGAGGCGAGCCATGCATTGCCCGCCTGTGCCCAATAATTGGCTGCTCGCGTGTCCTTCGCGATCTGTGCCTCCCGCGCCGCTTCCTCGAATTCGGCCGCCGCCGACGGCCAATTCTTTTCGGCGGCGAAGGCGAGCCCGGCGCATTGCCGCGCGAAATACCGTCCCCCGCTGATTCGCCAGCGCCCCGCCGCGGCCCGTGCGCCGGCGGGGTCGCTCTGCGCCAGGGCAGCACAGCGAGCGAACCGACCGCTCTGCGCATCGACGGGGCCGGCAGCAGGAGCGGCGGCTGGACTGGGGGCGGCGGCCTGCGCAGCGGCAAGCAACACTATCAGTATCATAAGGCGGCGATCACATCCTCCACCGCCCGGATGATGAGGGAGATGTCGCTGTCACGCGACAGGCGGTGGTCACCGTCCTTGACCAGCCATGTCTGCACGTCGGCTGAACGCAACAGCTCGGCAAGGCGCGCGGTACGATGCCACGGCACGTCCGGATCGCGCTGCCCTTGTACCAGCCGGACCGGGCCGTCGAACGCGATCTCGCCGAACATCAGCCGGTTGGCCTCGCCCGACGACCAGAAGGGACGCGTATAGACCGTCGGCTCGGGGCCATAGGGGTTCTTGCGCTCGATCCGCCCGTTGCTAAGCAGTGCCATCTTCTCGTCGGTGGTAAAGCCCCAGTCGGTGAAGTCGGGCGCCGGCGCGATCCCGACCAGACCCTTGACCAGATCGGGCCGCATCTTCGCCGCCAGCAGCATCAGCCACCCGCCCATCGACGATCCGACGAGGATCGCCGAATCCTCCACCAGCGCATCGATCATCGCCAGCACGTCGTCGCGCCAGTCGACCAGCGTCTGGGCCTCGAACGCGCCTTCGCTCTGCCCACAGCCACCATAGTCGAACCGCAGGAACGCGCGCCCCTCGGACTTCGCCCACGCCTCCAGCGTCACGGCCTTGGTCCCCATCATGTCGGAAGCGTAGCCGGACAGGAACACGATCGTCGGGCCTGTTCCCGGTGTATGGTGATAGGCGAGGCGAGGGCGCTCCTTGGCGGGCGGCGTCGGTGCAGGCGGCGTGGCGGTATCGGTCATGCCGACACCTTAGCCGCCCCTCAGCGCCGGAGAAAGGCGTCGAGTGCAGCCTGGAACGCGGCAGGCTGATCGAGCATCACGAAATGCGCCGCATCGCCGATATCGACGAAGGTTACGTGTGGCGCCGTGGCGTAAGCCTTCCGATAGAGCGCGTCGGCCGCGGGCTTGGTCGGCCCCACCGCGTTCCACGGATAGACTAGCGTGATCGGCACCGCGATGGACGCGATGTCGGGACGCAGGTCGGTGGTCAGGTCCTCGTACATCGCCTGCGCCGAGACGCGCGCATCCGCGTTCGCCGCCCAGTCGGCAACCGCCGCGCGCGACGCGGGCTTCAGCGCCATGCGCGCGGCAAGCGCCGCGTTCGCCGCGGGGTTCGCCGGCTTCCCGTACGCCGCGGCCATCCCGGCGCGCATCGCGCTGGCCTGCGGTTCGAGCGCCGCCACCGTCGCGCCGGGTGCGAAGATCTCGCCGATATACGGCAGCGAATCGACGATCATCAGCTTGCCGACGTCCTCCGGATGCGCCTTCGCCAGCATCAGCGCGACCAGCCCGCCCATCGAATGCCCGACGATCGCCGGCTTGCCGAGCTTCGACTGGGCAATGAGCGTGTGCAGGTCGCCGACGATCCCGTCGAGAATGCCGGGCGACAGGTTCGCGCGCGGATCGTCGCCGCCAAAGCCGTTGACCTGCACGACAAACACCCGGTGCGACTTTGCGAGAGCAGGGACGACGCCTGACCAGACGGCGCGCGGCGACGACAACCCTGGAACGAGGATCACGGGCGTCCCCTTGCCGATGGCCTGCACCGATATATGTTGCATCTGCGTCTCGGCCGCATCGACCTTCAGCGCGGCATTGGTCGCAGCCTGCGCGTGGCTCGCCGCGGGATTCAGGACGATCATCAGCGTTACGGCGGTAGCGGCAAGACGAGCTTTGAACTGCGAAATCATGTCACGACTCCTTCGACGGGCTAGTGAAAATGTCTTCGATGCTGAGGTCGAACAGTTCGGCGATCTTGAACGCGAGCGGCAGCGACGGATCATAGCGCCCCGTCTCGATCGCGTTGACGCTCTGCCGCGACACGTCGAGACGGTCGGCGAGGTCGCCCTGGCTCCAGTCCCGCTCGGCGCGCAACACCTTGAGGCGGTTCTTCATGCCGAGCGCCGCGTCACCACGATATTATACCCAAAGCCGACCCACATGCCCGCGAACCAGAGCACCGCAGCGTAATAGGAAACGATGTGCGGGACGAGGCCGAACCCTTCGAGAAACCCCCAGGCAGTGACGATGCTGAGCATGAAACCACTGGCAATCAACGACTGCCGGATCATCAGCATACGGAGATATTCGTCGGTTTCCTCGATCAGGTAGCGGCCAATCGCAACGAATATGCCGATGATCGGCAGGGCGGGCAGGATCGCCGCCGCATAGGCCGGGGGACCCGTCAAAAGATGCCGGCTGAAGCTGAAGACGACCGCCATCAGGCTCGCCGCATACAGGAACATCAACACCATGACCCGTTGGCTGTATCGCCGAACCGCTGCACTGTTAGCCATGGAAAGCACCCTTTCGAATCAGTAAAGGGAACTTGTCACCTAGGCCTAAAGGTGTCAACCGAACTTTACACTAAGAGAGGCTGGCTTGTCATGAGGCATCGTTGCCAGACGCGGGCGAACGCGTCCTGGTGTGACTTTATCCTGACCTTTGGAAGCCGGCGGGCTTCCGAAAGATCGTCAAATAATGAATTCGACCGTCTTCATCTGCGTCTGATCGGCCGCGACCGCGCCGCGCTTCAGCACCATCTGGCGGTGCAGCTCGGCGACCGTCTCGCTCCCGCGCGTCTTGCACAGCGCCGGCACGAACGCATGGACCAGAGCGCCCAGACCGCCCTTGATCATCGTCATGCCAAAGCGCCCGGCGACGCCGAAATGCTCGACATAGCTCTCCCCGACGGTGGCGGGGTGGTCGAGGAACAGGCGGCGGAACATGGGCGGTCTCCTGCTTGCTTTGTATCAGGTGGCGAGCGCGTCGACCATCCCCGCCGCCAGCACGCTCAGCGTGTCGTCCCGCGCGCCCATCACCACGATCCGGTCGCCCGGCCGTGCCTCGGCGACCAACGCCGCGGCAGCCTCGGCGCGGTCGGCGATGTGCCGCGCATCGCGACCACCCTCGACGATCTGCCCGACGATGTCCGCGCTGGTGACCTCCCGCGCGACGGTGCCGCCGTAATAGGCGGGGTCGGGCAGGACGAGCACGTCGTCCTCCGCCATCCGTTCGACGAACGTAGCCACCAGCTCGCGCCCCATCACCTTCAACGGTCCATAGCCATGCGGCTGGAAGAACAGGAGCAGCCGCCCCGGAAACGCATGGAGCGTGTCGAGCGTGGCGGCGATCTTGTCTGGGTTGTGCCCGAAATCGTCGATCACCGCGATCCCGCCAGCCTCTCCCACGAGGTCGAAGCGACGACGCAGACCGGTGAACCCAGCAATCGCCTTCACCGCATCGGCCAACGACACGTCGGCCGCCATCGCCGCTCCGATCGCGGCCAGCGCATTCGACACGTTATGCCGCCCAGGCACGGCGAGCTTCACCGGCGTCCGAACGCCACGCGAGACGATGTCGAAGCGGATAGCGAATGGCTCCGGCTTCAAATTCTCGGCACGAAGATCGGCCGACGCATCGATCGCAAAGGTGGTGATCTGACCGCGCGGTAGCCGCGAGGCGAGTGCCGCCGCATCGGGATCGTTCGCGTTCACCACCGCCGTCTCGGCCTTGGCGACGAAGTCCCCGAACAGCAGTCGCAGTTCCTCCAGCGACTTGTGGTCGAGGCTAACGTTGTTCAGCACCGCGATCTTCGGCGCATAGCCGGCGATCGACCCGTCGCTCTCGTCGACCTCGCTGACGAAAGCCTCGCCCTCTCCGACGAGCGCGCTGGCGAACGGGGCGTCAGGCGTGGCGAAGTTCTTCATCACCGCGCCGTTCATCACCGTCGGATCGCGCCCGACGGCGTGAAGGATCCACCCGATCATCCCGGTGACGGTCGACTTGCCGCTCGTGCCCGCGACACCGATCGGCAACCGGCTGTCGTTGAACAATGAGGCCAGCATCGCCGCACGGGTCGAGCGGGTGCAGCCGAGCGCATCCGCCGCGATCATGTCGGGCACGGTCGCCTCGATCGCCGCGGAAGCGATGACGAGCTGGTCGGCCGAGACGATCCCGCTGCCGTCCTGCGGGAACAGCGCAACGCCCTTCGCCGCGAGGTCGTCGAACTTCGCCGGCACGCGGCCCTGGTCGAGGTTGCGGTCCGAGCCCGCGACGGTCGCGCCGCGGCCCGCGAGGATCATCGCGAGCGGCATCATGCCGCTGCCGCCGATGCCGACGAAGAAACAGGGTTTGCTGATATCCATCGGCCCGCGATATGGGCGGTTTGGAAACGGGGCAAGGTCGGGAACACGAACAATGCGCATCGGTGTCCTCGCCGCGTCGAGCCGGGCCAATCCCGCGGCGATCCCCAAGATCACCGCCTACGCCGCCACCGCGTTCCCGGAGGTCGAACTCGTCTTCCACCCGCAATGCCTGGAGACCGACGGCCACTTCGCCGGTTCCGACTTTCGACGGGCGGCGGCATTCCTCGAATATGCCAACGATCCCACATTCGACGCGATCTGGTTCCTCCGCGGAGGCTATGGCTCCAATCGCATCCTGGCGATGGTCATGTCCGAACTCGGCCGCGCCGCTCGCCACAAGACCTATCTCGGCTATTCCGACGTCGGCTTCCTGCTCGGCGCACTCTACGCCCGGCGGATTGGCAGGCCTGTGCACGGCCCGATGGTCAGCGACATCAACCGCCACGACGGCGAGGCGACGGTCGCGCGATCGCTCGACTGGATGGTGCGCGGCGATCGGGCCGGGCTGGAGCCGGGACTGAACGGGCAACCGTCGGCCGCCTTCAACCTCAGCATCCTCACCTCGCTGATCGGTACGCCGTGGCTGCCCGACCTGACCGACCACGTCCTGATCGTCGAAGAGGTGTCCGAACCGATGTACGCGATCGACCGCATGCTGTTCAAAGTCGCCAACGCCACGCAGTTGAAGGGCATCGCCGGCCTGCGCCTCGGCGCCGTGACCGCGGTCCAGGAGAACGATCCACCCTGGGGCGAGACGCTCGATTACATGATGGTGCGGTGGAGCCGCGACATGGGCGTGCCGTATCTCGGTCGCGCCGAGGTCGGCCACACGCAGGCAAACCATGTCGTCCCGTTCGGGGTGGCGTGACGTTCGACGCCGGCTTGCCTATATAGGGTGTGCGACTGCATAAGCCGCGGCTCTTCCAACACCAGAAAGTCCTCCATGTCCGCCATGTTCCGAATCACGCTGCCCGACGGTTCCGTCCGCGAGGTTGCGCCCGGGACTACCCCCGCGGACGTCGCCGCCGCGATCGGCCCCGGTCTCGCTAAGGCCGCGCTCGCCGCGCGCATCGACGGGCAGGTGCGCGATCTCAACCGGCCGTTCGAGGGCGACACCGCACTCGCGCTGGTGACCGCGCGCGACGAGGCCGATGCGCTCGAACTCGTTCGCCACGATCTCGCGCACGTCATGGCCGAAGCGGTCCAGCACCTCTTCCCTGGCACGCAGATCACTTTCGGTCCTGCAACCGACGACGGCTTCTATTACGACTTCGCGCCGAAGGACCGCCCGTTCACCGACGAGGACTTGCCCGCGATCGAAGCCGAGATGCGCGCGATCATCGCCCGGAACGAGCCGTTCCTGCGCGAGGTCTGGTCGCGCCAGCAATTGATCGACCGCTGGACGCAGCAGGGCGAGAGCTTCAAAGCCGAATGGGCCGCCGAATTGCCCGAGGGCGAGGAGCTGACGATCTACCGCCAGGGCGAGTGGCTCGACATGTGCCGCGGGCCGCACATGGCGTCGACCGGCAAGCTCGACCCCGCCGCGTTCAAGCTGACGCGCGTGTCGGGCGCGTATTGGCGCGGCGACCAGAAGAACGCGATGCTGTCACGCATCTACGGCACCGGCTGGCTCAACAAGAAGCAGCTCGACCAGCATCTCTTCCGCCTCGAAGAAGCCGCCAAGCGCGATCACCGCAAGATCGGCGCGGAGATGGACTTGTTCCACCTCCAGTCCGAGGCGCAGGGGTCGGTGTTCTGGCACCCTAACGGTTTCGTGCTCTGGCGCCAGCTGGAGGCGTATATGCGCCGTCGCCTCGACGCTGCCGACTATGCCGAGGTCAAGACCCCGCAGCTGATGGACGCCAAGCAGTGGGAGCAGTCGGGCCACTGGGGCAAGTACCGCGAGAACATGTTCGTCGTCCCCGACGAGATCCCGAACGGCGAGGATGAGGGCGCAGTCCTGTCCGGCAAGGGCGAGCTGATGGCGCTCAAGCCGATGAACTGCCCGGCGCACGTCCTGATCTTCAAGCAGGGGATCAAGTCGTACCGAGACCTGCCGATCCGGATGGCCGAGTTCGGCTGCTGCCACCGCAACGAGCCGCACGGCGCGCTGCACGGCATCATGCGCGTCCGCCAGTTCACGCAGGACGACGCGCACATCTTCGTCCGCGAAGACCAGCTGGTCGAGGAAGTGCGCAAGTTCTGCGAGCTGCTCAACAGCGTCTACAAGGACCTGGGCTTCGAAGACTATGCGGTGAAGCTCGCGCTGCGCCCCGAGAAGCGGTTCGGCGAAGATTCGATGTGGGACAAGGCCGAGGCGGAACTGCGCGAGGCGGTGATGCAGTCGGGCCTGAGCGACACGATCAAGGCGAACTTCGAGGAACTGCCGGGTGAGGGCGCGTTCTATGCGCCGAAGCTCGAATTCCACCTGACCGACGCGATCGGCCGGACGTGGCAGGTCGGCACGATCCAGTCGGACCGCGTGCTGCCCGAGCGCCTAGACGCGTCCTATGTTGGTGCCGACGGCGAGCGGCATCGCCCGGTGATGCTGCACCGCGCGATCCTCGGCACGTTCGAGCGCTTCATCGGCATCCTGATCGAGCATCATGCCGGCCGCTTCCCGCTCTGGCTGGCGCCGGTGCAGTCGGTCGTCGCGACGATCGTCTCGGATGCCGACGACTATGCGCTGGAGGTTGCGGCCAAGCTGAAGGCGGCGGGGATCCGCGTCGAAACCGATCTGCGCAACGAGAAGATCAATTACAAGGTGCGCGAGCACAGCCTGGCGAAGGTGCCGAACCTGCTGGTCGTCGGCAAGCGCGAGGCCGAGGAGGGCAAGGTCGCGCTGCGCACGCTTGGCAGCCAGGCGCAGACCATCCTGACGCTCGACGAAGCGATCGCGCGTCTTGCGGACGAGGCTCGCGCACCCGATATGTGATCCAACGGGGCCGGCTTTCCGAGCGCGGGTTTCTGCGCTATACGCCGGCCCAAATATTGTCAGAAACTTCAGGAGCAAACCCCATACGTCCTCCCACGATGCGCCGGCCGATGCAGACGCCCGCAATGAACGGCCCGCGATTCAACGAATTCATCCAGAGCCAGAAGGTCCGCGTGATCGATCACGAGGGCGAGAATCTGGGCGTGATGTACACGCGCGAAGCGATCGAGCAGGCAGCCGAGCATGGCCTCGACCTGGTCGAAGTGTCGCCTAACGCCGATCCGCCCGTCGCCAAGTTCCTCGATGTCGGCAAGTTCAAGTACGAGGCGCAGAAGAAGGCGAACCTCGCACGCAAGTCGCAGAAGACGCAGGAGATCAAGGAGATCAAGATGCGTCCGAACATCGACGACCATGACTACGACACGAAGATGAAGAAGGTGAACGACTTCATCGGCGAGGGCGACAAGGTCAAGATCACGCTGCGTTTCCGCGGTCGCGAGCTTAGCCACGGCCAGCTCGGCATGAACCTGTTGAAGCGCGTTCAAGACGACGTTGCGGAGATCGCCAAGATCGAGGCGTATCCCCGCATGGAAGGCCGCCAGATGCTGATGGTGCTCGCACCGAAGTAACGGCCGAGTAGCCTAAGGCTGCTATTTTGTGAGTTTGAAGGCTGGTCGGTCCCGAGGGATCGGCCGGCCTTTTTTTTTGCGTATGGCATGTTTGCGGCGCGCCCTCACGCATGCAAGTCCGCCGTCTCTCACGATCCAGCAGCTTGGCAAGCCGGCATCGACATGGGTATCGGCGGAGTGGCTAGAGGCTTGGAGCAGGCCATCTCGACAGGGCCTGCTCTCCAAATTTGCGAATGCAGGATGGCGGCGGATGGGGTGTCATTGCGGCGACTTCTCCCACCCCTGCGGGCCATCGCCGTGGAAACGATCTTGCCTGCGTTGCCGGCGAGACGCGACCGACATCGAAATCACTAGAGCCATCTTTGGGCTGTCCCTTCCTGAAACAGTTGCGATTTGAAACTAGGGTTTGGTGCCTGTCACTATGTGGCGGTTTGGAGACACAATGTTCAAAAATAGACTTCCGTATGCGGAAATCACTAGACGTGAAGGGTGGAATATCTCTACCTAACGGCCAAACCATAAGTTCGAAAACATTCGAACACGTCAGGGAGAGAATGCCGATGCGTATGACCGCATATCTGTTGTCCGCCGTCGCGACTGCGGCCATCGTCACGCCGGCATTCGCGCAACAGGCGACGTCCACCGTCGAAGCGCAGGCGTCGCCCTCGCAGGGTACCGCCAACGCATCGGTTGCCGGCCAGACCAACGCTGCAACGGACGCCGACACCACGCGGGCGGCGAGCGCCAACGCCGGGATTCAGGGTAACGCCAGCGACATCGTCATCACTGCGACGCGCCGTTCCGAGCGTCTGTCGAACGTGCCAATCGCGGTTTCGGCAGTCGGTCAGGAAGCACTGCAGAATTCGGGCGGCAGCGACATCCGCTCGCTCAACCAGCTTGCGCCGTCGTTGCTGATCTCTTCGACCGGTAACGAATCGAACGCGTCCGCGCGTATTCGCGGAATCGGTACGGTCGGCGACAATCCCGGCCTCGAAAGCTCGGTCGCGGTCTTTATCGACGGTGTCTATCGCAGCCGCACCGGCGTCGGTCTCAACGAACTGGGCGAGATCGACCGGGTTGAAGTTCTTCGCGGACCGCAGGGCACATTGTTCGGGCGTAATGCTTCGGCGGGGTTGATCAACATCATTACACGGTCGCCCGAGTTCGACTGGCATGGCAACGCCGAGGCGACCTATGGCAATTACGACCAGAAGCGCCTTGCGGGCGGCATCACCGGCCCGTTGATCGCCGACACGCTCGCCTTCCGGGTTGACGGCGTCTACGTGAATCGCAACGGCTTCTACAAGAACGTCACCGCGGCCAACGGCAGCGAGAGCCGGGTCAACGACCGCGATCGGTATTTCGTCCGCGGCCAGTTGCTGTTCAAGCCGACCGATACCTTGAGCTTCCGCTTGATCGGCGACTATTCGCACCGCAAGGAAAGCTGCTGCGGCGCGGTCTATTACAACCAGGTCGAGACGACCGATCCCACCCCGAACGCAGCCGGCGTCGCGCCGTTCTTCGCCACCGTCAACACCGATGGCGCGGTCACGAACAACACGACGAACCGCATCGTCGACATCCTGCGTCGCCAAGGTGCGGTGTTCCCGCTGGCCGGCAACACGCCTGATCCGTTCAGCCGCGACGTCGCGATCACGCCCGGCCAGACCTTCCGGAATACGACCAAGGATTACGGCGGCTCGCTGCAGGCCGACTGGGATCTCGGTGGCGCGACGTTGACGTCGATCACTGCGTATCGCCAGTACAAGTCGGGCAATGCGGGCGATGTCGATTATACCAATGTCGATCTCACGCACCGTGCGGCGGACGGCAATGCCTACCGCCAGTTCAAGACCTTCACACAGGAAGCCCGCCTCCAGGGTTCGCTGTTCAACGACAAGCTCGACTGGCTGGTCGGCGGCTTCTACTCGAACGAGAAGCTCAAGCTGGTCGATAACGTCGTCTTCGGCGCGCAATACGGGCAGTTCGCGGCCTGCCGCCTCGTCGCGACGGTCAGCCCGAATGCCGTGCTGCAGAACCAGAACAATCCAGGCTGCATGAGCGCGGCCGGACGCGCGACGATCGCCGGCGCCTTTGGCCCAGCTGGCGGCCTGATCACGTCGGCGCTCGACCGCCTGACCGGTGGGGTCGGTCTCGGTGGCGGGGTCAACAACGTCGGCGACTCCGGCTCGATCTACCGCCAGAAGAGCGAGAACTACGCGTTCTTCACGCACAACATCCTGCATCTGACCGACACGTTGTCGCTGACCGGCGGTCTTCGCTACACGCACGAAACGAAGAAGTTCAACGCGAAGTTCAACAACAACAACACGGTCTGCCCGATCCAGCAGGCGGCACTCGCGCCCCTCACGCAGTCGCAGAGCGGCGCCACGGCGTTCGCGCAGGGCATCGTGACCTTGACCTGCACCGGCAACTCCAGCCCGGCGTTGAACGCGCTGAACCTCAACGACAGCTTCGGCGATGGCGAGTTCACCGGCACGGCGGTCCTGTCGTGGAAGCCGTTCACCAAGCTGCTGACCTACGCGTCGTTCGCCAAGGGCTACAAGGCGGGCGGCTACAACCTCGACCGCTCGGATCTGGGCGGGGTAAACGGCGTGCTGACGCCGCGGACCAATGCCGACGCACCGGGCCTGCGCTTCAACGCCGAGAAGGTGAACAATTACGAGCTCGGGGCGAAGTTCAACACGCGCGGCTTCACGTTCAATGTCGCCGCGTTCCGCGAGGAGTTCACCGACTTCCAGCTCAACACCTTCAACGGCTCGATCTTCGTCGTGCAGAACATCGAAGCGTGCAAGGACAGCCTGGGCGGCCTCGATAGCGACAACGGGTTCAATCCGGTCACTGGTGCGCAGACCGGAGGGTGCCCGACCAACCGTTCGAAGAAGCCGGGCGTGATCTCGCAGGGCGTTGAGCTGGAAGCGACGATGTCGCCGATCAAGCAGGTCACGTTCACGGCAGGCTATACCTACGCGGATACCCATTTCCGCAAGAACCTGATCGGCAGCTCGACCACCGGCGAGCCGCTCGACCGCGCACTCTTCCTGCTGCCGGGCAGCCAGTTGTCGAACGCCCCCAAGAACGTCGTCACGACGTCGTTCGCCTGGACGCCGGATCTCGGCTCGAACGGTATGTCGGGGCTGATCTATGTCGATAGCCGCCTGTCGTCGGACTATAATACCGGTTCCGATCTGGCGCCGGAGAAGAAGCAGGACGGCTTCGCCGTGGTGAATGCCCGCGTTGGCCTGCGCGGCAAGGACCAGGCTTGGGCACTCGAGTTCTGGGCACAGAATGTGTTCAACAAGAACTACATCCAGGTCGCGTTCAACACGCCGTTCCAGGGTGCCGGGTCTTCGGCCAACGTCGCAGCCTATGGTGGCACCGGCAACGCGCTCTACTCGGCATTCCTCGCCGAGCCACGCACCTACGGCCTGACGCTGCGCTCGCGCTTCTGATCGGGTGATTGAATGAAAAGCCGGCCCGCAGTTCGCTGCGGGCCGGCTTTTTCGTGCTCGAGTCTGTGATCGGGAAATCCCCCTGAACACTCCTTGTTCTCCTGCGAACGCCGGAGTCCAGGATTCCAAGCGCCCCGTTCCTTTACCCTGGGCTCCCGCTTTCGCGGGAGAACACCGAGGCGCTAAGCGGCCAGATCGATCTCTTCGCCTGCCGCCGCCGCCAGCAGGCGTCGCTCCAGCGTCCTCAACCGCGCGGGCTGGGTGATCCGATCGCCGGTCAGGTCGGTGACGTAGAAGGTATCCACGGCCCGCTCGCCATAGGTCGCGACGTGCGCGGAGTGGATCGTCACTTTCGACTGGAACAGCGCGTTGGCGAGCTGGTTGAGCAATGCCGGCCGATCGCGCGCATTGACCTCGACCACGGTGAACCGGTTCGACGCCTTGTTGTCGACCAGCGCATTCGGCACGATGTCGAACGCCTCGGCACGCGTGCGGGGCAGGGGCTTGGCTACCAGCCGATCGGCGAGCTTGCCGCGGTTTGCGAGTGCATCTTCGATCGCGGTCTTCAGTCGTGAGAGTTGGCCGGACTCGTCGAACGGCCGCCCGAATGGGTCCTGGACGAGGAAATTATCGATCGCCATTCCGTCACGGGTGGTGTGGATCCGCGCATCGATGATGTTGCCGCCGGCAACATGGATCGCGCCGGCAATGCGGTAGAACAGCCCTGGATGATCGGCCGCATAGATCGTCACCAGCGTCGCACCGCGCCCTGGATAGACGTGTGCATCGATCGCAAGCTGCGCGTCGCCGGTATTGGCGAGGAAGCGCGCGTTGTGTGCGAGTACGTCCTCGGGTTCGGCGATCCAATAGGCTTCGGGCAGGCGGTGGACGAGCGTTGCGAAGATCTCCTCGCTCCAGCCGAGTTCCTCGCGAAGATGCGCCTGCTTGGCCGCGATGCGTTCGGCACGGCCTTTCTGCTTGTGACCGAGTCGTAGCACTTCCTCCGCCGATTCGTAGAGGTCGCCGAGCAACTGGCGTTTCCAGCCGTTCCACACGCCCGGCCCGACGGCGCGGATGTCGACGATCGTCAGCGTGAGCAGTAGGCGGAGGCGCTCCGGGCTCTGCACAACGTCGCAGAAATCGAGGATCGTCTTGAAGTCGCTGAGGTCGCGCTTGAACGCGGTCGCCGACATCAGCAGATGCCAGCGCACCAGCCATGCGACGGTCTCGGTCTCGGCAGGCGTCAGGCCGAAGCGTGGGCACAGGCGCTGCGCCACCTCCGCCCCGAGGATCGAATGATCGCCGCCGCGGCCCTTGGCGATGTCGTGCAGCAAGACCGCAACGTACAGCGCGCGCCGCGACACGATCTGCTCGAAGATCGCACTGGCGAGCGGGTGGTCCTCCTTTAGCGTGCCGTTCTCGATCCGCGCGAGCAGACCGATGGCGCGGATGGTGTGCTCGTCGACGGTGTAGTGATGATACATGTCGAACTGCATCTGCGCGACGACGCGCGCGAAATCGGGTACGAACCGGCCGAACACCCCAGCCTCGTTCATCCAGCGGAGCACGAGTTCTGGATCGCGGGGCGAGGTCAGCACGTCGAGGAACAGCGCGTTCGCCGTCGGGCTGTTGCGGACGTCGTCGACCAGCTTGGCATCCCGCGCGGCGGCGCGCATCGCGAGCGGGTGGATCTCGACGCCGTGCTTGTCGGCGAGCTGGAAGATCTCGATCAGCCGTTCGGGATCGGCTCGGAAGAAGTCGTCGCTCGGCAATGCGAGCCGCCCGCGATCGAGCACGAAGCCGTTGAGCTTGCGCGGTGAGCGACGGATCGTCGGCAGGCCGAAACGCCGTCCCCGCGCCGCGAATTTCTCGTCGAGATGCGCGAGGAAGACGCCACTGAGCGTGCCGACAGTCTTCGCCTGCAGGAAATAGAACTGCATGAACCGCTCGACCTTCGACTTGCCGGGTCGGTCGGAGAACCGCATTCGGTCGGCGATCTCGCGTTGCAGGTCGAAGGTCAGCCGATCCTCGGCGCGGCCGGTGATGCTGTGCAGGTGGCAGCGCACCGCCTGGAAGAAATTGTCGGCGCGGTGGAACAGCCGATATTCGGCCTTGGTGAACAGCCCGACCTCGACCAGTTCGGCGGCGCGCTGGACGTCGTAGATGTATTTGCCGATCCAGAAGAGCGCGTGGAGATCGCGCAGGCCGCCCTTGCCTTCCTTGACGTTGGGTTCGACGACGTAGCGCGTGTCGCCCATCTTCCGATGTCGTGCGTCGCGTTCGGCGAGCTTGTCTGCGATGAAGGTGCGTGCGGTGTCGGCCTGGACTTCCGTCTTGAAGCGGTGCGATGCCTGCTCGTACAGGTCGGTGTCGCCGCAGACGTAGCGTGCCTCGAGCAACGCGGTGCGGACGGTGACGTCACTCTTGGCCTGGCGGACCATTTCGTCGAGCGAGCGGCTGGACTGGCCGAGCTTCAGTCCGAGATCCCATAGCGCGTAGAGCATTGATTCGATCACGCGCTCGGCCCAGGGCGTCTGCTTGCCGGGGGTCAGGAAGCCGATGTCGACGTCCGAATGCGGCGCCATTTCCGCGCGGCCATAGCCGCCGACCGCGATAAGCGTGAGGCGCTCGCCCGAGGTGGGATTGGGCAGGGGGTAGAGCCGCTGTGTCGTGAAATCGAACAGGATGCGGAGCAGCGCGTCGATCAGGTATGCCTGCGCACTCGATGCTTCCAACCCGCGCGATGGGTGTTCGACGAGACGACGTTCGACTTCTACCCGGCCTTTCTCCAGCGCGGCCTTCAGAAGCGTGGTCGCTTCGCGGCGTAGCGCGGTGGGGTCGACACCCTCCAGCGCGGCGATGGTTTCGGCGACGGCGCGGCGATCGATGATCGCGCGACGGTTGGGGAGGTGATCGAAGCGGCCGGACATAGCGCCCAGATAGGGGCGCCGCGCGCGTGCGTCATCAGGATTGCGCAAACGCCCGCCGAAACGTAACCGGACGCGCGAGTGGAGGACGAAAATGAGCGAACCATTGCGCGTGGCCCTTGCGGGGCTGGGAACCGTCGGCGGCGGTGTGATCCGATTGCTGAATGCGAACCGCGAGTTGATTGCACGGCGGGCAGGTCGCGAGATTGAGATCGTCGCGGTTTCCGCGCGTGATCGCGGCAAGGATCGCGGCGTCGATCTGTCGCGGTTCGCGTGGGTCGACGATACGACCGCATTGGCGAAACAGCCGGGGGCGGACGTCGTGGTCGAACTGATTGGGGGATCCGACGGACCAGCGCTGACGCTCGCGCGGAGCACACTGGGGGCGGGGCGGAGTTTCGTCACCGCGAACAAGGCGATGATCGCGCACCACGGGCTCGAACTCGCGCAGGCAGCCGAAGGGGCAGGCGTCGCGCTGAAGTTCGAGGCCGCGGTCGCGGGCGGCATACCGGTCATCAAAGGCCTGCGTGAAGGCGCCGCGGCGAACGAGATCGCGCGTGTTTACGGGATCCTCAACGGCACCTGCAATTTCATCCTCTCGAAGATGGAATCGGAAGGTCGCGATTTCGCCGAGGTTCTCGCCGAGGCGCAGGCGCTGGGGTTTGCGGAATCCGATCCGAGTTTCGACATCGACGGCGTCGATGCGGCGCACAAGCTGTCGATCCTGGCGGCGGTCGCGTTCGGGACGCAGCCGGCGTTCGACGACGTCGCGATCAGTGGCATCCGGCATCTGCTCGGCGCCGATATCGCCGAGGCGGCGGCGCTGGGGTATCGGGTGCGACTGCTCGGGCTGGCGGAAGCGGGCGCGGACGGACTGTTCCAGCGTGTCCATCCGCATCTGGTGCCGATCGATCATCCGCTGGCGCACGTCACCGGATCGCTCAACGCTGTCGTGGCGGAAGGCAATTTCGTCGGTCGCCTGTTGTTCCAGGGTGCGGGTGCGGGCGATGGTCCGACCGCTAGTGCGGTAGTGGCGGACCTGATCGACATCGCGCGCGGCGAGTTCGGCCCGCCGTTCGCGATGCCGGTCGTCTCGCTGACGGCGGCACCCAAGGCGGACAGCGGCGAGCGGCGGGGGCGTGCGTATCTGCGCTTCACCGTGGCGGATCGAGTCGGGGTACTTGCGGAGATCGCGGCGGCGATGCGCGACGCGGGTGTCTCGATCGAGAGCTTGATCCAGCGCGGGGCGATTGCGGACGGCAGCGTTCTCGTCGCGATCGTGACGCACGAGAGCCCGGAACGCTCGATCGCGCAGGCGCTGGAGAAGCTACGGGGGTCGCAGAGCCTCGTGGGGCAGCCGATGTGGATGCATATTCTGGATTGAGGGTCTGCCAGTCCTCGAACACCACCACCCCGGCGAAGGCCGGGGCCCAATTGGAAAGGTCGCAGTAACGATACGCGTGCTTCGTTAGCGCCGTCCCTCAATTGGGCCCCGGCCTTCGCCGGGGTGGTGGACAGCAAAGCTACCTCCCCCTTGTTCTCCCGCGAAGGCGGGAGCCCAGACTGGGTCCCCGCCTTCGCGGGGAAACAAGTGAAGAGCGATCGTGCGGAAGTGCGGCGCCGCGCTACCTTACTTTGCCGCGTCATCCGCCTAGTTGACCGTGCCAACGGGGCCATCGAGATCGATCGGCACGCGGCCGCGCTTGTCGGGTTTCTTCGCGAGGGCGCTTTTGATCAGTCCGACCGCGGCCTTGGCGATTGGGGCGATTGGCGGGCCGAAGCCGACCTGGCATCCTCCCTGCCGCGCCGCACACGGTGTATCCGACAATTCCAGTGCACGGACGGCGCTCAGGTTGGGGTTGGAGGCGACGGCGTGATCGGACGGGCCGCGATCGTCGCGCATCGGCAGGCGTGGGGTGGTCGTCGCGGATTTGCCGCAGACGACGACCTCGTTTCCGTCCTTCGTCTGCGTTGCGCAGGGGTCGACGAGGATCGAAAAGCGCTCCGGCACTGGCGGTGCCGCAGGCGCAGCGGTGGTGGCGGACGCCTGGAGCAGCGCAGACAGGATTATGGCGAGCATGGTCAGGTCCTTACGGCGCGGGCTTGCGGAACGACGTGCCGCCTTCACCGCCGACGGTCATGGTGACACCCGCCATCCCGCCGCCGACCTGAAATGGGCTGAGATCGGCGAGCGGCGAGGTGCGATTGAGCAGGCGAGTACGTTCGTTGCGGATGCTTTCGTGCTTTGGGTCGCCGGCATCATGTACCACTAATGGAACGCGAAAACGGTCGGCGGTTCGCAATCCGCAGACGGTGATGTCGGTCTCGTCGGCGCTCTGGATACAAGGTTGCTCCGCCGCCATGCGAGCCTTCGCGGTTGCCATCAGCGGGTCTTCGATCAGTATCGACAACAGCGTGACCAGCATCGGCGTCTCCCGGACTGACACGCAGACTGGCCGCGATCGTCCGAAGGAGCAAGCGTCATTGCTCGATCTTGGCGACCCCGAGCCGGGGGATGTCGATCGCTGGGCAGCGATCCATGACGACCTGCAATCCTGCGGCTTCGGCACGCGCCGCCGCTTCTTCATTGACGACGCCAAGCTGCATCCACACCGCCTTGGCGCCCACCGCGATCGCCTGATCGACCGCTTCATCGGCCGCGGCCGAGTTGCGGAAGATGTCGACGATGTCGATCGGGTCACCGAGTTGCGATAGGTCTCGGAAAACGAACTCTCCATGGACATGCTCGCCGGTAATCTGCGGGTTTACCGGGATTACGCGGTAACCATGCGCCTGGAGCTTGGCCATCACGCCGTAGGAAGGACGATCGGGGCGGTCCGAGGCGCCAATCATCGCGATCGTGCGGGCGTTTTCGAGCAAAGACTTGATGTCGGCATCGGCGGTCAACGGCATCGATGCCTCCTGCGAGAAGAAACCTGGTCCGCTCGTACCGCGACTCTACGCGTCGGGTACGACCGGTAATCAGACAACGTGGATCAGGCCTGCGGGTTTCACAGTTTTCCGAGCCATGCGACGACCTGAGCCGCAATCGGCATGAAAATCATATCGTCCGGGTTCGAGGCGGGCGGCGTGCCGGCATCAGACGCGGTACGGATCGAGATCGTCAGCGGGACGCGGCCGAGGAACGGGATGCCGAGTTCGCGCGCCGCTGCCTCTGCGCCACCATTGCCGAACGGGTCCGATGCCTCGCCGCAATGCGGGCAGATATAGCCGGCCATGTTCTCGACCAGCCCGATGATCGGGATGCCGGCCTTTTCGAACAGGTCGATCGCGCGGCGTGCGTCGATAAGCGCGAGATCCTGTGGGGTCGAGACGATCACCGCGCCCGCCGGCCGGTATTTCTGGACCATCGTCAGCTGGACGTCGCCGGTGCCGGGCGGGAGGTCGAGCACGAGCGTATCGGTCACGCCCCAGTCCGCCTCGACCAGCTGGCCGAGCGCCCCCGCCGCCATCGGCCCGCGCCATGCGATCGCCTTGCCCGGCTCGACAAGCTGGCCCATCGACAATAGCGGCACACCGTACGGGGTGGGGACGGGGTCGAGGACCTTGTCCTTTGCAGTTGGCCGGGTGCCCTCGACGTTCATCAGCCGGGGCTGCGACGGACCGTAGATATCGGCGTCGACAAGCCCGACGCGGCGACCCGCACGCGACATCGCGATGGCGAGGTTGGCCGCGAGCGTGGATTTGCCGACGCCGCCCTTGCCGCTGGCCACCGCGATGAGCCTCCGCGTGGAGCGTTCGGCCGTTACGGCGATCCGTACTTCGGAGATGCCGGGCTGGGTCGCGGCCATCCGCACGGTCGCTTCCAGCGCATCACGTGCTTGCGGGTCGAGCCCGGTTGCATCGATGATGATGCCCGCTCGGGTTCCCTCTAGCCGGACGGTCGCCCGCTTGCCCGCTACTGCAGCAACCGCCGCCTTTACGCCTTCGATGTCGATCATCCGCGCCAGATAGGACCGCTAAGGCCGCTTGGCACTGTTTTTCCGCCAGCGCACACCTATAAAGGTTGGTATGACGATCTTCTCGCGCTGGTTCCGGCGCCCCGATATCCTCGCCACCGAAACACCGAAAGGCCCCTGGGGCGGCTCGGGCGACGACGGTAACAGCGGCCCGCGTAATCCCTGGGCGCAACCTCCAGGTGGCCGCAAGCCTGCCGCCAAGCCGACCGCGCTCGACGAGTTCCTGCGTAAAGCGCGCGGCTCGGGCGGCGGCGGTGGCGGCACGGGCGGCTTCGGCGGCCTGCCCTCGGGCGCTAACGCCCGCGCACTCTGGGCGATCGGCGTCGCGATCATCGCGGTCGTCTGGATCCTGTTCACCTCGGTCCATCAGATCGGCCCGCAGCAGCGCGGAGTCGTCACCTATTTCGGCAAATACGCAGGCACGCTCGATCCGGGCGTTCGCCTGACGATGCCAGCACCAATCGCCGACGTGACGGTGGTCGACGTGCAGAAGATTCGCACCGACAACTTCCCCGTCGGTGACGGTGAGAACCTGACCCTGACCGGCGACCAGAACATTATCGACCTGGCGTATTCGGTCCGTTGGGACATCTCGGATCCCCGCGATTACGTGTTCCAGCTCGCCGAGCCTAACGACACTGTTCGTGCCGCTGCCGAGAGCGCCATGCGCGCGGTGGTTGCGACGACGACGCTAGACCAGGCGATCGGCACGGGTCGTACCGTGATCGAGCAGCGCGTCGCTGAACTCACGCAGCAGATCCTCAACGACTATAAGTCCGGCGTCCGTATTCAGGGCGTCGCGATCAAGCAGGCCGCGGCGCCCGCGCGGATCGTCGAGGACTTCAACGCGGTCACTGCCGCGCAGCAGGAGGCAATCGCCAACCTTAACCAGTCGCGCTCTTACGCGCAGCAGGTGGTGGCGCGCGCGCAGGGTGAGGCCGCGTCGTTCGACAAGGTCTACGAGCAGTATAAGCTTGCGCCTGAGGTGACGCGTCGCCGCATGTATTACGAGACGATGGAGGCGGTCCTCGCCAAGAGCGACAAGACGATCGTCGAGACGCCGGGCGGGGTGGTGCCGTATCTGCCGCTGTCGAATGCCAAGCGCCTGCCGAACCCCGAGGCTGTCCAGTCGACACCAGCGCCTGCCGCGGCGGCGGCTGCCCCCCAGCCTGGAGCTGCCCAGTGAACGCCGTGAGTTTCCGCAACCCGATCGTCGCCGGCATCAGCGCGCTATTGCTCGTGATCCTCGCTGCATCGACGTTTGCGATCGTGCCCGAGACCAAGCAGGCGGTGATCCTGCGCTTCGGCCAGCCGATCCGCACGGTCAACGCATGGCAGCCGAACACGCCGTTCGGCCAGACCGGAGCGGGCCTGATCGCGCGCATCCCGTTCGTCGACCGGATCGTCTGGATCGACAAGCGCGTGCAGGATCTGGAGCTGGACAACACGTTGGTGCTGTCGACCGATCAGTTGCGGCTCGAGGTCGATGCCTATGCGCGCTACCGGATCGTCGATCCGCGCAAGATGCGCAATGCGGTCGGCAGTGAGGACCGCATTCCCGATCAGCTTCGCCCGATCCTCGGCTCGGCGCTGCGTAACGAACTCGGCAAGCGGCGCTTCGTCGAATTGCTGAGCCCTGAGCGGTCCGAACTGATGGACAACATCCAGAAGGGTCTCCAGCGCGTTGCCAGCCAGTACGGCGTCGAGATCGTCGACGTCCGTATCAAGCAGGCGAATCTTCCCGTCGGCCTCCCACTCGAAAGCGCGCTCAAACGTATGTCGAGCGCGCGCCAGCAGGAGGCGATCACGATCCGTGCCGAGGGGCAGAAGCAGGCGCAGATCGTCCGTGCGCAGGCGGATGCGGATTCCGCGAAGATCTACGCCGAGAGCTTTGGCAAGGACGCGGATTTCTACGACTTCTACCGTGCGATGCAGTCGTATCGGCACACGTTTGGTGCCGACGGTGGCCCGGCACCGGAAGGATCGACTTCGATCATTCTGTCGCCGAACAACAGTTACCTGAGGGAATTCGAGGGCCGCGGGCGTTGAGCCTGCGGAACCTTTGAACGCCGAGCCATATTCAAGACCATATTCAAGCATCATTCAGGACGGCGTCCCTACGGGGTACCTGTTTCGATTGATGAAACGAGAGGACAACATCTAGTGCGTTACGCCTACGCCATTACCAGTGCTCTTCTCCTCGGCGGCGCGACCGCGACGCTCGCGCTCCAGCCGAGCGGCGCGCAGGTCGCGCAGAACGAACCCGGTGCGATCCAGGCCGTCTCGCCGAAGCCCGGCGCGCCGATGAGCTTCGCTGACATGGTCGCGCGGCTCCAGCCCGCGGTCGTGAACATCTCGACCAAGCAGACCATCGTCCAGAAGCAGCAGGCCAATCCCTTCGCGGGCACGCCGTTCGGCGACCTGTTCGGCGGCATGGGCGGCGGCGGCCAGGGTGGCGCGCCGGTGAAGCGCGAAGGCGCCTCGCTCGGGTCGGGCTTCCTGATCTCGCCGGACGGCTATGTCGTCACCAACAACCACGTGATCTCGCCCGGCGCGCAGGGCGCCACGGTCGATTCGATCACCGTGACGCTGAGCGACAAGAAGGAATATGTCGCCAAGGTCATCGGCAAGGATCAGGAATCCGATCTCGCGCTGCTGAAGATCGACGCGGCGAACCTGCCGTTCGTGAAGTTCGGCGATTCGAACGGCGCGCGCGTGGGCGACTGGGTCGTCGCGATCGGCGAGCCGTTCGGTCTCGGCGGTACGGTCACGGCGGGTATCGTCTCGGCAATCAACCGCGTCACCGGCCAGGGCGGCGCGTATGATCGCTTCATCCAGACCGACGCGTCGATCAACCAGGGTAACTCGGGTGGCCCGATGTTCGATCTCAACGGTAACGTGATCGGCGTGAATTCGCAGATCTTCAGCCAGTCGGGCGGCAATATCGGCATCGGCTTCGCAATCCCCGCAGCCGTCGCCAAGCCGATCATCGCCACCTTCATGAAGGGTGGAACGATCGAGCGCGGCTATATCGGCGTGCAGCTGCAGCCGGGCGGCACGATCAACGAGGATACCGCCGCGGCACTCGGCATCGCCAAGAACCAGGGTGAGCTGATCAACGACGTCACCGCGGGCGGCCCGGCGGCAAAGGCCGGCGTGCGCGCGGGCGACGTGGTGACCAAGGTCAACGGTCAGGCCGTGACGGTCGACCAGTCGTTGTCCTACCTCGTCTCGAACGTCAAGCCAGGTGCGACGGCTCGCCTCGACATCCTGCGCAACGGCAAGCCGGTGGTCGCAAATGTAGTCGTCGTGCCACGCCCGAGCGCGGACAAGCTGGCGGCGGTGGTCGGCGGTGATGCCCAGGGTTTCGGCAGCGACGACGGTGATGACGGCGACGACTCGGCTACCCCCGCCGCACCGACGGCGGGCGCGGCGCTCGGCATCGGCGTCCAGCCGCTGACCCCGGCGATCGCGCAGGCGGTCGGCGTCGAAGCCAGCACGCAGGGCGTCGTGATCGCCGTGGTTGCGCAGACCAGCGATGCGTTCGGCAAGCTCAAGCGCGGCGACGTCATCATCTCGGTCAACGGCACGCCCGTCCGCACCGCGGTTGATGTCCAGAACGCGGTCAACGTCGCCAAGGCCGCTGGCCGCCCGCAGGTCCTGCTACAGGTCAAGCGCGGTCGCAGCCCCGCAACGTTCCTGCCGGTCAAGATCAAGTAGTCCACGACCGACACGATTGACCGAAAAGGACCGTCGCTCACCCGAGCGGCGGTCCTTTTTCTTTCTGGCGTGCGGGGTTAGGGTCGCTTTCGGATAACGAGGACGAAATCATGGGCGACGGCATCTTCATCGGCGCGAGCGTGGACGGCAAGCCGCAGACGCTCGAATTGAAGCGCGCCAACCGCCACGGCCTGATCGCGGGCGCGACCGGCACCGGCAAGACGGTGACGCTGCAGGGGATCATCGAGGGCTTCTCCGCAAACGGCGTGCCGTGCTTCGTCGCCGACGTGAAGGGCGACCTGTCGGGCCTCGCGATGGCCGGCTCGCCGACCGCGAAGACGCACGCCACCTTTGCTGAGCGCGCCAAGGCGATTGGCGACGATAGCTGGGCCTATGCAGACAATCCGGTGCAGTTCTGGGACCTGTTCGGCGAGCAGGGTCATCCGATTCGCACCACGATCAGCGAGATGGGGCCGCTGCTGCTGTCGCGGCTGATGGACCTCAACGAGGTACAGGAGGGCGTGCTGACGATCGCCTTCCACGTCGCCGACAAGGAGGGGCTGCTGCTGATCGACCTCGACGATCTCCAGGCGATGCTGGCCGAATGCGCCGGCCGTGCCGATGAGTTGACGGTGACGTACGGCAACGTCTCGAAGCAATCGATCGGCGCGATCCAGCGCTCGCTGCTCCAGTTGCGCGCGCAGGGTGCGGAGAATTTCTTTGGCGAGCCTGCGCTAGAGATGAACGACTTCATCGGCGTGGATGATCGGGGCCGGGGCATCGTCAACATCCTCGCCGCCGACAAGCTGATGGCCTCGCCGAAGCTCTACGCGACGTTCCTGCTGTGGCTGATGAGCGAGCTGTTCGAGCATCTCCCCGAGATCGGCGATCCCGACAAGCCGGTGCTGTGCTTCTTCTTCGACGAGGCGCATCTGCTGTTCGATGAGGCCCCGAAGGCGCTGCTGGAGAAGATCGAACAGGTCGTCCGGCTGATCCGCTCGAAGGGGGTGGGCGTGTATTTCATCACGCAGAACCCGATCGACGTTCCCGATACGGTGGCGGGGCAGCTCGGCAACCGCGTCCAGCATGCTTTACGCGCGTTCACGCCGCGCGATCAGGCGGCGGTGCGCTCGGCGGCGGAGACGTTCCGCGCGAACCCCGGCGTTGACGTCGCGATGATCATCACCGAGCTTAAGGTGGGCGAGGCGCTGGTGTCGCTGCTTCAGGCGGACGGTGCGCCGACGCCGGTCGAGCGGACGCTGGTCAAGCCGCCTGCCTCGCGCGTCGGCCCGATCACCCCTGCCGAGCGGAAGGTGATGATCGAGACCGATGCGATCGGCGCGAAATACGACACGCTGGTCGATCGCGAATCGGCGGAGGAGTTGCTGGCCGCGAAGACGCAGGAGGCGAGTGCTGCTGCCGCTGAGGCGAAGGCGACGACCGAGGCGGAGAAGGCTGCGGCCGCGCAAGCGAAAGCGGATGCGAAGGCAGCGAAAGAGGCGGAACGTGCCCGCGTTGCGGACCAGCGCGAGGCGGATCGCCAGCAACGTGAGGCCGACCGCGAGGCGGCAAACTCGCCCTGGACCAAGATGGCATCTTCGGCGACACGCGCGGCAAGCTCCTCGATTGGCCGCCAGGTCGCTAACGAGATCGGCAAGCAAGTCTTCGGCACCAAGTCCCGCCGCTCGTCGTCGAGCGGTGGATTGGTGGGCACAGTCCTGCGCGGGGTGTTAGGCGGCATCTTCCGGGGGTAGACTACCTCAGCGATCGGGGGCGGGCTGCCCCACACAAACGCCACCCCGGCGAAGGCCGGGGCCCAGTTGGCAAGGTCGATGTAACGGAGCACCGTCCGCCGTTACCGCTGTTCCCCAACTGGGCCCCGGCCTCCGCCGGGGTGGGGCTCAAATACTAGACAGGAGTTCCCGATGTCCCTCGATTTAGAATCCACTACCGACTGGACCCCGACCGACTGGACCGCCATCGGCCAGGACAGCCTCGACGATGCGATCACGCTGCGCCGCGCGATCCACGCCGATCCCGAAGTCGGCCTCCACTGCCCCCGCACTTCGGACAAGGTGAAGGCCGCGCTCGCCGGGCTCCCGCTCGAAATTCGCGAGGGGACCTCGACCACCGGCTTCGTGGCGATCCTCCGCGGCGGCCGTGCAGGCAATGCCGGCGGCAACGGCCGCACCGTGCTGCTCCGCGGCGACATGGACGCCCTCCCGATGCAGGAGGAAACCGGCCTGCCGTTCGCGTCGAAGATCGACGGCGCGATGCACGCCTGTGGCCACGACTCGCACACCGCGATGCTGGTCGGCGCGGCCAAGGCCTTGTGCGCCCGCCGCGACGAACTCCCAGGCACGGTCGTCTTCATGTTTCAGCCCGGCGAGGAAGGACATCACGGCGCCCGCCATATGATCGCCGACGGTCTGCTCGATGCGCCGCTGCCCGAGGCGGGCTTCGCGCTGCACATCTCGCCGAACATGCCGATGGGCCATGTCGTCAGCCGCGCCGGCACGCTGATGGCGTCGACAGATACGCTGCGCGCTACGATCACCGGTCGCGGGGGGCACGCCGCGATGCCACACGACTGCCTCGACCCACTGCCGATCGCCTGCGAGATCGTCACCGCGCTCCAGACTTATGTCGCTCGTCAGGTGGCGGTCACCGACCCTGCCGTTCTTTCGATCACCAAGCTCAACGCGGGTTGCGCGCACAACGTCATCCCGTCGACCGTCGAGATGCTCGGCACGATGCGGACGCTGTCGGAGCGGACGCGAGAGCAGGTCCGTGCGGCGTTCATCCGAATGGTCGAGGGCATCGCGGCTGCGCACGGCGCTGTCGGCACGCCGACGATCGAGGAAGGCTACCCCGTCACCGTCAACGACGAACGCGCCACCGACCTGATGAAGGCGTGCGCAACCGCAATCGGTGGCGAGGGCGCATATCAGGTGATGCCGCCGATGATGGGCGCGGAGGACTTCTCCTACGTCCTCCAGAAGCTGCCTGGCGCGATGGCGTTCATCGGTGCGGCGCCTGAGGGTAGCGATCCGCGTACCAACCCGCCGCTGCACAACACGAAGATGACGATCGACGAACGCGTGATGGCGCACGGCATCGCGATGCACTGCGCGGTGGCCGAGCGGTTTCTGGCGAACGGATTCGACTGACCGGCCGTTGCTTCGGTCTGCGTGGAACGGCTGGACGTAGCGGTTTGGGGCGAGCCGCTCGCGGCTGGCCAGCCCGCGCAGTCCCAAAGGTTACGATAAAGTCACACCAAGACGATGTTTCAGGCTGCGTCCGAGTAGCGCACTGGCACCCGGTCTCGGCCACCCCATGCTGCACTGCAGCGCGGGAGCATCAGCCTCTTGGGCGCGTGGTGCCCGCATAGTTGGCCACCGCCGCCGCGGCTGCCTGGATCAATTTCTGGCGTTCGGGCATTGGCCGGATAGTGTCGCCGATCATCACTGCGATGCCGTAACGACGTCCATCGGGGGCGGTGAGGAGGCCGACGTCGTTGAAGCCGGCGTTGCGGCGGCCGAGGTCCTGGCCGGTGCCGGTTTTGTGCGCGATCTCCCAGCCGCCGGGGAGTGCGGCGCGCAGGCGAGCGCGGCCCGTGACCGAGCGACCCATCGTGTCGAGCAAGATCTTCGTCGAGGTCTCCGACAACAGGTCGCCCTTCGCCAGCCGGGCAATCGCATCGGCGATCGCGATCGGCGCGGCACCATCGGGTGGATTGCGCACATACGCGTTCAGCGCAGCCTCACGGACGGCGGGCGACAGCCTGTTGCGTGCGGTCATGAAGCCACCATTGACCGCGTAGGACGGCTGCCAGACGAGCCCCGCCGTGCCGCTCTGCAACAGCCGCTCGCCCGGCCCGAACCGGATCGCGCCGAGTTGTTTGCGCGCGATCATCGACCGCACCGCGGATGGCCCACCGACACGCGTGAGCAACCGGTCGTTCGCCGTATTGTCGCTGTGCGTCAGCGCGCGCGTCAGCAATTCGCCGACCGTCGTCCGGTAGCCATCACCCTTGACCAGCATCGCGATCGGCTGGTGGAACAGCGTCAGATCCTGCGGCCGCACGACGATCGGTTCGTCGAGGCGGATCTTGCCCTGGTCGCGCAGGTCCATCACGGTAATCGCGACCCAGAGTTTGCTGACCGACTGCTGCGGCAGCAACTGCCGCCCGCCGGCCTCCACCGTCCAGCCATCGTCGACCGCGCGTATCGCGATGCCAGCCTTGCCCTGGAACCCACTCTGCAGTTCGGAGATCGCGTTGACGAGACCGGCGGGCGCGGGGCGCGGCGTCCGCGGCAGGGGCGGCGGCACCGGGATCGACACGAACCCCTCGGACTGATGCACCGGGGAAACGGCGGGCGGGGTGGGCCGCGACGCCGATCCACATCCGGCGAGCGCCGTGCCGAACAGGGCGGTTGCCAGAAGACGCTTGAACGCACTCGCCGATGTCATGATGGATTGAACGCCCTGCACTGAAGCATCGACCCTTATCCGTTGATCGGCCACGCGAAACTGCGGCGGCACGTCGCTGCGACGAAGCGCGCCGACGATGCGCCGAGCCGTCGTCATCCTATGGAACGAGAACCGTATCGACCGCCTCCGGCAGCGTCTCCGGGTAATCGAGCGTGAAGTGCAGCCCGCGGCTTTCGTGCCGATGCAACGCGGATCGGACGATCAGTTCGGCGGTCTGGAGGAGGTTGCGCAACTCGATCAGGTCGGGGGTCACGCGGAAATGCTGGTAATATTCCGCGACCTCGTCGTTGAGCAGTTCGATGCGGTGCTTGGCGCGTTCGAGCCGCTTGGTGGTGCGGACGATGCCGACGTAATTCCACATGAAGCGGCGAATTTCGGTCCAGGTCTGCTTGATGACGACCTCTTCGTCGGAGTCTGTGACGCGGCTTTCGTCCCACGGGCGGATCGGCGGGGGCGGGGGCAGGCTATCCCAGGAAGCGGCGATGCTGTCCGCCGCTGCCTCGCCGAACACGAAGCATTCGAGCAGAGAGTTGGACGCTAGCCGGTTGGCGCCGTGCAGGCCGGACTCGGTGCATTCGCCTGCCGCATACAGACCGGGCAGATCGGTCTTGCCGTGTTCATCGATGACGATGCCGCCGCACGTGTAATGTTGCGCGGGGACGACCGGGATCGACTGCGTCGTCATGTCGATGCCGAGACCGAGCAGCTTTTCGTGGATGTTGGGGAAGTGATGGCGGATGAATTCGGCCGGCATGTGGCTGATGTCGAGATGGACGTAATCGAGACCGTAGCGCTTGATCTCGGCATCGATCGCGCGCGCGACGATATCGCGGGGGGCGAGCTCCATCCGCGCAGGGTCGTAATAGGTCATGAAGCGCTTGCCGGTCGACGGGTTGATCAACCGCCCGCCTTCGCCGCGGACCGCCTCGGTGATCAGGAAATTCTTGACCTCCAGATTGTAGAGGCAGGTCGGGTGGAACTGCATCATCTCCATGTTGGAGACGCGAGCGCCCGCGCGCCACGCCATCGCGATGCCGTCGCCGGTCGCGCCGCGGGGGGCGGTCGAGAAGAGATAGGTGCGGCCCGCGCCGCCCGTTGCGAGGATCGTCGCGCGCGCGGTGTAGAGGGCGACGCGCTCGGTCTTGCGGTCGACCGCGTAGACGCCCCAGACGTTGCCCGAGCCCGAATAGCGCTCTTCGTGACGGCCGGTGGCGAGGTCGATCGCGATCTGGTCGGGCACCAGCGTAATGTTCGGGTGTGCTTCGGCGGCCTTCTGCAACGCCTCCTGCACCGCCCAGCCGGTCGCGTCGGCGACGTGGACGATGCGGCGATGCGAGTGGCCGCCCTCGCGAGTCAGGTGGAGCGCGTTGCCCTCGGTCTCGAACGGCACGCCGAGATGCGTCAAGCGTTCGATCGCGGCGGGGGCACCCTCCACGACCATCTCGACGATCGCGCGGTCGTTGAGGCCGGCGCCGGCGACCATCGTGTCCTCCACATGGTTCTCGAACGTGTCGCCGGGTTCGAGCACCGCGGCGATCCCGCCCTGCGCCCAGGCAGTCGAGCCTTCGTTGAGCGCGCCCTTCGCTAACACCGTGACCTTGAAGCGGTCGGCAAGGTTGAGTGCCGCGGTTAGACCTGCGGCGCCCGAGCCGACGATCAGGATGTCGCTCGTCATGCGTTGGCGGCGCGGGTCAGGCTGAGGAAGACGTCCTCGAGATCGGGTTCCTTGGTCGAGACGTCGACGATGCCGAAGCCGCTGGACTGGATCGCAGCGAGGACTTCGCCGGCGTTCACGCGGTCCTTCTTGTAGGTGATTTCGAGGGTGCGCGTGCCCTTGAGCGCGATCTTCTGGAAGCAGGCGTTGGCGGGGATGTCGGTCACGTCGCGATCGACGGTGACGGCGACGATCTTCTCCTGCGCCTTGCCGACCAGTTCGCGCGTCGGCTCGTTCGCGATCAGGCGACCATTGTTGATGATCGCGATCCGGTCGCAGAGTTCCTCGGCTTCCTCGAGGTAATGCGTGGTAAGGACCACCGTTACGCCGGCCTGGTTGAGGCTGCGGACATAGGTCCAGAGTTGTTGCCGGAGTTCGATGTCGACGCCCGCGGTCGGCTCGTCGAGGACGAGGACAGGGGGCGAGTGGACCATCGCTTTCGCCACCATCAGGCGACGCTTCATGCCGCCCGACAGCGTGCGGGCGTAGGCGTGCGCCTTGTCCTCCAGATGCACCGCGCGGAGCAGTTCCATCGTGCGGCGCTTCGCCTTGGGGACGCCGTAGAGTCCGGCCTGGATCTCCAGCGTCTCGAAGGGCGAGAAGAAGGGGTCGAACAGGATCTCCTGGTTGACGATGCCGATCGACGCCTTGGCGTTGCGCGGGTGCTCGTCGATGTCGAACCCCCAGATCGCCGCGCTGCCGTCGGTCTTGTTGACGAGGCCGGCGAGGATGTTGATCAGCGTGGACTTGCCTGCGCCGTTGGGGCCGAGCAGTCCGAAAATCTGGCCGCGGGGGACGTCGAACGTTACCCCGTCGAGCGCGCGCTTGGGCGGGGCGGTGCCGACGGGCGCGTAGGTCTTGCTGAGGTTCTTGATGGCGATCGCGGCTTCGGTCATGGCTGCGGCATAGCGGGGCCGGCGGGGCTGGTCATCCCCTCGGGCGTTGCAAAGAAGATTTGTTCACGCGGAGGCGCGGAGACGCGGAGGTGTTGCCTTTGTCGCGTAGCGATCGTTCATCATCTACCTACGGAACAGATCATGCGGTCTCCCGACCGACAGGCTGGAAGCAACACCTCCGCGTCTCCGCGTCTGCGCGTGAACCCATTCTTCCTTCTCGCCTGCGCGGAAGAACCAATTGCCCGGCCCGCGCGCGCTTGCTATCGCCGCCTCATGCATCCGCCGCTCGAAACCACCCGCGTCACCCACGCCCGCGTCGCCTGCGATGGCGCCACCGACATCCCCGGCGGCGCAGCGCTCGGCCATCCGCGCGTCTGGTTGCAGATCGACGAGACCGGCTATGTCGATTGCGGCTATTGCGACCGCCGCTTCATCCTGGTCGGCGGCGCCGCCGATGGCGCGGACCAAGCGACATTGCGCGATCACGGGGATGGCGCAGGGCGCTAAGCCTCTTATATCTATCGGATGACGATAGCAGCAGACCCCCGTTCGTTCCTCTACCGCGATACCCTGGACCCCGAACAGGCGCAGGCGCTGACCGCCAAGGCGCTCGGCAAGGCCGATGACGGCGAGCTGTATCTCCAGTACCGCAAGGCCGAGGCCTTCGGGTTCGACGACGGCCGGCTGAAGACCGCCTCCTATGACACGAGTTCGGGCTTCGGCCTCCGCGCCGTATCGGGCGAGATGACCGCGTTCGCGCATTCGAACGAGATGACCCCGGCTGCGATTCGTCGCGCCGCCGAGACGATGGCGCTGATCGAACCGGGCGTCGCCGCGAAGGCCGGTCCGCCGCAGGGCACTAACCAACGTCGCTATACCGCCGCCGATCCGCTCGACCTCGTGCCGTTCGCCGACAAGGTGAACCTGTGCCAGACAATCGACGCTGCGGCGCGCGCGCGTGATCCTCGCGTCGCGCAGGTCTCGGTCAGCTTGTCGGGAACGTGGTCGGTCGTCGAGATCGTCCGCGCGGATGGTTTCGTAGCGACCGACGTGCGGCCGTTGGTGCGGCTCAACGTATCGATCGTCGCCGAACAGAATGGTCGTCGCGAGACGGGCAGCTACGGGATCGGAGGACGTTATCTTTACAACGACCTGTTCGAACCCGCGACGTACAACCGTGCGATCGATGAGGCGTTGTCGCAGGCGCTGGTCAACCTCGACTCGATCGCGGCACCGGCAGGCGAGATGACCGTGTTGCTCGGCAATGGCTGGCCCGGCATCCTGCTGCACGAGGCGATCGGCCACGGCCTCGAAGGCGATTTCAACCGCAAGGGCACGTCGGCGTTCTCGGGTCGCATCGGCGAGCGGGTCGCGGCGGAGGGTGTGACGGTGGTCGACGACGGATCGCTTCAGGACCGCCGTGGGTCGCTGACGATCGACGACGAGGGCACGCCGACGCGCGAGACCGTGCTGATCGAGGACGGCATCCTCAAGGGCTATATGCAGGACCGGCTCAACGCGCGGCTGATGGGCGTCGAGGCCACCGGCAACGGGCGGCGCGAGAGTTATGCACACGCGCCGATGCCACGGATGACCAACACCTTCATGAAGGCCGGCAACGACGATCCGGCCGAGCTTTTGTCGCGCGTGAAGAAGGGCATCTTCGCAAAGGCGTTCGGTGGCGGGCAGGTCGATATCGTGTCCGGAAAGTTCGTGTTCAGCTGCACCGAGGCGTATCTGATCGAGGACGGCAAGCTCGGTGCGCCGATCAAGGGCGCGACGCTGATCGGCGATGGCCCGAGTTCGCTGACCAAGGTCCGTGGGATCGGCAACGACTTCGCGCTCGACGAGGGCATCGGGATCTGCGGCAAGGGCGGACAGTCGGTGCCGGCTGGTGTGGGCCAGCCGACGTTGCTGGTCGATGGGCTTACGGTCGGTGGAACGGCGGCTTAAAGTCCGCCGACGACTATGTCTATTGCGGCCTTTAGATCATATTCGTAGTCGAGAAGCGAACCGATCTTCTCGCCGAGTTGTCGGCTATCGACGGCGCGTAGAAACTGGACGGCGACCCGATATTCCGTCTGATTCACCGTCACGAGTGGATTGAGCCTGGACTGTGAAACCGACGGTTCGTCAGGCTGGCGTAATGGGGCAACGACCCGCGAACGCAAGTCGCTCAAAAGGTCGCTCTGGCAATTCACGACAAGCCCGTGACCGTCGATCGAATGGACGTCGAATTGCGCCATTCAGAGCGGCTCGAGGCCGGAAAGCGGAATTCCGTTCTCGTCGATCCATCGGTTCTGTGCTTCGATCCACTGTCGGTTCTCTTCCTTCCACCGTCGTTCGCGCTCGGTCTTGATTGCGCCGCGGAGTGCGGCTTCCGTGACGCGAGATAGGTTGACGCCCGCTTCCTTGGCAGCGGCGACAATGCCGGTATCGACGGACATATTTACCGATTTGCGCTTGCCGGTAGCGATAGGATCATGTTTCATGCGCATAAAGTATGCGCGTTGACGACGCGCGTCAATTCGGAGCCGAACGATGGACTTCTTCCCCGCGCTCACCGACGATCATCTCGCGTTCGTGATGCGGCAACCAGTATTCTTCGTTGCAACAGCCGCGGAGGGTGCGCGGATCAATCTCAGTCCCAAGGGCATGGACAGCTTTCGCGTACTTGATCCGAAGACGGTCGCGTATCTCGATGTCGGCGGGTCAGGGAACGAGACGAACGCGCATCTAGGCGCGGACGGGCGCATCACGATCATGTTCTGCGCGTTCGACCAGCCAGCGCTGATCTTCCGCATCTATGGCAACGGGCGTGCGGTGTTGCCGCAGGATGATGGCTGGGCTGACCTCTACGCGCAGTTCACGCCGTTGCCGGGCACGCGGCAGATCTTCGTGATCGATGTCGACGAGGTGCAGACGAGTTGTGGTTGGGGCGTGCCGTTCATGACGCTGGACCGTGAGCGGCAGACCTTGTCGAAATATCACGCGAAGCAGACCGACGCCCAGCGGATCGAGGAACTGGCGGGGCCGACCGCGAGCATCGACGGGTTGCCGGTTCGGTTCGGCACCGTCCTGCCGGACCGCGTCGGCGCATGAGCCTGGTCGAACTGGGCGGTATGGGCGCAATGAGGCGCACATCATCGTCGGGCGGCTGGAGAGCGAAGGCATCCCGGCGATCGCATTCGATAGCGGGATGTCGATCATGGAGGGGAGCTGGTTGCTGATCCCCGTCCGGGTGATGGTCGACGAGGATGATCTCGACGAGGCCCGGGGAATTTTGGCGGGGTGAGCGGGTGCGTTAGGTGCTGGCAGGAAACCACCGACTTAAACCCATAATCGTCATTCCCGCGCAGGCGGGAATCCATACTGGCAAACCTTACGGTTTACGCGATACCCCTTGGGGATATGGATCCCCGCCTCCGTGGGGATGACGTGCAGACGATCGTGTGCCCCAATTACCGAGCGTATCGAGGACGGGCCTTTGCCGCCCTCCGCCGAGATCACCCCCCAGCGCTGACCCGCCAGATCGCATTGCCGACGTCGTCGGCGACCAGCAGGCCACCGGTCTTGTCGGTGATGACGCCGACCGGGCGACCCTGCGCGTCGCCGTCCTTGTTCAGGAATCCGCCGAGCACGTCGACCGGCTTCGCGTTTGCCGCCGGGAAGCCGGTGTCGCCGAAGGGTACGTAGACAACCTTGTAGCCCGACACCGGCTTGCGGTTCCACGAGCCGTGCTCGCCAACGAATGCGCCGTTGGCGAATCTCGCGCCGAGCTTCGCGTCCGCGGAGAAGGTCAGGCCGAGCGCGGCAACGTGCGGTCCGAGCGCGTAGTCGGGGCGCTTGGCGTATTGCTGTAGCGCGGGGTTCTTCGGTTCGACGCGGGTGTCGGGATAGCCGCCCCAATAATACCAGGGCCAACCGAAATGATCGCCGAACTCGACCTGAGTCAGGTAGTCGGGGGCGAGATCGGAGCCGAGTTGGTCGCGTTCGTTGACGACGGTCCACAGCCCACCAGACTTGGGGTTGATCGCCATGCCGTTGGGGTTGCGCAGGCCGGCGGCGTAGATCCGCCAGTTCTTGTCCTTCGGCCAGACCTGCAGGATGTTGGCGCGATATTTCTCGGCGTCCATGCCATTCTCGGCGATGTTCGACGACGAGCCGACGCCGACGTAGAGCGTCTTGCCGTCGGCTGCGGCGATGACGTTGCGGGCCCAGTGATTGCCGCCCGGGTTGAGCTTGATGACGAGCTCTGGCTTGGCGGTGATCTTGGTCGCGCCATCGGTGTACGGCACGCGAACGAGCGCGTCAGTGTTGCCGATGTAGAGCTGGCCATCGAGCAGCGTCATGCCGAACGGCGAGTTGAGACCGGTCATGAACACCGACTTCGTTTCCGCCACGCCGTCGCCGTCCGCGTCGCGAAGCAGCGTGATGCGGTTGGCCGACGGCACGCCGGCGCCGGCGCGGCCCATCAGGATCTTCATCACCCAGCCGGTGATCCCGCCGCCCTCGCGCGGGGGCGAATTCGTCTCGGCGACCAACACGTCGCCGTTGGGGAGGCGGTACATCCAGCGCGGGTGGTCGAGCCCTGTCGCGAACGGCTGGACCTTGAGGCCGGCGGCAGGCGTCGGCATCGCGCCGTTCTGCCAGCCGACGACCTTGGCGACCTTGACGGTCGGGATCGTCTGGATGCGGGGATCGGTGATCTTGGGCAGCTTGCCGGCGACCTGGTCGACCGACAATTCCGCCGTGTCGGGCCAGGCGAGATAGGTGACGCCCGCGGCGATCACGAGCAGGATCAGCCCAAGGACGATGAGGATGTGTTTGCGCATGAAGGGAAGTTAGAACGGAGGCAGGGCCGGGGCAATGGATCATGGGTAAAAGGCCCGCCGATCCATTGCAGACGCTGTGTCAGTCGTCGTCCTCGACCGGCACCACCGGCGGATGCAGGCGCAACCGGTTGATACGGCGTTCGTCGGCGTCGATAATCTCCAGCTTCCAGCCACTTGGATGGTCGACGCATTCGCCGATCTGCGGGACATGCCCCGCCAGAAGCGCCGCCAATCCGCCCAGCGTATCGATATCGCCATCGACTTCCGCAAGACGTGGATCGATCAGTTCTGCGGCGTCTTCCAGCTCAGCGCGTGCGTCGGCATCCCAGGCGCCGCCCTCGATCGGCGTCATCAGCACCTGCGGCGCCTCGTCATGCTCGTCCTCGACCTCGCCGACGATCTCCTCGATCAGGTCCTCGAACGTCACGAGTCCTTCGGTGCCGGAGTATTCGTCGAGCACGATCGTCAAATGGACGTGCTTCTGCCGCATGTCCGCGAGCAGATCGAGCGCGCCGCGCGACATAGGCGCGTAGAGCGGCTCGCGGATCAGCCCGGCGATCGACGTCGGGTGCTCGGCACCGGTCGCGAGAATGTTGAAGACGTCCTTGATGTGGACCATGCCGATGATCGTATCGAGGTTGTCGCGGTACACCGGGAGGCGGCTGTGACCCGCTTCGGCGAACAGCTTGACGAGATCGGCAAACGGCGTGTCCTCCTCGACCGCGATGATGTCCGCGCGCGGCACGCCGACATCGCCGGCGTCGCGCTCGCTGAAGTGGAGCAGGTTGCGGACCATCTGGCGCTCGAGCGGGGTGAGATCGCCCTTCGCATCGGGGGCGGGATCGCCCTCGTGCCGGTCGATCGCATCCTCGAGCTGGTCGCGAAGGGATTCGTCTTGAGCACCGAAGATCAGGCCCTTGAGCCCGCGCCAAATACTGTCGCTACTATCGCCGTTACCGGCATTGGGGCCATCGGCCATCGTGGTCGTCAGTCCTCTGTTATCAAGTAAGGATCGTGGAGACCGAGCGCCGCGAGCGCATCGCGCTCGATCTGCTCCATGCCCTCGGCCTCGTCGTCGTCGATATGGTCATAGCCTAGCAGATGCAGCGTGCCGTGCACCATCAGATGCATCGCGTGATCCTCGACCGAAATCCCGCGCTCGGCCGCTTCCGCGACGCAAACGCCGTGCGCGAGGATGATGTCGCCGAGCAGCACCTCGCCGTCATCCGAATTCTGGCTGACCGTGGCGAGCAGGTCGGGCTGGACCATCGGGAAGGACAGGACGTTGGTCGGCTTGTCCTTCTGGCGATACTGCTTGTTGAGCGTGTGGACCTCCTCGTCGGAGGCGAGGCGGATCGAAATCTCGACCGTCGCGGCGCTGGTCAGCAGTTCGCCGTGCGGGGTCCGCTGGATCGCTGCCGTTGCTGCACGCAGAGCAAGCGCGTCCCAATCCTGCTCAGGCCAGGGGGCGTCGGAAGAGAGCGCGATTTCGAGCATGCAGGTCCTTCAGGCGAGATCGGTGAGGGCGAAATCATTACCCTTGTAGAGAAGTTCCGCACCATGGGTTTTCGCGCAGGCATAGGCGAAACAATCGCCCATGTTGAGCTTCGCGGGGTGGCGGCCCTTGCCGTAGCGTGCCGCCGCGACAATCGCCTGCTGGCCTTCGCTGTGGCCGATCGGCACGAGACGAAGTCCGGCTTCATACGCAAAGCTCGAAATGAGGTCGGCCGCCTGCTGGAGGCTGACGGTTTTCAACCTTGCGATCGCCTGCGCCGCTTCCCACGCGCCGACCGCGCAATAATAGCGGTCGACATGCGCCTCGATCACATCGGCGAAATCGTCCGCTTCCGGCTCGCCGTGAACGATTGCGACGATAGCGGATGCGTCGACGAGAATGGTCAATCATCGTCCTCATCGTTCAACGAATCGTAGAAGGCCTTGTCGGCCTCAAGTCCTGTGGACTCGCCTAATGGATGCGCCTCGCGCCATGCGCGCAGTCGTTCTCGCATGCTCAGCGGAGGAGCTTCCGGTGCCAGTTCCGCTTTTCGCTTACGCAGGAGATCACGAACGACCTCGGTCTTGGTCACACCCAGACGTGCCGCAAGCTCCGTCGCGAGCTCGGCGGTTTCGTTGTCCTTGATGTAGAGAGACGCCATCGTCATCCTCCTGGGATATCCCGGATATACTCCGGGATATCCCGAGCATCAACCATCGGTTCCTTCGTAGGCCTCGACGACGCGACCGACGATCGGATGGCGGACGACGTCGCCGACGGTGAAGCGACACATCGAGATGCTCTCGACGCCTTCCAGCCGCCGGACCGCATCCGCCAAACCGGACGCCGCGACGCCGCCGGGGATGTCGACCTGCTTCGGATCGCCGCAGATCACCATGCGGCTGTTCTGGCCGAAGCGGGTGAGGAACATCTTCATCTGCGCGGGTGTGGTGTTCTGCGCCTCGTCGAGGATCACGAACGCGTCAGCTAGCGTGCGGCCGCGCATGAAGGCGATGGGGGCGACCTCGATCTCGCCCGATGCGATGCGGCGTTCGACCTGCTCTGCGGGGAGGCAGTCGTAGAGCGCATCGTAGAGCGGGCGAAGGTACGGATCGACCTTCTCCTTCATGTCGCCGGGGAGGAAGCCGAGGCGTTCGCCGGCTTCGACTGCGGGACGTGACAGGATCAGGCGCTGGACGCTGCCGTTGATGAGCTGCTGCACGGCTTGCGCGACCGCGACATAGGTCTTTCCGGTGCCTGCCGGCCCGAGCGCGAAGATCATGTCGTTGTTGGCAAGCTCGCGCATATAGTGCGCCTGCGCCGGCGTGCGGGGGACGATCGTTTTCTTACGTGTGCGGATCATGATCGGGGGCGCACCGCCGCCACCGGCATCGGCGCGGATGATGCCTTCGAGCACGGGTTCGTCCGCCATCGCTATCGACGCATCGACCAAGCCTGCGTCGACATCTTCGCCGCGCTGGATGCGGGCGTAGAGATCGTGGAGCACGTCGCGGGCCTTAGCGACCTGTTCGGCGGTGCCCTCCAAGCCGATCTTGTTCCCTCGTGCGGTGATGTAGACGCCGAGGCGATTTTCGAGCGCTACCAAGTTCTGGTCGTACTGGCCGAACAGCCGGACGAGCAATTGGGGCTTGTCGAACAGCAGTTCGACTCGGGCGCGGTCACCGGACTGGGCGGGAACGGGTTTACGGCTCATACGGTCCTTTCAGGGTGTCAAAGGTTACGCCTGGAAGCGTCGAACCGTAACCTTTGAAAGGAAGATGAGCACGCCAAGCGACGCGTTCAAGCCGCGCCGGGGCGCTGGCCGACAGATGATTCGAGTCGCGTGGGCGAAGCTGCATCGGGGGTGAGTGTGACAGGCGATCGGGGTGTAGGACAGCGAAATCGCGGGGGTGGTTTCGCGATCCGCGCGTATTGTTTTGAAGCCTCAGGGACGCCGTTGCGATCCTCCCCCGCAAGGGGGAGGTGTCGCCGCAGGTGACGGAGGGGGAGGACGCGCAACTGCGGTTATCGCGCCCTCCCCCTCCGTCAGGCAAGTGCCTGCCACCTCCCCCTGGCGGGGGAGGATCAGATCGGGGCTTAGGCTGCCTCGGCGACCCGTTCGATGCCGGTGAGCGAGTTCGGGCCAGCAGCGGCTAGCGTCACCTCCACCAGGTCACCGATAGCGTGGTTGCCGATCAGGTGGACCGATTGCAGCCAGGGGGACTTGCCGATCAGCTGGCCAGGGAGTTTGCCCGCGCGCTCGAGCAGGACCGAACAGGTGCGGCCGACGGTGGCGGCGTTGAAGGCGTGCTGGTCGCGGTTGAGCGCGGCCTGGAGGCGTTGGAGGCGCTCGTCCATGACCGATTCCGGGACTTGCTCGACGATCGAGGCGGCAGGCGTGCCGGGGCGGGGGCTGTATTTGAAGCTGTAAGCCTGCGCGTAGCCTACCGCGTCGACCAGGCTCAGCGTGTCCTCGAACTCGGCATCGGTCTCGCCGGGGAAGCCGACGATGAAGTCGCCCGAGAGTGCGATGTCGGGGCGGACTTCGCGGACGCGGTCGAGCAGGCGGAGGTAGGAGTCGCGGGTGTGGCTGCGGTTCATCGCCTTCAGCACGCGGTCGCTGCCGGCCTGCACGGGGAGGTGGAGGAACGGCATCAGGCTTTCGATGTCGCGGTGTGCGTCGATCAGGCCTTGCGTCATGTCGTTGGGGTGGCTGGTGGTGTAGCGAATGCGCGCGAGGCCTGGGATGCGGTCTAGGTCGCGGATCAGGTCGTGGAGGCCGCGCTCATCCTCGGACCACGCGTTGACGTTCTGGCCGAGCAGCGTGATCTCGCGCGCGCCGGCATCGACCAGCGCCTTCGCCTCGTCGACGATCGCCGCGAACGGGCGGCTGATTTCCGCGCCCCGCGTGTAGGGGACGACGCAGTAGGTGCAGAATTTGTCGCAGCCTTCCTGCACGGTGAGGAAGGCGGAAGGGGCGACCTTCCGCCGGGCGGGGAGCGCGCCGAACTTCGACAGCAGCGGCATGTCGGTGTCGAGTGAGGGCGTGCCGGCGGCTGCCTTCGCAACCAGATCAGGGAGGTTGTGATAGGCTTGCGGGCCGACGACGATGTCGACCTTGGCGCGGGTGAAGATCTCCTCGCCCTCGGCTTGCGCGACGCAGCCGGCGACCGCGATCATGGGCGTCTTGCCGGACTTGCGGCGCTGGTCCTTCCGGAGGCGGCCGATGTCCGAATAGACCTTTTCGGTGGCGCGTTCGCGGATGTGGCAGGTGTTGAGGACGACGACGTCGGCGTCGACCGCGTCGGCTTGCGTGAGGCCCTGGGCCGCCATCAGCTCGGCCATGCGCTCGCCGTCGTAGACGTTCATCTGGCAGCCGAAAGATTTTACGTGGAAGGTTTTGGGGGGAGACATGCGGGGCGTGTAGCGGATTTGTGGGGGTTGGGGGAGGGGGCGTTGCTCCTGCTTGTCACACTGCGGCAACGCTTGAAATGGGCGCCACCCCGGCGGAGGCCGGGGCCCAGTTGGGGGACGTTGCTGACTAAGGTCCGCGTCCGTTACAGCGACCTTTCCAACTGGGCCCCGGCCTTCGCCGGGGTGGTGTTCCTCTGTTAAGGAAACTGGGGAAGCGGTGGCGCGCCCTTGTTCTCCCGCGAAGGCGGGAGTCCAGTCTGGGTCCCCGCCTTCGTGGGGAAACACTCTTTGGTCGTGGCTAGAGCGCTTCCATGCGGCGGCGGGCTTCGGCGGCTATGGCTTTGCGGTCGCCGTATTGTGCAGGGTCGAAGGGTTCGGTGAAGTGCAGCGTCGCGACGAATGTGCCCCGCCGCTTCAGGACGCGGGCGGCGTGGTGTTGGCCGGGCTCGTCGCCGACCCAGGCGAGTTCGTCCGTGGCCAAGCCATAGTCTATGCGGACGGGTTGCACGCGGACGCCGGGTGGGGGCGGGTCCAGGGCCGCCAGCAGTGCGGCCTTGAAGGGGAGGAGGGTGGTGCCGTCTCCCGTCGTTCCCTCGGGGAAAAGGGTTACGGGCCAGTCAGCCGCCAACGCGTCGCGGATTTGGGCGATCTGGGCGGTTACTGCCATGCGGTCGGCGCGGCTTACGAAGATCGTGTGGTTGAGCGTGCAGAGCCAGCCGACCAGCGGGGCGCTGCGGAGTTCCGATTTCGCCACGAACGCGCTGCCCGTCGCGCCGGACAGGAGGAGGATGTCGATCCAGCTCAGATGGTTCGAAACGAAGACGACGTCGTGGCGAAGCGGCGTGCCGACGATGCGGTGGCGGGCGCCGACTATGCGCGCGACCAGCCCCAGGAATCGCGGTGGCCAAGGCGATTTGCGGCCGAGCAGCCGCCACATACCGTGCAATGGCAGCGCCAAGATCAGCGCGAGCAGCAGCGCAGCAAGTCGCGCGCCGAGGCGGATCGCGCCGATCGTTTCAGTCCTTGCGGGTGAGCGCGACGCCGTAGAGTTCCATGCGGTGATCGACCAGCCGGAAGCCCAGTTTCTCGGCGATCGCCTTCTGCAACTGCTCGAGTTCGGGATCGACGAATTCGATCACCTTGCCGCTCTCGACGTCGATCAGGTGATCGTGATGTGCCTCGGGCGCAGGCTCGTAGCGCGCGCGGCCGTCGCCGAAATCGTGGCGGTCGAGGATGCCGGCTTCCTCGAACAGGCGGACGGTGCGGTACACCGTCGCGATCGAAATGCCGGGATCGATCTGCGACGCGCGCTCATAGACTTTCTCGACGTCGGGGTGGTCGTCCGCCTCGGACAGCACGCGCGCGATGACGCGGCGCTGCTCGGTAATGCGCAGGCCCTTCTCGTTGCAGAGTGCTTCCAGATCGATTTTGCGCGGCATGTGTCGTTCCCTCGTTGAGTGCCATGTAGGGCCTCCGCGCTGTTGCGAAAAGGGATAGTGACTCGCAATAAGCCTTAGCTGTTGATATCTTTAGAGTATGTATGTGCGTCATACGCGACGCCGGTCTTGCCGCGGTAGTAGGCGCGGCGTTCGCCGACCTTGGTGAAGCCGTGCGCATCGTACATCTTGACCGCGTCGTTGCCGGCGCGGACCTCGAGGTGGAGCTTGGCGATGCTACCGACCGAGCAATCGGCAATCGCCGCACGGATCAGCGCGGTGCCGACGCCACGACGGCGATAGTCGGGCGCGACCGCGATCAGCAGCAGTTCGGCTTCGTCGGCGACCGACCGCGTCATCGTGAACCCGGCGGGGAAGTCATCGACGAAGGCGATGGTGAGGTGGACGCCGGTCAGTGCGAGCACGCCGAGGCACTGGCTGCGCGTCCACGCCTCGCCGTAGCGTGGGTCGAACGCGTCGGTCATCAGCGCGTCGACGATCGCGAGATCGCGCGCGTCGCCGGTGCGGAGCTTGACAATGCGCGTGGCGGCCTGGCGCGTGGCCATTATTTCGGGACCGACGGCTTGGCGTCGGGCGCGCGGCCGTAGATCGGGCTTGGCGCGAGCGCGGTCAGCGCCGCGGGCAGCAGGATCGCGGAGGCTGCGTCGGGGAGTGCTTCGGTGAGGTCCAAGCCGTCGTCGAGTGCGGCGAGCCAGCGGATGCCGTTGCCGACTGCGCGCCGTCCTGCCAGCGCGGCGAGCGCGGCCTCGGGCTTCAGCGATACCATGTCGGATCGCGGCGACAGATCGGCGGAGAAAGCCTGCATGAAGACTTCGCCATGCCCGCCTTCCATGATCACCGCAATATCGTCGGTTAAGCGGTCGGCGAAACCGGCGGCGGCGATGAGCGGAAGCGAGGAAAAACCGGCGATTTCCGCGCCCCAGCCGAGCGCCAGGCCGCGGGCGGCGGCGATCCCGACGCGGACGCCGGTGAAGCTGCCGGGGCCGCAATCGACTATGATGCGGTCGGCTCGGCCACCGTTGGGGAGCTCGGCGATCATCGGAATGAGGCGCTCGGCGTGGCCTCGGCCGACGACTTCGTGCGCGCGAGCGATGACGGCGCCGTCTTCGATCAGGGCGACGGAGCAGGCGGTGGTGGATGTTTCGATGACTAAAGTGCGCACGTCTTATTCCCTCTCCCCCTCGGGGAGAGGGCTAGGGTGAGGGGCAGCCAAGCAGTGCGTCGCCTGGAACAGCCCCTCACCCAACCCTCTCCCCGAGGGGGAGAGGGCTATTTATCAAGCGATGCTGTTGAACTTTGCGAAGTCGGGGCGGGGCGAGCGGGCGTAGATCGTCGCGGGATCGCCGTGGCCGAGCGTCGAGATGAAGTTGGTCCGCACCGCGGGCGTGTCGTGGAAGAACGCCGCATCGACCTTGCCCGCGTCGAAGCCCGACATCGGCCCGGTATCGAGCCCGAGCATCCGCGCGGCGATGATGAAATACGCACCCTGCAACGTCGAGTTGCGGAACGCGGACGCCTCGCGCAGTTCGGCATTGCCGTCGAACCACGACTTCGCATCGGCGTGCGGGAACAGCTCGGGCAGGTGCTCGTGGAAATTGGTGTCCATGCCGATGATTACCGACACGGGGGCGTTGAGGATCTTCGGCTGGTTCTGCGCGCTGCACGCATCGGCGAGCTTCTGCTTGGCCTCGTCGCTGGTGACCCAGATCAGGCGCGCGGGGAGCTGGTTGGCCGACGTCGGGCCCCACTTCATCAGGTCCCAGATCGCGTGCAGCTCGGACTCGGCGACCGGCTGGTTGGTGTAGCCGTTATAGCTGCGGGCATCGCGGAAGACGGCGTCGAGGACGGTGTCGTCGAGTTTCTGACGCATCAGACGGCTCTCACTTCGGTGACTTCGGGGACGTAGTATTTCAGCAGCTGCTCGATGCCGTTCTTGAGCGTGGCGCTCGACGACGGGCAACCGGCGCAGGCGCCCTGGAGCTGGAGGAACACCTTGCCCTTGTCGAAGCCGCGATAGACGATGTCGCCGCCGTCGTTGGCGACCGCGGGCCGCACGCGCGTGTCGATCAGTTCGCGGATCTGCGCGACGATGTCGGCATCGGCGGGATCGTCGGACAGAGCCGGTTCGTCCGACGGCACCGAGAAGCCGGCGCGCGCGGGCTTGAACAGCGGCATCGCGGCGGAGAAGTGATCGAGCAGGATCGCCAGCACGTCTGGCTTCAGGTCCGACCAGGCAGTGCCTGGCGCGGCGGTGACCGAGACGAAATCGCGGCCGAAGAACACGCCGGTGACGTCGCCGAGACCGAAGATCGCATCGGCGAGCGAACTCACCTCGGCTTCCTCGGGGGTGGCGAAGTCGCGCGTGCCGGCTTCCATGACGGTGCGTCCCGGCAGGAACTTCAGCGTCGACGGGTTGGGAGTGGATTCCGTTTCGATGAGCATGAGAGGCATGTGGCCCGAAGGGGGCGGGGGATCAAGCGCGGAACGGGAAACGGTTTCTTTCGGGGGGTGAGGGCATTCCGGCTAACTCGTTCGCGCCGGTACTGCGCCCTGGCTGTCCGGCGACGCGACCCACGTAAATTGCGTCAGGGGGCTTACGCTGCGAGCGGCAGCGGTGGACCTGACTGCTTGGTCCGTAGCTTGTCGGCCCAGCGGGTGAGCACGGCATCGTTGGCGACGATCCAGTCCTCGGCCAGCGTGGTGAGAGCGGCGAGATACGCGGCACTCGAATTGTCCAGTCCGCCATCACCAGAGGGCAACGCGAAATCGGCGCGGTCATATGCGGCGATGTCCAGCCGCCGGGCCTGATAGGAGATCGTACTGGAACTGGCCTGCATCAGGATCGAGAAGATCGGCACGCCCCGGAACGGGTTCACCCAGCCCAGGGACGACCAGTTCCGCGCGGAGGGATAGGGTCGATCGGACCGGCCCGTACCCAGCGACAGGATCTCGATGTCGCCGAGATGCCAGCCAAGCTTGCGCCCCTCGATGATCGCCGCGATCGTCGGATCATTGGCGAACACGCCGCCATCGACCATCAGCAGATCCGGTTCCAATTTGGTGGGATCGTCGATCGCGGCCGGCTTAAAGAACGTCGGAGCGGCTGATGTCGCGCGCGCCGCGATATGCAGCGGGAAAACCCGCTCGGGGATGCCGAGCTTGCGGTTATAATCGGGGCCGCCGGCCATGAACACCGCCTTGCGCGCCAGCAGGTCATACGCCGGAATGACGATATTCGTCAGCGCATCGCGCGTCGTCACGCGCGTGCCGATCCGCGCCGCCAGGATCCGTTCCAGCGGCCGGGCGCTATAGGGCCAGCCCGGTATGCGAAGGGGGATGCCGAAGACGTGCGGGAAGATCCGCTTGCTCTCGTTGCGGTAGAGATCGACGAGGTCGCTTGCCGTGCAGGCGGCCCGTTTCGGATCCGCCTCGCTGGGTGCGGTGAGGCCGGCGGCGATGATTCCACCGGTCGACGTACCGGCGATCAGATCGAAACAGTCGTGCAGCGGCCGGCCGATCCGACGCTCCAGCTCGGCGAGGATCAGTGCGGGGATCAGCCCGCGCGTCCCGCCGCCATCGATCGTCAGGATGTATCTCGGTCTCGCACGATCACTGTCCACGGCGCCCTCTCCCACTGCTGGCCTGAGCGTATCAGTAGACGACCACAACGACGTCCGGAGATCGGTCCGGATCGGTGCAACCTCTCACGCGGGATCGCTCAGACGTCGAGCTGCTTCACCGCGGCGTTCCAGCTGCCGATGTTGCGGACCGCGTCCTGGACGAAGGCGGAGCGGCGGACGACGCCGAGGAACAGGTCGGCGATCCACTTGCCGGGGTTGCGCAGGGGGCGTTCGAACTGGATCAGCAACACGACGCGGGTGCCGGTCGTGTCGTTCCAGACCTCGTGCTGGTAGGTGTCGTCGAACACGAGCGTCTCGCCTTCCGCCCAACGTACCACGCGGTCGTGGACGCGCATGCGGACGTCGCCGTCGCGCGGGACGATCAGGCCGAGGTGGCAAGTGATGAGGCCCTTGGTCACGCCGCGGTGCTCGGGAATGTGCGTGCCCGGCGCGAGGATCGAGAAGAACGCGCTGTTGAGGCCGGGAATGCGCGCAACCGCCGCTGCCGTGTGCGGGCAGCGTGCTAGGCTCTCCTCGATCGGATAGCCGTAGCCGTAGAGGAAGAACGAGCGCCACTTGTCGACCTCGGCGATCGAGCGGTGATCGGGCGAGATCGTCGCGAGGCTGGGCGACGCTTCGCCTTGCAACGCGACGCGGACCGCCTCGTCGCGGATCGCGGCCCAGTTCTCGCGCAGGCCTGCGGTCCAGGTGAAGTCGCGGACGTCGAGTACCGGATCGTTGGCGACCAGCGAGGACGACGCGATCATCCGGTCGAACACGCCGCGCAAGTGCTTGCCGACGCGGATGATCAGCGGGCGGTTGGCCTCGGCGACCATCGGCGCACCGGGTTTGGGCGCGCCGGATATGACGTTGAGATCGGGCACGCGGGTGCTGCGGCGTACTGCCGGTTCGCCCGAATCCCGCCACAATGAACACTGCCCCAGATCGTGGCTCAGTTCGTGCCCCAGTTCGGCTTCGACCGTCATTTCTACCCTAGTATCCAGGCGCGCGGCGGCGCCGATCCCGTTGTTCGGACACGATATACCGGCAGTGTTGGACGAAATGATGGCACCGCGCGCCCGGTGCGGAGGCAGGGCACTGGCGAGTGACGCCCGCGACCGCTACAGGTGAGCCATGGTGTCCTTTTCGCGCTTGTACCGCGCTCCCGTCCTCATCCCCGTCATCCTCGGCCTCGCCATTCCGGCGAGCGGCCAGATGGCGACGCAGCAGGCCGTATCCACCCCTGCAAAGGAAGCGCCGACGCTTCCCGAGCTGCCGGGGATCGATACGACCGCGTGGCTCTACAAGGGCAGCGATCTCACGCGGGATCCGGAGTGGAAGTTCGGCACATTGCCCAACGGCATGCGCTTTGCGGTGCGCAAGAACGGCGTGCCACCGGGCCAGGTGTCGGTGCGCGTGCGGATCGATGCGGGGTCGCTGAACGAGACCGACAGCGAGCGGGGTTTCGCGCATTTCATCGAGCATCTGTCGTTCCGCGGCTCGGAATACGTGCCGGACGGTGAGGCCAAGCGCGTGTGGCAGCGGTTCGGGGCGACCTTCGGGTCTGATACCAACGCGCAGACGACGCCGACCTCGACCACGTTCAAGCTCGATCTTCCGTCCGCGACCGAGTCTGGCCTCGACGAGAGCCTGAAGATCATGTCGGGGATGATGGAGAAGCCGGTCATCACCGACGCTTCCGTCACCGCCGAGCGGCCGGTCGTACTGGCGGAACAGCGCGAGCAGCCGGGGCCGCAGGTGCGGTTCGGCGATGCGATCCGCGCGACGTTCTTCGCCGCGCAGCCGCTCGCGGATCGTTCGCCGATCGGCAACATCAAGACGCTGGAGGCGGCGACCGGTGCCACGGTGAAGGCGTTCCACGATCGCTGGTATCGGCCCGAGAACACCGTCGTCATCATCTCGGGCGACATGGATCCGGCGTTGTTCGGGCGGTTGATCGTCAAGAACTTCGCGGACTGGAAGGGCGTCGGCCCGGTCGTGCCTGCGCCCGATTTCGGCAAGCCCGATCCGAAGGCGCCGGTCTCCGCGACGATCGCCGAGCCGGCGATTCCGGCGGTGGTGACACTCGGCGTGGTGCGGCCCTGGGAGTATAAGGACGACACTGCGATCATGAACCAGAAGCGGCTGGTCGACGTGCTGGCCACCCGGCTGATCAGTCGGCGCCTCGAGACGCGGGCGCGCGCGGGCGGGAGCTTCCTGCAGGCAGGCGTGTCGATCGACGACGTGTCGCGCTCGGCGAACCTGACGAGCGTCAATATCGTGCCGATCGGGACCGACTGGGAAGCGGCGTTGAAGGACGTCCGCGCGGTAATCGCCGACGCGCAGACCAACGCGCCGAGCCAGGCCGAAGTCGACCGCGAATATGCCGATTTCGACACGATCATGCGGACCAGCGTCGAGACGGCGAAGGTCGAGGCGGGGTCGAAGCAGGCGGACGACATGGTCGGCGCGCTCGATATTCGCGAGACCGTGGCCGGGCCCGAGACGTCGTACAAGATATTGCAGGACGCCAAGGCGAAGGGCATGTTCACGCCTGCCACGCTACTCGCGTCGAGCAAGGCTATTTTCGAAGGTACGACGCGCGCTCTCGTGAATACGCAAACGCCCGATGCGGGGGCTGCGAACAAGCTGGCGACCGCTTTGAAGGCGGACGTTTCGGGTCTCGCCGGCAAGCGGCGTGCGCAGGCTGCGGTCGATTTCTCGAAGCTGCCGTCGCTCGGCAAGCCGGGTGTCGTCGCGAGCCGAGAGAAGATCGCCGCGTTCGACATGGAGCAGGTGAACTTCGCCAATGGCACGCGCGTGCTGCTGTTCCCGAACGCGGGCGAGACCGGGCGCGTGTATGTGCGCGTGCGGTTCGGCGGCGGCTATACCGCGATCCCGTCGAACCGGCCTACGCCGGCCTGGGCGGGTGATCTCGCGCTGGTCGCGGGTGGTATCGGCAAGCTCGACCAGGGCGATCTTGACCAGCTCACCGCGGGTCGGCGGATCGGGCTCGACTTCGGGATCGACGACGATGCGTTCACGCTGAGCGCGATCACGTCGCCGGCGGATTATTCGGATCAGTTGCGGTTGATGGCGGCGAAACTCGCGTTCCCGGCGTGGGATCCGGCACCGGTGGCGCGTGCTCGTGTGGCGGCGCTGGCGGGGTTTGCCGGGTATGACTCGTCGCCGGACGGTGTGTTGTCGCGCGACCTGGAAGGTCTGCTGCGGGCGGGTGATCCGCGTTGGGGGACGCCGTCGAAGCCGACCGTCGAGGCGCTGAATGCGAAGGACTTCCGCGCGTTCTGGGAGCCGATCCTGAAGACCGGGCCGATCGAGGTCTCGATCTTCGGCGATGTGAAGACCGAGGATGCGATCGCCGCGGTGGCGAAGTCGTTCGGGGCGATGAAGCCGCGGACGGCGGTGTCGACGGTTGGCGCGCCGGTCGGCTTTCCTGCGCACAACGCGACGCCGGTTATGCGCGCGCATACCGGCCCCGAGAACCAGGCGGCGGCGGTGATCGCCTGGCCGACCGGTGGCGGGATCGACAACATCGTCGAGGCGCGGCGTCTTGACGTGCTGGCGCAGGTGTTCAGCGATCGGCTGTTCGAGCGGCTCCGGCAGGCGGCGGGCGCGAGCTACAGCCCGAACGTGTCGAGCCAGTGGCCGGTGGGCATGAACACCGGCGGCCGGATGGTCGCGATCGGGCAGGTGGCGCCGGACAAGGTGGCGTTCTTCTTCCAGATCGCGCGCCAGATCGCGGCGGAACTGGTGTCGACGCCGATCGCGGCGGACGAGCTGGACCGGATCAAGAAGCCGATGGGGCAGTATATCCTGCGCGCGTCGACCGGGAACCAGTTCTGGTTGCAGCAGCTCGGCGGCGCGACGTTCGATCCGCGGCGGATCGCGGCGACGCAGCGGATCGCGAGCGATCTGGTGGCGACCACGCCGGTGGAGTTGCAGGCGACGGCTGCGAAGTATCTGCGGCCGGAGAAGGACTGGACGATGGCCGTGGTGCCGACTGCGGCGCCCGCGAAGAAGTGATCTTCGACCCTCTCCCTTAGGGGGAGAGGGAAGGAGGAGCCGCTTGGCGACGGGAGGGTGAGGGCACGTGGTTTGGCAAGCGTGCCCTCACCCTCCCACGCGCAAGGGCGCGCGGGCCCCTCCCTCTCCCCTGAAGGGAGAGGGGATTTTACCTGCCGTTGCCGATATTCGACCAAGGACATGACCCTAGTCCCTCTCCCCGCCGGGAAGAGGGAGGGAGGAGCCACTTGGCGACGGAAGGGCGAGGGGCGTTGGGGCGAGCGTTCCGAGCCTCATTCCCCTCACCCTCCCACACGCAAGGCGTGCGGGCCCCTCCCTCTCCCCGGAGGGGAGAGGGTTATTTATAGAGCGTGTCCAGCCTCTCGCCGTAAGCCTGTTTCAGGACGTGGCGGCGGATCTTTAGGCTGGGTGTCAGTTGCTCGTTCTCGATCGTGAACGGCCCATCCGCGAGCACGAACCGCCGTACGCGCTCCGTTACGGTCAGGTCTTTGTTCACCCGTTCGACCGCATGCCCGATCGCCGTCCTGAACTCGCTGTTCTCCGCCAGCCGCGCGAAGCTGCACGCGTCGCCGTTGCCCGCGCACCATTCCTGCGTCCACTCGGGATCGGGCACGATCAGCGCGACCATGTAGGGGCGCTTGTCGCCGGCGATCATCGCCTGCGCGATCTCGGGCTGGAGCGTGAGCATCCCCTCGACCTTTTGCGGGGCGACGTTTTCGCCCTTGTCGTTGATGATCAGGTCTTTCTTGCGGTCGGTGATGCGGATCCGGCCGCGGTCGTCGATCTCGCCGATGTCGCCGGTGTGGAGCCAGCCGTCCTTAAGCACCTTGGCGGTCTCGGCGTCGTTGCGCCAATAGCCGTGCATGACGAGTTCGCCGCGGACCAGGATCTCGCCGTCCTCGGCGATGCGGACCTCGGTGTCGTTGAGCGCCGGGCCGACCGAGTCCATCCGGACGCCGGCCTTGGGGCGGTTGCACGAAATGACGGGGGCGGCCTCGGTCTGGCCATAGCCTTGCAGGAAGGTGAGGCCGAGCGCCTCGAAGAACAGGCCGACCTCGGGGTTGAGCGGCGCGCCGCCGGAGATCATCGCCTTCAGCCGGCCGCCGAACTTCTTCGAGATCTTCGGCTTGAAGAGCGTGGCGACGGCAGCCTGCATCGGGCGGTCGATCAGGCGGAGGCGGCCAGCATAGCGTTTGCCGCCGATGTCGAGCGCCTGGCGCAGGAGGTAGGCCGACGCGCCTCCCTGCTTCTCGATGGCCTTCGAGATGCGCGTGCGAAGGACTTCGAACAGGCGGGGGACGACGAACATGATCGTCGGGCGCGTTTCCTCGATGTTCGCGGCGAGCTTTTCGAGGCCCTCGGCGTAGTAGATCTGGCCGCCTAGCGAGATCGGGAAATGCTGGCCGCCGGTGTGTTCGTAGGCGTGGCTCAAGGGCAGGAACGACAGGAAGACCTCGTCGTCCCAGCCGAAATCCTCCGAGATGACCGACGCGCAGCCGGCGCAATTGTGGAGGATCGCGCCGTGGTGCTGCATCACGCCACGCGGGGCGCCACCGGTGCCCGAGGTGTAGATGATGCACGCGAGCTCGTCGCGCGTGAAGTCGGCGCGGGCGGCGGCGGTCTCGGGCGCGGTCTGGTGCGCGGCGATCAACGCGTGCCAGTTGTGGAAGTCGATCCCGGCAGGGACCTTCATGTCCTCGAACCCGATCACGGTCTGCGCCTGGTTCGAACGGATGACTGCAGGGAGCAAAGTCTTGGCCAGCTTGGCGGTCGAGACGATGATCGCGCAGGCACCGGCATTCTCGATGATGTGGAGGTGATCGCGCTCGGTGTTGGTGACGTAGGTCGGCACCGTGATGCAGCCGGCGGCCATGATCGCGAGGTCGCTGAGGCACCATTCGGGGCGGTTCTCGGCGACCAGCATGACGCGGTCGCCGCGCTTTAGGCCTATCGCGGTGAGGGCGGTGGATAGGCTGGCGACCTGACGCGCGGCGTCCGCCCAGCTGGTAGCGACCCATGTGCCGCTCGTCTTGGTCCAGAGGAACGGGGCGTCGCCTTTCTCGGCGGCGCGCGTGAAGAACATCGTGACGAGGTTCGGGAAGCGTTCGAGCTGGCGGGCCATTGTCTCTCCTGAACTGCGCTGCGAGCTTGCCTTGGCGGGGGTGCTCGATCTTTGGGGTGGTATAGCCCTTTGGCGTGTCACGCTCCAACCTTGTTTCCCCGCGAAGGCGGGGACCCAGACTGGGCTCCCGCCTTCGCAGGAGAACAAGGAAGGGGCGGGCGGTTTACTCCGGTGCGCGCTGGAGGGCGCCGACGCGCTGGATCTTGGTGACGGTACCGTCCTCCGCGATCGCGACGCCCTCGCTGCGGGGGTCTGCGGCGCCGACCCACTTGCCGCCGACGCGCTCGATCGCGTTTGCCTTCAGGCCTAGCGCTGCGACCTGGACGGTCTCGCCTAGCGCCTGCAACGCGGGGACCATCGCTTCGCGCTCCGTGCCCTTTTCGGCAGCGGCGACGTGGCCGGGGGCGTAGAGCAGTCCGAGCGCGATCGAGTCCTGTGCCGACAATTTCCAATCCACCACGCCGATTATCGCCTTGGCTACCTGCGCTATGATCGTCGAGCCGCCCGCCGCGCCGACCGCGAGGCGCACCGTCCCGTCGGGGCCGTAGACGATTGTCGGGCTCATCGAGCTGCGGGGGCGCTTGCCACCCTCGACGCGGTTGGCGACGAGGGCGCCGTTCTTGACGGGGACAATGTCGAAGTCGGTGAGCTGGTTGTTGAGGACCGTACCGTCGACGGTGATGCCGGAGCCGAAATAGCCCTCTACCGTGGTGGTGACCTCGACGACGTTGCCGCGGGCGTCGACCGTCGCGATGTCGGTGGTGCCGGGGACTTCGCTGACCGGTGCGCGGGTGCGTGCGGGGGCGCCGGGGGGCGTGCCGGCGGTGACGGTCGCCATCGTCTTCGTAGGGGAGATCAGTGCGGAGCGCGACGCGAGATACTTGGTGTCGAGCATGCCCTGCACCGGCACGCGGACGAAATCGGGATCGCCGACGTAGAGGTCGCGGTCGGCATAGGCGAGGCGCGAGGACTCGGCGAACAGGTGCCAGGCTTGCGCGCTGTCCTTGCCGAGCTTGCCCATGTCGAAGCGTTCGAGCTGCTTCAGGATCATCAGCACGGTGATTCCGCCGGACGAGGGCGGGCCCATCCCGCAGACGCGGTAGACGCGGTATTTGACGCAGACCGGCGGGCGCGATTTGGCGTCGTAGCTGGCGAGATCGCCGAGCGTCATCTTCGACGGATTCCGCGCGGCGGTGTTGACCGCGGTGACGATCTTCTGCGCTTCGGGGCCGACGTAGAAGCTGTCGGGGCCCTGGGTGGCGATGCGCTGGAGGAGCGCGGCCTGGGCGGGGTTCTTGATGACCGCGCCGATCGCGACCGGCGAGCCGTCGGGGGCGGAGAAGAGTTTGCGCGTCTCGGGCGTGATGTGGTCGCCGTATGCCTTCATGCCGTTGACGAGGCGGGGGGAGGCCTGGAAGCCGTTCGTCGCGAGCCGGATCGCGGGGGCGAACAGTTGCGCCCAGGGGAGCTTGCCCGAGGCGCGGTGCGCGAGCGCCATGCCGCGGAGTGCGCCGGGGATGCCGACGCTGCGACCACCGGGGACCGCGTCGCTGTGGCTCAGCGGCGTGCCGTCGGGGGCGTAGAACCAGCGCGCGTCGGCGGCGGCGGGTGCCTCTTCGCGCGCGTCGATCGTGCTGAGGGCGCCGCCGGCCGCGTGGGAGATCCAGAAGCTGCCGCCGCCGATGCCCGAGCTTTGCGGTTCGACGACGTTGAGGGCGAGCATGGTGGCGATGGCGGCGTCGGTGGCGCTGCCGCCGGCGCGGAGGATCTCGACGCCGGCCGCGGCTGCGCGCGGGTCTGCGGCGCTGACCATGCCTTGGTCTTTGGCTGGGGCGGGTTGGCGCGCCTCTACGGTGGCTGTGGGAACGAGGAGGGCGAGCGCTAGGAGAGAGGTCTTCATCGAGCGCGAGCGTAGCGCGGTTCGGATACGAGGCAAGCATTCACCTCGAACTTCCCGTCATCCTGGGCTCGACCCAGGATCCAGAGCCACTCAGGGCGACATCTGTGGCTCTGGATCCCAGCGTTCGCTGGGATGACGGGAGGAGCCGGGATGACGGAAGCGACTTAGCGCGCGTCGACACCCACCGCGTCGCCGACAGACGTAAAGCCATCTCGGGTGAGCAGCGCGTCCAGCTCGCGGAGGATTCGGGCGGGGAGGCCGGGGCCTTCGTACACCAGCGCGGTGTAGAGCTGGACGAGGCTCGCGCCGGCGCGGAGGCGGGCATAGGCTTCGGCGCCGCTGTCTACGCCGCCGACCGAGATCAGCGGGATCGCTGCGCCGGTCGCCTTGCGGAAATCCGACAGGCGTTCGCGGGCTAGCGGGACGAGCGGCGCGCCGGAGAGGCCGCCGGTTTCCTGGGCATTGGCCGAGCGCAGGCCGGGGCGGGAGATCGTCGTGTTGTTGACGATCAGCGCGTCGATCCGGTTGTCGAGTGCGGCGCGGGCGATGTCGTCTATGTCGGCGGGCTCGAGGTCGGGGGCGACCTTCAGGAAGATCGGCGTCGTGCCCTTAGCGGCGGTGCATGCGGCTAGGAGATCGCGCAGGGCTGCACCGTGCTGGAGATCGCGGAGGCCGGGGGTGTTGGGGGAGCTGATGTTTATGGTGATGTAGTCGGCGTGGGGGGCGGCTCGGGTGACGCCGTGGACGTAGTCGGCGGTGCGATCGGTGGCGTCCTTGTTCGCGCCTACGTTGATGCCGAGAACGCCGTTCCGCTGCGCGCTCTGTGCCCGGGGAAGCGCGCCATCGAGGCCGCCGTTGTTGAAGCCTAGGCGGTTGATGATCGAGCGGTCTTCGGGGAGGCGGAAGATGCGGGGTTTGGGGTTGCCGGGCTGCGCGAGTGGTGTGAGCGTACCGATCTCGACGCTGCCGAAGCCCAGCCCGAAGAAGCCGTCGATCGCCCGCCCGTCCTTGTCGACGCCTGCCGCGAGGCCGACCGGGTTGGGGAAGGCGATCCCCGCCACCGTCGTCGTGAGCCGCGGCACGCTGGGGGCGAGCGGCGCGCCGGCCTTCCCCCATGCGCCGAGCGCAGCGATGGTGAGGGTATGCGCGCGCTCGGCGTCCAGACGGAAGAGGACCGGGTGGTAGAAGGCCATGCGCGTCGTCCTTGCTCCTTCCACCTGTCGGGAAGGGTCATTCTTGCTCCCCTGCCTGGAAGGGAGGGGCTGGGGGTGGGTTGGTCCGTTGGCTGGTGCTCCCTGACGTCAGCAGCCGACCCACCCCCGTCCCCTCCCTTCCAGGGAGGGGGGAGTCAAGCTTTCGGGACATCCACGACACACAAAACCAGCGCTCAGTTGCGAGTCGTTAGCACCGCCCGCCGGGTTGACGATGCACTGCACAAAGCCCATTTGACCAATCGGATCATATCGGTCCGATTGGACTTTCGAAGCCACCATGCGTCTTTCCAGCCTAGCCGACTATGCGGTCGTGATGATGAGCGCCGCGGCGCGTCATTGCGGCCGTATCGCGCGGCTGAACGCGACGCTGCTTAGCGAGGAGACCGGCGTGCCGCTGCCGACGGTGCAGAAGCTGGTGAGCCGGCTGTCCGCCGCGGGGCTGATCGAGAGCACGCGCGGCACCGGCGGCGGGTTTCGCCTGTCGCGACCGCCCGCGATGATCTCGCTCGCCGACATCATCGAGGCGGTCGAAGGCCCGATCGCACTGACGTCGTGTGTCGATGGTGCATCGCAGGATTGCTGCGTCGAGCAGACGTGCAAGGTCAAGCCGCACTGGAACGCCGTCAACGGCGCGGTCCGCGGTGCGCTCGCCGGCGTGTCGCTCGCCAGCCTTTCGCAAACCCCGGTTTTACAGGTGCCCGCATGAAGAACACATCGCGCGCAGCGCTTCACCTTTTCCTCCGCGTCTCCGCGTCTCCGCGTGAATCAGTTTTGTTCACGCGGAGACGCGGAGACGCGGAGATTTTAGAGAGCCGCTTTGCGGCCGAGGACAGATAATGGCTACCCGGAACGCTGAGGCTTACGCCGCCGCGAACAAGACGTACGAGTGGGGTTTCTCCTCGGACATCGAACAGGAATTCGCGCCGAAGGGTCTGTCGGAAGACACGGTGCGCTTCATTTCCGCCAAGAAGGGCGAGCCGCAGTGGATGCTCGATTGGCGGCTGAAGGCGTTCGCGTTGTGGCAGACGATGGAGGCGCCCGACTGGTCGAAGCTCAACGTGCCGCCGATCGATTACCAGGACGCGTATTATTACGCGGAGCCCAAGGCGAAGCCGAAGCTCGGGTCGCTCGACGAGGTCGATCCGGAAATCCTGCGCGTCTACGAGAAGCTCGGCATTCCGATCGGCGAGCAGAAGATGCTGGCGGGCGTGGTCGAGGATCCGCTGAACGAGGACGGCACGCCCAAGCGTCGCGTCGCGGTGGATGCGGTGTTCGACAGCGTCTCGGTCGCGACCACGTTCCGCAAGGAGCTGGAGGCCGCGGGCGTGATCTTCCGCTCGATCTCCGAGGCGATCAAGGAGTATCCCGAGCTCGTCCGCAAGTGGCTCGGTAAGGTCGTGCCGCAGCGCGATAACTATTTCGCGACGCTGAACTCGGCGGTCTTCTCCGACGGCACGTTCGTCTACATCCCGGAGGGCGTGCGCTGCCCGATGGAGCTGTCGACGTACTTCCGCATCAACGCGGAGAATACCGGGCAGTTCGAACGAACGCTGATCGTCGCGGACAAGGGGTCGTACGTCTCGTATCTCGAGGGCTGCACCGCGCCAATGCGCGACGAGAACCAGCTGCATGCCGCGGTGGTCGAACTGGTCGTGCTCGACGATGCCGAGATCAAATACTCGACCGTGCAGAACTGGTATCCGGGCGACGAGAACGGTGTCGGCGGGATCTACAATTTCGTCACCAAGCGTGCGCTCTGCCAGGGCAAGAACTCGAAGGTCAGCTGGACCCAGGTCGAGACCGGCAGCGCGATCACGTGGAAATACCCCTCGTGCGTGCTGCTTGGCGATGGCTCGGTCGGCGAGTTCTATTCGGTCGCGGTGACGAACAATCGCCAACAGGCCGATACCGGCACGAAGATGATCCACCTCGGTAAGAACACGCGCTCGACGATCGTGTCGAAGGGGATTTCGGCGGGGCGTTCGGACAACACGTACCGCGGGCTGGTGCGCGTCGCGCCCACTGCGGAGGGCGTGCGGAACTTCACACAGTGCGACAGCCTGCTACTCGGCGACCAGTGCGGCGCGCATACCGTGCCGTATATCGAGGTCCGCAACCCGTCCGCGCAGATCGAGCACGAGGCGACGACGTCGAAGATCTCCGAGGACCAGCTGTTCTACGCGATGTCGCGTGGGCTGGACCAGGAGGCGGCGGTGGCGCTGATCGTCAACGGCTTTGCGCGCGAGGTGCTGCAGCAACTGCCGATGGAGTTCGCGGTGGAAGCGCAGAAGCTGCTGGGGATTTCGCTGGAAGGCTCCGTGGGGTGACCCTTTGCTCCCGTCATTCCCACCTTCGCAGGAATGACGGGATGGGGTTGGGGCAGTCGGCGCCGCGCATTTTAGAGATTTGGAATTGGGCTACATTCGATGCTGAAAATTGAAAACCTCCACGCCGAGATCGACGGCAAGGAAATCCTCAAGGGCTTGTCGCTCGAAGTGAACGCGGGCGAGGTGCACGCGATCATGGGGCCGAACGGGGCGGGCAAGTCGACGCTGGGCTACGTGCTCGGCGGGCGGCCCGGCTACGAGGTCACTGCGGGCTCGGTGACGTTCGACGGCGTCGACCTGCTCGAGCTGGAGGCGCATGAGCGCGCCGCGGCGGGCGTGTTCCTCGGCTTCCAGTATCCGGTCGAGATCCCCGGCGTGTCGAACGTTCAGTTCCTCCGCGAAGCACTCAACGCCCAGCGCGCGACGCGGGACGAGAAGCCGCTGTCCGGCGGCGAGTTCCTCAAGCTCGCGCGTGGGCAGGCGGATCTGCTCGGCATGGATTACGACATGCTCAAGCGGCCGGTGAACGTCGGCTTTTCGGGCGGCGAGAAGAAGCGCAACGAGATGGTCCAAATGGGCATCGTCAACCCGAAGTTCGCGATCCTCGACGAGACCGATTCGGGGCTCGACATCGATGCGCTGCGCGTCGTCGGCGACGGCATCAACCGCATCATGCGCGCGCCCGACAAGGCTGTGCTGCTGATTACGCACTATCAGCGGTTGCTCGATTACGTGGAGCCGGACTTCGTGCATGTGCTGGCGGACGGCAAGATCGTCCGCTCGGGCGGCAAGGAGTTGGCCAAGCAGCTCGAGAGCGAAGGCTATGTGGGGATCGCCGCGTGACGATGCTGCTCGACCTCCCCTCGACGCGCGCGGAATCGTGGCGCTGGGGTGATCCGGCGGCGATTGCGGCGGCGGCCGGACTGCCGCGCGGCGCCGCGCTGGACGCCGATGCGTGGTTTATGGACCTGCCGGGTGCGCGGGCTCTGTTCGTCGACGGCGTGCTGGATCAGGGTCGGAGCGATCTGCGCCATGTCACGATGACGGCGATCGATGGTGGCGAGCATGCGCTTGGTCGTCGCACCACGGGTAGCGGTTGGTCGATACAAGTCGAGGCGAACACCGGCGTTGAGCTTCTCCAGATCGTCCACATCGCGACCGGTGGTGAGAACCAGCTTCCGGCAGAGATCGTGCTGGCCGATGGCGCGAGCGCTTCGGTCGTCGAGACCTATGTCGGGGCCGGCTGGTCGAACCGGTCGACGCGGATGATGCTTGGCATGGGTGCCAAGCTGACGCGAGCGGTGCGGTTGCTTCAGGCCGATGGCTTCGTGTCGTTGCGCGACGAGGTCGAGATCGGTGCCGAGGCGAGCCTGATCGTCACGGTGCTCGGCGCGGGCGATGCCGGGACGCGGATCGATGGGGCGATCACGGTGACGGGTGACGATGCGTTTGCCGAATATGGCGGCGCGTTGCTGACGCGGAACGACCAGCGGCAGGAATGCGCGGTGTCGGTGCGGCATGCCGCGCTGAACGGGCAGAGCAAGCAGATCTGGCGTGCGGTCGCGGCGGACAAGTCGACGGCCAGCCTCGCGGCGCGGGTCGAGGTCGCGCGCGATGCGCAGAAGACCGACGGGGTGCAGTCGTTGCGCGGGTTGCTGTTGCAGCGCACCGCGACGGTGAATCTGAAGCCCGAGCTGGAGATCTTCGCGGACGACGTGAAGTGCGCGCATGGCGCCACGGTCGGCGAACTCGACCAGCGCGCGCTGTTCTACATGCAGAGCCGCGGGATCCCTCATGCCAAGGCGCAGGCGCTGCTTACGCGCGCGTTCGTCGGCGATGCGTTCGTCCAGATCGCGGACGAGATGGTGCGCGAGGCTTTCGTGGCGGATGCGGACGCGTGGCTGGAGCGGGCGTTGTGAGCGTGATCGCCGACATTCGTCCCTTGGATCGCCTGTCGGATTTCCCGGCGATCCCGGAGGGCTGGGCGTATCTCGATACCGCTGCGACTGCGCAGAAGCCGCAGGTGGTGGTCGATGCGATCACGCGCGCTTACGGCGAGACCTACGCCACCGTGCACCGCGGCGTGTACCAGCGCTCGGCCGACATGACGGTCGCCTACGAAGCGGCACGTAAGGCCGTCGCGCGGTTCATAGGCGCGGGTTCGGCCGACGAGATCGTGTTTGTGCGCGGCGCGACCGAGGCGATCAATCTCGTCGCGCAGTGCTGGGCGGGGACGCAGTTGAAGGCGGGCGACCGCATCCTGCTTTCCCTGCTCGAGCATCATTCCAACATCGTGCCGTGGCAGATGATCGCCGAGCGCCTCGGCGTCGCGATCGACGTGTTGCCGCTCACGTCCGACCACCGCATCGATCTCGACGCGATGGAGCGGATGATCACGCCGGCGCACAAGCTGGTCGCGCTCGGGCATGTCTCGAACGTGCTCGGCTCGGTGCTCGACGCCAAGCGCGCGACCGAGATCGCGCATTCGGTCGGGGCGAAGATCCTGCTCGACGGCTGCCAGTCGGTGCCGCGGATTACGGTCGACGTGAAGGCGATCGGCTGCGATTTCTACGTGTTCTCCGGGCACAAGCTCTACGGTCCGACCGGGATCGGCGTGCTGTGGGCGAAGCCGGAATTGCTCGATGCGATGCCGCCGTACCAGGGTGGCGGATCGATGATCGACAAGGTGTCGTTCGCCAAGACCACCTACGCGCCGCCGCCGGGGCGGTTCGAAGCGGGGACGCCGCATATCGTCGGTGCGCTCGGGCTGCATGCGGCGATAGACTATGTCGAGAGCATCGGGCTCGATGCGATTCACGCGCATGAGACGGCGCTGGTAACGGCGACGCGTGATGCGCTGTCGCGGATAAATTCGGTGCGCCTCTATGGTCCGGCGGACTCGGCGGGGATCGTGAGCTTCACGATCGAGGGGGTTCATCCGCACGACATCGGCACCATATTAGACGAGGAGCGCGTCGCGATCCGTGCCGGCCATCACTGCGCACAGCCGCTGATGGAGGCGCTGGGCGTCGAGGCGACGGCACGCGCGAGCTTCGGCGTGTATAACGGGCCGGCGGACGTCGAGGCGCTGGTGCGCGGTATCGAGCGAGTAACGAGGATCTTCAAATGAGCGATCGGTTCGAGATCGAGGAAGTGGATGCCGTCGCATCGCCACCCAAGGCGCGCGTCGTGATGGAGACGGACTCCGACGCGGAGCGCAAGCGCGATTATCTCGCGGGCTTCCTCGCGCAGAAGCCGCAGGTGGATTCGCCCGGCGAGCCCGGTGGCGCGGTGTACGATGCGATCATCGATGCGCTGAAGGAGATCTATGATCCCGAAATCCCGGTGAACATCTATGATCTGGGGCTGATCTACGGCGTCGAGGTGACCGAGGACGGGCATGCGGTGGTGGCGATGACGCTGACGACGCCGAACTGTCCGGTCGCGGAGTCGATGCCGGCGGAGGTCGAGATGCGCGTCGGGTCGGTGCCGGGGGTCGGGTTTGCGGAAGTGAACCTGGTCTGGGATCCGCCCTGGGATCCGCAGAAGATGTCGGACGAGGCTAAGCTAGAGCTCGGCATGCTGTAATCATTCCCCTCCCGCTTGCGGGAGGGGTTAGGGGAGGGGAGAGCGGAACGCTGCTGTTCAAGCCCTCCCCCGACCCCTCCCGCAGGCGGGAGGGGAGCAGAAGGAATTGGTGATGGCGACGACATTGCGAGCACGGCCGGCGGCGCTGAACCTCACGGAGACGGCGCATGCGCGGATCGCCGACCTGATGGCCCGGGCTCCGGAGGATGCGATCGGGGTGAAGCTGTCGACGCCTAAGCGTGGGTGTTCGGGGCTGGCCTATTCGGTGGATTACGTCACCGAGGCCAAGCCTTTCGATGAGCGGATCGATACGCCCGGGGGCACGCTGTTCGTAGATGGCGGCTCGATTTTGTACCTGATCGGGTCGACGATGGACTGGGTGGAGGACGATTTCACCGCGGGGTTCGTGTTCCAGAATCCTAACGCCAAGGGCGCTTGCGGGTGCGGGGAAAGCTTCACCGTTTGAGTTCCAGCGTTAGCTAGTTTGTGTCCCCGCGGAGGCGGGGACACAGGCTGGGCTCCCGCCTTCGCGGGAGAACAAGGAATAGCGGACTGCCGTTCTGTTGCCGCGAGCCCCTCTACCACCCCGGCGAAGGCCGGGGCCCAGTTGGGAGACGCTGTGGACATAGCGCTGCACATCGTCACAATCACCTTGCCAACTGGACCCCGGCCTCCGCCGGGGAGCAGATTTGCCGAGGTAGGTGGTTGGGCTGCTGGCCTTGCCCCCTGGTCTCGTCCTGTGCCACTCCCCGCGCAACAAGAGGGGATATACGTGGCCAGTCTGTTTCGCCGAAAAATCGTCACCGAGCAGCCGCCCGAGCATCAGCTCGCGCGGACCTTGTCGTGGCCGCATCTGGTGGCGATGGGCGTCGGTGGGATCGTCGGCACCGGTATCCTCACGCTGATCGGCGTCGGCGCGGGGCTCGCGGGGCCGGCCGTCATCCTGTCCTTCATCATCGCCGGCGGGATCTGTGCCTGCGCCGCGCTCGCCTATGCCGAGATGGCGACGATGATCCCCGCCTCGGGCAGCGCGTACACCTACAGCTATGTCGTGCTCGGCGAGCTGATCGCCTGGGTGATCGGCTGGTCGCTGATCCTCGAATATTCCCTCGTAGTGTCGACCGTCGCGGTCGGCTGGTCGGGCTATGCCGCGCCGTTGCTGCGCGGCGCGTTCGGCTTCCCCGAGGCGCTGACGCTCAGCCCTGAGCTTGGCGGTATTCTCAACGTTCCGGCGATTTTCATCATCGCGGTCGTGGCGGGCGTGCTGTCGTTCGGTACGCGCGAGAGTGCGACGTTGAACGCGGTGCTGGTCGGCGTGAAGATGATCGCGCTGGCCGTGTTCGTGTTCATCGCGCTGCATTATTTCAACAGCGCCAACCTCCACCCGTTCATGCCCTACGGCTTCCCCAAGGCCGTCCAGCCCGACGGCGCCGAGCGCGGCGTGATGGCCGCTGCCGCGATTATCTTCTTCGCGTTCTACGGCTTCGACGCGATCTCCACGGCGGCGGAGGAGACGAAGAACCCCGGCCGTGATCTGGCGATCGGCATCGTCGGGTCGATGGTGGCGTGCATCGCGATCTACATCCTCGTCGCGGTCGCCGCGGTCGGCGCGCTGTCGTACACCAAGTTCGCCGGCAGCGCCGAGCCGCTCGCGCTGATCCTGCGCGAGATTGGCCGACCCGGGTTCGCGACCTTCCTCGGCGCCTCCGCCGTGATCGCCTTGCCGACGGTGCTGCTCGCGTTCCTGTTCGGGCAGAGCCGCATCTTTTTCACGATGGCGCGCGACGGACTGCTGCCGTTGAGCCTCGCCAAGGTGTCGCGCCGTGGCGCGCCTGTGCGGATCACGTGGATCACTGCTGCGATCGTCGCCGTGATTGCGGGGCTGTTGCCGCTGGCCGAGATCGCCGCGCTGGCCAATGCGGGAACGCTCGCGGCGTTCGTCGCGGTCTGTGCGTGCATGCTGGTGATGCGTCGCCGTGCGCCTGACGCCTTGCGGACTTTCCGGGCGCCTGCGGCAACGCTGGTTGGGACGATCGGTATCCTTGGGTGCCTGTATCTGTTCTTTAGCCTGCCTTCGAAGACGCAGCTATATTTCGGACTATGGAACCTGCTCGGGTTGGTGATCTACTTCGTTTACGCGCGGCCGAGAGCGCTCGCCGAATGAGTGGTTGGACGATCGGGATCATCGGCGGGTCGGGGCTGTACGCGGTCGATGGGATCGAGGACGGGCGCTGGCAGACGATGGAGACGCCTTGTGGCGAGCCGTCGGATGCGATCTATACCGGGCGGGTCGGGCATGTCGGCGTGGCGTTCCTGCCGCGGCATGGGCGGGGGCACCGGATCTCGCCGTCGGAGCTGAACGCGCGGGCGAACATCGATGCGTTGAAGCGGCTGGGCGTAACGGACGTGTTGGCGGTGTCGTCGGTCGGCTCGCTGGTCGAGCAGCGGCCGCCGGGCAGTTTCACCGTGGTCGACCAGTTCATCGATCGTACCAAAGGGCGGCCGTCGAGCTTTTTCGGCACCGGCCTCGTCGCGCACGTCTCGATGGCCGACCCGGTCTGCCCGCGCCTGTCGCGTTATGCCGCCGACGCCGCGCGGGAGGCGGGCGCGCAGGTCGACGACGTGGGCACGTATTTCGCGATGGAAGGCCCGCAATTCTCGACGCGGGCGGAAAGCCGGCTTTACCGCCAATGGGGCTGCGACGTCATCGGGATGACCGCGATGCCTGAGGCGAAGCTCGCGCGGGAGGCGGAGCTTCCGTACGCGCTGGTCGGGATGGTGACGGATTACGATTGCTGGCGCGAGGACGAGGTGGGCGTCGATGTCGCGCAGGTCGTGGCGCAGCTTGGTGCGAATGCGGCGAAGGCTCGGGCGATGGTGATGGCGTTGCTGCGCGCGTTGCCGGCGGAGCGGGAGGCTTCGCCGATCGATACGTGCCTTGATAGCGCGATCATTACGGCGCGGGAGGCTCGCGATCCCGCGCTGGTGGCGAAGCTGGATGCTGTGGCGGGGCGGGCGCTTTCTAGGGGCTGAAGCTTGGCCTTGCCCTCACCTTTCCCACCGGCAAGAGCCGGCGGGCCCCTTCCCTCTCCCGATGGGAGAGGGGGAGACGGCGAAGGCGGCGAGGGTGAGGGCAGGGGGCGCTAGCGATGGCGCTTGGAACCCTGGGCTCCCGCTTTCGCGGGAGAACAAGGTTGACCGGCGGTTCGTGAAAAGTTCGTCATTCGCCGCGTTCGACATATCCCTGCAACATATCGGGGCGAAGGGGAGTGCGTCGCCGCTCCCTCTCCCCCTGTGGACGGCGATTTGACCGGGTCTCCCCTGTCCCGGTCTTTTCCCTGAACTACGGGGCGATCCTTGCGATCGCCCCGCCTTTTTCGATTGGGAGTGCGGGGAATCGCGGCGAAAGCCGCGCGGCAATAGCTTGAGATTTTGGAAGTCTATCGACCCTCCCCCGCTTGGGGGAGGTGGCAGGCGGTTGCCTGAGGGAGGGGGGAGGTAAGGGGAACCTCTGTTCCGATGTCCTCCCCCTCCGTCACCTACGGCGCCACCTCCCCCTTGCGGGGGAGGATCAATAGGGCGCAGTCTTACGCGGCCAGCTTGCGCAGGACGTAGTGGAGGATGCCGCCGTTGAGGAAATATTCCAGCTCGTTGACGGTATCGATCCGGCACTTGGTCTGGAACGTCTCGCTGCTGCCGTCGGCGCGGGTCATCTTGACCGTGACGTCCTGGCGCGGGCGGATGCTCGCGACGTCGAGGATCGTGAACGTTTCAGACCCGTCGAGGCCGAGCGTCTTGCGATCGGTGCCCTCGGCGAACTGCAACGGCAGCACGCCCATGCCGACCAGGTTCGAGCGGTGGATGCGCTCGAAGCTCTCGGTGATGACCGCACGGACGCCGAGCAGGTTGGTGCCCTTCGCCGCCCAGTCGCGCGATGAGCCGGTGCCGTATTCCTTGCCCGCGACGATCACGAGCGGCGTGCCGTCCTGCTTGAAGCGCATGGCGGCGTCGTAGATCGCCATGACTTCGCCGTCGTACTTCGACATGCCGCCCTCGATGCCGGGGACCATCTCGTTCTTGATGCGGATGTTGGCGAAGGTGCCGCGCATCATCACGTCATGGTTGCCGCGGCGTGCGCCATAGCTGTTGAAGTCCGCCTTGCTGACCTGGTGCTCCTGCAGGAAGCGACCAGCGGGGCTGTCGGCCTTGATCGAACCGGCCGGCGAGATGTGATCGGTGGTGATCGAATCGCCGAGGATCGCGAGCGGCTTGGCGTCGATGATGTCCTGCACCGGCGACGGCGTCATGCTGAGGCCCTCGAAATAGGGCGGGTTGGCGACATAGGTCGACCCTGCGCGCCATGCGTAGGTGTCCGAGCCCGTGACGTCGATCTCGCGCCACTTGGCGTCGCCCGCATAGACGTCGCCGTAGCGCGCACCGAACATGCCGGCGTCGATGTTGGCGTCCATCGTCGTGCGGACTTCCTCGTTGGTCGGCCAGATATCGCGCAGATACACGTCCTGGCCGTCCGACCCCTGACCCAGCGGCGTCTCGATCATGTCGGTCGTGACGGTGCCCTTGATCGCATAGGCGACGACGAGCGGCGGCGAGGCAAGGAAGTTGGCGCGAACGTCGGGCGACACGCGGCCTTCGAAGTTGCGGTTGCCCGACAGGACCGACGCGGCGACGAGGTCGTTCTCGTTGATCGCAGCCGAGATCGCAGGCGCGAGCGGGCCGGAGTTGCCGATGCAGGTGGTGCAGCCGTATCCGACGAGGTTGAAGCCGAGCGCGTTCAGGTCCGCGGTGAGGCCTGCCTTGTCGAGATAGTCGGTGACGACCTGCGAACCGGGGGCGAGCGAGGTCTTCACCCACGGCTTCGACTTCAGGCCGAGCGCGTTGGCCTTGCGGGCCACCAGACCGGCAGCGACCAGCACCGACGGGTTCGAGGTGTTGGTGCAGCTGGTGATCGCGGCGATCACGACGTCGCCGTCGCCGATGTCATGCTCGCGACCTTCGACCGCGACGCGGGCGGGCTGCTCCTTGTGGTACAGCTTGTGGAGGTCGCTGTTGAACACCTCGTCGACCTTGTTGAGGCTGACGCGGTCCTGCGGGCGCTTCGGGCCTGCGAGCGATGCGACGACGGTGCCCATGTCGAGTTCGAGCGTGTCGGTGAAGACGGGGTCCTCGGCGTTCTCGTCGCGCCAGAAGCCGTTCGCCTTGGCATAGGCTTCGACCAGTTCGACATTCTCATCCGAACGCGCGGTGAGGCGCATGTAGTCGAGCGTCTTGTCGTCGATCGGGAAGAAGCCGCAGGTCGCGCCGTATTCTGGCGCCATGTTGGCGATCGTCGCGCGATCGGCGAGCGTCATCGACGAGAGGCCGGGGCCGAAGAACTCGACGAAGCGGCCGACCACGCCCTTGGCGCGCAGCATCTGCGTGACGGTCAGCACCAGATCGGTGGCGGTGATGCCCTCGTTGAGCTTGCCGAGCAGCTTGAAGCCGACGACCTCGGGGATCAGCATCGACACGGGCTGGCCGAGCATCGCGGCCTCGGCCTCGATCCCGCCGACGCCCCAGCCGAGTACGCCGAGACCGTTGATCATCGTCGTGTGGCTGTCGGTGCCGACGAGCGTGTCGGGATACGCGATCATGGTGCCGTCGCCATGGTCACCCGACGACGCCGACGACCAGACGGCCTGGCCGATATATTCGAGGTTCACCTGGTGGCAGATGCCGGTGCCGGGGGGGACGACCTGGAAATTGTCGAGCGCCTTGCTGCCCCACTTGAGGAACTCGTAGCGCTCGATGTTGCGCTCATATTCGAGGTCGACGTTGTCGTGGAACGCCTGGGGCGTGCCGAACTCGTCGACCATCACCGAGTGATCGATGACGAGGTGGACGGGAACCTGCGGGTTGATCTTCTCGGGGTTGCCGCCGAGCTTGGTCATCGCGTCGCGCATCGCGGCGAGATCGACCACGCAGGGCACGCCGGTGAAGTCCTGCATCAGCACGCGCGCCGGGCGATACTGGATCTCGCGGTCGCTGCGACGCTCCTTCTGCCAGTCGACGATCGCCTGGATATCCTCGCGCGTGACCGTCACGCCGTCCTCGAAGCGCAGCAGGTTCTCGAGTAGCACCTTCATCGAGAACGGCAGGCGGCTGATGTCGCCGAGCTGTTCCGACGCCTTGGCGAGGCTGTAATAGTCATACGACTTGCCGCCGGTGGAGAGGCTGGTGCGGGTCTTGAGGGTATCCTGGCCAATGGCAGTCATAGGGGTCCTTCCCGTGGGCGTCGGGCCGCCGGGCGCCGAGGGGAAAGCAGCCGTATAGGCCACGCGGGCGCGTCGGGGACCGAGCGAAAAATGCTGTTACCCGAGGGGCCTTAGCAAGGGGGAGCGCATCGGGGAAGGGCACGGGAGTGCCGTGGGCCGGTTATTCCGCCTTCGCGTTGCCGAGTGGACGAGCGCGCTGAAGCGTCAGGCGGGACCATCGCTTTCGTGGACGCCGGCCGCGCGTCGCAGGAACAGGTTCATGCGATCGACCGCGGAACGGGTGAGCGTTATCGTGCTGCCGTCCGAATAGGGCTCGATCTGCGCATCGGCGACGAGATGGGCGAGCCAGCGCTGGCCCACCGCTGGCGGCGTCTTCGTGAGCGCCATCAGGTCGGGTGCGGTAATGGCCTCATCGCTGGCTTCGGCGACGAACAGCCGCAAAAGCATGTTCCACGCGTGTTCGTCGAAGATCTCGCTGGGAAATATGTCCCCGCGCATGTCGCGTACCGTGAGGAGGTTTTCCGCGGTGCGGGCCGAGTCGGTGTCGATTGCCATACGCTAACATGACAGATCGCGGTTGCGACGCGCTAGCAAAAATAGCGCGATTTCGTGGCTAACACAGGTTGTCGAGCGCCGTGATAACCTAGCGCATTGCGCACGATCGCTCCGGCGGCGAACGTGGGGGTATGGGCTCCGATACCGAAGAAACGCGGATTCTGCGCGATGCCATCGAACATGCCTTGGCAATTGCCGATGCGCAGCGACGGTATCTGATGGCGGCGTTGCTGGCACATTGCCTCGACGAACTGGCGGACAACCCTCCAACAAGCGCGTGATGGTGCCAAGCCGGGCACCGCCTCTGTTCATTATCGCCGCTGTCGTCACGAAACACCGAAGCGTCCAAACCGGCCGAGCGGTGACAATTTTACAACGTTTAAGACAGAATGTTACAGTTCCCTGAATAAGGCGTAGTCATTGATTGCGTTCCCAAAATGGTCTGCATACCCTCTCCATATTGGCGTACGTCCCAGAGCGGGTGGCGCGAACAAGGGGATGTAACGTGACGACTATCGCTACCTTGCGCACGCGCGGCGCACGCACCGGATCGCGCCATGCGCGCGCGGCTTTGCTGACCTCGACGGCGTTGCTCGCCGCGGCGGCGCTGCCGTCGATCGCTGCCGCGCAGGACCGCCTGCCGCGCATGGAATCGATCGCCTACGGAAGCACGCTGAACCCGGTCGATGTCGTTTCCGAACCCAACATCGTGATCTCGGCACCGGGCACGCCGACCACGGCGCAGGATATCGCTGGCGGCGTGAACGGCGTCGGCCAGATGACGATCTCGACGGGTGGCGGCGGCGTCGGCCTGTGCACGGGGACGTTGATCAATCCGCGCACCGTGATCTTCGCCGCGCACTGCGTGAACGAGAACGCCGCCGGCACGGGCGCTCAGAACCCCTGGGGCTACGGCGCGCAGGGCGGCGGCATTCCGATCGCGTTCGGTTTCCAGCAGAACAACCGTCCGGCGCTGCTCGACTGGTTCCTACCGACCACCGCGACCGGCGCGGTCAACACGCAGCAGTACAAGACCAACACCGCCAACTTCCTCTATAACGTCAACCAGGTCGTCTATAACGCCGACTCGCTGAAGCTCGGGCTGGCCCAGAACTTTCTTCAGGGCGACGTTGCGATCGCGACGCTGGACACGCCGGCTGCCAACGTGCCGACCTGGGCGCTGCTGCTGTCGGCACTGCCCGCGCCTGCCGCGATCAGCGACACCACCGGCACCGGCTACCACGTCACGATCACCGGCTATGGTCGCAACGGCCAGGGCGGTACGCTCGTCGGCGACACCAACGGAATCGATTACCGCCGTCGCATCGCCGAGAACACGATCGGCATCCTCGGCTCGTTCGACGACCTCAACGGCTTCCTCTACGGCTCGATCGATGGGATGCCGCAGAACCTGTATCAGCTCGATTTCGACGATCCCCGCCGTGGCACCGCCGCTGCCAGCCCGTACGACTTCAACATTTTCAAGGACAACGCACTACCCAACGAGGGAACGACCGCAGGTGGGGATTCGGGTGGGCCGCTGATCCTCGACCGGACTTTCGCCAAGCAGGTCGTGATCGGCGTGTTGTCGGGCGGTAACCGCTTTTACAACGAGACACCGTTCGGCGCTTACGGGACGGCGAGTTTCTACCAGCCGCTGTATCTGTTCGCGGACTATATCGCTGCCAACAACCCCTATCGCTATGCGCAGACCAAGACCGGCGACGGCCTGTGGACCGATGCGTCGCACTGGGTGACCGCGCTCGATCCGAACTACCAGATCATCGTCGACGGCAAGCTCGTGAACGGCGTTCCCACCACCGTCGGTGCGGGCATCGCAGGCGATGGCAACAAGTTCGGTCAGGTCTGCTTTGAGACTGACTGTCTCGATGTGAAGACCGGCGTCGAGACGATCGGCGGCGTACCGGTGGCCAACGGGCCACGTCCTGCCGCTGGACCTGCGCTAGCGGCGCTGTCGCCCACGCTTGCCAACGGCTTGCCGGGCGCGAGCAACTTCGTGCCCAACAACATCGACCCCGATCGCACGACGCAGCGCAGCGCGCGCTATTACGACGTTACGCTGTCGGCGGCAGGCACGACCACGCTGAACTCCGCGGTGACGGTCGACAAGTTCACCGTCGCGGGCAGCACGGCGAAGCTGGCGGTAACGTCGGCCGGGTCGCTCACCAGCCTGATGGCGATCAACCAGGTGACCGGCGTCGTCCAGAACGACGGCGTGATCTCGACGCCCGGCGATTACTTCATGCTGTCGGGCATGCTCACCGGATCGGGCCGGATCAACACGCCGTTCTTCACCAGCGTCGCCGGGATGATCGCACCCGGCACGACGGGCACGATCGGCACGCTGACGATCGGCGGCAACGGCGTGCTCGCCTCGAGCACCAACCTGCTGGTCGATCTCGGCCCGAACGGCACCTCGGACAAGCTCGCCTTCGCGGCGACGACGTTCAATGCGGCAGGGGCCGCGACCAACGGCATCGTCAGCCTCAGCGGTCGCGTCGGGTTCGCGCCGGTCGCCGGCTATACCGTGCGGTATAACGATCTCTACACGATCCTGACCGCACAGGGCGGCATCACGGGCGCGTTCGGTGCGGCGACCCCGCTGAGCGCGATCCTGACACCGAGCTACGTCTACAGTGCCAATGCGGTGCAGGTCCGGATCCTCGCGGGTCAGTATCGCAACGTCGTCGATGCAACGCCGGTCCAGTCGGCCTATGCCGGGCTGCTCGACCAGAACCGCTCCAACTATGCGGCGCTGAGTGGGGTATATGGCTCGCTCGACCTGCAGAATGCGGCGACGATCCGCTCGACGCTCGAGGGCCTTGCGCCGCGGGCAGAGACGCTCAAGTCGAGCCTGGGCGTCGCGTCGATCGACACGATGTCGCGCTTCTACCGTGATCACATCGCGCAGATCGATACGCGTGGCGGACTCGGCGGTACGCTGGCGCTGATCGGCAAGCCGGTCCAGGTCGCCTCGTTGATGGCGAGCGACCTTCCCGGCGGGCAGGACACGATGAGCGACTCGAGCGGCACCGTGTTGCAGCAGGGTCGTCTGCCCGACGACATGAGCGGCTTCATCGCGGGCGGCTATATCGACGGCAAGAGCCGGTCGATGCCGGGGACCAATCCGTTCGGCGGGCATGACAAGTTCGACGGTTACTTCGCGGCTGCCGGTCTTGAAAAGCAGGCAGGCGAGGGTGGCGTGATCGGCTTCTCGTTCTCGTACACCAACACCGACGGAACGACCGGCGGGATCGCGCAGCGCGCGAAGGGCGAGCTGTTCCAGGGCACGCTGTACGGCAAGCTGGAGACCGCATCGGGGATCGTCCTCGATACGCAGTTCAGCGCGGGCGCGTTCGTCGCCAAGACCGATCGCAATGTAGGCTTCGTCGGCACCAGCTACCGCCTGCGCGGCACCGACAACGCGTTGACCGTCGTCAGCGAGGTCGGGCTCGGCAAGGCGTTCGACCTGTCGATGCTCAAGGTCGGCCCGCGCGTGTCGATGCGCGCGAGCCATATCGGCTTCGGCAAGTCGATCGAGAATGGCGGCGGACCAGCCCTGTTCGTCGATCGCGACAGCTTCGACAGCCTGCAGGGTCGCGCGGGGCTGACGCTCAGCGGCGGCACCTCGATCCGGCCTTACGCCGCGGCGAACTACGTCCATGACTTCCAGTCGACGCCGGGCGTGTTCGGTGCGAACTTCGTCGGCGGGATCGGTCCGAACGCACTGTTCGGGCTGGCCGGGCAGGACAAGAACTGGGGCGAGATCAGCGCGGGGCTGACGCTGGTCGGTGACAGCGTCGACATCTCGGTCGGTGCGGACACCACCGTCGAGCGCAAGGACGTGTCGAACCAGTCGTACAAGGGCTCGATCAAGATCCGCTTCTGATCGGGAGCAGTTCCAGATCGTTGAAATGGCGAAAGGGTCATCCGCTCATGCGGGTGGCCCTTTTTCGTATTCGCGGCCGAGCCTGCCTGAGGTCCGGGGGACCGAGCGCTTCCAGGGCGCGGCCATCCCTAAGTCCGTCATCCTGGCGAAATTTAGGATCCAGCGCCGTGAGGGGCGGTCCTCCGTTACCCTGGATCCTGACTTTCGTCAGGATGACGGAGGGGGAAGCGCGCGTGGACGACCTATCGTGCCGCGTCGCTAGCGATGGCCGGGCTGCCGTCGGACCAGGTCGAATGGGTAGTGCCACATCAGGCTAACGCGCGCACCGCGAACGTCCGCCGTCCTCAGCTCAACATGCAAAACGCGCAATTGACTGCCTGAGCAATGGTTGCCATGGCAACGATATGACGTTCTACACCAAATCGGAATTCGGGCCGGACTGTTCGCTCGGCTACCTCGCGCGGCGCATCCACCAGATCGGGCAGAGCCTGATCGAGCCGGTGTTCGCGGCGGAGGGCCTGTCGGGGACACAATGGTCCGCGCTCATGTCGATGATGGCGGGTCGGGCGGCGACGTGTGGCGACCTTGCGCGGGATCTGTCGCACGACAAGGGCGCGACGACGCGGCTGGTCGACGCGATGGAGCAGAGCGGCTGGGTCACGCGGTCGCGGGCGAGCGACGACCGGCGGGTGCTCAATCTCGAGCTGACGCCCGACGGCGAGGCGGTCGCGATCCGGTGTCGCGATAAGATCATAGAATACTGGAATACCCTGCTGACGGGCTGGGACCGGGTCGAAATCGAGAAGTTGATCGAACTGATGCAGAAACTCCGAACGACGCTGGACGACGCTCTGACCGAAGGACGCCGCGCATGAAGATTGGCACTGCCCTGGCCCCGCTCACGGTGGCGGGGCTGCTCGCGGGGTGCGCGATCCCGGCGTCCAAGGCCGTCGTGGAGCCGGTATCGGCCACTGCGCTAGGGCTGGCTCCGGACGCGGCGCCGGTGATCGCGTCGGACTGGTGGCGGTCGTTCGGCGATCCGCAACTCGATCGGCTGGTGCGCGATGCGGTCGCGGGCAGCCCGTCGCTCGATGCGGCGCTGGCACGGGTCGCGCAGGCGCAGGCGGTGCTGTCGACGCGGCGTGCCGACAATGGCCCCGACGTGACGCTCGATGCGCAGGAGCAATTGGCGCGGCTGAGCGGGCGCTACACGATCCCGCCGCCCTATGCCGGGTCGACGCGGTTTGTCGGGTCGACCGCGGCGAACCTCAGTTGGAACCTCGATCTGTTCGGGCGGCAAAAGGCTGCGATCGAGGGCGCGCGGGCGTCGGTGCGTGCGGCTTCGCTCGACGTCGCGGCGGCGCGGATGGCGCTGTCGGGGGCGGTGGTGCAGACGTATATCGATCTCGAACGCGCCGAGGCGCAGGCGGGGATCGCCCGGCGTACGATCGCGACGCGCCAGAATTCGCTGCGGCTGGTGAACGTGCGGATCCGCAACAACCTGGCGAGCAAGCTCGACGCGCAGGCCGCGACGACGCTGCTGGCGCAGGCGCGGCAGGCGTTGCTGCGCGCGCAGGCGGCGCAGGTGCTCGCGAAGAATGCGCTGGCGGCGCTGGCCGGGCGTGGTGCGGATTATCCCGCGACGATCGGACTGACCGCGTTGCGGCTCGACGCGGCGTTGCCGTTGCCGAAGACCGTACCCGCCGACCTGCTCGCGCGACGTGCCGATATCGCGGCGGCGCAGGCACGGATCGAGGCTGCGGCCGCCGGGCGTCAGGTCGCGCGGAAAGCGTTCTATCCGAACGTCAATCTGGCGGCGCTCGCGGGGTTCCAGGCGGTCGGGCTCGGCAATCTGTTCTCGCTCGATGCGGGCACGGTCGGCGTCGGGCCGGCGGTCCATCTGCCGATCTTCGACAATGGCCGGTTGAAGGCGGATCTCGCGGGCGCGACCGCGGCGGTTGACCTGGCGACCGCGGATTACAACGACTGGGTGATCGGTGCGGTGCGCGAGGCGGGGGACGCGGTCGCGCGGATCGGGGCGCTCGATGCAGACCGGCAGCGACAGCGCGAGGTGGTGCGCGGCTATGCAGAGACCGGGCGGCTGAACGCGATCCGCGTGTCGAGCGGCCTCGATAGCCGGCTCGACCTCGTCGACAACGACGTTCGCACGCTGGCCGCCGAACAGGCCGATGCCGACCTCGCCGCCGATGCCGCGCAACAGCGCGTGCAGCTCGTGCTGGCGCTGGGTGGTGGTTATGATTTTCAGGGGATGACGCGATGACCGATACGCAAACGCCGGCGCCCGCCGCGGCTCCGACCGGCAATCCGCGCGCACGCAAGCGCGCGCTGACGATCCTAGGCGTGGTCGTCGTGATCGGCGCGATCGTGTGGGCGGTGTTCCACTTCCTGCTCGCCGCGCCTGAGCAGGAGACCGACGATGCCTATGTCGCGGGCGACGTGGTGGCGATCACCGCGCGCGATCCGGGGCAGGTGACTGCGATCCATGCGGACAACACGCAGGTCGTGAAGGCGGGCCAGCCGTTGATCGACCTCGACGCGGCGACTGCCGATGTCGGTGTTGCGTCGGCGGAGGCGGAACTCGCGCGCGCGGTGCGCGCGACGCGGTCGGACTTTTCGAAGGTGAACGAGACCGGGGCCGCGGTCGTGCAGGCGGAGGCCGAACTGGCGCGGGCGCGGAACGATCTTGCGCGTCGTCGTGGGGCTGCTGCGGAGGGCGCGATCTCGGGCGAGGAACTGAGCCACGCGGCGGACCAGGTGAAGGTGGCGAGCGCGACGCTGCAACTCGCGCGGAGCCAGCAGGCGCAGTCGAAGAACGGCGTCGTGGGCACCACGGTGTCCAACAACCCGGCGGTGCTGGCGGCGATCGCGGCCTATCGTCGCGCGGCGATCACGCGCAGCCACATGCACGTGGTGGCGCCGATCGACGGCGTTGTCGCGCAACGCACGGTGCAGCTTGGGCAGCAGGTTTCTGCGGGGATGCCGCTGATGGCTGTGGTGCCGCTCGACCGGGTGTGGGTCGATGCGAACTTCCGCGAGACGCAGTTGCGCGATCTGCGGATCGGGCAGGCGGCGACGGTGACGGCGGACATGTACGGCGACGACCTGGTCTATCATGGCCACGTGGTCGGGCTTGGCGCGGGTAGCGGGAACGCGTTCGCGCTGCTGCCGCCGCAGAACGCGAGCGGGAACTGGATCAAGATCACGCAGCGCGTGCCGGTTAGGATCGCGCTCGACAAGGGTGAGCTGCGGCGCAATCCGTTGCGGGTCGGGCTGTCGGTGAACGCGATTGTCGATACCGCGGACAAGTCGGGCACGATGGTCGGGCGGCCTGCGGTGGCGGCGTATAAGGGGCTGGCGACCGGGCAGGGGGATGCTGCGGTCGATGCAAAGATCGGCCAGATCATTGCGGCTAACCGGTGATGATTGTGCGGTGGCCATTACTCCGGTGCGGTTCTGCACTTCTTGTTCTCCCGCGAAGGCGGGAGCCCAGTCTGGGTCCCCGCCTTCGCGGGGAAACAAGGAACGGGCGGTCCGCTTTGTTGGGAACACCACCCCGGCGGAGGCCGGGGCCCAACTGGAAAGGTGGTCCTAACGAGGCGCTGCCTCCCGTCAGCGACGTTGCCCAATTGGGCCCCGGCCTTCGCCGGGGTGGTTGGGGTGCAGCAGTTCGCTCTCAGCGGGACGCTCTCTGATGGCAGCCCCCTCCGGCGCCGGTCCTGCCCCGCTCGTCGGCGGTTCGCTCGCCCTCACCGCGTTCGCGCTGGCGCTCGGCACGTTCATGCAGGTGCTCGACACGACGATCGCCAACGTTTCGCTCCCCACCATCGCCGGCAATCTCGGCGTATCGAGTGACAATTCGACCTGGATCGTCACGGCGTTTGCGGTCGCCAACGGAGTCGCGGTGCCGCTGACCGGGTGGCTGATGGGCCGGTTCGGCGTGGTGCGGACGTTCTGCGTTTCCGTCTTCCTGTTCACGATCGCGTCGTTCCTGTGCGGGATCGCATGGGATTTGCCGTCGCTGATCGGCTTCCGCATCCTCCAGGGCGCGGTATCCGGACCGATGATCCCGGGCAGCCAGGCTCTGCTGATCGCGATCTTCCCCGTCCATAAGCGCTCTACCGCGCTCGGCATCTGGTCGATGACCACGCTGGTCGCGCCGATCATGGGGCCGATCCTCGGCGGCTACATCTCCGACAATTATCACTGGAGCTGGATTTTCCTGATCAACGTGCCGTTCGGGATGTTCTGCGCGTTCGTGTGCTGGAACAAGCTCGGCAAGCGCGACACGCCGACGCGGAAGCTGCCGATCGACCAGGTCGGGCTGATCCTGCTGGTGATCTGGGTCGGTGCGCTGCAGATCGTGCTCGATCTCGGCAAGAACGACGACTGGTTCGCCGCCGACCGCATCGTCATCGCCGCGGTCGTCGCCGCGATCGGCTTTGTGGGCTGGATCATCTGGGAGCTGACCGACGCCAACCCGGCGGTGAACCTGTCGCTGTTCAAGAGCCGCAACTTCACCATCGGCACGATCGCGTTCTGCTTGGGCTATGCTGTGTTCTTCGCCAACACGCTGCTGCTGCCGCTCTGGTTGCAGACGCAGCTCGGCTACACCGCGACCTGGGCGGGGCTGGTCGCCGCACCATCGGGCGCGGTGGCGGTGATCCTGACGCCGTTCGTCGCGCGACTGAGCGGCAAGATCGACGCGCGCATCCTCGCCACGGTGGCGTTCGCGTCGTTCGGCTACTCCTATTACCTCCGCTCGGGCTATACGACGGGCGCGAGCTTCTACGATTTGATGCTGCCGCTGATGGTGCAGGGGATCGCGATGAGCACGTTCTTCCTCGCGATGCTGACGATCTCGCTCGACCGTATCCCGGCGGAGCGGCTGCCGTCGGCGACGGGCATCTCGAACTTTGCGCGCATAACCTCGGGCAGCTTCGCCGCGTCGATCATCACGACCGCCTGGGATCGCCGCGAGACGCTCCACCAGAGCCGGTTGTCGGAAGCGATCGGGACCGGTTCGCCCTACCAGATGGCGCAGGGTGCGCTGACGCGGATGGGGCTGACCGACGTGCAGGCGGCGGGTGCGATCACGCGGCAGATGGTGGCGCAGGCGTATCTGCTCGCGTCGACCGACCTGTTCCGCGTCTCGGCCTGGCTGTGCCTCGCGATGGTGATCATCGTCTGGTTCACGCGCCGCGCGAGCCCCCCGCAAGGCCCGATCGCAGCGGATTGATCGCTCCGGTTGTCGTTTTCTTACCACAAGAGGGCCGTCGTACGATTGCCCGCTGATTGAAACGTTATCGCAACCACTTCGCCCCTAACGGTCGCTTTACCAGATACCAACTGCCTGTGGGGGGCCAGCTACCATGATGACCAAGAACACCGTTTTGCGGATCGCAGCCGCATGCCTTTTGTCGAGCGCGGCGCCAGCCTGGGCCGGTACGCCGACGACCTGCATACAGTCGATCAGCACGCCGCGCCTGGTCTGCGACGAAGGGGCGTGCGTGCGCGTCTCGGTCAAGGATTTGTGCGACGCCGTGCGCGCGTCCTATCCCGTCAAGCGCCGTGCCGTGAAGCCGATCCGCATCGACGACAACCCGGTCCGTACCGAACTGACGCTGCTGATCGCCAGCGTCAGCTAAGCGACGAAGGCATACGCGGCGCCGGGGACGTGCACCGCGAAGTCGGTCGGGGCGAGCGTCCCGTCCGGCAGGATATCGAGCATCGTCACGCGCTGATCGCGTTCGTGGACGACGATCATTCGGTTTTCCTCTTCCAACACCATGAAGAAGCGCGGCGACACGCCTCCGCTGGCGATATGCTGGAGGAGGGTGGGATCGCCGCCTTCGTTCACCGCGAAGACCGCGATGCTGTCATGGCCGCGGTTGGAGACGTACAGGCGGTCGCCCGCGGCATTGGCACCGATGTGCGCGACGATGTTCGCGCCGTGCCAGCCTGCGGGGAGGGTCGATAGTGACATGCGGGGCTTCAGATCGCGACCTTGAACGTCGAGCGCGAGAAGCGTGCTGTCGAGTTCGCAGATAAGATACGCCGATCGTGGATGACGCTCTTGGAAAAACAGGTGGCGCGGTCCTGATCCAGGCACTGCCTTGAGTGCCGTGTGCGGCTCTCCGAGTGTTGCCCGTTCCGCGTCGAATGCGAACGCGAGCACTTCGTCGGTGCCTAGATCCGCAACATATAGGAATTGGTTGTCGAGACCAAACCCGACCCAGTGCGCGTGCGGCGATTGCTGGCGTTCGGGATCGGGGCCGCTGCCGTCATTGGCGTGCACCGTTGGCTGGCCGATCGGCAGGCCGCTCCGTGGATCCAGCCGAAACAGCGAGACGGTCCCGCTCGCGTAGTTCGCAACCGCGACGCAGGATCGCGTGCGATCCAGCGCGACGTGGCACGGCGCTGCGCCACCAACCGGGACGTGCGCTAGCCGGATCCAGCCCGAGGCGGTGCGACGGTGGACGCCGAGCGCGCCGTCGTCCTGCTCGTCCACTAGATAATGGAGATCGAACCGCGACGAATATGTGCCGAACGATGCGTTGCGTGCGTCCGCGTAGGGCGCGGCGACCGTGCCAATTTGATCAAGCGGATAGATGCCCATACCGCCTCCGCCGGCATAGGTGCCGACCCAGAGGAATTTTGCGGTGTCGGGGTGGGGGTCGGGACGGGGCATCCGTCGGCTTCTAGCCGCGGTCGGTGCTGCATCGCATCCCAATTCAGATCAGCGCTCGATCAGCGCGACCAACTGCTCGCGGTACAGCAAAGCGAGTTCTTCGTGCATCCGCGCGATGATCGCGTTTGGCGCCTGAATCTCGAGCACGGACTGGTCGTCCATCCGGCGTTCGATCACGGAAGGGTGCGGGAGGAAATCCATTACCATGCTTTTGGCCGCACGATATTGCGGCCGGATTTCGCAACACGGTTAATCTCGAAATCCTCCCCGGAAGGAGTGTGTTGCGGCAAAATTTCCGAAGGCTGGTATTGGCGTCGGCGTTGCCCTACCGCGGCGTCATGGGCGATCTGGATAGACTGGTACCTTCGGGGATAATCGAGCAATGGGTCTATCACCTGCGACGACAGCGGTCGCGGGCGAGTGACGCGATCTGGCTGATAGACCAAGGGTTTACCCTGCATGACGGGCAGGATGGTATCCCGTCGCACGACGCCACCGCGCGCTGGCGGGCGGAGCAGGAGACCGTGGTCGAGGAAGTGACCGCGTTGCTGGCGCTCTACGACAAGATCAACCTAGGCAAGGCCGACATCGCCTGACATTCCCGGTCGGATGGGCTGCTATCCGGCATCACCGTAGCTCCGGCGGATCATGTCGCCGGTCTGCTCCAGCGACGAGCTTTGCGGTGGTTCGGCATCCGGCATTTCGGCGACCAGTTCGGCGGTCGCCGCGAGTTGAAGATGTCGCTCGCTCAGGACCCGATGCGCGGTATAGGCCGCGTCCGAGCGGGCTGAAACGGCAAGTACCCGTTCCTGCGCAGCCCGGTCTTCATGATACGTGGCCCGATCACGCCACGCTGCGGCGTTCGTATCCGTCTGTGCGATGTCGTCGGTCATACTGCATTCCGCCAGATGTCAAACTTGATCTATCTTAGTCGCTCCTTACACCATTATGTTTGTTAACGTATCGTTTCTGGCTGCATCTACCTCATGCGGCGGGGCGGCTCGGCGCCTGCCAGCCACCACCCAGCGCACGGAACAGGTCTACTTGCGCCCCCGCGATCCGCGAGTCGGCGGCGGCGAGGTCCGTGTCCGTGTCGGCCAGCGTCCGTTCGGCGTCGAGGACGTCGAGGAAGTCGATCTGGCCTTCGCGCTGGCGGGCGCGGGTGATGCGGGCGGCGGTGGCGGCGTTGTCGTGCGCGGACTGTAGCTGCGTGCGGCGATCGAGTTCGCGGGCGTAGTTGGACAGCGCGGTCTCGGTTTCCTCGAGTGCGGTGAGGACGCTGCCGTCGAAATTGGCGAGTGCGCCACGCGAGTCCGCTTCGGCGCCGGCGATGCGCGCACGGGCGGCGGACTGGTTGAGCGACCAGTTGAGGAGCGGACCTAGCAGCCAGCGGATTGGGCCGCCGGTGAAGATGTCGCCGACGCTAAGCGCGGTCGAGCCGATCGATCCGCCGAGCGAGATCTGCGGGTAGAGCTGCGAGGTCTGCACGCCGATCCGCGCGGTTGCCGCCGCAAGCCGGCGTTCGGCGGCGTGGACGTCTGGGCGGCGGGCGAGCAGCGCCGCACCGTCGCCGATTGGGATCGGCTGGTCGAGGCGCGGCGTGGTGGTGCGGGCGCCGGCGGTTGCGGGCAGATCCTGCGGGGTGCGGCCGGTGAGCGTGGCGAGGCGGAAGAGTGCGGCCTGGCGCTCGGCTTCGATCTGCGGGATGTTGGCGGCGCGCTGATCGCGCAGGGCTGCGATGCGGACCTGGTCGAGGCGGGCTGCACGACCGGCGTCGACGCGTTTGCCGGTCAGCGTGTTCGACTTGTCGAGCAGGTCGACGATCCGACGGGCGACGGCGAGACGTTCGGCGGACGACGCTGCATCGACATAGGCGCGGGTGGTGGCGGCGACGATCGAGACGCGGACGGCGTCCGTATCCGCCTGCGCGGCGCCGACGTCATCGCGGGCGGCTTCGACGTTGCGGCGGACTCGGCCGGCGAGATCGACTTCGTAGCTGACGTCTAGGCCGACGTCGTAGGTGGCACGCTCGCGGTCGAGACCGGGCAGGTTCTGGAGTTGCGAGGTGCGAGCGTAGTTGCCGCTCGCGCCTGCGTTCACCTGCGGCTCGCGGTCGGTCTTCGCGCCGCGCAGGGAGGCGCGGGCGCTGTCGAGCCGCGCGACGGCAACGCGCAGGTCGGTGTTCGCTGCGAGCGCGTCCGCGACGAGGCCGTCGAGGACCGGGTCGCGGTACATCCGCCACCAGTCGTTGTCGGGCGCCGTGGTTACGATGGCAGCGTTCGCGGTAACGAACGATGCCGCCGCCTTGGGTGGGGTGATCGGCGCGACATAGTCGGGACCGGCGGCGCACGCGGCGAGCGTCAGCGCCGAGAGGCTCGCGAGGAGGGCGGACTTCATGATGCTGGTCCTATTCGGCTGGCTGAAGAGTCGCGGCGGGGGCTGGGCGGCGGCGTTCGAACCGCAGCGCCAGCGCTCGCGCGACGACATAGAAGGTGGGGGTGAAGAGCAGCCCGAACCCGGTCACGCCGATCATCCCGAAGAACACCGCGGTTCCGAGCGCCTGGCGGAGTTCGGCACCCGCACCGGTCGCGATCACCAGCGGCACCGCGCCGAGGATGAACGCGAAGCTCGTCATCAGGATCGGCCGCAACCGGTCCTTCGCCGCGCGTACTGCGGCCTCGACCGGGGTGAGGCCATCCTGTTCCTCGGCCTGCTTGGCGAACTCCACGACCAAGATCGCGTTTTTCGCGGCCAGCGCAATCAGCACGACCAGGCCGATCTGTGTGAGGACGTTGTTGTCCATACCCCGCAGGTTCACGCCGGTCATCGCTGCGAGCAGGCACATCGGCACGATCAGGATGATCGCGAGCGGCAACGTCAGGCTCTCGTACTGCGCGGCGAGCACGAGGAAGACGAACACCACCGCCATGCCGAAGACGAGCGCGGCGGTGCTGCCGGCTGCCTTCTGCTGATAGGCGATGCCGGTCCATTCATGCGCGTAGCCTGCCGGGAGCGACGCATCGGCGAGCTTCTCCATCGCGACCAGCGACTGGCCCGAGGAATAGCCCTTGGCAGTGTCGCCATCGACCTCGACCGCGGGGAAGAGGTTGTAGCGGACCACGCGGTACGGTCCGGTCTTGTCCTTGAACGTCGAGACCGAGCCGACCGGGACCATCTGGCCCGAGTTCGAGCGCGTCTTCAGATTGGCAATGTCCGCGGTGGTGTTGCGGAACGGCGCATCGGCCTGCGCCGTGACCCGGTAGGTGCGGCCCAGCAGGTTGAAGTCGTTGACGAACGCCGAGCCGAGATAGACCTGCAACGCTTCGAACACGCGCTCGGGTGGAACGCCCAAGAGGTTGGCCTTGGCGCGGTCGACGTCGGCAAAGATGCGCGGCGTGGCGGTGTCGAAGAACGTGTAGATCTGGGCGAGACCCTTGGTCTGGTTCGCCTGGCCGATCAGTGCGTACGACGTCTTGCCGAGGTCGGCGTAACCGTGGCCGCCCTGATCCTGCACCATCAGGCGATAGCCGCCGGCGGAACCGATGCCCTGGATCAGCGGTGGCGGGACGATCAGCAGCCGCGCTTCGGTGATGTCGCCGGTCGCCTTCTGCGATTCCGCCATGATGCTGGCGAGGGTGACGCCGAGCTTCTTGCGCTCCTCGAAGCTCTTCAGCGGGATGTACGCGGCGGCCGAGTTGGGGGCGAGCGTCTGCGAGGGGCCGTCGAAGCCCGCGAGCATGACCGCGCCCTTGACGCCGGCGAGCGGCAGGATGCGTTTCGCGACCTTCTGCATCACTGCATCGGTGCGCTCGACCGACGAGCCCGGCGGAAGCTGGATGACGGTCAGGAAGTAGCCCTGGTCCTGCGCGGGGACGAAGCCCGACGGGGTGATCGTGAACACCCCGACCGTGACCGCGATCAGCGCGGCATAGGCGATCATCATCCGGCGCGGCGCGGTTACTAGGCGCGCGGTGAGGCGGGCATAGCTGTCGCTCATCCGCTCGAACCCGCGGTTGAAGGCATCGCCGGCACGTCGCACGGTACGGGTCAGGCGGTTGCCGGAGTCGGCGGGGGCGGTCGGCTTGAGCAGCATCGCGGCGAGCGCTGGCGACAGCGTCAGCGAGATAAGCAGCGAGATGATCGTCGCGGTCGAGATCGTCACCGCGAACTGGCGGTAGAATGCGCCGGAGAGGCCGGTGAGGAACACGGTCGGGATGAACACCGCGCACAGCACGAGCACGATCGCGACGAGCGCGCCCGACACTTCGTCCATCGACGTGCGCGCCGCCTCCAAGGGGGAGAGCCCGTGCTCGAGGTTGCGCTCGACATTCTCGACCACGACGATCGCGTCATCGACGACGATGCCGATCGCGAGGACGAGGCCGAAGAGCGACAGGTTGTTGAGGCTGTACCCGGCGGCGGCGAGCACCGCGAAGGTGCCGATCAGCGAGACCGGGATCGCCACGATCGGGATGATCGCTGCGCGCCACTTCTGCAGGAAGACGAGGATGACAAGCACGACGAGGACCATCGCTTCGAAGAGCGTGTGCTTCACCGCGTCGATCGACTGCGCGATGAACTCGGTCGGGTTGTAGATGACCTTGTATTCGAGGCCCTTGGGGAAGCGCTTCGACATCGACTCCATCTCGGCGGTGACGGCCTGCGCCGCGCCGAGCGCGTTCGAGCCGGGCCGCTGGAAGACCGCGGCGATGACCGTGGGCTTGCCGCTGAGATAGGTATTCGCGCCGTAATCCTGCGCGCCGAGTTCGACACGCGCGACGTCCGAGACGCGGACCTGGCGGCCTTGCGCGTCGGTGCGGATGACGACGTCGGCGAACTGCTTGGGATCGGTCAGGCGACCCTGCGTCTCGACGTTGAGCTGGAACGCGCTGTTGCCCTTGTCGTAGGGCGGCTGGCCGAGCGTGCCGGCGGCGACCTGGACGTTCTGCGCACGCAACGCCGCGACGATCTCGCCGGCGGTGAGGTCGAGTGCGGCGGCACGGCCGGGATCGATCCAGATGCGCATCGAATAGTCGCGTGCGCCGAACAGCTGCACGTCGCCGACGCCGTCGATGCGGCTGAGGCGATCGCGAACCTGCGTCAGCGCGTAGTTGGAGATATAGCCGCGATCGAGCGAGTTGTCGGGCGAGACGAGGTTGACCACCATCAGGAAGTCAGGCGACGTCTTGCGCGTCACCACGCCGAGACGCTGGACGTCCTCGGGCAAACGGGGAACGGCGACCGCGACGCGGTTCTGGACGAGCACCTGCGCGGCGTCGAGATTGGTGCCGATCTTGAAGGTGACGGTGATCGTCACCTTGCCGTCGCCGGTCGATTGCGACGACTGGTACAGCATGTTGTCGACGCCGTTGATCTCCTGCTCGATCGGCGCGGCGACGGTCTCGGCGACCGTCTCGGCGGAGGCGCCGGGATAGGTCGCGCTGACCGTGACGGTGGGGGGGACGATGTCGGGATATTGCGACACCGGCAGCGTCATGTAGGCGATCGCACCGACGATCGTGATGATCACCGCGATCACGCCTGCGAAGATCGGCCGGGTGATGAAGAAGCGCGAGAAGCGCATGGGAATTTCCTCGGTAGAGGGGCGCGGGCACACACCAACACCACCCCGGCGGAGGCCGGGGCCCAATTGGGCGAACCGCAGTGATTAAGTCGAAACGCTATCCCAATTGGGCCCCGGCCTTCGCCGGGGTGGCGTCTATCTCGCGAGGGTGGCTTCACCCGAGATCGGCTGGACCGACGCCGGCGCACTCGTACCCGAGGCGACCACGATCCGGCCGACCTTCGGCGCGACGGTCGCGCCCGGCATCGCCATCTGCGTACCCTGGATGATGACCCGGTCGTTCGGCCCGATCCCCGAGCGCACGATCCGCAGGCCATCGACGACCGGCCCGAGTTCGACCGGCTTCTGGCTCACGACGTTCTTCGCATCGATCGTCAGCAGGACCTTCCGCGCCTGATCGGTCTGCACCGCGTCGTCGGGTACCAGCAGAGCCTGCCGCGTTCCCGCACTGGCGAGGCGCATGTTGCCGAACATCCCTGGCGTCAGGAAATACCCCGGGTTGGCGAGGACCGCACGACCACGGATCGTCCCCGAGCGCTGGTCGAGGCCGTTGTCGGTGAAGTCGAGCTTGCCCTTCCAGCGATGCTCGGTCTCGTCCTGCAATTGGATCTCGACCGCCGCCGGCGTCGCGCCGGGCTGCCGTGCGCGTTGCGTCTTGAGGTACAGCGCCTCGGAGCCGTCGAACGTGAAGTAGATCGGATCCAGCGCGTTGATCGTCGTCAGCACCGTGCCGCCGGTGCCCTCGCCGCCCGCGACCTGGTTGCCCGCATCGACGCGGCGATCGGAAATGCGACCGCCGATCGGCGCGCGAACCTGCGTGAAACCGACGTCCAGAGCACGGGCGCGCTCGCGAGCCTGCGCAGCGGCGAGTGCGGCTTGTGCGGCTTCGAGCTTGCCACGCAAAGCGTCGACTTCGCCGGCCGAAACCGCTTCATCGGCAACCAGCCGTTGTGCGCGGCCAAGGTCGGTGCGAGCCAGCGACAAAGCGCTCTTTGCACTGGCGACGTTGGCATGTGCCTCAGCCAGAGCAGCCGCGAACGGACGGGAATCGATCGTGAAGAGCAACTGCCCCTTGCTGACGATCTCGCCGTCGCGGAAATGAATGCCGGTGACTTCGCCCGCGACGCGCGGACGGATCTCGACCGTGCGGCTCGGTGCGAAGCGGCCGACATAATCGTCCCACTCGCTGACCTGCCGCACCAGCGGCGACGCGACCGTGACGGAGGCGGGCGGGGGTGCCGCCATCGCCGCGTCGGGATGATCGAACAGCTTCACGCCGACCGCACCGAGCAGCGCGATCGGCACGAGCACCATCGCGCCGCGCTGCCAGGCCGGCCGTCGGTGACGGTCCGCGGGCGGCGACGCGACGACGTCGGCGTCGTTTGCGGCCGTGATCGTGGTAAGTTGGTTCACGCTGCGATGCTCCGCTTCTGCTGGATGCCGACGCGCATGCCGGTAACGCTCTCGACGAGCGTTTCGATCTGAGCCTCGGCAAAGCCGGCGGCGAGGAAGCCCTGGATCTCGGCCATCGGCAGCGCGAAGCCGCGGCGCCAGGCGTATACGGCCATCCGCCGCAACGCCTCGAGCCGGGGATCGGCGAGCCGCGACGCGGTGCTCAGGCCGAACAGGCTGCCCATTGCGCGTGACATGCGGCTCGGGCCGGACAGGCTGCGCAGCGTGTCGCGCTTGGCGAGCGCGATGACGCTCCATTCCAGCGCGGAGAAGCCGGTCGGGGCTGGGGCGGCGACCGTCTGCGTGCGGCTGGTGACGGGCGAAGCGAACATGTTGTCGAGGTCGAGATAAGCCATGGGATTGTCCCCCTTTTGATCTTGGGCAAGCGCTGGCCTTCGGCGGTGGACGGTCTACCGACGTCAGCTGGTCGCGAGGCGTGCGCGGTCGTTGCCGGCACATCACCGTGCCGCGCTTACCCGCTTGGAAATTTCGAAAGTCAGGCCGAAGCCTAGGTTTGAACCGTGGTCATGGGTTGGTGTCCCCGGCTGCCCCCTCCGAAGTAGGAGAGAGCTTCGATACCAGTCGGTATATAAACCTGGCGTTCATCTAGTCAACAAGACTTTTGTACCGGCCGGTATTTTTTTCCGCGGCGCGGTAGAAACCGTGTCTATTTGGTCGGCCACATAAGCATGCTGGTCTCGACGAGCTGCTGGAGTTCGGTGCAACTAGCGCCCGAGCCGGCCTGGATCGACAGCCCCTGCATGATCGCGAAGAGGTAGCGCATCAGCGCGTGCGACTCGAGGCCTTCGGGAAACTCGCCCGCGGCCTTGGCTTCGTCGAACCGCTTCATGAGCGCGGCTTCGGACGACGCGCGGCGCTTGGCGACCTCGGCCTTGATCGGCTCGGCTTCGGCACTGCACGCGACGCTGCTGATGACGCTCAGGCATCCCTTGGGGTCGCAGGTGCTCATCTGCATCTGCAACGCACCACGTAGCAGGTTTTCCGCTACGGCACGCGCGGTCGGCGCGTCGAGCGCGGACGTCATATAGGCGAGCTTCTCGCGCTCGTAGAGGTCAAGCGCCTTGTGGAACAGCGCCTCCTTGTTGCCAAACGCAGCGTACAGGCTGGGCTTGGTGATCTTCATCTCGGCGGTCAGTTCCGCCATTGATGCGCCTTCGTAACCGTTACGCCAGAACACGCGCAACGCACCCGCCAGTGCCTGGTCGAGATCGAACTCGCGGGGGCGGCCCTTGGGGGCGGTGAGCGTGCAAAGCCTATTCATACCGTTCGGTATATAGTGAGAGCGCGCAAAAGGTCCAGTGACTGGAATATGTTGCCGGGGACGCTCACCGACCGACGGCGGTGTAGGCGAACCCGGCCTGCTCGACGTCGGCGCGCTGATAGACGTTGCGCAAGTCGACCATCACCGGCCCGGCCATCACGCGCTTCAACCGCGCGAGATCGAGCGCGCGATACGCATCCCATTCGGTCACGATCACGACCGCGTCGGCACCCTCGGCGGCGTCGTATGCGTCGGTGCAGTAGACCAGGTCGGGCATCATCGCCTTGGCGGTCGCCACGCCCTCGGGGTCGTGCGTGCGGACAGTCACGCCGGCGTCCGCAAGTGCGGTCGCGATCGCGAGGCTGGGGGCGTCGCGCATGTCGTCGGTGTTGGGCTTGAACGTGAGGCCGAGCAACGCGACCGTCTTGCCGCGGGGATTGTCGCCGAGCGCGTGTAGGACTTTCCGTCCCATCGCGCGCTTGCGGCTGTCGTTCACCTTCACGACGGCTTCGACGATGTGGACCGGGGTGTCGTAATCCTCGGCGGTCTTGAGCAGCGCCAGCGTGTCTTTGGGGAAGCACGAGCCGCCATAGCCCGGCCCGGCGTGGAGGAATTTCTTGCCGATCCGGTTGTCGAGCCCGATCCCGCGCGACACGTCCTGCACGTCCGCGCCGACCGCTTCGCACAGGTCTGCGATCTCGTTGATGAACGTGATCTTGGTCGCTAGGAACGCGTTGGCGGCGTATTTGATCAGCTCGGACGTGCGACGTCCGACGAACAAGATCGGCGATTCGTTAAGGTAAAGCGGACGGTAGACGTCGCGCATCACCTGCTTGGCGCGCTCGTCCTCGGTGCCGATGACGATGCGGTCGGGGCGCTTGAAGTCGCCGATCGCGGCGCCTTCGCGGAGGAATTCGGGGTTGGAGACGACCGCCACGTCGACGTCTGCACGCTTTTCACGGAAGATCGCCTCGACTCGGTCGCCGGTGCCGACGGGGACGGTCGACTTGGTCACGACCACGGTCGGTCCGGTCACCGCAGCGGCGATCTCTTCGGTGGCGGCGAACACGTAGCTGAGGTCGGCATGGCCGTCGCCGCGTCGCGACGGCGTGCCGACCGCGATGAAGATCGCATCGGCGCCCGCGACCGCGCTGGCGAGATCGGTGGTGAAGGTCAGCCGCCCCGCGGCGACATTTGACGCGACGAGCTGGTCGAGACCGGGCTCGAAGATCGGCATGCGGCCGGCATGCAGCGCATCGATCTTCGACTGGTCCTTGTCGACGCAGATCACGTCATGGCCGAAATCCGAAAAGCAGGCGCCGGACACCAGGCCGACATAGCCAGAACCGATCATCGTGATGCGCATGGACGTTCCCCGTAAAAGCCGCGCGACCTATCGAGACTAATGCGCGCGGGTGCAAGCTGGCGGGCGCAACCAAAGCGGAGCATACCGGTTGAAACTTCGACCAAATGGCATCGCAAAACAGGAGAGAGACGATGGCTGACGACTTCAAGCAGGCAGTCGATGACGGTGCGAACGCAAGCAAGGCGGCGACCGACCGCGCGGCGGATGCGGCCAAGGGCGCGGCGGACGCGATGCGCGAGAATGCCGGGAAGGCGCGCGATGCGTTCTCGGAGAAGGTCGTCGATCCGGCGCGGCGCGCAGGCGAGGCGATGAAGGAGTCGGGCGGCAAGATTGCCGAGGGCGGCGCGACGATCGGCAAGGCGATGATCGATCAGGCCGAGCAGAATGCGCGCGAGGCCTTCGCGGCGATGCGCGAGGCGGCGAGCGCCAGCGACCTGACACAGGTGATGAAGATCCAGGGCGATTACCTACGCGAGCAGAGCCAGCGAAGCATGAGCCAGGCACGCGAGATCGGCGAGCTGATCATGAAGTTCGGCAAGGACGCGGTCGCACCGTTGCAGGGCGGCGGGATCAAGTAAGCCGATACGCCGCTCCCCGTTTTGCGGTGGAGCGGCGTACGGACGAGCAAGAACGCCGCCGCTCCGACACTATGACGGAGCGGCGGCGGATCAGCCTCAACTATTTCCGGCTTAAACGAACAGTCCGACGAGCCAGTACGTGCCGGCGCCGATCAGCCCCGCGGCGGGCAGAGTAAGCGTCCAAGCGACGACGATGTTGCTCGCGACGTTCCAGCGGACGGCGGACAGGCGCCGCGCGGCGCCGACTCCGACGATCGAGCCGGTGATGGTGTGCGTCGACGATACGGGAATGCCCCAGAAGGTCGCCGCGAACAGCGTGATCGCGCCGCCGGTCTCAGCGCAGAACCCTTGTGCGGGGGTGAGGCGGGTAATCTTCGAGCCCATCGTGTGGACGATCCGCCAGCCGCCCGACAGCGTGCCAAGCGCCATCGCCGCCTGGCAGGACAGCACGACCCAGAGCGGCACGTGGAACTCACCGCCGAGCAGGCCTTGTGAATAGAGCAGGACGGCGATGATCCCCATCGTCTTTTGCGCGTCGTTGCCGCCGTGGCCGAGCGAGTAGAGCGCGGCGGAGATCAGCTGGAGCTTGCGGAAACGCTTGTCGACGCCGAGCGGGGTGAGCTTGAGGCTCGTCCAGGCAACGATCAGCACCAGAACCAGCGCGAGCATCAGGCCGATCGCGGGCGAGGCGAAGATCGCGAGCACGGTCTTGATGACGCCGCTCCAGACGATCGCGCCGAAGCCGATCTTGGCGATGCCGGCGCCTAGCAGCCCGCCGATCAGTGCATGGCTGCTGCTCGACGGGATCCCGAGCACCCAGGTGATGACGTTCCACGCGATCGCGCCCATCAGCGCGGCGAAGATCACCTGTGCATCGATAACGTGCGCCTGGACGATCCCGGTGCCGACGGTCTGCGCGACGTGGAGCCCGAAGACCGCGAACGCGATGAAGTTGAAGAACGCGGCCCACAGGACGGCGTATTGCGGCTTCAGCACGCGCGTTGAGACGACGGTGGCGATCGAGTTCGCCGCGTCGTGGAGGCCGTTCAGGAAGTCGAACAGCAGCGCGATGCCGATCAGCCCTATTAGGAGGGGGAGGGAGAGGATCATGCGCGGCCGTCCGCGGTAACGCGGTTAAGGTGCACCGCCGCTCTCTCAACCACTCCACCACCCCGGCGAAGGCCGGGGCCCAGTTGGAGAGGTCGCAGTAACAGCGTACCGCCCTCAGTTATTGCCGTCCCCCAACTGGGCCCCGGCCTTCGCCGGGGTGGCGTTTCGTTGGGGCGTCGCGACTCGTACGACACATCAAGCATGGTCGATGACCAGCCCCTGGATCTCGTTCGCGACGTCTTCGAAGCGGTCGACGATCTTTTCCAGGCTGCTGTAGATCTCGCGGTTGATGATGAACGTCATCGGGTCCGCACTGATCTTCGAGGCCTGGAACAGCGCGCGCAGGCCCGTATCGTGGATATCGTCGGCATGACCCTCGATCTGGATCAGCCGCGCGGTCAGGTCGTGCAACCGACCTGCATTGGTGCCGAGCGAGCGGAGCAGCGGGATCGCCTCCGCGGTGATCCGTGCGGCCTCGACGATGATTCCGGCCATGTCGCGCATCTGGGGCGAGAACTCGGTGACTTCGTACAGCGCGATCGCATTGGCCGTGCCGTTCATCTGGTCGATCGCGTCGTCCATAACGCCGATCAGGTCGGTGATCGCGCTGCGGTCGAACGGCGTCACGAACACCCGGCGGACGTCCTGGAGAACCTCGCGCGTGATATCGTCGGCCTCGTGCTCGCGCTTGACGATCTCGGCGATCTGACCCTCGATCGAGCCTTCGCCGTGAAGCAGCCGTGCAAGCGCATCGGCACCGGCGACCAGAGTCGCGGCATGCGCGTCGAACAGTTCGAAGAACCGCCCCTGCTTCGGCATCAGCGACTGGAACCAGCCCAGCATCGGAATTCTCCTTTTCGCACTCGTGCGCACGACGGGTAAGATACGTTGCGCGAGCGACGCCGGAATCGGCGGCTCACGGAAGGCCGCGATCAGCGCCTTCAGGCCGGGCTCATTGACAGCCTCCGCGGCGCGATCAAGCGTAAACCAGCGTGTGTCGCGTTGATGACGCTCGGGCCAGTCCTCCACCTGCTCGACGAATGCGAGTGGAAACACGGTGACGATCATGTCGCGGTAGCGGCCGGTGCGGCGGCGTTTGCGGTACGCGAACTGTCCGACAGGCGAGGGGCAGGGGATGCCGCGGATGCCGGCTTCCTCATACGCCTCCTGCGCGGCGGCCTCGTGGCTGGCGAGACCTACAATGGGATTGCCCTTGGGGATCACCCAGCGCCCGGTGTCGCGCGAGGTGATCAGCATCACGCGAGCGTGGCCGGCTTCGTCGATTACATAGGGAAGTGCGCCGATCTGCTCGATGATCCGGGTCCTCGCACCCGCAAAATCGCGGGGAAAGTCGCGAGCTTATACCCGGTTTTTACGCAAGGATAGCGGCGCAGCGGAGAGTTTTCGGACCGTCGCCGCGGGTCCATTTCTGTCCCATTGCCGGACGCCGTCACCTTAACCACCTTTGTCACTGGTCGAATTGGTAAACGCGACGTTAACGTTTGCATCATGACCAGACGCCTAGTCCTCACCAACGAAGCCGCCCGCCATCCGATGCGCCGTTCGCTGCCGCCACCGGTCATCGCGAGCGCGAGGAACGACGATCAGGACGTGAAGCTGTTCCTGCTCAGCTTCGCCGCGTTCTTCACGTGCTTCTACAGCTTCATTTTCTGAGATTGAGCTGTCGATCCTCCCCCGCCAGGGGGAGGTGGCTGGCTTGCCAGACGGAGGGGGAGGAAAGGAAAACATCCGTCCCGTGTCCTCCCCCTCCGTCACCTTCGGCGACACCTCCCCCTGGCGGGGGAGGATTTTCAGTGTCGAAGCGTCGGCAGACACCCGATCGCGTCGTCGTCGCAGGCCCGGTGCAGCTTCTGCGCGAGCCACGCCGAGACGAGGCACATAGCCGCGACGAGAAACAGCATGTCCTCGGGCGTGACACCCATCGCGGTGATGCCGATGACGAGGATCGAGCCGATCGTCATCGCGCCCGAGTTGACGACGTTGTTCGCCGCCACGGTGCGCGCGGTCTGGTCCTTCTCGACGGTGGTCGTCAGGAACGCATAGAGCGGCACGACGAACATCCCGCCGGTGATCGCGATCGCCAGCAGCGTGGCCAGCACAGGGATCGCACCTGGCTGACGGATAAATCCGGCCCAATCGTAATAATGCCCCGGAGCCGCCGGCGTCCAGTTGCGCGCGAGGAACGAGAACAGCACGACGAAGCCGCCCATCGCGATCACCGATGCGGGCGAGAACTTCGCCGAGATACGTCCACGCAGCATCGAGTTGATCACCACCGAACCGATCGCGACGCCGACCGAGAACACCGCGATCACGAAGCTCGCGACTCGCTCGTCGGCGGTCAGCACGTTCTTTACCAGTGGCGGGAAGACGATGATCAGCACCGCGCCGATCGTCCAGAAGAAGCTGATCGCGACGATCGCGAGGAACAGTCGCGGGATGTGCAGCGTCGCGCTGATCAACCGCCACGACGCGGTGAACGGGTTGTAGTCGAGCTTCAACGGCGGGCCTTCGCGCGGTGCCGGCGGCACTTGGCGCCCCGAGAACCAACCGATCACCGCGACAACCAGCACGCTGGCAGCCGCACCCTCGATCGGGATCCAGCCTGCCGTCACCGTGCCAAGAAGGATGGCGAGATACGTCCCGGCCTCGACCAGCCCGGTGCCGCCGAGCACGTCGCACGGTTTCAAATGCTGCGGCAGGATCGCGTATTTGATCGGCCCGAAGAACGTCGAGTGCACGCCGAGGCACAGCACCGCGCCGAGCATCAGCCCGATGCCCAGCGACGGATGCCCTGCGCGTGCCACCATCAGGCCGGTCGCGCCGAGCAGCATGATGCCGATCTCGACGGTCTTCACGATCCGGATGATCCGCGCCTTGTCTTCGCTGTCCGCCAATTGCCCGGCGAGCGCGGACAGCAGGAAGAACGGTAGGATGCCGAGTCCCGTCGCCAGCGCGTTGAAGTTCGCCTCCATCTTCGGATCGTTGAAGACGGCATAGGTCGCGAACAGGACCATCGAGGTCTTGAACAGATTATCGTTGAACGCGCCGAGAAACTGCGTGGTGAACAGGGGCAGGAAGCGACGTTGCTTCAGCAACCCGAGGGCATTGAGCATGACGGGAAATAGCCCTGATCGTTGCGGTAATGTGTCGAACCCTTAGCCGAGCGTCATCCGCACGCCAACGTTAAACCGGTTTCGCCCCGCGACCGACCGGTATAGGGGTGGTGGGTGCTGAGCTTGCCTAACCTCCTGACATTGTCGCGGATCGTCGCGGTGCCCCTACTGGTCTGGTTCCTGTGGTGGCCCGACTGGGAGGCAGGGTACGGCATCGCCTTCGTGCTGTACTGCCTGATGGGCATCACCGATTATTTCGACGGCTACCTCGCGCGGTCGAGCGGCGCCGTGTCGCGATTGGGGATTTTCCTCGATCCGATCGCGGACAAGATCATGGTCGCGGCGGTGATCCTCATCCTCGTCGGCACGCGCGATATCGCGGGTATTCACGTGATTGCGGCGCTGGTGATCCTTCTTCGAGAGATCGCGGTGTCGGGGCTGCGAGAGTTCCTGGCGCAGGTGCAGGTCTCCGTGCCCGTGTCGCAACTGGCCAAGTGGAAGACGACTTTGCAGCTCGTGTCGCTCGGCGGGATCATCCTTGGCGGTTCCGTGCCCGAAATGGTCTGGGTGCATACCGTCGGCATCGTCGCGCTGTGGGGTGCGGCCGTCCTTACGTTGCTGACCGGGTGGGATTACCTCCGCGTCGGCCTGAAGCACATGGACTGATCATGACGGTACGAATGGTGTATTTCGCCTGGGTGCGTGAGCGTATCGGCACGGGCGAAGAGTCGGTCGAGCCGCCGGCAAGCGTCGTGACGGTGGCGGATCTGGTCGATTGGCTGGCGGAAACGAGTTCCGGGCACGCCGAAGCGTTCGAGAACCGTTCGCGGTTGCGCGCGGCGGTCGATCAGGATTTCGTGCCGCTCGATACGCCGATCGGTCGCGCGCAGGAAATCGCGATCTTCCCACCGGTGACCGGCGGATGATCCATATCTCGGTCCAGCAATTGCCGATCGATATCGCGGCCGAGATGACGCGCGCCGAGGCGGCAGGGGCGGGCGCGGTGGCGACGTTCACCGGGCTGGTACGCGCTGACGACGGTGTGGGGACGCTCGAACTCGAACATTATCCCGGCGCGACCGAGGCTGCGCTGCTCAAGGTGGCAGAGGGCGCGATCGAGCGCTGGTCGCTGAGTGCGGCGATCATCGTACACCGCGTCGGGCCGATGCATCCGGGCGAGCGGATCGTGTTCGTCGCTGCGACGGCGGCACATCGCGGCGCCGCGCTCGAGGCCTGCGCGTATCTAATCGACCGGCTGAAGACCGATGCGCCGTTCTGGAAGCGCGAGACGCGCGGTATCGAAGCTAGCTGGGTCGAAGCACGTGATGGCGACCACGCGGCCGCGGCACGCTGGGATATCTCGAAGGGCTAACCCAAAGAATGTTCTCCCGCGAAGGCGGGAGCCCAGACTGGATCCTCGCCTTCGCGGGGAAACAAAGTAGTGCGGGCCGCGCTCCCGGATGGGATCGCGGCCCGCAGTCGCATCAGCCGAGCTTCGGAACACTCATGCCGTTGGTGAGATGAACGACGCCGTTCGTCTCCTTGATATCCGCCGTATCGACATACGACTTGATACCGGCCGTGTCGGTCAACTCGATGTTTCCGTTCGGCCCGAGTCCTGCGATCAAAGGCTGGCCTGCCAGCGTCGTCAACGTGGCCTTGCCGCCGCCCGCAGTGATCTGCGCCTTCAACTGATCCGCGGTCAGCGCACCGGCGACGACGTGATACTTGATGATCGTCGCAAGCGTCGGTGCCGACTCAGGCTTCAACAGCGTGTCGAGCGCACCGGCGGGCAGGCGGGTGAAGGCTTCGTCGCTCGGCGCGAACAGCGTGTACGGGCCAGGGCCTGCGAGCGTCGCCTGCAACTTCGCGGCGGTCACCAGCTTCGCCAGCGTCGCGCGGTTCGGCAGCGTCGGCAGTGCAGCGGCAATGGTCGTCGTTGCCGCAGCAGTCGGGGCGACGGGCGCGCCGGGCTGTTGCGGAGCAACCGCCGTGCCAGGTGCCGCCGGAGTGGATGGCGTCGCTGGCATCGCCGTCTGCGGTGCGGCCGGTGCCGCAGTCCGCGGCGCGGTTGGCGCTGCCGTCTGGGCAGTCGCACCCGTGGCAATAAACAGGCTCGTTGCCGCAGCAATCATAAGGTTGGTCTTAACAGTCATCTGCAACTCCAGAGATTGTGATTGGGACGGATGAAACTTGAACGGTGGAATTTGGGGATCGAGGCGGTAATCTCAACTATTTGACCGACAGACCGTATCGACTATACGATGAACCGAGCCTGTCTAACTCAGATTTAGCTCAGTTTAGGGACGATTACGCCATTGACGACGTGCACGACGCCGTTCGACTGGCGGACATCTGCGGTCTCTACATAACTCTTGTTACCGTTGACGTCGGTGAGCGCGATGACTGCGCCGACGAGTGTAGCCGTGATCGGGTCGCCCTCGACCGTGGTCAGCGTCGCGGTGCCGCCGCCTGCAGCAATCCGCTGGCGCAGATCGTCGGCAGTGATGACGCCCGGCACGACGTGATAGGTCAACACCTTGGTCAGCGATGCCTTGTTCTCTGGCTTCAGCAAGGTGTCGACCATGCCCGGCGCGAGCCGTCCGAACGCATCGTTGGTCGGGGCGAATACGGTGAAGGGGCCGGGGCCGGACAGCGTGCCGACCAGGTCCGCGGCCTTCACCGCGGCGACCAGGGTCGACAGGTTCGGCGCCGCCGAGGCGTTGTCGACGATCGTCCGCGTCGCCATCATCGGCACGCCGCCGACGGTCGGATTGGCGACAGCGGGCGGCCCGTTCGGTACCGCCAGTGCGGGATTGGCGGGCGTCGTCGAGGCGCTGGCCACGTCGTCCTTGGATTTGCCGCTGCACGCGGCGAGTGCCAGCGCGCTGGTCATCAGCAGCAGTGGAAGCGTCTTCGACATCGTTCGATCTCCAGCGGGAACTGGGAAACATACGATCGAAGGCCGAGTTGGTTGCGCAAGCGTGTCAATCTCGGGATGGGGTGGTGCGCTTGGAAGACTGGCCCCCGGACCGCAACGGACTCCCATCCCTGAAAGGGAGGGGTAGGGGGTGGGTAGGCTGGATTGTGTCGCCCACGTTGCCCGATACGGAGGCCGACCCACCCCCAACCCCTCCCTTTCAGGGATGGGAGCAGAAGTGCGACCTTACTGAACGTCGGCCAGCGCCTTTGCCATCAACCGGAAGTCCTTCTCGCGCGGACTGGCGCGGCGCCAGACGAGCGCGATCCGCCGCACCGCATTCTTCTCGTCGAGCGGCCTCGCTGTGATGTTGGTGTTGTCGAGGATCCCCGCCTTCAGCGCCATTTCCGGCAGCATCGTGATGCCAAGGCCATTGTCGACCATCTGGACGATCGTGTGCAGCGACGTTCCCAGCATCGTCGCCTCCGCACGCAACTCCGGCCGGTTGCACGCGCCGAGCGCATGGTCCTTCAGGCAATGCCCGTCCTCGAGCAGCAGTAGCCGCGTCTCGTCGATCGCCGACGCGGGGATCGCGGGCAGTGCGGTCGGCTCCTCGCCCGACGGATAGGCGACGAACAGTCGATCCTCGAACAGCGTCTCGGACGTCACTTCGCCACATGCGTAGGGTAGCGCCAGCAGCACGCAGTCGGTGCGGCCATTGTGCAGCCCCTCGCACGCCGGACCACTTGGCTCCTCTCGGAGGAACAGCTTCAGGTCGGGATAGTCCTTCCGCAACCGCGGCAGGATTCTCGGCAGCATGAACGGCGCGATCGTCGGGATGACGCTCATCCGCATGTCGCCCGAAAGCGGCTGGCCGGCGGCGCGCGCCATGTCGCCCAGTTCCTCCGCTTCGCGCAGCACGCGCCGCGCCTTGTCGGCGATCCCGTCGCCTAGTGGCGTGAACCGCACGACTCGTCGGGTCCGCTCCACGAGCACCACGCCGATCAGCGTTTCCAGCTCGCGCAGGCCCGCCGACAGCGTCGATTGCGTCACGAAACACGCTTCCGCAGCGCGTCCGAAATGGCCGTGGTCCTTCAGCGCAACAAGATATTGCAACTGTTTCAACGTGGGTAGGTAGGTCGCAGCCATTAATCGCCTCAATCGATCATCAGATGATAAATAGAGCGTTGGATCGATTACACCAGCCCCCATATACCGCATTGCACAACGACCGAGCGGGACAACCGCCGCGCTTGAGGATGCCTGGAGCCAAGTTTATTTCCAGGAGGCTTCCATCATGTTGACCATCGGCGACCAGTTCCCCTCGATGACCATTCCCGTCCAGCAGGGCACCGCAGCGCTGCCCGCCGGCGAGACGCTCGACCTGACGACGGCATATCCCGGCAAGTGGAAGGTGCTGTTCTACTGGCCGAAGGACTTCACGTTCGTGTGCCCGACCGAGATCGTCGGCTACAGCGACATCCGCGGCGATTTCGAGGACCGCGACGCCGTGCTGATCGGCGCGTCGACCGACACCGCGCACGTCCACCTCGCCTGGCGCAAGTCGGACGCGGACCTTGCCGCCGCGGACTTCCCGTGGCTCGCGGATAACGGCGCCAAGCTCGCCGACGCGCTCGGCATCGTCGACAAGAACGAGCATGTCGCGTTCCGTGCGACGTTCATCATCGATCCGGACAACGTCATCCAGGCGGTCCAGGTCAACGGCCTGAACGTCGGCCGCAACCCCGCCGAGACGCTCCGCGTGCTCGACGCGCTGCAGACCGACGAGCTCTGCCCGTGCAACTGGAACAAGGGCGACGACGTCCTCCAGCTCGCTGCGTAACTGAAACTCCCCTCCCGCTTGCGGGAGGGGTTGGGGGAGGGCGTGTCCACGCGGACCGCCCTCTCTTTTTGTCTCCAGTCCCTCCCCCGACCCCTCCCGCAGGCGGAAGGGGAGCAGAAGGAAAAAGTCTATGTCGCTCAAGGAATTCGCAGGGCAACTGCCCGACTACGCCAAGGACATCCGTCTTAACGTCGGCTCGCTGCTAAACGAGACCCACCTCACCGATCAGCGCAAATACGGCTTGCTGCTCACGTGCGCACACGGCTCGGGCTACAAGCCGCTGGTCGAGGCCGCCGAGGCCGAATGCGCGCCGAAACTCTCGCCCGAGGCGGCCAACGCAGCGCGCGCAGCGGCCGCGGTGATGGCGATGAACAACGTCTATTACCGGTTCACGCACCTCGCCGGGAACCAGGAATACCGCAACATGCCCGCCAAGTTGCGGATGAACGTGATCGGCCAGCCCGGCATCGACAAGGTCGATTTCGAGCTGTTCAGCCTGGCCGTGTCGGCGATGAACGGCTGCGGGATGTGCATCGACAGCCACGAGCAGATCCTGAAGAAGGCCGGCGTGACGGCGGAAGCGATCCAGACGTCGGTCCGCATCGGCGCGGTTATGGCCGCGGTTGCGACGGTCCACGCGACGTTGTGACGCTCTGTCCCCCTCCCACTTGTGGGAGGGGTTAGGGGAGGGGCTGGCCTTAAGCACGGCGTCGTATTTGGCACGCCCTCCCCCGACCCCTCCCGCAAGCGGGAGGGGATTTTGATCAGTGCCAGATCGCGCGGTAGAGGCCGAAGAGGCTGGTGATCGTCAGGATCACGCCGACTAGCACCATCAGCGTCTTGGCCGGCACGCGCTTCGCCAGCATCGCGCCGAACGGGGCTGCCAGCACGCCACCAATCAGCAGCCCGACCGTCGCCTGCGTGAACGCCGCCCAGCCGAGCTGTGTGATGAACGTCGCCGAGATCGTCGCGGTCAGGAAAAACTCCGCGGTATTCACCGTCCCGATCGTGGTGCGCGGCGATGCGCCCTGCACCAGCAGGTTCGACGTCACCACCGGCCCCCAGCCGCCACCGCCCGCCGCGTCGAGAAACCCGCCGACCAGCCCGAGCGGCTCGACGATCTTCGGCTCCTTCTGCTTCGGTGGATAGCGAAGCCCACGGTACAGCAGGTACACGCCGATCGACGTCAGATACGCGAGGATGAACGGTTTCGCCGTGCTCGCATCGATGTTCGACAGCACGTACGCCCCCAGCACGCCGCCGATCACGCCCGGGATCATCAACCGCAGGAACAGCGTCCAGTTGACGTTCTTGTGCAGCACATGGCTGATCCCCGACACCGCGGTGGTGAAGGTCTCGACGGTATGCACGCCCGCCGACGCCGCGGCCGGCGGCACGCCGACCCACAGCAGCAGCGTGTTCGAAATCACCCCGAACGCCATCCCCAGCGCGCCATCGACGATCTGCGCGGCGAACCCGACAAGTATGAAGGGCAGGAGCGTCTCGAAGCTCAAGGTCGTCAGGTCGAACATCGGCATCCCCTCAATATCGCGCGCAGAGTGCAACGCGCGGGCTTATCCCACAACAAAGATAGGCTTTACCCCGATCCTGATAGGCCGACGCTGCACTTGCGCCCGGTTCTGGAAATCGGTCGTTCGATACCCTAGATACGGAAATCGCGAAGGGGACTGCGGATGTCGAGCGGATTACTGGCCTATCTGGATTCGATCCGCGCCCGCGATCCCGCCCCGCATTCGCGCGCCGAAATCATGCTGTACCCCGGCGTCTGGGCGCTCGGCTATCACCGCATCGCGCACCGCCTTTACAAGGCGAAGCTCTATTTCCTCGCGCGCTGCGTCAACCACTGGTCGCGCTTCACGACGGCGATCGACATTCATCCGGGCGCGACGATCGGCCGCAATTTCTTCATCGACCACGGCTTCGTCGTGATCGGCGAGACCGCGGAGATCGGCGACGACGTGACGATCTACCAGTGCGTCACGCTCGGCGGCACCAGTCCCGACAACGGCGTGCAGGGCAAGCGCCACCCGACCATCTCCGACGGCGCGATCATCGGCTCGGGCGCGCAGGTGCTCGGCCCGATCACGCTCGGCAAGCGCTCGCGGGTCGGCGCCAACGCGGTAGTGACGCGTGACGTGCCGGCGGGCACGACGGTGGTAGGCATCCCCGCGCGCGCGACGACGATCGAGGGCGGCAACGCGCCTGAGGTGCCACGCTTCGTGCCCTACGGTACGCCCTGCAGCGAGATGTTCGATCCTGCGACGCAGAAGATGGAGATCATGCGCTGCGAGCTGGAGACGATGCGCAAGCGGCTCGATGCGCTGCTTGCCGACGAGCATCCAGAGGACCGCCGCGACCGCGCATGATGGTGGATAACTGATGGGCGTCGTACCTTTCCCCACACCGTCCAAGGCGACGCAGGTCGGCTTCGAGCGCCTCGAACTGAACCGCATCCTCGACCTCTACGGCCGGATGGTCGCAGCGGGCCATTGGCGCGACTATGCGATCGACCTTGGCAAGGACGCGGCAGTTTTCGCCGCCTTCCGCCGCGCCGCCGAACGCCCCGAATTCCGGATCGAGAAACGCCCGTCGCTGCGTAACAAGCAGGGGATGTGGGCGCTGATCGGCGAGGCCGGTGCGGTGGTGAAGCGCGGGCATGAACTGGGGCCGGTGCTGGCCCCGGTCGAGCGCCGTTTCATGAAGTTGGTCGAAGACTAAGCCGCAACCTGCCCCCCTCCCTTGAAGGGAGGGGTTGGGGGTGGGTAGGACTGCTCGTGCCGCTAGCATCGCCTGATACGGACACCTACCCACCCCCGCCCCCTCCCTTTCAGGGAGGGGAGCAGAAGGCGACGCGGCTGGATGCTGCTAGATCAAAGCCCCCACGACAGCCGGACATACCCGAACTGCCCCGGGACGTCGTACGTGCTCGGGTCGTAGTTCGGCCCGGTGCAGCTGAAGCACGCTGGCGGATCCTGGTTGAAGACGTTGTTCACGCCGATCGTCAGCCCCAGCCGTTTCTCCAGCCAGCCCGGCGCCAGCGTAACCTGCACGTCGCCGTAGAAGGTGTTGTCGAGTGTCTTGCCGTCCGCTTCCTTCACGCTCTTGATATAGCGGCCGGTGAACGAGGCGCGCGCCATGCCGATGTCCCAATCGACGACCGCATTGCCCTTGAACTTCGGATAGGACTGCTCGGGCGAGCCGCGTGTCGTGCCCTGATAGTTGGTGGTGGTGAAGCCGACCGTCGCCGGGAAGCTCTCGGCGTATTTCAGCAGGATGTTGCCGTTGAGCGAAAGCCCGAACGTGCCCGCCGAGGTCTGCGGCGAGCGATAGACCGCGGTCACGTCGACGCCCCGGGTGCGGATGCCGCCGATGTTCTGCAACTGCGCGTTGATGCGCGAGATGATCCCGTTGGGCGTGCGGGAGATCGCCGCGCAGCTGAGTGCGTCCGCCGCCTGCGAGCAGCGGCTGAGCGTCAGCGTCGCGTCGGTCGCCGCGATCGCGTCGTCGACCTTGATGTCGTAATAATTACCTTCGATGCTCAGCTGGCTGGCGATCCCGCTGGTCCGTGCCCAGCTCGGCGCATACACCGCGCCGAACAGCCAGGTGCGCGACGTCTCGGGCTTCAACGCCTCATTGCCGCCGGTCAGCACGCTCAGCTGTCCGCCATTCGGCTCCTGATAGCTGCCGTTCGCGGGAACGCCGTTGGCGATGCAGTTGGCGCGGACGGTCGCGGACGACTGGAACGGCGATCCGGCGACGTTGGTGCAGGGATCGTCGATCGCGGCGTCGGACCGCGATGCCGCGCCGAACAGTTCGCCGATGCTCGGCGCGCGGAAGCCCTGCGCATAGGAGGCGCGCAACAGCAGGTCGCTGAACGGCTTCCACAGGCCGCTGCCGGTATAGGTCGTGTTGCTGCCGCTGATCGAATAGCTCGAATGCCGCACCGCGCCGCCGATCTCGAGCGACTGGATGAGCGGCGTATTGTGGATCAGCGGTACCCGCAGCTCGGCATAGACTTCGTCCGAGTTGAAGTGCCCACGCGCCGGTTGCGCTGGGATATCCGCGCCGAGCCCTGCGGTGATCAGCGGATCGGGCGTGAAGCTGCCATATTGGACACGGTGCTCATAGCCCGCGGCGAGACCAACGGCGCCGGCGGGAAGGTCGAACAGGTCGCCCGAGATATTGGCGGTATAGTCCTCCAGGCTCTGCGAACTGCGTGCACGCTCGTCGAACGCGATGAAGCCGAGCATCGCCGGTGTGACCGAGCCTGCACCGCCGAAGATGTTGAACGGTACGCATGCCCCGGTGCAGTTCGCGACCGGGCCCAGTGCCTGAGCCAGATTGGCCGCGTTGATGTTGCCGGTGAACAACTGCTTGGCATCGTTGAAGCCGAGGACCGCGTTGACGTCCCAGTAGAACTTATGGCTGCCGACGTTGAACGAACCGTCGAGCGTCGCGGTCGCCGACATCGTGTCGACGGTCTGCGAATAAGTGCGCTGCCCCGCTTCGACGAGGCGACGGCGAACCGTCGAGTAGTTCGCCGGACCATTGCCCGCGCCGCCCGCCGACAGCGTGTAGCCGAACGGATTATACGGGTTGGTGGCATCGACCGAGATAGTGTCGAGCAGGTTGCCGTTGCCAGCGTCCGGCCCGATCACCAGCGGCAGGAACGCTGCCTGGTTCTGCGAATTGCGTCGCGTGTAGTTCATCTTCACGCGCAGGTTCACGTTGTCGGTGAGTTCCTGCTTGGCGCTGACGAAAAAGCCGTAGCGCTCGGACGGGGTCAGGAAATAGTTGAACGGCGAGAAGTTGAAGCGGTCGGCGGAGGTGAACTCCTTGAAATCGCTGTTCGGGCCGGTCGGATTGGCGGCGTCGTAGCGTGGCCGCCCGAGGATGGGGGCGGACTTCAGCGTCAGGTTCCGGCCACCGACCTGGAAGAATCCGTTGGGGGTAGCGCCCGAACAGCCACCAATGACGTCCGAGCAACTTGTCTGGCCGGGGTTCGGAAACTGCGAGATCCTGCGATCGCGCGTGCTGACCGCCTCCTGCTTCACGTAGCTGCCGCCGAACACCACGCTCGTCCGCGGCGCCTGGATGCCGTAGCTGACGTTATAGTCCTGCGTATGGCCGTCGCCCTGGCGGAACGTGCCGAACTGCGCGGACGCTTTGAGGCCCTTTTGCTGCGATTTGGTGATGATGTTGACGACGCCGGCCAGCGCGTCCGAGCCGTAGAGCGGCGACTGGCCTGACTGGAGGATTTCGATCCGCTCGATCGAGCCGACCTGGATCGTGTTGAGATCGACGGTCGAGGGAATGCCGCTTGCCGATGCGCCGTTGACGAAGCGCAGGCCGTCGACCAGCACCAGCGTTCGCTTGGCCGTCAGATAACGCAGGTCGATCTCGGCCGACCCTGCACCGACGCCGCCGCCGTCGGGCGGATTGCCGATGTTACCCGAATTGTTGACCTTCGAATTGAGCCCGCCGGCCGCGCTTGGCAGCCGCTGGAGGACGTCGGCGACCGACGAAAGCCCGGTGCGCTGGATCGACTGCGCATCGACCGTGACGACGGGGGAGGGCTGGTCCAGTGGACTGCGGCGAATGCGCGATCCGGTCACGACGATCTCATCTCCGCCAGCCTGGTCTACGGATGGGTCGGCAGCCTGCACGCCCTCGGCGGCCGGTGTCGTCACAGCTTGTGCGAAGGCCGGCATCGCTGCGAGCATCGCCACCAATGCCAACCCGCTGGCGCCGGCATATTTGCTCGCGCCCGTGAACGTCTTGATCCCACGCTTCAACATTTTTCCCCTTGTCCGCGCCCCAGCAAACATCCGCTCTCTTATCTTATGTGTGCGAATGATGGCTCAGGGGCGTAACGAAGCAAGGGAAGATTGCGTGATGCGACAATTTTGTTGCGATATATGTCCTGCGTGTTGCGCGCAGGACACGCAGGTGATCAGACTAAAACGGGTGCCGCGGCGCGATCCGCTTCCCCAAACACACGCAGATACCGCGCGATCTCCGTGGGTTCGCCCGTCGCCTTCGCCGGATTGTCGGACAGTTTTACCGCCGGCCGGCCATTCGCTTCGATTACCTTGCAGACCAGCGAGATCGGCTCCAGCGCCGCCGCGCCATCGGGATCGCAGCCGCGGAAGTCGTTGGTCAGGTTGGTCCCCCAGCCAAAGCTCATCCGCACGCGGCCGTGAAAATGGCGATACGTCTGTTCGATCGTGTCGATGTCCATCCCGTCGGAGAAGATCAGCAGCTTGGTCTTCGGATCGACGCCCTGCTCCTCCCACCAGCGGATGATCTGCTCGCCGCCCGCGATCGGCGGCGCGCTGTCGGGACGGAAGCCGGTCCACTCCGCCAGCCAGTGCGGGGCGTTGCGCAGGAACGCGGTCGTCCCGAACGCGTCGGGGAGGGCAATCAACAGATTGCCGTTATAATGTTGCCGCCAATGCTCGAGCACGCGGTACGGCGCTTCGGCCAGCTCGGCGTCGCTGTCGGCCAGCGCGGCGGTCACCATCGGCAGTTCGTGCGCGTTAGTGCCGATCGCCTCCAGGTCGGCGTCCATCGCGAGCAGCACGTTCGAGGTGCCGATGAAGCGGTCGCCAAGCCCTTCCTTCAGCGCTTCGACGCACCAGCGCTGCCACAGGAACCCGTGCCGCCGCCGCGTGCCGAAGTCCGACAGCACGAGGTCGGGCAGTTCGCGCAGCCGCTCGACCTTCTCCCACAGTTTCGCCTTGGCGCGTGCGTAGACGATGTCGAGCGCGAACCGGCCGCGATCACGCAGCGCGGCGCGCGACTTCAGCTCGTTGATGATGGTCAGTGCAGGGATCTCCCACATCGTCGTGTGAGTCCACGGGCCCTCGAAATGCAGTTCATACTGCCCGTCGACCTTCCGCAGGTCGTAGGCAGGCAACTGGAACTCGGCGAGCCACGCGAGGAACTCGGGCCCGAACATCTTCTGTCTACCGTAGAAGCTGTTGCCGGCGAGCCAGATCAGCTCCTTCTTCGCGAACCGCAGCGTCCGCGCGTGATCGAGCTGCGCGCGCAGTTCGGCCTCGTCGACGATCTCCGCCAGCCGCACCGTCTTCGTCCGGTTGATCAGCGCGAAAGTGGCGCTGACGTCGGGATACACCTGCCGGATCATCTGCAGCATCAGCAGCTTGTAGAAATCGGTATCGAGCAGGCTGCGCACGATCGGATCGAGCCGGAAATTGTGATTGTACGTCCGGGTGGCGATATCGGTCACGGCCATGCGCATGGGCTCCTGCGTTGCGTAGGGGCCGGGTGTCCGAGAAGACGCGTTTGTGTCAAGCAGTGGGCAAAGGAGACGGGCGATGACGCGGTTCGTGGTCGTGGTGGATACGCAGTGGGATTTCATGGCGGGCGAGGGCGCGCTGAGCGTGGCGGGGGCGGAAGAGTTGGTCGCGCCGATGCAGGCGTGGCTGTCGGCTCTCACGCCTGACGAGGTTGCCGGCGTCCTGTTCACGTTCGACACGCATTTCGTCGAGACCTACGCCGCGTCTCCCGAGGCGCAGATGTTTCCGATCCACTGCGTGCGGGGCACGAAAGGGTGGGGCAACATGCTCGACGTCGCGTCGGTCGACCCGGCGATCCCGGCGTGGCGGATCGAGAAGGGCGTGTTCGACATGTGGGCCGAGCCGGGTCTGGTGATCGAGGATGCGCGGAATGCCGAGCGGCCGACTATTGAGCGCGAGGCTTTCTTCTCGGCGTTGGCGGCAAGTGGCGTTACGGAGGTCACGGTGATCGGTGTCGCGGCGGATTACTGCGTCCGCTGGGCCGTTGAAGGCCTGCTCGCGCGGGGTTTCGTGGTGACCGTGCCGGCGGGCCTCACGCGCGGTATCGAGCGACAGATCGACGCGGTTGCGGGCGAGAATTTTGCCGGCAAGATACTCGTCGTCTGACCTGATGTAGCGCTGGGCGAACGATCCTCCCCCGCCAGGGGGAGGTGGCACCGAAGGTGACGGAGGGGAGGTAAGAGCAAACTGTCGCTCCGTGTCCTCCCCCTCCGTCTGACAAGTCTCAGCCACCTCCCCCTAGCGGGGGAGGATCAGCGAGGGCCTTCACGCCATCGCCGCAAGCAGCCGCCCGACATCCACCGTCGCGAACGAGGCGAAATTGTCCGCCACGCCGAACGGTAGCAACAGCGTGCGATCATGGACGATTCCGCCGCAGCTATACACGACGTTCGGCACATAACCGTCACGCTCGGCCGGGCTCGGCACGATCAGCGGATCAGTCATCCGCGCGAGCAATTTGGTCGGGTCGGCCTTGTCGAGCAGGCATGCGCCGATGCAATAATTGCGGACGCTGCCGACGCCGTGGGTCAGCACCAGCCAGCCTTCGTCGATCTCGATCGGGGATCCGCAATTGCCCATCTGGATGAACTCCCATGGCCATTTCGGCTCGACGATCCTGGTGCCGCCGTCCCAGGTCAGCAGGTCGTCCGAGGTCAGGTACCAGATATTCTCGTTGTCCTGCCGTCCGAGCATCGCATACTGTCCGCCGATCTTACGCGGGAACAGCGCCATGCCCTTGGTCGCCGAGACCGCGCCGCGCATCGGCTGCATCTCGAACGTCTTGAAGTCCTCGCCGCGCAGCAGTTCGCACCGCGCTTCCGAGCCGCTGAACGCGGTATAGGTGCCGAGATACTGCACCTTGCCAGCGTCCTCGAAACGGACGAGCCGCAGGTCCTCGATCCCCTGGTGCTGGCTCGGCAGGATCGGAAAGATCACCGTCTCCGACAATTCGCGACTGCCACCGCATTCCAGCCGGGTGGGACCGCCATCGGTTGCGCCCTGATCGGTCGGTGTGACCCGCGGTGGCACCGCGGTCTGGCTCGCGGGATCGACCGAGAAACCGTCGTCGGGCGACCAGCTCCCGGTGCGGAACGTGACCGACGAGACATGGCCTTCGCCGATGCCGCGTAGCGACAGGATGAAGCACAGGCCGCCCTCGGGTGCCTTGGCCTGGTCGGGGTCGAGGACCATGCTCGGATTGAACAGCGCGGCGGCCTCGAACGAATATTCGCCGCTGAGATACGCGCCGATCAGCAGTTTCTGGTCGGTGTCGATCTCGCGCGGGTCCTTCAATACCGCCATGATCTCGCCGAACCGGTGCAGGAGAAGCTCGTCGACATCGCGGTGGCGTTCGTCGAGCGACTCCATCACGCGGCGACGTTCGGCGCGGAGTTCGTCGGGCGACAACGACAGCACGCGGTCGATCACGCGGACGGCGCGGGGGTGGCCATCGACCTTGAACGCGCCGGGATATTCGATGTTGAACGGCCGGATGACGGTCCGCGATGGGTCTGGCCGCAACTGGATATTGGAAAAGGCGACGAGTTCGGCTTCGGCCATGGTCGGCTCCAAGTGACGCGCCGCCGTCGCGTCGAAACGGACGCCACGACACTGCGAGGGGTGCCCAGCACTGAACGCCGAAACCGCCGCCTTGGCTACATGAATTCCCCGTCACGCGCGGCTGCCGAAACACCGCGGAAAACTTCGTCTGTCACACCACCAGTTCGATCATTCGACGACCGGTGCACGAAGGAAGCGGTATGCAAGCTCAACCATCACGACCCGGCAATTGTGCGATCGGCCGCCACATGCCGCGATCCCGGCACCGCGACGTGAAGGGCGAGCCGATCCAGCGGTCCGCCTGCAGGTGTTGCGGCGCGGCGATCGTCAAGTCCGCGGTCAGTCGCCGCTGGATCGTGTCGGGCATGCTCGGCTGATTAGACGTCGCCCTTAGCGTCAGCGGTCGCGACGTTCCGGAGGCGGGGCGGTCGGTTCGTCCGAGCCGTTCCGCCACGTCTCGCCGCCCGCGCGTGGCAGTTCGCCGCGGGTCAGCGTGCCGTCATGGTTCCGGTCGAGCGCGGCGAAGCGCGTTGCCGCAGCCTTGGCAAACTCGCCTGAATCGATGCCGCGGTTAAGGTTCGCATCGGCGGCGATTACCGGCTCCGGCAGGTCGAAGAAGCCGTAGCGCGCGGCGCCGATGCGTTCGTGGACGGTGGCGCCCTTCTTGCTGTCGCCGTTGCCGAACTGCATGCCCTGGCCGCCAGACCCGCCGCCACCTCGTCCGCGTCCGCCACGGCCTCGCTCGCCACCTTCGGACCTTGGCCCACGGCCGCCCGACGCCACGCGGATTTCCGGCACCATGACGTTCTCGTAATAGGCGATGTCGTCGGGATCGATCTCGCCGTCCTTGCGGCGATCGAGCACAGCGAAGAAGCGCGCGGCGTCATGCTGGAATTCGGCCATCGTGATCCGCCCGTCGCCATCGGTATCGGCGCCGGCAAACCACAGGTCCTGCGCCGCACCCGGCTTGAGTGAAGCGCGGAACGGTTCGCCCATCGGACTGATGAATAACTGGCCGCGGCCGCGAGCCGGACCGTGTCCGCCCTGAGGGTGCGGCTGAGCCGAGCATCCGGCCAGCGCGGCGGCGATGCCGAGGTAAAGGATACGCATGCAATCTCCCGAAATGCCGTGATATTCGTCTGACACGGCGATCGTTGCCGTGATGTTTGGGCTGACCGCTGGCGCAGTTCAGATCGGCAACGTCACCCGCGCGAGCAACCCGACGCCGGGGCGGTTCTCGATCGTCGCATCGCCGCCGTGCGCGCGCGCCACCGCGCGGACGCTGGCCAGACCAAGCCCGCTGCCGCCGGTATCGCGGTTGCGCGATTGCTCGGCACGGAAGAACGGCTCGAACGCGCGGGCAAGATCCGCTGGCGCCATGCCCGGTCCCGAGTCGCACACCTCGACGATCGCCACGCTACCCTCGCGGCGCACTTCCACCTCGGCATGGCCGGCGTATTTGACGGCGTTGCCGACCAGGTTCGCGATCAGCGCCTTCAACGACGGCGCATCGCCCTCCAGCGCGAGCGGGTCGCCCGGAAGCAACGCGACGGCATCGCCGCGATCGGCAAAATCATCCGCGACGCTTTCGGCCAGCGACCGGAGATCGAGCCGCTGGCGGCGGACGTGGCGAGTCATGTCGCGAACGAACGCCATCGCCGAACCGATCCGCTGGCTCATCTCCTTGATATCGCCTTCGCTCGCCGCGCGGATATCGTCGGGCGCCTTTTCAAGCCGCAGCGATAGCCGCATCAATGGCGTCCGCAAATCATGTGCAACCGCGGCGATCAGAGTCGTCCGATCCTCGACATAGCGGTTCAGCCGTTCCTGCATCAGGTTGAACGCAGTCGCCGCCTCGGCGATCTCGGGCGGGCCGACGATCGGCAGCGGTTCGGCACGCGGATCGCGACCGAGACGCTCGGCGGCGGCGGCGAACAGCGCGATCGGCTTCACCACGCGCCGCGCCATCACCCACGCCACCGCCGCGGCGACCACCATCGCGACCAGGAACCACAGCACGATCCGCATCCGCCAGGGGCCGATCGTGGTGTGCGTCGGCCGGATCACGCGCCACCGGCCGCTCGGCGTCTCGATCGACACGACGAACGGGCCGAACAGCGCGTTGTCGAAGGATTGCGGCAAGTGCGCCGAACGGCCCATGCCCATCGGCAGCGGAGGCCGAAGCGCGCCCGCGAACAGCGGCATCGCCGATCGCTCGGTCTCGACGGTCACCTTGGTCCGCGTAAGACCGAGATCGGCGGCGATCGATTCGGCGAGCCGAGCGTCGCGCGGATTGTCGGTCGGGTGGGGCGACCCGGTCGCTATCTCGACCTTCAACTGCCCGGTCGGATCGCGTCCGGTCCGCGCGACCGCGGCGACCCGGTTGGCGGTGAAGATCTGCGGGCGCGGTGGCGGCATCAGCAACACGATCGCGAAGTTCAGGATCTGGACGAGCAGAACGGTGGTCAGCCCCAGCACGAAGATGCGCAGGAACATCGGCCAGGATCGCTGCGGGTTGCGCCGGATCGGCTGGTCGATCTTGCCGACCGTAATCGTCTGGTGGCGCATCACAGGCGCACCACGCGGGGGACGAAGAAATAGCCCTCGTTGCGGATCGTCCGGATGATCTCGTCGTCGTGCGAGCGCAGTTTCCGGCGCAAACGGCTGACCTGCACGTCGATCGCGCGATCGAACGCGTCGGTGTCCGGCCCTCGCGCCGCCTCCAGCAACGCATCGCGCGCCAGCACGCGTCGTGGTCGCTCGACGAACGCGCGCAGCACCGCGAACTCGCCATCGGTCAGGTCGATCAGCGTGCCGTCGGGATCGAACAGTTCGTGCGCCGCGAAGTCGACGCGCCAGCCGAGAAAACCGAACGCGCGGCTGTCGCCCGCATCCTGCATCGCGCGCGCGCGCAGCGCGGCACGGACGGTCGCCAGGATCTCGCGCGGGCTGCACGGTTTTGACAGGTAATGGCTCGCACCGATTTCCAGCCCCAGGACGCGGTCGGGCTCGTCGCCCAGCGCGCTCAACATCACCACCGGCGGTGCAGCCTTCCCCGCCAAGCGACGGCACACCGACAGCCCGTCCTCGCCGGGCATCATCACGTCGAGCAGGATCAGCGACACCGCACACCGGGCGAGCACGCCGTCCATCTCCTTCGCGTTGGTCGCGGTCTCGACCTGGTAGCCGTGCATGCCGAGGCTCTCCGCCAGCAGAGTACGGATCATGTGGTCGTCGTCGACCACCAGCAGCACGGGTTTCGCAAGGTCGGGCACGGGACGTGGGATCATTCGCCGGTCCTGCCGCACGAGTGTGTTCGACATATTTCCGCGGAAGAACGGACGTGGGTCATTTTTCGGAGCGCCTGGCTGCAACGAAATCGATGAACGCGCGCAATGGTGCCGGCAGATACCGCCGTCCCGAATAATAGAGGAACGGACCCGAGAAGCGCTGCCACCACGGTTCCAGCACCGGCACCAGCGCACCGCTGTCGAGATGCGGCTTCAGCCAATCCTCGAACAGGTGGATGATTCCGGTCCCCGCCAGCGCCGCATCGACCGCGAGATCGGTGGCCGCGCCGACGCGGACGATTAGCGGTCCGCCGGGCTCGACCTTGACGATCTCGGCGTCGCGCTCGAACTCCCAGGGCATCATCGAGCCGCTGGAGAACTGGCCGCGGATACAGGCGTGGTCGAGCAGGTCGCGGGGATGCACGGGCGTGCCACGGCGCGCGAGATAGTCGGGTGACGCCGCGGTCGCGAACCGTTGCTCGCGCGGACCGATCGGTATCGCTATCATGTCCAGTTCGAGCCGTTCGTCGTAGCGGATGCCGGCATCGCAGCCCGCCGCGAGCATGTCGACGAAGCTGTCCTCCGCGATCACCTCCAGCCGGATATCGGGATAGGCGGCGAGGAATGCGGGGACGATCGCGGGTAGCACCAGCCGCGCGGCGCTGACCGGCACGTTCAGCCGCAACGGTCCCGCCGGCAAATCGCGATAGCCGTTGACGACGTCCAAAGCCGCCTCGACTTCGGCGAGCGCGGGGCCGAGCCGGTCGAGCAGGCGCGCACCGGCTTCGGTCGGCGCCACGCTCCGTGTCGTCCGGTTGAGCAACCGTACGCCGAGCTTCGCCTCCAGCCGGCGTACCGCTTCGCTCAGCCCCGACGCGCTGCCGCCGCTGATTCGTGCGCCGTCGCGAAATCCGCCCGCCCGAGCGACCGTCACGAACGCGGAGAGATCGCCTGCGTCCACTGCCATTGTGCGTGCTCCCGTACAGCCCGTGCCGATACTGCCGCGTTATCGTAACAGCCAACGCGGTCCATATGAAGGTCACACTTTGGAGGACCGGATCATGAACACGCACGGCATCACCACCACCGCCCCGCTCGCAGGGCGTACCGTCAACCGTCTCGGCTACGGCGCCATGCAGCTCGCCGGCCCGGGCGTGTTCGGGCCGCCCAAGGATCATGACGCGGCGCTTGCGGTCCTGCGTGCGGCGGTAGCGGCAGGCGTAAATCACATCGACACGAGCGATTTTTACGGCCCTCATGTCACCAATCGCCTGATCCGCGAGGCGCTGCATCCGTATCCCGACGACCTCGTGATCGTCACGAAGATCGGTGCGCGGCGGGGACCTGAAGGCTCATGGGACCGGGCTTTTTCCGCCGCGGAGCTTACCAGCGCGGTCCACGACAATTTGCGCAACCTGGGGCTGGAGGCGCTCGATATCGTCAATCTGCGCGCGATGTTCGATGTGCATGGCCCGGCCGAGGGGTCGATCGCCGAGCCGCTTGCGACGCTCGTCGATCTCCAGCGCCAGGGTCTGGTCCGCCATATCGGGCTCAGCAACGTTACGCCGACGCAGGTCGCGGAAGGGCGCGCTATGGCGACGATCGCCTGCGTACAGAACCAGTATAATCTAGCGCACCGCGACGACGATGCGCTGATCGACGATTTGGCGGAGGCGGGGATCGCGTATGTGCCGTTCTTCCCGCTCGGTGGGTTCTCGCCGTTGCAGTCGACCGCGCTGTCGGACGTCGCGCGGGATCTGGACGCGACGCCGATGCAGGTCGCGCTCGCCTGGCTGTTGCAGCGTTCGCCGAACATCCTGCTGATCCCCGGCACGTCGTCGGTCGGTCATCTGCGCGAGAACTTCGCGGCGGGGGACATCGTGCTGCCTGCCGACGCGATCGCCACGCTCGATCGGATCGGCACGGACGCTGCGCTCGACTAAGCATTTCCGTCCAGGCAGCGGACGGCTAACGGCATCGTCATGGCCAAGAAACGCTACCTCACCGCGACGCTGCCCGACGGTTATGTGAAGACGATCGGCCCGACCGCGACGCCGTTCACGCATTACTGGCGGATCGTCGCGGTGCTGGCCAACGGCAAGACGGAGATCTTCTGGGGCCACACCAAGTCGCTCGTCGAGGCGAAGAAGAAGCGCAACGCACTTGCCGAGGCCGCGGCGCAACGCGGGTGGCAGCGCTACGACTTCGAATTCGTCGAGCTGGTAGCCTCCGACGGTTGATACCGCCCACCCCCTCAGGCGGGCGGTAACGCCTTCACCAGGTCGAGCACGCGCGCCGCCAGTTCCGTCCGACAGATCAGCAGGTCGGGCAGATACGGATCCGCGCAGTTATAAACGAGCGGCGATCCGTCGACGCGGCTGACGTGGAGCCCGGCCGCCTGCGCGACCGCGATCGGTGCGCAATTGTCCCATTCATATTGCCCGCCGGTGTGGAGGTAGATGTCGGCCTGGCCGCGCACCACCGCCATCGCCTTCGCCCCCGCCGAGCCCATCGGCACGAGCGTCGCCCCCAACGTCTCGGCGACCGCCACCGCCTCGCGTGCGGGCCGGCTGCGACTGACCAGCATGCGTAGCGGATCGCCCGCGGGTTCCAACGGCTTCGGCGAACCCGAGGTCAGCGTCATCCCGAGCCCCGGCAGCGCCACGGCGCCCACGACGGCGACGCCGTCGATCGCAAGCGCGACGTGCACCGCCCAGTCGGTCCGCCCTTCGCCATATTCGCGCGTGCCGTCGAGCGGATCGACGATCCACGCGCGCCGCACCGAACACCGATCGCCGGTGTCCTTCTCCTCCTCGGACAGGATCGCGTCGTCGGGCCGCGCGGCGCGCAGCATGCGCATGAGGAACCTGTTGGCCTGTTCGTCGCCCGCCTTGCCGAGATCCTTGCCGGTCAGCCCACTGCTTTTCTGCAACGCGAGCAATATCTCGCCCGCCTCGGTGGCGAGGCGTTCGGCGAGACGGACGTCGCTTTCTATGACCGTCACTTGAGTGGCATGATCTGGTGGACGATGAACGCGGCGGCTTCGGCCGGAGTCATTTCCACCGTGTTGACGCGGATCTCTGCGTTGAGCGGGGCCTCGTAAGGGCTGTCGATCCCGGTAAAGTTCTTCAAATCGCCCGCCCGTGCTTTCTTGTAGAGGCCCTTCACGTCTCGACCTTCCGCCACATCGAGCGGCGTGTCGACGAAGATCTCGATGAACTCGCCCGCCGGCAGCATCGCGCGCACCATGTCACGCTCGGCACGGAACGGCGAGATGAACGCAGTGAGCACGATCAGCCCCGCGTCCGCCATGAGTTTCGCCACCTCGCCGACGCGCCGGATATTCTCGATCCGGTCGGCCTCGGTGAACCCCAGATCCTTGTTCAGGCCGTGACGGATGTTGTCGCCATCCAGCAGAAAGGTGTGCCGGTTCATCAGGTTAAGCTGTTTCTCGACCTCGTTGGCGATCGTCGACTTGCCCGCACCCGACAGCCCGGTGAACCACAGCACCGCCTGTTTCTGGTTCTTCAGCCCGGCATGCGCCTCGCGGCCGATATCGGTCGCCTGCCAGTGGACGTTCTGCGAGCGGCGCAGGCTGAAATGGACCATCCCCGCCGCGACGGTTGCGTTGGTGATCTTGTCGATCAGGATGAACCCGCCGAGCACCTTGTTCGGCGCAGCACCCTCCTGCGCATAAGCCTCGAACACGATCGCGCGATCGGTGGTGATCTCCGCCACGCCGATCGCGTTCAGCTCGAGCGTCTTGGTCGCGAGCCGCTCCATCGTGTTGACGTTGACCTGGTATTTCGGCTCGCGCACCGTCGCCGACACCATCTGCGTGCCGAGCTTCAACCAGTAGGAGCGGCCGACGATCAGCGGCTCGTCGTCCATCCAGACGATCGTCGTTTCGAACTGGTCCGCAGTCTCGGGCGGCGCATCCGACGCGGCGATGACGTTACCGCGCGAGCAGTCGATCTCGTCGGCGAACGACAGCGTGACCGACTGCCCCGCGACCGCCTCGTCGAGATCGCCGTCTAGCGTCGTGATCCGGCTGATCGTCGAGGTCTTGCCGCCGGGCAGGACGCGGATCGCGTCGCCGGGCTTGACCGTACCGGCGGCAATCTGGCCCGAGAAGCCGCGGAAATCGAGGTTGGGGCGGTTGACCCACTGTACGCTCATCCGGAACGGTTTGGCCTGGTCGTCGTCGACATCGACATCGACCGCTTCGAGATGCTCCATCAGCGTCGGGCCGGAATACCAGGGCATGGTATCGGAGGCGATCGAGATGTTGTCGCCCTTGAAGCCCGAGATCGGCATCGGCGTGAACGCGGTGATGCCGATGCTGGTCGCGAACGCCGCATAGTCCGCGACGATCTCGTCATAGCGCGCCTGATCGTAGCCGATCAGGTCCATCTTGTTGACGGCGAGCACGAGGTTCCGGATGCCGATCAGGTGCGCCAGATAGCTGTGGCGCTTGGTCTGCGTCAGCACGCCCTTGCGCGCGTCGACCAGGATCACGGCCAGATCGGCGGTCGAGGCGCCGGTCACCATGTTGCGGGTATATTGTTCATGACCCGGCGTATCCGCGACGATGAACTTGCGTTTTTCCGTCGAGAAGAAGCGATAGGCGACGTCGATCGTGATGCCCTGTTCGCGCTCGGCGGCAAGCCCGTCGACGAGCAGCGCGAAGTCGATCTCCTGCCCTTGCGTGCCGACCCGCTTGCTGTCCGCCTCGAGCGCCGCGAGTTGATCCTCGAAGATCATCTTCGAATCGTACAGCAATCGGCCGATCAGCGTCGACTTGCCGTCGTCGACCGATCCGCAGGTGATGAAGCGCAGCATCGTCTTGTTGCGATGCTGGTCGAGATACGCGTCGATATCCTCGGCGATCAGTGCGTCGGTCTGGTAGGCCGATTCCTGGATTGCGATGTCGCTCATCAGAAATACCCCTCCTGCTTCTTTTTCTCCATGCCTGCGCCGCCGGCATCCTTGTCGATCGCGCGGCCCTGGCGCTCACTGGTCGTGGTCAGCAGCGTTTCCTGGATGATGTCGGACAGCGTCGAGGCCGTGCTCTCGACCGCGCCGGTCAGCGGATAGCAACCGAGCGTGCGGAAACGGATCGAGCGGTCGACCGGGACCTCGCCGGGTTCGAGACGGAAGCGATCGTCGTCGACCATGAGGAGCATGCCGTCGCGCTCGACGGTGGGGCGTACGCCGGCGTAGTAGAGCGGGACGATCGGGACGTCGTTGAGCTGAATATATTGCCAGACGTCGAGTTCGGTCCAGTTCGAGATCGGGAACACACGGATGCTCTCGCCCTTCGATTTCCGGGCGTTGTAGAGGTTCCACAATTCGGGGCGCTGGTTCTTCGGATCCCAGCCATGCGTCGCGGTGCGGAACGAGATGATGCGTTCCTTCGCGCGCGATTTCTCCTCGTCACGCCGCGCGCCACCGAACGCCGCATCGAACCCGTGCAGGTTGAGCGCCTGCTTCAAGCCCTCCGTCTTCCACATGTCGGTGTGGAGTGCGCCGTGATCGAACGGATTGATCCCGCGCGCGGCGGCTTCGGGGTTCTGGTAGACCAGCAACTCCATGCCGCTCTCCGCCGCCATCCGGTCGCGCAGCTTGTACATTTCCTGGAATTTCCAGGTCGTATCGACGTGCAGCAGCGGGAAAGGCGGGGGCGACGGATAGAAGGCCTTCCGCGCGAGGTGCAGCATCACCGCCGAGTCCTTGCCGACCGAATACAGCATCACCGGCTTGTCGGCTTCGGCGACGACTTCGCGCAGGATGTGGATCGCCTCCGCCTCGAGCCGTTCCAGATGGGTGAGTGTCTTCGCCATGATGTGTCTCCGCGGCGCCGTTTGCCCGGCGCAGGGCGGTGTCGGCAATCAATGCATTCTTCGGTCGGGGAACGCTTCGCTATCTCATGCCGCGAATGACGGCACTGCGCACCATGCACGATTTCGCGGCGAACCCTGCGCCGCAGTTGCCCGCCCGCGATCGACGCCGTACGCAACGCGCCTGTTTCGATCCGTCTGGGACCATGCCGCCATGTCCGTTGCTTCGTTGAAAATGCGCTCCTGGTTGTTCGCGCCGGGGGACAGCGAACGCAAGATGACCAAGGCGGTAGAGGGCAGCGCCGACATCGTCCTGTTCGATCTCGAAGACGCGGTGACGACCGAGAACAAGCCGCTCGCGCGCCAGACCGTCCACGACATGCTGACCGCGCATGTCGCGCACCGCGCGCGAATGTGGGTGAGGGTCAATCCGCTCGACGGGCCGTATACGCTGACCGATCTCGCGGCGATCATGCCCGCGCGGCCGGGCGGGATCATGCTGCCCAAGGTCGTGGGGCGGCAGGACGTCGACCGGCTCGACCATTATCTGTCCGCGTTCGAGGCGGCGAACGGCATCGCGATCGGCTCGACCCCGGTCATCGTCCTGATCACCGAGACGGCGGAAGCGATGTTCCACACGGGCGACTATAAGGGCGCGCCTCGGGTGGTCGCGCTGACCTGGGGCGCGGAGGATCTGGCGGACTCGATCGGCGCGAGCGCGAACTGCAATCCCGATGGCAGCTACCGCTTCACCTATGAACTGGCGCGGTCGATGTGCCTGCTGGGTGCCGCGGCGGCAGGGGTTACCGCGATCGAGACGATCCAGGGCGACTTCCGAGACCTCGACACGCTGAAGACGCGCGCAGAGCAGGTCCGGCGTGACGGTTATCGCGGGATGCTCGCGATCCACCCGGCGCAGGTCGACGTGATCAACGACGCGTTCACGCCGACCGAGCCGGAGATTGCCGAGGCGCAGGCGATCGTCGATCTGTTCGCGGCGAACCCCGGCGTCGGCACGATCGGCTACAAGGGCGGCATGCTCGACCGACCGTATCTGTCGCGCGCGGAGCATCTGTTGCGGCAAGTCGGGCGCGCGTGATCCGGGCGTCCTAGCCGACGCCCCATTCCGTCAGCAGCGCCGTGCCATCGGACGTGGGGGCGATCCGGCCCGGCGTGCGGGACAGGCGCGGGGCAGGGGCCGCCTGCCAGATGCCGTCGATGACCACACCGCGATCGGCCATGTGGCGATGCGTCGGTACCTCGTCGAGTTCGAGCACCGGCGCGAAGCAGGTGTCGGTGCCCTCCAGCGCGTCGCACCAGTCGTTCCTCGACCGGGTCACGAACACTGCGGCGAAGCGTCGCGCGGTTTCGGGCCAGCGCTTGACGACCATCTGGTCCGCCGCGAGGTCGGCGGGAAGCCCTAGCCGATCGAGCAACTCGGCATAGAATTTCGGCTCGATCGCGCCGACCGAGACGTACCGCCCATCGGCGCAGGTGTAACACCGGTAGAACGGCGCCGCGCCGCCAAGCAGATTGCGGTCGCGGTCCATCGACATCACCCCGGCCGGGACCATCCCTGCGAACAGCGCCATCATCGACGAAACCCCGTCGACGATCGCCGCATCGACGACTTGGCCGAGCCCGGATCGCGCGCGTTCGAGCAATGCCGCGAGGATACCAGTGACGAGATAGAGCGACCCGCCCCCGAAATCGCCGATCAGGTTGAGCGGCGGCGGCGGCGGTGTTCCCGGCGTGCCGATTGCCGCGAGTACGCCGCTGAGTGCGATGTAATTGAGATCGTGGCCCGCCACCTGTGCGAGCGGGCCGGTCTGTCCCCACCCGGTCATCCGCCCATAGATGAGCCGCGGGTTGCGCTTGAGCATCACGTGGGGACCGAGGCCGAGCCGCTCCATCACGCCCGGTCGCAGCCCCTCGATCACGACATCGGCGCGGTCCGTGATCGCAAGCGCCTGCTCGCGCCCCTCAAGCGTGCGAATGTCGAGCGCGAGCCGCGCGCGGCCACGGTCCAGCACGGGATTGCGAAATCCGCCGCCGACCCGCTCGATCCGCAGTACCTCCGCACCAAGATCCGACAACAGCATCACCGCATGCGGGCCCGGCCCGATGCTGGCGAACTCGACGACCCGCAGGCCCGCCAGCGCGGTCATGCGCCGATACTCATCATTGCCATGCGATCCGATATCCGCGCTGTTTGGCTGCAAGGTGCGACCGATGCCGAACCGGAGTCAAGAAAGCGTCGGCGAGTCCAGCGGCACCATGTCCTTCAGCATGATGCCGGGGTCGGCGAGGATGGTCCGGTCGATCACAGCGCCGGCTTCCACCAGCTTGCGCCCTTGGACGTAATCCTTGACCGCACCCACGCAGTCCAGCGCGATGACGCGGCGGTCGCGCAGGTACACGACCGAGAATTTGCGCGTCGCCGGATCGCCGCGCAGGACCGTGTCGTCATAGCCGATCGACAGTCCGACGGTCTGCAGCTTCAGGTCATACTGGTTCGACCAGAACCACGGCACCGCGTCATACACCGCCGGCTGGCCAACGATGTCCTTCGCCACGACGGTCGCCTGGTCGTTCGCGTTCTGCACCGATTCGACACGCACCGCCGCGCCGCCGGCAAACCGGTTGGCGTGCAACGCGCAGTCGCCGATCGCATACACGTCCGGCACGCTCGTCCGGCATGCGCCATCGACGGCGACGCCGTTGCCGCCCGCCGCACCCGCGTCGATCAGGGGCGCGACTTCGGGAAGGATGCCGATGCCGACGATCACCATGTCGGCGGCGATGACGGTGCCGTCCCCCAGCCGGACCCCGGTGACGCGGTCATCGCCCAGGATGCAGTCGACCGACTGCCCCAGCCGCACGTCGACGCCGTGTGCACGGTGCTCCGCCTCGAAGAAGCGCGACAGGTCTTCGCCCGCGACGCGCGCAAGTACCCGGTCGAGGGCCTCGAGCAGGATGACGGACTTGCCGAACTTGCGCAGCACCGCGGCGGCTTCGAGCCCGACATACCCGCCGCCGATCACGACCGCGGTCCCGACATCCGGCAGTTCGGCGATCATCCGGTCGGCGTCGGCGCGGTCGCGCACGGTGTGGACGCCGGTAAGATGATGGCCAGCGCAGGTCAGTCGTCTGGGCGTCCCGCCGGTCGCCCAGACCAGTCGCCCATAGCCGATCGTCGTACCGTCCTCCGTCGTCGCGCTGTGTTCGACCGGATCGACCGATACGATACGCGATCCGAGCCGCAGATCGATGCGCTGCTCGGTCCAGAACGTCGCCTGTCGGATCAGGATACGGCCGAAGACCTTTTCGCCCGACAGATATTCTTTCGACAAGGGCGGCCGTTCATAGGGAAGCTCGGGCTCCTTGCCGACGATCAGGATCGATCCCTCGAAGCCGGTCTTGCGCAACGCGATCGCACACGCCGCACCGCCGTGCCCGCCGCCGACGATGACGACATCGGCGAACACCGTCGCGTCCCGTCGCGCATCGCCTGTCATGCTGTCCATTTCGCTACCCTCGTCCACCTGGTGCCCTGTCGAGTAGCACGCCGCTCCGCCCTCGTGGTCCGCATTCCTATTGGCGATGTCGCACGACCTCAACTGTAGCCGGCGATCCGCCAGTGCAGTGAACACCGCCACTTGTGCGAAGTTAACGTAAAGCGCGCGCGATATGTATTAGGCGTCGTGGCCGGGCTCTGCGCTCGGACGGGGGATTGCCGAAGTGATTGCGGACGGAACTGCCGAAATACCCAAGGCCCATGCGTGGGACCCCGACCATCTGCGGCTTGCGGTCACCGCCGCGGGTGTCGCCCTGTGGGCATGGAACGTCGACACCGACGCCTTCACGATGGACGAGCATGGCTTCGAACTGTGGGGCCTCCCGTGGCGCGCCGAAGTCACGTTCGAGGAATTGTCGGCGCATATCCATCCGTCCGATCGCGACCGCGTCCGCTCCGCCTTCGCCGCCACCCGCGCGGTGCTCGGCAGCTACGAGACCGACTTCCGGATCATGATCGGTGAGGAGGTCCGCTGGATCTCGGCGCGCGGGCAGGGCGAGGATGTCGGGATCGTCGGACGGACGATGTTCGGCATCTTCCTCGACGTCACCGGCCGCAAGCAGGCGGAGGAAGGCAACGAACTGCTCGCCGGCGAAATGAGCCACCGCGTCAAGAACCTGCTGGCGATCGCGAGCGGCCTGACCGCGATAACCTCGCGCACCGCACCCAATACGCAAGACATGGCACGCGAACTGACGGAGCGGTTGAGCGCGCTGGGGCGGGCGCACGATCTCGTCCGACCATTGCCGGGTGGGCAAGGCGACGCGGCGTTGCTCGGTGACCTGCTCTCGGTGTTGCTGGCCCCCTATGACGACATGGGCGCCTTCAAGGGCCGCATTCGCGTCGCGGTCGAACGCATGGGCGTCGGCGAGAATGCTGCGACCGGACTAGGGCTGATCATCCACGAACTGGCGACCAACTCGATGAAATACGGCGCGTTGTCGGCACCGACCGGAACGCTCGACCTGTCCAGCACCGCGACCGACGACGAAGTGATCCTGACCTGGCTCGAACGCGGCGGTCCGGAAGTCGAAAGCCCGAATGCCGGGGAAGGCTTTGGCAGCAAGCTCGTCCGCCGTACCGTTGCCGGGCAGCTGGGGGGCTCGATCGCCTATGAATGGTCGACGGGCGGGGTGATCATCACGCTGACGATGCGGCGGGATCGGCTTTCATCCTGACTGGCCTTCAACGCCCGGCCGTGAACACCGGGATAGTAGTTTAGTACCTGATTCGGGTGCAGGAATACTGCGGAAACATCCGCGGTCCGATGGGTTATGTCTCTGGGCAATATGAGTTTCGGGTCTGCCGGAGCGCGAACTCCCTTGCCCGTGCGACCCCATCGTTTTCACCAGCGCGGAGCAGCGCGGGATATTCCCGCCGGCTTCGTCGTTTGAAGCCCCATCATCCACGTATCGAAGGAGATCATTCATGAACACCGACACCCTCAGCGGCGCAGCAACGGACGTCAGCGGCAAGGTCAAGGAAACCCTCGGCGGCGCGATCGGCGACAAGTCGCTGCAGAGCGAAGGCGCAGCGGATCAGCTGACCGGTACCGTCCAGAAGACGGTCGGCCAGGCCAAGGACGTGGTCGAAGAGAACATCCGTCCGCTGGTCGACTATGTCCGCCAGTTCTCGAAGGAGCGTCCGTTCACCGCCGCAGCGGTTGCCGGTGTACTGGGTATCGCCCTGATCAACACGCTCCGCGGCAAGTAAGCCTCGGCGTGTCGCGGCGGGGGCGCATGATAGCTCCCGCCGCAATACCGTTACTCGCGTTACCGAAGACGTACGACGCCAAGCGCACTCGATCGTTGCGCTACTGATAAACAAGCCGCGCCTGGTCGATCGAACATCCGACGACCTCATCGTGAACCACGCAACATCAATTCGCTGCAATTGCGGACCGTGATCCACGGTCGCGCTGCCGACGACCTATGTCGATCGGACGTCGGAGAGGAGACCCGCATGACGGATCATACGGATTACGAAACCGATTACGATTCCAACCTCGTCGTGGGACACCGCGAGCAGCGATCCGACGACGACTGGGACAAGGTCTGGAATACCGACGATCGCAACCGCGATACGCTCCGCAAGATCGAGTTCGGGCTGGCGGTGATCGCTGCAGGCGTAGCACTCGTCATGGTCCGCAGCGGATGGCTGCGGATGACCGCTCGACCGAACCATGTCGTGCCCTCGGCGGCCGATATTCACGTCCAGATGCCGCCGCCGCGCTAAAACCGGGCGCGTCGAATAACTAGCGCCCAAATAAAAGAACGACTGCCAGCATTTGGGCTGGCAGTCGTAATTCCTGTTACGCGGCGGAGCGTTCCGCCTGCTTGTCTTGGAGACGATCGCCGCTGCGATCATTGGCTGCGGCGCCGGTGATCTCGATCCGGCGCGGCTTCATCGCCTCGGGGATTTCGCGCTTCAGCGCGATGCGCAGCAGGCCGTTGTCGAAGCTTGCATTCTGGACCTGCACGAAATCGGCAAGCTGGAAGCGGCGCTCGAACGCACGGGTTGCGATCCCGCGGTGGACGAAGCGGCCATCGTCGCGTTCGTCGGGCTTGCGCCCGCTGACCGTCAACTGGTTGTTCTGCGCGACGATCTCGATGTCGTCGGGGCGAAACCCGGCGACGGCGAGCGTGATCTGATAGCTGTCCTCACTCTCGCGTTCGATATCGAATGGCGGGTAGCCATCGACCGTTTCGGTCCGCGCGGTCGCTTCCAGCAAGTCGAACAGCCGGTCGAAACCAACCGTGGAACGACGGTAAGGCGTAAAGTCGAAGTTCGTCCTCATATCCAAATCCTCCTCATGAGCAATCTGAGCACGAGGAGCACCGGTAAAGCCGATGCCCTCAGTCGCCGGACCGATCGACGCGTCCGGCGACCGGGGAAATAATTTCGCGTCCGAAGGCGTCAAGATTTCCGAATGAAATTTTTTGCTCCGGTCGCGAGCGGCTGCAATTCGCTACTTGATGCGCTTCCACGACTGCGTCTTGCAGCCGAACCCCGCGAACATGCAGCCTTCGCCGACCAACGTGCGGGCATCGATCTGCGTGATCGTACCGGACACGGTCTGGCCGACATCGGGAATGAAGACCTCGCCGCTCCATCGTCCTGGCTCGTCCTCGACGAAATCGCGGAACAGTTCCTCGCCGACGAGCTGGTCGACGCCGCCGCGCTGCGCGTCCTCGATCGCAGTGCGGCTCGCCCACACGACCGTCCCGCAGATCGCATCGCGACAGCGCTTGAAGGTCACGTGGACCGTGTTGTGCGGGTTGGCCCAGATCCCGGCGGGCGGCGGGGTTCGTGCCGCGGCGGGCGCGGCGACCAGCGAGAGTGCCAGGATTGCGGCCGAATATTTGAAAAGCATGTCATCCTCTCGGCTTTCCTACCGGATCGAACGTGCCAAACCTTGCTTCGAGCCCTGTCGAAAAGGTAAAACCGAAATTTCGATTGCCACCTATGCGGCTGATTTGGCTCAGTATCTAATGGTCGGCGTTGCGATGATTTGGTCTCTACCCTAAATACCGGGATTGGTGAGCATCGACGAGTAGACTGTTTTGACTGATATCATCGACAGCGCCGTCGAAAGCGCCCCGAAAATGACGGCGGACGCAGAGCGGATCGCGGCCGAGCTGATCGCGCAGGACGTCGGCACCGATCCGTTCGTCGCGGCCGTGCGGGCCACGCGGATGCCGATGATCATCACCAATCCGCGATTACCCGACAATCCTGTCGTGTTCACCAACGACGCGTTCTGCCGGTTGAGCGGCTATAGTCGGGCGGAAATCCTTGGCCGGAATTGTCGGTTCCTGCAGGGGCCGGAGACCGATCCCGCGACTGTCGTCAAAATTCGCGAGGCGGTGCGGCAGGTCCGGCCGATCGAGATCGACATCCAGAACCACCGCAAGGACGGCGAGCTGTTCTGGAACCGCCTGTTGCTGGCGCCGGTCTACGACACCGAAGGCGTGCTTGCCTATTTCTTCGCCAGCCAGGTCGACGTGACGCTCGAGCGCGAACGGCTGCAGGGTCTGGAATCGAGCAATGCCGCGCTTCTGGCCGAGCTGACCGACCGATTGCGGATGCAGCAGGAGCAGGAGCGCGAGCTGGCCTTCACGCTGAAGGCTGCCCGCTTTGGAACCTGGAGCCTGGAGATCGCCAGCAAGCAGCTGACTGCCTCCGATACGTGCAAGGAAATATTCGGCCGCCCCAGCCACGAGCCCTTCACCTACGAGGACCGGCTCGAGGCGATCCATCCCGAGGATAGGGCGAAAAGCGTTGCCGAGGTCCGTCGCTGCGTCGCGGAGGGTACCGACTATGACGTGATCTACCGCATCTATCGCCGGGATGGAGAACTGCGCTGGCTCGCCTCGCGCGGCCAGCCCTTCTTCAACACCGAGGGCGAGGCGTTGCGGATCGCCGGCGTCTCGACCGACATCACCGACCAGCGTCGCAGCGAGATCATGCGCGCGGCGCTCGTCGAACTGGGCGACGTGTTTCGCGACACGGACGAACCGGATGATATCTCGTTCGCGGCTGCGCGGATCATCGGCCAAACGGTTGGGGCGGATCGGGCGGGGTATGGCGAGATCGACGCCGACACGCTCACGATCATGCGCGACTGGAGTGCGCCGCGCGTCGCGCCCCTTTTCGGCAGCTTCGATCTACGCAGCTTCGGAACGTACATCGACGATCTGAAAAATGGCGACGAAGTGTGTATCGAAGACGCGCACACCGATCCGCGGACGCGGTCGACGGTCGCCGCGCTCGAGGCGATTTCCGTCCGCGCGATCGTCAACATGCCGATCATGGAAAACGGACGGCTGGTCGCGATGCTCTATCTTGGCAGCGGCCGTGCACGGCAGTGGCGCGCGGACGAGGTGGCGTTCGTGCGCGAAGTCGCCGAGCGCACCCGGATCGCGACCGAACGGCGGCGCACGGAGCAGGAGCTCGCGGCCCTCGCGGCGTCGCTCGAACAGCAGGTCGCGGCGCGGACCGGCGAGCTCCAGCATGCCGAGGACGCGCTGCGCCAGTCGCAGAAGATGGAAGCGGTCGGCCAGCTTACCGGCGGCGTCGCGCATGATTTCAACAATCTGCTCACCGTCATCCGCTCGGCGACCGACTTGCTGAAGCGTCCGGACCTCAGCGCGGAACGGCGCGAACGCTATATCGACGCGATCTCCGACACCGCCGATCGTGCCGCGAAACTGACGGGGCAGCTGCTCGCCTTCGCGCGGCGGCAAGCGCTCCAGCCCGAGGTGATCGACGTGGGACAAAGCCTGCGCGTCATCGCCGATATGCTGGGCACGCTGACGGGCTCGCGGATCGTCATCGACATCGACGTGCCCGAGACGCCGCTGTTCACCAACGTCGATCCGAGCCAGCTCGATACCGCGCTCGTGAATATGGCTGTCAACGCGCGCGACGCGATGGACGGCGCGGGTCATATCCTGATCGCGGTACGACCGGCATCGTTCATCCCGGCCGTCCGGTCGCATCCGGCCGTGCCGGGACGCTATGTAGCAATCTCGATGACCGACAGCGGCACGGGCATCGAACCCGAGAAACTGGAACGGATCTTCGAGCCGTTCTTCACAACCAAGGGGGTCGGGCAGGGGACCGGCCTCGGGCTCAGCCAGGTGTTCGGGTTCGCCAAGCAGTCCGAGGGCGACATCGTCGTCGAAAGCCCGCCGGGCGAGGGCGCGACCTTCACCCTGTACCTGCCACAGGTCGACGAGAGCGACCGTCCGGTCGAGGACGACACCGTCCAGACGCTGGCCGACGGTCATGGAACCTGCGTGCTGGTCGTCGAGGACAACAGGGAAGTCGGGACGTTCACCACGCAGTCGCTGGCCGAGCTCGGCTATGTGACGGTGTGGGCGGCCAATGCGCAGGAGGCGCTGGCGGAGCTGGGCAAGGATGCCTCGCGCTTTGACATCGTCTTTTCGGACGTGGTCATGCCAGGGATGAACGGCATCGAACTCGGCAAGGCGATTCGCGCGGACCATCCGAGCCTGCCGGTCGTGCTGACGTCGGGATACAGCAACATCCTCGCGCAGGACGGTACGCACGGGTTCGAGCTGCTCCACAAGCCGTATTCGGTCGAGCAATTGTCGCGCGTGCTGCGCAAGGCGGCGGGCTGGGGAAGCGCCGATAGAAGTTCGGACGGCTCGGCGGAATAACGGAGAGGCTGCCGATCCGCGCGCGAAAGGCTCAGGCGGTCGGCGCCATCAAGGACCGGATCCGCTGCGCCGTTTCCGCGGTAGCCGGATTGTAGACGATCATCCCGAGTTCCGGCCGACCGTCGACGGCGAACGCCGAGAATTCGAGCTCGAGCAGGCCGTGTACCGGATGGTGAAGCCGCTTCAGCCCGTCCGCGTGCCGGGCAACGTTGTTGTCGCGCCACAACGCATCGAACTCGGGACTGAGCCGCGACAGTTCCTCGACCAGTTGGCTGATCTCCGCACCCGCACCTGCACGCGCGGCATCCGCGCGAAACGTACCGACGACATAGCGGGCGACGTTGAGCCAGTCCTCCTGCGCCGCCTTGATGCTCGCATTGGTGAACATCAGGCGCAGGATGTTGCGCTGGTCGCGGGGCAACGTCGCATAGTCCGTCAGCAGGGTCGCCGCCGCCGCGTTCCACGCGACCACGTCCCAGGTCGGCGTCTTGACGATCGCCGGGCTGAATTCGAGCGCATCCAGTACGCGCTGCAGCCGCGGCGTGACTTCGTCGGAGGCGCGATAGGTCGCTTCGGGCGGATGGCCGAGACCAAGCACGAACAGGTGCTCGCGCTCGGGCTCGGTCAGCATCAGGCCGCCGGCGATGCGGTTGAGGACGTCGGCCGACGGCGCGCCGCCGCGGCCCTGTTCGAGCCAGGTGTACCAAGTCGCCGAGATGTTAGCGCGCTGGGCGACTTCCTCGCGGCGCAGGCCGGGCGTCCGGCGCCGGCCGCCACTGAACCCGAACGCCGCGGCGTCCATACGTGCCCGGCGATCGCGCAGGAACGTGCCGAGTGCATTGTCAGTCTCGATAGACATCGCCATCCTGTTGAAGATTATACCATGATAAGGTCACTACTTTTACAGGTGTCGAAGTACGCCCAAGTCTTGCTCCGGACAATATCGGAGAGTTTGGATGCGTGTATTTTTGACGGGTGCGACGGGCTTCATCGGGTCGCGTATCGTGCCGGAACTGCTGAGTGCCGGACATGAGGTCTTGGGTCTTACCCGGTCGGATGCCGGCGCGCGGTCGCTGGTAGAGGCTGGCGCCGACGTACATTGCGGTGATCTCGTCGATCTCGACAGCCTGCGCAGCGGAGCAGAGCAGGCCGATGCGGTGATCCACACCGCGTTCGATCATGAGTTCACCAACTTCGTCGCAAACTGTGAAAAGGACCGCCGCGTGATCGGCGCGATGGGGGAGGTGCTCAAGGGGAGCGATCGTCCCATGATCATCACGTCGGGTACCGGGATCGGCGATACTGGCCCGGGCAAGCCTGCGCTCGAGTCCGCGTTCAACCCCGACTACCCCAATCCGCGGATTGCATCGGAAAAGGCGGGGCAGGTGCTTCTGGAGGCGGGCGTAGACGTCCGCGTCATGCGGCTTCCGCAGGTCCACGATACCGTCAAGCAGGGGCTGATCACGCCATACGTCGATATCGCACGCGAGAAGGGCGTGGTCGCCTATGTCGGTGAGGGCGACAATCGCTGGCCCGCGGCGCACGTGCTGGACGTGGCGAAACTCTACGCGCTCGTGCTCGACAAGGGCGAGAAGGGCGCACGGTACAATGCCGTGGCGGAGGAAGGCGTCAGCGCGCGGGCGATCGCCGAAGTCGTCGCGGCCGGGCTGGGCCTGCCGACGCTATCGCTGACTCAGGAGCAGGCGAACGATCATTTCGGCTGGTTCGGCATGTTCGCCTCGCTCGACATGCTCGCCTCCAGCGACTGGACGCGCGCGCAACTCGACTGGAACCCGACCGGTCCGGGGCTAATCGCTGATCTAGAAGCGATGGACTATGCTGCGGGCCTAGTCGCCGCCTGACCGGGCATCCCGCTGGCGGCAATTTATAGTTTGCCGTCAGCGGGATACGCGTCGAGCAGATGCCGCTTGCATCGGTGCGCGGCTCGGGACCATCCTGCGACATCGTCTATCGGGGGTCTCATGCGTCGTCTCATCACTGCGGTACTGCTTGCCTGCGTCGCCACGCCCGTTCTGGCCAGGACGGTGGTTGTCGAAGAAGTGTCGCTCGATCGGTTGAGGACGCTGATGAACGACGGCGCGGCCAGCAGCGTCGATATCACCCAGGCCTATCTCGCGCGGATCGCCGCGATGGATCGCAAGGGACCGGCGCTGCATAGCGTCATCGCGGTCAATCCCGATGCACTCGCGCAGGCCAAAACGCTTGATGCCGAACGCAAGGCAGGGCATGTGCGCGGTCCGCTGCACGGCATCCCGATCCTCATAAAGGACAATATCGAGACCGCGGACCCGCTGCCGACGACCGCAGGCAGCCTGGCGTTGCGCGACAATATGACGCGCCGGGACGCGCCGATGGTCGCCTATCTGCGCCGCGCGGGTGCGGTGATCCTCGGCAAGACCAACTTGTCGGAATGGGCGAATATCCGCTCGACTCATTCGATGAGCGGCTGGAGCGCGGTCGGCGGGCTGGTGCGCAACCCTTACGCGCTGGACCGGACCGCGTGCGGCTCCTCGTCGGGATCGGGCGCCGCGGTTGCCGCGAGTTTCGCCGCGGCGGCTGTCGGCACCGAGACCGACGGTTCGGTCGTGTGCCCGTCGTCGTTGAACGGTCTGGTCGGTTTCAAGCCGTCGATCGGTCTGGTCAGTCGTACGCATGTCGTGCCGATCAGCCACAGCCAGGATACGCCGGGACCGATGGCGCGCAGCGTTACCGACGTCGCGATCCTGTTGTCGGGCATGGTCGGTGCGGATCCGGCGGACCGCGTGACGGCGGCGGCGGTGACCAGGGATTATGCCGCCGGGCTCTCGGCCGGTGCGTTGTCCGGCATGCGGGTCGGCGTCGTCCGGCCCGACGGCATGTCTGCGGATCTTACCACCCGCTACGCGGCGGCGCTGGACGTCCTGCGCGCAGCGGGTGCCGTGCTGGTCGAGGTGAAGACGCCGAAGCTCGACGGACTGAGCGAGGCCGAACTGATGGTCCTGAAAACCGAACTCAAGGCGGACCTGAACACCTATCTCGCGACCACGCCAGTGGCAGTACAGACGAAGACGCTGGGCGCGGTGATCGCCTTCAACCGCGCGAACGCCGCGACCGAGATGCCGTTCTTCGCGCAGGAATTGTTCGAGGATGCGGACAAGACCAAGGGGCTCGACGACCCCGCCTACAAGGCTGCGCGCGCGACCTCGCTGCGGCTGGCGGGTGCGCAGGGGATCGACGCGATGCTGCGCGCGGCGGGTGCGCAGATCCTGGTCGAGCCAACCTATGACGCGGCGTGGCTGAGCGACCCGGTCTATGGCGATACCTATGCCGGACCCTCCGCCGCGACGTTGCCCGCGGTCGCCGGTTATCCGCATCTGACCGTGCCGATGGGCCTCGTGCGCGGGTTGCCCGTCGGCCTGTCGTTCATCGCTACGAAGGACGCCGACCAGACCGTGCTGCGCGCCGGCTATGCCTATGAACAGCGTGCCAAGGCCCGGTCGGCGCCGCGGTACTTGCCGAGCATCGCCGTCGACCGGTGAGGCGAGGGGGCTTACCCCTCCTTCTGCTTCGTCTCGGGCATCGCGAAGAAATAGAGCATGAAGCCGGCGCCCGCGACGACGGCCAAGGTCAGGAAGCTCACGCTGTAGCCCGCCCAGACGATGATCGCACCGGCCAGTGTCGCGGACAAGGCCGCGCCCAGGCCCTGCGCGCTCGCCACCGCACCCTGGCTGACGTTGAAGCGCCCTGTCCCCTTGGTCAGGTCGGCGATCACGACCGGGAACAGCGCGCCGAAGATACCCGCGCCGATGCCGTCCAGTGCCTGCACGCCGACCAGCCACCACGGATTGTCCGACACGGTATACAAAGCGCCACGTGCCGCGAGGAACCCGAACGCAACGAGGAACAGCGGCTTGGTGCCCCATTTCTCGGTGTTGCGGCCGACCACGATCGCGACGGGTACCATCACCAGCTGCGCCGCGACGATGCAGGCGGCGGTCAGCGACGTCGCCTGGTCCTTGCCGACGGTGCGCGCGAGCAACTGGCTGACCGACGTCAGCATCGCCGCGTTGGCGAGGTGGAACAGGAACGCCGTCCCCGCGAAGATCATCAGCGGCTTGTTCTCGACCAGCGCCTTCCAGCCGCTCGGCTCCTCGCAATCGTCCTCCGGCTCGCAATCGAGACCACGCGCGACCGCGTTGTCGATGTCGTCGTTCTTGATCCGCGACGCGGTCGCGATGCTCGCCACCGTCAGCGCGCCCATCAGGTAGAAGACGACGACCGGTCCGAACTTCCACGCGAGCACGCCCGCGAGCGCCGCCGACACGGCGTTGCCCGCGTGGTTGAACGCCTCGTTGCGACCGACGCGCTTGGCGAACAGTTTCGGGCCGACCAGCCCCAGCGTGATGGCGGAGATCGCCGGCGCGAACACCGCGCCCGCGACCGCCGCTATCGACTGGGTGACCGCCACCGCGGTGAAGCCACTGACGATCGGCAGCGAGACGCTGCTGAGCGTCACGAGCAGCGCGGCGATCATCACGATCCGCGGTTTGTTCCTGCTGCGATCGATCAACCCGCCCGCGGGCGTCTGCGAGATCAGGCCGACGATCCCGGCGATCGTCAGGATCATGCCCACCGTCGCCTCGTTCCAGCCATGCGCCGGCCCACGTACCGCGACGAGATAGATGGCGAGGTACGGCCCGAGCCCGTCGCGAACGTCGGCAAGGAAGAAGTTCAGCGCGTCGAGCGTCTTCTTCGGCGCGGACGTGGCGTCCGACCCGCCCTTGGCCCTGCCGTTGCTGGCGGATGCCGTGTCCGTCGTGGCCATGAGAATTCCCTGAAATATCGGTGTCGTCGAACCGGGTGCCGCTTGAGAAACCCGCGCGCCGTCGGATCGCTAAAGCTGCGGCAACGGGCAAAGTTTCCACACCGCCGAAATATTGTTCGGCTTGATATTCTCCAGTGATGTCAAAAGCTAAACCGGAACTGAACGAGCCCGTTAAGTCTCAAATCATGAAGGTATTGTCACGGAACGATGAACCCTCAGCCTCGCTATGGGCAGCATCGGCGGATCATCTGCCAAACGACTTGAAAGAGTTTTAATGACAGGATGCCTGACCTGGATCCACTTCGGCGATCTGCATGTCGACGAGGCCGATGGGTATGAAGGACTGTCTCGGTTTCGCGCGCTGATTGCGAGCGCCGAAGCGCATCTGGGCAGTGCGGTCGACTTCGCGCTGTTGCCCGGCGACAATGCCAATCACAGTACCGACGACCAATATGCGCGGATTGCGGACGCGATGAAGGGGCTGTCGTTGCCGTGGCACGTCTTGGCGGGCGATCATGATTTCGAACCCAGCGACCTGACCGCGATGCGCGCGATCACGGCGAAGATGGCGCCCTATGCGGAGACAATCGCGGGCTATCGGTGCCTGTTCCTCGATATCGTCTCGGCGGGGAAGGGTGGTCCCGACTTCCGGATCGACCCCGACCAGCGCGCCTGGATAGAACGCGAACTGAGCACCGCCGCGGTTGCTGGCGAGCCGGTGGCGGTGTTCATGCATGCCTATCCCGGCGACCTGCGCGACGATCCCGACGGTATCGCCGGGCTGTTCGCCGCGCACCGCGTCGCGTTCGTCGACACCGGCCACACGCATTATAACGAGCTGCTCAACGACGGCCGCGTGATCTACGGCGCGACCCGCTCGACCGGCCAGATCGAGGAGGGCGCACCCGGTTTCTCGATCGTCACGCTCGACGACGGCGTGCCGAGCTGGCGGTTTCAGGCGGTGAATGATCCCTGGCCACTCGTCCAGATCACCAGTCCCGCCGACCGCCGCCTGATCACCGACCCGGCACGCGCCGACAACGTGCCCGGCAGCGCCTTCACCGTGCGCGCGAAGGTATTCGGCGCCGCAGACACGGTGTCGCTGCACGTCGATGACGGCCAAGCCATCCCGATGAAGCGTGTCGACGGCGTGCCTTCGCTCTGGAGCGCTTCGGTCGATGGCATCGCCGATGGCCTCCACCATCTCGTCGTCCGGTGTGACGGGAGCGAGGACCGGATCGACATCCTCGTCCGCAACGCCGGCCCGCGACCGAAGCGCAATCCTCCCATAGCGCTCGGCCGCGATGTGAACGCGATCGGTGCCTGGCTCGAGCGTGGTATCGACGGCGCTCAGCGCGGCCCCAACAAGAACGGACTCGATTGGTGAATACCGCAACGATGACGATGGTCCGGCGTGTCGGCTCGCGGATGCCCGCGGCATGACGGTTCACACCTATGCGATCTGGACAATCTGCTTCGTCGCAACCTTCGGCGTGATCACGCGTCCGTTCAAGCTGCCCGAAGCGGTCTGGGCGGTCGCTGGCGCTGCGGTGTTGCTCGTGTTCGGGCTGATGTCGCCCGGTGCAGCATGGGCCGCGGTGCTGAAGGGTGGCGACGTCTACCTGTTCCTGATCGGTATGATGCTGCTGTCCGAGGTCGCCCGCGAACAGGGACTGTTCGACTGGGTCGCCGAGCACGCGGTGCGCCTCGCAAAGGGATCGACCAGCCGCCTGTTCGCGCTCGTCTTCGGCGTCGGCATCGTCGTCACGACCTTCCTCTCGAACGACGCGACCGCAGTGGTGCTGACCCCCGCCGTCTACGCCGCGGCGAAGAAGGCGAAGGCGGATCCGTTGCCAATGCTGTTCGCCTGCGCGCTGATCGCCAACGCGGCGAGCTTCGTGCTGCCGATCTCCAACCCCGCGAACCTCGTGCTGTACGGTGGCCAGATGCCGTCGCTCGGTGCGTGGATGGCGTCGTTCGCGCTGCCATCGCTGCTGTCGATCGGCGTTACCTTCCTCATGCTGCGCTGGGTCGAGCGCGAGCGGCTCCGTGGCCAGTGCGAGACCGTCGTCGAAACCGGCACGCTTCCTCGCGGCGGCAAGATTGCGTTGGGTGGTATCGTCGCGACCGCGGTCCTGCTGATCGCCGCGTCGGCGCAGGAGCACGACCTCGGACTGCCGACCTGTCTTGCCGGTATCGCGACGATGGCCGCGATCTGCATCGGGGAGCGCAAGTCGCCGTTCACGACGCTTGGCTCGGTATCCTGGGCGGTGCTGCCGCTCGTCGCGGGCCTGTTCGTGCTGGTCGAGGCACTGGCGAGCACCGGCGTGATCACGATGCTGGCGCGCTGGCTCGCAGCCGGTGCGGCGAACTCGCCGTCGACGACCGCAGGCGTTGCGGGGACGATCCTAGCGTTCGGATCGAACCTTATGAACAACCTGCCGGCCGGATTGATCGCGAGCACGACGCTCCAGCAGGCCCACGTTCCGCAGATCGTCACCGACGGCCTGCTGATCGGCGTCGACCTCGGCCCGAACCTGTCTATCACCGGCTCGCTCGCCACCATATTGTGGCTGACAGCGATCCGCCGCGAAGGCGAGGACGTCGGCTTCTGGCGGTTCCTCAAGGTCGGCGCGGTGGTGATGCCGCCCGCGCTGTTCGCCGCGCTCGGCGCGCGCATGCTCATCGGCTGAGCGCGCGCCGAGCGGCAGCCAATCAGATGCCGGCAGCAGGCGTCTTCGCGACCGCCCCGCGGTGCATGACGAACTCGACGTGTTCGAGCCGCGTGACGTCCTGCAGCGGAGACCCCGCCACGGCGATGATGTCCGCGGTCTTGCCAGGTGCGAGCGTGCCGATGTCGTCGCGCCCAAGCAGGTCTGCTGCACCCACCGTGGCGGCGGCGATCGCCTGGGTCGGGGTGAGCCCGTTCCTGACCATCAGCGCGAACTCGGTGGCGTTGTCGCCGTGCTTCGACACGCCGGTATCGGTGCCGAACGCAACCTTGACCCCCGCGGCATAGGCGCGGCGGTGACTGGCCGCCATCGCCGCAGCCGCGGCCTCGGCCTTGACGATCGTCGCCGGCGGCAACGCCCCGCCGCGCGCCTGGGCCAGCGCCGCGACGGGCGCGATCTCGGTCGGCACCAGATAGGCGCCCTTGGCCTTGAACAGCCGGATCGTCTCGTCGTCGAGGAACGTGCCGTGCTCGATCGAGTCCACACCGGCCTCCAGCGCGGCCTTCGTGCCCTCGGCGGCATGGCTGTGCGCGGCGACCTTGCGGCCGAGCGCGTGCGCCGTCTCGATGATAGCGCGCATTTCCTCGGGCGTCATCGCACGGCCGAGGCCACCGCTGACGTTCGACAGCACGCCACCGGTCGCCGCGAACTTGATGACGCGCGCGCCCAACGCGACCTGCGCGCGCACGGCGCGGCGGCAATCGTCGGGGCCGTCGCACAGGTTCATTTCCTTCGCGTGCACCATGTCCGCGAACTCTTCCGCGAGCCCGTTGCCGCCGTCGCCGTGCCCGCCCGTCACCGAGATCATCTCGCCGGCGTTGGTGATGCTCGGCCCCTCGACGGTGCCGGCATCGATCGCATCGCGCAGTGCCCGAATACCGCGCGGGTCGCCGCCCAGGTCGCGAACCGAGGTGAAGCCTGCCGCCAGCGTCGTGCGCGCATTGGCGACCGCGGTCATCTCGTCGTCGAACCGGTCGCGGTTGAGCGCCTCCAGCCGCGCGCGCATCGGATCGCCGCCGATGCCCCAGAGATGGACGTGCATGTCGACCATCCCGGGCAGTACGAACGCGGTACGCAGGTCGATCAGCTTCGCCCCCTGTTCCGGCGCGACGAAGCCATCGCGCAGTTCGACGATCTTCCCGTCGCGGACGATGATCGTGGTGTTGCCGCGCGGTGCCTGGCCGGGCCGGTCGAGCACCGTGCCCGCCTGGATATAGGTCGTGGTCGATGGCTTGCCCTGCGCCAGTACCGGTGCCGCGACGATTGCCGTCAGCCCGATCATCCATGCCTTGATCATCACATTCTCCCCCTTTGATGCGTGATGCTCGCCGATGCGCGACGCGGCGGCAAGAGGGCATCGATCTATCTTCACGATCGCGCCGCCAGACGCTTGGCAGACCCCGCTGATCGCGACTATACCGCTCGGTACTGAAATACGGATTCGGCGGTCGCAACGACACCGTCGACTCAACAGGAGAGTGGCGATGTCGATACTTATCAACGGGTCAGCGGTGGCGCTGCCCGACGATCCCCGTGTCTCGCTGCTCGATCTGTTGCGCGAAGGGCTGCATCTGGCCGGTACCAAGAAGGGGTGTAATCAGGGCGCGTGCGGCGCGTGCACGGTGCTCGTCGATGGCGAGCGGATCGTCTCCTGCCTCGCGCTCGCGGTGCAGTATGACGGGCGCCAGGTCACGACGATCGAAGGCTTGGCCGACGGCGATGCGCTGCATCCGTTGCAGCAGGCGTTCATCGATCACGACGGGTTCCAGTGCGGCTATTGCACGCCCGGCCAGATCTGTTCGGCGATCGGCATGGCGGCTGAAGCGAAGCGCGGCGTGCCAAGCCATGTCAGCGCCGATCTCACCGCCGACGTGACGCTGACCCGCGAAGAACTGCAGGAGCGGATGAGCGGCAATCTATGCCGCTGCGGTGCGCATAACGGGATCATCGACGCGATCCGCGAAACCGTGGCAGCGGAGATGGCGGCATGACCCCGTTCACCTACGCGCGCGCTGAGAACGCCGCAGACGCCCTCCGGCTTGGGCAGTCGAACGCGACGGCATACCTTGGCGGCGGCACCAATCTGGTCGACCTGATCCGCGAGACGGTCGCGCGACCAAGCGCGCTGGTCGACGTGACAGGGCTGTCGAACGAGATCGAGGAGACCGAGGGCGGCGGGCTGATGATCGGCGCGGCGGTGCGCAATACCGCGCTTGCCGAGCATCTGGCGGTGCGGATGCGCTATCCGGTACTGTCGCGCGCGATCCTGGCGGGGGCGTCGGCGCAGATCCGGAACATGGCGACGGTCGGCGGCAACCTGCTCCAGCGGACCCGGTGCACCTATTTCTACGACACCGACGGATCGCGCTGCAACAAGCGTGCGCCGGGGTCGGGCTGCGACGCGATCGAGGGTTTCACGCGGGGACACGCCATTCTCGGTGCGTCGTCGGCGTGCGTCGCGACGCACCCATCGGACATGTGCGTGGCGCTCGCCGCACTCGATGCGGTCGTGCATCTGGACGGGCGGGGCGGGGCGCGGACGCTACCGTTTACCGAGCTTCATCGCCTGCCGGGCGATCATCCCGAGTTCGATACCGTGCTCGAGCCGGGCGAACTCATCACCGCTATCGAACTGCCACCGCTGAGTTTCGCGGCCAACTCGACCTATCGCAAGGTGCGCGACCGGGCGAGTTACGCCTTCGCGCTGGTCTCGATCGCAGCAGCGCTTGAGATCGAGGGCGGCATCATCAAGGACGTGCGGATCGCGCTCGGCGGGGTCGCGCACAAGCCGTGGCGCGCGTCGAAGGCCGAGGCGGCTTTGCGGGGCGGTCCGGCGACCGAAGAGGCATTCCTTGCCGCCGCCGTCGCGGAGATGGCCGACGCCGTGCCGCTTCGCGACAATGGTTTCAAGATCGCACTGACCACGCGCACCCTCGTCGCCGTGCTTGGCGACCTTGCCGGAGCAGCAGCATGAGCATCGTCGATACGGTGAAGGAAACCGCGCAGGGCCTGGTGCAGGGCGCGATGAGCAAGCTGGTGCCGCTGGCGCCCGACAGCTGGGTTCCGGGCGGCGTGCCCGATCCGCTGATCCGCCAGCAGCACGGACTGATCGGCACGTCGGTGTCGCGGCTCGATGGCCCGCTCAAGGTGCGCGGTGCGGCACCGTTCGCGGCCGAGTTTCCGCTGGAGGGCATGGTCTACGCCGCGCTCGCCTATGCGACGATCCCGCGCGGGCGGATCGCGGCTATCGATACCGCGGCGGCTGAGGCTGCGCCCGGCGTCGTGGTAGTGATGACGCACCTGAACGCGCCCCGGATGAACCCGCCTGCAGTGTTCGGCTCTTCGCCCACCGCGGCGGGGCCTGCCGACCTGCCGATCATGCAGGACGACCGCGTCCACTGGAACGGCCAGCCGATCGCGGTAGTGCTCGCCAAGACGCAGGAGCAGGCCGACCACGCCAAGTCGCTGATCGTCGCGACCTACGCGGCCGAGCCTTCGACCACGTCGCTCGCCGCGGCCAAGGCGGAAGGCCCCGAGCAGGGCCTGTTCATGGGCCAGCCGTTGCTGAACGAAACCGGCGATGCGGATGCGATGCTGGCGGCGGCGCCGCACAAGGTCGATAACGTCTATCGCACGCCGCGCTACAACCACAACGCGATCGAGCCGCATGCCGCGACGATCGCGTGGGTCGGCGACGAATTGGTCGTCCACGACGCGACGCAGCTCGTCACCGCGGAGGCGCAGACGATCGCCGACGTGTTCGACCTGAAGGTGGCGCAGGTGCGCGTAACATCGCCGTTCGTCGGCGGTGGGTTCGGCGGGAAGTGCCTGTGGGATCACCAGATCCTCGGCGCCGCGGCTGCCAAGCTCGCTGGGCGTCCGGTCCGGATCGCGCTGTCGCGCGAGGGCGTGTACCGCGTCGTCGGCGGGCGGACGCTGACCGAACAGCGGGTCGCGATCGGCGCGGACGCGGATGGCCGCTTCAAGGCACTGGTCCACACCGGCATCGCCGCAATGACGCCGCACAACAACATGCCCGAGCCCTTCATCCTCGGCACGCGCGGTGGCTACGCCGCAGACAGCTTCAAACTGTCGGTCGAGACGGTCACGATGAACATGCTCGCCAACACCTTCATGCGCGCACCGGGCGAGGCGGTCGGCACGTTCGCGCTGGAATCTGCGATCGACGAGCTGGCGGTCGAACTCGACATGGATCCGATCGCGCTGCGTATCCGGAACGAGCCGGACAAGGATCCGACCACGGGCTTGCCATTCTCGTCACGTCACATCGTCGAGGCGTGGCGTAGCGGGGCGGAGCAGTTCGGCTGGGATAAGCGGAGCGCCGAGCCGGGAACGCGTCGCGAAGGCGAGTGGCTGATCGGCATGGGCTGCGCGACCGGGACCTATCCCTATTACCGTATGCCGGGCGCCGCCGCACGCATCACGCTGCGCCGTGACGGGCATGCCCTCGTCGAGATCGCCGCGCATGAGATGGGCATGGGGACGTCCACGACGACCGCGATGGTTGCCGCTGATCGCCTCGGACTCCCGCTTGAACGCGTCTCGGTCGGCTATGGCGATTCGATCATTCCCGGCGCGATCCTGGCCGGTGGGTCGCAGCAGACCGCGGCGATCGGCGCGGCGGTGATCGCCGCGCATCATGCGCTGGTCGCCGAACTGCTGAAACTCGCGGGCAACGATTCGCCGCTCGCGGGCCTGTCGCCGGACGAGGTCGGAAGCGAGGATGGCGGACTGGCCAAGCTCGACGATCCGTCGCGCCGTGAAAGCTATGTCTCGATCCTCGAACGAGCGCAGCGCGAGAGCGTCGTCGTCAGCGAAGAGGCGTCGCAGCCGCTCGAACTGATGCACTGGTCGATGCATTCGCACAGCGCGCTGTTCTGCGAGGTGCGGGTCAACGCGGTCACCGGCGAGACGCGCGTCAGCCGTTTCCTCGGCGCGTTCGATTGCGGTCGTATTCTCAATCCGAAAACGGCGCGCAGCCAGTTCCGCGGCGGGATCGTCATGGGCCTCGGCATGGCACTGATGGAGGAGACGCAGTTCGATGAGCGCAACGGTCGCATCATGAACCCGAGCCTCGCCGAATATCACGTGCCCGTGCACCTCGACGTCCCCGAGATCGACGTGATCTGGACCGACATCGCCGACCCGCACACGCCGATGGGCGCGCACGGCGTGGGCGAGATCGGCATCACCGGCGTCGCCGCGGCGGTAGCGAACGCGATCTACAACGCCACGGGAACGCGCGTGCGCGACCTGCCGATCACGCTGGACAAGGTGCTGATCTGATCGGAGAGCGTGACCGGTCGGTTCCGCGCGGCCTTTACATAAGGCGACGGGCTAGCCGGTCAGGCAGGAAAATTGCGCGATGGCCTTTCGTTTCTTCTCTACGGTCGGCCTCGGTCTGCTGGCTCTTGCAATGCCCGTCGCGATCGCGGCGAAGGGAGCGCCAGCCAAGCGGCTCGTCCTGATCGATGACGACGTCGTCGGACTGAACGGCGCGCCCGCGTTGCTGCTTCAGGCACCGGGCGTCGAAGTGCTGGGGATCACCACGACCAGTGGTTCGGTATGGCGCGATACCGCAACGGCCTATGCGCTGCGGACCGTCGAGATCCTCGGGCGGACCGACGTGCCGGTGGTGCCGGGCGCGACCTATCCGCTGGTGAACAGCGAGGCGGCGACCAAGCGGTGGGAGGCGCTCTACGGACGGCTCGAGTTCAAGGGACCTTGGACGGAGCCTGCGTCCGCCGGCGCGGGCCAGTCCACCCCCGGTACGCCGTCGCCTTCGGTCGTGCCCAGCCTGCCGATCGGCGATCCCGTCACCAAACCGTCCGGCGAGATCGCCGCCGCGTTCCTCGTCCGGATGGTCCGTGCGCACCCGCACCAGATCACGCTGTTCGCCACCGGCCCGATGACCAACATCGCGCTCGCGCAAAGCCTCGACCCGAGCTTTGCCGCGAACGTGAAGGAGCTCGTCTACATGGGCGGCAGCCTCAACCCGCAGCAGTCGATCGACACGCCGGCAGCTGCAGAGTTCGCGCGCGAATTCGTCAACACGCCGCGCCGCGAGTTCAACATCCGGTGGGATCCGGAGGCGGCGCGGATCATGGCGCACGGCACGTGGCCGAAGGTGACGATGGTCCCGATCGATCCCTCGACGGGCACGCAGTGGACGCGTGCCTTCCTCGACAGCCTCAAGCCGGCCCACACGGCGCTCACCGATGCACTACAGACCGGGCTCGAACCGGGGTTTCCGATGTGGGACGAGATCGCGGCGATGGCTTGGCTGGAGCCGGCCATCGTCACGCGCGCCGAGGCGCTCTACATCGATTTCGACACGAGCCAGACCGCGGGATACGGCGATACCCTGTCGTGGCACGACTCATACCGCCCACATCTCGGCGAACGCGCGCAGACCGTCGTGCTTCGTGTCGACCGCGATAAGATGGAGGCGGCAATGCGCGCGCTCTACACAAGACCTCTGAAGCGTAGACCGTTATCGCGGTAAAGCCGTCCACCCGATAAGGACATTCGCTCCCTAAGGCGGCTCCCGTACGGACATACGTAACCATCGACGCCCTGAGCCAGAAATCCGCGTGCAGGACTCAGTCTTGGGATGCCCGCCACCGGCGCACGGCCTCCTCATACGCCTGCTTTTGCCCGCGCAGCGCGTCCTCCGCAGCCTCCATCCTAGAGGAGCGAGCCTGCTCCAAAGCGCGACGATCCTGCGCAAGCGCAGCCTCCCGTTCGGCGAGATCTTTCTTCTTCCGGTTAAAGTCTGCTCGTAACGACGTCAAAGCCTCCTCAGCCGCATCAAGCTCGTCGCGTTTCGGCCTTGGCTTGGGTTTGGCTTGAGGTTTCGCTCGTGGTTTCGCGGTAGGTTTCGGATCGGCATCCGCATCGGCATCGCGCGGCGCGGCAGGCGCCCGCTGTTCGGGCAGTGCCGCAATCTGTTCCGCCGTCGTCCCACGCGAGTGCTTCACGACCGTACCAGGGGAGGCCAGCGGTTCCGCTATCAACGCCGGATCCGTGACTTGCTCGGCAATGCCCCGCGCGAACAAGTCGCGGTCGCTGCCCCACGCCGCCAGTGCCGCCTTCTGGCTCGGCGCAGCGACATACGCATCGTAGAAACCCGCTACGGTCCGGTACACCTTCAACTTTTGGACACGCGCCATGCCAACCGATAGCGCGGCGTGCCGCTCTGCGGAAGTTGTCTGACGCAGGCCACTCGCCGATGCGACCAATCGGTGCCGGTATCTAACGCTATAAGAAAATGGTGGACGCACTTGGGCTCGAACCAAGGACCCGCTGATTAAGAGTCAGCTGCTCTACCAACTGAGCTATGCGTCCATTCCGGGGCGGTTTTGAGTGGCGCCCTGGTGTGGCGCCCCGCTGCTGGAGGCGCGCTGTTAGCAGACTCATCGGGGGCCGCAACCCCCTTTTCGTCGATCCGAGTCCGTTTTGGTCGATCAGGTCGATTTTTTGCGAAATAACTCGGTTTTTCGCCCTACCAGCCGACCGTCTTGCGGTTCTGGCGGTCGATCGACATCAAAATGCCGAGGCACAGCAGCACCGTCATCTGCGCCGAGCTGCCGAAGCTCACCAGCGGCAGCGGGATCCCGACGACGGGGGCGAGGCCCATCACCATCATCAGGTTGATCGCGACGTAGAAGAAGATCGTCGTCGACAGCCCGGCAGCAGTGAGGCGGCCGAAGCGGGTCTGCGCGCGCTGGCCGACCTCGATGCCCCAGCGGATCACTAGCAGGAAGGCGAGGATCAGCAGGCAGCCGCCGACCAGGCCCCATTCCTCCGCCATTGTCGCGAAGACGAAATCGGTATGCCCCTCGGGGAGGTAGTCGAGGTGGCTCTGCGTGCCCTGGAGGAAGCCCTTGCCCCAGATCCCGCCCGAGCCGATCGCGATCTTCGACTGGCTGATGTGATAGCCGGTCCCGAGCGGGTCGCTCTCGGGATCGAGGAAGATCAGGATGCGGTTGCGCTGGTAGTCGTGCAGCGCGAAGTTGATCGCGAGCGGGATCGCCACTGCGGCGGTGATCGCGCCGCCGACGAACAGGCGTAGCGGGATCCCCGCGAGGAACATGACCGTCGCGCCGCCCGCGCAGATCATCAGCGCGGTACCGAGATCGGGCTGCTTCATCACGATCGCTGCGGGGACGCCGATCAGTAGTGCCGCGGGCCAGACCGCGCTGAACCGTCGCGTCTCGCCGGGCGGGAGCATGTCGTAGAATTTGGCGCAGGCGAGCACGATCGCCGGCTTCATGAATTCGGACGGTTGCAGGCGGATGAAACCGAGGTCGAGCCAGCGCTGCGATCCGCCCGAGACCTTGCCGAGGATCTCTACCGCGACCAGCGACACGACGATCAACGCATAGGCCGGCAGCGAGCCCGCCTTCCACGTCCGCTCGGGGACGTAGGACAAGGCGATCGCACCGGCGAGCAGGACGAAGAAGCGGATGCCCTGCGACAGCGCCCAGGGCTTGAGCGAGCCGCCGGCCGCGGAATACAGCACGACTTGGCCAAAACAGCCGATCGCGACCACCAACAGGAGGACACGCCACGGCAGCTTGGCAAGCGGTTCGGGGACGATACGGTTCATGGGCGGCGCTCGGCTGAGGTCATTGCTGGCGGTCCCGTGAGTCGTCTTCTGCAACGGTTGCGCCCGGTGCCGTCAGCGCTTCCTGCGTCGCGTTGGCCATGTCGGTGGCGTTTTCGACCGCGGGGGCGTCGCTGGGCACGATCGCGTCGGTCTTGGTGGCGATCGCCGCCGGGGGAGCGGACTGCGCCTTGCGGTAGGTCTCCGCGGTCGCCGCCATGCGCGTGCGGATGTCGCCGCCCCAGGTCGGTTCGACCTCGGCGAGCGACTTCAACGCGCGCTCGCGGTCGAGCATGTAGGTCATGATGTCGCGGCCGATCATCGGCGTGTCGAGATTGCGCACGGTGTGGCCGTTATGCTCGAGCACGACTGCGAGGGCGTAGCGCGGGTTGTCGGCGGGCGCGAAACCGATGAACAGCGCGTGGTCGCGCATCTTGAACGGCAGCTGCCCGTTCTTGAGCACGCCCGAGCGCCGTTCGGCCATCGTGATGCGGCGGACCTGCGCGGTGCCGGTCTTGCCCGCGATCGCGACGCCGGGGATCAGCAGTTTCGCTGCGCCGCCGGTGCCGCCCTGGTTGATCACCCCGAACATCGCATCACGGACGCGCGCGAGATGCTCGGAATCGATCGCGAGGGCAGGGGAGTCGCGGTGGACGTGACTGGCGAGGATGCTCGGCTGCAATGCGCGCCCGGACGCGATCCGCGCCGCCATCACCGCGAGTTGCAACGGATTCGCCAGCACATAGCCCTGGCCGATCGACGCGTTCAGCGAATCCGCGACGGTCCAGTCGTGCTTGTACTTCTTCAGCTTCCACGCCGGATCGGGCACCGTGCCGTAGCGTTGCGTCGAGAAGGGCAGGTCGAACTTCTGCCCCATCCCCAGCGTCCGCGCGATCGGCGCGATCGCGTTGTAGCCGACCCGCCGCGCCATCTCGTAGAAATAGATGTCGCAGCTCTGCATGATCGCGTTCTTGAGATCGAGCGGACCGTGACCGCTTTTCTTGTGACAATGGAACACGCTGGTCCCGAGCCGCATCGCGCCTGAACAATTGACGCGCGTCGACGGATCGACGCCCGCATTCATCAGCGCGAGGCCGTTCATCGGCTTCACCGTCGAGCCCGGCGGATACAGCCCCTGCGTGACCTTGTTCATCAGCGGCACGTGATCGTCGTCGCTCAGCATCTGCCATTCGAGATGACTGATCCCGTCCGAAAAGCTGTTTGGATCGTACGCCGGCATCGACACCATCGCGAGCATCTCGCCGGTGCGGGTGTCGAGCACGACGACCGATCCGGAGTTCGTGCCGAGCCGCCGCGCCGCGTATTCCTGAAGCCCCACGTCGATCGTCAGCCGTGCGGTCTTGCCGGGGACGTCGGGCTTGGTCGCGAGTTCGGCGACCAGCTTGCCGCGCGCGGTGACCTCGACGCGCTTGGCGCCGGCGACGCCGCGGAGTTCGGTCTCGAGCATCTTCTCGAGCCCGTCCTTGCCAAGCTTGAAGCCGGGGGTGACGAGCAGCGGGTCGTGCGTCTTCTTGTACTGTTCGGCATTGGGCACGCCGACATACCCGGTCAGGTGCGCAACCGCAGCCCCTGCCGGATAGCTGCGCGCGAACCCCCGCGTGGGCGCGACGCCCGGCAGTTCGGGCAACCGCACGCTGACCGCGGCGAACCGCTCCCAGTCGAGATTTTCCGCGACCTGGACGGGCTGGAACCCCGCGGCATGTTCGAGATCGATCGCGATCCGCTCGACTTCCTCGGTCGGCAACTGGAGGATGCGCCCGAGCAGCGGCAGCACGCGCTCCTTGTCGCGGAGGCGGTCGGGGATGATGTCGACGCGGAAGTCGGTGCGGTTGTTGGCGATCGGCACGCCGTGGCGATCAACGATCCAGCCCCGGCGCGGTGGCAACAGCGTCATGTTGACGCGGTTGCTCTCGGACATTTGCGTATAGCGTTCGTTCTGCGCGACCGACAGCCACGCCATCCGTCCGGCGAGCAGCAGCCCGACGCCGCCTTGCGCCGCGCCCAGCATCCAGGCGCGCCGCGAGAAGCTGTACGCCTGCGACATCTCGGTGACGATCCGCGGGGTATTCCTCATTCGGCGCCGCGCTTGTTCTGGATCGCCGCGACGATGCGGGCCGCCAGCGGGAACATGAGGATCGTGACCGCGATCTGCGCGATCAGGATGGTGTCGACATGCGCGCCGACCGGCACCGCGATGAAGCGCCCGACCAGGATGCACGCGGCGATCAGCCCGCCGGCGATCAGCCAGTCCTGCCAATAGTCGCGAAACGCCAGGCGCTGCTCGATCATGTCGATCGCGACGAACGCGAGCGACCACATGAGCACCGCGCTACCGAGCGGCTGGCCGCTGACGAGGTCGTCGAAGAAGCCGAGCGGCGCCGCGGCCCAGGGCTTGAACGCGAACCGTGCGAGCAGGCGCCACGCGAGCAGCATGACGAACCCGAATGGGGGGAGGAGGGGAATCGTCGCGACGACCGGGATGATCGTGATCAGCGATCCCGCCATCACGGTTGCCCAAGGGATCGCACGCGACCGGCCCGCCGGGATCTTGGTCTCGAACGGCTTGTAGTCGACGCTATCGACGACGCGAGCGCGACTCATTGCTGCGCTACCGGGCGAGGCGGGGGCACGGGCATGAACATCCGCTCGACCAGCGCGAAGTCGAGCGTATCGGGATCGGCGAACGCGCGCGCCATTACCGAGTCCGAGCCCGCCTTGGTCACGCGCGCCACGGGCACGCCGGGCGCGTAGATCCCGCCGGTGCCGGTCGTCACGAACAGGTCGCCCGCGTTGAAGCGCACGTTGGTGGCATTGACCGAGCGGATGTCGATCATACCGTCGCCGCGCCCCGCCGCGATCGCCGGCATGCCGTCACGCGTGCGGCGGACGGGGACGATGCTGTCTCCGTCGCTGAGCAAAAGAATGCGCGCCGCGTTGGGTCCGGTCTCGACCACGCGACCGATCAGGCCGTCGGGGCCGCGCACCGGCATGCCGGGCAGCACGCCGTTCCAGCGACCCGCGTTGAGCAACGCATAGCGCCGCCCGCTCGACGCGCTCGAACTCACCAGCCGCGCGGTCACGACAGGCACAGTCGAGCGTTCGCGGATCGCGAGCAGGCTGCGCAACCGGCGATTGTCATAGGCGATCGTCCGCGCGCGCATCAGCAGCGAGCGCGTCCGCTCGCGGTCCGCCCGCAGCGCGACGTTCTCCTGCTTCACGAAGAAGTAGTTGCCGATCGCATCGGGAATGCCCGAGATCGAAGACCCGACCGTGGCGAGCCCGGTCGACACCGGCGTCGTCACCCCCGCGACGCCCATCCGCAGCGCGGAAAAGGCGGGCGGATTGAACGTCGACGCGACGAGCAGCACCAGGCCCACCACCGCACCAGCGACGGCGAGCACATAGCCCATGAACACACCATATTGCCGACGCCGGGAAAACCCCGTGCGCCGGTCGCGGGCTGGCGCCATGCGCCTGTCCCCCTGTCTCGGGCGCCGCCGAAGCATGGAGGCCAGAACCTCCACGACTCGGACGACGCGATTTCGTGTCCGCGTGTCTTAAAGCAAAAACAAACCCTTAGCCGCTCATCAGCACGCCGCGGAACAACGGATCCTCGAGCGCGCGACCGGTGCCAAGCGCGACGCAGGTCAGCGGGTCCTCGGCGACCGTCACCGGCAGCCCTGTCTCGTCGCGCAGCACCTCGTCCAGACCCTGCAGCAGCGCGCCGCCGCCGGTCAGCACGATGCCCTGGTCGACGATGTCCGCGGCCAGTTCCGGCGCAGTGTTCTCGAGCGCGACGCGGACGCCCTCGACGATCGTCGCGACCGGCTCGCTCAGCGCTTCGGCGATCTGGCCCTGGTTGATCTGGATCTCCTTGGGCACGCCGTTGACGAGATCGCGGCCCTTGATCTGGATGATCATGCCGATCCCGTCGACCGGCGGCTTGGCGATGCCGACCTCCTTCTTGATCCGCTCCGCGGTGGCTTCGCCGATCAGCAGGTTATGGTTGCGGCGCACATACGAGACGATCGCCTCGTCCATCTTGTCGCCGCCGACGCGTACCGAGGTGGTGTAGGCGAGACCACGCAGCGACAGCACCGCGACTTCGGTCGTGCCGCCGCCGATGTCGACGACCATCGAACCGATCGGCTCGGTGACCGGCATGTCGGCGCCGATCGCCGCCGCCATCGGCTCCTCGATCAGCCATACCTGCGACGCGCCCGCGTTCGAAGCCGCATCGCGGATCGCGCGGCGCTCGACCTTGGTGGAGCCCGACGGCACGCAGATCACGATCTCGGGCCAGCGCGCGAACTTGCGCGGGCCGTGGACCTTCTGGATGAAATACTTGATCATCTGCTCGGCGACGTCGATGTCCGCGATCACGCCGTCGCGAAGGGGGCGGATCGCCTCGATGTTGCCCGGCGTCTTGCCCATCATCATCTTGGCGTCGTCGCCGACCGCCTTGACGCGCTTGATGCCGTTGATCGTCTCGACCGCGACCACCGACGGCTCGTTCAGGACGATGCCGCGGCCACGGACGTAGACGACGGTGTTCGCGGTGCCGAGGTCGATCGCCATGTCGTGCGACATGAACTTGAAGAAACGCGAGTAGAAGGCCATTCAATCAGGGTCCCGTAATCCTTGGCCGCCGGACGGGCAGCCCATCGCACAAAAATCTCGCGTGGCCCGCCGGTGTTTAACTCACCGGGTGCTTGCGTTTGCGGGTCGCGGGATGCCGTCGCTTGGTCTAGACGCAAACCCATGTCAATACGGCGTCTCCCCGAGCATCTGGTCAATCGCATCGCCGCCGGTGAAGTGGTGGAAAGACCCGCCAGCGCGTTGAAGGAGTTAGTCGAAAACGCCATCGACGCAGGGGCAGGACGCATCGCGATTCTCCTCGTTGAGGGCGGCACGTCGCGGATCGAAGTCGCCGACGACGGCTGCGGGATGACCCCCGCCGACATGGCGTTGGCGCTCGAACGCCACGCCACCTCCAAGCTGCCCGACGAGTTCATCGAATCGGTCGTGACGCTCGGTTTTCGAGGCGAGGCGTTGCCCTCAATCGCGAGCGTCGCGCGCCTCACCATAGAAAGCCGGATCCGCGGCGCCGAAGGCTGGGCACGCACCGTCGACAATGGCCGGGTCGAGCGCGAAGGCCCCGCCGCACTCCCGCCCGGCACGCGCGTCGTCGTCGAGGACCTGTTCGCCCGCGTCCCCGCCCGCCGCAAGTTCCTCCGCTCCCCCCGCGCCGAATACGCCGCTTGCCTCGACGTCGTCCGCCGGCTCGCGATGGCGCGGCCCGACATCGGCTTCACGCTGGAACACGACGGGCGGCGCGCGCTGTCGGCGATGCAGGTCGAGGACCGGCCGGGCCGGGTGGCGACGCTCACCGACCGCGCGCTCGCCGACAATTCGGTCGCGATCGACCTGGAGCGGGAAGGCCTGGTCCTGGGCGGCGTCGCCAGCCTGCCGACCTACAATCGCGGCATCGCCGACCACCAGTACCTCTTCGTCAACGGCCGCCCGGTAAAGGACCGCCTCCTGATGGGCGCGATCCGCGGCGCCTATGCCGAGATGCTCCCCCGCGACCGTCACGCGGTGGTGGCGCTGTTCCTCGACATCCCCACCGACCAGGTCGACGTCAACGTCCACCCCGCCAAGACCGAAGTCCGCTTCCGCGACCCCGCGATGGTAAGAGGCCTCATAGTCTCGGGCCTCCGCCGCGCCCTAGACGCTGCCGGCCACCGCAGCCAACGCGCCAGCGAGTCCGCCCTCTCGATGTGGCAACCCGAAAACTCATCTCCCCCCGGGGGAGAGGAAGGGGCCCGTCCGCAAAGCGGATGGGAAGGTGAGGGCACGCCCCAAAGGCTCCCGCTGGAAAACCGAAGCTACGGCGCGGTAAACGATTCCCGCCCCACCTTCTTCGCCGCACCCCCGCAGGCAAGAGCCGAACCCGCCTGGGCACCCCCGCCCCAAACCACAGCCTTCCCGATGGGCGTAGCGCGCGGCCAAGTCGCGAAAACCTACATAGTCGCCGAAGCCGAAGATGGCCTCGTCCTCGTCGACCAGCACGCCGCGCACGAACGCCTCGTCCTCGAACGCATGCGCGCAGCCCTGATCGGCGGCACCATAGCGAGCCAAGCCCTCCTGATCCCCGAAGTCGTAGAACTCGACGAATCCGCCTGCGACCGCCTGGAATCTCGCGCCGAAGAACTCTCCGAATTCGGTCTAGACCTCGAACGCTTCGGCCCCCACGCCATGCTGGTCCGAGCCACCCCCGCGCTCCTCGGCCAAAGCGACCCTAAAGGCCTGGTAACCGACCTAGCCGACGAACTCGCCGCCTTCGACGAAGCCCTCTCCCTGAAAGAGCGTCTAGACGCAGTAGCCGGTACGATGGCCTGCCACGGCTCCGTCCGCGCAGGCCGCATATTGTCGGTAACTGAAATGAACGCGCTGCTCCGTGAAATGGAAGTCACTCCCCACTCCGGCCAATGCAACCACGGCCGCCCCACCTGGGTGAAACTCGTACACGGTGATATCGAGAAGCTGTTCGGACGGAAGTGAGAACCTTTCGAAGAGCCGTAAGATTATTAATCATGCCGAGAGCCAAAGCATATCTAGGGGCGTTGCGTGCCCGTTGGCTATTCAGTACGTTACGTTTAATTTCGTAAACGTCTGGCATGGAGAGTGCGATGCGGAACGCGGGACTTATTTTGATCGGTCTGCTAGTCACCGGTGCGGCGGATGCGCAATCGCAGGTAGATAGTGGTCGAATATCGCAAATCGACATGGGACGCATCTACGAAGGCAGAAACTCCGAATTCAACAGAACGTCGGTTGAGCCGACCACGTGTCTCATTCGAAAATCCACGAAGAAGCGTGAGTGTCGAACACGGGATCAGTGGAAACGTCTTGCGCAGCGAATGTCGGTCAGCAAAACTTCAAATCCCTAGTATTCATGACTGTTTCCGGCGGTTGCGCAGAACCGCTTCTGGTGCGCGCATAGGCTGGTGCCTTGAGCCGGTTCGGGGCATAAGCTTCCCATGGACCCACTCTCCCTGTTCGGCCTAGCCGCGGTATCCTTCACCCTGCTATGCTACGCCAAGGAAGCCGGCTCGCACTGGTGGACGCTCGGTTTCGCATTCGGCTGCGTGCTCGGGTCGATCTACGGTTTCCTCCAGGGCGCATGGCCGTTCGGGGTGGTCGAGCTCATCTGGACGGTCGTCTCGTTCCGCCGCTGGCTCAAGATGCGCCACGCTGCACCGTCCCACGCGGAACCGGTCGCTTGACACTGCGTTAGCGCCCGCCTATTCGAACTCTCCCCGACACGACGGTTCCGGCGGCGCTTGTTTGCGTTCGTCGCTATCGTGCGTTTCGGTTCATCGCTAAGAGATGGGGTCTGTGCAGCCATGCCGGACCTCGTGGAGCAGGAGAACCAAGTTCATGGCACGTATCGCGGGTGTTAATATCCCGACCAACAAGCGCGTGGTGATCGCGCTGACCTATATTCACGGCATCGGTTCGACCAAGGCCAAGGAAATCGTCGCGAAGCTCGGCATCGCAGATACCGCACGCGTCCAGGACCTGACCGACCAGGAAGTCCTGCACATCCGCGAGACGATCGACGCCGATCACACCGTCGAGGGCGATCTGCGCCGCCAGACCTCGATGAACATCAAGCGCCTGATGGATCTCGCCTGCTATCGCGGCCTGCGTCATCGCAAGGGCCTCCCGGTTCGCGGCCAGCGCACGCATACCAATGCGCGCACCCGCAAGGGCAAGGCCAAGCCGATCGCCGGCAAGAAGAAGTAATCCACTTTTTCATGGATTACTCCGCCGGTGCTGGTCCTTAGCGACCGCCCGGCGTCACGCAGATACAGGTCAGGAAATACACCATGGCACGCGAACCTCAGCGCATTAAGCGGCGCGAGCGCAAGAACATCACCTCTGGCGTCGCTCACGTGAATGCCAGCTTCAACAACACCATGATCACGATCACCGATGCCCAGGGCAACGCGATCTCGTGGTCGTCGGCCGGCGCAATGGGCTTCAAGGGCTCGCGCAAGTCGACTCCGTACGCGGCCCAGGTCGCCGCGGAAGACGCCGGCAAGAAGGCCGCCGAGCACGGCGTCCGCACGATCGAAGTCGAGGTCAAGGGCCCCGGTTCGGGTCGCGAATCGGCCCTGCGCGCGCTTCAGGCAGTCGGTTTCCAGATCACGTCGATCCGCGACGTGACCTCGATCCCGCACAACGGCGTGCGCCCTTCGAAGCGTCGTCGCGTCTGATTTCTCCGACGTTGTCCGCGCGCGGTCGTCCCTGATCAGGTCGAACGTGCGTCGCGGATGCATTTTAATGGCCGGCGGAAGTCCTTTCCGTCGGCCCCCAAATTAGGGGAAGCATGTGTCTGTCAACGCAAAGAACTGGCAGGAACTCAAGAAGCCCAGCGGCCTGGAGAAAAAGGCCGGTGGCGACACCAAGCGCAAGGCGACCTTCATCGCCGAGCCGCTCGAGCGGGGCTTCGGCCTGACGCTCGGCAACGCGCTGCGTCGCGTGTTGCTCTCGTCGCTGCAGGGCGCGGCCGTCACCTCGATCAAGATCGAGAACGTGCTGCATGAGTTCTCGTCTCTGGCCGGCGTCCGCGAGGACGTGACCGACATCGTCCTCAACGTAAAGCAGATCGCGATCCGCATGCAGGGCGAGGGGCCCAAGCGCCTCCAGCTCTCGGCAACGGGTCCGGGTGAAGTCAAGGCCGGCGACATCGCCGTCTCGGGCGACATCGAGATCATGAACAAGGATCTCGTGATCTGCCACCTCGATGAGGGTGCGACGCTCAACATGGAGCTGACCGCCGACATCGGTAAGGGTTACGTGCCCGCGACCGCAAACCGCCCGGCCGATGCGCCGATCGGTCTGATCCCGGTCGATGCGCTGTATTCGCCGGTACGTCAGGTTTCGTACAAGGTCGACCCGACCCGCGTCGGTCAGGATCTGGATTACGACAAGCTGACGCTGACGATCGAAACCGACGGCACGATCACCCCGGAAGACGCAGTCGGCTATGCCGGTCGCATCCTCCAGGACCAGCTCGCGCTGTTCGTCCACTTCGACGATTCGTCGGTCACGCGTTCGTCGGCCCCGATCGGCCAGGCAGCACCTGCTGCCGGTGGTGCGGAGCCGGCAGGCGACACGCAGCAGATCAACCGTTACCTTCTCAAGAAGGTCGACGAGTTGGAACTGTCGGTGCGCTCGGCGAACTGCCTCAAGAACGACAACATCATCTACATCGGCGATCTGGTCGGCAAGACCGAAGCCGAGATGCTGCGTACGCCTAACTTCGGCCGCAAGTCCTTGAACGAGATCAAGGAAGTGCTGTCGTCGATGGGTCTTCGCCTGGGCATGGAAATCCCCGGCTGGCCACCTGAGAACATCGAAGAGATGGCCAAGAAGCTTGAACAAGAGATAATGGGGTAAGTGGTTTCGGGGCCGAGTAAGATCGGCCCCGACCTCTTGTTCACCCGCGAAGGCGGGTGCCCAGACTGGATCCCCGCCTTCGCGGGGAGACAATGGAAGGAAGAGCTAAGGAAGCGTCCCAGGCGTAACCTTATCCTAACCTTTGAACTACGGCGATCGGTTGCGGCCTTAACGGCGACCAGCTCCCGGGTACCTCACACGGCCCCTGAACGAACGAAAAGGTATTAAACATGCGCCATCGCGTAGGCGGCCGTAAGCTTCAGCGGACCTCGGCCCACCGTCTTGCTCTGTTCCGCAACATGAGCGCCGCGCTCATCAAGCACGAGCAGATCACCACCACCGTTGCCAAGGCGAAGGAACTGCGTCCTTACGTCGAAAAGCTGATCACGCTCGCGAAGAAGGGTGGCCTGTCCAACCGTCGTCTCGCGCACGGCAAGCTGCTCGACGATGCGCAGCTGATCAAGTTGTTCGACACGCTCGCGACCCGTTACGCGGATCGCAACGGCGGCTACACCCGCGTCATCAAGGCCGGCATCCGCATGTCGGACGCCTCGCCGATGGCCGTCATCGAGTTCGTCGACCGCGACGTCTCGGCGAAGGGCCAGGATTCGGGTCCGGTGATGTCGGACGAGGATTACAACGAAGCGGCATAATCCCCGCCTCCTAGTATTCGAATTGCAGGCCGCGTTTCCCATCCGGGAGGCGCGGCCTCTTTCGTTACGGGGCTCATCCGGCTATGCGCCCGACATGGAGCACCCAGACAGCATTCTCATCGTCGATTTCGGCAGCCAGGTAACCCAGCTGATCGCCCGCCGCGTGCGCGAGGCCGGCGTCTATAGCGAGATCGCCCCCTTCCAGTCCGCCGAAGCCGCATTCGACCGGATGCAGCCCAAGGGCATCATCCTCTCCGGCGGCCCCGCCTCGGTCACCACCGAGAACTCCCCGCGCGTGCCGCAGCGCTTCTTCGAGGCGGGCATCCCGATCCTCGGCATCTGCTACGGCCAGCAGGTCATGTCCGCACAGCTCGGCGGCAACGTGATCGTCTCGGGCGACGGCGGCGAGTTCGGCAGCGCCTTCATCGAGGTCAAGTCCAACTGCGCGCTGTTCGACGGCCTCTGGGCCGAGGGCGAGCGTCATCAGGTCTGGATGAGCCACGGCGACAAGGTCGACGCGATCCCGCCCGGCTTCACCCCCGTCGCCACCTCGACCGGCGCGCCCTATGCGATCGTCGCCGACGAGGCGCGGCGCTTCTACGGCGTGCAGTTCCACCCCGAGGTCGTCCACACCCCCGATGGCGGCAAGCTGATCGCCAACTTCGCGCGCCACGTCTGCGGGCTGAGCGGCGACTGGACGATGGCCGAGTTCCGCGAGACCAAGATCGCCGAGATCCGCGCGCAGGTCGGCAAGGGCCGCGTCATCTGCGGCCTGTCGGGCGGCGTCGACTCGGCGGTGGCCGCGGTGCTGATCCACGAGGCGATCGGCGAGCAGCTCACCTGCGTGTACGTCGACCACGGCCTGATGCGCGCGGGCGAGAGCGAGCAGGTCGTCAGCCTGTTCCGCGGCGCCTACAACATCCCGCTGATCCATGTGAACGTCGAGGAGCTGTTCCTCAGCGGCCTCGCCGGGATCACCGATCCCGAGCTGAAGCGCAAGTTCATCGGCAAGACCTTTATCGACGTGTTCGACACGGAGGCGAAGAAGCTCGGCGGCGCGGAGTTTCTCGCACAAGGCACGCTGTACCCGGACGTGATCGAGAGCGTCAGCTTCACCGGCGGGCCGTCGGTGACGATCAAGAGTCACCACAATGTCGGGGGTCTCCCCGAGCGCATGAACATGAAGCTCGTCGAGCCGCTGCGCGAGCTGTTCAAGGACGAAGTCCGCGTGCTCGGCCGCGAACTCGGCCTCCCCGAGATCTTCGTCGGCCGTCACCCGTTCCCCGGACCCGGCCTCGCGATCCGCATCCCGGGCGAAGTCACCAAGGAACGCTGCGACATCCTGCGGAAAGCCGACGCGATCTACCTCGAGGAGATCCGCGCGGCGGGGCTCTACGACACGATCTGGCAGGCGTTCGCGGTACTGCTCCCGGTCCGCAGCGTTGGCGTGATGGGCGACGGCCGCACCTATGACAATGTGCTGGCGTTGCGCGCAGTCACCTCGACTGACGGCATGACCGCGCAGGCGTTCCAGTTTCCCGGCGACTTCCTGCCGCGCGTCGCGACCCGCATCATCAACGAGGTCAAGGGCATCAACCGCGTGACCTACGACTATACCTCGAAGCCTCCCGGCACGATCGAGTGGGAATAAGCTAGAAGAGGAAGTTTGCGATCCTCCCCCGCAAGGGGGAGGTGGCTGGCTCTTGCCAGACGGAGGGGGAGGACACGAAACAGATGGCATCGCATACCGCCCCCTCCGTCAGGCTACGCCTGCCACCTCCCCCTGGCGGGGGAGGATCGCTGAGCTTCCGCGTGCGGTTGTTGATGGGCGCTCTAGCGATCGTCGCCAGCGCACCGCTGCTCCTTGGCGCGGCGGACCCTCCAGCCTGGACCCGGCCGCTAGCCCCGTTCCTAATCGCCGGCCGGATCACCTATGTCGGCAGCGAAGGTATCGCCGCCTATCTCATCAAGACCAGCGCCGGCGCGATCCTGATCGACGGTACGCTCGCAGAGAATGCGGGCATGATCGAACGCAACATCGCCAACGCCGGAGTCCGTCCCCGCGACGTAAAGCTTATCCTCGTCACGCACGCACACTTCGATCACGCCGCCGGCGTTGCCGTGCTGAAGCGTGCGACCGGCGCTCGCGTGGTCGCCGGCGCTCGCGACGTCCGCGCGCTCGAAACCGGCACACCGCCCGGCGAGACCAGCTACGGCGTGATTCGCTTCCCGCCCGTCCACGTCGATCGCGGGGTACGCGATGGCGACAAGGTTACGCTCGGCAACGTCACGCTCACTGCACGCGCCACGCCAGGCCACACGCCCGGTTGCACGACCTGGATGATGCAAATCCCGGCCAAGCCGCGCCCCCTCGACGTCGTGTTCCCGTGCAGCGTCAGCGTCGCGGGCAACCGCCTGATCGGCAACCGCGCCTATCCCGGCATCGTCGCCGACTACCGCCGCAGCATCGCCATGCTCGGCACGTTGCATGCTGACATCGTCCTCCCGTCGCACCCCGAACTCGCCGACGTGATCGTGCGCGGCCAGCGCCGCAAGGCCGGCGGTACGACCGCGTTCGTCGATCCAACACTGCTTCCGAAGATCGTCAAGAAGGCCAAGGTCGCGTTCGACGCCGATCTCGCCAAGCAGGCGCGCTGAGCGGCGATGCTGGTCCTGTGCGGCATCGCGGTGATCGTCGCCGGCTTCCTGCTCCGGTTCAATCCGCTGCTCGTCGTAGCGGTCTCCGCACTCGTTACCGGCCTCGCCGCCGGCATAGCACCCCTCGCGATCCTCGCCGCGTTCGGGAAGGCATTCAACGAGAACCGCTACGTCACGGTGATCTACATCGTTTTGCCGGTGATCGGGATGCTCGAACGCCACGGTCTCCAGGAACGGGCCCGGCTCGCGATCGGCAAGCTCCGCGGCGCCACGGTAGGGCGGCTGCTGATTGGCTACCTCCTGTTCCGTCAGCTCACCGCGGCACTCGGCCTGACCTCGATCGCCGGCCCCGCACAAAGCGTCCGCCCCCTGGTCGCCCCGATGGCCGAAGCCGCCGCCGAAGCGCAAGGCCTGCCACCCGGCGGCGATCGCATCCCCGCCATGGCCGCGGCAACCGACAATATCGGGCTCTTCTTCGGCGAGGATATCTTCATCGCGATCGGATCGATCCTGCTGATGAAGGGCGTGCTGGAGGGCTACGGCATTGTCATCCAGCCGCTCCACTTCTCGATGTGGGCGATCCCGACCGCGATCGCCGCATTCCTGATCCACGGCTTCCGCCTTTGGCTGCTCGACCGCCGACTGGCGCGAGCCCAATGATCGGCACCGGCTTCATCTACGGCGTCTCCGGCCTGATGTTTGCGGCCTTCTCGATCCTGAGCGCGACCGATCGCACCAACCCGAAACGCTTCGGCAACGCGGCGTTCTACGCGGTGCTGGCGATCAGCTTCCTGCTGGGTGGAAAGCTCGGTGATGTCGGCAACGGCGTTCTCGTCCTGGCGCTCGTCGCGATCGCCGGCTCGGGCGCGATGGGGCGGGGTGGGCGTGCCACTACCACACTCGACGAGCGCCGCGCCGAAGCCGCGCGGCTCGGTAACCGGATATTCCTCCCCGCACTGATCATCCCGGCCGCAGCACTCGGCGGAACGGTCCTGTTCCGCACAATCCCGAGCCTCGTCGACCCCAAGCAGGCAACCCTCGTCGCGCTGACCTGCGGCGTCCTGATCGCGCTGGTCGCGATGCACCTATGGTTCCGCCCCCGCATCGCCACGCCGCTCGCAGAGGGCGTGAGGCTGATGGACGCGATCGGCTGGGCGGCCGTGCTCCCCCAGATGCTGGCGAGCCTCGGCGCGGTGTTCGCGCTTGCCGGCGTCGGCGACGTCGTCGGTGGCTTAGCAGGCCATGCGATCCCGGAGGGCAGCCTGATCGGCGCGGTGCTCGCCTATACGCTCGGCATGGCGCTATTCACGATGGTCATGGGCAACGCGTTTGCGGCGTTCCCGGTGATGGCCGCGGCTATCGGCATCCCGCTGCTCGTCCGCCACTATGGCGGCGACCCGGCCGTAGTCGCGGCGATCGGCATGCTCAGCGGGTTCTGCGGCACGCTGATGACGCCGATGGCGGCGAACTTCAATCTTGTCCCCGCCGCCTTGCTCGACCTCAAGGATAAGAACGCCGTCATCCGCGCGCAGATACCGACCGCACTCCCGCTGCTCGCGGTCAATATCGGCTTGCTCTACTGGCTGGGCTTCCGCTGACCTGACGTCCGGATCTTCGTCCCGAGCATGACCAGCTTGCCATCGATGCCGAACCAGTGCGGCACGCCTGCCGGGATCAGGAACACGTCGCCGACCGCGAGCTTCCGCGTCGTGCCACCCTCGATCCGGTCGCCTTCGACCAGCCCCGGAAAACGCAGCTTTGGCGCGACCAGCGTCCCACCCGAGACGAGCGTTCCCGAACCCGCCATCACGGTCGCATATTCAGCCTCGTCCGGGTGCACAGCAGGTTTGCCCGGCGCCTTCCAATATTCGAGCGCGGCGCTCGTCCCGTCCGCCTGCACCAGCGGCGCCATGGCGAACCCCTGGCCCGGCTTCATCGTCTTCTCCAACGCAACGATCCGCGCCCGTACGTCGGCCGATCCGGCAAAGCTCGTCGGATCGCTGGCGGTCTGTGCGGGCAGGGAGGAGGTCGCGCCAATAGCTAGCACGACCGCAAGCAACGGCCGCATCACAGCTTCACCGTCCGGCCTTCGCGTACGGACCGATAGATCGCCTCGACGATCCGCATGTCGCGCAGGCCCTCTTCGCCCGAGACGATAGGCTCGCGCCCGTCGAGGATGCATTCCGCCAGATGATCGAGCTGCCCCGTGAACTGCGTCTTGCTGGGGCCGGGCGGGGGGCTGGTGATCGCGGTCTCGCGACCATCACGGCCGGTCCACATCTTGTTGCCGTCATAGCGCGTCGCCGGCTCCAGCTCGATGCGGCCCTTGTCGCCCATCAGCAGGATATGGTTCTGGTTGGCGCTATACATCGACTGGCATCCGGCGATCGCACCCGACGGAAACTCGAGCGTCCATTCGATCATATCCTCGACCTCGCGAAACCGCGGGTCGCGACGGTCGGTGGATTCACGCGCGGTGACCGCGATCGGCTCCTCGCCGGTCATGTAGCGCGCGGCCTGAAGACTGTAGATGCCCATGTCCATCAGCGACCCGCCGCCCGACAAGGCGCGCTTGAGGCGCCACTTGTTTGGGTCCCCCTGGACGAAACCATGCTCCGAACGGACGTAGCGGATCTTGCCCGCCGCGCCGGACTTGGCGAGCCGCATCGCTTCCAGGTTGAACGGCTCGAAATGGCAGCGATAGCCGATCATCAGCTTCTTGCCCGCGGTCTTGCACGCCCGGATCATCGCTTCGCATTCTGCGACCGAAATCGCCATCGGCTTCTCGCACATTACGTGCTTGCCGGCCTTTGCCGCGCGAATGGTGTATTCGGCGTGCATCGAGTTGGGCAGGCAGACATAGACGATGTCGACGTCGGGATTGTCGCGGATGCGGTCGAAATCGGCGTAGGTATAGATCGACCGCTCGGGCACGCCGTATTTGGCCGCGGTCGCGAGCGCCTTGGTCCGGTCGCCGCTGACCAACGCGGTCACGCGCGAATGCTCGCAATTGACGAACTGCGGCATGATCGTCTGCAACCCGTAATAGCCGAGTCCGACGATCGCATAGCCAAGCTTCCGGTCGGGCGCCGCACGCGCCACGCCGCTCGATGTGGCGGCCAGCGTTGCCGCGGCGACCAGGAGATCACGCCTGCCGAATTCCATCAGGGTTCCTTTCGAGAAACTGGAAGCATCTTTGCCGATCCGCGCGGAATGAGCCAGCCGCCATCGGCAAGCCAGTCCGCCAGTCGATCGGGCCAGTGCTGGATCGAGATGCGCTCCGACCGCGTGCCGAGATTGAACGCATGATCGGTGTCCGCGTAAAGGTGCAGCTCCGCCGAAACGCCCGCGTTGCGAAGCTGCGAATACAGGGTCATTGCCGACGTCGCGCAGCACTGGTCGAGCGAGCCCGCGATGAGGAACGCAGGCGGCGCGTTTACGACGGCCTTGGCCGGCGTGCCGAGCGGCCCCGGATAGACCAGCACCTGGAAGTCCGGCCGTGCACTCACGCGGTCGACCGAGTCCACCGGCGTCTGGGCCGGCGCGGGGTTGTCAGCGACGAGCGACACGAGTTCGCCGCCTGCCGAAAAGCCCATCACGCCGATCCGGGCAGGATCGATCGCATAGTCGCTCGCATGCGCGCGGACCCACCGGACCGCACGCCGCAGGTCGGCCGCCGCGTCGCGCTCGATATCGTACGATGAACCCGGATCACGCGCGAGGCGGTATTTCAGGACGAACGTCGTGACGCCGTAGCGGTTGAGCGCCTTAGCCGGCACCTCGCCTTCGTTGATTAAAACCAGCATGCGGTGACCGCCACCGGGCGCGATGATCACTGCGGCGCCGTTGGCATGGCTGGGGGCTGGACGGTGGATCGTCAGCGTCGGGTTGTGGACGTTGCTGACATAGCTGTCCTTCACCGTCTCTGCCTCGGTCCGGCGCGCTTCCGATCCAGGCGCGCCATTCGGCCAGAGCGCCACGACGGGGGCCTGTTGCGCCGCGACGGGCGCTGCAACCAGCATAAGGGCGAAAGCAACGCGTAGCGACATCAACGACCCTCGACCGCACTCCTGCGCGAGTACTGCCACCGAGTGTCGGCCATGTCGGCCGGCTTGGCTATTACGACCTTCGTCGTGCGTCTTCGGCCGTCTCGGCCGGGCCGGACATCTCGCGTCCGATCCACGCGAGCGCTTCGGCGCAAAGCCGATCGGGCGCATGTTCCGCATCGAGCGTGACGGCGCGCTCGTCGGGACCCAGTTCTTCCAGGGTATCGAGCTGACTCGCGAGCAGGCTGGCCGGCATGTAATGGTCCGCACGGTGGACCAGCCGTCGGGCGAGTTCACCGCTGTCCTTCGTATCGAGAAACACGAACAGCAACGGCATGCCGACGGCATCCGCCAGTCGATCGCGATAGGCGCGCTTCAACGCGGAACATGCTGCAACCGCGGTGCCGTCCATCAGGGCTGCATCATGCAACCCGGCGGCGATCCTATCGAGCCAGGGCCAGCGATCCTGATCGTCAAGCGGATGGCCAGACCGCATCTTCGCGACGCTGTCCGCACTGTGGAAATCATCGCCTTCGAGGAAATCGCAGCGCAGATGGCGCGCAAGTTCGGCACCCAGTGTCGACTTGCCGCTGCCGCTGACGCCCATCACGATGATGGCATAGGGTGGCGCGTCGGCCGGATTGGGGATCGTTTGGAAGGAAGGAGGCACTGGCTCTCCATAAGCTGCGCGCGGTCGGTTCGTCACCGTCTATCGTCCGTGCGCGCGGGATCGGCTACTACGACCTTGGTCGTGATCGCCTATGGTCGCATGCGCCACTACCTCCAGTGCAGACTGGCGGACATCGTTCGGTGCGTCCCACAACAATCTCGGGTGAGCCTGTGAAACTGACACTAGCGATCGCGCTTCTGGGGACGACCGTTCCAGCGTTTGCGGCACCCCGTTCGGCCTCTCCCTCTCGATCGGTATTTCTCACCGCACCGGCAGATCCACGCGCGGTGACGGTTCGCGGCCGTGGTGACGGCCGATCCGACGATACCGCCGCGATCCAGGCCGCGATCGACAGCGCGGCGAGCGCGAAAGGCGGCGAGGGCATCGTCTTCCTGCCCGCCGGCCGCTATCGTATCTCGCGAACCATCTTCGTCTGGCCCGGCGTGCGCGTGTTCGGCACGGGCAAGACGCGACCCGTCATCACGCTCGGCGCTGCGACCCCAGGGTTCCAGACCGGCGTGGCGAACATGCTGTTCTTCACCGGTTCGCGTGCCGACAGCCGCGCCGCACCGCCAAAGGTACCGGTGCCACCGCCGACCAGCGTACCGTTCGACGCCACCATCGCCGACGCCAATTCGGGGACATTCTACTCCGCACTCAGCAACGTCGATTTCGAGATCGGCGACGGCAATCCCGCGGCGACCGCGGTCCGGTTCCACTTGGCGCAGCACGCATATTTGAGCCATGTCGACTTCCACATCGGCTCCGGGTTGGCCGGTATCTATCAGGTCGGCAATGTCGGGCAGGACCTGCGCTTCTTCGGCGGGCGCTACGGCATCCTCAGCGAGAAGACCTCGCCCGCATGGCAGTACACCTTGCTGGATTCGTCGTTCGAGGGCCAGCGCGACGCCGCGATCCGTGAGCATGAGGCGGGGCTGACACTCGTCAACACAAGCATCCGCAACGTCCCCGTCGGGATCGAGATCGACCGTGGCTATGGCGACTGGCTATGGGGCCGCGACGTGCGGTTCGAGAACGTCTCGGACGCCGCCGTCGTCATCAGCAACGAGGATAATGTCTACACGCAGATCGGCTTCCAGGACGCCACTGCCAGCGCCGTGCCGATCTTCGCGCGGTTCCGTGACAGCGGGAAGACCGTGGCCGGGCAGGGCGCAAAATACCGGGTCAAGGCGTTTACCTACGGCCTGACGCTGCCGGGGCTCGGCGCGACCGGCAAGTACGAGACGCGCGTCGATGCCGCGACGATCCGGGCAATGCCCAAGCGGATACCGTCCGCGATCCGCTCGCTGCCGCCCGTCGCGCAGTGGTTCGACGTGCGAAGCGCGGGCGCGAAGGGCGACGACGCAACCGACGATACCGCAGCGATCCAGCGCGCGATCGATACGCACCGCGTGGTCTATTTCCCCACCGGCTTCTACCGCGTTTCCGCTACGCTGAAGCTGCGGTCCGACACGGTGCTGATCGGCCTGCATCCGGACATGACGCAGATCGTCCTGGCGGACGACACGCCAAGCTTCCGCGGCATCGGTGCCGCCAAGGGGCTGATCGAAAGCGCAAAGGGTGGCGCGGCGATCGTCTCCGGCATCGGCCTGACCACCGGCGGCATCAACCCGCGCGCGACGGCGTTGCTATGGAAGGCCGGCGCGGACTCGCTGGTCGACGACGTCCGCTTCCATGGTGGCCACGGCACCAGCCGTGCCGACGGCAGCCGGATCGATCCGTACAATGCCGACCACACCGGCGACGCCGATCCGCGCAAGCGCTGGGACGGGCAATATGCGAGCCTCTCGGTCACCGATGGCGGCGGCGGCACGTTCAACAATTTGTGGACCCCCAACACCTTCGCCGCCGCCGGGCTCCACGTCTCGAACACCAGCACGCCGGGCCATGTGTACGAGATGTCCGCCGAGCATCACGCGGGCGCGGAAATCGTCCTGGACGGCGTCAAGAACTGGGAGTTCCTCGCGCCGCAGACCGAGGAAGAGGCGGGCGAGAGCCGCAATGCGTTGTCGCTCGAGGTTCGCAATTCGAGCAACATCCTGTTCGCGAACTATCACGCGTACAGGGTCACACGGTCGCTCCAGCCGGCGCCATCGGCGGTGCGGATCTACAATTCCAACGATATCCGCTTCCGCAACGTGCATGTGAACGGCGAGAGCGGGCTGGCGTTCTGCGATGCGGAAGGCTGCGGCACCGACCTGCGCGCGAGCAAGTTCCCGTACGAGAACGCGGTCCAGGACATGACCAACGGAGCGGAGGTGCGCGAACGCGAGTTCGCGGTGCTGGACGTGAAGCGCGGCGCCATGCCGGTCGCGACGACCACTGGCCCGGCCGTCCGCAAGCTGGAAGACGGGTTCTACTCGATCGCCGGCGCGGCGGTGGATGCGAAGGGCAAGCTCTACTTCGTCGAGCATAATACGCACCGCATCTATGGCTGGACGGCGAGTGAGGGGCTGTCGGTCGCCGCCGATGCGCCCGTCGATCCGGTCAATCTCGCGGTCGATCGCTCGGGTAACCTCATGGTGCTGTCGTCCGATGGCGAGGCAGGAACGGTCTACAGCATCAAGCCCGGCGACCCCGATAGCATAGCCGTGATCCCACCCACGTCGGTCACCCCGCACCGCGATGCGAGCGTCGCACTACCCGGCAATTTCTGGGTGAATGGCGAGTTCAGGGATCAGATCGATCCGACGACCTACCAGTTCACGACGCTCGGCGAGATGTTCGCGCGCGACATGGCCCTGCCCAAGCCGCGCGAATATGTCTCGCCAGACGGCTCGCTGGTCCTACCCGCGTATCGCACCGTCCAGCAAGGGCCGCCCAACCATCTCGGCTGGCGCTTCTCGGACGCACTCGACACCTACGGCTTCGTGAACGCCAAGCTCGGCGAGCGCGTGTTCGTCAGCAACGGCTCCGAAGCCAAAACTTATAGCGGACTGGTCGGCGTGGGCGGCAGCATCACCGATCTGAAGCCGTTCGCCAACCGCGGCGGCGAGAGCGTCGCGGTCGGGCCGGACGGCCGTGTCTACCTCGCGAACGGCCAGGTGTTCGTCCACGACCTGGATGGACGCGAGTCCGGACGGATCGACGTCCCCGAGCGGCCGCTGCAACTGATCTTCGGCGGCACGAACGGGCGGACGCTGTTCATCCTAACGCACCACGCGCTCTACGCGGTCGAAACCTGAGTGGCGTTCGTTGCCTCGGCCGCACCGCTGACGCATGACACCCGCCGATAACTGCAAAGGAACGGGCATGACCGACTGGACCACGACACGACGGTCGGCCCTGACCGCGATGGCGGCAACGATCGCCTTCCCCGCGGTCGCGGCCGGCGGCGGCAAGCGGCGGGTACGGTTGATCGCAGGCACCTACGCACGCGAAGGCGGCAAGGGCGTATATCCGATCTCGTTCGATCCCGATCGCGACACATGGCAGGTCGGCACGCCGATATCGGGGATCGACGATGCCTCGTTTGGCGTCGGCGGCGGGCCGGGCGACGCGTATTACTTCGTCCGTGAGAAGGCCGCGGGCGAGATCGCTGCCTACGCACCCGACTGGTCGCACCGCAGCACCGCCTCCACCGCAGGCGCCGACCCCTGTTACGTCGCGATCGACCGCGCCAGTGCCTGCCTCGCGGTCGCCAATTATTCGAGTGGCAGCGTCGCGTTCCACCGCCTCGACGCGCGTACCGGTGTGCCAGGCAAGCCAGTCGTGTTCCGCCACACGGGGCATGGCCCGAACAAGGCCCGACAGGAGGCGCCGCATGCGCACTGGGTCGGCTTCAGCCCGGATCGCCGCTGGCTGCATTCGGTCGACCTGGGAACGGACACGATCTTCGCCTATCGCTTCGACCCGCGGGCGCGCTCACTGGCCGAGCCGGTCGCGGCATGGCGTGCGCCGCCGGGCGCGGGGCCGCGCCATCTCGTCCACCATCCCCGCCGCCCACTCGCCTACGTGGTGTGCGAACTGTCCAACACTGTCATCATGCTCGACGCCCGCGCAGACGGCAGTTTCGCGACCCGCCACACGGTCTCGACGCTGCCGAGCGGGTACGAGGGCGCGTCGCAGGCCGCGCATATCGCGATCGACCAGGCCGGGCGGCGGCTCTACGTCTCGAACCGTGGCCATGACAGCGTCGCCGTCTTCGCGCTGGACGCGTCAGGCCTGCCGAGCTTGCTCCAGCATGTCCCCAGCGGCGGCGAGTGGCCGCGCTTCCTTCTGGTCCTCGAAGCACAGCGCCGTGTCCTCGTCGGCAACGAGCGGTCCGGCACGCTGGAGATATTCCGGATCGAACCCGATGGCCGACTGACCGAAACCGGACAGACGCTGTCTGTGCCCGGCGTGGTCTTCGTCGGCCAGGTCTAGCACGCGTCCGCTAGTTCAGGGCACCCGCCGTTCGAGCAACGGTGTCGCCGCGACATAGCGGGCCTGCTCGACGAACGGTCCCGAACGCGTCTGCACGTCGACGATCTGGCGCGGAATGACGCCGCCTCCAGATGGCGCGGACGACCAGTTCGGCAACCCGGCGGCGTTCGGAGTACCGGTCTTGATGAACGCGGCAAAATACCCCTGGAACACCGTCGAGATCCGGCGATCGTCCGCCGTCCAAGCATAAGCCGGGTTCGTGTCGAGGTTGCCCAACGCGTATTCGATCTCCGCGCTGTGCACCGCCCCGATCGGCGGTACGTCGGGGTTGGTCAGCGGCGGCAGCGCGGCCGGACGGGGATGCGCGAAATGATAATAATAGGTTGGCTGCCGCGTCCGGCGGTGTAGGTCGAACCACTGCCACGTCGACGCGCCGAGAAACGCATCGCTTGCCAGGGCGGTCGCCGCAACGGGCACGTCGGCATCCGACTTCGCCGGGTACAAGGCGAGCAGCGCATCCGGATCGGTAAAGAGCTTCGCGACGCCCGCGCGGTAATTCGCCACCGTCGGCGGTTGCCCGGCAAGAATGCTCGTCCAGCTTCCCTCCTGCGAGTTCGCACCGACCAATAACGGCACGCGCGCCGCCCGCCCCGCCATGTAGGTATCGATCGGCGGCTCCGTCAGGAACTGGCCGTCGACGATGAAGTCCGCACGGAACCGCTGCGTACCCTGTGCAGCCAGCAAAGCTTCGGCCGGCATCGCGCGAAGGGTCTCGAGCGACGGCGCACCCGCAGCCACCGCGAACGCGTCACCGTTTTTTATCGCCACCGCGAGAGGCTTGGGGCGGAAGGTCGGCGGCAGCACACCACCGCTCTCGCCGATCGCCCCGGCGAACTGCGTGCGGGTCAGCGGCGAGGTCATCAGCACGCTGACCGACATAGAACCCGCGCTCTCCCCGCCGATCGTGATCCGCGCAGGGTCGCCCCCGAACGCGGCGGCGTTGCGCCGGACCCAGGCCAGCGCCGCAGCCTGATCGAGCAGGCCGTAATTCCCCGCGGAATGTGTCGACGATTCCGCCGCCAGCGCGCTGGTCGCGAGGAACCCGAACGCGCCCAGCCGGTAGTTGATCGTCACGACGACGATGCCCTTCCGCGCCATCGCCGCGCCGTCGTAGCGCAGTTCCGACCCGTCACCCGCGATCGCGCCGCCACCGTGAATGTAGAACAACACGGGCAGTCGCGCGCCCGGTTTCGCGCCCGCCGGCGTCCAGACGTTGAGCGTCAGGCAATCCTCGCTGATACCCGGCGAACGGAACTTCATGTCGGCGAACAGCGGCTGCTGCATGCAACGCGCACCGAAACGGTCTGCCTTGCGTACACCCGTCCATTGCGCGGCCGGCCGCGGCGGCTGCCACCGCAACGGGCCGATCGGTGCCGCCGCATAGGGGATGCCGAGATACGCATCGACCGGCGTCGCGGCGGTCGAGACGCGCATGCCCTCGATCGTGCCGGTCGCGACCTGCACGCGTTGCGCCATCGCCGGTGCGGCCAGCAAGCCGACCGCCATTCCCCAAGTCGCCAACCGCATATCGCCCTCCGCTATCGCTTTGGGACAATGGTCGCACCCTACCTGGCGTTTGCCAAGGCGGACGGTCGCTAAGCCTTCACATTGCTGGCAGCTTGCGCCTGCTCAGGCTGCCGTAAAGCTAGCCGCGATAGCCGGCAGATCGAGCTCGACTTCGGAGACCACGCGGATCGTTCCGCCGAGCCGCCGATACTGCTCCGCGCGACGATATGCGCCGCTGTTGCGCACCGAATAGCTGAACGGAGCACGCCCGGTGATGACCAGCATCGTCGTCGTGTTGCCGACCGCCGACACGATCCGCCCGCCAAGCGCGGCAATCGCGCACGCAAGCCTCCCATCGCGAGGTTCACCAAGGATCGCGATACGTTCGCCGCTGAGCGGTCCGTTGGGCGCAGGGCGCGGCGCAGGGCCGGGCTTGCGCGGCGGTTTCAGCCATTCGTCGAGCGCGATGCCGGTATGGTCGATCGCCTTGACGATCACCCAGCCGGCGGCGCGCGCGTCGCTCAGCGCGTCGTGATGCTTGTGCGCGATCCCGAGATATTGCGCGAGGCCGCCCAGCCGGTGGTTCGCGAGATCGGGCCAGGCGCGCTGCGCAACGCGGACGCTGTCGAGCCAGACCGTCTCGATCGGGGGACGGTCATGGATACGGCACGCCGCGGCGAGTGCGCCCTTGTCGAAATAGGAGTGCGCCACCGTCGTCCGGCCCGACAAATGACCATCGACGATGCCGTGGATGTCGCCAAAGCACGGCTTGCCCGTGACGTGCTGTTCGGTGATCCCGTGGATCCGGATGTTGAACACGTTGAACTCGTCGCGCGGATCGACCAGCGTTTCGTATTCGAAGATCTCGCGGCCGTCGCGAAACCCGACGATACCGACCTGGCAGATGCTGCTGACGCGCGAGCATGCCGTCTCGACGTCGATGACGACGAAATCCGGTGTGAGCATATCGGCGACGTCGGTCTGGCTGGCGGGCGCTGGGTCGAGCATTGCACGTCCATATGTGGCGCCGGGTGCCGTAAGCAACCATTGCCGCCGGAACGTTCGCTGGCGCCTGCCTTACTTCGCCTTCTGCGCCAGGTCGGGATAGCGATCGAGGATCGCGCTGGTCACGCCGTTGGTCCAGCCGAAGCCGTCCTGCACTGGATATTCGCCGCCACCACCCGGCGTACGCTGCTCGATATTGTATTTTTCCAGCATCTTGCCCGTTTCGGCATAGGCCGCGCCGACCGTCCCGAGCCATCGCTTGGCGATGTCCTTCGCGAGCGCCGGTTCGCCGTTCCGCTCCAGCCCGGCGATCGCCACCCATTGCAGCGGCGCCCAACCATTGGGTTCGTCCCATTGCTGCCCCGTGTTCAGCGTCGTCGTCCGCAAGCCGCCCTCCGCCACCAGCGATTTGCGTACCGTCGCCGCGACCGCTTTCGCTTGCGCTTGCGAGGCGAGACCGACGAACAGTGGGTGCAGCATCGCCGCGTTGATGCTCGCGGTGGGCTTGCGCGTCGACAGGTCCCAATCGGCATAACGGGCGGTCGTCGCCTGCCAGAGATAGCGGTCGATCGCCGTTTTGCGCTTGGCCGCCAACGTCGTGAACGCAGCCGCGCAGGGTGTGTCGTCGGCCACACGACAGCCGTCTGCGATGCGGCGTTCCATCGCCCATAAAAGACTGTTGAGATCGACGGGCACGATGTCGGTGGTGTGGACCGTTGCGAGCGACTTCGGATCGCGGAGCCAGCGCGAACTGAAGTCCCACCCGCTCTCCGCCCCCGCACGCAGATTGCGCTGCGTGTCGGCCGCGGGGCGGGGTGCTGCCTTCGCCGCAGTCTCGACGTCCTCGGCATAGGATTCGTCACGCGGCGTATCGCGGTCGTCGTAATAGCGGTTGAGCACGCTGCCATCGGGCATCCGCACTACGCGGAGGCAGGCAGGCTTCCCGGTCAGGCACGCAGTGCCCTTCATCCAGAACGCGTGCTCGACCCGCAGCGCCGCCAGCCGCCGCTTGACGATCACGGGGTCGGTGTTGGTCGAAAGGTCGAGCATCAGCGCATAATAAGGCGGCTGCGACCGGCTGAGATAATAGGTCCGCGTCCCGTTCGGGATATGCCCATAGCGCTCGATCAAGCTGGTGAAATCCTCGAGCATCGACTCTACCAGCGGCTGCTGGCCATCGACCTTCAGCCCGAGCATCGTGAAATAGCTGTCCCAGTAATAGATCTCGCGAAAACGTCCGCCCGGCACGACATAGCGGGCAGGGAGCGGCAACGCGGAGCTGCCCGCTATCGGCTCTACCGGCTGGCGCACGAGCTGTGGCCAGAGTGTGCGCACGTGCGTCCTGAGATCACCCGAGCCGCGATCATTCTCGCCAGGCACCACGAAATTGGCGAGCACGAATGCCTTGAGGGCGGGGCCGGCTGGTTTGGTCCGCACATAGTCGGCCATGATCGCCTCCGCCGACCGCTTCGGCACCGCGTCGACGAACGTCTTCCCATCCGCGAACACATGGCCTTGCTGAACGGCCTCGAACAACGCGCCATAGAGGTCGGCTGGCGATCGAACTGACGAAGACGAGATCTGCTGCGCCGGAGCCATCGTCGCGATCGAGGCCAGCGCGGCGAAACGACAAAAGGTTCTGATCACGTACGAATTTCCCGATCCGGTGGGCGACTCGAACGCAATGGAAGGATCGCCTGCACGAGGCAAGTGTCACGCGCCCCGTCCATTCCGGTTGGCGCAGGGCTTTGCACCACTCGTCGCTGGCAGCGCACATCATCAGCAGGCTATGACGCACTGCATTCTCCAAGGCAGCCGACCCGAACCCATGAAAAACCTTCCCTCCCGTTTCCGTCGCCTCGACGGCGCGCTCGCCGATCTTCCGCTCGAGGAGCCGATGCTGCTCACCGAACTCGACGGCTTCCTGACAGGCTTGGTGGTAGGCCCCGACACGATCCCGCAGAGCGAGTGGCTCCAGATCATCTGGGGCTCGGACGACAGCGTCGACCCGCCGTTCGACGATCCCGCCGACGTCCAGTGGTTCGTCGATGCAGTGATGGCACGCTACGCCGAGATCGTTCGCGACCTGACACGCGGCAAGCCTCAGCCGATCTTCGACACCGACGACCGCAATGGCGACGTCCTCTGGGAAGCCTGGATCGATGGTTTCGGCGAAGCGGTGGCGCTCAGGCCGGAAAGTTGGACGGCATTGGGTGAAGGAAGCGATCCTGATACCGCCGACGCCATGGCGCAGATCATGGCGCTGATCGCGATCGTCGCCAACGAGACCGAACTCGACAGCGTCGAGGTCAACGCCCTCGACGCGCACGCCCCCGCGCAGATCGTCGCTGCCGTCCTGAAACTCCGTGCAGCGCATTCCCGAAGCGCGGGTGCATCATCAAGCGCACCGGTGGTTACCACGCCGACGAAGATCGGCCGAAATGATCCATGCCCATGCGGTTCGGGAAAGAAATCCAAACGCTGCTGCGGATAGAAGTGCCGGCCGTCCGTCCGGCACCTCGAAGCGGCAGCGGACTACTGCGGAAAAGCTGGTGCCCCCGGCGAGATTTGAACACGCGGCCTACGGTTTAGGAAACCCCGCGAGGGCTTCTGAAAAAGCGTCAAGAAAGTGAGGATTTGTGCGGGTTACAGCCTAGTCGGCTGTGCCCGACCGTCGCTTCTGTGCCCCTTTTTGTGCCACCCCCGTTCGCGCTGCCTGTGCCTCCTCCGGGGTGAGATAGTCGAGGTAGACCTCTGTGGTCGTGATCGTCGTGTGCCCGAGGATCCGCTGCAGATCATAGATCCCGCCCTTGCCAGTCCTGAGATAATCGACGGCGAACAGATGGCGCAGGTCATGAAAGCGGAAACGACGGTAGGGCACATCGGCCTTTGCGGCTCGAGCTGCTGCGCGCTCCGTGTAGTCGCCGAAGTTCGACGAGACGTTGCGGTAGCGGCAAGCGATCGGCTTACCATTGGCATCCTCGTCCATGTGCCAGAACACGAAGGGGCATTTGAGGAACCGTGGTTGCCGGCCGATGATTTCGACCGCTACAGACGAGAGCGGAATCGACCGCAGCTTGCGCCGCTTCCCTATGAAGGTGATGGTCTGTGACTTCAGATCGACCGAGCTATGTGCGAGGCCGGCAATCTCCTCCTGCCGCATACCGGTTTCGCGCGCGAGCAGGATCATGTCGCCGAACCGCGTGGCTTCGCGGCCAAGCGTGAAGGCGATGTCATCGTCGGTTGGCAAGAGGATAGGATCGCGGCGCTCGGGTACGCGCTTGCGGTTGAACGCCTGGGCGGTGTTTTCCTCGACCCAGCCTTCGTCGACGCAATGTGCCAGGACGCTGGCGATCGCAGTCAAGTCGCGTCGGATGGTCGCGTTCGTCACGCCCTGGCGCTGTCGACCTTTCACCAGGTCCCGCAGGGTCGCGCCATCGATCTCTTGGACGGTTTTGTTGTCTAGCCAGGTGCGGATCTGGCCGAGGCTCGAGATATACCGGGTACACGTCGAGTCGGATATTGAACGCGCAATATGCTCGTTCCACGAGACGACGGCATCCTGCCAACTTACCGGACCGGTGGCACCGAACAGCGCCTGGTCCTCAATTGACTGGCGAAGTGCCTTCAGACGTTTTTCCGCGACCGTTTTAGAACGCGTTCGTAAGCTGTGCCGGTATTCGATGCCCCGGACCTTGAAACGCGCCCAGTAGATTTCGCTGCGAGTGTAGAGATTGGACATGCTGCTGCTCGGTTAACGCGGGTCGACCAGCGCCGGAGATCCGCAACAACGAACATCCAGCGACCGGACGGCTTTGATGCGCCGGGAATCGCTCCGCGTGATGCTAGATCCTGAATGGTCCTGTAGGAAAGGCCGGTGATCGCGCGAGCGTCGGCGATACCGCATCTGGTTAGGGGTGGCGGTTCCATTACGCCGCCTCCTTCAAACGCTGCTCTGCGAACAATTCCGCTATGCGATCTCGCACCTGCGCTGCCGTGGCGTACTCGCTATAGACCTGGTGCATGGCGAGTATGCGCGACATGTCGGCGGATGGCGATGCGTTCGCCGCGATCGACGACGCCGAGCTGCACTGGCTCGCATACTAATGGGCGCGAAGATCAGATTGAGGCTCGCGCCTGCGGATCCGCGTCAGGCATTGCGCCAGGCGGTAGAGCAGCGAGGCGAGAGCCTCGCGGCGTTGTCGCGTATGATCGACCGATCGCCGGGCTACCTATCCCGGTTCATCAACGCTGGCCGCCCGGCCGCGTTGACCGAACGCGATCATGACCTGCTCGGGGCCTACTTCGGTGCGGGGCCGCTCGATCTAGGCATCCGCGATCTCTGGACGAGAGACTAGCGGCGGTCGACCTGGGGCGTGGGCGAGAGGCGCGCGCGCCCTCCGTCCGATCGTCGATCGACCTCCCGAGGCCCGAGCCCGCTGGCCGGAGGCCCCATCGCCTGCCAACCCCATAAACGGCGCAAGAACCCCCGCCTCGCCCGAGAGCTTTTTAGGTGGCTTTGGATGCAGTCTGCGGATCTGCTGCACACCCTCACAAAACCTAGCCTTCAGGGGCTGTTTCAAGCGAATTGGCTGGATGCAGTTTGCTGCAGCCAACACTGATTTTAGACCTACCCGTTGAAGGGCCAAATTTGCCAGAAATGTAGGAGGGCGGCTATTGCGCTGAGAGCGGGGATGGTGATCCGGCTGAAGTCGATCAGCCTTTCGGCGAGCTGATATCCCCGCCGCTGTGACGGGACCTGATGTTGTAAAACAGCAAAGGCCCGCTCGGATTCCTCAAGAGTAGATTGAGCCATCCGGACGTTACTGTCGTGCTCAGGCAAAAGCTCTTTGGCCCGGTCTTCCCGCAGTTTGTGCAAATTCTGGGAGCTAACCGCGCGCATGGCGTTTAATCTCGCGATATCATATCGAAGCTTTTGTATCTGATCCTCAGAAAATTTAATGACGTCTGAGGATGCAATCGCATCCTCAGCAGACTCTATTTGCGACTCTACACCCGTCAGGGAACTGGTTAGTTCCCGCTCGCGGCTTTCGAATGCAGACCGATTATCGATATTGAATTGAGCAATAGCTGCATTGAGTTGAAGGCGGTTATCTTTGACACGCTCAGTAGCAGAGGCTAATTCATCCGCTCGACGAAATATGAAACGATCGTTCAGCACAATATCATACGTTGAAATTAGCTGACCGACTAGAAATATGTATTGTAACAGAAGGTAAGTAACGGCGTAGGCCATTGCAGGGGCTACCAAACTCGTAGGCAGCTTTATAACTTTTACTAACGCGGTGGTGGAACTGGCGTCATAAAAGCCCATTGAAATAATAAGCGACGCGGCTGAAGATAAATATAACCATTTCCGCGTCTTCATCACGCGGGCGTATGAACCATCCGCCGCTGTGTGCTCGTCGTCACCAAAAATTATCTGAAGCATCATCCCTCCCTAGGTGCACCAGTTTATTTGCGACCACGTAGCACGCTTTCCACCTCGCCTCGCCCGCGCACTTTCCGTGGGGTAAAAGGTGCACTTTTAGATTCGTAGAAAACCGCCCTACGTCCTAGGACAGATAGCGATCAGAAGCGGATTTATGGGGGTGGTTTTCGGTGCGCCCAGAGTCTGAATTTTTCCGGGATCCTGTGATCCTCGATCCGCCGCTCTGTATCAGCTGATAAAGCTAGCTACGCAGAGCCCGTTGCTCGGCACTGGCGATCAACTTTTTTCGAGCTGACATTAAATTCAGTGAGTCTTGCCAGAGCTTCTGTCCTGAATCGATCGTGCCCAAACCGTCCACGGTGTCGCGCAGTTCGGCAAGGCCAGCGATATACGGTTTTGCTTCACCAGGGGGGAGAAGATGCTCAATCGCCTGCGCATCTGAAATGTTTCTGGTGATCGCCGTGCGCATTTCTCGCTGTCCAGCCTTGATGCCGGATCCATCGACCAGAGCATCGCTCATCGTACTCAGTGACTGATCGAACGCTGCGCCGCTCGCGCGGAATTGCTGAAGGTCGGATAAGCTTTGCTGCTGAACGACGAGTTCGTGGTTTGCCTTCTGGTTATAGAAATACGCCGTGTATGCCGCCACGCCCGAGGTCAACGCCATCGGAATGAACCAAGCAATAGCGCCTGCTACGACCGCCGCGGCTCGAGCCCTAAGACCGATTGGAAGGGGAGCCGTTGCCACGTTCGCTATTTAACCTTTTTGCGGGCAGATTTCAAATGAGCTGTTGATCGCAGTGTGGCGCCGGTGCTCACCTTCTTGCCTAAGCGGCAACTGGCGTCCCACCTTCCGTGGCCGTATCCTTTTGCAATTTCCTGCATATCGGTCGGTATAACAACCGCGCATTTGTCGATCGCCCCGGCTACAGGCTTTGCCGACACGGTCGCATTTTTGAGGTGGGACAGTGGCTTTCCCTCGACCGCGAGGGGATAGATAGCGAGTGCCGAAAACGCGAGAGGGCCGACGGTCCGAAGAACCGCCGTCCAAGGCGAGTTACGTATCAGTTCTAGCTCGACGTCGGCTTCGTCAATGCCGAGCTCAAATATTCCATCGCCCTTGTTGAGCGGGCTATTCGTGATCCCCGCCTCGTGGATGATGGCCAACGAATTGAACCAGATGCCGATTGTCGCCTGGTCCGTGGTCGTAAACTTTTCCTTCTCCGACGGGAACGACGCGACGTAAATATCGTCGTAAGTAAAGCTCCCGTAGGCCGCAAGGTAGACTTCCTCGCGACTCAAGGCCTCTATTAAATGAAATGCAGTAGGCGCATGCAGGCTTTTATTTAGCGTATTGCTAAACCGGCGACGTGTAACCGTCCTCTTCCACGTTATCTCTCTACCCCAAGTGTCGTAATGGTTTTCCCCATCTTCAACAGTGACCTTTTTAATCACTCCGGGGGCAGTAGAAAATTCACCAATTGCAACCTCTCCATCAAGGCCCTTGCCCAAGGGAACGACAATGAGGTCGCCTTCCTTTGCGACCATCAACAAGTTGCGGAGAAATCGCAGGCGCTTGGTGTCTTGTGAAACTGGACGTTTCTTAATCTTCGAACCTGACGATTGCAGAACACGATCTGCGGTTATAATCCGCCGAAGATCATCGGCAGACCATTCCGCAGGATCTCCGGACAGTTCGTCGAGTCCGCGAATGTCAAGGAATGCGGTCTTTCGCTCCACGATTTCCTTATTAAGCCGATATGTTCGTCCGGGGAAAAGTTTGAACACGCGGTGATCATCAGGAAGAACGTATGCATCCAGTTTAATTTCTAGGTCGGACATGTTTTCCCCGGTAGATCGATCTAGTAGCACTACCTAAGGCCTTAACACCCTAGATTAATTAAGATCATCGTTAATGTTTAGTCTGTAAAGCACCCAATAAAGAAGCCATCAATCGCCTCTAGTTTACCTCGCCACAAGAAACTAGTTTTAGTAGGCATGGGCCTTTGCCCCGGCGCATGAAACCTAGCATCTTTGAGGTGTACGAAGCCAGTTGGCTTGGGCTTCCAGTCGTCAGCGGCGTCGGAGGGCTTGTCGTAAATATACGGACCAAGTTCTCCAAAATCATCAGCCATCGTGGCAAACAGATCGCCGGCTTGCCCTGAGCTTTCTGTGAGAAATCGCTTAAGTTCTTTGAAATAGGTCTTGCCGCTTATCAAAAGTCCGGAAACGACTGATCCGCCAACCGTGAGGGTTAGACCGATCTCCACGCCGTCGTTCGTATAGGTCTCAATTATTGATCGCAGAAACCAGTCGGTCGTGTCCGGATGGCCATCATCGATCTGGGCCGGTTTGTTCGATGCATCAGTCTCTTCAGACATCGCCGTTTCCTCTCTCCGCGCCATCGCCGTTCAACAACGCTTCGTCGCACGATCTTGGTTGTAGCCGCAATCTACGAAAGCACTAGCGGGCATCCCCCATGCGGGAAAACCATAATATCGCTAACCTGTCCCCATTTAGCGACTTAACCATCTGATCTTACTGGCTTCTTTTATTAGGTCAGAACCCTAATCCCACCATAATCTCTACCGCTAAAAACCCTAATCTCTTTGATATTCCACGGTTTTTTATGGGTCTTTGGTTACATAGAAAAACTATAATCTGGTTATAACGATATTAGGTTTGAGATTACTCTGAAACCCGCAGAAAACTGCGGATGTTATGGATATTATGTTTTTCCCGCGTGCTGCTTTATATTCTGCGAGCCGCTTCCCGGTTTCCCGTCTCGGGTCCTGAATGCCGCTCGATCGTCGCAAAGGAATGCTCGTCAAGCTCGCTGTCGACGTCGTTCGCGAAGCTATGCAAGCGTCCAGCGGCGCGCGAGGGGCCGCCCCGGCCGTCAGGTTGGCCCTGCGGATCCCGCTGCCGCACTGCCCCGAGCGTTAGCCTCGTAAAATGTTCTGGGAATCGGCCGGACAGGACCATGTCATCGGCGGAGAGCAGGGCATGAACGCCGCGTACAACGGCACCCTATTACAGTTCGGGCAAGCTGGGGCGCTGCCCGGAGTGACATCAAAGTAGGCTCAGACGTGAGCCGCGCACTGTGCCACTTTTTGTGCCCCTGGCTGTGCCATGAGGCGATAGCTGTCGAGATCCTGCCTAACCGGACAAATCTAGCTGGGGCAGGGGCCTGTCGCCTAGAAAGCGGATCGTAGCGGGAACAGACTGTGCCCCCTATTGTGCCCACGCGAACCGTAGCTAGCCGCGCGTTTCGCGTGTTTGAATGAGGCCGAAAACCTCAGGAAATGGCGGAAAAGCTGGTGCCCCCGGCGAGATTTGAACACGCGGCCTACGGTTTAGGAAACCGTCGCTCTATCCGGCTGAGCTACGGGGGCATTGGCGGGCGCAATACGCCGGTCGGGTGGGACGATCAAGCGCGGGGCTAGCGTCCGGTCGTGCGCGGTAACGTTCGAGCCACGACGATAATCTCGATATTACGAACCCTATGCGGGGTTCGATCAAGGGGCGACGGGTATCGCTTACGATGCCCCGTCGCCGCTTGCCGTGCAGTGCGGGCGGTTAGGCCTTGACGTGCTGCGAGATGTACTTGTTCATCTCGAACATCGTGCACTTGTCACGCCCGAAGACCTTCTTCAGCTTCTCGTCAGCCAGAATCTCGCGCTTGTTCTCGGGGTTCTGCAAATTGTGGGCCTTGATGTAGACCCACACCTTGCTGATCACTTCGCTGCGCGGGAGCTTGTCGTTGCCGACGATCTCGCCGAGCTCGGGAGAGGGCTGGACGGGGGCGTGGATGCCGCCGGTCTTGGGAGCTGTAGCCATAAGCATTCCTTCCTGTTGCGCGCGTGCGTTGGGCACTGCGCGCGTGGTCACGCCTTGGTGAGCGCGTCCGCCTTGTGCGCTGCCTTGCCGCCCTTGTCACTCCTTACGATGAACTGCGGCTCCTCCTTGGACGCCTTGACGGTGTGGCTCTTGATCTTCGTATCGGTGGTCTGCTTCTTCTCGACCGTGCCGTGCGCTTCGCCGCCGTGCGATTTCCAGGTGACCTCGTCGCCCTTCTTCGGATCCTTCATTGCGCCATCTCCTTGATTTGAAAGGATCAAGCGCGGCAACGCGGCATTGGTTGCATTGCCTATGGGTTGCAGACGCAGGGCACGGGGGCCATCAGGGCGGCAATCAAGGAGACCCACCCATGAAGACCCGCGCCGCCGTAGCCTTCGAGGCAAAAAAACCGCTCGAGATCGTCGAACTCGATCTCGAAGGACCGAAATTCGGCGAAGTCCTCGTCGAAATCATGGCGACGGGCATCTGCCATACCGACGCGTACACGCTCGACGGGCTTGATTCGGAAGGGTTGTTTCCGAGCGTGCTGGGTCATGAGGGCGCCGGCATCGTCCGCGAAGTGGGCGCGGGCGTGACCAGCGTCGCGGTCGGCGATCACGTCATCCCGCTCTACACCCCCGAATGCCGCCAGTGTAAGTCGTGCCTCAGCCAGAAGACGAACCTGTGCACCGCGATCCGCGCGACGCAGGGCAAGGGGCTGATGCCCGACGGCACGACGCGGTTCAGCTACAAGGGCCAGCCGATCTTCCATTACATGGGCTGCTCGACCTTCTCGAATTTTACGGTGTTGCCGGAGATCGCGGTGGCGAAGATCCGCGAGGACGCGCCGTTCGATACCTCGTGCTATGTCGGTTGCGGCGTGACGACCGGGGTCGGCGCGGTGGTGCATACGGCGAAGGTCCAGCCGGGCGACACGGTGGTCGTGTTCGGGCTTGGCGGGATCGGGCTGAACGTGATCCAGGGCGCGCGGCTTGCCGGCGCGGGGATGATCGTCGGCGTCGACATCAACCCCGATCGCGAGGAATGGGGGCGTCGCTTTGGCATGACCCACTTCGCCAACCCGAAGGATGTGGGCGACATCGTCCAGCACATCGTCGCGCTGACCGATGGCGGTGCGGACTATACGTTCGACGCGACCGGCAACACGACCGTGATGCGGCAAGCGCTGGAGGCATGCCATCGCGGCTGGGGCACCTCGATCGTGATCGGCGTGGCCGAGGCGGGCAAGGAAATTTCGACGCGGCCGTTCCAGCTCGTCACCGGGCGCAACTGGCGCGGGACCGCGTTCGGCGGCGCGCGCGGGCGGACCGATACGCCGAAGATCGTCGACTGGTACATGAACGGGATGATCGAGATCGACCCGATGATCACGCACCGCTTGACGCTCGACGAGATCAACAAGGGCTTCGACCTGATGCACGCCGGCGAGAGCATCCGCTCCGTCGTGATCTACTGAGGACGCGCGGATGTTCAGCCATATCATGCTCGGCGCCGACGATATCGCCGCGTCGAAGACGTTCTACGACGCGGCTTTGGGCGCGCTCGGCGTGCCCCAGGGCGTCGTCGATGAATGGGGCCGGGTGGTCTACGCCCACGCCGGCGGCCGTTTCCTGCTGACGAAGCCGATCGACGGGCAGCCGGCGAGCCATGGCAACGGCAGCACGATGGGCTTCGTCGCCGCGTCGCCCGAGGCCGCCGATGCGTGGCACGCCGCGGGGCTCGCGAACGGCGGGACCGCGTGCGAGGACCCGCCCGGGATTCGCCAGGGTACCGCGGGTCGCACGCTGTATCTCGCCTATCTGCGAGATCCGGCGGGCAACAAGCTCTGCGCCGCGCATCGGGTCGCGTGATGGAAACCGTTTCCACCAGCAAGGCGTATGGCGGCACGCAGGGCGTCTACCGCCACGCGTCGACCGCAGTTGCGACCTAATGCCGCGATTTAAGTTTTTGCCAGTTGCGATGGGAGTGGGTGGACTAGCGGGCATGTCGCTGTCGATGAGTACCATTCGTTCCCGAGCACGCGCGATCAGAATGGAAAACCATTGCATATTTGCCTAACCCAAGACGCTCAGAACTTTTCAGAGTTTTCACGTGAGATCGACATTTTGATTCAAGAGCTGGAGGCGGTCCGCCTCATAGGCAAACGCAAGTTTGAAAGGTTGGGCTGATGGAAACCGTATCCACCAGCAAGGCGTATGGCGGCACGCAGGGCGTGTACCGCCACGCCTCGACCGCGACCGGCACCGACATGACCTTCGCGGTTTACGTGCCGCCGCATGACGAGGGCGCGCGGTTACCCGTGTTGTGGTTCCTGTCGGGGCTCACCTGCACGCACGCCAACGTCATGGACAAGGGCGAGTATCGCCGCGCGTGTGCCGACCTGGGCGTGATCCTGATCGCGCCGGATACCTCGCCACGCGGGGACGACGTGCCGGACGACGAAGCGTACGACTTCGGCAAGGGCGCAGGCTTCTACGTCGATGCGACTGAGCAGCCTTGGGCGAAGAATTTCCGGATGCGGACCTATGTCGAGGACGAACTGCCGGCGCTGATCGGCGCGGAATTTCCGATGGCGGATATGGCGCGGCAGGGGATCTTCGGACACTCGATGGGCGGTCATGGTGCGCTGACGATCGCGTTGCGCAATCCTGAGCGGTTCCGGAGCGTGTCGGCGTTCGCACCGATCGTGTCGCCGTTGCAGTGCCCCTGGGGTGACAAGGCGCTTGGCGGGTATCTCGGGCCGGACCGGACGGCGTGGCGGGCGTATGACGCGTGTGCGTTGATCGAAGATGGCGCGCGGGTGGAAGACATCTTGGTAGACCAAGGCGATGCCGACGGCTTTCTGGTGGAGCAGTTGAGGCCTGAGTTGCTGGCAGCGGCTTGCAAGGCGGCGGGGATCGATCTGACGCTACGGATGCAGCCGGGGTATGACCACAGCTACAACTTCATCTCGACCTTCATGGCGGATCATGTGGCGTGGCACGCCAAGCGCCTGAAGTAATCGTCTCTCCTCTCCGTTGAGGAGGGGCACCTGCTATCTTCCCCCCTCCCTGAAAGGGAGGGGCCGGGGGTGGGTAGGCTGCTTAGTATACACCGCGGCCGATCCAGACCGACCCACCCCCAACCCTTCCCTTTCAGGGAGGGGAGCAAGTCGGGGGCTAGCTCCTTCAAAGCAGTACGACTCCGTAGTCGTGCGGCACCTTGCCCCCAGGTTCTCTCGTGAAGGCGGAATCTTGGCTTGGGTCCCGCCCTCACGAGGAGACAGGGCGCCTTGAAATCCTCCCCCGCAAGGGGGAGGTGGCTGGCTCTTGCCAGACGGAGGGGGAGGCACGCGCCCACCGCTGCTCCGTGTCCCCCCCTCCGTCACCTTCGGCGCCACCTCCCCCTGGCGGGGGAGGATCGTTTGCGACGTCGCTCAGAACTTGAACCCAGCCGCGATGCCATACCGGCGCGGGTCGATCGTGAAGATATTCGTGAACAGCCCCGACGACTGGTCGCCGACCGCCTGGCCCGTGATCGAGTCATTGTTCGTCAAATTCTGCACGAAGCCGCGCAGGAACCAGCGGTCTTCCGCGCCGTTCAGCTGCACCTGCGCGTTGATCACCTCATAACCCTGCACGCGGTCGACCAGCTGGTTGAAGATCGATGCGGTGAAGCCGCCGGTGTAGTTGAGGTCCACGCGCGGCACGATCGACATGCCGTTGCCGAACGCGATCGTGTACTGCGCACCCGCCGAAAATTTGTAGGTCGGTGCCTGGGGCAGCTTGCCGCCGCGGATGTTGACGCCGACGCCGTCGATGACGCTGTACGGCAGAGCACCGGTCGGGACGCCGAACAGCGCACGCAGCGCCGCCGGAGGATTGGCGGCGGTCGAGGCGAGAACCGAGCACAGGCTGTACGCGCCGGTGGTGTTGGTCGTCGGGATCGCCACGGGGCCGCGCAGGCCGAGACCTGAGTTCACCGCGCCGACATAGGTGTTCACCCCGACGATATTGCCTGCGGTGGTCGGTACGACCGCGCAGTTGGCGGCGCTCTGCAGGTCCTTGATGATCACCGCGTCGGAGCGGCCGCCCGACGGATCGCGCGGATTGACCAGGAACTTGTCCGCCGACACCTCGCTGTGGAGGTAGCTCGCATTCATGTTGACGACGAACGCCGGGATCGGGCTGAGGATCGCCTCAGCCTCGACGCCATAGACATTGGCGTCGACATTGTCGTTGACCGCAGTCCGCGCGACGATCCGGCTCAGCTGCAACTGCTTGTACTTGTAGTAGAAGCCCGTGACGTTGAGCCGCAGCGCGCCGTTACCGAAGGTATTCTTCGAACCGATCTCGAACGAGTCGATCTTCTCGGGCGTGAAGGTCGTCGGCACCGAGAAGGTCGCGGGCAAGGGCGGATTGATGCCGCCCGACTTGTAGCCGCGCGAATAGGACGCGTAGATCAGATTGTCGGGCGAGATCTTGTAGTCGATCACCGCACGGCCGGTGAGCCGCGAGAAGCTGACCTTGTCGAGCGCATATTCCTGCACCCCGGCGCGCGTCGAGTCGAAGTCGGTGGTGGTGTAGTTCAGCCCTTGCGTCATGTTCGACGCGCCGATCGGGGTGAGCACGTTCAGCGTGATGTTGCGCGCCTTTACGTCCTTCTCGTCGTGGTTGTAGCGCAGGCCGAGCGTCAGCTTCAGCTTGTCGTTGAACTCGAAATAGGCCTCGCCGAAGATACCGTAGGATTTCAGGCGGAAATCGTCGCCGTCGTTGCGGTAGAACGGCGTCGCGAGGAACGCGTTGCCGTTGACGCCCGGGATCGCCGCCGAGCTGGCTGCGCCGAGCACGCCCGATGCGTAATCAAGCCCGAACGCGTTGACGAAATAGTCGGTGTTCTGGCTGCGCGAGTCCACATAGATGCCGCCGAGCAGGAAGTTGAACATGCCGTCGAACGAGCTGTCGATATGAGCCTCGGCCGAATATTGCCGGTTCACCTGCCGCGAGCGATCGACGTCGAGGCTCTGCGCGTAACAGCCGATGCCGTTGCCGCCGAACACGCCGACATTGTTCGGATCGGCACCCGACTGGCACGCGCCGCCGGCGGGGCCATTGGGGATCAGCACGGAGCGGACGCCGTTCAGATAGCCGGTATTGACCAGCGCACCGCCGGGCAGCGGAATCACGACGCCGGGGCGGCCAATCGCGTTCAACGTGTTCAGGCCGACATTGCCCGCGAGCGGGTTCTCGACCGCGAGGTTGAAGTCGGTCGTGCTGTCGACCGTGTTGCGCGAGAACCCGCCGGTGAAGTTGAACGAAACCGGACCGAAATCATGGAAGATTTTGGCGGTGTACTGCTCTTCCTCGGCGAAATAGGTCGGGTTTGAATCGATCCGGACGGTGCGGACGTCGCCGGGATTGACGACCCCGGCATAGGTGTCGGTCGCATACAGGTTCTGCAGGCCGATCGCGGCGATCTCGGGGTGGCCGAGCTGCGTACCGGCAATCCCGAAATACTGTGTCGAGGCAAGCGTCGCGGCCAGCGTCGAGTTGCCATTCGGCGTCTCGTTGGCCAGCCGATCGGGAAGACAGCCCAGGATGCCGGTCGGATCGCGATGGCAGAGCTGCTTCTGAATGCGGCTCCGGTTATCCTTCTCGCGGAAATAATAACCGATCAGGTCGACGCGGGTATCGCTGGTGGGCTCCCACGACAGCGTGCCGCGGATCGAATACAGGTCGCGCCCGTCGATCTTCGAATTGTCATAGGTGTTCTTGGTATAGCCGTCGCGGTTGAGATACGTGCCCGCAACGCGGATGCCGAGCGTATCGGTGAAGGGCAGGTTGATCATCGCGCGAGCACGCTTCGAATCGTAATTGCCGTATTCGGCCTCGGCGGCGGCGTGGATTCCCGACAGGTCCGGCTTGGCGGTGATGAAGTTGACCACGCCCGAGGTCGCGTTTCGGCCGAACAGCGTACCCTGCGGCCCACGCAACACCTCGATCCGCTCCAGATCGAAGAACTCGCTTTCGAACAGTCGCGTGGTGACCAGCGGCATGTCGTTGACGTGGATCGCGGTCGCCTGGTCGCAGGTCGCGCCGACGCACAGATCGCCGATACCGCGGATCGTGAAGCTCGACGTGGTGAAATTGGTCTTGGTGAAGGTGACGTTGGGCAACGTCTGCTGGAGCGCACTCGGGTTGACGATCTGCTGCTTCGAGATTGTGTCCGCGGTAAAAGCGCTCACTGCAATCGGAACATCCTGCAAACGTTGCGATTGGCGTTGCGCGGTAACCACGATATCCTGCGACGCATAGGCGCTGGCCGCGGTATCGGCGGGGGTGGTCTGCGTCGATGTGCCGGGCGTCGACGGCGCTTCCTGCCCGGGGCCGTTGGTGGGGCCGGCGTTTTCAGCCGATGTGGTGGCCGTCTGGGCCATTGCCGGCGCAATCGACAGGAGTATCATCGCCGAGGCGGCGAGCAATTCGAACTTGGCCATGTCAGTCCTCTCCCCGATCGTGCCGGTCTGTGCCGATTCACGATTTAGTTTTTCAGGTATGGCGAAGTAACGACGAAAACGATCTACCGTCAACGCATTTTGAGCCCCGGAATACTGGGATTTACGGCGCGTTGCTGAAATGAAACAGTTGCAAAAGAGGACCCATGTTCCGATGTTTGGGTATGCTGACAAAGGGTGTTGCGATGCGGGATGAACTGAACGGGTCCGAGCAGCGGCCGGTTGAAGACGATGTGCTCGGTCCTGACGGCAAGATAAATGTGCCCGATGACGTAGCGTCGGCGATCCGTACGTTGATCCGCTGGGCGGGCGACGATCCGACCCGCGAGGGGCTGCTCGACACGCCGCGTCGTGTTGCACGTGCGTGGAAGGAATATTGCGCGGGCTATGGCGACGATCCGGCGAAACATCTCGAACGCGTGTTCGAGGAAGTCGGCGGGTATGACGAGATCGTCCTGCTGAAGGACATCCCGTTCCAGTCGCATTGCGAGCACCACATGGCGCCGATCATCGGCAAGGCGCACATCGCGTACCTGCCGCGCGACCATGTCGTCGGGATTTCGAAGCTCGCGCGCGTGCTGCACGGCTTCGCGCGGCGGTTGCAGGTGCAGGAGCGGCTGACCGCGGAAGTGGCCGACTGCATCTGGGACAACCTCAAGCCGCAGGGCGTCGCGGTGGTGATCGAGGCTAGCCATGCCTGCATGACCGCGCGCGGCGTCCGCACGCCGGGGGTGACGATGGTCACGAGCCGGATGATGGGCGTGTTCCGCGACGACGAGCGCAGCCGGAAGGAAGTGCTGGCATTGATGGGGCGTGGCGTCTGATGCGAACCGTCCTGGTGACGGGTGGGGCGAAGCGGCTGGGTGCGGCGATCGTCCGGCGGCTGGCTGCCGACGGGCATGCCGTGGTCGTGCATCAGGGACATTCTCCCGACGAGGCGGCCGCGCTGGTGGCGGAGATCGTCGGCATGGGTGGTCATGCCGCTTCGGTAGCGGGTGACCTGAGCGATCTCGGCACGATCGGCGACCTGTTCGCGACGGTGCGGGCCGCGATCGGCGGGCCGATCGACGGGCTGGTGAACTGCGCGTCGAAGTTCGAGTTCGACCGACCACCGACCGTCGATCCGGTGCTGTTCGCCGAGCTCGGCGCGATCAATTGCGGCGCGCCGGTGCTGCTAGCATCCGCGCTGGCGTCGCAGGACGACGTCGCGGACGGCGCGGTGGTCAATGTGCTCGACCAGAAGGTGGCCAACCTCAACCCTGACTTTTTCTCGTACAGTTGCGGCAAGATCGCGCTGGAGGGGGCAACGACGATGCTCGCACAGGCGCTCGGACCGCGCATCTCGGTCAACGCGGTATCGCCGGGGCTGACCTTGCCGAGCGGAGACCAAAGCGAGGAGGAGTTCGCGGCGGTAGCGAGCGACAATTTCCTCAAGCGACCGGTCGGTGCGGAGGCAGTGGCCGATGCGGTCGCGTGGCTGCTGACCGCAAGGGGCGTGACGGGGCAGAATGTGTTCGTCGATTGCGGACAGCGGTTTCTGACGCGTGACGGCGACGTGATGTTCGATCGGGACCCTGGGGGGCGGAATGGCTGAATTCACGACGATCCTGGACGGACTCGAGGTGATGATGCGGCTGGGCATCCACCCGCACGAGGTCGCGCCTCAACGCGTGGTCGTCTCGGTCGAGATGACGGTCGTGTATCCAGGCCCACTCGGCGAGGATGCGATCGAGCAAGTACTCGATTACGACTTCATCCGCGCAGGCATCCTGGCGATGGTAGCGGAGCGCCCGTTCGCGTTGCAGGAGACGCTTTGCGAGGCGATCGCCACGCTGTGTTTGGCAGACGAACGGGTGCGGCGGATCGAGATCGAGACCATGAAGACCGACATATACCCGGACGCCGCGATCGGCTGCCGTATCGTGCGGGAGCGATAGTCCTTCGAGCGGGCGCATTTGGTTTCACAGTCGGAAGGTGCCGATCCTAAAGCCGGTTCGTTCTCTCTCCACGAACCTGATCCGGAGACCAAAGTTGAAAATTCTCGTCGTCCTCACCTCGCATGCCGATCTCGGCGATACCGGCCGCAAGACCGGTTTCTGGCTCGAGGAACTCGCCGCGCCTTACTACGTGTTCAAGGATGCCGGCGCGGACATCACGCTCGCGTCGCCGGCCGGTGGCCAGCCGCCGCTCGATCCAAGCAGCGCCAAGCCCGAAGCGCAGACCGATGCGACGCGGCGGTTCGACGCCGATGCGGAGGCCACCGCGGCGCTCGCCGACACGCGCAAACTGTCCGAGATGCGGATCCCGGACTATGACGCGGTGTTCTATCCCGGTGGGCACGGACCGCTCTGGGATCTCGCCAACGATCCAGCATCGATCGCGCTGATCGAGGACGCGATCGGCGCAGGCAAGCCCGTCGCCCTCGTCTGTCACGCACCCGGCGTGCTGCGCGACGTGAGGGCCGCCGATGGTGCGCCGCTCGTGAAGGGAAAGACCGTCACCGGCTTCACCAACACCGAAGAAGCCGCGGTCGGGCTCAGCGATGTCGTGCCGTTCCTGGTCGAGGACATGCTGCAGCAGAAGGGGGGCACCTATTCCAAGACCGCCGACTGGGGCGTGTACGTGGTCGAGGACGGTTTGCTGATCACCGGCCAGAACCCCGCCTCGTCGGCAAAGGCGGCACAGGCGTTGCTGGCGAAGCTGGCGTAAGGAGAAACGGCCACCGGTTCAGCCGGTGGCCGTCTTTCATAAGGTCAGGCGCGGTTGGCGGCGCTCAGAACCGCACGCACCGAGGCAGTCGCAATGTCGGTATCCATGCCGACGCCGAACACTGTCCGACCCTCGGCAGTCCGGCATTCGACATACGCTGCCGCCTGCGCGTCCGCCCCGTGGCCGATCGCGTGCTCGTTATAGTCGACCACGTCGAGCGTCGGCCCGGTCGACTCCGCGATCGCCGCGATCACGCCCGAGATCAGGCCGTTGCCGCGCCCGGAGATCGACCGCTCCTCGCCGTCGATCGCCACCCGGCCGATGAAGACTCGCTGTCCCGAGGCGCCGCTTTCCTCGTAATCGCGCAGCTCCACCCGGTCGTCCGCCTGCGGCATGTAGGTCCGCTCGAACAGGCTCCAGATGTCCGCGGCGTTCAGCTCGCGGCTGGTCTCGTCGGCATAGGCCTGGACGTGCCGGCTGAAGTCCGCCTGCAACCGCTTGGGCAGCTTCAGCCCCTTGTCCTGCTCGATCACCCAGGCGACGCCGCCCTTGCCCGACTGCGAGTTGACGCGGATCACCGCCTCGTAGCTGCGGCCGAGATCGGCGGGATCGATAGGGAGATACGGTACCTCCCACAACGTGTCGTTCTTCGCCTCCTGCGCCGCGAAGCCCTTCTTGATAGCGTCCTGATGCGACCCCGAAAACGCGGTGAAGACCAGGTCGCCAGCATAGGGCGTGCGCGGGTGGACGGGGATGTTGGTGCAGTAATTGACCGTGTTCACGACGCCGTCGATGTCCGACAGGTCGAGCTTCGGGTCGACGCCTTGCGTGTACATGTTGAGCGCGACGGTCACGAGATCGCAATTGCCGGTGCGCTCGCCGTTGCCGAGCAGGCAGCCCTCGACCCGGTCCGCGCCCGCCATCATGCCGAGCTCCGCCGCCGCGACGCCGGTGCCGCGGTCGTTGTGCGTGTGCAGCGAGATCGCCACCGCGTCGCGGTTGCGGATGTGCCGCCCGAACCATTCGATCTGGTCGGCATAGATGTTCGGCGTCGCGCACTCGACGGTGGCGGGCAGGTTGAAGATGATCGGGTTCTCGGGCGTCGGCATCAGCACGTCCATCACCGCCTCGCAGACTTCCAGCGAGAAATCGAGTTCGGCGGTCGAGAAGGTCTCGGGGCTGTATTCGAACTGCCAGCGGACGTTTGGCTGCTTGGCCGCCTCATCGCGCAGCACCTTGGCGCCGTCGATCGCGATTTGCTTAACCTGCGCGCGGTCCATCCCGAACACGATCTTGCGCCACGCAGGCGAGACGGCGTTGTAGAGGTGGACGATCGCGGTCTTGGCACCGACCAGGCTGGCAAAGCTCGTTTCGATCAGGTCCCGGCGTGACTGCGTCAGCACCTGGATCGACACGTCGTCGGGAATGCGCCCGGTCTTCACCAGCCCCGAGATGAAGTCGAACTCGGTTGCGCCGGCGCTCGGGAAACCGACCTCGATCTCCTTCAGCCCGACCTTGCAGAGCAGGTCGAAGAACCGCGTCTTCTTCTCGGCATCCATCGGATCGATCAGCGCCTGGTTGCCGTCGCGCAGATCGGTGGAGAGCCAGCGGGGCGGCTTGACGATGGTCTTCGACGGCCATTGGCGGTCGGGCAGGTCGATTTGCGGGAAGGGACGGTATTTGGTCGATGGGTCGCGCAGCATGGCTCGTGTCTCTCGTGTCGTCGGGAGCGTTCGGGTCAGCCCTTAGGCGCGAGGCGCGGGGCATGGCCACCGCGCAAACGATCGGCGCGCCTAAGGGCGCGTAAGTCGAAGCAGCAGGAGGCGGCCATGCGTCATTGATGGCGTCCTATCGCGCGGACACGGTCCGTGTCCAGCGCGATAGGAATTTAGACAGATTATTGCGCCGCGAAGGCCGCGTTGATCGTCAAATCGACCTTGTCCGACACGACCGGAGCGTAAGCACCGATGTTGAAGTCGCTACGCTTGATAGAGGTCGTCGCGCGGAAGCCGAAGTTCAGCTTCTTGTTCATCGGGTTCGCGCCCGCGCCGACGAAGGTCGCCTGGAGCACGACCGGCTTGGTGACGCCCTTGAGCGTCAGGTCGCCGGTGATCGTCGCCTTGTCGCCGGTCGCAACGACCTTGGTCGAAACGAACTTCGCGGTCGGATAGGTCGCGGCGTCGAAGAAGTCCTTCGACTTCAGATGGCCGGCGAACGGTGCCGCGGTGACCGAAAGCTGGTCGATCGCGAAGTTGACTTCGACCTTGGTTGCGTTCGGCTTGGCGGGATCGATCGTGATGCTGCCCCCCGACGCGCCGAGCTGCCCTTCGAGCATCGAGAAGCCCATATGGTTGACCTGCCACGTCACCTGCGTGTGGTTCGGGTCGACCGCATAGGTACCGGCGGCGACGCGTGCCTTGACGGGGGCGCCGGGGATGGCGGCGGTCTGGGCCATGATAGGCGCGGCGGTAAGGGCGAGGATCGTGGCTAGGACTAGGCGCATACGGGGTCTCCTGTTTGACGCGCGATGCTGGCCGACCGGGGCGGGCGCGTCAAACGACCTTATGCCAACGCTGTGTTTCGGAATTGGGTCGGTGAGGGGGCGCGCTCGCGGTGGAGTGCACCGCCAGCTCTCGTTCCCCCGCGGACGCGGGGGCCCAGCTAAACCCCGATCACCGCTCGAGACCCTGGACCCCGCGTTCGCGAGGGAGCAGGATAAGCAGCGATTGACGCTTCCCCAAAACGCCACCACCCCGGCGAAGGCCGGGGCCCAGTTGGGGGACGTTGCTAACGGAAGACGCGTTTCGTTACCCCGGCCTGTCCAACTGGGCCCCGGCCTTCGCCGGGGTGGGTATGGGTTGGACGTGAATTCGAGATAGGTACTTTCCCCCACGCCAACCCGTCAAACCCGGCGAAGCCGTGCCCTATGGGCAGGCTCCGTCGTGCCGGCCGCGCTCACGCGCTAACGCGCGCTCGCGTCAGTTCTTCGCCTTGTCGACCAAAGCATTCTTCCCGATCCAAGGCATCATCCCGCGCAGTTCCGACCCGATCTTCTCGATCGGATGCGCCAGCGCCTGCTTCCGCGCCGCCTTCAGTTCAGGCTGCCCCGCGCGGTTGTCGAGGATGAAGTTCTTCACGAACCGGCCCGACTGGATATCCGCCAGCACGCGCTTCATCTCCGCCTTGGTCTCCGAGGTGATGATCCGCGGACCCGTCGTGATGTCACCATACTCGGCGGTGTTCGAGATCGAATAGCGCATGTTGGCGATGCCGCCCTCATACAGCAGATCGACGATCAGCTTGGTCTCGTGGAGGCACTCGAAATACGCCATTTCGGGCGCGTAGCCGGCCTCGACCAGCGTCTCGAACCCGGCCTGGATCAGGTGGGTGATGCCGCCGCACAGCACGGCCTGCTCACCGAACAGGTCGGTCTCGCATTCCTCGCGGAAGTTGGTCTCGATGATCCCCGAGCGACCGCCGCCGACGCCGCTGGCATAGGCGAGCGCGATGTCATGCGCGTTGCCCGACTTGTCCTGGTCGATCGCGATCAGGCAGGGGACGCCGCCGCCGCGGACATATTCGCTGCGCACGGTGTGGCCGGGGCCCTTCGGCGCGATCATGATGACGTCGAGATCGGCGCGCGGCTCGATCAGGCCGAAATGCACGTTGAGACCGTGGGCAAAAGCAATCGTTGCGCCCTGCTTGAGGTTGTCGTGCAGGTCGGCAGCGTAGATCGCCGCCTGATGCTCGTCGGGCGCGAGGATCATGACGATGTCCGCCCAGGCGGCAGCTTCCTTGTTCGACTTGACCGCGAAGCCCGCCTCGATCGCCTTCTTGGCGGTGGCCGAGCCTTCGCGCAGCGCGATCGCGACGTCCTTGACGCCTGAATCGCGGAGGTTCTGCGCGTGCGCATGGCCCTGCGAACCATAGCCGACGATCGCGATCTTCTTGTCGGTGATGAGGTTCAGGTCGGCGTCGCGATCGTAATACACACGCATTGGATTCTTCCTTCTTTCGTCATTCCGGCGAACGCCGGAACCCAGGGTTCCAGGCGGCGCCGATTGGGGCTCTGGATCCTGATTTTCGTCAGGATGACGCAGTAATTCAGGCCGGCTCTTTGCCGCGGGCGATCGCGACGATGCCGGTTCGGGCGACTTCGATCAGACCGACTTCACCCATGAGTTCGACGAACTTGTCGATCTTGTCGATGCCGCCGGTGACCTCGAACACGAAGCTCGACGTCGTCGCATCGACCACGCGCGCGCGGTAGACGTCGGCGAGGCGCAGCGCTTCGATCCGGTGGTCGCCGGTGCCGCGAACCTTGACCAACGCCAGCTCGCGCTCGACATGCGCGCCCTGTGCCGTCAGGTCGGTGACCTTGTGCACCGGCACCAGCCGGTCGAGCTGCGCGATGATCTGCTCCATCGTCGCCGGCGAGGCGCTGGTGACGATCGTGATCCTGCTGACCGACTTGTCCGCGGTGATCTCGCTCACCGTCAGGCTCTCGATATTATAGCCGCGCGCGGTGAACAGGCCGGCGATCCGGGCGAGGATGCCCGGTTCGTTGTCGACGATGACGGCGAGCGTATGCCGCTCAGCCTTTTCCTGGGAAATGTGCATGGTTTCTTACTCTCCCCTTCCGCTTGCGGGAGGGGTCGGGGGAGGGGAGGCGAGGGCTGGCGATGCTGTGGACATCATGCCCTCCCCTAACCCCTCCCGCAGGCGGGAGGGGGATTCGGTTGCGATCTGGGCCGTCATCACACCAGCGCCTTCGCTTCGTCGTCCATCGTGCCGGACACTTCGTTCGCCTGCAGGATCATGTCGGTATGCGCGGCCCCCGACGGGATCATCGGGAAGCAATTCGTCAGCTGCGACACGCGGCAGTCGACGATCACCGGGCCGTCATACGCGAGCATCTCGGCGATCCCGCCGTCGAGCTGGTCGCGCGTCTCGATCAGGATGCCCTTCCAACCGTAAGCCTCGCCGAGCTTCACGAAATCTGGCAGCGAATCCGAATAGCTCTCGGCATAGCGGCTCTCATAGGTGAGCTCCTGCCACTGGCGGACCATGCCCATATACTGGTTGTTGAGGATGAAGATCTTCACCGGCAACCGGTATTGCGACGCGGTGGCCAGCTCCTGGATGTTCATCTGGATCGACGCTTCGCCGGCGATGTCGATCACCAGCGCGTTCGGGTTGCCAAGCTGCGCGCCGATCGCGGCGGGCAGGCCATAGCCCATCGTGCCGAGACCGCCGCTGGTCAGCCACTTGTTCGGCTTCTCGAACCCGAAATGCTGCGCCGCCCACATCTGGTGCTGGCCGACCTCGGTCGTGATGATCGGCGAGCGTGCCTGCGTCGCATCGAACAGCGCCCGGATCGCGCGCTGCGGCATGATCTCGTTCGGATCGTTCTCGGGGAAATCGAGACACTTCACCGCGCGCCAGCCGGCGATCCGCCGCTGCCAGTCGGTCGTGTCGGGCTTGGGATGCTGGCGGCTCTTCCAGATCCGGACCATGTCCTCGAGCGCATGACCGACGTCCGCGATGATCCCGAGATCGACGCGCACAGTCTTGTTCACCGACGAGCGATCGATGTCGATATGCACCTTCCGCGAGTTCGGGCTGAACGCGTCGAGCCGCCCGGTCACGCGGTCGTCGAATCGCGAGCCGAGCGCGACGACGAGGTCGGCCTGGTTCATCGCCATGTTGGCCTCGTACGTGCCGTGCATCCCGAGCATGCCGAGCCACTGCGGGCCGGACGCGGGATAGGCGCCGAGGCCCATAAGCGTCGACGTCACCGGCGCGCCGGTGATGCGGACGAGTTCGCACAGCAACTGGCTCGCGGCCGGGCCGGAATTGATGATGCCGCCGCCGGTGTACAGGATCGGGCGTTCTGCCGCGGCCAGCATGTCGACGAGCTGCTCGATCTGCGACTGGTCGGCCTTCACCTGCGGGCGATAGGTCTTGTGCTGGATAGGGCCGGGCTTCTTGTACCGCGCCGTGGCGACCTGCACGTCCTTGGGGATGTCGACGACCACCGGCCCCGGGCGACCCGAGGTGGCGATGTGGAACGCCTCGTGGATCACGTCGCCAAGCTTGGCGGGATCCTTCACAAGGTAGTTGTGCTTCGAGCAATGGCGCGTGATGCCGACGGTATCGGCCTCCTGGAACGCGTCGGTGCCGATCAGCGCGGTCGGCACCTGGCCGGTGATCACGACCATCGGGATCGAATCCATCAGGGCGTCGGTGATGCCGGTGACCGCGTTGGTCGCGCCGGGGCCAGAGGTGACGAGCACCACGCCGGGCTTGCCGGTCGAGCGGGCATAACCCTCGGCCGCATGCGTCGCAGCCTGTTCGTGGCGCACCAGAATGTGCTTGATCCGGCCACTGCGAAACAGCGCGTCGTAGATCGGCAGCACGGCACCACCCGGATAGCCGAAGACGACCTCCACGCCGAGATCGCACAGCGCCTCGATCAGGATATCGGCTCCACTCTTCTCGGTCATTTCATATCATCCTTTGCGAGAACGCTGCCTTTAGCGTCTCGTGGTGGGGCCGGCTACCGATATAAAAGATGCGTGTCAAACATCATTTGAGCAATATAGTTTCAAATTGCTGCAGGCGCGTTGGGAGATCGAGCGCTTCGGTGCGGGTCCAAGCAGCGGGTGGCTGGTGCCGGAGCCACGTATATTGTCGCTTGGCGTAGCGCCGCGTGGCGAGCGATCCGGCGGCGATGGCGTCGGGTTGCGAGGTCTCTCCACGGACGAGCGCGGCGATCTCGGGCACACCGATCGCGCGGCGGATCGGCGCGTCCTGCGGGATGTCGGTGCGGGCGAGCAGCGCGGCGATCTCCTCGCGGCTGGTATCGGCCATCTTGGCGAAGCGCTGGTCGATGCGCGCGTTGAGCCAGTCGCGGTCGGGGATCAGGATCAGCGCGCAGACGTCGATCGTGTCGCCGATCCCGCCGATCTTCTCGGTCTGCCAGTCGGTAAGCGTACGGCCGGTGCCGCGGACGACTTCGAGCGCGCGGGCGACGCGGGTGGTGTCGGCTGCGTTGAGCTTGGTCGCGGCTTGCGGGTCGAGTTGCGTGAGCGCGGCGTGCGCCTCCGCCACGGGGAGGGCGCGGACCTCCTCGCGAAGGGCCGGGTCGATCTCGGGAACAGGCGCGATACCGTCGAGCAAGGTGCGGATATAGAGCCCGGTCCCGCCAACCAGGATCGGCAGCTTCCCCTCCGCGAGCGTGTCTCGGATCGCCAGCGTTGCCTCGGCGGCCCAGCGTGCGGCGGAGTAGCTCGCATCGGCGGCGTCGACATGGCCGAACAGTCGGTGCGGGGCGCTTGCTTCTTCTTCCGCCGACGGGCGCGCGGTGAGGATGCGGAGGTCGGCATAGACCTGCGCGGAGTCGGCGTTGATGACGACGCCGTCGTGGCGGTCGGCTACGGCCAGCGCGAGCGCGGACTTGCCGCTCGCGGTCGGCCCTGCGATGAGCGCGACCTTCGGGAGAGCGCCCGTTGATTGGGAGATGGGTATGTTCACGGCAACGCTTATAGCCTCGGGCACGCTGACCGCAGGCGATATTTCGACCGCGATGGACCGCTTGCGCGACGCAGGCTGCGCACCGGGTGCGAGCGGCTGGATCGACGAGGGCGACGCCGCCGACCTGATCTTCGGGATGGCGCCCGATGTGGGGCGGACTGCGCTCGAGGGCGCATTTCCCGCGACAGACGTGATCGTGCAGTCGAGCCTGACGCGCACCAAGAAGCTGCTGGTCGCGGACATGGACTCCACCATGATCACCGTCGAATGCATCGACGAACTGGCGGACTATGCCGGGATCAAGCCGCAGATCGCAGAGATCACCGAGCGCGCGATGCGCGGTGAACTCGATTTCGAAGCCGCGCTCGATGCGCGCGTAGCGCTCCTCAAAGGCCTGGCCGAAAGCGACATCGAACGCTGCTTAGCCGAGCGCGTGACGATCATGCCTGGCGCCAAGGCTTTGGTGCGGACGATGCGTGCAAGGGGGGCGCTGGCGGTGCTGGTGTCGGGCGGGTTCACGCGGTTCGCGGAGCCGGTGGCAAAGGAGATCGGCTTTGACCGCGCGATCGCCAACGTGCTCGAGATCGAGAGTGGCGTGCTAACGGGGACGGTGACCAAACCGATCATAGGGTCGAACACGAAGCTGACGACGCTACGGGCCGCGATCGCCGAGCGGGGGATCGTGGTGGAAGAATCGCTTGCAGTTGGCGACGGTGCGAACGACCTTGCGATGATCGAGGCGGCGGGGCTGGGCGTGGCCTACCACGCCAAGCCGATCGTTGCAGCGGCGGCAGCCGCGCGCATCGATCACGGCGACCTGACGACGCTACTTTATGTCCAGGGCATCGCGAAGCGCGACTGGATCACGGCCTAGACTTCTTACCCTTCCCTGGAAGGGAGGGGCAGGGGGTGGGTCGGTTTCCGCGTTAATCGGACCGTCGTGGTTCAAGCCGGCCGACCCACCCCCCAACCCCTCCCTTCCAGGGAGGGGCGCAGAAGTTAAAGTCAGGCCTTCGCCAGCGGCGTCCCGCTCGCGTTGCATACATATGTCGCCAGTTCCTCACGCAACGGCAAACCCTTGATTGGCCGCAACGGGCCATCATGCGCTACGTTCGTCTCGACCAGCGCGCGGTTTGGTCCAACGCCCAGCACATGGAACAACCGCTTGCCGCAATCGGTCTCGGTGCGCGCATAGGCGACGTTGCCGTCATGTTCCTGCCGCAGGATCGCGATGATCGTGCCGCTGGCCGCTTTCCGTTCGCGCAACAGGAAATGCCGCGACGTCGGATCCGACGGGGTCGGGATAAGCCGCCCCTTCACGGTAAGCTGCTCGGGCTTGGGTACCGCGACGTCCGTCTCGGCGAGATTGCGCAGAGACACGCCGTTATCCACCATCGCGTCGTTGCTCGTGGTCGTCGCAGGCTGCTCGCCAGAACACGCGGCCAACAGCGTCGCGCCGGCAACTGCCAGCGCCAAGGTCTTCGAAATCATGCATCTAGCTCCCGGTCGATGTCGAAACGAAACGACCGGTCCAGCTATTTGATCCCTGCCGCACCCGATCGCTCGTCCGCCGGGCAAAGGCACGATCGCTCAGCGCGCCTTTTTGTCAGCCACCCGGTCCGCCCGCGCCACGGACTTCGGAGAAACGGCAGGTTCGCAGATGCGACGCGTTGGCTGGCACGCAATCCCGACCGTAGAACACCCTTTGACGTTAGGCGCGGTAGGACACGCGCGGCACTGCTGCTTGATCTCGGTGCAAGTCGATGGCGCCGACAACAGCGCCAGGGTCAGGAAGAACATTCGCACATCCTCGTCATGAGTATCGTAGCGGCCGGGCTCATTCGCTCAGGGCGCGACGATCACGCACGCCACGCCAGACGCCGAGCAAGCCCGCGTCGCATCCGCCTTCGATGCAAAGCCGCCCGCCTGGAGCCGCGTCACGCCGCCCGCCTTCGCGTAGAAGGGCTGTGCACCGCGCAGCTTGCCGCGAACCTTGTTCCACTGCGTCTCGGCATTGCCCTGGTCGCGGAACGCACCGAGCTGCACGCGCCAATTGCCCGTCGCACGCACCGGCGCGGGCTTGGCCGCTATAGCTTTTGCCGGCGCAGGTTTCGTCGGCGCAGGCTTGGGCGGCTTCACCTGCGCCTGCCTGACCGGTGCCGGCTCGCGCATCGGCGTCGGTTCCCGCGTCGGGGCCGGTTCGCGTGTCGGCCCGGGGACGCGCGCAGGAAGCGAACTCGGCGGCAGCTTCGACGGACGCGGCGCGCTGGCGGTACGCGGCGGCGCGACCGGCGTTTGCCCGATCGTCGCACGCGAAGGCCCCGGCGGCGGGGATTGCAACGCATATTGCTGCGCCAGCGCGGTGCCCTTCTCGCGGTCGGTGGGCGAGATATACTGGTCCATCTGCGCGAGCGTCTGCGAGGCCGACTGCAAGCCCGACGCCGACGCGCGCGTCATCAGCGCATAGGCTCGCGGGAAATCGCGCGGTATGCCGTCGCCGTTGAACAACATCGTCCCGAGCACCAGCTGCGCCCGCGGTTCACCATGCGCGACCGATTTCTGCAGCCACGGCAGCGCATCCGTCTTTTTTTCGGCCTGGAACAACGCGAGCCCGTAATTGTCGGCGGCCTGCACATGCCCCTGCATCGCCGCCTTCCGGAACCAGCTCTCGGCCAGCACCGGATCCAGCGGTACGCCGCGCCCCAGCTTGTACGCCTGCGCCAGGTTGAACTGCGCGTCCGCATCGCCCGCCACCGCCAGCGGGCGCCACTCGGTGATCGCACGCGGATAATCGCCCTTCGCCCAGGCATCGACGCCGGCCTTCACATCGGCAAACGCAGGGACGGCGGCCAGCATTCCGCTCAACGCGATCGCACCCACCAAAAGCTTACGCCGAACCGTCATCGCCATCCCTCATACCGTCTCGCCGCCACCATGCCGCCGTTCGTCGCGCAAGGCAAAGGGCGACCGTTCCCGATGCCCAACATCGCGCCTCGGTAAGTCATTATGAAGTCGCGTTAACCGCTTCTTTAAACCGATATGGCACTGCGTACGCGAATACCGGGAGTGGGAACTATGTGCGGTCTAGCGTTTGCCATGAAACAGGGATTGCCCCGATGACCACGCGCGCTCTCCTCCTCGGCGGCATCTCCGCCCTCCTGCTCGGGGGTACGATGGTCGGCTGTGCCGCGAACGGGGGCGGCATCGCCTCGGCCAGCGACCGCAATGCGGCCCTCGCGACAAAGGGTGCGGCCGGCGATGTGGGGCAGGCGCAGGCGGCACTCGCGCGCAACGATGGTCCCATCGCGATCGGTTATGCGGAGCGTGCGGTGGCACTCATGCCGCAGCAGGCGGACTACCGGATGCTGCTCGGCCAGAGCTATCTCAAGGGCGGGCGGTTCGCCTCGGCCTCGCACGCGTTCGCCGACGCGCTGCAACTGTCGCCCACCAACGGCAGGGCGGCGCTCAACCTCGCGCTGTCGCAGATCGCAACCGGAGACTGGCAGTCGGCGCGTCATAGCCTCGAAGCGAACGCCGCGATCATCCCAGCGGTCGATCGTGGCCTTGCCCTGTCGCTCGCGGGCGACACCGCCGGTGGGATCGCGGTCCTGACCGAAGCCGCCCGTTCGCCAGCCTCGAATGCGAAGATACGCCAGAACCTCGCGCTGAGCTTCGCGCTGGCGGGACGCTGGCAGGAGGCACGCGTGGTCGCGGCGGCGGACATGGCACCAGCAGACGTCGACGCCCGGCTCGAGCAATGGGCTTTGTTCGCTCAGCCGGCCAAGGCGTCGGACCAAGTCGCGAGCCTGCTCGGCGTTCGCGCAGTACCCGACGCGGGACAACCGGTCGCGCTGGCATTGAACGCGCCAGCTCCGGGTGTTCCGGAACAGGCCTTGGCGGCAGCAGATCCGGTCATCGCGCCGACCGAAGTTGCGCCTGTGCAGATCGCTTCGGTGTCAGCGGCTGGCGTCTCGAAAATCGCGTTCGGACCGCGGCAGGAGGTCGTCCAGGCGTTGCCGACGATGATGCTCCGTCCGTCGGGCGGCCCGATCAAGGTCGCGTCCGCACCCGTCTCATCGGGTCGCGGCATGGCGACCGCGGCGTATCAGGTAAAGGCGCCGGCGACCGGCAATTGGTACGTCCAGCTCGGCGCGTTCGAGAGCGCGGGGGTCGCTAGGGACGGCTGGGCACGCGCCGCACGCCGGTTCGCGGTACTCGCCAGTTATTCGCCGAACGGCATGACGTTCAAGGCGAAGGGCGAGGATGTCTACCGTCTCTCGGTCGGCGGGTTCAGCAAGTCGGCTGCGAATGCGATGTGCCGCCAGTATCACGCCAAGGGCGGCGCCTGCTTCGTCCGCCAAGGTGCCGGCGACGTCATGGCGCAGTGGTTGCGCAAACCCGGCATGCAGTTGGCGTCGCGGTAAGAGAGGCGCACTTCCAAAGTATCGACCACCCCGGCGAAGGCCGGGGCCCAATTGGGGAACGTTTATAACGGGGCGCTGTCCTCAGTTTGCGACGTCCCCCAATTGGGCCCCGGCCTCCGCCGGGGTGGTGCACCCTTACAGAACCTCGCGCCCACCCTTCCACAATCGCAACACGCGCCCCTGCACCGGCAAGCCATCGAACGGCGTATTCCCCGCCTCCGCCAGAAACTCTTCCCCGACGATCTGCCAAGGCGCGAGCCGGTCGAACAGCATCAGGTCGGCCGGCTTGCCCACCTCCAGCGTCCCCGTATCCAGCCCCAGCACCCGCGCCGGATTGCTGGCGAGCAGCGCGAACAGCCGCTCCAGTGTCAGCAACTCGTCACGCACCAGCATCAGCGCGAGCGGCAACAGCGTCTCCGCCCCTGCCATCCCGCTACTCGAATCGGTGAACGGCAACCGCTTCTCCTCCGGCCCGCGCGGCTCGTGCCCCGAACACAGCACGTCGATCGTGCCGTCTGCGATCGCCTCGAGCGCCGCGCGACGGTCGCTCTCGGCGCGCAACGGCGGCGACAGCAGCGCGAACGACCGGAAATCACTGACCGCGATCTCCGACAGATGCAGATGCGCCGGCGTGATCCCGCAGGTTACCGACACGCCACGACGCTTCGCCGCACGGATCAGTTCGAACCCGGCAGCCGTCGTAACCTGGCGAATGTGGATACGAGCCCCAGTATCCTCGGCAAGCATCAGGTCTCGCGCGATCGCCAGCGCCTCGGCCACCGCCGGTGCGGCAGGCAGGCCGAGCCGGGTCGCCGTCTCGCCCTCGGTCGCGACCGCGCCGGCGGTCAGTCCAACATCCTCGGCATGCGCGATCACCGTCACGTCGAGATCGCGCGCATAGGACAGCACACGCCGCATCACGCCGCTGTCGGCGATCCAGTGCTTGCCCGTGCCCACCGCCTTGGCGCCAGCCGAAAGACAGATCGCCATCTCGGCGAGGTCATGGCCTTCGAGTCCGCGCGTCGCGGCCGCGATCGGGTGAATCCACAGGTCGGGCTTGCCGATCAACGCGGCGCGCTGGACGATGCCGGGGTCGTCCAGCACCGGCGACTGGTCGGGCATTAGGCCGATCCGCACAATCCCGCCGGCGCGAAACGCCGCACGATCGACCTTAGCCACGCCAAGATCGACGATTCCCGGCGCGACCGTCTTGCCGCCACAGTCGACGATGTCCGCACCGGCCGGAATATCGACGATCCCGGTCGCGACGATCACGCCATCGCGGACCAGCAGATTGCCCCTCGACACGCCGCCGACGGGGCAGGCGAGCGTCACGTTGGTGAGTGCGAGGATCATGCCCAACCCTCCACGCCGCGCGCTCTTCGGGTCAGCACGTCGAGGCAGGCCATCCGGACGGCGACCCCCATCTCGACCTGCTCGGTGATCGCCGAGCGAGCGTGATCGGCCACCGCGGAGTCGATCTCCACACCCCGGTTCATCGGCCCAGGGTGCATCACCAGCGCATCCGGCGCCGCCTTCGCCAACCGGTCGAGCGTCAAGCCGTAGCGCATACGGTATTCGCGCGTGGAAGGGACATAAGCGCCATCCATCCGCTCGTTCTGCAACCGCAGCATCATTACCACGTCCGCACCCTCCAACGCCTTGTCGAAATCGGTAAACGCACGCACGCCCATCCGCTCGATCATCGGTGGCATCAGCGTCGAGGGCGCACAGACGCGCACCTCTGCGGCAAGCGCGGTCAGCGCCAGGATGTTCGAGCGCGCGACCCGGCTGTGCAGCAGGTCGCCGCAGATCACGATGCGCTGCCCGGCGATCGAGCCCTTCCGCCGCCGGATCGTCAGCGCATCGAGCAACGCCTGCGTCGGATGCTCATGCCGCCCGTCGCCCGCGTTCAGCACCGGACAATCGACCTTGTCCGCAATCAACCGCACCGCGCCGCTGGACATATGCCGGATCACGATTACGTCCGCGCGCATCGCGTTCAACGTCATCGCGGTGTCGATCAGCGTCTCGCCCTTCTTCACGCTGGACTGCGCGGCGTGCATGTTGACGACGTCGGCGCCGAGCCGCTTGCCGGCGATCTCGAACGACAAGAGCGTGCGCGTGCTGTTCTCGAAAAACGCGTTGATCTGGGTAAGCCCGGCCAACCGCTTGTCCGGCGTCGCATGAGTCCGGTTCGCCTCGACCCACGTCTCCGCCTCGTCGAGCAGGAACGCGATCTCGTGTGGCTGGAGCCCGTCGATACCGGTGAGATGCCGGTGCGGGAAGACGGCGCCGCCTTCGATGAGGGCGGCGGGGCGGTGATCTGAGGTTCGCATTAAAAGCGCGGGATAGTGTCGGCGGGGGCAGGGGGCAAGCGTCGCGCGACGCCTCGCTGCATCCGCATGGTTAACCGCATGTTAGCGCGGGCATGGGATGGCGATGGCGAACGGGGGGAATGATGCAGGACGCAGCGGCACGGACGATGGGGCGATGGTGGGAAACGCGGTGGTTCGCGCTGGCCCTCGTCCTGGCGTCCGCAGTGCCGTTGCTATGGCCCGCGCTGCCCCCGCTCGGCGATCTGCCCGGCCATATGGGGCGCTGGCATATTGCGATGGCGCTACCGACATCGCCCGATCTCCAGCGCTATTACGCATATCACTGGGCGCTGATTCCCAATCTCGGGATGGACCTGCTCGTACCGGCGCTGTCGCACCTGCTCCCCTTCGAGGTCGCGACCAAGCTGGCGGTGATCGCGATCCCGATGCTGACCGCCACCGGACTGTTATGGGCCGCGCGAGAGGCGCATGGGCGGATACCGCCGACCGCGATGTTCGCGTTGCCGCTCGCCTATGCCTGGCCATTCCAGTTCGGCTTCGTCAATTTCGCGCTGTCTCAGGCGCTGGCGTTCTGCGCACTGGCGCTGTGGATCCGGCTGGGGCGACAGGGTCGCCTGATCATACGCGCGCTGCTCTTCGTACCCGTTGCATGCGTAATATGGATTTCGCACAGCTTCGGCTGGGGGCTGCTGGGGCTGATGACAGCAGGCGCGGACATCGCGCGGCTTCGCACGGCAGGCCGTGGCTGGCCGGCGGCGCTCGTCGGTGCGGCGATCCAGTGTCTGTCGATGACGGTCCCGCTCCTCGTCATGCTGGCGTCTATCGGGGCCGGGACGGGCGCGGCAGCGGGCGGGCTTGGCGGCGAGGGCTGGTTCGACGCACCGGTGAAGCTGGTATGGCTCGTTTCGCTGTTCCGCGATCACTGGCCATGGTTCGATCTCCTCTCGCTGCTGCCGTTGATCGCCATGCTGTATGCCGGAATGCGGAGCGCTTGCCTCGGGTTCTCGCCGCTGCTGGGCATACCCGCGCTGCTGTGCCTCGCAGCGTTCGTCGTCCTTCCACGATTGCTGATGGGGGGCGCCTATGTCGACATGCGGATGGCTCCCGCCGCGGTGATGCTGGGATTGATCGCGATCGCGCCGCGCGATTCGCGAATGGCACGCACGCTGGCCGTGATGGCCACTGCCTTCCTGGTCTTGCGCCTGGCAGGCACGACGCTGAGCTTTGTCGAACGCTCCAGCGATCAACAACGTGAACTTGCGGCTGTTGCAGTCATCCCGCATGGCGCTGCGGTACTGTCGCTAGTCGAGTTGCCATGTGGAGGCGCGTGGGACGACCTGCGGCGCAATCACCTTCCTGCCCTCGCGATCGTCCGACGGGACGTGTTCACCAACGAGCAATGGGCGATCGAGGGACAGCAATCGCTGCACATCCGCTACGCGATCGCCGCACCCTATACCGGTGACCCGACCCAGAGCGTCTTTCCGTCGATCTGTTCGACCGTCGGCTCCAATTTCGCCAAGACGATCGCACGGTTTCCCCGTGCCGCGTTCACGCACGTCTGGACAATCGGTTTCTTGCCCGGCGCGGCGAAGGCAGCGGACCTGCGCATGATCTGGACCAATGGCGGTTCGGCACTCTACCGGGTGGAACGCCGCTAGATCTGGGCCGTCACCAGCGCGTCGATGGCCCCCTGGAGGATGTACGCGGCGGCCATCTTGTCGACGAGTTCGGCGCGTTTGGCGCGACTCGCGTCCTGTTCGATCAGCGTGCGGGTGACCGCGACGGTCGACCAGCGCTCGTCCTGAAGCAGGATCGGGAGGCCCATGTCCTTGAGGTTCTGCGCGAACGCCCGGGTCGACTGCGACCGTGGGCTCTCGCTACCGTCGAGGTTGATCGGCAGGCCGATGACGAGCCCGACGACCGCCTGCGCCTTGATGATCTCGGCAAGCGCGGCCTTGTCCTTCTGGAACTTGGTACGGCGGATCAGGAGCGCGGGGCTCGCGAACGACCAGCCGGCGTCGCAGAGCGCGGTGCCGATCGTCTTGGTGCCGACGTCGAGACCGATCAGCCGGCCACCGTTCGGGAGCGCATCGCGGAACTGCGCGGCGGAGAGCGTGATCATTTGAAAGCCTTCAGGCGGCGGTTGGCGTCGGCGCGGATGTTCGCCCAGAACAGGCTGTAGTCGTAGACGTGGTAATTGTTGCCGGGCAGCACGTACGGCCCGAGGTTCGGGCCCTCGCCGATCAGCAGGAAGCCGCGGTCGGCGCAGCGTGCGGGCACGCTGCTGATCGCGATCGTCGCGGTCTTCAGGTCCGCGGACGGGACGAGCGTGCCGAGGTTGGCGGTGGCGGGCGCGGTCGCGTCGGCGGTGCCGGTCAGCGGATTGGTGCAGACCATCGGCGTGCCCTTGCGCGGCTGGCCGTTGAAGCCGGTGGTCTGGTCATAGGCGTCGACGATCAGCGACGGATCGGCAGGTTCGGCAAAGCTCTCCCACGACAGGATACAGCCGGTCTGGTCGGCGGTGCGGCACTCGGCGAGGCCCATCTTCGGAAGATCGGTCGCGCGCGAGACGGGCCAGCCGACTACATAGGCCGCGACGATCCGTGCCTTCAGCTTGGGATCAGTGGCGATGCGGTCGCGGAGGAGGCGGGTGAGATGGAGCGCACCCTGGCTGTGGCCGGCGAGGATGATCGGGCGGGTCGGGCCGGCTTCCTTGAGGAATCGGTCGAACGCCGCAGACACATCGCCGTAAGCGAGCGCCAGTGCGCGTTCACTATCCGCAACGCTGGTCAGGAACGCGCCGAACGTCGCCTGGCGATACCGCGGCGCCCAGATGTCGCCCGCTTCGTTGAACGCGCTCGCCTGGCCGCGCAGGAACAGTTCCGCTCGCGCATTGGTCTCGGGATCGTCGATCGGCGCGTTCCAATGGTCGCGGTTGATGTACGACGTCGGGTGGATGAAGAAGATCGCTGCGCCCGTGCCGCGCTCGCCGGTCGTGTAACCGGGCGGCGTCCAGAGCGCAGGGTTACCTGGCGCATCGGGGCGGGCGAGCCACATGATTTTCCGCGCGTAGATGTTCCGCGGGGCTTCGCGCTGCGCCTGGAAAGTCTCGCTCGGCACCATAACCGCGCGCATCAACTGCGTGCCGAACAGGCGGTACGCGAGCAGGGCGGCGATCGCGAGGACGATCATCGCGGCGACGAAATAGAGAAACTTGCGGGCCAAGCGGGACCTTCCGTGCAGGCGGTTGGGTTCCCGTGCCGGAAGCTGGGGAAGGTTGCAACGGGCTCCCTAACGATCCTCCCCCGCCAGGGGGAGGTGGCTGGCCCTTGCCAGACGGAGGGGGAGGTGAGGGTAACCGCCGTTCCGTGTCCTCCCCCTCCGTCGCTTCGCGCCACCTCCCCCTAGCGGGGGAGGATTCGAAGAAGGCGGGAAACATATTGCGCCCCCGCCGCGCCGGGTGCTAGCCGCAGCCCATGTCCGTAGATACTGCAACCGTGAAGCGGATCGCGAGCCTTGCGCGCATCGCGATCACCGACGAGGACGCCGCCCGCATGGCGCCGGAACTCGGAAACATCCTTGGCTGGATCGAGATGCTCGAAGAGGTCGACACGACCGGTATCGAGCCGATGACCGCCGTCATCCCCAACACACTGCGGCTGCGCGACGACGTCGTCAACGCCGACCCGCTGACCGGCGGCGGCATCCGCGAGCAGGTTCTCGCCAACGCGCCCGTGGCCGAACACGGCTTCTTCGCCGTGCCGAAGGTGATCGAATAATGACCGACCTCACAGATCTCGGGATCGCAGCGATCCGCGACGGCGTCCGCGATGGTTCCTTCAAGGCCCGCGAAGTCGCCGATGCGTTCATCGTCAAGGTGAGCCAGGCCAAGGCGTTGAACGCGTTTCTTGTCGAGACGCCAGACCACGCGATCGCCGCTGCCACCGCAGCTGATACCGCACGCGAAGCCGGCGAGACGCTCAAGCCGCTGGCCGGCGTGCCGATCGGCATGAAGGACCTTTTCTGCACCAAGGGCGTCACGACGACCGCGGCGAGCCATATCCTCGAAGGCTTCACGCCGACCTATGAGTCGACCGTCTCGCAGAATTTGTGGGAAGCGGGCGCGGGGATGCTCGGCAAGCTGAACATGGACCAGTTCGCGATGGGCTCGTCGAACGAGACGTCCGCATTCGGCAACGTGATCTCGCCGTGGAAGCGCAACGACGGCGGCGACGCTTCGCTCGCACCCGGCGGCTCGTCGGGCGGGTCGTCGTCGGCGGTCGCCGCCCGGCTCTGCCCCGGCGCGACCGGTACCGATACCGGCGGTTCGATCCGCCAGCCTGCCGCCTTCACCGGCATCTCGGGGATCAAGCCGACCTACGGCCGCTGCTCACGCTGGGGGACGATCGCGTTCGCGTCGTCGCTCGACCAGGCCGGGCCGATGGCACGCGACGTCCGTGACTGCGCGATCCTGCTCGAGGCGATGGCCGGGTTCGACGCCAAGGACGGCACCTCGTTGCAGCTCGACGTGCCGAAATGGGAAGCGGGTTTGTCCGCCAATCTCAACGGCCTGCGCGTCGGTATTCCCAAGGAATATCGCGTCGACGGGATGCCCGAGGAGATCGAGGCGCTCTGGCAGCAGGGCATCGACTGGCTCAAGGATGCCGGCGCGACGATCGTCGAGGTCTCGCTCCCGCACACCAAATACGCGTTGCCCGCCTATTACATCATCGCGCCCGCCGAAGCCTCGTCGAACCTCGCGCGCTATGACGGCGTTCGCTACGGGATTCGTGACCTGCCGACCGGCGCCGGCTTGCAGGACATGTACGCCGCGACGCGTGCGGATGGCTTCGGCCCCGAGGTGAAGCGCCGCATCATGATCGGCACCTACGTCCTCTCGGCCGGCTTCTACGACGCGTATTACACGCAGGCGCAGAAGGTCCGGACTCTGATCGCGCGCGATTTCGAGCGGGCTTGGGAGGCGTGCGACGTCCTGCTCACCCCGACCGCACCGTCGGCGGCGTTCGCGCTCGGCGAGAAGTCGGCTGATCCGATCGCGATGTATTTGAACGACGTCTTCACCGTGCCGTCTTCGCTTGCAGGCCTGCCGGCGATGTCGGTGCCGGGTGGGCTCGACAAGCAGGGTCTGCCGCTTGGGCTGCAGATCATCGGCAAGCCGCTCGACGAGCAAGGCGTGCTGAACGCAGGGCTCGCGATCGAACAGCGAGCAGGATTTACCGCGCGACCAGAGGCTTGGTGGTAACATGAGCGATTATCGTATCCAGGGCGAAACCGGCGAGTGGGAGGTCGTGGTCGGCCTCGAAGTGCACGCGCAGGTGACGTCGAACGCCAAGCTCTTTTCGGGCGCGGCGACCGCGTTCGGTGCGGAGCCCAACACGCAGGTGTCGCTGGTCGACGCCGCGATGCCGGGTATGCTGCCGGTCCCGAACCGCGAGTGCATCCGCCAGGCGGTCCGCACCGGCATGGCGATCGAGGCGCAGATCAACGAATGGTCGCGGTTCGACCGGAAGAATTACTTCTACGCCGATCTGCCGCAGGGCTACCAGATCAGCCAGCTCTATCATCCGATCGTCGGTGAAGGCGCAATCGACATCAGCCTCGACGACAAGAATCCCGACGCCGCGGGCAAGCGGATCGGCGTCGAGCGCATCCATGTCGAGCAGGATGCCGGCAAGCTGATGCATGACCAGCATCCGACCCAGTCGTACGTCGATCTCAATCGGTCGGGCGTCGCGCTGATGGAGATCGTGTCGAAGCCCGATCTCGCATCGCCAGCGGAAACAGGGGCTTACCTGCGGAAGCTGCGATCGATCCTGCGCTATGTCGGGTCGTGCGACGGCAACATGGAAGAGGGCTCTATGCGCGCCGACGTCAATGTCAGCGTGCGCAAGCCCGGCGACGAGCTGGGTACGCGGACCGAGACGAAGAACGTCAATTCGGTGCGCTTCGTGATGGCGGTGGTCGAGCAGGAGGCCAAGCGTCAGGTCGAGGTGCTCGAAGCCGGCGGCAAGATCCAGCAGGAAACGCGGCTCTACGATCCCGATCGGAACGAGACGCGCTCGATGCGGTCGAAGGAAGACGCGCATGATTACCGCTACTTCCCGGATCCCGATCTGCTGCCGCTGGTGCTCGACGATGCGTTCCTCGCCGAGTGCCGCGCGTCGTTGCCCGAGCTGCCGGATGCAAAGCGCGCGCGGTACGAGGCGCTGGGGATCACGGCGTATCAGGCGACGGTGTTGACCGCCGAGGTCGAGGCGGCGCGGTGGTTCGATGCGTTGCTCGATGCGGGCGTGAAGCCGGCGGCGGCGGCGAACTGGACGACGTCGGAGCTGTTCGGCGCGCTGAACCGGACCGGCAAGGACATCGAGAACTCGCCGGTGTCGCCGGCGCAGGCGGCGGAGTTGCTGGGCCTGATCGCGGACGGCACGCTGTCGGGAAGTCTCGCCAAGCAGGTGTTCGAGGTGATGCTCGAGACCGGCGACGGCGCGGCGAAGGTCGTTGAGGACCGCGGGTTGAAGCAGACCAGCGACACCGGCGCGATCGAGGCCGTGATCGCCGAGGTTATGGCGGCGAACGCGGACAAGGTCGCGGATTACCGCGGCGGCAAGGACAAGCTGTTCGGGTTCTTCGTGGGCCAGACGATGAAGGCGATGGGGGGGAAGGGTAACCCTGCTGTCGTGAACGAGGTTCTGAAGGGGATGCTTGGGGAGTCGGCGGCTTCGTAAGCTAGCGACTATCTCGCTTTCTCCCGAACCTGCCGGTCTCTCACCTGTGTCCGTTCTCCCGCGAATGCGGGAGTCCAGGGTAACCGAAAGCAGTACTGCTTGATTCCTGGGCCCCCGCGTTCGCGAGGGAACAGAAGGGGAGCCGTCTCCCAATCGCCACCATCCCGGCGAAGGCCGGGCCCAGTTGGGGGACGTTGCTGACTGCGGGCGGCGCTTCGCTACTGCGACTTTTCCAACTGGGCCCCGGCCTTCGCCGGGGTGGCGGCAGTTGGGTGGAGTCGGGGAGCAGCGGACGGCGGGAGGCGGCCTTACGCGTCCCCCTTCTGCGGATGATGGGGCACGAGGATCAGCGTGTTCTCCTCCACCCGCCACGACGCCAGACGCGACAGGAAGTTCATCCCCAACACGTTCGTCTCGCCAAACGCCGGCGACACTACCACCTGCAAGTCCCGCGCGACGATCGCGTCGAGACGTAGCGAGGCGATCTTCCCCGTCTTCGCCGCGATCGACCCGTTGGCGGTCTGCAACACGATCGGCACCACGCCAACCCGCGCCTCGATCCCCGCAGCGTCCGCCGTCTTCTCCGAAATCGCCGTGATCGTCGCGCCGCTGTCGATCAGCAGCCGCTGGCTCACCCCGTCGATCGTCGCGCGCGCCCAGAAATGGCCGTCCGGCGACATGCGGATGCGAACCTCGCCGCCAACAACCTGCTGGTCCTCGATCTTCAGGAACCGCGCGATCTTGCCGACATAGGGATCGAACTGGCGCCGCTGGTCGACCGCGATGAACAGCAGTCCGACGAGGACAAGCGTCATCGCTAGATTGACGAGCGTGCGAATGATGGGGATGCGCTGCGCTACGATCAGCAGCAATACGGCGAGCCCGAGCGCGATATAGACGCTCTGGTGCTCGGCGAAGGTGGGTATCGTGGGGATTATCGGGTCCTGATTGGCGGAGGTGGCACCATAAAGATAGCCACCCCCGCCTGTATGGTTGCTGACGCGAGCTTACTGCGCGTCGTTGTCCTGGTTCTTCACGACGCCGCCGGTACCACCGACGCCGTCGGGCAGGCCGGTGTCCGTGAACGTCTCGGGCTCGTCGCCGCCTTCGCCGCGCTCGACCGCGTCCGAACGCGACTCAACCGCCTGTTCGATGTCGCTGCGGGTATCCTCGTCACGATCCTCGGGGAGCGTTTCGGGGTTCGTGCCGGAATGGGGATCGGTCATATCTTCAAAACTCGGGCTGGATGGGGGCAGGGTCGTTCGACGGACTACCGGGATCGGGAAAATCGACGTCCGGCGCGGGCGGATTGAACTCGGGCGGCGGCGCAGTCGGCTCGACGGGCGAGGTCGGGGTCGGGAATTCTGCCGGGGGTTGGGTAGCCATGATGTCTCTCCTTCTGGGTGTTCAACGCCTGTAATCGAGCGCGGTTGCGTTGGGAGTTGCCTATGTGCTTGCCCCCGCATGCATCGTTGGTATAGACGCGCCCGCTACGGCGATGTCCTGTGCGGGCGTGGCGGAACTGGTAGACGCGCTTGGTTTAGGTCCAAGTATCGCAAGATGTGGGGGTTCGAGTCCCTTCGCCCGCACCAGCCCGCCGCGCAGGCGAGGCGACCGCCCGAAGAATTATCCTGAATGCTCTTTTAGACAAAGGCCGGACATGCAGACTGTCGAGACGTTGAACGAGGGCCTCAAGCGCGCCTTTACGCTCACCATCACCGCGAAGGATATCGATGCCAAGGTCGATGTCGAGCTGAAGCGCCTCGCGCCGCAGATGAAGATGCCGGGCTTCCGTCCGGGCAAGGTGCCGGCGAACCTCATCCGCAAGATGCACGGCCCGGCGCTGACGCAGGACGCGCTGAACGCGGCGATCCAGGAGAGCGTCCAGACGCTCGTCGCCGAGAAGCAGCTTCGCCCCGCGATGCAGCCTTCGGTCGAGCTGGAAGACGGCTATGACCTCGGCAAGGACGCCGTGGTCAAGGTCGAGATGGAGGTTCTCCCGCAGGTCCCGGCACCCGCGATCGACGGCCTGAAGCTCGAGCGCCTGACCGTGCCCGTCGCCGACGACGCGGTCACCGAGCAGCTCCAGAAGTTCGCCGACCAGCAGAAGAAGTGGGACGACGCGGCTGACGATTACGTCGCCAAGATGGGCGATCTCGTCACCGTCGATTTCGTCGGCAAGACCGCCGACGGCGTCGCGTTCGAGGGCGGCACCGGCACCGACATGGGCGTCGAGCTCGGTTCGGGTCGTCTCATCCCCGGCTTCGAGGATCAGCTCGTTGGCGTGAAGACCGGCGACGACAAGGTCCTCAACGTGACCTTCCCCGAGGAGTATCAGGAGAAGTCGCTCGCAGGGCAGCCGGCGACGTTCGACATCACCGTCAAGTCGGTGAAGACCGCGGGCGAGAGCAAGATCGACGAGGATCTGGCCAAGTCGCTCGGTCTCGAGAGCCTCGATCAGCTCACGGGCTTGCTCAAGGGTCAGATCGAGCAGGAGCATAACGGTCTCACGCGCACGCACATGAAGCGCAAGCTGCTCGACCAGCTCGCCGAGGGTCACGACTTCGAAGTGCCGCCGTCGATGGTCGAGGCCGAGTTCAACCAGATCTGGTCGCAGCTCCAGCACGAAGCCACGCACGAAGCAGACCCCGAGGCTGCGATGGCCGAGATGGAAGGCGAGCGCGACGATTACCGCAAGATCGCCGAGCGTCGCGTGCGCCTGGGCCTGCTCCTGTCCGAGATCGGCCAGGCGAACGGCGTCGAGGTTTCCAACCAGGAAATGCAGCGTCTGCTCGCCCAGGCCGCGCAGCAATATCCTGCCGAGCAGCGCCAGCAGTTCATGCAGTACGTCCAGCAGGAGCCGATGGCGGCCGCCCAGCTGCGCGCGCCGCTGTATGAGGACAAGGTCGTCGACTTCCTGTTCGAGAAGGCCGAGATCACCGACCGCGAAGCCACGCGCGAGGAGCTGGAAGCAGCGATCGAGAGCGAGGATGGTTTTGCCAGTGGCACGCACACGCATGATCACGACAATCACAAGCCGAAGAAGAAGGCTGCTGCAAAGAAGAAGGCAGCACCTGCCGACGACGCCGGTGCTTCGGACGAAACCGTGACGGAAGAGGCACCTGCTTCGGACACGACGGAAGAGGCCAAGCCTGCGAAGAAGGCGCCTGCCAAGAAGAAGTCAGCTCCGGTCGAAGCAGAGACGGCTGTGACAGAATCGTCGCCGGTTGCTGCCGAGAACGCAGAGGGCACCGAAGCTGCCGACGCACCGGCGAAGAAGCCGCGCGCGAAGAAGGCTCCGACGAAGACCGAGGCGTAAGCTTCTCCCCGTCATGCCGGGCTTGTTCCGGCATCCACCGTTCCGCGCACTCTCAAGCCGATGAGCACGTGGAACGGTGGACTCCGGAACACGTCCGGGGTGACGGGTGGATGGGGATCGGTAAGAAATTGTTTCCCCGCGAAGGCGGGGACCCAGACTGGGCTCCCGCCTTCGCGGGAGAACAAGGAAGCGAAGAGGCGTCCGTGCCCAAGGTGTTCAGCCCAAAGGCGTCATACGTCGATCGTGGCGTCTTAATGCAAGGGCAGGGCATGACCGAACCGAGAATCGCCGTCCTGCTGCCCTGCTACAACGAAGAAGCCGCGATCGCGCAGACGATCGCCGGGTTCCGCGACGCGCTGCCCGGCGCCACCATCTACGTCTACGACAACAACAGCGCCGACCGCACGATCGAGGTCGCGCGTGCCGCCGGAGCTGTCGTCCGAACCGAGCGCATCCAGGGCAAGGGCGCAGTCGTCCGCCGCATGTTCGCGGACATCGACGCGGACATCTACGTCATGGCCGACGGCGACGCGACCTACGACGCTGCCTCCGCCCCGAATCTGGTCGCTCGCGTCCTCGACGAGCAGCTCGACATGGTCGTCGGCTCGCGCATCAGCCAGGTCCAGGAAAGCTACCGTCGCGGCCACCGCTTCGGCAACGCACTCCTCACCGGCATGCTCGCGCGCCTGTTCGGCCGCAGCTTTACCGATATCCTCTCGGGCTACCGCGTGTTCTCGCGCCGGTTCGTGAAGAGCTTCCCGTCGCTGTCCGCCGGATTCGAGATCGAGACCGAGATCAGCGTCCACGCGCTAGAACTCAAGATGCCGATCGGCGAGGTCGAGACGCCCTATTACGCGCGCCCCGAAGGCTCCGAATCGAAGCTCAGCACCTACGGCGACGGCTGGCGGATCCTCCGCACGATCATGACGCTCTACCGGATCGAGCGGCCGCTCTGGTTCTTCGGCGCGATCGGCAGCGTGTTCGGCCTGCTCGCGCTGATCCTCGGCATCCCGCTGGTGCTGACGTATATCGAGATCCATCAGGTCCCGCGCTTCCCGACCGCGATCCTGATCACCGGCCTCGGCATCTTCGCCGCGCTCAACGTCTTCACCGGGCTGATTCTCGATACGGTCGTTCGCGGCCGCCGCGAAGTCCGCCGCCTGGCGTATTTGGCCTACCCCGCGCCGGGCATCTGATTCCCTCGCCCCATCGGGGAGAGGGAAGGAGGAGCCACTCGGCGACGGGAGGGAGAGGGGAAGTTGGGATTCGCCAACCTCCCCGCACGCTCCCACCCACAAGCGCATGCGTACCCTCCCTCTCGCCAAAGCGCCGAGCGGCAGGCAGGGCTTGAACTCCCCTCTCGGACCGCCGATGTTAGCGGTTCACTGGGGCATAAGAGAGATTTCCATGCACAATCCGTTCGAGACCGGCGATTTCGCGAGCCCGTTGGCCAGCGCCGGGCTCGGCCTGCAGCAGACGCACGCAGGCCTGGTTCCCATCGTCATCGAGCAGTCGAACCGCGGCGAGCGTTCGTTCGACATCTTCTCGCGCCTGCTCCGCGAGCGCATCATCTTCGTGACCGGTGGCGTCGAGGACGGCATGGCCTCGCTGATCACCGCACAGCTGCTCTTCCTCGAGTCCGAGAACCCGAAGAAGGACATCTTCATGTACATCAACTCGCCGGGCGGTGTCGTCACGGCGGGCATGGCGATCCACGATACGATGCGGTACATCCGTCCGCGCGTCGGCACCGTCTGCATCGGCCAGGCCGCATCGATGGGCAGCTTCCTGCTCGCGAGCGGCGAGCCCGGCATGCGCGTCGCGATGACCAACGCGCGCATCATGATCCATCAGCCATCGGGTGGTGCACAGGGCATGGCCAGCGACATCGAGATCCAGGCACGCGAGATCCTGCGCATCCGCAAGCGCATGAACGAACTGTATTCGCAGTACACCGGCCAGCCGATTGAAGAGATCGAGCGCCGGATGGACCGCGATACGTTCCTCGAAGCGAACGAAGCGAAGGATTTCGGTCTGATCGACGAGGTGTTCGACAAGCGTCCGGCGGTATCCGAGGATGGTGCGAAACCCGCTTGAACGACACTGGCATGGGGTGAATCGTAAACCCCGCCGGTTTATTTGATTGTAGGAACTCCGGGGTGCGTTACGGTAGCGGCCCCGGAAACGGCACGTGCACCGACATGCGCGAGAGGTGATTGAATGACGAAGCTGAGCGGTGGCGACTCGAAGAGCACCCTCTATTGCTCGTTCTGCGGGAAGTCGCAGCACGAGGTCCGCAAGTTGATCGCCGGGCCGACGGTCTTCATCTGCGACGAGTGCGTCGAGCTATGCAACGACATCATCCGTGAGGAGACGAAGTCTGCGCTGGTGTCCAAGAAGGACGGCGGCGTGCCGACTCCGCAGGAGATCTGCGACGTCCTCGACGATTACGTGATCGGCCAGAAGCGCGCCAAGCGCGTGCTGTCGGTGGCGGTGCACAATCACTACAAGCGGCTCAACCACGGCGCCAAGGGTGCCGATGTCGAGCTGTCCAAGTCGAACATCCTGCTGGTCGGGCCGACCGGTTGCGGCAAGACCCTGCTCGCGCAGACGCTCGCGCGCATCCTCGACGTGCCGTTCACGATGGCCGATGCGACGACGCTGACCGAAGCCGGTTACGTCGGCGAGGACGTCGAGAACATCATCCTCAAGCTGCTTCAGGCGTCGGACTACAACGTCGAGCGGGCGCAGCGCGGGATCGTGTACATCGACGAGATCGACAAGATCTCGCGCAAGGCCGAGAACCCCTCGATCACGCGCGACGTGTCGGGCGAGGGCGTGCAGCAGGCATTGCTCAAGCTGATGGAAGGGACGACGGCGTCGGTTCCTCCGCAGGGTGGGCGCAAGCATCCGCAGCAGGAATTCCTGCAGGTGGATACGACCAACATCCTGTTCATCTGCGGCGGTGCGTTCTCGGGTCTCGAAAAGATCATCGGCGATCGCCTTCAAGGCAAGTCGATCGGTTTCGGCGCGTATGTGGCCGGACCGGACGAGCGCAAGACCGGCGAGACGCTGAAGTCGGTCGAGCCTGAGGATCTGCTCAAGTTCGGGCTCATCCCCGAGTTCGTCGGCCGTTTGCCGGTGATCGCGACGCTCGAGGATCTCGATGTCGACGCGCTGGTGAAGATCCTGAAGGAGCCGAAGAACGCGCTGGTCAAGCAGTACCAGAAGCTGTTCGAGATGGAGGACGTCGCGCTCGGCTTCACCGACGACGCGCTGGTTTCGGTCGCCAAGAAGGGCATCGAACGCAAGACCGGCGCGCGCGGGCTCCGCTCAATCCTGGAGAGCATCCTGCTCGACACGATGTTCGACCTGCCCGGCATGGACGGCGTCGACGAGGTGATGATCGACAAGGACGTGATCGAAGGCCGCAAGGAACCGATCCGGGTGTATGCCGAGAAGAAGAAGACTGGCGACGCCGCGTAAGGCGGGACTGGTTTGAGATACGGGAGAGGGCGTCGAGCGATCGGCGCCCCTTTTTCGTTTGGGGCATACGCGCCCGAAAACCCCCGTCCGTCATCCTGACGAAAGTCAGGATCCAGAGCCGCGAAGGTCAGCCAGCCGCAACCCTGGATCCTGACTTTCGTCAGGACGACGGGAGGCATCGGCCGGACGGAGATCACCGCGTTCCTCCCCTGCAAGGGGAGGTGGCAGCGCAGGGCGCTGACGGAGGGGTGACCCGCTCTCGATTGGTCATCACCCCTCCGTCGCTTCGCGCCACCTCCCCTTGCAGGGGAGGATCGAAGGCTTGCCGAATCTGGTCGATCGCTCCGTCGCTACCCTCCGTCATAGGCAGAGTGACCGCGGCCCTTTAGCTACACCGGCGAAGTCAAAAGCCGAACCCGCTCCAAATCCTTTGGACGGCCGAACAGCCTGAGCATCTCGGCCAATTCCGCTCGGTCAGGCACATAAACAACGCGCTCATCCACAAAAATCGGCACGCGCGTACGGGGTAGGACTTTGGTCCAGCCCGAGCCCGTCGCAACATGAAACCCCGCCATGATCTCGACGACCAGGGGCGGCATCTCCCATCGCGCGAACAGCGTCGACCGGAAGAGCGCACTTGCACCGTCCTCGATGGGCACGACCCCGAGCTGGTCCACCGCCTGTTGGGCATCTGCCACGCTCATGAGCACATCGACATCGCCGACCTCGATCGGCGCTACCCCGTGCAGCGCTACCGCAGCGCTGGAAATGACCCACCACGGGTCCTGCGCCCCCTCCAACGCGTCGGCGGTCATGACGAGCGTCTGGCGAAGATCCGCGGACAGCATCGGTGCAGCCTACCCGATCCTTACCGCCCCGCAATTGCCCCGACTCGGACCCTTATCCGCCCTCACGCATTCGTTATCCAAGTGGAACGAGGGAGCATGCATGACGATCGAAGTGGCCGACCGACCGAACGAACATTTGGTGGAGACGATGCCGGACCGCCTGGCGCTGCCGATCTGGACGCTGATCGCGCCGGGCCTCGGCCTCGTCGCCGTCCTCGTCGGCCTCGCCAAGATGGGCACGCTCGGCACCGCTGCCGCGGTGATCGTGTTGATCGGCAGCGTGCTCGCCGCCGTCCACCACGCAGAGGTCATAGCGCACAAGGTCGGCGAGCCGTTCGGCACGCTCGTCCTCGCGATCGCGGTCACCGTGATCGAGGTGTCGCTGATCGTCTCGCTGATGCTCTCCAACGCGGGTGACGCCACCACGCTCGCGCGCGACACGGTGTTCGCGGCGATCATGATCATCCTCAATTTCATCATCGGCATCTGCCTGCTGGCAGGCGCGGTGCGGCATCATGAGCAGCGGTTCACGCTGAAGGGGATGACGGCAGCGTTGGGCGTGCTCGCGGCGATGGCGGTGCTGTCGCTGATCCTGCCGAACTATACGTCGTCGACGTCAGGGCCGACCTATGCGGCGTCGCAGTTGATGTTCGTCGCGGTCGTATCGCTGATCCTCTACGGGACGTTCGTTCTGGTCCAGACGGTGCGCCACCGCGATTATTTCCTGCCGTCGACCGACGACAAGGACGATCACGCTGCGCCGCCATCGGGTCGCGCGACGGGCATCGCCTTCGCCGCGCTGCTGGTGGCGCTGGTGTCGGTGGTGCTGCTCGCGAAGACGCTGTCGCCGACGATCGAGGCGGCGGTGCTTGGTGCCGGCCTCCCGCTGACCGTGGTCGGCGTGGTGATCGCCGCGCTGGTGCTCGCGCCAGAAAGCCTGGCTGCCTACAAGTCGGCACGGCGCAACCGGTTGCAGACCAGCCTCAACCTCGCGCTAGGCTCCGCGCTGGCGACGATCGGGCTGACGATTCCGAGCGTGGCGATCGTGTCGCTGGTGCTCGACTTGCCGCTTGCGCTTGGGATCGATGCGAAGAGCATGACGCTGCTGGCCTTGTCGCTGTTCGTGGCCACGCTATCGCTTGGCACCGGGCGGACGACGGTGTTGCAGGGCGTCGTTCACCTCGTGATCTTTGCGGCCTATCTGTTCACGACGGTGGTGCCGTAAGCTCAGGGGCCCTGCGTCGATAGGTACGCGATGACGTCGGCGCGGTCCTTTGGGTCGGGAAGGCCGGCGAACGCCATCGTCGTGCCGGGCACCATCTTGCGCGGGTTGGTGAGCCAGGCGTCCATGCGCTTGGCATCCCAGTTGCCGCCAAGCGACTTCAACCCAGCGGTATAGGAGAAGCGCGGGCGCCGCTCGCCGATCGGGTTGCCCATGACCGCGTAGAGGTTCGGCCCATCGGTATCGCCCGCATATTGCCCGATCGTGTGGCAGGCGGTGCAGCGGCGGAAGACGCGTTCGCCGCTGGCGATCTGGCTGGTGGTGCCGGAGTCGGGGCTCGAACCGCAGCCGGCGAGCACCAGCGCCAGCAGGGGCCACCGCAGCAGGGTCATCGCTTTTGGCGCGCAGCCAAGGCGAGACCGGCTGCGATCTGCACGACGGCGTAGAGGCGACGGCGGCCGGGGCGGTCGACGAACGGTGCGACGAGTTTCTCGGTGCCAAGCGCGTCGTCCTTCCAGAGATCGACGTGGCGGCGCGGTTGCAACAGCCCGATCAACCCGTCCCCAACCATGAAGATCGCCGCCATCTCCGCCGCGCGAGACGCCCAAGGTCCGTACTCCTGCGAACGCAGGAGCGCAGGGTCACGTAGGGCGACATCTGTGATTCCTGGGCCCCCGCCTTCGCGGTGGAACGGTGGAGAGGTCATTGGGGCTTGGCCTTCGCAACTTGCGCGACTTTCCAGGCCGCCACGTCTTCCAGTGCGACACTGCGCCGCAAGACCAGTGCATCCGGATCGATCACGACATGCGCGCTGGCCGGGACCGACAAGCTCGCCTTCCCGCCAGTCATTGGCAAAGTCCGCGTCTTGCCATCGACCTGCACCTGTACCGGCAGCGGAAACGGGCCGTTCCCCGGCACCTTCCAGGCCAAACCCAGCGTATTCCCCGTCCGCGTCTCGGCCAGTTCAGGCAAAGCCGCCTGCCTGAGATACACGTCGAAGAACCACGCATAGTCCTTCCCCGTCACCTTCCGGACGAGCACCTCATATTCCTTCGTTGACCCGAACCGCGGCGCGAAATTCCCCGGCTTGGGATCCGCCCGCCCGTAGACCGCGAGCCGGGTCACATCGAAGAACGCCTTGTCGCCGATCAGTCCGCGTAGCGTGTGGAGCATCCAAGACCCCTTGTAGTAGATGTCCTGTCCCGCACCGCCCTTGTCGAGCTCGTACACCTCCTCCTCAGTGGTGATGCGCTGCTGCGTGATCGGCTTGAGGTTCATGATCGACGCGCGCTCGGTCTGCATGATCGTCGCGTACCGCGCACGCCCCTCGCGCCACTGGCCATAGAGCGGCTGCATGTACGTGCCATACCCCTCGTGCAGCCAGTAATCGTCCCAGTTAGCGGCGGTCAGCTGGTTGCCGAACCACTCATGCGCGAACTCGTGTTGGAACAGCCAGTCGAACCCCTCCGGCGCCTTCTCGTAGCCGTTGCCGTACGCGTTGATCGTCTGGTGCTCCATGCCCTTGTGCGGCGTCTCGACTACGCCCAGCTTCTCGTCACCGAACGGGTAGGGGCCGATCATGCTCTCGAAGAAATCGAGCGTCGGCGCGAACTCGGCGAACAGCTTCTCCGCCTGTGCCTTCTCGCCCGGCAAATACCAGTAATACATCGGGATGCTGTTGCCGAAGCGGCTCTTGTAGGTGCCGCTGATCTCCTCATACGGCCCGACGTTCAGCGCGATACCGTAGGTGTTGGGATGCTTGGCGCGCCAGTTCCAGGTCGTGCGTCCATCCGCCAGCGTATCGACGCCGAGCAGCACGCCGTTCGACGGCGCCTTCAGCCCCTTCGGCACGGTGATGTGCAGCGTCACCAGCGCGGGTTCGCCGGTCGGGAAGTCGAGGCACGGCCAGAACAGGTCGCAGCCATAGCCTTCCGCAGTGGTCGCGAACCAAGTGCGGCCGTCGGGCGTCTTGGACCAGACCATGCCGTCGTCCCACGGCGCCTTCACCGCGACGTGCGGCGTGCCGCCATAGGTGATCTTCGCGGTGACCTTGCCGCCCGCCGCGACCGGCTTGGTCAGCGTGATCGTCAGTCGACCCTCGGGATTGCTCCATGCCGAGGGGGCGAGCGGCACGCCGTCGATCGCGATCGCGCTGACCGGAAGATTGCGGTCGAGATCGATCGGCAGGCGGGTGAGGGGGGCCTTCGCGGTAAAGACCAATGTCGCCACGCCATTCAGGCTTTCCGTCTCCGGCAGCACTTCGAACGCCAGGTCCGCGCTGTCGAACCGAAGCGCGGTCTGCTCGGGTGTCAGCACCCCGCCCGAACGCTGCGTCTGCGCAGTGATCGCCGGCTCTCCCTTCTTGGGGAGCGGGGCGGCGGCGAGAAGCGCGGTTGCGCTGGCGGCGAGGAGAAAACGCGAGATCATGCCGCGTTCTCGCGCCTGGGCGGCTCGCATACAAGTGCGATCCGGCACCGTCGGTTCTCCTGCGAACGCAGGAGCCCAGGATCACGCAAACCGCCGCCCGTTACCCTGGACTCCTGCATTCGCAGGAGAACGGATGGGCCCGGCCACCACGCCAAAACCCCTAACCACCGCCAACCAATTGATGGACGGTTCATCCTCACCATATAAGCTGTAGATTATGCCCCCATGCAGGCACCCACCGGAGCGTTCATGACCCAGTACCCCGTCCTTCCCCTTCGCGACATCGTCGTGTTCCCGCACATGATCGTGCCGCTGTTCGTCGGCCGCGATAAGTCCGTTGCCGCGCTCGAAGCGGCGATGGCGGCGGACAAGGAGATCTATCTCGTCGCGCAGGTCGATCCCGCAGAGGACGATCCCTCGCGCGACGACCTGTATTCGATGGGCGTCACCGCGACCGTGCTCCAGTTGCTGAAGCTGCCCGACGGCACCGTCCGCGTGCTGGTCGAAGGCAAGGGCCGCGCGACTTTGGAGACCTTGGACGAGTCGGGCGAGTACCTCACCGCCACGGTCGAGCCGGTCGCCGATGCCGAGGTCGAGGGACCCGAGCTCATCGCGCTGATGCGATCGGTGGTCGACCAGTTCGAGAACTACGCCAAGCTCAACCGCAAGCTCTCGTCGGAAACGTCGGTGCAGTTGTCGGAGATCGAGGACGCGTCGAAGCTCTCCGACGCGGTGATCGCCAACGTCCAGATCAAGGTCGCCGAGAAGCAGGCGATCCTGCTCGAGACCAACCCGTCGAAGCGCCTCGAAATGGCGTTCGCGGCGATGGAGGGCGAGTTGGGCGTCCTTCAAGTCGAGAAGAAGATCAAGAGCCGCGTCAAGCGCCAGATGGAGAAGACGCAGCGCGAATATTATCTGAATGAGCAGTTGAAGGCGATTCAGCGCGAACTCGGCAACGAGGACGGCGAGGGCGAAGGCGACGAGATCGCCGAGCTGACGCAGAAGATCGCGACGCTCAAGATGAGCAAGGAAGCGCGCGGCAAGGCGACGTCGGAGCTGAAGAAGCTCAAGACGATGGCGCCGATGAGTGCCGAGGCGACCGTCGTGCGTAATTATCTCGACGTGCTGCTCGGGCTCCCCTGGGGCAAGAAGTCGAAGATCAAGAAGGACATCGCCGCCGCGCAGGTGACGCTGGACGAGGATCATTATGCGCTCGAGAAGGTCAAGGACCGGATTGTCGAGTATCTCGCCGTGCAGGCACGCACCAACAAGCTGAAGGGGCCGATCCTGTGCCTCGTCGGCCCTCCCGGCGTCGGCAAGACCTCGCTCGGCAAGTCGATCGCCAAGGCGACCGGGCGCGAGTTCATCCGTCAGTCGCTCGGCGGCGTGCGTGACGAAGCCGAGATCCGTGGGCATCGTCGCACCTATATCGGCTCGCTGCCGGGCAAGATCGTGACGAACCTCAAAAAGGCCGGCACGTCGAACCCGCTGTTCCTGCTCGATGAGATCGACAAGCTCGGTCAGGACTTCCGCGGCGATCCGGCGTCGGCACTGCTGGAGGTCCTCGACCCGGAACAGAACGGCAAGTTCCAGGATCATTATCTGGAGGTCGATATCGACCTGTCGGACGTGATGTTCGTCTGCACGGCCAACTCGCTCAACCTGCCGCAGGCGTTGCTCGATCGCATGGAGATCATCCGTCTGGAGGGCTATACCGAGGACGAGAAGGTCGAGATCGCCGAGCGCCATCTTGTCGAGAAGCAGATCGAGGCGCACGGCCTGAAGCCGGGTGAGTTCACGTTGACGCAGGAGGGGCTTCGTACGCTCATCCAGCAATACACGCGCGAAGCAGGCGTGCGGACGCTGGAGCGCGAGATCGCCAAGCTGTGCCGCAAGGCGCTGCGCCAAATCCTTGAGAACAAGACGACCAGCGTGACGATCACGCCCGAGAATATCGGCGAATATGCTGGCGTGCAGAAGTACCGCCACGGGCTCGGCGAGACCGAGAACCAGATCGGTGCGGTCACCGGCCTCGCCTGGACCGAAGTCGGCGGCGAGTTGCTGACGATCGAGAGCGTGACGGTCGCGGGCAAGGGGCAGGCCAAGCTTACCGGTACGCTCGGCGACGTGATGAAGGAGTCGATCGAGACCGCGTTCAGCTATGTGAAGGCACGTGCGCCAAGCTACGGGATCAAGCCGAGCCTGTTCGCACGCAAGGATATCCACATCCATCTGCCCGAGGGTGCGGTGCCGAAGGATGGTCCGTCGGCGGGTATCGGCATGGTCACGTCGATCGTCTCGACGTTGACCGGCGTGCCGATCCGGCGCGAGGTGGCGATGACCGGCGAGGTTACGCTGCGTGGTCGCGTGCTGCCGATCGGTGGCCTCAAGGAGAAGCTGCTCGCGGCGTTGCGCGGGGGCATCGAGACGGTGCTGATCCCGGCCGAGAACGAGAAGGATCTCGCGGAAATCCCGGCGAACATCAAGGCGGGGCTGAAGATCATCCCCGTTTCGCATGTCGACGAGGTGCTTCGCCTGGCGCTGACCGAGCCGCTCGAAGCGATCGAGTGGACCGACGCGGACGAGCTGGCAGCTCTGCCGCCGGCGCCGATCGCACCGGTTGGGGGTGGCCTTCACCACTGATCCATGTTTGGATCGTAAGCGACAATACGGCGGTTTCGTTTGACAGCAGACGGGGCCGCCGCATTATTGCGCGCTGATTGCGGTCGCGAGTCCATCGTGGCCGATTCGAGTTTTTTCCCGGGGGATTATATGAACAAGCAGGAGCTGATCGCGACGGTTGCCGACACGTCCGGGCTGGTAAAAGCCGACGCGGTCAAGGCGGTCGAGGCGGTGTTCGACGCGATCGAGGCATCGCTCAAGAAGGGCGACGAGGTTCGCCTGGTCGGTTTCGGCACGTTCTCGATCTCGAAGCGCAAGGCGTCGACCGGCCGCAACCCCCGCACCGGCGAGCCGATGACGATCAAGGCCTCGACTCAGCCGAAGTTCAAGGCCGGCAAGGGCCTGAAGGACGCGGTCAACTAGAACCGGTGTCGATAGGGCTGGACAGGTGGACGGGGTCTGCCTAAAGGCCCGCTTCCGAACGAGTTTCGGGCGCGTAGCTCAGTGGTAGAGCACACCCTTCACACGGGTGGGGTCGCTGGTTCAATCCCAGCCGCGCCCACCAGATTTACGCCGGTTCCTTCGCACGAAGGGGCCGGCGTTGCTGTTTCTGGCGTTCACTCCGATCTTCTCTCCCCTCCCTGGAAGGGAGGGGCCGGGGGTGGGTCGGTTTCCGTATCGCCGAACAGTCGCGGCGCGAGCGGGCCTACCCACCCCCAACCCCTCCCTTCCAGGAAGGGGGGGAATTCAGGTTGAACCGAGTGGCAAACCCCAACATGACAGCTTCTTCATTAGGCTGGTTCGTTCGATCGAACTAAACGCCGCCCGTGCTCCAGTCCCGACTCCTAGACATCGCGATCAGCGAATTCGGCACCAAGGGGCTGGAGGGGGCGAGCACGCGCGGGATCGCCGCCGCTGCGGGCACCGCGATGTCCTCGATCACCTATCACTACGGCGGCAAGGAGGGCTTGTACCTCGCCGCCGCCGACCGGATCGCCGAGCGCATGACGGCCGTTTTGGGCGACCCGTCCGAGCTGTCGCATGACGTCGCAGCGGACGACGCCAGCGAAGCGCGCGCCCAGATCCACCGCATCTTCGGCCGACTCGCGGACAAGATGGCCAGCAACGAAAGCGCCGACTGGACGCTGTTCGTGCTCCGCGAACAGATGAAGCCGGGCGAGGCGTTCGAGCGGATCTATGGCGGCGTGATGGGCCAGATGGTGCGCAGGCTCAGCGACCTTGTCTGCATCGCCACCGGTTGCGCCGAGATCCGCACCGGCAGGATCGCGACGATCACCTTGATGGGGCAGGTCATCACGCTGCGGGCGAACCGCGCGACCTGTCTCAAACTGCTTGAGCGCGACACGCTCGAACCCAACGACATCCTCGATATCAAGGCGCGTATCGACGCCAATATCGACGCCATTCTCGATTCGATGCGTGCTGAAGAACAGGGCCAGGCATGACCGACCAGAACACTCATTCCGACACCGACCACGACGAGGATCGCAAGGACGATCCGAACGGCGAGGACCAGCAGTCCGATAACGACCAGCAGGGCGACTCCGACGAGGACAAGGCCGACGGCGACGACAAGAAGCCGTCGGTCTTCAAGAAGCCGCTCTTCTGGATCATCCTCGTCATCGTCGTCGGCGGGCTGATCATCGGCGGCGTGCTTTACTGGCTTTACGCGCGCCAGTTCGAGTCGACCGACGACGCGTTCGTCGACACGCACATCGTCCGTCTCGCGCCACAGGTCGCGGGCACGCTGGTGCAGGTCGCCGACATCGACAACCGCCACGTCGAGGCGGGCCGCCTGCTCGCGGTCATCAAGGCATCGGGGCGCGATGCGCAGGTCGCCGAGGCGCAGGCAAACGAATCGCAGGCCCGCGCGCAGTTCGCGCAGGCGCAGGCGCAGGTCACCGCCGCCGAGGCGCAACGCCAGCAGGCCGCTGCACAGGCGCGCGTCCCAATGGCCGCCGCGGTAAAGGCTCAGCAGGATCTCGCGCGCTACGAGGCGTTGCTGCGGCTCGATCCGAGCGCGGTCGCCGGTCAACAGCTCGATCAGGCGCGCGCCACCGCTCGCCAGACCGCCGCCGATGCCGCCGCCGCCCGCGAGCAGATCGATACCGCCACCGCGCAGATCAGCGTCGCCAGGAAGCAGGTCGGTGCGGCCAAGTCGGTGATCGACGCCCGTCGCGCGCAGGTCGACCAGGCCAACGTCACGATCGGCGATCTCCGCCTGACCGCGCCGGTCGCAGGCCAGGTCGTCAATCGCTCGGTCAACGTCGGCTCCTATGTCGCGCCCGGCACGCAGCTGATGGCGATCGTGCCCGACACAATGTGGGTGACGGCCAACTTCAAGGAAACGCAGCTCACGCTGATGAAGATTGGCCAGCCCGTCGAGATCCATGTCGACGCGTATCCCGGCGTCGATTTCAAGGGTCATGTCGACTCGATCCAGCGCGGCGCCGGCCAGGCGTTCGCCCTGCTGCCCCCGCAAAACGCGACCGGCAATTACGTGAAGGTCGTCCAGCGCGTCCCCGTCCGTATCGTGTTTGACGCGAAGAACGGCCCCGATCCGAAGCGCTATCCGATCGGCCCCGGCATGTCGGTGGTGCCGACCGTCAAGGTCCGCTGAGGTGGCGAAAGCTCCTGCAAAAGCCGATGCGGGGGGCGGTCATACCTGGTCGCCAAGCCGGTCGGCGGCGGGCAAGTACAGCCCGTGGCTGATCGTCGCGATCATTTCGATCCCGACCTTCATGGAGGTGCTCGACACCTCGATCGCCAACGTCGCGCTCGATCACATCTCGGGCGGGCTGTCGATCACCACCGACCAGGCGACCTGGGTGCTGACCAGCTACCTCGTCGCCAACGCGATCGTCATCCCGATCTCGGGCTGGCTCAGCGACGCGATTGGCCGAAAACGCTATTTCCTGCTGTCGATCGCCCTGTTCACGCTCGCGTCGCTCATGTGTGGCCTGGCGCCCAATATCGCCACGCTTGTCGTCGCCCGCGTGCTGCAAGGCATAGGCGGCGGCGGCCTGGCGCCGGTCGAGCAGTCGATCCTCGCCGACACCTTCCCGCCGAAACAACGCGGGATGGCGTTCGCCGCGTTCGCGATCGTCGTCGTCGTCGGGCCCGTGCTCGGGCCGACGCTCGGCGGCTATATCGTCGAATATTCGAGCTGGCACTGGGTGTTCCTGATCAACGTGCCGGTCGGCATCGCCGCCTGGTTCCTGGTCGAGACGTTCGTCGACGAGCCGGACCAGGTGAAGAAGGACCGCGACGAGCGCTTCAAGAACGGCCTGACGATCGACTATGTCGGCGTCGCACTGGTCGCGCTCGGGCTCGGCTTCCTCGAACTCACCTTCGATCGCGGCGAGCGCGAGGACTGGTTTTCGAGCGGTTTCATTGTGATGTCGGCGATCATCGCCGCGGTATCGCTGGTCACGCTCGTCATCTGGGAGCTCAACCACAAGGACCCGGTGATCGACCTCAAGCTGATGAAGAACCGCAACTTCGCGCTGACGATCGGCGTCATGGGCGTCACCGGCATGATCCTGTTCGGCACCACGCAGCTCATTCCGCAGATGCTGCAACAGGTGCTCGGCTACAGTTCGCTCGACGCCGGCCTCGCGCTGACCGCCGGCGGTCTGGCGACGCTTGTCATGGTGCCGTTCGCGGGGCGGTTGAGCGGGCTGGTCGACGTCCGCTTCCTCCTGTTCCCGGCGTTGCTGGTGCAGGCGTTCGCGCTGTGGAACATGAGCCACCTGACCGCCGACATCGCGTTCTCCGATGCGGCGTTTGCGCGGCTGTTCCAGGCGATGGCGCTGCCGTTCCTGTTCGTGCCGATCAACGCGATCGCCTATGTCGGGCTCAAGCAGACGCAGACCGCACAGGCATCGAGCCTGCTCAACGTCTCGCGCAATCTCGGCGGCACGATCGGCATCTGCTTCGCACAGACGCAGCTCGCGGGCGGGTTGCAGCGGCATCAGTCGGAACTGACGCAGACGCTCAACCCGCTCGATCCGAACTACAACGACTGGATACAGAAGGCGACGAGCGTGTTCGGCGGGCAGGGCGATTCGACGACTCCCTTGGCCGTTCTCTACAGCCAGATGCAGCGGCAGGCGACGATGCTCGCGTTCCTCGACGTGTTCCGCGCGATGATGGTGGTCGTGCTGGTCGTCGCACCACTGGTTCTATTCATGCGCTCCGGCAAGACCGGCGGCGCCCCCTCGGGAGGGATGCATTGATGCGTGCGCGGTTCATGGTGGTTGCGGTTGCGGCCCTGCTCGCGGGGTGCACCGTCGGCCCGAATTACACGCCGCCGGAGATGGCGGTGCCGCCGGCGTTCGTCGGTCCGCAAGCGAGCGTCGGTACTTCGGTTGAGCCGGCCCGCTGGTGGTCGGCGTTCGGCGATCCGCAACTCAACGGCCTCGTCGAGCGCGCGCTGAAGGGCAATCCCGACATCGCGATCGCCGCCTCGCGCGTGCGCCAGGCACGGTTGCAGGAGATCGTCGCGCGATCGCAAGGGTTGCCGAGCGTCAACGCCAGCGCCAGCCCAAGCCACATCGAGTTCAGCAAGAACGCCGGCCTTTCGTCGATCGCACGCGCGTTCAGCGGTGGCACGGGGGCAGGCGGCACCGGCTCGACCGGCGGCATCGCGCTTCCCGGCAGCGGGATCACGACCTATTCGGTCGGGTTCGACGCAAGCTGGGAGCTCGACCTGTTCGGCGGCGTCCGGCGCAGCACCGAGGGCGCGCGGGCGCGGACGGAAGCGGCGGTCTGGTCGAAGCGCGATGCCGCGGTGACTTTAGCCGCGGAAGTCGCGCAGGCCTATTTCGCGCTCCGGCTCGACCAGGCGCAGATTGCGACGATCGAGGGCGAGATCGTCCGCCAGCGTCGTGCGCTCGAAATCGCGGGCAACACCGCCAAGGTGGGCCTCGTTCCGCCGATCGACGTCACCCGCCAGCGCGCCTCGATCACATCCACGGAAGCGCGCGCCGAACCGGTCCGTGCCGATGTCGATGTCCGGATGCACGCGCTCGCGATTCTGCTTGGCGAGCCGCCCGCGACGCTGATGTCCGAACTCGCCACGCCTTCGACCGCACCGCTCGGCGTACCGACTATCCCTGCCGGTTTGCCGTCGGAGCTGTTGCGTCGTCGTCCGGACGTGCGTGCGGCCGAGCGCGATCTGGCGGCGTCGACCGCGGATATCGGCGTGGCGGTGGCGGATATGTATCCGAAGTTCAGCCTCACCGGCATGAGCCAGCTGATCTCCACCGCGCTCGGCAATCTGTTCTCGGGTGACAGCCTCCAGCTGACCGCCTCCGGGGCGGCGCAGTTTCCGCTGCTCGACTGGGGCCGGCGGAAGTCGACCGTGAAGTCGCGCGAGGAGGACCGCGAGCAGGCGTATCTCCGCTATCGCTCGACCGTGCTGCAGGCGCTGCGCGACGTCGAGGATCCGCTCGCACAGATCGCTGCCGAGCGGAGGCGGAACGCGGCGTTGCAGCGCGCGGTGGTCGATGCGCAGAGCAGCGCGAAGGCGGCGGAGTCGCAGTACCGGACCGGCTTCGTGGCCCAGACGACGCTGCTGAACGCGGAGACGGACGTGCTGACCGCGCGCGAACAGCTGGTGTCGAGCGACGCGCAGTTGCGGCAGCTGACGGTGGCGCTGTTCAAGGCGCTGGGGGGCGGTTGGGAGCAGGCGGAATAGGGGCGCGCGCTTCAATACATCCGTCACCTGAACCTACTTTGTTCTCCCGCGAAGGCGGGAGCCCAGTCTGGGCTCCCGCCTTCGCGGGAGAACAAGTTAGTTGGTGGGGTTCGTCCATTCCTCAGCCACCACCCCGGCGAAGGCCGGGGGCCAGTTGGGGGACGTTGCCAACGGTAGACGCCGCTTCGTTACCTCGACCTTGCCACCTGGGCCCCGGCCTTCGCCGGGGTGGCGGTCTTTTTTGGAGACGGTTGCTCCAAGCGAGCAGTCGTTCAATCAAAATGGGCGGCCAAACGACCGCCCAAAAATCACTTCTTCTTGTTCTTCCGCGCCGCATACTTAGCGTCACGAATCGCCTTCTTCTCGGCGTCGGTCAATTCGACCTTAGCCTCGGCCTCGCGCTTCTTAGCAGCAGCAGCCTCAGCTTCAGCCTTCTTCGCAGCCTTCGCCTCGTCCTCTGCCGCACGCTTCGCAGCGCGCTTCTCGCGCTCGGCCAATTCCTTGGCCTCGCGCGCGGCAAGGCGCTCGGCTACGACGGCTTCGTCGATCGGCGGCTTGGCACGCAGCGCTTCGAGCGCCTTCTGCTTGGCGGCGGCTGCGCTGCTCGTGCGGTCCTGGAAACTGGGGTCCTTGAAAGAGGCCATTGTCGTCGAATAATCCTGTAATGATGGTCCACCCGCCCGAACGCAGGGATGCGCCGGCAGTGACTCTGGCAGCGCCTGTAAATCATCGCGCGCCGGATCGGAAGAGATGTGTTCGATAGCGCGGTTTTCAACCCCGTGCGTCAGTAGCACCCCAATCGACAGTCATCGAACCGTCATATCATAGTCATGCAGGCGTCATCGAAATCGCATCGCGGCGTCATCTGGCCAGCCTAACCGCCATGTCACGGTCGGCAGGGGGGAGCCTGGGTCGATCCGAACAATCAACGGTACGACTCGGGAGTCCTTCGCATGACCAGCTTTACTCGCCTCGGCACGATCCTGCTGACCGGCACGGCCTGCCTCGCACTCACCGCTTGCGGCGGTGCCGACGACGTCGCTTCGCCGGGCGCAGGCACGGTGATCATCACCCCGCCAGCCACGCCGACCCCGACGCCGTCCACCCCGACGCCGACCCCATCGGCGATCACGGCAGCCCAGTTCGCCTCGACCTCGGGCGGCCGCTCGGACGGCACGATCACGATCAGCGCCGACGAGCAGCTTGCGATCGTCAACGCCGGCACCAACAACAACGTCAGCGGCACCAACGTCCTGACCGGCGTGTACCCGACCGCCGCGACGTCCGCCACGACCGCGACCGACCCGTCGTCGATCAACCCGTTCTTCGCCAGCACCAACTTCGTCGGTGCGCTCAACGGCCCGACCGACACCGCGTTCCAGGGCTGGACCTGCGCCTCCACGTCGGCCGAGTTCGGCGGCAGCACGACCGCGCGCTGCAGCGCGGTTCCTGCCGTCGGCGCCGGCGGTTCGGCCGCAGCGTGCCCGACCGGCACGATCGACGACGGCCTGGTCCAGACGTTCCGCGCCTGCCGCCTGCCGACCAACATCACGTCCAGCCTGACGCTGCCGAAGATCGCGGGCGTGTTCTACCGCCTGCGCGGCCAGACCGAAGTCGGCGCCGATGTCGGCACGACCGGCGCCGATACCGGCGTAACGCTGACGATCGCACCGGGCGTCGTCGTCGCCGCGGACTCGACCGAAGTCACCGCCGACCTCCTGCTCGTCAATCGCGGGTCGAAGATCAGCGCCGTCGGTACGCGCGACGCACCGATCATCTTCACGTCGCAGCAGAATCTGACCGCCAACGGCGTCAGCGATGCGACGCAGGGCCAGTGGGGCGGGATCATCCTGCTTGGCCGCGCGCCCGTCGCGGTTTGCGCCACGGGTACCGGCCCGAACAACGCCGGCGGCACGAGCACGACCTGCCAGCAGGCGATCGAAGGCGTCACCGGGCGCTTCTACGGTGGCCCGACGGCAGCCGACAACAGCGGCACGATGCAGTATGTCCAGATCCGCTACAGCGGCATCGCGATCAGCGACGGCAACGAGCTCCAGGGCCTGACGCTCGGCGGCACCGGTTCGGGCACGACGATCGATCACGTCCAGAGCCACAACTCGGCCGATGACGGCATCGAGATCTTCGGTGGCACCACGAACATCAAGTATTTCGCGGTCACCGGCGCAGACGACGACGGCTACGATATCGACAACGGCTATCGCGGCTTCATGCAGTTCATCATCGCCGCACAGCGCCTGCTGGGTGCGACCGCCGACTCGTTCTCGACCGAGATCGACTCGAACGGTGCCGAGGACCTGCTGCCCCGTACCTTCGGCCAGTATTCGAACTTCACGTTCGTGCAGACCGCGCTCGCACCGGCCGCGATCCGCCAGCGCGGTGGCTCGGACATGCGCTTCATCAACGGGATCGTGAAGACGCCGGCGACCGTCGCCTGCCTCAACCTGATCGCGCAGGAAACCAGCCAGGCCGATCGCTCGACGATCCGCGCGGCGGATGCCTCGAAGCAGGACCAGGGTCCGCCGATCTTCACCTCGGTCTACTTCAACTGCAACGGCCGGTAACGCCTCCGGTCGGCTCTCCGCAGTCGATGATGTGAGCAGCGATGCCGGGGTGGTTCCAAAGACCACCCCGGCATTCGCCCATAGACCCCTGATCTGGATATTCGGCCATGCAAACGCGCTTCGGCTATGCCACCTTACTCCTCCTGACCTCGCAGCTGGTCGCGCCGGCCGTGCTCGCCCAGACCGGCGGCGCCGCACCGGCTCCTGCCGCATCGCCACCCGCCACGACCACGCCGACGGGGCCTACCTCGACGCCGGTGGACACATCCGCGCCCCAAGCCGCCGGAGCGCAGGCTGAAGTGTCAGCTCCCGGCTTCGACGCGAATGGCGGCGAAGACATCGTCGTCGTCGGTCGCAACATTCCGAATTTCGTCCGCGCGACCCCGCAGGTTGTCTCGATCCTGTCGACCGAAGACATCGCGCGTACCGGCGAAGGCGACATCGCCGGCGCGCTGTCGCGCGTCACCGGCCTAAGCATCGTCGGCAACGGCTTCGTCTACGTCCGCGGTCTCGGCGATCGCTATTCGTCGTCGCTGCTCAACGGCTCGCCACTGCCGAGCCCCGAGCCGCTGCGCCGTTCGGTCCCGCTCGACATCTTCCCGACCACGATCGTCGGCTCCGCGCTGGTCCAGAAGACCTATTCGGTGAACTATCCCGGTGAATTCGGCGGCGGCGTGATCAACCTCACGACCAAGGCGATCCCGGACAAGAACTTCCTGTCGTTCGGCGGCTCGATTTCGGCCGACACCGCGACCACCAGCGAACTCGGCTACACCTATTATGGTGGCGATGCCGACTGGATCGGCTTCGACGACGGCACGCGGAAGGTGCCGAGCTTCATCAAGAACGCGCCTAGCGGCACCGGCAACATCTCGGCCGCGCAGGCCGCGACGCTCAGCAACGCCTCGACCTCGCTGCTCCAGCGCAACAACCAGCTCCCCGCCAATTTCTCGGGCGAGATCAGCGGCGGCTCAGTGTTCGACATCGGTTCGGGTCGGCTTGGCGTGATCGCGTCGGTCAGCGCGAGCAACACCTTCCGCACCCGCAGCATCACGCAGCAGGATTCGGTCACCAACGAAGGTCTGCTCCGCAACGATTTCCAGACCCTGCTGACCGATAACCGGATCGTCGCCAACGCGCTGATCGGCGTCGGCTACGAGTTCGGCGAGAACAGCATCAAGCTGACCAACGTCTATATCCACGACACGCTGAAGCAGGCGCGTGGGTCGGCGGCGACCACCTACAACAACTCGAGCGGCCTGCGTTTCCAGCAGAACACCAACTGGTTCGAACGCCAGCTGTTCGAGAGCCAGCTGGTCGGCGCGTTCAAGCCTGTCGACGCGCTGACGCTCGACGTCCGCGGGGCGTACGCCAATTCGAAGCGCAACGCGCCGTACGAGCGGCAGTTCGACTATCTCTGCTCGAACACCACCACGACCGGCCAGCCGATCACCGTGCAGGATCCGAACGGGACCGGCGGCGCGCAGTGCAACGGCGCGTACCAGGTGACTCAGCGCTTCTCGCCTTTCGCGTCGATCATCTTCAGCGAATTGAAGGAAGACCTCTACAGCGGGCAGGCGGATGCGGCGTACAAGCTGTCGACCGATCGGCCGATGACGCTGTCGACCGGCTATTTCTACTCGGATACGAAGCGTACGTCGTCGCGTCTCCAGTTCAACTACCAGACGCCGCGCGGTGGTGGCACCGCGCCAGGCTATCCGTACAATCTGCTCCGTCCGGATTACCTGCTGGCGATCGATACCAACGATCCACTGAACTCGCTCGAATTGCAGTTCAACACCCCGCTCGGCGCGTATCAATATGACGCGTCGCTGCGGATCCATGCGGGCTACGTCCAGGCCGAGGCCGAGGCGACCGACGGCGTCCGCGCGACGATCGGCGTGCGCTACGAGACGGCGGACGAGCGGGTCACCCCGATCGGTGCGACCACGACGCGGCTTAAGAACGATTACTTCCTGCCGGCCTCGACGCTGACCTGGAACTTCGCGCCCGACATGCAGCTTCGCGCCAGCGCGTCGAAGACGATCTCGCGCCCGCAGTTCCGCGAGCTTGCACCACAGCAGTTCCGCGATCCCGAATCGGATCGCCTGTTCTTCGGTAACCCGCTGTTGCAGGATACCAAGCTCTACAATCTCGACGCGCGCTACGAATGGTTCTTCGCGCGTGACCAGCGCTTTACGCTCGGCGCGTTCTACAAGCGGATCGACAAGCCGATCGAGCAGGTCGGTTTCTACACCGGCGCCGACGATCGTCTGCAGACCGGCTTCACCAACCTGCCCAAGGCCAAGCTGTACGGCGGCGAGGTCGAGTTCCAGAAATACGTCCCGCTCGACACGCTCGGCAGCGATTTCTTCGCGACGCGGCGCCTGCTGTTCATCGCCAACTACACCTATACCCAGTCGTCGATCACGGTGGACGGCAGCTGCGTCCCGAACGTGGTAGACCAGACGACCAAGGTCGCGGGCTGCCAGGCCGGCTTCGCGCCGGCCACGGGTAACTTTCGCGACGGCGCGCCGCTCACCGGCCAGTCGGACCATCTGGTCAACGTCCAGCTCGGGCTGGAGGACACCAAGCGGCTGTCGCAGATCACGTTGTTGTTCAACTACGCCAGCGACCGCGTAACCAACCGCGGCCCGTCGAACCTCGGCGGCACGGGCTTCCTGCCCGACATCATCGAGAAGCCCGGCATTCGCCTGGATCTCGTCGCCCGCCAGGGTGTCGAACTGCGCGGTGCCAAGTTCGAGGTGAAGGCCGAGGCACGCAACCTCACCAAGACGCGCTTCACCGAGGGCCAGACGTTCGAGAACGGCAACAAGGTGTACATCAACCGGTATAATCTGGGCCAGGTGTTCACGCTGGGGATCAGCACGACGTTCTGAGAAACGGATCGGAAGCTATGATCCTCCCCCGCAAGGGGGAGGTGGTGCCGAAGGCGACGGAGGGGGAGGATACGCGACAGGCATTGCTATTGCCGCCCCCTCCGTCAGGCAAGTGCCTGCCACCTCCCCCTGGCGGGGGAGGATTGTAAGCCGGGCAACATGCCGGAATCTCAACCCCAGGGCTTCTCGCGAAACCATTTTGTGATCACATACTTGACCCCCGCACGCACCTTCATCCCGTGATGCAGCGTCGCCGGGTTCATGCTCCCATCCGCCCGCCGGTTGTTCCACGCCAGCAGCTTGCCAGTCTCCGGCTGGACGATCTTGTCGATCGCCTTGAACCGCGTCGCGCCGCCGGCCTCGGGCTGGTTAAGGTAGATCATGATGGTCCAGGTCCGATTGCCCGCGACCCCGCAATAGCGCTGGTAATCGACGCCGTTCGGCTCGAAATAATCGGTGTGTCCCTTGAACTCCTGGCCGACCGCATAGCGTTGCCCCTGGAGCGGTTCGCCGTACACCGGGTCCAGTCCGGTCAGCGCCGCGATCCGGCGCTCGACCTCGATCGCGACCGGATCGAGCGGAGAAAGATCCCCTGTCTCGCTCGTCCGATAGTTCGCGTCGCCGTTCGAATCGGAGATCGTCGACGGCCGTCGCACCGCGTCGATCCGCTCGATCAGCGTCGCGCACAGGTCCGGCGGCAGGAAGTCGCGCCGCACGAACAGGTCGAGCTTCGGGCTCGGTACGCGCTGCACGCCAGGTACGGACAGCCGCGCGATGGTCGCTTCGGGAGGCAGGCCGGAGCCGCTGGACGGGACAGGATCGGACATACGCGTCTTCTGCCCATCGCCGACGCGAAGCGCTACCCCATCAGAATCGAAGCAACCGACGTGCAAGCCATTGACGCGGAATTGTAACATGGCATGCCTACGCGACGAAGAGAGCGGGAAATTGGGGTGGGTCGCGGATGCGATTGAAGCTGGACGCGCGGGCGCGCCGTATCTTGCGGCGTATGCCCGTCGTGAATGTCTATAGTGTCGTCGAACTCGCGCTGCTGGCCGGGCTGGCGGTGCAGTGCGCGCGGCTGGCGTGGACGATCGTGACGCCGATCACGCCGCTCGGCGACTGGCGTCCGGCCGCGCCTGCGGTGGTGGGTTCGCCAGCCGATATCCTGCGCGGTTTCGATCCGTTTTTCCGCCTTGGTGGCGCGGCCGGCGCACCCGCCACTGTCACGTCGCTCCAATTGACCCTGTTCGGCACGCGGATGGATGAAGCGATGGGCCGCAGTTCCGCGATCATCGCCGGTCCCGACGGCGTCCAGCAGAGCGTTGCGGTCGGCGACGAGATCCAGCCCGGCGTGCGTCTCAAGGCGGTCGCGTTCGATCACGTCACGATCGACCGCGGCGGTGCCGACGAAGACCTGTTCCTCGACCAGTCGGGCGCCGTCACGCCGGTCGTCCCGGGCACGGCACCGGCGGGTACGCCCGGTGCCGTTACCCCCGTCGTCGGCATCCCCGTCGCGCAGTTGCGCAGCGAGATCGGCTTCATCCCCCGCATCGACGGCGGCCGCATCAGCGGGCTCACCGTCCGCTCGCAAGGCTCGGGCAACGCGTTCCGCTCGGCCGGGCTCAAGGACGGCGACGTCGTCACCTCGATCGGCGGGCGGCCCGTTTCCGGTCCCGGCGATCTCGACCGCATCGCCAAGGATTTCGCGGGCGGCGGCAACGTCCCCATCACCGTAGAACGCGGCCAGGATACCCTGCCGCTCGCCATCACGATCGCGCCCCCTCAATGAAAAAACTGTTTCTCGGCCCCGTCGTGGCTCTCGCGCTGGCGGCCGGCGTCCATGCCCAGACCACGCTCAACGTCCGCGATGCCGATATCCGCGCGTTCATCGCCGACGCCGCCAAAGTCACCGGGCGCACGTTTATCATCGACAACCGCGTCGCTGGTAAGGTTACGGTGGTCACCGATCGCCCGTTGTCGCGCTCCGAATATTTCGAGATATTCCTCTCGACGTTGCGCGCCAACGGCCTCGTCGCGGTGCCGACCTCGGGCGGCGCGTTCCGCGTTCAGCCGCTCGACAACGCCGCTTCGCAGCCGGGCCGGATCGGCGTCGCAGGCGCCGCACGCAACAGCTACGTCACCGAGATCATCCGACTCCGCGCGATCGACGCACAGTCCGCTGTAGAGACGGTTCGCCCGCTGGTCAGCGCGCAAGGCTCGGTCAGCGCGAACCGGGGCGGCAACAGCCTCGTCGTGGTCGATTTCGCCGACAACATCCGCCGCATCCGCGAAGTCCTCCGCCGGATCGACACCGACACATCCTCCACTCGCGTCGTCGCGCTGAAGAACGCCAGTGCGAAGGAAATCGCGACTGCGCTCCAAGGGCTCATCGGCGCCGGCACGGGCGGCGGACAGGGCGGGCAGGGCGGTGGTGCCGCCGCCGGCCCGAGCGCATCTGTGGTCGCAGTCGAAGGCTCGAACGCGGTCGCGCTACGCGGTGATCCGACCACCGTCGCCCGCCTCGCGCAGGTTGCCGCCGACCTCGACCAGAAGGCGCGCAACGGTACCGAGATCAAGGTCGTCTTCCTCGAGAACGCCGACGCCGAGCAGCTGCTGCCGGTGTTGCAGGAACTCGTCGGCCAGACCCCGACGCAGCCCGTGCAGACGGCGTTGTCGCGCTCGAACTTCGGGTCGAGCAGCACCAACGGCGCGTCGGGCGGACAGTCGAACTTTTCGCAACCACAGATCCCGCAATCCGGACCGTCGCCGAGCGGCGCGTCCGGCTCCGGCCAAGCCGCGATCACGTCTGCTGGCCGGTCGGCCGTGGTCGTCACGCGCTTCGCCGGCGCCAACGCGATCGTCATCGCCGCACCCGCCGAGATACAGCGCCAGTTGAACGAGGTCGTCCGCCAGCTCGACACGCGCCGCGAACAGGTGCTGGTCGAGGCGATCGTCGCCGAAGTGTCCGATTCGACCGCGAAGACGCTCGGCGCGCAGTTCATCGTCGGCGATCCCAGCGGCGGCGCGTTCGGTGCATCGACCTTCTCGAACTCCGCCCCTAACATCCTGCAGATCGCCGGCGCGATCGGCGCGACCCAGCTCAACACGTCGAGCACCACGACGACCAATACCGATGGCAGCACGACGACCACCAACACCACCAGTCCGGCTGCCGATACGCTTCAGCAGTCGGCAATCGCGTCGATCCTCGCTGCCGCGGGCGGCTTTGGCGGCTTCGGCGGGAAGATCGGCAGCACCTTCTTCGGCGCGATCATCAACGCGGTGAAGAGCGACACGACCTCCAACCTGCTCCAGGTCCCGCATCTCGTCACGCTCGACAACCAGGAGGCGCACAGCCTCGTCGGGCAGGAGATCCCGATCACCACGGGGCAGGCGCTCAGTACCAATTTCGACAACGCTTTCCGAACCACGCAACGGCAGAATGTCGGCATCGAACTGACCGTGCGTCCTCAGGTCAACTCGTCGGGCACCGTGAAGCTCAACCTCCGCCTCGAGGTCAGTTCGATCGCCGGCCCGGTGTCGAGCGACAATAGCGACCTGATCCTCAACAAGCGCGAGGTGGAAACCGTCCGCACCGTCGACGACGGCCAGATCGCGGTGATCAGCGGCCTGCTCGACGACAATGAGCGCCGCACGATCGAGAAGATCCCGCTGCTCGGCGACATCCCCGTGCTCGGCCACCTGTTCACCTCGAAGGCGAAGCAGCGGTCGAAGACCAACCTGATGATCTTCATTCGTCCGACGATCCTGCGCACCGCGGAGGACAGCCGCAAGCTGACCGAGCAGCGCTACGGCTATGTCCGCCTGCAACAGGGCCTGCAGGAGCCGGGCGCGGAGCCATCGATCGACCAACTCGTCCGCGATTACATGGGCGCCGCCCCGCCGATCCCGAGCGCACCGATCCCTGGCAACATCGAAGACCCGCGTATTGCCGTCCCGGTACGCACCTCGACAATGGTCGTGCGACCCAAGAAATGATCATCCGCGAAGGCCACGAGATCGACGCTCTTCCTTCCCCCCTCCCGCAAGCGGGAGGGGCCGGGGGTGGGCTCGCGCCTTCCTCGAATAACACGTTCGAAGAAGGGGGAAGACTTGCGCTAATCTCCAGCGACGCTCTCGACGCGGAGCGCGAGCCCACCCCCGGCCCCTCCCGCATGCGGGAGGGGGGTGAGATAGATATCCCCCAGATCACCATCCCCTACGCGTTCGCCCGAAAGTTCGGCGTCGTCGTCGACCACACCGACACGGACTCGCACCTCACCATCGCCATGCGTGCCGGCGCCGACCCGAAAGTCCTGCTCGAACTCCGCCGCTACCTCGCCCGCCCGTTCGACGTGACCTTCGTCGAACAGATCGCGTTCGACCGCCTCCTGTCGAACGTCTACGCGATGGACGGCCAGGCCAACGCGCTCGCCGCGGTCGGCATGGGCGACGAACTCGACCTGCTCGCCGGCGACATGCCGACCGCGGAGGACCTGCTCGACACCGCCGACGACGCTCCTGCGATCCGCCTCATCAACGGCATCATCGCCGACGCCGCGCGAAACGGCGTGTCCGACATCCACATCGAGCCGTATGAGACCGGCCTCGTCGTCCGCATGCGCATCGACGGCGTACTTCGCGAAACGCTGCGGATGCCGCCCAACGTCGCGCCGGTTGTCGTCAGCCGCATCAAGGTCATGGCCCGCCTCGACATCGCCGAGCGTCGTGTGCCGCAGGACGGCCGCATGGGGCTGACGCTGGGCGGCAAGCTGCTCGACGTCCGCGTCTCGACACTGCCGAGCCGCGCAGGCGAACGCGTGGTGCTGCGTATCCTCGACAAGGAGAATGCTGGCATCGATCTCGAAGCGCTCGGCCTGCCACCCGTGCTGTTCGCGTTGCTGAACGAAGCACTGAGCGAGCCAAACGGCATCATCCTCGTCACCGGCCCGACCGGTTCGGGCAAGACCACCTCGCTCTACGCCGCCTTGCGCCTGCTCAACGACGGCAGCCGCAACATCCTGACCGTCGAGGATCCGGTAGAGTACGCGGTCGACGGCGTCGGCCAGACCCAGGTCAACCCGAAGGTCGGCCTGACCTTCGCGGCGGGACTGCGCGCGATTCTCCGGCAGGATCCAGACGTCGTGATGGTCGGCGAAATCCGCGACCGCGAGACCGCCGAGATCGCGGTGCAGGCGTCGCTAACCGGCCATCTCGTGCTGTCCACGGTCCACACCAACGACGCGATCGGCGCGATCACCCGCATGCGCGACATGAAGGTCGAGAGCTTCCTGCTCGCCTCGACGTTGCGCGCAGTGATCGCGCAGAGGCTCGTGCGCCGCCTGTGCCCAACGTGCCGCAAGGCCGTGCCCGCCTCGGACACGGTAGCCCCACTGCTCGGCATCGCCCCCGACGCTGTGGTCTACGTCGCGCAAGGCTGCGAAGACTGCAACCAGACCGGCTATAAGGGGCGCATCGGTGTGTTCGAAGCGGTCCGCATCGACGACACCATCCGCCGCCTGATCAACACTGACGGGCACGAATCGGAGATCACCGCGCACGCGTTTGCGAAGTCCCCGAATTTGGCCCAGTCCGCGCGCGATCTAGTCCTGTCCGGCCAAACCACCGCCGAAGAAGCCGTCCGAGTATCCCGCCGCGACACGACCGAAGTTGTCGAGGATACAGTAGTTGCATAACGCCCTAAAAATCCTCCCCGGAACGGGGAGGGGGACCAGCGAAGCTGGTGGAGGGGGCTCACCACGCTCGCATCACCGGCCGTACGCCGCCAGCAACTCAACGCAGCGTTCGCGGCACGCCCCCTCCACCACCGCTTCGCGGCGGTCCCCCTCCCCTTGCAGGGGAGGATGATGGCGGACTTCGACTATATCGCGATCGACACCAAGGGCGCCGAACGCCGCGGCCACGTCGCCGCCGCCGACATCGACGTTGCCCGCGCCACCCTCGATGCGCGCAAATTCTACGTTGTGAAGATCACCCCCGGCGCGCCGCCACAGGCAACCAAGGGCCGCCCGCTGTTCGGCCTCCAGCTCGGCACGCCGAAGATGTCGGGCAAGAACCTCACGCTCTTCACCCGCCAGCTCGCCACGCTGAACCGCGTCTCGCCACTGGAAGAATCGCTCCGCACGATCACCCGGCAAACCGAACAGGACAGCGTCCGCACGATCGTCCAGCACGTCCACGCCGGCGTCGTCGAAGGCCGTCGCCTCGCCGACGCGATGGCGCGCGAACCGAAAAGCTTCCCCCCGCTCTACCGCGCGATGGTCTCCGCCGGCGAAAGCTCCGGCTCGCTGCCGACCATCCTCGACCGCCTTGCAGCGCTGCTCGAACGCCAGGCCGAAATCCGCGGCAAGCTCATCACCGCGCTCGCCTACCCCTCGATCCTCGCGCTCGTGGCGTTCGGCGTCGTCACCGCGCTGATGATGTTCGTGGTGCCGCAGGTCGTCGAGCAATTCGACACGGTCGGCCAGCAACTGCCGCTGCTCACGCGGATGGTGATGGCGTTCTCGGCGTTCCTCGTCGGATACTGGTGGGTGATGCTGCTGATCGTCGTCGGTGGTGGTTTGGCCGGATGGCGCGCGCTCAAGGACCCGACGCTCCGGCTCGCGTTCGACGGCTGGCTGCTCCGCATTCCGCTACTCGGCCGCCTGATCCGCGACCTTCACGCGGCCCGCATGGCCCGCACGCTCGGGACGATGGTCGCGAGTCGCCTGCCGCTGCTCGACGGCCTCAACCTGACCGCCAGCACGATCCACAACCGCCGCCTCCGCCTCGCCTCGGACCAGATCGTCGACGCGATCCGCGGCGGTGGTTCGCTCTCCGCCGCGATGCGCCGCGCCGGCGTCTTCCCGCCGCTGCTGACCTATCTCGCGGCGAGCGGGGAAGCGGCAGGTCGCCTCGATGAAATGCTGGAACGCGCCGCCGATTATCTCGAACGCGAGTTCGACCGTTTCACCGCCACCGCACTTTCGCTGCTCGAACCGCTGATCATCGTCGTGATGGGCGGCATCGTCGCGACGATCGTGCTATCCATCCTGCTCCCGATCCTCCAGCTCAACACGCTGGCCGGACAATGAGGTTTCGTATGCGTCCCGAAGATAAAAAGAAGCGCCGCGAGGCTGGCTTTACCCTCGTCGAGCTGATGGTCGTGATCGTCATCATCGGCCTGTTGGCGACGATCGTCGCGCTCAACGTGCTGCCCTCGGGCGACACTGCGCGGATCCAGAAGGCGAAGGCCGACATCGCGCAGATCGAGGGCGGGCTGGAGCTCTACAAGCTGCAGAACATGACCTTCCCCAACACCACGCAGGGGCTGAACGCGCTCGTCTCGGCACCCGCGGGTCTCGCCGATCCATCGCGGTACCAGCGTGGCGGGTATCTGAAGAAGCTGCCGAACGATCCCTGGGGTCGCCCGTATCTCTATGCCTCGCCCGGTGCGCACGGCGAGGCCGACGTCTGGACCTTCGGCGCGGACGGCAAGGAAGGCGGCGAGGGGATCGATGCCGATATCGGCAGCTGGCAATAGGTCCTTGGACTGGGTCCCCGCCTGCGCGGGGACACTTTCGCGGAGACGCGAAAGTGGCTTTACGCTGGTCGAGCTGATGGTCGTCGTCACGATCATCGGCTTGGCCTCCGCTGTGGCCGTGCTCGTCATGCCGGACCCGCGCGGCCGCGTGCTCGACGAGGCAACGCGCTTCGCCCTGCGCACCCGCGCCGCGCACGATTCAGCGATCGTCGAAGCACGTCCGGTGAGCGTCTGGATCAGCGGCGGCGGCTACGGCTTCGACCGGCGGCTGGCAGGCGGCTGGACGCCGATCGCCGAGAAACCGATGCGCGTCGAACGCTGGAACGAAGGTACCAGGGCCAGCATCGGCGACACCACCGGCCGCCTGCGCGTGACGTTCGACCCGACCGGCCTCGTCGATCGCCCCGCGGAGATCCGCCTCGATCGCGGCGGGGTGGCGGCAACCGTCCACATCGACGCCGACGGTAGCGTAAGAGCCGATGCGGGCTGAGCGCGGCTTCACCCCTCGTCGACGTTACGCCGAACACGGCTTCACGTTGATAGAAATCATGGTCGCGCTGGCAGTCTTCAGTCTCGCGGCGATGGCGCTCGTGCGTCTGGAAAGCGCGACGATCCGCGGCGCATCGATCCTCGACGAAACGCTGGTCGCTCAGATGGTCGCGCGCAACGTCGCGATCGATGCGGTCACCAGCGCGCAGCCACCGACCGCAGGCCGCGTCACCGGCGTCGAGACGAACGGCGGCCAGCCCTGGACGTGGACGCGGCAGGTCAGCGCGCTCGGCGGATCGAGCGTGCTGCGGATCGACGTGGCGGTCGCCGACCGGACCGGCACGCAGCTCGGCCGCCTGACGATGGTGCGACCCGCGCCGCGGATGGTGATGTGACGCCTCCGAAAACCGAGGCCGGCTTCACGCTTATCGAAGTCATGGTGTCGCTCATGATCTTCGGCATGATCGCCGCCGCCGGCGTGGCCATCCTGTCGTTCAGCGTGAAGGCGCAGAGTTCGACCGGTGCGAAGCTCGACGACATCAGCGCACTCACCCGGACGATGTCGATCCTGTCCGCCGATCTCGCCCAGGCATCGAACCGCGCTACCCGCGACGAGGCCGGCACCAGCGTCCCCGCGTTCATCGGCGAAAGCGGGTCGGGCGTCACGCCGATGCTCCGCCTGGTCCGCGCCGGCTGGAGCAATATCGACGGTGCGGCGCGCTCCAGCATGCAGAAGGTCGCCTACCGCGTCGATGGCGGCGCGCTCCAGCGGATCGCCTATCCGATGGTCGACGGTGCGCAGCCGCTGCCGCCTGCCGCGCTCCTCACGCATGTCCGCCAGATCGCACTCCGCTATCGTATCGCGGGCGCCTGGAGCGATCGATGGGATGGCGCGAGCGGCAGGCCGTTGCCAGACGCGATGGAGCTCACCGTCCAGCGCGATGACGGGACGCAGTTCCGCCAGATGTTCCTCGTCGGCACCAGTTACATCCCGGCGCCCTCCGATGGAACGGGTCCCGTCACGCCACCAGCGGGCACCCCTCCGGGACAGGAGACGCCCGGTGCGCGAACCTGATCTCGGCATTCGACGCGGGAAAGAGCGGGGCGCAGCGTTGCTCACCGTGCTGATGCTCGTAGCCATCATCGCGGTGATGGCCGGGGCCGCGCTGGAAAAACTCCGGCTGTCGACCCGGCTCGCGAGCAACGCCGCGACCGGCGAGCAGGCGCGCGCCTATGCGCTTGCGGCGGAGACGATGGCACTGACCCGCGTCTCCAACCTGCTCGCGCCAAAGCCCACGCGGGTCACGCTGGCCGGCGGCTGGAGCAACACCCCGTTCGGTCTGCCGGTACCCGGAGGCTTCGCGACCGCGCGCGTCCGCGACGGCGCGAACTGCTTCAACCTGAACTCTCTCGTCGGCATGACGACCCTGGGCGTATACGTCGCGCGCGGTGACGTCCGACCGCAGTTCGTCCGCTTGATGCGGCTGCTCGACGTACCCGTGCAGGTCGCCGAACAGGTCGCGGCGGGCACGACCGACTGGATCGACAGCGATCAGGATCAGCAACCGATGGGGGCCGAGGACGGTGCGTATATCGGTCGCGTGCCGTCGTACCGCACCGCCGGCACGCTGATGAGCGACCCGAGCGAACTGCGCGCGATCGCCGGGATGACGCCCGAGATCTATACGAAGATCCGCCCGTGGATCTGCACGCTGCCGTTCGCCAGGCCCTCGCCGATCAACGTCAACACGCTGCTGCCCGAACAGAGCGTGCTGTTGGCGATGATGTATCCCGATACGCTGTCGGTCGGTGCCGCGCAGCAATTGCTGCTGCGGCGACCGGTGCAGGGCTACGCCACGTTCGACGAAATGCAGAAGGGCGCGTCGTTGCTCGGCGCCGCCAACATCGCGCCCGGCGTGGACGCGCAGGTGCTGTCGAAGTGGTTCACGCTCGATATCGACGTGACGCTCGGCACCACTCAAATGCAGGAACGTGCGCTGATCGACGCGAACCGGCTTCCCGCGCAGCTCGTATCGCGGCAATGGGGCGAGCCATCATGACGACTTTGCTGTTCCTTCCCGCCGGCGAGACCGGATATCGCTGGATGCGCGTTGCGGATGCGCGCGTGGTCGGGGAGGGGGAGGGTATCCCCGATGCGATCGACGACGAGACGATCGCGGTCGCGCCTGCCGACGCCGTGACGCTGCACTGGGCGGAACTGCCGTCGCGGTCTGCGGCGCAGGCGACGGCGGCCGCGCGTATCCTGGCGAGCGAGGCGAGTGCATCGCCACTCGCCGAACTCCACGTCGCAGTCGGGGACGAAGGCGCGAGCGATCGACCGATCGGCGTCGTCGGTGCCGCGAAGATGCGCGACTGGCTGCTGATGCTGGCGGAGGCAGGCGTCGACCCGGTCGCCGTCATTCCCGCACCGATGCTCCTCCCGCGACCCGAAGAGGGCTACGCGCGGGCGGAGCTTGCGGGCAGCGGCGTCGTGCGTGGCACATCCAGCGGGTTCGCCGACGAGGCGCGACTGACGGAGCTGGTGACCGGCGGCACCGCGCCCGCGACGATCGACCGCGACACGCTAGAGGCGGCGATCGTTGCCGCCGTCGCGTCGCCCCCGCTGGATCTTCGACAGGGGCCGTTCGCGCGGCGGCGAAGGTTCACGATCGACTGGGGGCTGATCCGTCGGCTGGCGCTATTGTCGCTGACGATCCTCGCCGTGACCCTCGCGATCTCACTCGTCCGCATCGCGAAGTACAGCTTCGGCGCGGATGCCCTGGAGGCGGAAGCCGACACCGTGGCGGTCACTGGCCTGCCGCGCGGCGAGACGGTCGTGGACGCCAGCCGCCAGCTCGACGAGCGTCTTTCGCGCGTGCGAGGTCCGGGGCTCGGCTTCACCAGTACGACCGCGGCGGTCTTCGCGGCGGTACGTGCGACGCCCGGCACCGAAGTCACCGCGCTCGATTTCCAGGCGAACGGCGATCTGCGCCTGTCGGTGGCGGTCGAACGCGAAGCCTTGGCGACCGACCTGAAGCGCGCGCTCGAAGCCGCCGGCTTTTCGGTCCGCGCCGGCGTGTTCCAGGCAGCAGCCGGCCGCGTGACGGGGGAACTCACGATCAGCCCGGAGAGCGGACGATGACCGGACTGAAAACCTGGTTCGAAGGTCGTTCGCTCAGGGAGCGGCGGCTGCTGCTCGTGATGGCGGGGCTCGCGGTCCTCACGCTGCTGTGGGCGCTGATCATCCGCCCGGTCGGCGACGGCCTGTCGAGCGCGCGCGAGCGTCATGCCGATGCCGTCACCCGGCTCGGCGAGACGCGCGCGCAAGTCGCGACGTTGCGTGAAATCCAGCGGACCCGCGCCACGCCACTGACCGGCACGCTCGCCGATGCGGTGCGTGCCGAAGCGGACCAGGCAGGCTTCGCGCTAGCCTCGCTCGACCAGGACGGCGCGAGCCGGGTGCGCGTCGGCATCCAGTCGGCGCGCCCCGCGGCGCTGGTCGCGTGGCTCGCGCGGCTCGAACGGCTCGGCATCCTCGTCGATTCGGTGGCGATGACCGACAAGGGGGACAAGACCGTCGGCGTCGCGCTCACGTTGAAGGCACGCGCGGCATGAGGCGGATTCGTTTGCGTACCGGCCCAGCCGCGCTGTTCGGCGGGATGCTGCTGATCGCGCTGATCGTCTTCCTGCCGATGCGCGCGGTGCTCGGCTGGGTCGGCGTCGGCGACGAGGGGCTGGTCGCGCGGCGCGTGTCGGGGACGATCTGGGGCGCGACGCTGACCGAGGCGCGGTTCGGCGATCTCGCGCTCGGCGATCTGCACGCGCGGCTGTCGCCGTTGCCGCTGCTGGTCGGCCGCGCGACGATCGTCTTCGCCGGTCCCGAATCGGTGTCGGCCAAGCCGTTGCGCGGGTCGGCGAGCGTCAGTCGCCACGGCTTCGGCGTCGACCACATGACCGCCACGGTCGCGACCGGCCGGCTGTTCGCGCCGGTGCCCGTCTCGGCGCTAGACCTCGAAGACGTCTCGGTCCGCTTCCGCGATGGCCAGTGCGAAGCCGCCGAGGGCCGCGTCCGCGCAACGTTGGCGGGTGACGTCGGCGGGATCACCTTGCCGCAGTCGGTGAGCGGCACTGCACGGTGCGACGGCACGGCGCTGCTGCTGCCGCTGGCGAGCCAGTCCGGGACCGAGAGCATCGCGCTCCGGATGGAGGGGGCAGGGACCTACCGCGCCGAGCTGTCGCTGCGTCCGTCCGATCCACTAGCGGTCCAGAAGCTCGAGCAGGCGGGCTTCGTGAGCGGCCCGAACGGGTACAAGCTCGCCATCGAGGGACGTTTTTGACGTCTTTTTGGCAAGTCGACGGTTGACGCCGCCCGGCGACCCCCGCTAGGGGGCGATGCCTACGCGGCGGTCGTAGTTCAATTGGTTAGAGCGTCGGCTTGTGATGCCGGATGTTGCGGGTTCAAGTCCCGTCGGTCGCCCCATTTTCCCATTATTTTTCCGAGCCTCCCCAACGTGAGCGCTTTGGGCTGGTAAAACCGGCTGGAAAATAATATTTCGCTCCCCGGTAATTTTATTCTCCTCAGGAGCCGGCGATGACAGCGGTTTGGGACCTTCCCGATTTCGACGACCACGAGGGCGTTCATGCCTTCACCGATCCCGAATCGGGGCTGCACGCGGTGATCGCGGTGCACTCGACCAAGCTCGGGCCGGCAGCCGGCGGCGCACGCTTCTGGCATTACGCCGACAACGGCCGCGCGGTGACCGACGCGCTGCGCCTGTCGCGCGGCATGAGCTTCAAGAACGCGATGGCGGGCCTGGAGCTCGGCGGCGGCAAGGGCGTGGTCCTCGCGGCAAAGCCGGGCGACGTCATCACGACCGCCCAGCTCGAGGCGTTCGGTCGCGCGGTCGACTCGCTCGGCGGGCGCTACGTGACGGCCGAGGACGTCGGCATGTCCGAAGACCGCATGAAGGTGATCGCCAGCCAGACGCGCTACGTCTCCGGCCTGCCGGTCGCGAGCGGCGCTGCGGGTGGTGATCCGGGGCCGTACACCGCGCTCGGCATCTATCTCGGCGTGAAGGCGGCGGCCCAGCGTGGCCTCGGCGCGACCGACATGAAGGGCGTGCGCGTCGCGATCCAGGGCGTCGGTTCGGTCGGCGGCGGGCTCGCGCGGTTGCTGGCCAAGGACGGCGCGGTGCTGACGCTGGCGGACGTCGACGAGGGCCGTGCGCAGAAGCTGGCCGGCGAACTCGGCGCGACCGCGGTGGCGGCCGAGGCGATCCTGACGTCCGAGGCGGATATCTTCAGCCCGAACGCGCTGGGTGCGATCCTGACCGAGATGTCGATCGCGGCGCTGAAGGCGAAGGTCGTCGCGGGTGGTGCGAACAACCAGCTGAGCGTCCGCGAGGACGGTGCGCGGCTGCATGCTCGCGGTATCCTGTATGCGCCGGATTACGTGATCAACGCAGGCGGGATCATCAACGTCGGCCTGGAGTATCTGGGTCACGGCGACGAGGCCGAGGTGAAGGCCCGGATCGCGCGCATCCCCGAGCGCCTGATCGAGGTCTGGAACGAAAGCGACCGTACCGGCCAGCCCGCGTCGGACGTGTCGGACTCGATCGCCAAGCGCCTGATTGGCCGCTGAATCCAAGCGGCCTTCGCTCGTGCTGAGGGCGCGCGCTCCGATTACTCCCGTCATCCTGACGAAAGTCAGGATCCAGAGTAACTAAGCGTCGCCCTCTGCGACCCTGGATCCTGACTTTCGTCAGGATGACGGCGTACGGGGGGGGGGGCGCCTCCCTCTCCCCGACGGGGAGAAGGGCTGAAGTCCAAGGTGACAGCCTCGTATTGTTGCCATAGTGGTACCACTAGTGGCCACCCTACACGCCTTCGCAAACCCCGCGCGCTTCCTGAAGATCGCCAAGCCGTTGACGCCAGCGCTCTTCTGGGCCGGCGTCGCGCTGATCGTGCTGGGGTGTTGGGCAGGCCTCACGCAGACCCCACCCGACTATCTCCAAGGCGAGACGGTCCGCATCCTCTACATCCACGTCCCCGCCGCCTGGCTCGGCATGGGCGGGTGGAGCGGGATCGCGATTTCCAGCATCATGTTCCTCGTCTGGCGCCACCCGCTCGCCAGCGTCGCCGCGCGCGCGATCGCGCTGCCGGGTGCGGTGTTTGCGGCGCTATGTCTCATGACCGGCTCGATCTGGGGACGGCCGACCTGGGGAACGTGGTGGCAATGGGATGGCCGGCTGACGTCGATGCTGCTGCTGTTCTTCGTCTATCTCGGCTACATGGCGCTCGCGAAGGCCGATGCGGATCGCGGCGGCGACGGGCGCGTCCCGGCGCTCTACGGGATCGCCGGGTCGGTGCTGCTGCCGATCATCCGCTATTCGGTGGTGTGGTGGAACACGCTGCACCAGGGGCCGAGCATCGGTCTCACGCAATCGACGATCGACGGCTCGATCCTCTGGCCGCTGCCAATCATGCTGGCCGGCTTCACCTTCGTGTTCGCCGGGATCGTGTTGATGCGGATGCGGACGATGCTGGCCGTGGCGAAGTCCGAAGCTCGCATGCGCCGGATGGCGCGCGCATGAACCCCTGGCCGTTCGTGACTGCCGCGTATGTCGTGACGCTAGGAGGCGGCGCGATCATCGCGTTGCTGAGCTATCTGGCTATGCGTAGGGCAGAAAAATGAAGGCCAAGCATCAACGCCTGACGCTGGCACTGCTGGCGCTTGGCGCGGTCGTCGTCGCTGGCCTGCTCGCGCTGTCCGCGCTGAAAGATCAGGCCGCGTTCTTCTACGCACCCTCCGACGTGCGCCGCGACGGCCTGCCGCTCGGCCGCGCGGTAAGGCTCGGCGGGATGGTCGAAGGTGGCTCGGTAAAACGCGCCGCGGACGGCATCACCGTGCATTTCACCGTCACCGACGGCCAGGCAACCACCCCCGTCGTCTTCGCCGGCATCGTCCCAGACCTGTTCCGCGAGAAATCGGGCGTCGTCGCTGAAGGCCAGTTCCAGTCCAACGGCAGCTTCGTCGCGTCGAACCTGCTCGCCAAGCACGACGAGAAATACATGCCGCCGGAGATGGCCGGCAAGATGCACGAGACCAAGACGCTCGAACCGGACGCCAAGCAATGATCGCCGAAGCAGGCCTCGCCGCGCTCTGGTTCGCGGGCGCCCTGGCCGCGTTGCAGCTCGTAATGGCAGCGATCGGCATCGCACGCGGTCGTGAAGACGTCGCGGCGGCGGTCCGGCCGGTGGCGATCGTCCAGGGGTTGCTCGCACTGCTCGCGATGGCGCTGCTGATCGAGCTGTTCCTCGACTCCGACATGTCCGTGAAGCTGGTCGTCGAGAACAGTCATTCGGCCAAGCCGTGGCTCTACAAGTTCGCCGGCGCCTGGGGCAATCACGAGGGCTCGATGCTGCTCTGGGTAACGATCCTCGGGCTGGCCGGCGGGGCAGTGGCGATCTTCGAGCGCTCGCTGCCCGAACGCACGCTCACCGCCACGCTCGGCGCGCAGGCGACGATCGCGCTCGGCTTCTACGCGTTCCTGCTGTTCTCCTCGAACCCGTTCGCGCGGCTCAATCCCGCTGCTGCCGACGGCCTCGGGCTCAACCCGCTGTTGCAGGACCCCGGCTTGGCGTTTCACCCGCCGACGCTTTATACCGGCTATGTCGGCCTCTCGGTCGCGTTCTCGTTCGCGGTCGGTGCGCTCGTCACGCGTGACGTAGGGCCAGCGTTCGCGAAAGCGATGCGCCCCTGGGTGCTAATCGCCTGGATATTCCTCACGCTTGGCATCACCGCGGGGTCGTATTGGGCCTATTACGAACTGGGCTGGGGCGGCTGGTGGTTCTGGGACCCGGTCGAGAACGCTTCGCTGATGCCGTGGCTCGCCGCCACCGCGCTGCTTCATTCGGTGACCGTTCTCGCGACCCGCGACGGCTTGCGCGCGTGGACGATCATGCTGGCAGTCGTCGCGTTCTCGATGTCTATGATCGGCACGTTCCTGGTCCGCTCGGGTATCCTGACGAGCGTCCACGCCTTCGCGGTCGATCCGGAGCGCGGCGCGTTCATCCTCGCGTTGCTCGCGATCTACATCGGCGGAGCGCTCGCGCTGTTCGCCGCGCGGATCGGCACCGTCCGCGCGGGCACGACCTTCGATCCTGTCAGCCGCGAGGGCGGGCTGGTCGCGAACAACCTGTTGTTGTCGGTGATCCTCGGGATCGTCCTGATCGGCACGCTCTATCCGATCGTCGCGGCCAGCTTCGGCGTGCAGCTGTCGGTCGGGCCGCCGTTCTTCAACAAGGCGGCGGGGCCGATCGCGTTGCTTCTCGTCGCGGTAATGGCCGTCGGGCCGCTGCTGCGCTGGCGCCGCGACGATGCGAAGGCGGTGCTCCGGCGCGTGATGCTGCCGATCGGCGCGACGCTGGTCGCGGCCATCGCACTTCTGTTCGTCTGGCCGGGCGTGCTCCCTTGGGCCGGGCTTTCGCTGGCCGCCGGGCTCGCCGTCGCCAGCGTCGCGCCTCTGTGGAAGCGCAATCTGAGGCGCACGCCGCTCTTTACCTACGGCATGGTCATCGCACATCTCGGTATCGCGGTCAGCCTCGCCGGGATGGCGTCGGACAGCGCGTTCACCAAGGAAACATTGGTCGCGGTGCGCGCAGGCGAGCCGGCGCGGGTCGGGCCATACACCGTGACGCTCGACGGCATTTCGCCGGTGATCGGCGAGAACTGGTCGGCACTGGAAGCGCGGCTCACCGCGACACGCGGTGGCAGCCAGAGCATCCTGCGCCCGCAACTCCGCTTCTTCGCCAACCCGCCGACGAGCACGAATGAATCCGCCATCCTCACGGTGCTCGACGGCCAGCTTTATACCGTACTCGGGCAGCCGGACGGGCAGGGGCGCTGGCAGCTTCGCCTTTGGTGGAAGCCGTTCGTGACGCTGATCTGGTTCGGTGGCGTGCTGATCGCGCTCGGCGGTATGCTGTCGCTGATCGGTCGGGTGCTCCGCGAGCGACGGGCTGCGATACGGGCTGAATGGGCGTGAAACGGTTCGCACTCTGGGCGCCGCTGGCGATCTTCGCGCTGTTGTTCGCGGTGGTAGCAAGCGGGCTGTTCCGGCCCGCGGAAAAGGTGGTGCGATCGGCGATGGTCGGCAAGCCGCTCCCCGATTTCGCGCTGCCGGCGATGGTCCCCGGCAAACCGGGCCTGACCAGCGCGTCGTTCCGGCAGGGCAAGCCGCGGTTGCTCAACGTCTTCGCGAGCTGGTGCATCCCGTGCATCGCCGAGGCGCCGCAACTGATGCACCTGAAGGCGATAGGCGTGCCGATCGACGCGATCGCGATCCGCGACACTGCACCGGCGATCGCCGGGTTCCTGCGCCGCAACGGCGATCCGTACGAGCGTATCGGCAGCGATCGGGCCAGCCAGGTGCAGTTGGCGCTGGGCTCGTCTGGCGTGCCGGAGACGTTCGTGATCGACGGCCGCGGGATCGTCGTGAAGCAGATCATCGGCGATATCCGGCCGGAGAATGTCGCGGAGATCGTGCAAGCCGTGAAGGACGCGCGGTGAGGGTGCGTAACCAAGTTCCCCTCCCGCTTGCGGGAGGGGTTAGGGGAGGGGCTTCTCATGCCTCACCAACCGCACGCGCGCGTCATGCCCTCCCCCGACCCCTCCCGCGAGCGGGAGGGGAGGTCGTTGCCGCGCTGTTGCTCTGCATCTCGCCGGCCTTCGCCCAGCCGGTCACTCCACCAGCGCATTACGCCAACGTACAACTCACCGACCCAGCCAAGGAAGCCTCCGCCCGAGCGCTCATGGAAACGCTGCGCTGCCTCGTCTGCCAGGGCCAATCGATCGCCGACAGCGATGCGGACATGGCGGCCGACATGCGCGCGCTCGTCCGCGAGCGGATCGAGCGCGGCGAGAAGCCGGCGTCGATCCGAGACTGGCTGATCGCGCGCTACGGCGATTACGTGACCTATGACCCCCCCCTATCCGGTCTGACATGGCCGTTGTGGCTAGCGCCGATCCTGCTGCTCGGCATCGGCGGCTGGATCGCGCGGTCGAGCTTTCGGCGGAGGACACGCTGATGGGGTACGTCTGGCTGGCCGCGATCGGGGTTGGAGCGTTTGCGCTACTCGCAGTATTGAAGGTGAACCGCGTTCTTTGGACGATGGTCGCGGCGGCACTGATGCTCGGTGCGGCGGGGTATGCGTGGCAGGGGCAGCCAGGGCTTGCCGGCCATGAAGTGTCGATCGGGCTTGCAGCGACGCCGGACGACACCGCGATGCTCGAACTGCGCGACCAGATGCTCGAGCGGTATACAGGCGCGGCAGCGTATCTGGTTGCGGCGGACGCGATGACGCGGATCGGCGACCGTCGCGCGGCTGTGCAGGTATTGCTCGGGGGGCTCAGGATCGCCCCGAAGAGCGTGGTGATGTGGACCGGGCTCGCCAACGCGCTGGCGGCGCATGATGCCAACCAGGTTTCTCCTCCCGCTTTGTTCGCGTTCCAGCAGGCGATGCGGTTGGCGCCGAGGCATCCTGCTCCGCCGTTCTTTCTGGGGTTGGCATATGTGCGGGCGGGCGAGTTCGCGACGGCTCGGCCATATTGGGCAAGGGCACTGGCGTTGACGCCGGCCAACATCTCATATCGGGGCGAGATCGCCACTCGGCTCGCGTTGCTGGATCGGTTTCTGGCTATGCAGGATACGCCGAACGCAGGTCAAAAATAATCCCGTCATCCTGGGGCAACCTAGAATGACGGGATGAAGCGCTTACTGCCCGCGGCCGGTCTTCGACTGCAGCTCGTCGATCTTCTTCGACGCATCCGCCTTGGTCAGCGTCTCGTCAAATTCCTCATGCGCTTCCTCAGAGAGCGTCTTGAGGTAACTAGCCTGCGCACCGGTCATCTTCTCGTCGCCGGTGGTCCAGTCGTCCGGATCCTTCTCGGCGTTCGAGAATGGTTCGGACTTGGGGTTCGGGGTGTCGGACATTGGAAATTCCTTTCCCCTGTCCAACACCCATGTTCCGTATCCGTTCCCGCGTCAGCCAGTCCAAGCTTCGTAAGGTAAACCTAGATCATCGGCGACCGCCTTGTACGCGATCTTGCCCTTGTAGACGTTCAGTCCGTTGGCGAGGTGCGGGTCGGCCTTCATTGCCGCCTCGGCGCCGAGGTTTGCCAGCTTAAGCGCGAACGGCAGCGTCGCGTTGTTCAGCGCGAACGCCGAGGTGCGCGCGACCGCGCCAGGCATGTTGGCGACGCAATAGTGGATCACGCCATCGACCTCGAACACCGGATCCTCATGCGTCGTGGCGTGCGACGTCTCGAAGCAACCGCCCTGGTCGATCGCGATGTCGACCAGCACCGAGCCGCGCTTCATCGTCTTCAGCATCTCGCGCGTGACGAGCTTGGGCGCAGCGGCCCCCGGCACCAGCACCGCGCCGATCACCAGATGCGCGTTCTTGACCGCAGCCGCGATCGCGGCCTTCGAGGCGTAGGCGGTCTTGATCTGGCTCGAGAAAAACATGTCGAGTTCGGCAAGGCGATCGTTCGAGATGTCGTAGATCGTCACGTCGGCGCGCATGCCGACGGCCATCTGCGCCGCGTTGACGCCCGAGACGCCGCCACCAAGGATTGCGACCTTGGCCGGCGCGACGCCGGGGACGCCGCCGAGCAGCACGCCACGTCCGCCCTGCTCCTTCTCGAGATAATGCGCGCCGACCTGCACCGACATGCGGCCCGCGACCTCCGACATCGGCTTGAGCAACGGCAGGCCGCGACGGTTGTCGGTGACTGTCTCGTACGCGATGCAGGTCGCACCGGACTTCATCAGCCCCTCGGCCTGTGGTTTGTCCGCGGCGAGGTGGAGATAGGTGAACAGCAGGTGGCGCGGCTCGAGCATCGCGATCTCGCTCGGCTGCGGCTCCTTGACCTTCACGATCATGTCGGCGCCGGCGAATACCGCGGCGGCGGTCGGCAGGATCGTCGCGCCTGCGTCGACATAGTCCTGGTCCTCGAAATCGATGCCGGAGCCGGCCTGCGTCTCGACGACGACGTCGTGACCGGCAGCGACCAGTTCGGCGACCGACGGCGGGGTCAGGCCGACGCGATATTCGTGGTTCTTGATTTCCTTGGGGACACCGACGCGCATTGATTCCACTCCATTATCGTTTGCGCGATAGTAGCGCGCCTTGGACGGGAAGGGTTCGCAAACTGGTCGTGGTGCGTTACCGCATCTGCAAGATGATTGCATCTGTTGCCGTCGAAACGGGATAATCTTGAGCATCACGATCGAACGCAGGATTCTGGACCTGCTCGCCGCCAATTCCGACCTAACCAGCGCGGAGCTTGGCGACGCGGTCGGACTGTCGGCGAGCGCCGCGCATCGCCGGGTCGCGCAATTGCGGGAGAGCGGCGCGATTACCGGCTATCGTGCGGTGCTGTCGCAAGCGGCGCGGGGCGATCCCAGCATCGTCCTTGTCAACGTCACACTGCGGGATCAGCGCAAGGAGACGATGGCGGCGTTCGAGGCAGAGATCGTCGAGTGCCTGCAGGTCGTGCAATGCTTCCTGATGAGCGGGGAAGCGGATTACATGCTTCACGTCGAGATCCGCCACGGCGAGACGTTCGAGCGCATCCACCGCGAGACACTGTCGCAACTGCCCGGGGTGACGCGGCTGGCGTCGCACTTCGTCATTCGTGAGGTGATCAGGCGATAGTGTCTTCCTGCGCACGCAGGAACCCAGGGTCAAGAACACCAGCGCCTGTTACCCTGGGCTCCTGCGTTCGCAGGAGAACCGGAGTGTTCTCACCTCAAGCGCGGGTCCATTCCGACCCAGTTAATCCACGTTGCCCGCCCCGCCGTTGCCGCCCTCTACCCCGCATGCTAAATGCGCGCGCTTGGGGCACAGGGTGAAATCGGAAATTCGATGAGTATTGCTGCACTTCCGGGTCGATTCATCGTCCAGTGAGCGTCGACCAGACCGCCGCGGCCTCGACCGTGCCACCCGCCAATCTCGATCTCGAGACGGGGCATCATAACTCCGACGGCATGCTGAAGCTCGCCTTCGGTGCGATCGGCATCGTCTTCGGCGATATCGGCACCAGCCCGCTCTACGCCTTCCGCGAGACCTTCGCCGGCCACCACAAGCTGGCGCTCGACGCGGCGCACATCATGGGCGTCATCAGCCTGATGTTCTGGTCGATGATGATCGTCGTGACGGTCAAGTACGTGATCATCATCATGCGCGCCGACAACAAGGGCGAGGGCGGCAGCCTCGCGCTGCTCGCACTCGTCTCGGGCAAGACCAAGACGAAGCGCTGGAGCAAGGGCATCATCCTGCTCGGCGTCTTCGCGACGGCGCTGTTCTACGGCGACAGCATGATCACGCCCGCGGTCTCGGTATTGTCCGCGGTCGAGGGTCTCGCCGTCGCCGCGCCCGCTTTCGGCGGCCTAGTCCTGCCGATCGTGATCGTCATCCTGATCGGGCTGTTCTGGGTGCAGAAAAGCGGTACCGCGCGTATCGGCCTCGTGTTCGGGCCGATCATGCTGGTGTATTTCAGCGTCATCGCGGTGCTCGGCATCCTCAGCATCGTCCAGACCCCCGAGGTGCTCTGGGCGCTGTCGCCGCACTACGCCGTCGAGTTCTTCATCATCGATCCCGAGCGAGCGTTCCTGGCGCTGGGCTCGGTCGTCCTCGCGGTCACCGGCGCGGAGGCGCTGTACGCGGACATGGGCCATTTCGGCCGCAAGCCGATCGGCCTGTCGTGGCTGTTCTTCGTGCTCCCCGCGCTGATCCTCAACTATATGGGGCAGGGCGCGCTGCTGTTTCGTGATGGTCGCGAGGCGCTCGTGAGCCCGTTCTACAACCTCGCCCCCGAAAGCCTCCAGCTACCGCTCGTCATCCTCGCGACGATGGCGGCGGTGATCGCCTCGCAAGCGGTCATCTCCGGCGCGTTCTCGGTAACGCAGCAGGCGATCCAGCTCGGCTTCATCCCGCGCCTGCGGATCGAGCACACCAGCGCCTCGACCGCCGGCCAGATCTACATCCCGCTCGTCAACGGCGCGCTGATGGTGATGGTGATCCTGCTCGTGCTGTTCTTCCGCACCTCGTCGAACCTGACGAGCGCGTACGGAATCGCGGTGACCGGCGCGATGTTCATCGACACATGCCTGCTCGGGGTGGTGCTGTTCCGCCTCTGGAACTGGCCGAAGATCGCGGCGATCCCGCTGCTGGCCATCTTCTTCACGGTCGACGGCGCCTATTTCGCGGCCAACCTGACCAAGGTACCCGCCGGCGGCTGGTTCCCGCTGCTGGTCGGGTTCATCATCTTCACCTTCCTGACGACCTGGTCGAAGGGGCGGCAGTTGATGATCGACCGGATGCACGAGGCGGCGATGCCGATAAAGGTGTTCATCGGCTCGGCCGCAAGCTCGGCGTCGCGCGTGCCTGGGACTGCGGTGTTCATGACCTCGACCGCGGACGGCGTGCCGCACGCGCTGCTGCACAACCTCAAGCACAACAAGGTGCTGCACGAGCGCGTCATCCTGCTCACCGTGAAGATCGTCGGCCAGCCTTACTGGCCCGCCAACGACCGTGCGGTGCGCGAGGAGCTTGGCGACGGCTTCCACCGCCTCGTGCTGCGCTACGGCTTCATGGAGGACGCCGACGTGCCCGCCGCGCTGCGCCAGGTCCATAATTGCGGTGCGGACTTCAAGATGATGGACACCAGCTTCTTCCTGTCGCGCCAGACGCTGCTCGCGTCTGACAAGCCCGGCATGATGATCTGGCGAGAGAAGCTGTTCGCGTGGATGCTGCGCAATGCGGAAAGCGCGATGGAGTTCTTCCGCCTGCCGACGAATCGCGTGGTCGAGCTGGGTAGCCAGGTCGAGATTTGATGATCTACCCCATACGCTCCGCCAAAGTTGCACCGCCCCGGCGGAGGCCGGGGTCCAGTCGGAAAGGTTGCAGTAACGAAGCGCCACGTCCGTCATCGACAATTCCCAACTGGACCCCGGCCTTCGCCGGGGAGGTGTCTATCTGATGACCGGCCCCACCGAAGTAGCCCCGATCATCGTCACCGCCTTGTTCGGCCGCAAGGACACCGCGTTCTTCGACTCGATGCGCCGCGAGCATTTCCCGCCCGAGCGCAACCAGCTCGACGCGCACCTGACGCTGTTCCACCACCTGCCGCCCTCGGGCCTCGACGAGCTCAAGCACCGCCTCAACCAGGAAACACGCGGCATCCGTGCTCCACAGGCCCGTGTGGGCGGCCTGATGTCGCTAGGACGGGGTGTGGCCTACCGGATCGAGTCCCCCGAACTCGTCGGCATTCGCGCGCGCCTCGCGGACGCGTTCACCGGCATGCTCACCCCTCAGGACGCCGGCGGCTGGCGTCCGCACGTCACGATCCAGAACAAGGTCAGCCCGCAAGTCGCCAAGCTTCTGCTCGCCAATCTGCAACGCGATTTCACCGCGAGGGACGTCGAAATCGCCGGTCTAGGCGCCTGGTGGTATCGCGGCGGGCCATGGGAAGCGATTTCCCGGCACATGTTCGCTTGACCGCCTCGAAACCGCTTCCTATAGGCCGCGCCTCGCAGGGAAGAACGCTTCCCTGACGGACGGTACGGCGAAGTAGCTCAGTTGGTTAGAGCACGGGAATCATAATCCTGGGGTCGGGGGTTCAAGTCCCTCCTTCGCTACCATTTCAGACCTGGCGCGCAGCGCTGCCGGCACATCCCCGCAGACCGACGCAAGCGATCACCAAGTGCGGGAAACTCGTCTTCGCAATCGCAAAATGCGCTTCTATTGCCTTGGGTTAATGGTCAGCCAGTGTGCCGCATCTTGGGCGCACGCGTCGGCCCGGCCGTTCGGGAGATACGAGTATGCGCAACAAACGCCCTGATGGGATTGCCGATTATGCGGGTCCGGCTGGTGGCTGGGGCGCGCTGAAGGCGGTTGCCGTCTCGCTCAAGGCGCAGCAGATCGTCGTCCGCGGCGGCCAGACGCTGCTCAAGTCGAACCAGCCCGACGGCTTCGATTGCCCGAGCTGCGCATGGCCCGACCCGAAACATACCTCCTCGTTCGAATTCTGCGAGAACGGTGCAAAGGCCGTCGCGTGGGAATCCACCGCCAAGACGATCGGCGCCGACTTCTTCGCCGCGCACAGCGTGTCCGACATCTGGAAGCAGAGCGATCACTGGATCGAGGACCAGGGCCGCGTCACCGAGCCACTACGCTACAATGCCGCCACCGATCACTATGACGTCGTGAGCTGGGCGGACGCGATGCGCGAGATCGGCGCAGGTCTCGCCGCCGTCCCCGATCCCAATCAGGCGGAGTTCTACACCTCGGGCCGCTGCTCGAACGAGGCGGCGTTCCTGTTCCAGCTGTTCGTGCGGCTCTACGGCACCAACAACTTCCCCGACTGCTCGAACATGTGCCACGAGGCGACCTCGGTCGGGCTGCCGAAGTCGATCGGGATCGGCAAGGGCACCGTCAGCCTCGAGGATTTCGACCACGCCGACCTGATCCTGTCGATCGGCCACAACCCCGGCACCAACCATCCGCGGATGATGGCGACGTTGCGCGAAGTGTCGAAGCGCGGCGGCAAGATCATCGTCTTCAACCCGCTCAAGGAACGTTCGCTCGAGCGCTTCGAATCGCCGCAGTCGGTGGTCGAGATGGCGACGATGTCGGCAACCCCGATCGCGAGCAGCTATTACCAGGTGAAGGTCGGCGGCGACGCGGCCGCGCTGAAGGGCATCGCCAAGGCGTTGGTCGCGCTCAACGAGGCGGCCAAGGTGTCGGGTGGCGAACCCGCGCTCGACCACGCGTTCATCGCCGAGCATACCGCCGGGCTCGACGCCTACATCGCCGATCTCGCGACCACCGAGTGGGCGGATATCGAGCGCTCCAGCGGCCTCTCCCGCAGTGACCTGGAAGAGGTCGCGCTTGCCTATTCGAAGTCGAAGTCGACGATCTGCTGCTACGGCATGGGCGTCACGCAGCACCGCACCGGCACGACCAACGTCCAGCAGATCGCGAACCTGCTTCTCCTGCGCGGCAACATGGGCAAGCCGGGCGCGGGCATCTGTCCGCTGCGGGGCCACAGCAACGTCCAGGGCGACCGCACCGTCGGCATCACCGAGCGCCCGATGCCCCTGCTGCTCGACAACATGCGCGACGTGTTCGGGTTCGAGCCGCCACGCGAGCATGGCCATTCGGTGGTCGAGAGCATCGCCGCGATGCGCGACGGCCACGCCAAGGCGATCGTCTGCCTCGGCGGCAACCTCGCGATCGCCTCGTCCGATCCGCAGGCGTGCGCGGAGGGCTTCCGCAACCTCGACCTCGCGGTCCACATCACCACCAAGCTCAACCGCACGCAGTTGCTGATGGCGAAGGCGACGTACGTCCTGCCGTGTCTCGGCCGGACCGAACTCGACATGCAGGCGACCGGGCAACAATCGGTGACGGTCGAGGATTCGATGTCGATGGTCCACGCCTCGCGCGGGTTCCTGATGCCGCCGGGCGACAACGTGAAGTCCGAAATCTGGATCGTCGGCGAGATCGCCAAAGCGACCTTTGCCGCCAAGGGCCGCACGCCGATCGAGATCGACTGGGATGCGTATGTCGGCGACTACAGCCTGATCCGCGACAAGATCGAGGCGGTCTTCCCCGCGTTCGCCGACTATAACGCACGTATCCGTAAGCCGGGCGGCTTCCACCTGCCGAACTCGGCCGCGATGCGCGAATGGAAGACGGACAGCGGCAAGGCGAACTTCATCGTCGCGAAGGGCGTCGAGGAGGACGAGAGCGCAGGCGATCCGACCGTGCTGCGGCTCACCACGCTCCGCGCGCACGATCAGTACAACACCACCGTCTATAGCCTCGACGATCGCTATCGTGGCGTGTTCGGGCGCCGCGACATCCTGTTCATGAACGAGCGCGACATGGCGCGGCTCGGGCACAAGGAGGGCGACGTCGTCGACATCGCCACCGCGCTCCAGTTCGCGCGGCCCGACCGTGTCGTGCAAAAACTGATGCTGGTCCGCTACGCGCTGCCCAATGGTTGCGTCGCTTCCTACTACCCCGAGACGCAGCCGCTGATCGCGCTCGAGGATCACGATCCGCAGAGCTTCACCCCGTCCTACAAATCCATCCCGGTGACCGTCCGTCCCGCCGCCGCCGACATGGGTTCGGATCGCGGTGTGGTGCGCGCGGGAATCGTCGGGCACGAGAGTAAAGTACCCGCATGAGCACCGGCTATTCGTCGACGATCGACACCTATGCGACCCTAGCGGCGACCAAGGCGGAGGCGTTGCGGCGCTCTCCTGCGGGGTTCTTCGCGGGCGCGATCCTCGCGGGCACGTATATCGGCATCGCGATGATCCTCGCGCTCAGCACGGGCTCAGGTCTCGAACCCGGCGTACGACCGCTGGTGATGGGCGCGACCTTCGGGCTCGGGCTCATCCTGACCGTCTTTGCCGGGGCTGAACTGTTCACTGGCTATGTGATGTATCTGGGCTTCGGCTTGGCAAAGCGGACGATCACCGTCGCAGAAGCCGTGAAGCTGACCATCGTTGTATGGGTCGGTAACCTGATCGGTGGATTAGTCCTGTCGGCAGTGTTCGCGGCTGGCGGCGGCGGCGCGGTGTTCGCCAACGCGGACACGATGTTCCACGCCTATGTCCAGCACAAGGTCGAGGCGAGCGCGGTCGCGCTGCTGGCGCGTGCGATCCTTTGCAACTGGTTGGTGTGCCTCGCGATCTGGACCGCGGCGCGGATGACGGGCGACGCCGCGAAGTGCATCGCGATGGCGTGGATACTGCTCGCCTTCGTCGCGGCCGGGTTTGAGCATTCGGTCGCCAACATGACCGCGCTGACGCTCGGTCTGATGGTGCCCAACCCGTCGATCGATATCGCTGGCATGGTCCGCAATCTTGCGATCGTCAGCGTCGGGAACATCATCGGCGGGCTGGTGTTCGTCGTCGTCGGCTACCTTGCCGCGGCAAAGACCGACCCCGTCCTCGCAGCAAAATAAGTTACCCTTTGCCTGGCCGCATCACCCGCGGCTAGGCGAAGACGTCCCACGGATCGTTGACCACCAGGATCGCGTCGCCGCGGGCTAGTGCGAGCAGCGTCAGGCCGTGCTCGCGTGCATGATCGATCGCCAGGCTGGTCGGCGCGGAGATCCCCACCAGCATCGGCGCACCGGCGATCAGGGCCTTGTCGACCATCTCGAAACTGATCCGCGACGTGACGAGGATGAAGCCGTCCATCGGCTGCCCCGTGATCGCGATGCCGCCGACGAGCTTGTCGAGCGCATTATGACGGCCGACGTCTTCATACGCCGCAACGATCCGACCCTCGCGGTCGCAGGCGGCGGCGGCATGGATCGCGCCCGTAGCCGCGTTGAGAGGCTGGTGAGCGCGTAACCCACCCAGCGCGGCGAACAGCGCGTCCACAGGCGTGTCGGGCTTGGGCGGCGTCCGCGGGACCGGTTTGCGGATCTGTTCGAGCCCGGAGATCCCGCACAACCCGCAGCTCGTGTCGCTGGTCCGATGGCGGATGCGGTCGTGGATGCGCCCCTTGCACCGATCCGACAGCCCGACCCGAACGATCCAGCCGGCCTCCGCCTCGAAGATATCGATGTCGCGAACGTCGTCGGCGCTGTCCGCGAGCCGCTCGGTCAGCAGGAAGCCGGTCGTGAATTCGGCCAGGTCGGCGGGCGTCATCATCATCACCGCATAGCCGAGCCCGTCGATCTCGATCGCGACCGGGACTTCGATCGCTATGACGCGCTCGCCCGCGGTAATCGAGTCAGGCCGCAGGACTTTGATCGCTTCGTTGCGCGACGTGCTCATAAGGTATCGAGGTCCTGCGGCGTGTTGACGTTCGGGATAGGCGCACCCGCCGGGATCGGGATAGCCCCGATCGCCTCCGCCCAACCGCGAACCGATCGCCGCGGCACGGTCTCGATATGGGTCAGCAAATTGCCGAGCAGACACGTCTCCCAATGCCCGAGCACCGGAGCGTCGGGGCAATAGGCGGAGGCGCGTCGGGACAGCGCCGTCAGCAACCCGTCCGGCAACCACGGCATGTCGCACGCGATCGTCAGCACCGACGTGAACCCATGCAAGGCTGCGTAACCGAGCGCGCCGGCGATGCCCCCCAATGGCCCGATCTCCGCGCTCGGCAAGTCACGGATCGCCCCATCGCGTCCCGCAACCATCGCGGTCTCGACATGACGCAACAGCAGCGCCCGCGCATGCTCAGCCAGCACGCGTCCGTCCAATACCGCCATCGCCTTGTCGGACCCGAAGCGCGACGACCGCCCGCCCGCGAGTACGACGCCGAGAATACGCTTCTCGGTCAGCGCGTCTTCTCGATCCGCACCGGCACGGATTTCGCTGCAGGAACATGGCTTTCGCGAGCATGGTGAGCAACCGGTATGAGCAAGTTGCACTCGGGGTAGTACGCGCCAAGGCAGCCCTCGGGTATCGCGTATTCGACCACGCGCAGCTTGTTCAGGCGGCGATCCGAATTGCCACCCGCATCGCCGACCAGATCGACGTCGTCGCCATCCGTGATCCCCATCCGGATCATGTCGCTGCGGTTCATGAACACGATGTCGCGCGTGCCCTTCACGCCGCGGAAACGGTCGTGATAGCCGTATACGGTCGTGTTGAACTGGTCGTTCGACCGCAGCGTCATTAGCCGGAAGCGGCCCTCCGCTTCCTCGAACCCGGTCACGTTCAGCGCCTGCGGAACGTTGATCTCCGCCTTGCCGCTCTTCGTCTTCCACTCGCGATGCGCCGCGGGCACGCCCTTCCAGAACCCGCCGGGCGTGAACATCTGGTCGTTGAAGTTTTTGAACAGGTCCGGATACGTCACCTCGATCGCATCGCGAACGCGCGCATAATCACGCACCCACGCGTCCCAATCGAGCTTCGGATTAGGTGCGAGTGTAGCCTTGGCGATCCCCGCGACGATAGCAGGCTCGGACAGCAACGTCTCGGACGCCGGCGTCGCCTTGCCCTTCGACCCGTAGATCTGGCTGAACGAATCCTCGATCGACACGCTCTGCGGCCCGGTGCCCTGCATGTCGGTCTCGATCCGGCCGAGGCAGGGGAGCAGATACGACGTCTCGCCCGGCAGCAGGTGCGAGCGGTTGAGCTTGGTTGCGATGTGCACCGTCAGGTCGAGCGCGCGCCACTTCGGCTCCATCCGCGCGTGATCCGGGATCGCGCGCACGAAATTGCCGCCAAGGCCAACGAACGCCTGCGCGCTGCCGTCGAGGACTGCCTCGCACGCCTCGACCGTATCCCAGCCTTTCGCGCGGGGCGGTTCGAACCCGTATTGCTCGGCAAGCTTGTCGAGCGGGGCGAGTTCGGGCTTTTCGGTGATGCCGACGGTGCGCTGGCCCTGCACGTTGGAATGCCCGCGGACCGGACCCATGCCGGCGCCCGGTTTGCCGATATTGCCGCGGAGCAGCATCAGATTGACGAGCATGTGGACGTTGTCGATCCCGCCGACGTGCTGGGTCAGCCCCATCCCGTACACCGCTATGACCGCCTTCGACTTCGCATAGACCTTGGCCGCCGCCTCGATCTCGGTACGCGCCAAGCCGCTTTCATGCTCGATCGTCGCCCAATCGGTGGCGCGCGCGACATCCGCAAACGCCTCGAACCCGGTCGTGTGTTCGCTTAGGAACGCGTGATCCAAGACTGTAAGGCCGTTGATACGCTTGGCGTTGTCGTCAGCTTCGATCAGGTATTTGCACATCCCCATGATCGCGCCGACGTCGCCGCCGGTCTTCAGCTGGTGGTATTGCGAGGCGATCGGCGTCGACTTGCCCGTTACCATCTCGATCGGGTTCTGCGGATCCTGGAATTTTTCCAGCCCGCGCTCCTTGAGCGGATTGAACACGACGATCTCGACGCCGCGCTTCGCACAATCGCGCAAAGGATGCAGGAACCGCGGGCTGTTCGTTCCGGGATTTTGCCCGAAATAGAAGATCGCGTCGCACTTTTCGTAGTCCGACAGGTGGATCGTGCCGACCGCGGAGCCGATCGCCGACTTCAACCCGACCGAGGTCGTCTCGTGGCACATGTTCGAGCTGTCGGGCAGGTTCTGGCTGCCATACATCCGCGCGAGCAGGCTATACATGTACGACGTCTCGAGGCTGGCGCGACCCGACGCGTAGAAGATGACCTTGGTCGGATCATAGGTCTTCAGCTTGGCGCCAATGCCAGCGAACGCCTCGTCCCAGCTGCACGCCGCGTACTTATCGGTCGCAGCATCATATTTCAGCGGATGCGTAAGCCGCCCGGCCTGCTCGAGATCGTAATCCTTCCAGCCTACCAGTTCGCTGACGGTATGCTGTTCGAAGAATGCGGGCGTGACCCGGAACGAGGTCAGCTCCCAAGCCGTCGCCTTCGCCCCATTCTCGCAGAACTCCGCGACGTGCGGATGCGCGGGCTTGCCCCACGCGCAGCTGACGCACGCGAACCCATCCGGCTTGTTCTGCCGGGCGAGTTCGCGGATCACCTCAGGCCCGACCTTCTCGCGCGCGGAAATCTCGACAAGCGACTTCATCGAGCCCCAGCCGCCTGCTGGTGCCGTGTAATCCTCGATCTCTACGGTCCGGTCGTCGCTCATGCTCATCTCCGCTTTTATCGTCCAACGCAGTGGCAAAGCTTTCGATGCAGGCGGCACAGATTTACCGGCGGTTCAAATCCGGCCGCGCATCGCCTAGATGCAATCTCGAATCTCCCAAGGAACTCTGATGACGACGCACACGACCCGCATGCTTATCCTCGGCTCGGGCCCCGCCGGGCTCTCCGCCGCGATCTATGGCGCGCGTGCCGGGATGGCGCCGATCGTCGTGCAGGGCATTCAGCCCGGCGGCCAGCTGACCACGACCACCGATGTCGAGAATTATCCCGGCTTCAAGGACGTGATCCAGGGTCCGTGGCTGATGGAGCAGATGCAAGGACAGGCCGAGCATGTCGGTACGCGGATGATGTGGGACACCATCGTGCAGGTCGACCTGACCAGCCGCCCGTTCCGCCTGATCGGCGACAGCGGCGACGTGTACGAGGGCGATACGCTGGTGATCGCGACCGGCGCGCAGGCCAAGTGGCTCGGGATCGACAGCGAAGAGCCGATGAAGGGCAAGGGCGTCAGCGCCTGCGCGACCTGCGACGGCTTCTTCTACCGCGGGAAGAAGGTGGCGGTAATCGGCGGCGGCAACACTGCGGTCGAGGAGGCGCTGTACCTGACCAACCATTCGCCTGACGTGACCCTGATCCACCGTCGCGATTCGCTGCGTTCGGAGAAGATCCTCCAGGAGCGGCTGTTCGCGCACAAGGGCGTGACGGTGCTCTGGAACAAGGAGGTTCGCGAGTTCGTCGACGGCGGCGGCAATGCGGGTCTGGTCGCGCTGGAGCTCGAGGACACGGTCACTGGCGAGCGCTCGCGGCTTGCGGTCGATGGCGGGTTCGTCGCGATCGGGCATCACCCGGCGACCGAGCTGTTCCGCGGCCATATCGATCTCGATTCGGACGGGTATATCTCGGTCGAGACCGGTTCGACCCGGACCAGCGTCGAGGGTGTGTTCGCGTGCGGCGACGTCGCGGACAAGGTGTACCGGCAGGCGGTGACGGCGGCCGGGACGGGCTGCATGGCGGCGCTGGATGCCGAGCGCTTCCTTGCGGCGGCCGAGTTTGCGGAGCTGGCCGAAGCCGCGGAATAACGCCCGCGTCCTTCGTAATCGTCATCGTCATCGTCATCCTGACGAAAGTCAGGATCCAGGTTTCCAAGCGATAGCGGTTATGGCTCTGGTCCTGCGTTCATCAGGACCAGAGCAGCTACTCGTGCGCCATCCCGTCGACGATCGCGGCGTGGAGTGCTGCGGCGTTCTCCGCCCCGACAAAACTATGGGACGCCGTGTCGAACCGCTTCACTTTCGCGCCGCCGCGATACCGTGCAGCAAAGGCGATCGCGGTCGCGTCGCCATTCGCAAGGACGATGGCGGCGTCGTCGTGCCAGCCGTCAAGCGCGGTCAAGACGTTGGTCGCTAGTGAAGCACGCTCTTCAGTCTTGGCGGTCAAAACCCTCTTCAAGCCCCTGAGAAGCTTGGTAAAGCTGACCTGCCCTGTCAGCGCGCGTCGCCAGGTTGCGGGGTCGCATAGCGCGCTGTGATAGCGGGCCCGTATCGCCGCGGCGGGGGGGAGGTCGTCGATCGGTTGCACGACCCAGGGGTTGGCGACGATGATCCGGTCGATCCCCGCCGATCGTCCGAACAGCGCGAGTGTGCTGGCCGCGTCGCAATTGCCGAAGCCGACCAACCGGCTGACCTTCGGCGCCGCGCGGCGGAACGCGCCGGCGGCTGCGATCAGGTCAGGTTCGGCACTGAGGAAGCCGTTATTGTCGCCCGTCGAATCGCCGACGCCGCGGCGGTCGTAACGGAACACGGGTATGCCAGCGGCGGCCAGTCGATGCGCCAGCATCGCCATCCCGCGATGTGCGCCGCTGCGGATTTCATTGCCGCCGGACACGATGAGCAGTCCTGTCGACCCGTCTGCCTCGTCCAGCGTTGCGGCAAGGCTTTCGCCTTCGCAAGCGAACGCGATCAGCCTTCGCACGATGCGATCCAGTGCGAGATGTCGTCGGCAAGTATCTGAGCCAGCGCAGTATCATTGTCCGGCTCCGACCGGCGCCACAGGGGTGATGCAGCATATTTCACGTCTGCGTCGCGTGGATCGGATTCGAGCCTGACACCTTGCAGGGGGCCGGTTCCAGCATAGGGTGTGGCGTCACGGAGGTCGGCTAGCATTTCGCGGGACAGCGTGTTGCCCGCATAGTCGGTTTCGGTGGCGCGAGCGGAGCGGAAGGTCGTTCGCGTGCGGTCCAGCTCACGCAACAGGTCTTCGCCGGTTTGCGCGGACAGCTGCCATCGTCCGGCGAGGGCCGCGTCGGTATCGAAGAGCGCGCCGCTTCTTATCGAGATGCCGTAAGTGTTCCGGCCAAGTTGCTGAGCAAGCTCGGTATAGGCTGTCCGCTGTTTGCGGAGTCGCGCTTCGCCGGTGACGACGATGCTCTCGCCGGTGCCGGGGAGATCGGGGAGCACGCTGCCGATCCCAAGAACCGCGAGTGCGCGTAAAATTGTGACGAGGAACTGGCGGGTCCGGTTCGCTTCCTCGAACAGCGGGAGGGCGGCGATGACGATCGGGCCGGCATCCGGGCCGAACCGCAGCATCGCTTCGCAGCCGCCGCTCCAGTCATAGGTGTCAAAGCGCAGGCCGGTCATCCCGGGTGAGGCTAGACCCCCCGTTAAAGCTAGACCAGTGCCTTGCTGGCAGCAAACTGGACGAGCGCGCCGAACGTCTCGAGCATCTCGCCGTCGATCTCGTCGTCCTCGATCAGGATGCCGAGCCGGTCTTCGAGTTCGGTCAGCACGCTTGCCACCGCCATCGAATCGAGCTCAGGCAGCGCGCCGAACAGCGGTGTGTCGGCGGTGAACGCGGCGACGCGGTCCACGCTGAGACCGAGGATATCGGCGAGGACGGCGCGTACCGTCGTTTCGACTTGGGAAGTGCCTTCGAAGATCACGAGCATCGCCTGAACGGTTAGGAACCCGGCTCCGCTAGCGTGTGGGGGTGAATTCGGCAACGGGTTCGCGCTAAAGGGGGCTTGGCGCTATTAGGGGTTCATGATCGCGCTCGACCCCACGCCGTACCCTATCGACCACATCGCGCTGCGTGGTGCGCCGGATGCCGTCGCGCTGGTCGACAAGGCGGGCACGATGACGTTTGCCGAGCTTGAGGCAGGGGTCGGTGCACTGGCGGGGTGGCTCGCTGGCCGAGGGCTGTCGGCGGGCGACCGCGTCGCGACGTGGCTGCCGAAGACGCGCGTCGCCTGCCTGATGCCGCTCGCGGTGGCGCGAGCGGGGCTGGTGCATGTCCCGGTCAACCCACTGCTCCGTCGAGCGCAGGTCGCGCATATCCTGGGGGATAGCAGCGCTCGCTTACTGGTGACCCAGAGCGCGCGGGCTGGGACGCTAGACGATGGCGACGTGCCGGATGGCTGCGCGATCGTGGACGAGACGGATCCTCTTTCTCTGTTCCCTCGCGAACGCGGGGGCCCAGGATTGCAAAGCGCAACGCCCGTTATTCCCAACCCCTCGCCTCCGCAGGGGAGCGGAATGATGGGTCCGTCCGACGCCGACCCCGATACCCTGGCCGCGATCCTCTACACGTCCGGCTCCACCGGCCGGCCGAAAGGCGTGATGCTGAGCCACGCAAACCTGTGGCTCGGCGCGATCTCCGTCGCGCACTATCTGAAGCTGGAGCCTGAAGACCGCATACTCGGCGTACTCCCCTTGTCGTTCGACTACGGCCAGAACCAGCTATTCTCCACATGGGCAGCCGGCGCGGCGGTAGCGCCGCTGGACTACCTCGTCGCACGCGACGTGGTGAAGGCGGTCGAGCGGGTCGGGGCGACGACGCTGGCGGGCGTGCCGCCCTTGTGGGTGCAGTTGCTAGAGGCAGACTGGTCGGCGGGGACCGCAGCACGGTTGAAACGGCTGACCAATTCGGGCGGTGCGCTGACGTCGCGGCTCGTGCGCGGGCTTCGGGAGCGGTTCCCGGCGGCGGATGTGTACGCGATGTACGGGCTGACCGAGGCGTTCCGGTCGACCTATCTCGACCCGGCGCTGATCGATACGCATCCCGAAGCGATGGGGCGGGCGATCCCGTTCGCCGAGGTTTCGGTGGTGAAGTCCGACGGCACGCGCGCTGCGCCGGGTGAGGCGGGGGAACTCGTGCATTCGGGGCCACTCGTCGCGCAAGGCTATTGGCAGGATGCGGAGCGGACGGCGCAGCGGTTCCGCCCGGCCCCCGGTGGCAACGGCATTGCGGTCTGGTCAGGGGATACCGTCGTCGAGGGCGAGGACGGCCTGCTCCGATTCGTCGGCCGCGACGATGAGATGATCAAGAGCGCAGGCAACCGGATCAGCCCGCTCGAGGTCGAGGAGGCGGTGCTGGCAGGCGGCGAGGCGCGCGAGGCAGTCGCCGTCGGGGTGCCGGACGAGCGGCTGGGGCAGGCTATCGTCGTGATGCTGGCGGGGGATGCGAGCGAGGAGACGGCGTTGCGGGCGCGGCTGAGGACTGCTTTGCCGAGCTTCATGCAGCCGGGGATATACCTCTGGCGGGACGAATTGCCGCGCAATGCCAATGGGAAGCTGGACAGGTCTGGCATTGCGTTGGAGGTAAAAGCTTGTTCTCCCGCAGAGGCGGGAGTCCAGTCTGGGCCCCCGCCTTCGCGGGGGAACATGGAAGGGAGCGCGTCATGAAACCGATGGGTGCTCTTCCTCCTGAGTTTGTTGCGCAGTCGGGCGCGCTAACGATCGGCGGTCGGCCTGCCGATGGTTGGGCGGTAGAGGCCGGCGACACGCCGCTGTTCGTCTACGACATGGCGATCGTCGCTGCCCGCATCGCACGCTTCCGAGCAGCGATGCCGGCGATCGACCTCCATTACGCCATCAAGGCCAATCCACACGCCGACCTGCTGGCCGCGATCGCCCCGCTGGTCGACGGGCTCGACGTCGCCTCCTCGGGCGAACTCGCGAAGGCTATGATCGTGAAACCGGCCGCGTCGATCAGTTTCGCGGGCCCCGGCAAGCGCGACGACGAACTCGCCGCCGCAATCACCGCCGGCGCCACGCTCAACGTCGAATCGGAAGGCGAGGCGGCGCGGGCGTTCGCGATCGGCGACCGCCTCGGACAAACACCGCGGATGGCGGTCCGCGTGAACCCCGACATCGAACTCCGCGGCTCCGGCATGCGAATGGGCGGTCGCGCGTCGCCGTTCGGGGTCGATGCCGTGCGGGCGGCAGCGCTCGTGAACGCGATCGTCGCAGCGGGCGCGGACTGGCGCGGGTTCCACATCTACGCCGGCAGCCAAGCGCTCGATGCCAGTGCCATCATCGAGACGCAGGCCGCGACGATCGCGCTCGCGGCACGGCTCGCCGGGGAGGCCGGCGTCGCCCCCCCGCTCGTCAACCTCGGCGGCGGTTTCGGCGTCCCCTATTTCGCGGGCGACATGCCACTCGACGTCGAACGGGTCGGCAAGGCGCTGGCCGAAGCGCTCGCATCCCGCCCCGAGATCCTCGCCGAAACCCGATTCGCGATCGAACTCGGCCGCTGGCTCGTGGCCGAAGCAGGCGTCTACCTCACCCGCGTCATCGACATAAAGCAAAGCCAGGGCGAGACCTTCGTCGTCGTCGACGGCGGCCTCAACCACCAGCTCGCCGCCAGCGGCAATTTCGGCACCGTCGTTCGCCGCAACTACCCGATCGCGGTCGCCGCGCGGATGGGCCACGCGCCGACCGAAACCGTCTCCGTCGTCGGCCCGCTCTGCACCCCGCTCGACCGGCTCGGCGACAAGGTCGCGCTCCCCCCCGTCCATGTCGGCGACCTGATCGCGATCTTCATGGCGGGCGCCTACGGGGCGAGCGCCAGCCCGACTGCGTTTCTCGGGCATCCACCGGCGTCCGAGATCGTTACTAGTATATAAGGCGCAGTTGCAGTGCCTTGGCGGGGCATGGTTACGGGGCGCTCCTAACGCTATCTTCACCTGTTACTTGCATAGCGAAGGCTGAGTTAGCCGCCCGTCGGGCAACCGATGGACGGTGCGGCGCCAGGAGAAAGTTACCCATGCGTTCCGGATCTGTATCGAAATCCCTGCTGACCCTAGGCCTCGCCGCGACCACGCTCGGCGCGTGCACGACCGGCAGCACGCCGCCCGCACTGCCGCCCGCCTCGTTCGTCGCGAAGCAGGAATTGCCGGGCGAGGAATATGTGATCGGCCCGCTCGATCAGCTCAACATCTTCGTCTGGCGCAATCCAGAGCTGTCGTCGAAGGTCCAGGTGCGTCCCGACGGCCGGATCACCACGCCGCTGATCAACGACCTGCCCGCGGTCGGCAAGACCCCCGCGATGCTCAGCGAAGACATCAAGAAGGCGCTCGGGGCCTATATCAAGGACCCGATCGTCTCGGTGATCGTCGAGAATTTCAGCGGCACCTACAGCCAGCAGGTCCGCATCGTCGGCGCGACCGAGAAGCCCGCGTCGATCCCGTACCGCGCCAACATGACGCTGCTCGATGCGATGATCGCGGTCGGCGGCCTCAGCCAGTATGCGGCGGGCAACAAGGCGCGACTTGTGCGCTACGATCGCGCGACCGGCAAGCAGACCGAGTTCGGGTTGCAGATCAACAACCTGCTCAAGAAGGGCGATTCGTCGGCCAACGTCCGGCTCGCGCCGGGCGACGTGATCATCATCCCCGAATCGATGTTCTGAGGCGATCGGGATGAACGGGATCTACGACGAGGTACGGATCGCGCTTCATGCGATCTGGACGCGGCGCTGGCTGGCGCTGGCGGTGGCATGGGGCGTGTGCGTGCTCGGCTGGCTGGTCGTGTCGCAGATCCCGAGCCGCTACGATTCGACCGCGCGCGTGTTCGTACAGATGCAGACGATCCTGCCCTCGGGCATGGACGGCGTGCCACAGGTCGCGCCGATGACGGTCGACACGATCCGCACGACGCTGATCTCGGCGGTAAACCTCGAAAAGGTCGTGCGCGGCACCGATCTCGCGAACACCGTGTCGAGCGACCGGGACGTCGCCGATCGCGTCGCGGCGCTGGCCCCGAACATCAAGATCGTGTCGCAACAGGATAATCTGTTCCAGATCACGACGAGCGCCGCGACCCCGAAGCTCGCACGCCAGATCACGCAGAAGCTGATCGACCTGTTCGTCGAGCAGAACCTCGCCGGCGATCGCTCGAAGACGACGCAGAGCCTGACTTTCCTCGACCAGCAGCTCGCCTCGCGCCAGAAGCAGCTCGCCGACGCCGAGGCCAAGCGTGCCGACTTCCAGAACCGCTATCTCGGCGCTCTCCCCGGCACGGGTTCGGTCAGCGACCGGATCAGCGCCGCGCGGTCGCAGATGTCGCAGGTCGACGGCGATCTCGCCGCCGCGCAGTCGAGCCTTGCCGCGGTCCAGGGCCAGATGGCCGGGACGCCGGCAACGGTCGCAGGGACGGGGGGCGTCGCTGGCGCGGCCGGGCCGGCGCGCGCACGGCTCCAGGCGATCCAGGGTCAGCTCGCCGATGCCCGCGCGCGCGGCTATACCGAGAACCACCCCGACGTGATCGCGCTGAAGAGCCAGCTCGCATCGGCCACCGCGGCCGCGCGCAGCGAGCCGCTGGCAGGCGGCAGTGCAGGAGGCAGCGCGCAGAACCCGCTCTACGCGTCGCTCCAGTCGATGGTCGCGGATCGCACCGCCACGGTCGCCTCGCTACGGATGCGGCGGAGCCAGTTGCAGGGCGACCTCGACCTGCTCAATTCGAAGCTGTCGGGCGATCCCGAAGTCGCCGCCGAACAGGGCTCGATCGATCGCGATTATCAGGTGCTGAAGGACCAGTACGACGCGCTGCTCAAACAGCGCGAGCAGACCGCGATCGTGGGTCAAGCGCAGTCGCAGAGCGATCACGTGAAGTTCAGCGTGATCGATCCGCCGACGATGCCGAGCAAGCCGAGCGCGCCGAACAGATTGCTGCTACTCACGGGGGTTCTGATCGCGGGACTCGCGGCGGGAATCGGCGCGGCCTTCGCGATGGGGAAGCTGCGATCCACGTTCGCGACGACCGCGCGGCTCGAAAAGGCGGCAGGCATGCCGGTGATCGGGTCGATCGGCGAAGTGGTGACGCGCGTGCAATCCGGCCAGCGTCGGCACAAGTTGAAGATGTTCCTGGGCGGTACGGCCGCACTGGGCGTCGCCTATGTACTGTTGCTGGGGGTAGAGATCCTCCAGCGCGGGCTGGCGGCATAGGGGGATGACCGTGACGAAGCCTGATCGCGAACCCTCGCTGCTCGAAAGAGCGGCCAAGGTGTATGATTTCAACGCGCACGCCCGGCTGCGCGGTACCGTCGTGCCGACTCCGCCGCAGGTCGCCGCGCCCCCGGTTGCGCCCGCGGTCGCGCCCGTGGCCCCCCCCGTCGTCGAGGTGCCGGAACCCGAGTCGCCGAAGTTCGAAACGCCGCTCGAAGAAACGCCTGTTGCGGCGTCTGCGCCGCTATCCGAGGCCGAGCCGCCGCACGAATTCGTCGACCCCACCTTCCTAGCGATCCCGGAAGAACTGCGCGCACCGGTCGGTGACGAGCTTCCCGATGAATTCTACCTGCCCGACGAAGCATCCGACACCGTGCGGATCGATCGCGGGATGCTGGCCGCGAACGGCATGATTGTCCCCGGCGCGCCCGTCGGCCCGCTTGCCGAGGAGTTCCGGCTGATCAAGCGGCAGTTGCTGATCACCGGCGCGCGGATTGCGGAGAGCGGGAGCGCCGACAAGGCGCGCATGATCCTGGTCTGCTCGGCGCGCCCCGGCGACGGCAAGACGTTCTGCGCGATCAACCTCGCGCTCTCGATCGCCGCCGAACGCGATACCGAAGTGCTGCTGGTCGATGCCGACGTCGCCAAGCCCGATGTCGTCGCGCAGCTCGGCCTCACCGATGGCCCCGGACTGCTCGATGCGCTGGGCGATACCCGGATCGACGTCGAGGATCTCGTCATCCAGACCGACGTACCGCATCTCTCGATCCTGCCTGCCGGGTCCAAGACCAGCATGGATACCGAACTCCTCGCCAGCGCGCGGACCAAGTCGGTGATCGCGCGCCTGCTCGAGGCCAATCCGCGCCGCGTCGTGATCTTCGATTCGCCCCCTGCGCTGGCGGCGTCGCCGGCGTCGGTGCTGGCGATGCGGGTAGGGCAGGTGATGCTCGTCGTCCGCGCCGACCACACCCCCGAGAATGAATTGCGGGCGGCAGTGAACCTGCTCGACGGGTGCGAGCATATCCAGCTCGTCCTGAATGCCGTGTCGTTCGTCCAGGGCGGTGCGCGGTTCGGCAGCTATTACGGGCATGCGTCGTGATGCGGACACACCACACTAGGCGGATGGCCCGGAGGCTGGCGTTGATCGCCGGCGGTTGCGTGCTCGCGGCACTGCCCGCCACACCGGTCGTCGCGCAGGCCGATCTGGCCACGCAACCTGCGCAATCGTCGCGCCGCATTACGATCAATCCGTATGTCGAGGCAAACCAGACGCTGTCCGCCGATCTCAACGGCGGCGACGTGCTGACCTATACCAGCCTCGCCGCCGGCGTTGACGCGGCGGTCCAGACCCAGCGTATCTCGGGCCAAGTCAGCTATCGGTACGAGCATCGATTCGGCTGGGGTGATCGTCTCGGCGATGATGATATCCATTCGGGCCTCGCGCGCGTCGATGCCCGCGTCACGCCGAACCTCACGCTGGAGGCCGCCGGTATCGCCACCCGGTCGCGCTCCGATATCCGCGGCGCGGCGCCGGGCGTTCTCGTCGGCAATGTCAGCAACGTCAGCCAGATCTATTCGGTCTATGCCGGCCCCAGTTTCACCAGCAACGCCGGCCCGGTGACGCTGAACGCGAACTACCGGCTCGGCTATACCAAGGTCGATACGCCGACGTTCGGCGATGCGGGCCTGGGCGGGCAACGGCTCGATTATTACGACGATTCGATCGGCAACACCGTGACCGCCAGCGCCTCGGTGCGCCCCGGTGCGATCGCGCCGTTCGGGCTCACGGTCAGCGGCGCTTACGACCGCGAGACCGCCAGCCAGTTGAAGCAGCGTTACGAGGGCTATTACGGCCGCGGCGACATACTCCAGCCGATCTCGCCCTATGTCGCGCTCACGGCCGGCGTCGGTTACGAGAAGATCGAGACGAGCCAGAAGGATCCGGTCGTCGACGCGACCGGCACGCCCGTGCTCGATCGCGACGGTCGCTTCGTCACCAACGAGGCATCGCCGCGCCGCGTCGCCTACCGCACCGACGGCATCTATTACGACGCCGGCGTCGTCTGGCGGCCCAATCGCCGGACCTCGGTGGAGGGGCATGTCGGGCGCCGCTACGGATCGCTCAGCTACACCGGCACCGCGACCTATCAGGCATCGGACTCCGTCGGCCTCGCGGTCAACGTGTATGACGGCGTGCAGACCTTCGGCCGTCAGCTCCGGACCGGCATCGGCAATTTGCCGACCAGCTTCCTGAGCGGCAACCAGCAGGGTTTCGGCCAGCAGTTCAATGGCTGCGTGTTCGGCTCCACCGGTGCGCAACCGGGCGGCTGCCTCAACGACGTGTTCCAGTCGATCTCGACCGCCAGCTACCGCGCACGCGGGATCGACGGCGTGATCTCCGCCACGCGCGGGCGCTCCACCTGGGGCGCGGGCATCGGCTATGCCAATCGCAAGCTCTATGCACCGCGGCTCGCACCCGGCCTGGTCGTCGCGGGTCTCGATGACGAAAGCTATTATGGCCAGCTCTTCTATACGCGCAGGCTGACCCCGGTTTCCGGCGTCAACGCCGACCTGTTCGTCAATTATTACGACAGCGGCGTCGACGACATCACCGGCGATACCGGCGTGTGGTCTTACGGCGGGACGGGGACATATTTTCACAATTTCGGGCGTCTCGGCACCACCGCGTCGCTCGGGCTTTACAGCTTCAAGGTCGGCGACCTCGACAGCGACTGGTCGGCGCAGGCGCTGATCGGTGCGCGGTACCAGTTCTGAAGGCGAGCAGCTTATGTACGATGAACATTATGGACTGACGGGTCGGCCTTTCCAGCTCACCCCCGATCCCAAATTCTGGTTCGAGACCGCCACCCACCGCAAGGCGATGGCGTATCTCGGCTATGGTCTGGCGCAGGGCGAGGGCTTCATCGTCATCACCGGCGATATCGGCGCGGGCAAGACGACGCTTGTCGGTCACCTGATGGACACGATCGACCTACAGCGGCTGAACGCGATCAAGCTCGTCTCGACCGCGATCGAGGCAGACGACCTGCTCCGGATCGTCGCTACCGACCTGCAGGTCGATCCGGCCGGGCTGAGCAAGGCCGAACTGCTCACCGCGATCGAGCGCGGGCTGCACGCGGTCGCGCGCACCGGCAAGCGGACGCTGCTGATCGTCGACGAGGCGCAGGCCTTGCCCGTCGATGCGCTCGAAGAACTGCGGATGCTGTCGAACTTCCAGGCGGGTGGCCACGCGCTGTTGCAGATCGTCCTGCTCGGCCAGCCCGAGTTCCGCGATCGCCTCCACGGCTCGGAGCGTCTCGAACAGCTCCGCCAGCGCGTGATCGCGATCCACCATCTCGATCCGATGGAGGAGCATGAGGTCTCCGACTATCTCGCGCACCGCCTGACGGTGGTCGGCTGGACGGGGAACCCCGATTTTACCGAGGATGCGTTCGCGGCGTTCTTCACCGGGTCGGCCGGTGTGCCGCGCCGTTTGAACCAGCTTGCCGGGCGGGTGATGCTGCACGCGGCGATCGACGACCTTACGGTGATCGACGGCGATACGGTGCGGGCGGTGCAACGTGACCTTGAGGGCGACCTGCCAATGATCGCGCAGGACCGGGGAAAAGGTGCGCATAACGCGCACGAACCGCGCGAACCCGTGTCCACGCCGCGTGTCGACACGCCGAGCACCGATCCTGCGGTCGAGGAGCGGCTCGCTGAACTTGAGGCGCGGGTGGACATGCAGGACAAGGCGCTACGTCGCGTGCTGACGCTGCTGGTCGACTGGGTCGAGGGCGACGATACCAAGCCGGAATACGCACCGATCCGCGGTGTGGCCGCCTGGCACGATGCTGCCTGAAATGCCTGTCCTTAATGGCATGTCGGTCGATGTTGAGGACTGGTTCCAGGTCGGCGCGTTCGAAAAGGTGATCGACAAGGCCGACTGGGACTCGCTCCAGCCGCGCGTCGAGGCCAACACCGACGCCGTCCTCGCCCTATTTGCCGAGCGCGACACGAAGGCAACGTTCTTCACTTTAGGCTGGGTAGCCCACCGCTACCCCGCCCTGATCCGCCGCATCGTCAATGCGGGGCACGAGATCGCTAGCCATGGCTGGGATCACCAGCGTGTCTTCACAATGACGCCGGAGTTCTTCCGCGCCGACCTGGCGCGCGCTCGGTCGGCGATCGAGGATGCGGCGGGGGCGAAGGTCACGGGCTACCGCGCGCCGAGCTTCTCGATCGACCAGCGGACGCCTTGGGCGCATGTCGAACTTGCTGAGGCGGGCTATGCCTATTCCTCCAGCGTCGCTCCAGTGAAGCACGATCATTACGGCTGGCTCGATGCGCCGCGCTACGGGTTCAAGCCGCTCGCCGGCAGCGCGTTGATCGAGGTCCCGGTGACGGTGGCCAAGTTCGGCGAGCGCAAGCTGGCGACCGGCGGCGGGTTCTTCCGGCTACTCCCGGCGGCGATCACCGATCTCGCGGTGCGGCAGGTCAATCGCGAGGACCGTCCGGCAATGTTCTACTTCCATCCGTGGGAGATCGATCCGTCGCAGCCGCGTGTCGACGCTGCGCCGTTGCGCTCGAAGATTCGTCATTATTCGCGGCTCGGCGCGATGGCCGGCAAGTTGCGCGGACTGCTTGGCCGGCACGATTGGGGCCGTGTGGACACTGTCGTAGCGCGCGAAGCGGCGCGGCTGACGTGACCGCGCCGATGCCCGTCGGCGTGCGCGAAGCGGACCTTCGTGATCCGGCCGAGTGCGCGCGGATCGCGGCGTTCGTCGAGGCTAGCGACGAGGCCACGCCGTTCCACCTCCCGGCCTGGAGCCTCGCGGTGCAGGATGGCTGCGGCCAGCGTGCGCACTATCTGGTGTCGGAAAGCGAAGGCGCGATCAACGGCGTGCTGCCATTGACCGAGATGCGTTCGCCGTTGTTCGGGCGTGCGCTGGTGTCGACCGGGTTCGGCGTCGATGGCGGCATCTTGGGTGGCGCGGTCGAACCGCTGTCGGCGGGGGCTTGGAACCTTGCGCTGCTGACCGGCTGCCCTTCGGTAGAATTGCGCGGAGGCCCTGCGCCTGGCGGCTGGGATAGCGATGATACGAGCTATCTCGGCTTCGTTCGCGATCTAGCCGCGGACGACGATGCGGAACTGCTCGCGATCCCCCGAAAGCAGCGCGCCGAAGTCCGCCGTGCGCTCGGCTTCGACCTTGAGATCGTCATCGGCAACGACCGGAAACTGCTTGCCGAGCACTATCAGGTTTATGCGGAGTCGGTTCGCAATCTCGGCACACCGGTTTTTCCCGCCAAGCTTTTCCGCTGCGTCGCGAGCATGATGGACGTCGATGTTCTCACCGTTCGACACAAAGGCCGCGCGGTAGCCAGCGTCCTGAGCCTGTATTTCAACGGTACCGTCTATCCCTATTGGGGCGGCGGGACCGATGCCGCGCGAGGACTGCGCGCCAACGACCGGATGTATTTCGCACTGATGGCGCATGCGCGCGCGCGGGGCTGCACGCGGTTCGACTTTGGCCGTTCGAAGACCGGCACGGGGGCGGCGGCGTTCAAGAAGAACTGGGGCTTTACGCCCGAACCGCAGCTTTATGCCAAGCGCAGCAACGGTCCGGCGCGCGAGGTGAACCCGCTGAACCCGAAATACGCGCTGATGGTACGGACGTGGAAGAAGCTCCCGCTCTGGGTGGCCAATGCAGCAGGACCTTGGATTTCCCGAGGCCTGGGGTGAGCCTGCTCTTCCTCGCGCACCGCGTCCCGTTTCCGCCCGACCGCGGCGACAAGATCCGCAGTTTTCATGTCCTCCAGTATCTGGCGAAACTAACGCCAGTACATCTGGTGGCGTTCGCCGACGACGAAGCCGACTTCGATCCGCCTGCGGCGTTCACCGATATGCTGGCGAGTTGCACGATCCTGCCGCGCGGGAAGTCGCAGAAACGTGCCGCGCTCGAAGCCCTCGCAACTGGTAAGCCCGTCTCGCTAACCGCCTTTGCGACGGCGGCGATGCAGGATGCAGTCAATCGCATTTTGCCAGAGGTAAACGCGGTCTACTGCTTCTCGGGTCAGATGGCGCAGTATTTGCCGGTTGGGGGGCCGCCGGTCGTCATGGATTTCGTCGACGTCGACTCCGCCAAGTTCGCTGGTTTTGCTGACGATGCGCGAGGCCCGATGCGTTGGATAATGCGCCGCGAGGCTCGGCTGCTCGGTATGTTCGAGCGCGAGGTGGCGAGCAGGGTATCGGCTAGCCTGTTCGTCAGCGAAGCGGAGGCTGCGCTGTTCCGGGAGGGGGGGGCAACCGGGCGGATCATCGCGGTCGAGAACGGCATCGATTCGGCGAAGTTCGATCCGACGGCCAGAGACGCCCGCCGATCTTCCCCCCTCCCTGAAAGGGAGGGGCCGGGGGTGGGTCGGCTTCCCCGGGCGCAACCGGTCGAAACCCAAGCGGGCCAACCCACCCCCAACCCCTCTCTCCCAGGGAGGGGCGCAGAAGCGTTGATCGTCTTCACCGGGCAGATGGACTATCGCCCCAACATCGACGCGGTGATGTGGTTCGCCCGCGACATCCTTCCGCTCGTCCGCCAGCGGCACCCCGCCCACTTCGCGATCGTCGGCCGCGCGCCAACCGCTGCCGTACAGACGCTCGCGAGTGACCACGTCACAGTGACCGGCGCAGTCGACGATGTCCGAGGCTGGCTCGCCGCCGCAGACGTTTGCGTAGCCCCGCTGAAACTCGCACGCGGCATCCAGAACAAGGTGCTGGAGGCGATGGCGATGGCGCGTCCCGTCGTCGCCTCGACCGCCGCGGCCGAGGGCATCGATCATGCCGGCACGATCCGCGTCGCCACGACCGCGCGGGAGTTCGCCGACCGCATCTGCGACCTGCTCAAAGCCCCGGACACCGCAGCAACACTCGGCCAGTCCGCCCGCACGCAGGTCATCCGCCGCTACGGCTGGGACGCCCGCCTCGCGCCGCTGAACGCGCTGCTCGGCCTCCCGGCATGATGGCTTGGCGCCGCCACGGCATCGGACTCGCGGTCGTCGCGGTGCTGATACTCCTGGCGTTCCGAAGCGACGTCGTCGATCTCGCGCATATCTGGTGGACGAGCACCACCTTCGGCCACTGCCTTTTCATTGGCCCGGTGATCGCATGGCTCGTTTGGCAACGCCGCGCCGAACTGGCACAGTTGACCCCGATCGGCTGGTGGCCCGGCCTAGCGCTCGTCGCGATCGGCGGGTTCGGCTGGCTGATGGGCGATGCAGCCTCGGTCGGGTTCGCGCGCCAGCTTGGGCTCGTGATGATGCTGCAAGGCGCGGTCGTGACGATCCTTGGCCCCAAAGTGGCGCGCGGATTGCACTTCCCGCTCGCCTACGCGTTTTTCCTCGTACCGTTCGGCGAGGGTCTCGAACCGCCGCTCCAGACCGTCACGGTCGCGATCGTCATGCCGCTGCTCCACCTCGTCGGCGTACCCGCGGCGGTCGACGGAGTGCTGATCCACGCCGGGCGCTATTACTTCGAGGTCGCCGAGGCCTGTTCGGGCGCCAAGTTCGTCATCGCGATGGTCGCGTTCGGGGTGCTCGTTGCCAACCTCTGCTTCGTGTCGTGGAAGCGCCGCGCGGTGTTCCTCGTGGTCTCGGTCGTCGTACCGGTCATCGCCAACGGCTTTCGCGCGTTCGGCACGATCTGGGCAGCGGATCTCACCTCGGTCGAGGCGGCCACCGGGATCGATCATATCGTCTATGGCTGGGTATTCTTCGCGCTGGTTATGGCGGGCGTGCTGGCGATCGGCTGGCGCTGGTTCGACCGAGCGCCCGATGATCTCGCCTTCGATCCGGCGAAGCTCCAGGTCACACCCCGTCAACGGACCGATCTCGCCATCGCGACGGCATTGGTCTTGGCCACGGTTGCCGCGTTCCCGGCCTGGAGCGCCGCAGTCGCCAGCCGCGTACAGCCACTTCCCGCGCATATCGACCTGCCCGAGATCGCTGGCTGGCACCGCGTCCCCGTCAGTACGCGCGCGCCGTGGACGCCCTATTACCCCGGCGCGGACCATTATCTGTTCGGCCGCTACGCCGATGCGGCCGGCGCGCAGGTCGACATGAGCATCGGAGTGTTCGGCAGCCAGCACGAGAGCAAGGAACTGATCGCCTACGGTACCGGCGTGCTGCGCGAGGAAGATCGTTGGGTTCGCGTCGCCGATTTGCCAGATATCGAAGGCGGAAGCGTCATGCGGATCACTGCACCCGGACCCGTAGAGCGGATCGTCGCGACGTGGTACCGGGTCGGCAACACGACCACGCAGGACGACACGCTGGTGAAGATCGAGACGATGAAGGCGCGGTTGCTCGGGGGGCCGCAACGCGCGGTGGCGATCCACCTTTCGGTCGAGGGCGCCGATCCGCGTCCGATCGCGCGCTTCCTCGCCGCGCTCGGCCCGATTGCGCCGGTCGCCGATTACGCCGCGGGGATGCGCTAGATGTGCGGCATCGCCGGGATCTTCCACCCTGGTACCCCCAAGCCGGTCGATCCGAACCGCGTCCACGCGATGATCGCCGCGCTGTCGCATCGGGGGCCTGACGGCGACGGTGTCTGGACCGCGCCGGGCGTGGGGCTTGGCCATCGCCGGTTGTCGATCATCGACCTCGAAGGCTCGCCACAGCCGATGTCGGATGGCAGCCTGACGATCACTTACAATGGCGAGGTCTATAACTTCGCCGAACTGCGCGACGAATTGACCACCAAGGGCGCGCTCTTCCGGACGGCGGGCGATACCGAAGTCCTGCTTCATGCTTGGCGCGCCTGGGGGCCGTCGATGCTCGACCGGCTGAACGGGATGTTCGCCTTTGCGATACACGACACGGCCGCGCACACGCTGTTCCTCGCGCGCGACCGGATGGGCGTGAAGCCGCTCCACTATGTCGAACTGGCCGACGGATCGCTGGCGTTCGCCTCCGAATTGAAGGGCCTGCTCGCGCATCCGCAACTCCGCCGCGTACCCGATCTGGGCGCCGTCGAGGATTACCTGACGTTCGGGTACGTGCCCGATGATGCCTGCATGGTCGCGGGCGTGAAGAAGCTTGCGGCCGGGCATTTCCTGCTGGTCGAGCGCGGCAAGTCGGTGCCGCAGCCGCGCAAATGGTGGGACGTCGACTTCTCGAATCGCGCGACCGGCTCGGCCAAGGCGCTGGGCGAGCAACTGGTCGACCTGATGCGGGCCGGCGTGCGGTCGCGCATGGTCGCCGACGTGCCGCTGGGTGCGTTCCTGTCGGGCGGGGTGGACAGTTCCGCGGTCGTCGCGCTGATGGCGGAGGCGAGCCCCAAGGCGATCCGCACCTGCACGATCGGGTTCGAGGCAGCTGGGCACGACGAGCGCGGCTTTGCCGACACCGTCGCGCGGCGCTTCGCCACCGATCACCGCGAGCGCGTCGTCCAGTCGAGCGATTTCGGGCTGATCGATACGCTGGTCGCGAGCTTTGACGAGCCCTTCGCGGACGCCTCCGCACTCGCTACCTACCATGTCTGCGCGCTGGCTCGGGAAAGCGTCACCGTCGCGCTGTCCGGAGACGGCGCGGATGAAGCGCTCGCCGGATACCGTCGCTACAAATTCCAGTCGGTCGAGGAGCGCGTCCGCGGCCTGCTGCCGTCGCATCTCCGCGCCGACGTCTTCGGGACCCTCGGCCGCTGGTATCCGAAAGCCGACTGGGCGCCCCGGCCGCTTCGCGCGAAGTCGACGCTGCTCGCGCTCGCGCAGGGTGGCGGCGAGGCGTATGCGCGCTCGGTTGGCGTCACCACGCCCGAACTCCGCGCGCAGCTGTTCAACGCCGGCGCTCGCGCGAAGCTCGGTGGGTACCGGGCCGAGGACCGCTATGTCGCGACGATGGCGAACGCGCCCGCCCGCGACGCGATCGACCGCGCGCAATATGCCGACATCAAGCATTGGCTGCCCGGCGACATCCTGACCAAGGTCGATCGGACCAGCATGGCGGTCGGCCTAGAGGCGCGAGAACCGCTGCTCGACCACCGCCTGATCGAGTTCTGCGCGACGTTGCCGGCGACCATGCGGTTGCGGCACGGCGAGGGCAAATGGCTGATGAAGAAGGCGATGGAGCCGTATCTGCCGCGCGAGATTCTGTATCGGCAGAAGATGGGCTTCGTGACGCCGATCAGCGCCTGGTTTCGTGGCGCGCTGGCGGGCGAGGCGACCGGACTCGCCAAGTCGCGGACGCTGGGCGAGACGGGGTGGTTCGACATGGCGACGATCGCGCGGATCGCCGACGAGCACAGGATGGGGCGTGCGGAACACGGTCGGACGTTGTGGCAGTTCGTGATGCTTGAACGGTCGATGAAGCGGATGTTTGGGTAAAGGCGGCTGCGAATCCTCCCCCGCTAGGGGGAGGTGGCACCAAAGGTGACGGAGGGGGAGGACACGGGACCGGCGTTTCGCGTGCCTCCCCCTCCGTCTGGCAAATGCCAGCCACCTCCCCCTGGCGGGGGAGAATTTTAAGGTTGTTAGAAAAGCCCTTCGATCAGCCCTTCATCGTTCAACCGGATCGCTTCTGCTGCCGGCACGCGCGGGAGGCCCGGCATGGTCATGATCTCTCCGCAGATCGCGACGACGAAGCCGGCACCCGCAGCGAGGCGGACTTCGCGGACGGGGACGATGTGGCCGGTTGGCGCGCCAAGCAAATCTGGGTCAGTCGAGAAGCTGTATTGCGTCTTGGCGAGACAGACGGGGAGGTGGCCATAGCCGGCATCCTCCCAGCGCTTGAGTTGGGCCAGTACGCTCGGCTCGGCGACGGCGTGCTCGGCGCGGTAGATGCGGCGGGCGACGGTATCGATCTTGTCGAACAGCGACAGTTCGTCGCCATAGATCGGCGCGAACCCGCCCCCGTGCCCGTCGCAAAGCTCGGCGACCGCGTCGGCCAGCTCGACCGCACCGGCGCCACCCTCGGCCCAATGCCGGCAGAGGATCGCGCGCGAGCCGTGGTGCGCGGCGGCCTCGACGATCGCGGCGATCTCCGCATCGCTGTCGGTGTAGAAATGGTTGATCGCGACCACGGCGGGAACGCCGAACTGGCGGATGTTCTCGATATGCCGCACGAGATTGACCGCGCCGCGGCGGACGGCGTCGACGTCCTCGCGCCCCAGGTCAGCTTTGGCGACGCCACCGTTCATCTTCAGCGCACGTGCCGTCGCGACGATCACGACCGCATTGGGGGCCAGCCCCGCCTGGCGGCACTTGATGTCGAAGAACTTCTCCGCGCCGAGATCCGCGCCGAAGCCCGCCTCGGTCACCACGTAATCGCCGAGCGACAACGCCGCCCGCGTCGCGATCACCGAGTTGCAGCCATGCGCGATATTGGCGAACGGCCCGCCGTGGAGGAACGCGGGCGTCCCCTCCAGCGACTGGACGAGGTTCGGCTTGATCGCTTCCGCCAGCAGCACGGCCATCGCGCCGTCCGCCTTCAGGTCGCGGGCGGTGATCGGCTTGCGGTCGCGCGTATAGGCAACGACGATATCGCCGAGCCGCCGCTCCATGTCCGCGAGCCCGTCGGCGAGGCACAGGATCGCCATCACCTCCGACGCAACGGTGATGTCGAAGCCGGACTCGCGCGGATAGCCGTTGGCGACGCCACCGATCGACTGCACGATATCACGCAGCGCGCGGTCGTTCATGTCGAGCACGCGCCGCCAGACCACGCGGCGGACGTCGATCTGGAGCGCGTTGCCCCAGTGTATGTGATTGTCGATCATCGCCGCGAGCAAATTATGCGCCGCCGTGATCGCGTGGAAATCGCCCGTGAAGTGGAGGTTTATGTCCTCCATCGGCGCAACCTGTGCGCGGCCGCCGCCAGTCGCGCCGCCCTTGGTCCCGAAGCACGGCCCGAGCGATGGTTCGCGCAGTGCGAGTACCGATTTGCGGCCTGTATGGCGGAGCGCGTCGGCGAGGCCGATCGAGGTCGTGGTCTTGCCTTCGCCTGCCGGGGTCGGATTGATCGCGGTGACGAGGATGAGCTTCCCGTTCGCCGAAGACTTGCGCGCGCTCAGCCATTCGAGCGAGATCTTCGCCTTGTACCGGCCGTAAGGCTCGATCGCGTCGTCGGGAATGTGCAGACTGTCCGCAATGGCTGCGATAGGGCGCAGGGCGACGCTGCGAGCGATGGCGATATCGGTTTCCATGGCGCCGACCTAGCGGGACCGGGGATAGCTTTCCAGACGGTTAGGCGCTTCCAACGCAGAACGGCGCCTGCTTTTTGAAGCAGGCGCCGTCTGTACTCAGCAATCAGTCAAACGACGCGAGATTACATCGTCTGCAGCTCGGTGATGTGCGTCTGGACGACCGGCACGATCCCGGCCGCAACCGTCTTCAAGCCCGGCACGGTGCCCTTGGCCGCATAGCCCTGCTGCAACGTCAGTGCCTTGGCGTGTGCCGCCTTCTGCTGCGTCACGTACAGCCGATCGCGCGCCGTGCCCTTTGCCGCGCGGAGTGCCGCGACGTTCTTCGCACCCATCGGATCGAGCTTGGGCGGTGCGACCTTCACGTGCGCTGCCATTGCCGCGGCCTTCACGTCCGCCGTGCTCTTCGTGTGATCGGTGATCATCATCTGCGCAAAGCTCTTGAGCTTCGGATTGGTGGTCGTCTCGAGCAGGATCTGGCTCGACGTCTTCTCATACAGGTCGCTGGCGCCGGCCTTCATCACATAGGTCGATGCGGGCATCGGTGCCTGTGCGGATACGGCGGCGATCGGCAGCGCGATCAGCGCGGCGGCGGTCAGAAATCGTGTCATGGTCTTCTCTCCTGTTGAAGCTGTCGTTCAATCGTTCGCGGTGCCGGGCTCGGCCATCTTGCGGTGCATCTCGGCGAGCACGGCGTTCGGCGTGACGTTTGCGATCGTCGACTGGATCTTGTTCTTCCAACCCGACACGACCGCCGCCTTGCCGGACATCAGCGCGTCCCAGCCGTCCTTCGCCACGTCGGCGGGATCGCTCTTCTTCGGATCGGTGCCGACATCGGTGTCCATCATGTGCGCTCGATCGAAGAACTCGGTGTCGACCGGGCCGGGCATCAAGTTGGTCAGCGTGACGCCGTCCGCATCCTTGATCTCGTTCTGGATCGCCGCGACGAAGCTGTCGACAAAGCTCTTGGTGCCGTTGTAGACCGCCTGGAACGCACCGGGGATGTACCCTGCGATCGATCCCGTCACGAGCACCTTGCCTGCGTTGCGCGCGACCATCGGTGGCAGCACCTTCTGCAACAGATACGCCGTGCCGATGACGTTGGTGTCGACGACCTTGCGCCACTCGGCCAGATCTTGGTCGAGGAACGCCTTGCCGAGCCCGCGCCCGGCATTCGCGCAGACCAGGTCGATCGTCCGGCCGTTCGTGGCCGCAAGCAACTGGTCGACGCCTTCGATCGTCGAGAGATCGGCCTGGAGCGACTGAACGTCGGTGCCGAACTGCTTGAAGTCCTGCGCGGCGGCGTCGATCAACGCCTCGTCGGCTACGACCAGTATGTCGTAGCCGTCCTTCGCCGCCAGGGTCGCCAGCTCGAAACCGATACCGGTCGACGCGCCGGTGATGATTGCGAATTTATCAGCCATTGTCAGATATCCTCAGTTGAAGCCGGGCTTGAGCACGACCTTCGTCACTTCGTTCTGGTTGTTCTTGAACATGTCGTAGCCCTTGGGCGCGTCCTCCAGGTCCATGCGGTGCGAGATCAGGAAGGTGGTATCGATCTTGCCCTCCATGATCGCGTTGAGCAGCGCGGGCATGTAATGCTGGACGTGCGTCTGGCCGGTCTTGAGCGTCAGCCCCTTCTCCATGAAGGCGCCGAGCGGGAACTTGTCGACGAACCCGCCGTACACTGCAGGCATAGACACCCGCCCGCCCTTGCGACACGCGATGATCGCCTGGCGGATAGAATGCGTCCGATCGGTGCCAAGGAAGGTCGACGCCTTGATCTGATCAACGACGTTGTCGACGAAGAAGCCGTGTGCCTCCAGCCCGACACTGTCGATGACGGCGTCAGGACCGATCCCGCCGGTCATCACCATCAGCGCCTCGTAGACCGCGCTTTCCTCGTAGTTGATCGTCTCGGCGCCGAACTTCTTGGCAAGCTCCAGTCGGTGCGGGAAGTGGTCGATCGCGATCACGCGTTCGGCGCCCATCAGGAACGCCGACTGGACAGCAAACAGCCCGACCGGACCGCAGCCCCAGACCGCGACCGTGTCGCCCGGCTCGATCTGCGCGTTCTCGGCCGCCATCCAGCCGGTCGGCAAGATGTCAGAGAGGAACAACACCTTCTCGTCGTCGACGCCGTCGGGAATGACGATCGGCCCGACGTCGCTGAACGGCACGCGGACATATTCCGCCTGGCCGCCGGCATAGCCGCCGGTCATGTGGCTATAGCCGAACAGCCCGGACATGGGCTGGCCGTAGATTTCCTGAGCGATGTCCTGATTGTCGGCGGGAAGGCCGTTGTCGCACGCCGAATACTGGTGCTTGCCACAATGGTAGCAGCTGCCGCAGGCGATCGTGAACGGGACGACGACCTTCTGGCCCTTCTTCAGCGTCGACTTCGCGCCGACCTCAACGACTTCGCCCATGAACTCGTGACCGAGAATGTCGCCAGCCTGCATCGTCGGGATATAGCCGTCGTACAGATGCAGGTCGGAACCGCAGATCGCGGTCGCTGTGACCTTGATGATGCAATCGCGCTGGTTGACGATTTCGGGATCGTCGACCGTATCTACGCGGACGTCATGCTTACCGTGCCATGCCAGAGCGCGCATTAGGCGAGTTCCTCTTCATGCTGCTTGCGGTTCATCGCGGCAGTCGCGATCTCGCCGGTTTCCATCAACTGCTTGAAACGGCGCAGGTCCCGGCGGGCCTGAATCGCAGGCTCGCGCTGGAACATCTTGGCGATCAGCTTGCCGATCACGCCACCCGGCGGATCGTACAGGATGGTCGCGATGACCACCGTGCCGCGCGCGCCCGCATCCCGGAACTCGACGCGGCCGCTGTTAGGCACGTCGGCGCCATCCTCCGACGACCATGCGATGAAGCTGTCCTGTGCTTCGTCGGTAATCGCCGACGTCCATTCGTAGGATTTGCCCGCCGGACCCTTGACCACCCAATGCGAGCGGCGCTGGTCGAGGACGTCGATACGCTCGACATTTTCCATGAAAGTCGGAAGGTTCGCGAAATCGCGGAAATAGGCGAACAGTTCGCCGACCGGGCGATTGATCGTAACCGCACGGGCAACGATGCTGCTGCCCTTGCCGTCCGCAAGGTCCTGCGTCGCGTCCGCTACGGCGTCGCTTCGCTTGGACGTGCTTAGTGGAGCGTCATCTCTTGGATCGCTTTCAGTCATCACCGTCTCCTGGCTGCGAAGTCCTTCCAACAGTGTCCGAAGACCTATGTTCCGCCGCCTTGGTCTTGAATTTGCAAGACTTGATATCGATCAGGACATTCGACGCCGCCCAGAATCCACCCAGTGTCACGAAGTTTACATCGTCACATTCGGGAAGCGGTGTTCGTTACATGCGCACGCCAATCTCGGGGCGATTTGGCCACTTAACCATGTAAATATACCTACACGTCGATCATCGCAGCAGACGAGGATCGCCCGTGACCTACCAGACGCACATCGCCCAGTTGACCAACCTCATCGCCGAACAGAACGGCACGTGGGACGCGATCTCGCCCGAGTCCGTCGCGCGGATGCGGTTGCAGAACCGGTTCGCCACGGGTCTCGACATCGCCCGCTACACCGCGGCGATCATGCGCAAGGACATGGCCGCCTATGATGCGGACCCGGCGAACTACACCCAGTCGCTGGGCTGCTGGCACGGGTTCATCGCGCAACAGAAGATGATCAGCATCAAGAAGCATTTCGGCACGACCGACCGCCGGTATTTGTACCTGTCGGGCTGGATGGTCGCGGCGATGCGCAGCGAGTTCGGCCCGTTACCCGACCAGTCGATGCACGAGAAGACCAGTGTCCCCGCCTTGATCGAGGAACTCTACACCTTCCTCCGCCAGGCCGACGCGCGCGAACTCGGCATGATGTTCCGCGACGTCGATGCCGCGCGCGCCGCCGGCAACGCGATCGAGGAACAGCGCCTGCTCAACGCGATCGAGAACCACCAGACGCACGTCGTGCCGATCATCGCCGACATCGATGCGGGCTTCGGCAATGCGGAGGCGACCTATTTGCTCGCGCGGAAGATGATCGAGGCGGGGGCGTGCGCGCTCCAGATCGAGAACCAGGTCAGCGACGAGAAGCAGTGCGGCCACCAGGACGGCAAGGTCACCGTGCCGCACGAGGACTTCCTCGCGAAGGTCCGCGCGTGCCGCTACGCGTTCCTCGAACTCGGCGTCGAGGACGGCATCATCGTCACGCGCACCGACTCGCTCGGCGCCGGCCTGACCAAGCAGATCGCCGTCAGCAAGGCAGCGGGCGACCTCGGCGACCAGTATAACTCATACCTCGACTGCGAGGAGATCGATCCTGCGACCGCGCAGAACGGCGACGTCATCCTCAACCGAGACGGCAAGCTGCTCCGTCCCAAGCGCCTGCCGTCGAGCCTGTTCCAGTTCCGTGCTGGCACCGGCGAGGATCGCTGCGTGATGGACTGCATCGCGTCGCTACAGAACGGCGCGGACCTGCTGTGGATCGAGACCGAGAAGCCGCATATCGAGCAGATCGCCGGCATGGTCGACCGCATCCGCGAGGTCGTGCCGAACGCGAAACTCGTCTACAACAACTCGCCAAGCTTCAACTGGACGCTGAACTTCCGCCAGCAGGTGTTCGATGCCTGGTCGGCGGCTGGTGATGACGTCTCGGCCTATGATCGCGCGCGTTTGATGAGTGTCGATTACGACGGCACCAAGCTCGCGGACGAAGCAGACGAACGCATCCGTACTTTTCAGGCGGATTCGGCAAAGCGCGCGGGGATCTTCCACCATCTGATCACGCTGCCGACGTATCACACGGCCGCGCTTTCGACCGACAATCTCGCCAAGGAGTATTTCGGCGACGCGGGGATGCTTGGTTATGTGAAGGGCGTCCAGCGCAAGGAGATCCGCGAGGGCATCGCCTGCGTGAAGCACCAAAACATGTCCGGCTCGGATCTCGGCGACGATCATAAGGAGTATTTTGCGGGTGAGGCGGCTCTGAAGGCTGGCGGCGCGCATAATACGATGAACCAGTTCGCGGCGTGATGCCCAAGCCGGAGCGAAAGCTCCGGCGCGGATCCGGCATCACGCCCGGCCGGCGGGGCCAAAAGCCCCGTCCGACGACGCGGCTTTGCCGCGGCGCTAAGGCTTGTTTCGACTATGCTAGCCTTGGCCGACAGCCGCGCCTGACAATCCTCCCCCGCAAGGGGGAGGTGTCGCCGAAGGTGACGGAGGGGGAGGGCACGGAACAGACGTGTCGCTTTCCTCCCCCTCCGTCAGGCTACGCCTGCCACCTCCCCCTGGCGGGGGAGGATCGTTAGGTTGCGGTCGGCTTTACTTCGCCAAGTCCACCCGGTCCGCCGCGAGCGGTTCCGCCAGCGCCGTCTCGCCCAGCGATGCCAGCACCGCCGCCGTCAGCGCGTCGAGCCCGTACGGCTTCTCCAGCATGATCGCATCCGTATCCCCTTCGACCGACGCGGTGTCCCCGCTAGCGAAGACAATCCCCACGCCCGGCCGCAGCGTGCGCGCAGTGCGGGCGAAGTCCGGTCCAGACACGCCGGGGAGGTTGATATCGGTCACCAGCGCGTCGATCGGCACGGTCTGAAGCGCGGTCATCGCGTCCTCCGCGCTCGCCGCGTCGACCACCACGAAGCCGCTCCCTTGCAGCATCTCGGCAGTGTTCGCGCGGATCATCTCGTCATCTTCTACCAGCAGGACGGTGCGCCGTGCCGACGCGTCGAGCCGTCGCTCCGCCTCGATCCGCGCATCGCGAGCGACCTTGGCACCGGGCGAGTCGCCGCGCTGCCGATTGGCGAGCACTTCGCGGAATTTCCGCGCCAGCGCCTCGCGCGAATACGGCTTCGACAACAGGTCGACGCCGGCATCGAGTTTGCCGCCGTGCACGATCGAATTCTCGGTATAGCCCGACGTGAACAGCACCACGAGATTGGGCAGCCGCTCCTTCGCCTTGCGCGCGAGTTCCGGGCTTTTGAGCGTTCCGGGCATCACCACGTCGGTGAACAGGATGTCGATCGGCACGCCGCTCTCGACGACGTTGAGCGCGCTGGCCGCGTCGACCGACTTGAGCACGCTGTAGCCGAGGTCGGTCAGCAGTTCGACGACGGTGGAGCGGACCTCATCGTCGTCCTCGACCACGAGCACCGTCTCCGTGCCGCCGCAGATCGGCCCCGCATCGGCGACGACCTCGACGTCCTCGCTCTCCATCGCGCGTGGGAGGTACAGCTTTATCGTAGTGCCCTCGCCGACCTCCGAATAGATCTTCACATGGCCGCCCGACTGTTTGACGAAGCCGTAGACCATCGACAGGCCGAGCCCCGAACCCTTGCCTTCGCTCTTGGTCGAGAAGAACGGCTCGAACACCTTCTCGATGATTTCAGGGCTCATGCCGCTGCCGGTGTCGGACACTGCGAGCAGGACGTACTGACCGGCTTCGACCTCCTCGTGGCTGCGGGCATAGGCGTCGTCGAGATGCGCGTTGCCGAGTTCGATGGTGAGTTTGCCTTGACCTTCCATCGCGTCGCGCGCGTTGATCGCGAGGTTGAGCAGCGCGTTCTCGATCTGCGCAGGGTCGATGAAGGTGTTCCAGAGGCCGCCACCGACCACCGTCTCGATCTCGACGCCTTCGCCGATCGCGCGGCGCAGCATGTCGTCCATCCCGCGCACGAACCGCGTGACGTTGACGACCTTCGGCTCGAGTGCCTGGCGACGCCCGAACGCGAGCAACTGCGAGGCGAGTTTCGACCCCCGCGTGACGCCGGCCATCGCGTTGGCGACCCAGCGCTCCGCACGCTCGTTGCCGGCGAGGTTCTTGCCGAGCAGCTGGAGATTGCCCGAAACGACCTGGAGCAGATTGTTGAAGTCGTGCGCGACGCCGCCGGTGAGCTTGCCGACGGTCTCCATCTTCTGCGACTGCGCGAGCTTGGCTTCGGCATCGCGGCGTTCGCCGATCTCGGCGATGACGCGCGCCTCCAGCGTCTCGTTGAGCTGGCGGAGCTGGTCCTCGGCGCGCTCGCGGTGGCGGACCTGGCGGGCGAGCGCTTCGGCCTGCTCGCGCAACGCCGCTTCGGCGGCGCGCTGGTGCGTGATGTCGGTGTGGACGCCGACCCATTCGATGACATCGCCCGCCGAATCGAGGATCGGCAGGCTGCGTACGGCGAAGGTACGCCAGGCGCCGCAATGGCGGCGGACGCGGTGTTCGAACACGAACATCGACTTGTTCAGGACGGCGGTGGTCCACGCCTTGATCGTCGATGCGACGTCGTCGGGGTGGATCGCGTCGGCCCAGCCGAAATTCTGGTATTCGTCGATCGACTGGCCGGTGAGCGTCGCCCAGCCAGGTTGCTCGCCGATCATCCGGCCGTCGGGGTTGTTGGTCCAGAGCACGCCGTGGACCGCATCCATCGCGGTGCGGAAGCGGCCGTTGCTGATGCCGAGTGCGGCCTCGCGTTCGGCGCGATCCTCGACGTCGATCCCTAGCACGTAGATGCCGGCGACCGAGCCGTCCGCCTGGACATGCGGAACGTAGCGGAATTCGGAGCGGCGCGGACGGCCGTCGCGGTGCGGGAAGACGGTCTGCGCGATGAAGCTCTCGCCGGCAAGCGCACGCTCGAACGAAGGGCGACGATCCTGGTAGACCGCATCGCCGAGCACTTCGCGGACAGGCTTCCCGATCATCGTCTCGGGCGCGACGCCGAGCCATTCGTCATATTGCGCGTTGGCGAGACGGTAGACGTGGTCGCGGTCTATGTACGAGATCAGCATCGGCACGGCGTCGGTGACGCGGCGGAGTTCGGCTTCGCTGGCGGCGAGGCGGTGCTCGGCTTCGACGCGGCCGCTATTGTCGACCATCGTGCACAGGACGCCGCCGACAGTCCCGCCGGCGCAGTAGACGGGCGTATAGAACAGGTCGAGCGTCAGCGTTTCCGGGCCGTCGGGGCGCCGGAACAGGATCGGCTGGTCGCGGTAGGCGACGGTCTCGCCGCGCAGGCCTGCTTCGAGGACGGCGCGGTTCCAGTCCCACACTTCGGGGAAGGCGGTCGCGACCGGGCTGCCGAGCGCGGCGGGATGGCGGTCGCCCGCGACGGCGCGATAGCTGTCGTTGTAGAGCATGATGTGCTCGGGCCCCCACATCACGACCTTGGCGACGGGCGAGTTGAGGATGTTGGCGAGCGTGACGCGGAGTTCGGCGGGCCACGAGTCGAGCGGGCCGAGCGAGGTCGCGCTCCAGTCGCGCTGGCGGACGAGCAGGCCGCACTCGCCGCCGCCGATCAGGATTTCGGCTGGTGCGGCCGAGGCAACGTCACGGTCGCGCATCTGCTGGACCGCAGTGCGGACGATGGCGGCGGCGTCGCCGTGCCCTCCATCGGTCAATTCGTCGATGTAGCTGCCGAGGTCTGCGGGCAGGGAAATGGTGCGCGACGAGTCAGGCGTTGTCATGCCGGACTAGTGGGTATGCGGCGCGCGCGTGTCAATGATTAGGGGTGTTTGGGAAGCTCCGCCCCTCCCTCATACCACCCCGGCGAAGGCCGGGGCCCAATTGGAAAGGTGGCAGTAACGACGGGTGGCGCTCCGTTGACAACTTCACCCAATTGGGCCCCGGCCTTCGCCGGGGTGGTGCGGGGGGAGCAACCGATCTCCAAGCATGTTTCCCCGCGAAGGCGGGTACCCAGACTGGGCTCCCGCCTTCGCGGGAGAACAAGGAAGAGGGGGCTGCCGTTCGATAGCCACCCCCTCCTAGTCACTCTTGGACCGATCAGCCCTCGGTGCGCGGCAGGCCCAGCGGGTTGTCGTGCTTGACCGCCTTAGGCAGCAGCGCATCCGGCAGGTCCTGGTAGCAGACCGGGCGTAGGAAGCGCTCGATCGCCGCGGTGCCGACCGAGGTCGTGCGCGGGTCCGACGTTGCGGGGAAAGGCCCACCATGCACCATCGCAGGAGCAACCTCGACGCCGGTCGGCCAGCCGTTCGCGAGGATGCGACCGGCCTTGCGTTCCAGCACCGGCACCAGCGTCGCAGCGTCCGCGTAATCGCCTTCGTCGATCTGCAGCGTGATCGTCAGCTGACCCTCGACCTGCTCCAGAACCTGGCGGACCTCGCCGAGGTCGGCGCAGCGGACGATGATCGAGGCCGCACCGAACACTTCATGCGACAGCGCAGGGTCGGCGACGAACGCCTTGCCGGTGGTCGAGAACAACGCCGCACGACCGCGGTTTGCGCCTTCGGCTTCGGTGCCGCGAGCGAGCGTCTCGACCGCATCGTGACCGGCAAGCGCGGCGACGCCCTTCTCGTAGCTAGCATGGATGCCGGGGGTGAGCATGACCTGTGGCGCAGCCTCGCCAAGCGCGGCAGCGGCGGCTTCGACGAAGGTGTTGAGGTCGGGACCATCAACCGCGACGACGATGCCGGGGTTGGTGCAGAACTGGCCCGAGCCCATCGTCAGCGAGCCGACATAGGCCTTCCCGAGCGCTTCGCCGCGCGCCGCGAGCGCCGCGGGGAACAGGATGACGGGGTTGACGCTGCTCATCTCGGCATAGACCGGGATCGGCTCGGGGCGCGCTGCGGCGAGTGCCACCAGCGCAAGGCCACCGCCGCGCGAGCCGGTGAAGCCGACCGCCTTGATACGGGCGTCCTTGACGAGTGCTGCGCCGAGTTCGTTCGCGGGACCCTGGACCAGCGAGAAGACGCCCTCGGGCAGGCCACACTTGGCGACTGCGGCCTGGATCGCCTTGCCGACCATCACCGACGTGCCGGGATGCGCGGGGTGGCCCTTGACCACGACCGGGCAACCCGCGGCGAGTGCCGACGCGGTGTCGCCGCCCGCGACCGAGAAGGCGAGCGGGAAGTTCGAGGCGCCGAACACCGCGACCGGGCCGACCGCGATGCGGCGCTGGCGCAGGTCCGCGCGGGGAGCGGGCTTACGATCGGGCTGCGCTTCGTCGATGATGACCGAGGCCCAGGCGCCGGCGCGGAGATGCTTGGCGAACAGGCGGAGCTGGCCGGTGGTACGGCCGCGCTCGCCTTCGAGGCGTGGGCGGGGCAGGCCGCTTTCCTGGATCGCACGGGCGACGAGCGGCTCGTGGATCGCCTCGATCTCGTCGGCGATCGTCTCGAGGAATTTCGCGCGCGTTTCGGGATCGGTTTCGCGGAAGGTATCGAACGCTGTTTCGGCGAGCTTGCAGGCTTCCGCAACGTCTTCTTCGCTCGAAACGGCAAAGGCGGGTTCGATCTTCGCGTCGGTCGACGGATCGATCGCGAGGAAGGTGACGTCGCTGTCTACGGCGCGCGCGCCGATCGGGAAGGTACCGTCCATGTCAGTTCTCCAAATCAAATCGAGGGACGCGCCGACCAGGGCGGTGGTGCGTCGGGAAATCGTTGGCCAAGATACACGCCGACCGTGAAGGTGGCGCTATCACTCCCGGACCCGTCATCCAATGTGGGGCGAATGCGAACCATGTTCCAGTGCGTAGCAGCAGTCGCGGACGGCAATGTGACACCGAGGCCATGGCTTGGGTAGAGTGTACGGATCAGATCGTATCGCACGCGCACTTCCCGTCCGTCCCATATGTGCTCGCTGCCCGGTAAGGCAAAACCGATTGTCGGACTAATCTTGGGAGCGATAACACGCAAGAGCGAACGGCGGCGACGCGATGTTCTCTGAGTATACGACCACGGTAACTCAGATTACATGCTGATAATATGGCAATCACCTGCTAAAAAGCGCGGCATGAGCCTCGCCACGCGCAAGCCGCGCAACACTTCGGGCCGCAGAAGCGGCGCACCTACCATTTCCGACGTTGCGGTTCTCGCAGGCGTCTCACCGATGACCGTCTCGCGCGTCATCAACGGGGAAGCGAAGGTACGGGAGGCGACGCGCGAGGCGGTCAACGTCGCGATCGATACGCTGCGATACGCACCCAACCGCGCCGCGCGCAGCCTGGCCGGCGGCGGGCAGATGCGGATCGGCCTGCTCTACAGCAACCCGAGCGCTGCGTATTTGAGCGAATTCCTGGTCGGCAGCCTCGAACAGGCAAGCCGCAGCGACGTGCAGCTGATCGTCGAGAAATGCGACATTGGCGACCATGAGATCGAGGTCGCGCGGCACATGATCGAGAGCGGCATCGACGGCGTCATCTTGCCGCCGCCGCTGTGCGATTCGCGCGCGGTGCTCGACGTGCTGACGGAGGCCGGCGTGCCGACCGTGGTCGTCGCGACCGGGTCCCCACCGGAAGGGTCGGCTGCGGTCACGATCGACGATTTCGAAGCGGCCCGCGCGATGACCGAACACCTGGTTAAGCTGGGTCATTCGCGGATCGGGTTCATCATCGGCAACCCGAATCAGACCGCGAGCCGGCTTCGTCACGAGGGGTATCTCGCGGCGATCGCCGATGCCGGTCTGGCGCCGGACGAGTCGCTGGTGGTGAATGGCCTGTTTACCTATCGCTCCGGTCTCGACGGTGCCGAGCAATTGCTCGACGCGAAGGACCCGCCCACGGCGATCTTCGCCAGCAACGACGACATGGCGGCGGCGACCGTCGCGGTCGCGCATCGCCGCGGTCTCGACGTGCCGGGCGACCTGACGGTGTGCGGGTTCGACGACAGCGCGCTCGCGACGACGATCTGGCCCGAACTGACGACGATCCACCAGCCCATTGCCGACATGTCGCGCGCGGCGGTCGAACTGCTCGTCTCGGCGATCTTCAATCGTCGCAGCGGCGGCAAGGATGCGAACGGCCATGTCGTGCTCGATTATACGCTGGTGCGCCGGCAGTCGGACGCCGCGCCGCGCCGCCGACCGCCGTCGCGCGTTCACGGATAACGCGAATGCCCGCGCTTGACCTACCGACGACCGTCGCGGTAGCGCTCTCATAAGATAATCGATCGCGTTCAGGAGAGTTTGCAGTGGACCGTGTACCGGTGAAGCCGTTCCGATCGCGCGACTGGTTCGCCGATCCCGCCCGCTCGGACATGACCGCGCTCTATCTCGAACGCTTCATGAATTACGGGCTGACCCCGGCGGAGTTGCGATCCGGGCGGCCGATCATCGGCATCGCGCAGTCAGGCAGCGACCTGTCACCGTGCAACCGCATCCATCTCGAACTCGCCAAGCGCACGCGTGACGGCATCCGCGACGCAGGCGGCATCGCGATGGAGTTTCCGGTCCATCCGATCTTCGAGAATTGCCGGCGGCCGACCGCGGCTCTGGATCGCAATCTGGCGTATCTGGGCCTGGTCGAGACGCTGTACGGCTATCCGATCGATGCCGTCGTTCTCACGACCGGGTGCGACAAGACGACGCCGTCGGGCATCATGGCCGCGTCGACCGTCGATATTCCGGCGATCGTGCTGTCGGGCGGACCGATGCTCGATGGCTGGCATGACGGCGAGCTGGTCGGATCGGGAACGGTGATCTGGCGCAGCCGGCGCAAGCTGGCCGCGGGTGAGATCGACGAGGAGGAATTCCTCAACCGCGCCACCGACAGCGCGCCGTCCGCCGGGCATTGCAACACGATGGGTACGGCCTCGACGATGAACGCGGTCGCCGAGGCGCTCGGGCTGTCGCTGACCGGGTGCGCGGCGATCCCGGCGCCGTACCGCGAGCGCGGGCAGATGGCGTACGAGACCGGCCGGCGGATCGTCGAAATGGCGTATGAGGATCTGCGCCCGTCGAAGATTCTCACGCGCGACAGCTTCCTCAACGCGATCCGCGTGGTCAGCGCGATCGGTGGGTCGAGCAACGCGCAGCCGCACATCATGGCAATGGCGCAGCATGCCGGTGTCACGCTGTACCCGGAGGACTGGTCGGATCATGGCTATGACCTGCCGTTGCTGGTCAACATGCAGCCGGCGGGCAAGTATCTCGGCGAGCGCTTCCACCGCGCGGGGGGCGTTCCCGCGGTGCTGCACGAGCTGATTGCGGGCGGGAAGCTCGACACGAGCTGCCTGACCGTCACGGGCCGGTCGATCGGTGAGAACATCGCTGGCCGCGAGACGCGTGATCGCGAGATGATCAAGCCGTTCGATGCGCCGATGATGGAGCGCGCCGGCTTCCTAGTGCTCAAGGGCAATCTGTTCGACTTCGGTATTATGAAGACCTCGGTGATCTCGCCGGCGTTCCGCACGCGCTATCTCTCGACTCCGGGGGCCGAGGATCGGTTCGAGGCGCGAGCGATCGTGTTCGAGGGGTCTGACGATTACCATCACCGGATCAACGATCCCGCGCTCGACATCGACGAGGGCTGTATCCTGGTGATCCGCGGGGCGGGGCCGATCGGTTGGCCGGGCTCGGCGGAAGTCGTCAACATGCAGCCGCCCGACGCGCTGATCCAGCGCGGCGTGCTGGCGCTGCCGACGCTTGGCGACGGGCGGCAGTCGGGGACGTCGGACAGTCCCTCGATTCTGAACGTGTCGCCTGAGAGCGCGGTCGGCGGCGGGCTGTCGTGGATCCGGACGGGCGACGTGGTGCGGATCGATCTGATCGCTGGGACCTGCGATGCGCTGGTCGAGCCCGACGAGATCGCGCGACGCAAGGGCGAGGGGTTGCCACCGGTACCCGAGAGCAATACGCCTTGGGAGGAACTGTACCGCGAGAAGACCGGGCAGCTGGCCGAGGGCGGCGTGCTCGACTTCGCGGTGAAATATCGCGGGATTTCGGCGAAGACGCCTCGACACAACCACTGAGCCTGAGGGCTGAGGGTGGGGCTCGGTGTCTCACCCCTTCCTTAAGTCACTGATCATCTTCAGCGTCGAAAATGCATACTGGCTGACCTTTGCGATTAATTCGCAAGGGTCAGCCAATATGGTTTCGCGCGCCCGCTGGAGTGACCGAGGGGGCGGTTAAGCGGCTAAAAACGCGGTATTATGAACCGAAGTCGTCCTCCAAAAGCACCTCCCCGGCGAAGGCCGGGGCCCAGTTGGGGGACGTTGCTAACGGAGGCAGGTCCGCCGTTATTTCCGCCTCGCCAACTGGGCCCCGGCCTCCGCCGGGGTAGTGCTATCGTGAGAAGGACGATGGCGGCCTGACACGACCACGCCAAGTCGAACCCCGCGATGACCCGTACCTACCCGGACCGCGACCCAAGCCGCGGTCCGGTGGTCGGCATTACCCCACCATGTCTTCCAACTCGCGGCCACGCGTTTCCGACACCATCTTCCAGACGAAGAAGAACGAGACGAACGCGGACAGGGCGTAGAAGCCGTAGGTGAGCGACAGGCCGAGCGAGATCGCCATCGTCGGGAAGCTTACCGAGATCGCGAAGTTCGCGAACCACTGCGCGAAGCCCGCGACCGCCAGACCCGAGCCACGGATCTGCGTCGGGAACATCTCGCCAAGCATCACCCACATGATCGGGCCCCAGCTCAGGTTGAAGAACACGACATACGCATTCGCCGCGATCAGCGCGATCAGGCCGTTGCGATCCGACAGGTGCAGCGAACCCTCGACGATCGCACCGCTCGCGAAGCAGATCGCGACGATCGCCAGCGCGACGGTCATGCCGGCCGAACCGATCAGCAGGAGCGGCTTGCGGCCGACCTTGTCGACCAGCGCGACGGTGAGCAGGCAGGCGATGATCGACAGCGAGCCCGACAGGATGTTGATGAGCAGCGCATCGCTCTCGCTAAAGCCGACCGACTGCCACAGCACCGAGCCATAATAGAACACGATGTTGATGCCGACGAACTGCTGGAAGATCGCCAGGCCGATGCCGGTCCAGACGATCGGGCGGATCTTGCCGCTCGCCTTGTCGATGAGGTCGGACAGCTTGGGGCGGTGCGCGTCGACCGACAGCGAGCCGCGGATCTCGGCGACCTTGCGCGTCGCCTCGGCGGCACCGAACAGGCGGGTGAGGACGACCTGCGCCTCGTCGTACCGGCCTTTGAGCACCAGGAAGCGCGGGCTTTCGGGGATGAGGAACAGCGTCGCGAGATAGATCGCGGCGGGGATGACCTGCATCCAGAACATCCAGCGCCATGCCGGGTAATCGAGCCAGAACAACGCGGTCGACGATCCCGCGATGCGAGCGAGATACCAGTTGGCGACGAATGCGCCGGTCAGGCCGGTGATGATCATGATCTGCTGCACGCTCGAAAGCCGGCCGCGGACGTTCGCGGGAACGACTTCGGAAATGTAGACCGGCGCGAGCACGCTGGCCGCACCGATGCCGAGGCCGCCGACGATGCGGGCGAGCACGAACATCGTCGCCGATGTAGCCGCACCTGCCGCGAGTGCGCTGACGATGAAGAGCACCGCGGCGATCATCATCACGTTGCGGCGACCGAGATTGTCGGCAAGCCGCCCGGCCATGAACGCACCGACCGACGAGCCGATCAGGATCGCGCCGACAGTGAAGCCGGTGCCGAGCGACGACAACGCGAAGGTGCTCTCGAGCCCGGCCTGCGTGCCGTTGATGACGCCCGAGTCATAGCCGAACATGAACCCGCCGATGGTCGCGACGATGACGATCATCGCAATCAGGGCTCGGTTCACTTGGGGCGCGGATTCTGCCGCTATAGTCATTGGTTTTCCTCTCCGTGACGGCGCTCTAACGGCGACGCTTATCGTGAATGGGGTGTCGTAAAATCGGTTGCACTAAAGTGTGACGGGTTCGACCGGGACGCCGGGAACGGCAACGCGGAAGGTGAACAGGTTTCCGGCCAGCGGCTGGGCTGCGAGCGCTTCGTCGTCGAGGCCTTTCGCGGCGGTCGTCGCATAGGCGGTGCGACCGTCGGGCCCACCGAGCGCGATCTTGGTGATGTTCGCGACCGGGAAGCGGACGATGTCGGTGCAGGTACCATCCGGCGCGAACCGGCGTGCCGCCCAACCGCCGAAGAACCCGACCCAGACACCACCCTCGGAATCGCAGATCGCCCCGTCGGGGTGACCGTCGTCGGGGCCGATCGTCAGGAAAGCGCGTGGCTCGCCGACGTTACCGGCAGCGTCGATCGGGTAGGCATCGATCCGCTTGCCGAGCGTGTCGACCGCATACAGCGTGCGGCCGTCGGGCGAGATCGCGGGGCCGTTGGTGATCGCGACGGGCGGGATCTCCGTCTTGGTCAATTCACCGTCATGCCAATGATAGACGTGGCCGGTGTCCTCGGACTCGGCGTTATCCATCGTCCCGAACCAGACGCGGCCAGCGGGATCGCGCGCGGCGTCATTGAGGCGGTTGCCAGGCGTTTCGGCGTGGACCGTCGCGATCTTATCGAACGCGCTGGTTGCCGGATCGAAACGGTGAAGGCCACCGCGAACCCCGGCCAGGAAGGCGCCATCGTCGGCGGGGATCACCCAGCCGGTCTGGTCGGGCGCGTCCCAGGTGTCCAGCTTCCCCGTCGCCGGATCGAAGCGGTGGATATGCGGCGCCTTGATATCAACGAACCAGAGCGCCGCGTCGCGCGCGACCCAGATCGGGCCTTCGCCGAGCGTCGCGCCGACGTCGCAAATGCTCTTCGCGGTGATTTCGACGGGGACTTCGCGGCTCATCTCAACGCCACCCGGCATCGACGAAATAATCGTGACCGGTGCACATCCTCGCATCGTCCGACGCGAGGAACAGCACCAGCGCCGCGACGTCCGCGGGCTGGACGCGGGTCTTGAGACACTGCGCGCCGATGATCTCGGCCTCACCCTCAGGCGTATACCATTTCAGCTGGCGCGGCGTTTCGACGTTGCCAGGGACGATCGTGTTGACGCGGATACCGTCGCCGCCCAGATCGCGCGCCATCGCGCGGGTCATGCCCTCGATACCGGCCTTGGCGGTCTGGTAGATTAGCAGTTCGGGCAGCGCGAGATGCCACGAGATCGACCCGAAATTGAGGATCACGCCACCGCCCGCGCGCTTCATCGACGGCACCACGGCCTGCCCTGCGAAGAACAGATGGCGCAAATTGGTTGCCATCCGCTCGTCCCAATACGCGGGCGTGATCTCCTCAATCGTGTGGCGATCGTCGTTCGCGGCGTTGTTGATCAGCACGTCGATCCCGCCGAGCCGGTCCTCGATCGTCGCAACGGTCGTCTTCAACGCATCAACGTCGCGCAGGTCGAGCGGCAGGAATATCGGCGCGGTCGCGACGTCGGGCGTCAGCGTCTCGATCAGCGCCTCGGCGGCGTCCTTGGCCATATCGACGAACGCGACATGCGCACCCTGACGCGCGAACGCCTCGACCAGACCGGCGCCGATCCCCGACGCGCCGCCGGTGATCAGGACGCGCTTGCCCTTCAGGCTTGGATAGATCGCCGTCTGGTCGGCCATTTCGGTCTTCTGCAACACGCGCTTACGCCCCTTGATTCTTGGTATGGCCGAGCAGCCCCCGGCTCGCGAGATTGCGCATCAGGTCGCCGATCCCGTAATTCCACGGCGCCGCGTCCTTCGACGTCGTCACCGGATTGACCAGCGCGCCGAGCTTCGGGTTCGAGATCGTGACGACATCGCCGACCGCGTGCGTGAAGCCGCGGCCGGGCTCGTCGCGGTCCTGCGTCGGCGCGAACAACGTGCCGAGGAACAGCACGAAGCCGTCGGGATATTGATGCTCGCTCATCGCCTGGCGAACGAGTTCTTCGGGATCGCGGCTGATCTGGTCCATCGAGCTGCTGCCGTCGAGGCGGTAGCCGTCTGCGCCTTCGATCGTCAGCGCGATCTGTGCCGCGCGAACGTCGTCCATGCCGAAATTCTCGTCGAACAGTCGGATGAACGGCCCGATCGAGCAGGACGCGTTGTTGTCCTTGGCCTTGCCGAGGAGGAGCGCCGAGCGCCCCTCGAAATCGCGCAAATTGACGTCGTTGCCGAGCGCCGCACCGACCGTCTTGCCGGTGCGATCGACGACCAGCACGACTTCCGGTTCGGGGTTGTTCCAGGTGGAGTCGGAGCGGATGCCGATTTCGCCACCCCAGCCGATCGTCGACAACGTCGGACCCTTGGTGAAGATCTCCGCATCGGGGCCGATCGCGACCTCGAGATATTGCGACCACATGCCGTCTTCGATCAACGCGGCCTTCAGCGAGGCGGCCTCGGGCGAGCCGGGCACGACCGAGCGGATGCTGCCGCCGACGCGCTCTTCGAGACGGGCACGGACCGCGGTCGCAGCCGACGCATCGCCGCGTGCGCGCTCCTCGATCACGCGTTCGAGCGCGGATACGGCGAAGGTTACGCCTGATGCCTTGACCACCTGCAGGTCGATCGGGCTGAGCAGACGGATCTTGCCATCGGCCGCTGGCGTCAGGTTCAAGTCGCCGAGGGCACCGAGATCGGCGCCGGCATCGGTATCGAAATCCCCACCCGCGATCAAATCGGCGACTGTCGGCGCGACGGCGGACATGTCATACACGCGGCCACCGCGAACGATCACGGGCGTCGGACCGTCGCCAAGGTCGATACGACCAAGTAACGCCGCCTTTTCCCAGTCGACGGGCAAAGCCCCCGTCGACGTGAATGCGATCTCCACGATGTCATCCCCTCCGTTTTGTTAGCGGTACCGTATGCTGCACAGCGTCAGCGTCAAGTCCCCAATGCCGATGTCGCGTCGCTGACCCGTCACCGACGTCACGACGGTTCAAATAAATGCGACCGATTAATCATACAATTAAAAAGTGGGGCGACGGTGTCCGGCAGCAGATAACTGCGTACGAAAAACCTCACAGTCGCTCTCGCAACCTTGGTATCGATATCATAGCGCCAAGCTTGCCATTATGCGCCAGGTCCCGTGGTGGCCCCAAAGCACGGCAAGGGCGGCTTGCGAGTTGGCGCGCCCGGAGGGGTTCGAACCCCCGACCGAGGAGGTAGAAGCTCCTTGCTCTATCCAGCTGAGCTACGGGCGCGCGCTGCGGCGACGACTAGCGCGGATTGTGCGGGCTTGGAACCTCGATCATAACGCCGAGCATGGAAATTGGAACGGATCAGGCGCCCGGGCTCGAACCGGTCGACGCGAATGCAGTCGGTGGGGTGCAGTTTCGCTATTTCGATTTCGTGATGGCGGCGTTCGTCACGATCCTGCTGCTGTCGAACGTGATCGGCGCGGGCAAGCGCGCTGTGATCGACCTGCCGTTCATCGGCGCGTGGCCGTTCGGCGCGGGCATCCTGTTCTTTCCGGTCAGCTATGTGATCGGCGACGTCCTGACCGAGGTCTACGGCTATGCGTATGCGCGGCGCTGCATCTGGGCTGGGTTCGGCGCGATGTTGTTCATGGTGTTCATGTCCGCGGTCGTCGTCGCGCTGCCGCCCGATGCCGGGTGGACGGGGCAGGCGGCGTATGAGTCCGTGTTCGGACAGGTGCCGCGGATCGTGTTCGCGTCGATCTGCGCGTTCTGGGTGGGAGAATTTGCCAACAGCTTCGTGCTCGCGCGGATGAAGATCTGGACGCAGGGGCGGATGCTGTGGACGCGGACGATCGGCAGCACGGTCGTGGGGCAGGCGTTCGACAGCCTGATCTTCTACCCGCTCGCCTTCTACGGTGCGCCGGACTGGCCGGTCGAGGCGATGCTGATGGTGATGGTCAGCCAGTTCTTGCTGAAGGTGTCGTGGGAGGTGCTGCTTACGCCGCTGACCTATGTCGCGGTCGGGTGGCTGAAGCGGCGCGAGGGCGTCGATGTGTATGATCGGGGGACGGACTTCTCGCCGTTCCGGACTCGGGTTTGACGCCTCTACAGACTGTTCTCCCGCGAATGCGGGAGTCCAGGGTTACGGTCGATGTGGATGGTATCCTGGGCCCCCGCTTGCGCGGGGGAACAAGCGTCAGGCGCTGACGGCTTCCAGCAGGCCCTCGAACAAGCGCCGTCCGTCGGTGCCGCCGTGTGCCGCTTCGATACGACGCTCCGGATGCGGCATCATACCAAGCACGTTGCCCTTGTCGTTCAGCAACCCAGCGATGTTGCGCGCCGAACCGTTGACGCTCTCCGCATAACGGAACGCCACGCGGCCTTCGCCTTCGAGGCGGTCGAGTGTGTCGGTGTCGGCGAAGTAGTTGCCGTCGTGATGTGCGACCGGAAAGGAGACGCGCTCTCCCGCCGTATAGCCCGACGTGAACGTCGAACTCGCCGTCTCGACCGTCAGCGCGACGTCGCGGCAGACGAAGTTCAGCCCCTCGTTGCGCATCAGCGCACCGGGCAGGAGTCCCGCCTCGGTCAACACCTGGAAGCCGTTGCAGACACCCAGCACAGGCAAGCCCTTGCCCGCCTGCTCGACGACCGCGCGCATAATCGGCGATCGTGCCGCGATCGCGCCCGAGCGGAGGTAGTCGCCATACGAAAACCCACCAGGGACCGCGACCAGGCCGACATCCGCCGGCAAGTCCGCATCACCGTGCCAGACCATGAGCGGCTTGACGCCGGTCACCGCCTCCAGCGCGACGGCGATGTCGCGGTCGCAGTTGGAGCCCGGAAAGACGATGACGGCGGTCTTCATGCGCGCTCGACCCGGTAGTTCTCGATCACCGTGTTGGCGAGCAGCTTGCGGCACATGCCGTCGATCGTCGCATCGTCGGTATCGTCGGCGACTTCCAGTTCGATCAGCTTGCCCTGGCGGACGTCCTGCACGCCGTCGAAGCCGAGGCTGCCGAGCGCGTGGTGGATCGCCCGGCCCTGCGGATCGAGCACGCCAGGCTTCAATGTCACGAAAACCTTGAGTTTCATTTACTTGCCCCGGTTCTTGCGATGCTTTTCGAGGTCGAGGACGGCGTTGTCCGCACCCTCGGGCAGCAGGCCAAGACGGCGTGCAACCTCTTGATACGCTTCGACTTCGCCACCGAGATCGCGACGGAAGCGATCCTTGTCCATCTTCTCGTTGGTTTCCATGTCCCACAGGCGGCAGCCATCCGGGCTGATCTCGTCCGCGAGGATGATCCGGCCGAAGTCGTTGTCGAAGATGCGGCCGAATTCGAGCTTGAAGTCGACGAGGCGGATGCCGACACCGGCGAACAGCCCGCACAGGAAATCGTTCACGCGGATCGCGAGGTCGGCGATGTCGTGCATCTCCTCCTGGCTTGCCCAGCCGAACGCGGCGATGTGTTCGTCGGAGATCATCGGATCGCCGAGCGCATCGTCCTTGTAGTAATATTCGATGATCGTGCGGGGCAGCTTGGTGCCCTCCTCGATCCCGAGGCGCGTCGAGATCGAGCCCGCGGCGACGTTGCGCACGACGACTTCGATCGGGACGATCTCGACCTGGCGGATCAGCTGCTCGCGCATGTTGAGCCGGCGGATGAAGTGTGTCGGCACCCCGATATGATCGAGCAGCGTGAAGATGTGCTCCGAAATCCGGTTGTTGAGCACGCCCTTGCCGTTGATCGTGCCCTTTTTCTGGGCATTGAACGCGGTCGCGTCGTCCTTGAAATACTGGATCAGCGTGCCCGGCTCGGGACCCTCGTAGAGGATCTTGGCCTTGCCTTCGTAGATCTGGCGGCGGCGAGCCATGCGCGGTCCCCTGGAAAATCGAGCGGTGAAAATCGAGCGGCCCCAGCCTACGCGCTATGCACCGCGAAGCCGAGGCCGGAATAGGCCGCGCCTATAGGCGAAGGGTGCGGGGGGTGCAATCGCGGCGCATGACTGCACCCGGAAAACTACCCGACGTCATCGCAAGGGTGGGGACGATGTGTCGTGGGAAGTCGCGAGCGGTCGGCTGGTTCGACGATCGATGCGGGCCATCAACTCTGTCCACCAACGCTGGATCCAGCGTCGCCAGACCAGGAAGACCAGCAAGATCACCAGCAGCGGCGGGCCGAGTGCCGCCAATACCCATAGCAGCGCCGTGACCGTCAATCCGATCGAGCCCAGCGCCGTGTCGCCCGCATCTTGCAGACGGTCGACCAGGCCGGTCCCGCGGCCGGTCGTATAGTCGAACGACATCGGCGTGTTGGCGAGACTTTCGCGTTGTTCGGATGCCGTCGCGGCCGCCGCCGTGGCTTGGCCCTGAGCGACCGCCTGTTGCTGGCGAAGTTCGGCACGTTCGCGCGGGGATAGATCGACGCGGGCCAGTTCGCGGTCGATCCGAGCGCGTTCGGCTGCGACGTCGGTCCGTTCGGTCGCGGTCGCTGCAGCGGCCGTGGCGACATCGGTTCCGCTGATATCCGCCCCCGTCAACGTCGCGCCGACGCTTTCCGCCTGCTTTACCCCGGCCCGGCCAAAGGCACGCGCCAGGGGGGCGGCGATCTTGACCGACAGGTTCGCGCTGACGTCGCCCTGCTGCCCGACCGTGTAGCGCAATCCCGTTATACGGCAGCGTGTTGCCCCGAGCCGTTCGCACGCGCGCGCATGCTCCTCCTGGAGATCCGAGATCCGGGACGAGGGAAGCGTCAGGTCATAGCTGTAGTCGAATGCCACCCCAGCGACAGAGTTGCCAGCGATGTCGGGCTCCCCGGCGCTACTTTCGGGAGCCTTGCTGCACCCGGCGAGGGACAACGCGATAGCGCCACTAACAACCCACTTCATGGACAGTCTCCCGTGATCGATCGAAACACTATCGATCAACTGGGATATGCCGTCAAGCGTGCTCAGGTCACGACGAGCCGTTGTGAATATGCCGGGTCGCGCCAGCTTTCGGTCTCCACCGTATCCCGCAATATCTCGCCTGCGCGCCAGACGTCTTCATGGCTGAGGTACAAGGGTGTCAGGCCCAATCGGAGGATGTCGGGGTCACGAAAATCGCCGATGACGCCGCGGGCGATGAGCGCTTGCGTGAGTTCATAGGCATGCGGGTGGCGGAAGCTGATGTGGCTGCCGCGTTTGGCGGGATCGCGGGGGCTGACGCAGTCGAGACCCAGTGCGTCGCCGGCGGTGGCGAGAGTATCGAACAATTGGGCGCTCTTGGTAGCGACGGCGTGCTGGTCGATGCCAGCCCAGAGATCGAGTGCGGTTTCCAGTGCGGCGGTCGAGAGCATCGCGGGCGTGCCTGCAAGCCAGCGCTTCATACCGGGGGCGGGGCGGTAGGCATCCTCGAACGCGAACGGCGCGGCGTGGCCCATCCAGCCGGATAGCGGGCTGGCGAGCGTATCCTGCCAGCGCTTGGCGACGTAGAGGAACGCAGGCGCGCCGGGGCCGCCGTTGAGGTATTTATAGGTGCAGCCGACCGCGAGATCGGCGTTCGCGCCGTCGAGGTCGATCGGGACCGCGCCGACGCTGTGGCTCAGGTCCCAGAGCATGAGCGCGCCAGCGTCGTGCGCACGGGTAGTCCAGGCGGCCATGTCGAAGCGGTCGCTGGTCTTGTAGTGGACGTGGGTGAGCAGCAGCACCGCGGTGTCTTCGTCGAGCGCCGCGGCTAGGTCTTCACGGGCCACCACTTCGAGCCGTGCGCCGGGGACGCAGGCGACTGCGCCCTCGGCGATGTGCAGGTCGGTAGGGAAGTTACCGGCCTCGCTGATGACGGTGTGGCGGTCGGGGTTGCTGCGGAGAGCGGCGACCAAAGCCTTGAAAAGATGCGTCGAGGTCGTGTCGCCGATGATCACCTCGTCCGCAGCCGCGCCGATCAGGGGAGCGATCTTCGCGCCGATCCGCTGGGGGGCGTCGATCCAGCCTTCGTTCCAGCTTCGGATGAGGCGGTCGCCCCATTGGCGCGTGGCGACGTCTCCAAGCGCTGCCGGGGTAGCCTTTGGCAGCGCACCGAGCGAGTTGCCGTCGAGGTAGATCACGCCTTTGGGGAGCGCAAACTTGTCGCGGTATGCCGCGAGCGGATCGGTCGCGTCGAGTGCGCGGGCGTCTTCGAGGGTCATCGGGTCTTTCCGACATAGGCGAGGATCAGGCGTCTGGCTTTGGCCCAGGCGGGCGTTTCCGGCGCGATCAGTTCGACATGTCCGGTCGCCGGGATGGTGTGGAGCGTGGCGGTGTCGCCGGCTGCCGTGGCCTTTGCGACATAGTCGGTTGCCATGACGAAGGGAATGATCCGGTCCTCGCGGCCGTTGATCAGGTCCTGCTCCACGCCGAGGGGTAGCAGGCGCGGGACCGAGGTTTCGGCGTAGACGTCCGGACGCTGCGGCGTGGGCGCGCCGACCAGTTTCGCGACGACTTCGGTACCGCAGCCATTGTTGGCGTTGGTCGCAGTAGCTTCGAGATCGGGCAGGCCGCCGAGGCTGATGACATGGCGTATACGGAGCGGGTGCGCAGTATGGAGCGCGCTCGACGCGGGAACTTTCGGGCGGGCGGCGAGCCAGAGCGCGAGATGGCCACCAGCCGAGTGGCCGATCGCCAGCACGCGGCGCGTATCCAGGTTGAACGTCTTGGCGCTGATCTTGAGTTGGTCCGCAGCCTTCGCAGCATCCGCGAACGTACCGGGATAGCCGCCGCCGGTGCGGTCGACGCCGCGATAGTCGATGTTCCAGACAGCGACGCCGGCGTTGCGGAGGTCGTCGGCGATCCAGTTCATCAGGCTGCGATCGGCGATGCTCGTCGTCCAGCAGCCGCCATGCACCATCACGACCACCGGGAAGGGCGCCTTAGCCTTGCCCTTGGGGAGCCAGACGTCAACCTTCTGCATCTGGTCGGTGCCATAGTCGACGGTCGCATCGGGCATCGGTTTCGGACGCTTGGTCAGGTCGGGCCACGTTAGAAGCTTGGCCGGTGGGATAGCAGGCGTTTGCGCCATAACGGGCGTGGACATCGCGGCGAGCGCGAGAAAGGCATGGCGGATCATGGGGTTGGTGTAGCGGGCTCGATCGACCGCGTCATGCGGGCATATCGTCGTGATCGAACGTGCAGGCCGCTTCGTACGTTCATGCTTTGATCGTTTCGTTCCCGGCTGCTATCGCTGCACGCAATGGCCACCGATTTCAAAGATCCGTTCGACTCCATCGTCGACGCCCCCTTCGACAGCGCGCTGTCAGAGCGGTATCTCGTCTATGCCTTGTCGACGATCACCGCGCGGTCGTTGCCCGACGTGCGCGACGGGATGAAGCCGGTGCATCGTCGCCTGCTGTGGGCGATGCGGCTGCTCAAGCTCGATCCGGCGCAGGGCTACAAGAAGTGCGCGCGTGTCGTCGGCGACGTCATCGGCAAATACCATCCCCACGGCGATCAGTCGGTCTACGACGCGATGGTGCGTTTGGCGCAGTCGTTCGCGATGCGCTATCCGCTGGTCGACGGGCAGGGCAATTTCGGTAACATCGACGGCGATAACGCCGCCGCCTACCGCTACACCGAGGCGCGGCTGACGCAGGTCGCGATCGACCTGATGGATGGGCTCGACGAGGATGCGGTCGCGTATCGCCCGACCTATAATGGCGAGGACCATGAACCCGAGCTGTTCCCCGGGCTGTTCCCGAACCTGCTGGCGAACGGCGCGAGCGGGATCGCGGTTGGCATGGCGACGAGCATCCCGCCGCACAATGCGGCTGAGTTACTGGAGGCGGCGATCGTCCTGATCGATACGCCCGACGCGGACGATGCGGCGATCCTGGAGCATGTGAAGGGTCCGGACTTTCCGACCGGCGGACTGGTCGTCGACCCGCCCGCGGTCATCCGCGAATCCTATGCGACCGGGCGTGGTGGCTTTCGTGTGCGGGCGCGCTGGGAGACCGAGCGTGAGAAGGGCGGCGGCTGGCAGCTGATCGTCACCGAGATTCCGTACGGCGTGCAGAAGGGCAAGCTGATCGAGCAGATCGCCGACCTCATCAACGCCAAGCGCCTGCCGATCCTCGCCGACGTGCGCGACGAATCGGATACCGAAATCCGTATCGTGCTCGAACCGCGCAGCCGCACGGTCGATCCGCAGATCCTGATGGACGGGTTGTTCCGGCTGACCGACCTCGAGACGCGGATCAGTCTCAACCTCAACGTGCTCGACAAGGACCGCACGCCGCGGGTGATGTCGTTGCGCGAGGCGCTGGCGGCGTGGGTCGACCACCAGTTCGTCGTGTTGCGCCGGCGGACCGAGCACCGGCTGGCGAAGATCGCCGACCGGGTCGAACTGCTCGACGGCTATCTGATCGCGTACCTCAATCTCGACCGCGTGATCGAGATCATCCGCACTGAGGACGAGCCCAAGAAGGTGATGATCGCCGAGTTCGCGCTCACCGATCGCCAGGCCGAGGCGATCCTTAACATGCGGCTGCGCTCTCTGCGGCGGCTCGAAGAGTTCGAGATCAAGACCGAGCGCGACAAGCTCGACAAGGAGCAGGCGACTCTCGCCGCGCTGCTCGCCGATCCGAAGAAGCAGCGCGCGCGGATGAAGCGCGACATGGCGAAGATCCGCGATCGATACGGGCTTGAGACCCCACTCGGCAAACGGCGTACGACGATCGAGGAGCACGCACCGACCCGCGATATCCCGCTCGAGGCGATGATCGAGCGCGAGCCGATCACCGTGATCCTGTCGCAGCGCGGCTGGATCCGCGCGATGAAGGGGCACAATGATCTGGCGAGCCCGGAGGCGCTGAAGTTCAAGGAGGGTGATGGCCCGGCCTATGCGTTCCACGCGCAGACCACCGACAAGCTGTTGCTCGCAGCGGAGAACGGGCGGTTCTACATCTTGGCGGCGGACAAGTTGCCGGGCGGGCGCGGGTTCGGCGAGCCGGTGCGCGCGATGATCGACCTCGATGGCAGCATCGGGATCGTCGCGTTGCTGCCAGCGAGCAAGCATCCCAAGCTCTTGGTGGTAGCGACCGACGGGCGCGGCTTCTCGGTGAGTTCGGCAGAAGTCGTCGCCGAGACGCGCAAGGGAAAAACGGTGATGACACCGCGCCTGGGCGCGCAATTGAAGATCGTCCGGCCGATCGGCCCCAATGACGATTACGTCGCGGCGATCGGCGACAATCGGAAGATGCTGGTGTTCCCGCTCGCCGAACTGGTCGAGATGACGCGCGGGCAGGGCCTCCAGCTGCAGCGCTATCGCGACGGTGGACTTGCCGACGCGATCACGTTCGTCTTTGCCGAAGGGCTCAGCTGGGCGATGGGCGGCGGCACCGGCCGCACTCGGACCGAATCGGACCTTGGGCCCTGGCGCGCTGCCCGCGGAGCCGCCGGGCGGATGCCGCCAACGGGCTTTCCGCGCGATAATCGGTTCGGATAATGGATGAGAAAGGCCCCATTCAGGGTCCTTCAGAGCCTCTTAACGAACCCGCGGTACCGGGGAGCATGCCATCGACCGCCCTCGAACAGACTGCAAAGCCGATCGTGACGAGTGATATGGTCGCACGCGGGCTTGAACTCGTGCCGATCCCCGCGGTTCATATCGTCTTGAACGCGGGGCAACTCGAGCTGTTCGCGATGAATCGCGCGTATCGTCTGGCGGGGTTCGGCGTCGTTGCGGAACGCTCGCCGATGATCGCCGAGCTCGGCGGCCGGATCCGGGCGTTTCTCGGCTCGCAGCGGATCAGGTCCGACTTCGATTGGGTCCTGGGCAACGAGATCGACTGCCGCCATTACCGCGTCACGATCGCACGATCCGATCCCATATTCCGGGAACGGTGTACGATCAGTTTCATCGACCTGACGTCGCAGGTCCAGACCGAGCGCAGTCTGCGTCGCGAGATGACGACTGACAGCCTGACGGGATTGTTGAACCGGGAAGGGTTCGCGGACCTGATCGAGGAGCTAGAAGACCATACGGTCAGGGCCGTGCTTGCGATCGACCTCGATCGGTTCGGCCGGCTGAACTCGTGCCTTGGCTCGTTGGCGGGAGACGAATTGCTGATCACGGTGGCGCGTAGGATCAAGGGTGCCTTGCGCGCGCGCGACACGCTGGCGCGGATTGGCGGGAATCAATTCGGTATCCTGATATCGATAGACCAGGATCGCGAGGAGGCGCAGGCGCTGGCCGAGCGGATCCACCGGACGTTGCAAACGCCGTTCCGGTTGACCGATTACGAGATCAACGTCGAGTGCTCGGTCGGTATCGCCTTCGGTGCCGATGAGTCCGGCGACAATGTCGACCTGGTCCGCCACGCGCAGTTTGCGGTAAAACGCGCGAAGGTGAGTGGTCGCGCCGAATTCTACCAGGTCCAGGATTTCGCGATCGCCCGCGCGCAATTCGGCATGGAGACCGCGCTACGTCGCGCAATCGAGCACCGCGATCTGCGGCTGGCGTATCAGCCGATCTGCGACTTGGCGACCGGCCGGATCGTGTCGTTCGAAGCGCTGGCGCGCTGGACCGACAAGGATGGCCACGAACATTCGCCTACCGAATTCATCGCGGTCGCCGAGGAATCGGGGTTGATCGTGCCGCTGGGGCGGTGGGCGATCGAGGAAGCGGCGCAGACGCTGGCGCGCTGGGACGCGACGAACGGCGGACCGTGTGGGGTGAGGCTCGCCGTCAACCTGTCGGCGATCCAGTTGCAGCGTGATGCGATCGCCCCGGTGCTGCAGGCGGCGCTGGACTCGACGGGGCTGTCGGGAGATCGGTTCACGCTCGAACTGACCGAGAGCGCGATCGTCTCGGATCCCGACCGGATCGCCGGGACGATGCACGCGCTGAAAGCGCTCGGGACGAACCTGGCGATGGACGATTTCGGTACCGGGTATTCGAACCTCGCCTATCTCCAGAAGCTGCCGATCGACATCCTCAAGATCGACCGAAGCTTCGTGACGGGCATGCTGGCGGACCGCGACAAGGTGTCGATCGTCCGCGCTATCCTCAGTCTGGCGCAGGCACTGGGGATGCGGACGACGGCCGAGGGGGTCGAGACGCATGAACTGTCCCAGACGCTCGCGGCGCTGGGGTGCACGTACGGGCAGGGCTATTTCTACGCGCGACCGCTGGAGCCGGATGCGGCGTATGCGATGATCAACTCTATAACTGCTATGAACTGACTGGCGCCCACGCCGGCTCAATCGGGTTAGGCGGAAACCTCCGCCACCAGTCCGTCGGCAATGACCGCCACGCGCTCGGCGCCCGGAAACCCTTCCGAAATCCACTGCGTCTCGACCCGGCGCAGCATCGCAGCCACGTCCGGCCCCTTGCGGAGTCCACGTTCGACTAGAGCCCCGCCGGAGAACGGGAACGCAGGCGGTGTCCAGTCCGTGATTGCGGACACGTCTTCGCCAGCGATGAGCTGACGGTCGACCGCGCCGGCCACACCGACACGATAGGCCAAGGCGAGCGGGCCTTCCTCACCCGGCCCCGCAGTGGCTGCCATGAGGCGCTTGCGGTCGACGTTCGACAGCTTCAGCCTCGCTCCAACGGCCTCCGCGGCGGCAGGCGCGATCGCCACAGCGAGGCGGCGGATCGGATTCGGTGCTATGCCAGCGCCCGTCTCTCGCTCGGCTAGCACGCCGAGACGCGCCGCTCCCCCGGCGTCTATCTCGGGCAATACCGCCCGGAAGATGCCGCGTTCAACCATCAGCGCGACTACGGGCACGGCGTTGGCGGCGACCAGCAGCTTCAGGACTTCGCTCGCCACGCGTTCGCGGGAGAGCGCCATCAGGTCGTTCGCGCGCGCGGTGCAGGCGTCGAGACCGGCTTGGTCGATCGTAGTGCCGAACCGCGCGTGGAAGCGGAAGAAGCGGAGGATGCGCAGGTGATCCTCGGCGATCCGCTGCAACGGGTCGCCGATGAAGCGGACGCGCCGCGCCGCCAGATCGTCGAGACCACCGAAATAATCGAAGATCTCGCCCGTCGCGGGATCGGCGTAGAGCGCGTTCATCGTGAAGTCGCGCCGCGCAGCATCCTCGCGCCAGTCGTCGGTATAGGCGATGATCGCATGCCGGCCGTCGGTCGAGACGTCGCGGCGCAATGTCGTGACCTCGACCGGACCCGCGGGGGTGACTGCCGTGATCGTACCGTGCGCCAGGCCGGTCGGGACTGCCTTGATCCCCGCATCCTGGAGTCGTTCGATCACCTCCTGCGGGGGCAAGCGCGTGGCAATGTCGACATCGGCGACGTCGATCCCGAGCAGCGTATCGCGCACCGCACCACCGACGAAGCGCGACTCGCCCTCCGCCGCGCCGAGAACCTTCGTCAGCGCATCGAGGCCGTCCCGTTCGCGCCACGGCGCAGCCGGGAGTATCAAGACCACCTCAGGCGGCGGGCGAGGTTGACGATCATCGCCGCAGTCGCACCCCAGATACGGCGCTCGTTCCACATGATCTCGTAATAATGCCGGTCGTGGCCCTGCCATTCGAGCGTCGCCTCGACATGGTTCGCTTCGTCTAGCAGGAACGCGAGCGGGACTTCGAACACGCTGGCGACTTCTGCCTCGCTCGGGGTGAAGATCAGGTCGGGCGGAATGACGCCGATCACCGGCGTCACCTGGAACCCGGTGACGGTGCGATAACTGTCGGCTTCGCCGATCACCCGGACCTTGTTGCGAGGAAGTGCGATCTCCTCCTCGGCCTCGCGCAGCGCGGCGGTGACGACGTCCTCGCCGGGATCGATCCGACCGCCGGGAAACGCGATCTGGCCGGGGTGGCGGCTCATCGTGTCGGTGCGCTGCGTCAGGATCACGCCCGGATCGGCGCGGTCGGTCACCGCGATCAGCACCGCGGCGGGCAGCAACGTGTCGGCGGCGGTAAGGTCGCCGTCATGCTGGTCGCCGGTAAGCAGGATCATGTGCGACCCGGCGCCCTTTGCCAGCGCCGCGGCCATCCGTTCCGTCAGGCTCATGCAGCGGGCTCCAGCGGGAAGAATGCGCCGTCGCTCCACAGGCCGGCGGGCGTTGCGTCGTCTGCGATCGCGCGCTCGGCGAGTTCGTAATAGACCGAGCGGACGACCAGCGCCTCCATCCCGCCGCGGACGGCGAGATACGGGCGCGGACCGCCATCTCCGTCGGTCGTGTCCTCGACGAAGCGCAGCGGATGCTCCGGACCCGCCGTAACGAGGTCGCCGGTATTGAGCCGGAAGGCGAGCTTCGCATCGCGACCGCTACCCTCGGCCTTCATCTCCACCGCGATGAACGGCGCGTCTTCGACCTCGATATCGAGCTTTTCGACCGGGGTGACGAGGACATGGCTGCCGTCGGGTTCGCGGCGCAGGATCGTCGAGAACAGCCGAACCATCGCCGGGCGGCCGATCGGCGAGCCCTGGTGATACCAGGTGCCGTCGCGCGCGATCCGCATCTCGCTGTCGCCGCAGTGCGTCGGGTTCCATTTCTCGACCGGCGGGAGCTTGGCCTCTTCGACGAGCTTCGCGATTTCGGCGAGACTGAGCGAGGCGATATCGGGGATGGCATCCATGGGCATGGCGGCGGACTAGGCGGGCAGGAGGCGGAGGTAAAGCGGTGGCTTATGCGGATGCGGCGACCGGCATGGTCTCCGCAACGCGCGGGCCTAGCATGCCGGTGCTGTCCGGTACGGCATCGCCGCGCGCGAGCAGGCGGTGGCGCTCGACCGGGCCGGGGGCGGCCCAGCGTGCAGTGCGGTCGGCGGAGAAGCCGAAGAAGCGGCCGTAATAGTCGGGATCGCCGATCAGCATGAGCGCATCGTCGAGCCCCGTGAAGGCAGCCGCATCGAGCGCCTGCGTCATCAGGCGACGACCGATGCCATCGCCTTGATGGTCGGGTACCACGGCGACTGGGCCGACCATGATTAGCGGAAACAGTCTGTCGTCGTCGACCAGCGCAATCGGCCAGCACTGGATCGAGCCAACCAGCACGCCATCCTCGACCGCGGCGAAGCTGAGCGCGGCGACCGGCTTCGTGCCACCGCGGATCGTGTACGCGGTCCGCGTGAACCGATCCGGGCCGAAAGCGGCATCGAGCAGCATCTCGACCGCTGTCGGGTTGATGCTGGCCAGGGGAACGAGAGTGATCAACGGCATCTCCGGCCCGGACTGCGCCGCGTACACGCGGGAAGGGCAGCGCGCTTTAGCCTTGGCGACGCTGAACGCAAGGATAACCGGACCGTCGCTCGGCCGACCCGGCGCGAACGGTGTGACTTTCATCTCGCGGTGCGTCTGCTAGAGGCGCGCAGATGGAAGACAGTCTCCAACTCGAAGTCCACGATCTCGAAGTGCAGGTCCTGACCGGCATCTATTCGGAGGAGACGCACCTGCCGCAGCCGCTGCGGATTTCTCTGACCGTGGACATGGTCTGCCCGAGACACTTCGCGCCGGATACGCCGTTATCGGCATCCAAGAACTATCTCGACCTGAAGAACGCCGCGACTACCGCGCTGCCGCCCGGCGTGCATTTCACGCTGATCGAAGGCGTTGCTGATCACATCTGCGAGACGTTGTTCTTGCAGGATGCCCGCGTCCTGCGGGTGATGGTCAAGATCGTGAAGCTCGCGATCGCCGAAGCCGACGAGGCGATCGGCGTGACCCTCGTCCGCCACCGCCGCTGATCGCATGCTGCTGACACTGGAGCCGGGCGGGGACATCGCGGCGCTCGTCCGTGACGCGATCGGCGAATCGCGGATCGTGTTGATCCCCGCGAACCTCGATCCGCTGATGATGGCGCAGGCGAGGGCGGCGATCGGCCCCCTCGCGATCGAGTTGGCGCCAGCGGTTCGCGTGAATGCGGTGGCACCGGCCGAGGCGGCTCGACACGCCGATGTTGAGGCCGCGGTAGCGTTTCTCGAGCAGGCGCGCTCCACCACCGGACAATTACTGGCGGTCGGCTAGCCCGCGCGCTTCCCAGGGTAGTTCAGCTTTTCCGAGTCCGTCCGCACGGCCCCAGCGCGGCCAGGACGAACGCGTAATCCTCGCGTGCGATCGTCGCATCGGCTGCCTCTAGCGATCCCGTGCTCCGATCCGGCAAGGCCTGCGGCAAGGCGCAGCTCAGCCGGTACCACAGCAGCGTCTCCGGGGCGGGGGGCGCCGCCGATTCATCAACGATCTCGCTCAGCGCAACCGCCCAGCGTGGCTGTTCGCCGGGACGACGTAGCACCGACAGCGACACCGGGCGCTGGTCGGCCGTCGTCAGGAAGATCTGGGTCTCGCCTTCACCGGGTAGCGCGCCCGGCACGTGAAACGCGTTGCCGATGCCGGTGATGACCGGCGGCGCATCGCTCGCCAGGGCATCGCGGGCGATCTTTCGTGCGCGCGCATCTGCGGTCGGCGTCCAATCGAGCTGCGCGTCGGGCGCGACCAGCTGGACCTGATTCACCGCGCCGGGCACTGGTCTGGCGAAGATCAGCACGCGCGCCTTCTTGAATTTCGGCACCCGGCCGGCTGCGTCGGGCATCACGTCGAGCAGATACCCGATTCGCGGCGGCAGCCCGTCGGCGCCGCGGACCAGCGCGGTGACATCGACCTCGACATATAGTCTGACATGCCCCGCCGCGAGATTCGGTGCCTCGGCCGGCTTGATCTTGGTCGTCGACCGGACGGTCGCGTCGGCGATCACGGGGGCGGAAAGCACCAGGTCGGCGATGTCGGAATATCCAATGCCGCCAGCCGCTTCGCGCTGCACCGCACCCTGCGGCGCACCCGCGTTATCGCCGAAAACCCGGGGTGCAGTCGGGGTTTCCTGAGCGCTTACAGGAGTTGCCGCGATGATGACGGAGAGGGCCGAAGCCGTAACGTGAAAGAGAAGATTCATGTCTTCAGGCTACGCTACGCAAGCTGAACGATACAGAAATAATTCTGCCATCCTATGGTTGTACGTTTGTTGCGTCCGACAAAGCGTTTGCGTGTCGCAGAACGTGGCGATAGGACTTGCTCACTGCCCCGTGGTTATTCCGGCCAACGGCAGACGCATGTGCCGCGTACCCATTGCGGGCACGTGCGTACGGAGCAGGCAGATTAAGGGAGTGTCGTTTCTGAATGGCCTATACTGACCAAAAGATGTCCGGAGGCAAAATCGTTGCGATCGTGATCGTCGCGCTGATTCATGCGGCCTTGGGCTATGCTTTCGTCACTGGCCTCGCGTACCAGTACGTGAAAAAGGCCCAGGAAAAGATGACGACGTTCGACGTGGAGCCGCCACCGCCGCCGCCTCCGCCCGACGAGCCCCCGCCGCCGCCACCCGACCAGCCAAACCTGCCGCCGCCACCGACCACGGTCGTGACGCCGCCGCCAGTCGTGGTAACGCCGCAGCCAGCGCCCGCGCTGACGACGTCGAGCATCATTCCTCGGTTCCAGCCGACGGCACCGCCGTCGCCGCCCGCACCACCAGCGCCGCCGGCACCGCCGCCGACGCCACGTGTCTCGCAGGCTGCTGGTCTCAAGGGTAACCCAGGGCAGTATTTCGGCGCGGACAATTATCCGCCGTCGGCACAGCGCGAGGGTGCTCAGGGTCGCGTTTCCGCGAAGCTGACGATCGGTACGGATGGTCGCGTGACCGACTGTTCGGTGACGTCGTCCAGCGGCAACACGACGCTGGATGATGCGACCTGCCGGATCTCCAAGGCGAGGGTGCGTTTCACGCCTGCCAAGGACGAGAACGGCAATGCCGTAGGGTCGTCGTACCAGCTGAACATCAGGTGGGTCCTGCCTCAGGAATGATCCATCCTACGTCAACCGCACCAGATAAAATTCAGTCAGAGGACTAAGCGAACATGATCACCACCATTCTTGCAGCGGCAGCGCCCGCCGCAGCCGACGCCAACCCGTACGGCCTGCAAGCCGCACTTCGCGAAGGCGGCCTGATTTCGCAGACCGTGTTCGGCATTCTCGTGCTGATGTCGGTCGTGTCGTTCTACATCCTGTTCTCGAAGCTGTTCGAGCAGCAGAAGATCATCGGCCAGGGCAAGCGCGTCCGTCAGGCCTTCTGGTCGTCGAACAGCCTTCGCGAAGGTTCGGCCAAGCTCGAGAAGAACTCGGCCTACAAGCAGATCGTCGACGACGGTCTGGCCGCTCAGGATCAGCATTCGAAGCTGACCGATCCGGTCGAGGCGCATGACTGGCTGCACGGTTCGCTGGCGCGTTCGGAAGCTGCGATCAACTCGAAGCTGGGTGGCGGTCTCGCCTTCCTCGCAACGGTCGGTTCGGTTTCGCCGTTCATCGGCCTGTTCGGTACGGTTATCGGCATCTACCGCGCGCTCGTGAAGATCGGCGCATCGGGTCAGGCATCGATCGACAAGGTCGCAGGGCCGGTCGGTGAAGCACTGATCATGACCGCCCTCGGTCTGGTCGTCGCGGTTCCTGCCGTTCTGTCGTACAACTGGCTGCAGCGCCGCAACAAGTCGATCGCAGAGGACCTGTCGGCCTTCTCGAACGACGTGCTCGGCTTCCTTGCCTCGAACGGCGCAGTGCGTCCGTCGATCGCAACGGCTGCTAAGCCGATTTCGGCCAAGCCTGCCTCGACGACCACGACTGCCGGCCAGACCGGTGGCGTACCGCGCGCCAACTAAGACGCGAAAGGCGGGGCTGCTGTTCGCAGCCGCCCCGCTTCATTGCCGCCGGCGGTTCCGGTGGCGATTATATGGATAGGATAGTTCGCACATGGCGATGAGTGTTGGTGGCGATTCCACCGAGAGTTCGATATCGGACATCAATACGACGCCGCTGGTCGACGTCATGCTCGTGCTCCTGATCATCTTCCTGGTGACGACGACTGTCGCGGTCCAGGCTGTGCAGCTGAAGCTGCCGGATGTTCGGTTCGATCCGACGATGACCAAGCCTGAGAACGTCTCGCTGTCGGTAACGTCGGCTGGCGGACAGTGCCAGGTGTACTGGGGTCTTTCGCCGGTGACTCACGAAGAGCTGCTGCAGCGTGCCGTCGACAAGCTGAAGGCTGAGATCGCACGTCAAGGCGGTGTCAACGCGGCTGGTCTCGAATTGCCCGAGGCTCACATCCGCGGTGACGTGAACGCACCGTATCGCTGCATCGGCGCAACGATCTACACGATGCAGCAGGCTGGGTTCGCCCGCGTCGGCTTCATCTCCGAACCGCCTCCCGGCGGCACCACTGAACGTTGATGGCGAACGCTGATGCCGAACGCTGATGATCGCTCGGACGTATTTAGGAGTAGTATAAGATGGCAATGAGCGGCGGCAAAGAAGATGGCGCGCCGATGATGGAAATGAACATGACGCCGTTGATCGACGTCCTGCTCGTTCTCCTCATCATGTTCATCATCACGATCCCCATTCAGACGCATGCGGTGAAGGTCGACCTTCCGGTCAACAGCAAGAACCAGCCGCAGAATCCGGTCGATCCACAGAAGAACAAGATCTCGATCGATCCCGCCGGTACGGTCGCATGGAACGGTTCGCCGGTCGACGAGGTCACGCTGCGCCAGTATCTGGACCAGTCCGCCGGCATGACGCCAGAGCCCGAACTCCACTTCCAGCCCGATCCCGAATCGAAGTATGAAGTGGTCGATCGCACGCTGGCCGTCATCAAGCGGTCCGCGATCACCAAGCTCGGCTTCATCGGCAACGAGCAGTATCGCAACGCTTTCTAAGTCGTCTGCATACAGTATCGAACGTCCAAAGGGCGGTCCTCCGGGACCGCCCTTTTTTGTTGCGCGGTCGTCGCTGGACGGCGGACGAACCGGAGCCGCGAAACGCGTCATGGTGCATCGAGAGGCGATAATCCGCTCGCGGGACCGAACTTGATCAATGTGCTTGTATGACAGTCATCGAAGTGACACACCGTTGTCACAAAAATGAAACCTTCCGATACGCGAAGGTCAGTGGAGATGGATGATGCGCAAGACCGTCCTGTTCGTTCTAGCAACCCTGGGTGCAGCCACGCCGGCGTTGGCGGACCAGTCCGCGTCGACGGATCGCACTGGCTATGTCGCGATCGCGGCAGGCGACCTGTCGACGGCAGAACAGCGCATCGTCGCCGAGCGGAAAATCTTCCCGCAGCGTCCCGAACTTATGCTCAACCTGGCATCGGTCTATCATCGTACCGGCCGCGAGTCGGAGGCACGCGCGCTGTATGCGGCGGTGCTGGACCGTCCCGCGGTCGCGATGGACCTGCCATCGGGCGCAGTGGCGTCATCGCACGATCTGGCCAGCCGTGCCTTGGCGCGCCATTCGCAGCAGATTGCGACTCGCTGACGACTGGCTCGCGCCGTCCAAGAAGGTCGCGTACTACCTTGTTTCCCCGCGAAGGCGGGAGCCCAGACTGGGTCCCCGCCTTCGCGGGGAAACAAGCTGAGGAAGCGGTTGAACGTATGTGCACAGCGGCGAACAGCTATCAGCCGTAAGGTACGTCACCGTTCGATCTGAGCTCCATGACGGCGGTTGGAAGGTACTGCGATTAGGCGGCAATCCGACGACGTGTTGTGCTCTGTCCGCTTGCGACCTTACGGTCGTTAGCAGCCGGAAACCCCGTCAACCAAGACAAGCATCTCACTACCCCGGCGTAGGCCGGGGCCCAGTTGGGAGCCGCTGCCAACTGAGCGGTGAGCTTCGTCACCGAGATCTCACTACCTGGACCCCGGCCTTCGCCGGGGAGGTTGGCTAGAAGAGCCTGCCGTTTACCCACTGCCGACAAGTGGCTGCCAAGTTGCGGGGAGCGTCGCGGAATCGCGCAGTTCGGCGACACGGAGCAATTAGATCAGCTTTGACGCTGAGCAACCGTCTGCCGTGGTCTCGCCCAAGCCCAAGCCCAAGCCCAAGCCCAAGCCCAAGCCCAAGCCCAAGCCCAAGCCCAAGCCCTAAAGCCGCGGCAGTGTCACCCCCCGCTGCCCCATATATTTCCCTGCCCGGTCCGCATAACTCACTTCGCAAGGCTCGTTCCCCTTGAGGAACAGAAACTGGCACGCGCCCTCGTTCGCATAGATCTTGGCCGGCAGCGGCGTAGTGTTGGAGAATTCCAGCGTCACATGCCCCTCCCATTCCGGCTCCAGCGGCGTCACGTTGACGATGATCCCGCACCGCGCATAAGTCGACTTACCCAGGCAGATTACCAGCACGTCGCGCGGCACGCGAAAATATTCGACGGTGCGTGCGAGCGCGAAGCTGTTCGGCGGGATGATGCAGACGTCGGTCTTGCGATCGACGAAGCTGTTCGCGGCGAAGTCCTTCGGGTCGACGATCGCGCTGTCGACGTTGGTGAAGATCTTGAACTCGTCGGCAACGCGCGCGTCATAGCCGTAGGACGACAGCCCGTACGAGATGCAGCCGTCGCGGCGCTGGGCTTCGTGGAACGGTTCGATCATCGCATCGCCCAGCGCGCGCTCGCGGATCCAGCGGTCGGACATCACGGACATGGCAACTCCCTTTTCGCGAGCGGCTTTCGCCCGGATGCCGGCCGACGGCAAGAGGGACGCGCCGAATCACGTGCAGCCCCGTCCGCACCTCTCCACGAAGCGTCTGCTTACGCGCGTAGGCTATTGATGCGGTCGAGCGGTGGCGTCACAATGCAACGTCACGGTCATCGCGGTCGAGACTGCGCCATCGGTGCTGGCCCGACGGCTAGAAGGGAAGCTGGCTTGAAGTTCATCGAGACCTCGTCACCCAATTTCGACGATCGATCGCTGCCCATCACGATGATCGTGCTGCATTATACCGGCATGAAGGACGGCGCGTCGGCGATCGCCCGGTTGCGCGATCCCGAGGCGAAGGTGTCATCGCATTACCTGGTCGAGGAGGACGGCACCGTCCTCCGGATGGTCGCGGAGGACAAGCGCGCTTGGCACGCGGGCAAGTCGCATTGGCGCGACGTCGACGACGTCAACTCGGCGAGCATTGGCATCGAGATCGTCAATCCCGGCCACGAGTTCGGCTATCGCCCGTTCCCGCTCGAGCAGATCGCATCGGTCGTGCAGCTGGTCGCCGAGATCAAGGATCGCCACGAGATCACGCGCGGCAACATCGTCGGCCATTCGGACATCGCCCCGGTCCGCAAGCGCGATCCGGGCGAGCTGTTCCCGTGGCACGAACTGGCACGGCGCCGGCTGGCATTGCCGCGACCGACCAAGAATCTGATGGACCCGGGCTGGACCGAAGGCGGCTTCTGCCTCGCGCTCGAACGCTTCGGCTATGACGTCGAGAACCGAATGGCGGCGACGATGGCGTTCCAGCGGCGCTTCCGTCCCGAACTGGTCGACGGCGAGGTCGATGCGGAGTGCCGATGCATCCTGCTGGCGTTGTTGCTGCCCAAGCCAATGGGCGACGACTGACGAACGCTACGGTCTCCCCTCCCTGGAAGGGAGGGGCAGGGGGTGGGTCGGCCAGCTTTTGTCGTAACCGTTCCATGATGCGGAAGCCTACCCACCCCCGACCCCTCCCTTCCAGGGAGGGGAGAGCGTTTCGCCTGTAAGAGTGCCCCCGCTAAAAACGGTGGTGCATCGCCCGCGCCCGCGCTAGGGCTCGCCTCGCCAGAGGGTCGGGCGGCCGCGGGTGTTTTCGGACACGCGAGGAAAGTCCGGGCTCCGCGAAACGACGGTGCCGGGTAACGCCCGGCGAGGGTGACCTCAGGGAAAGTGCCACAGAGAGCAGACGGCCAACCCTCGACCTCGGTCGGGGCGGTCAGAGTGAAAGGGTGCGGTAAGAGCGCACCGCGCGCCTGGCAACAGGGGCGGCACGGCAAACCCCACCGGGAGCAAGATCGAATAGGGGTGGCACATGGGCTTCGTTTCAGCTCGTCACCCGGGTTGATTGCTTGAGGCGACGGGCAACCGTCGTCCTAGAGGAATGGTCGCCTAACTTCCGTATCGAAGGATCGGAAATGGACAGAACCCGGCTTACAGACCCTCTGGCATCCTTCCCCGAACCATTGCAGACTGCGCACAAATAACGCTGGGCTGCGACGTGGGGAATGTAATGCGTATCAGGACGATCGCGCTGTTGGGTGCAGGCGTGTTGGCGGTGGCGGGTGCGCTAGTCCCCGTTGGGGCGCAGACACCGTCGTCGGCGACGACAATTCAGCAGGACTTCGACGCAGCAACGGCGCTGGATGCGAAATCCGACCGCGCGGCGTCGCTGGCGGCCTGGGAGAAACTGGAAGCGCGAACCAAGCCCGGATCACGCAGTCGCGGTATCGTGCTAGTCCGCAAGGCGCCGACTCTGTTCGCCCTGAACCGCGCTGACGAATCGGTTAAGGCTGCACGGGCAGGGCTCGCCTTGTTGCCGGCGGACGATGCCAGTCTTGCAGAAGATCGGACGCGCGCCTTCCTCATCCTCGGCCAGGTCGCCACCGATACGCTCGATTATGCGGGCGCCGTGACCGCACTCCAGCAGGCGGAGGCGAGCGCGATCAGTACCGCCGATAAGCTCGGGGCCATGCTCTCGCTGGTGACCGCGCAGATATTCATCGATCCCACCGCCGCGGCGGCGACGTTGGCACGCAGCGACGCGTTGGTCGGCACGGTGAAGCTCGAAAAGAGCGTCGCCGCGCGGTTCGCGCGTGAGCGGACCCTCCTGAAGCTCAACACCGGTGACATCGCCGGTGCCCGCGCCAGCGCGTTGCAGGCGATCCGGCTTCTCGGCGGCCTCGAAACCGACAAGGTCGATATCATGGACGCATCGGCGCGCTCCGATGCCGCGATCGCGTTCCTGCTGAGCGGCAATGCCGACGAAGCGCGGCGCTACATGGCCTATACTGGTGCCGGACGCATGGTGAAGGGATCGTTCGATCCTGCCGCGGAAATGCGCTCGCCGGATTGTGGCGGCGATGCCGGTCTCAAGCCGCAGGACGTCGCGGTGGTCGAATTCAACATCGCGTCCGACGGTACGATCGACCAGGCGGCGCCGATCTATGCCGCGGGTGGCGGCCAGGTCGCGCTCGAGTTCGCGCGGGCGGTCAAGGGTTGGTCGTGGCCTGCCGAAAAGGTCCAGGCGATCCCGGCCTTTTATCGCTATCACGTGCGGGTCGAGATGCGCTGTTCGACCGCGTTCGAACGGCCGTCGATCGACGACGGACTGGACGACGTCCTGGAACAGTGGCTTTCCAGCAAGGGCGTCACGGTCGCTCCTGCACCGACCGGCTCGCAGGCGGCAGCACTCGCCGGACAGCGCGCCGAACTCGCATCGGCGACCGCCCAATCGCCTAATGGTTTGCGTACGCTCGCCGCGATCTATCGCCTGACGAACAATCCTACGGTAGCGCGGGAAGAGCGTGCGGCCTTGGCTGCGCGGGCGCTGTCGATCGCGGTCGCCAACGATGCACCGCCTAGTGCGCGGCTGACGTTCGACCTGCCAGGACGCGTCGATGCGGTGACCGACATCTGGCGGCCGGGGGTATTCGAACGGACGCTGACGCCCATGGTATCGGAACCCGTCTACGCGAACGACCCGCAGGCGCGGGCGGCGATCCGGTTGATGATGGTCGACGGCGCCGTCGCACGGACGCGAAAATCCGAGAAGAACGACACGGCGATCGTTACGCTTCGGCAAGTGGCGGACGACAAAGCCTTGAAGCCGAACGATCCGCTGCGCGTCGGCGCGCTGATCCGCATCGCATCGATCGAAGAGCGCAACGGCGAGATCGATGCGGCGCGGGCGACATTCGCGTCGAGTGGTCTGACCGCGAACCAGTGCGCGATCATGGATGCACCGCCGAAGATGGTATCCCAGCCGGGATCGGAAGCGTTCCCGATGGAAGCGATGCGTTGGGGTTTCGAAGGGTGGACCCAGGTTCAGTTCGACATCGGCGCGGACGGCAACGTGATCAATCAGCGCGCCCTGTTGAGCTATCCCCCGTTCATCTTCTCGGAGGCGGGGACCAAGTTCTTCACCAAGGCCAAATACGCCAAGACGTATCGTCCCGATGGGGGGCTCGGTTGCGGCGCCACGACGACCCGTATCAAGTTCCTGCTGCCAGACTCGGCACGGCGCGGCTCGTAAGCGAAAGGCAGCCCCTTCCCACGGCCATGGTGGGAAGGGGGGTGCTTTACACCAGCACCTTGTCCGGCCGACCGACCTCTTCGAGCACGGTCGTCGAATCGATCTCCATCATTGGTTTGATCAGCCCGTCGCGGATGTCGTAGACCCAGCCGTGCAGCAGCACTTCCTGGCCCCGCGCAAACGCACCCTGGATCGTCTTGGTGCGCGCGAGCCGGACGAGCTGGTCGCGGACGTTCACCTCGACCAGCCGGTTGACCTTCTGCTCGCGGTCAGGCTGCGCGTCGATCTCGTCGGCATGATCGTGCAGCACGCAGCGCGCGGTGCTGAGCCAGTCGTCGACGGGGCCGGTCGTGCCGCCGTCGAGCGTCGCGCGGATCCCGCCGCACGCATAATGCCCGCAGATGATGATGTGCCGCACGCCGAGCACGTCGATCGCATATTGCAGCACCGACATCAGGTTCATGTCGTCGTCGTTGACGAGGTTGGCGATGTTGCGGTGGATGAACATGTTGCCGGGTGGCGTCATCGTCATCTGCTCCGGACCGACGCGGCTGTCCGAACAGCCGATCCACAGGAACTCCGGGTTCTGGCCGACCAGCTGACGCTGGAAGAAGTCGGCGCTCTCCTCAATGATCTCGGCCGCCCACGCCTTGTTGGCGAGCAGGAGCTGCTTGTACTGCCTCATGCGAAACGGACCTCGGTCTGGGGGGCGTTGATCAGCTTGACCGTGCGCATCGCGAGATCGCCGCGGATGAGCACGGTGATGCCGCGATACTGCGCGCCCTTGATGAACGCGTTGATGATGTCGACGTTGTCGAGATCGACATAGCTGGTCGACGACAGGTCGATCAGCAGGTTCGCATTGTCGGGCACCTTGGCGAGCGACTTCTGCAATTCATACTTGTGGATGAAGTACAGGTTGCGTCGCGCGCGGACGAGGCAGTCCTCGTCGTCGCAGGCAAACGTGATCGCGGTGCGGAAGTTGCGCGCGACGACGAACACGAAGCCGACCGCAAGGCCGATGACGATCCCTTCGAGCAGGTCGGTGAACAGGATCGCAGCGACCGTGACGACGAACGGAATGAACTGCGTCCAGCCCTGCTTGAAGCGCTCGGTGTAGAGCTTGGGCTTGGTCAGCTTGTAGCCTGTCGCGATCAGCACGGCGGCGAGCGCCGACAGCGGGATCAGGTTGAGCACCGCGGGGATCAGCGCGACGCTGACCAGCAGCCAGAAGCCGTGCAGGATCGTCGACAGCTTGCTCTCGGCCTTGGCATCGACGTTGGCGGACGAACGCACGATCACCGAGGTGACGGGCAGGCCACCGATCAGGCCCGACAGGATGTTGCCGCCGCCCTGCGCCATCAATTCCCAGTTCTTGTCGGTCGAGCGACGACGCGGATCGATCTCATCGACCGCCTTGACGCTCAGCAGCGATTCGAGGCTGGCGACGATCGCGAGCGTGACCGCGCTGCTCCAGACGATGCCCATCGTGATCCCGGAAAAATCGGGGAAAGTGAACAGCGACGGAAATTGCGAGAGCGTCTGCGTGATCGGCACCTGCACGAGATGCGTCGCCTGGAGCTGCCAGTCGGGCTTCACGGCACCGAGCAGCATGTTGCCGAAGATACCGATCAGCACGACCACCAGGGGGCCGGGGACGAAGCGCAGTGGGCCGTCCTTGGGCTTGGCGCCGTCCCACCAGAACAGGAAAGCTAGGCTGACCGACGCGATCAGGATGGCGCCCGGAGTCACGGCTGCGCTGAGGCTGTCGAAGATCCGCGAGAAGGTATTGATGCCGTTCGCGGTGGTGAATTCGAAGATGCCCTCGGCCTCGCGGTCGAAGCCGACGGCGTGGGGGATCTGCTTGAGGATCAGGATCAGGCCGATTGCCGCGAGCATGCCGGTGATGACCGACGACGGCACGAATTCGCTGAGGATGCCGGCGCGGGTCAGCGAGAAGCAGATTTGGAGAACGCCCGCGAGCACGACTGCCATCAGGAACATCTGGTAGCTTGGCATGCTCTCGATCGCGGTCAGCACGATCACGGTCAGGCCGGCGGCGGGGCCGCTGACCGACAGCGGCGACTTCGAGAACAGGCCGACCGCGATGCCGCCGACGATCCCCGAGATGATGCCCGCGAACAGCGGCGCACCCGACGCGAGCGCAACGCCAAGACAGAGGGGAAGCGCGACGAGCGCGACGACGATGGAGGCGGGAAGATCCGCGCGCCATGTGGTAAGCTTTGGAATGAGAGTCGGCACCAGGGCTCCTGTCCTTAAGGTGTCGGCCGGGAATACGTCCGCACCGGACGCATCTATCCATGCCACATGACAAATAGTTCATGTTCAGTAATCGATGAACGGTGTCTGACTCAAGTTGGAATGTTGCGACGCGGAAGACTGTCGGATCGGGCATGTTTACGTCGCCATCGCTGCGTGCGGTTGCGTTGTCCGTGGGGACGCCTATCTCGGACCGCTATGGCTCGAAGCACGACACGATCTTCAGACTGGGGTTTTCCGCGCTGGCGCGAATATGGCGCAAGCACCGAGGCGGTGACCGTCCGTCTGTGCGATAGGCATGGCTGCAACGAGCCCGGCAACTGCCCGGCGCCCAAATCGCCCAACAGCCCGGACCGCTGGTATTTCTGCATGAACCACGCCGGCGAATATAATCGCGGCTGGAATTATTTCGAAGGCTTGAGCGCGGAGGAAGCGGCCGAGCGCGAGGCGGCGGAAACGCGCACCGCGGACGGCTACACCGATCCCAAGCATTACGCCTGGGCCGGCTCGGGCGACGGCAGCCGCTCGCGCGACGAGATGCGCGCGCTGGAGGTGCTGGACCTCGAGCCCGACGCGACGTTTGAGGACGTGCGCGCGGCGTGGCGGCGGATGGCGAAGGCGAATCATCCGGATGTGCGCCCGAACGACAAGGACGCGGCGAAGCGGTTTCAGGGCGTGCAGGCGGCGTATGAGGTGCTGAAAGTGGCCGAGGATCAGCGGACCTGGAAACCGGCGTGATCCGCGTCCTCGCCAGTCGCTGGCAAGGCAGCGTTCTCGTCTGCGGCAAGTGTTCGAAGAAACTCGATGGCGGATTTGGCGAAAAGGGCCGGACGCCCCTTGTGAAGCTGTTGCGTCAGGCACTCGGCGTCAAGAAGGGCCGCAAGGCAGAACGCGGAGTGGTAAAGGTCAAGTGCCTCGGAGTTTGCCCGAAGAACGCAGTGGTGATGGTCGATGGCGCTCGACCGGATCGGTGGGTGCTCGTCCCGGCTGGTGCGGACGTGACCGAGGTCGTTGCGAACCTCACCGAATACGCAGCAACCTGACGATCCTCCCCCGCCAAGGGGAGGTGGCTGGCCCTTGCCAGACGGAGGGGGAGGAAGGGGTAACCTCTGTTGCGTGTTCCTCCCCCTCCGTCACCTTCGGCGACACCTCCCCCTGGCGGGGGAGGATCGAAAGGTTCAGCCGGCGTACCGCTCCGCCGTCTCGCGAATCAAAGCGATCATATTCGGAATCCCCTGCGTCCGGTTCGAGCTCAGCTGCTTGCTCAGGTCGAACGGCGCCAGTTCCGCCTTGATATCTGTCGCGACGATCGCATCCGGCACCTGATCTTGCACCGTCAGCAATACCAGAGCGATGATCCCCTTGGTGATCGCCGCATTCGAATCCGCCAGGAAGTGCAGTCGACCATCGTCAGTCGTAGTCGGATAAACCCAGACCGAAGCTGAACACCCCCGCACCAACGTCGCATCGGTCTTCAGCGCCTCCGGCATCGGTTCAAGCTCTTTGCCAAGGTCAATCAGCAGGCGATAGCGGTCGTCAGGTTCAAGGAAGTCGTATTCCTCGCGAATGTCGGTGAGAGTGGCCATGCCGTGGGCGGTAGCGGGTCAGCCTTGGCGCTTCAACATCATGTTCCCCCGCGAAGGCGGGGGCCCAGTCTGGACCCCCGCCTTCGCGGGGGAACATACTTGCGGGGCGAGACTTAAAGGTCCACCCCGGCAGCGATCGCCTCGAGCTTCTTGATCCGCTCCTTCAAGTCCGCGATCTCGATCCGCGATCCGGTCGACACCGCGACCGGCATGCGGCCGTCCTGCATGTTATCCAGCTCCATCCGCCGCAGCGACAGCCATCCGCGCCATCCGGCCAATCCGCCTGCGACGATCATCGCCAGCCCCGCAAGGCTCGCCAGCGCCAGGGTGATATAGATGTTCGGTTCGATCATGTCCGCCTCCTAGCGGTCGCGGAGCCGTTCGATCTCTCGGTCGAGATCGACGCTCTTGTGGTTGTCGGTGATCACGCGCTCCAGCACCTGGATGCGCTCCTTCATCTGTTGCACCTCGTCGCGGAGCCGCGCCGCCTCTGGGTCGTTCATCAGCGACGAGCCCTCGGCATGTCGGCCGCTCTTGTGGCGCGATTTGAAGATGCCGGTAATCATCACGATCAGGACGATCATCACGACCATCACCTGTCCACCATTCATGATCTTGTCTCCTAACGGGTCGGTCTAGTTGGCCAGGCGTTCGGTCGCGGGACCGGTATCGCGGAGCAGGTCGATCTCGTTCGAGAGCTCGATCCCACGGTCGGTGACGATCCGTTCGAGCACCCGGACGCGCTGTTCGAGGCGGTCGGTATGCGCCGCATATTGCGCGGACTTCTCGGCGATCATCTGCGCGTCGAGTTCCATGCGGCGGTGCCGGTAGGCGAACCAGGGCCTGACGAAGACACCGCCGAAGATCGCCAGCAGTCCGCAGCAGATGCCGAGGATCGGGATGAGCAAGGGGCTAAGCATGATCGAGTCCTTCAGCGGTCGCGGAGGGCGTCGATCTCGCGAGCTGTGCGCTCGGCGGGATCGGTAGCGATGCGTTCGAGGACCGCGATCCGCTCCTCGAGGCGGGAAACCTGACCGGTAAGGCGCTCATTCTCGCTGCTGAGCAGTTCGACCTTTCGTTCGCCAGCCGGGTCCTGCTTGTGCCCGCCGCCCCAGTTCATCGAGTTGCCCCAGTCGTCGCTCGGCGGATAGCCGTGCTTCGTACGGATCCAGTTGTTGACGATCCAGCCTACGGTCGTGATCGCGATGATGGCGATAATGAAACCTGGTCCACCCCAAGCCATAGTCATTCTCCCTGTTGACGCCGCGTCTCAGCGCAGGCTGTCGATCTCTGCCGCGAGGCTGTTGCTTGAGCGGCTGGTATAGTGCGTCTCGATGTCGGCGAGGCGGCGGTCGATGTCGCGAAACTTGCTGCGGACCTCTGCGGTCGAACGCTTCGGGTTCGACCGGACGCCCTGCCAGAACTTCGCGTCGTCGGGCGTCTCGTACAGGCCGATCGGCTTGGCATGGCCCATCCAGGCAACCATCCAATAGGCCAGCAGCGTCCAGGGAAAGCCCCCCGCAAGTGTCAGGACGACCATGCCGACACGGACGAAGAGCGCATCGACGCCGGTATAGTCGGCGATCCCGGCACAGACGCCCTTCCACTTGGCGTTCTGCTTATCGAGGTAAAACTGTGTGCGGCTGCCGGACATCTCAGTTCCTCCGATCAGAAGTGCGGTCGGACTGAAGGTCCGACAGATACGGCGATTGCGTGGTGCCGAGACCCGGCTTCCAGTCGGGATTGTCGGCGGCGATGATCCGTTCGACGGTCATCACGCGGTCCTCGAGGCGGCGGGCCAAGGCCTGCATCTCGTCGAGCAGGCGTTCATCCTCCTCGGTGATCCGCGGCGCCTGCTTCCACTTGGTGATGTAGTGCAGGATCACCCACGGCAGCCCGATGAAGAGCACGGCGCAGACGAGAACGGGCATCAGGTCATCCATCTCAATCGTCCTTCTTCATGCGCGCCTTGAGCGCGGCGAGCTGGGCGTTGACCTTGTCGTCGCTGCGCAGCTCGGCGATTTCCTCTTCGAGCGTCTTGACGACGCCTAGCCCCATCGCATCCGCGCGGCCTTCGGCTTCATCGACGCGGCGGTCGAGGATGTCGAAGCGGCTGAACGCCTCATGCGTCTTCGGGCCGTTGTACATTTCCCGAAGGCGCGTCCGGTTGTTCGCGCTCTCCAGCCGGGTCTGCACCGCGTTCTGCTTGGTGCGCGCCTCGCGGAGCTTGGTCTGGAGCTTGGCGATGTCCTCTTCCGACGCGCGCAGCGCATCGTCGAGCACGCCGACCTCGCCCTTCAACTGCTCGGCCATGTCGAACGCCTTCTGACGCTCGACCAGGGCTGCCTTGGCAAGATCCTCACGGTCCTTGCTCAGCGCCAGTTCGGCCTTCTCGGTCCAGTTGTCCTGAAGCTGCTCCAGCTTCGAGATATGGCGGCGCATCTCCTTCTGGTCGGCGATGGTGCGCGCGGCGGAGGCGCGAACCTCGACCAATGTTTCCTCCATCTCCAGGATGATCATGCGGATCATCTTCGACGGATCTTCGGCCTTCTCGATGAGATCGGCGAAGTTGGCGGCGACGATGTCGCGGGTGCGGGAAAAGATGCCCATGTAAATCCTACTCCAGGGGTCGGCCCTAGGCTCTTGGCGAGCCGTCGGGGGTCTTATGCCACGATTGCGGTGGTTGCCGCGATAGGCGTCATGTTGGTTGCGGTCGCAGGTCCCACCGCGCCGATGACGCAAGTTGCGCTGGCGACGATGGTGCAGAGGGCGGCGACGACGGTGCGGGCGATGTTGGTGTTGAACATGGTGGGTCCCCTTTAAGGATGGTTGGTTCCGCTATTTGGCGGGTTGCCTGAAGCATTGCATGTGTCGTGCCAGTTTCGAAAACGGCGGATTTGCAGGGCTTTGCGCGATTTCGACCGTCGGACAGGCACCGCAAGCTTGCCAAGAGTTGGGAATTCGCGCCACATCTTCGCCATGGAGAGAACAACCCAGGTCATCGGCGAGTCCGGCACGTTCATGGCCGCGCTCGAACGCGCATCGCGGGCGGCGGCGTTGGACCGGCCGGTACTGGTGATCGGCGAGCGTGGCACGGGCAAGGAACTCGTCGCCGAACGCCTCCACCGCCTGTCGCCGCGGTGGGACCAGCCGCTGGTGATCATGAACTGCGCGGCGCTGCCCGAGACGCTGATCGAGGCGGAATTGTTCGGGCATGAGGCCGGCGCGTTCACCGGCGCGACGAAGGCTCGGGTAGGGCGGTTCGAGGAGGCGGACGGGGGAACGCTGTTCCTCGACGAGCTCGGCACGCTGTCGATGGCGGCGCAGGACCGGCTGCTGCGCGCGGTCGAATATGGCGAGATCACGCGGATCGGCTCGTCGCGACCCATGCGCGTCGACGTCCGGATCGTGGCGGCGACCAACGAGCATCTGCCGGACAAGGTCGACCGGCACGAGTTCCGGGCCGATCTGCTCGACCGGTTGTCGTTCGAGGTGGTGACGTTGCCACCTCTGCGCGCGCGAACCGGGGACGTGGTGGTGCTGGCGGAGCATTTCGGCCGGCGCATGGCGTCTGAGTTGGGCCGCGAACGCTGGGAGGGGTTCGGCCCGGCAGCGATGGACGCGCTGATCGCTTATAGCTGGCCCGGTAACGTCCGCGAACTCCGCAACGTCGTCGAGCGCGCAGTGTACCGCTGGGAGCAGGCGGGACCGATCGATGCGATCGAGATTGACCCGTTCCAGTCGCCACACCGGCCGGGCGCCTCGACCGTCCCTAGGCCTATGGTTGTGGCGCCGCGCGCGGCCGAACCGGACGAAGCCGAGGACCCGGTCGTCGCGTGCGAAGAAGGCCCCTCGGACTTCAAGTCCCGCGTATCCCGCTTCGAACGCGACCTGCTCTCGCGCGCGCTGTCGGAACATCGTTTCAACCAACGCGCCACCGCCGAAGCGCTAGGCCTGAGCTACGACCAACTCCGCCACGCCCTGAAACGCCACGACCTCCTAAACGCGGGAGCTTGAGCTAATCCTCCCCCGCAAGGGGGAGGTGGCTGGCTCTTGCCAGACGGAGGGGGAGGACACGGAGCAGAGGTTTCGCGTGCCTCCCCCTCTGTCACCTTCGGCGCCACCTCCCCCTTGCGGGGGAGGATCGTAGGTGTTTCGTCACCCGCTCTTCCCCACCAACCCCACCAGCTTCTTCAACTTCGGCGCGACCACCGGCACGGTCAGCATCGTGCTCGCCAGCGCCATCAGCAGCAGCGCGGTGAACGTCTCATTCGTGATGATCTTCTTATCCAGAAGGATGTTGACGAAGATGATCATGATTAGCGCCTTGGTCTGGAGCAGCCAGCCGATCGCCGACGCCTCGCCCGGCCGCCACTTCAGGATCCGTCCCGCCGCGTGAACCCCCGCCAGCTTGCCGCCGACCGACGCGACCAGCAGCAACGCCGCCGCCCCGAACACCGCGTAACCGCCGACCGCCCACTGCGTCTTCAATCCCGTCGACAGAAAGAACACCGGCATCACGGCCAGCAGCACGAAGTGGCGGAACTGGTCCATCTTCGCGGTGGTAAACCATTTCGAATCGAGCACCGCGCCAGACAGGAACGCGCCGACCATGAAGTGCAGCCCCGCCCAATCCGCCGCGAACCCGCAGCCGGCAAGCCAGATCAGGCTTACATACCAGCGATCGCGCTCCTCGATCCGCGCCATCAGTTTGCGTACGATCAACGTCGCGACCGCGAACCCGACCAGGAAGGCGCCTTGCCGACCGACCCGCTCCCAATCGAGCAGGATCAGCGCGAGAACACCCCAGATCGCGATGTCGTCGAGGCTGGCATAGCGCAGGATCCGCTGGCCGATCGGCTGGCGCAGTACGTCGAGCTTCTCGAGAAACAGCACCAGGATCGGCAGCGCGGTGACCGCGCACGCCATGCCAATGCCGAGCACGACCTGCCACGTCGCACCGTCCGGCCCGCGCCAGCCTGGGTAGCGCAACATTAGCACCGCGGCGATGCTGCCGGTAAGGAGCGGCACCGCGAGCGCCAGCCCCGCCGTCACGCCAGTCTCGCTGCGGCGCTTCCACGCCTCGCCGAGATCGAGTTCGATGCCGGCAACCCAGACGAACATCATCACCGCCCACCACGCGATGCCGTTCAGAGAGCCCAAAGTCGCGGGCGTGAAGACCGTCGCGTAATAGTCGGGATACGCCGCCCCCAGCACGCCCGGCCCGAGCAGGATCCCGCCAAAGATCTGCACCACCACCAGCGGCGCCCAGTAATCGGTCCGCCCGAGCCGCCACACCAGATACGGCACGGTAAAAATGATGAGTATCGCGAGGAGGAAGACCTCCGTCGGCGTCATGGCGTGCATGTGGATCCCCCGCGCCGGTCGGTTCCCCCGCCGGCTTTGTTACGGTAGCGGTATTATGCGGTCGACGCGGGCACGGCAATATGCGGACGCCGGGATCGACCCAGCCCGGTTCATTCTTTCCAATGCTTCATAACGGGACAGGCGTCGTCAAAGCGCGGCGGACGCACTGGTCGAAGCGCGACGTTCCGTGCGATCACGCAGCCCATATTGTCTGTGGGCCACCGCCGCGGAACGAAGAGGATCTCGGATGAAACGATCGTTGCTCGCCCTCGCGCTGTTCGCCGCCCCCGCGTTCGCACAGAGCTCGGCGCCGTTCACGGTGAACGGGCAGGGGTTCGGGACGTTGCAGGAGGCGGTCTCGTCGATCCGGCTGGGCACCGCGACGATCCTGATCGCACCGGGCACCTACCGGCAGTGCGCGGTCCAGGCCGGCGGCCACATCACCTTCAAGGCGGTAAAGCCCGGCACCGCGATCTTCGAGAAGGTCGCCTGCGAGGACAAGGCGGCGCTGGTCCTGCGCGGGCAGGGCTCGGTCGTCGATGGCCTCGTTTTCCGCGGCTATCGCGTGTCGGACGGCAATGGGGCGGGCATCCGCACCGAGATGGGCGACCTGACCGTCACCAACGCGATGTTCCTCGACAGCCAGGAGGGCATCCTCGGCGGCGAGCCGACCGGTCAGAAGATCCTGATCGACCATTCCACCTTCGCAGGGCTCGGCCAGTGCGACGAATCGCCAGGCTGTTCGCATGCGATCTACCTTGCCAACAAAGGCAGTGTGACGATCACCAACTCGCGGTTCGAGCGCGGTACCGGCGGGCACTACGTCAAGCTGCGCGTGCCGACCGTGTCGATCACCGACAACAGCTTCGACGATACGGCGGGCAAGAAGACCAACTACATGATCGACCTGCCCGAAGGCGCGACGGGCCTGATCGCGCGCAACACCTTCGTGCAGGGGCGCAACAAGGAGAACCACACCGGCCTGATCGTGGTCGCGGCAGAGGCGCAGACGTATCCCTCGACCGGGTTGCGGATCGAAGGTAACGACGCACGACTGTCGCCTGGGGACAGCAGCAGCCCCGCATTCCTTGCGGACTACAGCCACGACAAGCTGGCGTTGGGGGCGAACCGGCTGGGCACCGGGTTGCGGGCGTTCGAGACGCGGTGAACTGATCCGCATCCCACCCACTATTCGTCACCCCAGCGAAAGCTGGGGTATCCCGGTTGGGATAGGCTCGCACGGTCACGGGGAGATCCCAGCTTTCGCTGGGATGACGGATTTGGAGGGAAGCGGCACCGCACCGAACATTGCTTTTTGGGTAAGGTTCGACCCTCAGTTAGCGCACGTACTCGCAGCCCCCGGATCCAGATCCAGACACCGCCCATCCAGCCCGCTAACCGGCAACCCGATCGTCGCCGCCAGGGTCGGCACGATATCCACCGTCTCCACCGACAGCGGCTGCTCGAACCCCGTCATCCCCTTGCGCCAGAACAGGATCGGCACGCGGCGGTCGTAATCCCACGGCGACCCATGCGTCTCGACATAGCCACCTGCCGGGGAGACGATCGTCGTCACGCGTGGCTTGAGTAGCACCACCATCTGGCCCGACCGCTCCGGATAGAACGACGCCCGCGCCCGCTCGATCAGCGTCCACGTCTCGGGCGGGGACTTCGCCATCGGCGTCGCCATGATCTCGGCAGCCGAGTACGCACCCGCAATCTGCGGCATCGCGCGATACCGCCGCAGCGCTTCGGCAAGCACCTTCGCCTGCGTCTTCGCCGGCAGCGTGTCGTCGATATAAACGTCGCCTTCGGTCCCGAGCAGCACGCTACCCGGCAGCCCCATGTCCTTGGCAATCGCGGTGCCGACCTGCTTGGCGAGGACGTTCTCGTCCATATGCGCCTCCATCGGCATCGCGCGCTGCTGCTGGCGTTCGGTCGCGTCGTGCGCGCCGTGATCCGCGGTCAGCACGACCTCGTAATCGACCCCGGTCTCGTCCATCACCGCGAAGAAATCGCCCAGTGTCTTGTCGAGCTGCGCCATCTGGATGCACATCTCCGACCCCTGCGTACCGTAGGTATGCCCGATATAGTCCGTCGCCGACGCGCCGATATCGATGATGTCGGTTTGCGGCCCCTTGCCGAGCTTCATGTCCTGCACCAGCGCCGCCGCCATCGCGAACACCGCAGCGTCGGAGGCTGGCGACACGCGGAAGCCTTTCGCGTCGCTGGCGTCGCGCTCGAAGCGCCCTTGGCCATAGGTCTTGCCCGCGATCACGATCGGATGGTTCACGCCCGCGCAGTAACCCGGCAATGGCAGCGCCGCCTGCGGCTTGGCGATCAGCGCGGCGACCGCGTCGCGCGTGCGCTGCACCGCCGGCGGCACCGCGCGGCCGGCATACGACACATACGTCTTGCCGTCCCACCACCAAAGCTCGTCGACCTTGTGCCCGCCCATCATCACCGCCGCGCGGTCCTTCCCCGCGACCGACACCGAGCGGGTCCGCGGATCGCGCGCCTTCATCATCTCGCCGAGCGTCGGCACCTTCAGGTGCATGTCGGACACGGTGTAGCTGTCGTGCGTGCTGCCGGTGACGCGTTCGTCCTCCGAGCAGTAGACGATCTTGTCGGGCCGCCCGGCGCGCTGGTCGATCCAGTTGTTGGCGATGATCCCGGTATGCGCGGGCCGCATCCCGGTCAGGATCGTCGAGTGGCCAGGGCACGTCTCGGTTGCCGCGTGGCTCTGATACCCGCTCGGGAACACCGCGCCGTTCAGCAGCCGGGTGAAGCCACCGGTATAGTGGTTGCGATATTGCTGGAACAGGTCGGCGGCGAACTGGTCGACCGAGATCGCGACGATCAGTTTCGGCGGAGTCGTCGGGGTCGCCGCGGGGGGCGCCGCCGTCTGGGCAGAGACCGAAGAAGCCGAAGTCAGCAGGAGCGCGGCGATAAGTGCTTTCACGAACAGTCCTTTAGCCAGCAACGTCCCTTGAGCAGGGCCGTCGCTTTGAAGTGCAATACGACAAGGTCACCGCTATGGCTTTGCGCGATGAACGAAACAAGGATGGCCATGCGCGGATTACGTTGCGTCCTCATGACGGTCTTGCTGGCCGTCTGCGGGCTGGCGAGTGCGCCCGCGCTTGCGGAATCGCTGAACGGCTCCAGCCAGCATCTGATGATGAAGCTGGTCGCCGAAAGCGATCACCCGAAAGCCGGCGCGCCGTTGACGATCGCGTTGGCAACGACGCCAGAGACCGGCTGGCACGGCTATTGGCGCAACCCGGGCGATGCGGGCTTTCCGGCGACGTTCGACTGGACTTTGCCGACGGGCGCGAAGGCGGGCGAGCCCGAATGGCCGGTGCCGACGACGCTGCTGATCGCTGGCCTGATGAACTATGTCTACGAGGCGCCCTATGCGCCGCTAGTGACGATCCAGGTTCCGGCGGGGCTGGCGGTAGGCACGAAATTCCCGATCCGCCTGAAGACGAGCTATCTCGTCTGCTCCGCGACGATCTGTGTACCCGAGGAAAAGGCGCTGTCGCTCGACCTCACGATCGGTGACGGCGTGCCGTCTCAGGCCGCCGCATTCGCGGGCTGGCGTCAGGCGATCCCCAAGCCGCTCGATGCCGGCGCGACCTACGCAGCAAGCAACGGGACGATGCGGATCGCGGTGCCGTTTCCGGCGGGCGCGAAGATCGACAAGGCGTATTTCTTCCCGGTCACCACCGGCGCGATCGAGAACGGCGCGGCGCAGACGGTCATGCGCGACGGCGATCGGCTGACGATCAGCACCAAGGTTGCGGCGAACGCCAAGGTTGGCGGACCGATCGAGGGCGTGCTCCGGATCGGTGACGGGCAGGGGCTCGGCGTCAAGGCAACGCCCGGTGCGGTGGCCGAAGCGGCCGGCGGCGACGCGACCAGCACCAGCGGCGAAAGCCTCTGGTTGACCGCGCTGATCGCGTTCGCCGGAGCAGTGCTCGGCGGCCTGATCCTCAACATCATGCCCTGCGTGTTCCCGATCCTCAGCCTCAAGGCGCTCAGCCTCGCTCGTGGTGGTGCGAGCGAGAAGGACGCGCGGGGCGAGGCGTTGGCTTACACCGCGGGCGTCGTGCTGGTCTGCCTCGGTCTCGGCGGCGCGATCCTCGCGTTGCGCGCAGGCGGCTCCGCAGTCGGCTGGGCGTTCCAGTTGCAGCATCCCGGCGCGATCGTCGCGCTGCTGTTGCTGAGCACCGCGATCGCGTTCAACCTCGCCGGACTGTTCGAGGTCCCGACACCCCGCTTTGCCGGCGAGAGTGGCGCGAGCGGCGCGTTCGCGACCGGAGCACTTGCCGCGTTCATCGCGACGCCGTGCACCGGGCCGTTCATGGGCGCAGCGCTCGGCGCGGCGCTGGTGCTGCCGTGGCCCGCGGCACTCGCAGTGTTCGGCGGGCTCGGGATCGGCTTGTCGCTCCCCTTCCTCGCGATCGGGTTCATTCCATCATGGCGACGGTGGCTGCCAAAGCCCGGCGCGTGGATGGAGACGTTCCGTCACATCCTGTCGGTGCCGATGTTCCTCACCGCGATCGCGCTGGGCTGGGTGCTCGGGCGCCAGACCGGCGTGGATACGCTGACGCTCGCGCTGGTCGCGGTGCTGGCGGTCGGCGCGGTGCTGTGGATCGGCGGCTCGCGCCAGCGCAAGGGCAAGTCGTTCGGCGCGGTCGCGCAGGTGCTCTTGCTGGTGGTCTTCGTCGGCAGCGCGGTATTGATCTCACGTGCGCCGCCGGTCGCCGCCAAGACTGCGACCGCGGGTGACGAGGCGTTCACCGAGGCCAAGCTCGCCTCGCTGCGCGCCGAAAAGCGCCCGGTGTTCGTCTACTTCACCGCCGACTGGTGCCTGACGTGCAAGGTCAACGAGAAGGCGGCGATCGATACGACAGGCGTCCGCGACGCCTTCGCCAAGCACAGCGTCGCGGCGCTGATCGGCGACTGGACCGACGGCGACCCGGTCATGGGCCGCTTCATCCAAGCCCACAACCGCGCCGGCGTGCCGCTGTACCTATACTACGCGCCGGGCGCAGCCGAACCCACCGTCCTCCCGCAGGTCCTCACGCCGGGCCTGCTGGAGGGATTGGGCGCCTGAACCGACCCTCCCCCGCCAGGGGGAGGTGGCTGGCGCTCGCCAGACGGAGGGGGAGGTAAGGGTGAGTTCCGTTGCGTGTTCCTCCCCCTCCGTCGCTTCGCGCCACCTCCCCCTTGCGGGGGAGGATTGAACGGTCACCAGCCGACCAATGCTTACACAGAAGGACTTGTGCAGCGCAGCGATGCGTTGCAGCATGGAACCGCAACGCTTGATGGGGAATTGACCGTTTCGATGGGGAAACAAGCGTTCGACGAGATCATGGGCACACCGGGCGACACGACCGCCCGGCCCGAACTGGCGGCTCTCGGCAAGTGGATCGAGGATACGCCCAACGCCGAGCTGCGACGCCGGCAGGAAGCCGCCGAAACGACATTCCGGCAGCTTGGCATCACCTTCGCGGTCTACGGCGAGAACGAGGCGGCCGAGCGGATCATCCCGTTCGACATCGTCCCCCGCGTATTCCTGCATGACGAATGGACGCGGTTGTCCGAAGGCCTCGTCCAGCGCGTCGAGGCGATCAACGCGTTCCTCGACGACATCTACGGCGAACGGCGCATCCTCAAGGAGGGCATCCTTCCCGAAGACCTCGTGCTCGGCAACGCGCAGTTCCGGCCCGAGATTGCCGGTATCCGCCCGCCGCACGGCGTATGGGCGCATATCTGCGGGATCGATCTCGTCCGCACCGGCCCCGACGACTTTTTCGTGCTCGAGGACAATGCGCGGACGCCGTCCGGTGTGAGCTACATGCTCGAGAACCGCGAGGCGATGCTCCGGCTCTGCCCCGAACTCTTCCGCGAGTTCCGCGTCGCGGCGGTCGACAGCTATCCCGATCTGCTGCTGGAAACGATGAAGTCTGTTGCGCCGCACGGCACCGGCTCCAACCCGACCTGCGTGCTGCTGACCCCGGGTCACTACAACTCCGCCTATTACGAACACAGCTTCCTCGCGGACTCGATGGGGATCGAACTCGTCGAGGCCGCCGATCTGGTGGTCGACGACGACATCGTCTGGATGCGGACCATCGCCGGGCGGGTGAAGGTCGACGTGATCTATCGCCGGATCGACGACGATTATCTCGATCCGCTCGTGTTCCGTCCCGACTCCGCGCTCGGCGTCCCAGGCCTGATCGCAGCCTATGCGGCCGGCAACGTCGCGATCATGAACGCGCCCGGCAACGGCATCGCCGACGACAAGGCGATCTACAGCTACATGCCCGACATCGTGAAGTTTTACTCGGGCGGCGAGTGCAAGCTGCGCAACGTCGAGACGTGGCGCTGCCGCGAACCGCAGGCGCTGAAGTTCGTCCTCGACAATCTCGAAGACGTCGTCGTCAAGCTGGTCGACGGCTCGGGCGGCTACGGCATGCTCGTCGGCCCGACAGCGTCGAAGCAGGAGATCGAGGATTTCCGCGCCGCGCTGATCGCCGAACCCCATCGCTACATCGCGCAGCCCACGCTTGCACTCTCCACCGTCCCCACAATGGCGCAGGGCGGCCTCAGCCCACGCCATGTCGACTTCCGCCCCTTCGTGCTGAGCGGCGCGAAGGGCGTGCAGGTCGTCCCCGGCGGCCTCACCCGCGTCGCGCTCAAGGAGGGATCGCTCGTGGTCAATTCCAGCCAGGGCGGCGGCACCAAGGACAGTTTCGTCCTCATGGCCGACCAGTCGCAGCGCATAAACGCCAGCGGGATGACCCAGACGATGGGCGGCATGACGCAGACGCTGGCCTCTCAGTCATTGGGTGCCCAGACGTCCGGCGGGAATTCCTGATGCTGTCGCGCACCGCATCCTCGCTCTACTGGCTCGGCCGCTATTTCGAACGCGCCGACTTTATCGCCCGTCTGGTCGAGGCCACCGTCCGCCTCGACGTGCTTTCGTCGCAACCCTCGGGCGACGCCGCCTGGGCCTCCGCCCTGGCCGTCACTGAAACCGACGAGGCGTTCGCGGCGACCGGTGTGGAGATCGGCCAGCGCGACGTCGTGCGGTTCCTGACGCTCGATTCGAGCCATCCGGGATCGATCGTCCGCTGCCTCGACATGGCGCGCAACAACGCCAAGGCGGTCCGCACCGCGCTGACCCGCGAGGCGTGGACCGCGATCAACCGCGCATGGCTGCTGTTCGAGAACCGCGCCACGCCCGGCAGCACGACCTCGCAGCTAAACCTCGTCGAGGCGGTCAAGAACGAGACCCGCGGGTTCGAGGGTGCGGTTCACCGCATGCTCCGCAACCAGACGACGTGGTTCATCCGGCTCGGCCAGGCGGTCGAGCGGGCGGACAATACCGCGCGTCTGCTCGACGTCAAATATCACATCCTGCTGCCCGAGGGCGAACGACTCGGCGGCGCGATTGACCGTGACCAGTGGACGACGATCCTCCAGACCGTGTCCGCCGTCACCGCCTATCGTTGGCTCTACAATGACGGGCTGCGGCCTGCCGACGTGATCGACCTGCTGCTCGCACGGTCCGAACTGCCGCGCAGTCTCGCTGCGTCGGTCGAGGAGACGGTCGACGTGCTCAACCTGCTCGCCAAGCGGACCGGGAACCACGGCGAGGCCGATCGCATGGCACGGATGCGTGCGTCGCGGATGGCGAAGACGCGATCGGGCGAGGTCATCGCCTCCGGGCTGCACCAGTATCTGCAGGCGTTCATCGCCGAGAACGCGTTGCTGCACGGCGCGATCGGCCGTCAGTTCAAGTTCCTCTGATGCGGCTGTCGATCGATCATCACACGATCTATCGTTTCGCGCAGCCGCAGGGGCGGCTAGTGCAGATGCTCCGGCTAACGCCCGAGAACACGCATGACCAGACGGTCGCGTCGTGGCGGATCGACGTGGACTGCGACGCGCGGCTGCGGCCGGGGCGTGACGGCTTCGGCAACGCGGTAACGATGCTGTATGCCGAAGGGCCGGTCGACGGGATCGAGATCACCGTCAAGGGCGAGGTGCTGACCAGCCATTCCGACGGTGTCCTGCACGGCGTCCACGAAACGCTTCCGCCCGCGCTGTACCTTCGGTCCACCGAGGCGACCGTCCTCGATACGGCGATCGCGAAGTTCGCGGCCAATGCGGCCGAGGGCGCACGCGACCGGATCGGCGCATTGCACCGGCTGAACCGGGCATTTCATAAGCGGTTCGCATTCGATGCCGGGCGTCCCGAACCCGGGCGGACGGCCGCTGCGGCGTTCCGCATGGACAGCGCCACACCGCGCGACATGGCGCAGATGTTCGCCGTCGCCGCGCGGTCGCTCGGGGCGCCTGCACGGTACGTGTCGGGCTATCATCACAACGATCACGAGGTGGTGCATTTGCCCACGCCGCATGGCTGGGCCGAGGCGTTCGTTGACGGGCTCGGCTGGGTAGGGTTCGATCCGTGCACGGGGATGTCGCCGGAGGAGCATTACGTCCGCGTCGCGATGGCGCTGGATGCGGCGGGAGCCGCGCCGGTGGCGGGCTCGCGACTGGGCGAGGGTGGCGAGGAACTCGACGTCGACGTCGTGGTGCAGCGGGAAGACTAAGCTTTAAAATTTGTTTCCCCGCGAAGGCGGGGACCCAGACTGGGCTCCCGCCTTCGCGGGAGAACAATAGGCGACGAATTTTCCGCTGATACCCCACCCCGGCGAAGGCCGGGGCCCAATTGGCAAGGTGGTCGTAACGAAGTGCTGCCCTCAACTAGCAGCGTTTCCCAATTGGACCCCGGCCTTCGCCGGGGGGGCCTTGAGGCGAGTTAACAGGCTAGGCAATCACCTCACCACAACTCAGACCAACGCAGCAACCCGGGCCGGCGTCGTCGTTACATCAGCATCCTCCAGCCGCCGCCACCCAGCCGGCCCCAGCACTTCCAGTGGTCGATACCGCGTCTTGTATTCCATCCGCGGCGAACCCTTCACCCAGTATCCCAGATACACGTACGGCAGCCCGGCATCGCGGGCGCGCAGGATGTGGTCCATGATGATGAAATTGCCGAACCCCGGTCGCGTGGAGTCGTCGGCTGCGAAGAAGCTGTAGACCATCGACAGTCCGTCAGCCTGGCGATCGGTCAGGCACGCGCCGATCAGCGCGCCCTGCACGCCGTCGACGGTCGGTTCGCGATACTCGACGATCACCGAATTGACCGGCGAATGCTCGATCATGTCGGCATAGTCGTCCTCGTCCATCCCCGCCATGCCGCCGCCAGGATGACGCGTGCCGAGGTAACGCCGCAGCAACTGGAACTGCTCGTCGGTCGCCCACGCCTTGCACGCAGTCACCTCGATATCGCCAAGCCGCTTCAGCAACTTTCGCTGCGTCGCGTTGGGCACGAACTCGTCGGTCACCACGCGGACCGAGACGCAGGCGATGCACCCCGCGCACGACGGCCGATACGCTACCCCCTGGCTGCGACGAAAGCCGATCCGCCCCAGCGCATCGTTCAGTTCGTTCGCATGCGGACCGGTCAGTTCGGTGAACACCTTGCGCTCCTGACGATCCGGCAGATACGGGCACGGCGCGGGGCTGGTGACGAAAAAGCGCGGGAAACGGAAAGGCGCGGTCACCGAGCGAAAAGTCCTTCAGGCAGGCGCGGTCAGCCGCGTCGCCCCGTATATGGCCGCCTAACCCAAACGTACAATCGGTTTACCACGAATGTCGGTTAACACGGTAAATCACCGTATCAGAATGGGATTATGCCAGCTCGACGGTCGACGTTTCGTACCCGCCAGCCCGCAGTGCCCCCACCAGCCGATCGAGATGCGCTCGGTCGCGAAGCTCGCATTCGATGTCGGTGATGAGCCCCTTTGCCGGCAACGTCGTGAAGACGCGCTGGTGATAGATCTCGATGATGTTGACGCGTTCCTGGTCGAAGATCCGCGCGACATGGAACAGCGCACCCGGCTTGTCCTGCAACCGGATCCGCAACCGCGCCAGCCGACCCGACCGCGCCAGATCGCGCAACAGCACGTTGGCGAGCAGCCGCGTATCGATATTGCCGCCGCACAGCACGATCCCGACGGTCTTCCCCGCAAACCGCTCGGGATGCGACAGCAGCGCAGCGAGCCCGGCAGCGCCAGCTCCCTCGACCACCGTCTTCTCGATCTGCAGCAGCAGGCTGACGGACTCTTCCAGGCTGCGCTCGCTGACGAGGACGATGTCGTCGACCAGTTCGGCAACGATCTTCGAGGTGATCGCGCCCGGCTCCTTGACCGCGATGCCCTCGGCCAGCGTATCGCCGGCGCACGCCATGTCGGTGCCGTTGATGCGGTTGTACATCGACGGGAACAGCTCGGCCTGCACGCCGACGACCTCGATCGGGTGTCCGCCCGGCGCTTCGCTCAATGCGCGCGCAACCGTCGACATGCCCGAGATCAGCCCGCCGCCGCCGATCGGGATGACCAACGTATCGAGTTGCGGCACGTCCTCCAGCATCTCGATCGCGACAGTGCCTTGCCCTGCGATGACGCGCGGATCGTCGAACGGATGGACGAAGGTGAAGCCGCACTCGCCCTCCAGGATGCGCGCGTGGGCATAGGCCGCGTCGAACGTCTCGCCGTGCAGCACGACGTTAGCGCCGTGGCCCTCTGTCTGCATGACCTTCACGGTCGGCGTGTTGGTCGGCATCACGATCGTTGTTGGGATGTCGAGCCGGTTGGCGTGATAGGCCAGGCCCTGCGCATGATTGCCCGCCGACGCGGCGATGACGCCCTTCGCGCGCGCCTCCGCCGACAGCTGCAACAGCGTGTTGAGCGCACCGCGCTCCTTGTACGCCGCGGTGAACTGCAGGTTCTCGAACTTCAGATACACCGTCGCGCCGGTCATCTTGCTCAGCGTCTTGCTGATCAGCGTCGGCGTGCGGACGATCGAGTCGCGGATCCGGTCATGCGCGACGCGGACGTCGTCGATCGAGACGGGGAGGGTGGGTGCCGCTACGGCAGCGTGGGTAGCCATGCCGGACCCGCTAGACCATCTGGCGCGCATGGGAAACACCGCTTATGCGCGGACGCTATGGCAAAACTGGCATTCATCGGAACCGGCGTCATGGGCGCGCCGATGGCGGGACACCTCGCCGCGGCAGGGCACGACGTCACGGTCTACAATCGGACTCAGGCCAAGGCGTTGGCATGGGCCGATAAATATGGTGGCAAGGTCGCGGACACGCCGGCCGCTGCGGCGAAGGATGCCGATGCCGTGTTCGCCTGCGTCGGCAACGACGACGATCTGGCCTCGGTCACTCTAGGCGAGGACGGCGCGTTCGCGGCGATGCGCGACGACGCGGTGTTCGTCGATCACACGACGGTCTCCGCCTCGATCGCGCGGCGGCTCGCGGGCGAGCGCACGCTGGTAGTCGACGCCCCGGTGTCCGGCGGACAGGCTGGCGCGGAGAACGGCAAGCTCTCGATCATGTGCGGCGGTTCGGCCAAAGCGATGGCGAAGGCCGAACCCTTCATGCAGGCCTATGCCGCGCGGATCGTCCATGTCGGCGAAGCAGGCGCAGGGCAGACCACCAAGATGTGCAACCAGATCGCGATCGCCGGCGTGATCCAGGGCGTCGCCGAATCGCTGCGGTTCGCCCAAAACTCCGGGCTCGATCTCGACAAGGTGTTCGAGGCGATCTCGGGCGGCGCGGCGCAGAGCTGGCAGATGGTCAATCGCTGGCCGACGATGGCCAAGGACGAATTCGACTTCGGCTTCGCAGTCGACTGGATGCGCAAGGACCTTGGCCTTGCGCTCGACGAAGCGCGACGTAACGGCGCGGTGCTGCCGGTCGCGGCGCTGGTCGATCAATTCTACGCCGATGTTCAGGCGATGGGCGGCGCCCGCCAGGATACGAGCGCGCTGGTACGGAGATTGCCGAAGTGATCAAGCGCAACACCACAGCACTGCTCCCCTTCATCGAGAATGCTTCCGTCACTGCAACACTGCTCCCCTCCCTGGAAGGGAGGGGCCGGGGGTGGGTTGGCCCGTCGTTCAGGCGGCACGTTGCCCCAACCAGCCGACCCACCCCCAACCCCTCCCTTTCAGGGAGGGGAGCAATGTTGGCGCTTTCGGCGCTACTCCTTCCGACGCCAGCGCTCGCCGATGGGATCGTCGACAACGTCAATGGTGTCACCATTGCTGACGGCGGACGCGTGATCCACTTCAAGGCGATCCTGGTCGACAAGGATGGTCGCGTCACGCGGCTCGTCCCCCCCGGCGAGGAACCACCCAAGCTCAGCCGCAAGGAATTGAAGAAGAACGCCGGCAAGCCGCTCTACGACTGGCGCGTCGACATGGGTGGCAAGACGGTTTTGCCGGGCTTCATCGATGCGCACGGCCACGTCCTCGAGATGGGCTTCGGCGCGCTGTCGCTCGACCTGTCGATGACCAAGTCGCTCGACGAGGCGAAGTCGCGGATCGCCGCTTACATCGCCGGCAACCCCGATCGCAAATGGGTCCTGGGCCGCGGCTGGAACCAGGAGGCGTGGGGGCTGGGTCGCTTCCCGACCGCCGCCGACCTGGAGTCGGTTTCCGGCGGCCACCCGATCTGGCTGTCGCGCGCGGACGGGCACGCCGGCTGGGCGAACCGCGAGGCGATGCGCGAGGCCGGGGTCACCAGCTCGACCGTATCTCCGGCGGGCGGGCGGATCGAGAAGACCGGCGGCGCGCCCGCGGGCGTGTTCGTCGACGGCGCGCAAGGACTGATCGAGAAGGTCGTGCCGCAACCGCTGCCCAAAGAGCGCGATGCCGCGTTCCTGACCGCGCAACGCATCCTGCTCGGCTACGGGGTCACCGCAGTCGCCGACATGGGCACGACGCTCGACGACTGGCTGACCTATCGCCGGATGGCGGACATCGGCGGGCTTCGCGTCCGCATCATGAGCTATGCCATGGGCGTCGAGACCGCGAGCCGGATCGGCGGCAAGGGGCCGACGCCGTGGCTGTACAACGACCATCTGCGGATGGGCGGCGTGAAGCTGTATGCCGACGGCGCGCTCGGCTCGCGCGGCGCATGGCTGCTGAAACCCTACTCGGACGCACCGGGCCAGTCGGGGCTCGGCTTCCTGACCGACGACCAGCTTCAGAACCAGATGAGCCGCGCGGCGATGGACGGGTTCCAGGTCGCGGTCCATGCGATCGGCGACAAGGCCAATCGGGAGGTGCTCGACGCGATCCAGGTCGAGAGCGAGACCTATACCGGCGATCGCCGCTGGCGGATCGAGCATGCGCAGATCGTCGATCCGACCGACCTGCCGCGCTTCGGCAAGTTCGGCACCATCGCCTCGATGCAGCCCACGCACGAAACCAGCGACCGGACGATGGCGGAGGCACGGTTAGGGCCGAACCGGTTGGCTGGCGCCTATGCGTGGAAATCGATGCTGACCAACGGCGCCAAGCTCGCCTTCGGGACCGACTTCCCCGTCGAGAAGCCCGATCCGTTCGCGACCTGGGCGGCAGCGTTCACGCGCCAGGATGCCGATGGTCAGCCTCAGGGCGGGTGGCAGCCGCAGGAACTGGTGACGCGCGAACAGGCGTGGTGGGCGATGACCGGTGCGGCGGCCTATGCAGGGTTCGCCGAGAAGCAGTTCGGTGCGCTCGCGCCCGGTCAGCGCGCGGACTTCATCGTCGTCGATCGCGACCCGACGATGGCCTCGCCGACCGACCTGCGCGCGACGAAGGTCAGCGAGACGTGGATCGGCGGGGAGAAGGTCTGGGTGCGCAAGTAACCGCGCGGGTTACTGGCGCATCCGGATCAGGCCTTCCTGCGCGACGCTGGCGACCAGCCGGCCATCGCGCGAGAAGATACGCCCACGGTTGAACCCGCGGGCATGCCCGGACCACGGTGCGTCGCAGGCGTAGAGCAGCCAGTCGTCCGCGCGGAAATCCTCGTGCAGCCAGAGCGAATGATCGAGGCTCGCGGTCTGCAGCCCCGGCGTGATCCAGTTGACGCCGTGCGGCAGCAGCGCGGTACCGAGCAACGCCATGTCCGACGCATAAGACAGGATCGCGCGGTGCATCGCCGGGTCGTCGCCGATCGGCGCGACCAGGCGGAACCAGTTGGCATGCGCCGCGGGTTGCGGAACGGGCTCGATCCAGCTGCGCGGGTTGACCGGACGGATCTCGATCGGGCGCTGGCGAAGCATGTGCGCGCGGTATTTTTCGGGGATGCCGTCGATGCTCTCCAGCCGCAGTTCGCGATCGGTGCGCAGGTCTTCGGGCGGTGCGACATCGGGCATGACGTCCTGATGGTGGAGTCCATCCTCGGGCGTCTGGAACGACGCCGCCATGTTGAGGATCGGCTGCCCCCGCTGCATCGCGATCACGCGCCGGGTTGCGAAACTCCGCCCCTCGAAATCACGCACCACGCGGTAGACAATCGGGTAATCCTCGTTCCCCGGCCGCATGAAATACGCGTGCAATGAATGCGCGGCCTTGGGCGCCTCGGTCGAGCGTTGCGCGGCCTGCAACGCCTGCGCGATAACCTGCCCACCGAACACGCGACCGACCCCGCCCGGCTGGCGCTTGCCGACATAGAGATCGGTGTCCACCTCCTCGATCTCGAGCAGGTCGACGAGCCCCTGGGCGAGTGCTTCGGGCGACGTATCGGCAGTATCCAAGCTCATCTGACCTCCATGTTCACCCGCGAAGGCGGGTGCCCAGACTGGGCCCCCGCCTTCGCGGGGGCACACCCTACGGTCAATACCCCGCGGCTACGGCCAACCGATCCGCATGGAAGTTCGCATCCCCGAACATCTCGGCCAGCACCCGCGCCCGCTTCATGTAGAAGCCGATGTCGTATTCATCGGTCATGCCGATGCCACCATGCATCTGTACGCCTTCCTGGACGCTCAGCGTCGTCGCCAGCGCCGTCATCGCCTTGGCCACCGACACCGCCTCGTCCGCGCGATCGCTGCCCTGGTCGAGCAATTGCTGCGCCTTCAGCACGGCAGCCCGCGCCACCTCCATCTCCGAATACAGATGCGCGGCACGGTGCTGGAGCGCCTGGAAACTGCCGATCAGCATCCCGAACTGCTTGCGCTCCTTCATATAGCCGATCGTCATGTCCATCGCCCCGCCGCCGACGCCGAGCAACTCCGCCGAAGCGCCGGTCCGCCCCGCGCGCAACAGGCGATCGAGCGGCGTACGCCCCGCATCGACCTCGCCGATCACCGCATCCGCATCGACCTCGACGCCATCGAACTCGAGCCGCGCGGCGAGGCTCGCATCCGCGAGGCGTTCGGCGTTTGCCGTCAGTCCAGCAGCATCCTTCGGGACGGCGAACAACGTGATCCCATCCTTGTCGTCGGCACTACCGCCGGTGCGCGCAGCGACGATGATCAGGTCGGCGGTGTGACCGTGAGTCACGAACCGCTTGGAGCCGGTCAGCTTGAAGCCGTTGCCCGAGCGTTCGGCGGTCATTGCAACCGAGTCGCGGTGCTTGGCGCCCTCGTCGATCGCCAGCGCGGCAACGGTCTCGCCGGCGATGATGCCGGGGAACCAACGTTCGGCCTGCGCCGTGCCCTTGAGCGCCTCGACCGCCGCGACCGCAGTGGAGAGGAACGGGGAGGGGGACAGGTTGCGCCCGATCTCCTCCAGCACCACGCCCGCCTCGACATGGCCGAGCCCCAGGCCGCCCTGGTCCTCGCCGATCAGGATGCCGGTAAAGCCCATCTCCGCGAACTGCTTCCACAGGTCGCGCGAGAAGCCGGTCGCGTCGTCGGCATCGCGCAACGCCCGCATGTGGCTGACGGGCGCGTGCTCCGCGACGAAATCGCGAATGGTGTCCTGAAGGACGGTCTGGTCGTCGTCTAGATACAGTGGCATTCTGGTTCCCCCGCGGAGGCGGGGGCCCAGGAGCCCCACGCGCAGCGTTCGTGATTCTGGGCTCCCGCGTTCGCGGGAGAACGGTCAAAGGTCAGGCAGGCAATTCCAAGATCCGCTTGGCGATGATGTTGAGCTGGATCTCGCTGGTCCCACCCTCGATCGAGTTCGCCTTGGTCCGCAGCCACGACCGCGGGATCGCCCCGCCGCGCGACCGATCGCTGTCCCATTCGAGCGCATCCGATCCGCCCGCCGCCATCATCAGTTCGTACCGGCCCTTGTTCAGCTCTGTCCCGTAATATTTCATCATGCTCGGCTGAGCCGGATGCGCCTTGCCCGCCTTCAATTCGTCGATGAACCGCTCGGACATCGCCCCGAACGCCTTCGCGCGCACCTCGAACAACGCGATCGACGCGCGCAGCAGCGGATCGGCCAGCCGTCCGTCATGTCCAAGCCCGACGGTCGCGATCGCCCCGTCGATCAACGGATTGCCGCCGCTCGACGCGAGCCCCATCCCCGAGATCATCTCGCGCTCATGCCCGAGCAAATATTTCGCGACGTCCCAGCCTTTGTTCTCCTCGTAGACGCGGTTGACCTTGGGCACCTCGACATTGTCGAAGAACGTCTCGCAGAACGGCGAATTGCCGCTGATCAGCAGGATCGGCTTGGTCGACACGCCCGGCGACGCCATGTCGAATAGCACGAAGCTGATCCCGCCCTGCTTCGAGGTCTTGTCCGTACGGACGAGGCAGAAAATCCAGTCGGCCTTGTCGGCGTAGGAGGTCCACACCTTCTGCCCGTTGACGAGATAATGGTCGCCCTTGTCCTCCGCCGAGGTCGCAAGCCCGGCAAGGTCGGACCCCGCATTCGGCTCCGAATAGCCCTGGCACCAGCGGATCTCGCCGCGCGCGATCTTGGTCAGGTGGTCGAGCTTCTGCTCCTCGGTGCCGTACTTCAGCAATGCTGGTCCAAGCATCGATATCCCGAACGAGTTCAGCGGGTTGCGCGCCTTTATTGCCGCCATCTCTTCGCGCAGGATCTTCGTCTCCGCAGGCGACAGTCCACCGCCGCCATAGGCCTTGGGCCAGTCGGGCACGGTCCAGCCCTTCGCCGCCATCTTGTCGAGCCACTCCTTCTGCGCCGGCGACGACGGCTTGAACTGGCGCCCGCCCCAGCAGACGTCGTCCTCCGAGCGCACCGGCTTGCGCATCTCGGGCGGGCAATTCTCCGCGAGCCACGCACGCGTTTCGGACCGGAAAGTATCGAGGTCGGACATCGGATCAGCTCCTGCTTAGTCGATTGCACAGCGCGGCGACGGCGATCGCGTCGTGGTCGCGGTAACGGTTGGTGATGACCTGCACGCCGATCGGCAGGCCGCGCGGGTCGATCCCGACGGGCACGCTGGTCGCGGGCAGATTGGGGAAGGTGGCGAGGCCCGCCCAGGCGAACTGGACGCCGAACGGGGTATCCTCGCCATCGATCGACAGCGTGCGCCGCGCGACGTTGCGCTCGGCGATGTGCGCGAAAGCGTTCACGCCGCTGGCCGGCGCGATCACCGCGTCGAACTGCTCGAACAGCGCACCCCAGGCGCGTTGCATCCGCGCCTGCGAGTCGAGCAGGTCGAACCAGTGCGACAGCGTCGCGACCTTGCCGTCGCGCGCGGGCCCGCCGCGGGTCATCGCGATGCCGAGCATCCGCATATAGTCGGCATCCTGCGCGGCGAGGTCGATCGGCGGGGGTGCGCTTGAAATGATGGCGCCGGCCGCGGCGAGGGCTTCACTAACGCGCCCGATCGCGCCGACGATCGACGAATCGACGCGTGCCGAGGGATGCGCGGTGAGCAGGAGGACGCGTGGTCGGGCTAAGTCGACGGTCGCGCGCGGCAAGGGGATGTCGGCGAGGATGTCCAGCGCGACGGCCAGATCCTCGGGATTGCGCGCGAGCGGTCCGATCACGCCGAGAGCCGCACTAGCCCCATCGGTGCCGGGCACGCGGTGGCCGAGATCGGACAAGGCGCCATAAGTAGGCTTGTGCCCCCAGACGCCACAGAACGCGGCCGGCACACGGATCGAGCCACCGATATCGGAGCCGAGCTCGAGCGGTACCATCCCCGACGCGAGCGCAGCCGCGGCACCACCCGACGATCCGCCGGGTGTCAGCGTCGGATCGATGGGATGATTCGTCCGGCCATGGATCGGGTTCTCCGCCTGCCAGTCACTCAACCGCACCGGTACGTTGGTCTTGCCGAGGATCACCGCGCCCGCCGCCTTCAACCGCGTGACGGCCACGGCATCGCTGTCGACGACATTGTCGCGGTGGACCCCGACGCCCCAGCTGGTCGGCAGGCCGGCGACATCGAACGACTCCTTGACCGTCATCGGCACGCCGAACAGCGGACGATCGTCCGAACCCTCCACATCGAGCGCCCGTGCGGCCTCACGCGCCCGCACGAAATCGCGCACGACGACGGCGTTGATCGCACCGTCGCGCGCCTCGATCCGCGCGATCGCCGCGTCGCACTCGGCGAGCGCGGTCGTCTCGCCCGCACGGATCGCAGCCGCCGTCTGGAGCGCGGACCGCTCCATCAGAGCGCGGTTGCCCGAAAGAAACCACCGCAACCGATCACTTCAGTCGAACACCCGAGACCGCGGCGTCCTTGAGCGATTTCGCAACGGTGAACCCGTATTTCTCCAGCCCCGCGACGACCTTCGCCAACCCCTCGGACTGCGCCCAGAACATCGGGCCGCCGCGGTACACGGGCCAGCCATAGCCATAGATCCACACCACATCGACGTCGGACGCGCGCTGTGCCTTGCCCTCTTCGAGGATCAGCGCGCCTTCGTTGACCATCGTGTAGAGCGTCCGCACGACGATCTCCTCGTCGCTGATCTCGCGCGGCGTCACACCCGACTTCTTGCGGAAATCGTCGATGATCTCGGTGACCCGTGCCGAGTTCGACGGCGTCCGCTTCTCGTCGTAATCGTAGAAACCCGCCTTGGTCTTCTGTCCCCAGCGGTTCTCCGCGGCCAGCGCATCGCGGATGTTCTCGATCCGGCTCGGGTCGCGGTGCCAGCCGATGTCGACGCCCGCCAGATCGCTCATCTGGAACGGCCCCATCGGCATCCCGAACGCGACATGGACCTTGTCGATCTGCTCCGGGCTCGCGCCTTCCAGCAGCAGCTTGGTCGCCTCGACCTGCCGCGGCATCAGCATCCGGTTGCCGATGAACCCGTACGTAACGCCGGCAACGACAGCGACCTTCTTGATCTTCTTAGCGAGCGCCATGACGGTCGCCAGCACATCGTCCGCGGTCTTGTCTCCGCGTACCACCTCCAGCAATTTCATCACGTTGGCGGGCGAGAAGAAGTGCATGCCGACCACGTCCTGCGGCCGCTTGGTGCACGCCGCGATCGCATCGATGTCGAGATACGAGGTGTTCGACGCCAGGATCGCGCCCGGCTTGGCGATCGCGTCGAGCTTGGTGAAGATCTCCTTCTTCACCTCCATCGTCTCGTACACCGCCTCGATGATCAGGTCGCACTCCGCGAGGTCGGCGAAGTCCAGCGTCGGCTTCAGCGCGCCCATCGCCTGCTCGACCTGCTGGGGCTTCATCCGGCCCTTGGCGGCGGTTGCCTCGTAGTTCTTCCGCACGACGCCGGTGCCGCGGTCGAGCGCGTCCTGCTGCATCTCGACGATCGTGACCGGGATACCCGCGGACAGGAAGTTCATCGAGATGCCGCCGCCCATCGTGCCCGCACCGATGACGCCGACGCGCTTGATCTCGCGAAGCTTGGTGTCGGCCGGAACGTCGTCGATCTTGGCGGCCTGGCGTTCGGCGAAGAAGATGTGGCGCTGTGCGGCCGACTGCACGCCCATCATGAGCTTCATGAACTCCTGGCGTTCGAACGCGATGCCCTCCTCGAAACTGGAGCCGTCCGCAGCCTTCTCGACGCAGGCGATGTTGGCGGCCGGCGCGTCGAAGTTACGGAAACGGCGCGCATTCTCCTTCTTGAACGCGGCGACCGCATCGGGATCGGCCCGCGCGGTCTTCTCGGACGCACGGGGCAGGGGGCGCTTGCTCGCGATCTCGCGCGCAAACGCCACGGCATCGGCTTCGAGTGAGTCCTCGCCGCCGATCTTGTCGATCAGCCCGGCGTCGAGCGCCTTCTTCGCCGAGATCGGATCGCCCTTCGCGGTCATTTCCAGCGCGAGCTTCACACCGGCGATCCGCGGGATACGCTGCGTGCCGCCTGCGCCGGGGAGCAGGCCAAGCTTCACTTCGGGCGTGCCGATCTTCGCAGAGGGGACGGCGACGCGGTAATGGCAGCCGAGCGTGACTTCGCACCCGCCGCCGAGCGCGGTGCCGTGGATCGCCGCGACGACGGGCTTCGACGATGCCTCGATCATGTCGACGACGGTGGGCAGGCCGGGCTCGACCATCTCCTTGCCGAACTCGGTGATGTCGGCGCCCGCAAAGAACGTGCGGCCATCACAGCGGATCACCATCGCGGTGATGCTGTCGTCGTTCACGCCGTCCTTGATCGCAGCTTCGAGACCCTGCCGGACCGCGGCGCCGAGCGCGTTGACGGGGGGATTGTTCGAGATGATGACGAGCACGTCGTCATGGCGTTCGGTGCGGATCGGGCCAGTGTTCGTCGACGGGGTCATCATATTCTCCTTGTTCTCCTGCGAAAGCAGGAGCCCAGGGCCGCATCGGCAGCCCTGCGTGATACTGGACTCCTGCGTGCGCAGGAGAACGGAAACTCAGGTCATCGCTGCGTAGATCATCGTCTTCAGTTCGCGGCGGATGGGATAGAAACTGCTTGGCGAAAGCTGTGTCATGAACACCATCGACAGCCGCTCGACAGGGTCGACGAAGAACGCGGTCGAGAACATCCCGCCCCAGTAGAACTCGCCCTTCGACCCCGGCACCATCGTCTTCGCGACGTCGTCGGTGATCGCGAACCCGAGCCCGAACCCGGTGCCCGCATTCGCCGCCTCGCTGAACAGCGACTTCGACATCGCTGCGAGATCCGATTTTCCGGGCAGATGGTTCTGCGTCATCAGGTCGAGCGTCTTGCGCCCGAGAATGCGCGCGCCGTCGAGTTCGCCCCCGTTCAGCAGCATCGTATTGAATCGGTGATAATCGAGCGCGGTCGAGACGAGCCCGCCGCCGCCGGACACGAGCTTCGGCTGACGGCTCCATGCGCTCTCCGCGCCGCGATCGTACATCACGCGGCCCTTGCCGGGCGCGAGCGTGTAGCAGTCCGTCAACCGGTCGAACTTGTCGGCTGGAACCTGGAAGAAGGTGTCGTCCATCTTCAGCGGCGCGAAGATGCGTGTCCTGAAGAACTGGTCGAGCGGCAGGCCCGACACGCGCTGCACGACCGCGCCGAGCACGTCGGTCGCGACCGAATAATTCCACGCCGTGCCGGGCGAGAATTCGAGCGGGATCTTGGCGAGTGCGCCGATGAAGCCATCGAGATCATACCCGCCATGCCAGCCCTCGATCTTGCCCTCACGGTACGCGGCATCGACGTTCGAACGGTTCTGGAAACTATACGTCAGCCCCGAGGTATGGCGAAGCAGGTCGACCATCCGCATCGGCTCGGCCGTCGGCCTAGTCACGAACGGCACGCCGCCGCCACCGCCGTCATAGACGCCGATATCCTTGAACTCGGGCAGCACGTGGTGGACCGGCGTATCGACCGCAACGAGGCCCTGTTCGACCAGCATCATGAACGCGACCGAGGTGATCGGCTTGGTCATCGACGCGATCCGGAACAGCGATCCTTCGTCGACGCTCTTGCCGCCCTCACGCGCCGCGCCCGCGTTCGAGAAATGGACGATCTCGCCGTCCCGCGCGATCAGCAATTGCGCGTTCGGCAGCTTGCCCGAATCGATGTAGCGCGTCTGGAGCAGCGTATCGATCGCCGCCAACCGGCTCGCAGCGAAGCCGTGCGCGGCAGGTTCAGCGATTTTCACGATTCGACCGTCCGTGCCATGACCCGCTCCATACCCCTAGTTCGAACTTGGTGCCTCTATTGCCTTGAGTGCGGCAGGAATCAACTATAACCTGTCTTCGAACAGGCGATAAGCCAAACCCGAAATTCAACTCTGGAGTCAACCGGTCTTGGCAAGCGAACCGATCATCGCACTCGATCCCTCCTGGCCGGCGATGTCGCTCGCAGATGCCGAGCGAATGCTGACCGCGCCCGGCGCGAAGTTCGAGATGGAGATGCTGACGATCGACGGCATCGAGACGCGCATCTGGAAGAACGCGCCGCCGTCGTTGCGCTGGCTGGCCGAGGCGGCGCGGACGCATGGCGAACGGGTCTTCACCGCGTATGAGGACGAGCGCGTCACCTACGAGGCGAACTTTCGCGCGATCGCGGTACTGGCGCACCGGTTGCGCGAGATGGGGATCGGCCCCGGTGACCGCGTCGCGCTGGCGATGCGCAACCTGCCCGAATGGCCGGTCGCGTTCTTTGCAGGCGCCAGCATCGGCGCGATCATGGTGCCGCTCAACGCGTGGTGGACCGGCGCGGAGATGGAATACGGCCTGGCCGACTCGGGCGCGCGCGTGCTGATCACCGACGACGAGCGGCATCACCGGCTGGAGGCGGCCTATGCGACGCTGCCGGCGCTGGAGCACGTGTTCGTCGCGCGCGCCGCGGAGCCGCTGACGGGGATCGTAACGCGGCTGGAGGACGTGATCGGCACCCCGCACGACTGGGCTGCGCTGCCCGATGTCGGCCTCCCCGAAGCGACGATCGCGCCCGACGACGATGCAACGATCTTCTACACCAGCGGCACCACCGGCGCGCCCAAGGGGGCACTCGGCACGCACCGCAACATGATGTCGAACATCATGTCCGGCGGCTATTCCTCCGCCCGCTCGTTTTTGCGGCGCGGCGAGGCACCGCCCGAGCCGACGCCGCGTGTGACGCTGACGGTGATCCCGCTGTTCCACGTCACCGCCTGCTCGGCGGGGATGATGGGGGTGATCGCGACCGGCAGCACGATGATCTTCATGCGCAAATGGGACACCGTGCGGGCGATGGAGATCATCGAGCGCGAGAAGGTCAACATCACCGGTGGCGTGCCGACCATCGCCTGGCAGCTTTTGGAACATCCCGATCGTGGGAAATACGACCTCTCGTCGCTCGAATCGATTGCTTACGGTGGAGCGCCCGCTGCCCCCGAACTGGTGAAGCGCATCTATGCCGAGTTCGGCGCGATGCCCGGCAATGGCTGGGGCATGACCGAGACGATGGCGACGGTCACGCATCATGGGGGAGAGGACTATCTCAACCGCCCGACCAGCGCGGGGCCTCCGGTTGCGGCTGCCGACTTGAAGATCATGGCGGACGACGGCGTGACGGAGATGCCGCAGGGCGAGGTCGGCGAACTCTGGGCGCGCGGGCCGATGATCGTGAAAGGCTATTGGAACAAGCCGGACGCGACCGCCTCGACGTTCGTCGATGGCTGGGTTCGGACCGGAGACTTGGCGCGCCTCGACTACGAAGGATTCTGCTACATCGTCGATCGCGCCAAGGACATGATCATCCGTGGCGGCGAGAACATATACTCCAGCGAGGTCGAGAACGTCCTCTACGCGCACCCCGCGGTGACCGACGCGGCGCTGATTGGTATTCCACATCGGATCCTCGGCGAGGAGCCGGCGGCGGTGGTCCATCTCGCACCGGGGGCGGTAACGACCGAGGCGGAGTTGCAGAGCTGGGTGCGGCAACATCTAGCGGCGTTCAAGACGCCGGTCGCCGTGCGCTTCGTGCATGAGACTTTGCCGCGGAATGCGAATGGGAAGATCTTGAAGAAGGACTTGCAGGTGTTGTTTGCGGATCGGGTGGGGGTGGTGGCTTAGCCGCAGCATGCCTGGCTAGGCGCGCCTCCCCGGCGGAGGCCGGGGTCCAGTCGGGAAGGCCGTGGTAACGACGCGTTGCCCTACGTTAGCGACGTTCCCCAACTGGGCCCCGGCCTCCGCCGGGGTGGTGGTTGGGGTTGCGGCGCGCGATCGGTTCTAGCGCTTCGACCCTGCGACGACCGCATCGACTGCAGCCTTCCATCCCGCCAGTCGCGCCTGCCGCTCGTCCTCTCCCAGCGACGGCGTAAACGTCTCGACCTCGCCGCGCATTGAGGTGGCCTCTTCTAGCCCTCCGAAAAGTCCTGCACCCACGCCGGCCAGCATTGCCGCGCCCAACGCGGTCGTCTCTGCAAATCTCGGCCGCTCGACCTCGATCCCCAGCAGGTCCGCCATGTCCTGCGCCATCCAATCGTTGGCGACCATGCCGCCGTCGATCCGCAGACTGTGCCAGTCGATGCCGTCGGCGGCAAACGCGGTCTTCAGATCGTGCGCCTGATACGCCATGGCCTCTAGCGCCGCGCGTGCCACGTGTGCCTTGCCGGTGGCGAAGCTCAGTCCTGAGATGCTCGCGCGGGCGTCCGGTTCCCACCATGGCGCGCCGAGGCCGCTGAGGGCTGGCACCAAGTAAACGCCGCCGGTGTCGGGCACGCTGCGGGCCAGCGCTTCGGTTTCGGCAGCCGTGCCGATCAGGCCTAGCGTGTCGCGGAGCCACTGGACGAGGCTGCCGGCAACGAACACCGATCCCTCGAGCGCATAGGCGCGCTGACCTCCGAGTTGCCACGCGACGGTCGAGAGCATCCGGTGCCCCGATGTTGGCGGCGTCGCGCCGGCATGGGTGAGGATGAACGCGCCAGTGCCGAACGTCGCCTTGGTCTGGCCGGGTGCGAGGCAGGCCTGGCCGATCGCGGCCGCCTGCTGGTCGCCTGCGATGCCGCAGATCGGAATCGCCGCGCCGAACGCTGTCGTTTCGCCGAATCGTCCGGCGCAGTCGACGATCTCAGGCAACGCCGCGGGGGGTACGCCGAACAGCGCGCAGAGCTCGTCGTCCCAGCCGCCGGTGTGCACGTCCATCAAGGCGGTGCGCGAGGCGTTGGTCGCGTCCGTCACGTGCAACCCGCCGGTCAGTTTCCATATCAGCCAGCTGTCGACCGTGCCGATCGCAAGGCGCGCTCCCGCGTCGGCGAGTTGGGGCCACTTCCGCATGGCCCAGCCGATCTTCGAGGCGGAGAAATACGGGTCGAGCAACAGGCCGGTCTTGGCCTGAACCTCAGCTTCGTGGCTCCGTTCGCGCAGGTCCCGGCAGGTCGCGGCGGTACGCCGGTCCTGCCAGACGATCGCGGGCGCGAGCGGTTCGCCGGTCTCACGATCCCAGAAGACGATCGTTTCGCGCTGGTTGGTGATGCCGATCCCGGCGATCCGGTGCGCGCCGCCTGCCTGCGCGACCATCGCCGCGGTCACGCGGAGTGTCTTGCGCCAGATCTCGGCAGCGTCATGCTCTACCCAACCGGCGCGCGGGTATTTCTGGTCGAGTGCCCGAGCTTCGCTGGCGACGCAGCGGCCGTCGGTCGCAAACAGCATGGCGCGGGTGGAGGTGGTGCCCTCGTCGATGACGAGAATTAGATCATTGGCGTCGTTCGGCATGCTTGAATGCTAGCCACGATTACGGGATGGGGGAACAAAGGAAAATGCCATGACGGACGAGGGCCTTCGCCACGAAACGAACCAGCCGCAAGGCGGGGACAGCGCCGTTACCGAAGGTCCGCCGGCCGAGAGTGCGTTCGGGCTGCCGATCGCGGTCGGGGTCGAGGATGCGATGCGAATCGCGCAGCGTCGCGATCGGTTGCTCGCGGCGTTGACGTTGACGGCCGGTATCGGCCTGATCCTCGCCACGCCGTTCGCTCTGAAATCGGGGGCGGAATTCTTCCTCCCGCTTACGATCGCGCTCGTGATCTCGGTTGCGCTCGTGCCGGTGCTGGAATGGCTCGAGCGGCGGCATGTGCCGTCGCCGTTGGCCGCGATCCTGTGCATCCTCGTCTTCCTGATAGCCGCGAACATCGCGATCGCCGCGATCCTCGTGCCGGCGACCGATTTCTTCCGGCTGCTGCCGACCCGGTTGGACCGGATCCAGAACAATCTCGCGCCGTTGCTCGATCTGTATTCGAGCCTCGAGAAATACGTGAACAAGACGCTGCGGCAGGTCGCGTCGACGCCGATCAAGCAGCCGGCGACTGCAGGCGTAGCCGCGCCGGGCTCGATCCTCGAACTCGCCGCGACGTCGGCGCCGGCGGTTATCGTACAGTTCCTGTTCGGTGTCCTGATCGTGTTCTTCTTCCTCTCGGGCTGGACGCGGATGCGGCGGCAGACGATCACCGGGCGGACCAGCTTCGATGGGGCGATGGCGACCGCGAGGGTCATCCAGGATATCGTCGACGACGTGTCGGCGTATCTCGGCACGATTACCCTCATCAACATCGTGCTCGGGATCGTCACCGGTACCGCGTTGTGGTTCATCGGCATGCCCTATCCGGCGATGTGGGGCGGGATCGTCGCGCTGCTGAATTACATCCCGTATTTCGGGCCGGTGATCGGTGCGTTCCTGCTCGCGCTCGGCGGGCTGATGACGTTCTCGGACATCTGGATGGCGATGCTGCCGCCGGCGCTGATGTACGGGCTGCACCTGGTCGAGGCGAACGCGATCACGCCGTTCGTGGTCGGGCACCGGCTGACGATCAGCCCGTTGCTGATCCTGATCTCGCTGAGCTTCTGGGGATGGGTGTGGGGCACGTCGGGGGCGTTGCTCGCGGTTCCGCTGCTGATCATCATCCAGACGATCGTGAAGGCCGCTGGCAAGCCCGATATCGCCGGGTTCCTGTTCGAGCACGGGACGCTGGTGCAGCCCAAGACGGGGCGAAACCGTCGGCGTGGCGACCCGCCCGAGGCACAACGTGAAACTGGCGGATAATTTGGGTTGACGGTATCCGAACCCTCGCCTAGTTGCCGCCTCCACGCTGTTTCAGCGGGTGTAGCTCAGTTGGTTAGAGCGCCGGCCTGTCACGCCGGAGGTCGCGGGTTCGAGTCCCGTCACTCGCGCCATCGTTTAGATGGTGTGAGATAGTGTTAAGGTTTTGACGAGCCTTCCCGCGTGGCCCTAGGGTCGCTAGGGTTCGTCATTGGGAATGCGGGTGTAGCTCAGTTGGTTAGAGCGCCGGCCTGTCACGCCGGAGGTCGCGGGTTCGAGTCCCGTCACTCGCGCCACCCTGATGGGTGGACGAGACCCTTTTTAGATTTTGGATGCTGTGAGCATTCCGTTCCGTAGATTGTCCGGAACCACCAACCCCTCTCCGTTCGTGCTGAGTAGAGACCGAGTAGCTCCGTCAGGAGCGTATCGAGGGCTCGTATCGAAGCATGTGTTCCACCCGCCAACATGTCCTTCGATACGCCCTCTCGATACGCCGTTGCGCGACTAATCGATAGCTACTCAGGACGAACGGGGGGGGGGGCGTGTTTTGCGAAACCCGCAGGTGCGAGGAGCGTGTCGAGCAGAACGGGAACAGGCAGGCGTTACCGCCCAAGCTCCATCCAGCGCAGGACCGGCTTCAGCGGTGCTATCCAGATCAGGCCGGTGAAAAGGTAGAACACCAGTTGCCCCAGCCAGTGCCAGCTGCCGACCATGTTCGAGAGGCTGACGATGGCGACGCACCACACCAGGATCAGGAGCAGGATGCCGAGCATGCCGACGGGTTTGCGCCAAGTTGGCGTCATGGCGTGATCCAGTCTGATTCGGTGGCGATGGCGTGGAGCGGGACGTCCCACGGGTCTGGAGTCAGCGTGTCGACTTCCTGCACCGACAACGCAACCCCGACGCGCCAGGCGTTCGGGTGGGCGAGGAAGGCGCGGTCGTAATAGCCGGCGCCTTGGCCGATCCGGTTGCCGCTGCGGTCGAAGCCTACGAGCGGCGTCAGGATGATGTCGGGTTCGAGTTCGGCGGCGTCTTCGGCGGGCTGGTGCAGCCCGAACGGTCCGGCGATCAGCGCTGCCTCGGTCGCCCAGGACAGGAAGCGCATCGGCAGCGAGCGGCGGACGACATGGGGCAGGGCGATGACGCATCCGGCATCGACGGCGGCGCGCGCAAAGGGAGAAGGGTCGGCCTCGCCACCGAACGGCACATAGGAGGCGACCGTCAATCCGGGTTTCAGCTGGTCAAGGAACGCCGACGGCACCGGCAGCTCGATCGGCGGGTGCGCTTCCCGCGCGGCGCGGAGCGAGGCTCTGAGCGCGCTCTTGTCGGTCATGCGGCGACCTTGGAAGATGGTGGTGTGGCGGGCCCACCATGGCCGTGTGCCGGGTTATCCACTGACGCACGGTACGTCAGGTGGGGACCATGTGCTTCGGACCAGGATCCTAACAGGGACAGCCCCCTATGGATGATGAATAGCCTCAGGGATAATAAAGGCTCGTACCGGGCAGAACCCGCCACCACCAATCTAGGCGTTCGGAGGGCTTAGCTCAAGGGCTTCCGCAAGCCCTTCGAGACGATCTGCGATCCGTGTGAGGGCGACCTCGCTCACGGCCGAGCCTTCGGGCGGGCGGTGCGCGGCTTCGTCAAGGTCGTCGGCGAGCATCAGCGCGACGAACAGCATCGCGCGTTCGGCGCTGAGGCCGCCGGCGGCACGGTCCGCGGTCGCCCAACGCTCCGCGACCATCGCGCCCAGGAGGCGGACACGGGATTCTTCGCCATCGCGGCAGGCTACGGCGTGCGGACGGCCGCCGATATCGAGCATGACCTGTGCCATCAGTTGGGGTTCCCACGAGTGATGACGTCGTCGAGCGCGGCGACCGCCTCGGCCATCCGCGCCTTGAGGGCGGCGTGACGCTTTGCGAGTGCGTCGCCGCTTTCGGCGCGCGCGGCAATGGCGGATTCGATTCGCGCGATCGCGGCGTCGATCCGGTCGACGGCAGTTGGTCCGTCGGAAGGTGTGTCTGACATGCAATGCGAGATAGCATGCACGGGGTGTGCGACAAGCCGGTTTCGCCACCGTGCTCCGCGATCCACGGTGTTGACAGGGCGCCCCACCGCCCCGCAAAGGCTGCGCGCCCGGAACGGACTCGCGGGCGTAGCGGAGAGACAGCAATGACGGTCAAGGTTGCGATCAACGGTTTCGGGCGCATCGGCCGTCTCGTCGCCCGTGCGGTACTCGAACAGTCGAACGGCGCACTCGAACTCGTCGCGATCAACGATCTCGGCGATGCCAAGTCGAACGCCTGGCTGTTCAAGCGCGACAGCGTGCACGGCAAGTATCCGGGCGAGGTTTCGGCCGAGGGCAACGAGTTGGTCGTCGACGGCAAGCGCATCCGCGTCACCGCCGAGCGTGACCCGGCGAACCTCCCGCACGCCGAACTGGGCGTCGACATCGTCCTCGAATGCACCGGCTTCTTCACCGACAAGGCGAGCTGCCAGAAGCATCTCGATGCCGGCGCGAAAAAGGTGCTGATCTCGGCACCGGGCAAGAACGTCGACCTGACCGTCGTCTACGGCGTCAACCACGACAAGCTGACCGCCGAGCACACGATCGTCTCGAACGCGTCGTGCACCACCAACTGCCTCGCGCCCGTCGCCAAGGTACTGAACGATGCGATCGGCATCGAGCGCGGCCTGATGACGACCGTGCACGCGTACACCAACGACCAGAAGATCCTCGATCAGATCCACCCGGATCTGCGTCGCGCACGCGCTGCGGCGATGTCGATGATCCCGACGACGACGGGGGCCGCGCGTGCGGTTGCCGAGGTGCTGCCGGAGCTCAAGGGCAAGCTCGACGGCTCAGCAATCCGCGTGCCGGTGCCGGACGTTTCGCTGATCGACCTGACCTTCACCCCGTCGCGCGATACGACGCGTGAAGAGGTGAATGCGGTACTGAAGGCGGCCTCCGAGAGCGGCCCGCTCGTCGGCGTACTCGACTGGTCGGACGAGCCGCTCGTCTCGATCGATCTCCAGCATACCCCGGCATCGTCGACGATCGACAGCCTGGAGACCGCGGTGATCGACGGCAAGCTGGTCCGCGTCGTCAGCTGGTACGACAACGAGTGGGGCTTCTCGAACCGGATGGTCGATACGGCCACGGCGATGGCGAAGTTCATCTAAGCTCGCGATCTATGCGTCCCCTATTCCGTTCGCTTCGAGCGCAGTCGAGAAGTCGTTTCCCGTGACAGATGGTGTCTCGACTGCGCTCGACACGAACGAAGAGGGGGCGGTGGCTCAGGCTCCGGCCCCAACGATGGCTGGCACGATAGCCGGCATCGCGCGCCACCCCCGCGCGAAAGCTCCGATGGAGGTCATCGACGATGTCGAGATCACCATCGAGGCTGGCCTACACGGCGACTTCCGCGGTCGCGTGAAGCCCGGTGGCAAGGGGCGGCGGCAGGTGACGTTGCTCGAACGCGGCGACTGGGACGCCGCGATGGCCGAAGTTGGGCGCGATATTCCGTGGTACGAACGGCGTGCCAATCTGCTCGTCGACGGCTTCGATCTTCCCCAGATACCCGGCACGCGGCTGCGCATCGGCGCGGACGTCGTGCTGGAGGTGACGCGCCACACCGATCCGTGCGACCGCATGGATGCACTGGCGCCAGGGTTGTTCGCCGCGCTGACGCCGGATTGGCGGGGCGGGGCCTGTACCCGAGTTTTGATGGGCGGCAGAATCGCCGTCGGTGATGAGATCAGGATCGAAGAACCATGACCAAGCCATTCAAGACGCTCGATGATATGGGCGATGTCCAGGGCAAGCGCGTGCTCGTTCGCGAAGACCTCAACGTGCCAATGGCCGAGGGTCGCGTCACCGACGATACCCGCCTCCGCGCCACCGTCGCGACGGTTGGCGAGCTTGCCGACAAGGGCGCGATCGTCCTCGTCCTCGCGCATTTCGGCCGTCCCAAGGGCGTACCGAGCCCCGAATTCTCGCTGTCGCAGGTCGTGAAGCCGTACAGCGAAGTACTCGGCCGCGAAGTCCGCTACATCGACTGGGAAGGGGCGGACGACGCCGTCGCTACGCTGGAGCCTGGCGATATCGCGGTTCTGGAGAACACGCGCTTCTTCGGCGGCGAGGAAACGAACGACGCGGCGGTGGTGACCCGGTTCGCGAGCCTCGGTGACCTGTACGTCAACGATGCCTTCTCCGCCGCACACCGCGCGCACGCCTCGACCGAGGGGCTCGCGCACGTCCTACCCGCCTATGCCGGCCGCGCGATGGAAGCCGAACTCGACGCGCTCCAGAAGGCACTTGGCGAGCCCGAGCATCCGGTCGCGGCGGTCGTCGGTGGCGCCAAGGTGTCGTCGAAGCTCGACGTTCTGCGGCATCTCGTCACCAAGGTAGATCATTTGATCATCGGCGGCGGCATGGCGAACACCTTCCTCGCGGCGCGCGGGGTCGATGTCGGTAAAAGCCTTTGCGAGCACGAGCTTGCGAGCGTTTGCGAACAGATCATGGAAGCGGCGGACAAGGCGAACTGCACCGTCCACCTGCCGTACGACGTGGTGGTCGCGAAGGAGTTCAAGCCGAACCCCGCCACGCGTACCGTCAACGTTCACGAGGTCGCCGCAGACGAGATGATCCTCGACGTCGGTCCCGCTGCGGTCGAGTCGCTCGGCGATGTCCTCAAGAACTGCCGAACGCTAGTCTGGAACGGCCCGCTCGGCGCGTTCGAGACGCCGCCGTTCGACAAGGCGACCGTTGCCCTCGCAAAGACTGCCGCAGCACTGACCGAAGGCGGATCGCTCGTCTCGGTCGCCGGCGGTGGCGATACGGTTGCGGCGCTCAACCATGCGGGCGTCGCGGACGCGTTCACGTTCGTCTCTACGGCAGGCGGCGCATTCCTCGAATGGATGGAAGGCAAGGACCTTCCCGGCGTCGCGGCGCTGACGCGTTAAGGCGCTGGTTCCCGCAGCAACGGGACCAGCAGGGTATTGAGTTCATTCAGGTCGAACGCGCCGGCTTTCGCATAGCGAACCACGCCGGCGCGATCGATGATGTAGTTGGTGGGGAGGGCGCCCATCACCGCGAACGGCCCCTTGATTCGCCGCGCCGACGGGATCGTCATCGCGGCGAACAGCGGCTTAAGCCTCGACGCGGGCAGCGAATCCTCCGTCGCCACCGCGAACACGCGCAGGCCGTTGTCCTTGCGAATGCGGTAATAGCTGTCGAGCAGCGGAAGCTCTGCCTTGCACGGCCCGCACCATGTCGCCCAAAAGTTCAAGACGACGACCTGCCCGTGCAGATCGGCACTGCGCACCTTGGTCCCGTTGATCAACGTCAGTTCGAACGGCGGCGCTTTCTCGCCGATCTTCACCGCGGCCGGTGCCGCGGATGCCGCCATGAGCAACGCGCATGCGATGACGCCCTGCAAAACCCTCATTGCCTGCCCCCCTGTTTTTGCCAGTCTCGGCGTCGCGCGCGTTCACGTCAATTGCGACGTCTGCGGTCGGGGCGGGGGTTGATCGATGATCCAGGCCGTCCTATGTTTAACATGTTAAACGGAGACTCGGATGCTCGGCGTCAGGCTCGATAGCGAACTCGAAGAGCGGCTTGCAGCGGTTGCGCGCACCCAAGGGCGCAGCAAGAGCGATATCGCACGCGAAGCCGTGCGACGCTATGTCGAACGCCACGACGAGGCATTCCTTGCGGAGGCACGGCGTCAGTCGCTCGCGGCGGCGGATCACGATAGGCAGGCAGGTGAAGAGGATTGGGACGCACTAATCGGGGCGCCCCCTGCATGAAATTCGTCCGCGGTATGATCGTCGTCGGCGCGGGCAAGGGCGATTTCTCTGGCAAGCCGCGCCCCTTTCTTGTCGTCCAATCAGACCTTTTTGCAGATCACGCGACGATTTCGCTGTGCCCGTTGACCAGCGTCATTAGCGGGACCAACCTGTTTCGCGTGTCGCTCGAGGCATCGGCGGAAACCGGCCTGTTTCGCGATAGCCAGATCCAGATCGACAAGGTTGATACGCTCGACCGCAACAAGATCGTCAAGATTATCGGTACCATACCCATCACCACCATGACCCGAGTCGACGACGCGCTGCGCCGCTGGCTCGAACTCTAAGACAGGATTTCAGCATGACCTCGACAATCACCCCGCAAATCAAAATGATTCTCGACAAATACGAGGCCACCAGTTCGGCGGTGAAGGCGAACCTCGCGCGCATCCTGATGCAGGGCAAGCTCGGCGGCACCGGCAAGCTCGTGATCCTGCCGGTCGACCAGGGCTTCGAGCATGGCCCGGCGCGCAGCTTCTCGGTCAATCCGGCGGCGTACGACCCGCATTACCATTATCAGTTGGCGATCGATGCCGGGCTCAGTGCCTATGCCGCGCCGCTCGGGATGCTCGAAGCGGGCGCGGATACGTTTGCGGGGCAGATCCCGACGATCTTGAAGTGCAACAGCTCGAACAGCTGGGCGACCTCGATCGACCAGGCGGTGACGGCGACCGTGTCGGACGCGGTGCGGCTCGGGTCCGCGGCGATCGGCTTCACGATCTACCCGGGCGCGGACCAGTTCTTCGACCTCGTCGAGGAAATCCGCGAGCTGAGCGAAGAGGCGAAGTCGGTCGGTATCGCGACGGTGATCTGGTCGTATCCGCGCGGCGGCGAGTTGACCAAGGACGGCGAGCTCGCTTTGGACGTCGGCGCCTATGCCGCGCACATCGCGGCGCTGCTCGGCGCGCACATCATCAAGACCAAGCTGCCGACCGCGCATATCGAGCAGAAGGAAGCTAAGCCGCTTTATGCAAACACCGATTGGTCGAAGCAGTCGGACCGCGTGAAGCACGTCGTCCAGTCGAGCTTTGCCGGGCGTCGCATCAACGTCTTCTCGGGCGGCGCGTCGAAGGGCGAGGACGCGATCTTCCAGGACGCGCGCGACATTCGCGACGGTGGCGGCAACGGCTCGATCATCGGCCGCAATACCTTCCAGCGCCCGCGCGACGAAGCGTTGGCGATGCTCGACCGGATCATCCGGATCTACAAGAACGAGGAATAAGCCTCGGTTGGCCTGCACGTCGCCCTGGTCATGCGCCGGGGTGACGTGGCGGGCATGAGCGGCTAGGGGGCGGACATGACCGAATTCGAAGATCCGCTGGGCCCGCTCGATCCCAATTTCGCCGAGAATTTCCGCCGCGACATGCGCCGGCCGGCTTGCCAGCTTTACCTGGTGTCGCCGCTGGATGTCGGTGGCGACTTCCCGGAGCGTCTCGCTCGGACGCTTGATGCTGGCCCCGTGGCTGCGTTCCAGTTCCGCGTGAAGGATATCGACCAGCATGCGGCGGCCGCGCTGGGCGAGCCTTTGCGGGCGATCTGTGCCGAGCGTGATGTCGCGTTTATCGTCAACGACGATATCGGGCTTGCGAAGCGGCTCGACGCGGACGGCGTGCATCTCGGGCAGGACGATGGCGATCCGCGTGAGGCGCGGGTTCAGCTTGGGCCCAATGCGCAGATCGGCGTGAGCTGTCATGGCAGCCGTCATCTGGCGATGGAAGCGGGCGAGGCCGGGGCCGACTACGTTGCGTTCGGGGCGTTCTATCCGACGACGACGAAGACGGTCGAGCATATGGCCGAGCCGGTTATCCTGTCGTGGTGGTCGACGCTGTTCGAGATGCCGTGCGTCGCGATCGGCGGGATTACGCCGGAGAATGCCGCGCCGCTGGTTGCTGCTGGTGCCGACTTCATTGCCGTGTCGAGCGCCGTTTGGGGTGGTGACGAGGTTGCTGCGATCAAGGCGTTCGGCGAGGTTCTCGCGAAGCGCTGAGCCGGTGGAAACAACCGTCGTCCCGACCGTTTGATGCAGCAGCGTAACGGTTTGGGATGATGGGCATGACGGCATTTGCGATGAAGGCTTCGGTTCTTGCGGCCTGCCTGCTGGGGGCCGCGTCTCCCGCATTGGCGCAGACAGCGTCGGCCAAGCCTGTGCCGATCGATCGCAACATCCTGCACGTACAGGTTATCCTCGACTATCTCGGCTTTGGGCCGGGCGTGCTCGACGGGCGCGGCGGGCAGTCGCTGGTGGCGGCGCTGAAGGGGTTCCAGGAGGCGAAGGGACTGCCGATCACTGGCAAGTCTGACGCGCGGACGTTGCAGGCGCTGTATCCGTACCGCGCCGCGCGGCCGACCGTGACGGTCGCGCTGACACCCGAGATGCTGGCGGGGCCGTTCGTCAATCCGTTCCCGAAGGATCCGGCCAAGCAGGCCGAACTCCCGTCGCTGGGCTACAAGACGGTGATGGAGAAGCTCGGCGAGATGTTCCACACGACGCCGGCGGTGATCGTCGCGCTGAACTCGCCGACGACGAAGCTGGCGCCGGGCACCAAGGTCGTGTTTCCGAACGCGCTGCCGACGTCGCGCGCGTATGATTCGAAGTTGAAGCCGGACTGGATCGCGACGCTCACGATGCTGAACGTCGATGCGAAGCAGCCGCAGGCGGATCATGTCGTGGTCGACAAGTCGGATGGCGTGCTGCGCGTGCTCGATGCGAACGACAAGCTGATCGCGCAATTCTCCGCGACGATGGGGTCGAGCCATGACCCGCTGCCGCTCGGCACGTGGACGATCAAGGGATCCGATTACAATCCGAAGTTCCACTTCAACCCGGCGCTGTTCTGGGATGCGAAGAAGGGGCAGCAGAAGGAGATGCTCCCGCCGGGGCCGAACGGTCCGGTCGGGGTCGTCTGGATGGATCTGTCGAAGGAGCATTACGGCATTCACGGTACGCCAAACCCCGAGACAATCGGACGTGCGGAGAGCCATGGTTGCATCCGCCTGACCAACTGGGATGCGGCGCGGTTGTCGATGATGATCAAGCCGGGGACCAAGGCCGTGTTCCAGGCCTGAGGCGATGACGCGGACGTTCTGGATCATTCTCGGGCTGATCGTGGTGGCGATCGGCGGATTTGCGTCGATGGTGTCGTTCGGGAGCAGCGGTAGCGGCATCGAGCGGCGGGTGCCTTGGCGTAAGTCGGTGCCTCCCGCCGAGGTCGCTGCCGTTACCGTGACGCCGGGGGCGCTGGCCGTTCCGGTGGCTGGCGTGTCGCGCAAAGCGATTGCCGACAGCTGGAACGATGCGCGGGGCGGCGGTCTGCGCAGTCATCACGGGACGGACATCATGGCACCGGGTGGCACGCGCGTCGTCGCGGCTGCACCGGGGCGGATCGAGAAGCTGTTCCAGAGCGGACTTGGCGGGATCACGCTGTACGTCCGCTCGCCCGACCGGCGCTGGACCTATTATTATGCGCACCTCGCGGGGTATGCGGCTGGCATCCGCGAGGGCATGGCGGTCAAGGCAGGTGATACGCTCGGCTATGTCGGCGACACCGGCGATGCGGGGGCAGGCAATTACCACCTCCATTTCGGGCTGACCAGGATGCAGCCGGGTGAGCGCTGGTGGCAGGGCGAGAACGTGAACCCCTACCCGCTGCTTGCCGGAACGGGGTCGTCCCGCTAAAGCCCGCCGCTTCGGGTTTCCGCAGAGTCATGCCCCAGGGCCAAGCTTCGCGGACGGCCCCTAGCTCTTTCCAGCAGGAATCGGTCATGAAGATCAACGCGGTCGAGATTCGTCCCGGCAACATTCTTGAATATGAGGGCGGCATCTGGCGCGCCGTCAAGATTCAGCACACCCAGCCTGGCAAGGGCGGTGCCTATATGCAGGTCGAGATGAAGAATCTCATCGACGGCCGCAAGAATAACACTCGCTTCCGCTCCGCCGAGAGCGTCGAGAAGGTGCGGCTCGAGACCGTCGACTTTCAGTTCCTGTTCCGCGAGGGCGACATGCTCACCTTCATGGACAAGGTCAATTACGAGCAGATCTCGCTCGACGCCGACATCCTGGGCGACGCCGCGGCGTTCCTGCAGGACGGTATGGACGTGGTGATGGAGCTCTGGGAAGAGCGGCCGATCTCGGTCCAGCTTCCCGACACGATCGAGGCGCTGATCGTCGAGGCGGATGCCGTCGTGAAGGGGCAGACTGCTTCGTCGAGCTACAAGCCTGCGGTGCTGGAGAACGGCGTGCGCGTGATGGTGCCGCCGCATATTGGTGCCGGCACGCGGATCGTGGTCGATGTCTACGAGCAGACCTACGTGCGTCGCGCGGACTGAAAACTGCTCCCCCTCCCGCAAGCGGGAGGGGGCCGGGGGGTGGGCACCCGCCCTCCATGGTACGCAACGACCTTGGCGCGAACAATTTCGATGCCGCGCGACGCTGATAGCGCGAGCCCACCCCCGGCCCCTCCCGCTTGCGGGGGGGGGGAGATAGAATACCATGCCCAGCCATTCAGGCATCATGACCGTCATCGAGCGCGCCGCCCGCAAGGCCGCGCCGCGCCTGCGCCGTGACTTCAACGAGGTCCAGCAGCTCCAGGTGAGCCGCAAGGGTCCAGCCGACTTCGTCAGCCAGGCCGACCAGCGCGCCGAGCAGACGATCTTCGAAGAACTCAGCCACGCCCGTCCCGATTGGGGCATGCTCATGGAGGAGCGCGGCGAGGTCGAGGGCGATCCGAACAAGCCGCGCTTTATCGTCGATCCCCTGGATGGGACGTCGAACTTCCTCCATGGCATCCCGCATTTCTGCATCTCGATCGCGGTCGAGGAGCCGATGCCGAACGGCAAGCGTGAGGTCACGACTGCGCTCGTGTATCAGCCGCTGACCGACGAGAGCTTCTGGGCCGAGAAGGGCCGGGGCGCTTGGCTCACCGACCAGCGCCTGCGCGTGTCGTCGCGCCGCGATCTGTCCGAATCGCTGATTGCGACGGGGATCCCGTTCCTGGGGCATGGCGACTTCGCGCAGTGGAGCCGGATTTTCGGCGCGGTTGCGCCTGAGGTTGCTGGGATCCGTCGTCTTGGTGCTGCTGCTTTAGATCTGGCTTGGCTTGCGGCCGGGCGTTTCGACGGGTTCTGGGAATCGAACCTGAAGCCTTGGGACGTCGCAGCGGGCATGCTGCTGGTAAAGGAAGCCGGTGGTTTCGTTACCGACTTCCGTGGCGGCGATCGCGCGATGGAGCGTAATGAGTTCCTTGCTGCGAACGATGCGCTTCACTCGCGGTTGCATAAGCTGGTGGCCGGCGCGCTGCGCTAAGGCGAATGCACGATCCTCCCCCGCAAGGGGGAGGTGGCTGGCGTTTGCCAGTCGGAGGGGGAGGTAAGGGCAACCTCTGTTCCGCGTCCTCCCCCTCCGCCACCTTCGGTGCCACCTCCGCCTGGCGGGGGAGGATCGTGAGGTCGGACGGCGTCAGCGCGCAGTCTGTCATGCCGGCTTGTTCCGGCATCCACTCGCGCAAAACATCTTTCGTCGTCTGTTTGCGGTGCCGGGGGACCTCGGAACTACTCGGTGTATCCCTAGAGTCCAAGTCAGCTTGTCTCTCCGCGAAGGCGGGGATCCAGACTGGGCTCCCGCCTTCGCGGGAGAACAAGGAGGAGGGGGTCGCTCTTCGAACGCGGCGTCGTCTTTGCTTCTTAGGGAGGCGCCGAACGCGTTCGAGGTGACGGATCGGTATCGGCGACGTCATGGAGCGCCAACGCTCGTGCGCGCCAAGTAACGCATGTTTCCCGCCACCCCCATCCCTCCACTTGCGAGTGATTCTCACACCCTCCACGCCTTGCCCATCACCCCCCATCGGCCTAAAGCGGCCCCGTTCCGTTCGCACTTGCGAGAAGCAATTTGGTCGACCTGTCGCACTACCTTCCGATCCTCCTGTTCCTCGGGATCGCCATCGCATTGTCGAGCACGTTCGTGTTCCTGCCGATAGCCGTCTCGCGCCTCACGGGGTCACACAAGCCTACGCCTGAGAAGCTCAGCGAATACGAGTGCGGCTTTCCCGCATTCGAGGATCCGCGGAGCCAGTTCGACGTGCGCTTCTACCTGATCGCCATCCTCTTCATCATCTTCGATCTCGAGGCCGCGTTCCTGTATCCCTGGGCCGTCTCGGTCTTCACGCTCGGCTGGACCGCGTGGATTTCGATGATGATCTTTATCGGCGAATTGGCCCTTGGCCTCGTCTACGCATGGAAGAAGGGAGCACTCGATTGGGAGTAGAGCTTCAGCCCGCACCCGGTTCGCCCAGTTCGCTGGTGCCACCCGACCAGGGCTTTTTCGACGGATTGAACGGTGAACTGACGGACAAGGGTTTCCTCGTCACGTCGACCGAGGAGCTGTTCCAGTGGGCCCGCACCGGCTCGCTGTGGTGGATGACGTTCGGGCTCGCATGCTGCGCGGTCGAGATGATCCACGTCAACATGCCGCGCTACGATCTCGAGCGCTTCGGCGCCGCACCGCGCGCGTCCCCGCGCCAGTCGGACGTGATGATTGTCGCCGGTACGCTGTGCAACAAGATGGCCCCGGCACTCCGCAAGGTCTACGACCAGATGTCCGAGCCGAAGTACGTGATCTCGATGGGATCGTGCGCGAACGGCGGCGGCTATTATCACTACAGCTACAGCGTCGTGCGTGGCTGCGATCGGATCGTGCCCGTGGACATCTACGTCCCCGGGTGCCCGCCGACGGCTGAGGCATTGCTGTACGGCATCATGCAGCTGCAGCGGAAGATCCGGCGGTCCGGGAGCATCGAGCGTTGAGGGCTCCCGCACCAGCGTACACGTCGAATGACGGCGTGATCGACAGCGCCCGCGCGGCGCTTGGCGGCATGCTGCTCGACGCGGTCGACCATGTCGGCGAAGTCGCGCTGCACGTTCGTCGCGAAGACCTGTACGACGCGATGATCGCGCTACGCGATACGCCGGGGCTTGCCTACCAGCAGCTCATGGAGATCGCCGGCGTCGACTATCCGGATCGCGCAGAGCGGTTCGAGGTCGTCTATTGCATGCTGTCGCTGACGCGGAATCACCGTCTGCGCGTGCATGTCGCGACCGACGAGGAAAAGCCGGTGCCGTCGGTGACGGATATCTGGCCGGTCGCCGGTTGGCTCGAGCGCGAAGTGTACGACATGTACGGCGTGTTGTTCAGCGGCAATCCGGACCTGCGCCGCATCCTGACCGATTACGGCTTCCGCGGTCATCCGCAGCGCAAGGACTTCCCGCTGACCGGGTATGTCGAGCTGCGCTATTCGGAAGAGTCGAAGCGCGTCGTGTACGAGCCCGTTCAGCTTGCGCAGGACTTCCGCACGTTCGATTTCATGAGCCCATGGGAGGGCGCGAATTACGTGCTCCCCGGCGACGAGAAGGGCGCATTGCCCGAGGCCAAGGGTGCGCCGACGCCGCTCAAGGCCGACACGATCGTTAAGGCGGACGCGGCGCAGTCGCCTACCCAGGCGCCTGCCGCGCCGAGCGAGCCTTATGGTAAGAAGGACGTCAAGCATTCCGGTCAAAGTGGTGCTGGCGAGCCTGATCCGGGCAACCAGAAGCAGGACAAGCCCGTGGAGTCGGATGTGATCCCGAGCAAGGGTGTCAACGGAACCGGGGGACAGAACCAGTGAGCCTCTATGTCGAAGAGCTTCTGGGTGAAGCCGACGCAGCCGATCCCACGACCGGCGACGTCACGATCCAGAACTACACGATCAACTTCGGTCCGCAGCATCCGGCCGCGCACGGTGTGCTCCGTCTGGTCATGGAGCTCGACGGCGAGATCGTCGAGCGTGTCGACCCGCATGTCGGCCTGCTTCATCGCGGCACCGAGAAGCTGATCGAATACAAGACCTACACGCAGGCGCTGCCGTATTTCGATCGTCTCGATTACTGCTCGCCTTTGTGCATGGAGCATAGCTGGGTGCTGGCGGTCGAGAAGCTGCTCGATCTCGAAGTGCCCGAGCGTGCGCAGTATCTGCGGGTATTCTTCGCTGAGCTGACGCGCATCTCGAACCATATGCTCAATCTGGGCTCTCACGTCATGGACGTCGGCGCGATGACGCCGAACCTGTGGCTGTTCGAGATCCGCGAAGACTGCATGAACTTCTTCGAGCGTGTCTCCGGTGCGCGCATGCATTCGAACTATTTCCGTCCTGGTGGCGTGCATCAGGATGCGCCGTTGAAGCTGCTCACCGACATCGGCGACTGGCTCGACACGCGCCTGCCGCGGTTGTTCGAGGATGCGATCAGCCTCGTCGCGGACAACCGCATCTTCAAGCAGCGCAACGTCGACATCGCCGTGGTCAGCCGCGACGACGCGATCAAATGGGGCTTTTCCGGTCCGATGATCCGCGGCTCGGGTATCGCCTGGGATCTGCGCAAGTCGCAGCCTTATGACGTGTACGCCAAGATGGACTTCGAGGTGCCGGTCGGCACGCGTGGCGATTGCTATGACCGGTTCATGGTGCGCGTCGAGGAAGTGCGTCAGTCTGCGCGGATCATGAAGCAGTGCCTGCGCGACATGCCGGAGGGGCCGATCGCGTCGCTCGACCGCAAGGTCGTGCCGCCCAAGCGTGGCGAGATGAAGCAGTCGATGGAAGCGCTGATCCATCACTTCAAGCTCTATACCGAGGGCTTCCACGTGCCCGCCGGCGACGTCTATGTCGCGACCGAGAGCCCCAAGGGCGAGTTCGGCGTGTATCTGGTCGCCGATGGCTCGAACAAGCCGTACCGCTGCAAGATCCGCCCGACCGCGTTCTCGCATCTGCAAGCCATGGACTTCATGGCGAAGGGCCACATGCTGGCGGATACGACCGCGATCCTCGGCGCGATGGATATCGTTTTTGGTGAATGTGACCGCTGATGGCTGAAGCTCCGAAAATTCCCGACGAGGCCGAGACCCGCGCCCGCTGGGGTTCGTTCGCGTGGACGGACGAGAACCAGGTGAAGGCGAACGAGATCCTCGGGCGCTATCCCAAGGGTCGCGAGCAGTCGGCGTCGATCCCGCTGCTTGATCTGGCGCAGCGCCAGGTCGGTGCGGAAACGCAGACGCAGGGCTGGTTGCCGGTGCCGGTAATCGAGTTCGTCGCGCGTCAGATCAGCGTGCCGTACATGCGCGTGTACGAGGTCGTGACCTTCTACACGATGTTCAATCTCGCGCCGGTCGGTCGCTTCCACGTCCAGGTCTGCGGCACGACGCCGTGCATGCTGCGTGGGTCGGACGACGTTCTGGCCGCCTGCAAGAACCGCGGGCTGGTCAAGGGCGGCACGACTCCGGACGGCATGTTCACGCTGACCGAGGTCGAGTGCCTGGGCACGTGCGCGAATGCGCCGATGGTGCAGATCAACGACGATAACTTCGAAGATCTCGATTACGACAAGACGACCGAGATCCTCGAGGCGCTGGCCAATGGCGGGCACCCGACGCCGGGGCCGCAATTCGGTCGTCGCGCAAGCTGCCCCGAGGGCGGCGCGACCTCGCTGAAGGCGATGGTCGACGCGAACCACGATTACCGGGGGGAGTGGGCCTGATGCTCGCCGACAAGGACCGCATCTTCACCAACGTCTACGGTTTCCAGCCGTGGAACATCGACGCGGCGATCATGCGCGGCGATTGGGACAACACCAAGGACCTGATGGCGCTCGGCCAGGACGCGATCATCGACGTGATGAAGGCGTCTGGTCTGCGTGGCCGTGGCGGTGCGGGCTTCCCGACCGGCACCAAATGGTCGTTCATGCCGAAGGAGCCGAAGCCCGACCGGCCGAACTTCCTCGTCATCAACGCCGATGAATCCGAGCCGGGCAGCTGCAAGGATCGCGAGATCATTCGCCACGATCCGCACAAGCTGATCGAGGGCGCACTGATCGCCGGGTTCGCGATGCGCGCGCGCGCCGCGTACATCTACATCCGCGGCGAATATATCCGCGAGGCCGAGACGCTGTTCGCAGCCGTTGCCGAGGCATACGATCGCGGCTTCATCGGCAAGAATGCATGTGGGTCGGGCTACGACTTCGACGTGTTCGTGCATCGTGGCGCGGGCGCGTACATCTGCGGCGAAGAGACCGCGATGTTGGAGAGCCTCGAGGGCAAGAAGGGCCAGCCGCGGCTGAAGCCACCTTTCCCGGCGGGGGCCGGTCTTTATGGCTGCCCGACGACGGTCAACAACGTCGAGTCGATCGCGGTCGCGCCGACGATCCTTCGACGTGGCGCGGCATGGTTCTCCAGCTTTGGCGCGGAGAACAACCGCGGGACGAAGCTGTTCCAGATCAGCGGCCATGTGAACAAGCCCTGCGTGGTCGAGGAGGAGATGAGCATCTCGTTCCGCGACCTGATCGAGACGCATTGCGGCGGGATCCGTGGCGGCTGGGACAATTTGCTCGCGGTGATCCCCGGTGGCTCTTCGGTGCCGCTTGTGCCCGCCGCGCAGATCATGGACTGCGCGATGGACTTCGACGGCCTGAAGGCTGTCGGCTCGGGCCTCGGCACCGCGGCGATCATCGTCATGGACAAGTCGACCGACATCGTCCGCGCGATCAGCCGCATCTCGTACTTCTACAAGCATGAGAGCTGCGGTCAGTGCACGCCGTGCCGCGAAGGCACCGGCTGGATGTGGCGCGTGATGGAGCGGATGCGCACCGGCGACGCCGAACTGTCCGAGATCGACATGCTCCAGCAGGTCACCAAGCAGGTCGAGGGTCACTCGATCTGCGCGCTCGGCGACGCCGCTGCTTGGCCGATCCAGGGCCTGATCAAGCATTTCCGCCCCGAGATGGAGCGCCGTATCCGTGAGCGCGGTGGCGACACCGCGCCGATGATGGAAGCCGCAGAGTAATGCCCTTAGTCAAAGTCGATGGCGTAGAGATCGAGGTGCCGCAGGGCGCCACCGTGCTGCAGGCGTGCGAGCTTGCCGGCAAGGAGATTCCGCGTTTCTGTTATCATGAGCGGCTGAGCATCGCCGGTAATTGCCGGATGTGCCTCGTTGAGGTGAAGCCTGGTCCGCCCAAGCCGCAGGCGTCGTGCGCGCTGCCGGCGGCGGACAAGCAGGAGATCTTCACCAACTCGCCGATGGTCAAGAATGCCCGCGAGGGCATCATGGAATTCCTGCTGATCAACCATCCGCTCGATTGCCCGATCTGCGATCAGGGCGGCGAGTGCGATCTTCAGGACCAGTCGGTCGCGTATGGTCGCGGTCATTCGCGCTACGACGAGAACAAGCGCGCGGTCACCGAGAAGTATATGGGCCCGATCGTCAAGACGGTCATGACCCGCTGCATCCAGTGCACGCGCTGCATCCGGTTTGCCGAGGAAGTGTCCGGCGTCGAGGAGATCGGTGCGATCTTCCGCGGCGAGGACATGCAGATCACCTCGTATCTCGAGAATGCGGTCAAGAGCGAACTGTCGGGCAACGTCGTCGATCTGTGCCCGGTCGGTGCGCTGACGTCGAAGCCGTATGCGTTCGAGGCGCGTCCTTGGGAATTGCGCAAGACGCTGACGATCGACGTGATGGACGCGGTCGGCACCAACATCCGGCTCGACAGCCGTGGTCGCCAGGTGCTGCGCTGCGTGCCGCGGATCAACGAGGACGTGAACGAGGAGTGGGCGACCGACAAGACGCGCCATGCGATCGACGGCCTTGTCCGTCGTCGTCTCGACAAGCCTTATGTGCGGGTGAACGGCAAGCTGGTTCCCGCGACGTGGGACGAAGCGTTTGCAGCGATCAAGGCGGTGAACGCCGGGTCCAGCGTTGCGGCTGTCGCTGGCGATCTGGTCGATTGCGAGACGATGTACGCCGCCAAGGCGCTGCTCGCGAAGATGGGGTCGAGCCTGCTCGAAGGCCGTCAGACCGGCATGGACTATGACGCGACCAGCATCGCCGCGGTCAATTTCAACACGACGATCGCGGGCACCGAGCGTGCCGACGCGATCCTGCTGGTGGGCACCAACCTGCGCTGGGAAGCGCCGCTGGTGAACACGCGGGTGCGCAAGGCCATCAAGAAGGGCGCAAAGGTCTTTGCGATCGGACCGGAGACGGACCTGACGTACAAGGTCGAGTGGCTCGGCGACGATCTGGCGCTGCTGGGTAACCTGCCTGAGGCGGTGACCGAAGCATTCGGCAAGGCCGAGCGTCCGATGGTGATTGTCGGTGGCGGCACGCTGAAGGGTGGCCATGCGGCTGCGTTGAAGCTGGTCGACACGCTCGGTCTTGTGAAGGCGGACTGGAACGGCTTCAACGTCGTCCACATGGCCGCCTCGCGGATGGGCGGGCTGATGCTCGGTTATGCGCAGAAGGGCGGGATCGCCGACGTGATGGGGGCGAAGCTCGGCTTCTTCCTCGGCGCGGACGAGGTCGATTATTCGAAGTTCGCCGGCTTCAAGGTGTTCGTGGGGCATCACGGCGACAAGGGTGCGGCAGCTGCCGACGTCATCCTGCCGGGCGTCACCTATGCCGAGAAGTCGGGCACGTGGGTCAATCTCGAGGGCCGTGTCCAGCGCGGCGAGCGTGCGGTGTTCGCGCCCGGCGATGCGCGCGACGACTGGTCGATCTTCCGCGCTCTGTCCGACACGCTCGGCCATACGCTGCCGTTCGACAGTTTCGAGGGGCTGCGCGAGGAAATGTACGCAGACGTGCCTGCGTTGCGTCATCAGGCGCTCGCGACGTTCGATTGGAATCCGCCTTCGCTCAACGGTGCAGGTGAGGGTGTCCTCGCCGGCTATCCGATCAAGGACTTCTACCTGACCAACGCGATCTGCCGTGCGTCGCCGACGATGCAGCGCTGCTCGGCCGAACTTCTCCACGGAGAAGACTACGCGGAGGCAGCCGAATGATCTCCTGGTTCGAATCCTCGCTCGGTTACGACTGGGCGTTCTTCCTCGCGACGATCATCGACATCCTCGTGATCGCGCTGCCGCTGATGCTCGCGGTGGCGATGATCATCTATGCCGACCGCAAGATCTGGGCGGCAATGGCGCTGCGACGCGGTCCCAACGTCGTCGGTCCGTTCGGCCTGTTGCAGAGCTTTGCCGACGGTCTGAAGGTGTTCCTGCAGGAGACGATCGTCCCCGCAGCCGCCAACCGGACGCTGTTCCTGCTGGCACCGATCATCACCTTTACGGTCGCGCTGATCGTCTGGGCGGTGGTGCCGTTCGGCGTCGGCGTCGTGCTCGCGGACATCAACGTCGGGCTGCTCTACGTGCTCGCGGCCTCGTCGCTCGGCGTGTACGGGATCATTCTGTCGGGCTGGGCGTCGAACTCGAAATACCCGTTCTATTCGGCGCTTCGTGCGGCCGCGCAGATGGTGTCGTATGAGGTCGCGATCGGCTTCATCCTGATTTCGGTCGTGCTGTGGACCGGCAGCTTCAACCTGTCAGCGATCGTGATGGCGCAGAAATCGCACGTCTGGTTCTTCAACGGGTATATACTCAACCCGCTGATGTTCCCGATGGCGGTGATGTTCTTTATCTCGTCGCTGGCCGAGACGCAGCGCGCGCCGTTCGATCTGACCGAGGCGGAGAGCGAGCTCGTCGCCGGCTACCAGACCGAATATTCGTCGATGTCGTTCGCGCTGTTCTGGCTCGGCGAGTATGCCAACGTGCTGCTGATGTGCGCGCTCAACGCGACGCTGTTCTGGGGCGGGTGGCTGCCACCGGTCGACTGGGCGCCGCTGTACTACGTGCCGGGGATCATCTGGCTGTTCGCCAAGATCCTGTTCTTCTTCTTCCTGTTCAGCTGGGTGAAGGCGACCGTGCCGCGTTATCGCTACGATCAGCTGATGCGGCTCGGCTGGAAGGTCTTCCTCCCCGTCTCGCTGTTCTGGGTTTTCCTCGTGTCGGGCTATCTCATGCTGACGCGCGTTGGAGTGGGTTCATGAGCGTCGCTCAGATCATCAAGTCGTTTACCCTGTGGGAATTCGTGAAGGCGCACGCGTTGACGCTTCGCTATTTCTTTAAGGAGAAGGCGACGATCAACTATCCGTACGAGCGCAATCCGGTATCGCCGCGGTTCCGGGGCGAGCATGCGCTGCGTCGTTATCCGAACGGCGAAGAGCGGTGCATCGCGTGCAAGCTTTGCGAGGCCGTGTGCCCCGCGCAGGCGATCACGATCGAGGCCGAGCCGCGTGACGATGGGTCACGCCGCACCACGCGCTACGACATCGACATGACCAAGTGCATTTACTGCGGCCTGTGTGCCGAGGCGTGCCCGGTCGATGCGATCGTCGAGGGGCCGAACTACGAGTTCGCGACCGAGACGCGCGAAGAGCTGATCTACGACAAGTCGAAGCTGCTCGATAATGGCGACCGTTGGGAAAGCGCGATCGCGGCGAACCTTGCCGCCGATGCGCCGTACCGTTAATGGCGCGCTCATTCTTCTCGTGGGCGTCTAAGGGGCCGCAATCGTGATTCAGGCCTTTGCCTTTTACCTCTTCGCATTCGTCGTCGTCCTGTCGGGCGCTTTGACGATCGCGTCGCGCAACCCGGTCCATTCGGTGATGTGGCTGATCCTAGCGTTCTTCAACGCGGCCGGTCTCATGATCCTGGTCGGTGCCGAGTTCATCGCGATGCTGCTCGTCATCGTCTATGTCGGTGCGGTCGCGGTGTTGTTCCTGTTCGTCGTCATGATGCTCGACATCGACTTCACCGAGCTTCGCGCAGGCGTCGCCCGATATTTCGGGATCGGCCTCGCGCTCGCCGTCGCACTCGCCGCCGAGGTGATGATCGCGATCGGCGCATGGAGCACCGGTCCAATCCAGCTCGCGCGGCGTGCCGCACCGATCGACGACACCGTGCCCAACATCCAGGCGATCGGTAATCTGCTCTACACGCGCTATCTGTTCGTGTTTGAGGGTGCCGGCCTGGTGCTGCTGGTCGCGATGATCGGCGCGATCGTGCTGACCCACCGCCAGCGTGGCGGCGTCAAGGCGCAGAACATCAGCCGCCAGAATGCGCGTCGTCCACAGGATGCCACGCGCAACACGAGCCCGGTCGTCGGGCAGGGAGTTGAACTGTGACGATCGGTCTCGTCCATTATCTGGTCGTTGCGGCGATCCTGTTCACGATGGGGGTGCTCGGCATCTTCCTGAACCGCAAGAACCTCATCGTCATCCTGATGGCGATCGAGCTGATCCTGCTGGCAGTGAACATCAATCTCGTCGCGTTCTCGGCGTTCCTCCACGATCTCGTCGGACAGGTGTTCGCGATGTTCGTGCTGACGGTCGCCGCGGGTGAGGCCGCGATCGGCCTCGCCATTCTCGTGATCTATTTCCGCGGTCGCGGCACCATCGCGGTCGACGACGTCAACCGGATGAAGGGGTAATACGGTTGATCCAGCTTATCGTCTTCCTGCCGTTACTGGCCGCGATCGTTGCCGGGTTCGGCAATCGCGCGATCGGCAACGTGCCGGCGAAACTCGTCACCACGGCTGCGCTGTTCGCGTCGTGCCTGTTGTCCTGGCCGATCTTCATCGGCTTCCTTTCGGGCACCAGCACGGCCACCGTCGCGCCGCTGCTCGACTTCATCCACTCGGGCGACATGAACGTCGCGTGGTCGCTGCGCGTCGATGCGCTGACCGCGGTGATGCTCGTGGTCGTCACGTCGGTCTCGGCGCTCGTCCACCTGTATAGCTGGGGCTATATGGACGAGGATCCCGACCAGCCGCGCTTTTTCGCGTATCTGTCGCTGTTTACCTTCGCGATGCTGATGCTCGTGACCGCGAACAATCTGGTCCAGATGTTCTTCGGTTGGGAAGGCGTGGGCCTGGCGTCCTACCTCCTGATCGGATTCTGGTTCCGCAAGCCTTCCGCCAGTGCGGCCGCGATCAAGGCGTTCGTCGTCAACCGCGTCGGCGATCTCGGCTTCATGCTCGGCATCTTCGGCACGTTCCTGGTGTTCGGCACGGTCTCGATCCCCGAGATCCTCGCCGCGGCTCCCGGCATGGCGGGCTCGACGCTCGGCTTCCTCGGCTACCGCTTCGACACGATGACGGTGCTCTGCCTGCTGCTGTTCGTCGGCGCGATGGGCAAGTCAGCGCAGCTCGGCCTGCACACCTGGTTGCCGGACGCGATGGAAGGCCCGACCCCGGTGTCGGCGCTGATCCACGCGGCGACGATGGTCACCGCCGGCGTCTTCATGGTCTGCCGCCTGTCGCCGATGTTCGAGATGAGCCCGGTCGCGCTGACCGTGGTGACCTCGGTCGGTGCCGCGACCTGCCTGTTCGCGGCGACTTGCGGCCTCGTGCAGACCGACATCAAACGCGTGATCGCGTATTCGACCTGTTCGCAGCTCGGCTACATGTTCTTCGCGGCCGGTGTCGGCGCGTACGGCGCGGCTATGTTCCACCTCTTCACGCACGCGTTCTTCAAGGCGCTGCTGTTCCTCGGCGCCGGCTCGGTCATCCATGCGATGCACCACGAGCAGGACATGCGCTATTATGGCGGCCTGCGTAAGAAGATCCCGGTAACGTTCTGGGCGATGATGGCGGGTACGCTCGCGATCACCGGCGTCGGCATCCCCGGCATCTTCGGCAACACCGCGATCGGTTTCGCCGGCTTCCATTCGAAGGACGCGATCATCGAGGCGAGCTGGGCTGCGGGTCAGCCGGGCGTATGGTTCGTCGGTGTGCTCGTCGCGTTGCTGACGAGCTTCTATTCGTGGCGCGTGATGTTCCTGACCTTCTGGGGCAAGCCGCGCTGGGCCGCATCGGAGCACATCCAGCATGCGCTCCACGACGCACACGGTCATGACCACGGCGATGCGCATCATGTCGACGATCACCATGCGAACCCGGCGAAGGCCGAGGACGCAGGCCATGCGCCGCACGATCATCACGACGCACAACATGCGCCGGCGGAAGGCGATGGCGGGTATCACCCGCACGAGAGCCCGCTGCCGATGCTGATCCCGTTGATCGTGCTGTCGATCGGTGCTGTCTTCGCCGGCTTCGTGTTCCACGGCTTCTTCATCGAGCCGACCGCAGGCGAAGAGTTCTGGAAGGGCGCACTCGCGTTCCGCGAACATCTGATGCACGAGATGCACGGCGTGCCGTTGCTCGTGAAGCTGTCGGCAACGATCGCGATGCTGCTCGGCCTGCTCACCGCCTGGTACGCCTATATCAAGGCACCGACGTTCCCGGCCAAGGTCGTCGAACAGTTCGGCGTGCTCTACGACTTCCTGCTGCATAAGTGGTATTTCGACGAGCTGTACGACCTGATCTTCGTTCGCCCGGCGTTCGCGATCGGCCGCTTCTTGTGGCACCGCGGCGACGAGAAGACGATTAACCGGTTCGGGCCCGACGGCGCGACCTGGGTCGTCCAGATCGGTAGCCGCGTGGCCAACCGCTTCCAGACGGGATACCTCTACACCTATGCCTTCGTCATGCTGATCGGGCTGACCGCAGCCGTAACCTGGGCGATCGGACTGTAATGACCGGCTTTCCTATCCTCTCCGTCCTGATCGCGGTCCCGATGATCGCGGCTGTCGTGTGCCTGTTCGTTTCGGCGAACACGGCGCGGATGCTGGCACTGGCGGCGACGCTGATCGACTTCGTGCTCGGCATCATGCTGTGGATGAACTACGATATCGGTGGCGCACAGTGGCAGTTCGTCGAGCATACCCCCGGCATCTTCGGTCCGTTCGGCTGGTCGCTCGGCATCGACGGGTTCGCGCTGATGCTGATCATGCTCAGCGTGTTCCTGATGCCGATCTGCATCGGCGCCAGCTGGCGCTCGATCACGACGCGCGTGCCGGAATACATGGCGGCGTTCCTGTTCACCGAAGTGCTGATGATCGGCACGTTCGCGGCGCAGGATCTGTTCCTGTTCTACGTGTTCTTCGAAGCCGGCCTGATCCCGATGTACCTGATCATCGGCATCTGGGGCGGCGCGAACCGGATCTACGCGTCGTACAAGTTCTTCCTGTACACGCTGCTCGGCTCGGTCCTGATGTTCATCGCGATGTTGTACATGGCGAAGACCGCGGGGACGACGAGCATCCCGGCGCTGATGAACTACGACTTCCCCGCGCACGTCCAGACGTGGCTGTGGCTGGCGTTCTTCGCATCGTTCGCGGTCAAGATGCCGATGTGGCCGGTACACACCTGGTTGCCCGACGCGCACGTTCAGGCGCCGACCGCAGGCTCGGTGATCCTGGCGGGCGTGCTGCTGAAGCTCGGCGGATACGGCTTCCTGCGCTTCCTGCTGCCGATGTTCCCCGAAGCTTCGGGCCAGCTCACCTGGCTGATCTTCGGCCTGTCGGCGGTCGCGGTGATCTACACGTCGCTCGTCGCGCTCGTGCAGTCGGACATGAAGAAGCTGATCGCCTATTCGTCGGTCGCGCACATGGCGATCGTCACGATCGGTCTGTTCGCGTTCAACCGGCAGGGTATCGAAGGCGCGATGATCATGATGCTGAGCCACGGCCTGGTATCGGGTGCGTTGTTCCTGTGCGTCGGCGTGATCTACGACCAGCTCCATACCCGCGAGATCTCGCGCTATGGCGGCCTCGCGATCAACATGCCGAAATACGCGATCTTCTTCCTGTTCTTCACGATGGCCTCGATCGGCCTGCCGGGCACCAGCGGCTTCGTCGCCGAGTTCCTGTCGCTGATGGGCACGTATCAGGTCTCGACCTGGACCGCGCTGCTCTGCACGACGAGCATCATCCTCGGCGCTGCGTACATGCTGTTCCTGTACCGCCGCGTCGTGTTCGGCGAGATCAAGTCGGACGACGTCCGCGCGATGGTCGACCTGTCGGGCCGCGAGATGTGGCTGCTCGCACCGATCGCAGCCGTTGTGCTGTGGATGGGCGTGTATCCCGAGAGCTTCCTGGCTCCGATGCGCAAGGACGTGGGCGTGCTTCTCGCCCGTGTCGACCGCGCCAAGCCAGCCAGCGATTCCAACCCAACCGCGGGGAAGCCCGCCGCAACCGTCCATAGTGCCGCGCACGGGGAGGCACACTGATGGATTACGCCGCTAACATCGCAATGACGCTGCCCGAACTGGTGCTGGCGTTGGGCGCGATCGCCCTGATGCTCGTCTCGGCCTGGGGCGGGGACAAGTCCACGCGTGCCGTCTCGATCGCGGCCGTGTTCGTGCTGGTTGGGGCGGGGATCGCACTGGTCGGTCCGGCCTCGTCAGGCGGCTATGCGTTCGATGGCCTGTACCGCGCAGACGCGTTCGGCGCGTTCGCCAAGGTGCTGATCTATATCGCCTCGGCGGTCGCGATCGTCATGGCGCCGAGCTTCTTCGCCCGCACGTACGGCGACGATCTGCGTCCGGAATATCCGGTGCTGATCCTGCTATCGGCGTGCGGCATGGGGATCATGGTCTCGGCCACCGACATGCTGACGCTGTATGTCGGTCTCGAGCTCCAGAGCCTTGCGGCCTATGTCCTCGCCAGCTTCATGCGGCGCGACGGGCGTTCGGCGGAAGCGGGCCTGAAGTATTTCGTCCTCGGCGCGCTCGCCAGTGGTATCCTGCTGTACGGCATCTCGCTGGTCTACGGGTTCAGCGGTACGACGTTGTTCGCAGGCATCTCGGAAGCCTATGCGGGCACGAAGTCGCTCGGCCTGCTGTTCGGGCTGGTGTTCGTGTTCGCTGGGCTCGCGTTCAAGATCAGCGCCGTGCCGTTCCACATGTGGACGCCCGACGTGTACGAGGGCGCACCGACCCCGGTCACCGCGTTCTTCGCGTCGGCGCCCAAGGTCGCGGCGCTTGCGCTCAGCGTCCGCGTGGCGGTCGATGCCATGGGCCCGGCGACGGACCAATGGCGCCAGATAGTGATCTTCGCGGCACTCGCGTCGATCATCCTCGGTGCGGTCGCGGCGATCGGCCAGACCAACATCAAGCGACTGCTCGCATACTCGTCGATCAACAACGTCGGCTTCGCGCTGATCGGTCTCGCGGCCGGGACGCCGGAAGGCGTGTCGGGCGTGCTGATGTACCTGACGATCTACGTCGCGATGACGCTGGGCTCGTTCCTGGTCGTGTTGCAGATGCGTGGTGACGATGGGCAACCGGTCGAGACGATCGACAGCCTCGCCGGCATGTCGCGGACCCGGCCGGCATTGGCCGCGGCACTCGCGATCTTCATGTTCAGCCTCGCCGGCATTCCGCCGCTGTTCGGCTTCTACGCGAAGTTCGCAGTGTTCAGCGCGGCGGTCGACGCCGGGCTGTTCCCGCTGGCAGTGGTCGGCATCGCCGCCTCGGTGATCGGCGCGTATTATTACCTGCGCGTCGTCAAGACGATGTACTTCGACGATCCGGCCCCGGCGTTCGCGCCGATGGAGAGCAAGGTCGAGGGTGGCCTCATCGCCATCGCCGCGGTGTTCGTGTCGCCAGCCGGTTACCTCCTCATCCCCGTGCTCGGCGCGTGGACGATGGCGGCCGCACGGGCGTTGTTCTGAGTATCATCCGCACCGTCGCGGAAACAGGGTCGACCAACGCCGACCTGCTGGAGCTTGCACGCGGCGGTGCCGAGGACGGTCTCTGGTTGCGCGCCATCCGCCAGACGGCGGGGCGGGGACGGCTCGGGCGTGAATGGTCGTCGCCCGAGGGTAACCTTTACACCAGCACGCTGGTCCGGTTGCGACCGAACGATCCGCCGGCCGCCAGCCTCGCGCTGGTCGCCGCGGTCGCCTTGCAGGAAACGGTGTCGACCTTTCTCGTCGCCGGGATCTGCCAAGGCACGACCGATGCGAGCGAGACGCTGGTCCTGAAATGGCCAAACGATCTGTTGCTGGCGGACGCCAAGCTGTCGGGCATCCTGCTCGAACGCGCGGACAATGCGGTGATCGTCGGCTACGGCGTCAACATCGCGCATCATCCTGACCTGCCCGACCGTCTGACGACCGATCTCGCGGCGCACGGTGTGGCGGTCGAACCGGCGATGTTCCTAGACATCCTCGCCGACAGTTTCGCCCGTTGGATCGGCCGTTGGCGGACCGAGGGCATCGCGCCCGTCCGTGAGCGCTGGGTCGATTGTGCGCACCCTGCCGGGACCGCGCTGACCGCTCGCCTTCCCGATGGTAGCGGCATCGACGGCCTGTTCGTCGGGCTCGATACCGATGGCGCGCTGATCCTCCGCTTGGCGTCTGGCGAGCGGCGTGTCATTCACGCTGCCGACGTCTTCCTGCTTTGAGGCCCCGCTGATGCTGCTCGCGATCGATGCCGGCAATACCAATGTCGTGTTCGCGCTGGTCGAAGCCGGCGAGATCGTCGCACGTTGGCGGATCGCAACCGATCCGCGGCGGACGGCGGACGAATACGCGGTGTGGCTCAGCCAGTTGATGCAGCTCGGCGGACATGATCGGACCGCGGTCGAGGGCGTGATCGTCGCCACCGTCGTGCCGCGCGCGCTGCACAATCTCCAGGTGCTCGCGTCAAAATACTTCAACACCGAAGCGCTGATCGCGGGCCATGCTCCGGTCGAATGGGGCATCGCGATCGACGTCGACGAGCCTGCCTCGCTCGGCGCCGATCGTGCGGTCAACACGATCGCCGCGCACGCGCTGCATCCCGGCGATTTGATCGTGATCGACTTCGGCACCGCGACCACGTTCGACGTCGTCGACTATAGCGGCGCGTACAAGGGCGGGATCATCGCGCCGGGGATCAACCTGTCGCTCGACGCGCTGGTAACCGCGGCCGCGAAACTGCCGCGGATCGCGATCGAGGCGCCGACCGATACTAGCGTGATCGGGCTTAATACCGTCTCGCAGATGCACATCGGCATCTATTGGGGCTATGTCGCTATGATCGAGGGGCTGGTCGCGCGGATGAAGCGCGAGATCGGCCGTCCCGTGAAGGTCGTCGCCACTGGCGGCCTCGCCACGTTATTCGAGAAGCAGACCGACGTGTTCGACGTCATCGAAGCCGACCTGACGATCCAGGGGCTGGCGATGATGTGGGATCGTCACCATATCTAGGGCCATTGGGCTCGCGCCGACCGGCCTGCGGGCCATATTCCTGTATAATCCTGAAAGTAATCAATGACTCCGAAGAACGAACTCCTTTTCTGTGGCCTTGGCGGCTCCGGCGAAATCGGCATGAACGTCAACCTGTACGGCTGCCAGGGCAAGTGGGTGATGGTCGATCTCGGCATCACCTTCGCCGATCCGCAATATCCCGGCGTCGACGTGATCTTGCCCGACCTGTCCTTCATCGAAGACCGGATCGACGACCTGCTCGGCATCGTCATCACCCACGGCCATGAGGATCATATCGGCTCGCTGCCGTATCTCGCCGAAGACCTCGGCGTGCCGATCTACGCGACACCGTTCACGATGGGCCTGATCCGCGGCAAGCTCGAGGAAGAGGGCATCGCCAACCGCGTGAAGCTCAAGATGATCCCGATGGGCGGCAATTTCCAGCTCGGGCCGTTCGGCTTCACCTTCGTCGAGATGTCGCATTCGATCCCCGAGGCGAACGCGCTGCTGATCGACACGCCTTATGGTCGCGTGTTCCACACCGGCGACTGGAAGCTCGACAAGAACCCGGTGATCGGCAACCCGACCACGCCCGAAGGCTTCATGGCGATCGGCGACAAGGGCGTCGACGTGCTGGTCTGCGATTCGACCAACATCTTCAACACCACCGCTTCCGGCAGCGAGAGCACCGTGCGGAAGGGTCTGTTCGAGGAGGTCAGCAAGGCCAAGGGCCGCGTGATGATCACCAGCTTCGCGTCGAACGCTGCGCGTCTGCACACGTTCGGCGAAGTCGCGAAGGAAACCGGGCGCAAGCTGTGTGTCACCGGGCGTTCGCTCGACCGGATCATCAAGGTCGCGCGCGCGACGGGCTATCTGAAGGATTTCCCCGACACGATCAGCCCCGACGAAGCGATGCGCCTGCCCAAGAACAAGGTGCTGATCATCGCCACCGGCGGCCAGGGCGAGGAGCGCGCGGCGCTCGCACGTGTCGCCAATGGCCAGCACACGATCACGCTCGACGCCGACGACACGGTGATCTTCTCGTCGAAGCAGATCCCGGGCAACGAGGTCCAGATCGGTCGCATCCAGAACACGCTGGCGGCCAAGGGCATCCGCATGATCACCGAGCGCCAGGCACACGTCCATGTCTCGGGTCACCCGGGTCAGCCGGAACTCGCGCAGATGTACGACTGGCTGCGGCCCGAGGTGCTGGTGCCGACACACGGCGAGATGCGCCACATGATGGAGCATGCGCGCTTCGGTCTCGAGCAGGGCATTCCGCGCGCAATCGTGCAGAGCAACGGCGACATCATCCGCCTCGCGCCCAAGGGCCCGGCGAAAATCGGCAATGCGACGGTCGGGCGTCTGGTGCTCGACGGCGACGTGATCCTCCCGGCGGACGGCGCGACGCTGAGCGAGCGGCGCAAGCTGGCGATTAATGGCCAGATTTCGGTTGGTGTCGCGCTCGGCAAGGACGGCCGGATGGTCGGCCAGCCGCAAGTCCGCGTGCAGGGTGTGCCGGTCGAGGAAGACCGTGCGGCGTTTATCGCCGATGCGGTCCAGGCGGCCGCGGACACGGTACGCGGCGGCAAGCGCGAGAGTGAGAAGATGCGCGAGCAGATCCGTCTCGCGGTGCGCAAGGTCGCCAAGCGCTGGACCGGCAAGCAGCCGATCGTTGACGTGCTGCTGATCGAGGGCTGAGTCGATGCGCTGGACCTCGGCACTCGCGATCTATGTCCTGTTCTGGTCGTTCTCGGTGTTCCTGGTCCTGCCATTCGGCGTGAAGACGACGCGTGAGGTCGGGGGCGAACACGTCCCCGGCCAGGCCGAAAGCGCGCCGCATGAGTTTCGGTCGGGGCGGACGGCGTGGCGGGTGACCGTGGTGGCGACGGTGTTGTTCGTGCTGTTCCAGCTGAATTATTCTTACGGGTGGATTACGCCGCAGAGCGTCGACCTGTTCGATCGTGGCAACATGGTCACGCGCTGAGGGGCGACCCCACGATCCTCCCCCGCAAGGGGGAGGTGGCTGGTTCTTGCCAGACGGAGGGGGAGGAAGGGGTAACCTCTGTTCCGTGTCCCCCCTCCGTCACCTTCGGTGCCACCTCCCCCTAGCGGGGGAGGATTACGATGTTGCCGTTACCCCGGCGACGCGGCTGAGCCAGCCAACAACCCGCCATCGATATTGATCTCGGTCCCCGTAATATACGTCGCCTCGCCCGACGCGAGCATCACCGCCACCGCGGCGACCTCCTCCGGCATCCCGAACCGCTTCAACGGCGTATCGGCCACCAGCGCCGCCATCCGCGCCTCGCGGTCCGGTCCGTCCCCGAGCATAGGCTCCCAGATTGGTGTCAGGATCGCTGCCGGGTGCACCGAGTTACAGCGGATCTTCCACCCCTGCTGCGCGCAATACAGCGCCACCGTCTTGCTATGATTGCGGATCGCCGCCTTCGACGAGGCATAGGCCGCGGCGAGGGGAATGCCGACCAGCCCCGACCGCGACGAGATGTTGATGATCGACCCCGTGCCCGCTGCTTTCATCGCACCGATTGCATAGCGACAGCCGAGGAACGTGCCATCGAGATTGACCGCATGGACCGCGCGCCAGTCCGACAAGGTCGCGTGCTCGGGATCATGCGCGACCATGCCGTGCTCGAAACCCGTTACGCCAGCATTGTTGACGACCACATCGGCCGCCGGAACGACCGCCGCCAGGCGCTGCCAATCCGCCTCTTCGCGGACGTCGAGCTTTTCGAACCGGCAACCGATGGCCATCGCAGTCTCGGCGCCGGTGGTTTCGTCGACGTCGGTGAGGATGACGATGGCGCCTTCGATATGGAAGCGCTCGGCGATCGCGCGGCCGATGCCACGTGCTGCGCCGGTGACGACGCAAATCTTGGTGTTCAGTCTGGGCATGTAAGCCTGGAATATGAGTCCGGTCGGCGGATTGCTCCGCTGGCGAAGGCCGCTTTAGCGGTGACGCTGGATCATTTCGAATTCCTATGCAGCTCGTCTCAGCGCAGGCGTTCGATTGCCTGTGCCAGTGCCACGTACAGCTTGCCCATGTCGGACGACAGCAACGTCACCCCGAGCGGCGAGCCGTCGCGTTGCGTCAGGATCGTGCGGAGCATCGCTTCGAAGTCGTGGATGTAGTGGTTGACCATCTCGCGGAAGGTCTCGTCCTCGTCGTACAGGCCGGCGATCTCGCGGACTTCGCTGGCGTCCAGAATACGGACCGCGCGACGCGTGAAGACACCACGGTCGCCTTTCAGGTACGCTCCCCAGGCACTGTCGGAGATTTCGGGTGCGATCGCCTTGGTGATGTCGATCGAGGCGGAATTGAGCGATTCGATCAGCAGCGAAACGCGGCGCGCGAAGGTGTCCTGGTCGGCGTCCTCGCGCTCGGTGCGGGCTTCCTGGATCCGCGTCTCGACGATCGCGGTCTGGTCGACGATCGCCTGGACTTCGCGCGCGAGGCGTTCGGTCGCGCCTGTGGCGGCGTCGACCGCGGCGCCGGTGGCGTCGGTGAGCGCCTTGACCTGGCGTTCCACGGTGTCGTTGGTCGCGCGGCGCATCGCGTCGGCGCTGGCGGCTTCGAGTGCGGCTGCGGCTTCGGGAATGACCTTCGACAGCGTCTCGCGCGCCTTGTCGGCGGCGACCGCGGCGGTCTCGCGCACGCGGTGGAGCGCCTCGATCAACTGCGGCGCGGCGTCTTCGGCGAAATGCTGCGTCCGGCCGATCGCCTCATCGACCATGTGACCGAGCGCATCGGCCTTCGCTCGGCCGGTGTTGAGCGTGTTGAGCAGGTCGGTCGACAGCGTGTCGAGCACATGGCGTTGTTCGCCGATCACCCCGGCGATCGCCTCGATCGCGTCGTGTGTACTCTCTGCGGCGGTGACGAGCGCGAGTAGCTCGGGGCGCGCCGAAACGACGATGCTCTTGCTGGCGAGTACCTGCGTATCGAGACGGCCGAGCGCGGCTGGCATCGTTTCGTCGATTTCGCGCGCCGCAGAGTCGAGGGCGACGAGCAGTGTTTCGGTCGTCGCGATCGTCCGGTGCGCCATGTCGTCGCCGGCCCGCAGCGCTTCGGTCATCGCGTCGGCGGAGCCGCCTAGCGCGCTGATCGATGCGGCGAGGTCCTGCGTGCGCTCGGTGCCGTGGCGATGGAGCAGTTCGATCCGCGATTCGACTTCGCCGAGTCCGGTGTGGAGATCGTCAACGATCCGGTCGCCGGCGCTGCGTTGTAGATCGAGGCGGATCGCGACGCGTTCGATCGCGTCCTCCACGCTGGCGATCCGCTTGGCGAGCGCTTCGGCGCTGTCGCGGGCGGCGCTGTCGAGTGCGGCCTGGTTCGCGCCGACCATCGCCAGCATCGCGTCACCCTGCGCGGCGATGCCGCGGCGTGACAGGTCTACTGCGTCTGCGGTGCGGTTGAGCAGCGCGTCGACAGCTGCGGACATGCCGTCGGTGACCGATTCGAGATGCGCGCCGGCGGTCTGGCTGGTCGCTTCCATGCGGACAATGTGCGCGGCGAGCCGCTGTGCGGCGCCGCTGGCCATCGCGTCGGCATCGCGGCCACGTTCGGCCAGCGCGACGATCTGCGCGTCGAGGGCGGCGGCATGTTCGCTCGCAGACAGCCCGGTGCGTTCGAGACGCTTGGCGACGTCGTCGATATCTGCCTGCGCGCGGGGCAGAGTGGCGATCAGGACGCCGAGGCTGGTCTGCGCGCCGGCCGTCGAGGTCGCGAGGTTGCGCGCGTGCGCCGCGGCCTGGTCGATCTCGGAGACCATACCGCGACCGATCGCCGCGAGCTGTTCGGTCGCGCCGCCGCCCATCGCCATCAACGCGTTCAATTGTTCGGCGAGGTGCTGGCGGTTGGCGTCGATCGTGTTCGACAAGGCGGCGACGGTGCGTTCGAGGCTGGCGGCCTCGTCGCGCATCGCCTGCGCGGTGATGCCGAACCGGTGCGCCTCGCTACGGCTGGTCCGCATCGCGAGCAGCCAGACGATACCGATCAGCGCCGGGATAACGCAGAGCGCGGCGATGAACTGGACTAAGGCAACGGGCTCGATGGTCGCGAGCGAACCGCGCGCGAGCCACAGCATCCCCGCCAGCCAGACGACCACGACGGCAACCGCGATACCCACGTAAAGGTGTCCGCGGTCGGGCGCAGGCTCTTGATAAACCTCGTCGAAGCCCGTTTCTGTGACGGTGTCGGACATGTTTTCTATCACCGGATCCATCACGATATCCGCGCGAATGGGATGGGCATTGCCTGCCGACGCGCGAAACCCGATCATTGACGAACCCCCGTTCATGAACTGCGGAAGTATCATGAATTGCGGCGGGACAAAACGCATGATGCGATCCTTGCGCGTTCATCCGTCCGGTAAGCAGGGCGGCACGGCTTACAATCCGGCGACCATAAGGTTAGGTACCGTACGACGTGCGGTTTCGTGCCTGTAACGCCGAACCGAGCCTTGGCGCAGGGCGGTTCGGCCGAACGCGGGCTTTGCAGGACGGCGCGTACCGCCTAACAGCCTGCGATGCTTGCCGGCCTATTATTTGCAATTCATGATGCCGACGATCGCCCCGATCGTCTTGCTGCGACCTTGCCCTTCAGCGGTGTGACGCTGATCGAGTATCAGGCGCGGTTGCTGATCGCCGCCGGCGTTTCGCAGATCATCATCGTCGTCGCGCGCATGACACCCGAATTGCTCGGGGCGATCAACCGCATCGGACGACGCGGCGTGAGCGTCGATACGGTACGATCCGCGATGGAAGCTGGCGAGAAACTTCACCCGCTGGCACCGGTGCTCATGCTCGGCGACGGGCTCGTCACCACCGACGCGATCGTCAAGGCGATGGCGGTCGAAGATGGCGACTGCCTGCTCGTCGTCCCCGAGAGCGACGCAGGGCCGGGGTTCGAGCGTGTCGGCGGGCAAATGGCGTGGGCCGGCGTCGCTCGGCTGAGTTCGAGCCGGATCGCCGAAGTCGCGGGCCTGCCGCAGGATTACGATCTCCAGTCATCGCTGTTGCGGTTCGCAGTGCAGTCGCGCGCGACGCACGTGCTGCTGCCGACCGACGCGGTGCGCGGTGGGCATGGGATCGAGCGTCAGGCGCGGACGCTGGAAGAGCGCGGGCGCGCGGTGCTGATGACGATCGTGTCGGGGCGGCGCGGCTGGTTCGACCGCTTCGTTCTCGCACCGATCGCGCGGCTCGCATTGCCGCTGCTGGTCGATCGTGGTGCGGCGGGCACGACGGTCGGGGCGGCAGGCGCTGCGCTGGGCGTGGCCGGATTGGTGACGATCGGCTTCGGGCTGCCGTCGATCGGCCTGGTCCTGTCGCTCGTAGGATGCATAGCCTTGGCGCTCGGCTCGGTGCTCAGCGGACTTCGCGACGATGCGCCGATGGCCCGTGGGCAGACCTTCGCGATCGGCGGCGTGGCTGCGGCATCGATCCTGGTCTTCGCGTTTTTCGTCAGTGGCTATGCAGGGAACAACACCGCATTGGCGATCGGTACCGCGCTCGTCGCGATCGGCGCGCTAGCGGAACGCGCCATACTCGAGCGCGAACGGCAGATGTGGTGGGGAAGTCCGGCGGCCTATCTGTTGATCGTCGCGCTGTTCGCGATCCTGGGGTTCCCGGTGTTCGGGCTCGGCTTGACCGCGGTGTATGCGACCGCGACGCTGGCGGTCGTCATCGAACGACTTCGCCGAACGCCTTAGGCGGACCTTAACGTCCGGAGGCTAAGCACGGGATCATGTCGGTCGATCCAGACCCAGTGCGTGACGTCGTGTCGCCCTATGATCCCGTTGCGCGAGCGGAGGATGCACGCCTGCGCGCGGACGCGCGGCTGACCGGAACGATCGCGGATTTCTTTCTCGACGCCGACGCACGGCTCGACGACCGAACGCGGCTGATGCTCGCGCAAGTGCTCGGCGCGATCGTCGGGGCGATCGAATGGGACATCCGCCGACATGCCGCGCGACTGCTGGCGGGTGGCGGCGCGACGCAGGCCGGCGAGGCGATGTTGAAGGCCGGGGCGGGCGGCGTTCTCGATCGTCTTACGCGGGCGGGATTGCTTCGCGACGAAGAATTGATGGACGAACTGATCGCGCGCGTACGCCATGACCTGATCGCCGCGTCGTTGCCGGTGGAGGTCGCGGAACCCGACGAAGCGAGCTTGCTGGTACGGCTGACCGGGGTGCCGGACAGCGTGGTGGCATCGGCGGCGTCTGCATTGCTGGCAGCGGAAAGCCGGCGGCGGGTGGCGAACGAGCAGGGATCGGTCGGCGGCAGCGAGTTGCCCGCCGAACTGCATCATCGGCTCGTCTGGTGGGTGGCGGCGGCCGTGCGCGATGGCTTGAAGTCCGTCACGCGCGAGAGCGACCGGGCGATCACCGATGCGGCACAGCGCAGTCTCGCGGCACATGACGAAGGCGAGCGGCCCGATGCGGTGGCGACGCGGCTCGCCGGTGCGCTCGATGCGCGACCGAATGAATTGCCCGCGGTACTGGTCGAATCGATTGGCGACCGGCGGCTGTCCTTGTTCGTCGCGGTGCTGGCGCATGCAATCGGCATCGCGTTCGATCAGGCGCGGGCGATCACGCTCGATCCGGAGGGCGATCGGTTGTGGCTCGCATTGCGCGCGATCGATCTCGACCGGCCGACAATCGCACGGATCGGGCTGGCGCTGTCGGAGGCGGATCCGCGACGGGATATCGAGGCGTTTGCGGATGCGCTCGACGCGATCGTGTCGGTCAGGGTCGAGGATGCGCGTGCGTCGCTTGCACCGTTGGCACTGAACCGCGATTTTCGGATAGCGTTGCGCGCGCTGGCGCGTACGGATCGGCTATGAGCGTGTTCGACCCTTCGATCGAAAGTCCGATTGCGCACGCGATCGTCGCGCCCGACGGCTCGCTGTCGTTTGCGGACCCGGCGCTGGTTGCGCTCAACCAGCGGGCGGGCGGGATGCGCGGTGCGCCACTCGCGGTGCCGCAGCTTGCGACGATCGCACGGCTCGCGCGTCGGCTGGGGATCGTCGTGTCGCGCGGCGTGGTCGTCGCGGACGACGAAACGGATGTAGACCTTTGGGTACGGGCTCAGCCGGATGGTGAGAACGTGCGGCTGACGGTGAGCGGCTGGCGCGAGATCGCGGCGTGGCGGCCGGCGCGACCGTCGCCGGATACGCAGGACGATTTCCACGGCAGCGACACGGATTGGCGGTGGGAGACGGATTCCGCGCTGCGGCTGACGTTCGTCACGCTCGATGCAGGGCCTAAGCACGGGTTCGACGCCTTCGCGCTGCTCGGCCAACCGCTGACGGCGATGTTCTCGCTGGATACCGGTGTGGATGGGGCTTTGCCGATCCTCGATTCTCTTGCCCGGCGACGCCCGATGACGGCGCAACCGGCACGGCTGCGGAGTTCCGGACGCGCGGTGACGTTGACGGCCAATGTTCGACACGATGCGGCGGGCGACTTTGCGGGGTTCGTTGGCGCTGCACGCATGGTAGTCGAAGACGCGCCACCCCCTGCTGCCTCGCCCGAGACACTGTCGCCGACCTTTACGAGCGGACTCGACAAGGCATTGCGGGTTCCGCTCGCGCGTATCGTCGCCAATGCCGACAGCATCAATGCGCAGGCGGATGGTCCGGTGCAGGGCGATTATGCGGATTACGCCGCGGATATCGCCAGTGCCGGACGGCATCTGCTCGAACTGGTCGATGACCTCGTCGATCTCCAGGCCGTCGAGCGGCCCGATTTTTCACTCGTGCCCGAGCCGATCGACCTTGCCGATGTAGCGCGACGGGCGGCCGGGCTGTTGTCGGTGCGCGCGGCGAACGCAGGCGTCACGATCACGCGCCCGGCGGTGGACGTGCGTGTTCCGGCGCTCGGCGATTTCCGTCGCGTGTTGCAGGTGCTGGTCAACCTCGTCGGCAATGCGGTGCGCTACTCGCCACGCGGTGCGCAGGTGATCGTCACCGTGACGCGGACGCAGACCCACGCGGTCGTCGTGGTGGCGGACAAGGGCAAGGGCGTCGCACCCGAGGATCAGATCCGGATTTTCGAGAAGTTCGAACGGGTCGATCCGTCGGAAGCCGGCGGCAACGGGCTCGGCCTGTATATCGCACGGCGTCTCGCGCGGGCGATGCAGGGGGATCTCACGGTCGAGAGCGCACCCGGCGAAGGCGCGCGCTTCGTCCTGACGTTACCGGTGGATCCGGCGCGCAACCAGGATCAGCGCTAAACCGAACGCGGCGAGGAATGCGCCGCGATCCGCCCATGGCCGCTGGTCGAGCATGAAGCTCGACTGCGGCCAGTGGACGTATCCGAGCCCCTGGCCGATCCAGAGCAGACCCATCAGCGCGCAAAGCACGCCGACGACCATCAGGATCGGCCGGAGCGTTTTCATCAGCGCGACGCCATCGGGACGTAGTCGCGCGCGGTCGGGCCGCTGTAGAGCTGGCGCGGACGGCCGATCTTCTGGTCGGGATCGGTGATCATCTCGTTCCACTGCGCGACCCAGCCGACGGTGCGGGCGAGCGCGAAGAGGACGGTGAACATCGAGGTCGGGAAGCCGATCGCCGACAGGATCACGCCCGAATAGAAATCGACGTTCGGGAAGAGCTTCTTCTCGATGAAGTACGGATCGCTCAGCGCCAGACGCTCGAGTTCGATCGCGACGTCGAACACGGGGTCGGTGACGCCCAACTCGCCGAGCACTTCCTTGACGGTCGTCTGCATGACGGCCGCGCGCGGATCGTAATTCTTGTAGACGCGGTGACCGAAGCCCATCAGGCGGAACGGATCGTTCTTGTCCTTGGCGCGGGCGATGTACTCGGGGATGCGGTCGACGGTGCCGATCTCATGCAGCATGTTGAGCGCGGCTTCGTTGGCGCCGCCGTGCGCGGGGCCCCACAGGCAGGCGATGCCGGCCGCGATGCACGCGAACGGGTTGGCGCCCGACGACCCGGCGAGACGGACGGTCGAGGTCGACGCGTTCTGCTCGTGATCGGCGTGGAGGATGAAAATGCGGTCCATCGCCTTCTCGACGATCGGGTTCACGACATACTTTTCGGCAGGGACGCCGAACGTCATCTTCAGGAAATTGCCCGTGTAGCTCAGCGTGTTGTCCGGATAGACGAACGGTTGGCCGACGCTGTACTTGTACGCCATCGCGGCGATCGTCGGCATCTTGGCGATCAGGCGGTGCGACGCGATGACGCGCTGCGCCGGATCGTGGATGTCGGTCGAATCGTGATAGAACGCCGACAGCGCGCCGACGACGCCGCACAGGATCGCCATCGGATGCGCGTCGCGGCGGAAGCCACGGAAGAACTGCGCGAGCTGCTCGTGCACCATCGTGTGGCGCGTGATCGTGGTGGAAAAGTTCGCCAGCTCGTCTTCGCTCGGCAGTTCGCCGTTGAGCAGGAGGTACGCGACCTCCATGAAGTTCGACTGCTCGGCCAGTTCGCCGATCGTGTAGCCGCGGTGCAGCAGCGTGCCCGCGTCACCATCGATATAGGTCAGCTTCGACTGGCACGATGCCGTCGAGGTGAAGCCCGGATCATAGGTGAAATTGTCCGTCTGCGCGTACAGCTTGCGGATATCGATGACATCGGGTCCGACCGTACCGGACATCACCGGATACTCGAAATCCTTGCCGTCGACCTTGAGGGTTGCGGTCTCGCTCATGCTTGTATCCTTCCTCGAAATCTTATCAGCTAGCCATCCGGTCGGCGATCCGGCCAAGGCTCTCGTCGCGCCCGAGCAAATCGAGCACGTCGAAGATCCCCGGCGACGTCTTGCGTCCCGTCAGCGCGGCGCGAAGCGGCTGTGCGACCTGGCCGAGCTTGACACCCCGCGCTTCGGCCACGCGCCGTACCGCGCCTTCGAGCGCTTCCGTATCCCACTCCGCGAGCGCGTCAAGTTCGGCATGAACATTGACCAAAATCGCACTCGCTTCACCCTGTAAAAGGCTCGCCGCGGCGTCATCCATCGCCAACGGACGCTGGCTGAACAGGAAATTCGAGCCTTCGGCCAGCTCGTTCAGGTTTGCGGCACGCGGCTTCAGGGCAGGCATCGCACGAGTCAGAAGATCAAGCCCGCCGGTCGGCAGGTCGTGGCCGAGACGATCGGCGGCGAGCTGCGCGAGGCGCGCGTCGTCGGCTTCGCGGATGTAGTGGCCATTGAGGTTCTCGAGCTTCTTCAGGTCGAAGCGCGAGGGCGACTTGCCGACGCCGGACAGGTCGAACCACTGGACTGCCTGCTCGCGGCTGATGATCTCGTCGTCCCCGTGGCCCCAGCCGAGCCGGAGCAGGTAATTGTCGAATGCCTCGGGCAGGATACCCATCTCGTCGCGGTACGCTTCGATGCCAACCGCCCCGTGACGCTTCGACAGCTTGGCGCCGTCGGGGCCGTGGATCAGCGGGATGTGCGCGTAGATCGGCTCGGGCCAGCCCATCGCGCGATAGATCGGCAGCTGGCGGAACGCGTTGTTGAGGTGATCGTCGCCGCGGATGACGTGCGTGACGCCCATGTCGTGATCGTCGACGACGACCGCGAGCATGTAGGTCGGCGTGCCGTCGGAGCGGAGCAGGACGAGATCGTCGATCTCTTCGTTCTTGACCGTGACGGCGCCCTGCACGCGGTCCTCGATCGTGACGGCGCCTTCCTGCGGCGCGCGCAGGCGGACGACGTGGGGGAGGTTCGGCGCTTCACTCTCTGGGCGATCGCGCCAGGGGCTGCGGATGCGGAGCGGTTTCTTCGCCGCCTGCGCCTCGGCGCGCATCGCGGCGATCTCGTCGTTGGTCATGTAGCAGCGATAGGCGTGGCCGTTCGCGACCATCTCGTGCGCGACCTGCGCGTGGCGCTCGGCACCCGCGAACTGCATGACGACGTCGCCGTCCCAGTCGAGCCCGAGCCAGCGCATCCCGTCGATGATCGCGTCGATCGCCGGCTGGGTCGAGCGGACCCGGTCGGTATCCTCGATCCGCAGCAGGAATTTACCCCCGTTTGCTTTCGCGAACAGCCAGTTGAACAGCGCGGTGCGCGCGCCGCCAAGATGCAGGAACCCCGTCGGCGACGGAGCGAAACGGGTAACCACGGGTGCGGCCGAATTGGCGGTGCCCGTATCAGATATTGCGCCCAACCGCGGGTGCTCCCAGACTGTAAGAACGATGGAAAAACGATGGCCATGACAGCCGTCGCCGCCCCTAGCATGCGTCCTTGGCGGCGACAAATGGGCGTGCCGCGATGGGGGGCTGTCGTCGGGCTTGCCGTGGAACGCTGGCTGGAGGCGGAGCGCGACCAGTTGGTGTTGTGGCTGCCGGTGATGCTGGGCGGCGGGATCGCGCTGTGGTTCGCGTTGCCGGACCCGGCGGCGTGGTGTGTGGCGATGCTGCTGCTGGTGGCGAGTGGGTTGGCGTGTCTGGCCGTGGGGCAGGGTGGCCGTGCGGCGCGGTCTTTGGCGATCGGGCTGCTGACGACGGCGCTGGGGCTGGCGTTGATCTGGGCGCGATCGGAGTCGGTCGCGCGACCAGTGATGGGTGGACCGACGATCGCTAGCTTCTCCGCGAGGGTGGAGGCGATCGAGCCGTTGGTGGCGCGGAAGCTGGTCCGGCTGACGCTGCTGCCGATCGGGAAGGGCGCCGAGACCGACGGGCAACCGGTTGCCCTGCCATACCGCGTCCGCGTTAATCTGGCGGAAGCGGATGCACCCAAGCTGCTGGGAACGGGAGCGGTCGTGCATCTCCGGGCCCGCCTGATGCCGCCGCCATTGCCAGCCGTACCGGGTGCGTACGATTTTGCCCGCGTCGCATGGTTTGGCGGGATCGGTGCGACGGGACGCGGTTTCGCACCGGTGGTCGTGACGACCCCGAGCGAATCGGGGGCGGGCATCCGCGTCGCGCTATCGCACCACATTGTATCGCGACTGGACGGCAGCGCGGGAGGCATCGCTGCGGCTCTTGCAACCGGCGACGTCGGCGCGATCAGCGAGGAGGATTCGGAGGCGATGCGCCGCGCGGGGCTCGCGCATCTGTTGTCGGTGAGCGGGTTGCATATTACGGCTGCGGTGGCCGCGACGATGTTGATCGTGTTGCGGTTGCTGGCGCTGAGCCCGTGGTTGGCTCTGCATGCGCGCTTGCCTTTGATCGCTGCGTTGGCGGGAGCGGGGGCAGCGATCGGCTATACGTTGCTGACCGGAAGCCAGGTTCCGACGATCCGGTCGTGCGTTGCTGCGCTGCTCGTGTTGGCGGCACTGGCGATGGGGCGTGAGGCGATGACGTTGCGCCTCGTCGCGGCGGGCGCGGCGTGCGTCATGCTCGTGCTGCCCGAATCGGCGGCGGGGCCGAGCTTTCAACTCTCGTTTGCGGCGATAACTGCAATCATGGCGCTGCACGAGCATCCTTCGGTTCGCGCGTTTTTCGGGCCCCACGAGGAGGGGCGACCGCGCCGTCTCGCTCGCGGAGTAGCATCGCTGTTGCTCACCGGCCTGCTCGTCGAATTCGCGCTGATGCCGATCGCGGTCTATCATTTCCACAAGGCCGGGCTCTACGGCGCGTTCGCCAACATCATCGCGATCCCTCTGACGACCTTTGTCGTTATGCCGTTGGAGGCTTTGGCGTTGCTGCTCGATGCTGGTGGGCTTGGTGCGCCGATATGGTGGCTCGTGCAGCGATCGCTCGATGCTCTGTTGTGGCTCGCACATATCGTTGCCAGCGCGCCAGGATCGGTGCGGTCGTTGCCCGCGATGCCGACGGCGGCGTTCGCGTTTATGATCGTCGGTGGCATCTGGATCGCCTTGTGGCGAACGCGGTGGCGGCGGCTCGGGCTGGTACCACTGGCGATCGGCGCGGTCTGGGCGCTGACGACGCCAGCGCCTGACGTTCTCGTGACCGGTGATGGGCGCCATGTCGCGGTGCGGACGGCAGCGGGGCTCGCGATGCTGCGCGACCGGGCGGGCGACTATACGCGCGACATGCTCGCCGAGAATGGCGGGGTGGATGGCGAGCCATTGCTGCTGGCGGACCAACCCGACGCACGGTGCAGCCGCGATCTTTGCGTCACCGATATCGCCGCGCGGGGGCAGATGTGGCGGATACTTGCGACCCGCAGCGCCTATATGGTCCCGATCGCCGAGTTCCTTGCCGCCTGCCGCAGCGCCGATGTCGTCGTAAGCGAACGCGGTCTGCCGAGACGCTGTATGCCGCGGTGGCTAAAACTGGATCGTCGTGTCCTCCGGCGGACGGGTGGAGTCGCGCTGACCTTGAGGACCGGGACGGTCGTGACGATCCTGAACGCGGGCGATCGCCATCCCTGGCGCGATCCGCCCATGCTCGAACGTACGGCACATTCGTTTAGACCGCGTCATGTCCGGTTTCACGATGCAGCGTCGGCGTTTCAAGCCAGCCGAGGCCGTCAAAAGTAGAAATGTTCACGTGAAGGCGCACAGGCGCGAAGGTGATGCGATTCGGGAGACCTTCACACCTTAATGAACGATAAGCCGACGTCGGTTTTTCCGTGGTCTGCGAAGACAAATAGACGCCAATCTAAGCACCACATCTTCGCGCCTTTGCGCCTTCGCGTGAACAAAATCATCCGTCATCACCTGCGATTGCAGTACGAAGAATTTGTTCACGCGGAGACGCGGGGACGCGGAGCCGCGGAGCAGTTTGATACGATGGGTGAATCGGGCTGGCTATTGTTCAGTCTCACTGCCGAAGGCATTGGAACAGCTTCATCCCTCCCCGAACGCAACACCTCCGCGTCTCCGCGCGAACCAATTCTTCGGCTGCGCGGGAGATTGGCGGCGATGTGTTCGCGCACAGGCGCACAGGCGCACAGGCGCACAGGCGCAGAGATCAGGCGTTCGAGTCGAGGTCGCGCTTACGGATCGGAGCGTGAGAGGGTCTTCCGGACACTTGGTGGCGTTTGCTTGGGCGTGGCGAAAAACTGCCACTTCTTCGACGGCTCCGAGGACATCGCTTACTTTGCCAAAGAGGCTCGGCCGCTGTTGCCGGTAGGAAAGAGCGACTTGGCCTATCAGCTTGGCTGTCGCTTTTCGTGAGCAACCAAAAAACTGAGACCGGCCTGCGTCGCGATGACGCGGGCCGATCCCTGCAGTTCAGTCGTAGCGGCGGAGGATGCCGGAAAGTTTGCCTTGGACGCGGACTTGGGCGGGGGCGTAGCGTTGGGGGTCGTAGGCTCGGTTGGCGGGGTCGAGGCGGACCATCGCGCCTTCGCGGCGGAAGTATTTGAGGGTGGCTTCGCTGTCCTCGATCAGCGCTACGACGATCTCGCCGTCTCGCGCCGTTTCGGTGCGGCGGATGAGGGCGTAATCACCGTCGAGGATGCCGGCTTCGACCATAGAGTCGCCCGAGACTTCGAGCGCGTAGTGTTCGCCGGTGCCGAGGAGGGCTGCGGGGACGGCGAGCATCGTGCTGCCTTCGAACGCTTCGATCGGGACGCCGGCGGCGATGCGGCCGTGGAGCGGGATTTCGACGACGTCGTTCGCTGGTTGCGGCGTCGCGGCGGCGGGGGCGGCCTTGACGTTCGACGGCTTGGTTGAGGTCTTCTTTTCCGCACGCTCGGGCATGCGCAGCACTTCAAGTGCGCGCGCGCGGTTTGGCAGGCGGCGGATGAAGTTGCGCTCCTCGAGCGCGCTGATCAGACGGTGGACGCCCGACTTCGACTTGAGGTCGAGCGCGTCCTTCATCTCCTCGAACGACGGCGAGACGCCGGTTTCGTTGAGGCGATCGTTGATGAAGCAGACGAGTTCGTGCTGCTTGCGCGTGAGCATGGCGGTTCTCCGTCCGGAACAGACTGGGAACTTCTATGGAACATAATTAACGCCGTCAAGCGTCCGTATCACGCGATCACAAGGATTTCCGCCGATTCGCCTGTCTTTGCAATCGGTGCGTTGCCGGGGCGGACTATCAGGCAGGTCGACCGGGCCAGTGTCAGCAGCATCGAGCTGTCCTGGATCGTCGAGGCATAGGCTTTCCCGTCGCGCAGTTCGGCGCGGAGGTAATCGGTGCGGGCGTTGTTGGCGGGGAGGTCTTCGCCGAGCAGCGCGTGGGTCGACTGGGGGAGCGGGTCGCTTGCGCCGGCCATGTACGAGACGACGGGCTTCACGAACAGCGTCGCGGTGACGAACGCGGAGACCGGGTTGCCGGGGAGGCCGAGCACCATCATCTCGCCGATCCGGCCGGCCATCATCGGCTTTCCGGGGCGCAGCGCGATCCGCCAGAAATCGATGGTGCCGCCGGCCGCCTCGATCGCCGGGCGGACGAGGTCGTGGTCGCCTACCGATGCGCCGCCGGTCGTGACTAGGAGGTCTGCGTGAACGCTGGCGAAGGCCTCGCGGAGGACTTCGAGATTGTCCGGGAGGATACCGAGATCGATGACGTCGACGGGCATGTCGGCGAGCATCGCGGCGAGCATGATGCCGTTCGATTCGGGGAGCGCTACGCCGTCGGTGGTCGAGCCGGGGGGGACGAGTTCGTCGCCGGTGGCGGCAACGGCGACGCGGACGCGGCGGTTGACGGTGAGGCTGCCGTGGCCGCCGGTCGCGGCGACGGCGATGCGCGCGGGGCTGAGGCGGTCGCCGGCGGCGATCAGGCGGGTGCCGGTGAAGAAGTCGAGGCCCTTGCGACGGGTGTTGCGGCCGAGCGTCGGGGGGCCTTCGCCGGCTAGGATCAGGGTTTCGCCGTCACGCTCGGCTTCTTCCTGGACCATGACGGTGTCGGCGCCGTCGGGCATGGCGGCGCCGGTGAAGATGCGGGTGGCTTGGCCGGCAGCGACCTGGCCTGCGAAGGGGCGGCCGGCGGCGCTTTCGCCGATGACTTTCCAGGGGCCGGGGAGGTCTTCGAAGCGGATCGCGTAGCCGTCCATCGCCGAGAGGTCGGCGGCGGGTTGCGTGCGGCGGGCGAGGATGTCCTCGGCGGCCCAGCGGCCGGCGGCTTCGCGCAACGTCACGGTCTCGCTGCCGACGCGGGGGGCCATGGCGAAGAGGCGGGTCTGGGCTTCGGCGACGGGGACTAAGGTCATGCGTAAGGCTCTGTTTCTGGGCGGCTCTCCTGCTGGAAGTGCAGGAAGTTCACACGCTGGGAGACATTTGGCGGGTGCGGTTCTGGGGGTCAGGTTTGGAACGGTCTCGTCCGGTAGAAGGTCCGGCGGGAGGGGGTGAGTTTTGGCGTGTCTGGCGCTTTGCCATGGGTTTGGGACGTAGGACAGGTGTTGTTGGAGTTGCGGTGGGCGGCGGGACGGTCCGTCGCGGCCACTGCGTCCTTGTTCTCCCGCGAAGGCGGGAGCCCAGTCTGGGTCCCCGTCTTCGCGGGGAAACAGGGGTTGGGCGGAGCGGTCGCTACGGATTACTTCGGCTTTCCCAACTGGGCCCCGGCCTTCGCCGGGGTGGTGTTGATGGTGTTCCGCTGTTTTCTCCGCGGCGCGACAAGGAGTTCGGGCTAGTCGTCGATCACCTCTTCGCACGCTCGGCCAGCGCGGGTTCATCGCTTGCGGGGCTTTGTTTGGGAGAAAGAGACACCAGATCAGCATGATGACACGCAATCAGCCTCGGGCGAGAGACAGGATCGGGGCGGCGGTGGGTGCTGTCCTGTTGCCGGGGGTGCTTGGCTATGCGCTGCTCAATGGGCTGGTGGTGACGATGCCGGCGGCGGTGAGCGATGCGTTGAAGGTGTTCGATGCTGCGCCGCCTCCGCCACCGCCGCCCGAGGAGAAGGTCAGGCCTCGGCCGTCGCCTAGTCGCAAGCCGGAGGGGGCTGCGTCGCCGCCTAATTTGAAGTCTAAGGCTACTGAAGTGGTGGCGCCGCCGCCGGTGGTGCCGGTCGTGGTGCCGCCGCCGGTCGTCGTTGCGGAGAAGGCTGGGGTGGGCGCGCAGGCTACTGCGGGGGCTTCGGATATTCGCGGGCCGGGGACCGGAAGTGGCGGGATCGGTAATGGCACTGGCAGCGGCGGGTATGGCGATGGCGACGGCGGGGGTGGCGAGGAGACGCCGCCGCGGTGGCGAAAGGGGCGGTTGAAGGATTCGGACTATCCGCGCGAGGCGGCCGAGACGGGGATCCGGGGGCGGGTCTCGGTTCGGTATCTGGTCCAGACCGATGGGCGGGTTTCGCGGTGCCGGGTGACCCGCTCGAGCGGAAGCCGGGAGCTGGATACGCTGACGTGTCGGTTGATCGAGGAGCGGTTTCGGTATGATCCCTCGCTCGATGCGGCCGGGCGGCCGGTGGAGTCTACGATCGTTGAGGATCATGAATGGACTATGGGTGGGGAATAAGGTCCTAGTTGACGGCAAACTGCTTGGCTTGCCCTCACCCTCGCCGCCTTTGGCGTCTTTCCCTCTCCCCTTTGGGGAGAGGGTTTTGTTTTAGGCGGTCCAGTTGCCGGATTTGCCGCCGGACTTTGCGCGGACGCGGATGTCGGTGAGGACCATCGTCTTGTCGATCGCTTTGGCCATGTCGTAGATCGTCAGGAGCGTGACCGTGGCGGCGGTGAGCGCTTCCATTTCGACGCCGGTCTTGCCTTCGGTCGAGGCGGTGGCGGTGGCGGTTACGCCGGTTTCGTCGACGACCAGGTCGATCTCGACCTTTGTCAGCGGGAGCGGGTGGCAGAGGGGGATGAGGTCGCTGGTGCGCTTGGCGGCCATGATGCCGGCGACGCGCGCGACGGCGAGGACGTCGCCCTTTTTCGCGGTGCCGGCGCCGATCGCCGTGGCGGCTTCGGCGGACATGGTGATGCGGCCGGAGGCGATAGCTTCGCGGGCAGTGACGGCCTTGCCGCCTACGTCGACCATTCTTGCCGCGCCGGCTTCGTCGATGTGCGTTAGGCCGGTCATCCGACGAGAGCGCGCGTTGCCGCTTCGACGTCGTCCTGGCGCATGAGCGCTTCGCCGATCAGGAAGCAGTGGATGTCGTGTTCGGCCATCGCGTCGAGTTCGGCGCGGGTCGTGAGCCCGCTCTCGGCGACGAAGGTGCAGTCCTTGGGCGCCTTGCCGACGAGGTCGTAGGTGCGCTGGAAATCGACCGAGAAGTCGCGGAGGTCGCGGTTGTTGACGCCGATCAGGCGCGACTTGAGCCTCAGCGCGCGCTCCATCTCGTGTGCGTCGTGGACCTCGACCAGCACGTCCATGCCGCATTCTAGCGCGGAGGCTTCGATCTCGGCCATCTGGATATCGTCGAGTGCGGCGACGATGATCAGGATGCAGTCGGCGCCGATCGCGCGTGCTTCGGTCGACTGCCAGGGGTCGACCATGAAGTCCTTCCGCAGCACGGGGATCGAGACAGCGTCGCGGGCCGCGGTCAGATAGGCGTCGGAGCCCTGGAACCACTTTTCGTCGGTCAGGACCGAGAGGCAGGCGGCACCGCCGGCTTCGTAGGCGCGGGCGTGCGCGACTGGATCGAAATCGGCGCGGATCAGGCCTTTCGAGGGGCTGGCTTTCTTGACCTCGGCGACCAGCGCGTAGCCGGTCTTGGCGTCGCCCTTTTTTGCATCAAGCGCGGCGCGGAAGCCGCGGGGCTTCGACATGCGGGCGATGCCGGCGTCGATGTCGGCGAGCGAGGTCGTTGCCTTGCGCGCGGCGACTTCGGCGCGCTTGGTCTCGAGGATACGGTCGAGCATGGTCATGTCAGTAGGCGATCCAGCGGGCGAGCAGCGCGTCTGCGCTGCCGGTGTCGAGGGCGGCGGCGGCCTTGGCCGCGCCGTCGACGAGAGTGGGGACGGTGCCGGCGACCATCAAGGCGGCGGCGGCGTTGAACAGGACGGCGTCGCGGTAGGCGCCGGCCTCGCCCTTGAGCAGGCGGCGGAGTGCGTCGGCGTTGTGGGCCGCGTCGCCGCCGCGGATATCGGTGATGGCGTGGCGGGTGAGGCCTGCGTCTTCGGGCGTGACCTTGCCGGGGAGCGTTACGCTGCCGACCGAAGCGACGATGCTGGGGCCGGCGCCCGACAGTTCGTCGAGGCCTTCTTCGCCGGACACGACGAGCGCGGCTTCGGTGCCGAGCTGTTCGAGGGCTTCGGCGTAGAGCGTGACGTAATCGGGGCGGGCGATGCCGATGAGCTGGCGGGTAGTGCCGGCCGGGTTGGCGAGCGGGCCCATCAGGTTGAAGATCGTCCGCTTGGCTATGCGTTGGCGGATCGGGGTGATGCGCTTCATCGCCGGGTGGTGATTGGCGGCGAAGAGGAAGGCGATGCCGATCTCGTTGAGGCTCGCCTCGGCAGTGGCGCCGGCGCGGTCCATGTCGAGGCCGAGGACTTCCAGCGTGTCGGCGGCGCCGGCCTTGCTCGAGGCGGCGCGGTTGCCGTGCTTGGCGACGGGGACTCCGCACGCGGCGACGACCAGCGCGACGGCGGTCGAGACGTTCAAGGTGTGGTGGCCGTCGCCGCCGGTGCCGCAGACGTCGATCGCGCCGGCGGGGGCATCGATCGGGATCATCCGGTTGCGGAGCGCGCGCGCAGCTTCGGCGATCTCGATGCTGGTCTCGCCGCGGGTCGCGAGGTCGGTGAGGAAGGTGGCGATCGCGTCGTCGCTTGCGCGGGCGTCGAGGATGTCGGCGAAGGCTTCGCGGGCGGATTCCCGGGAGAGGGGGGAGGACGGGTCGGGAAGCAGGGCGACGGTGGTCACATTCCCCTCCCGCTTGCGGGAGGGGTTAGGGGAGGGGCTACCTCAGAGGTCGTGGGTGCGGCGCGGCCCTCCCCCGACCCCTCCCGCAGGCGGGAGGGGAGTTGGTGGGGGATGTTCGCCATCTTCAGGAAGTTCGCGAGCATTTCGTGGCCATGTTCGGTGGCGATGCTTTCCGGGTGGAACTGGACGCCGTGGATCGGCAGCGTCTTGTGGCGAAAGCCCATCACCGTGCCGTCTTGTGCGGTCGCGTTCACCACCAGCGTGTCGGGGACCGCGTTGACGATCAGCGAATGGTAGCGCGTGGCGATGAACGGCGAGGGCAGCCCGGCGTACAGCCCGGTGTCGTCGTGGACGACAGGCGAGGTCTTGCCGTGCATCAGGCCACCGCGCTCGACCTTGCCGCCGAAATGCTGGCCGATCGCCTGGTGGCCGAGGCATACGCCGAGCAGCGGCTTGCCGGCGTCCGCGCAGGCCGCGACCAAGTCCAGGCTTACGCCTGCCTCGGTCGGCGTGCAGGGGCCGGGGGAAATGAGGAACGCGTCCGCGCCCGACGACAGAGCCTGCCCGGCGGAGATCGCATCGTTGCGGACGACTTCGACCTCGACACCCAGTTCCATCAGATAATGGACGAGGTTCCAGGTGAAGCTGTCGTAATTGTCGACGACGAGGATCATGGCGCCGCCATAGCCGATGCGGGGCGCGGTGCAACAGCGCTCGGCCGGGACGGTTCGGCGCTAATTGCCTGGAGATTGTTCTGGCAAGGTCGCGAACGGCGATGGCGGTTCCTATATCGCCGGGGCAGGCGACCATCATTCAGTGCGGAGCAATGCTGCATGACGGACGTTATTCGCTCAAAGGAGCCTGATCCATGTTTCGTACCGCCGTCCTCGCCGCACTGATCGCATTCCCCGCCATGGCGTCCGCGCAGGAGGCGCAGGTCGACACGCCACCGCAGCGCATTCGCAGCGTGACGCTGACCGGGGACCAGGCTTGCCCGAAGTCGACCGCGGGCGAAGTCGTGGTGTGTTCGACGCTCGACCAGCCGTATCGCATTCCGAAGCAGCTGCGCGACGACAAGCCGATCGCCGCGCAGAACCAGAGCTGGGTTAATCGGGCGGCGTCGATGGATCAGCTCGGGCGTGTTGCCGGCGGGTTGCCGGATACATGTTCGGCGGTCGGGACCGGCGGCCAGTCCGGCTGCTTCCTCGCGCGGAACAATGCCTATGCCCAGGAGCGTCGTGCGCCGGCTAGCGAGACGAACACCACGCCTTGATTTGATCAACGTCGGTTGATGCGTGGTTGTAGTCGAGCAACTACTTCTACCACCCCGGCGAAGGCCGGGGCCCAATCGGGGGACGGTGTTAGCTGAGGCTGCGCATCGTTACGGCGACCTTCCCAATTGGGCCCCGGCCTTCGCCGGGGTGGCGTTATCGGGTAGGCCTACTTACCGAAGCCCGGAGCTTTCGCCCGGCTGACAGCCTCGCGAGCCGCGGCGAGAATCGCGCCGGCCTTGGCTTCGCATTCGCGTTGTTCGTATTCGGGGATGCTGTCGGCGACGATGCCGGCGCCGGCCTGGACGTGGATCGTGCCGTCCTTCACGACCGCCGTCCGCAGCACGATGCAGGAGTCCATCGAGCCGTCGGGCGAGAAATAGCCGACCCCGCCGGCATAGGCACCGCGGCGTTCGGGCTCCAGTTCGGCGATTATCTGGCAGGCGCGGACCTTAGGCGCGCCGCTGACCGTCCCGGCCGGGAACCCGGCGAACAGCGCTTCGAGTGCGTCCTTGTCGGGGGACAGCGTGCCGACGACGTTCGAGACGATGTGCATGACGTGGCTGTAGAATTCCACGCCGTAGCTGGCGGTCACCTTAACCGACCCCGGCGCCGCGGCGCGGCCGACGTCGTTGCGGCCGAGATCGAGCAGCATCAGGTGTTCGGCGCGCTCCTTGGGGTCGGCGAGCAGGCTGACGCGGTTCGCTTCGTCCTCGGCGGCGGTCTTGCCGCGGGGGCGTGTGCCGGCGATCGGGCGGATCGTCACCTCTTCGTCGCGGACGCGGACGAGGATCTCCGGGCTCGAGCCGATCAGCGCGAAGCCGGGCAGGTCGAGGTGGTAGAGGAACGGCGACGGGTTGATCCGGCGTAGCGAGCGGTAGAGCTCGAACGGCGGCAGCGCGAATGGCGTGCTGAAGCGCTGGGCGAGCACGACCTGGAAGATGTCGCCGGCGAGGATATAGTCCTTCGCGGCGGCGACCATCTCGCCGTAGCGGCCTTCGGGGAGCGCGGGCGTGTAAGTCGGTTCGGCGACATCGGCGCGGATCGGTGCGGGGACGGGCGTGCTGGCGAGCTTGGCGGCCACTGTGTCAAGCCGCTCTTCGGCCTCGGTCACGATCGCGTCGGCATCGCGGGCTGGATCGGGCCAGGCGGGTGCGACGAGGTAGAGCGCGTCGGTCAGGCGGTCGAACACCAGGATGACGGTCGGGCGTACGAAGATCATGTCGGGCAGGCCGAGCGGATCTACCGACGGCTGCGGCAGGGTTTCGACCAGCCCGATCGTCTCGTAGCCGAAATAGCCGACTAGGCAGGCGAGCGCGCGTGGTAGTTCGGCTGGGACGTCAGCGCGACATTCGGCGACCAGCGCGCGGAGAGCATCGAGCGTAGGCACGGGGCACGGCGCGAACGTCTCGCGATCGGTGGCCCAGTGGCGATTGATCTCGGCGTGATGCCCGTGCGCGCGGAACAGCAGATCGGGGGCGAGGCCGATCAGGCTGTGGCGGCCCCGGGTCTCGCCGCCCTCAACCGATTCGAGCAGGAAGTCGCCACGTCCCGGCTCGATCAGCTTCAGCGCGGCGGCGACCGGCGTTTCGGTGTCGGCGACCTGTCGACGCCAGACGAGCGCGGGACGCCCTTCGGCCAAGGCTTCACGCGCGCTGGTCATGCGATCAGTTCCCGGCGCTGCCCTGGCCGAGCAGGTCGGCACGGACGCGCGCGAGTGCGGACGGGTTGGTCTTCACGCCGACATCGGCACGGACCGCCTTGGCAAACTGCTCGACATATTCGCGACCGACCGAGCGGGCGATATTGCCGCGTGCTGCCTTGATCGCCGCGTCGTTGCCGGTCGCGTTGCCGCTCTGGACGCTGTCGAGCTTGATGACGAACCAGCCGCTGTCGTCGGGCGCCGCCAGCGTCTTGGCGGTGTTCGGTGCCATGCCGAACATCAGCGCGAGCGCGGGCGGTGCGCCGCGCGGATCGGCGGCGAGCTGCGCACGGGCGGCGGTCAGCGTACGGGCAGGCGGCATCGGCAGCTTGGTCTGCGCCAACGACTGCTGGATCGGCATGCCCTTGTTGATGCGCGCGAGCACTTCGCCAGCGACACGACGGGCGGCCTGGCGAGCGCGATCGGCGGTCACGTCCTTGAGCACCGCGGCGCGAACCTGTGCCAGCGGACGCGGGGCGGAATGGACGACGCGGCCGAGCGCGACGACGGCGAAACCGCCATCGGTGCCGACCTGGACGAGCTGCGGGCCGTCGCCATCGGCAGCCTGGAACGCTGCGGCTACGAGCGGCGTAAGCGCGGGGTCGGGCTTGCTGGCGGGGTCGTCGGGGTTGAGGCCGCTGGCGATCAGCGCAGGCGTGGTGACGGCCGCGAGCTTCTGGTCGGCGATGACTTCGTCGAACGTCGCGTTCTTCGACAGCGAATCGTCGATCTTGTCGTGGATCGCCGAGAGCGCCTCGGCCGACTTGCGGATGCCGAGCGCGGCAGCGATTTCGCCACGCACCTGATCGAGCGAACGCGCCGCGACCTTTTCGATCTTGTCGACCTTGGCGACGGTCCAGCCGAGTGGCGTGCGGACCGGGCCTATCACTGCACCGCTGGCGGCGGCGAAGACGGCATCGGCGACCTGCGCGGACGTCGTTCCGGCATAGGCGGCCTTCTCGACACCGGCCTGGGTCGATGCTTCGAGACCGGCACCGCGGGCGGCGTCGGCGAGGCTGGCGCCACCCTTCACCTTGGCGGCGATCGCGGCGGCACCGGCCTGGTCGGCGACGACGACCTGCGTGATGTCGCGCTTCTCGGTCGCGGCGTAGCGGGCGCTGTCCTGCTGATAGGTCTTGGCGATCTCGGCGTCGGTCGGGACGGCCTGTGCCTTGACGGCCTCGGGCGTGATCATCGCGTAGCGGACGACGCGGCGCTCGGGGACGGTATAGCGCGCGATGTTGCGCTGATAGAAGGTGTTGAGGTCCGCATCGCTCGGCGCGGGGCCGGCGGGGACGAGGGCGGCAGGAATGAAGCCGATCGTGCCGGTGCGCTTTTCGAGCAGCAGCGACGCGTAAGGCAGCGCGAGCTGGCTGGCGACCTGGGTCGCGCCGTTCGAGGGCAGCGTCAGCTGCTGCGCGAAGGTGTCACGCTCGATATCGCTGCGGATCTGCGCGTCGGTCAGCTTCCGCTGGGCAAGCACCTGGCGGTAGAGATTCTCGTCGAACTTGCCGGTCGGGCCTTGCAACGCGGGAATGCTGGCGATCTGGCCATCGATCGCGCGCTTGCTGACGACCATGCCCTGCGCACGGCCGAACTGTTCGAGCGCCATGCTGGAGATGATCCGGTCGAGCGTGCCGTCGAAGCCGCCCTGGTTGACGAAGGTCGCCATGTCGAGCGTCGGCTGCTGCTGGCGGAAGCCCTCCATCTCGGTCTGTGCCTGCGTCTTGAGCTGGTTCGCGGTCACGTCCGCCTTGCCGACCTTGGCGACGTCGCCGCCGGTGATCCCGGCACCGCCGGTCATCGAGCTGAGCCCGGTGACGTCACCCGCCGCGAACGCGAGCGCGATCACGCCGAGTACCAGGAACGTGATGATCACGCCGACCTTCGAATGGGTAAGGCGGCGGAAGAAAGCGAGCATGGACAGCCGATCGACAGGGATGGGAACGCGGTTGCTTTACGGGGGCGAGGGCGGCTCTTCAAGTCGGGCGCGCAACGTTGCTTGGGGTTGTGTGGGGTTGTGCGGGGCGGGTGCGGCGCTATCGCTGGGCAAAACACGCGGGAGATGACGATGCGGCGTAAGCTTGTAGCCGGAAACTGGAAGATGAACGGGTCGCGCGCGGCGCTGGCCGAACTCGATACGATCGCGGCGGCAGCGGCTGCGGCGCCGGGCGTTGATGTCGCGGTGGCGGTGCCGTTCACGCTGATCGACGCGGCGTCGCAGCGCGTGCCGGGGTTGGCGATCGGCGCGGAGGATGTGCACGAGGCGGATTCGGGCGCGCATACCGGGTGCGTTTCGGCGTCGATGGTCAAGGAAGTCGGCGCAAGCTTCGCGATCGTCGGCCATTCGGAGCGTCGCGCGGACCAGCACGAGACCAGCCACGACGCTTGGGCGAAGGCGGCGGCGGCGCAGCGGCAGGGGCTGAACGTGATCCTGTGCTGCGGCGAGACCGAGGCGGAGCGAGACGCCGATCGTGCGGAACGTGTCGTGCAGGCGCAGATCGAGAAGTCGGTGCCGGACAATGCTGACGGGAGCTGGTTCACGCTCGCCTATGAGCCGCGCTGGGCGATCGGGACGGGGCGGACGCCGACGCTGGACGAGATCGCGGCGATCCACGCGATTGCGCGCGCGAAACTGCGGATGTTGATCGGTGATGCGGCGGCTGGGGTGCGGATCCTGTACGGCGGGTCGGTGACGGGGGCGAATGCGGCGTCGATTCTCGATACACCGAACGTCGACGGGGCGCTGGTCGGTGGCGCTAGCCTGAGCGCGGAGAAGTTCGTGCCGATCATCGAGGCAGCGGCGGGGTTGTGACGGGCGGTCCGGTCGATCTTGATCCTGATCTGGACGTTTATGATCCGGATCTCGGGTAGAGCGTGTTAAGTCTCGATAAACACGGCGGTCTTATGGTCCGTGCAACGATTCGACGGCCGAGTTTCGGGCCGGGGCGTTGATCGAACAACATCGGTGCGAGGGTTGATATGGCCAGGTGGTTCCCCGGTTGCGTGAGTGCCTCGCTGATCGCGAGCGCCGTCCTGTGTCCGATCGCGGCGCGCGCGGAGACGCCGCGCGAGTTGCTGACGCAGGCCGGGTTCGTCGACCGCGATCGCAATGTCGCGCTGGCGCGGATCGACCGGGCGGCGGCGGCGGCGGGGCAGGCACTGAGCCGTTCGCCGAACGACGCCGAGGCCGCGATCATGCAGGCGATGGCAAAAGGGTATCGCGCCAAGCTGCTCGGCAACCGCAGCGAGGCGATCGCCGCGCGGAAGCAATATGAGGCGCTTGTCGTCCGCTATCCGCGCAATGCGGAGGCGCAGGCTGCGCTTGGCGCATGGCATGTCGGGGTGATCGCCAAGCTCGGACGGTTCGTCGGGCGTGCGGTGGCGGGCGCGCAGAAGGCTACCGGGTTCGAGGCTCTGGATCGGTCGGTGGCACTGGGTGGCAACCGCGCGATGTTTGCTGGGCTTGCCGGGTTGTTGCGGTTGGAGCTTGATCCGAACGATGCTCGGGGACGGGCTTTAGTGGAGACGGCTAGCAAGGCGCCGACGCCGACCGCGATCGACGGGTATGTGCGCAAGGCTGCGGTGGCGGTGCTGGTGCCGTTGCGGGCTGGTGACGCGAATGCGACGAAGGCTCTGGCGGACAAGCTGCTGCCGTTCGGGCAGTTCGCTACGGGGTGACGTCGTCTTCGCTTGCGCTTTCCCAAGCATCAGCTTGTTCCCCCGCGGAGGCGGGGGCCCAGGATCTCACAGGGTAGCGTTCGTAACCCTGGACCCCCGCCTCCGCGGGGGAACGGCTAGGCGCGATATCGTTTCGCCAACATCGCGAACGCTGCGCGGAGGGCGTAAGCCTCACCGCCCTTCGGTCGCCCTGGTTTGGCGGACGGCCGCCATGCGAACACGTCGAGATGTGCCCACGCGGCGGTCTTGGGCACAAACCGACGCAGGAACAGCGCGGCGGTGATCGCGCCCGCGAACCCGCCATCGGGTGCGTTGACCATGTCGGCGATGTCCGACTTCAGCATCTCGTCATAACCGTTCCAGAGCGGCAGCCGCCACATCTGGTCGTTCTCTTCCAGCCCGGATGCGAGCAGGTCCGCCGCGAGCGATTCGTCGTCGGTGAACATCGGCGGAAGGTCCGGGCCGAGCGCGACACGCGCTGCGCCGGTGAGCGTTGCGAAGTCGAGGATCAGCTCCGGGTTGCTCTCGCCCGCCTTGGTCAGCGCGTCGCCGAGCACGAGGCGACCTTCCGCGTCGGTGTTGGTGTTCTCGACGGTCAGGCCCTTGCGCGTGGTGAGCACGTCGCCGGGGCGGAAGGCGTTGCCGGCGATGGAATTCTCGACCGCGGGGATCAGCAAATGGAGGCGGACGGGGAGCTTGGCCGCCATCACGAGGCTCGCGAGCGCCAGGGCGTGCGCCGCGCCGCCCATGTCCTTCTTCATCAGCCGCATGCCGGCGGACGGCTTGATGTCGAGGCCGCCGGTGTCGAAGGTGACGCCCTTGCCGACTAGTGCGATGCGAGGGTGCGAGGGATCGCCCCATTCGAGTTCGATCAGGCGGGGCGCGCGGTCCTTGCTCGCGGCTTGGCCGACTGCGTGGATCATCGGGTAGCCGTTCGCGAGCGCATCGCCGCGCGTGGTGGTGACGGTCGCACCGTGGCGTTTGGCGAGCGTCTCGGCGGCGGCTTCGAGGTCGGCGGGGCCCATGTCGGAGGCACCGGTGTTGACGAGGTCGCGGACGAGCGCGGTGGCTTCGGCTAGGCGAACCGTCTCGTCGATGTGCGCGGCGTCCGCGGTCAGGAGCACGCGCGGGCCGGTCGCGTCGGGCTTCACGTACCGCGTGAACTGGTGCTGGGCGAGCATCCAGCCGAGCCCGGCCGCGCCGACGGGGCCTTCCGCGAGTCGGTAGGTACCCGCAGGCAGCGACGCACCGAGCGAGGCGATCCGCCAAGGGGACGTCACGGCTTCGTTGCAGACCAGCAGCATCGACCAGTCGTCCGCGGTCTCGCCGGGCAGGACCGCGCGGTCGCCGGGCTTGCCGGTCAGCCGGTGTGCGGCGATCGTCGTGCGGATGCGCTGCGACTGTTTGGCGAGCCAGCCTTCATACGCGTCCGGGTGGACGACGTGGATCGTCCGGGCAGGCTGGCCGCGGTCGGGTTGGAGCATCGAAGCGAAGTTGGTCATTGTGCGGGCGCCACCAGGAGTTGTTCGTATCGGCCGCTGGCGCCGGGCTCGGCATAGGTGCTGAGCGAGAGCGTGCGGTCGGGATAGGTGATGCGGTAGGTGCGGTTGACGAAGCCGCCGCGCAAGCGGGTCTTGCCGGTTTGTGCGAATGCGGTGGGCTCGCCGAGTGCGCCGAGGCTGGCCTTGTAGTCGGCGAGCGCGACCGGCTTGAAGTAAAAGTTAGCGTCCTCGGTCAGGCCTTTGCGGTCGAGCGTGCCGGTGCGGAGCTGGTCGTAGACGGCGCGGGCTCGGGCGAGCGCGGCGGTGTCCTCGGCATTGGCGGGTGCGGTGGGCAGGACGATCTTGGCGACGCCCGCGGCGATGCGGCCCGTTGCGTCGCTGAACCAGCTGTTGGTGAGGACGACGATGGCGGCCTTCTCGTCGGGGTAGACGGTGTTCTCGGACAGGAAGCCGACCGCCTCGCCGCTGTGCTCGACGTAGCGGCGGCCGTTCGCGCTGCCGGTGAAGACGCCGAGGCCGTAGCCGTTGCTCGATCCGTCCGCGAGCTTGACGGGGGTTTCTTGCGCGGCCCAGTCGTCGGCGGGGAGCGTGGTGCGGTTGAGGCGCGCGACGTCCCATTTGGCGAGGTCTTCGGCGCTCATCGAGAGTTCGCCGGCGGCGTATAGCCAGCCGTCCGCGCTCGGCGTTTCGGGGCGAACCGGGCCTAGTGCGAAGCGGCCATAGCCTTGCGGGAACGCCTTGCCGATCGCCTTGTCCTGGTCGAGCGCGCGGATGTGGAGTGGCTTGAAGATGCGTTGCTGGAGGAAGCTCAGCAGCGGTTGCTTGACGACCTTCTCGACGATCATGCCGGCGACGACGTAGCCTGTGTTCGAATACTGCCACTGCGTCCCGGGTGCGAAATCGAGTGGCTTCTTGGCCCAGCGATCTACGATCTGTTGCGGCGTGACGGGCTTTGCCATCGCGGCGAAACTGTAATCCTGCGGCCAGTAATCCTGCAGGCCCGAGGTGTGGCTGAGCAGCTGGCGGATCGTGATGCGATCGCCGCCGGTGATGCCGGGGATGTATTTCGCGACGGTGTCGTCGAGGCTGAGCTTGCCCTCGTCCTCGAGCAACAGGATCGCGGCGGCAGTAAACTGCTTCGAGATGGAGGCGATCTGGTAGGGGAGCTTGGGGTCGGCGGTGGCGATCGCCTCGGACGGCTTCCCGTAGGCCTTGGCGAACACGATACGCCCGCCGCGCACTACCGCGATCGAGGCGGACGGCACGCCGGTATCGCCGAGCGCGCCGGTGACCAGCGTGTCGATCTGCGCGGTTTCGGTGGGGGTGAGCGATTGCGCAATGGCGGGAGCGGGGAGCAGCGCGGCGACGACGAGAAGGCGGAGGATCATGCGCGCAACGAAGCAGAACCGGCGTGCGCGCGCAACGCCGTGATTTTTATTCCGTGGCGGTTGAAGGAGTTAGGCTAGGGCAGAAATGTTGACGGAACACGCCGTGTTACACGCACGTTTCATCGTCCGACCGGGAGCCTTTTCACGTCTTAGGGGACACAACCATGCTGTATACCATCGCCGTCATCCTGCTGATCCTCTGGCTGGCAGGCTTCGCCTTCCATGTTGCGGGCGGGCTGATCCACATCCTGCTGGTGATCGCGGTCATCGTCGTTCTGGTGAAGCTGTTCACCGGTCGCAACGTCGTCTGACTTTTCCGTCATGCCGGGCTTGTTCCGGCATCCACCGTTCCGCGTATCGGATGCTATCGAGTTTGCGGAACGGTGGACCCCGGAACAAGTCCGGGGTGACGGAGGGATTTAGGCGATGGGGACTCCGTAGAGGTCGTGATCGTCGGCGTCTTCGATCGTGACCGGGACGATGTCGCCGACCTTCAGGTGGCCGGCGTCGCGGAGAAAGACTTCGCCGTCGATTTCGGGCGCATCGGCCTTTGAGCGGCCGGTTGCGCCTTCTTCGTCGACCGCATCGATGATCACGTCGAGCGTGCGGCCGATCTTGGCCTGCAACTTCGCCGCGGAGATGGCCGCGGTCTTTTCCATGATGCGGGCGTAGCGCTCTTCCTTGAGCTCCTCGGGCACGTGGTCGGGGAGCAGGTTCGCCGCGGCGCCGTCGACCGGCTCGAAGCGGAACGCGCCGACGCGGTCGAGTTGTGCTTCGTCGAGCCAGTCGAGCAGATACTGGAAATCCTCCTCGGTCTCGCCGGGGAAGCCGACGACGAAGGTCGAGCGGATCGTGATATCAGGTGCGATCGTCCGCCAGTTGTGGATCCGCTGGAGCACTTTCGCATCGTTGCCGGGGCGCTTCATCCGGCGCAGCACCGACGGCGCAGCGTGCTGGAACGGGATGTCGAGATATGGCAGCACGAGGCCTTCCGCCATCAGCGGGATGACGTGGTCGACGTGCGGGTATGGGTAGACGTAATGCAGGCGCACCCACGGCGCGATCTTGCCGAGTTCGCGCGAGAGATCGGTCATGTGCGCGCGGACTTCGCGAGCCTCGTTGCGCGACATTGGGCCACCGGTCTTCACCGGCCAGCTGGCGTGGCGCAGGTCGACGCCGTACGCCGATGTGTCCTGGCTGATGACCAGCAGCTCCTTGGTGCCGGCTTCGACAAGCTTCTCCGCTTCGCGCAGGATCGCGTCGGGGCGGCGGCTGACGAGGTCACCGCGCAACGACGGGATGATGCAGAACGAGCAGCGGTGGTTGCAGCCCTCGGAAATCTTCAGATAGCTGTAGTGGCGCGGCGTCAGCTTCAGGCCGGCGTCGGGGATCAGGTTGAGGAACGCCGACGGCGGCATCGGGGCAGCCTCGTGGACCGCGCCGACGACCTGCTCATATTCGTGCGCGCCGGTGATCGCGAGGACCTGCGGGAAGCGTGCGCGGATCGCGTCGGCTTCCTTGCCCATGCAGCCGGTGACGATGACGCGGCCGTTCTCGGCGATGGCCTCGCCGATCGCCTCGAGGCTTTCCTCCTTGGCGGAATCGAGGAAGCCGCAGGTGTTGACCAGCACGATGTCGGCGCCGGCGTAATCCGGCGACATCTGGTAGCCGTCGCCGCGGAGCTGGGTGAGAATCCGTTCGCTGTCGACGAGGTTCTTCGGACAGCCGAGCGAGACCATGCCGATCTTCGGCGGGGAGGGGAGTGTTGTTGCCATGAAGACCGCGCACATAGGCGCAAAGTTCGGTTTTTTCTAGGCGGTGGAAAATGCATCCTGCATGGGTGGGCGGATTGCGCGGAAGGAACCGATATGCTGGCGATTGGACTGATGTCGGGGACGTCGCTCGACGGGATCGACGCGGCGTTGATCGAGACCGACGGCGAGGCGTTCGTGCGACCGATCGCGTTTCGTGGCGAGCCGTATTCGGATGCGGCGCGGGCGCAGTTGGCGGAAGCCACGCGGATGGCGCTGACGTTCGACAAGCCGCGCGCGAGTCCGCCGGTGGTGGCCGCGGGTGAGCTGATTACGCGCGCGCATGTGTTTGCGGTGCACAAGTTGCTGGCGGATGCGGGGGTTGCGGCGGCGGACGTGGATGTGATCGGCTTTCACGGGCAGACGATCGCGCATCGGCCGGATCGGCGCTGGACGTGGCAGATCGGGGACGGGGCGGCGGTCGCGCGCGCTACCGGGATCACGACGGTGTCGGATTTTCGCTCGGCGGATGTGGCCGCGGGTGGGCAGGGTGCGCCGTTGCTGCCGGTGTATCATGCGGCGTTGGCGGCGGGGCTCGAGGGGCCGGTCGCGGTGCTGAACCTTGGCGGAGTGGGGAACATCACCTTCATTCCCGGCGGGCGCGACATGCATGATTCGCGCGAGATGTCGCCGGAGCGGGCGCAGATGACGGACCGCGATGGGCTGGTGGCGTTCGATACCGGGCCGGCGAACGGGTTGATCGATAGCTGGGTCGAGGCGGAGACCGGCGCGCGCTATGATGCCGGGGGGGCGTTGGCGGCGTCCGGGCGGGTGGACGAGACGGTGCTGACGGCGATGCTGGACCATCCGTTTTTCGATGCTCCTCCGCCTAAGTCTTTGGATCGGAATGACTTTACGATTCAGCCGGCTCGGGGGTTGTCGGCGGCCGATGGGGCGGCGACTTTGACGGCGTTTACGGCCGCTACCGTGGCGGAGGCTTTGCGACATTTGCCGGCTCGGCCTGTTCGGTTGCTGGTGGCGGGGGGTGGTCGGCATAATCCGACTATGCTGGCGATGATTGCGGAGCGGACCGGGTTGGTGGTGGAGCCTACCGATGTGCTCGGGTGGAACGGCGATGCGCTGGAGGCCGAGGGATTCGCGTATATGGCGGTTCGGACGCTGAAGGGGCTGGCGATCAGCTTTCCGGGGACGACCGGGGTTCCGGTGGCGATGGCTGGTGGGGTTGTGGATCGGGTTTGAGGGGGGGGCTAGGCCAACGCCACCTAAACCGGCCTAAAGCTTGTTCTCCCGCGAAGGCGGGAGCCCAGTCTGGGCTCCCGCCTTCGCGGGAGAACAAGAAGGGGCGTTGCTCGCTTTGCTGAACGCCTGCTCAATGTAAGTATTCCACCCCGGCGGAGGCCGGGGTCCAATTGGGTTACGTTGCTAATTGAGGTCGCGCTTCGTTACCGCGACCTTTCCAATTGGACCCCGGCCTTCGCCGGGGTGGTAGTTTTCTTGGCGGGCCTGACTCGCTCAACGCTTACCAAGCCCGAGCTTCAGCGCCGTAATGCTGGACCGAAATCCGGCATTACGAAAACAAACTTAGGCAGCCTTGCCCTTCTTGCCCTTGCCTGGCTTGGGATCGGCCGGCGTCGGTGCCTTCTTATCCGCTTCCTTGGCCATAAACGCAGGCGCTGCGATCGCCGCTGCGATCCCCGCGATCACCGTCGCACCAACCGCGATCGCGGTCTTCGGATGCGACTTCACCGCATCCGTCGCGGTCGCGAGGCCGGCCTTGGCCGCATCGGTCGCGTCCTCGACCCAGTCGCTGGTCGCCGCGGTCTTCTTCGCGTCGGGCTTCGGCTTGTGGTCGTCGTCGTGATGGACCTTGGCGTGCGGCATGGCGGAGTTGGGGATCGACGACATAAGGGCTTGTCCTTCGGTAAGGGATGATGCCCGATAAACCGATCGCGTCCGTGACGGTTCCGTTACGGTCAGCGGCTTACCGTGCCGAAGTCACCGCTTGCGGGTCAGCTCGCGCATCGCATCGTCGAGACCGGCGAGGCTCAACGGGTACATCCGGTCGGTCATCAGCTCGCGGATGATCCGCACCGACTGCGAATAGCCCCATTGCGCCTCGGGTACCGGGTTGAGCCACGCCGCCGCCGGATAGGTATTCGTCAGCCGCTGCATCCACACCGCGCCCGGCTCCTCGTTGAAATGCTCAACCGAGCCGCCGGGGTGGGTGATCTCGTACGGGCTCATCGACGCGTCGCCGACGAAGATCAGCTTGTAGTCGTGGCCGTATTTGTGGAGCAGATCCCACATCGGCGTGCGCTCGGCAAAGCGACGCGTATTGTCCTTCCACACGCCCTCGTACGGGCAATTGTGGAAGTAGAAGAATTCGAGGTTCTTGAACTCTGTGGTCGCGGCCGAGAACAGTTCCTCGCAAAGCTTGACGAACGGGTCCATCGAGCCGCCGACATCGAGGAATAGCAGCAGTTTTACCGCATTGCGACGCTCGGCGCGCATGACGATATCGAGATAGCCCTGGCGCGCGGTGCCGGCGATCGTGCCGTCGATGTCGAGTTCGTCGGCGGCGCCGTCGCGCGCGAAGCGGCGCAGGCGACGGAGTGCCACCTTGATGTTGCGGGTGCCGAGTTCCTTGGTGTTGTCGAGGTTGCGGAACTCGCGCTGGTCCCAGACTTTCAGCGCGCGCTTGTGCGTGCTTTCGCCGCCGATGCGGACGCCTTCGGGGTTGTAGCCGCCATTGCCATACGGGCTCGTGCCGCCGGTGCCGACCCATTTGCTGCCGCCCTGGTGGCGCTCCTTTTGCTCCTCAAGACGTTTCTTGAGCGTCTCCATGATCTCGTCCCACGAGCCGAGCGACTTGATCGCGGCCATTTCCTCGGGGGTCAGGAATTTCTCGGCGACCGCCTTCAGCCAGTCTTCGGGGACCTCGCCGGGGACGGTGCCGTAGCTCGTGGCTAGGCCGCGGAAGACCTTGGCGAAGACCTGGTCGAACTTGTCGAGCAGCCCCTCGTCCTTCACGTACACCGCGCGGGAGAGATAGTAGAAATCCTCGGGCGTCCGTTCGATCACCTCGGCGTCGAGCGCCTCGAGGAGGATGAGGTGCTCTTTCAGGCTGGCGGGAATGCCGGCGCTGCGGAGTTCGTCGAGGAAGTTCAGGAACATCGTAACTCTCCAAGGCTCCCCGTCATGCCGGGCTCGTTCCGGCATCCACGGTTCCGCGCACTCGATAGTCGTGATCGTGCGGCACCGTGGACCCCGGAACAAGTCCGGGGTGACGGAGTGGTTTGGGTCGGTCGCACGGTTTCACCGCGCGATCGGCAGTTCGATCACGCTGGGCTGCGCGGCCGAGTGGAAGACACTGATCGTGGCCTTGCGGTAGTCGGCGGGCTTCGCGTCGAAGATGTTGGCGACGTAGGTCTGCGGGTTGCGGTCGTAGAGCGGGAACCAGCTCGACTGGACCTGGACCATGATGCGGTGGCCGGGGAGGAAGACGTGGCTCGCGTTGGGTAGCACGACGCGGAAATGCGTGGGCTGGCCGGCGACGATCGGCGTCGGCTTGTCGAACCCGTCGCGGTAGCGGCCGCGGAGAATGTCCATCGACACGGCGAGTTGGTAGCCGCCCATCTCAGGCTTGTCGGAATATTCGGCGGGGTAGACGTCGATCAGCTTCACCACGAAATCGCCGTCGGTGCCGGTGGTGCTGGCGATCAGGTCCGCGACGGGCGCGCCGGCGATGGCGACCGGGCTGGTCAGCGGCGGCGTCTGGTAGGTCAGGACGTCGGTGCGATCGGAGAACGGGCGCTGATCGTCGACGAGCCACTGCCGCCAGGTCGAGCCGGTCGCGTAGGTCGGACGAATCGGGCGGAGGCGGTAGGGGATCGGCTTGGCGGGGTCGGAGATATAGTCGTCGTGGCCGTCCTGCGCCGGGGCGGTGGCGCCGAGACCGTTGGCGGGCTGGAAGTAGAGTTTCTGCGTGGCGGTCGAGTTCGGCCAGCCGGCGAGCGTCTGCCACTGGTTGGTCCCGGTCTGGAACGCGGTGACGGGGGCGAGCGCAGGCGGTGTCGCGCCGGTCTTCAGCGCGCCGTTCAGGAACGGGAGCAGGACGTTCTTCCTGAACCAGAGCGCAGTGTCGGCGTCGAAGCGGATCGCGCCCAAGGTCGAGCCATCGCCGTTCGCGCCGCCATGCGCCCAGGGGCCGAGCGCGAGGTGGTTGACGTGGTTGGGGTCGACTTTCGATACGGCTTCATACGCCGCGACTGCGCCGTAAATATCCTCCTGGTCCCACTGGCTGGCGACCCAGAGCGTCTGCACGGTCTGCGGTTGCTTCGGCAGGATCGTCTCGAGCGCCTGGCCTTGCCAGAACGCGTCGTAGGTCGGGTGATCGTGGAGGCGATTGACGAACGGGAGTTGTTCGAGGCCGCGGCTTTTCACGAACGCGCTGGCGGATCCGGCGCGCAGGAACGTGTCGTAATCGTCGTAGGCGTCGCGCCAGAGGTCGCCGGCTTCGCCTTTCGCTGCGTCCTGCGTGTAGTAATAATCATAGCCGATCTGGCGGAAGGCGCCGCCGTGGAAGTCGTCGTCGCCCTTCCAGGTGTTGATCACCGGGTTCATCGGCACCGCGGCCTTCAGCGCCGGGTGCGGGTTCACCAGCGCCATCGCGGCCATCATGCCGTCGTAGCTGCCACCGATGATGCCGACGCGGCCGTTGCTGTTCTTGAGGTTCTTCACGAGCCAGTCGATCGTGTCGTAGGCGTCGGTGGAGTGGTCGACTTTCGTCTTGTTGAGCGGGCCGATCAGCGGGCGTTCGTTGATGTACGCGCCGTTCGAGCCGTTCTTGCCGCGGACGTCCTCGAACACGCGGATGTAGCCGGCGTCGAAGAACATCGCGTCGGATGCGCGCAGGTTCATCGCGCCGCTCGGGCTGGAGGATCGGCTGGCGACACTCTCGGCGTTGTAGGGCGTGCGCTGGAGCAGGATTGGCGCCTCGGTGAGGCCCTTGCGCTGGACGATGACCGCGTGGAGCGTGACGCCGTCGCGCATCGGGATGTCGACCTCGCGGCGGTCGAAGTCGAAGCTGGCGTTGGCGGGGACGAACTTGGCGGGGATATCGCCACCGGGGGGCGGGGCCTTTTCCTTCTGCGCGCCGACGATTGTGGGGGCGGTGGTCGCGAGCAAGGCCAGCGTGACCGTCGTAAGAGCCTTGAACCGCATCGCTATCCTCACCGTCTTTTCAGCGACGGTGGTGGCACGGTTTGGCAGGTGGCGGCAATCCATTCGCACCGTCATCCTGACGAAAGTCAGGATCCAGGGTTACGAACGCTGTCTTTCTTGGTTCTGGATCCTGACTTTCGTCAGGATGACGGATTATCGCGCGATGGGCTCGCCGCTTACCGGCACATAGGCGTCGATCAGCGCGCCGACATAATCAGGGTTCCGGCTCGTCAATTCAGCGGCCGCGTGCGCGTGGCCGTAGATGAAGCCGTACACCGGATACACCCCGCCGCCGAGGCCATCGACGTCCTTGTACCAGACCTTCACGTCACTCCAGTCGTTGTTGCGCGAGACGTCGAACAGCGTGACGTCCTGTTCGGCATGGCCGCGCTCGCCGTTCTGGCGCGACCAGTTGGCGTGGGTGAGCATGACGACGCGCTTCTCGACCACCCGGCTGACGACCGCGACGTGGCCGAACGGCAGGCGCGGGGTCTTGGCGAAGACGATGACGGCGCCTTCCTTGGGCTTGTGCGTGCGTTCGTATTTTCCGTCGGCCTGCTCCCACCAGGTCCAGGCGTTGCCGTAGATCTGGATGCCCGACGCGGCGCGGGCGAAGGGGACGCACTGGCCGACATAGTCGAGCAGAGAGGCGGATGCGGGGGCGGCCATGCCGATTGCCAGCAGTGCCGGCGCCCAACGACGGAAAGCATACAATCTCATGCCGTCACCTTGCCGGACAGGTATGGCATTATTGTTGCCGCAGATGGTTAATGTGCATCAATATCTGACCCGTCGAACTTCGTCGTAGTTTTGCTCGCCAATCGCCGTGACCGTCTCGACGAATTGCGGTCACAATGGCGCGGAATAGCTGAACGGACGGTGACGCCGATCCTGTTGATTCAAATACGTATAGTTCTCGAACACGGCTCACGAAAACTGCGGCGTCGTGCAATAACTCCGAAGTGGTCGCGTATCGACGGACCAATTCCAGTATCTTCGTTCAAAGAGGCTAGGTGGTTCCCCTATCGGAATGCTTCGCTTGTCCGACTGAGTGATCACGGTTTCACCATAAGAGGATTGTGATCATGTCGGTCGATATCAGCGATACAATCGATGCAGTTGCGGCAGAAGCGTTGCTTGCCGGCGCCGTGAACTGGAAGCAGTATGACGGGCTCCGCGTTGCGGCGCACACGACCAGTGCGATCTATCTGGTCATGTGGGGCGAGCTTCACTGGATTCCCGATCCCGCTACCTTCAACAGCATTTTCAAGGACTGGAGCGGAATCATCAACAGCGACTATATCGTCGACAACATGCCGAAGGGACTGGCGCTCGCCGCGGGCTCGTTCATCGCGATCAGCGGGGCGTCACCGGCGTGGTATTTCGTGACGCTCGGCAAGAAGCTGCACATCCCCGATCCAGCGACGGTGAACCGCTTCAACTTCCGCAGCCCGATCTCGCTGCCGCATTTGGCGCTGGACTATATCCCGACGGGTCCGAACGTCACGTAACGCTTGAACTATCGGACCGGCGGCGGTGCTCATGCGCGCCGCCGGTTCCTCGATAGCTTATCCCTGGTTCTTCTGGCGCTTCGCCATGAAGGCGAGGCGCTCGAACAGCATCACGTCCTGCTCGTTCTTGAGCAGCGCGCCGTGGAGCGGCGGGATCGCCTTGGTCGGGTCGCGATTCTGGAGGATGTCGAGCGGCATGTCCTCGTGCAGCAGCAGCTTCAGCCAGTCGAGCAGTTCGCTGGTGGACGGCTTCTTCTTCAGGCCCGGCACGTCGCGGACGTCGTAGAACAGGTCCATCGCCTTACTGACGAGAATCTTCTGAATGCCGGGGAAGTGGACGTCGACGATCGCCTGCATCGTCTGGCGATCGGGGAACTTGATGTAGTGGAAGAAGCACCGGCGCAGGAACGCGTCGGGCAGTTCCTTCTCGTTGTTGCTGGTGATGATGACGATCGGGCGCTCGACCGCGCGCACGGTTTCCTTGGTCTCGTAGACGTGGAATTCCATCCGATCGAGTTCCTGCAACAGGTCGTTGGGGAACTCGATATCGGCCTTGTCGATCTCGTCGATCAGCAGGACGGGCGGCGCGGGCTGGGTGAACGCCTCCCACAATTTGCCCTTGCGGATGTAGTTGCCGATGTCGTGGACGCGCGCATCGCCGAGCTGGCCGTCGCGCAGGCGGGCGACCGCGTCATATTCGTACAGGCCCTGCTGCGCCTTGGTGGTCGACTTGATGTTCCACTCGATCAGCGGCGCGCCGAGCGCCTTGGCGATCTCGTAGGCCAGCACGGTCTTGCCGGTGCCGGGTTCGCCCTTGATCAGCAGCGGACGGCGCAGCGTCACGGCGGCGTTGACCGCGACTTTCAAATCGTCGGTCGCGACGTAGCTCTGGGTGCCCTCGAAGCGCTTCATGCGATGTCCCGTCCGGTTCTGAATACCGGGTATGGATAGAGGGGAAGCGTCGGTCAGCGCAAGCGGTCAGAGGTCGCCGCGCGCACTCGATCGCGCTTCGAGCAGCGACCACAGGCCGCGGTGCTGCGCGAAGAGTTGCTGCGCGCCGAACAGGATCGCGCGCTGGCAACCGGGCGATGCACCGAGTTCCGCAACGAGCGCGGCGGTGTCCGTCTCGGACGGAAGCGTGATCGTGGGGACGGCTACCCCGAACCGGTCGGCGGCGACATCGAGGACGCGGCGGATCGCGCGCCAGTCATGGAGCAGCGCGGCCACCGCCCCGGTCGCACATCCACGACGCTCCGAACGGGCGAGCATTTCGAGTGCGTGACGTTCGCCGACCAGTGCCGACTCGCTCTCCGCCTGGCCGGGGGTCGAGGGTAGGGGGCCGACCGCGGCGGTGAGGTGTGCGAGATAGGTGCGCTCGTCCGCAAAGCCGCTGGCGGCGACGGCGAGCCAATCCGATGCCTCGGGCTGGATCGCGCGGGCGAGCACGTCAGCGATCAGGCCGGGATGGTCGCCATGAACCGCGCACAGTGCGTGGACCGCATCGGACAAGTTTCGCTGGCCCGGACCGCCAGCGATCAGGCGCGCATGATGCGGATGCGCTGCGCTGCCGTCCGCGTCGGCGAGCGTGACGAACGCATCCCATGCGCTCCGCTCGCTCGGCTCCCCGCCTTGTATGCCCGCGTTCGAAACCATTATTCCCCGGCCGTGCTGCACCACGGAAAGCTCGATCCGCGACGATGTCCCGGTCGCCATAAACGAAGGACGTAAAGACGAAGTATACGCGGTGTTCATCATACTGTGTTTGCCATAGCGACGAACGCGCGGGACGCCGGTGTCGCTATGAACGCGGCTGCGATGCGCCCTTTACGGCGGGGCATGCCGCCGCGATAACGCGCGACCGAAGATTTTCGGGTCCGTCGGGCGGTATCCGGCGGGATGATCCCACGGAGACTACAGGATGCGCACATGGTTGCTCGGGCTTGCACTTGCTTCGGTCGGAACCGCCGCGATGGCCGCTGATCAGGTCGCGCCGCCGGCAGCGCCTGCCACGCCGGCTCCTGCACCTGTTCGCCCGGTCGAGGCGGCCAAGCCCGGCGACCTGACGATGGCACGCGTATTCGGCAATCCGGACCTGTCGGGGTCGCAGCCGAAAGCGGTCCGCTTGTCGCCGGATGGCACGTTGCTGACGTCGCTGCGCAATCGCGACGACGAGAAGGAGCGGTTCGATCTGTGGGCGGTCGATACCGCGACGGGGCAGGCACGGATGCTGGTCGATTCGAAGAAGGTCGGTAGCGGTGCGGAGCTGACCGAGGCCGAAAAAATGCAGCGCGAGCGCGCGCGGATCGGCGGGCAGAAAGGGATCGTCGCCTATGACTGGTCGCCCGACGGCAAGTCGATCCTCGTGCCGCTCGATGGCGACCTGTATCTGGCGAGCCTCGACGGCAATGTCCGCCGGCTGACCAATACGCCGGGTGGCGAACTGAACCCGGTGGTCAGCCCCAAGGGCGGCTTCGTGTCGTTCGTCCGCGATAAGAATGTGTTCGTTCAGCCACTGGCTGGTGGCGACGCGCGGGCGGTGACGACTGGCGGCGGCGGCACCGTGCATTTCGGCGAGGCGGAGTTCGTCGCGCAGGAGGAGATGCACCGCGACACCGGATACTGGTGGTCGCCCGACGAGCAATATGTCGCGGTCGAGCGGTTCGACGAGGCACCGGTCCACACCGCCACTCGCGCGTCGATCGGCGCGACGGGCACCAAGGTGTACGAGCAGCGCTATCCTGCCGCCGGCACCCCCAACGTGCTGGTCGATTTGTATATCATGAAGCCCGATGGCTCGGGGCAGGTGAAGGTCGATCTCGGCACCAACCCCGACATTTATCTGGCGCGCGTCGACTGGACGCCGGATGGCCGAATGCTGCTGGTCCAGCGCCAGAGCCGCAACCAGAAGCTGCTGGAGATGCTCCGCGTCGATCCGGCGACGGGCAAGTCGACGGTACTATTCACCGAGAAGTCTGGCGTGAAGAGCTGGCTCAACCTGTCCGACGCGTATCGCGTGTTGAAGGACGGCAGCCTGATCTGGCGGTCGGAGCGGAGCGGCTACGGCCAGCTCTACCGGTTCGCGTCGGGGAAATGGACGCAGCTTACCAAGGGCGACTGGGTCGTCACCGATCTGGTCGGCGTAGATGAAACCAAGGGACGTCTTTTCTTCCTTGGCAACAAGGACGACGTGCTCGAGCAGCAACTCTATTCGGTCGACGTCGCCAAGCCGAATGTCATCACCAAACTGACCGAGGCCGGCTGGTGGAACAGCGCGACGATGGATGCGGCGGCGAGCCGGTTCATCATCTCGCGCTCGAACCCCAAGCAACCGACGCAGGTCTATCTGGCGGATGCGACCGGCAAGCGACTCTCGTGGATCAACGAGAATGCGGTGGTCGAGGGGCATCCCTATTACCCGTATCTCGCCAGCCATCAGGAGACCAAGTTCGGCACGCTGAAGGCCAAGAACGGCATGACGCTCCATTACGAGATGATCACGCCGCCGCTGGAGCCGGGCAAGAAATACCCGGTGTTCTTCGAGCATTATGGCGGCCCCGGCACAGGTCAGGTCGTCACGCGCGGCTGGCAAGGTGCGCTGCCGCAATACCTCGTCGATCGCGGCTGGATTTACTTCAAGATCGACAATCGCGGCTCGTATAACCGCGGCAAGGCGTTCGAGGACCAGATCTATCACGCGATGGGCACGGTCGAGGTCGAGGACCAGCTATCGGGCGCGAACTACCTGAAATCGCTGCCGTTCGTCGAACCGAGCAAGATCGCGACCTATGGCTGGTCGTACGGCGGTTATATGTCGCTGAAGATGCTGGAGAAGACGCCGGGCGTGTATGCGGCCGCGGTCTCGGGCGCGCCGGTCACCGACTGGCAGTTGTACGACACGCATTATACCGAGCGCTATCTCGGCGATCCGGCGAAGGACCCGGCGAGCTATGCGACGTCGGCGGCGGTCGAGGAGGCGAACCGTATCGTCGATCCGTTGCTGCTGATCCACGGCATGGCGGACGACAATGTGTTCCTCGACAATTCGACCAAGGTGGCCGCGCGGATGCAGGCGACTGCGACGCCGTTCGAGATGATGTTCTACCCTGGCTACACGCACCGCGTGGCGGGGCCGGGGATCAGCGAGCATGTCTGGGGGACGATCCTGAACTTCCTCGACCGGACGGTGAAGGACAAGCCGGTGCCCGAGGCTGCTGCGGTTCCGGTCAAGTAAACGCCGGTGCGGTTCGTCGAGACGTTTCACCTGTGGCCGTTCCTCGACACGCTGGTGAGCTATATCGCCGCGTTCGTGTTTGGGACGCTGATCGGGGCGGAGCGGCAATATCGCCAGCGGACCGCGGGGTTGCGGACCAACACGCTGGTCGCGCTCGGGTCGGCGGCGTTCGTCGATCTCGGCCAGCGGCTGGGCGGGGACGTCGAGTCGATCCGGATCATTGCTTACGTCGTGTCGGGGATCGGCTTCCTCGGCGCGGGCGTGATCATGAAGGAGGGGATGAACGTCCGCGGCCTCAACACCGCGGCGACCTTGTGGTGCTCGGCGGCGGTGGGGTCGTGCGCGGGCAGCGACATGATCGCGGAGGCTGGGTTGCTGACGTTCGTCGTGCTGCTGGCGAACACCGCGCTGCGCCCGCTGGTCGACGGGATCAACCGGATCCCGACCGAGGGGCGGACGATCGAGGCTACCTACAGCGTGATGGTGACGGTGGCGGCGGGGGATGCGGGGCCGATCGGCGATCTGGTGGTCGAGCATCTGGAGGCGACGCAGTTGCAGGTGGCCGAACTGGACGTGACCGAGCGGGGGGAGGATCGGGTAGAGATTGCGGCGACTCTGGTGGCGACGAACGTGCCGGCGGAGGAGTTGGATGCGATTACGGATCACCTGGCGAAGGTGCACGGGATTGAACATGCGACATGGCAGGCGCGGACGCACGACTGACGCGGGGGCGGATCTCACCTTACATTCGACACCACCCCGGCGAAGGCCGGGGCCCAATTGGGGGAAGTCGCTAACGGAGTGCGGTCCCCCGTTATTGCGACCTTTCCAATTGGGCCCCGGCCTTCGCCGGGGTGGTACTAGCTTGGTGGTGCAGCTAGAAGCTTGTTCCCCCGCGAAGGCGGGGGCCCAGACTGGACCCCCGCCTTCGCGGGGGAACAAGGGGGCGGGGGGCAGCCCCTCACCCAAGCCCCCCAAACTCCCCCTATCCGCGCAACAAGTCGAAAGCCGTTGGACCTCGCCGCGCAACGTCGGTACTGCCCGCCCCAAGTCCAATCGGAGTGACAACATGGGTTATCGGGTGGTGGTCGCAGGGGCGACCGGCAATGTCGGGCGTGAGATCCTCAACATCCTGGCGGAGCGCGAGTTTCCGGCGGATGAGATCGCCTGCGTCGCGTCGTCGCGCAGCCAGGGGTTGATGGTCGACTATGGCGACACCGGCAAGCAGATCAAATGCACGAACATCGAGCATTTCGACTGGAACGGCTGGGACATGGCGCTGTTCGCGATCGGCTCCGAGGGCTCGGCGATCTATGCGCCGATCGCCGCCGCGGCCGGCTGCGTCGTGATCGACAATTCGTCGCTGTACCGCATGGACCCCGACGTGCCGCTGATCGTGCCCGAGGTGAACCCCGAGGCGATCGACGGCTACAAGGTCCGCAACATCATCGCCAACCCGAACTGCTCGACCGCGCAGATGGTCGTCGCGCTGAAGCCGTTGCACGACGCGGCGAAGATCCTGCGCGTGGTCGTCTCGACCTACCAGTCGGTCTCCGGCGCGGGCAAGGCGGGGATGGACGAGCTGTTCGAGCAGAGCCGCAACATCTTCGTCGGCGATCCCGCCGAGCCCAAGCTGTTCACCAAGCAGATCGCCTTCAACGTGATCCCGCACATCGACAGCTTCCTCGACGACGGCTCGACCAAGGAAGAGTGGAAGATGGTCGTCGAGACCAAGAAGATCCTCGACAAGAAGATCAAGGTCACCGCGACCTGCGTCCGCGTGCCGGTGTTCGTCGGCCATTCGGAAGCGATCAACATCGAGTTCGAGAACGAGATCACGGCCGAGGAAGCGCAGAACATCCTCCGCGAGGCACCCGGCATCATGCTGGTCGATAAGCGCGAGGACGGCGGCTACATCACGCCGATCGAGTGCGTCGGCGACTTCGCGACCTACATCAGCCGCGTGCGCGAGGATCCGACCGTCGAGAACGGGCTGAACCTGTGGTGCGTCAGCGACAACCTCCGCAAGGGTGCCGCTCTGAACGCGGTGCAGATCGCCGAACTGCTCGGGCGCCGGCACCTGCAGAAGGCGTAGTCGGGCGGGGCCATCGCGCCTTCAACACGCTCCAAAAGACCGATCGAAACCGCGTCGTCACCCCGTGTGACGGCGCGGTTTTGCGATTCGCTTCGGATGACGAGCGCGAGCGGCGGAAGACACCGATCGAACCGAATTGCGGTGAATTTGATCGTCGATCTGGATAGCGACCAGTTTGGGTGCGATTGTTAACGATCGAAAGTGTCCGACGAGCAAGTACTTTGACAGTGGGCGCAAAAGCTAAAACAAAAACGGTTTTATAACTTGGTCAATCTGAGTTCAAGTTGTGTTGAATAACGACAGATTGCTATGCCTGTTCCGACTTTAGTCTTATTTATTACGGTAACAGACTGTTAGTATTACAGGGGTGAACATCCTCCCGTTCCGATAGTCGAATCTAGAGTTCGACGATGCGGAAAGTCAGGGCTGCTGTTGCAGTCGTCAGTGGAGGTTGTTTGATGTCCAACGCGTTTGTTCGCCCGCAGAATCGAGACGCCGTGACGCCGACTGGCGCAAAGACGCTCGGATCGCATCCTGCAAAGTCGCCCACCTTTGCCCGCACGCTGCGCCGCCTGCGCGATGGCGCTTCGCTGATCGGGCTGGCGACAACGTCGCTGCTCGCGACCCAAGCGGCTTCAGCGCAGACAGCCACGCCGAACATCGTCAGCGTATGCTCGGGCGTCAGCCTGCCACGCTCGGTCGTCACGGATATCCTGACCCCGGTGGTCAACGGAATCGTCACGCCGATCCAGAACACGGTCAACCCCATCACCGGGGGCATCAACACGTTGCTGCCGCTGCTTGGTGTGCCGACGCTCGGCATCAACGCATCCGCGCTTCTGACAAACGCCGCGGCGGGCAACAACATCACGTTGCAGGTGCTCAACGCCAACGGACAGCTCGTCGGACCGGCGGACCGCTGCGATACGCAGGCGGACAGTTTCACGTTGCGGACGCCGGCCGGCATCGCGATCGGCGGCAATCGGATCACCGGGCTCGGCGCGACCGGCGCCGAAGCGTCTGCAGGAGAGGGAAATTCGATCGCATTCGGTAACAGAGCGCTGACCAGCGCGACCGCGCTCGGCTCGATCGCGCTCGGCACCGGATCGACGGTCGGCGCCAATGCAACCGGCGCGATCGCTCTGGGTACGGGAGCGATCGCGACCGGCGCGAACGGCGTCGCGCTCGGTGCAGGCAGCGTCGCCGCACGCGGACCGCTGGCAGGCTATACCGCGATCGGGCTCGCTGTTCCCCAGAACTCGGCCGGCGAAGTCTCGGTCGGCGCGGCGGGTGCCGAACGCCAGATCACCAACGTCGCGGCGGGCGCCGCGGCAACCGATGCGGTCAACGTCGCCCAGCTCACCGGCGTCCAGGCGCAGATCGGCACGCTCGCAAGCGGTGCGGTCCAATATGACGGTGCGACCCGCACCAGCGTGACGCTGGGGGGAGCCGGTACCGGCGCGCCGGCGGTGGCGCTCCGCAACGTTGCGGCAGGCACGCTCGGCGCGGCATCGACCGACGCCGTCAACGGCAGCCAGTTGTTCGCGACCAATACCAACGTCACGAACCTGACGACCAACATCACCAACGGCGCGATCGGCGCGCTGCAATATTCCAACGCCGCGACGCCGACCGTTCCGAATGGCGGCGCTCCCTCCAACGACGCTGCCCTGGTCGGTGTCGCGGCGGGCCCGGTCGGGCTGCACAATGTCGCCAATGGCGTCGTTGCTGCCGGATCGACCGACGCGGTCAACGGCGGACAATTGTCGACTGTGACGGATCAGGTCGGCACGCTGGCCGGGCTCGCCGTCCAGTATGACGACGCGACCCGCGTGCGGGCGACGCTTGGCGGCGTCGGCACGGGTGCGGCCCCGGTGGCGCTCGGCAACGTCGCAGCCGGCACGCTCGGTGCGACCTCGACCGATGCGGTCAACGGCAGCCAGCTGTTCGCGACCAACACCAACGTCACCAACACCAACACCGCGCTGACCAACCTGACGACCAACATCGCCAATGGCGGGATCGGCGCCGTCCAGTATTCGAACGCCGCGACGCCGACGGTGCCGAACGGTGGCGTCCCGACCAACGACGTCACGCTGGTCGGTGCAACGGCAGGCCCGGTCGCTCTACACAACGTTGCCGATGGCACTGTCGCGACCGGATCGACCGACGCCGTGAATGGCGGTCAGCTTGCCACGGTGACCGGCCAGGTCGGCAACCTCGCGGCGCTGTCGGTCCAGTATGACGACGCGACGCGCGCCCGCGTGACGCTGGGCGGTCTCGGCACGGGGGCCGCTCCGGTGGCGATCGGCAACGTCGCGGCGGGTACGCTCGGCGTGACCTCGACCGATGCGGTCAACGGCAGCCAGCTGTTCGCGACCAATACGAACGTCACCAACCTGACGACCAACATCGCCAATGGCGCGATCGGTGCGCTGCAATATTCGAGCGCAGGTGCGCCGACCACGCCGAACGGGGGCGTGCCGTCGAACGACGCGACGCTGGTGGGCGGTGCCGCCGGCGCTGTCGCTCTGCACAATGTCGCGAACGGCACTGTCGCGGTGGGTTCGACCGACGCGGTCAATGGCGGTCAGCTTGCCCTGGTCTCGGGGCAGGTCGGCACGCTGAACGGTTTGGCGGTGCAGTATGACGACCTCAGCCGGTCGCGTGTGACCTTCGGGGGCGCGGGTGCTGCACCCGTCGTGCTCGGCAACGTCGCGGCGGGGACGCTGGGCGCCGCCTCGCTCGAGGCGGTGAACGGCAGCCAGCTGTTCACGACCAACGCCAACGTCACCAACACCAACACCGCGCTGACCAACCTGACCACCAACATCAGCAATGGCGGCATCGGCGCCGTCCAGTATTCGAACGCCGCGACGCCGACCGTGCCGAATGGCGGCGTGCCGAGCAACGACGTCGCGCTGGTCGGTGCGGCGGCGGGTCCGGTTGGATTGCACAATGTCGCGAATGGCAATGTCGCGGCGGGATCGACCGACGCGGTCAACGGTGGTCAGCTCGCCAGCGTTTCGGGGCAAGTCAGCGGCCTGTCCGCACTCGCGGTGCAGTATGACGATGTTGGCCGCTCGCGGATCACGCTTGGCGGCGTCGGTACGGGTGCAGCGCCCGTCGTGATCGGCAATGTCGCGGCAGGGACGCTCGGTGCGACCTCGACCGAGGCGGTCAACGGCAGTCAGTTGTTCGCGACCAACACCAACGTCACCAACCTGACGACGAGCATCGCGAATGGCGCGATCGGTGCGCTGCAATATTCGAGCGCAGGTGCACCGACCACGCCGAACGGCGGCGTACCGTCGAACGACGTGACGCTCGTCGGAGGTGCCGCTGGTGCCGTCGCCTTGCATAACGTCGGCGACGGCGTGGTTGCGGTCGGCTCGACCGATGCGGTCAACGGCGGCCAACTGGCAACCGTCTCCGGCCAGGTCGGCAATCTCGCCGCGCTGTCGGTGCAGTACGACGATCCGACCCGGACGCGCGTGACGCTGGGTGGAGCAGGCAACGCGCCGGTCGTGCTCGGCAACGTCGCGGCGGGAACGCTCGCGGCAGGGTCGACCGAAGCGGTCAACGGCGGTCAGCTCGTCGGGCTCGGCACCAGTGTCGCGGCAGGCCTGGGTGGACTGTCGAGCTACGACGCTGCCACCAACCGCGTGCTGGCCTCGATCGGGTTCGGCGGGGTGCAATATGGCAACGTCCAGTCGGTCTTCGATGCGGTCGATGGCGCGATCAACGGCGGTGCGGGCATCCGGTATTTCCGGGTTCTCTCGGCGCGCGGCGACAGCGTCGTGACGGGCACCGACAGCATCGCGATCGGGCCGGAAGCGACCGCGACCGCGGACAACAGTGTCGCCATTGGCACCGGCTCCTCGGCGCTTCGCGGCGGTACGCTTGGCTACGCCGCGCTGGGGCTCGCGGGCTTGCAGAACTCGGTCGGTGAAGTGTCGGTCGGCTCGGCTGGTGGCGCTCGGCAGATCACCAACGTCGCGGCCGGCACGGCAGCAACGGATGCTGCCAATGTCGGCCAGGTCGCAGGCGTCGCGGCACAGGTCGCGGCTCTGGGCACCACCACCGTCCAGTACGACAACGGCACGAAGAACTCGATCACGCTCGGCGGTGCCGGCGGGACGGTCATCACCAACGTCGCCGCCGGCAACGTCGCCGCCGGGTCTACCGACGCGGTCAACGGCGCGCAGCTTGCGGCGACCAACACGCAGGTGGCGAACAACACGACCGCGATCACCAACCTGGGCAACCAGATCAGCAACGGTGCGACCGGGCCGGTGCAATACTCGAACCCCGGCAGCGCCACCACGCCGAACGGTGGCACGAAGACCAACGACCTCACGCTGGTCGGTGCGGCGGCCGGTCCGGTCGGGCTGCACAACGTCGCTGGCGGCTCGATTGCGGCCGGCTCGACCGACGCGGTCAATGGCGGGCAGGTCTATGCCCTGGCGCTGACGGCGGTGAACGCGGTGTCGTACAACACCGATGCCAACGGTGCGCGGACCAACACCGTGACGCTGGCCGGCGGCAATGCAGCGGCGCCGGTGACGATCGCCAACGTCGCCGCCGGTAATGTCGCGGCCGGGTCCGCCGAAGCGGTGAACGGTGGCCAGCTCTACACCACCAACCAGGCGGTCGCGACGGCGCAGGGCACCGCGAACAGTGCGCTCGCGCTGGGTAGCAACTCGGTGCAATATGGTCCTTCGCGTACCAACGTGACGTTCAACGCCGGCGGCCAGGCCACCGTGCTGAGCAACGTCGCGGCGGGCGTGTCGACGACCGACGCGGTCAATGTCGGACAGCTGAACTCGGGCATCAACTCCGCGGTGACGCAGGCGAACGCCTATACCGACGGACGGATCGCGGCGCTCGACTTCGATCTGCGCAACCTCCGCCGGGACAGCTTCGCCGGGACCTCCAACGCGCTGGCGGCAGCCGGACTCCCGCAGGCGTATGAAGCGGGCAAGGGGATGATCGCGATGGGTGGTGGCACCTATGCCGGCCAGTCGGCGGTCGCGGTCGGGATGTCGAAGGCGTTCAGCGATGGCCATACCGTCGTCAAGCTGAGCGGCACCTATGACTCGCAGGGCCGTGCCGGCGCATCGGGCGGGATCGGGTATCAGTTCTGATCCCGTCATTCGAAGTTGGGAACGGGCGGCCTTCGGGTCGCCCGTTTTCGTTTGGGGCTCAGGCTCGCGAGGAGTTGGAGACCAAGGAAGACGAGGGCGCGGGTTGACTTGGGCGGCGGCGGCTACGAATTGGCGGCGAACCAATGCAGGATGTGACCGTGGCCAGCACCCCGACCGAGACGCAGTTTTTCGAGAGCTTCGACGGCACGCGGATCGCGTGGCGCGAGGTCGGCGAGGGGCGGCCGGTGGTGCTGATCCACGGCTATTTCTCCGACGCGAAGACCAACTGGATCCGCTATGGCCACGCCGCGAAGATCGCCGCCAAGGGCTTCCGCGTGATCATGCCGGACCTGCGCGCGCACGGCGAGAGCGAGAAGCCGCACGGGCTCGAAGCGTATCCTGCGGATGCGCTGACGCAGGATGGCCACGCGCTGATCGCACACCTCGGACTGACGGAGTATGATCTTGGTGGCTATTCGCTGGGTGCGCGGACGACCTCGCGGATGCTGGCGACGGGGGCGACGCCGCGGCGCGTGATCTTTTCGGGGATGGGTCTCGAAGGGCTTACCCAGACGTCACGCCGCGCTGGGCATTTCCGCAATATCCTGACCAAGCTGGGGCAGCATGTGCAGGGTACGCCGGAGTGGCTGGCGGAGGCGTTCCTGAAGACCACCGGCGGCGATCCGGTCGCGTTGCTCGGTATCCTCGAGACGTTCGTCGATACGCCACTCGAGTCCGTGAAGGCTATCCAGCAGCCGACGTTGGTGGTCTGCGGCGGCGAGGATCAGGATAATGGTTCGGCACCGGATCTGGCCGCGGTGCTGCCGCATGGCGAGTATGTCGAGACCCCCGGCGGCCACATGAGCGCTGTCGTGAAGCCCGAACTGGGCCAAGCGATCGCCGACTTCCTGGCGGGTTGACGCCCTGTCCTCGATCCTCCCCCGCCAGGGGGAGGTGGCTGGCTCTTGCCAGACGGAGGGGGAGGTAAGAAACCACCTCCGTGGCGCGTTCCTCCCCCTCCGTCGCCTTCGGCGCCACCTCCCCCTAGCGGGGGAGGATTAGAAAGATCGGCGTTGACCAGACGGGGTCGGATGCTCACTCTGGAGGCATAATCCAGGGGAAGATCATGATCCGTACCGTCTCTCTGATCGCGCTCGCGTGCGCGATCGCCGTGCCGTCCGTAGCACAGGCCCAGACTGCAGCACCCGCCACCACCGGCAAGCCCACCGTAGCGCAGGCGGATGCGTTCGTGGCCGAAGCCGAACGCGTAATGGCCGCGGCGTCGCTCGACGCCAACCGCGTGGCGTGGGTCAACGCGACGTACATCACCGACGATACCGATGCGCTGGCGGCGAAGTCGGGCGCCGAAATGACCGATCTCGGGGTGAAATATGCGCTCGGCGCCGCGCCGTATGCGTCAGTGCCGGGGCTGTCGTTCGATACGAAGCGCAAGCTCGACCTGCTGCGCGGCGGGCTGACGCTACCGGCGCCGACGCGGGCAGGGGCTTCCGAGGAACTGTCGACGCTGACCACGAAGATGTCGTCCTCCTACGGCAAGGGCATGGGGACGCTCGACGGCAAGCCGATCAACGGGTCGGACATCGAGGCGGCGATGGGCTCGACGCGCGATCCCGCCAAGCTGACCGAGATGTGGACGAGCTGGAACGACAAGGTCGGCGCGCCGATGCGCGGCGACTATGCGAAGATGACGTCGATCTCGAACGAAGGCGCGCGCGAGCTCGGCTACAAGGATGTCGGTGCACTGTGGCGCTCGGGCTACGACATGACGCCCGAACAGTTCGCGGCGCTGACCGACAAGATCTGGAAGCAGGTCGAGCCGCTGTACATGGCGCTGCACACCTACACGCGGTGGAAGCTGAATGAGAAATACGGCGACGCGGTGCAGGCGAAGACCGGGCCGATCCGCAGCGACCTGCTCGGCAACATGTGGGCGCAGGAATGGGGCAACATCTACGACATCGTCGCGCCGAAGGGGGCGGGGGATCTGGGCTTCGATACCGGCGATCTGCTGAAGGCGAAGGGCTATGATCCGCTCAAGATGGTGAAGCAGGGCGAGGGCTTCTATTCGTCGCTCGGCTTCGCGCCGCTGCCCGAGACGTTCTGGAAGCGGTCGCAGATCACCAAGCCCGCCGACCGCGATGTGATTTGTCACGCGTCGGCGTGGGATATCGACGCCAAGGACGATATCCGGATCAAGATGTGCACGAAGGTGAACGCCGACGATTTCGTCACGATCCACCACGAGCTCGGCCACAATTACTATCAGCGCGCGTACAAGGCGCAGCCGTTCCTGTACGCGAACGGTGCGAACGACGGTTTCCACGAGGCGATCGGCGATACCGTCGCACTGTCGATCACGCCGGATTACCTATTGAAGATCGGGCTGCTCGACCAGGCGAAGGTGCCGAGCGCGGACAAGGACATCGGGCTGCTGCTGCGCCAGGCGATGGACAAGGTCGCGTTCCTGCCGTTCGGGCTGCTGATCGACAAATGGCGCTGGGGCGTGTTCTCGGGGCAGATCCCGGCGACCGGGTATCAGGCGGCGTGGGACGCGTTGCGGCTCCAGTATCAGGGGATCAAGCCGCCGGTCGCACGCGACGAGACCAAGTTCGATGCGGGCGCGAAATACCACATCCCGGCGGCGGTGCCGTACACGCGCTACTTCCTGGCGCGGGTGTTGCAGTTCCAGTTCTACAAGGCGGCGTGCGACCAGTCGGGCTGGAAGGGGCCGCTGCATCGTTGCTCGTTCTACGACAACAAGGCGGTGGGGACGAAGCTGAACGCGATGCTGAGCATGGGGCAGTCGAAGCCCTGGCCCGATGCGCTGCAGGTGTTCACCGGCAGCCGCGAGATGTCGGGCGCGGCGCTGGTGGAGTATTTCGCGCCGTTGAAGGCGTGGCTGGACGTGCAGAACAAGGGGAAGCCGACTGGGTGGTGAGGGATAAACCTGACTACTCCAACTTCTAGTTCCCCCGCGAAGGCGGGGCCCAGGGTTACGAACGCACCCGTGGTTTTAGCTGGGCCCCCGCTTCCGCGGGGGAACGAGAAAGGCGGGACTTTCCGTCTTGCCCACCCCGGCGAAGGCCGGGGCCCAATTGGGAAACGCCGCTAACAGAGCGATGAGCTTCGTTACACAAGACGTTCCAATTGGACCCCGGCCTTCGCCGGGGTGGAGTATCTATTCAGTACTCGGTCGGGATATGTTTACTCCGGCACCGTCCCAGGATCGACGATGCCCGCGTCGAACGACTTCGACGAGTCCGTCCCGTCAGCCTGATGCGCGTGCGTACCCTTCGGTTTGGGTGCTGTCTGAGACTTCGGCGTGCTGCCACGCAGAGTTAGCAGCGCGCCAACCGCCGCTCCAGCTACCGCGACACCACTAAAGATCGCAGCAGCGCCCCATTTGCCACGGGTCTTCTCTGGCGGCTTCGCAATCGGAACAGGCGTGGCCGTATTGCGTGCAGGCACCGGGCGGGGCGTGCTGCGCTTGGTCGAGCGCGGCTTTGGCGTCGGCTTGCCCACTGACTTCGACGACGCGGCGGTGACAGGCTTGTCCGCAACCGGCACGGGCTTGGACGCGACCGGCTTGGCCGACGACGTGGCAGCCGGTGCCGCCTTAGGCGCGCTCGTCTTGCGCGGCGCGCGACGGCGGGCGGCGGGCTTCTTTGCTTCCGTATCGGGCGTGTCGGTGTCGGCCACTTCTATCTTCCCTCAGCAATGATTCCGGAAGCGTAACGCATTCCCGTGCGATCCGCTCCGGTTTTTAGCGGAACGGCGGCTCGTCGAACGCGCGGAGCTTGCGGCTATGAAGCTTCGACCCTTCGAGGCGGAGCTGTTCGCAGGTCTCGATCCCGATCCGCAGATGCTCGCTGATCGCGCGTTCGTAGAAGCGATTGGCCTGGCCCGGCAGCTTCAACTCGCCGTGGAGCGGCTTGTCCGAGACGCAGAGCAACGTGCCGTAGGGAACGCGGAACCGGTAGCCCTGCGCGGCGATCGTCGCGGATTCCATGTCGATACCGACCGCTCGGCTGAGTGAGAAGCGGAGTGCGGACTTCGAGTAGCGGAGTTCCCAGTTGCGATCGTCGGTGGTGACGATCGTGCCGGTGCGGAGGCGGCGCTTGAGTTCCTCGCCCGACTGACCCGAGACGATCTCGGCCGCCTTCGCCATGGCGAGCTGGACTTCGGCGATCGCGGGAATTGGAATTTCAGGGGGCAGGACGTCGTCGAGAACGTGGTCGTCGCGCAGATACGCATGCGCGAGGACGTAATCGCCGATCCGCTGGCTCGGGCGCAGGCCACCGCAATGGCCGATCATCAGCCACGCCTCGGGACGCAATACCGCGAGATGGTCGCAGATCGTCTTGGCGTTCGACGGCCCGACGCCGATGTTGACGAGCGTGATACCGGTGCGGTCGTCCGCCATCAGGTGATAGGCGGGCATCTGGTGGCGACGCCAGGCGCTGTCGGAAATGATCTTGTCGATGTCGTCGCCCGACGAGATCGTAATACCGCCTGCACCCGACAGGCTGGTGAAGCGCGAACCTTCACCAAGCTGCGTGCCGGCCCAACGGACGAACTCGTCGACATAGCGGTGATAGTTGGTGAACAGCACGAAGCGCTGCGCGTGTTCGGCGGGCGTGCCCATGTAATGGCGCAGGCGGGCAAGGCTGAAATCGGTGCGCAGGCCGTCGAACAGCGCGAGCGGACGCGTCTCGTCCTGCGCGATCCACAGGCCGTCGGCGATCTCGTCGCCGATATGCGCTAGTTCGGTGGCGGGGAAGTGACGTGACAGTTCGGTGGCGGAGACCTCATCGAGGCTCAGCGCGTGGCCGGGCTCGATCACATAGGGGAACGGGATTTCTTGGCGGCCTTCGACGGCTTCGACAGTGACGTCGTAATCCTCGATCAGCAGCGTCAGCTGTTCGGTCAGGTATTCGGCGAAGATCGCAGGCTTGGTGACGCTGATGCGGTATTCGCCCGCGTTGACCAGACGACCGAACGAGCGGAGCGGGGTGGGCCGGTCGACGCCGCCCTTATAGGTGAGGCGTATTTCGGGATAGGCGAACGAACCATCGGTGCGGCTGGCCGGATCTGGCGTCGTGCCGTCGGCGATATACGCGCTCATGGCGGCTTGGAGGCGCTCGACGGAGGCGCGGTAGAGGCGGTCGAGTTCGGCGACGAGGTCGGATGCGATTGTCATCGGGCAGTGTTAGGTGGCGGACGTTACGGTGGCAAGACCACCTAAATCCTCCCCGTGTCGGGGAGGTGGCAGCCCACTCGGGCTGACGGAGGGGGCGCTCCGCGACCGTAACGCTCGCGGTGAGCCCCCTCCACCCTTCGGCAAAGGTGCCGAACGGTCCCCCTCCCCGTGCCGGGGAGGATTAGATCTCGCTAAGCAGGTGCTCGGCCGAACTCACCTTGAACTCACCCGGAGCCTCGACGTTCAGCTGCTCGACCACGCCGTCGTTCACCAGCATCGAGTAACGCTGGCTGCGCGTGCCCATGCCGAAGCCCGAGCCGTCCATCGTCAGCCCGATCGCCTTGGCGAAATCGCCATTGCCGTCGGCCAGCAGCGTGATGTCGCCGGCACCCGCCGACTTACCCCAAGCGCCCATCACGAACGCGTCGTTGACCGAGACGCAGGCGACCTCGTCGATGCCCTTGGCCTTCAGTTCGGCTTCCTTTTCGACGAAACCGGGCAAGTGCTTGGCCGAGCAGGTCGGCGTGAACGCGCCCGGGACCGCGAACAGCGCGACCTTGCGGCCCTTGAAGAAGCTGTCGGTATCGACCTGGTCGGGGCCGTCTGCGGTCGCCTTGACGAGATTGGTGGTGGGAAGCCGGTCGCCGACGCTGATCGTCATCTAAAATCTCCTGTCGCCGCGCGTTGGTCGCGGGCGAGCCGTACCTTGGACGCGGGCGCGCGTATTTCAAGCGTGGCGGGGGCTCGTCCGCGTCGCTATGTTCGAACGCATGGACAAGACGCCCTTTCTTTCCGGACAATTCCTGCTCGCGATGCCGGGGATGAGCGATCCGCGGTTCGCCCGCGCGGTGATCGCGATGTGCAGCCATGACGAGAATGGGGCGATCGGCATCGGGATCGGCGCGACGATCGACGGTCTGGGTTTTCACGATCTGCTCGAACAGTTCGGGATCGAGCCGGGCGACGCCCCCAACGCGCCGGTGCATCTCGGCGGGCCGGTCGAGCCGCGGCGCGGTTTCGTCGTGCATTCGTCCGACTGGGGCGGGCAGGACTCGGTCGACGTCGCCGGCCGGTGGAAGCTGTCGAGCACGGTCGACGTGCTCCGCGCGATTGCCGAGGGGAAGGGGCCGTCGGAATGGGTGGTGGCGCTTGGCTATGCCGGTTGGGATGGCGGACAGCTCGAGGGCGAGCTGTCGCGGCCGGGGTGGTTCAACGTGCCGGGGGATGCCGAATTGCTGTTCGATACCGCCGCGGAGGATCGCTGGACGATGGCGTTTGCGCAGGCCGGTGTGGACCCGCGGTTGCTCGTGGCGGAGACGGGGCGGGCGTAAGCTTTCTGTTCTCCTGCGAACGCAGGAGTCCAGGATCACATTGGGCACCGTTCGTTACCCTGGGCTCCTGCGTTCGCAGGAGAACATGCTGCCCAAGGGACACTGAGACGTCATATAAAGATATCTTTATATTTGATTTGAGCCCTCCGTTCCCCTACAGGGCAGCGCATCCGGCACGGGCATGAGGCTCGCCGATCACAGAATTTCCAGGAGACCCATAGTGGCCACCACCCTCGCTCCCGCGAAGACCGACTACGTCGTCGCCGACATCAGCCTCGCCGATTTCGGTCGCGCCGAGATCAACATCGCCGAGACCGAGATGCCCGGTCTGATGTCGCTGCGTACCGAATTCGGCGCAGCGCAGCCGCTCAAGGGCGCGCGCATCACCGGTTCGCTCCACATGACGATCCAGACCGCAGTGCTGATCGAGACGCTGACCGCGCTCGGCGCCGACGTCCGCTGGGCGACCTGCAACATCTTCTCGACGCAGGACCATGCCGCCGCCGCGATCGCCGCGACCGGCGTGCCGGTGTTTGCGATCAAGGGCGAGAGCCTCGCGGATTACTGGAACTATGTCGGCGACATCTTCTCGTGGGATCGCGACGTAGAGGGCCAGACCGCCAACATCATTCTCGACGACGGTGGCGACGCGACGATGTTCGCACTCTGGGGCGCCAAGCTCGAGGCTGGCCACACGATGCCCGAGCCCGAGAACGAGGAAGAGGTCGAGATGCAGCGTGCGCTCAAGGCGTACGTCGCGAAGAACCCTGGCTACCTGACCGAGACCGTCAAGAACCTGAAGGGCGTCTCGGAAGAAACCACCACGGGCGTCCACCGCCTGTACGAGATCGCCAAGAAGGGCGAGCTGCCGTTCCCCGCGATCAACGTCAACGACTCGGTCACCAAGTCGAAGTTCGACAACCTCTACGGCTGCAAGGAATCGCTGGTCGACGCGATCCGTCGCGCGACCGACGTCATGCTCGCCGGTAAGGTCGCCTGCGTCGCCGGTTTCGGTGACGTCGGCAAGGGCTCGGCCCAGTCGCTCCGCAACGGCGGCGCGCGCGTGATGGTCACCGAAGTCGATCCGATCTGTGCACTGCAGGCGGCGATGGAGGGCTTCGAGGTCGTGACGATGGAAGAGGCCGTGAAGCGCGCCGACATCTTCTGCACCGCGACCGGCAATGCCGACGTCATCACCGCCGATCACATGAAGGCGATGAAGCCGATGTCGATCGTCTGCAACATCGGTCACTTCGACTCGGAGATCCAGATCGCCGCGCTGTCGAACTACGACTGGACCGAAGTGAAGCCCGGCACGGACCTGGTGAAGTTCCCGGACGGCAAGCAGATCATCATCCTGGCGAAGGGTCGCCTGGTGAACCTGGGGTGCGCCACCGGCCACCCTTCGTTCGTGATGTCGGCCTCGTTCACCAACCAGACGCTCGCGCAGATCGAGCTCTGGACCAAGGGCGAGAACTACAAGAACGAAGTGTACGTCCTGCCGAAGCACCTCGACGAGAAGGTCGCGATGCTCCACCTCGAGAAGCTCGGCGTGAAGCTGTCGAAGCTGTCGGACAAGCAGGCCGGCTATATCGGCGTGCCGGTCGAGGGCCCGTTCAAGCCGGATCACTACCGCTACTGATCTTAAGGATTCCGTAGGGTTTTCGAAAGCCGCGTTCGCCAACAGGCGGGCGCGGCTTTTTCGTTACGCATCCGTGTTGCAGCTCTGCAACATGTTTGTAATGTTTTGCTGCCCGGATTGAAAAACGGGCAGGAAAGGTGTCCTTCTGACCTCAGTAAAAGATTGGGTTCAGGGGTTATTTAATATGACTGGCATGCCGATCCGGAAGTCCGGATTGTTCGTAACAGCGTCGACGGTGGCGTTCGTATTGGTCTCAATGATTCCGGCAGCGGCGCAGACTGCAACACCGGTTGACGCGCAAAGCCAGGCGCCCGGCACCGATCCAACAGCTCCGGTTGGTTCGGACACTACGACGGGCGCAGTTGCACAGACGGTGGCGGCCGAAGCCAATGCCGGCAGTGAGATCGTCGTCACCGGTTCGCGCATCGCGCGGCCGACGCTCAATTCGCCTATCCCCGTCACCACCGTGACGCAGGCCGACCTGACGCGGACCGGCGCTGTCGTGATCGGCGACGTGCTGAACGACCTGCCGTCGCTGCGCTCGACCTACAGCCAGGCGAACTCGACCCAGTTCATCGGTACCGCCGGCATCAACCTGCTCGATCTTCGTGGTCTTGGGCCATCGCGTACGCTGGTTCTCGTCAACGGCCGCCGTCACATCACCGGATCGACCGGCGAGTTTCTCGTCGACACCAACACGATCCCGACCGACCTGATCGACCGCGTCGACATCGTTACCGGCGGTAGCTCGGCGGTGTATGGTTCGGACGCCATGGCCGGTGTCGTGAACTTCGTGCTGAAGCGCAATTTCGACGGCGTATCGCTTAATGCCCAGAGCGGGATCGCGGATCGCGGCAATCGCGGTACATATCGCCTGTCGGGCACCTTCGGGACGAACTTCGCCGAGGGGCGCGGCAACATCGCGCTCGGTCTCGAATATAACCAGGCCGATCTGCTGACTTATACCGACCGTCCGGGGTTGACCGGTGCCTATGATGGCCGGAACCAGTTCCAGCGTGTCGCGACAAACGCGTCCGGTCAGCCGCAGCGGACTTTCCTAACGGGTGTCCGTAGCTTCGGCTATGACAATGGCGGCAACTTCATCGCCTATAACGGCGGCAATCTGCTGGGCTGCGGTGGTGGCGTAGCTGCTGCCTGTCGTGCGAACGGCGCTCCCCGCGTGTTCGGCTTCGGGTCGAACGGGCAACTCTCCGAGTATAATTACGGGAATGATTTCCGCCCGGTAGGCTCGAACAACAACCAGAACGGCAGCGGCGCGACGCTGACCGATACGGGTACGTTGGATCCGTCGCTCAAGCGCTACGTCGCAAACCTGATCGGCCATTACGACGTATCGGAGGCGTTCAAGCCGTTCTTCGAAGCGAAGTTCGTGCGCGTTGAAAGCTTTGCCCAGTCGAGCGGTACGTTCAACCAAGGTGGATCGCAGGGGACCGATGCCGAGGGCGAGACGTATCTTGGTGGGGGCGTGCCAATCGCGTTCGACAACGCGTTCCTCAATCCTCAGGCTGCGGCGACCATCCGGTCGTTGTTGCCGGCAGGCTCCGAGTATTTCCGGCTCAATCGCAACAACACCGATCTCGGCACGCGTGATGAGGCCGATCGGCGCGATACCTATCGCATCGTCGTCGGTGCAGAGGGGACTTTCAACGACGACTGGAAGTATGATTTCTCGGTGAACTACGGCGAATTCCGTACGAAGTCGAAATTCTACAACAACCAGTTCCAGTCGCGCTTCTATAACGCGATCGATGCGGTCCGTAACGGGGCCGGCCAGATCGTCTGCCGCATCAACCAGGCGACTGTCGTCGATCCGTCGTGCGCTCCGCTCAACATCCTGGGCGAGGGGCGGGCTAGCCAAGCCGCGCTGAACTACATCAACACGACCTCGACCAGCCGCGGCAAGGCGACTGAGTTCGACGTGACGGGCAACATCGTCGGGGACAGCTCGCAGCTGTTCGAACTGCCCGGCGGTCCGGTCCGGTTCGCGGTCGGCGGCGAGTATCGTCGCGAAACGGCGTTCTCGGCGTATGACGATACCATCAAGGGCGGCGATACGTTCTTTAATGTCATCCCCGACTTCCGTCCGCCGGCATTCGCCGTGAAGGAAGCGTATGGCGAGATCGAACTTCCACTGTTGAAGGACATCAGCTTCGCCAAGGAATTGACGATCAACGCTGCAGGTCGTGTCGCGGATTACAAGGGGTCCACGGGAACGGTCTATGCCTATAACTTCGGCGGGATCTATGCGCCGATCAACGACATCAAGTTCCGCGTGAACTATTCTCGGTCGGTCCGGGCGCCTACGCTTGGCGATCTGTACGCTTCGAACAGCCAGGACTTCCCGCAGCTCGACGATCCGTGCGATGTCAACTTCATCACCACGGGGCGCTCGACCCGTGCTGCAAACTGTGCGGCAGCAGGTGTTCCGGCTGGTTTCATCAACAGCACGGCCCGGGCTGGTTCCACTGAAATCCTGTCAGGCGGCAATCCCAACCTACAGGCGGAGAAGTCACGGAGCTGGACCTATGGTGCGATCTTCCAGCCCAGCTTCCTTCCAGGCTTTGCGCTCACGGTCGATTATTACGACATCAAGATCAACAAGGTCATCAACGCTGTCGACGCACAGACGATTCTCGATGCCTGCTACGACGCTCCGACGCTGAACAACCAGTTCTGCAGCCTGATCAATCCGCGCCAGGCGAACGGCCTGTTCGCACGGCCGGCGCTGTTGCAGAGCACGGTCAACTTCGCCGCGCTCAAGGCCAAGGGCATTGATTTCGACGCCAGCTACAACCGCCGGTTCGGTGCGGACACCAAGGCTGCGGTGCGCGTGGTGGGGACCTGGGTCCGCGACCGGACCGACTTCCCGTATCTCGACGAGCCGAGCCGCCCCGACCGGGTGAAGGGCGAGCTCGGTGATCCGATCTGGAACGTCAACGCCTCGGTCGATCTGACGCACAAGAACTTCACGCTGGGGTATCAGGTCCGCTATATCGGCCGTCAGTCGATCACCGATTGGGAAGCGCAGCACGACACCAACGGCGTTCCCGCGCTCAACCCGAACTATGCCGACGTCGTCTATTACCCGAAGGTGTTCTATCATGCGGTTCGCGCGTCGGTCGACGTCGACAAGCGCTTCACCCTGTACGGTGGCGTCGACAACCTGACCGACAAGAAGCCGCCTTATGGCCTGCTCGGCAATGGCGACGGCGACGCGATCTACGACAACATCGGTCGCGCGATGTACATCGGCGCTTCGGTGAAGCTGTAAGCGTAAGCCAGGTTCTATCGGTTAGATCGAGAAGGGCGGGTCCGTATGTCGGGCCCGCCCTTTTCCTTGTCTCGTGGCTTTCCCCCGGGGGACGGTTTGGCCTACATGGTCCGATGATGTCGCTACGGGCTTCCCGATAATGGTCCTGGGGATCGGTACCGCCGTGATGGTAGGGGCGTTGCTGCTCTTGGTGATCCTCGCCGGCTTGGTACTGCTATACATCGGACTGCAAGCCCGTTCCGACGCCGCGGAAGTGATAGAGGTGCGCGCGCAGTTGCAGACGATCCTCGACGGGTCGCCGGCGATCGTGACGGTGATCCGTTCGGGCGGGCGGATCGAGATGACGCAGCGGATGGCGGACTGGCTGGGGCTCGACGCGCCGCCGCGGTCGATCGCGGAGCTCGCTTCCGGGGGGGCGGGGCTGTCTGCGGACGATGCCGCGCGGCTGATTGCCGACGTCACTGCGGCACAGCGGTCGGGGCGGGCGTTCGTGCGGTCGGTGCGGTTGCAGGGCTCGACGCGCGCGATCACGTTTCGCGGTGGGCGTGCGCCAGGCGAGATGGGGGCGACCGGGGCGGTGCTGCTATGGGCGTTCGATGCGACCGACAGCGAGGCGGAGATTGCGCGACTCGGCTCCGAGACCGCGCGACTGGGTGAGGCGTATGAGTCGCTGACGGGGCTGATCGAGGCGGCCCCGATGCCGATGTGGTATCGCGCGACCGACTTGCGACTGGCGATGGTGAACTCGGCCTATGTCGACGCGGTCGAGGGGCGCGATGCCGCGGACGTCGTCGCGCGTGGACTGGAATTGGTCGAGGGCTCGGGCCGTGGCGGGCCTCTTGCCGGCGCGGCGGTGGCGCGTGAGCAGGGGCGGCCACATCAGCAGGTTCTGCCCGCGACGATCGACGGTGCGCGACGGTCGTTGCAGATCTACGACGTGCCGTTGCCGAGCGGCGGGGTGGCCGGGTTCGCGATCGATATCGAGGAACTGGAGCAGGCACGGTCGGGCGCCAAGCGTTTTGCCGAAGCCCAGCGCGCGATGCTCGACCGGTTGTCGGCGGGCGTCGCGCAGTTCGGTGGCGACCGGTCGCTCGTATTCTGCAACCAGCCATTCCGGCGAATGTTCGCGATGCGGAGCGAATGGCTCGCTGATCGGCCTGAGTTCGACCGGGTGCTTGAGCGCATGCGCGAGGCTAACCGGCTACCGGAGGTGCGCGACTTTCCAAGCTGGAAGGCGGAGCGGCGCGACTGGTTCATGCAGACCGGCTCGGCCCAGGGTGGCGGCGCGATGGAGGAGAATTGGCACCTGCGCGGCGGCACGCACCTGCGCGTCGTCGCGCAGCCGCTTCCCGATGGCGGCTTGCTGCTCATCTTCGAGGATCGCACCGAGCAGGTCCAGCTTGCCAGCGCGCGCGACACGTTGCTGCGGGTGCGGACGGCGACGTTCGACAACCTGTTCGAGGCGCTCGGCGTGTTCGCGGCGGATGGTCGGTTGCAGCTTTGGAACAACCGGTTTCGCGCGCTGTGGGGCCTGGAGGAAGAGTTTCTCGCCTCGCACCCCCGCGTCGACGCTTTTGCCGAAGCGGCGGGGGCCAAGCTTGCGACACCTGGCCGGTCGGCACTGATCCCGGATCTCGTGCGATCGGCGACGGTCGGGCGGCAGCAACGCGGCGGGCGCGTGGCATTTGCGGACGGGCGGCATTTCGAGTTTGCCGGCGTGCCGTTACCTGACGGGAATGCGCTGTTCACGATGCTAGACATCACCGACAGCCGCCGCGCGGAGCAGGCGTTGCGCGATCGTGCGGATGCGCTCGAGGCGACCGACAAGGTGAAGACCGCGTTCGTCGCGAATATGAGCTATGAACTGCGCACGCCACTGACGTCGATCAGCGGGTTCGCGGAGATGTTGCATGGCGGATATGCCGGCGCGCTGACGCCGCAGGCCGAGGGCTATGTCGGGGCGATTCTCGAGTCCGTCGAGCGGCTGGGGTTGCTGGTCGACGACGTGCTCGACCTGACGCGCGCGGAGAGCGATCGTGCGGAAACCGATCGCAGCGACGTGGACCTCGCAGCTACCGTGCGCGCCGCGGCGGAAACGATCCTGCCGTCGGCCAAGCGACGTAAACTCGACTTCGCGATCGAGGTCGCGCGCTCGACGGGCCGCGTGAACGGCAATCCGAAGCGGCTGAAGGAGGTCGTCGAGCATCTGTTGCGCCATGCGGTCGCGGCGACGCCGGACGGCGGGCGGGTGCTGCTGCATACCGACGGTAATGCGACGTCGGCGCGGATCGTGGTGTCGGACGATGGGGTTGGGATGGATGCGGAGGCGGTGGCGCATGCGTTCGACCGGTTTGCGGAGTCGAAGCCTATGGGGGATCGCGCTCTGGGTCTCGGATTGCCGTTGGCGAAACAGTTCGTCGAGGCACACGGCGGGACGATCGAGCTTATGTCCGAACCCGGCGCCGGCACGCTGATCACCGTCGAGCTACCACGCCGATGAGCGCCGATCTTCTGCCCCCTCTCCCCTCCGGGGAGAGGGTCGGGGTGAGGGGTCGCCGAGCAGCGCAGCGCCTCGAACGGACCCTCACCCAACCCTCTCCCCGAGGGGGAGAGGGCTCGTGCGCATGATCCGTCTACCCGACCCGCAAGCCACCGAAGCGTTCGGGGCTATGCTTGCCAAGCGCGTTCGACCCGGCGACGTGATCACTCTTGTGGGCACGCTCGGCTCCGGCAAGACCAGCGTCGCCCGCGGCCTCCTCGCCGCACTCGGCCTCGCCGGAGAGGCACCATCGCCCAGCTTCGCGATCGTCCAGCCCTACGAGCCACCCGAAGTGCGCTTTCCCGTACTGCACGTTGACCTCTACCGCATCGACGACCCCGCCGAGATCGAGGAACTCGCGCTCGACGACGCGCGCTACGATTCGCTTCTGCTGGTTGAATGGCCGGAACGCGCAGGCCCGGATTACTGGCCGGATGCGCTTCGCCTGAGCCTGACGATCGAGCCGGACGGCACGCGCAGCTTGACTATCGGCGTGCCGGAAGCTTGGAAGTCGCGATGGCCGACATGACCCCGCCGCCCGGCGCCGCCGCTTTTCTCGACGTTCATGGCTGGGGTGGGGCACAGATCCTTCCGGTCGCGGGCGACGCGTCGTTCCGGCGCTATTTCCGCGCGATCGAGAGCGCCGAACAGGGTGGGCGCCAAGCGATCCTGATGGATGCGCCACCGCCGCACGAAGATCCCCGCCCGTTCATCGCCATCGCCGAATGGCTGGTCGAGCGCGACTTCGCCGCGCCCGCCATTCTGGCGTGTGACCTCGACCAGGGGCTCGTGCTGATCGAGGATTTTGGCGACGATAGATTGCGTGAGGCGGTCGACGCGGCGCCCGCGGACGAACTGTCGCTCTACGGGCCGGCAATCGACTTGCTGGTGCGGTTGCGCGCCGAGCCGGCTGGGCCGGTCCCCCCTTACGATCGCGCGGTGCTGAAGCGCGAGGCGGGGCTATTCGTCGAATGGTACTGCCCGGCGGTCGGGGTCGAGCCAGATCTGGCTGGCTGGGCCGCGGCATGGGAGGCAGTGTTCGATCACGCCATCGCCGAGACTCCGGTCACGGTTTTGCGCGATTATCACGCCGAGAACCTGATGCTCGTCGGACCGGCGCGGTCGCTCGGGTTGCTCGATTTTCAGGACGCGCTCGCGGGGCATCCGGCCTATGATCTGGTGTCGCTGTTGCAGGATGCGCGGCGGACGGTTGATCCGGCGGTCGAGGCGACGATGCTGGCACGATATCGCGCGGCAGCGGATGCGGGAGACGACTTCATGAACGCGTATCACGTGCTCGGCACGCAGCGGAATGCGAAGATCCTCGGCATCTTCACGCGACTGTGGAAACGCGATGGCAAGCCGCATTATGCGACGATGTGCCCGCGCGTCTGGACGTATCTCGAGCGCGACCTGGCGCAGCCGGTCATGGCGCCGGTCGCGGCGTGGTTCGCGGCGAACGTGCCGCCCGAGTTACGCGGCGATCCGCTGGCACTGGGCGCGTGACCCGCCAGCAGACGATCCGCCCTGTCCCGCGTGGGATCGTGCCCGAGACGGCGATGGTGATGGCGGCGGGATTGGGCAAGCGGATGCGCCCGCTGACCGCGACGCGACCCAAGCCGCTGGTTCAGGTCGCAGGGAAACCGCTGATCGATCACGTCTTCGAACGCTTGCAGGCCGCCGGGATCAAGCGAGCCGTCGTCAACGTGCACTACCTTGCGGACACGCTGGAGGCGCACGTCACCGATCGGTTCGCGGGGATCGACGTCGTGATCTCCGACGAGCGGAAAATGCTGATGGAGACGGGCGGCGGGCTCGTCCAGGCGCGGCATCTGCTGGGCGACGCGCCGGTGCTGGTGGTCAACAGCGACAACCTTTGGATCGACGGGCCGGTCGACGCGATCAGGCTGCTGGCATCGCGCTGGGACGACGCCAAGATGGACGCGCTTCTGCTGATGGTGCCGCTCGCGCGCGCCAACAATCACGGCGGCATGGGCGATTTCTATCTCGGCAGCGACGGGCGGATCGTCGGGCGCCGCAAGCCCGGCCGCGTCGCGCCGTTCGCCTATACCGGCATCCAGATCCTCCACCCACGGTTGATCGCCGACTGGCCGGAGGGGCCGTTCTCGACCAACATCTTCTGGGACCGCGCGATCGCCGCGGGCCGCGCCTATGGTCAGGTCCACCAGGGCCTGTGGTTCGACGTCGGCACGCCCGCCGCGATCCCGAAGACCGAGGCGATCCTCGCGGATGGCTGATATTGTCACGGCGGATCGCCCGACGCTCTACACGATCCCCGCGCACCGGGCGTTCGCCGATGCGCTGGTCGCCGGACTGACCCGGCGGGCGGGGCGCGATCCGCTCGCACTCGCCCGCGCGCTGGTCGTGCTGCCGAACAACCGCGCGGTGAAGGCGGTTACCGAGGCGTTCGTGCGCGCGAGTGGCGGCGGGCTCGTCTTGCCGCGACTGGTGGCACTAGGCGATCCGGAGATGGGCGAGGCAGTCGGCGCCGCGCTCGATCCGGCGGACGATATCGATCCGCCGCTGCCCGCCATTGCGCCCTATCAACGCCGCATGATCCTCGCGCGATTGGTATCGGAAGAGCGGGCGCGCGAAGGGCATCCGGTCGATGCCGCCGAAGCGGTGCGCCTCGCAGGCGAACTCGCGCGGACGCTGGATCAGTTGCTGGTCGAGGAAGTACCGCCGACCAGCTTGCGCGATATCGAGCTTGGCCCTGAACTGACCGAGCATTGGCGGCGCGCGCTGGCGACGTTCGAGATCGTCCTGCAACGCTGGCCCGGCGAACTCGCACGGCTTGAGCGGATCGATGCGGCGACGCGGCGCTCGGCGTTGCTCGACCGGCTTGCCAAGCGCTGGCGGAGTGCGCCGCCCGCCGGGATCGTCTGCGCGGCGGGCGTGACCGATTCCGCGCCCGCAGTCGCGCGTCTGCTCCGCTGCATCGCCGATATGCCGCAGGGCATGGTGGTATTCGCCGGCCTCGACCTCGCGCTGCCGGACGAGGAGTGGGACGCGCTCGGCCCGCACGATCCGAACCCGGTCACCGGGCTCACGAGGCGCTCGATCGAGACGCACCCACAGTTCGATGCCAAGCTGATGCTCCTTCGCATGGGTGTCGCTCGCGGCGAGGTGCAGACATGGCGCGAAGGTGGCGGGCATGACGCCGACCCCGCGCGCGGCCGGGCGATCGCCAACGCGCTGGCACCCGCGGATTTCACCGGCAAATGGACACAGATCGCCGCGGAAGATCGCCGCTTGAAGGGCGTGACCGCCGCCGAACTCGCCACGCCCGCAGAGGAAGCGCAAGCGATCGCTCTCGTCCTTCGCGAGGCGTTGGAAGTGCCCGAGCGCACCGCCGCGCTGGTCACGCCTGATCGCGCGCTGGCCCGTCGGGTGGCAGCACATCTCGGGCGCTGGGGCATCGGCATCGACGACAGCGCGGGACGGCCCTTGTCGATCCTCCCGCCGGGCACGTTGCTCCTCGCGCTGGCCGAAGCGGCGGCGCAGCGCTTCTCGCCGCTCGCATTGCTGGCGCTGCTGAAGCATCCGCTGGTGCGCGCGGGTGAGGATCGCTTGCTATGGCTCGACGGCGCGCGTGCGCTCGACCGACGGTTGCGCGGGCCAAGGCCGGCGGCAGGGCTCGACGGAATCGCCGGACATCTGGAGGAGCGCAAGGGCACGGCGGCGACATGGTGGACCGACGTCCAGCCGTTGCTGACGCCGCTGGCGAACGCGTTCGACCAGGGGCCACAGCCCTTGGCATCGGTACTCGCCTGCCTGCGCGAGACGGCGCAAACCTTGTGCGGCGACAACCTCTGGTCGGGGCTGGCCGGGCGTGCCGCGGCGGAGTTCCTCGCCGATCTGGAAGCCGAAGCGCCCGCCGGACCGCCGCGGATCGATCCGCGCGAACTGCCGCAACTGTTGCGGACGTTGCTCGACGAAGTAGCGGTACGGCCGGCACCGGGCGGCCATCCCCGACTCGCGATATACGGCCTGATCGAGGCGCGGTTGCAGACGGCCGACGTCATGGTGCTCGGCGGACTGAACGAAGGCGTGTGGCCGGGGCGGCCTGCGCCCGATCCTTGGCTGGCGCCACGTATCCGCATGGAGCTCGGGCTACCAGGTCTGGAGCGCCGTGTCGGCACCGCGGCGCATGATTTTGCGCAGGCGTTAGGCGCACCTCGCGCGGTCGTCACGCGAGCGCGGCGGGACGCGAAGTCACCCGCTCTGGCCTCGCGCCTCTGGCTCCGCTTGCAAGCTCTCGCGGGGGACCGGTTCGAACGCGCGTCGGCGCTGGAAGGCTGGACGCGCGCGCTCGACGATCCGGGCGAGCATCTCCCCGCGGACCGTCCCGCGCCGTCGCCGCCCACGCTGCTGCGTCCGAAGGCCATCTCCGTCACCGAGGTCGATCGCCTCAAGGCCGACCCCTACGCCTTCTACGCGCGCCGCGTGCTGGGGCTGATGCCTCTCGATCCGGTCGATGCGGATCCCAGCGCCGCGTGGCGCGGAACCGCCGTGCACGACATCCTCGAGCAATGGTGGAAGCAGGACAACTGCACCGTCGACACGCTTCGGCAGCGTGCCAAGGCGATGCTCGACGACGAGCGCACGCACCCGATGATGCGCGCGCTCTGGCAACCGCGGCTGCTGGAGGCGATCGACTGGATCGCCGGCGCCATAGTCGCGCAAGGCGAAGACGGCCGAACGGTCGCCAGCGCCGAGGGCAAGGGCAAGATCGAGATCGCCGGCGTGACCTTGTCAGGTCGCTACGACCGCATCGACAAGCTGCCCGACGGGCGCCTCGCGGTGATCGACTACAAGACCGGCAAGCCACCGTCCCCGACCGCGGTGCGTGCCGGCTACAGCCTCCAACTCGGCCTGCTCGGCCTGATCGCCGAACGCGGCGGGTTCGAGGATGTGCGCGGCACCGCAGGCGCGTTCGAATATTGGTCGCTCGGCAAGAAGCGCGACGCGTTCGGCTATATCGAGAGCCCGGTCGACCCCGAGGGCAAGCGCGACAAGATCCCGACCGCCGAGTTCACGGCAATCGCCGCGCACAACTTCACCGAAGTCGTCGGCGAATGGCTCACCGGCAGCGCCGCGTTCACCGCCAAACTCGTCCCCGAATACGCCCCCTATGCCGAGTACGACCAACTGATGCGACGCGACGAATGGTATGGCCGTGAGCGGTGACGCGCTCGCCACGCTCCCCCGGCTGAGAGGCGCGCAGGCCGATGCGAGCAACCCGGCCTCGCACGTCTGGCTGTCCGCGTCGGCGGGCACGGGCAAGACGCAGGTGCTGGCCGCCCGCGTGTTCCGGCTGCTGTTGCGCGGTGTCGATCCCGGCGCGATCCTGTGCCTGACCTTCACCAAGGCGGGCGCGGCGGAGATGGCGCAGCGGATCAACGGCCGGCTCGCCGCATGGGTGCGGATGCCGGACTCCATTCTGGCGAAGGATCTCGACGCGCTGGGCGAGAGCACGTCCGAAGCATTGCGAGGCCGCGCCCGCACCCTGTTCGCCAAGGTGCTCGATGCACCGGGCGGGGGCTTGCGCATCCAGACGATCCACGGATTTTGCCAAGGCTTGCTGGCCGCGTTCCCGGTCGAGGCCGGGCTGACGCCAGGCTTCCGACCGCTGGAAGCGCGCGAGGAAGCCGGCCTGGCGCGCGAGGCGCTGGCGTCGATGCTGTCGGACGCCGAGCGCGAAGGCCGCGAACGTCCGGTCGAGATCGTGGGACGCTTGTCGCTGCGCATGGGCGAGGGCGGGGCGGAGGCGTTCCTGCTCGCCTGCGCCCGCGCGCTGCCCGCTTTGGAGGCCCTCCCGGTCGGGATCCAGCCATGGCTCCGTCGCGAACTCGGGCTTCCGTCCGGAGACATCGACGAGGCGATCGCGGAATGGTGCGATGCGCTCGACCTCGACGCGATCGCGCGCATTGCCGCGGCGAACCGCGCGTGGGGGACTGCTACGGGTCAAGCCGCAGCGGCGACCGTGCAGCGCTGGCTCGACTCCGAGGACCGCGCTGCGACGTTGGACGAGCTTGCCAGCGTCGTGCTCACCGGCACGGGCACGCAGCGCAAAGCCTCGAAGAAACTGATCGATGCCGAGCCCGATTACGAAATCCTCGCCCGCGATCTGGGCGAGGCGTGCACCGACGTGCTGTCGATGGTCCAGCGCGCGACCTATTGCGACCTGCTCGCCGACGGGCTCGAAGTCGGGCGCGATTATGCGCGGGGCTATGCGCTGGCCAAGCGGCGCGCGGGGGCGGTTGATTTCGACGACCTGATCGCGACGACGGTGGCGTTGCTCGACCAGCCGGGGATCGGCGAATGGGTGCGCTACAAGCTCGACCAGGCGACCGAGCACCTGCTGATCGACGAGGCGCAGGATACCAACGGACACCAGTGGCGGATCGTCCGCGCGCTGGCCGACGAGTTCTTCGTCGGCCGCGGCATCTATGCGCCGTCGACGCGCACCCTGTTTACGGTCGGCGACTACAAACAGGCGATCTTCGGGTTCCAAGGCACCGATCCGCGACAGTTCGAAGCCGCGCAGATATCTTTCTCCCGGCGCGCCGAAGAGGCGTTTGGTGACGACGACTGGCCGGAGAACGAGCGTGGTTTGCCTTTATCAGCACTGTCGCTGACGCATTCGTTTAGGTCGACGCTGCCCGTTCTAGAGTTTGTTGACGCAGCTATTGAAGCAATCGGCGAACCGGGGCTTGGTATCGAGACTACGGAACCGCACGCCAGCGAGGTCGCCGGGCCGGGCACTGTGACCTTGTGGCCGCCGGTGTCGGCTGGCGGCAGCGAGGACGACGAAGAGGGCTGGGTCGATGACGCGGTGCGCAAACTCGCGAGCGATATCGCGCGCGCGGTAAAGGGCTGGCTCGCGCCCGATGCGGGCCTGATGCTGGAGAGCAAGGGGCGGCGGTTGCGGCCCGAGGACGTCATGATCCTCGTCAAGCGACGCGGCGATCTTGCCTCGCTGATCGTCGCGCGGCTGTATGCCGAGGGCGTGCCGGTGGCGGGCGTCGATCGCCTGCGACTTAACGCGCCGCTTGCGGTACAGGATCTGCTTGCGACGATCCGCTTCGTGTTGCAGCCCGAGGACGACCTGTCCGTCGCGGCGCTGCTCGTGTCGCCGCTGATCGGCTGGACGCAGGACGAGCTGATGGCAGCGGCACCGCGCGAGGCGGGGCCGCTGTGGCGGCACCTGCAACGCACGCAACCCGCGACGCGGCTCGCCCCGTTGCTGGCGATGCTGGCGCGCGCCGATATCGCCACGCCCTACCAGTTCCTGGAGGAACTGCTGTCGGGCCCGCTCGACGGTCGCCGCAAACTGATCCGCCGGCTGGGGACCGAGGCGCGCGACCCGATCGAGGAACTGCTCAACGCCGCGCTGACGTTCGAGAGCACGACGACGCCGTCGCTACAGCGCTTCCTCGACTGGTTCGATCGCGGTGATGTCGAGATCGTCCGCGATCCGTCGGCGCCGCTCGACGCGGTGCGGGTGATGACCGCACATGGCGCGAAGGGGTTGCAGGCGCCTCTGGTGATCCTGGCGGATGCGACGGCGGATCCGTCGGCGGCGCCGCGCTCGATCCTGAAATGGGCGCCCGAGCCTGGGGCAGCGCCGATCCCGGTATTCCGGCCGCGGTCGAGCGAGCGCGGCGGCCCGCTCGATGCGGTCGTGTCGGCCGCCGAGCAACGCGAACTGGAGGAGCATTGGCGGCTGTTCTACGTCGCCGCCACGCGCGCCGAAGAGCGGCTGGTGATCGCCGGTGCGCTCGGGCCGCGCGCGAAGGGCGTGCCGCCGGAGAACAGTTGGTACGCCGCGTCCGATCGTGCGTTGACGGCACTAGATGTGCCGATCACCGAGGGCGCGCGGACGTTCGCCGGGGTCGAGCCTCAGCCTGCGGTGATCGCCAAGGCTTCGGCTTCGGTCGAGATTGCGGCTAACGCGCAGCTGCCCGGATGGGCGCATGAACCCGCACCGCAAGAAGCCCGTCCGCCTCGTCCGCTGTCGCCGTCTGCGCTGGGTGACGACGCGGTATCCGATCCGCCGCCGACACCAGCGATGCGCGTCGCGGCGGAGCGAGGTCGACTGATCCATGCGTTGTTCGAGCGTCTGCCGGCAGTTGCCGCCACCGACCGCGCGACGGCAGCCGATCGCTGGCTGGCAAAAGCGGGCGGCGTCGACGATGTCGCAGCACGGTCCGAAATCGTGCAGAGCGTGGTCGCCGTGCTTGACGACCCGCGCTTTGCCGAGCTTTTCAGCGCGGATACGCTCGCCGAGGCGCCGATCGCTGCGACCCTCGCGAACGGCATGGTCGTATCGGGAACGGTCGATCGCCTGCTTATCGAGTCCGACCGCATCCGCGTCGTCGACTTCAAGACTGGCCGCCGCGCGCCGCGCGGTCTCGACGACGTGCCGGAATATCACCTGAAGCAGATGGCGGCCTATGCCGAAGCCTTGAGCGTGATCTTTCCGGGGCGGTCGGTCGAGGCAGCCTTGCTGTACACGGCCGGCCCGCGGCTGATCGTGCTGGACGACGAGACGCTGGCCGCGAACAAGCCGCACTATCGGCCCACGGAGCAAAGCTAGCGCCCCGGTGGTTGAGCGCACACGCGAGCGACCTTAGATACGACTCAACCAAGGAGAATTCACGATGGCGACCAAGCAGATCACCGATGCCAGCTTCGATGCGGACGTACTGAACGCCGACGGCCCCGTGCTCGTCGATTTCTGGGCGGAATGGTGCGGCCCGTGCAAGATGATCGGGCCGTCGCTCGAGGAGATTTCGGAAGAGCTCGGCGAGAAGGTGACGATCGCCAAGCTCAACATCGACGAGAACCCCGACGCGCCGGGCAAGTACGGCGTCCGCGGTATCCCTACGATGATCCTCTTCAAGGGTGGCGCACCGGCGGCGACCAAGGTTGGCGCCGAGCCCAAGGGCCGGCTGAAGGCTTGGCTCGAGGGTGAGCTGGCCTAAGGTAGACGCCCTCCCGTCATCCCGGCGAAAGCTGGGGTGACGGCGTAGGGGTCTTAGCTCCGATAGTCGGCGTTTATTGAAATATAGCCATGCGTAAGGTCGCAGGTCCAAACCGTGGCCTCGCCTTTGCCTAGCGCCAGATCGACTCCGATTTCGATCTCGTGGCCCTTGAGGTGCGCAGCGACCGGCGCCTCGTCGTAGCCGCTCAGCGCCAAGCCGCCTTCAGCAACCTGCGTATTCCCGAACCGGATCGACAGCGTGTCGCGATCGGCTGGTTCGCCGGCCTTGCCGACCGCCATGACCACGCGCCCCCAATTTGCATCCTCGCCCGCGATCGCGGTCTTCACCAGCGGCGAGTTGGCGATGCTCATCGCAATGCGGTGCGCGCTGCGGTCGCTGTCCGCGCCGGTCACCTGGATCTCGATCAGCTTCTGCGCGCCTTCGCCGTCACGAACGACGAGCATGGCGAGTTGATGGCAGAGGTCCGCCAGTGCAGCGCGGAAGGCGTCCGCGCCGACGCTATCGTCGTCCGTCAGCACCGCGTTACCAGCCTTACCCGTCGCGAACGCCAGTACCGTGTCGCTGGTCGAGGTATCGCTGTCGACGGTGATGCACGAGAAGCTCGGCGCGTTCGCCTTCGACAGCGCGGCCTGCAGGAACTCCGGCTCGACCGCGGCGTCGGTGAAGATGAACCCGAGCATCGTCGCCATGTCCGGTGCGATCATCCCCGAACCCTTGATGATCCCGACGAGCGAGACAGTGCGATCCCCGATCACTGCCGTCGTCACCGCGCCCTTGGTGAAGGTGTCGGTGGTCATGATCGTTGCAGCGGCATCCTCCCACCCGCACGGCGCGGCGGCGAACGCGGCGTCGAGCCCGGCCTCGGCTTTGTCAATCGGCAACGGCACGCCGATCACCCCGGTCGAGGACACGAACACATCCGAAGGCTGGCACCCAAGATGCGCCGCCGTCCGCGCCGCAATCGCCTCGACCGCCGCTCGCCCACGCGATCCGGTGAACGCGTTAGAGTTCCCCGCATTCACCACCAGCGCGCGCGCCTGACCCAGGGTCAGCGCCGCACGGCACCACTCCACCTCGGGCGACGGGCATTTGCTGGTTGTCAGCACGCCCGCAACCACAGTCCCCGGCTCCAACGTCACGAACGTCAGGTCGCACCGGTCCCACGCCTTGTACTGCGCCCGCGCGACATGGAGCGCGACTCCGTCGATCGCCGGCATGGCGGGAAAGGGTAGGGCGAGGGGAGATGTGGACTCGGTCATGCCTGCCATTTGCCGCTTGTGCCCGGCGGCTGCAACGGCTTGGTTGCGCGCCGGATCATTTCGGGGGATTCGTCCATGAGGATATACGGGGTTGTCACGGGACTGGCGTTGTTCGCGACTGTACCAGTCGAAGCTGCGCCCGAGCCTGTCGCGCCAAAACCTCGAATCGAACTGTCGACGTTGTTTGGGTCCGACGCGTATCCGCCGTTGGCGACTAATCTTGGCGAGGACGGGCTGGTGGTCGCGGCGTTGACGATCGATCCGCTGGGCGCGGTAACGGCATGCCGGATCGTCACGTCCTCCGATTCGACGTCGCTCGATGCCGCGACGTGCAGGATCATAACCGAACACAAGACGGTGTTTTCTCCCGCGCATGATGCCGAGGGCAAGGCGGTTGCGGGATCATACACCTTGAAGACCCGTTGGATATTGCCCGAACCGCCACCCAGCCCCTTGAACAGCATGGGGCAGCGGTTGACCCTGTTGCTGTCCAACAAAGCCGTGATCAAACGCTGTGAGCTTCGCGACATGCCCGGCAATGTTGCAGTCGAAGCAATGACCATGTGCGCGGGGTTTCGTGAATACATGGCCGCGATGTTCGGCGGCAACCCCGAGACCTCGCCACCGGGCGACATCGAGGTCCTGGCGCTGATCGACCGGACGATCGGACAGGCCGCTCGTTTGTCTGGTCCGATGCCTGCCGGAATCACGCTCATTCAGGACATTGGCAGCGAGTTTGTCGTCCAGCCCGATGGCACGCGTACCGGTTGCACGCCGGTCTCGACGTTAGTCGTTGAGACGATGGGCGAGGAGGATGCAAAGTCCGTCGACCCGTGCGTCAGCGCCGAGCGGTTCGTCGCGCATCAGGGTGCGCCGATCAAGGTGCAGGACCGGATGCAGATGGGCTATCGGTTGATCGGACGGCCCGTCGGGAAATGATCACCGGACGACGGATGGACCTTGACGACGTGTTCGCATAAAGCCGGTTCCGCATGAACCTGCTGCTACTCCTCTCTGCCCTGCTCTCCGCGCTGACCGCCGCGGTACCGGGTATGCGTGGGCAGTCCGCACAGGCAGTGGTGCAAGGCAACGTCTGCTCGCAGTCGGTAGCAGCAACGCCGGTCAAGGTGCTGATAAGGCCCGTATCTGGCCTTCCCGCGCTGCTTCAGGTTGCCGTCGCTATCACGCTGCGTACCATCGCAATCGTCTCGCTACCGCTATGGGCAGAGCGCCGCCGCGAATAGCGTCTTGGTGTGACCTTATCGTAACCTTTGGATCCGAGCGATCCTCTTCCGCGTGCGCCCACTGCGTGCCGCCGCGTCTCAACTTCAGGAAATCAGCCCATGTTCGGTGGCCTCGCCAAATCCTTGTTCGGTTCGTCCAACGACCGCTACGTCAAGTCGCTCAACCCGATCCTCGCAAAGATCGCTTCGTTCGAGCCTTCGCTCCAGGCGATGTCGGACGAGGAACTCTCCGCACAAACCGTCAAGTTCCGCGCGCGGCTTGCAGAGGGCGAGAAGCTCGACGACCTGCTCCCCGAGGCGTTCGCGACCGTCCGTGAGGCCGCCCACCGCGTGCTCGGCCAGCGGCATTACGACGTGCAGATGGTCGGCGGCATCGTCCTCCACCGCGGCGAGATCGCCGAGATGCGGACCGGCGAGGGCAAGACGCTCGTCGCGACGCTCGCGACCTACCTCAACGCGCTGCCGGGCGACGGCGTCCACGTCGTCACCGTCAACGATTACCTCGCGGCGCGCGACGCCGAGTGGATGGGGCAGGTCTACACGTTCCTCGGCATGACGATCGGCGTCATCATCCCCAACCTGTCGGACGAGGAACGCCGCGCCGCCTACGCCGCGGACATCACCTACGGCACCAACAACGAGTTCGGCTTCGACTATCTACGCGACAACATGAAGTACGAGCGCAGCGCGATGACGCAGCGCGCGTTCAACTTCGCCGTGGTCGATGAGGTCGACTCGGTGCTGATCGACGAGGCCCGCACGCCGCTGATCATCTCCGGCCCGACCGACGACAAGTCCGAGCTGTACATGCAAGTCGACGCGGTGGTGAAGCAGCTCGAGCCGATCGATTACGACAAGGACGAGAAGCAGAAGACGATCATCCTCACCGAGGACGGTACCGAGAAGGTCGAGCGGATGCTCGAGGCCGCCGGGCTGCTGGAGGGGCAGAACCTGTACGACTTCGAGAACACGCAGGTCGTGCACCACCTCAACCAGGCGTTGCGCGCGATCGTGATGTTCAAGTCGGACATCGACTACATCGTCAAGGACGGCAAGGTCATCATCATCGACGAGTTCACCGGTCGCATGATGGACGGCCGGCGCTGGTCGGACGGCCTGCACCAGGCGGTCGAGGCGAAGGAGGGCGTCCAGATCGAGCCCGAGAACCAGACGATGGCCTCGATCACGTTCCAGAACTATTTCCGCATGTACCCCAAGATCGGCGGCATGACCGGCACCGCGGCGACCGAGGCGGCCGAGTTCTACGACATCTACAAGATCAACGTCGTCAGCATCCCGACCAACGTCGAGGTGAAGCGCGTCGACGAGGAAGACGAGTTCTACAAGGACACCAAGGACAAGTTCGCGGCGATCGCCAAGAAGATCAAGCATCACGCGGATCTGGGCCAGCCGGTGCTGGTCGGCACGGTGTCGATCGAGAAGTCCGAGATGCTGAGCGAGTTCCTGGTCGGCGAGAACGTCGATCACAAGGTCCTCAACGCGCGCTTCCACGAGATGGAGGCGCACATCGTCGCGCAGGCCGGGCGCAAGTCCGCGGTGACGATCGCGACCAACATGGCGGGCCGCGGTACCGACATCAAACTCGGCGGCAACCTGGAGTTCCGCATGCTCGACGAGCATCCCGAACTGGTCGAGGGCACGCCGGAATATGACGAGGCGGCGAAGCGGATCACGATCGAGATCGAGGCTGAGAAGCAGGCGGTGCTCGCCGCGGGTGGCCTGTTCGTGCTTGGCACCGAGCGTCACGAGAGCCGGCGCATCGACAACCAGCTGCGCGGGCGGTCGGGGCGTCAGGGCGATCCGGGCCTGTCGCGCTTCTATCTCAGCCTCGACGACGATCTGCTCCGCATCTTCGGGCCCGACACGCTGTTCGCCAAGATGATGCGCAACAATATCGAGGACGGCGAGGCGATCGGCAGCAAGTGGCTGTCGAAGGCCATCGAGACCGCGCAGAAGAAGGTCGAGGCGCGCAACTACGACATCCGCAAGCAGGTCGTCGAGTATGACGACGTGATGAACGAACAGCGCAAGGTCATCTACGAGCAGCGCGCGGACATCATGGATGCCGATACGGTCGGCGACGTGGTGACCGACATGCGTGCGGAGACGGTCAACGTGATCGTCGGCGATGCGTGCCCGCCCAACTCCTATCCCGAGCAGTGGGACGTCGCGGGGATGAAGACGCGGCTCGCCGAGGTGATGAACCTCGAGCCGCAGATCGACGCATGGCTGCTGGAGGAGTCGGTCGACCCCGAGGTGATCGAGGAGCGGGTCCGGGCGATGGCCGACGAGGCGATCGCACAGAAGTCGGCGGATCTGGATGCGGAGACGTGGACGTCGGTCGAGAAGTCGATCCTGTTGCAGAACCTCGACCATCATTGGAAGGAGCATCTCGCGACGCTCGACGCGCTGCGTCAGGTCGTCCATCTGCGGGCTTATGCGCAGAAGACGCCCATCAACGAGTATAAGCAGGAGGCGTTCTCGCTGTTCCAGCGGATGCTCGAGACGATCCGCGAGGACGTGACCAAGACGATCGCGCATGCCCAGTTCCAGATGCAGGCACCGGTCGGGCTGCCGGAACTGCCGGACTTCATCACGACGCATTTCGACCCGTTCACGGGGGAGGATGATTCGAACGACTTCGATGCGGGCACGCGTGGCCACATCACCTCGACGATGCCGCCGTTGCAGATTCCGCAGCCGCAGGAGGCCGATATCGGAGAGGATCCTGCGAACTGGGAAGGCGTGGTGAGCCGTAATGCGCCTTGCCCTTGCGGGTCGGGGCGGAAGTATAAGCAGTGCCACGGCGCTGTTTGAGGGACTGAGTTTACCAGGCGTTACCACCCCGGCGGAGGCCGGGGCCCAATTGGTGAGGTCGAAGTAACGGACGGCGCCTGTCGTTGACGACGTTCCCCAATTGGGCCCCGGTCTTCGCCGGGGTGGTGCGGGATGATACGGCCCCCTTCGTTCTCCCGCGAAGGCGGGAGTCCAGGCTACCAGCGATGGCGTGTGGGACCCCTGGACCCCCGCCTTCGCGGGGGAACGGTTGTTCGCCGAGGAAAGGATTTCGGAGCCACTCTGCTGACAGATTGTTAGGACCCCATGCGCCAATCCACCACTATCCTAACCCTTAACACAACCCGCCAAGGCCTCGTTGATGTCACCGACCAGATCGTCCGCTGGCTCCGCGAACAGCAAATGACGGAAGGTTTGCTGACGGTATTCTGCCGCCACACCTCCGCCTCTCTCCTCATCCAGGAAAACGCCGCGCCCGAAGTCCGGACCGACCTGGAAGCCTATTTCGCCCGCATAGCGCCCGAATCGCGAGAGTATCTCCACGACGATGAAGGCCCTGACGACATGCCAGCCCACCTCCGCACCGCGCTCACGCAGGTCCAGCTGGCGATCCCGCTGATCGACGGCCGACTCGCGCTCGGCACATGGCAGGGCATCTACCTGTTCGAGCATCGCCGCCGCCCACATCACCGCACATTGGCGCTTCACTTGATCGGCGTTTAGACGAATCGTGAAAAATGAGTCAGTAAGGTGGCGCATTGGAGCGAACCCGTTCATCAACCGTTCCACCACTGACGGCTAATAAGAGGCGTTTCGCCGCACTCGCCGCGAACGGAGACATACCATGTTCATGAAACCTGGTCGCAAGGTCGCATTGGCAGCGCTCGCAACGGGCGCTCTATTGCTGGCCGGTTGCGCGACCGAGACCACCTATCGGCCGGCGACGGGCCAGGGGTTCAGCCGCACCGGTTATAGCGACCGGCAGGTAGAGCCGGGCCGCTTCCTCGTCAGCTTCGCCGGTAACAGCGTGACATCGCGTGATACCGTCGAGCGTTACCTGTTCTTCCGCGCGGCCGAACTGACGTTGCAGAATGGCTACGACTACTATCTGATGGCCGACCGCGACACCAACCTCCAGTCGCGGACCTACTCGACGCCGGGGATCGGTGGCGGGTTCGGCTATGGCGGCTTCGGCGGCTATTGGGGTCCGTCGTGGCGATATTACGGTCGCGGATTCGGCTGGCGCAACTGGAGCCCGTATGGCGGCTTCGGCGGTGGTTTCGGCGGCGGCTATGGCGGGTTCGGTGGTGGCCCATGGGGCAACGACTTCGATATCCGCACGATCGACCGGTATGAGGCGACTGCGGAGATCGTGATGCGCAAGGGCCCGATCCCGCGCGACAACATTCGGGCGTTTGACGCACGCAAGGTTGTCGACAGCATCGGACCGAGCGTCGTGCTGCCGAAGTAAGCGCTTCTTTGCGAACGAAAAAAGGCCGGGCTACGTTCACAGGTAGTCCGGCATTTTTGTTACGCTGCTCCCTCTCCCCTTCGGGGAGAGGGCCCGGGGAGAGGGGCAGTTGGGAAGCGCAGCGCTCGCGGCGCCCCTCACCCAACCCTCTCCCCGAAGGGGAGAGGGCTAACAAGAAGCTAGCCCGCCGCCTTCGCCAACCCCTTCGACAGCTGTAGCGCGCCGTGCAGCCGAGCCTTCGGATCGCCCCAAGCGCGTTGCAGCACCAGCTTGCTATCCGGCCGCAACCGCGCGACCCCGTTCAAGCGCTCTACATACGCCAGCAGCTTGTCGATGTTCGGCGGCTTGTCGTCGTGGAACGACACGAGCACGCCCTTCGGCCCGACGTCGATCTTCGATACGCACGCGCGCTTGGCGTTCAGCTTGATCTCGATGACCTTGATCAAATTCTCCGTCGCATCCGGCAGCGGGCCGAAGCGGTCGATCATCTCGGCGGCGAACGCCTCGATCTCCTGACCCTCGTCGAGATCGTTGAGGCGACGATACAGCCCCATCCGCAGGTCGAGATCGGGCACGTAATCCTCAGGAATGAGGATCGGCGCATCCACCGTGATCTGCGGCGAGAAATCGCGCGGCCGCGACGAGGCCATGCCGCCGGCCTTGGCGTCCATGATCGCCTCCTCCAGCATCGCCTGGTAGAGTTCGAAGCCGACCTCCTTGATATGCCCGGTCTGCTCGTCGCCGAGCATGTTGCCCGCGCCGCGGATATCCAGATCGTGGCTTGCCAGCTGGAAGCCAGCCCCGAGCGAATCGAGATCGGACAGCACCTTCAGCCGCTTCTCCGCGGTCACCGTCATCTGTCGCTCGGGCGGCGTCACGAGATACGCGTACGCACGCGTCTTCGAGCGACCGACGCGCCCGCGCAACTGGTACAGCTGGGCGAGGCCGAAGCGGTCGGCGCGGTGGACGATCATCGTGTTGGCGGACGCGATGTCGATCCCGCTCTCGATGATCGTGGTCGAGACGAGCACCTCGAACTTCTTGTCGTAGAACGCCGACATGCGCTCCTCGACCTCGGTCGGCGACATCTGGCCGTGCGCGACGACAAAGCGGATCTCGGGCACCTGTTCGCGCAGGAAATCCTCGATCTCGGGCAGGTCTGCGACGCGCGGCGTGACGACGAAACTCTGCCCGCCGCGGTAATGCTCGCGCAGCAACGCCTCGCGCAGCACGACCGGGTCGAACGGCATGATGTACGTCCGCACCGCGAGGCGATCGACCGGCGGGGTCTGGATCACCGACAGCTCGCGGATGCCCGACATCGCCATCTGCAACGTGCGCGGGATTGGCGTCGCGGTCAGCGTCAGCATGTGGACGTCCGCCCGCAGCGCCTTCAGCCGCTCCTTGTGGGTCACGCCAAAGCGCTGCTCCTCGTCGACCACGACCAGCCCGAGCCGCTTGAAGTCGATATTCTTCGCCAGCAGCGCGTGCGTGCCGATGACGACGTCGATCGTGCCGTTCGCGAGGCCCTCCTTGGTCGCCTTCGCCTCGCTCGCGGTGACGAGCCGCGACAAGCGGCCCATGTTCATCGGGAAGCCTTCGAAGCGGGCGACGAAGTTGTTGTAATGCTGGCGCGCGAGCAAGGTGGTCGGGCAGACGATCGCGACCTGCTTGCCACCCATCGCCGCGACGAATGCGGCCCGCAGCGCGACCTCGGTCTTGCCGAAGCCGACGTCACCGACCACCAGCCGGTCCATCGGCTTGCCCGCCGCGAGATCGCCCAGCACGTCCTCGATCGCGCGGTCCTGGTCCTCGGTTTCCTCGTACGGGAAACGGTCGACGAAGCTTGGATAGCCGCTCGCATCGGGTTCGAGCACGTCGCCCGGATGCAGCGCGCGTTCGGCGGCGGTCGCGATGAGTTCGCCGGCGATCTCGCGGATCCGCTCCTTCATCTTCGATTTCCGGCGCTGCCAGCCTTCGCCGCCGAGCCGGTCGAGCGTCGCGCCTTCCTCGGACGATCCGTAGCGCGAGAGCACGTCGATATTCTCGACCGGCACGTAGAGCTTGTCGCCGCCGGCATAGCTGAGCGCGACGCAATCGTGCGGGCTCTGGCCGACCGGGATCGAGGTCAGCCCCTCGTAGCGCCCGATGCCGTGCTCGGTGTGGACGACCAGATCGCCCGGTGTCAGCGTCGCGAGTTCGGCGAGGAAGGCGTCGGCGGATTTCTTGCGCTTCTTGCGGTGGACGAGGCGGTCGCCGAGCATGTCCTGCTCGGTGAGGACCGCGATCCCCGGGGCGGTGAAGCCGTGATCGAGCGGCAGGACGATCAGCGCGACGCCGAAGCTGCGCGCGGTGTCGGCGATGCCGAGCGCGTCCTGCCAGGTCTCGGCGTGCTTGCCGCCTTTCATGCCGTGGTCGGCAAGCAGGCTCCCCAAGCGTTCACGTGCGCCGATCGAGTAGCTCGCGAGGATCGGTTTCCGTCCCTGCTTGCGCAGTTTCTCGACGTGATCCGCGACGGCTTCATAGATGTTCGCTTGCGCTGCGCGCTCGGGGCCGAAATCGCGCGGGCCGTCGACGTCGAAGTCGAGCACGGTGTCGCTCGGCGGCTCGTGGAACGGCGAGGTGATGTGCGCGGCGAAGGCCTCGACGCCGCCGGACCATTCCTGCGCATCTAGATACAGCGCCTTGGCGGGCATCGGTCTGTAGCTGCCGGGTTGGGCGGCCTCGGCGCGCTTGCGGTTCTCGTAATAGTCGGCAATCGATTCGAGCCGGCTTTCCACCGCCGCGGCGACGCCGTTGTCGCGGACCACGACGTCGTCGGAGCTGAGATGGTCGAACAACGTCGCCATCTTCTCTTCGAACAGCGGTAGCCAATGCTCCATGCCCGCGATGCGGCGGCCTTCGGAGATCGCCTGGTACATCGGATCGCCGGTCGCGGTCGCCCCGAACGCATCGCGGTAGCGGGTGCGGAAGCGCTTGATCGAATCGTCGTCGAGCAATGCCTCGGAGGCGGGGAGCAGAACGAAGCCGTTGATCCGCCCGGTGGTGCGCTGGTCGGCCGCGTCGAACGTGCGGACGCTCTCGATCTCGTCGCCGAAGAAATCGAGGCGCAGCGCGTGGTCTTCGCCCGACGGGTACAGGTCGACGATCCCGCCGCGCACCGCATATTCGCCTTGGTCGTGCACCGTGTCGGTGCGGACATAGCCGTTCGCCTGGAGCAGCATGGCGAGCTTGTCGCGGCCGATCCGTTCGCCGGGCGCGAGCCGCGCGACGAGCTGGCGGATGCGGAACGGGGTGAGGACGCGCTGGGTCGCGGCGTTGGCGGTGGTCAGCAGGAGCTGCGGACCCTTGGGCTTGCCTTGCAGCCGTTGGAGCGCGGCGACACGCTCGGCCATGATGCGGAGCGTCGGCGAGGCGCGGTCGTAGGGGAGGCAGTCCCAGGCCGGGAAGCTCAGCACTTCGAGATCGGGTGCGAAATAGGCTGCGGTCGAGGCGACCGCGCGCATCGCAGCATCGTCCGGCGCGATGAACACCGCACGCGTCTTCGCGGCGCGTGCAAGGTCGGCGAGCAGCGACGGCTGGAAGCCGGACGGCACGCCGGACAGGATCAGCGGGGTTTTCGCGGAAAGGATCGTCTTGAGGTCTGGCATTGGCTTCCTAAAGCCCTCTCCCCGCCGGGGAGAGGGTTGGGTGAGGGGCTGTTCTAGGCGCTGCGCTGCTTGGCTGCCCCTCACCCCGACCCTCTCCCCGCAGGGGGAGAGGGAGACGAAGTTACTTCACGACCGTCACATAGTTGATGTCGCGCATCGCCTGCATCATCGGGCCGTCCCATTCGGGCGGGCACACGATCGAGCCGATCGCCCAGCCCATGATGTCGACGTCCTGTTCCTCCAGCAGCGCCTCGAACCAGTCGAGCTCTTCCGGCGTCCACGTCCGGCCATAGGTCGCGAAGAAGCCGCCGATCATCATGTCGGCTTCGCGCGTGCCGCGGTGCGAGCTGCGAAAGCCCAGGCGCTTGAGGCGGGTCTCGTGGTCCATCGTATCTCCAAACACGAAGAGCCGGCGACCCGCTGGCGGCGGGCGTCGGCTAGGCTATAGAGGCCAGATAGTCATGCGACCCGAAATCCTCAATCCGCTGTTCGCCGAAACCCTCGTCCTGAAGGGGGTGGGGCCCGCGCTCGCCAAGCCGCTCGACCGGCTCGGGCTAGCGCGCGTCGTCGATGTCGCCTTCCATCTGCCGACCGGCTACGTCGATCGCCTGCCACGCACCGAGCTGATGTCGAGCGATGCCGGGCGGATCATCACGATCACGCTGACTCCGCGCGACTACAGGATCAGTGCGGGGCGGGGGCCTACGCGGGTGCAGGCGACCGACGAGCTTGGCAATTACGTCAGCCTGGTCTTTTTCGGCGGGAGTTCCGGTTGGGCGAAGAAACTTCTCCCGATCGGCGAGGCCAAGCGCGTCTCCGGGCGGCTGGACGAATACGGGCAGGAATTGCAGATCGTCCATCCCGACATCGTTGAACCGGACGAGGAGTTGCGCGAGCGCGAGCCGATCTATCCGCTGTCGGAAGGCCTCACGTCGCGGCGGCTGGCGGCACTGACCACGCAGGCGGTCGCGCGCGCGCCGGACCTGCCCGAGTGGATCGAGCCGGGGCTGAAGGCGAAACGCGAATGGCCGGGCTGGCACGAATCACTCGCGCGCATCCACACCGACCCGTCGGACGCAAAGGCGCGCGAACGGCTCGCCTATGACGAGGTGTTCGCAAACCAGTTGGCGATGACGATCGTCCGCGCCGATACCCGCAAGCGCCGAGGCCGTGCGTTGCAGGGCGACGGCCGGTTGCGCGATATGCTGAAGCTGCCCTACACGCTGACCGGCGCGCAATCGCGTACCGTCGGCGAGATCGAGGGCGATCTCGCGCAGACCGCGCCAATGCTGCGGTTGCTGCAAGGCGATGTCGGTTCCGGCAAGACGCTTGTCGCGGCGATGGCCATGCTGATCGCGGTCGAGGCCGGTGCGCAGGCGGCGATGCTCGCACCCACCGAAATCCTCGCGCGCCAGCATTACGAGACGCTGCGGAAAACGCTCGCCGGCCTGCCGATCGAGATCGGCGTGCTCACCGGTCGCGACAAGGGGCGCGTGCGCGAGGCGACGCTGATGGCGCTGGCGAGTGGCGAGATCGACATCCTCGTTGGCACGCACGCGATCTTCCAGGATGCGGTCGGCTACAAGGACCTGGGTCTGGTGGTGGTGGACGAGCAGCACCGCTTCGGTGTCGCACAGCGAATGACGTTGCAGGCGAAAGGCGTCGCCCCGCCACACCTTCTCGCGATGACTGCGACGCCGATCCCGCGCACGCTGACGCTCGCGCAGTACGGCGAAATGGATGTCAGCCGCCTCGACGAGATGCCGCCGGGGCGCCAGCCGATCGAGACGCGCGTTATCTCCGAGGACCGGCTCGACGACGTGGTCAACGCACTCGGCCGGCATCTCGCGGATGGCGGGCAGGCCTATTGGGTATGCCCGTTGGTCGAGGAGAGCGAGAAGAGCGACCTCGCCGCTGCCGAGATGCGCGCCGAAACGCTGCGCGCCCGGTTCGGCGACAAGGTCGCGCTTGTCCACGGCCGCATGAAGCCCGCGGAGAAGGACGCGGTGATGGCCGAGTTCTCCGCCGCGCACACGTCGGTCCTCGTCGCGACGACGGTGATCGAGGTGGGCGTCGACGTCCCCAACGCCACGCTAATCGTGATCGAGCACGCCGACCGCTTCGGCCTTGCCCAGCTCCACCAGCTCCGCGGGCGGGTAGGGCGCGGCACCGGGCGGTCGATCTGCCTGCTGATGCGCGGCTCGTCGCTCAGCGAAACGTCGCGCGCGCGCCTCGCGCTGATGCGCGAGACCAACGACGGCTTCCGCATCGCCGAGGAGGATTTGCGGCTGCGGGGTGCGGGCGAACTGCTCGGCACGAAACAGTCGGGCGAGATGGCGTTCCGGCTCGCAACGCCGGACATGATGGCCGACCTGCTGCAATGCGCGCACGACGACGCGCGCCTGCTGATCGACCGCGACGGTGGATTGGAGGGACCGCGAGGACAGGCGGCGCGGACAGCGCTCTATCTGTTCGACCGCGACGCCGGCGTGGCGCTGCTCCGCTCCGGCTGAGCCGTCAGCTGTTGCGGATCATCACCGTGAGCATCGTGTAATATTCGGCGAGCGGGATCGTCCGTTCGAGCTCGCAGCCGATCCGACCGCCGAGCGACCAGCGTACGACCGCGTCGACATAGCCGAAGATCGGCAGGCGAATCCGCAATCGATCGCCCGCGGCCGGATCGCTATCGCACCGTGCCATCAGGCCGTTGGCGGACATGTTGACCAGCACCAGCTTGACCATGCGGTCGTCGCCGTCGAGCGCATGCGTGCGGTGCATCACTTCGTCGCGGGGCTCGCCGCGCGCATCGCGAACGGCCATTGCGTAGCGTGGCATCGATCGCTCCCCTGGAATAACCATCCCGCCTGTGTACGGCGCGCGGCGTGAACCCGATACGAACGGTGATACTTAACGCGACGTTCTTCGAAACGAGAATGCCTCTATTACGAGGGGGTTAGCATCCCATGTCGTTTCTTGCCGAGGCTGAGCCGGACGGGCGACGCGACGTCGATGCTGGTGGTGGCCTCGCGGACGGCCTCGCCATCGACACGCACCGCGCCCTCGGCGATCTTCCGACGAGCCTCGCCGTTGGAGGCGACGAAGCCGAGCCCGACCAGTGCCTCGACGACACCGATCGAGCCACCGGAAACGGCGTAGCTCGGCAGCGAGTCGCCCGACGCGCCTTCCTCGAACGTCTTCCGCGCAGTCTCAGCGGCCTGTTCGGCGGCATCCCGACCACGGCACATTGCGGTCGCTTCGTTGGCAAGCACGATCTTGGCGGCGTTGATCTCCGCGCCCTCGAGCGCTTCGAGACGCGCGATCTCGTCGAGCGGGAGGTCGGTGAACAGCTTCAGGAAGCGGCCGACGTCGCGGTCGTCGGTGTTGCGCCAGAACTGCCAGTAATCGAAGTGCGGCAACTGGTCCTCGTGCAGCCAGACAGCACCCGACATCGTCTTGCCCATCTTGCCGCCGTCCGCGGTCGTGATCAGCGGGGTGGTGACACCGTAGACCTCGGTCGAATCCATGCGGCGCGCGAGTTCGATGCCGTTGACGATATTGCCCCATTGATCCGAGCCGCCCATCTGCAACCGGCATTCGGCACGGCGCGACAGTTCGAGAAAGTCGTACGCCTGGAGGATCATGTAGTTGAATTCGAGGAAGCTCAGCGACTGTTCGCGGTCGAGGCGGAGCTTGACCGAGTCGAACGCGAGCATCCGGTTGACCGAGAAATGCTGGCCGACGTCGCGCAGGAACGGGATGTATTCGAGCGCGTCGAGCCATTCCGCGTTGTCGAGCATCACCGCGTCCGTCGGCCCATCGCCGAACGTCAGGAAGCGTTCGAAGATGCGGCGGATCGAGGCGACGTTGGCCTTGATCCCGTCCTCGCCGAGCAGCTTGCGCGCTTCGTCCTTGAAGCTCGGGTCGCCGATCTTGCCGGTGCCGCCGCCCATCAGGACGATCGGCTTGTGCCCGGTCTGCTGGAGCCGACGGAGCAGCATGATCTGGACCAGGCTGCCGACGTGCAGCGACGGCGCGGTTGGATCGAAGCCGATATAGCCGGGCACGACCTGCTTGCCCGCGAGCGCATCGAGCGCGGCCGCGTCGGTCATCTGGTGGACATAGCCGCGCGAGGTCAGCGTGGTGAGCAGGTCGGACTGGTAGGTCATGGTGCGTCTCGTTCCCCTTCCGCTTGCGGGAGGGGTTAGGGGAGGGGCTTGCAGGCTCCCATGCCCTCCCCCGACCCCTCCCGCAAGCGGGAGGGGAGAATCACGTTCGAGGCAACTGCGACGTTGGATCGACGGGAGTCCGCCCCTTGCGCAGTTCGAAGTGCAGTTCGGGGCGATCCGCAAACCCCGTATCGCCCGACAGCGCGATCGTCTGGCCGCGCTTGACGCTCTGGCCGCGTTGCACGAGCAGCTTCGACGCGTGGCCATAGACGCTCGTCCAGCCGCCGCCGTGCTTGACGATTACCAGCCCGCCCAGCGCAGCGATGCCGTCGCCGACATAGGCGACGACGCCGTCAGCGGCCGCATGGATCGGGGTCGAGACCGGTACGGCGATCTTGATGCCGTCGTTGCGTTCGCCGCTGGCGCCGTGGCCGAAGCGTTTCACGACCTTGCCGTCGACCGGCCACAGGAACCCGCCGCTCGCGAGACGCGCCGGCGCGGTGACGACCGCGTTCGACGGTAGCACGCGCCGCGGCGTCGCGATCGGTCTTGCCGGCGCCTGGTTGCTGGCAAGCGCGGGTTCGCCGCCAGTCAGAATATCGTCGATGGCGAGTGAGAAGGCGCGCGCGCGTTCCGATGCGCTTGTGGTGCCGCCGCTGGGCTCGCCAGGGATCTGGATGCGCTGGTCGGCACGCAGCACGTAGGGTTCGACGAGCGCGTTGGCAGCGACGATCCGCGACCATTCGACCCCATACGCGCGGGCGATCGCGATGCCCGTCTCGCCGCGTCGGACCTGGTGATAGCGGCCGCCGGGAATCTGCAACCGCTGGCCGGCTTGGATCGAATAGGGCGATTCGAGGTCGTTCGCGCGCGCGATCGCTTCGAGGCTCGCACCGCTGCGATCGACCACGCGGCTTAACGTATCGCCGGGGCGGACCACATAGGTCGTGTCAGGGATCGTCTTCGCATCCGCGCTGACCGGCCGCGCCTCCCAGGCGGGGCGCGGGGCGGGCAGGGTGGTGACCTCGCCCGTGTCACGTCCGGGGATGTCCTGCGGCTGCCGGTCGTCACGCGGCGTATCCTCCCGCGGCGAATCGTCACGGGGACGCGGCGGATCGTCGCGGCGGGGCGGCGGATCGCGGTACGGACGCCGTGGCGGATTACCGTAGCCGGCGGGGTGATCGACGTGCGGAATGCACGCGGTCAGCATGAGCGTCGCCAGCGAAACCAGGACGCCCGCACGCCGCATCAACGATAGGCCTGCGTCAGCATGTCCATCGATTCGAAATGCGTGAGGTCGAGATGCAGCGGCGTGACCGAGACGTACCCCGCCGCGGTCGCTTCAAGGTCGGTCGCGGGCGCCGGCGTCTCGACGGTTCGGCCAAGCGCGAACCAGTGATATTCGTAGCCGCGCGGATCGGTGTTGCTGACGATCTGCAACCGGCCATAATCGCGGAAACCCTGGCCGACGACGCGCACGCCCTTCACCGCGTCGGCCGGGCCGGCGGGAAAGTTGATGTTGACCAGTGTGCGCGGAGGCAAGGGTGCGTCGACCAGTGGCCGCAGGACGCGCTCGCCCCAAGCCGCGGCGGCCTCGAACGGCACGCTATCGCCCATGCCTTCGCGGCTGTAGATCTGGCTCAGCGCGATCGACCGGATGCCGCCCAACGCGCCCTCCATCGCTGCCGAGACGGTGCCCGAATAGGTCACGTCCTCGGCCAGGTTCGCGCCCCGGTTGACGCCCGACAGGATCAGGTCGGGCGGGCAATCCTTCATGATCTTGGCAAGCGCCATCATCACCGCATCGGTCGGCGTGCCCGCGACGGCATACCGCTTCTCGCCGTGTTTCCGCACGCGGATCGGTCGCGACAGCGTGAGCGAATGCCCCGCGCCCGACTGTTCCTCCGCGGGTGCAACGATCCAGACGTCGTCGGACAAGGTTCGGGCAATCGTCTCCAGCACCTTCAGACCGGGCGCATGATAGCCGTCGTCGTTGGTCAGCAGGATCCGCATCAGCGCTTGGGCTCCAACATGGTCAGTCCGCCGAGATACGGCTGGAGCACCGACGGCACCGCGACCGAGCCGTCCTCCTGCTGGTAATTCTCCAGCACCGCGACGAGCGTCCGCCCAACCGCGAGCGCGGAGCCGTTGAGCGTGTGGACGAACCGCGTGCCCTTCTCGCCCTCCGGCCGATAGCGTGCGTTCATCCGCCGCGCCTGGAAATCGGTGCAGGTCGAGACGCTGCTGATCTCGCGGTAGCGCGCCTGACCCGGCAGCCAGACTTCGAGATCATAGGTGCGTGCCGCGGTGAAGCCCATGTCGCCGGTGCATAGGAGCATCCGCCTGAACGGCAGCTGCAACGCATCGAGCACGCCCTCCGCGCACGCCGTCATGCGCTCATGCTCGGCCTCGGACATGTCGGGCGTGACGATCGAGACCATCTCGACCTTGTCGAACTGATGCTGGCGGATGTAGCCGCGCGTATCGCGACCCGCGGCGCCCGCCTCGGAGCGGAAGCACGGCGTCAGCGCGGTGAAGCGCAGCGGCAGTTCGGCTTCGCTCAGGATCTGTTCGCGGACGATGTTGGTGAGGCTCACCTCAGCGGTCGGAATCAGCCAGCGGCCATCGGTGGTGCGGAAGAGGTCTTCCGAGAATTTGGGCAGCTGGCCGGTGCCGAACACGGCCTCGTCGCGGACCAGCAACGGCGGCGAGACCTGCTCGAAGCCAGCGTCGGCGACATGATCGAGCATGAACTGGCCAAGCGCGCGTTGCAGCTTGGCGGCAGGCCCGCGGACCAACGTGAAGCGCGCGCCCGACATCGCCGCGCCGGTCTCGAAATCGAGGCCGATCGCAGGACCGATCGCGTCATGCTCGCGCGCCGTGAACGCGAACGTTGTCGGCGTTCCGCGCGTGTGGACGAGCGCATTGTCGTCCTCGCCACCGCCCTCGGGCACGTCAGCCGCGGGAAGGTTCGGGATCGCGGCCAGCATGGCCTGGAGTTCACTGCCAAGCCGCGCCTCATCGGCTTCCAGAGCGGGCAGCGCCTCCTTCAGGCTCGCGACCTCGGCCATCAGCGCCTGGGCCTTGGCCTCGTCCTTCTGTGCCTTGGCCTGGCCGATCGCCTTCGACAGTTCGTTGCGGCGGGTCTGCGCGCTCTGCGAGTCCGCGATCGTCGCGCGGCGCTGCTCGTCGAGCGTCACCAGCGAGGCGGACTGCGGTGCGACACCCCGCTTGGCGAGGGCGGCGTCGAAGGCGGCGGGATCGTCGCGGATCAGGCGTATGTCGTGCATGGCTGGGCTATGCCGACCGCTGGGGGCGTACGCAAGGCGGCGCAACCTCCCCGGTACGCGGCGCGTTCACCCCGCATACGCATAGCGAAAAGGAGAGACACGCATGCATCTTCCCCACAACTCCGTCGTGCTCGTCGCGGACGGCCGGAAAATGCTGTTCCTGCGCAACGAGGGGGACGCCGAGTTCCCCAATCTCGTCGTCGAGAAGGCGCAGGAGCAGGACAATCCGGCGACGCGCGACCAGGCGACAGATTCCGCTGGCCGTGCCTCGTCGCCACAGGGCGGTGTGCAGAGTTCGGTAGAGCCGACCGATTTCCACCAGATCGAGGAAGACCGCTTTGCCGCCGACGCGGCCGACTTTCTGAAGACCGGTGCGCTGAAGAACAAATATGACTCGCTGATCGTGATCGCGCCGCCGAAGACGCTCGGCGAACTGCGCAAGCACTACCACAAGGAAGTCACCAGCCGCCTCAAGGGCGAACTCGACAAGGACCTGACCGGGCATCCGATCAAGGACATCGAGAAGGCCCTCATGAACGCCTGATCGCAGATCAAGAAAAAGGCCCCGTCGGAGGATCTCCGGCGGGGCCTTTTCTATGCGAAGTTCCAGAGGTTAAGCTGCAACCGCCTTCGTTTTGGCGAAACGCTTGCGCGCGACGAGCGCGGCGGCTGCTGCACCGAACAGCAGCACCATCGGCGGAGCGGGAACGGGTGCCGGCGGACCGCCGCTTGATCCCGTGCTGCCACTCGAACTCGCGCTGCTTGCGCTCGACGCGCTGCTGGCACTGCTTGCGCTCGACCCACTGCCGGTCGAACCGCTGCTGCCCGAGGACGCGGAACTGCCCGACGATCCGTTCGAGCTCCAGCCACCAGTCGAGTTCCAGCCGCCGCTCGATCCCCAACCCTTGCTGCTCGATCCATAACCGGACGAACTACCGCTGCTGGCCGACGACGCGGAGGAGGCGGACGATGCCGACGATGCGCTGCTGGTCGAGGACGACACGTCGCCGCTCGATCCACCCGATGCCGACGAGACGTTGCCGCTCGATCCACCCGATGCGGACGATACGTTGCCGCTCGATCCACCGGTCGACGAGGTGCTGGAGACGGTCGCGCCCCCCGTGCTGGTCGACGACCCGCCGCTTGATGTCGAAGACGCGCCGCTGCTGGTCGACGATCCGCCGGTCGAGGTCGATCCGCCGCTCGACGTCGAGGAGATGACGATGCTCCCGCTCGATCCGCCGCTGCCACCGAAGCCGCCGCCAAAGCCACCACCGAACCCGCCGCCAAATCCGCCGGGCGTACCGAAGAACCCGCCGCTGCCGCCAACCGCGATCGGATCCGGACCCGCGCCGCCGCCGCCAATGTAGCCGGTGCCGACCGGAACCGGGACGGGCGCTGCGTTCGCGACCGTTACAACGGTCGGCGCGCACGTCTGTCGAGTCGTGGTGACCACGCGGCGGACGCGCGGCCGAGTCACGGCGGCGATCTGTGGTCGCGCGACACGCTTGACCAACACTCGCTTGGTATTGGCGGTTCGCTGCGGGCGCTCGGCGATATGCACCGCGCCGCCGCCGATCAAAGCGCCACCGCACGCGCACGCGCACAATTTCGCCAGGGCCATCCTCACCGACATATCGTCACTCTTTCGTTGCCGGCACCCTCGTGTTGCCGGATCCCCGTACGCAGTATTCGGAACTGCTATCCGACTAACTGCAAAACAAAGCGTTAAGCGCAAGTGGCTTAACCACATTCCGGATGGTTAAACGAGGATTTACTTATGCGGAAACCAGTGCGTCATCGTTAACGTGCCGGGCTGGGACAAAGTATAGCCCAGGCATCCCGCGAATCCGTCCCGTGCCGAAAAACGCTGACGCGACATGCGTTATCCGGGCGCCGCAATAAAATGTCGGTTTCGGGGCAGAATGCGCAAGCGCTGTCGCTTGTGGTCGCATGCCCGTGAGACTATAGGCGCTTTCACCATTTGGGGGCGGTCCTTGGAAATCAGCGAGGCTGATGCGACGGGGCCAGAGGGAGAGTGGTATGGCGACCGTAATGAATCGTGTGGACGATACCGGGAATTCCAGTCGAGAGGCCGCCAACGACAGCGGCGAAGATGGTTATCGTCCAGACGCGGACGAGCCGTTCATGAGCTTGAAGCAACAGGCGTATTTCCGCCGCAAGCTTCAGGAGTGGAAGGAATCGATCCTGCGGGAGTCGCAGGAAACGCTTTCGCAGTTGCAGGTCGATTCGCTGCGTGAGGCGGATCTCACCGATCGTGCATCGAGCGAAACCGACTGGTCGATCGAACTTCGCACGCGCGACCGTCAACGCAAACTCGTCTCCAAGATCGAAGCCGCGATCCGGCGGATCGACGAAGGCGAATATGGCTATTGCGAAGTCACCGGCGAGCCTATCAGCCTTGCGCGGCTTGAGGCACGACCGATCGCGACGATGACGGTCGAGGCGCAGGAACGGCACGAGCGTAACGAGAAGGTGTCGCGCGAGGATTGATCGCGCCCACCGACGGGGAAGAGAAAGCTGTGTTCGATCATGGTAAAATCGGTCGCGGCATGAGCATCGACACCGGGTCGCCCGGCGGCAACGAGAACCGGCGACAGCGTGAGCGGGACAGCCTGCTGCTGATCGCGCAGGTGAGGATCGGCGACGAGACGACTGCCCGCGATGCGAGGGTTCGTAATCTGTCCGAGACGGGTTTGATGGCCGAACTCGCCAAGGTCGTCGACGTCGGAACGCCGGTCACGGTATCACTGCGCGGGATCGGCGAAGTTGCCGGCACGGTCGCGTGGTGCACCGAGGGGCGGATGGGCATATCGCTCGCCTCGCCGATCGATCCGCTGCTCGTGCGCAAATCTCCCGGTGGGACCAAGCCCTCGTCGTCATCCTATACGGTCAAGGCGTCAGACAGCGCGTACGCTTTGCGCAATCCGAAACCACTGTAACTCCGGCTAGTGGCTCCCCGGATCGACCCGGGGAGCAGTATCGACGACCGTCATACGCTGACGATCTCTTCCTTCAGCCGCAGCTTCTGCTTCTTCAGGCTCGCCAACAGGTTCGCGTCGGGTAGCGGACGGTGCGTTTCGTCGGCGATCCGCTGCTCCAGCACGGCATGCTTGGTTTCCAGGGCTGTCTGATGAGTCGTCTGCACGGTGGGTTGCCTCCTGCATTCGGGTTGGGGAACTGAGTAAACCACTCCGTCATCGAAATGTCTTCATCGGAAACGGACCAAATCGATTGGTCGAACGATTTGGCGCGACGGACCGATCGTGCGCGGTGGGTCCCGATTCGTCGTGAAGTACGTTTTCGACCCCGGTCCGCCTTGCAGGGACGGTTTCGCACTCGCGCACTGCGCTGCGTTTGCTAAGGGCAGCGCACATGACGGCAGCCATCGGGGGGCGAGTGGACGACGCGCAGACCAGAGTTCGACTTGATTCATTGCGGATCGAGCATCGCGATCTCGACGACGCGATCGCCGCCCTTGCGCAGGCGTCGACGCCAGATCAGTTGCAGATGGCGCGGCTCAAAAAGCGCAAATTGCGGCTTCGGGACGAAATTGCCTCGCTGGAAGACCTGCTGATTCCCGATATTATCGCGTGATTGCAACGTCCTAAACTGGAACGCGCACGTACTGGCGCATTTTGGGACAGGTGATGGTTAGCGCGTCGTTAACCTCTCTGGATGGCGTCCGGCCGGTGTGCCATTTGTCCAATCGATGACCCACGCCGGCTATGAATCGCGGATGCAGCGCCGCCTGATCGACGCTCTGTACAGCGAAGCGATGCTGCTGGCCGACGAGGCTCGGACCTATTTCGACGAAGCCGGCCGGGTCGAACGCGAGGCGCTCGATCCGCTGATCCGGGTCAGCTTCAGCTGCGAATCGCTCAAGGTGACGACCCGGCTGATGCACGTCATCGCGTGGCTGCTGACGCAACGCGCGGTCCAAGCGGGGGAGCTACGGCCCCGGGACGCGCTCGATCCCTCGCGGCGGCTGGGCGATGCGCCGATCACTGACGCCGCGCTGCTCGCGATGCTGCCGACGCGCGCGCGCGAGATGATCGGGTCCAGCACCGATCTCCATCGACGCGTGGCCCTGATGGACGAGGCGCAGGATATGCCGGAGGTAATCGCGAGCCCGGTTCGGTCGATGCAGAAGCGGATTGCCAACGCGTTCTAGGGCGCTGAGTTTTATCTCGGCGGCAGGGCGGCCCGCTGCGCGCTTCATCATCACGGAGAGTTTGGGTTCGGGGAGGGGGCAAACTCACCCCGTAAAATCGGCAATGGTCGGGGCGATAGGATTCGAACCTACGACCCCTGGACCCCGAGACCAGTGCGCTACCAGACTGCGCCACGCCCCGACAACATTGCCGGTGAGCGCCCTAGCCGCGACATCCCGAACGTTCAAGACAATTATGGAGTGTGTCCGCGATCTATCGCGCACGCGGTGTCGCTGCTAGGAGCGCGCCATGACTCCGCTCGACCGCATCCGCAATTTTTCCATCATCGCCCATATCGACCATGGCAAGTCGACGCTCGCCGACCGGCTGATCCAGGAAACTGGCGGCCTCACCGCGCGCGAAATGTCCGAGCAGGTGCTCGACAACATGGACATCGAGAAGGAGCGCGGGATCACGATCAAGGCGCAGACCGTGCGCCTTGCCTATCACGCGAAGGACGGTCTCGATTACGTCCTCAACCTGATGGACACGCCGGGGCATGTCGATTTCGCCTATGAAGTCAGCCGCAGTCTTGCCGCGTGCGAGGGCGCGTTGCTGGTGGTCGATGCCGCGCAGGGCGTCGAGGCGCAGACGCTCGCCAACGTCTACCAGTCGATCGAGCACGACCACGAGATCGTGCCGGTGATCAACAAGATCGATCTGCCCGCCGCCGAGCCCGAGAAGGTGCGCAAGGAAATCGAGGACGTGATCGGCATCGACGCGTCCGAGGCGGTGCTCGCGTCGGCCAAGTCCGGGATCGGCATCGTCGAGATCCTCGAGGCGATCGTCACCAAGATCCCGCCCCCCAGCGGTGATCCGGAAGCGCCGCTGAAGGCGATGCTGGTCGACAGCTGGTACGATCCGTATCTCGGCGTCGTCATCCTCGTGCGCGTGATCGACGGCGTCCTGAAAAAGGGCCAGCAGATCAAGTTCATGCAGACCGGCACGATGCACCTGGTCGACCGGGTCGGCTGTTTCCGCCCGAAGATCGAGCAGCTAACCGAGCTCGGCACCGGCGAGATGGGCTTCATTACCGCGCAGATCAAAGAGGTCGCGCAGACGCGCGTCGGCGACACGATCACCGACGCCAAGCGGCCTGCACTCGAAGCGTTGGCGGGCTTCAAGGAAGTCCAGCCGGTCGTCTTCTGCGGGATGTTCCCGGTCGATGCCGCCGAGTTCGAGAAGCTGCGCGAGAGCATCTCGAAGCTGCGGCTGAACGATGCGAGCTTCTCGTTCGAGATGGAGACGTCGGCGGCCTTGGGCTTCGGCTTCCGCTGCGGGTTCCTCGGGCTGCTGCATCTGGAGATCATCCAGGAGCGACTGACGCGCGAATATGATCTGGACCTGATCACCACCGCGCCTTCCGTCGTATATGAGATCGAGCTGACTCATCCCGATCCGTCCGGCACGACGCATATCGAGCTGCACAACCCCGCCGACATGCCCGAGCCGAACAAGATCGCGACGATCAGCGAGCCGTGGATCGAGGCGACGATCTACGTCCCCGACGAATATCTCGGTAGCGTCCTGAAGCTCTGCCAGGACCGCCGCGGGATCCAGAAGAACCTGACCTATGTCGGCGGTCGTGCGCAGGCGACCTACGAACTGCCGCTGAACGAAGTCGTGTTCGATTTCTACGACCGGCTGAAATCGATGTCGAAGGGCTATGCCAGCTTCGATTACCACCAGATCGGCTACCGCGAGGGCGACCTCGTCAAGATGGGTATCCTCGTCAACGAGGAGCCGGTCGACGCACTGAGCATGATCGTCCACCGCGGCACCGCCGAAGTCCGCGGCCGCGGCATGGTCGAGCGTCTGAAGGAGCTGATCCCGCGCCATCTGTTCAAGATCCCGATCCAGGCGGCGATCGGCGGCAAGGTGATCGCGCGCGAGACGATCAGCGCGATGCGCAAGGACGTGACCGCGAAGTGTTACGGTGGCGACGCGAGCCGCAAGAAGAAGCTTCTGGAAAAGCAGAAGAAGGGCAAGCTGAAGATGCGCGAATACGGCTCGGTCAGCATCCCGCAGGAGGCATTTATTGCGGCGCTGCGGATGGGTGACGACGCGTAGGCGGCCAAGGGTAGGCGGGGCAGCGATTAGCTGAAGCTAGCGCCAAGCCGGACGGCGACATGGCAGGCTCGTATTCGGCCGTGTCGCGCGAGGACGGCGCTTTGCCACGGCGAAGCTGCGGCCGTATTCGAACGCCACTCCGCTACTCCTTGTTCTCCCGCGAAGGCGGGAGCCCAGGCTGGATCCCCGCCTCCGCGGGGAAACAAGCTGTTCTCGTTTTCACGGAACAAGCGCCGAACCAATCCGCGGTCGTTGAGCGGCTTTGCAATGTCGTGAGCCAAACCCCGAAAGCCTGCCCGTAGTTGGACGGCGCATTGCGATACGTCGCCGTCACTCGTACGTCGCGACCCCAAACGCGATGTAGCCGACGCACAGGATAATCCGCGTCAGCCACGCCGCTTCGCCGTGCAGCACAACGCTAGCCGCGATCGCGGCGATAAACACCGCCATGATCGCCCAAGCCTGCCAGGCGAACGGGAACGGGAAGATGCCGCCCGTCGCACTGGGCTCGAACCAACCCGAACGCCGAATGGTCAGCCAAAATTGCATCACGAAGTCCATAGGGCGAAGCTAGCATAGCGTTTCCGCTTCCTACCATCGGCCAAAATATCGCACTGTGTCGCAAACCTGCACTAACCCCAAAACACCGTAACCAACTGTCATCATACCAACACATTCCCGGCCTACCCGCCCAACCGGGGAGTGAGCGTCGCGAGGCGTCGTCGGGCCGTCCGGGGAGGGCGGTCGATGGCGCGTAGCGACGTTGCGTATTGGGATGTGCGGCCGGTCGTCAGGGACGCCGCCGCACTATTGGGGAATATCATCTTGAAGATTTCGGTCGTTAAGTCGGCGTTGATGCTCGGCGTCGCGTTTGGTTCGGTTGTGGGTGGATCGGCTGCGTTCGCACAGGTCGCGCCGATCCAGGATCAGGCCCAGACTCAGGCTGGGCAGTCTGCTCCCGAGGAAGGCTTGGACGACATCGTCGTCACCGCCGAGCGTCGTTCGGAAAACCTCCAGAAGGTCCCGCTCTCGGTCGGCGTCGCGTCGGGTGACGCACTGCGCGCGTATACCGCAGGCGGCGACGACACGCTGCTCGCGCTGTCGGGCCGCGTCCCCGGGCTGTACGTCGAATCGACGACCGGCCGTATCTTCCCGCGGTTCTACATCCGCGGCCTCGGCAACATCGATTTCTACCTTGGTGCATCGCAGCCGGTCACGATCATCCAGGACGACGTGATCCTCGAGCATGTCGTGTTGAAGTCGAACCCGGTGTTCGACGTCCGCCAGGTCGAAGTCCTCCGCGGTCCGCAGGGCTCGCTGTTCGGGCGCAACACCACCGCCGGCATCATCAAGTTCGACACGAACAAGCCGACCAACGACTTCGAGAGCCGTGCATCGGCCTCGGTCGGCAGCTATGGCAGCGTCAGCCTCGACGCGGGCGTCGGCGGTCCGCTGATCAAGGACCTCCTCTCGATCCGCCTGTCGACGCTGCTCCAGCACCGCTCGGATTACATCGACAACGCCTATGCCGGTGTAAGCCAGGACAGCACCGCGACGCCGCGCAAGGACGCGATGGGCGGCTTCGACGATCGCAACGTCCGCGTGCAGCTTGCGCTGACACCGGGCGAACGCTTCACGCTCGACCTGTCGGGCCACGCGCGCTGGTATGACGGCACCTCGACGCTGTTCCACCGCGGCGCGCTCAAGAAGGGTTCGAACGACGTCTCCGCCGAGCCGCGCAACACCGTGTCGCTCGACGAGGGGAACGACAACCCGCAGAGCTACAATACCTATGGCGGCTCGGCGCGTGCGTCGTACGACTTCGGTCCAGCCACGCTGACCTCGATCACGGCATACGAGACCACGTCCGGGTTCAGCCGCGGCGATACCGATGGTGGCGCGGGCGCGAACTTCCCGGTCCGCGGCGTCGCCAACGGCTTCGGCCAGTCGCAGGGCCAGATCCGCGATCTGGATCAATGGTCACAGGAATTGCGCGTTGCCGGCACCCCCGGTGGCCGCTTCAACTGGCAGCTCGGTGGCTTGTACTTCGACAACCGCGACATCACCGATTTCTATCAGCGGACGTTCTTCCTGACGACGGCGGCGCGCAATCCCAACAACTGGGTGCGGTTGCATGACGTCAACACCTCGTGGGCGGGCTTCGGCCAGGTCAGCTACGACCTGATGGACAAGCTGACGGTAACGCTTGGCGGGCGCATCACCGAGGACAAGAAGCGTACGCAGCTGCTGAAGACCGTTCAGAATGCGGCTGGCGTCAATCAGTATCCGATCAACTTCCGCCGCGACGTCACGCTGAAGTCGACCAAGCCGAGCTGGGATGCGAGCATCCTGTACCAGGCGAGCCCCGATATCAGCCTGTATTCGCGCGTCGCCCAGGGTTTCCGCGGACCGACGATCCAGGGTCGTTCGGCGGTGTTCAACTCCGACTTCTCGACCGCGAATTCCGAGACGATCCTGTCGTGGGAGACGGGGATCAAGACGCGCCTGCTCGACAATACGCTGACGCTTAACGCCACGGTGTTCGGCTACCGCGTCAACGACATCCAGCTGAACGGCAACGACGTCAACGGCAACGGCATCCTGTTCAACGGCAACAAGGCCGAGGCGTACGGCATGGAAGCCGAGGCCAATTGGAAGCCGGTACCGAACCTCACGCTGGGCGCCGGCCTCAGCCTGTTGCACAGCGCGATCCGCGACAAGACGACCGAGGTGCAGATCTGCGCGCTCAACAACGTCGTGGTCTGCACGCCCTCGGCGCCGGTCCGCGCGGTTCCCGGCGCTTTCGGTACGACGTACCTGGTCAAGATCGACGGCGAGCCGCTGCCGAATGCGCCGGAATACAATGTCGACCTGACCGCGCGCTATGACCAGCCGCTCCGCAATGGCGGTCGCGCATTCATCGCGGGCGACTTCAACATCCAGGGCTACACGCAGTTCGTGCTGTACAAGACCAAGGAGTTCACTGCGAACGGCAACTTCGAGGGCGGCCTGAAGATCGGTTATGCGGCCCCGGACGATGCGTACGAACTGGCTGTGTTCGCCCGCAACATCACCGGCGAGAAGAACCTCAAGGGCGTGATCGAGAACTACATGGCGGCGGTATTCAACGAACCGCGGATCATCGGCGTTTCGCTCAGCGGCAAGTTCCGCTGATTTCTTCCCCCTCCCGCGTGCGGGAGGGGTCGGGGGTGGGCTCGCGCTATCGTCAAGCGCGGCGTGCGTTCGAGCCGGGCGCCCACCCCTCGGTCCCCTCCCGCTTGCGGGAGGGGATGCAGTGAGGTCTGCGTCGCTACCTAAACTATGCGTGACGCATTTTTCAGCAGCGCGGGCGCAAACGGCATTGTAGCGCAACGTTGCGGCGAGTTGCCGTTTTCCTTCGGCCGGTTGATACTCGCTCCATGTCGCTCAATCCCGTATTCTATGATGCAAGCGGCCGTCGTCGCCGGCGATTCACGTTTGGCGTCGCGGCGTTCATCGCCCTGCTGCTGCTGTCGATCGCGATGTTCGCCGTCTCGATCGGTGCGGTGCCAACCGCGCCGCTGCTCCCGATCGAGCCCGAGCATCCCGCGCTCCACAAGCTGCCCGCACCGCGCGGCGGCATCCTCCGCGAGACCCGGCGAGACCTCAATTACTACGCCAAGCAGCTGTTCGGGACGAGCGCGGCCAAGCCCGGTATCGGCAACGGCGCCAACCCGCCGCTTGCGATCGCCTTCCACGCGCCTTGGGACGAGGCGAGCACGGCGAGCCTCGCACGGCACGTCGAACAGCTCGACTGGCTGATCCCCGGCTGGGTCTCGATCACCGGCAAGGATCACCACATCACGGTGTTTCGCGACCAGGCCGGGCGCGACATCCTGAACAAGGCGGTCCACCGCCCGATGATCCTGCCGATGGTGCAGAACGCGGTCGACGGGAATTGGGACGGCGCCGGTAGTGCCGCGCTGTTCGCCGATCCGAAGGCGCGTGCGGCTTTCCTCGACAAGCTGGTGCCGTTCCTCAGCGCGAACCATGCCGGCGGCGTGTTCTACGATTTCGAGGACCTGCCCGCATCGGCGCAGCCCAATTACCGCGCCTTCCTCGCCGAAACGCGCGCGCGGTTCGCGCCGCGCGGTTGGGTCGTCGCGATCGCGGCGCCGGTTGCCAATCCAGACTGGAACCTGCCCGCCTATGCCAAGGTGACCGACAAGGTCTTCCTGATGGCGTATGACGAGCATGAGACGAGCGGCGCACCCGGCCCGATCGCGTCGCAGCGTTGGTTTGCGCGCATGGTCGCCGACGCAGCGCGCGGCATTCCCCCCGCCAAGCTGGTCGTCGCGATCGGCTCCTATGCCTATGACTGGCATGCGGGCGCAGACAGCGGCAACGGCGATGCGCTGGACGTCGAGGAGGCATGGCAGGCCGCAGCGGATTCGGGCACCGTACCGACTTTCGACAAGACCAGTGGCAACAGCAGCTTCGCCTATTCCGAGGGCGGGGTGCAGCATCAGGTCTGGCTGCTCGACGCGGCGTCGGCGTACAACCAGATCGCGTTCCTGCAAAAGGCGGGTCTCGGCAGCGTCGCGCTCTGGCGTCTCGGCTCGGAAGATCCCGGGCTCTGGTCGATCTGGGGTCGCGACCATCGGAAACTGCCGATCCCCGATTCGATCGATAACATGCCGGCCGGCACCAATGTCGACATCGAGGGCAGCGGCGAAATCCTGAAGATCGCCGCAGAGCCTGTCACCGGTATTCGCGACGCGGTGCCGGCGAAGGACGGCACGATCGCCGACGTCAACTTCACGCGGATGCCGTCGCCCTATGTCGTGGTGCGGACCGGCTATCGTCCGAAGCAGCTGGCGCTGACGTTCGACGACGGGCCCGATCCCGAATGGACGCCGCAGATCCTCGACATCCTCAAGCGCGAACACGCGCCCGCGACGTTCTTCGTCATCGGCGAGAATGCGCTGACCGAGCGGCCTTTGCTCCAACGGATGGTCGATGAAGGCCATGAGATCGGCAGCCACACCTATACGCATCCGAACCTCGCCAACGTCTCGCAGCGGCAGGTGAAGTACGAGCTGAACACCACGCAGCGGCTGTTCCAGGCGTTCACCGGGCGCTCGCTCCGGCTGTTCCGCGCACCCTATTTCGGCGATGCCGAGCCGAGCACCGCGGACGAGATCCTGCCCGCGCTCGAAGCACAGCAGCGCGGCTATATCTCGGTCGGTCTCCACGTCGATCCCGACGACTGGAAGCGGCCCGGTGTGCAGGCGATCATCGACCGGACCATTGCGGGCGTCGAGGCGGGCAATCCCGAGCGCAGCGGCAACGTCATCTTGCTCCACGACGCTGGCGGCAACCGCGCCCAGACCGTTGCCGCACTCCCGATCATCATCGAGCGGTTGCGGGCGATGGGCTACAGCTTCGTCCCCGTCTCGACGCTCGCCGGGCTGTCGCGCAACCAGTCGATGCCGGTGATCTCGTCGAGCGACCGTGTTGCCGCGGTTGCTGACCTCGCGCTGTTCAGCACGCTGGGCGGCATCGTCGTCGCGCTCCGCTGGATCTTCGGCATCGCGATCACAATTGGTATCATTCGCGCCCTAGCCTTGTCGGCGCTCGCGCTGATCCAGGCCCGGCGCGAGTTGAAGACGGTGTTCCCGGCGATCGACCCGTCGCGGTTCGTCACCGTGATGATCCCGGCGTTCAACGAGGAGCGCGTGATCGTCCGCGCCGTGGAGGGCGTGCTGGCGTCGAACGACGTCGCGATCGAGGTGATCGTGATCGATGACGGATCGAGCGACGGCACCAGCCGCGTCGTGGCCGAGGCGTTCGCCGGCGACGACCGCGTCCGCCTGCTGACCTTGGAGAATGGCGGCAAGGCACGCGCGCTCAACCGCGGACTCGAACTCGCACGCGGCGAGATCGTGATCGCGCTCGACGCCGATACGCAGTTCGAACCGATGACGATCGCGCGTCTGGCGCGCTGGTTCGACGATCCGAAGCTCGGCGCGGTCGCGGGTAACGCGAAGGTCGGCAATCGCGTCAACCTGATCACAAAATGGCAGGCGCTCGAATACATTACCGCACAAAACCTCGAACGGCGGGCGCTCGCGCGGCTGAACGCGATGACCGTCGTGCCGGGTGCGGTCGGCGCATGGCGGCTCAAGGCGATCCGCAGCGTCGGCGGCTATCCCGATGACACCCTCGCCGAGGATCAGGACCTCACGATCGCGATTCAGCGCCACGGCTGGAAGGTCCAATACGACCAGTTCGCGATCGCCTGGACCGAGGCGCCTGAGACGATGCGTGCACTTGCCAAGCAGCGGTTCCGCTGGGCGTTCGGGACGTTGCAGTGCCTCTACAAGCACCGCTCGGCGATTGGGAGTTCGCATCCGCGCGGGCTGGGTTGGGTAGGGTTGCCGCAGGCGATCGTGTTCCAGATCGTGCTCGCGTCGATCTCGCCGATCATCGATCTCGCGCTGCTCGTCAGCTTCGCCTCGACCTATCTAGCCGTCCAGGCGCATGGCTGGGAGCAGACGAGCCACGACGTCTATACGATGCTCGCCTATTGGCTGATCTTCACCGCGATCGACCTGCTCGCCGCGACGATCGCGTTTGCCTTGGAGCGCAAGGAGCGCTGGCGGCTGCTCTGGCTGCTGATCCCGCAGCGGATCGGTTACCGGCAGGTAATGTACTACGTCGTCCTAAAGGCGATCGCGCAGGCGTTGCGGGGACCGCTGGTTGGCTGGGGCAAGCTGGCGCGGACGGGACGGGTCACGACGAACTAGGCGCGCAACGTATCGAACCGACTGGCGTTATGGCCCGGCGCTATATATCGGTACGCGCAGAGTTCGAGAGGTAGGTGGCATGCGGTATCTGACGTCGGCGGTGGTGATGGCGGTCAGTCTTGGGGTGTCGGGTGCACACGCACAACAGCGCCCTCCGTTGGTGCTCGCCGCAGCTTCGTTGCAGGAATCGCTAACCGCGGCCGCGGACGCATGGGCAAAGAAGGGGCATGTGAAGCCAACGATCTCGTTCGCGGCATCGTCGGCGCTCGCGCGGCAGGTCGAGTCCGGTGCGCCGGCGGATTTGTTCGTGTCGGCGGACGAGGATTGGATGAATGAACTCGCCACTAAGAACCTGATCGTCGCCAGCACCCGCGTCACGTTCCTCGGCAACCGTCTCGTCGTCGCGGCGCCTGCGGGTAGCAAGGTAAGGATCCCGGTGCGCCCGCCCGCTGCGCTCGTGCGCGTACTGACCGCCGGACCGTTGGCGATGGCGGATACCGCCGTGCCCGCCGGAAGATACGGGCAGGCGTCGCTCGAGAAGCTCGGCGTCTGGGCGCAGGTGTCGCCGAAGGTGGTGCGCGCGGAAAATGTCCGCGCGACGCTTGCGCTGGTCGAGCGCGGCGCAGCGCCGCTTGCGATCGTCTACGCGACTGATGCCAAGGCGTCGGCCAAGGTTCGTATCGCCGGTGTCTTCCCCGAGGCAACGCACCCTAAGATCACCTATCCGATCGCGCGGCTGAAGACATCGACGAACTCGGAGGCCGAGGGCTTTCGCCGCTTCCTCGTCTCGCCTGTGGGCAAGGCGATCTTCGTCCGCTATGGGTTCTCCGCGCGCTAGTGCTCGACGCGACCGAATGGGGGATCGTCGCGCTGTCGTTGAAGGTCGGCGGGGTGGCGATGCTGGTGACCCTGCCGGTCGCTTTCGCGCTGGCCTGGCTGCTCGCGCGCGTCCGGTTTCCCGGCAAGGTGATCGTCGATGCGGCGATCCATCTTCCGCTGGTGGTGCCGCCGGTGGTGACCGGGTGGCTGTTGCTGCTCGCGTTTGGTTCCAATGGCCCGATCGGTGCCTGGCTTCAGGATTGGTTCGGCGTGACGGTCCTGTTCCGCTGGACCGGCGCGGCGATCGCGGCGGGCGTCATGGCGCTGCCATTGATGGTTCGTGCGATGCGTATCTCGATCGAAGCGGTCGACAGGCGGCTCGAGAACGCCGCGCGAACGCTAGGCGCGGGGCCTTGGCGCGTGTTCTGGACGCTGACGTTGCCGCTCAGTACCCCCGGCGTGCTGGCCGGTGCGGTACTCGGCTTTGCGCGATCGATCGGCGAATTCGGCGCGACGATCACCTTCGTCTCCAACGTACCCGGCGAAACGCAGACCTTGCCGCTGGCGATCTATTCGGCGCTCCAGCAACCCGGCGCCGATGCGCTTGTGTGGCGATTATCCTGCGTATCCGTAGGCTTGTCGTTGATCGCTCTGATTGCGTCGGAACTGTTGACGCGCCGGGCGGGGCGGGGTCTCCATGTCCTTTAAGATCGATATCGAGAAGCGGCTCGGCGATACGCAGGTGTCGTTGACGCTGGAGGCAGGCGAGGGGGCGACGGTGCTGTTCGGCCCGTCGGGCGTCGGAAAATCAAGCGTTCTCAACATGGTCGCCGGGCTACTCCGCCCCGACCGCGGCCGGATCGTGGTCGATGGTGAAACGCTGTTCGGCGACGGCTTGGACGTACCACCCGAGCGCAGGAGAGCCGGATATGTCTTTCAGGAAGCGCGATTATTCCCGCATAAACGCGTGCGCGCGAACCTGCTGTACGGCGTTCGTGGCGAAGCGGAGCGGTTCGAGGACATAATCGGTTTTCTCGGCATCGGTCGTCTGCTCGATCGCTGGCCGCGCACGCTCTCCGGCGGCGAAGCGCAGCGAGTGGCGATCGGCCGGGCGCTGCTCAGCCAACCGGGCTTCCTGTTGCTCGACGAACCGCTGTCGTCGCTCGATCGTGCGCGTCGCGAAGAGATCATGCTGGCGATCGAGCATGTCCGCGACGTACTCAAGCTTCCGATCCTGATGGTGACGCACGACCCTGAAGAGGCCGAGCGGATCGGAAACCGGGTCGTGCGGATGTAGCTTCGCGGACGAACAGGGTTATACGAGTTCGAAGCTCTGTTTCTCGCCATCGACGGAACTCGTCGCTACCCAGAGGTCGAACAGGCCCGGTTCGATCACCCAATCGCCATCACCCCAAAAGCGTAGGTCTTCGCGCTTCAAGGTCAATGTCACGCGCTTCGATGCGCCGGGTGCCAGTGAAACGCGCGCGAACCCCTTGAGTTCGCGGACCGGTCGGGTGCGGCTGGCGACCCGGTCGTGGATGTACAGCTGCACCACTTCGTCGCCGGCTCGCGCACCGGTGTTCGTAACGGTGGCGGTCACCGTAAGCGCATTGGTCATCCGCGCTGGCGCGACGACATTCGATACCGAAAAGCTGGTGTAGCTCAGGCCGTGACCGAACGGATAAAGCGCTTCGTTCTTGGTCTCACGGTAGCGCGACTTGTATTCTTGGCTGCCCGTATCCGGTGCCGGGCGACCCGTGTTCTTGTGATTGTAGAAATAGGGTTCCTGCCCGCTCTCGTTGGGGAAGCTGGCGGAAAGCTTGGCTGAAGGGTTGACGTCGCCGAACAGAACGTCGGCGATCGCGTTGCCGCTTTCGGAGCCGAGAAACCACGTCGCGAGGATGGCTGGTGCGGCCTTCACTGCCCCGTGCAGGGCAAGAGCGCGGCCGTGGCGGAGGAGGACAATCATTGGCTTGCCGGTCGCTGCAATGGCTTCGGCGAGCGCTATCTGCGGGGCTGGGATGGTGATCTCGGTGCGCGATTGCGCTTCGCCCGACATGAGTTGAGATTCCCCGACCGCGAGCAGGACGATGTCCGCGTTTTGCGCAGCGGCGACGGCGGCGGCGATCCCACCGGGCAGGGGCGCTTCGATCTCCGACCCCGGCGCTGTCGTGACCGTCAGTCCGCGTGTGCGGAGCCCCTGCGCGATCGAAACGTTGAGCTTTTCGTCGGCCATGAACGCCCAGGTGCCGACGACGTTCTTGCGATCCTCCGCAAACGGGCCAATCAAGGCGATGCGGCCCGGGTTCTTCTTCAAGGGCAGCAGGTTACCGTCGTTCTTTAGCAATACGATCGAACGCGCCCCGGCCTCGCGGCTGAGCTTCAGCATGGCGGGTGTCGAGACGCTGGTGCGTTCCGCCTTCTGGCTGACCGAGCGATAGGCATTGTCGAACAGGCCGATCGCATCCTTCAGGTGCAACACACGCCGAACGCCTTCGTCGAGCCGCGCGAGCGGGACCTCGCCCTTCTCGACGAGGTCGGGGAGCCACAGATTGAACAGGTTGGACTGCATGGCCATGTCCATCCCTGCCATGAACGCCTTCTTCGCGGCGTCGCGGCCATCGGTGGCATAGCCGTGTGCGATCAGTTCCTCGTCCGCGGTATAGTCGCCGACCACCATCCCGCGGAACCGCCATTCGCCACGCAGCAGGTCGGTCATCAGCCAGTGATTGCCGCTGGAAGGAACGCCGTCGATGTCGTTGAACGCGCTCATCAAAGTTGCAACGCCAGCATCGACCGCAGCCCTGAAAGGAGCGAGGTGGACTTCGTGCAGCGTCGCGGAGGATATTTCAGTGAAGTTGTAATCCTGGCCACCGGAAACCGCTCCGTACGCAGCGAAATGCTTGGCGCAGGCGGCGACGCGCGTGGGGTCGCGAAGATCGTTGCCCTGAAAACCGCGGACTCGCGCTTTGGCCAGTTCCATGCCGAGATACGGATCCTCGCCCGAGCCTTCCGCGACACGACCCCAGCGTTGATCGCGCGCGACGTCGACCATCGGCGCGAAGGTCCAGTGGATGCCGAGCGCCGTGGTCTCAAGCGCTGCCGCACGTGCGGTGCGCATCGCTAGGTCGGGGTCGAACGCGCAGGCCTCTGCGATCGGCAGCGGGTAGGCGGTGCGCAGGCCGTGGATGACGTCGCCAGCGAATATCAGGGGAATCTTCAAGCGGGTCGCGAGCGCGGCGTCCTGCGCCGCCTTGGCACCGGCATAGCCGACACCGTTGAAGAGCATCCCGATCTGCCCGGTCTTGATCCGAGCAAGCTGCTCCGCCGCGCCCCCGGTCGCAAGGCCTGGGTTGAAGGGCACGCCGATCGGTCGGATCTGATCCGAGAAGCAACTGAGCTGGCCCGCTTTTTCGGCGGGCGTCATCTTGGCGATCAGGCTCTCGATCCGGTCGCTTTGCGCAAACACGGTGGTCGAGCCGAGCGACAGGCCAGCGATGGCCGCGCCGCCGGTCAGCATCTGGCGACGGTCTAGAATGGGCGACATATCCTGCTCCTCAGTCTTTGGAGCGGGGTAGTCGCTGGACCGCGGTTCCGCAAATTTGCGAAACCGCGGTCGGGGCGCTTAGCCGAGCGCGCGCGTGAAAAGCCGCGTCAGGCGAGCCGAGAAAGCGCGGGCGTCGACCGGACGCTCGCCATCGGCGATCTGCGCCTCGTCGAACAACAGGTGCGCCGCGTCCTCGCGCAGGGCCGTCTCGGTCTCGCCGAGCGCTGCCAGCTTGGCGATCAATGCCGAGCGCGGGTTGATCTCCAGCACCGGCTTGGCCGCCGGCATCGCCTGACCGCTCGCCGCGAGGATGCGTTCGAGCTGGCGATCCATGCCGCTGTCCGCTGCGACGAGGCAGACGGCGCTGTCCGTCAAGCGCTCGGACGCGCGGACCTCCGAAACGGCATCGGCGAGCGTCGTTTTCACGAACGCGATGAAGTCCGCGACTTCGGGCGTCGTATCGGCGGTCGGCTCCTCGGCACCGTCTACGAGCGGGATCAGGCCGAGATCGGCCGCACCCTGCGTAACCGACTTGAACGGCTTGCCGTCATGATCGATGCCCGCCGTCACCCAGAACCCGTCGACCGAGTCCGGCAGCAACAGCACTTCGATCCCACGCGCGCGGAACCCCTCGAGCTGCGGGGAGGCTTCGAGCCGGTCGAGATCGGTACCGACCGCGTAATAGATCGCGGTCTGGTTGTCCTTCATCGCCGCGACGTAATCGGCGACCGAACGCCATGCGCCGTCGGACGTCGTGGTCTTGAACCGGGCGAGCTTCAGCAGTGCCTCGCGCCGTTCGAAATCTTCGTACAGCCCCTCCTTCAGGACCGCGCCGAAATTCTCCCAGATCTTCGCATAGGCCTCAGGGTCGCGCGTCGCGAGCTTGTCGAGCTCGCCGAGCACGCGCCCGGTCACGCCCTTGCGGATTGCCGAGAGCATCGGGCTTTCCTGGATCATCTCGCGCGAGACATTGAGCGGCAGGTCGGATGAATCGACCAGCCCGCGCATGAAGCGGAGATAGCGGGGCAAGACTTCGGCATCGTCGGTGATGAACACGCGTTTGACGTATAACTTCATGCGGCCGTTGCGGTCGGGGTCGAACAGGTCGAACGGCTTGGCCCCCGGGACATAGGCGAGCACCGAATATTCGTGCAGCCCCTCGGCGCGGTAGTGGAGCGTCAGTGCGGGTTCGTCATACTGGCCGGACACGCTCCGGTAGAAATCGGCATAATCCTCGACCGAGATATCCGCCTTCGGCTTGGTCCACAGCGCGGCGCCGTCGGCGATGTCGACCGGATCGGCATCGGGCTTTTCGCGCAGCGTGATCGGCACGGGTACGTGACCCGACTGGTCCTTGATCAGGCGCTCGACGGTGAACCGGTCGGTGTAGGTGGTCGCGTCTTCGAGCAGGTGCAGCACGACGCGGGTGCCGCGGGCAGGGGCGTCGGCGGTCGGCACGTCGGCGATCGTGTAGGTGCCGAGGCCGTCCGACGACCAGAGCGAGGCGGTGTCCGCGCCGGCGCGCCGCGAGATCACGTCGACCTTCGATGCGACCATGAACGCGGAATAGAAGCCGACGCCGAACTGGCCGATCAGCTGCGCGCCGTCGCTTCCGCTCGACGCGGCGATCCGGTCCATGAACGCCTTGGTGCCCGAGCGCGCGATCGTGCCAAGCGCCTCGCCCATGTCCTCGGCAGTCATGCCGATGCCGTTGTCCTCGATCGTCAGCGTCTTGGCGTCGGGATCGAGCGTGATCGCGATCGCCAGCCGGGTCTCGTCGCCAAGCAACTCGGGCGCGCTCAACGCCTCGTACCGCAGCTTTTCACACGCATCGGCGGCGTTCGAGATCAGCTCGCGCAGGAATACGGTCTTATCCGAATAGACCGAGTGCACCATCATGTGGAGCAGCCGCGCGACGTCCGCCTCGAAGGCGTGGGTCTCGGGCGCGGACGTCTCGGCAGCGGAAGCGGTTTCGATGGTCATAGGATGTGACAGGTCTCTTGGTGAAATGATCAGTCCGAGAATTGGCCGGAGCACGTACCGAATTCAAGGCCCGCGTGTTCGTACGGGTTATCGCCACAAGATCGTCACCGCGGCGTTAAAGATTTCATTTGCGTTACATGCCAAAGCAATGTTCAATCCGGATCGTCCAGTCAAAAGATGCAACGTGTCGAGATATCGCGTGCAAAGGAACGATGTGTTCTTTTGCGATCGCTGTCTGACGTCCATCGGGGCTGGCGGGGGATGATGATCCTGCAAGGCTGCTGACGGGTTCGATCCGCCGGCAATTCTGATGTTCGGCAAACCCAGGGGGGTGCCGTTTCGGGGGGCCTTGATGACTAGACACGGTGTGATGACACGCAGGACCTTGTTGGGCCGACTTGGCCTGATGGGAGGGTTGAGCGCTACGCTTGGCGCAATGCAGGCTTTGGGTCTTACCAATGGATTGATCGGTACCTCGCAGGCGGAGGGGCTGGCGATGCTGCCGCCGGGGGTCGGCAAGGGAACACATGTCGTCGTGCTCGGGGCTGGGATCGCCGGGCTGACCGCGGCATACGAACTCGAACAAGCGGGCTTCCAGGTCACCTTGCTCGAAGCCCGCGAGCGGGTCGGTGGGCGCGCCTGGACGGTGCGTGACGGCGACAAGATCGAGATGATCGGCGAGCAAACGCAGACTGCCAAGTTCTCCGACGGAATCTACTTCAACGCGGGGCCGGCGCGCATTCCGAGCTTTCACCAAGGACTGATCGGGTACGCGAAGAAGTTCGACGTGCCGCTGGAGGTCGAGGTCAATTCTAGCCGTTCGGCGTACGTGATGGGCGAGAACGGCAGCAAGATCCGGATGCGGACCGCGATCAACGACATGCGCGGCCACATCGCCGAACTGTTGGCGAAGGCGATCAATCAGGGTGCGCTCGATCAGTCGGTGACGGCGGCGGACAAGCAGAAACTCCTGCCGTTCCTCAAGGCATATGGCGACCTCGGTACCGACTATGCGTTTGCGGGCACCGAGCGATCGGGGTTCGGGACGGCGCCGGGTGCGGGCGTCACCTTCTCGTCGGCGGGCAGCGCAGTGCCGATGGACCAGTTGCTGGCGAACGAACGGCTGCCGATGACGCTGTTCGAGGACAACCTCTACATGCAGGCGACGATGTTCGAGCCGGTCGGCGGCATGGACCGGATCCATGCCGGGTTCGATCGCAACCTGCGCCGTCCCGCGATCCGCGGTGCGGAGGTCACGAAAGTCCGTCACACCGCCCGCGGCGTCGACGTCGTCTACCGTGACAAGGCGAGCGGCGTGGTCGACACAGTGACGGCGGATTACATCATCTGCACGATCCCGTTCCCGGTGCTCGCGACGATCGATACCGACTTCTCGCCCGCGTTGAAGAAGACGATCGCCGGGGTGGTCTACGATCACTCGAACAAGGTCGCGTTCGAAAGCCCGCGCTTCTGGGAACGCGAACAGATCTATGGCGGCATCTCGTTCGTCGGCGGCCCGACGACACTGATCTGGTACCCATCGGCAGGGCTGCACTCTGCCCGCGGCATGATCCTGGGCTGTTATTCGTCGGGACCCAATGCCGCCGAGTTTGCCAAGCGGCCGATCGCGGAACAGATCGCCTTTTCGCGTGGGGTGATCGATCGGCTGCATCCCGGGCATGGCGGCGATCTGGTCAATGGCATCGCGGTGAACTGGCACAAGATCCCGTACAGCCTGGGGCCTTGGCCCGACTGGAACGCGGGCAGCACCAATGGGCGGCAGGAGGGGCATATCGATACGCCCGAGTTTCGCCTGCTCCAGCAGCCCGACGGCCGTGTTTATTTCGCGTCCGCCGCACTCAGCCAAACGCCGGGCTGGCAGGAGGGCGGCATTCAGTCCGCGCAAGGGCAGGTCATCGCGCTGGCTAAACGCGTCGCGGCGCAGGGCGCCAACCGGGCCGTACTGGGTTCACGCGATGGAAGACGCGCAGCCTAACACCAGCGCCTCAAGGTAAAACGTTGCATATTAGTGACAGTGCAAACAATAGTTCTGTATTAAATGTCGATTAGATCAGAATTAGTTGTCACGTATCCTTCTATAGTCAATCCTGACTAAGGTTAGGGAATCAAGTAAATCAGGGAATGGAACTACGAAACGGTGTTTCGTGGATCGGGTAACTGTAAATAGATGGCAGAAGATCATCGAAGAATATTGAGGATGGCTGAAGGCGCTCAACAATAAGGGGGGAAACCTTATGCGGATCGTTACCAGCATTTCACGCGGCGCACTTATCGTGGCGCTCGCCAGCGCCGGACACATGACGGCCTCCGCGCAAACCGCGTCGGTTACCGTGACCGATCCCCAGACCGGATCTTCCGAGATACCCGACGACATCATCGTCACCGGCACGCGCGCGACAGGCATTACCGCGGCCGAAAGCGCTGCCCCGATCAAGGTGCTCGACGCCGAACTCATGAGCCATGTCGGCCAGCCCAATCTCAACCAGGTGCTGACCCAGCTCGTACCGTCGTTCACCGCGCAAGCGTTCGGCGGCGACACCGCCAACCTGACGCTGTCGGCGCGGTTGCGTGGGTTGAGCCCGAACCACACGCTGGTCCTGATCAACGGCAAGCGACGACACGGCACCTCGAACCTCGCCGTCCTCGGCGGACCCTACCAGGGCGCGGCGACCGCCGATCTCGACCTGATCTCGCCAGCGTCGATCAAGCGAATCGAGGTGCTGGAGGACGGCGCCGCCGCCCAATATGGCTCGGATGCGATCGCCGGCGTCATCAACGTCATCCTGAAGGACGACAAGGAAGGCGGCGACGCTGCGCTGACAGCGGGAGAGAATTACGACACCGGCGGCCGCACCTATGGGGGAAGCCTGCACCTCGCGACCAAGGTCGGTGAAAACGGCTTCATCAACGTCACCGGCTTCTACCGCTATCACGACTTCACGCAGGTCGGCGGGCTCGATCGCCGCATCACCGATATCAACGGCAAGCTGCTGACGAGTGCGACGACGCCGTCGATCACGCCGCTTCAGCAAAGCCTCTATCCGGGGATGTCCGACTTCCCCTACGTGAACAAGATCAGCGGCGATGCGCAGTCGCGCCTCATCAACCTCCAGTATAACTCGGCGTATGATTTCGGCGGTATCGAGGCGTACAGCTTCGGCACCTACTCACGCCGGGTCGCCAGCGCCTATGAGAATGTCCGGGTGCCGACCCGCGTATCGCGCACCGTCGCAGGCGTAACGACCTATTTCGATCCCGAGGGCGATAGCCCGGTCAACGGTTTCTCGCCGCGTGAAAAGATCCGCGAGGAAGACATGGCGTTCACCGGCGGCGTTCGCGGCGACGTCAGCGGCTTCCACTACGACCTGTCGTCGACGTTCGGACAGGACAAGAACGAGATCTATACCGTCAATTCGGCAAACGCCTCGCTCTACGCGGACACCGGCTTTACCCCGACGACCTTCTACAACGGCTTTTTCAAATCGAGCGAGCTGACCGCAAACGCCGATTTCACGCATGAGATCGAAGCGGGCATGGCGGCCCCGATCAACCTCGCTTTCGGTGGAGAATATCGAAAGAACGTCTATCAGATCGGCGCGGGCGATGCTGCGTCCACCTACAAGGAAGGCGGGCAGTCCTATCCCGGTTTCCGCAGTTCGGATGCGGGCGTCAACGGGCGCAATTCGCAGGCAGGCTATGTCGATGTGGCGCTGATGCCGGTCGAGGGCTGGAAGGTCGATGTCGCCGGCCGGTACGAACATTATTCCGATTTCGGCAGCAAGTTCATCTACAAGGGCACAACCCGCTACGACTTCTCCGATGCGTTCGCGCTGCGGGGTACGTTCTCGACGGGGTTCCGCGCACCGACGCTGGCGGAATCGTTCTACTCCGCGACCAACGTCTCGCCGACCTCCGCGTTCGTTCAGCTGCCGGCCAATTCGGCTGCGGCCAAACTGCTAGGTTTCGCCAATCTGAAACCGGAGAAATCGACCAACTATAGCCTGGGCACGGTCATCCGGCCGGTGCCGCGCCTGACGATCACGATCGACGCGTATCAGGTGAAGATCGAGGACCGTATTCTCGGCACGGGCTCGCTGTTCGGCGGCGGTGGCGCGACCTCGCCGGTCAACGTCAACTTCCCCGTGGTGACCGCGGCGATCCGTGCGAACGGCAACGTGCTCGATCCGACGGTGACGCAGACCGGCATCAACATCTTCACCAACGGCGCGGATACCCGGACACGCGGCGTCGATATCGTCGCCAGCTATGCGAGCGATTTCGGCGACTACGGCAACGCGACCTGGACCCTGTCAGGCAACTATAACCAGACCAAGATCACCAAGGTCATGTCGGCACCACCGCTGGTCAACGTCCTCGGGCAGACGATCACGGTTCCGCTGTTCGACGAGGGCGCTCGCGCCAATATCGAGACCGCATCGCCGCGGGTGAAGGTCATCGGCTCGACCTTCTATTCGATCGACAAGTTCTCGATGACGTTGCGCGGTACGGTCTACGGAAAGAGCTCGGCCCGATACAGCCCGGATGGTGGCAAGTTCTACAAGCAGACGATCGGCACCGCGTTCATCGGCGACGTCGAACTGAACTTCAAGGCGACCGACGACCTGGAGCTGTCGATCGGTGCGAACAACGTCTTCAACAAGAAGTCGCCGACGCTTGGCCTGGTGCCGGGTACGACCAATGCGACCTTGGTTGGCGGTGGCAACCAGCTCGATGCACCGCTGACGTTCAGCCCGTACGGGATCAACGGCGGCTATTATTATGCGCGCATGAACGTCAGTTTCTAATGTCTGCCGGGCGCCGGAAACATCCGGCGCCCGGTTTCTACGAGGGGATATCCATGACGAAGACTTTTGTTAGATCGCTTGCCCTGTTCGCAGCGCTGGTGGGCGCGTCGGTTGCCGGTGCGCAGGCCCCCAAATCCGGCATAGTCCGCCATACCAATACGCCACCTGGGCTGATCCTGCAGGGTGTCACCGTGCCGGCGGAGGCGAAGATGCTCTATCTCAGCGGACAGTTGGCAGCCCCGATCGATCCGGCGAGCAAGACGCCGCCCGCGCAGCTGACGATCGCAGATTTCGGCGATACCAAGACGCAGACGATCAGCGTGTTCACCAAGATCAAGACGATCCTGGCCGCGCAGGGCTATGCGATGAGCGACATCATCAAGCTGACCGTGTTCGTCGCGGGCGATCCGAAGCTCGGCGGCAAGATGGATTTTGCGGGCATGAACGACGCGTTCAAGATGTATTTCGGGACGGCGGAGAACCCGAACACCGTTGCGCGGTCGACCGTTCAGGTCGCGGCACTCGCAGGGCCGGCGTTCCTGGTCGAGATCGAGGCAACGGCGGCGAAATAAATTCGGGCGAAAATGGCCTCGTGTTCGCTTTCGATATCAGGTGCTTGGTCCGGTCGGGTGGTTGGCGGACGGTAATCCGCGACTGGATCGAGGCCAGATCGGATGCGTAACGAATTGACGCTCGGGGCGGTGCGTGGGACGATGTTGGACACACCGGATCGGAGACTGCCATGCTCGTCCCCCCGCTCGTTCACGGACTGATCCTCGCCTTCGTCATCGGCATCGTCGCGGGGTTGCGCGCGATGCTGGCGCCTGCCGCGGTAGCCTGGGCCGCGAGCAAGGGGACGTTGCCGTTGCAGGGGACGTGGCTGGCGTTCCTCGGCTACCGGTTCACGCCGTGGATCTTCACGCTGCTCGCGGCCACCGAACTCGTTACCGATCAGCTGCCATCCACGCCCAGCCGCAAGGTGCCGCCGCAGTTCGTCGCGCGGCTGCTCACGGGCGGGGTATCGGGTGCGGCGGTGGGATACGGCATCGGCGTGCCGTTGCCGGGAATCGTTCTCGGCGTCGTCGGTGCGGTCTTCGGAATTTATGGCGGCGCGGCTTTGCGCGCGCGATTGGCGGCAACGTTCGGTAACGATCGACCGGCTGCGCTGATCGAGGATGCGGTCGCGATCCTCTTGGCGGTGCTGGTGGTGCTGTCGATCTGATGCGGAATTTCGACGCGATCATCGTCGGTGCCGGGCAGGCCGGACCACCGCTGGCGGGCCGCCTGACTGCTGCGGGCATGACGGTCGCGTTGATCGAGCGGAAGCTGGTCGGCGGGACGTGCGTCAATACCGGCTGCATGCCGACCAAGACGCTGGTGGCGAGCGCCTATGCCGCGCACCTAGCGAGGCGCGGGGCGGATTTCGGCATCGCGACCGGCGACGTCACGGTCGACATGCCCGCCGTCGCGGCCCGCGCGCGCAAGGTCGTGATGGACGCGCGATCAGGCAACGAGCGCTGGCTCGAGGGGATGGCGGGCCTCACATTCCTGCGCGGCCACGCCCGCTTTACCGGACCGCGGACGATCGCGGTCGACGGCGAGGAGATGACCGCGCCGCGCATCTTCCTCAACGTCGGTGGGCGCGCGAGCGTGCCGGACATGCCCGGTGTCGGCGACGTGCCGCATCTCGACAATACCGACATGGTCGCGCTGGAGCAGATTCCCGCGCATCTCGTCGTCGTCGGCGGAAGCTATGTCGGGCTCGAGTTCGCGCAGATGTATCGGCGGTTCGGCGCCGCGGTGACGGTGGTGGAGCGCGGCGAACGGCTGATCGCGCACGAGGATGCCGACGTGTCGGACGCCGTGCGGGGCATATTGGAAGACGAGGGGATCACCGTGCGAACCGGCGCGAACTGCATCGCGTTCGCGCGCCATGCGGACGGCGTCGCGGTATCGGTCGATTGCCAGGCGGGCGATCCGAAGGTGATCGGGAGCCATGTGCTGCTGGCGGTCGGCCGGCGCCCCAATACCGACGACCTCGGGCTCGATCTCGCGGGGATCGCGACGGACGAGAGGGGTTATGTCACCGTCGACGACATGCTGCAGACCAACGTGCCGGGCGTATGGGCGCTGGGCGATTGCAACGGGCGCGGCGCATTCACGCATACCGCGTACAACGATTTCGAGATCGCCGCGGCGAACCTGCTCGATCATGACGACCGGACGCTGAGCGAGCGGCTGGTTGGCTATGCGCTCTATACCGATCCGCCGCTCGGCCGGGTGGGGATGACGCAGGCGCAGGCGGAGAAGACCGGGCGACCGATCCTGGTCTCGAAGCGGCCGATGACCCGTGTCGGGCGCGCGGTCGAAAAGGGCGAGACGAAAGGGTTTATGAAGATCGTGGCGGATGCGGAAACACAGCGGATTTTGGGAGCGACGATCCTCGGTACGGGTGGCGACGAAGCGATCCACGGGATTCTCGACATGATGAACGCGGATCAGCCGGTGGCCGCGCTGCGCTGGGCGGTTCCGATCCATCCGACCGTGTCCGAACTGATCCCGACGCTGTTGCTCGGGCTCGAACCGGCGGTGCAGACATGAGCGATCCCGGCGCGCGCGACCACCAGATGTTCCCGGTGCTTACCGGAGACCAGCTTCAGACGGCAAAGCGCTTTGCGAGCGGTCCGGCGCGCGTCTTTGCCGCGGGCGAGCAGGTCTATGCGATCGGCGAGCAGGGCGTCGCGGCATGGCTCGTGCTCGAAGGAACGATCGACGTCGTCCGTCGCGACGGACTCAGCCATGAGGCGCCGATCACCACGCACGGCCCGGGGCAGTTGACGGGCGAGGTCAACCAGCTGGCAGGGCGCCCGACGATCGCGGGCGGCACCGCTGGCCCCGCCGGTTGTACCGCGCTGCCGTTCGATCCGGCGCACCTGCGCGCGCTGATGGTCGGTTCGGCGGACGTCGGCGAGATCGTGATGCGCGCGCTGATCCTCCGCCGCGTCGGCCTGATCGAGCAGGGCAGCGGGGGGACGGTGATCGTCGGCCTGCCGGACAGTCCCGACGTCGTCCGGCTACAGGGGTTTCTCACGCGATCGGGCTATCCGAACATCGTCCTCGATGCGGCATCGGACGACGAGGGCCGTGCACTGGTCGAGCGGACCGGAGTTGCGTCGAGCGATCTGCCGCTGGTGGTCTGTCCTAACGGTACGGTGCTGAAACGGCCGTCGGATATCGAGGTCGCGGCCTGCCTCGGGATCACGCCCGAGCTCGATCCGGACACCATATACGACGTCGCGATCGTCGGTGCAGGGCCGGCGGGGCTGGCGGCGGCGGTGTATGCGGCGTCGGAGGGGTTGTCGGTGATCGTGCTCGACGAGCGTGCGATCGGCGGGCAGGCGGGGGCGTCGGCGCGGATCGAGAACTACCTCGGCTTCCCGACCGGCATTTCGGGGCAGGCGCTGGCCGGGCGGGCGTTCAATCAGGCGCTCAAGTTCGGCGCGGAGATCGCGATCCCGCTGACTGTCGAACATCTCGATTGCGATGAGGATCGGCCCGCGGGCGACCCGCTGGCGCTCGAACTGCCGGGCGATCGACGCGTCCAGTCGCGAACCGTGATAGTCGCGTCGGGCGCGCGGTATCGGCGGCCGGACATCCCCGACCTCGCGGAGTTCGAGGGCGCCGGCGTATCCTACTGGGCATCGCCGATCGAGGCGCGGTTGTGCGAGGGCGAGGAGGTCGCGCTGGTCGGCGGCGGCAACTCGGCCGGGCAGGCGGTGGTGTTCCTAGCGCCGCGCGTGAAGCACCTGCACCTGATCGTGCGCCGCCCGCTGGCCGCGACGATGTCGAAATATTTGATCGACCGCATCGCCGCGCTGCCCAACGTGACGATCCGCGTCGGCACCGAGATCGTCGGGCTGGAGGGCGAGCGCGCCACTGGACTGACGGCGGCGATCTTCCGCCAACGCAGCGACGGCGTGGAGACGCGGTGCGCGATGCGACACCTGTTCCTGTTCATCGGTGCCGATCCCAATGCGGGTTGGCTGAAGGGCTGCGTCGATACCGACGAGAAGGGGTTCATCGTCACCGGCGCCGCCGCGCTGCCGTTGCAGACGAGCCGCGCGGGCGTGTTCGCGATCGGCGACGTCCGCGCCGGATCGACCAAGCGCGTCGCGGCGGCGGTCGGCGAAGGCGCGGCGGTGGTCGCGCAGATCCACACGGTTTTGGCGGACATGGCGGAAAGGCATGCGGAATGAGCTACGGTTGCACGCATATGGAGACGATCCGCGACGTGACGCCGAGCGCGAAGGGGTGCGAGGAGTGCCTTCGGATCGGCAGCGAATGGGTGCATCTGCGGCTGTGCCGGGAATGCGGTCATGTCGGCTGTTGCGACGACTCCCCGCACCGCCACGCGACCGCACACTTCCACGCGACGCGGCATCCGATCATCGAGGGCTATGACCCGCCGGAGGGCTGGGGCTGGTGCTTCGTCGACGAGACGATGGTGGACCTGCCGGACCAGACGCCGCAGGTGGGGCCGATCCCGCGGTATGTTTGAGGCGTTGCGGGGAGAGAATCCTGCCGCAGCGGCGATGCCCGATCCGCCTCACGACGACGCTCCCGTGCTGGAGAGAGAAAAGGTCACGCCAACCAACCACCACACCTCCCCGGCGAAGGCCGGGGCCCAGTTGGTATGACCCAAGTGGCATAGCACGAACTTACATCAGCGACGTTTCCCAACTGGGCCCCGGCCTCCGCCGGGGAGGTGCTGCGAATGTGGGCGCCGACCAAGCCAAGCGAAGGTGCTGGCGAGTTTGAACCTCGGGACGTTGTCGAACGGGCACAGCTACGACGCGGCGATCATCAGTCCGCTCAACCACATATCCCAGCGCTCTTGCCTCGCCGCAAACGGACAGGTAGCCGACGCCATCGGTAAAGGCGTGAGTGATCGAAATGCGGCGTTTTATGATCGGCTTCGTAGCGATTGCGGCCTTGGCGACTGCAGGAACGGCGCAGCCAGCGAGGCGGCAGGTTCAGCGCACCGAACCGGGACCGAAACCGGGCCTCGTTCGCGTCCGCATCGTCACCTCCGAAGGCCCGATCTTGCTGGCGCTCGACGCCCGCCATGCGCCGAAGACGACCGCGAATTTCCTCGCCTATGTCGATGACGGTCGGTTCGACGGGACCGACTTCTATCGCGCGAGCCGCCAGAAGTCCGCGCCGAAGCTTGGTTTCATCCAGGCGGGGATCCGCACCGATGCGCGACGAATACTTCCGCCGTTCCCGCTCGAGACCACCGCGATGACCGGGATCAAGCATCTCGACGCGACGATCTCGATGGCGCGGGGGATGACGCCGGCATCAGCTGGCGGGAATTTCTTCATCACGGTCGGCCCGGCGTCGGCGATGGACGCACGTGCGGGCTATCCGGGCTATGCCGCGTTCGGACACGTCGTCGCGGGAATGGACGTGGTGAAGCGCATCCTCGCCAAGCCGACCGGCGGCGGGATGGATGCGTTCAAGGACCAGATGATCCTGAAGCGCGTGGCGCTTGTGAGTGCGCGGCGATTGGATGGCGTGGCCAAGCCGACGGGGCTGCCGCGGGCGTGGCTGATCAAGACGGGGCCGCAGCGGCGGAAGTGAGGGGTGGGTGATCTGGACCTTGCATAGCACATGGACTGTCCGACTCTTACTTTAGTCCGAGGAAGCGTTGGTCCCATTGCAGGCTTCTGTCGCAAACTCGGTCGCCGTCGACGTGCACCGCCCCGGCGAAGGCCGGGGTCCAATTGGAAAGGTCGGAGTAACGATGCTCGGCGTCAGTTAGCGGCGTCCCCCAATTGGGCCCCGGCCTTCGCCGGGGTGGTGTTTTGTCTTGGCAGGGTCATAAGTCAGTTGCCGCAACCTTTAGTTCTCCCGCGAAGGCGGGAGCCCAGGGTAACGAACGCAGGTATTTGTGGCTCCTGGACCCCCGCCTTCGCGGGGGAACGAAACGGCCTAGGCAGTGAGGCTAAGCGCAACCGCCTCCGCGACCTTGATCCCGTCGACCGCGGCAGAAAGAATACCCCCTGCATAGCCAGCGCCTTCGCCAGCCGGGAAAAGCCCCGCCGTGTTGAGGCTGACGAAATCTTCGCCGCGCGTGATCCTCACCGGCGACGAGGTGCGCGTCTCGACCCCCGTCAGCACCGCGTCGGGGTGATCGTAGCCGGGGATCTCGCGGCCGAACGCCGGCAACGCCTCGCGCAGCGCAGTGATCGCGAACTCGGGCAGGCACTCCGACAGGTCGGTCATGTGCACGCCCGGCTTGTACGACGGTATTACCGTTCCGAGCGCGGTCGACGCGCGGCCCGCGAGCAGGTCGCCGATGCGTTGCGCGGGCGCCTTGTAGTTCGATCCACCCGCGACATAGGCACGCGATTCCCAGTGGCGTTGCAGTTCGATCCCGGCGAGCGGGTGGCCGGGATAGTCGCGCTCGGGGTCGATGCCGATGACGATGCCGGAGTTCGCGTTGCGTTCGTTGCGCGAATATTGGCTCATGCCGTTGGTCGCGACGCGGCCCTCCTCGGAGGTCGCGGCGACGACGGTGCCGCCCGGGCACATGCAGAAGCTGTATACCGTGCGCCCGTTCTTGCAGTGGTGCGACAGGCTGTACGCGGCCGCGCCGAGATCGGGATGGCCGGCGCACGGCCCGAACCGGGCTTCGTCGATCCACGACTGGGGGTGCTCGATGCGGACACCGATCGAGAACGGCTTTGCCTCGACGTATACGCCCCTAGCATGCAGCATCTCGAACGTGTCGCGCGCGCTGTGGCCGACCGCGAAGACGACGTGGTTGGCTTCGAGATAGTCGCCGGTGCTCAGGTGCAGACCGCGGAGCTGGCGCGTGCCGGCTTCCTCGACGATGTCGAGACCGTCGACGCGGGTCGAGAAGCGGTATTCGCCGCCGAGCGCCTCGATCGTCTCGCGCATGCTCTCGACCATCGTGACGAGGCGGAAGGTGCCGATGTGCGGGTGCGCTTCGGTGAGGATTTCGGGCGGCGCACCGGCTTTCACGAACTCGGTCAGGACCTTCCGGCCTAGATGGCGCGGGTCCTTGATCTGGCTCCAGAGTTTGCCGTCGGAGAAGGTGCCCGCGCCGCCCTCGCCGAACTGGACGTTCGATTCGGGGTTGAGGACGCTTTTGCGCCAGAGACCCCAGGTGTCCTTGGTGCGTTCGCGGACGACTTTTCCGCGGTCGAGAATGATCGGGCGGAACCCCATCTGCGCCAGGATGAGCCCGGCGAACAACCCGCAGGGGCCTGCGCCGACCACCACAGGGCGGGGGCCGGTGTAGCTCGCGCCGCCCTTGGTGACGAAGCGGTAGCCGGTGTCGGGGGTGCGCTGGACATGGCGATCCTTGCGGAAGCGCGTGAGGACGGTGTCCTCGTTCTTCAGCGTGACGTCGACCGAATAGACGAGCTGGATGTCCATCTTGTCGCGGGCATCGTGCGCGCGCCTGGCGATGGTGTAGCGGATCAGGTCGCGCGGGGTGACGCGCAGGCGGTCGCGGATCGCGGCTGGCAGGGCTTCGTCGGCGTGGTTGAGCGGCAGCTTGAGGTCGGTAATGCGGAGCATGTCGGTCGCTCTAGCGCCGCGCGGCGCGATCCGCCATCGGGTGCGCGAGAGGACATGATCATGCGGACCGACGACGAACAGAATGCCAAGAGCGCCAAGCGCAAGGAGGTGCAGGACCGGATCGTCGCGAGCAAGACGATCGTGAAGGGGCTGATCATCGTCCACACCGGCAAGGGCAAGGGCAAGTCGACCGCCGCGTTCGGCATGGCGGTGCGGATGATCGGGCATGGGCGCAAGGTCGGCGTGGTGCAGTTCGTCAAGGGCGCGATGACGACCGGCGAGAAGGCAGTCTTCGACGCATTCCCGGAGCTTTGCGAGTTCAAGCCGATGGGGGAGGGGTTCACCTGGGACACGCAGGACCGCGCGCGCGACATCGCGGTGGCGCGTGAGGCGTGGGACGAGGTGAAGCGGATGATCGCCGATCCGTCCTATGCGATGGTGGTGGCGGATGAGCTGAACATCGTGTTGCGCTATGAGTATCTGCCGGTCGACGAGGTGCTCGCTGTCATGGCGGCGAAGCCCGAGATGACGCATGTCGTGGTGACCGGGCGGAATGCGCCGGATGCGCTGATCGAGATGGCGGACCTTGTGACCGAGATGACGCAAGTGAAGCATCCGTTCCGGTCGGGCGTGAAGGCACAGGCGGGCGTGGAGTTTTAGGCGGCTTCCTACTCTACGGCCCGTGATGACACCGTCCGTCATCCTGACGAAAGTCAGGACCCAGAGCCACGAAGGCCACCGCCCGTTACCCTGGGTCCTGACTTTCGTCAGGATGACGGGAGGGCGTGGGGACGGCTGGTGGACTTCTAACTGACGTAGCCGTGTCTTGCGCCGAGTCTTCCTCCCGCCTATCGCTTCGCCCGCGATAGGTTCCCCCGATGCTCACGCCGAGGGGGATGAAAATGGGAACGGGAAACACCCGGCTGCCCCTGCAACTGTACGCGGCGAGCCATCGTGCCTAATGCCATTGGGATACTCCCGAGAAGGCGGCGCGGACGGCGTTGACCCGCGAGCCAGGAGACCTGCCCGTCGCGGTCGTCTTTCGTCCGGCCAGGGTGCGCCGAACGGACGGGTAACACCCCGAGCGACGACATCGCTTCGCGTCGCGCGGAGGCTGGAGGCGTGCGTCTCTCGCCCTTTGCGCGGTGCGCGACCGACTGTCCGAAGGGGTTCCTATGCCAAGTTCATATCGTATCGAAGCCGTCCGGGAACGGACATGCTGAAGCAAGTCGACGACGGCGTCGCGGTAGTCGCGTGCAATACGTGTCGTCATTCCACCGAGGCGCGCGACGACGAGCACGGGCAGCGCGGCGGCGCGCGGCTCGTCGCTGCGTTAAAGACGGTGCAGGCGAGCGATCCCGCCTATGCCGACGTCGCGGTGCAGGAAATGCCGTGCCTATTCGCCTGCCAGGATTTCTGCACGATCCATCTGCGCGCACCCGCCAAGGTCGGGTATGTACTCGGCCGGTTCGAGCCGACCGAAGACGCCGCGCGCGCGATCCTCGATTACGCGCGACTCTACGGCGAGAGCGCGTTCGGGCAGGTGCCGTTCAAGCAATGGCCGCAGGGTGTGAAGGGGCATTTCATCACGCGCACGCCGCCCGAAGGGTTCGTCGTGGAATGACCTTTTTTCCAACGGCCGGGGCATTTCTATCATCCTTGAGCGCGTTGCCGCAGCCGGACGAAGCCGCTCGGTCGGCGGCGGTGGCGCGGCAGGGGCAACTGACCAAGCCGCCGGGCTCGCTCGGGCGGTTGGAAGAGATTGCCGTCTTCATGGCCGGCTGGCAGGGCCATGAACGCCCGCGGCTCGATCGCGGCCGGGTGATGATCTTCGCGGGTAATCACGGCATCGTCGATCGCGGCGTCAGTGCGTTTCCGGCCTCCGTCACCGCGCAGATGGTGGCCAATTTCGAACATGGCGGCGCGGCGATCAACGCGCTGTCGCGCGCGGCGGGGCTCGACCTCAGAGTCGTCGCGCTCGATCTCGACCGGCCGACGACCGATTTCACCGTCGCCCCGGCGATGTCGGAGGAGGCATGCCTCGCGGCGATCAACGCGGGCGCCGCCGTCGTTGCGGACGCGCCCGATCTGATCGTGCTCGGCGAGATGGGGATCGGCAACTCGACCTCCGCCGCCGCACTGTGCCTTGCCAGCTTCGACGGATCGGCACGCGACTGGGTCGGGCCCGGTACCGGAGTCGACGACGACGGCATGGCCCGCAAGATCGCGACCGTGGAGGCCGGGCTGGCGCTGCACCGGGACGCACTGACCACCCCGTTCGAGACGCTACGCAGGCTTGGCGGACGCGAACTCGCGGCAATAGCCGGCGCGGTCGTCGCGGCGCGTCTCGCTGGCGTGCCCGTCATGCTTGATGGCTTCATATGCTGTGCCTCGGTCGCGCCGATTGCCGCTGCGTGCCCGGATATCCTCGCGCATTGTCTTGCCGGCCACGTGTCGGCCGAGCCGGGTCATGCGCGCTTGTTGCTGGCGTTGGGCCTCGATCCCCTGCTGTCGCTGGGCATGCGGCTCGGCGAGGGAAGCGGCGCGGCGACTGCGGCCTTGCTCGTCCGCGCGGCGCTGGCGGCGCATGACGAGATGGCGACCTTTGCCGAGGCGGGGGTCTCGGTCGCGTGACCGGCTCGCACATGCTGTACCTGATGCGGCATGGCGCTCCCGTCCGCGAAGGCCTGTTGCTGGGGCGAACGGACGATCCGGTAACGGAGGCCGGCGTTGCCGCGTGCGTCCAGCGTGCCGCAGGATTGGAGGTTGCCGCGATCGTGTCGTCGGACCTTATGCGTACACGCGATTGCGCGACGGCGATCGGCAGCGCTCAAGGCATCGACCACAACGTCGATCGACGGTGGCGCGAACTCGACTTTGGAGCCTGGGACGGTTTGCGTCCAGCCGATCTCGATCCGGCCGCCTTCGCGCGTTTCCACGACGACCCGGACGCCGCTCCGCCGCCAGACGGTGAGCGATGGTCGTCTTTGCTCGACCGGGTCGGCAATGCCGTGGCAATACTTCCGCCGGTGCCGACGTTGGTCGTCACGCACGGTGGCGCAATCCGGGCGGCGCTCGCGGACCTGTGCGGGTTCGATCGTCGTCAGACATTGGCGTTCGACCTGCCTTATGCCGCGCTTGTGTCGTTGCGGATCTGGCCGGGGCCGGATCGGACGGTGCAGATCGTCAGGCTGGCGACGTGAAGCGGCTGGTCGTCGCGTTCGGTTTCCTGACGCGCCTGCCGATGCCGCGCGTCGAGGCCGGGGCGGACGATTTCGCGACCGCGATCCGATACTATCCGATCGTGGGGCTGGCCATCGGTGCGTTAGCCGCCGCGGCGGGCTGGGCAGGCGCGCTGGTCGACCCTTGGACCGGCGCGTGCGCCGCATTGCTGACGTGGATCGCCGTCACGGGCGCATTGCATCTCGACGGGCTGGCCGATCTCGCCGACGGGCTGGGCGCCGCACATGGCGATCGGACGCGGTTGCTCGCGGTGATGGCCGATCCGCATATCGGCAGCTTCGGCGTCGTCGCGATCGTCGCCCAGATGCTTGCCAAGCTCATGCTACTGCACGCTGTCGGTCTGACGGCGTGGTGGCTCATCATCTTGGTACCGTTTGCGGCACGCATGGGGCCGCTGGCCTGGGCAGTGCTGTTGCCGCCGTTGCGGGCGGGGGGATTGGGCGCCGCGGTCGCGGGTGCAGTCCAATCGCGCGACCTGGTCGGCTGGGGGCTCCTGCTGGCGCTGGCTGCCGTCGCGGCTCCCGCGCTGTTGGCGGTTCCGCTCCTGATACTGGCCGTCGCGGCATGGTTGCGGCGTAAATTGGGGGGCGTGACCGGAGACGCGCACGGGGCGGGGATCGAGCTTGTCGAGACCGGCGTCCTGCTCGCTTTTGCCATCGCCGGTGCGTCAGCCGGCGCGCTGGGCTAGGTCGAGCATCGCATCGAGGTCGACGTGACGCTCAAGCGTCGCTGCGATCGCGTCGAGCGCGGCATCGATCGAGGCTGCGTGGTCAGGTCCGACCGCGTCGACGCCGAGCCGGGCCAGCCACGCCGCGCGTTGCTCGGCAAGCCCGAACAGGCCGTGGACGTAGCTCCCATGGACCAGTCCGTCGGCGCTTGTCGCACCCTCCGCGCTGCCGTCGGCGCGGTGACCGACGGGGCGGTTCAGGTCGCCGCCGGTCGTCGCGCCCATGTGCATCTCATAGCCTTCGAAGCGCGCCCCCTTGGCGATCCCCTCGATCCGCTCGAGCGTCTTCGTCGTCGTGAGAACAGTGTCGATATCGAGTAGTCCAAGCCCCGCGATCGTCGTCGCCGCGCCTTCGATACCGTGCGGATCGGCGATGCTGCGACCCAGCATCTGGTAGCCGCCGCAGAGCCCCAGCACAGGTTTTCCCCGGCGGTGATGCGCGAGGATGTCGATGTCCCAACCCTGCGCACGCAAGAAGGCGAGATCGGGTATCGTGGCTTTCGAGCCGGCCAGCACGATCATGTCCGCCTCGGGGATCGGCGTGCCGGGCGGGACCATCACCAGCGCGACGCCTTGTTCGAGGCGGAGGGGGTCTAGGTCGTCGAAATTAGCGATCCGCGGCGTGATCGGGCAGGCGATCGTTACGCGACGGTCGACCGACGCGGAGGGGCGTTCGAGGATCACCGCGTCTTCACTGGGCAGGCGCGCGGCGTCCGCGAGCCAGGGTACGACGCCATAGCCGCGCCATCCGCTGCGTGCCTCGATCGCGCGATAGCCGTCGTCGAACAGTGCGGGATCGCCGCGGAACTTGTTGACGAGGAAGCCGTGGATCATCGCCGCGTCGGCAGGGTCGATGACCGCGCGCGTGCCGACGATCGAGGCGATGACCCCGCCGCGGTCGATGTCGCCGACCAGGATCACGGGGACATTGGCGGCGCGGGCGAACCCCATGTTGGCGATGTCGCTCGCGCGCAGGTTGATCTCCGCCGGGCTCCCCGCACCCTCTACGACGACGAGATCGCAGCCTGCCAACAGCCGCTCGAAGCTGTCCAGCACGTCGACCAGCAGCCCTTCGCGCCCCTCGCGCCACCGCGCGGCGGCGAGTGTGCCGCGGACCTGCCCGCGGACGATCAGCTGCGACGTGCGATCGCCCTGCGGCTTGAGCAGTACCGGGTTCATGTCGACGCTCGGCTCGACCCGACACGCGATCGCCTGCGTCGCCTGCGCGCGACCGATCTCGCCACCGTCGGCGGTGACGGCCCCGTTGTTCGACATGTTCTGCGGCTTGAACGGGCGGACCGACAGGCCACGGTTGGCGAACGCGCGGCACAGTCCGGCGACGAGCACCGACTTGCCGACGTCGGAGCCGGTGCCCTGGAGCATCAGAGCCGCCATGCGATTACTCCGGCTATGACGAGGAGAAGGATGCAGGCCCGGCGATAGATGCCGAGCGCCGCGCGGAGGTCTGTGGCGGTTACGTCGCTGCGACCGTCGCCGATATAGGGTTTGGCGGTGATAACGCCGTCATAGGTGATCGGACCCGCGAGGCGCAATCTGAGTGCGCCGGCTATCGCCGCCTCGGGCCACCCCGCGTTGGGCGAGGCATGGTTGCCGGCATCGCATACCATCGTCCGCCAACCGCCCCAGCCGGCAGCGCAAAGCAAAACGCCGCTGATCCGCGCGGGGATGAGGTTGGCGACGTCGTCGGTCCGCGCTGCCGCCCAGCCGAATGCGCGCCACTGGGCCTCACGGTGTCCGATCAGGCTGTCCGCGGTGTTGATCGCCTTGTACGCCCACAGGCCCGGCAGGCCGGCGACCAGTAGCCAGAACAGCGGTGCGACGACGCCGTCGCAGACGCTTTCCGCGAGGCTCTCGATAGCGGCGCGCGCGACGCCCGTTTCGTCGAGTGTCGCGACGTCCCGGCCGACGATCATCGCGACGCGGGCACGTGCGGCTTCGAGGTCACCGGTTTCAAGGGCGCGCGCGACCGGCACGACATGGTCGTACAGGCTGCGGATCGCGAGGCCGGGCGCTGCCATCGCGCCGATCGCGATCCAGGCCATGGGACCAAGAACGAGCCGCGCGAGGGAGGTTGCGGCGAGGGCGACCCCGACCGCAACTGCGACGAGAGTAACGATCGTGATGACACCGGCGGCACGGCGGAACGTGTCCGATAGCGTAGGGCGGTTCCAGCGCGTCTCCGCCCATCCGATAATTCGCGCGAAGCCGCCAACCGGATGACCGATCCGCGCATAGAGCGGCGCCGGCCAGCCGACTGCCGCGTCGATCATGATCGCCAGCACGGCGACCGGCTCAACCACTGCCAAGCGCCTCGTCGAGTCGTGCAAAGGCTTCGTCGCTGCCCGGGACGCCCATACGAAGCCAGCGGGGCGAATGATCGAAGGTTCGAGTCAGGATGCCGACCTGTGCAAGCCTTTCGAACAGCGCGGGTGCTGCGTCGGTCTCGATCAGCCGGAACAACGCGCATTCGCCGCGGGCTTGGAGCCCATGGCGTGCCAACATCGCGTCGAGCCTCCCGGCGCGTTCGCCGATCGAGACCCGCGCTGCAGCGATCCACGCGGTGTCTCGGTAGGCCGCGCTGCCATAGGCCACGGCGTGCGCCGATATCGGCCAGCTGCCGAGCCGCCGTCGCGTCTCGGCGACGTGCTCCGGCGGCCCGATCATGAACCCGAGCCGCACGCCGGGCAGGCCGAAGAATTTGCCGAACGACCGAAACACGATCGCGCGATCGTCGGGGCGGAGCAGTGGGATGAGGCTAGATTCGGGCGCGACGTCGGCGAACGCTTCGTCCACGATCAGGAAGGCACCGCTGCGCGCGATGTCGAGCAGGCGTTGCGGCGTGTCGCGACCCCCGTCCGGATTGTTGGGGTTGGCCAGCAACAGCGTACCGTCCGCGACCGTCCCGATCGCATCTCGCGCTATCGGAACGGCACCGTCGATCGCTTCGGCATGCGTAGCGTAGCTAGGCACGACGAACCGGGCGGGGGTAGGCCGGTCCAGCGCGGCCAGCATTCGCAGACCGAGTTCACTGCCGGGCAACGCGACGACCCGGTCCGCGGTCGTACCGAATACGGCAGCAGCGGCGGCTTCCAGATCGGCGATCGCGGCGGGCGAGGGGAGGCTAAGCAGATCGACCGTTGGAACGCGATCGGTCGGCCAGGCGCAGGGGTTTATGCCGGTCGACAGGTCGAGCCAGGGTCTTGGCGCATCCGGATAGTGGACGGCGGCGAGGTCGATCCGTCCACCGTGGATGCGCAAGGGGTTCATACTGTCTTTCATTCGGATCCGCGGGCTTTCGCTTGATCTTCCGGGCGTCATCGTCATTCCGGGCCCATCGAGCAAGCGCGAAGGAAACGGTAGGATGCAATCGGTCGGGACCCCGTTCGGAAAAAGCCTGTTCGTGCTGGGCGGCGCGCGTTCGGGGAAAAGCCGCCACGCGCAAGGCTTGGCCGAAGCCGCGGCGACGGACCACGCGACGCGGCTCGTCTATATCGCGACCGCGCAGGCGTTCGACGGCGAGATGGAGGATCGCATTGCGCGTCACCGCGCCGACCGTGACGACCGGTGGCGGACCGTCGAGGCTCCTCTGGCGCTTGGCGAGGCACTGAAGAGCGAAGACGGCCCGGACGTCGTGATGCTGGTCGATTGCCTGACTCTATGGGTGTCGAACCTGCTGCTAGCCGACGAGGCTGTCGCCGCGCGCGTAGACGATCTGGTCGAGACGATCGCGCGGTTAAAGGGCCGCATTATCCTCGTCTCGAACGAGGTCGGGCTGGGGATCGTCCCGGACAATGTGCTGGCACGGCGTTTCCGGGATGCGGCAGGGTTGCTGCATCAGCGGATCGCCGCGGAGGTCGATTCCGTCGACATGGTCATGGCTGGGTTGGTTCAGCGCTGGAAGACGCCGAACGCAGAGTATACATCTCAGAATGACTAGCGATCACCTTTTTCGCGATGAGCAAGTATTCGCGGTGACCGAAAGCGATCATTTGTGCGATATAAAAAACTGATCTGGTTTTTAGTATCTCAAATTTCGGCAATATGATCGGCAGATCGTGAAGCCGATATTTTTAATTTTATTTGTGCGACCCAAAAATTAATTGGAGCAGATCGGTCATCTCAAACATTAATTAAAACATTTCCGTTCGAGCTATGTTAAAAGGGATTATCGCCAGCCGATTTTTTGGGCCCTGACGACCGAGAGATGCATGTGCTCCCGCCCCGAATTTTGCGGGATTACTCTCATGGCTACGACGCTCAGCCCCTTGGCGCTGATGGTTCGGAAGTTGGAAACGCACGCTGTGCTGGACGACGGCGATCGCAAGGCGCTGCTCGCGCTGCCATATACTCTTCGCACGTTCGAGCCGTCCTCCTACCTCGTGCGCGAAGGCGATGCGCCGGATCAATGCGCGGTACTGTTGTCGGGGTTCGCGTATCGCCAGAAGCTGACCGGCGCCGGCATGCGACAAATCGTGTCTCTGCACATTCCCGGTGAGCCGCTCGACTTCCAGCATCTGTTCCTCGACGTCGCGGACCACAACGTTCAGACGCTGACCCGCGCCGAGGTTGCGACGATCCCGCGATCGGCGCTGCGCGAACTGGCGCGAAACCGTGCGGCCATCAGCAACGCGATCTTCGTCAATACGTTGGTCGAGGGATCGATCTTTCGCGAATGGATTCTGAACATCGGTCGCCGCGATGCGCGGTCGCGGCTGGCGCATTTCCTGTGCGAATTCGCGATCCGTCTCGACATGCAGGGGCTGACTGGCGCCGATGGCTATGAATTGCCGATGAGCCAGGAGCAGCTCGGTGATGCGCTCGGGCTAACGGCGGTGCATGTGAATCGGACCATTAAGTCGCTAGAGGCGGATGGTCTGATCGGGCGCAATCGCCGCCGGATCAGCTTTCCGCAATGGGATGCACTGCGCGAACTCGCGGATTTCTCGAGCCGCTATCTGCATCTTGCCCAGCAGACCAGCTAGTCGCTTCTATCGTTGATGCGCGTAATCGACCGAGTCGATGATCCGCCCGCCAGCCATGAAGACGGCGATCGGGCAGGCGGCGAACAACAGCCAGCCGCCATATCCGGGATATTGCTGGAGGTAGTGCATCCCGCGTTCGACCGCGCCAACGCCGAGGCCGTAGATGACGAGGAAGGCCTCGAACTTGGTCTTGATGATGAAGAGGCGAGCAAAGCGAGTCCACATGGCGAGCGTATGAGCAAGGTGCGTGCCAGTGGCTGATATGCGCGGTTCTGACGCCAAAAAATATGGTTACCTGTAAATTAACCCGACAGGGCAGAACTCTGCGCTTCTGACGCGAGAATACCGGAAAACCTCCGCTGTTTCCACCGAGACGAAGGGTGTGAAATGGAAAACCGTCAAAGCCTCATTCCAGTTAATTCCCAGCCTGCCGCGGCGCCTATGCGGGCCGCCAGTAACGGGATGGTCGCTGCCCTCTATGTCGAGGCTGGCGGCAGCTACTACGACCTGCCGAACGTCGACCCGTGGGACGAGCGCCGCGACGCGCGGCTCTACCCAGGACCGCACCCGGTCGTCGTGCATTCGCCATGTCAGCGGTGGGGTAAGCTGTGGGCCGGTCAGCCGCTCCACATCAAGCGGACCGGTGAGCGCAAGCAGAAGGGCGCCGATCAGGGCTGCTTCAAGTGCGTCCTCTCCGACGTCCGTCGCTGGGGCGGCGTGATGGAGCACCCTTGGGGCTCGCATGCTTGGGCGTTCTTCGGCCTGACCCTGCCGCCGCGCGCCGGCGGATGGGTCAGGGCTGACGATCTTGGCGGCTGGACATGCTGTGTCGAGCAAGGTCGCTATGGGCACTATGCTCGGAAGCCTACCTTGCTCTTGGCATATGACTGCGATCGTCCTGAGCTCGACTGGGGTATCGGCGAGCCGCGGCTAGATCCAGAGATCGTTGCGCGTATGGGACTCAAGCGCGCGAAGCGGCTGGGTGAGGTTGGCGGGAAAGGCGGGGGCAGGGACAGCGCGCCGCGAATCGGTACGCCAGCTCCGTTCCGCGATCTGCTGATCTCCATGGCGCAAAGTGCCAACCGGTTGAGGCTCGCAGCATGACCGAGAACCTATGCGTCTTGGCTAGCAGCCGATCGGGTGGGCCCGGCACCTATCGAACTGACGCCCTTGTGGCGGGTTCGGCGGCGGTCGAAATACCCCCGCGAATCCCCCCACGTGCAGAGGGGTCGTTCGCATGAGCGACGGTGTCTGGGTATTTTTCCCGCTTCACGACATCGGCGTGTTCGCCGCCGGCTTCATGACGATGTTCTTCATCGGCCTGATCGTGTGGATATTCACTCACGACGATGGAGGCAGCGATGGCATTCTCTGAATCCTCGTCGCTGCTGCCGAACCTATGCCCTGGCGTGTCGAAGCCGCTGGCCGGGGCCAAGCTCCGGATCCTCTTGAACGGCCTCGGCGTCCAGTCGGTAACCATGTTCCTCATGGCAGAGCGCGGGCTGATCGGGCCCAAGCCGGATTACTCGTTCACGTCCGACACGGGCGACGAGAGCACCGGCGCCATGGAGAACCTGGCGTTGCTGCGATCGCCGAACATGGGCGCGACGATCCCGATCATCATGTCCGAGCCCGGCGGGCTGGCGGATGACTTCGACATGGCGACCGCCGGGTTCGTTGATCGCTTTTCGAACCCGCCGCTGTTCATCCGTAATGATGACGGCACGCGCGGCATCCTCGCCCGAGGCTGCACCCGCGATTACAAGGTCCGCCCCGGAAACCGCCAGGTGCGCAAGATGCTTGGGCTGGGGCCGCACTCCAGGCTGCCGACGACGCCGGTTGTCGAGCAATGGCTGGGGATTACGACCGACGAATCCCACCGGATGGCGATCAATCCACAGCCGCATATCTATAACCGGCACCCATTGGTCGAGATCGGCTTCAGCTATGCCGATTGCGAGAACTGGCTGCAGCGCGAATACGAACTCCGCGTCCCCTCGTCCGGCTGCAAGCGATGCCCATTCCGCGACAACGCCGAATGGCTGAGCATGCAGCGTAACTACCCCGATGATTTCGAAGTGGCTTGCCAGGCGGACGAGGCGGCGCGCGACGGGATGCCCGGCGTCCGTCAGCCGGCATATCTCCACGATAGCTTGCGCCCTCTTCGCTCGATCGACTTCGAAGCCGAAGTGGCCGCGCGGCGTGGAGGGCTATTCGATCCGAAGGTCAACCTTTGCGGCGGGGAATGCCGGACATGATAGACCTCGTCGCGCCCAGCGCCGAAGAGCTATCGGTCAGCCGGCGAGAGCACCCCTACGTCCCGCAGGCGGTCCTGGAACTGGCGATGAGCATGGCATGCGACCGCGGCGGATCAACGATCCCGGTTGGCAGCTACGATATCCAGCGCGCTCGCGACCAGATGGCCGCGGACGTCAGCGAGAACGCCCAGCTTCGTGCCGACCTCGCCGCGGCCAAGGCCGAACTCGCATCCTTGCGCGCCGCCAACCTCGTCCGCGATCGCGCCGCATGATCATCGACACCCTCTATCCCAACCTCAGGAGCGCGAGAGCATGACGAAGGAAGTGCAGGAGCAGCTGGCCTACGTGATGACGCTGGAGAGCCAGGCGCGCGTGGGCAGCTACCAGCACGAGGTCAGCAGCGGACCCTGGATGATCCTCGCCGCCGAGCGCGCGGAGCTTGCCCGCCTATCTACCGACACCCTTAACCTCCACCCCTGAGAGATCGAATGCGCGCCAAATCAGCAAGCAGTCTTAAAGATTATGAATTGATGCTTGCTATTATCCAGTAAGCACGGCTACCATGCGCTTCAGCAAGCATGGAGCACTAAATGACCGATGATGGCAACGAAACTCCGCAGAGCAAGGGCGGAAAAGCGCGGGCGGCTAGTGTATCGCCTGAACAGCGAAGCGAGATTGCACGCGCAGGCGCGACAGCGCGATGGGCGGCCCTGGGGAAGGTGCCGAAAGCTACCCACGGTTCCGCCGATCATCCTCTCAAAATCGGCGATGTGGAAATTCCATGTTATGTCTTGGAAGATGGGACGCGAGTCCTGTCCCAGCGCGGCACACTGGGCGGCCTTGGTTTGAGCCAAGGAACATCCGGCGGTTCTGGTGGTGACCGACTTACCAGTTTTGCTAGCGGCAAAGGTATTTCTCCGTTTGTTTCCAGCGAGTTGCGGGCGATGATCGAAAATCCGATCCGGTTCCGCCATTCGAAAGGCGGTGGCGTGGCTTTCGGTTACCCCGCTACTATTCTTCCGGAGATCTGCGAGTCCGTCCTATCGGCCCGGCAGGCTGGTGCGCTTCAGCGGCAACAGCAGCATATTGCTGCACAATGCGAGGCTCTGGTCAGGGCATTTGCCAAGGTCGGCATCGTTGCTCTGGTCGACGAGGCTACCGGTTACCAGTCAGCCAGAGAGCGCGATGAGCTTCATAAACTACTCTCGGTCTATTTGTCCGAAGAGCGTTTGGCTTGGGCAAAAAGGTTTCCAGACGAATTTTACAAACAGGTTTACCGTCTCCGTGGATGGAAGTGGCCTGTGGGTAAAGCTAAGACCCCGCTGCTAGGCCACATCACAAATGACGTCGTGTATGAGCGGCTTCCGGCTGGCGTTCTACCAAAGCTTCAAGAACTCAATCCGACCGAGGATGAAACAAAGCGTCGCAAGCATCGGCATCACCAGTTTCTATCCGAGGATGTTGGGCAACCAGATTTGCGGGATCACATCCTCCAAATCATTCCGCTCATGAAAGTTTCTCGAACCTGGGAAGGCTTTAAAAAACATCTCGACGTGGCTTTTCCCAAGAAAGGAACTCAGATCCTTCTCGATATCGATGAAGAAACCTGACTAAGCCCCGAACTCCGGTCCTTCCTCATCAGGATAGAACGCGTGCGGATCGTACACCGGTCGCTGCGCCGGCCGCATCTGTCGGGGAGGGGCTGGCTTCGGAACATCAGGGACCGGGTCGGGCAGGGTAGGTAACCCACCTCCGAACCGGATCCGGATATAGGCCCCGCTACCGTGCATAGCCTGGAAGACCGCGGTCGCGTCGTCTTCCTTCATCCGCTTGCCGACCAGGGGCGCACGCTCGGCGCTGACGTACCCCAGCTGCGTGCCGCGATCGCTGAAAATGGCAACGGCGTTCGCGTCAAACGGGTTGGTCGGCTCGAGGCGTAGCTCGACGACGTCACCCGGGGCGCAGAGCATGCACTCCATGCGCCTGTTGCTCTTCGACTTATCCTCGTTCGGAAAGTCTATGCCGACAATGGAGGTGGTGAGTTCGTCCATGCAGATAGTTTGCCCGAATCGGTCGACCGCGCATAGGCTGCGTTATGGCAAACCCCATCATCGGAGCTGACATCCCGAAGCTGTCCGACGCGGGCCTGCTGGCCGCGTACCAGATGACTGACGGAACAGGGCCAATTGCGGAGTTGCTACTCGCCGAGATCGAGCGTCGTAACCTCGACATATGATGACCGATCGCGACGTGATGGTGAAGGCGGGCGAGATACTTGCCGAGCATGGCGCGCTGACGTCCGACTATATCATCGACCAGCTGGGCGACGTGCTCGGTGATCGCGTGGCGGTCGAGGACTGGCGCCGGGTTGCCGCAGCGGTCGACGCGATCACAGGAGCCCCGCATGCCTAAGGTCCCCGGCATGACAAACCCGACCGTCGACGACTTCGCGAACCAGCTTTACGCGATCACGACGCGGACCGATGCGGCTGCCCTCGGCATCCAGGGGGAAGACCTCGACGTCATCGGCCAGGCGCCATGGGAGAAGGCCACGCCCGCGCTGCACGAGTTCTTCAGAGCGCGGGCGATACGGATGCTACAAGGGGACCTGTCGGTTATGCCGGCGGTTCATACGATCGGGACGCCGCGGCCGTAGCCTCGATCGACGACGTCGCCGCCTCGGCCTGTTTCAGCGCGGCGAGTTGCTCCGCTGCCGTTGCTGCATACCGCGCCGCCAGTAGACCGCGTTCCGCCAGCGACATTGCCAGGCGCACGCGCGCGGCGCGCTCCGGGGACAGAAACGGAAGCACGAGCTGGGCCGTCAACGCGATGCGGTCATACGCAACCTGAGCCCGATCGATCGCGGCACCGATCTGCGCGGCCTGCCCGGTCGAAGGGCTCGGCATAGTCGTGCAGCTGGCGAGCATCATCGACGCCGCGCATAGCGCAGCGGTCAGCAGTTTCTTCATGGTCAGTCCTTCGCTTGAGAAATCAGGCCCAACCGCCGGCGACGAGCGCGGCTTGGAAGGACATCGCGTAGCCCGCGACCTTCTCGGCGCGGTCGATGCCGTTGATGATGCGGCGCGCGGAGGTGAACTGCACCGTCGCCGCTGGCCCCTTCGCGGGGAGGTAGCTGGCAAACCGCTTCCCGGTGAACCAGCCTTCGGTCATGCCGAGCACCATGATCTGCGCGGAGATTTCGGTCTCCAGCGCGCGGTCGTAATTCGCCGTCAACGCGCCCTTGAGGCCGAGTTCGTCGTCTGCCCGCTGGTAGTTATAGTCCCACGTCAGCTGGACATCGCCGCGGCCGTACGCAATCTGGCCGCCATGCTTTCCCGGCTTGCCATATGGATAGTTTCGGCCGCGTCCGATCTCTGGAATCGGCTGCATGCGCTGGGCGGTTTCATGGAACGAGGTAGCGAGCCCGTACGCGACGTACGCCAGGGGCGAGGCCTGCGCGGCGAACGCGGCCAGCTTCGCCTCGATGCCCTCGACCTGCGCCTTCGTCATCGTCCCGAACAGCGGTCGAATCGACGCGAAGAATTTGTCCGGAGACGCCAGCCCGTGCGCCGGGCGCGCAGGGGCAGTCGCCGGCTTTGATGCCGTCGTCATATATATTCCCTTCGATGTGAGGCGATATTGTCGGCGAGCGGTTCAGCCCTTGCCGTGGCGTCCTCCAACGTGCCGCGGCCGGCCCGCTTCGCGACCTCCCGGACGCTTGAGGCGGGCCGTTACTCCGCGGGCTTGTCGCCCAGGCCCATGACGGCCTTGAGCTTGTCAATGCGCTGTTCGGCGAGCTTGAACACGCCCTCGCCGAGGATGCCGACACCGCCGCCATAGAGAAGCGCGCTCAGCGGTTCGGGATGCAGGCTGATCACGAGCCCAGCCGCGACGGCCAGCGTCATGCTCGACACCGGCGCGTCGAGGATCCAGCGGTGCTCGCGTCGTGCGATCTCGCCGGCACCGATCCAGAACCGGGCAGACACGCAGCCGAACAGCGCCGAGATCATGCCGGCAGCCTCGAATGGATAGCCGAGGAAGAACCAGATGGTTGGCGTCGAAGTCGTCACGGTAGCCCCTGTTTTCTCAGCGGCCGCAACTGCGACCGGAATTACCGCGGCAGCGGATGCCCCCAGGCGCCACATCATCGCGTCGACACCACGCCGATCGCGGCGATGAAGGTCAGGACGCCAAGCCGGAGCATGCGCTTCACCATCGGCCAGGCGAGCCACATGTTCACCGGGAACGGGATCTTGCGCTGCTGCTCGATCATGCCGGGCTCGGACAGGATGTAGACCATCAGCCCGCTGATCCCGCAGGTGACGGCGATCGGATCGAACATGCGCTTGGCGGTCAGGTAGATGCCGGTCGCGACCGGGTCGTGAGGGTTCCAGCCCCAGAGGCTGACCATCTCCGCGCCGCATCGGATCGTAATGCCCGTCGCGAAAAGAATGCCGAGCACCCGGTAGATGCTCGCCGGCGAAAGCCAGACGTCGGTTCGACGATGCTTCACCCAGTCGCCCACCAACTTCACGATGACCATGATCCCGATCAAGGTGGCAACCGTCATCATGGCGAGGTTGATAACGACCAGCCACCCCATGCCATTGAAGCTGGGGGGCGCGAGCGTCTGTGGTCCTGCCGCGACCGCCCGGGCCGCGAAACTAGAGTTGGCTGTCGCGGTCATGCGTCATCCCTTCCCGCGACATCAAGATCGCGATGGTTGCTGGTTAATGATCAGTGAGGTTTCGTTACGACACCGAAATGGGATTTACAGATCTTGGGCAACGGTTACATTGTGCCCGAACCGGCCGAGTCGAATCTGGATCAGCGCCCCAAGCCGCTCAGCGGAGCTCACCCATGCGATTTTTTAAGTGGTTGAAATGCATCCTGAGCGGAGGCCATTCGTTTGCGCTCAGCAATCGCCACCCGGGTCGTAAGACCTGCGTCAAGTGCCATTCCAGACGAGCGCTCAGGCACTAACTATCGGCGACTACGGTGCTTCCCGCGACCGTATGAGCCGCGGTGGTCCTGGTGTTCATGCCAGGACCATCAAGTTTTACGGATAGGTCGCCGGGTCGGTGAAGGTGTCGCCGTAATAACGGCCGCCCGGCGCGAACGCCTGATCGAAGAGCGCTTTGTCGATCGCGCTGGCTTGGGCGAAGGTTCGCCCCGACACGGTGAGGTCTTCGAAATAGGCGCGATAGAGCACGGCCGAACGGGACTTATTGAGGCCGAACGATCCGTACGACCCGGTGCTGCCGACGCCCATGAGGAAGGCGCGGATAGCCGCCGCGCTGGCGGGCGCGGTTCCGGTGCCCCCGGCGACGCCATTGGCTCGAAACGCATTCCCGATCGCTTGCGGCAGTGCAGGTGCGTTGGTCTGTTGAAGCCCTGCACCGTACGAAGTGGCACGGTCCGCGCGGACGAGGTAATTCAGCGTCGCGCTGCCGCTTGCCGCGATCGACGCGTCCGGCAGTTCGGGGGTTGAAGTCAGGCCCGCGCGGGTGATGCGCTGCCAGAGCGAGTAGTAGAACGTGTGCCCCCAGTTCGCGAACAGGTAGTCGCCCAACTTTCCCGAGCCGGTCGTATCGCGCCCGATGGTCACGCCCTTGGTAGCGCCAGTCGTTGTGGCTTGGCTCGCGACCACATGAATACCGCCCTTCGCGGTCCGTTCGGTGAAACCGTCCTGCCCTGGTCCCTTAACGAGGCTATCGGCATAGGCCATCGCCCAGTCGGCTTGGGTGCCACTGCCATACGCGGCGGCAGCCTCTTTCCAGGCGATGTTCGGGATGCTTGAACCCGTAGCTGGGACCCCGGCCGCAAGCGGATTGGCCGAATGGGCAAAGTCGATCAGCACGATCGAACCAGGAGTAAGTATCGCGTCGTCGCGCAGGATCGGCAACGTGGTATCGGTGAACGTGGTGGGGACGACGATTTTCAGACCGGACATAACGGTTCCTTTAGGCGGGAGGATTGAGGTCGAAGAGGCGACCGTTGATGACGGAGGCGGCGCGGCGCGCACCAGCGTCGGAGAAGTGGATGCGGATCGTACTCCCCGCGGCGCCCTCGATATTCATCAACGTCGCCGCGCTGGCGGTGTTGATGCCGTTCTCGCCCCACCAATCCGCGACGGGGAAACCCCAGCGGCTCGCGGCTGCGCGTATCGCGTCGGCGTAATCGCGCGACGTCAGTCCGATGAGGTTGGTGACTGGATCGGTCCAACCCCGGCTAGCGTAGGTCTCGGTAAACTCGCCGTATGGCGTGGTCACAACGAGGATACGAGCGTTCGGGCAGCGCGCTTGCACCTTGCCGAATGTGACGTTGAGCGCCCCATAGAACGTGGTGTTATCGGTGGACGTGATGGTGCCCATCGGCGCCGATTGCGCCCAGTCGTTTGTCCCGCCGGCAACGGTGATCAGCGCGGCGTCCGCAGGCAGCGCGTTCACCCGCACGTCGTCACACATCGAAATCTGAGTGCCGTTGCTGTCCGGCTTGGCGAACTTGGATCCGCCTACGCCGCAATTGGTGAACAGCAGGCCGTGCACGGCAGCCACGTAGGGCGGCCAGACATTGTTCGCCGTATTGCTGTCCCCCAGCGCGCCCGCCTTCTTGCCAGTCCAGGAGCTGGCGGCCGGGCTGGCGGCGGCATAGTCCGCGACAAGGGCGCGATCCGCGATAGCGACCTTGCCGGTCAAGGGCAGGTTTGCTGATCGGACACCGAACCCAATACGTCCGTTTTGGTCGACGATCGCGAACGCATAGCCGCTCTCGTCTGGGCAAGTCTGGAAATACCCTCCCACCGCCGCCCCTAGAAGGCGCGAAATCAGCGTAGCGCCAGGGTTGTCGGCGACCGTTGTATTGGCAGGAAGCAGGGCCTTGCCGAACGAGATTTGGCCGGCACCATCTAGCCGAATGCCAATGCGACCCAAGGCGTCGATAAGCGCAAACCCGCCGCCCTGCTCGTCAGAGAGCGGTCGAAGCATGTCTGAAAGCGAAGCGCTAGAGAGCAGGCGACTTACAACTGCATCGGAAAGAGCGTCGGCAGCGACTGCCCGAGCGGGCACTTTCAACTTAAGCGGTTCAAATGTACCGTCAAAGCGCCAACCTCCGACGCAGCGGCCTGCAGAGTCCGTAACCGCATAAGCGTGCGCGCAGACGCCACCCTCAAGATGCACCACTCGTTTCCCCGCGCCATCGTCCTAACCCCTGCTCTTATAGATATGTGTCATGCTGCCAGCTGCTCGTCGTCGGCCTCGCCGGGATCGACACCGAACAGGCGGATATAGTCGGCACGCGTGGGCTTTCGGCTGGGCGCACCTGTTGCGCCAGGCACTGGCACCGGCCGCGATGGGTCACGCACCGCACCCGCGCTGCGCCCGATCTTGAACCGCGCGATGATCTCGGCCGCCTCAGCGGGCGTGCAGCGGTCTGGCTCTGGTAGGGCAGGCACCTGAACATCCGAGGTCGGCGCGGCCAGCCGCTTACGCCGAGCCCATGCCTCGCTGATCTCAGCCATGATTGCCGGAACCACCTTTGACGGGTGATCAGCCTTCTGCATGGCCGCTTCTGCGCCGCGCTGAAGCAAACCGATCGGGATGCCGTCGAGCGCGATACGGGCAGCTTCGAACCACGTGTCCTGGCTGTCCTCGTCCATGCCCACGGGCGCGACCAGCTGGAGGCACGGCAGCAGCGTGGTGATGAACTGATCATCCGACGCCGGCTTCAGGTCCCGATAGTCCGCGGCGAGCTTTGAATCGCTCGGCAGCATCGACCGTGCGACCGTGACCGCTCCGCGACTGCCCGTTTCCGCCCACACGTCCGTTGCCTGATCGTTGTCCATCTCGGTTATCCTGTTCGATTATCCAGTTGCTCCACGCCTTCTGCCAGTCGGCTTTCCGGCCCAGTCCGTCCTTATCGGCAGCGTTGGCTGCCCAGTTTCGGAAGCTCTCAAGTGCCCGCAAGCTCCAGTCCTTGCCCCGTCGATCAACGATCGCTCGGGCTACGGTGTCGTCTGCGAACCGAACCGGTGCCCAATCTTCCGGAAGGCGAAACGGTTTGACCTTCACGGCCTGCACCCGCCCGCGCCTCGAAGGAGGCGAAGCCTCCGGAGAGGTTATGGTTCTTGATGGTTTGTCCGAAGCGGCTTCGGGGGTCAGCGCTGTTCGCTTCGGGGGCGCAGCGGCTTCGGGGTGAAGCGGCTTCGGGGGTGAAGCGGCTTCGGGGGCGGGATGCACGATGTAACGGCACCCACGCCCTGCAATCTCCTGCCGGCTCATATGTCCGCTCGCTACGAGGGATTTGATAGCAGCCTGGACGGTGCGATCGCTCTTGCTGCACTTCGCAGCGAGCGTAGCCATTGAGGGCCAGCAGAGGCCTTCATCGTTCGCGCAGTCAGCCAGAGCGAGAAGGACGATCTTCTCGCTGTCTGGAAGCGTTACGCTCCACACCGCGGTCATTATCCGGACGCTCACCGGCGGTTCTGCTCGGCAATAGCCCGCAGGCCGCGAAGTTCGCTGGCGATCGATTCCACGCCGCGGGCGACGCGGATCAACTGCCACACCGCATACAGCGTGACGAAGATCATGAAGAGCTTGTCGGTATTGCCCACCGTCAGAACTCCACGTGCTGCATAGCGATCGCGCGCTGCAACTCGGCCAGCTTCGGCCGGGCGTGCTGGAACCGCTTGCTCTCGTCGCGATAGGGACGCGCCAGACGCCGAGCCCGCGCGTGGGCAATGCCGCGCGCGATTTCAGCGTCCAGTGCGATCATCGGGTCGACGTCGTCGTCGACGGGCTCAGGGGCCCGACCAGCGACTGCGCGTTTGATCAGGCCCCACATGGCTCAGATCATCCCCAGCGTCTGAAGGTAGACCTCGAGGATCGCCTCTTCCTCCTGGTACTCTTCCTTCTTCTTCTTGCGGATCGCGAGCACCTTGCGGATTGCCTTGGGGTCGAATCCTCGGCCCTTTGCTTCAGCGAAGACGTCCTTGATGTCCTCCGAGATGCCCTTCTTCTCTTCCTCGAGGCGCTCGGCGCGCTCGATGAGCAGGCGCAGTTCGTCAGCCGCTACCGCGCCGCCGCCCATGCCCTCGTTACGTTCGTCTGCCATGCTTATGCTCCTTGGTGAATCGGTTTGGCCCAGTCGGGCGTGTGTTCGCAGCCGACGTCCGCACGGACGCCACAGCGGAAACAGGGGTCGCGGTAGACCGGCGCCGGTGGCGGCGTGAGGCGCGCAACGGTGCGTTCGAACTGAGCCGTCTCCTGCTCGCGCGTTCTCGTGGTAGACCACGTCTTCGAGGTGATGGTGACGCCGAGTTCGACGATGTAGATTTGGCGCCCATTGCCCTCGTGGGTCACCCGAACCTTCCCGGCCTTCTCCATACGGGCAATGGAGTGGCCCGGCGTCGACACGCTGGTCGCGCCGATCAGGCGGCATAGATCACTGTTGCTCGGGCATGCCTTGCCAGCACGCGCAGCCTGGACCAGCGCACCGTAGATGATTCCCGCGTTGAGCTTGGACCGCTCTTTGCTGCCCATGGTCATGCTGCGATTACCGGCGAGAGCCACCGCGTGCGAGTCTCGCGATCGTGCGGCTTGGTCCAGACGATCCAGCAGAAGTCTGTCGTGCCGCTCTTGAACGCCTTTGCGCCCATCTCGGTAATCATCGCGCCAGGCGGCATGCTCGGTCGGCGCGACATGATCAGGACGTCGCTGGGCGGGAACTCGGTGAACAGGCGGTATCGCGCCGCACTGGCGAGGAACGACAGCTGCTGGAGGATGCAGACCCGATGATCGGCTAGGGCGAGCATGCGACGCGTGATCGCCTCGGCAAGCTTGAACGGCGGGTTCGTGACCACCGATAGCCGCACACCTGGCTTGAGCCAGACGGGGCCGGTCTCGTCGGTCGCATCGTGGATGCCGTCGAGCAGATCAGGGCACCGGTCGACTACGTCGCTGGCAAGCGTGAACATGCCGCGGTCAGTGAACGTGTCGGGGATCGTGCCGCCGCCGGCGCAGGGATCCCAGATCGTGTGGCCGGCGAAGTCGATGGCATCGGCCAGCTGCTCGACGCACCACCGCGGCTCGACATACCAGTCGTGCGCAGCGCGGTCGTAGGCGTTGACCTTGAAGTTCCGCGACACGTTTGCCGCAGGCCGCAAAGAACCGTCCGCAGAACCGGGCTCAACCGGCGCTGCGCCTGTTAGCGCGTCCATAGTCATCTCCGTTGCGGGGTTTTCCGCGTAATATTCGTTGGTATTCGAGGATGTTACGAAGCCGCGAACGGCTCCAAAATCTGGATCATCATCACCGCATCGTCGCGCAGTTCGGCGCGATCGATATGGCAGTACCGACCATCAGCGCCGGCTCGGGCAAACTCCGCAGCACCGGTCATGAGCTTGGAGATCACCACGGCAGGAGCATCGTCGGCAGGATGAAGCTCGCGAGCACCCTGGCCGATCGCGTTCAGAACGCGCTCGGTGAACTCGACGCCGAAGAAGCTAGCGAGGATGAGGAGGTTGCAGCCGCTGGGGCACCGACGGTCGCCGCCACTGGCGATCATCGCCGACAGCGTGCGCGCAGGGATCTTCGTGGCGAGCGCGACGTCCTCGACCGAGTGCTGACGACCGCGGCCCATCAGCAAGCCGATCGCTCGGCAGATCGCATCCTCTGCCAGTTCCGGCGAAATCATGGAGTCATTCGTCACGGACTTAACCCTCCGAACCAGAGAAAGAGGCTTCATGAACACCGCGACCCCGACCCCGCCGAACGCGCACACGATGCGAGCCGACTACCGGCTCATCAAAGTCGGAGTGCTGGGCTTCTTCCCAGACCTGACGACCGTAACGATTGGCGTTGCGGGTGTTGACGTAGACCGATGCGCCAATCGTAACGGCGATGCCGAGGGCGAAGGCCAGCCCAGCAACGACCGGCGACAGGCCGGCGAGGAACGCCGCGCCGACGACCAGCGCTATGCTGATCACGATCAATGCAACGAAGTGTATAGCACCACGCATCAGGCAGCCTTTCGATCACGGGAGGGGCAGTCAGGAGAGATGCAGGCACGCACCGCGGAATCACCGGTCAACCGGCAGCGCGAGCAGTGCGAGACGACGATCGCCGGGATCTCGGCATACTCCGGCTCGGTAACCGCGAAGCCTGCAACGGACTTGCCGCCGATCAGCATCACGACCGATGGAGCAGCCGCGACGCGCGCGCTCATCTCGAAGGGAAGGGTGAGCAGCATCTATGCTGCTTCCTTCTGTTCTATCAATGTGGGCTGGTACGAGGCCATGAACTGGCGCACCTTGCCGACCGTTGCCCGTCTTGGCTCCCGTCCAGCGCGTAACTGCGGTACAAACGTCGTGTCATTTACCGCCGCCCGTCCGAAGCGGCTCTCTCGGATATGATGCGTTCGGCAGAACGTTTCGATGTCGCGTATGAGATCGTCCATGGCCACGATATGCGACGGATATATCCGTCAAGTCAAGAGTCAGGTGACGGATTTGTCCGTAAATTGTGCCGGATAGGTCCGTCATGGGATAAAGCCGACATGGCTGATCCCGATTTCGACATCGAGCGCATTAAGGATGTCTTGCGAAAGGCGACCGGACCAGGCGCAGAGTTCTCGCAGCGAAGTCTTGCCAAGGAGGCGGAAGAGGGCCGCGACACCGTTGGCGATATCTTGAATGGCCGCAACAAGAACCCGACCAGTAAGGTACTGTCGAACCTAGCAAGGGCGCTCGGCGGCGACTTGTCGATGTTCGGGCTCGCGGAGGAACGCGGGGATCCACCTACTGAAGCCGAGCTTTACGGCGCGCTCCTAGACGCGATTCCAAGAATGCCCACGCGGGGTACGACGGACAAACGTGCGCAATTTCTTTCACAAGCTGTCGCACGTGTTCTGAAGCTTCCGCAAGCTCGTCGGCCCAGTGGTGGGCGTTCTCCACCGACCGAAGGCGCAACAGACGTTCCTCCTCCCGCACCCACAAGCTTAACATGATGTTTGCGACGGCACAGGAACGCACGCAGTTCGAGCAGCCGACCTCACAACCCGGTTCCTCTAGCGTCAGCGGTTCGAGTCGCTCCTCCATGTTCTCTTTGTGTTCTCATTTGGCGTTCGCGTCTAGGAAAATTCCTGCGACGCTTACTTGCAACGTCGGGGTTGTAAGAATTTTGCAGGGGGCCGGGATCGCGGCCGCCGCCTCGGCACGAAATGGACGAAAATAAATGACCGATCTTACCGACGATGATCTCGACGCCTTGTCCAGAAAATTGCGAGGCCTGGAAGACGACCAGGACGGGTCATTTGCTCGCACCCGGCTGCTCGACATTCTAATCGATATCGTAGGCGTCCAAGCCGACATGATGGTCTCTATTGCGCAGGAGAGGCTTGGGGAGCCCGTTACTGCAAAGTCGTCGCTGACGGCGGCTGCCACAAAACTGACAGCCGTGGTTGCCGCGATTCGGGCAGAGCATGAACGCAATAAGCTCGAATTAGCGGAACGCAAAACTGCAGTCGCGTCAATAAAGGCTGTGATCGATGAACAACACTGACCCCGCCTACCGGGCGATCGTGGATCGCTTAAGAGCCGGTGGGCACTATTCCAGCGTGCCGCCCTTGCCGCCGGCTGGCGGGGATCCTAGGTCTGGGGGTATGGACCCTTGGCAGCAAAGCGTTGAGACCCGGCTAACTAGTTTGGACACTCGTCTCGGCAAAATCGAGCCCAACGTAGCGGAAATCAAAACTGACGTTGCCGTGCTTAAAGCCACCGTGGCAACGAAAACTGATCTAACAACGCTTGGTGATAAGCTCCTGACGCGTATGCAAATATACGCCGCATTGGTTGTTGGTGCGATCGGTGTTGCCACCTGGATCGGCAAGGCGCTCTAGCGGATCGCGCATTGCGAGTAGCGATCGGCCCGCCCGGTTGTGGCGGGCATTTTTAAATAATTATGACGGACAAACCCGTCATAGAGGTTGACTGACGGATATATCCGTCACATAGTCTATTCAACAGGCCATACCGGCTTGTCGGGAGACGATCGTGGCCGAGCAGGCTTCTTCAGATTGGATCGAGTGCGACGGCTCCGGGTGCCCGGTGTCGGATCTCGCGCGGGTTCAGGTGCAGTTTCGTGCCGACCGCGATCGCAAAACCGCCGAGCGTATGTCGGGGGCCGATGGCAACGTCGCCCACGCTTATTCGGATAGCTGGGTCCATCCCGCGACATCGGAAGCAGCCGCCGACATCGTAGCATGCCGGGTGGTCGCATGACCGAGATTCAGAACTGCATCGCCGAGACGGATGCGTTCCTCGCCGAGCGGAACACGCGGATCTCGCTTCCGATCATGCTCGGGCCCGATCAGACCGCGCGCCCGATGATCGTCACCGAGCAGATTGAGACCGGTCGCGGCAAGAAGAAGGCCTGCGGAATGTTCGCAACCTTCTGCCCCTTCTGTGGCGTTAAGCTGGGGTCGATCACGTGAGGCCCCCGAAGAGCGCCTTTCGCAAGATCAAGCCGAAGCGCGCCGGTCGCCCTGAGTGGAAGCGCGCTGAAGATTTCGGCCTGTTCCTTCGCGGGCTCCCCTGCGCCTGCCTCGGCAAGAACCCCTGGTGCTCGGGGCCGGTTCAGGCTGCGCACGTCGATCACGCAGGCAAGGGCACACGAGACGCGAAAGGTGCCTCCACGAAGGTAGCCGACCGGTTCATGTTGCCGCTGTCGCTCGAATGCCACCGTCAGCAGACCGATGTCATCGGCTGGCCGAAGTTCGAAAAGACGCTGCCGATGGACGCGGAGCCACTGTCCGCCCTCTACTGGACCGAGTTTCTCGCAACGCCGAAAGGCCGCGAGTGGCAGCGGCAAGCCGCTGAGCGCGGCGATATCGCGAGTGTAGCCGCATGACCGGGCGCACCATCAAGTCCCACGATCCCGACCTCGATCAGTCGATCCTTGATATGTCGAGCGCCGTGTTCCGACTGACGAACGCTGAAACGTCGCTGATCGAAGCTTATCGGCAAGAGGAAGACGGCACTGCGACTGGTGGCGTAGCCTACGCCGTGGCGCGGAAGCGGGCGATCGAGGCCGCAATCTCGGGTCACGCGAACCGTCTGCACATCCCGCCGGTCGCCCTGCGGGTCATCATCTCGCAGCACGATCGCCTTCAGCAGAAGATGGGCCGTCGCCCGAACATGGAACAGCTAGTCGCCGCGGTCGAGGCCGCTGAGGCTGGTTTCCATGAGCGTGCGCAGACGGACCATGCTGCCATGATCGAGGCACGGTTCCACGCCAAGCGGTCACGGAAGTACGCCGAGGATAGCACCGCCGCTTCCAAGCATCTGAGGGCATGCGCATGAGCGCGCCAGGTTCACGCCCTATGGGCGAGGTCATCGGTCGCCAGCCGGCAGCGTGGCTCGTTACCCCGTCGAAGACGCCCTACGCCTGGTATGGCACGATTGAGGACGGCGAGAAGGTCGGCTTCGGTGGTCATAGCATCAAGGGCGGTCGTCGATTCACGAACGAGCAGGCGCGCGAGTGCATGAGCCGCGGGCTCGACGTGTTGACCGCCCCGGCGATGACCGTGCGGCGCAACGTCGGGATCTTGGAACTGAGCCTCGGCACCTTCCGCCCCGTCCCCGTCTATGAGTTCGAGTGCCCGATCATTCGCAAGCTTGCTGACGGACGTGTTCGGGTCATCGCCCCCAGCGGTGCGGAGAAGATCGTCGAGGGCGATGGCTGGACCTCTCCGTACCGCAAGGGCGGCATGGGCCGGAGCATGGCCGCGTGACGCCCCCGCAGCCCCGCCCGCAGGCGCCCGACCTCTGCGGCAAAGTCACCCCTGAAGTCATGACCGAGCTCATGCTCGCAATCCTTAATCGTGGAGATCGTCGATGACGTGGAACTTGTTCATGCACTCGGCCGGGTGCGCTTGCCTGATCGCGATGGCCGTGTGCGGTCTCTGGTCGCTCTACGATTCCCTCGTCCCGAACTGGTCTCGCATCTGGCCCCGCGCCTGCGGTGCAGTGATCTTCGGCGATGGCCCCGTTTCCCCGACTGCCTCGGTCCTGCCCCTCAGGACGTCTGTACCCCCGCTGCGCGCTGTCGAGGCCGACGCCCAGCTAACCGACAAGGCTGCCTGATGGCTGACGTAGCCGACATGGCGAACGACGTCGCGCAGGCTGCGCTCGATCGCAACATCCGCGCCGCGAGTGCGCCCATCGCCATCGGTGCGCCAGGTGAATGCCGGGTTTGCGGGCTCGACAGCCTGCGTCTCGTCATGGGCCGCTGCGCTCCATGTCGTGAACCTAAGAAGGGATATGCCCGTGGTTGATCCGTACGACGATCCGAAGACGACCGCCGCGATGTGCGATGCGATCGACGATGCCGGCCCAGTGACGACATCAGAACAGCAAGCGGTGCCGGTTGCGCAGGAGTGCCTGTTCGACGTGCAGCCCCAGGTATCGGCAATCGACAACGGTCCCGAGCCTTCACTTCGCGACATGGTGCGGTCGTTCTATAACCGACATGCCATCATCAACCCCGACGCTGTGACCGAGCAGTATCTCGCGGCGCTCTCCCTTCCTTGCAAGTCGGGCGAAGGTGCGGGGGAGGCTCCGGGCATGAAGCCTTGGGCGGGTGGCGATGCAGCGCCCGTCGATTGGGATGGCGGTCCGGTCATTCTGCGAAACGGCAGCACTATGTTTCCGAGCAACATGTCTCTTGCCTATCACGCGAACGGCACCAACCGATGGGACCACGATCGCAAAAACCGGAATCCTGCTTGGGACATCATCGCCTATTCCGCCGCCCTTACTCCCGATGCCACCCAGACGCGAGAAGCGGAACTACAAGCCGAGATCGAACGGTTGCGTGGTCTGCTGATCAGTCCCGGCGATCCGGCTTGGGAAGACGCGCGGGCCGTGCTGGTAGCCGAGTTGCGCAAGAATGGAATGGATACGCACGCCGACAACATTGCTGCAAGCCATGCCGTATCTATCCCATCGTGGATCGCGCTCAACCTGATCGGGCATTCCCGCGCCGCCCTCAACGCCCGAGACGTCGCATGACCCCCAATCCCAACCCGAGCCCCGAGTTGATCGAGCGGCTGGGAACGCGGCTGACAGCGCACCTCAGCGGCGATCGACGCGATGATCGTAACTGGCCCCTCGTAATAGACGCTGGCGATTTGGCCGAGATCGTTGCCGTCTTCTCGCAGACACTGCCAACGCCTGTTTCTCACGCATCACAGACAACCGACGTTGTCTCTCATGGCGATGGGGTTGGCGATAGCCGAGCACTGCCAGCGCCGGGGGAGGTGGACGTTGATCAGTTAGCAAGCGCTTTCGTCGCTGATTACGTGATGTCGACCGAAGGCAATGACTACGTGCCAACGGAATGGGAAGGCGAGTTGATCGCGGATGCTCTGCACGGTTTCATTGCCGATCATTGGCCGCGTCCGGAGCCAAGGCCATCCGAGTGTCCGTTCTGCTCAGGTGCATCACGGTATGTAGGCAAGCCGGAGGATGTATTCTGCGCCAAGCATCTTCGACTTTACCGCATGACGGGTGATGCATGACGCGGCCCGTTACCGACTTTGACACGATGCAACCGCATCTAACTCAATGGGAGGCTCAGGAGTTGGCCGAACAAATCAACGCAGCCGAGCAATTCCCCGCCCCCGCCACCGTTGCGGCAGCGAATGACGAAGGGGTGACTGGCGAGGCGCTGTTTCGGGCATTCATGGCGGGCGATGTGTCGCGCCTCACCACGACGGCATTGCCCGAGGAATGGCCGCATATGCAGCCGTCGTATCGCAAGGCTTGGGAGGACCTCGCCATCAGCCTCTTGTCGCAGGGAGGGGGGAAGTGAGCGACTATCGGTATATCGCGCGTTGCTCCTACGGGAACGACAGCATCGCCATGCTCCAGATGCTCCACGAGTACGGCTTGAAGGACGTGGCGGTCGTCTATTCGGACACGGGCTGGGCCTCCGACGCATGGAAGGTCCGCGTCGAGCAGGGCAAGGAATGGGTACGCTCGCTCGGATGGGAAGCGGTGCGGCTGACGTCGATCGGCTTCGAGGCATCGGTGCGCAACCACACCGCTGCGGGCATGTTCCCGACGCGTCTCGTCAAGTTCTGCACCCAGGAGTTGAAGGTGCGTCCGTTCCTCAAGTGGGTGACGGAGGCGGACCCGGATCATCGGGCACTTGTGTGCGTCGGTGTTCGGCGTGCCGAGAGCGCCGCGCGATCTAGTCACCCGGCTTTCATGCCAGAGCGCGATAACGGGCGTCACGTCTGGCACCCGATGATCGACTTCTCCGACGCAGACCGCGACGGGATGATTGAGAAGACGCCTTTCCCGATCCTGCCGCATCGTTCGGACGAGTGTGCGATCTGCATCAACAGCAACCGCGCTGACCTGCGTCGGGCATCGCCGGAAGCCATCGCAGCCGTCGCAGCACTAGAGGCCGATGTTGGGCGCCCGATGTTCAACCCTGCCAAGTACGCGGGTGCGGAAGGTATCGGCGAGGTGAAGCGTTGGGCTGATAGCGAGCGCGGGAAGTACCGCCCGCTGACCGGCGTGGTGCCCGCCTATCCGCTACTGGACGCGATGCTCGATGCAGAGCCGGCGACCTGCGAAGATAATTGGTGCGGACTATGAGTGACGATGAAATCAAAACTGAGTGGAAGCGCATCAACCGCATGTTTCATCGCGGCAAATCGCTTGCCCGACGCCTCGCCCTTATGGCCGCAGACGATCTCGAAGCACGAGGCGTAACCGACGCTGACATCGACCGCCTCTTTCCGGAGCAACCCTCATGAACCCGACCACCACCCCCAAGGCGGGGGCTGTTGCAGACGTGGCGGCGAAGCTGACGGAGGCGCAGCGGGAAGTGATCCTGTACGGCGAATGCGCGAAGTCAACAGGCCCATACGACTGCATCTGTGGTGCAGATTTCGAAACGCTGCCGAGTGACCTGGTGTGCGCCAGATCTCGCTTAGAAGGGGGCGACGGTGCAGTCGTCCTCACCCCGCTCGGGCTAGCAGTCCGCCAACACCTTGAGCAGGGGGCGACGGCATCATGAGCGCCGCACCGTATTGGCCGCGAATGCTGAAGCGATCGACGGCCGCCCAGTATTGCGAGCTCACCCCGCAGCAGTTCGATGCCGAGGTCTATGCTGGCCGCCTGCCGATGTCGGTAGCGATGGCCGGCGGGCCGCGGTGGGACCGTGCCGCGTTGGACACCAGCCTCGACGAGATGTCAGGCGTGGGCAACGACTGGCGCAAGGATCAACCGGGGCTGCGCAGTGCCGCATGATCTTCCCAAATATGTGAAGCGCGTGCGCTCGAAGGGTAAGGAGTATCTGTACTTCGACACCGGCAAAGTGGTCGATGGGAAGCGCCTGATGACGCGCCTGCCGCCGCTGCGGTCGATGGAGTTCGGGGGCAGCTACGCCGCGCTGATGGGCCACCGGAATCGCAAGGCGAAGTCAGCCTTGATGACGGTTCCGGTCCTGGTCGATCTGTACCAGCGCGGCGCAGCGTACGGCGCGCTCGCACCGGCATCCCGACGGCTTTACGACATCTACCTGCGGCGACTGGAAAAGGCGCTGCCGACCGCGCCTGTCACCGGCATCACCCGAGGTGACATGCGCACTCTGCTGGACAAGATGGCGGCAACGCCAGGCGCAGCGAACGCTTTTCTCCGAACGAGCGGCGCGCTGTTCGCTTGGGCCACCGAGCGCGAGCATATCGCGAAGAACCCATGCGATGGGATTACGCCGATGGCAGGCGGTGAGCACGAGCCATGGCCCGCCGGCGTGCTGCGGGCTGGCTTGGTCGCCGAGGACGCTGCCGTCCGCCTGCTGGTCAACCTGCTGTACTACACCGCGCAGCGGCTAGGCGACGTGCTCGGGATGCAGTGGTCGGACGTCGAGGACGATCGGATTTCTGTGGTCCAAGACAAGACGAAGAAGCCGATGAAGATCCCGATCCACAGCGCACTCAAGGCCGAACTGGCGACCCGCAAGCAAGGCGAGGGGGCGATCTGTCGGACCATTCACGGCAAACCAATGCGAGACGATAATGCGCGCAAGATACTCAAGGCGTTCTCGGCCGCCGCCGGTGCACCGAGCGTCCCGCACGGACTACGCAAGAACGCCGTGATCGCGCTACTCGAGGCGGGCTGTTCCGCCGCGCAGACCGCCGCGGTCAGCGGTCAATCGCTTCTCATGGTCGAGCATTACGCCAAGCAACGTGACCAATCAGCCCTCGCCGATGCGGCTATGCTGCGTTGGGAGAACAGAACGTAGACTTACAAACAGTGGAAAACTCCGCTCGCGACTCGCGCATTTCAGCCATCTCGGGTTATCTGTAAATTAACCCGACGATCTACGTTGGATTGCGGCGGTCAGATGCGAGCGACGTGCGTGACCCGGTTGGCTTCGCCGACGTCCAACGAGCGCGCGCAATTCTCGGCCAGCACGACCCCGTCCTCGGTCTCGCGGACTTTCCCGAAGGCCGCGCGGAAGTCGGCCAGGTTGCCCGTCGCGACCAGGGCGTCCTTGCCGTCGTCGCCACCGATCCCGACCACGTTGCAGTCGCGCGCGTCGGCGATCGAGCGGACCTGGTCGGTGCGGGCGGTCATCGTCGGGCCGCCATCGAAGATGTCGACGTAGTTCTCGAACGCAAAGCCTTCGTTCTCGAGCATCCGCATCGCAGCGCGGCCCGAGGGATGGGGCAGTCCGATCGCGGCGCGCGCGGTCTCGGTCAGCATCGCGGTGTAAATCGGATGCTTGGGCATCAAGTCGGCGATGAACTGGTGACCGTTGATCGCATTGAACTGGTCCGCGTCCTGAAAATTCATCCCGAAGAAGCGGCCTGCGAGGCCGTCCCAGAACGGCGAGCCGCCCGCTTCGTCGATGACGCCGCGCAGTTCGGCGAGGATGCGGTCTGCGAAGCGGGCACGGTGCATCTTGATGAAGAGATAACGGCTGCGCGCGAGCAACAGGCCGAGGCCGCCGGCGCGTTCGCCGGGATGGAGGAACAGACCGCCGACCTCGCTTGCGCCTTCCAGATCGGTGGCGAGCGTGAGCATGTCGGCGCGGAAGGTGCGGTTCAGCTCGCGGCTATGCTGCGTGAGCTGGCCGATCCGGTAGCTGTAGAACGGGTAGCTCTGGCCCACCTGCGTGAAGATCTGGCAGGTGCCGCGGACTTCCTTCGTCTCGATGTTCTCGAGGATCAGCACGAACAGCTCGTCCTGGACCGGGCCATCGGTGCGCGCGAAGGCGGTGTGGCTGCGTTCGAGCTTGGCGGTGAGCGCACGACGATCGGGCGGCAAATTGGTGAAGCCGCCGCCGGTCAGCTTGGCCATTTCGTAGAGGTGCTGAAGGTCGTCGTCGACCGCTGCCCGGATCCTGAAGCTCACAAGCGGCCCTCCGCGATACGCAATATGGTGACCGCCGACAGCGCCGCGCGTTCGGCGAGGCTGTCGGGGATCATGAATTCGTCGGTCGAATGGATCGCGCCGCCGCGGACGCCCATCGTGTCGACGACCGGTACGCCGGCGGCGGCGATGTTGTTGCCGTCGCAGACGCCGCCGGTGGCTTTCCAGGCAATGTCGAGACCGAGGTCCGCGCCGGATGCCTTGACCAGATCGAACAGCCGCGCGGCGCCGTCGTCGATCGGTTTGGGGGGGCGGTTGAAGCTGCCATGCACCTCGATGCGGACGTCGTGCTCGGCGGCGACCATCGCGACCGCGGAGTCGATATGCGATTGCGCCCGCGCGATGTCGTCGAGCGTGGCAGGGCGGAAGTTGATGCGGAGGATGGCGAGATCGGGGACGACGTTGTTCGGGCCACCGCCCTCGATCCGCGCCGGGTTCACCGCGAGGCGTGGGCCGCGGACCTTCGACAGCCGTACCGCAATGTCGGCGGCCGCGACGAGCGCGTTGCGGCCGTCTTCAGGGTTGCGACCGGCGTGCGCGCTGCGACCGTGGACGATGATCGAGAAGTTTCCCGTACCGCCGCGTGCTCCCGCCAGCGTGCCGTCGGCGAGCGCGGGTTCGTAGGTCAGCGCGGCGATCTTTCCGTGCGCGGCGCGGGCCAGCAGCGCTGCGGAAGAGAACGAGCCAGTTTCCTCGTCCGAGTTGATGACGACGTCATAGCCGATCCGGGCGGCGAGGGGGCTGGCCTCGACCGCCTGAAGTGCGGCAAGCATCACCGCCAGCCCGCCTTTCATGTCCGCGACGCCGGGGCCGTTGAGCCTGCCGTCGTCGAGCCATTGCAGCGATTGGAACGCGTGATCGACCGGGTAGACCGTGTCCATATGGCCCGTGAACAGCATGCGGACCGGTGCGTCGGGCCGCACGACGAGGTGCAGGTGCTTGCCGTGCTCGATCGCGGAGACCACGCCGTCCGCGCCGACATTGTCGACGGGTGTCGGCTCGACCAGCGTGATCTCGCCCGCCAGACTTGCGAACGCGTCGCCGAGCAATCCGGTCATCGTCGCCACCCCGGCAAGGTTGCGCGTACCGCTGTTGATGGCCGCCCAAGCCTCGACCTGCGTCAGCATCGGTGCAGCGCCCGCCGTGTCGACGGCATCGCGCTCTATTGGTGAAAGTCCCCTCATCACGCGACCCTAGCGAAGCCGGACGCACGTGGGAACAGCGTCAGAAGCTGTAGACCAGCGACGCGCGGCTGGTTGTGTCGGTCGAGACCGAGCCGACCGGCGGTTCGCTTTCATACTGGACGCTGTACGACAACGCTGCAGACAGCGGCCCGATCAGCTTGGCGTTGAGCGAGGTCGTGCCGCTGAGCGTGCTGTTGTAGCGTTGGACATAGGCGGAGGCGACCTGGCTGACCGACAGGCCGCTCAGGATCCGCACGCTGAAATTCGCCGTGCCACGCGCGGCGATGCTGCTCTGCTCGGTATCGTCGGTAAATTCGGTGTAGCGATACGCTGGCCCGAGTTCGAGATCGAGCTTGGTCCCTGCGGTCTTGATCACGCTGTAGCCGGCACCGACCGAGGTCGAATAGCGGTTGAAATAGCCGAGGAACCGATCGCCTTCATATTGCGCGACGCCGTAGATATAGGCGCGGTCGTCGATCTTGTAGTTGGGCTCGTACGAGGCGAGGTAGTGCTCGCGCGTCGTGATGTTCTGGTTCGACTGATAGTCCGCCTGCGCATGGAATTTCTGGCGCCAGCGAAGACCTTCGCGGTTGAGGTCGAGCACCGCCGTGCCGCCCGCCGTGTCGGAATTGCCCGTCGTCAGATACCCACCGACCTCCGCCTTGCCGCTCCACAGGTCGAGGAAGCTGGCCTGACGGATAACCTGCGTGCGTTGCGCTGCGCGGTCGGCTTTCCACTTTTCGGCGATCGCCAGCACCGCGTCGCCGCTGAGGGGATCGGCGGCGCGCGCGTATTTGGCGATCGTGTTGACGTCCGCTTCGTTGCCTGCCTCCAGCGCCGCGTCGAGCATCGCGCGGATCGTCTCGGGGATCATCACCGACTGCGGATCGGGCGCGTTCGCCAGCAGCAGCGGGGCGAGCAGAAGAGGGGCTAAGCGGCGCACAGCCGTTCCGTAACGGCAGCGTGACGGAATGGGAACTGCTCAGCGTGTCGAGCTTGCGCCGAGATGTGGCGCGAAGGCGGCGAGTACCTGTTCGTAGAGCGCCTTCTTGAACGGGACGATCAGCCGCGGAAGGTCGGCGGGATCGCTCCAGCGCCACGCGCGGAATTCCTCGTGGTCGGTGGCGATGTTCACGTCCGCGTCGGTGCCGTGGAAGCGGTACAGGAACCAGCGCTGCGTCTGGCCGCGCCATTTGCCCTTCCACACTTTCCCCAGCAATTCGGGGGGGAGGTCGTAGACGAATTCGCCGGGCGCTTCCGCGATCAGTTCGACCTTGTCCGGCATGACGCCGGTTTCCTCGCCGAGTTCGCGGAGCGCGGCGACTTCGGCGTCCTCGCCGGGGTCGATCCCGCCCTGCGGCATCTGCCATGCCTCCAGCGGCGAATCGTTGCGCTGGCCGACGAAGATCTTGCCGTCTGCGTTCATGAGCATGATGCCGGCGCAGGGACGGTAGGGCAGGGTCGAAACGTCGGTCAAAAATAGTCTCCGCAACGCAGGTGCTTGGGGCTCGGGCAACTTGGGGGTCGACAGGCGCGCTCCTACCTACGGAGCATGATCCATGTCGTCCACCATCCCGACTATGTCACCCCAGCTCCGGCGCGCTCGACCTATCGCTGGAACAAGAACGGGCTGATCCGCGACCTGCTGCTCGAAAAGGGAGATGCGGTCGCGTGGCACCGGGCCGAGACGACGCCGACCGCGTGGTTGGAGGCGGTGCATGACGAGGATTATGTTGCCGAAGTTCTCCGTGCGGACGTGCCGAAGGAGAAGGAGCGGCGGATCGGCTTCCCAGTAACAGCGGCGGTGGCGTCGCGCGCGGCGATCGTGCCGCAAGGGACATGGCTGGCCGCGTGCCTCGCGCTGGAGCACGGGTTCGCGGCGAATACGGCGGGCGGGAGCCATCATGCGCTGGCGAATACCGGCGCGGGTTTCTGCGTGTTCAACGATCTCGCGGTGGCGGCGGCGCGGCTGATCGAAGAGGGGCGCGTGGCGCGCGTTCTCGTCGTCGATTGCGATGTGCATCAAGGCGACGGGACCGCAGCGCTGCTCGCGGGGCGACCGGAGATCGCAACCTATTCGATCCATGCGGAGAAGAATTTCCCGGTGCGGAAGGCACGATCGACGCTCGACGTGCCGTTGCCGGACAAGGTCGGCGACGATGCGTACCTGGCGACGCTAGAGACGACGCTGGTGCCTTTGCTCGACGAGTTCCGGCCGGAGCTGATCCTGTATCAGGCGGGCGTGGATCCGTTCGAGGGCGACCGGCTCGGGCGGTTGGCGCTCACCTTGGACGGTCTGGCAAGGCGGGAACGGCTTGTCGCTGGCCTTGCGATTGCGCGCGGCGTGCCGCTCGCGAGCACGGTGGGCGGCGGGTACGGCGAGGACGCGCTGGCGATCGCCGAACGACACGTGGCGGCGATCATGACGCTGGGGGAAACTTTCGCAGCGGCGTGATGCTGGATCGCGGGTTGCTGCGTTGGGGATGCGATGACGACACCTGTTCTCCTCTGGCTGCGCCAGGACCTCCGCCTTCACGATCACCCCGCGCTGATCGCCGCTGCGCATGTTGGGCGGGTGATCCCGGTCTACGTGCTCGACGACGACGCGCCGGAGAAATGGAGGATGGGCGGCGCCCAGCGCTGGTGGCTGCACCACACGCTCGACTCGTTTGCCAAGTCGCTGGCGGACAAGGGATCGAAGCTGGTCCTGCGACGCGGTGATGCGGTCGAGGTGCTGACGGCATTGATGGAGGAAACCGGTGCCGAGCAGGTGCATGCGATCCGGCATTACGAGTCGTGGTGGCGGAAGGCCGAGGCGGCGCTTGGCGATCGATTGTGCCTGCATGACGGCAACCATCTTGCTCGCGTCGAGGATGTGAAGACGGGGTCGGGCGGACAGTTCAAGGTGTATTCGTCGTTCTGGAAGGCCCTGAATCAGATGATGCCGCCGGGCGACCCCGAGCCTGCGCCGCGAACGATCCCGGCGCCTGGATCTTGGCCAAAAACCGAGACGCTGGCGGAGTGGGACCTGCTGCCGACCAAGCCGGACTGGTCGACCGGATTCGGTGACTGGACGCCGGGCGAGGCGCAGGCGTTGGAAAACGCGAAAGCGATGGCGCCGATCGTCGAGGCGTATGACGTCGATCGCAACATGCCGTCGATCGAGGGCACCTCGCGCCTGTCGCCGCACCTGCATTTCGGCGAAATCTCGCCACGTACGGTGTGGCATGCCGTCGATGGTCACGGCGACGCGACGACGTTCCGCAAGGAACTGGCGTGGCGCGACTTCACCGATGGCGTCGTGCTGACGATGCCGGACTACGGCGATACCAACGGGCGACCCAAGTTCGACAAGCTGCCTTGGCGGTCCGGCAAGGAGGCCGAGGTGGACCTGAAGGCGTGGCAGGAGGGCAGGACCGGCTATCCGATCGTCGATGCCGGGATGCGCCAGCTCTGGACGACCGGCTGGATGCACAACCGCGTACGGATGATCACGGCGAGCTTCCTGGTGAAGCATCTGCTGATTGACTGGCGCGAGGGCGAGCGCTGGTTCTGGGATTGCCTCGTCGATGCGGATTACGGGAATAATTCGGTGAACTGGCAGTGGGTTGCCGGGACCGGGGTGGATTCGAACATGTTCGGGCGGATCATGGCGCCGCTGACGCAGTCGGAGAAGTTCGATGCGGGGGGCTATATTCGCGAATGGGTGCCGGAACTGGCGAAGGTGACCGGCGAAGCGATCCATGATCCGGAGGAGTCCGGCTGCCGGCCGAAAGCGTATCCGGCGAAGATCGTTGGCCACCGCGAAGGGCGGGAGAGGGCGCTCGAGGCTGGGCGGCACGCGCGGTAGGGTCGCATCTGCTCCCATCCTTGGAAGGGAGGGGGTGGGGGTGGGTCGGGTTCCGCATGCAGGGGCGTGAGTGGCTCAAGCCAGCCTACCCACCCCCAACCCCTCCCTTTCAGGGAGAGGAGCGCGTTGTGGCCTTGGATCGCGTTCCAGCCGTTTCGGCGCCGACGCCTCTTTCCTAGCCGCCGCCCGTGTTGCATGGAGCGCCGCGATGACCGCCGTTCCCGCTTTCGACCATGTGCCCGCCGCGCAGGTTTCCCCGGTCGCGCGCCTCGTCGCGCCAGTGTTTCACCGTTTGCTCGACCGGATAGACGCAGGGCTTGAGAGCGGCGGGATCGATGCGCGACTGCCCGACGGCACGCGGCGGCTGATCGGCGGACGCGCGCCTGGGCCGTTGCCGGTGGTGACCGTGCACCGCTGGCGCGCGCTGGTCCGTCTGGCGACCGCCGGGTCGGTCGGCTGGTACGAAGGCTGGGCCGCGGGCGACTGGTCGAGCCCCGATCCGGTGCCGCTGTTCGACCTGTTCATGCGCAACCGCCGCTCGCTCGGGGGGGCAGCGCGGTCGGGCGGCGTGGTGCGGCTGGCGGCGCGCGCGTGGCACCGGATGCGGCGGAACGACCCGACCGGTTCGCGGAAGAACATCGCGGCGCATTACGACCTCGGCAACGATTTCTACGAGACGTGGCTCGATCCCAGCCTGACCTATTCGAGCGCGATCTTCGCCGAACCGTTCGACGAGGCCGAACCGCATGAGGCGGCGCAGGCGGCCAAGCTGCGTGCGATTCTCGACCGAACCGGGGCGCGCGCCGGCGATACGATCCTGGAGATCGGCTGCGGCTGGGGATCGTTCGCCGAGATGGCGGCGCGCGCGGGGGTAGGCGTGCATGCGCTGACGCTGTCGGTCGAGCAGAAGCGGCAGGTCGACGATCGGATCGCGGCGGCGGGGCTCGACGGGGTGCAGGTTGCGCTGACCGATTACCGCGACGTCACCGGGACCTATGATGCGGTGGCGAGTATCGAGATGGTCGAGGCGGTCGGCGAGGAATATTGGCCGGCGTATCTCGACGCGATCGCGCGCGCCTTGAAGCCAGGCGGGCGTGCGGCGTTGCAGTATATCTCGATCGACGATGCGATCTTCGATTCCTATTCGCGGAGTGTCGACTTCATCCAGCGCTACGTGTTCCCGGGCGGGATGCTGTTGTCCGAACCTCGGTTTCGCGCGCTGGCCGAGGCGCGAGGGCTCACGTGGGAAGATCGGCGCGGGTTTGGGCTGCATTATGCCGAGACGTTGCGGCGGTGGCGGGTCGCGTTCGATGCCGCGGTCGCGGAGGGGCGGCTGCCGGTGCGATTCGATGCGCGGTTCGTGGCGTTGTGGCGCTACTATCTGATGTACTGCGAGGGTGGGTTTCTCGGTGGCGGGATCGATGTCGCGCAGGTTACGCTGGTGAAGCGGTAGCGTTTTCCTGCGTACGCAGGAATCCAGGGTCACGAAGCGCCGCGTTTGGTATTCTGGACTCCTGCGTGCGCAGGAGAACGGTTAGGCTACCCGCTCGAAATGGCCGGGTTCGAAGCCTTCGATCGCCAGAGCCACGATGCGGTCAGCGACCACTGTCGGTTCCTTGACCGAGTTCGGATCCTCGCCCGGATACGCTCGCGCGCGCATCTTCGTTCGCGTTGCGCCGGGATCTACGATCGCGGTACGGATTGCGCTGATTTCGGCCATCTCGTCGCCATACGCGCCGAGGAGCGTTTCGAATGCAGCCTTCGACGCGCCGTAGAGGCCCCAATACGCGCGAGGCTTGCGGCCGACACTGGAGGTCACGCCGATCACTCTGGCCGACTTGGCCTTCTTCAGCATCGGGTCGAACGCCGCAATCAGCGCCGCCTGCGCGCTGACGTTCAAAGTCAGGACCTGCGCCATTTCCTTCGGATCGATCGCCGGGACCGACGACAGCGAACCGAGCATGCCAGCGTTCAACACGAGGATGTCGAGCGCATCCCAGCGGTCGCCGATCGCGGTCGCCAACCGAGCGATGGCTTCGCTCTCGGCCAGGTCCAGCGGAGCGATCGTCGCCGAACCGCCGGCCGCATGGATCGTCGCCTCGACCTCTTCGAGACCACCCGGCGTGCGCGCGGTCAGGACGACGTGCGCGCCCTTCGCCGCCAGTGCGATCGCGGTTGCGGCACCGATACCGCGGCTGGCACCGGTGACCAAGGCCAGCCGGCCTTCGAGAGGCTTGTCGGTCATATACGCTCCGCGAGTATCAGATGACGCGTTCGGCGAGCATTGCGAACTGGTCGACTTCCGAGCCTTCGTCATGGTCGGTCAACGTCGTCGGATAGTCGCCGGTGAAGCACGCATCACAATATTTCGGGCGGACATCCGCGCGCTTCGCCTCGCCGAGCGCCTTGTAGAGCCCGTCGATCGAGATGAAGTTGAGGCTGTCGGCATGGATGAACCCGGTCATGCCGCCGAGATCGAGCTTGGCCGCAAGCAGCTTCTCGCGCTCGGGCGTGTCGACGCCGTAGAAGCACGAATGCCGGGTCGGCGGGCTGGCGATCCGCATATGGACTTCGGCCGCGCCAGCTTCGCGCATCATCTCGACGATCTTCAACGAAGTGGTGCCGCGGACGATCGAGTCGTCGACGAGGATGACCCGCTTCCCCTTGATCAGCGCGCGGTTGGCGTTGTGCTTGAGCTTTACGCCAAGATGGCGGACCTTGTCGCCGGGCGAAATGAACGTGCGGCCGACATAGTGTGAGCGGATGATGCCGAGCTCGAACGGGATGCCCGATTGCTGGGCGTAACCAATTGCCGCCGGTGTGCCCGAATCGGGGACCGGAATGACGAGGTCGGCATCGACCGGCGATTCGATTGCGAGCTGCGCGCCGATCGCTTTGCGGACCGAATAGATCGAGTGATCGTCGACGATCGAATCGGGGCGCGAGAAATAGACCCATTCGAAGATGCACGGCCGCGCCGCCATCGGCGCGAATGGGCGGATCGAGCGGATTTCGGAGCCCTGGACGATGACCAGTTCGCCCGGCTCGATCGCGCGGACGAAGGTGGCGCCGACGACGTCGAGCGCGACCGTCTCCGAGGCGAAGATCACCGCATCGCCCAGCTTGCCCATCACGAGGGGGCGGATGCCGAGCGGATCACGGCAGGCGATCATGCCCTCCGGCGTCATCACGATCAGCGAGTACGCGCCTTCGATCTGCTTCAGCGCATCGATGAAGCGGTCGAGCAGCGTCCGGTAGTTCGAGGTCGCGACGAGGTGGATGATCGTCTCGGTATCGCTGGTCGACTGGAAGATCGAACCGCGGCGGACGAGCTCGCGACGCAAGCGCATCGCGTTCGAGATATTGCCGTTATGCGCGATCGCGAAGCCGCCAGTCGACAGCTCTGCATAGAGCGGCTGGACGTTACGCAGCGCGGTCTCGCCGGTCGTCGAATAGCGAACATGACCGCAGGCGACGGTGCCCGGCAGCGAGCGGATGACGTCGTCGCGGTCGAAGTTCCCGGCGACGTGTCCCATCGCGCGGTGCGTGTGGAAATGCGCACCGTCGAAGGTCGTGATGCCGGCGGCTTCCTGCCCCCGGTGCTGCAACGCGTGCAGCCCCAAGGCTACGAGCGCGGCCGCGCCATCGGTGGCCGAAACGCCGAACACCCCGCATTCTTCGCGGAGTTTGTCGTCATCATAAGGGTTTGTCGTCAGCATGCCGGTTCTCACGTCGTGCGGAAGCTGCCCTATACGAGCGGATCGCCGGCTTGTCGCCTGTTTGTAATAACATTGCGCGCCGCTGGTCGCATCGGGCCGGCTTTCGGGGTATATCCTGCGTATGACACACAGCCGCGACACGGGCCTGACGCTCGATCCGAAATTCGATTCCGCCGGGCTCCTAACCGCGGTCGTCACCGATCGCGTATCGGGCGACGTGCTGATGGTCGCGCACATGAACGCGGAGGCCCTGGCGCAGACGCAGGCGACCGGCGAGGCGCATTTCTGGTCGCGGAGTCGCGAAAAGCTCTGGAAGAAGGGCGAGACGTCGGGGAACGTGTTGCGCGTCGCCGAGCTGCGGATCGATTGCGATCAGGATGCAGTGTGGGTGATCGTCGATGCGGCCGGCCCGGCGTGCCATACCGGCGAGCGCACCTGCTTCTTCCGGCGAATCGAAGGGGGCAGACTGGTGCCGGCCGAATGAAGCGCGTGCTGCTGTTCGCGCTCGTGCTCGGCGGGTGTGGGCGGGGGCCGGCGACTGCTGTGGCGGACAGCGCGGGGGCTCGGCTCGAAGCTGCGGCCGAGACGGCGGGAATTGTGCCCGACCCGAACGCGCCGCTGCAAGGATCATGGGCGCGCGATACGGACCGCGTCTGCGTGGTCGGGACAGGGAAAACTGCGCGGGTCGGCGTGAGCGTCGACTATGGCGAGGACCAGGCATGCGCCGGATCGGGGACCGTCGAGCGTTCGGGCGATGCGCTGAAACTCGCGTTCGGCGCCTGCAAGTTCGACGCACGCTTCGACGGCGATCGCATCGTGTTTCCCGCCGAAGTCCCCGAAGCCTGCGAGTCCCTCTGCACTGGCCGCGCGTCGCTCGCGGCACTGACCGTCGACCGGCTCAGCGAATCGCGATCGGAGGCTGGGACGCTACGGTCGACTAAGGGAAAGTTGCTTTGCGGCAATTGACGTTGACGTAAACGAGAGTTATTTCTCCGGGGATGGCGACACAAGCATCCCCTCGTTTGCAGGCGACCCCGCAGTCCTACGCGGTGATCGAGCCGCGGCATGATCGCGAAAGCTTCACGATCTCCGATCTCTCCGCCGAATTCGACGTCACCGCGCGGGCGCTCCGTTTCTATGAGGATGAAGGCCTGATCGCGCCCGAGCGTCGTGGGACTCAGCGTATCTATTCGCACCGCGACCGCGCGCGTCTCGCCTGGATCCTGCGCGGCAAGCGCGTCGGGTTCAGCCTCGGCGAGATCCGCGAGATGATCGACCTCTACGATCTCGGCGACGGTCGCCGTGCGCAGCGCCAGGTCGTGATCGAGCGCAGCCAGGCGCGGATCGCGCTGCTGACCGCGCAGAAGCGCGACATCGATCTCGCCATCGACGAACTCACCAGTTTCGTGGCCCTCCTCGAAGTGAGCCGCGCCCAGGACAACCAAGGATAAACCATGCCCCAGTATACGCCCCCCGTCCGCGACACGCGTTTCGTCCTCGAGCATGTCGTCGGCCTCGATCGCTACAATAACCTCCCCGGCTTCGATGCAGCCTCGCCCGACGTCGTCGATGCAGTGCTCGAAGAAGGCGGCAAGTTCGTCGCCGAAGTACTGTTCCCGCTGAACCTGTCGGGCGACCAGCAGGGCTGCACGCGGCACGAGGACGGCTCTGTGACGACGCCGGACGGCTTCAAGGAAGCGTACAAGCAGTATGTCGAGAGCGGCTGGGCGACGCTCGGCAACCAGCCCGAATATGGCGGGCAGGGGATGCCCCACGTCGTCTCGACCGCGTTTCAGGAATACATGATCTCGTCGAACATGGCGTTCGCGATGTATCCAGGGCTCACGCATGGCGCGATCGCCGCGCTGATCGCCAAGGGCTCGGACGCGCAGAAGGCGATGTACGTGCCGAAGATGGTGTCGGGCGAATGGGGCGGCACCATGAACCTGACCGAGCCGCAGTGCGGCACCGATCTCGGCCTGATCCGCACCAAGGCCGAGCCGCAGGCGGACGGATCGTACGCGATCACCGGCACGAAGATCTTCATCTCGTCGGGCGAGCATGACCTGACCGAGAACATCATTCACCTCGTGCTGGCCAAGACGCCGGGCGCGCCGGACAGCTCGAAGGGCATCTCGCTGTTCGTGGTGCCGAAGTTCATGGTGAACGAGGACGGTTCGCTGGGCGCGCGCAACGGCGTCACCTGCGGGTCGATCGAGCACAAGATGGGCATCCACGCGAACTCGACCTGCGTGATGAACTATGACTCGGCGACCGGCTGGCTGGTCGGCGAGGAGATGAAGGGCCTCGCCGCCATGTTCATCATGATGAACGCCGCGCGTCTCGGCGTCGGTCTCCAAGGTCTCGGCGTGGCGGAAGTCGCCTACCAGAATGCGGTCCAGTACGCGCAGGATCGGCGCCAGGGTCGTGCGTTGACCGGGCCGAAGGAGCCGCAGGAGAAGGCGGACACGCTGTTCGTCCATCCCGACATCCGCCGCATGCTGATGGAGGGCAAGTCGCTGACCGAGGGCCTGCGTGCGCTGATCCTGTGGACCGCGCTCCAGGCCGATCTCGAGCATCACGCCGAGACCGAGGAAGAGCGGCAGCTGGCGGGCGACATCATCAGCCTGCTGACCCCCGTCATCAAGGGCTATGGCACCGACATGGGCTATGCGATCGCGACCAACGCGCAGCAGGTTTACGGCGGCCATGGCTACATCGCCGAATGGGGTATGGAGCAATATGTCCGCGATGCCCGGATCGCGATGATCTACGAGGGCACCAACGGCGTCCAGGCGATGGATCTGGTCGGCCGCAAGCTCGCGCAGAATGGCGGGCGCGGGATCCAGGCGTTCTTCAAGCTGGTGGCGGACGACGTCGCTGCGGCGAAGGGCGATGAAGCGACGTCGGTGTTCGCCGAGGCGTTGGAGAAGGCGAACGGCCAGCTTCAGGCGGCGACGATGTGGTTCATGGCCAACGGCATGAAGAACCCCGAGAACGTGGGTGCGGGCGCGGTCAGCTACATGCACCTGATGGGCATCGTCGCGGTTGGCACGATGTGGCTGCGGATGGCGGTCGCTGCGGCGAAGCTGAAGGCAGCGGGCGAGGGCGAGACCGCGTTCCTCGACGCCAAGCTGGTGACGGCGCGGTTCTACGCCGAGCGGATCCTGCCGGATGCGGGCGCGCTGCGTCGCAAGATCGAAGGTGGGGCGGAGTCGCTGATGGCGCTGCCACCCGAGATGTTCATGGCCGCCTGATCGGATCTGCCTTTTGCTCCCCTCCCTGGAAGGGAGGGGCAGGGGGGGGGTCGGTTTCCGCGGATCCGAACCGTTGTGGCTCAAGCGGGCCGACCCACCCCCAACCCCTCCCTTTCAGGGAGGGGGGCAGGTTGCGCTTCCCTACTTAGGAGCGGCGGTAGAGACTGGCGTGGTCGTCGGCAGGGGCGGGGTAGCCACCACCGTCTTCCGCCGCACTCCGTTCAATTCGGCAGCCGCCGGAGCAGTTGGCAAAACCGCGGCAGGCACCGGCACAGCCGTCAGCGTCGCCTGAACCTTCATGCACTGCGTCGGATCGACGCGCTTGAACTGGCGGCAGTTCCACAGCGACTTCTCATAATTGCTCGACCGGTCGCGCAGGTAGCTGAAGCCCAGCGCGGCGGTCTGGGCGGGTGCCAGCGGGAGCGATGTCGCCGCCTTGCTGCCGTCTGTCCACGCCATGTACCGGCAGAACGGCTTGTCCCCGCACGCCTGTGCCGCGAGCGTAGTGAGTCCGTCGGCGGTCTGGCCACGGGGCAGGGCTACGAGGATAGTATCGCCATCGACTGGCACCGCGGGAGCAGGCGTCGTTTCCGCAACGGGTCCGAACCCCATCGCGATCGACGCCTCTGCAAGCGCGGCATCCGCCTCAGCCAACGCAGCGCCGGTTTTGTGCGCGTCCGACAGTTCCGCGAGCTGCGCGATGACCGGCTCGACGGTCTCCGGGTGACGGCCGAACGCAGGTGGCGTGCCCCACCAGCCCGACCAGCGGAAGAACAGATGTGTGTTCACCGCGGTGATCTTGTCGAGGCTCGACTGCCAGTACGGCACGACCCAGTCGGTATGGTAGTGCGTGGCATAGCCGACCTGCTTGAACACCGCGCCGGACAGTGATGCCGCAGCCACTTCGCGCGCCCGACGCCAGGCATCCTCCGTTGGATGCCAGCGCGTGAGCGCGCCGTCGCAGCTGAAGCTGAACTGGCATCCCGTCGAACGGTCCTGCCCCTCGAACACGACCCCGCACACGGTCTTCGGAAAGGCAGGATGGCGCAGCCGGTTGAGCACGACCTGCGCGACCGCGCGCTCGCCGAGCGTATCATCGCCCGCCTCGTAGAGGATGCCCGCCGCCACGCAGTCGGTCGCGCGCGCCAGATCGTCTGGACCGCCGGCGAAGCGGAACGGCCGCGCCGCCGGGTTGGGATCGGTCGAGAACGGCACGGTCGCGTTGAACGCACGCGCGTCTTCGGGGCTGAGATCGACGAACTTGACCGGCTCGACCTCAGGCACTTCGGCTTGCGGCACGACCCGGCCCGCGGGCAGCTTCACCCGCTTCGAGGCGTGAACGATCGTGGGCGGGTTGGCGACGACCAGCGCAGGCCCGACGATCGCCAGCGCGGAGATGCCGATGAGAGTGGCGCGCAGCACCGTCGTGCCGCGCGCGGAAAGCTCTGCTGTCACTGTTCGGGCAGGAAGTCCGGGACCGACAGGTAGCGCTCGCCGGTGTCGTAGTTGAACCCGAGAACCCGAACGTTGTCAGGCAGATCGGGGAGCTTCTGAAGGATCGCTGCGAGCGTCGCGCCCGAACTGATGCCGACCAGCATGCCCTCTTCGGTCGCCGAACGGCGCGCCATGTCCTTGGCCACAGCGGCGTCGACCTCGATCACGCCGTCGAGCGCCTGGGTATGGAGATTGACGGGAATGAAGCCGGCACCGATGCCCTGGATCGGGTGCGGGCCGGGCTGGCCGCCGGCGATGACCGGCGAGGCTGCGGGCTCGACCGCGTAGACCTTGAGCGACGGCCATTCCTTCTTGAGCGCCTCGGCGACGCCAGTGATGTGGCCGCCGGTGCCGACGCCGGTGATGATCACGTCGATCGGCGTGTCACGGAAGTCGGCGAGGATTTCCTGTGCGGTCGTCGCGACATGCACGGCGATGTTCGCAGGGTTCTCGAACTGCTGCGGCATCCACGAGCCCGGCGTCTGCTCGACCAGTTCCTTCGCGCGCTCGATGGCGCCCTTCATGCCTTTCTCGCGTGGGGTCAGGTCGAACGTCGCGCCGTATGCGAGCATCAGGCGGCGGCGTTCGATCGACATGCTCTCGGGCATGACGAGGACGATTTTATATCCCTTCACCGCGGCGACGAGCGCAAGGCCGATGCCGGTGTTGCCGCTGGTCGGCTCGATGATCGTGCCGCCGGGCTGGAGGTGGCCGTCCTTCTCCGCCGCCTCGATCATCGCGAGCGCGATGCGGTCCTTGATCGAGCCGCCGGGGTTCGAGCGCTCGGACTTCACCCAGACTTCGGATTCGGGGAACAGCTTCGACAGGCGGACGTGCGGCGTGTTGCCGATCGTATCGAGGATCGAGTTGGCCTTCATGGCTTGGCTTCTCCGTGTTCGGGTTCGGTCTTTAGGATCTCTGGGGGATCAAAGGTTTTCGCGCGGCCAAGTTCCGGGAACAGTCGCGCCCAGCCGATCGTGATCGCAATAGCACCGACCCCGCCGAACACCACTGCGCCTACCGGGCCGAGCAACGATGCCATCACCCCGCTCTCGAATTCACCCAGTTCGTTCGAGGCCGAAATCGTGAGCTGCGACACCGCGCTGACGCGGCCCCGCATCGCGTCGGGCGTGTGGAGCTGGATCAGCGACTGGCGGACATAGACCGAGATCATGTCCGCGCCCCCCGCAACGATCAGCGCTACGAGGCTGAGCACGAAGGCGGGCTGGACGGGGATGCCGGCGATCGTACCGGGCGCGATGCCGAGCAGGTTTACGATGGGGGTCGCTATGCCGAAGGTCAGGATCGCGAGCCCGAAGACGACGACGGCCGCGAGCATCTTCACGCCGACATTAGTGCTCATCGGGCGGAACGAGAACCAGATCGCGGTCACCGCCGCGCCGATGCCCATGCCCGCGGCGAGCACGCCGAGCCCTTGCGAGCCGACGTGTAGAATGTCGCGCGAATAGACCGGGAGCAGCGAGGTCGCGCCGGCGAGCAGCACCGCGAACAGGTCCAGTGTGATGGTCGCGAGGACGAGGCGGTTGCGGCGGACATAGGTGAAGCCCTCGATAATCCGGGCGAGGGGGCGGTGATCGGTCTGCGCCGCGGGCTGCGGCACCGGGCCGATCAGGAACATGAAGAGGAGCGCGACGACGAACAGGATCGTCGCGACCCCGTACGCGACCTCCGGATGGATCGCGTAGAGGAGGCCACCGACGCTGGGGCCCGCGATCGTGCCGACCTGCCAGGCGATCGAGCTGATTGCGATCGCGGTCGGAAGGACGGCGCGTGGGACCAGGTTGGGGGCCAGTGCTGAATAGGCTGGGCCAGAGAAGGCTCGGGCGACGCCGAACGCTACCGCAGCCACGAACAGCACGCCGAGCGTGAGGTGCCCCGTCCAAGTCAGCAACCATAGGGTTGCGGCCGTCAGTACCAGCAGCGCGGTCGTGCCGCGAACGATCCAGCGGCGGTCGAAGCTGTCCGCGACCAAGCCGGTGATCGGGGTGAGGAGGAACAGCGGCACGAACTGCGCGAACCCGATCATGCCGAGCATGAAGGCCGCCTGGCGGATGTCCATCGTCTCGCGGGCGATGTTGTAGACCTGCCACCCGATCACGATCGACATCGCGCTGACGGCTATAGTGCCGGTGAAGCGGGACAGCCAATAGGCGCGGAAATTGGCGATCCGTAAGGGATGCTGGTGGGGGTCTGCGGTGGAGTCCATTGCGGTTGGCTTTAGGCTTGGGTGAACGGGCAGGGCAACCGGAGCTTTGCTTGGGGTGGGGATAGAGGCTCAAGCCGAGGATGCCCAACCGAAGAAAGCTTGTTTCCCCGCGAAGGCGGGGACCCAGACTGGGCTCCCGCCTTCGCGGGAGAACAAGGAAGCGGGAGGTGTCCCGTCTGAGCAACCAGATCGTCACCACCGCTATCCCTGCATATCGGCACCACCCCGGCGAAGGCCGGGGCCCAATTGGGGGACGTCGCCAACTGAGCGATGAGCGTCGTTACTACAACCTTACCAATTGGGCCCCGGCCTTCGCCGGGGTGGTTTGCTCGTGCGGTAGGGCTCGCGCGACCTATCGAGCGCCCCATCCCACACCCCGCAAACCGACATACCCCAGACGGGAATTGATGTTCCGCCCCGTCCGCGCCTATAGGCTCCCTCAACTCCCCTACGGAAAACGAGGTTTCCCACATCGTGGCCAAGACCCCCCCACCAGCACGCGCAATCGCCGAACCGCCGATTACGAACCGCGAACGACCGGCCGAACCAAAGCCGTACGAAGCGTCGAAGGACGAACTGCTCGAAATGTATCGGCAGATGCTGCTGATCCGCCGTTTCGAGGAAAAAGCGGGCCAGCTCTATGGCTTGGGCCTGATCGGTGGCTTCTGCCATCTCTACATCGGCCAGGAAGCCGTCGCGGTCGGCCTTCAGTCCGCGCTCAACGGCGAGACCGATTCGGTGATCACCGGCTACCGCGATCACGGCCACATGCTCGCCTACGGGATCGACCCGAAGGTGATCATGGCCGAGCTGACCGGACGCAATTCGGGCATCTCGAAGGGCAAGGGCGGGTCGATGCACATGTTCTCGACCGAGCATAAATTCTACGGCGGCCACGGCATCGTCGGTGCGCAGGTGTCGCTCGGCACCGGCCTCGCGTTCAAGCATAAATACTCGAACGATGGCGGCATCTGCATGGCCTATTTCGGCGACGGCGCCGCGAACCAGGGCCAGGTGTACGAGAGCTTCAACATGGCCGAGCTGTGGAAGCTCCCGATCATCTTCGTGATCGAGAACAACCAGTACGCGATGGGCACCAGCGTCAACCGCGCCTCCGCCGAGGACCAGCTGTATCGCCGCGGCGAGAGCTTCCGCATTCCCGGCATCCAGGTCGACGGCATGGACGTGCTCGCCTGCCGCGGTGCCGCCGAGGAAGCGCTGGCATGGGTTCGTGCGGGCAAGGGTCCGGTCATCCTCGAGATGAAGACGTACCGTTACCGTGGCCACTCGATGTCCGATCCGGCCAAGTACCGTACGCGTGACGAGGTTCAGGCGGTCCGCGACAAGTCGGATCCGATCGATCACATGAAGAAGCTGCTCGACGCGCAGGGCGTGACCGAGGCGGACCTCAAGTCCCTTGAACAGGAAATCAGGAAAATCGTGAACGAAGCCGCCGATTTCGCCGAACAGACTCCCGAGCCGGATGCTGCCGAGCTCTACACCGACGTTCTGGTGGAGAAGTACTGATGGCGATCGAGATCAAGATGCCCGCGCTCTCCCCGACGATGGAAGAGGGCACGCTGGCCAAGTGGCTCGTCAAGGAAGGTGATAGCGTCAAGTCGGGCGACATCCTCGCGGAAATCGAGACCGACAAGGCGACGATGGAGTTCGAGGCGATCGACGAAGGCACGATCGGTTCGATCAGCGTCGCCGAGGGCACCGACAACGTGAAGGTCGGAACCGTCATCGCGACGATCCTCGAAGAGGGCGAGAGCGCAAGCGACGCCAAGCCTGCCGAGGCACGCTCGGGCGATGCGGCCAACGCCGCGCCGAAGGAAACGCCGTCGGACGACAAGGCACCGCCGGTTCCCGAAGGCGCTTCGCCCGCCAAGGCCGAGAGCGGCACGCAGCAGCTCGTCGCTTCGGCGGAGAAGGTCGGTATCTCCGACCCGGCGATCCCCGAAGGCACCGAGATGGTCAAGACGACCGTCCGCGAAGCCCTTCGCGACGCGATGGCCGAGGAAATGCGCGAGGACGACCGCGTCTTCGTGATGGGCGAGGAAGTCGCGCAGTATCAGGGCGCGTACAAGGTTACGCAGGGACTGCTCGACGAGTTCGGCGACCGTCGCGTCATCGATACGCCGATCACCGAATACGGCTTTGCCGGTATCGGCGCAGGCGCGGCGATGGGCGGCCTTCGCCCAATCGTCGAGTTCATGACCTTCAACTTCGCGTTGCAGGCGATCGACCACATCATCAACTCGGCCGCCAAGACCAACTACATGTCGGGCGGCCAGATGCGCTGCCCGATCGTGTTCCGCGGTCCCAACGGCGCGGCGTCGCGTGTGGGTGCCCAGCATTCGCACAACTTCGCGGCGTGGTATGCGAGCGTTCCCGGCCTGATCGTGATCGCGCCGTATGACGCGGCCGATGCGAAGGGCCTGTTGAAGGCGGCGATCCGCACCGAGGATCCGGTCGTGTTCCTCGAGAACGAGCTGATGTACGGTCGCAGCTTCGACGTTCCCAAACTCGACAACCACGTCCTGCCGATCGGCAAGGCGCGGATCGTCCGCGAGGGCAAGGACGTCACGATCGTCAGCTACTCGATCGGCGTGGGCATCAGCCTCGAAGCCGCCGAGAAGCTCGCCGAAGAGGGCATCGACGCAGAGGTCATCGACCTGCGCACGCTGCGCCCGCTCGACACCGAGACGGTCCTGAAGAGCCTCGCCAAGACCAACCGTATGATCATCGTCGAAGAGAATTGGGCAACCTGCTCGATCGCGTCGGAGATCGTGTCGGTGGTGATGGAGCACGGCTTCGACGACCTCGACGCCCCGGTGCTGCGCGTGACGAACGAGGACGTGCCGATGCCCTACGCGGCGAACCTCGAAAAGCTGATGCTGGTCGACGTCGCGAAGGTCGTGAAGGCCGTAAAGAAGGTAACGTACAAGAAGTGACCGAGTGGTGCAGTCGCAGCCCGGCGCGGCGGCTGCACCTCAACTCGTATATTTGTTGCAGGTCATCAGTGTGGCCGCCGGTGACGGATTATAGACCTGGCCGAAATCGCGCCGGTCGCGGACGATGAACGATGCGATGTAGCGGAGCTTGGCCGCCCCGTTCGGCAGCCAGCCGGTGCCGACTACCGGCTTGTAGTCGTAATTGATCTCGACGAACATCACGCCCGAATTGTTGGGTGATACGACCTTGGCACCCGTCTCGCCCATACCACCGGGGATGACGCTCCCCGGATGGGATGCCGAATTGTCCGCACCTGACATACTGGTGTTAACCCCCGCGGTTGGATCATAGGGCGCGGTGGTGCTGTCGGCAGCAGCCGGAGAGCCGCCCGATATCGTCGTACGACCATAGGTCGAATCATAGCCGGCACCGGATTTCATGCCGAGGCACCGTTGCCAGTGTATCGTCTGCTTGCCGTCCTTGTCAGCCTCCAGGCTGGACAGTGTAATACGTCCGCGAGTGGTAAGGTCCCATGCCGCCCCCTGGGCCCTGGCGGCGGCAAAGACGTCGTTGATATCCACTTCGCGCAGTTGCTGGGTTACCAGCGTACTCTGGACGCCGACGCGCGAGGCGTTGTCGGCAAGATTGAGCGCAACTTGGCTGACGCGTAGATTGGCGAGCGCGAGATTGGCAGTCTCGACACCCCATAGGCCGAGCGTGACGACCAAAGGCGCGGTGAAGGCGAACTCGAGCAGCGCAAGCCCTGATCGATCGTCACGGAACCGACGGGCGAATGCCGTCGCGCGGGCGTATCCGGTGATCAGGTGCATATGTTCTTCACCGTGACGGTGGACTGTGAGGCATAGGGCTGGTTCTTCAAGAACGTCTTGGCGACGATCGTTTGAGTGGGTGCGGCACCGAAGAAGCTGGCTACGGGAAAGAGCCGCGGATAGCTGATCTTGACCGTGTAGAGCGTGACGTCGTTGGCACCGCCCTGGCCGGATGAGCCGGGATCGGTGTCGTACGTCCCGTTGCCATTGATGTCGTCGAAACACTCTTTTGCATCGCGTACGCCGTTGCCGTTCGTATCGGTGAATGGCTCGGGCTTTGCCGAAGTGAACGTCGCATAGTTCGCGCGCTTGGGCGTACCGACGAAGCTGGCGCCGGACGAGATCGTCTTTACCATGTCGAGCACGGACTGGTCGATCGCAGCAGCATTGTCCGCCCCGCCCTGGATCGCTGAATCGCGACCCGCTTTCTGGATCGCACCTTCCAGGATCGATTGCGCATAGACCTGATACATCAGTTCGCCCAACCCCATGATCATGGCGAGCATGACGGGGAGGACCATCGCGAATTCGATCACCGTCACGCCACGCCGGTCGTTGCTGAAATAGCGAAAGATGTCGAGCTTCCTCACTTCGAGATCCGCAGCATGGCGACCTGATTGGCGATCGACTTGAACGCCGCCTGCAGCGAATCATTGTCGCTGGCGTAATAGGCCTGCCCGGGAGAGGCGCACGCGGTCAGTTGCGTCGTCAGCGTCTGGCCGAACCCGACCACGAACACCTTGATGTTGCGCGCCTTGGCTGCAGTACATTCAGCGACGAACCTCGCATTGTGATCGTCGAGTTGATCCGAAGAGTTGCCGCCGGTGACACGCTTGTCGTAGCGTTCAATGCCATACATTCCGTAGAGGTCGTAGTTCGGCGTCATGTCGCCATCAGTCATGAATACGATGTAGCGGTTCGGCGCGGATCGGCCCGGCCAAGGTGCCGTATCCGCAGCGAAGATGCCGGTCGGTGAGATCATCCGGGTACCCCAGATCATGCCGGTATCGTGATACGTGCCGCCTTGTGCCTTGAAGTCGCTGGCGTTGACGTAATCATCGACGTCGTCTCGAGACAATTTTGCCAGGCGTTGCACCTTCTTGCCGCAGGACACGTAACCGAGCGATATGTTCTTATTCCAGGCCGGCGTCGGGTTGGCGATCATATTGGTGTACGCGGTCATCTGCTGATCGTTCGCGTTGACATAGTAATCGCCATAGGGCGTCGCGCTGTTACCCGCATAGGTAACGCCGTTGTTCGTCGCCGACGTGCCTGTGCCGCGGTAATAAATCACATCGGGCCACATCGGCCGCCAGCGTGTGTCGTCATTCGTCGCCGGCAGATCGGGATCGAGATCGGCGGGCAGGCTGCTCTGGTTGAACGACGACGCGCCTGCGGTTGTGGTGCGCTCCTCGACGCAGCCTTGCCACTTCGCGGTCGTGCCAGTGATCTTGCTCGGATCGGGAACATCGACGCCCGTAATGTACTTGCTGACGTCGTAGTTGACCTGGGTGTAAAACCAGTTGGGCTTGACCGGCTGCGACGTCACGGTGCAGGTTCCTACGTTAGACGTCGAGGTATTCCCCGCCCAAGACACGGTCGATGCCGTTGCGGTCCCCGACGTCGTGTAGCCGCGGGACGGAGACCGTGCCGCATACCCGCTGCAGACCGATTGCGTGATGTTCCTGTATGTCGTCGTGCTAGCCTGGCCGTTGTTCGCATCGCCGATGATCCTGCGGCTCTCATAATTCCAGGTTTTCACGAGATTGTCCGGGGACAGGCTCGTCAACGCGTAGCCCGCGTTAACCGTAGACGTATACGTGACGAAGCCGTAGCGGATGTTCGTCGTGGGATCGACGTTGCCTGCCAGCGTATCGTAGAAATTGAGCACTGCGCTGCGCAAGCCAGACAATTTCGACTCGCTTTTTTCGGTGACGTAGTAGCCGGTGTTGCCGTCGTCTTGCCTATAGGACACGACAGGCTGGCTGCAGCCCCCCGTACCGTCCGCGGTCGTACAAGCCATGGACCCGGTCGTATCGAGGACGAACATGATGTCGGCGTCGGCAACGTCGTAACGTGCTTCGCATTTTACGCTTAGCGTCACGTCGGGAGCGCCGAACATCTTCATGATGGTCATCGGAACCGAAGAACTGGCAACGCCCGCGACCTGCTGATCGGTTGTTTTCGACGGCGTGAAGATTGCGGTCTTCGTGCCCATCCAACCGAGGCGGAAATTGTTCTTGAAGAACGCATTTGCTTGGTCGGTGGCGGTCTTGTCCAGCGACGTGAGGTTGCTGCTGGTCATGAATTTGCGCCCGGCGAGGGCACCGGCATCGCAAGCCTGCTGAAGGCGGACCTTCACGACATACAGCCGCGCGACGTCGATCGCGGAACCGGCCAGCGCAGCCAGTGGGATCATCGCTGCTGCCATGATGGCGATGGTATTGCCGCGCACGTCGTTACGTAGCCGACCGAGAACCGTCGTCGCCTTTATCGTCTGCATGCCGTGCTTCGTGGTCATGGGTATCCCGACAGGATCATCATCGATCTCGCCGCGTCATGCGGTACGACCCCGTAAGCCGGGCTCAAAAACTATGGTTAATTAGGTAGTAACTAGGTCATGCCGAATGATGCGGGATGATCGACGCGATCGGGGGCGCTATGGGCGGCGCATGACCTCCCCCGATCCGGGCCATGCCCTTGCTCTGAGTTACGCTCCGCCGGCCGCGCGCGCCGCACTGGAAACGCTGTTTGCGCTCGATGACCGACTTGCGACGATCGTTCGCTCCACGCGCGAGCCTCTGGTTGGGCAGATGCGGCTGACCTGGTGGCACGAAGCGTTGACGCGACTGGACTCGGCACCCGCGCCACAAGAGCCTGTGCTGCAAGCGATTGCGCTATCGGTGTTGCCAGGCCGCGTATCCGGAACGTCGCTCGCGGCGATGACCGATGGTTGGGAGACGTTACTGCAGGCGGAGGTAGATCCGGCGACGATCGAAGCCTTTGCTATCGAACGGGGCGGCCGGTTGTTCGAAGCGGCGTCGATGATCCTTGGCGTCGAGGACCCGCGGGTGGGTATTGCAGGCGAAGGGTGGGCGCTGGTCGATCTTTCCCGAAGCGTGACGGATACGTCGCTAGCTGAACTCGCGCGATCATTGGCCCATGCGCGGTTTGAAACGGCGTTTGGGGCGCGGTGGCCGCGGGCTGCCCGATCGCTGGGTGCCGTCGCGCTGCTGGCGCAGTTCGACAACGCTGCAGCAATGGGTGGTTCGCCGGGGCCGACACGGCGCATCGCGCGGTTGGCGTGGCACAGATTGACCGGATACTGACCAATCGAATGGGGATCGTCTGCGGCGAGGCCTAGCGTGCAGGCTGGGCAATGGGGGCGGCGGCGATGTGGCGGTACTTGGCAGGTGGGGCGGCGGTGATCGCGTTGATCGCTGCGGGGTTCATGTTTTTTAGCGGAAAGGCGCGGCCGGGTCCGCTACTGCCGCCGCAACCCGTGGCACAGGTCGGCAGCGGAGCGGGCGCGTCCGATCCGCTACCTGACGCCGCGCCTGAGGCCACCGAAAAGACTCGCGAGCAGAAGCGGTTCGATCGCTACGACAAGGACCGCGATGCCAAGATCACGCGCGAGGAATATTTGGTCCAGCGGCGCAAGGCTTACGCGCGGCTGGACGTGGACGGCGATGGCAAGCTGTCGTTCGACGAATGGGCTGTGAAGGCGACGACCAAGTTCGCCGACGCCGACCGTGACAAATCCGGCGCGATGACCGCGCCGGAATTTGCCACGACCGCGGTCAAGCGGAAGGGGCCAGCTCGGGTGAATTGTCCGCCGGTTCAGCCTGTTGCCGAGGAGAGTTGAGCCACTCTGCGAGCGCCGCGCGGCCGCGATCGGTATACATCCGCTTGCGATCCGCCTTCTTGGTGCGGCCCGTGATCGGCGGGAACAGCCCGAAGTTCACGTTCATCGGCTGGTAGGTATCGACTTCGGCGCCACCGGTGATGTGTCCGAGCAGCGCGCCGAGCGCGGTGGCATACGGCGGCGGCGTCAGCGTCTTGCCGGTCAGTTCTGCCGCCGCGAACAGTCCGGCGAGCATGCCGATCCCGCAGCTCTCGATATAACCCTCGCACCCGGTGATCTGGCCGGCGAAACGAATGTTCGGGCGCGACTTCAGCCGCAGCGTCTCGTCGAGTAGTTCGGGCGAGCGGATGAAGGTGTTGCGGTGCAGACCGCCCAACCGCGCGAACTCGGCGTTCTCCAGGCCGGGGATCGTCCGGAACAGGCGGACCTGGTCGGCGTGCTTCATCTTGGTCTGGAAGCCGACGATGTTCCACAGCGTGCCCTGCGCATTGTCCTGGCGAAGCTGGACGACCGCGTGCGGCCAGCGCCCGGTCTTCGGATTGTCGAGCCCGACCGGCTTCATCGGCCCATAGCGCAGCGTATCGACGCCGCGCTCCGCCATCACCTCGATCGGCATGCAGCCGTCGAAATACGGCGTGTCCTTCTCCCATTCCTTGAACGGGGTCTTCTCGCCGTCGATCAGGCCCTGGTGGAAGGCGAGATACTGGTCCTTGTCCATCGGGCAGTTGATGTAGTCCTTGCCTTCGCCCTTGTCCCAGCGCGACGCGAACCACGCGGTGTCCATGTCGATCGAGTCGCGGTGGACGATCGGCGCGAGCGCATCGAAGAAGGCGAGCGCCTCGCGGCCGGTCTCGGCGCCGATCCCCGCGGCAAGCGAGGCGGCGGTGAGCGGACCGGTTGCGATGATCGTCGGGCCGTCGGGTAGTGCGTCGATGCGTTCGCGGACGAGCGTGATGTTGGGATGCTGGTCGATCGCCTCTGTCACGCTGGCCGAGAAATTGTCGCGGTCGACGGCGAGCGCGGAGCCAGCGGGAACGCGGTGGATGTCCGCCTGCCGCATGATCAGTGAGCCGAGCGTACGGAGTTCCTGATGGAGCAGCCCGACCGCGTTGGCCTCGGCGTCGTCCGAGCGGAAGCTGTTCGAACAGACGAGTTCGGCGAGGCCGTCGGTCTGGTGCGCGGGCGTCTCTTCGCCGCTGCCGCGCATTTCGGACAAGCGGACCTTGAGGCCGGCTTCGGCGAGTTGCCAGGCGGCTTCGGAACCGGCGAGCCCGCCGCCGATGACATGGATATCGTGGGTCATTCGGGTCAGATAGCGTCGGACGCTTGCCGTGTCAGGTCCGCAATACCACTTCGCCTGCATGACAGACCCGACGAAGATCTTCACGATCGGCTATGAGGCCACGACGATGGCCGATTTCCTTGCGGCATTGAAGGCGGCGGGGGTAGAGCGGGTGATCGACGTCCGCGCTTTGCCTTTGTCGCGACGACCAGGGTTTTCGAAGACCTCGCTTGCGGCGTCGCTGCGCGAGGTCGAGATCGATTACGTGCACCTGAAGGCTCTGGGAACGCCGAAGCGTGGGCGCGATGCGGCCAAGAAGGGCGACGTCGCGACGCTGACCGCAGTGTATGACGAACAGCTTGACCTTCCCGAGGCTCAAGCGGCGGCAGCGATCATGCTGGGGCTGGCGGCGGAGAAGCCGAGCGCGCTGCTGTGTTACGAGCGCGACCCTTGCCATTGCCACCGTACCTTGCTGCTGCAGGCGGTGGGCGAGGGGGCCGAAGTGGTGGATCTGTTCACTTAAGAGAGGTCAAGCTTGAACCAAACGCTTCGTCATCCTGACGAAAGTCAGGATCCAGAGTAATTGCGGACTGGCGTACGTGGCTCTGGATCCTGACTTTCGTCAGGATGACGGGCGGGGGTTCTGGGCCGAATGTTGCATTGAGCCTCACGCGCCGCTAACGAGCACCCATTCGCCCTGGACCCGGTGTAATTCCGGGTGGCTATTCCGGCCGCCGATCCGCCGGACAACGCAACGACGCTCTGAGGTGAACCGCCTGCCAAGACAGCGCCGCGGTTCGTGCGTCCTATGCGGATACATCCATGACATCCTTATCTCTTTCTCGTTACCGCGCCGAATGGTTCAGCGGCCCAACCGCCGCGCGCCGCGACATCCTCGCCGGGATGGTCGGCACCTTCGCGCTGATTCCCGAGGTCATCGCCTTCTCGTTCGTCGCGGGCATCGATCCCGAAGTCGGCCTGTTCGCGTCGTTCGTGATCGGCATCGTCATCGCCTTTGCCGGCGGGCGCCCAGCTATGATCTCCGGCGCGGCCGGCTCTGTTGCGCTGGTGGCCGCCGCGCTGGTCCACGCCCACGGCCTGCAATACCTGCTGGTCGCGACGATGCTCGCAGGGCTGCTCCAGATCGCGTTCGGGCTCGCCAAGCTCGACGTGCTGATGCGGTTCGTCTCGAAGTCGGTCCGCACCGGGTTTGTCAACGCACTCGCAATCCTGATCTTCTCCGCGCAGGTGCCGCAGATGGTCGGCGTCAGTTGGCAGGCCTATGCGATGATCGCCGGCGGTCTCGCGATTATCTACCTCATGCCGCGCATCTCGAGCGTAATACCGTCGCCGCTGATCTGTATCGTCGTGCTGACCGCGATCGCGATGTGGGTGCCGATGCCGCTGAAGACGGTCGGTGATCTCGGGCGGTTGCCGTCGACCCTGCCGTCGTTTGGCCTGCCGGACGTGCCCTTCACCTGGGACACGTTGCGGATCGTTGCCCCCTATGCGCTGGCGATGGCCGCGGTCGGGTTGCTCGAATCGATGATGACCGCCAGCGTGGTCGACGAGCTGACCGAGACGACGAGTTCGAAGGCGCGCGAGTGCACCGGGCTGGGCCTCGCCAACATCGCCGCGGGCGCATTCGGTGGCATCGCCGGTTGCGGCATGATCGGCCAGACCGTCGGCAACGTCCGCTATGGCGGGCGAGGACGGCTGTCGACGCTGGTCGCAGGCGTGTTCCTGCTGGTCGTCATGGTGCCGCTCAGGCCATGGGTCGCGCAGGTGCCGGTCGCGGCGCTTGTCGCGATCATGATCATGGTGTCGATCAGCACCTTCTCTTGGGGTTCGATCCGCGAACTCGGCCGGCATCCCAAGATGTCGAGCGTGGTGATGGTCGCAACCGTGATCGTCACCGTCGCAACGCACGACCTTTCGCTTGGCGTCGGTGTCGGCGTGCTGCTCAGCGGCGTGTTCTTCGCGTGGAAGGTCACGCGGCTGATGGACGTCACGGTCGAGCACGACACGGCAAGCGACACGCGGATCTACCGTGTCGGCGGTCAGGTGTTCTTCGCTAGCGCCGATATCTTCGCGGACCGCTTCGATCTTCGCGAGACTGCACGCGCAGTGCGGATCGACCTGACGCGCGCGCATCTTTGGGATGTCACCGCCGTCGCTGCGCTGGAAGACGTGGTGGCCAAGCTGCGGCGTCACGGCACGATGGTCGAAGTCGTCGGGCTCAATACGGCGAGCGAGACGCTGGTCGATCGCCACGCGCCCCTGCTGCTCGACTAACGTACAGGCTTGGCAGCTTCAATGAAGTGAAGCTGCCAAGCCTTTGTTATAGAATAGTTTTGTTTACTACTGAGGAACGGTGTCGTTCTCGACCGGCGCCTCGTCACGCGTCACGCGTGCCGTCATACCCGTCGCATCGGCATCGTCGCGCATTTGCTCGTCGGGCGCGACCGGCGGTTCGCGTTCCGGCTCGACCGCGTTCACCGTCGGGGGAGCCTCGACCGGTGCCGTCTCGACCGGCGCCGGAGCAGGCGTCGGCGCTGCTTCGGACTCGGTGACGCCGGTATCCTCGACCATGTTGGTATCGGTCGGCGGCTGATCGGGCTCCGAGCGTGAGCAGCCGGCCATGGCCATTGCGGCAAGCAGGCCGCCGGCAATGGCGGTACGCGTGCGGTTGGAAATCGTCATGTCTGATCCTCTCAACGAGCGGCGATCGTCTGGCGAGCGGTGCGCGCCTCGATCTTGGAAGCGAGGGTGCCGTCCCAGTTATAAGGGTCGGCGCGGAAGTTCATCTGGCCGTTGCCGCTAGCAAACGCGGTCCAGTAGAGCAGATACACCGACACAGGCTTGGTCAGGCGAGCACGGACCGTGTCACCCTTGGCGACCGCGGCGTCGACCATCTCGGGCGTCCAGGATGGATCACCCTTGAGCAGCAGGTCTGCGAGTTCCGCAGGCTTTTCAAGGCGAACGCAGCCGTGGCTCGCAAGCCGGCTGAAGCTCGCGAACTTCGCACGGCTCGGTGTATCGTGGAGATAGACCGAATAGTCGTTGGCGAAATCGAACTTGAACCGGCCCAGCGCGCTCTGGTCGCCGGCCTGCTGCTGAAGCCGCGTGCCGTCGATCACCTTGATGCCGTTGCGCTTGAAATAGCCCGGGTTGGCCTTCTCCTTCGGCCACAGCTCCTTGGTCGCGATCGACGTCGGCACGTTCCACGGCGGATTGATCACGATGCTGTGGATCGTCGAGGACAGCATCGGCGTCTCGTCGCCCGGACGCCCCGTCACTGCGCGCATCGACTGCACCGGCGTATCGCCGTCGAACACCGTCAGCACGGCAGCGGCGATGTTCACCTGGATACGGTCGCGCGGCAGGTCCTGCGGAAGCCAGCGCCAGCGCTCCATGTTCGCCATGATCTGACGGACGCGGTCGGTTGCCGACACGTTCAGCGCCGCCAGCGTCTGCGTCGAGACGATGCCGCTCGGGTTGAGCCCGTAGCGACGCTGCGCGCGACGGACTGCGTCGACTAGCGCGGAGTCGAACTTGTCGCCGCTAGTCGAGACATCCTTGTCCTCGGCAGCGAGACGTTTCCGCAGGGCGACCACGCGTGAGCCGCTGGCACCGATCGTGAAGTCGGGGCCGGATGCGAGCGGCGACCAGCCACCGGCAGCGGCGATCGAGCGATAATTCTGGAGGCCCTTACGCAAGCCGTCATAACCCGCATAGGGCGGCGGCAGCGATGCGAACCACGCCGCGATCCGATCGAGACGGACCGCATCGGCGAACGCCGGGGTCGGATCGTATGCGGGCGGACGCAGGCCCCAATCCTTCTGGAAATCGGCACCGCTGAGACGGCCCGCATGTACCGCGCGCGCATGGTCTAGTGCGGCGCGGACGAGTTCGTCCTTGCTCGGCGCGTTGGTCGACGCCGTAGCGGCAGATTTCAGGCCCTGCGCGACGATGTCGCCGTTGAGGAGCCTGTCAAGCAGCGCGGCCTGCGTGTCGCTCAGCGGCGGCACTGTGATGACCGGCGGCGCCAACGTCGTGGTCGGCATTGCAGAAGGCACCGTCGGTACGACCGGAGGCGGCGTAACCTGTTGTGCGAACAGGGGAGTCGCCATCAGCATCGGGGTCGCGACGATCGCAATCGCCGACCGGATCGCACCGTTCTTCACTCGTCTATCGTCGAAACCGCGCACCATAACCGTCCTGTCTTGCCGTATCTCGTCGATGCTTTCGCACGACGCGCCCCTCCCTTAGCTGAACCGGACTCGCTAAGCATCGTCAAACGGGCCGAATTCGTCGGATCAGGCGAGAGTTTCGGAATTCGCCTGCCGTGCAAGCACTTCGTAGGCCATCACGGCCGTCGCGACGGCGGCGTTGAGGCTGTCGGCCTTGCCGAGCATCGGGATCTTGACGAGCACGTCGCACGCCTCGGCCATTTCGGGCGGCATGCCCTGCGCTTCGTTGCCGGTGAGCAGGAAGGTCGGGCCGGTATAGGTGGCCGCCCGGTAATCGGTGTCGGTATCGAGGCTGAGTCCGACGAGCTGGCCGGGGCCGGTGCGCAGCCAGGCGTGGAACAACTCCCACTCGGTTTTCACGACGGGGATCGTGAACAGCGCGCCCATGCTCGCGCGGACCGCCTCGACCGAGAACGGATCGACCGACTCACCGATCAGGATCAGCCCGCCCGCGCCGACCGCATCGCCGGTGCGCAGGATCGTGCCGAGATTGCCCGGATCGCGCAACCGTTCGGCGACCAGCCAGATGCCCGACGTCGTGCGATCGAGGTCTTCGAGCGTCGCGTCGAACTCGTCGAATACGCCGACGACCGCTTGCGGGTTGTCCTTGCCCGACAGCTTCGAGAGGATGTCCGGCGTGGTCTGGATCGAATCACCGCCGGCATCCTCGACGTCCATCGACAGCGCGTGGACGAGCGGGTGGTTCGCGCTGGCCGCGGCGTAGAACAGCGTGCGGGGCAGGCGGCCGGTCTCGCGCGCTTCGGTCAGTATGCGCAGGCCCTCGGCAAGGAATTGCCTGGCCGCACGCCGATGCCGCTTGTCGCGCAGATCGCGGACGTACTTGATCAGCGGGTTCGAAAAGGCGGTTATCTCGCGGGGCATTCTTGTCCTCCCCTCCCGTATGCGGGAGGGGCCGGGGGTGGGCTCCCGGCCTCAGCAAATGATTCGATTATGGTGAGCGCGCGCCCACCCCCAACCCCTCCCGCCTGCGGGAGGGGAGTAAGAAGGTCAATCCTCGCCGAACTTCGCTTCGACCAGTTCGGCGAGCGCCGCCACAGTCTGCTCTGCCCCATCGCCGCTCGCGCTGATCGTGATCGCGTCGCCCATCGCCGCGCCGAGCATCATCAGTCCCATGATCGAGGTGCCGGTGACGTGATCCGACCCGTCCTTGGTCACGCTGACCTCGACCGGATGCGACGACGCAAGAGTCACGAACTTCGCACTCGCGCGTGCGTGGAGCCCGCGGCGGTTGGTGATCTGGACCGTGCGGGAGACCTCGCTCACGCCGCAGCCTCGCCGAGAACCTCGGAGGCTACCGAAATATATTTGCGCCCGGCCTCACGCGCCGCAGCAACCGCCGCAACGACGGTCATCGACTTGCGCGCCGAGCCGAGCCGGATCAGCATCGGCAGGTTCATCCCCGCGATCACTTCGATCCGCCCGCGCTCCATGAGCGAGATGGCAAGATTGGACGGGGTGCCGCCGAACAGGTCGGTCAGCACGATCACGCCGCGCCCGACATCTACCGCCTGGATGGCGGCGGCGATATCCGCGCGGCGCTCCTCCATGTCGTCGTCGGGACCGATCGCGATCGGCGCGACGCGTTCCTGCGGGCCGACGACGTGGATCATCGCGCGAACGAATTCCTCGGCCAGTCGACCGTGTGTTACCAGAACAAGGCCGATCATGTCAGCGTTTCATACTCATAAGACGACCGGTGATCCTTCGAGCGCATCTTGTGGAGCGGCCCCCAGGTCGCGGTGTGCGATACTGGGCGAAAATCCCGCGTCGCGCAACCGTCGCGCCACCCGGTCGGCGACGTGGACCGACCGGTGTCTCCCTCCGGTACACCCGAACGCGACGGTGACATACGACTTGCCTTCCGCCCTGTAGCGCGGAAGCAGCAGCATCAGCAGCTCTTCGATCCGACTCACCGCGTCTTCGTAGGCGGGATCGTCCATGATGTAGGCGGACACGTCGGCGTCGAGCCCGGTGCCGGGGCGCAACTCCGGGTCCCAGTGCGGATTGCGGAGGAAGCGCATGTCGAACACTAGGTCGGCGTTGCGGGGCAGGCCGCGGGCGAAACCGAACGAGCGGATCGACAGCGTCGGCGCGCCGAGTTCCCCGCCCGCAAAGCTCGCGCGGATCTGTTGCGCGAGTTCGTTGGCGGCCATGTCGGTCGTATCGATCAGCCGGTTCGCCCAATCGCGAAGCGGCGCCAGCAATTCGCGTTCGCGGCTGATACCGTCGTTTGCGGGACGGTCCAGCGCGAGCGGGTGGCGACGGCGAGTCTCGGAGTAGCGGCGTTCGAGTTCGGCGCCCGAGCAATCGAGGAACAGCATTCCGACCTCGAGCCCATGACGGTCGCGGAGATCGCGGATGCGGCCGACGATCCGTTCGGGATCGAAATCGCGAGTCCGCGCGCCGATACCGATCGCGAGCGGCTGCGAGTCGTTGGTCGATCCTTCGGGGAGCGGTGCGTCGAGTAGGCGGTCGAGCAGCAACAGCGGGAGGTTGTCGACCACTTCCCAGCCGAGATCCTCCAGCGTCTTGAGGACGGTGGACTTGCCCGCCCCGGACATGCCGGTGACGAGAAGGATGTCCTTGGGACGCGTCATTCTATGGGCTCCGGATTACGCAATGCGAGTTCGACCTTGATCGGGGCGGAGGCTTCGAAGGGATCGACCGCGAACTGGCGGACGTCGATTCCGGCGATTTGCCGCACGCGGCGTTCGGGCATCCGTTCGATCGCGCCACCGAGGCGGACGAGCAGGGCGACCGGTACGTCCTCTACATAGGGCATGGCAAGGAGGCCAATCCCGCGGACTTCGATCCGTCCGGCGATCGTCGTCGGTGCACGCGCGAGCAAGGTTGCGCCCGCGCGCACGACGAGCGTCTGGTCGTCACTGACGAGGATCGCGCCACGATCGATCAGGCGCAGCGCGAGGTCGGACTTGCCCGATCCCGACGCGCCCTCGATCATTACGGCCATGCCGTCGATGGCGACCGTGGTGGCGTGGAGCCTGTCGGAGGAGGGGACGACCACGAGGCGTCCTTACTCCGGCAATTCGGCGAGGGGTAGCTTTACGACGAAGCGCGCGCCATCGAGCCGGTCCTCGCGCGATTCGACGAAGATCGCCCCTTGGTGGCCGTCGACGATCGTGCGGGCGATCGCGAGGCCTAGCCCGGAATGCTGGCCGAACGTCTCGCTGTCGGGGCGGACCGAGTGGAAGCGCTTGAACACGTCCTCGCGCGCCTCCTCGGGAACGCCAGGACCTTCGTCCTCCACACGGATGACGAGGTCTTCACCCTCGCGGATGGCCGAAATCGCGATCAAGCCGGCGTCGGGCGAAAAGGAGAGTGCGTTGTCGATCAGGTTCTCGAACACGCGTTCGAGGCGCGCGCCTTCACCGAGTATGATCGCACGATCGTCTGGGTTGCGATCGAACCGGAGCCGGATGCCGCGCTCGACCCCGCGGGCTTCACGTTGTGCGACCAGCCCGTCGATCATCGCGGCGATGTCGACGGGTTCGAACTTGGCGCGGCTGAGCTGCGCGTCGAGTCGCGAGGCTTCGGAGATGTCCGAGAGCAGGCGGTCGAGCCGCCGGACGTCGTCACGGACGATCGCGAGCAATTGGGCCTGGAGCGCCGGGTCCTTCACGCGCGACAACCCCTCCACCGCGGACCGGAGCGAGGCGAGGGGGTTCTTCATCTCGTGCGTAACGTCGGCGGCGAACGCCTCGGTCGCGTCGATGCGCGCCCTCAGCGCGAGACTCATGTCCGACAGCGCGCGCGCGAGCATGCCGAGTTCGTCGCGGCGGGAGGGGAGACGCGGCACGACGACTTCGCGCGCTCGGCCGAGGCGGACACGAACCGCCGCACGGGCAAGGCGGCGCAAGGGACGGACGATCGTGCGGGCGAGGAACAGCGACAGCAGGACCGAGACGATCGACACCCCGAGCAGCACCATGCTGAGCCGGAACCGCTCGATCCGCACCGTCTTGGTAATGTCCCGCGCATTGACCGTGGTCATCACGACTCCGCCAGCGCGGAGCGGTGCGGCCGCAGTCAACACGGGCGTGCGGTCAGGCGCGCGCCAGACTGTCGTGGATACGGCGCTGCGTCCGCGGACTGCGGCCACGTCGGGCCATTGCTGCGTACCGCTGCGCTCGCGGTACAGCGGCGGGCGCGGCGCCATCACGATCACGTCGATCGATGCGTCGAGAAACCGGGCGATCGTCTGGTCCCAGTCTTCCTTGTCGGGGTCCATCAGCACGAAGTTGCGCAGGCCCAGCGCGCGGCTATCGGCGATCGTCCGCCCGCCCGCATCGAACAACCGGATCCGCGACCCCGTATCGCGCGCAAGCCGGAGCACCAGCGGATCGCGCAACGCCGGGTCGACCGCAGCGATCGCCTCGCCGATCAGCCGCGCTTCACGCGCGGTCTGTGCAACGCGGTTGTCGACGACGCGGCTGCGGTACGAGTCGAGATAGAAGAACCCGCCCGCGAGCAGCAGCAACGCGAAGATGTTGACGGCCAGGATACGCCGGGTGAGTGAGATCTGTCCCGACCACCGCAGCGTGAGATCGCGGCCGTCGACGCCCAACTCATTCCTCAGAAAATCGATACCCGGCACCATATAATGTCTCGATAGCGTCGAAGGCTGGGTCGACCTGCCGGAACTTGCGGCGGAGTCGTTTTATGTGGCTGTCGATGGTCCGGTCATCGACGTAGATATCATCCTGATACGCGGCATCCATCAGCTGGTTGCGCGTCTTGACGATGCCGGGCCGCTGCGCGAGCGTCTCGAGGATCATGAACTCGGTAACGGTCAGCGTCACCGGCTCGCCTCCCCATAATGTCCGGTGCCGCGCCGGATCCATGCTGAGACGCCCGCGATCGAGGGGCCCTGCCGCTTCCGCCTCGGTCTCGGTGCCCGGCGATTGTGTCAGCTCGGTCCGCCGCAGGATCGCGCGGATGCGGGCGATCAGCAGGCGCTGCGAGAACGGCTTGGCGATATAGTCGTCCGCCCCCATCGCGAGCCCGAGCGCCTCATCGAGTTCGTCGTCCTTGCTGGTCAGGAAGATCACCGGGATCTGGCTCTTCTCGCGCAACCTGCGGAGCAGTTCGAGCCCGTCCATCCGCGGCATCTTGATGTCGAACACCGCGAGATCGGGCGGGTTGTCGGTCAGCGCCTTCAGCGCGGTCTCGCCGTCCGAATAGACGCGCGTGACGAAGCCCTCGGTCTGCAGCGCGATCGACACGGAGGTCAGGATGTTGCGGTCGTCGTCGACCAGCGCGATCGTTGCCGTCATCTGGGAAGCTTTGCCTCGGTCGTTGGCGTGTCGGCGTAGGGCAAAGCGCGGCGGCACTCAACTAGAGCCGTATCGGAACGGCGCTGCAGTTCAGTGGATTTGACCGGTGGAAAACTGCCCCGTACAGCCGGCCGCAACGACATACATACGTATGCGATAAAACTTAGGAGAGAGAGCCCGTGTCGAGCGAGCGTATTCCGGCCGTCGGCCTATCCGCGCAGGGGATCGAAACCCGCGCCAATCTACACTGGAACCTGGTCACCGCGCAGCTCGTCGAGGCGGCGCTGGAGCGGGGCGAGGGGACGCTGTCCGCGGACGGCCCACTGGTGGTCGAGACGGGCGCGCATACCGGTCGTTCGGCGCAGGACAAGTTCATCGTCCGCGATGCCGAGACGGACACGACGGTCTGGTGGGGCAAGAGCAACAAGGCGATGGAGCCTGCGCATTTCGCCGCGTTGAAGGAGGATTTCTTCGCGGCGCTCGCCGCCAGGGACGAGCTGTTCGTGCAGGATCTGTACGGCGGCTCGCAGGCCGATCACCGCGTGAATGTGCGGGTGGTCACCGAACTGGCATGGCATAACCTGTTCATCCGGACGATGCTGGTGCGGCCCGAAGAGGGTGCGCTCAAGGACTTCGTCGCGGACTACACGATCGTCGACCTGCCGAGCTTCCGCGCCGATCCCGCGCGCCATGGCTGCCGCAGCAAAACGGTGATCGCGGTGAACTTCACCGACAAGCTGATCCTGATCGGTGGCACGAAGTACGCGGGCGAGATGAAGAAGTCGGTGTTCGGCCTGCTCAACTACCTGCTGCCGCCGACCGGGGTGATGCCGATGCATTGCTCGGCGAACATGGGCGCGAACGGCGACACCGCGGTGTTCTTCGGCCTGTCGGGCACCGGCAAGACGACGCTGTCGGCCGACGCGAGCCGGACGCTAATCGGTGATGACGAGCATGGCTGGTCGGATACCGCCGTCTTCAATTTCGAGGGCGGATGCTACGCCAAGATGATCCGCCTTTCCGCCGACGCCGAGCCGGAGATCTTCGCGACCACGAAGCGCTTCGGCACGGTGCTGGAGAACGTCGTGATGGACCCGGCGACGCGGTTGCTCGACCTCGACGACCATACGCTGGCTGAGAACAGCCGCGGGGCGTACCCGATCGACTTCATCCCGAACGCGTCCGCCGAGAACATGGGGCCGGTACCGCGCAACATCGTGATGCTGACCGCGGACGCATACGGCGTGCTGCCACCGATCGCCAAGCTCACGCCCGACCAGGCGATGTACCATTTCCTCTCGGGCTACACCGCGCGTGTCGCCGGGACCGAGATCGGCGTGACCGAGCCCGATGCGACCTTCTCGACGTGCTTCGGCGCACCGTTCATGCCGCGTCATCCTTCGGTGTACGGCAACCTGCTGAAGGAGCGGATCGCGAAGGGTGGAGTCGATTGCTGGTTGGTCAACACCGGCTGGACCGGCGGCAAATACGGCGTCGGCAACCGCATGCCGATCAAGGCGACGCGGGCGCTGCTGAACGCGGCGCTCGACGGCAGCCTTAACGATGCCGAATTCCGGACCGATCCGAACTTCGGGTTCCAGGTACCGGTGAGCGTGCCGGGCGTCGACAGCGCGATCCTCGACCCGCGGACGACCTGGGCGGACAAGGACGCCTACGACGCGACTGCCGCCAAGCTGGTCGACTTGTTCGTGGAGAACTTCGCGCAGTTCGCCGAGCATGTCGACGAAGGGGTGAGGCAGGCTGCGCCCAAGGTGCGGGAGGCGGCCTAACTCTTAGTTCCTCTCCCTATAGGGGAGAGGAAGGGGCCCGCACGACGAAGTCGGGTGGGAAGGTGAGGGCACGTGATACGGCATGCCCTCACCCTCGCCGCTACGCGGCTTCCCTCTCCCCTAAAAGGGAGAGGGTTTAGAGAGGCTCCACCACCACCTCGCCATCGACAACCGCAGCAACGCGAACCCGCTCGCCAACCGCCGCATCCTCACCCCGAGCCGGCCAACTCCCGTCGCCCACCAGCACCCGGCCGCGCCCGCCAACCAACTCAGTCTCGACCACCACAACCTGACCCACCAGCCGAGCAGACCGATCGTTCAACATCGGATCCCCGCCCTCGACAGGGTAATCCCGGTACCAGCGCTTCCCGATCAGCACCGCAACCGCGCTCCAGACCCCGAACGCCGCCAGTTGCGCCGCCACCGGCAAGTCCGGCAACACGAACACCGCCACCCCGGTCACCGCTGCCGCAATCGCGAGAAACACCAGGAACACGCCCGGCACCACCAGTTCGGCGATCCCCAGCACCAGCGCCGCGATCAGCCAAGCGCCAGCCGCACCAATCGCGTCCATCAGCTTTTCGGCAGCTCGAACGGACCCTTCCGCGGCTCAGGCTTGGCCGGCGGCGAAGCAGTCGCATCGCGCAGCGCATCCTTCGCCAGCTCGCCAATCCCCCCAAGCGTTCCCATCAACTGCGTAGCCTCGACCGGGAACAGGATCGTCTTCGCATTGGGCGAGGTCGCGAACTTCCCGATCGCCTCGACATATTTCTGCGCGATGAAGTAATTGATCGCCTGCGCGCCACCCTCCTCAATCGCCTGAGACACCGCACGCGTCGCCGAAGCCTCAGCAACAGCCGCCCGCTCCCGCGCCTCGGCATCGCGGAACGCCGACTCCTTACGCCCCTCGGACTCCAAGATGCGCGCCTGCTTCTGCCCCTCGGCGCGCAGGATCTCGGAAGCCCGCGAACCCTCGGCATCCAGAATGTTGGCCCGCTTCTCGCGCTCCGCCTTCATCTGTCGCCCCATCGCGTTGACGATATCCGCCGGTGGGCGGATGTCCTTGATCTCGACGCGCGTGATCTTCACCCCCCACGGCGTCGTCGCATGATCCACCACGTTCAGCAGCCGCGCATTGATCTCGTCGCGCTTCGACAGCGTCTCGTCGAGGTCCATCGATCCCATCACGGTACGCAGGTTGGTCGTCGTGAGCTGCAACAGCGCCTGGTACAGGTCCGACACCTCGTATGCCGCCTTGGCCGAGTCGAGCACCTGGAAGAACACGACCCCGTCGGTCGAGATCATCGCATTGTCCTTGGTGATGATCTCCTGGCCGGGGATGTCGATCACCTGCTCCATCATGTTCACCTTCCGCCCGACGCGGTAGAAGAACGCGGGGTAGAAATTGAAGCCGGGCCGCGCGACCGTCGTGAAGCGGCCGAAATGCTCGATCGTGTATTGATAGCCCTGATGGACGATCTTGATGCTGGTGAAGAGGTACAGCAGCACCAGCGCCAGCAGGAGCGCGGCAACGATCAGGCCCATCGAACAATCCCCCATCCGTGTATCGCTGCGGTATAGCACGCGGAAGAAGGAGAGGCCTAGCCGTACGCGCCGCCTTTGGTTACATGGCGCGCCACCTCACACCCAGGAACGGCAGCTCTCATGGATATCCGCCTCGGCCTCACTTTCGACGACGTCCTCCTGTATCCGGGGGAATCGGACGTGCTGCCAAGCCAGGCCGATACCCGCACGCAGCTGACGCGCGGCATCGCGCTGAACATCCCGATCCTCTCGTCCGCGATGGACACCGTTACCGAAGCTGACATGGCCATTGTAATGGCACAGCTCGGTGGCATCGGCGTGCTCCACCGCAACCTGACCGTCGAGGAGCAGGTCATCGCGGTCCGTCAGGTCAAGCGGTTCGAGTCGGGCATGGTGGTCAACCCGATCACGATCAAGCCGACCGCGACGCTCGGCGAGGCGCAGGCCCTCATGTCGGGCCACCGCATCAGCGGCATCCCGGTCGTCGAGGCGGACGGCAAGCTTGTCGGTATCCTCACCAATCGCGACGTGCGGTTCGCGGGCGATCCAAAGCAGCCCGTCAGCGAGCTGATGACACACGAGAACCTCGCCACCGTCTCGACCGAAGTCGGCAAGGAAGAGGCGCGTCGCCTGCTCCACGCCCGCCGCATCGAGAAGCTGCTGGTGGTCGACGCGCAGTATCGCTGCGTCGGCCTGATCACCGTCAAGGACATCGAGAAGGCGGTGATGTTCCCGGATGCGACCAAGGACGAGGCGGGCCGCCTGCGCGTGGCGGCGGCGACGACGGTCGGCGACAAGGGTTTCGATCGGACCGAACAGCTGGTCGACGCCGGCTGCGACCTGATCGTGATCGACACCGCGCACGGCCACAACCGCGACGTCGGTCGCGCGGTCGAGCGCGTGAAGAAGCTGTCGAACTCGGTGCAGGTGGTGGCGGGCAACGTCGCCACCGGCGAAGCAACGCGTGCGCTGATCGGCGCAGGCGCGGACGGGATCAAGGTCGGCATCGGCCCGGGCTCGATCTGCACCACGCGGGTGGTGGCCGGTGTTGGCGTGCCGCAGCTCACCGCGGTGATGGATTGCGCGGAGGCTGGCCACAAGGCTGGCGTGCCGGTGATCGCCGACGGCGGCATCCGCACCTCGGGCGACATGGCCAAGGCGCTGGCGGCGGGCGCTTCGACGGTGATGATCGGCTCGCTGCTCGCAGGCACCGACGAGGCACCTGGCGAGACGTTCCTGTACCAGGGGCGGGCGTATAAGTCGTACCGCGGCATGGGTTCGGTCGGCGCGATGGGGCGCGGGTCGGCGGACCGCTATTTCCAGGGGGACATCAAGGATCAGCTGAAGCTGGTTCCCGAGGGCATCGAGGGGCAGGTCGCGTATAAGGGACCGGCGAGGGATGTCGTTCACCAGCTCGTCGGCGGCATCAAGGCGGCGATGGGCTATACCGGCTCCGCGACGATCCCGGATCTCCAGGCGCGGGCGGAGTTCGTGCAGATTACCGGTGCGGGGCTCATGGAGAGCCATGTCCACGACGTGACGATCACCCGCGAAGCCCCGAACTACCCGACTCGGTGACGACACTTCCCCCCTCCCTGGAAGGGAGGGGCCGGGGGTGGGGCGGTTTGCCCAAGCTCGTCTGCAGGTGGCTAGAACGAGCCGACCCACCCCAACCCCTCCCTTACAGGGAGGGGAGATCGTAGTGCCCGTCGCTGCGTGGCAACCTAAACGCGATCATGGCTAAAGCCCGCAACTACTTGGGGGGGCACGCACATTCCTGTGCGGCTCCCATTTTCCGTCATCCCGGCGAACGCCGGGACCCATGGACACGGCGGACCCAGCGACAGCGCGCCACCACAACCCAAACCGCAACCATAGGTCCCGGCGTCCGCCGGGATGACGGAGGGGGAGGGTGCTAACCACACGACCTACCCCAGGCCCCGAAATTATTCCCCTCCCGCGCGCGGGAGGGGCTAGGGGAGGGGATGATGACGAACACTCCGTACCAAACTCTCCCGCTCTGCCTGCAAGCTGGAGCCCAGAAGTGACTCCCCCAGCACGCACCCAGGCCGCGATCGAACTCCTCGACCAGATCATCGCTGCCGCCCGCGAGTCAGGTGCCGCTGCCGACACGCTGATCGCGCGCTATTTTCAGACCCGCCGCTACGCCGGCTCCAAGGACCGCCGCGCGGTCCGCGACCTCGTCTACGCCGCAATCCGCAAGGCCGGAGACCGCCCCGAAAACGGCCGCACCGCGATGCTCCTCGTCGCCGACGCCGATCCGGAAGTCGCCGCGGCCTTCGACGGCTCCACCCATGCGCCCGCGCCGATCGCCAAGGACGAACCGCGCGCCCGCGCGGGCGTCGCGCCGCAGTGGCTGTCCAAGGCCCTCCGCGCCTCCGGCCTAGACGGCGCCGCCCTTACAGACCTAGCCGGCCGCGCCACGCTCGATCTCCGCGTCAACACGTTGATCTCCGACCGCGCGACCGTCCTCGCCGCGCTCCCCGAAGCCGAAGCCACCCCCCACGCCCCCGACGGCATCCGCCTCCCGACCGGCACCAACGTCGAAGCACTCCCGCTCTTCAACGAAGGCGCGCTCGAAGTGCAGGACGAAGGTAGCCAGCTCGTCGGCCTCGCGATGCAGGCCAAACCCGGCGAACGCATCGTCGATCTCTGCGCCGGCGCTGGCGGCAAGACGCTCGCACTCGCCGCGACCATGAAGAACGAAGGCGTGATCCTCGCCTGCGATACCGACCGCAACCGTCTCGCACGCCTCGCCCCCCGCGCAACCCGCGCTGGCGCGACGATCGTCGAGAGCCGTCTGCTCAACCCGACGCGCGAGATCGAGGCGCTGAGCGAATGGGCAGGCCGCGCGGACAGCGTGCTGGTCGACGCCCCCTGTTCGGGCACCGGCACATGGCGACGCAATCCCGAGGCGCGCTGGCGGCTCACCCCCGACCGCGTCTCGCGGCTGCAATCGACGCAGCAGCAGGTGCTCTCCGTGGCCGCCACGCTGGTGAAACCGGGCGGCGCGCTTGTCTACATCGTCTGCTCCCTTCTCGACGCCGAGGGGACGGAACAGGTCACTTGGTTCCTGAACGCACACCCCGGCTGGACCACGGAAGCCCTGTCGCTTCCCGCCGGCGCGAAGCACGGCCACGGCGTTCGCCTCGAACCCGGCCGCGACGGCACCGACGGCTTTTTTGTCGCGCGCCTCCGGGCTGCGTGCTAGCCAGCCGATCTATGGCTCAACTCACGGCCAAACCTGTATCCCGCCTGGAGACGATGATGCGTTTTTCGTCCGTTGCCCTTGCCGCCGCGCTGACCGTGGTATGTGTCTCGACGTCGCTCAGCGGCCAACGCCCCGACGCCCAGATTGACGCGCGTTCGATGCAGTTGTTGGCGCAGGGTCGTTCGCTGGTCGCGGCTGGTAATCTAGACGGTGCCACGGATGTGCTCGAAACGTCGGTAGCGGTCGATCCGCGCAATCGTGCGGCGTTCCTGTTGCTCGCGCGCGTCGCGGAAACGCGTGACTTGCCAGGCAAGGCGATCCGCTTGTACCGCGAAGCCCTGCTGCTAGAGCCGAACGACGTCGCGGCGTTGAAGGGGCAGGGCGAGGCACTGGTCGCCAAGGGCGCCGTAGTCCGCGCGAAGGACAATCTCGTGAAGATCCGTACGCTCTGCAAGGGCGTGTGCCCGGAAGCGACGCAACTCGCGGCGGTGATCGCGAAAGGTCCGCCGATCGCGACGGCGCAGGTCGAGAAGACCCCAGTAGCCGCCAAGGACTGAAGCGCTCCCCTCCCTGAAAGGGAGGGGTTGGGGGTGGGTAGGCCAGCTCTGGTCGCTACCGTCACCTCATACTGAAACCGACCCACCCCCGGCCCCTCCCTTCTAGGGAGGGGGGAAGATCAGCCGACCGCCTTCGCCAACGCCGTAAAATCCACAACTGACAGCGTCTCCGCCCGCCGCGTTGCCTCCACCCCAATCCGCTCCAGCGCGTCGAGCGCGCCCGGCACACCCTTCAGACTCTGCCGCAGCATCTTCCGCCGCTGGCCAAAAGCCGCGCCCGTCAGTCGCTCCAGAACCGCAAAGTTCACCCCCTCCGGCGCTTCGACCGGCGTGAGATGCACCACCGCAGACATAACCTTAGGCGGGGGCGTAAATGCCGACCGGTGAACCGGCATCGCGATCCGCGCAGTCGAACGCCACTGCGCCAGCACCGCGAGGCGCCCGTAATGATCGTCGTTCGTCTTCGCGACGATCCGCTCGGCGACTTCCTTCTGGAACATCAGCGTGCAAGACTGCCACCACGGCAGCCATGACGTCGACAGCCACCCGACCAGCAGCGCCGTGCCGATGTTGTACGGCAGGTTCGATACGATATGCGGCTTGCCCTCGAACAGCGCCGGCGCGTCGACCTCCATCGCGTCGCCCTCGATCACCCGCAGCCGCCCCGGATACGCCTCGCCAAGCTCCGCCAGCGCAGGAATGCACCGCCGGTCACGCTCGATCGCCGTCACGCGCGCACCCGCCGCGAGCAATGCGCGTGTCAGGCCACCAGGACCGGGGCCAACTTCGAGCACCTCGGCATCTTGAAGGTCACCCGGCACCGCCGCGATCCGCTTGAGCAATTGCCCGTCGAACAGAAAATTCTGTCCAAGCGCCTTGCTCGCATTCAACCCATAACGCGCGATCACCTCGCGCAGCGGGGGAAGCTCCGTCAATGCAGCCTCGGTCACGACTGGGCAGCGGTCTGAGCGCGTCGGTCCGCCGCTTCGCCCGCCATCGCGATCGCCGCGATCATCGCACCCGGCTCGGCAAGGTTCCTGCCAGCGATCGCGAACGCAGTGCCGTGATCGGGCGATGTCCGCACGATCGGCAGGCCGAGCGTCATGTTCACGCCCTCGTCGAAATGGATCGTCTTCAACGGCACCAGCGCCTGATCGTGATAGCAGCACATCACGACATCGTAGGTCGCCCGCGCCCGCGGATGAAACATCGTATCCGCCGCGAACGGCCCGGTCGCATCGATGCCCTCATCGCGCAGGATCGCGATCGCCGGCGCGATGATCTCGATTTCCTCGCGGCCAAGCGCACCCTGTTCGCCCGCATGCGGATTGAGGCCGGCAAAGGCGAGCCGCGGGTTCTCGATCCCGAAGTTCCGCAGCAATCCCCGAGCGGTCGCGCGAGCCTTGGCGACGATCAGTTCGACCGTCAGCAAAGCCGAAACGTCCTTCAACGGCACGTGGGTCGTGATCGGCACCACCTTCAGCGACGGTCCCGCCAGCATCATCACAGCATTATCGCCCGCAACCCCGTAGCGCTCGGCGACGAACTCGGTCTGCCCCGGATGCGTGAAGCCGATGGCGTACAGCTGCGACTTGGACACCGGCCCGGTCACCAGCGCACGCGCCGCGCCGGTACGAACGAGACCGACAGCCAGCTCCAGTGAATGCAGCGCGCACCGCGCCCCGTCCGCGTCAGGCTCGCCCGGTACGATCGCACCCGCGTCGCCCACCGTCAGCACGGGCAACGCCTCGCCGAAAACCGCTGTCGCCGCGCTCAGATCGGCAATCCGTTCAATCGGGCCGGCCCAGACCCGCTCGATCGCCCGCGCATCGCCCACCGCGACGAACGGCGGCAAGCCATGAGTCTCGCGCGCATCCCACGCCTTGGCGATGATCTCGGGCCCGATCCCCGCGGGATCGCCCATCGACACCGCCAGCGGCGAGATGCGGGTCACGATCCGATCACCGATATTCGACCACGGCATCGCGCCGCAGATCGCGCAGCTTCTGCTGCGCGCGCAGGTTGACGCGCTGCTGTTCGAGCTGCCCCTGGATCTGCTCGGAGTTCGGCACCGAACCGCCAGCCGCCTCGTCGCGACCGCAGAGCACCAGCGCGCGAACGCCCTGTTCCGCCGACCCGAATGGCGGGCTCGACTCGCCGACCTGCAGCTTCAGCATCACTTCCTGAAGCTGCGGCGGCAGGTCGCGGATCCGGACCGTGTCGTTATCGACCACGTCCGCGCCGATCCCGGCCGCGACCTTCTCCACGGTACCGCAACCGCGCAATTCCTGCGTCGCCTTGGCAAACGCCTGCGCACGAGCCGAGGCCTGCGCCTGGTTGGTGTTCGGCGGGAAACGCAACGTCAGCTGCTTCAGGCTGAGCTTCGCGTCACGGGGATCGGCGGTCAGCACCTGCCGCTTGTCGGTCAGGTACAGGATCGAATAGCCGCCAGAGACCTCGATCGGTCCGGCAACCTGGCCGACCTGCATCGTCGTAGCCGCCTCAGCCAACTGCCCCGGCAGCGTCGCCGCACGGATCCAGCCAAGATCGCCGCCGACCGCACGCGTCGACGCTTCAGAGAACTGTCGCGCGTAATATTCGAACGGCTGCGCGCCCTTCTGGATCTCCTGCAGGATCTGCTTGGCGTTGGCATAGACCTGCTGGCTGTTCGCCGGAGTCGACGCGAGATAGATTTCCTTGAGGTTGAACTCGTCGGTGCCCTTGGCCGCCTGGAGACGATCGATGATCGACTTCACCTCCTCGTCGCCGACGTTGACGAACGGCTCGACGCGGCGACGCAGATAGCGCTGCCACGCCAACTCGCCCTCGATCTGGCGCTTCAGCGACCGCTCGGACGATCCGGACTCGCGCAGATAGGCGCGCATCGCGACCGGCGTGCGGTTGAAGCGCTTCGATACGCCGTCATAGCTCTGCGTGAGCTCGGCCGGGGTGATCGTGATGTCGGCGGTCTTCGCTTCCTGGATCTGGAGCGTCTCGTCGATCAACTGGCGCAGGACCTGCAGCTTCAGCCGCTCGCGATCTTCGGGCGACAGCTTCGCCTCGTTCGCCATCGCCACCAGGGCGACGCGCTGGTCGACGTCGGTACCGGTAATGACGGTATCGTTGACGATCGCGGTCGGCTTGCGGACGTTGGGATCGACCTTGCCGAAGATCTGGAGGTTGGTCGGGATGTCGAGACCGGTATTGTCCGGCACGCTCTGGTCCTGAACGGTCTGTCCCGGAGCCGAGGGCGCCGGCTGAGCCTGGGCCGGCTGTGCCTGAGCCGGCTGGGTTGGCGCAGGTCGCGCGCCGCGCTTGCCCTGCGCGGCCTTGGGAGGCACCGCCTGGGCGATCGCGCCTGCTGCCAGCGCAGCCAGAACCACAGAACCGATCACACGGCCGCCACGCGCCGCCAGTCGAACATCATGCTTCAAGTGTCGGTATCCCATCATCGCACGCCGTAATCCGCACCGCCATTGCCATGACGACGCATATCCGGCGCGGTTTGCCCCAAAGTAGCTGAACGCGGGCTTAGCGGCCGAGGTTGGTGAAGGCCAGCGTCAACAGGAAGCTGTTGCCCTTCCGCGCGTCGCCGGTGTCGTTGTACGTCCGCCGCCACGTTCCGCCGAGACGCAGACAGTCGTCTTCATACTGTACGCCCAGCCGGTGGCGGATCGGCGTGAAGCCATCGCTGCGCGACAGCGGATCCTCCGATGCGTTGGTCAGATCGACCACGCCCGAACCGAACGCCGACCAGAACCGCGCGAACTGCACCCGGCCTGCGACGCGGACTTCCTCGCGGTCGCGCAGATCCTCAATCGAGGCATCGATGTTGCGGTTGAGCTTGAGATACCCGACCAGAACATAGGTCGCGCGCGAGCCGATCGTCGCGTCCAACTCGTTGCGGCGGATCGCGAAGCCGTCCTTGTCGAGCCGGTAACGATGGACGATCGACACGAAGTCGCGGAACCGGAGCTCGCTGCGCCCGACGATGTCGGAGAACCGGTCGCTGAGCCCGGTACCGTCGGGCAGGATGGTCGGCCGCTTGTCGACGCGATAGCTCTGGCCGACGTTGGTCGTGAACGCGATCCCCGGCAGGTCGAGCGCCCATTCGCCACCATAGGTGACGCGCGAAGAATCCTCGAACCGATCATAGCCGGCGAACCGGTTGAGCGAGAACAGGTTGGTGTCGTCGAGGTCGACCGCGCGCGAATCCTCGTTCGGCAACGAAAGATTGGCGACCTTCGGTGCTGCGACGAACTGCACCTGCGGCGTAAAGCGCTGCGTACCGCCGAGGAACGTACCGATGAACGGCCATTTCACATCGACCGCAGCCGCACCGATGGCACGCTGGCGGAAGCCGCCGAACCCCTGATAGGTTTCGATGAGCGTCTTATCGATCTCGTTGCTGTTATACAGATCGCCGCGTGCGAACGCGGTGAACGTGACCTCCTGGCCCCAGTTCGTGAAGCGGCGCAGATCCCATTGCAAACTAGCGAACGCGCGTTGCGTGTCCTGGCCATCGGTGCGGGTCAGCGCGAGCGTGTTCAGCTGGAGCTGGAATCGGCCACCGACGAGGCCGTCGTCGAACCGCTTGCGATAGTCGATCTCGGGCAGCGCGATCGGCTGGTCCCCCTGCCTGTCGTTGACGCGCAACGTCTGCGCGTACCAGCCGGCCAGCGAAAAGTAGCTGCTGTCATCGATCCGCTCGAGGCTCGCGGTGGTGCGCAACCGATCGTCGCGCGAAATGTCGTAGCGGCGCAGGAACGTGCGGTCGGTCGTCAGGCGGAGCGACCCGCTCGCGGTCCAGTTCGGCGTCAACTGATAGCGTGCCATCCCGTCGATATAGCCGCGAAACGCCATGCTGGTGTCGGTCGGAGTGGCGGTCGTCAGGTCGTCACTGCGCCGGCTTTCGGTCGCATAGGCACGTACCTTGAACGCGCCTTTGGAATTGAGTGCGGAATAATCGACCTGGGCCATCGGCAGCACGCTGCTGTAGATGTGCGGCGTGATGACCAGCCCCTGGTTCGGGGCGAGCTTCCAATAATAGGGGACGCTGACTTCGACGCCGTTGACGCGGCTATAGCCGCCGTTCGGCGAGAGCAAGCCACTGTCGCTGCCGCCACCGACCGGGTTCGAGAACTCGGGAAGCGGCAGGCTGGGCAGGCCGAACAGGTGGAGCCGCGCGCCCTTGTAGAAGATGCGCTTCCGCTCGGGGCGATAGGTGACGCGGACCGCGGTGATCTTCCACGTCGGCTCCTTGGGACAACCGGCGGTGTTGGTGACGCTGCACGGCGTGTAGGCGGCGGTTTTCAAATTGACCGTGCCGTCGGCGTCGCGCGTGCCCTGCTTGGCGGCAAGGCGTCCGCCCTGTTCGAGCACGACGAGCATGTTGTCGACCACGCCGTCCTTCAGCGAATCGGTCAGGTTGATCTCGTCGCCGTACGCGATGTCGCCTTCGGGATTGGTGACCGCAATGTTGCCGGTCGCGACGACCTTGCCGGTTTTGCGGTTCCAGACGACCTTGTCGGCGCGCAACCGGCTGCCCTGGCGGAACATCCGGACTTCACCGGTCGCGGTGACGATATCGGTGTTGGTGTTGTATTCCAGCGCGGTGGAGCTGAACTGCACTTGGTCTTCAGCCGGCGTCGCGGTCGACGCGTTGGCGACCGGCGGGTCCTGCACCGGTGGCGCGACCGGACGGTTCTGGAAGTCCTGGGCCTGGGCAGGCGCGGCCGCGATCCCGGTCGCCAACGCGAACGAAAGGGCGCAACCCGTCAAAAGGTCGATACGCAACACGATCCGAACCAACCCCTTTGGCACTGGGCAGCCGTTTGCCGCCATATCGCTCGCCTATCGCATCACCGGCGCTTCGCTGCAATCGCCGTGAGATGACAGGCCGCCACCTTGCTTTGCCAAGCCCGCGGCATCAACTTAGAGCCAAGCCCATCCTATCGTTCAAAAGCTCCCCGAGGTTTCTTCATGCAGATCGTCTTCGCCCCGACCGTTCCCGCCAACGCCCCGATCCTCGCCGTGCCCGTCGCGAAGGACGGCGTGGCGCAGATCACGTGGAGCGCGATCGGCGGCGATGGCGAGGCGGTGGCGACCAGCGCGGCATCTGCGGCACGTTTTGCGGGTGAGGCAGGCTCGGTCGTCGAGCTGTTCGTGCCGGTCGACGGTGCGGTTCGTCAGGTCCTGCTCGTCGGAGTCGGTAAGGGCGAGACCGCCGATTGGGAGAAGGCCGGCGGTGCGATCACCGCACGCCTGTTGACCTCGGGCGCGACCTCGGTCGTCGCCGACCTCTCGGCAGGCGCCACGCCTACCGCCAAGGCCGCCGCGCACTTCGCCGCTGCCGCCGCCCAGCGCGCATGGCGCTACGACACGTACCGCACCAAGCTCGCCGAGAAGTCGAAGCCGACGCTGACCGAGATCACCATCGCCGGCGCGCCCGACGGCACAGATGCAGCCTGGACCGAGGCGGCCGCGGTCACCGAGGGGCTCGACCTGACGCGCTGGCTGGTCACCTCGCCGCCGAACGTCGTCTACCCCGAGAGCTTCGTCGAGAAGGTGACGAAGGACGTCGAGGGTCTCGGGCTCGAGATCACCGTGCTCGACGAGGCGCAGATGACCGAACTCGGCATGGGCTCGCTACTCGGCGTCAGCCAGGGCTCGCGCCGTGAAGCGCGTATCCTTGCGCTCAAGTGGAACGGGGCAGGGGCCGACGCACCGACGCTGGCGTTCGTCGGCAAGGGCGTGACGTTCGATTCGGGCGGCATCTCGATCAAGCCCGGCGCTGGCATGGAAGACATGAAGTGGGACATGGGCGGCGCAGGCGCCGTCGCTGGCGCGATGAAGGCGCTCGCCAGCCGCAAGGCCAAGGCGAACGTCGTCGGCGTGATGGGCCTGGTCGAGAACATGCCCGACGGCGCGGCGCTGCGTCCGAGCGACGTCATCACCTCGATGTCGGGCCAGACGATCGAAGTGCTCAACACCGACGCCGAGGGTCGGCTCGTGCTCTGCGATTGCGTCACTTGGGTCCAGCAGGCGCACAAGCCGACGACGATCGTCGATCTCGCGACGCTGACCGGCGCGATGATCGTCGCGCTCGGCACCGAGAATGGCGGCATCTTCGCCAATGACGATGCGCTCGCCGACCAGCTGATCGCGGCGGGCAAGACCACCGGCGACACGCTGTGGCGCTTCCCGCTGTCGCCTGCCTACGACAAGCTGATCGACTCGCCGATCGCCGACATGAAGAACGTCGGCCCCCGCGGCGCCGGCTCGATCACCGCCGCGCAGTTCATCAAGCGCTTCGTCGACGAAGGCGTGAAGTGGGCGCATCTCGACATCGCCGGCATGGTCTGGTCGGACAAGCCCGGGACGAACCACGACAAGGGCGCCACCGGCTACGGCGTTCGCCTGCTCGACCAGTTCGTCGCCGACAATTTCGAGGGTTAAGGCTTGAGATAATCCTCCCCCGCCAGGGGGAGGTGGCGCGGCGCAGCCGTGACGGAGGGGGAGGGCCGCGATACGCCTGTTCCGTGTCCGCCCCCTCCGTCAGCCTTTGGCTGCCACCTCCCCCTGGCGGGGGAGGAATGCTAAGGGGGAAACTATGCAGGTCGATTTCTACCACCTAACCAGCCCCCTCGACCGCGTCCTTCCACGCATCGCCGAGCGCGTAGTCGCAACCGGCGGCCGCCTACTAATAGTCGCCGAACCCGAAGAACAACGCGTCGCGCTCGACCGCCTCCTCTGGTCCTACGCCCCCGAGAGCTTCCTCCCCCACGCCCAGGCCGGCAGCAATGAAGACACCGCCCAACCCATTCTAATTGCTCAAAATATACAAGAAACCCCCCCGGCAAATGCCGCCCGCAACGTCGCGGTGGTAGACGGACGTTGGCGTGACCTTATCCTAACCTTTGACCGCGGCTTCCACCTCTTCGACGACGAAGCGATCCAGGAAGCGCGCCTCGCCTGGAAGGCACTAGCCGACCGCGACGACGTCGAGCGCCGCTACTGGAAACAGAACGACTCCGGCCGCTGGGAACAGGCCGCATAGGTTGCTTTAGCGCCGCGCCCCGCCTAAGCGCCGCGCATCCGATTACCGTCAACACAGGAGCCCGTGACCATCATGGCCGCGAACCGTACCTTTTCGATCATCAAGCCCGACGCAACCCGCCGCAACCTGACCGGTGCGGTCACCAAGATGCTCGAGGAAGCCGGCCTGCGCGTCGTCGCTTCGAAGCGCATCCAGATGACCCGCGAGCAGGCCGAGGGCTTCTACGCGGTCCACAAGGAGCGTCCGTTCTTCGGCGAGCTCGTCTCGTTCATGATCTCGGGCCCGGTCGTCGTCCAGGTTCTCGAAGGCGAGAACGCGATGCAGCGCAACCGCGACATCATGGGCGCCACCAACCCCGCCAACGCCGATGCCGGCACGATCCGCAAGGAACTCGCCGAGTCGATCGAAGCCAACTCGGTCCACGGGTCGGATTCGGACGAGAACGCCGAAATCGAGATCGCCTATTTCTTCAAGCCCGAAGAAATCGTCGGCTGATGATTTGGCGGCTGCGACGGGCAGGGCCGGGCGATGCGCCCGCGCTATCGCTCGTCGCATCCGCCACGTTTCTCGATACCTATGCGACCGTGCTGACGGGGGCCGACATCGTCGCCCACTGCACGACGAAGAACAGCATCGCCACGTTCGAGACGTGGCTGTCCGATCCCGCGACGATCGTGACGCTCGCCGAATACGAGCCCGGTCACGCACCGATTGGCTACACGGTGCTGACCGCGCCGGACTTCCCGATCGAACCCGGCCCCGCGGACGTCGAACTCCGCCGCATCTATCTCATGAAGCAGGCCCAAGGCTCAGGCCTGGGCGCCGCCCTGATGGCCCGCGCCCTCGAAGACGCCACGGCGGCAGGCCGGACCCGAGTCTTGCTAGGCGTATGGGACCAAAACACCCGCGCCCGAGCCTTCTACGAACGCCAAGGCTTCAAGGTGATCGGCGCGCGCCAATTCACGGTCGGCACCACCCTCCACGACGACCCGGTCTACGCAAGGGCGGTCTGAGTCTCCCCGGCGAAAGCTTTGCACTGCACACCAGCGCTACTACCCCGGCGAAGGCCGGGGCCCAATTGGGAAGGTCGTAGTAACGGAACGCCGCCCGTCGTTAGCAACGTTCCCCAATTGGACCCCGGCCTCCGCCGGGGTGGTGCCGTTTAGAGGTAGGCAATCACGCCGCCGGCTTCTCTTTCGCCCAGATCGCATCAAGCCTAGCCTGATCCCCACCACGCTGGCGAACCCGCAAACCTTCAAGCTTCAGCGCACGACCCCGCAACATCCGCCCCTCGGTCTTCCAGATCACATCATAGATCCCGCTCGCCGACCGCGTCGTATCCCCATCGAAATACTGCACGCTGACCAGCACCGGCAGACGCCCCGCACGATCGTCCGCCCCGCCATCGGTAAGCTTCAGCAACGGTGCCGAGAACCACGACGCATCGATAACCGGCTCGGCCGGCGGTCGCTGAGCCGATACCCCCAACGACCGTGGAAACGTCACGGTCACGTCCTGAAGATCATGCCGCGCATCCTTCAGCAACAGCGTATCACCGCCATCCTGCACGATCGCCGACAGGTCGATCTTCGTCCGCTCGCGCGCCGCACTCGACTGGGCCGCGATCTTGTCGGCCTCGTTCGCGCGGTGATCCGACCAGTTGGTCCACAGCGTCAGCCCCGCAATCAGCACGCCCGCAACCGCCACGACCTCGGCCAGCGTCACCCAACGCCGCCGCGTCGCTGCAGCCTCGCGCCGTTCGGTCGGAGTTTCGGTGCTCATCGTCCGCCGGCTTCCAGCAAGCGGGCAGGGGCGGCAAGTTCCCAACTCCGCGCGATCCGGTCCTCGACCAGCGCCCAGTCGGGATCGTCGGCAACATTCATCCCGACCCAGCCGGTCGCGCCGAGATACGCCGGCCGCGAATACACCGCCGGGTTCGCCTCGATCAGCGTCTCCTGTTCATCGGTGCCGCTGGTCTTCACGCACACCATGGTCAGTCCATCACCGTGACGATCCGCCCGGAACTGCGCGAACTGCTTGTCGGCGACTAAGAAGGTCGGCTGGCCATGCGACACCTTTTCCTCGGTCTCGGGCAAGGCAAGCGCCGCCCCACGAATGCGGTCGAGGGGGGACAGATCGGTCATCGCGTCACGAACTCCGCCAAGGTCTTGGGGTACAAAGCATGTTCCGCCGCCAGCACGCGATCGGCAAGCGCATCCGCATCGTCGCTGGCAAGGATCGGCACCTCGGCTTGACCCAGCACCACGCCGCCATCGAGCTCCTCGGTCACGACATGCACCGAGCATCCGCCAACCGCATCGCCCGCCGCGATCGCCCGCGCATGCGTGTCGAGGCCCTTGTACTTGGGCAGCAGCGACGGATGGATGTTAACGATCCGATCCCGCCACGCGGCGACGAATTCGTCCGAAAGCAGCCGCATATACCCGGCGAGCGCGACGACCTCGACACCAGCGTCGCGCAACGCCGCATCGATCGCCGCCTCATAGGCCGGCTTCCCCAGACCCTTCGGCGAGAGTGCGAACGTCGCCAAGCCCTCCGACCGAGCCCAGTCGAGCCCGGCCGCGCCCGGCTTGTCCGACGCGACAAGCGCGATCTCGTACGGACACTCCGCCGCGCGCGACGCGCCGACCAGCGCCATCATGTTCGATCCGCGCCCGGAGATCAGCACGCCGACGCGCGTCTTGTCAGCCATGCGTTGCGGTCCAGTCCTCGCGTGCGCTCCACGTGCCAGCCGACCCACGAACCGTGCAACCGTGAGTCCCGGTCTCGATCCGCCCGATCGTGAACACCGTCTCGTCCGCTGCCTGAAGCGCCACGGTTACCGCCTCGGCCTCGTCGGCGGACACGATCACGACCATGCCGATCCCGCAGTTGAACGTCCGCGCCATCTCCTCCGGCTCGATCGCGCCCTGCGCTTGCAGGAACGCCATCAACCGCGACTGCTCCCACGCATCCGCATCGACCACCGCATGCACGCCGTCGGGCAGCACGCGCGGGATGTTCTCGAGCAGGCCACCGCCGGTGATGTGCGCCAGTCCCTTGATCCGCCGCTCGCGCAGCAACGGCAGCAGGCTGGCGACGTAGATGCGAGTCGGCGCCATCAAATGATCGATCAGCAACTTGTCCTGATCGAACAACGCAGGGCGATCGAGCTTCCACCCGCGATCGGTGGCGAGACGACGAACCAGCGAGAACCCGTTCGAATGCACCCCCGACGATGCGAGCCCGAGCATCACGTCGCCCGCGGCGATCTCGCGCCCGGTCAGCACGTTGGTCCGCTCGACCGCCCCCACGCAGAAGCCCGCGAGATCATAATCGCCGTCCGCATACATGCCCGGCATCTCGGCGGTCTCGCCCCCGATCAGCGCGCAGCCGGCGGTCTTGCAGCCTTCCGCAATCGACGCGACGACGCGCTCGGCGACTGCCGCATCGAGCTTCCCGCTCGCGTAATAATCGAGGAAAAACAGCGGCTCGGCGCCCTGCACGATCAGATCGTTGACGCACATCGCGACGAGGTCGACGCCAACGCCCTCATGCCGGTCCCACTCGATCGCCAGCTTCAGCTTGGTGCCGACGCCGTCGTTCGCCGCGACCAGCAAAGGATCGACGAACCCTGCCGCCTTGAGGTCGAACATCCCGCCGAACCCGCCAAGATCCGCGTCCGCCCCCGGCCGCCGCGTCGAGCGCGCGAGCGGGGCGATCGCGCGCACCAGCGCATTGCCCGCGGCGATCGAAACGCCCGCTTGAGCGTAGGTGTAGGAGCCCGAAGCGGGAGCGGCGGAGTCTGGCGTATCGGTCATGATCGGTGCTGCTAGCCACATCGCGCTTGGATTTCCACGTCTGCTTCGCCAAAAGGCCCGCTTGATGCGTATCCGTGCCCTTCCCACCGCGCTTGCTGGCGCCGCTCTCCTGCTGAGCGGGGGAACCGTGCTCGCGCAAATCGAGGGCGGCAGCCGAGGCGCAGCTCCGGTCGACAGCGGCAGCGCCTACGAGGTGAGTGGCGTCACCGTCGACGTCGCGGGCAAGACCGCCGACGCCGCGCGCTATGGCGGCTGGCGGCTCGCCCAGCGCAAGGCCTGGGTCCAATTGTCGAACCGGCTTGGCGGTGGTGGCGGTCTCGTTTCCGATGGCACGCTCGATTCGCTCGTCTCCGGGATCGTCGTCGAGAACGAACAGATCGGCCCGCAGCGCTACATCGCCAAGCTCGGCGTGCTGTTCGATCGCGGCCGCGCCGGATCGATCCTCGGCATTTCCACCTACGCGGATCGCTCGCAGCCGATGCTCGTCATCCCCGTCCAATATTCGGGCGGCGTCGGCCAAGCGTTCGAGCAGAGCACGCAGTGGCAGCAGGCCTGGGCGCGCTATCGCACCGGCAACAGCAGCATCGACTATGTCCGCCCGTCCGGCTCGGGCCCCGACGCGCTGCTGCTCAACGTCGGCCAGACGCAGCGCCCCGGCCGCGGCTGGTGGCGGACGATCCTCGACCAATATGGCGCGAGCGACGTGCTGATGCCGGTCGTGAAGCTCTATCGCCAGTGGCCCGGCGGCCCGGTGATCGGCGTGTTCGAAGCGCGCCATGGCCCCGACAACGACCTGATCGGCCGCTTCACGCTGCGAGTCGGTACGCCCGACGGCATCGCGCAGCTACTCGATACCGGCGTGAAGCGGATCGACGACCTGTATCAGCAGGCACGCCGCAACGGCTCACTCCGCGTCGACTATAGCCTATCGCCGCCGCCGCCGCCCGAAGCCACGGTGATCGACGACCTGCCCACCGACGAGACCGCCGACGCGAACACCGCCGTACTGACGGGTGGCGAGGGCATCTCGGTCATCGTCCAGTTCGATACGCCGGCCGCAGCAAACGTATCCTCGACCGAAGCCGCACTCCGCGCGATCCCCGGCGTCCGCTCCGCAGCCACCACCAGTCTCGCGCTCGGCGGCGTCTCGCTGATGCGCGTCGCGTATGATGGAGATCCGGCCGCGCTGAAGACCGCGCTAGAGGCCCGCGGGTATCAGGTATTCGGCTCCGGCCAGACGATCCGCATCCGCCGGGTCGCCCAACTTCTTCCGCCGGACTTGCCCGCGGACAATGCGACGACAGGGTGAGCGCGACCAAGATGACTCAAATTGCGCTGCCACTCGGGTGGCCGGCGGACCCTCGCGACGACGCCTTTCTGGTTACCCCCTCCAACTCGCGCGCGGTCCACACGCTGGAGCACACCGCGACTTGGCCCGTCATGACCGCCATCCTCACCGGACCGCGCAAATCGGGCCGCAGCCTGCTCGCGCGAATCTTCGCGGCGAAAAGCGGTGGCACGATCATCGACGATGCCGAGCGCGTGCCCGAGGCGCAGCTGTTCCACGCCTGGAATCGCGCACAGGAGGAGCATAGGCCGCTGCTGATCGTCGCCGACGCTGCGCCGCCCGAATGGAAGGTGAAGCTCCCCGACCTGCGCTCGCGCCTTGCCGCCAGCCCGATCGCGGCGATCGGCGCGCCCGACGACGAGCTCATGCGTCTGTTGCTCGCGCACCTGTTCGAGCGCCGCAGCCTCGATGCGCGGCCCGATCTGATCGACTGGCTCGCGACTAGAATCGAGCGCAGTCATATTACCGTAACGCGAACCGTCGATGCGCTCGATCAGGAGGCGATGGAACGTCGCAAGCGCTTGTCGATTAATCTTGCACGAACCACACTCACCGAGGCCGGGCTTATCCTCCGGCCGCAACTCGCTCTCGACCTCCCGCTCTTTACGCCACCATAAGCACCCAAGAGGCCCGATGAACCGTCCAGCGCATATCGTCCGCCAATCGGAAGACGACGACGATCCCATCGGTGCAGAGCCGAACGACCGGTATTTCAACCGCGAGCTCTCCTGGCTCGCGTTCAACCGGCGTGTGCTGGAGGAGGCGTGCAACCCCGCGCACCCGCTGCTCGAGCGGTTACGCTTCCTGTCGATCTCGGGGTCGAACCTCGACGAATTCTTTATGGTCCGCGTCGCCGGCCTGAAGGGGCAGCAGACGCAGGACGTCGATCGACGCTCAGCCGACGGGCTCACCGCGGGCCAGCAGCTAACCGCGATCGTCCGCGAGGCCGACGAATTGATGGCGAGCCAGCAGGCGGTATGGGGTGACCTGCGCGTGCTGCTCGACGAGGCCGGACTGTTCGTCCTCCGGCGCGAGGCTGTCGAGGGCGAGGCCGACGAATGGCTCGAAACGCATTTCCGCGATCAGATTTTCCCGATCCTGACCCCGCAGGCGCTCGACCCCGCACATCCGTTCCCGTTCATCCCCAACCGCGGCCTCTCGGTGATCTTCGACCTCGTCCGCCGTTCGGATAACGAGCCGGTCCGCGAACTGGTCATGCTACCGCATACGATGACGCGCTTCGTCCGCTTGCCTGGCGAGCCTGCGCGCTACATCTCAATCGAATCGATCCTGAAGCGGTTCGCGCCGGTCCTCTTCCCAGGTTACGAAGTCCTCGCCGCCGCCAGCTTCCGCGTCCTGCGCGACAGCGACATGGAGATCGAGGAGGAGGCCGAGGACCTCGTTCGCTACTTCGCCAACGCGATCAAGCGGCGGCGCCGTGGCCGCGTGATCCGCCTGGAACTAGAAACCGGGATTCCTGACGTGCTCGCGGCTGTGCTCAAAGATGAGCTCGGCGGTGCCGACGCGATCATCACCGAGAGCGGCAATCTGCTCGGCATCGTCGACCTCGACGGGCTGGTCGACGAGGATCGCCCGGACCTGAAGTTCCCGCCGTTCACCCCGCGCTTTCCGGAGCGCATCCGCGAATTCGGCGGCGATTGCTTTGCGGCGATCAAGGCCAAGGACATCGTCGTCCACCACCCGTACGAGACGTTCGAAGTGGTGCTCGCCTTCCTGAAGCAGGCGGCGAACGATCCCGATGTTGTCGCGATCAAGCAGACGCTCTACCGCGCCGGCAAGCAGCCCGCGGTCATCAACGCGCTCATCACCGCGGCCGAGGCGGGCAAGTCCGTCACCGCGGTCGTAGAGCTGAAGGCCCGGTTCGACGAAGAGCAGAACATGGTCTGGGCGTCTGCGCTGGAACGTGCGGGCGTGCAGGTCGTCTACGGCTTCATCGACTGGAAGACGCACGCCAAGGTTTCGCTGGTCGTCCGCCGCGAGGGTCAGGCATTCCGTACCTACTGCCATTTCGGCACCGGCAATTATCACCCGGTCACCGCCAAGATCTATACCGACCTCAGCTTCTTCACCGCCGATGCTGCGGTCGGGCGTGATGCGGCGCAGATGTTCAACTACATCACGGGGTACGTGGAGCCGACCGACATGGCGCGGGTCAGCCTTTCGCCGCGCGATCTCCGCCAGAACCTGATGAACCTGATCGACGTCGAGATCGCCAACGCACGCGCCGGCAAGCCCGCCGGCGTCTGGGCGAAGATGAACTCGCTGGTCGACCCTGCGGTGATCGAGAAGCTGTACGAGGCGAGCGGGGCAGGGGTCGAGATCGACCTGATTATCCGCGGCATCTGCTGCCTGCGACCCGGCGTGCCCGGCCTGTCCGAGACGATCCGGGTGAAGTCGGTGATCGGGCGGTTCCTGGAGCACAGCCGGATCTGGGCGTTCGGCAACGGCAAGGCGCTGCCCAACGACGGTGCAAAGCTGTTCATCTCGTCGGCCGACTGGATGCCGCGCAACTTCGACCGCCGCGTCGAATATATGCTGCCGATCCTCAACCCGACCGTCCACGACCAGATCCTCGATCAGGTAATGGTCGCGAACCTGATCGACAACGAGCAGAGTTGGGAGCTAGGCCCCGACGGCGAATACACCCGCGTCGATCCCGGCGACCGCCCGTTCAATTTGCATCGGTATTTCATGACGAATCCTTCGCTCTCCGGCCGCGGCGCTTCGCTCGCGACCAGCAATGCCGTGCCGACGCTGTCGCTCCGTCGAAAACGATGAGCGTCACGAATATCCTGTTCGGCAATTCCCCGCCCAAGGCCGAGACCGATGATCACCCGCGCACCGGGATCATCGATATCGGCTCGAACTCGATTCGTCTGGTGGTCTACCAGGGGCCGCCGCGGCTCCCCGCGATCCGGTTCAATGAGAAGGTGTTGGCGGGGCTCGGGCGTGGGCTCGCCGCTACCGGCGCGATCGAGAAGTCGGCGCTGAAGACGGCGCGCGTCGCGCTGGCGCGGTTCGCGGCGGTGGCGAAGGAAATGGAATGCTCGACGCTCCTCACGGTCGCGACGGCGGCGGTACGCGATGCGAAGAACGGCGGCGAACTCATTGCCGCGGCTGAACAACTCGGCCTGACCGTCGAGACGCTGTCGGGCGAGCAGGAAGCCAGCGCGGCCGGCTACGGTGTCCTGTCCGCGATTCCCGAAGCGGATGGCATCGTCGGCGATCTCGGCGGCGGCAGTCTCGAACTCGTCCGCGTTCGTCGCGGCAAGATCGAGGACCGCGTCTCGTTCCCGCTCGGCGTCCTCCGCATCGGCCCGATCCGCGCCAAGCGCGGCAAGGTGCTCGCCCGCTACGTGGCACGTCTGGTGCGCGAGGCCGGCTGGACCGCGAAGGGGCAGGGGCTGCCGCTCTATCTCGTCGGCGGATCGTGGCGGGCACTGGCGCGGCTCGACATGGAGCTGTCGGACTATCCGCTGCCGATCATCCACCAATATTCGATGACTGCGGCGACGATCACCCGGCTCAGCCGGACGATCCCGCAGCTTTCCAAGCCGCGCCTGAAGGCGATCCCAGGGCTGTCCTCGGGCCGCACGGCAACGCTCGCGGATGCCGCGGCATTGCTCGGTGTGCTGATGCGCCAGCTCGGCAGCCGGACGACGATCGTGTCCGCCTATGGCCTGCGCGAAGGCCTGCTCTACGAAGACCTGAAGCCCGCAGACCGAACGCTCGATCCGCTGATCGTCGCCGCGCGCGAAGAGGGGCGGCTGCTCGGTCGCTTCCCCGAGCACGGCGACCTCCTCGACCGTTGGATCGCACCGCTGTTCACCACCGAGCCACCCGCGATGGCGCGGATTCGCCACACGGCATGCTTGCTTGCGGACGTAGGCTGGCGCGCCAACCCCGAGTTCCGCGCCGAACGCGGCGTCGAGGTCGCATTGCACGGCAATTGGGTCGCGATTGACGCGCCCGGCCGGGGGATGCTGGCGCAAGCTCTTTACACGAGCCTTGGTGGCGATCTTTCCGCCGGTGAAACAGTTGGTCTCCTCGCATCTCCGGCAGCGGTGAAAAGCGCGACTGCTTGGGGCCTCGCTATGCGACTGGGCCAGCGAATGAGTGGTGGCTTAGCAGGACCGTTGAAGCGATCAGGGCTCGCAGATGACGGGGTATCACTTACGCTGACTCTGCGCCCGGATGATCGTGGGCTCTACGGCGAAGCGGTGGAACGTCGCCATAATGCGCTTGCCGCCGCCCTGGGACGCAAGCCCGTACTGGCTCTCTCCTGAATCCCCCCTTCTAGGGGAGGATCAATGAGTTTAAGCGCAGGTGAAGCGTTCGATCCGGCCCTTGGCGTCCACATAGACATTCAGACGATCAGCGCGGAAATCCATCGTCACGGCCGTGTTCGGCGCGATCCAGCGTAGCGTGCGTGCACCCGATCGCGTCTGCATCACGTCGGCCCGAGCATCGCTCGCGCGCTTGCCGACCAGATCGCCGAGCGAGTCGGCATTGCAGGCGGCCGCGATCGGCGAAGCGGCGGGCGTCTCGCCGCGCATCTCCACCGGCGTACACGCTGCCGAGGCCAACAAGGCTGCGACCAGAACGATCCTCATGCGGCATCCTCCGTACGTGTCATCTTGAGCTTCCCGCCGATCACTGCAAATGCCAGCCGCCCCTCAACCAGATCGAGCGCGTCGCGGCCGAACTGATCGAACCGCCAGCCTTCGAGCATCGGCAGCCCGGTCCGAACACCCGCCGCCAGAGCCTCGAGTTCATCGGTGCGCGCGAGCAGTTTCGACGCGACATCAATGTCTCGCGAGCGAATCTTCAGCAGCAGCTTGAGGAGGTCCGCCACCAGCGAACCCTCCTTGCCAAGCCCCGGCTTGCGATCGTCGCGTGGCGGCAGTTCGTCGTCGCCGAGCGGTTGCGCGCCCTCGATCGCGGCCATCAAGCGCCCGCCGATGTCGTTGCCGGCCCAGGTCGCTGACAACCCGCGCACCCTTGCGAGATCCGCCTGCTTCTTCGGCGGATGCCCCGCCATGTCGCCCAGTGTCTCGTCTTTGACGATCCGCCCGCGCGGCAAATCCTTTGCCTGCGCCTCCAGCTCACGCCAGCGCGCAAGAGCCTTCAAACGGCCCAGCACCTCGGGCTTGCGCCCCGAAATCCGCACCCTCTTCCAGGCCAGATCGGGATCGTTCGCATAATTCGCGGTATCGCCGAGCCGCTCCATCTCCTGATCGAGCCACACGCCGCGCCCGGTCTTGCGCAACCGCTCCAGCATCTTCGGGAAGATCTTCGAAAGATGCGTGACATCGCCGATCGCATATTCGATCTGCCGCGCGTCGAGCGGCCGGCGCGCCCAGTCGGTAAACCGAGCACCCTTGTCGACCGCGATCCCGAGCCAGCTGTCGACCAGGTTCGAATAACCGATCTGCTCGCCCTGGCCGAGCGCCATCGCCGCGACCTGCGTGTCGAACAGTGGGAAAGGGGTCTTGCCGGTGAGGTTGTAGACGATCTCGATGTCCTGCCCGCCGGCATGGACGACCTTCAGCACGTCGTGATTCTCGACGAGCAGGTCGAGCAGCGGCTTGAGGTCGATCCCCGGCGCCATCGGGTCGATCGCCGCGGCTTCCTTGTCATCGGCGATCTGGATCAGGCAGAGTTCAGGGTAATAGGTGCTCTCGCGCATGAATTCGGTGTCGACGCACACATAGTCGGCGTCGGCCATGCGCGCGCACAAATTGGCGAGCGTGGCACTGTCGGAGATAAGCGGGTGGATATGCATGACGTTTCCATAGCGAGGGTCGCCGAGGTTGACAAAGGCGGGTGATGAAGGGAAGCGCGGACCACCTGTTTATCGTCCGAGAAGACCCATCATGCACGCCTACCGCACCCACAACTGCGCCGCCCTCCGCCCCGAACGGGTCGGCGAAGAGGTCCGCGTCTCCGGCTGGGTCCACAAGAAGCGCGATCACGGCGACCTCGTCTTCATCGATCTGCGCGATCACTACGGTATCACGCAGATCGTCACTGACGTGTCAGGCCCGGTCTTCAAGGTCATCGAGGGTCTGAAGAGCGAAAGCGTCGTCACGATTACCGGCAAGGTGACCGCACGTGCGCCGGAAGCCGTCAACCCGAACCTGCCGACCGGCGGTATCGAGATTCGCGCGACCGCCGCGACCGTCCAGTCGATGGCCGGCGAATTGCCGATGCCAGTCGCAGGCGAAGCCGAGTATCCCGAGGATATCCGTCTCCGCTATCGCTATCTCGACCTGCGTCGCGAGCGTCTCCACGCGAACATCATGCTCCGCAGCCAGGTGATCACGTCGCTGCGCAACCGCATGAACGGGCAGGGGTTCACCGAATTCCAGACGCCGATCCTGACCGCATCGTCGCCCGAGGGCGCGCGCGATTATCTGGTGCCGAGCCGCGTCCATCCGGGCAAGTTCTACGCGCTTCCGCAGGCGCCGCAGATGTTCAAGCAGCTGCTGATGGTCGCCGGCTTCGACCGCTATTTCCAGATCGCACCGTGCTTCCGCGACGAGGACGCACGCGCCGATCGCTCGCCGGGCGAATTCTACCAGCTCGATTTCGAGATGAGCTTCGTCACGCAGGACGACGTGTTCAATGCGATCGAGCCCGTCCTGCACGGCGTGTTCGAGGAATTCGCCGACTGGCAGGGCAAGGGGCGTCAGGTCTCTGCCTTGCCATTCAAGCGCATCCCCTACCGCGAATCGATGCTGAAGTACGGCAGCGACAAGCCCGACCTGCGCAACCCGATCCTGATCCACGACGTCGGCCATCACTTCGTCGAATCGGGCTTCGGCCTGTTCGCCGGGATCGTCGCCGGCGGTGACGTGGTCCGCGCGATTCCCGCGCCGAACACCGCCGACAAGAGCCGCAAATTCTTCACCGACATGAACGACTGGGCGCGCGCCGAGGGGCATGCCGGGCTCGGCTACATCACGCAGAAGAACGGCGAACTCGGTGGTCCGATCGCCAAGAACCACGGCGAGGAAGCCACCCGGAAGCTGATCGCGGAGATGGGCCTCGGCCCGAACGACGGCATCTTCTTCGCCGCCGGCAAGGAACTGCCCGCCTCGAAGCTCGCCGGCGCCGCGCGGGCGCGGATCGGTGCGGACTTGGGCCTGATCGACGAGAACCGGTTCGAGTTCTGCTGGATCGTCGACTTCCCGATGTTCGAATATGACGAGGACGCGAAGAAGGTCGATTTCAGCCACAACCCGTTCTCGATGCCGCAGGGCGAGATGGATGCGCTGGAGACCAAGGATCCGCTCGATATCCTCGCGTATCAGTACGATATCGTCTGCAACGGCGTCGAGCTGTCGTCGGGCGCGATCCGGAACCACCGGCCGGAGATCATGTACAAGGCGTTCGAGATCGCCGGCTACACGCAGGCCGACGTCGACACGAACTTTGCGGGCATGATCAACGCGTTCAAGGTCGGCGCACCGCCGCATGGCGGCTCCGCACCGGGGATCGACCGGATGGTGATGCTGCTCGCGGGCGAGCCGAACATCCGCGAGGTCGTGCTGTTCCCGATGAACCAGAAGGCCGAGGACCTGATGATGGGCGCGCCGAGCCCGGTCAGCGCCAAGCAGCTCAAGGAACTCAATATCCGCCTGACGGTCGATGGCCCCAAGGACGCGACGAAAATGGTCGCGCCGAACGCGGGGTGACGTCTCTCTGTCCCTCGCCCCTACGGGGAGAGGGAAGGAGGAGCCGCTTGGTGACGGGAGGGTGAGGGGAGGTTGGTGTGCGCTAATTTCCCCTCACCCTCCCACCCGCAAGCGCGGGCGGGCCCCGCCCTCTCCCCGACGGGGCGAGGGAAATACGTCCCTCGCTTCCTCAACCCCCTCAACCATGCAAATACCTCTGCACGATAAGGGGTTGGCATGCGCGACGATGAGATGACACCGCCGCCAAGCCTCGTCCGCAGCCTCGGCGTGACGGGCGTTCTGTTCCTGACCCTCTCCGTCGCGACCCCCGCATCGTCGGTGTTCGTCATCGTCCCCGGCATGCTCCAGGTCGCCGGCACCGGCGCAGTCTGGGCAACGCTGATCGCCGGGCTCGTCTGCGTCGCGACTGCGTTCGTCTATGCCGAACTCTCCTCTGCATGGCCGGTAGCGGGCGGCGAGTATGTCGCGGTCGCGCACACGCTCGGGCCGATGGCGGGGTTCGTCATGCTCGGCGTCAACGTCTTCAACAACCTGCTCTTCCCGCCGGTCGCAGGGCTCGGCGTCAGCGCGGTGCTCGGTACGCTCGTCCCCGGCCTGCCGCAGATCCCCATCGCGATTGCCGTGGTCGCAGGGTCGACGCTCGTCGCGATCCTCCAGATTCGCGTCAACGCCTGGCTCACCGGCCTCTTCCTGCTGGTCGAGATGCTGGCGATCGGCGCGGTCGTCTGGCTCGGGTTCGCTGACACCGTCCGCCCGATCGGCGACCTCCTGATCCACCCGGTCATGCCGCAAGGAGCCAATCTCGTCCCCGCGTCCGCAGCATCGATCGGCCTCGCCACCTCGATCGCGATCTTCGCGCTCAACGGCTACGGCGCCGCGGTCTACTTCGGCGAGGAGATGCTCGACGCCCCCCGGCTGATCGCGCGCGCGATCATGGCGTCGCTCGCGCTGACGCTGCTGTTCGAGGGCATCCCGATCGTCGCGGTCCTGGTCGGCGCACCCGATCTCCACGCCACGCTCACCGCCGACGACCCGTTCGGCCTGCTCGTCGCCCTGCGCAGCGGCACCACGATGGCAAACTGGATCTCGATCGGCGTCGTCGTCGCGATCGTCAACGCGGTGATCGCCTGCATCCTCGCCTGCGCGCGCTTCTTCTACGGCACCGCGCGCGACGGAAGCTGGGGCCGTCCGCTCGACCGGTGGATGACACAAGTTCACCCGAAATTCGGCTCGCCCTGGGTGGGCACGCTGCTGGTGGGCGGGTTCGGGATCGTCGCGTGCTTCCTGCCGCTCCAGTTGCTGCTGGTGCTCAGCGGCACCGGCCTCGTCGCGATCTACGCGGGCATCTGCGTCGCGGCGATGGTCGGCAGGCGTACCGGCAAGACCGCCCATGCACCCTACCAGATGCCGCTCTACCCCCTCGGGCCGGTAGTGACACTGCTCGCGCTCGGCTATGTCTGCTGGACGAGCTGGCACAATCTTGAGGAGGGACGGCCCGGTTTGATCATGACGGCCGCGCAGATCCTGCTGTCGATCGCCTATTATTGGTTCATCCTGCGCCGACGGGGCGCCTGGAACGTTCAGATCCCGACCCTTGCGACGGAGCGCGATGCATGACGATACACCTGGCCGACTACGAAGACGGCGACGAATACGACGGCAAGTACAAGCACGACCTTGCCGCGCTGCAAAAGCGCCTCGAGCATATTCAGGTCGCGCACATCGTCGGCGGTACGCGCGCGATCGTGATGTTCGAAGGCTGGGACGCGGCGGGCAAGGGCGGCATCATCCAGCGCCTGTCGGCCGAATGGGACCCGCGCAACTACAAGGTCTGGCCGATCTCGGCGCCGACTGCGGACGAGAAGGCACATCATTTCCTCTGGCGCTTCTGGAACCGTCTGCCCGCGAACGGCAACATCGCGGTGTTCGATCGCAGCTGGTACGGCCGTGTCCTCGTCGAGCGTGTCGAGGGGTTCGCCAGCGAGACCGAATGGCGGCACGGCTACGATGAGATCAACGCGTTCGAGGCGCAACAGGTCGAGAGCGGCACTACGCTGATCAAGCTGTTCATCCACACCACGCAAAAGGAGCAGGATCGGCGATTGAAGGCGCGGCTCGACGATCCGTGGAAGCATTGGAAGACCGGGCTCGACGATTTCCACAACCGATCGCGGCGCGACGAGTATCTGGAGGCGATGGCCGAGATGTTCGCGCGCACCGACACCGCGACCGCGCCGTGGACCGTCATCGATGGCAACGACAAGAAGGCGGCCCGGATCGCAGCGCTGACGCTGATCGCGGACCGCCTCGAAGCCGGCGTATCGATGGTGCCGCCACCGCTCGACCCGAAGGTCAAGAAGGTGGCGGAGAAGGCGTTAGGCCTTCGCTGACCCGTTAGGCTTTCGCGGATTTGGCTTCTGTCGACTCTGCCTGGATGAACTCGTCATCCTCGTTGAGCAGCAGCATCTGGCCCTTGTCGATGCCGAAATAGGCACCGCGAAGGGCCAGCGTGCCGGCGGCTTCGGCCTCAGCCACGAACGGAAACGTCCGCAGATTGGCGATCGAGGTGCGGACGGATTCGAGTTCCATCTCGCGGCCGGCCTCGGCGCCTTCACCGTACTTTGCGATGACCTTCTCGCGGGCACCGTCGAGCAAGCTGACCCAGTCGGACACAAACCCGCCTGCACCGTGATCGGCATCGGCAAACGCCTGCGTCAGCGCAGCCTTGCACCCGCCGCATTTCTCGTGGCCCATCACAACGATCTCTTCGACCTTCAGCTGGGTAACCGCGAACTCGATCGCCGCGGAGACGCCGTGGTAACCACCACCCGTCTCGAACGGCGGCACTAGGTTGGCGACGTTACGCACGACGAACACTTCGCCGGGTAGCGTATCGAAAATCTGCGCGGGTTCGACGCGACTGTCGGAGCAGGCGATAATCATCACCTTGGGGCTCTGGCCGTCCTGCAGTTCCTTCCAGCGCTCGCGCTGCTCCTCCCAGGGGCCGTCCTTGAAGCGGTGATAGCCTTCGATCATTTCCGGAAAGTGAGTTGGCACGATTAGCCTTCCATATCAGTTTGCGATGCAACATGACAAACTTGTCATGTTGAAACTGGTTCCATGATTTTATCCAGTTCGTCCGATGGTTCCAACCCGCCGACATAGCTCGCCGCCATTGTCTCAGCGGCAGGGCGGGGCTATCTGGCGTGCATGAACGACATGACCCCGATGGCTGCGCCGGTCCGTGCGCGCAAGCCCGACTGGATCCGCGTCAAGGCGCCGACCTCTGCTGGCTTCGCAAAGACCCGTGAGTTGATGCGCTCGAAAAGCCTCACCACCGTGTGCGAAGAGGCGGCGTGTCCGAACATCGGCGAATGCTGGTCGAAGAAGCATGCGACGGTCATGATCCTCGGCGATACCTGCACGCGGGCGTGTGCGTTCTGCAACGTCAAGACCGGCATGCCGCGTGCGGTCGATCGCATGGAGCCGCAGAACGTTGCCGATGCGGCGGCGCAGATGGGGCTCAACCACATCGTCATCACCTCGGTCGATCGCGACGATCTTCCGGACGGTGGCGCGTCGCAGTTCGTGAAGGTGATTCAAGCGATCCGCGCGTCGAACCCGACGACGACGATCGAGATTTTGACGCCCGACTTCCGCAACAAGGCGCAGGCCGCGATCGAGTCGATCGTCGAGGCGCGGCCCGATGTCTACAACCATAACCTCGAGACAGTGCCCCGGCTCTATCCAACGATCCGCCCCGGTGCGCGCTACTATGCGTCGTTGCGGTTGCTGGAGAGCGTGAAGAAGCACGATCCGTCGATCTTCACCAAGTCGGGCGTGATGCTCGGGCTCGGCGAGGAGCGTCTGGAGATCCATCAGGTGATGGACGACATGCGCTGCGCCGACATCGATTTCCTGACGATGGGGCAGTATCTCCAGCCGACGCCGCGCCATGCCAAGGTCGCCGAGTTCGTGCCGCCGAAGGCATTCGATGCCTATGCCTCGATCGCGCGCGCGAAGGGCTTCCTGCTGGTCGCGTCGTCGCCGCTGACCCGGTCGAGCTATCACGCGGGCGACGACTTCGAACGGTTGCGTGCGAACCGCGACGCCAAGCTGGGCGTCGCGCGCATCTGATGCCGAAGCATTCGGAAACGCGCCATCTGCCCTACACGCCTGAGCAGATGTTCGACCTGGTCGCCGATGTCGGCCGCTACGCCGAGTTCCTGCCTTGGGTCAGCGCGATGCGCGTGCGCTCGAACAGCGAGACGGAGACGCTCGCCGACATGATCGTCGGCTTCAAGGGCCTGCGCGAGACGTTCACGTCGCGGGTTGAGAAGGTGCGCCCGAGCGAACTCACCGTCGATTACGTCGATGGTCCACTCAAGTACCTCCGCAACGAATGGCACTTTCGCCCAGAGCCGCAAGGCTGCGCGGTCGACTTTACCGTCGACTTCGCGTTCAAGAACCGGATGTTCGAGATGATCGCCGGGCAGGTGTTCGGTGCCGCGCTGCGGAAGATGATCGGTGCGTTCGAAACGCGCGCCGCGGAGCTTTACGGGGCCGACGCGTCCGGCAACAAGAGTTCGAGCGCGCACAACGCGGCCTGAAGCCGTATCCCGCCGCGGCCGAGATCGCCAAAGTCCTTGCGATCGGCGTGGACGTCGGACGGGTCGCGACCCTTCTCGGCGCGACCGAACACCACCGTGCCGACCGGCTTCTTGAGCGATCCGCCACCGGGGCCTGCCACGCCGGTTATCGCGACGGCGATATCAGCGCCCGACTGTTTAAGCGCGGCCTGCGCCATGCTCCAGGCGACCGCGATCGAGACCGCGCCGAACGTGTCGAGCACGTCCGAACTGATCTTCAGCACGCCAAGCTTGGCGGCGTTCGAATAGGTGACGAAGCCGACCTCGAACACGTCGGACGAGCCGGGGATCTCGGTCAGGGCAGCCGCGACGAGGCCACCGGTGCAGCTCTCGGCGACCGCGACGCGGCGACCGATCGCACGGTTCTGTTCGACCACCTTGCGGGCGGCGTCGACCAGTTCGGCGGGAAGGATCGTATCCATCAGCGAGTCTCCACCGGGCAGAGCAGCATCGCCACCGCGGCGATATCACCGCTGCGCGACTTCTGGGATTTGAGGTACCGCAACGTCTCGACGACGATGCCCGCGGTGTTGCGCGGTGGCAAGGGCTGGAGCAGCGTCACCATCCGGTCGATCGTCCCGCAATCGCGCGTTGCGATCCGCCCGACGATCTGCGGCACGAGCAACGTCGTCAGCAGTGGTCGCGCAAACTCCGAGTCTAGCATCGCGTCGACGGCAGGATCGCTGAGCTTGACGATCGCCGCGCGCGCTGCCGGCCATGCTCGGTCGGACTCGACCTGATACCGGTCGATCAACGCACTTGACTGCGATCGGATGAGACTTCTGGCGGGAAGCTGCGCCGCACAGACGCGACCAGTTTCGCGGAGAATGTCGGGCATCGCGACGAGCGTCAGCGATTCGGCCTCGGGCCCGGTGATGCAGCGCTGTTGCGCCACTGCCGGGCTTGCGAGGAGGGCGATCCCCGCAAGCGCTGCCGAGATCTTCAAAGCGGCGATCCGGGCAAGCGAATGGTCGCGACGGCCTGCGCAGCAATGCCTTCGCCGCGCCCGGTGAAGCCGAGCCGTTCGGTCGTCGTCGCCTTGACGCTGACCCGGTCGGGCGTGAGCCCGAGCAGATCGGCGATCCGCGCGGTCATCGCCGCGCGGTGCGGGCCGATCTTCGGCGCCTCGCACATGATCGTCAGATCGACGAAATCGATCCGGCCACGCTTGTCGGCGATCAGCTTGGCGGCGTGCTGGAGGAACTGCGCGGAGTCGGCACCCTTCCACTGCGGGTCGCTCGGCGGGAAATGGGTGCCGATATCGCCCGCCGCGATCGTCCCGAGCAGCGCATCGGTCAGCGCGTGGAGCGCGACGTCGGCGTCGCTATGCCCCGACAGCCCCTTGTCGTGCGGGATCAGGACACCGCCGAGCCACAGCTCCTCGCCGGTTTCAAGACGGTGGACGTCGAACCCCATCGCGGTGCGGGTTTCGTAGGCGACACGCGCTTCGGCGGCCGCGAAATCTTCTGGGTGCGTGACTTTCTCGAGCATCGCCGAGCCCTGCACCAACGCGACGCCGACGCCAAGCCGTCGCACCATTTGCGCGTCGTCGGTCGCCTCTTCGTCCGCGGGCCAGACGGCATGCGCGGCGCGCAGTGCCTCCACGGCAAACGCCTGGGGAGTCTGCACGCGGTTGAGGTCCGCGCGGGGCACGATGTCGCCGAGCAGGACGCCGCCGCGCGCCAACGTATCGGTCACCGGCAGCACCGGAATGGCCGCGTCCCTGGTCTTCAAGGCGGCAACGAGCGAATCGATGACCGCGTGCGACAGGAAGGGGCGGGCAGCATCGTGAATCAAGACGTGCGTCGCGTCGCCGACCGCCGCTATGCCGTTGGTAACCGACTCGCGCCGCGTCGGTCCGCCAACCACGATCACCGTGTTCCCCAATGCGGCGGTCGCCAAACCCTGCTGGCCCTCGGCGACGACGACGATAGTCTCGCCGATCGCCGGATGCGTCGCGAACGCCTCATGGGAATAGGCGATCATCGGCCTGCCGGCGATTAGCGCAAACTGCTTGGGGACCGACCCGCCGGCGCGCACGCCGGTCCCGGCAGCGACGATGATCGCAACGATACGCTTTGCCTGTGTCATCCTCGCGACCTAGCGCTTCGCTCCGGCCCTCGCCAGCCTTGCCTGAAACGGCATGTTGGGGTAGAGGGATGCCTCTTTTTCAGGCACATCCATGCGTAACCTTGCTCCTATCCAGATCGGTCCTGTCCGGATCGAAAGCCCCGTCGTGCTCGCGCCGATGACCGGCGTCACCGACATGCCGTTCCGCACGCTGGTGCGACGCTATGGCTCGGGCCTCAACGTCACCGAGATGGTGGCAAGCCAGGCCGCGATCCGCGAGACACGCCAGTCGCTCCAGAAGGCGGCATGGGATCGGCTCGAGGAGCCTGTGTCGATGCAGCTGATCGGGTGCACGCCGTACGAGATGGGAGAGGCGGCCAAGCTCAGCCAGGATCGCGGCGCGGCGATCATCGACATCAACATGGGCTGCCCGGTGCGCAAGGTCGTCAATGGCGACGCAGGCTCGGCGCTGATGCGCGACACCAAGCTCGCCAGCGCGATCATCGAGGCGACGGTCAGGGCGGTCGACGTGCCCGTGACGCTCAAGATGCGAATGGGCTGGTGCCACGACAGCCTCAATGCGCCCGACCTCGCGCGCATCGCCGAGGACCTCGGAATCAAGCTGATCACCGTCCACGGCCGCACGCGCAACCAGATGTACAAGGGCAGCGCCGACTGGGGCTTCGTGCGCAAGGTCAAGGACGCGGTCACCGTCCCGGTGATCGTCAACGGCGATATTTGCACCATCGAGGACGCCGAAGCCGCAATGGACCAGTCCGGCGCGGATGGCCTGATGATCGGTCGCGGGTCTTACGGCCGCCCCTGGGTACTCGGCCAGGTAATGGAGTGGTTCGCCACCGGCCGTCGCATCGAAGACCCGTCGATCACCGAGCAATATGACGCGATCGCAGGGCATTACGAGGCTATGCTCGAACATTACGGGATCGAGACCGGCGTCAACATGGCGCGGAAGCACATTGGCTGGTACACCAAGGGTCTCCCCGGCTCGGCGGAGTTCCGCAACAAGGTGAACCAGGTGCCCGATCCCAAGCAGGTCAAGGCGATGCTGGCTGAGTTCTATGCTCCCTGGCGCGACCTTGAAGCGGCCTGATACGCCATCGCGCAATCGGCCGGGGTTCGCAGAACTCTTCGCCGCACTGCCGGTGGCTGTGGTGGTCGTCGATCCCGACCACCGGGTCGCACATGCCAACGCGCTCGCCGAGCAACTGCTGAACCTCTCGGAACGGTTGATGATGGGACAACCGCTCGATGCGATCATCCCGCCGCCAGACGATCCGCGAAATCGGGACGGACACGCTCTCGCCGTCTACGACACCGAAATCTCGACCGCTCGCGGTGTCAAGATCCGCGCAGATTTCGCCGAGACGCAGATCGCCGACTACCCGGGCTGGCGCGCGATAACCTTGCACGTGTCCGCCACCTCGCGGCGGCTCGGACACTCCGCGGATCGCGCCGCTGGAGCGAGGGCTGCGGTCGGTGCCGCGGCGATGCTCGCGCACGAAATCAAGAATCCGCTGTCCGGTATCCGCGGCGCCGCGCAACTGCTTGGTGCGGGCGAACTTACCACGTTGATCGTGACCGAAGTCGATCGCATCGCCGCGCTGATCGACCGCATGCAGGACTTCAGCGACACCCGGCCTCTGCCGCTCGCCAGCGAGAACATCTATCCGCTACTCGGTCACGCGCGCCGGCTCGCACTCGCCGGTTTTGCGCGCGGCATAACGATCGAGGAGCGCTTCGATCCTTCACTCCCGCCAGCCCAGATCAACCGCGACGCGCTGCTGCAGATCGTCATAAACCTGCTGAAGAACGCGCGCGAAGCCGTTCGCAACGAACGCGAACCGCGGATCGTGATGACTACCGCGTACCGGCATGGCATCACCGTGAGCTCGGCACCCGGTAAGCCGCGCCTGCCGCTGCCGATCGAGATTTGTATCTTTGACAACGGTCCCGGCGCGCCCGCCGACATCGCCGATCACTTGTTCGATCCGTTCGTATCGGGTCGGCGCGAAGGGCAGGGGCTTGGTCTCGCGCTGGTCGACAAGCTAACCAGAGACATGGGCGGCATCGTCCAATACGGCCGCGAAGGAAACCCCGAGATAACCGTCCTTCGCCTCTTGCTGCCGAGAGCCGCATCATGAGCACCGTCTTGGTCGTCGACGACGACGCCGCGATCCGGACCGTCGTCGCGCAGGCGCTTCGTCGCGCCGGGCATGAGGTCACCGTCGCCGACAGCCTCGCGCAACTCGAACGCGCGCTTGCGGTGTCGCTGCCCGACGTTCTCATCACCGACGTTATCCTCCCCGACGGCGACGGCATCGATCATGTCCGCAGCGTCGCAGCGCGCTTTCCGCTGCTCCCGATCATCGTCCTCTCGGCGCAGAACACCCTGACCACAGCGGTCCGCGCGGCCGAGGTTGGCGCGTACGAATATCTACCCAAGCCCTTCGACCTCGACGTGCTGACCCGCGCGGTCGCCGGTGCGCTCGCGCGGGGCGGGATGGTATCTGAGGATGCGCTCCACGAGGCGGACCGCGCGCTGCCCCTGATCGGGCGCTCGGCGGCGATGCAGGACGTCTACCGGATCATCGCGCGCGTCGTATCGAACGATCTGACCGTGCTGATCTCGGGCGAATCGGGGACCGGCAAGGAACTCGTCGCGCGCGCGATCCATGATCTTGGACCTCGTAGTCCGGCACCGTTCGTGGCGATCAACATGGCCGCGATTCCGCGCGAGTTGATCGAAGCCGAGCTGTTCGGACACGAGCGCGGCGCTTTCACGGGCGCCGCCACGCGCAACGCCGGGCGTTTCGAACAGGCGTCGGGCGGCACGCTGTTCCTCGATGAGATCGGCGACATGCCGATGGAGGCGCAGACCCGCCTCCTACGCGTGCTCCAGTCGGGCGAGTTCACCAGCGTCGGTGGCGCCCGGACGATCCGCGTCGACGTTCGCATCGTCGCCGCGACCAACCGCGATCTGGCATCACAGGTCGCGACGGGGCAGTTCCGCGAAGACCTGTTCTACCGGCTCAATGTCGTCCCGATCACGTTGCCGCCCCTGCGCGAACGACGTCAGGATATCGCGTTGCTCGCACGGCATTTTCTGGACCACGCCGCTGCACAGGGCCTTCCGCGGCGTCAGCTTGCCAGTGACGCCCTGGTCGCGCTTGGCGGGCACGACTGGCCGGGCAACGTTCGCGAACTCGAAAATCTCATGCGGCGGCTGGCAGTCTTGTCGCGCGACGAAATCATCGACGCGGACGCGATCCGTACCATGATCGGCCGCCACGCCTCGCTCACCGACCCGGTCGACCTCGATATCGGACAAGCCGTCCGCGCGATGATCGAGCGCATCGCTCATGACGATCCAGCCGCACTCGACGACGGCACGCTCTACGACCGCGTGATCGGCGAAGTCGAACGGCCGTTGATCGAGGCGATGCTGGCGCGTCATGGTCAGAACCAGCTTCGGGCCGCGCGCGCGATGGGGATCAACCGCAATACCCTGCGTAAACGCCTCGATACGCTCGGCATCGATATCGGCGGTACGATCGGCAGCGACGCGCTCCGCGTAGACGAACCGGAACGGCGGTAATTCTGTCATTATGTGGTTTCACGGCAACGGTTGACGTTGTATCGGGGCAACGATGATCGCTTCCGCGACGCTACCGATGGACGATGACGGGCCTGCACACCGGTTTGCCGTGACGCCTGCCGTAGAGGCGGTCGTGCTCGGCGTGGCGATCGCGATCGCCGTCACGAGCTACTTTATCATCACCGGCAGCGACGCACCGCAGCGCCTGATCCCACCACCCCTGGTAGCACTCCTGCTTGTCGCGAACCTCGTGCCCGGCATCGCTCTCCTCATGTTGCTTGGGCGACGTGTGGCCATGCGCCGTGCAGCGCGTTCGCCGGTCGGCGGTGGCGGTCGCCTCCACGTTCGCCTCGTCGCTTTGTTCTCGATCGTCGCCGCCGTGCCGATGCTGCTGGTGACGATCTTCGCATCGCTGCTGTTCCAATATGGCGTTCAGTTCTGGTATTCCGATCAGGCGCGCGGGATGCTCGAGAATGCGACCGGGCTTGCCCAGTCGTCCTACGCACGCCAGCTCAACCGCTGGCAGGAAGCCACCGTGACGATGGCAAGCGACATGTCTGCCTATCTCCGAGAGCGCTCGCTGCAGAGCCCGGATTTTTCCGGCTGGTTTCTCCAACAGGTCTATTTTCGCAGCCTCTCGGAAGCGGCGTTGTTCAAGCTGTCCCCTCAGCAGGGCATCCAGACGCTTGCGATCGTCAACCCGTACGAGATCGACTTTACGCGCCGTGTCACACCCTCGGCGATCGCCGAGTTGCGGTCGGGCAAAAGCGCGGTCGTGGCGGTGACGGGCGATCGTATCCAGACGATCACGATGCTGCCTGGATCTGACGAACTGTTTCTCTATGCGGGCCGCGTCGAGGATACGAAATCACTCTCCGAACAGACCACGCGCGCAAACGACGTGCTGAAGAGTTATCGATCGCTTCTGGCCAGGGCGCGCAGTCTCCAGTTGCAGTTCAATGCGGCACTGTTGTTGATCTCGTTGCTGATCGTGGGAATTGCGGTGTGGATCGCGCTGGCTGTTGCGGATCGCCTCGTCCGGCCGGTGGGCGAACTCGTCGACGCCGCACGTCGGGTGGCAGCTGGCGACCTGACCGCGCGCGTCCCCGATCCGCGCAGCCGCGACGAGGTCGGCACGCTCGCCAACGCATTCAACCAGATGACCGGGCAGCTGGAGGCGCAGAACACCGAACTCGTCACGGCCAATGGCCAGCTCGAAAGCCGTCGCGCACTGATCGAGGCGGTGATGGCGGGGGTCTCCGCAGGGGTCGTCGCAACCGGACGCGAGCGGACGATTACGATTGCGAACGATTCGGCGACGACGTTGCTGGGCACCGATACTGGCGGGTTGGTCGGACGGCGCCTGGTCGATGTCGCGCCCGAGCTCGACGCGATGCTCGATGGCGGCGACCGAGAGGCGATCGTCGAAGTCGGGCAGGGGAGCGAGGTTCGTACACTCGCCGTGCGGATCGCCCGGCCGGCTACCGGCCCGATCCTGACGTTCGACGACATCACGCAGCAGCTGCTCGATCAACGCCGTGCGGCATGGTCGGACGTCGCGCGCCGGATCGCGCATGAAATCAAGAACCCGCTGACACCGATCCAGCTTGCGGCCGAACGGCTTCAACGCCGGTATGGCGGCAAAATCGAGGCGCAGGATGGCACGTTCTCGCGATTGACCGACACGATCATCCGTCAGGTCGGCGATCTTCGTCGGATGGTCGATGAATTCTCCTCGTTCGCGCGAATGCCGAAGCCGGTGTTCCGCGGGGAATCGCTGGTCGATGCCGCGCGCCAGGCCCTGTTCCTGCACGAGGTCGCGCATCCCGCGATCAGCTTCCAGCTGGTGCAGGACGATCCGGGTCTCATGCTGGTTTGCGACCGCCGCCAGATCGGGCAGGCGCTCACGAACATCGTCAAGAACGCGGTGGAAGCCGTTGAAACGCGCGGCGAACCCGGCGGATCGGTGACGATGACGTTGACGAGTAATGCCAACACGGTCGGCATCGCAGTGGCGGACACCGGCATCGGGCTACCCGCGGAGCGGGATCGGATCGTCGAACCTTATGTAACGACCCGTGCCCGTGGCACAGGCCTCGGCCTTGCCATCGTCAAGAAGATCATTGAGGAGCATTGCGGCACGATCGGCTTTTCCGATCGGCCGGGGGGCGGTACACTCGTCACCATGACCTTCGACGCCAAGGCGCTGGCCGCGCTCGACCAAGGGGCATCCGCATCCGAGTTGGCTGGGGAGGGCCGACTCGACACGATGACCCGCAACCGGACATGATTTAATGGCGCTCGATATTCTCGTCGTGGACGACGAACGTGACATTCGCGAACTCGTGGCCGGCGTCCTGGAGGACGAAGGCTATGAGACGCGCGACGCTGGCGACAGCGATTCCGCCTTGGAAGCAATCGCAGCGCGGCGTCCCTCACTGGTGCTGCTCGATGTATGGCTGCAAGGTTCGCGTCTCGACGGCCTCGAACTGCTCGACGAGATCAAGCGGCGCGATCCGTCGATCCCGGTGCTGGTGATCTCGGGGCACGGCAATTTGGATACCGCCGTCGCCGCAATCCGCCGCGGGGCGTCCGATTTTATCGAAAAGCCGTTCGAGGCCGAACGACTCCTACTGATGGTAGCCCGCGCGACCGAGACCGAACGCCTTCGCCGCGAAGTCGCGACGCTGCGCGCCACGGTCGGCCGCGAAACCGATCTCACCGGCAGTTCGGGCTCGATCAACGGCGTTCGCGCGACCTTAAAGCGGGTGGCGGCAACAGGCAGCCGCGTCCTCATCATGGGCGCGGCGGGAGTCGGCAAGGAAGTCGCCGCGCGCCTACTGCACGGCTGGAGCCTGAGGACCGACGCGCCGTTCATCATCGTCAGTGCCGCGCGGATGACGCCCGAGCGGATGGACGAGGAACTGTTCGGCGTCGAGGAAGCGGGCGATCTCGTCCGTCCCGGTCTCTTCGAACAGGCGCATGGCGGCACGTTGTTCCTCGACGAGATCGCCGACATGCCGATCGCGACGCAGGCCCGTATCCTGCGCGCCCTGACTGACCAGAGCTTTACGCGGGTAGGTGGTACGCGCGTCGTCAAGGTCGACGTTCGTGTCGTCTCCGCGACGGCCCGCGACCTCGTCTTCGAAATCGCGGAAGGACGGTTCCGCGAGGACCTGTATTACCGGCTCAACGTCGTACCAGTGATGATCCCCCCGCTGTCCGATCGTCGCGAGGACATCCCCGCGCTGGTCCAGCATTTCATTGCGCACTACGCGTCCGAGCGGCGCGTGCCGACGCCGGAAATCGCGCCGGACGCGATGGTTGCGTTGCAATCCTACGACTGGCCGGGAAATGTCCGGCAGTTGCGCAACGTCGTCGAGCGCACGATCATTCTGGCGCCGGGAGACCGGATCGGGCGGATCGATCTCGACCTGTTGCCGGCCGAAGTTCTTGGCGATCAGGGCGATATCGGATCGGCCGGATCGACCGCGATCATGGGCTCGCCTTTGCGGGAAGCGCGCGAGACGTTCGAGCGGGAATATCTCAGGGTGCAGATCCGACGTTTCTCGGGAAATATCTCGCGGACGGCGAGCTTCATCGGCATGGAGCGTTCGGCGCTCCATCGAAAATTGAAGCTGCTCGGCATCACGGAAACCCGCGAGGAATAGACGCCGTAATTTCGCCGCCCTCTGGATATAGCAGGGCGGCGATCATAGATCAGTACCGCGCCCGGTAACCGGGTGCATCTCCGACGCCGGGAAACGGCGCCTTGCGGGCAAAGTCCCGCCAAAAACAAAGGGTTATCCCATTGGCCGATAAACCAGGCTCGCTTCAGGATCTGTTCCTGAACGCACTCCGGCGCTCCAAGACGCCGGTCACCATGTTCCTCGTCAAGGGCGTAAAGCTGCAGGGCATCGTCACATGGTTCGATAATTTTTCCGTCCTGCTGCGCCGCGATGGCCAGTCGCAGCTGATCTACAAGCATGCGATCTCGACGATCATGCCTGCTGGGCCCATGGACGTGTCGGCGATCGTCGATGCCGTGGGAGAAAACCAGAAGAAGCACCCGCTTCTGCAGGATATTTTCCTCAACGCGGTGCGCAAATCCGAAGACAGCGTGACCATGTTCCTCATCAACGGCGTCATGCTGCAGGGCCAGATCGCAGGCTTCGATCTGTTTTGCATGCTGCTCCAGCGCGAAGGTATGGCACAACTCGTCTACAAGCACGCTGTCTCGACGATCCAGCCGGCGCGCCCGCTGAACCTTGCCGAAGAGCCCACTGACACGGATGAAACGGACGATGACGATTGAGTAGTGGTTTCGAACGCGATCGGGACGAGTTCACCCGTGGAACACGAGCGATCGTCGTTCTCCCCGACCAGGGCGACGCCGCGCGCGACGTAGACGCTCGGTTGGAGGAAACCGCGGGGTTGGCCGCTGCCATCGGAGTCGAGGTGGTAGAACGGATCGCTTACCGCGTCCGCCAGGCAAAGCCCGCAACGCTGATCGGAAGCGGGCAGGTTGAATTGTTGGCCACCCAAGTTCGGATGGAAGAGGCGGGACTGGTCGTATTCGATGCGAGCCTGACTCCGATCCAGCAGCGCAATCTGGAGAAATCGCTCGAGGTGAAGGTTATCGATCGCACCGGACTGATCCTCGAGATCTTCGGTGAACGCGCCGCGACCGCCGAGGGGCGCTTGCAGGTCGAACTCGCGCATCTCGATTACCAAGCTGGCCGGCTTGTGCGGAGCTGGACCCATCTCGAACGTCAACGCGGCGGTTTCGGCTTCCTTGGCGGTCCGGGCGAGACGCAGATCGAAGCGGATCGTCGTTTGATCCGCGACCGGATGGCGCGATTGAAGCGTGAGCTCGAGCAGGTCAGCCGTACGCGTGGGCTGCACCGCGAACGGCGCCAGCGTGCGCCGTGGCCGGTAATCGCGCTCGTCGGCTATACCAATGCGGGTAAGTCGACGTTGTTCAATCGCGTGACTGGTGCCGACGTGATGGCGGAGGATCTGTTGTTCGCAACGCTAGATCCGACGCTACGTCAGATTCAGCTCCCCGGGCTAGACAAGGCGATCCTGTCGGACACCGTCGGCTTCGTTTCTGACCTGCCGACGCAGTTGGTCGCCGCGTTCAAGGCAACTCTGGAAGAGGTCGTGTCCGCCGATCTGCTGGTCCATGTCCGTGATATCGCCCACCCGGATTCGGAGGCGCAGCGTGCCGATGTCGAGACTGTGCTGGCCGAGATCGGTGTCGACGACAATACGCCGCGGTTCGAGGTTTGGAACAAGCTCGACCTGCTCGATCCCGACGCGCACGACGAGATTGCCGGCGAAGCGGCGCGGCGCGACGACGTCGTGGCGATATCGGCGCTGAGCGGGGAAGGGGTGCCGCATCTGATCGAGCAGATCGCGGCAAAACTGACGGGGGCGCATCGGCGCTACCAGATCACGCTCGATGCCAGCGATGGCGCGGGCGCTGCTTGGCTGCATGCGCATGGCGAAGTGTTCGGGAGCGTCGATGACGAGCTCGAGACGACATATGACGTACGACTGTCCGATGCGGATTACGACCGGTTCATCCGCCGCGACGTTTGACCACCTGCCATAGTTCCTCCTTCTGATCGAGGGTCATGCCGGCGAACGCATCGCCGCCGAGATCCTCGATCGCTCGGAACCGCGCCTCGAACTTCAGGTTGCCAGCGCGTAACGCGCTTTCCGCGTCTACTCCGAGATGTCGCGCCCAGTTGGTCACCGCGAACAACAGGTCACCAACTTCTTCTGCAAGCTTCTCGGAAGGAGCTTCGCGAACCTCCTCGATTTCCTCGTGGACTTTCGCCAGCGGCCCGCTCGCATCCGGCCAGTCGAAGCCCACACGCCCTGCACGTTTCTGCAACTTGTCGGCTCGAGACAGTGCCGGAAGGCCAAGTGCGACCCCCGCCAGTGCGCTGCTGTCCGATTTCGCCGAACGCTCTTGCGCCTTGATCGCTTCCCAACCGGGCGACTGTTCCACGTCCCCGAATATATGCGGATGACGCCGTTCCATTTTGTCGGCAATCGAGGTCACGACGTCGGCCAGCGTGAAGGCACCGGCTTCCTCGGCAATGCGGCTATGGAACACGACCTGAAGCAGAAGGTCGCCCAGTTCGTCCTTTAGATCCCCGGGATCGTTCCGTTCAATCGCGTCGGCGACTTCATAGGCTTCCTCGATCGTGTAGGGCGCAATCGTGGACCAGGTCTGCACACGGTCCCATTCGCAACCTTCGACGGGATCGCGCAACCGGGCCATGATGGCGACGAGACGTTCGATCATAGAGAAGCCTTATAGAACGGGATTTTTCGGTCCGGAACGTACGCCAAAACATCGAGGGCGTGGTAGATGAAGACTGGACCGTATCAGGCCGTACATTGCGCAAAAGCAGCGTCGCGTCTGCCCGTTAGCTCTTCGAGCGACACCCCCGCAATATCGAAGCGGAGTTCGTGCATGTCCATGCCGGAACGGTAGCCGCCGGGCCAGACGCTGGTCAGTTCGAAGCCGCAATGCTGGAAGAACGGCGAGACCTGAGGCGAGGTGTCGACGGTGACGTAGCGCGTGGGCGGTTCGGCTGAGGTGGCGACATGGAGCAGGCGTTCGAACAGCAGCAGCTTGCCGAGGCCCGAGCCATGGTACGTCCGCGCGACCATGCCCCAGAAGAGCAGCGCCTTGTTGTAATGCTCCCAGATCTCGTAGCCGCCGAACGCGCCGGGGACGCCATCGACGTCGACTACGAATGCCGGGCCGTCGGGGTCGTCGAGCGTTTCTTCCAGCCATTCGCGGTCGCCGTCGCCGAAATACTCGGGGAGGTTCGAGTCGAAGATCGCGAGGACGGCGGCGCGGTCCTTGTCCTCGTAGCGGCGGGTCAGGATGCTGGTCATGGCTGGCTCCACTGCGCGATGGTTTCAATCGCGTCGGTGGTGGAACGGCTCCAGCAGCGCGAAGTGCCTTCGAAGGTCGCGGTCGCGTGGATCGGATCGGTCACGACGGTCTCGATCGCTTCGGGGCGGATGCGGCGGGGTTCGCCGATGAGCTTCGCGTGCGCTTCCTTGATCGTCCAGCGGCGGAGCCAGGCTTGGGGCCGGGCGGGGGTGGGCAGGCGGCGGAGCGCGGCGGCTTCTGTGGGGGTTAGCATGTCCCAGAGCGGAGCGTGATCGTCGACAACTTCGCGGTCGACGGCGATCGGTGTGCGCGCAACGCCGATCAGGGCGCGTGCGCCGCGGCTGGAGAGGCTGAGATACCAGCCGTTGGGGGCGGAAACGATCGGCGCGCCGGCCGGACTGCGTGTCAGTCGAACGTCGTCTGAGTCGCCGGCGAGTTTGCGTATCAGGCAGGAGGCCAGACCGTGTCGGATCGCGCGCGCATCGCCGGGCAAGCCGGCAGCGTACGGTCCGGACTCGGCAACGCTCCACGCGATTGGCGACTGCCCGTCCCAGACAAGGGCGTCGAGCGGACCGTCGTGCCAGATCGGCGTCACGTCGCGACGGCGATCCGCGCCGGGCTTCCGTCCCAGCTCGTGCCGTCGGGCAAGGTCTCGCCCTTCATCACCACCGATAGGTCGCCGAGCTGCGCGTCGGCCCCGATCTCCGCGTCGTACAGGACGATCGCGAGCGAGCCGATCGTCGCGCGGTCGCCGACGCGGATCGCGCCGACCTTCATCACGCGGTCCTCGAACAGGTGCGTCTGCAGTCCCGCGAAGTCGTTGAGCGCGACGTCGTCGCCGATGTCGACGAGGTCGTGCTCCGTCAGGTCGGTGGTGTCGATGTAGCAACGCTTGCCGATCCGCGCGCCCATCAGCCGGAGATAGAGCGCGATCCACGGCGTCCCGCGGAGTGGTTCGAGCAGGTTGGCGACGGCGAGATTCTCGTAGGTCGCGGTCACCAGTTCGGTACGCCAGACGAACGTGCTCCAGAGCGGCGCGGTCGTGACCTTGTAGCGGCCGACGACGAGCCATTTGAGCGCGAGGACGAAGATCCCGCAGGCGAGGCAGAAGCCGACGTACAGGAACGGGAAGGTCGCCGCGACGACCAGCGCGCCGTTATCGAGATCGTCGAGGTCGCCGACGACCGACAGCAGCAGGCTGAAGAACACCAGGAACGCGGTCAGCGACAAGGTGGTGCGGACCGCCTCGATCGACAGGCGCGTGGCGATCAGCGCGCGCGACGGGTTAAAGCGCGCGCCTTCGTCGAACATCGTGTTGACCTGTCGTACCGGCAGCTTGATCGCGGGCGAGCCGAACCAAGTGCTGCCCGCCTCGGTGGCGAGGGCCGGGTCGCTCGGCGGCTTCGAGAGCACGCCGACGAGCACCTCGTCGCCGATCTGCGTGCCGCTCGGCAGCAGCGCGGAATTGCCGATGAAGCTGCGGCGGCCGATCTTGGTATGCGCGAGTTCGATCGTGCCGTGGCCGATCCGCGCGGCGCCGAAGATCACCGAGTCCGCAATGAAGCTCTCCTCGCCGATCTCGACCAGGTCCGGGACGATCGCGCTGGCGGTCGAGATTTCCGCGCGACGGCCGACCTTCACGCCGAGCGCGCGGTACCATGGCACCACGTAGAGCGTCGCGAAGATCGGGTGGAGCAGGCGCAACGCGAGGTCGTTGATCTGCTGGACGAACCAGTAGCGGACGTAGAACCCGCTGTTCAGCGCATAGACCGCGGGCGCGACGCGACCGAGGATCAGGCGCTTGGCCGCCACCGTCAGCACGCACATCATCACGACATAGGTGACCGCGAGCAGCGGCGCGACCGCGACATAGGCATAGCCGCTGGTCGCCCAGTCGAGCTCGATCAGCGCGATCAGGCCCGGCGCGATCGGCAGGATCGCGACCAGCGGCAGGATCAGTGCGCACAGGAACAGGCCGATCGCCGGGCCGGCATTGCGCGGGGTTGCGGTGGCCGGGCGGCGGGGCGCATCGCCGTCATGCGCGGCGGGCGAACCCGCCCAGCGCTGGCCGGCCGGGATGGTCGCATCGGCGGGCAGCGCGGACAGGTCGTCGAGCATCGCATCGTCGCCGAGCGCAGCGTTGCGGCCGACCACCGCCATCGACCCGACGAACGCGCCCTTGCCGAGCTTGACGGTGCCGAGCCGCAGTAACCCACGCTCGACCGAACTGGTGGCGAGCACCGACTGGTCGCTGATGATCGCGTCGTCGTCGGCGTGGAGCAGGTCGGCGGTGTCGATGATCCCGGTGCCGATATGGACTCGCTCGCCGATCTTTGCGCCCATCATCCGGTAATAACCGCGGATCATCGGCGTGCCCGCGAGATACGGCGTCGCTGTGACGCCGATGATCCGGCGGACCAGCCACCAGCGGAAATAATAGCTGCCCCAGAGCGGGTAATCGCCCGCCTTGAAGCGCCCGACGATCAGCCATTTCAGCGCGATCGACAGGAACATCGACGCGATCGGTACCACCGTGAAGAACAGCCCGCTCAGGATCAGCGCGTCGACCCGCGGCATGTCACCGGCGAGATGCGTGTAGGCGAGATAGGGCGAGAACCACTGGAGCCCCGCCAACGTGTAGATCGGCAGCAGCGCGAGCGTCTGCGCGGCGACGCACAGCTGGCGCTTCCACGGCGCGATATGATGGAAGCTGGTCTCGTCGAGGATCGCGACGGGCGTGGTGCCGCCAATGCGGAGCGCGAGCGCGCGGATGGTTGGCGCGGCGTAGACGTCCTCGAGCGACAGCCCTTCGAGGCCGCGCACCTTTCGCGCCGCCGAAACGAGACGTGCGGCCTTCAGCGAGTGGCCGCCGAGATCTTCGAACAGGTCGTCGAGCACGGACACCGGCTGCGGCGCGAACGCCTCGGCCCAGACGCGGTGCAGGCTTTCCTCCAGCGGCGTGGCGGGCGCGACCATCTCGCGGTCCGACGTCACGGTGATCTCGGGCTTGACCAGCGCCTTGCGGTCGACCTTCCCCGAGGCGGGGAGCGTCGGCATGTGCGACAGCAGCTGATACCCTGCCGGGCGCATGTAATTGGGGAGCCGCTCGGCGACGCGCGCCTTGAGGCCGACCATGTCGATCTCCTCGGCCGGACGCGCGATCAGGAACGCCGCGAGGAATTCGGAGCCATCGTCGTCGGTGAACAACTGGACGACGGTTTGCGCGACGCCCGGCCATTCGCCGATCATCGCCTCGATCTCGGCGAGCTCGACGCGGAAGCCCCGGATCTTCACCTGCGTATCGATGCGCCCAACGAAATCGATGTCGCCCGCCGCGTTGAGCTTCACCAGGTCGCCCGACCGGTAGATCCGTTCGGGGGCGCCGGAAGGCCCATCGAACGGCGTCATGATGAACTTCTCGGCGGTCAGATCGGGGCGGTTGACGTAGCCGACGCCGACGCCGGGGCCGCCGATCACGAGTTCGCCCTCCTGGCCGTCAGGGACCGGCTGCATATGCTCGTCGACCACCCAGGCGGTGTAGCCGGGGAGCGGCTTGCCGATCGTGATCCGCTGGCCGGGGAACACCTCGGTCCAGGTGGCGGTCACCGACGTCTCGGTCGGGCCGTAGGTATTGAGCAACCGCAATCCGGGACGCGCGAGGCGGCGTGGCAGGTCGGCGGGGCACGCTTCGCCGCCCATGTTGAGCAGGCGCAGCGTCGGCACCGGATGCTCGACCAGCGCGATCAGCGAGGGAACGACGTGCCAGATCGTCGTGTTCGCTTCCGCCAACGCGATCGCCACGTCGGGGCCACTGGTCGCCAGCGCCTCGGTCGCGACCAGTACGACCGCACCGACGAAGAACGCGCTCCACATCGTCTCGACCGACATGTCGAACGCGAGGCTGAACCCGCCGAACACGACGTCTGCCGGGGTGAGATCGAGGATCGCGCTTTCCGAGCGGACCAGGTGGCAGGCATTGCCGTGCGAGATCATCACGCCCTTGGGGCGGCCGGTCGTGCCCGAGGTGTAGATGATGTAGGCGAGGTCCTGCGGGGTGGCCTGCGTGACGTCGCGACCGATTGGTTCGGACGGCTCAGCCGCGAGATCGCCCAGTGCGGCGTCGAGCGCGAGTGTTTTTCCCTTCAGGTTGGCGACGCGGCTGGCGACGGTGATTGTCAACGCGGCCTCGCTGTCCTCGACGATGAAGTCGATCCGGTCCTGCGGATAGCCCCAGTCGACCGGCACATAGGCAGCGCCGGCGCGCAGCACGCCGAAGATCGCCATATACTGGTCGAGCCCGCGCGGCAGGCACAGCACGACGCGGTCGGCGCGGCCGATCCCCATCGCGCGGAGGCGGTGCGCGAGCGCGAGACTACGCGTGGCGAGATCGGTATAGCTCCACTCGGTCTTGCGGTCGTATTCCTCGTCCGCGCCGATCAGCCGCAGCGCGGTCGCGTCGGGATGCGCCGCGCGCGTGGCGTCGAAGATCTCGTGCAGCAGTTCATCGCGGGCGTAAGGCTCTGCGGCACGCAACGCAGGAGCGGGGGCGATCGACGGGTAAGCCGTCCTTGCTAAAATGGCAGTATCGGAAGGGCTTACCGGCGTGTCTTGCTGCATGCCCAAGCCTTAGACGATGTCGAACGCCATTTGCTACTCGTCATCGGCGTACAGGAAAACCTTCGAAATTTTCCGCCCGGTGCGAATGGAGGGCATGGCCAGAGAAGGCTTGCGGCGCCTTCGGTGCTGACTTACACCCCTACTACACCTTCGTCGGGAATCTTCACATGCGCGCCTCATGCCTCATCGGTTTCACCGCTCTCCTGCTGTCGTCGACCGCGCATGCAAGTCCGAAGGCGATGACGGAAGCGCCCGCCAAGGTGGCGATCGTCCCCGATGCGAACGCACCGAAGGGGCGTCTGTCCGATGCGGCGATACCCAAGGCGTATCGTCTCGACTTCACGATTTTGTCCGAGGCTGACCGGTTTTCGGGACATGACGAGATCGACGTCACGCTGAAGGCTGAGACAAAATCCCTGTATATTCACGGTCGCGACCTGAAAATTGGCAAGGCGGTCGCGATGATAGGTGGCAAGGCGACCCCGGCGATCTTCACGCAGGTCGATCAGAGTGGCACAGCGCGGCTGGACTTCGCGAATGTGCTGCCTGCCGGCGCGGCGACGCTGGCGTTCGACTATACGGGCAGTTTCGGAGACAGCGCCTCCGGCCTGTTCCACGTCAAGGTCGGCGATGCCTGGTACAGCTGGACGCAGTTCGAAAGCATCGATGCACGCGCTGCGTTTCCCGGGTTCGACGAGCCTGGCTTCAAGACGCCGTTCACCGTGTCGGTCACGACCCATCCAGGTCTGGTCGTGATCGGCAACGCGCCGAAGGTGTCCGTCACGAAGGTTGCCGGGGGGATGGAGAAGCATCAGCTCGCGGTTACCAAGCCATTGCCGACCTATCTCGTTGCGTTCGACACGGGGCCGTTCGTTCACCAGACCGGAACGATCCCGGCGACCCCCGAACGGCCTACGCCGATGCCGTATGGCGCCGTCGCGACGCACGCGCAGAAGGACAAGATGGGCTATGTGATGGCGGAGACGCCGCGCATCGTGTCTCTGCTCGAGCAATATTTCGGCGAGCCGTTCCCATTCCCCAAGCTCGACCAGATCGGCACGCCGATCATGCCGGGCGCGATGGAAAACGCGGGCGCGGACACCTATGGCGACGGCATCATCTTCCTCTCTCCCGGCGCTACGACGTCCGACAAGCAGGCGTTCGGGATGATCGTCGCGCACGAGCTCTCGCACCAATGGTTCGGCGACCTCGTCACGCCGGCATGGTGGGACGACATCTGGTTGAACGAAAGCTTCGCCAACTGGATGGGCTATCGCATCGGCAACGCCTGGCGGCCCGAGCTTAACATCGGCGTCGGCGCGCTCGATGAGGGCTTCGGCACGATGAACACCGATGCGCTGGAGGTCGGACGCCCGATCCACCAGCCGATCACCGACAACGGCCAGATCGACTCCGCGTTCGACGGCATCACATACGGCAAGGGCGGGCAGGTGGTCGCGATGATCGCGGACTATCTCGGGGACGAGAAGTTCAAGGCGGGCGTCCGCCTTCACCTCAAGCGTCACGCATATGGCAATGCGACCTCCGAGCAGTTCTTCCAGTCGATCTCGGATGCGGCGAAGGATCCGCGCGTGCTGTCCGCGCTGAAGTCGTTCGTCGACCAGCAGGGCGTTCCGGTCATCGACGTCCGGCGGCAGGGTAACGGCATCGTCGCATCCCAGTCGCGCTATGCCTTCCTGGGATCGACTCCGCCTCCGTTGAGCTGGACGATCCCGTTCTGCGTTCGCGTCGGCGCGGCGAAGCAATGCGCGCTGCTCGACAAGACCACGACGTCGATCGCTGCTCCCGCCTCGGGCCTAATAATGCCGAACGTCGGTGGTGCGGGCTATTACCGTTTCGACATGGCGCCGGCGGACTGGCAGGCGTTGATCGCGGCTTCGGGCACGTTGTCCCCGGGCGAGGCGCTCGCCACCACCGACAGTCTGTGGGCTGCGTTCCGCGCTGGTAAGGCGCCAGCCGCATGGCTGTTCGCGGAAGCGCGTGCGGTCGCGGCAAATCCGGACTCGACCGCCAGCATCGACGGCGGCCGGCGAATTGCCGGTTTGCGCTCGCGGGGGCTGATCTCGGCCGCTTCGTTACCTGCCTACCGCGTACTGTTGGCCTCGATCTATACACCGCGCCTGACTGCGCTTGGTTTCAACCCAGCCGCGGGCGCCTATGCAAAGGATGATCCAGGCCGGCAGAACCTACGCCACGAACTGGTCAACCTCGTCGCGGACGATGCGCGCGATCCGGCTGTCCGCAACACGCTGAAGGTGGCGGGGAAAAAATACCTGGCGGGCGACACCGCGGCGCTTGATTCCGGCTTTCTCGGAGCTGCATTGACCGTGGTAGCAGAGGAGGGCGGTCTGCCTGCTACTAAGATGCTGGTCGACAAGGCGTTATCGAGCGAGGACCCGGGCTTCCGCCAGGCTGCTCTCGGTGCCGCTGGGTCCAGTGGGCGGTCCGACGCCGCCAATTATCTCCTGTCGCTCGAAGATAAACGGATGCGGAGCTATGACAGGATCGGGCTGATCTTCGGTGTCGCCGGCAATGCGGAAACGCGCGATCTCGGCATCGACTGGATCCTGACGAACTACGACAAGCTTCTCGCCGGTGGCAACGGCATCTTCATTACCAGCCGCCTGCCGCAGGCGCTCGCCGTCCAGTGCGGTGCCGATCAGGCGGACCGGATCGATGCCAAGGTCGGCGCCTCGATCCGCAAGGCTAACGTCGGATTGCTCAACTACGAGCGTACGCTGGAGAGCATTCGCCATTGCGGTGTATTGCGGCAGGCGAAGTCCACGGAGATCGCAGCGGCCCTTGCCAACGCGAGGTAGCGCGCAAAGATGGGGACTGAGGCAGCGCGGCGTGGCTCTGCCTCAGCCTTTTCATATGCCGGACGATGCCTTCGATACGGTATCGTGCCGGATCGATGGCATCGTCATTGCAGCGTTCACCGTTGAACCGCGTACGCTGAGCCAGGGATGAGTGACGAGTAGGGCGTCTTCATCAAACGTAAGCTGTTCGGGCTACCGAGACGCCGAGGAACACCTCGGAATCAACCAATACGCCTTACACAATACTCAGATCGATAATACACATTATGTTAAATATGGGGTGGTGGTGGCGAGAGGATCAGCGTCTTTCCAACGACCCGCCACGAACCCAGCCGCGACAGGAAGTTCATGCCGAGGATGTCCGTCTCTTCGAAGGCCGGCGACGTCACGATTCCCAGGTCGGTCATGACGATATTTCCGACGGCTACGCGTTTCGCAGTCGCCGACCGTGCGGTGACCTGGCCGTTGGCGGTTGACAGAATTACGGGAAACGGACTTTCGGTCAGGTCGAGGCCCGCCGCCTTGGCGGTCTGCATCGACAGTGCCGTCGTCGTGGCGCCGCTATCGATCAGCATGCGTCGACCGACTCCGTTGATCTCCACGTTCGCCCAGAAATGACCGTCGTCTGCCATGCGTATGCGCGTTTCCGTTCCGCTAACCTGTTGATCGTCGAACATCGCAATGACGCCGGACAGTCGATCTCGTTGGCTCGCAATCAGGAAACCGACGGCGAAGATGCCTACCCATGCCAGCGCCATCTTGAGCATCGGCTTGACGGCGCTTCGCCGCGCAACCAGCGCCGACAGCGGCAAGATCAGCATCACGGCGTACAGCGCGAACTGGGCTGCACGGTCACCCGTCATGCGTCGAGCACGAGCCCGTCATAACCAGGCTCGACGCCCTTCGGAAGTTCGGCGACCAAGCTAGCATAGTCCATGCTGTGGTCCATGTGGATGAGCGCGGTACGCCCCGGCTGCAGTCGGTCGACCCATCCGAGTACGGCCGGCAATTCCATGTGCGTCGGATGCGGTCGTCTCCGCAACGCATCGACGACCCAGACGTCGAGCCCTTCGTAAAGCTTGGCCATATCGTCGGTCATGATATTAAAATCGGTCGCATATCCGATCGAAGCGCTACCCGCTTCGAACCGAAGTCCAGCCGCGTGGATGTTACCGTGAGGTTGATCGGTAACGCGAATTTCAATCCCGCCTATCGTCAGCCGATCGGGTAGCGTTTCTGCCGCGATCGTCGGCGGGTAGCCCGCTCGGCCGTGGAATGCATAGGTGAAACGCGAGTCCAGCGCCGCGAGCGTGTGGGGTCGTGCATAGCCGCGTACCGGCGTTCCCGCGGCGTGGTAGAGCTGGCGCAGATCGTCGATACCGTGGCAGTGATCCGCATGATCGTGCGTCCAGATAACGGCGTCGACCCGGTCGACGTCGGCCGCGAGAAGTTGCTCGCGCATGTCCGGGCTCGTGTCGATCAGGATGCGCGTACCATCATGCTCGATCAGCGCGGACGCGCGCGTGCGGCGGTTGCGTGGTTCGGCAGGGTCGCAATCGCCCCAGTCGTTGCCGATCCGCGGGACGCCGGACGATGTGCCCGATCCGAGAATCGTGATCCTCATGCGCGCGTCTTGCCGAACAGCGTGTGGAAATTCTCGGCCGTACGGCGCGATAATTCCTCGACATCCTCACCGCGCAAGTCGGCCAGGAATTTCGCCGTGTCGGCGACGAAGCCGGGCTCCCCGGTCTTGCCACGATGCGGGACCGGCGCGAGAAACGGTGCGTCGGTCTCGATCAGAAGTCGCTCGATAGGCAAGCGCGCGGCCGTCTCTTGCAGATCACGTGCGTTCTTGAAGGTGACGATACCCGATATCGAAATATAAAGGCCCATGTCCAACGCCTTGTCAGCGAAAGCTCCGCTTGCGGTGAAGCAGTGGATGACGCCGGGATAAGCCCCCTTCCCCATTTCCTCAGCCATGATCGCGGCGGTATCGTCCTCGGCATCGCGTGTATGGACGACGATCGGTAACCCAGTCTCGCGCGATGCCGTGATGTGCGCGCGAAAGCTCGCTTGCTGGCGGGCGCGATCCGACGTGTCGCGGAAATAGTCCAGGCCACTTTCGCCCAGCCCCACCACACGAGGATGACGTGCCCGCTCGATCAGCTTGGCGGCATCGACATCGGGATAGGTGTCGGCCTCGTTCGGATGGATGCCGATCGTAGCCCAGACGTCGGGCTCGCGCTCGGCGGTCGCGACGATATCATCCCACTCGCTCTCGCGGGTCGAGATGTTGAGCATCGCCGTCACCCCCCGCGCTCGCGCCCGTGCAAGTACGGCTTGCTGATCCTCTACGAGCCCCTTGTAGTTGAGGTGGCAATGGCTGTCGGCGAGCATCAGGCCTCCGCGGGCAGTTCGAGACGGGGGAAGACGGGGGATGGCGGTGCGATCCGGAAGTCGGACGCAGCAACCCGGTCGTACCAGCGATCATCGTCGATCGCGGCATGATCGCGTTCTACCGCGCCGATCTGATCGAGCACTTTACCGGCGGAGTCCGGCACGACCGGCAGGATCGCGATCGCCAGCATGCGGATCGCGCGCACCAGCGTGCGCAACACGGCGTGCATCCGGTCGGGATCGGTCTTGCGCAGTGCCCAAGGCGCCTGTGCGTCGATGTACTGGTTGCAGGCGAACACGCCACGCATCCAGGCCTCGATACCCTGCGACAACGCCAGATCGGTAAAGCCTGCCTTGAAGCCGGCACACGCGACGATGACCTCCTCGATCAAAATGCCATCCGCCTCGTGGACCGTACCTGTCGAGGGAAACACGCCTTCCAAGTTCTTGGCGATGAAGGACAAAGTACGCTGAGCCAGATTGCCGAAGCTGTTGGCCAGTTCGGCGTTCACACGGGTCACGATCGCCTCGGGAGAATAGCTCCCGTCCTGACCGAAGCTGACCTCCCGCAGGAAGAAATACCGCAGTGCGTCGACGCCGAACGCATCCGCCAACGCCATCGGATCGACGACGTTGCCGACCGACTTGGACATCTTTTCGCCGCGTGTGAGCAGGAAGCCGTGACCGAACACGCTTTTCGGCAGCGGAATGTTCGCGGACAACAGGAACGCGGGCCAGTACACCGCGTGGAACCGGACGATATCCTTGCCGATCAGATGGATATCGGCGGGCCAGAACTTCGCCTTGTCGCCCGTCATGTCGGGATAGCCGATACCGGTCAGGTAGTTCGTCAGCGCGTCGACCCACACATACATGACGTGCCCGGGGCTGTCGGGTACCGGCACGCCCCAGTCGAAGCTGGTACGCGACACTGACAGATCCTTCAGACCACCCTCGACGAAGCGCATCACTTCGTTGCGGCGGCTTTCGGGGCGGATGAAGTCGGGGTTGGCGGCGTAGAGATCGAGCAGGGGCTGCTGGTATTTCGACAGGCGAAAGAACCACGTTTCCTCGGCGGTCCATTCGACCGGCGTACCTTGCGGCGAACGGCGATCGTCGCCCTCCCCGGTCAGTTCGCATTCATCGTAGAACGCCTCGTCGCGAACCGAATACCAGCCCTCGTAGCGATCGAGATACAGATCGCCCGAGTCCGCCATAGCCTGCCAAATGGCCCGGCTTGCGGCATAGTGATCCGTGTCCACGGTACGAATGAAACGGTCATAAGAGATACCAAGACGATCGGCCATCACGCTGAAATGCGACGACATCTCGTCTGCGAATGCGCGTACCGGAATGCCTCGGTCGCGCGCGGCCTGCGCCATCTTCAGACCATGCTCGTCGGTACCGGTCTGGAACAGCACGTCGCGTCCCGCTTGACGCTGGAACCGGGCGATCGCGTCGGCGGCGATCATCTCATAGGCATGGCCGATATGCGGACGGCCATTGGGATAGTGGATCGCGGTGGTGATATAAAAGGGGTCGGCCATGCCGCGCTCCTAGAGCATCGGTCCGATCAGGTGAAGCCCACGCTAAGACCCGGCCGGAATGCTCGGATGAATTTGCCGCTCACTGACGCAGCGACGCGACGATCCCGGCCATTTCGAAGACGGTCGCCTGCGCGTCCAGCGACAGTCCAACCGCCGCGCCGGCGAGATCGCGCGCAGCCGCATGGGCATCGAGCGCGGTACGCAAAGCGGGTCCGGATCGCGTGCGCGCCTGGTCGGCGACAAAGGCTTGCGCGCGGTCCAGGAACGCCTCGTATCGCGGTTGCGACGTCTTGCTCCCCAGCGCTTTTGCCAATTTGAGGCGGCGGCCATTGTCGCGGTCACCATCACTCGCGATATCGGCAAGCGCGCTGTCGATGCCGGCGATGTCCAGGCCGGCATAGCGTAGCGCCCTGCCCGGCGCCCCGTCGCTGGCACGGACAAGCGCGGCGACCTCTTCGTCATCCGCTTCGGGGCGGAGTGCGCGGATCGCCTTCGTCACCTCGTCTTGACTCAGTGCTTCGAACCGCAGCAGTCGGCACCGTGAGCGGATCGTCGGCAACAATCGCCCGGGGGCGTGGCTGACGAGCAGGAAGATCGTTCCGGCGGGCGGTTCCTCGAGGTTCTTGAGCAACGCATTGGCACCGCCGCGTTCGAGATCGTCGATCGCATCGATCACTACCACGCGGCGCGCACTCATCGACGGCGTCGTCGCGAACAGCGGCTGGAGCGTGCGGACCTGTGCGATGGTGATGCTCCGCGCGAGGTCCAGGTCGGGTTTCTCAGGATCCTTCGGAAGGCGCGCGAGCACACGATAGTCCGGGTGAGACCCCGCCTCGATCAACGACCGCGTGCGGTCGCCCTGCGGTACGTCGAACCCGGCCGGCGTGGCATCGGGATTGGCGCCGTCAGCCAGCATCCGCATCGCCGCCAGCCGCGCGAAACTCGCCTTGCCGACACCTTGCGGTCCGGTCAGCAGCCAGGCGTGATGCAACGCGCCGCCACGCATCGCCGCAAGGAAAGCGGACTGCGCGGCGGCGTTGCCGAATATCTCAGTCATGCCCGTCGCGCGTCCGGGACATGCATCGTCATCCGAAGAACCCGGTCAGGCCTGCCCAGGCACGTCCGAAGAACCCGGCTACGGCGACATCCTTGTCTGCGACTAGCGGCATGCGCTGCTGCAGGCCGTCCGACGTCGTTACGACGAGATCCGCAATGTGCTGGCCGGCTTTGATTGGCGCCTTGATCGGGCCCTCGTACACGACCTTGGCGGTGAGGTTCGGCGACGTACCGGCGGGCAGAGTCACGGTCAGCGCCTTGGGCGCGACGAGACCGACCGACGAGGCATCGCCGAGCTGGACCGCTGCGGTCTCGACCTTCTTGCCCTTGGCGACGATCGGCTTCGACTGCCATGCGCGAAAGCCCCACTCCATGAAGCGCACTGATTCCTCTGCGCGCTGCCCGGCGCTGGTCAGGCCGGCGACGACCATAACCAAGCGACGCCCGTTTTGCACAGCCGAGCCGGTGAAGCCGTAGCCCGCCTCCTCGGTATGCCCGGTCTTCAAGCCATCGGCACCGGCGACGCGACCGAGGATCGGATCGCGGTTTGCCTGCGTGATGGCGCTGCCGCCCATCGTCTTGCCCCAGGTGAAGTCGCGCTTCGAATAGAACTGCCTGTAGAGGTCTGGATAGTTGTTGATCGTCGCGGCTGCGAGTTCGGCAAGATCATGTGCGGTGACGTAGGTGACGCCGTTGTCGGGCCAACCGTTCGCGGTGCCGAAATGGCTGTCCTTGAGGCCGAGTTCGGCTGCCTTGCGGTTCATCCGCTCGGTGAAGGCCTGTTCGGAACCGGAGATCCCTTCGGCAAGCACGATGCACGCGTCATTACCCGATAGCGTGACGATGCCGTAAAGCAGGTTGGCGACGCTGACGTTCTCACCCGAGGACAGGAACATCGTCGAACCCGCGGTTGGGCCATGCCATTTGGCCCAGGTCTCGGGGCGCACGGTCATCATCTGGTCGAGCTTCAACTCGCCCTTCTTGACCATGTCGAACGCGACATAGACCGTCATCATCTTGGCGAGCGACGCTGGCGGCATGCGGCGGTCGGCATCACGCGAGAACAACACTGCGCCTGAGGACAGGTCTTCCATGTACGCGATCGGCGCGGCGGTCTGGAACTGCGGCGCAGCGGCGATGGACGGATGCGCCAGCGCGAGGGCGGCAAGCGGTGCGACGATCAGCTTCTTCATGGGGTATTCCGTGAGCAAAAGGGAACTCAATCCGTGGGCAGGACCTGGGCATCGCCATAGCCGCGCTCGGCGACCGCGTCACGCGCGCGTTGCAGGCTGATAGCATCTTTGAACGGGCCGATGCGGACGCGGTACAGGCCACCGCCTTCGATAACGTCGGCGTCGAGGCGCTTGGCCAAGGCGGCCGCGCGCGCTTCGTTCGAGAAGGTCGCGACCTGCAGCAGATACCGACGGCCGGGTACCAGCGTCATCGGCGCACGAGACGGCAGGGTGTCGGTGCTCATCGCGCGGGTATAGGCGGCGGGTTGCAGAGCGACCGCCTTACCCGCCCGCAGCAGGGAAGCATCCCGCATCGACGGCACGATCGCACGGATACGGACTGTTGCGACCTGATGGCGGTCGGTGCCGAGCATGTGCGCCGCGGCACGGGACAGGTCGATCATCCGGTCACGACGACCGGGGCCGCGATCGTTGATGCGGACCAGAATCGACCGGCCGGTCTCGATCGAGGTGACTTCGACGAAAGACCCGAGCGGTAGCGTGCGATGCGCCGCGGTCATCGCATCCGGATCGAACGCCTCGCCCGATGCCGTGCGGTTTCCCGACAATTCGTCGCCGTACCAGCTTGCCGTGCCGGTATCCTGATAGCTGCCGTACAGTCCGCCGCCAGCCGACAGGATCGCGCCACCGCTTTCGCGCGCGTGACCACAGGCCGCGAGCGCGAACGCCAGGCTTAAGGCCCTAGCGCTCGACCGCATCGGCCAGCAATCCGACCGACAGCGCATAGAAATTCGAACAATTGTAATCGAGAATCACGCGGTAGTTGCTGGTCAACAGATACGCCGTCGCGCCCGGGCCATCCGGTTCGAGCAACGTCGCCATCACCGAACCGTCCAGCGCTCTACCGCTTTGCGCGCTGACCCCCAGGGCGCGCCACTCGGCTATCGTCCGCCAGCCGCTATGCCGTTCGAACACACGCGGGCAGCGCGGCGAGACGAGGCGGTTGCGGACCTGCGATCGATCGAACCCGGCGGGCACGTTGACCGCGACACCCCAGGGCTGACCGGCACGCCAGCCTGCGTCGACGAAATAGTTGCCGATCGACGCGAGCGTATCGGCGGGGCTGTTCCATATATCCGCGTGGCCATCGCCATCGCCGTCTCGCGCGATCCGCAGATAGATGGATGGCAGGAACTGCGGGTTGCCCATGGCCCCTGCCCAGCTTCCCTTCAATTGCGACCGCGTCACGCCGCGATCGAGCATCTTCAACCCGGCGATGAACTCGCCCGCGAACAGCGACCTCCGCCGGCCTTCATAGGCGAGGCTCGCGAGCGACCGCAGGAGATCGAAGTCGCCCGTATAGCTGCCGTAGTTCGTCTCATGGCCCCAGATCGCGACCATGACTGATTCCGGAACGCCGGTCTGCTGCTCGATCCGCTGCAGCCGATAGCGTTGCGCCTGATAGGTCTGGCGACCGCGAGCGATCCGTGCCGCGTCGACATGTTGCGTCCGATACGGCGCGAAGGCGGGTATAGCGCTGGAGTTCGTTGCGCCCGGCTGTGCCCGGTCGAGTTCGATCACGCGGGGGTTGAGCGTCAGCGTCGGAAAGACCGCATCCGCCGTACGCGCGCTGACACCATCGGCCAGCGCCTGCTGACGCAGTTCGCGCATGTACGACTGAAACCCTGCGTCGTCCTGCGCCGCTGCCGGTCCGCCGACGGACAGCATTGCGATCGCACCGAAAGCGCCGTTGCGCAGCCAAGTCGCTGCTCGTGTTACCCCACCCATGCCGAAGGATGTGCCACAGACACCAGCGGATCGGAACCTCGCACCGTCGCACGGTTGCCACGCACAGGCGCTTGATCGCGTTGAGCGGAAGCGTATCGCGCGAACCCGGCCCGTCGATCGAGACCGCTGGCGCTGCCCAATTGCTATCCTTCATCGAGCACGACACCTTTTACCCTGTCGGCAATTCCGGCTATCGGCCTGCCATTCGCGGGACGGCGGTGGCGAACACCGAGACCGACGGGACGAGGAGTGATGCCGTGATCGAGGTCAATTTCGATGGAATCGTCGGCCCGACGCATAACTACGCGGGGCTCTCGATCGGCAACCGTGCCTCGTCCGCCAACGCCGGTGCGGTGTCCGCCCCGCGTCTTGCCGCGCTTCAGGGCATGGGCAAGATGCGTCGCCTGATGGCGATGGGCCTGAAGCAAGGCGTCTTCCTGCCGCACGTCAGGCCGCAAGTCGATTGGCTGAGGGCGCTAGGTTTCGCGGGTTGCGATGCGGAAGTCCTGTCGTCCGCGTGGGCTGCCGACAGAGCGCTCGTCGCCAACGCAATATCGGCGTCGTCGATGTGGACGGCGAATGCGGGCACGGTGTCCCCGGCAACCGACACGGATGACGGCCTATGCCATATCTCGGTCGCGAACCTGTCGACGATGCCGCACCGCGCGATCGAGGCCGTGCAGACTGAACGACAACTCCGCCTCGCATTCTCGGACGCACGATATTTCCAGGTGCATCCCCCCCTGCCCGCCGCATTCGGGGATGAAGGTGCAGCCAACTTCATGCGGCTGGTCTCGCCCGCCGGCGGCGCAGCGGTAGAGATGTTCGTCTATGGTGAGGGTCAGGCGGGTGGCTTCCCCTCGCGTCAGCACCGCAGCGCGAGCGAGGCGGTCGCACGCCGCCATGGCCTCGACCTCCGCCATACGTTGATGGTTCGGCAAAGCGCGGCGGCGATCGCGGCGGGTGCTTTCCATAATGACGTGGTTGCAGTGGCCAACGGTCACGTCCTGTTCGCGCATGAGCAGGCGTTCGCCGACCCTCGCGCGCTGTACGATGCGGTGACGGTGCTCGTCCCGGACGCGGTGATCGTCGAGGTTCCGGCAGATCGCGTGAGCCTCGACACGGCGATCCGGACATATCTGTTCAATTCCCAACTGGTCACGATGCCGGATGGGGGAATGACCCTTGTCCTGCCGGCCGAAGCACGTGAGCATGCCGACGTCTGGACTTGGCTGTCGGAATTGATCGCAGCCGGGGGGCCGATCACCCGACTGCAGATCGTCGACGTCCGCGAATCGATGCGCAACGGCGGCGGTCCCGCGTGTCTCCGGCTTCGCGTTCAGGTCGATGCGGAAGCGTTTGCGGCGATCGATCGCCGCTTCCTGCTCGATGGTGCGGCCTGTGACCGGATCGAGGCCGTCATTGCGCGCGAATGGCCCGAAGCGATTGCGCCCGATGATCTGGGTAATCCACATCTTTGGGAGCAGTGTCTCCGTGCCCGCTCGGCCTTGACCACAGCGCTCGGTTTCAGCCCTGACGAGATCTGATCGGTGGCGCACTCTCGCCAGGAGTGCGCCACCGGATCGCTTGCGGATTCAGACTACATCTTGAAGCGCGCGCCCATCAGGAACGTGCGGCCGAAGTGGTTGTTTTCGTAGTTCCGGTTCGCGTCGAGATCGGTGTAGCGGCTGCGATAATTGTCGGTGAGGTTCGTTCCCTCCAGCGAGACCTCGACCGCTGGCGTCAACTTGTAGCGAAGCGAGGCGTCGACGTTCAGGGTCGAATTATACCCCTCGAACAGGTTGCCCGTCGCCGAACTGCCGTCGATGTACGGGCTGCGATAGCTGACGGACCCGCGCGCGCTGAACTTCTTGTCCTCGTAATAGAGCGTGCCGTTATACGCGCGCTTCGACAGGCCGTAGAGCGTTGCCGTGCGCGTCGTGTTCGGCAGCGCACCGAGCACGCCACCGGGCGTGGCGACAGCACCTGTCACCGGGTTGAAAGTTGGTCTGGTCACGGCGGTGGCAGGCCCGCCTTGCGAATAGCCTGCACTCGAATCGACGAACGTCGCATTCGCCAGGAACCCGAAGTTCTTTAAGAACCCGGGGAGGAAGCGGAAGCTGGATTGGAGCGAAATCTCCATCCCCTTCAGCGAAGCGCCTTCGCCGTTGACGGGCGCGTTGATCTGCCAGAGCTGTCCCTCCGGTGCTCCTGCCGCGGGCGAGCTGGCGGGGATCACCGACAGCGGTAGACCCGTCGAAGCGAACGTTCCGCTCCGGGTCTGTGTCACGGTAAAGCTCTCGATATTCTTCTTGAACACTGCGACGGAGAAGATCGATTGCGGCGCGAAATACCATTCGGCTGCCAGATCGAACGCGGTCGCGCGGAACGGCTTCAGCAACGGGTTGCCGAACGTCACGCGGTAGTTGAACCCGTCGACCGAACCACCCGGCGTGAGGCTGCCGAGGCTAGGACGCGTCAGCACCTTGGCGATCGCGCCGCGCAGGATGACCTTCTCGGTCGGGAACAGCGCGACGTTCATCGCGGGCAGCCAGTCATCGTAGCTCCGACCAACCGTCGCCGGCGTGTTGACGGTGACGCCGCCGACGACCGCGGACGAGATGCCAGTCGATTTCTGCGCGGTATGGGCATAGCGCATGCCGGCGTTCGCGGCGTAGTTCAGGCCGAACAGGTCGCCCTTGATGTCGAACTCGGCATAGCCCCCCGTCACCTCTTCGACGACGCTGCGGGTATCGCCGACCAGCACCGTCGGCGTGCGATTGTAGAGCTTGGTATAGGCAGCCGCCGCATCGATGTTCGGCACCAGGAAGCTCGTGGTCGTCCCCGCGGGCTGCCCAGCCTTGCCGAGATTGAAGATCTCGCCAAGGCTTCCGGCGGGGAAGCCATAGACCGCGGTGGGGCCGAACAGCGTGTTGGGCGAGCAGGTGAGCGTGCCGAGCACGACGTCCTTCCCGCCCGCGTTCGGGCAGACCACGGCATCGCGTGAGAAGCCGGCGGTATCGAACGAGAAGCGGCGATACATGCCGCCAGCCTTGATCTGGAACCCTTCGGCGACATCCCATTCGGTGCGCAGCTGCGCGGTACGAAACTTGTTGATCGTTTCGGACGGCCGATCGCGAATTTCCGCCAGTTGGAAGTTTGCCGGATCGGTGACGCTGGTACCGAAAGTAAGCTTCGGCCGCTTCATGTCGGTGTAGTCGTAGCTATACCCCTGCGCGTCGCGATCATCGAACACGAAGGTCGTCTCGACCGGGATCGTGGCATCCGATTTGGAGAAGCCGCCAAGCAGCGTGAAGCGGAGCTTGTCCGTCACGTCCTGATCCCAGCTTCCGCCGAGCTGATAGAATTCGGTCTGTGATTTACGCAGATAATGCTCGGTGCGGACCCACGCGTCGTTCAGCGTCGCCTTGACGAGATTGTTGTTGGCATCGATCGTATAGTTGTTGATGTCGATCGAGCGCTCGTTGGAGCGCAGCAGCACTTCACCCCATTTCTCTTCGCGGGTTTCCTTGAACCGCGAATACAGGCCGTCGATCGAGACCTTCGTCGATTCGGTCGGCGCCCATTGGATGCTGCCGGTGATACCGAGCCGCTCCCGGTCGTGACGGACCGAGCCGTAGCGCGGAATGCGTGGATGGAAAGCGAGCGCGGCCGTGTCGCAAATCGCCGAATTGGTATAGGTGCCCCCGCGGTTCGGTGCGGTGAAGCACGGCGTTCCCCCTACCGAGTCGAACACGCCTTGCGCCCAGCGAACGCTGTTGTTGCCGAGTTCCAAATTGTTCGTTTTGGTATAAGCCCCCGACAGCGCCATGCCGAACGTGCCGTCGGCCGATTTCCACGACAGCAGGCCCGCCAGACGCGGTCCGAAATTCTTGCTGAGGTCGTTATAGCTCGCTTGCGCCGAGCCGACGAGCGTGAAGCCGGTCTTGCCACCCAGCGGATTGCCGGTGTTGAGGTCGACCACCGCGCCGAGCGAACCTTCGTCCAGCGACGCCTCGGCGGTCTTGTGGACGACGATCGAATTGAACAGCTCGGAGGCGAAGACGTTAAAATCGAACGCACGATCGCGGTTCGAGCTCGCGCCGTCGGTCGACGTAGCGACCGTCTCCAGGCCGTTGACCCGGACGCGCGTAAACTGCGCACCAAGCCCGCGTACGGTGATCGCGCGGCCCTCGCCTGCGTCGCGCTGGATCGAGATACCGGGAATACGCTGCAACGACTCAGCCAGGTTCTGGTCGGGAAACTTGGCGATGTCCTCGGCAACGATTGCATCGACCGACGACACCGACTGACGCTTGACGTTGAGCGCCGCGTCGAGCGAGCGCCGGAAGCCGGTAACGATGATCTCGGCGGTCGGACTGTCGGCGGATACCGTCTCGGGTACGGTTTCGGGCGAGTTTTGCGATGCGGTCGTCGCGGCGGGATCCGCCGGTTGCCCCTCAGGGACGACTGCGGTCTGTGCCGGTGACGGATCGACCTGAGCTGGTGTCCCTGGGCTCACGCTATTCGGTATCTGCGCGGCTTGCGCAACTGCGGTTGCCGGCATCGCCAGTGCCAGCACGAGGCTGCCGGCGGAAATCCCGCCAAGCCAGTTCAGTCGCCGATCCGTTGCTGCTGTTTGCATGCCCATTGCTCCACTCCCCGTCGGGTCAACATCGATGACACCGGTTGCGACGTCGGCTGCTTGCCGCGTCGCAACCGCCCTGATGATCTTGGGGAACAAGACCCGTTACTTTCGAACGGGTGCATCTCATCCTCTCCTGAACAGCCAGTTGTTGCTGGTCCGCTCCCGGTTCCTGTCTATGCTTAGGTAACCGGTGTCAGGACAATGTCGCACGATGGTTTACGTGTCAACATGCGCCTGAGATCAACTGCCTGGTTGGATGTACGGAACGCGCGCGAACAGCTCGCGCTGCCAGCGACGCGGATCGGCCTCGAGATGTGAATTCGCATCGAAGATCATCGTCGCGCGCGTGGTCAGGTCATAGCGCGGCCAAAGCGGAACGCCTGCGTGGTGCGGATCGCCGGTACGCGCGAACGCGACGAAACTGTCCTGCATCGCTTTGGATACGGAATGGGCATCCGCGCCGATACCAGTCTGGGATCCTGCAGCATCCAGAGTGCCGAACACCAACGGGATATCCATCGTGTGGAAGGCACCGCGACGCGGATCCGTGCGCGACGCGAAGTCGACCTGGTACACCCAGGCGGGTGAATCGCTCGTTGCACGTGCTTCGGCCTCGATCACCTGCCCGCGCCAGCTTCTTCCTGCGGTGGTGGCGTCGTAGAACACATCGAGCGGCGACCACGCTGGGTATCGCGCGCGGTATGCAGCGACGACCCATTCGGGCAGTATGTCGATCTTGAGTTCCGGCGCCATGCGGGCCGCCAGATTGGCCCAGTCGAGACCACTCACCTTAGCAGAATCCGGACCTATAAACCCGCGCGTTTCGTCATGCGTGTTACCCAGCATTATTTGGATACCGTTGCCCAACGGGTTGGCATCGGGCCAGAACGGATGTCGCGTCAACCAGGTCATGTCGAGTACCGGCCCGAAATACACGCCGCCTCCCATCACCGGATCGGTCGCGTCGAGCGCCTCGACGAGCTTTGCAGCGGGGAGCGTCAACAGCGGCGACAGATTGGTCTCCGTCACGCCGAGCTTTGCGAGATACGCTCGCGTCCGCGCTGTCGCGTTCAGCGGGCCGGATACCGTCACCTGCTGGCCGCTCATCGTTGCAGCCCGGTGAAACAGCCTGGCCGCGGCCGGCATCCCCATCATCGTCGCGATCTTCGCACCGCCGCCCGATTGTCCGAATACCATGACGCGTGACGGATCACCGCCGAACGCCGCGATGTTGTCACGTACCCATTTGAGCGCGAGGATCAAGTCGAGCTGTCCCGCATTGCCGCTGTCCGGAAACCTTGGATCGAGCCGCGCGAGGTAGAGATAGCCGAACGCGTTGAGCCGGTGGTTGATCGTCACCACGACACAGTCGCCGCGTGCCGCCAGCGCCTGCCCATCGTTCAACGGATCGGTGACGCTGCCGTTCGAATAGGCGCCCCCGTGAATATAGACCATGACCGGCTTGTTGGTGCGGGCGTCGGCTTCGGCGGTCCAGACGTTGAGGAACAGGCAGTCCTCCGACTGCGGGCCGTAAGGTCCCGATTGCGGGGATACCGGTCCGAACTCCTGCGCGGGCCGGTGCTGTCCCGGCATCGCCACTGGTAGCGGCGCCTGGAACCGCTCGGCACGACCGTAGCGTATTCCCCTGAATGCGCTGACCTGCCCTTCCGACGTGCCCACGAAATTGCCTGATGGCGTTCGAACCTTGGGGGCCGTACTCGCCCTCGCGCGGCTCGCGCGGTTCGCGAGGATCAGTGCGGCCCCGGCGCCTATCGTCGCCCTGCGCGTCCAGCCATCAGCGCCGGACATCGAGGCCGCCGGCCAGATATGCGTCGATATCCGCCTGACGGAACAGGCTCGCGTCCCCGGGCAACGAGTGTTTCAGCGCAGCGAGCGCCAAGCCGATACGCGCGGTTTCGGCGATGTCCTTGCCGGATCGCAGTCCGTGCAGGACGCCCGCTGCGAACGCGTCGCCGCCACCGATTCGATCGACAATACCGGCTAGCACGACCTCGTCGGTCTGGGCGTAGGCGTCGCGCGTGTCGATCCGCGCGGAAAGGCGGTGGAGATCGACATGTTCGACATGGCGCGCGGTCGACGCGATCGTCTGCAAGCGGGGAAACGCGGCGAACGCGGCCTCCGTCGCTTCGCGTCGGCGATCCTCGGCCTCGCCGGAGAAGTCGCGATCGAGCAGCAGGGCGATATCGCGGTGATTGCCGAACATCAGGTCGGCATGCTCGACGAGTTGTGTCAGGATCTCGCGCGGGTTAGAGTCCCATCGTTCCCAAAGCTTCCCGCGCCAATTGCCGTCGAACGAGACCGCAATCCCGCGTTCCGTTGCCGCTCGGACGGCTGCCAGCGCCGCTTCAGCCGGGACCGGGCCGAGCGCCGGCGTGATGCCGGACAGATGCAGCCGATCGACGCCGCCGAGCAGCGAGGTCCAGTCCCAGGTTTCAGTAGGTGCCTCCGCGAACGACGACCAGGCCCGGTCGTAAATGACTTCGGTAGCGCGAAGACCTGCACCGGACGTCACGAAATACAGCCCCATCCGGTCGCCGCCGAGTGTGATCGTCGACGTGTCGACACCATGCCCGCGCAGCGTCGTGATTGCCGTGCGGCCGAGATCATTGTCGGGGACCATCGTCGCCATCCCGACGTCGTGGCCGAGCCGTGCAAGCTGCGTCACGACGTTCGCCTCGGCGCCTGCGACCCAGACGTCGAGTTTAGGCGTCTGCAACAGCAACTCGCGACCTGGCGGGGAAAGCCGCAACATGATCTCGCCGAACGCCAGGAATTTAGTCATATCACCCCTTCATCGAATCCTCCCAGTGCGTGGAGGAGGGCCACTGCTTGGTCGTGGTGGAGCGGGCGTGGCACGACGGATACGCTAACGGAAGCCCCTTCCCATCAGCTTGAGACAGGCCCTTACCCCCGTGTTGGGACGAACGTCACCGAGCGAGCCAGCCGCCATCGACGGCAAGGATGTGGCCTTGCACGTATTTGGCTGCCGCCGACGACAGGAACACCGCCGCACCGCCGAGATCGCTCGCGTCACCCCATTTGCCTGCCGGGATGCGGTCGAGGATCGAGCGGTTGCGGGTCTCGTCCGCCTGTAGCGCGGCGGTGTTGTTCGTCGCGATGTATCCCGGTGCGATCGCGTTGACGTTGATGCCCTTGGCCGCCCATTCGTTCGCGAGCAGCTTCGTAAGGCCGCCTATCCCCGACTTGGACGCAGTGTAGCTCGGCACGCGGATACCGCCCTGGAACGTCAGCATCGAGGCGATGTTGACGATCTTGCCGCCACCGTTCACGATCATGTGGCGACCGGCAGCTTGGCACAGGAAGAACACCGACTTGAGGTTGGTGTCGATCACCGCATCCCAGTCCGCTTCGCTGAAGTCGACCGCGTCGGCACGGCGGATTATGCCGGCGTTGTTGATCAGGATGTCGAGACCGCCGAGCTTGGCAACGGTCTCGTCAATGACGCGCTGGACCGGTTCGATGGTCGACAGGTCCGCCGAGACGATCTCCGCTTTCCGCCCGAGCGCACGAATCTGCGCGACGGTATCTTCGGCAGGCGTGCGACCGACACAGGCGACGTCCGCGCCAGCGGCGGCGAGCGCGACGGCGATCGCCTGGCCGATGCCGGTGTTGGCGCCGGTGACGATCGCGACCTTGCCGGTTAGGTCGAAGGGGCCAGATACGGAAGGAGTGGTCATGCTGGTCTCCTCCCCTCCCGCATGCGGGAGGGGCCGGGGGTGGGCTCGCGCTTTCCTCAAGCGGATCGTTGGTGGTGAGCGGGCGCCCACCCCCTGCCCCTCCCGCATGCGGGAGGGGGAAAGGCAGGCTTACGCCAGCTGGCAGATATCCAGGACGTTCATGTCTGTATAATCCTGGTTCTCGCCCGCCATCGCCCAGATGAACGCATAAGCCTTGGTGCCCGAACCCATGTGAATCGACCAGGGCGGGCTGATGACCGCTTCCTCGTTCGCCATGACGATGTGGCGGGTCGCTTCGCCCCCACCCATGTAGTGGAACACGCGGTCCTTCTCGAGATCGTCGAGCTCGAAGTAGAAATAGATCTCGCTGCGACGCTCATGGATGTGCGGCGGCATTGTGTTCCAGACCGAACCGGGCTTCAACACCGTCAGCCCCATGACCAGCTGCGCGCTGTCGCAGATGCCGGGGATGACCATCTGGTAGATCGTCCGCTCGTTCGAGTCCTCGAGGCTGCCGCGCTCCAGCGTCGTTGCACCACCGACCGAGATCACGCGCGTCGTGAACGCCTTGTGCGCGGGGCACGACGCCAGATAGAAACGCGCGCCGTCGCCAGAGAACTGCACGTCCTTGGCGCCCATCGTCACGTACAGGCAATCCTTGTTGCCGAGCGTGAACGTCTCGCCGTCGACCGTGACGGTGCCGCTGACCTTGCCGACGTTGACGACCGCAAGCTCGCGACGCTCCAGGAATGGGTGGCCTGCCGCCGATGCCGGCTCGGCCTGATCGGGCAGCTTCAGCGATCCGCTGGCGACAGCGACGCCGCCGATCACGAAGCGCTCGGCATGCGTGTAGTTGAGCACGCACTCACCGTCGCGGAACAGGTCCTGGATCAGATAGCGGTCGCGCAGTTCGTCGTTGGAGACGCACTCCATCATGTCGGGGTGCGTGGCGTAATAGGTGCGGTCGTACATGGTGAGCTCCGGTCAGGCCGCCTGCGCAGCGTAATGGGGTTCGTCGATACGGTAGGCGCGGCGAACGAGGCCGCTCGTCAATTCGTGCGCGAGCTCGACGGCTTCCCAGTCGGCAAGACGGTGTTCCGCCACCAACCGCGCCAGGAACCCGCAGTCGATCCGCCGTGCGACATCGTGTCGCGCCGGGATCGATAGGAACGCGCGCGTATCGTCGTTGAAGCCGACGGTGTTGTAGAAACCCGCGGTCTCGGTCGTCATCTCGCGGAACCGCCGCATTCCCTCGGGACTGTCGTGGAACCACCAGGACGGCCCCAGCTGCAGGCACGGATAATGCCCGGCGAGCGGCGCCAATTCGCGCGCGTAGGAACTCTCGTCGAGCGTGAAGAGAATGATCGACAGCCTCGTGCTGGTCCCGAACCGGTCGAGCAACGGCTTCAGCGCGTGCACGTAATCGGTCCGCGTCGGGATATCCGCCCCCTTGTCGCGGCCATGGCTCGCGATCAGCCCGGCATTATGGTTGCGCGACGAGCCGGGATGGATCTGCATCACCATGCCATCCTCGACCGACATCGCCGCCATCTCGGTGAGCATCTGCGCGCGGAAGAGTTCGGCGTCGGCCGGCGTCCAGTCCCCGCGCGTCACCCTGGCGAACAGCGCCTCGGCCTCGACGCTGGAAAGATTGGCGGTCGCCGCGGTCGGATGCCCATGGTCGGTCGCGGTCGCCCCCGCCGCGCGGAAGTCGGCGCGGCGCTTGCGATGCGCGGCGAGATAGCCCTTCCAGTCATACACATCCTCGCCGCTCAGTTCGGCAAAACGCGCCATCGCCGGCTTGAACGCCTCATGCTCCACGTCGATCACGCCATCCGGCCGATAAGTGGTGACCACCCGCCCGCTCCATCCCGACTGGCGGATGCGGCGATGCGCGGCGAGATCGTCATGCGCACCTTCGGTCGTCGCGAGGAACTCGATTCCGAACCGGTCGAACAATGCCCGAGGCCGAAACGCTTCGGACGCCAGCTTCTCGCCGATGAGGTCGAAATACCGGTCCGCGGTCGACGCTTCCAGCGCAACGTCAATCCCGAACACGTCGGCGAACACATGATCAAGCCACAGCCGCGAGGGCGTGCCACGGAATAACGCATAATGCTCGGCGAACAGCTTCCATGCCGCACGCGGATTGGTCGCGGGCGTGCCGCTCAGCCGCGGGATCGCCAGCGCATCGAGGTCGACGCCTTGGCTGTGGAGCATGCGGTAGAGATAATGATCGGGCGCGAGCAGCAGCGAAGTCGCGTCGGTCCAGTTGGCGTTGTCCGCGAACCAGGTCGGATCGGTATGCCCATGCGGGCTGACGATCGGCAACGCCGCCACCTCGGCATACAACGCCCGCGCGATCGCACGCGTCGCCGGTTCCGCCGGGAAAAGGCGGTCCGGATGCAGTTCAAGAGCCCTTGCCATCGTCCATCCTCCTTGCCGCTTAGCGCGATCCTCGGCCGATTTGGTAACCGGTGTCAGAGCCATGTGCAACCGCCATTCGACTATCGTCTCAAGCCTCGACGTCAGCGGGTGGCGAAACTGATGCTCGCCGGATCAGCGTCGAGAGGAACAGCGAGGGTTCCTCGACCAGGTCGCTGCCATCGTCGGCGCCGGCGATCAACTTCAGCGCAGCGGAGCGTGCCATTGACGCGATCGGCCAGCGCACCGTCGTCAGCGGTGGCCAGACATGCGCGGCGATCGGCGTGTCGTCGAACCCGATGATCGACAGGTCGCGAGGGATTTCCAGGCCACGTTGCCGCGCCGCGTGGATGATCCCCGCTGCCATTTCATCGTTCGACGAGAAGATCGCGGTGGGTCGCGGCATGACGTCGAGCAACCGCTCCGCCGCCACCAGTCCCGACTCGAACGTGTAGTTACCGTCCGCGATCATGCTGCGAGGCAGGGCGATCCCGGCCGCAGCTAGCGCGTCCTCGAATCCCAAGCGTCGCTCACGGGCCGACCGGAATCCGTGCGGCCCGGCGACTAGGCCTATCCGCCTATGCCCCTGCTCGATCAGATACTCGGTCGCTGTCCGCACCGCCTCACGGTCGTTCGACGCGACCATGTGGTCGGTATCGTCGATCACCGCAGAGCCCATGCGGACGTAACGACAGCCGATCGAGTCGCAGAGTTTCGCAACGGAATCATTCTCGCTGACAGGTGGCATCAACAACACCCCGAACAGGCGCTGCCGTTCGAGAAAGTGGCGGAGATCGTCGAGCATCGTCGCCGACCCGCGATCGAGCGGGCGTACGACCATCTCGAATTCGGTCCCGTGCAACGCCTCCAGCATGCCCTGCTGCACGTTGAGCACGGTCTGCGCATTAGGGTTGTCGTGAACCAGGCCGATCAGGAAGTTCCGCCGCAGCGCCAGCGCCCGCGCCTGCGGATTGGGAATATAGCCGAGCTCGGCGATGACATCCTCGACTCGCTTGCGCGTATCGTCGTTGAGGAGCGGCGAGCGGTTGATGACGCGGCTCACGGTTTTCTTGGACACGGCCGCGATCCGCGCCACGTCGTTGATCGTTGGCTGACCGGTTTTCTGCATTGCGTGGGCATAGCTCGGTGATCGCGAGCCGACTAGTCACGCCCCACATTGAACGTCGATGATACAAGGACCCGCCAATGCGCTTGTCAATGACACCGGTTTCCCATACGTTCCGAGAAACGCAGATCACTGCGAATACATAGGAGGGTTCTTGGTGGTACAGCCGGACACGACCGAGAATATCAGCCGCATCGCCCGGACGTTCGTCGAGGCACGCCGCGTCGGGACTTCCCTTGCGGAATTCCCGGGAAATGTTCCGACGACACTTGCCGAGGGGTACGCGGTACAGGACGAGGCGTTGCGCCTTGCCGAAGGTTTCATCGCCGGATGGAAAGTCGGCCGGATCAATCCGCCGCTCGACGGCGTCGACCGTCTGACCGGGCCGATCTTCGCGGACGAAGTCGCGTCGGCTGGGGTGGAACCGGTCGCGATGCCGGTGTTTGCTCAAGGTTTTGCTGCCGCCGAAGCCGAATTCCTGTTGCGGATCGGTACGGCCCCCGATCCCGCAAAGCTGCGCTATACGGTGGACGAGGCACGCGCGATGATCGACGCGGTGCATGTCGGTATCGAGATTGCCAGTTCGCCCTTCCCGGGCATCAACGCACTTGGTCCAACTGTCACGGTGTCCGATTTCGGCAACAATAATGGGCTAGTCGTGGGCACGGATGCGGAAGGATGGCGCGAGGGTGACATCAATGACTGGCCCGTCGAACTGTGGATCAACGATGCCTTGATCGGGGCCGCGACGAGTGCAACGATGCTCGACGGCCCGTTCGGTGCGGTGCGCTATCTGCTTGAGCATATGGCCGCGCGCGGCATCGCATTGTCGCCGGGACAATGGGTTTCGACGGGCGCGGTCACCGGCGTCCATCCTGTCGCGATCGACGACCGTGTCGAGGCGCGTTTTGACGGACGGTTCGCCGTCCACTGCACCATCAAGGCCCGCTAGAGGCTTCGTTTAGGAGAGAGGCCAATGGCGAGCAGCGATATGCCGGAGGTTGCGGGTGGAGCCGGCTCGAGTGGAGCCGGCGCGGCGGGGATTGGCGATGCCGGAATTGGCGGCAAGATCGGGCGGTATCGCTGGCTGATCTGCAGCCTGTTGTTTGCGGCGACTGCGATAAACTATGTCGATCGACAGATGATCGGCGTGTTGAAGCCGACGATTTCCGCCGAACTCGGCTGGAACGAGACGACGTACGCCGACGTCATCTTCTGGTTCCAGGCGGCCTATGCGATCGGGTATCTGAGCTTTGGCCGGATCGTCGACGTGCTTGGTGCGCGGATCGGCTATTCGGTGGCGTTCGTGATCTGGACGCTCGGCCATACGCTGTGCGGTTTCGCCGGCAACGCGTTCCAGTTCTCCGCCGCCCGCGTCGTGCTCGGCCTTGGCGAGGCTGGCAATTTCCCAGCCGGCATCAAAGCCGTCTCTGAGTGGTTCCCCGCCAAGGAGCGCGCGTTTGCGACCGGCGTGTTCAACGCCGGCGCCAATATCGGCGCAGTGATTACGCCGCTGATCGTGCCGATCATCACGATCGCATTCGGCTGGCGGATGGCCTTCATCATCACCGGTGCGATCAGCCTGATCTGGCTCGTTGCCTGGATCGCGATCTATCGCCGTCCCCGCGAAGTGGCGAAGCTGTCGCCGGCCGAACTCGCACATATCGAAAGCGATCCGGCGGATCCCGCCAAGAAGATTGGCTGGCTCAAGCTGCTCGGTTACCGTGAGACTTGGGCGTACGCGCTGGGCAAGTTTCTGATCGATCCGATCTGGTGGCTATTCCTGTTCTGGACGCCGGATTTCCTCGCCAAGACCTATCATCTCGATCTCAAGAGTTTCGGCCCGCCGCTCGTCGCGATCTACCTTCTCTCCGATGTTGGCAGCGTGGCCGGCGGCTGGTCGTCGTCGAAGCTGATGAAGCGCGGCCATTCCGCCAATTTCGCACGGAAGGTCACGATGCTGGCCTGCGCGTTCCTGGTGATGCCGATCTTCTTTGCGCAATATGTCGACAATCTCTGGTTGGCAGTCGGGATCGTTGGGCTGGCGACGGCGGCGCATCAGGCGTTCTCGGCGAACCTCTACACGATCCCGTCGGACATGTTCCCGCGCGGCGCGGTCGGTTCGGTGGTCGGGATCGGCGGCACGGTCGGTGCGATCGGCGGCATGATGATGGCCAAGTTCACCGGCTATGTCCTGCAGACGACGGGCAGCTACACGCTGATCTTCGCGGTCGCCGGCAGCACGTACCTGATTGCGATCGCCGTCGTGCATCTGCTCTCGCCGAGGCTGGCGCGAGTGGACGCAGGCTGAGGCTTGCCCCGGCCGCTGGTTCTCCCGCCTTCGCGGGAGAACCAGTTCTGGACGACGAACACCTAGCCAAATCGCTCAATGTCGATTGGCCCCAAGGAGAGAACAGTGAAGCGTTTCACCACAGCGTCCGTCCTCGCATTGGCAGTCGCCAGCATCACGCCCGCGGTCGCGCAGGACGCGACCGGGTTGCTGTTCCGCGCCTCGGCGGACAAATCCCTAACCGCAGACTACGCCACCGGCGACCCCGTCCCCAATTTCCGCAGCGGCGTCGACGTCACTCCGGATGGTGCGATCGGCGGCGCCGCGCACTGGGCGGATGACGGCTATGTGACGTGGAAAGCCCCCGGCAATATCCGCGCGGACCGCAGCACGCTCGCCTTCTTCTGGCGCGCCCGCACACCCGTCGGCGAAGCACCGTTCGTTATCTTCCGCACGGGGTTTGCCGACCATTCGAGCTGGGACATGGCGTTCCTGCGGATCGACTGGAACGGCCACGGCTTCGACGCCTTCGTCACCGACGCGAACCTCTCGCGCATCCGCGTCTCCTGGGCGATCCCCCAAGCCCCTGCCGCCGACGCCTGGTCGCACATCGCGTTCGCCTGGGACGAGACGGTCGGCGTGCAACTCTACTTGAACGGCAAGCTGGTCGCGCGGAAGGACCAGAAGGCGGACCTCGACAGCGGCCTCGATCAGTTCGGTCTCGCCGGCCGTGTCATGTCCCCGCATCAGGTCCAGAGCCGCTACAATTTGATGCGCGGATCGGACCTCGACGAGATGCGCGTCTACGACCACATGCTCGCCGCTACCGACGTCGCAGCGCTCGCGGAGAAGCGCGAACCGTCCCCCGTCCCGGCGACAGACCCCACCGCCAAACGAACCGCATGGCTCCACCGCTACGGCTGGGACAAGTCCGTGCCACCGGTGCTCGACGCTGCCGTTACCCGAGTCCGAAAAGTCGAATTCGCCGACGCTAAGGACCTGAAGCAATGGATGTGGAAAGGCGTCGACGGGATCGCCGAGACGACCTGGCCGGGGGTCTACAACCGCTCCCGCCTGCCTGGCCGCGACGATTATTTCGAGCTGCCCGACTGGAACACTTATGTCGAGGGCGGCAAGCGCTACGACCTGACGATCCCGCCGAACGAACGCGTCAACCGCGTCGAGATCCGCGGCGCGGCATACGGCCGGCTTGACTGGAGCGATGGCACAAAGACCACCCAGATCGCCACCCGCCCGCAAGGCATAGTCCGCAGCGTCGACCAGTTCGCCCCTCGCACCGGCGGCACGCTCAGCTTCACCAACACGATGCAGGAGCAGCCGATCCAGGAGCTCTGGGCCTATGACGTCGGCGCAGGAGCAGTACCCGCCGGCAGCTTCGAGCTGTCCTACACCGTCGACGCCGCAGTCTCGCCCAACCTCGCCGCCCTCGCCCCCCTCAACGCCTATATCGCCGGCCGCTTTGCCCCCGACGAGCGCAGCACCGTCGTCGCCATGCCCTCCGCGGGCCTGAAAGCCGCGGTCGGCGCTGGCACAGGTGGCGCATCCGGCGCGCCCGTCCGCCGCGAGAATGCCGCCCCGATCGTCCACATCCTGATCCCGGCAAGCTTCGGCGACGCGCTTCCCGACCGCCCGCTCGCCCGAGCCTTCGATTACGGCTGGCAAAACCTCAACGACGGCCTCGACGGCATCGCCCTCGACATACCCGCGCTGAACGCCAAGCCCAACGCCGCCGGCCTGATCGCGCTCAACATTCGCGTGAAAGACCCCATCTGGCCCGGCCGCGACATGATCGACCTCTCCGTCTCGGTCCGCCCGAACGAAGCGCGCACGCTCTGGCTGGACCTGCGCGACCGCATCCTCCCCAACGACAGCCTCTATCTGACGATCGCCAGCGCCGCGCCAGACTTCGACGCCACCGCGCTCAACGGCACCAAGATCCGCCTCGTCTTCAAACCTCGTGCGGAAAGCCTGCCCGAACACATCGCCGACCGCATGGCGCAGGTGAAGGACAATTGGGGCTTCCTTGTCGAGGAGCACACCGCATCGAAGCGCGCAGGCCTTTACCAGCGCCTGTTCGCCGACATTTCCGACCTGCTCCGCGTCGATCCCGACAACGCTCGCGCCCGCGCCTACTGGGCCGACATCAACTATCGTCCTGAAAACCTGCCACCCTTCGTCCAGCCGGTCGCGCCGGCCGGTGTCCCGCTCTGGGCATTCCGCCAACTCGAAGACCTGAAGCGCGTCCGCGAGTTCGTCACCTGGTGGATCGACGAGCGCCAGGTTCCCTATGGCGATTTCGGGGGCGGCCTCTCCGACGACACCGACCTGACGCAACAATGGCCCGGCCTCGCGCTGATGGGTGTCGAGCCCGACAAGATCAACGCTTCGCTCCGCGCGCTGTCGGATGCGGTCTACAAGAACGGCATGATCGTCAACGGCCTTGGCTACATCACCGCCGACGAACTCCACGCGTATGAGGAAGGCCTCAACAGCAACGCCGAACGCCTGTATCTCAACTGGGGCGAGCCCAAGGCGGTCGAGCGCCTGATGGACAACACGCGCGCCCTCCAGACCGTAATTCTCAAGAACCCCGCCGGCCACATGCACTTCGCCAGCAACTGGTATGGCGGGCGGAAGATGTACCGCGAGGGCGCATGGGAATGGCAAAAACCCTATGCCTTCACGGTCATGCACGGCCCGATGCTGGTCGGTCTCTACAACGCCAACCCGCTCGCGCGCGGCCTCGTCACCGGCGTGATCGATGGCTGGATGGCGCACGGCAAACAGGCGCCTGACGGCAGCTGGAGCTATCCCAACGAGATCAACTGGCGCACCGACGCCGAGCGGGTCGGCGACGGCGGCGGCATCACCACGTCGCTACAGGCGACCTGGGCGGCATGGCGCTACACCGGCGATGCGAAATACCTTCGCCCGATCGAAGCGAGGGTTGCCAAGGCCGGTCCGGGCGCGCTGGCCGAATTCAACGAGAACGCGTTCGACGCGCTTCCCAGTGGTGCCGCAGCGCGCACCAAGCTGGCAGAGACCAAGTCTAACGACCCGTTCACCCGCTATACCGCCTGGGCCGCGACGGGCAACACCGCGCCGTTGGAAGCACTTCACGCCGACGCGATCGCCGACAAGTCGCAGCATATGGACATGTACACCGAGGGCCATTGGTGGAGCGACCGCGTCGACCAGCCGAGCGAAATCCTGCAACGCGAACGCCTCGGCGGCATTGCGCTTCGGCGTAACCAGAGCTGGCCCGGCAATACGGTGAGCTGGCGCTTCGCCGAACTAGACGCCGCCGAGCGCGTCGCGATCCTGCTGCCGGGCGCGACGCCGACCAAGTTCCGCGTGATCGCGTACAATACTACCGATCATGCGCAGCGTGCGACGATGTCGACCTGGACCGTCACTGCAGGCCGCTGGTCGATGCAGGCGTCAAACAGCACCGACGGCGGCAAGACGCTCGCGCCGATCGGGGCTGCGCAGACCATGACACTCGAACGCAGCGCTAGCACCGAGGTCACGTTCGCACCCGGCACGACAGTGTTCGACTTCGCGTTGATCGAAGCCGGCGCACCGGTCGACGAGCGCGCCGATCTCGGCATCGGCACGGACGACGTGGCCGTGAAGGGTCGGAGCGTAACGGTCACCGTCCACAGCCTCGGCGCGAAGGACGCGAAAGGCGGCCGTGCGGAACTGGTCGACGCGGCGGGGAGGATCGTCGCCACTGCGAGCATTTCCTCGCTAGCCGCCCCGCTCGATCTTCGGCCGAAGACAGCGATCGTGAAGCTAGCGATCCCATCCGGCGTAGATCCAGCGACGCTGACCGTCCAGGTCGCGCTTGCCGGGGACGAACCCGAGATTACCCAAGTCAACAACCGCGTCCCGCTCCGATGATGAACCCGCGCACTCCAGTAATTCTTACACCCCCTCCCCAGTCCGTTCGTGCTGAGCGAAGTCGAAGCACCTTTTCTTGGGGCACACCCTTCGACTTCGCTCAGGGCGAACGGAGGTGTGGAGAATGACTCCGGACCGGAGAAGCGTACTCGCCGGGCTGGGAGCATCTGCCTTCCTTGCTACGAACGTCGGTGCCCAACCCACCCCGTCCCTACGCCAAGCCCTCGACGCAGCCGCCGCAACCGACCCGGACGAAGCGCTCCGCCTGCTAGTCCCCTTCCACGCAGAGGGCCTGCAACCCGGCGACCGCCTCGACCTGAGCACCGCCCGCGCCGGCCTCACGATCGACGCCGCCATCGCGCGGTCTGCGTTTCGCCGCACCGGGCGCAGTCTGTACCGCGTCACCCCGACCACCGGCGCGTGGAAAGCCGCGCGTCTCGATTCCGCCAAGATCGACGCAGACACCGCCGCCATCCAGACGGACGCCGAAACCGGCATCATCCTCCCCCGCCTGTCCCTCGATCGCACGATCGAAGCGCTCCGCACCGCCCCATCGAACCCCGCGATCGACGGCCAGATCGCGGTGCTGGAGGGCCTGCGAGACACAGCTCCCTCCACCCCCGGCGTCGGCCGGTTCCGTGGCGGCCCGGACTGGTACACGCTCGTGCTCCAGCGCTCGCTCGGCAGCATGACGCCAGCCTACGCCGAACGTCGACTATTTGCCGAACTGAACCACCTCCAAGCCCGCGCGACCCACCTGTTCGACCAGATCGGCGCCCCCAAGGGCAAAATCGCAGACCGCTACACCAAGCTCTGGCGCGACGATCGCTTTCTCTACCCGGATACTGACGCCGGCCGCATCGAAGCCGTCGCCGACATGAACCGCATGCTGGCCACCGCCCGCACCCACATCCCGGCAGCATTCGGTCAATTCCCGTCCTGGTGCCTGAACGCGACCGCCCGCTCCCTGTCAGCGCAAGAGATCGCCGCCGGCCGCGCCGGTTACCGCGAAGTCCCGACCCCGACCCGCCCCGGCGCCTATGTCGTCGACCTCAAGGACATCCGCCGCCGCCCACGCTGGACTCTCCCCAGCGTCGTCGCGCACGAACTCCTCCCCGGCCACATGATCCAGCTCGGCCTGGAGAGCGCCACCCCGCCGCACCCGCTCCGCATCGACTACGCCTCGGCATTCGTCGAAGGCTGGGGCATCTACGCCGAGCAACTCGCGGAGAAGGCGGGCGCCTACACCGACCCCCACGACGCGCTCGGCCACATCCACTGGCTCCTCTTCCGCGTCGCCCGCGCGCTCGTCGATTTCGGCATCCACCTCCACGGCTGGTCGATCGAACAAGCCCGCGAGCGCCTCGTCGAATGGCAGGGCGAACCCGCGTATTTCACGCCGTTCGACGTCGAACTCGCGCGCATCCCGCTCGAACCAGCCACGCGTGTCGCCGAGGCGATGGCGTGGCTCACGATCGCCGATATAGCGCGCGGTAAACCTCCGGTCGCGTATCACACCGCGCTGCTCGTCCACGGTCGCCAGCGCACCGATGACATCCGAAAGATCCGATCATGACCTTCACCCGACGCGACGCCTTCACCACGCTCGGCGCAGCCGGCGCGTTGCTCGTCCCCGGACAGGCGCCCGCCAGAACTGCAGCCAAGACGCCCGCGCCCGACTGGCGCCGCGGTCTGGATAACCAGCGTATCGCCGATCTAGGCGACGGCCGCTTCCTGAACCCAGTGATGGCCGGCGACCGACCCGACCCCGCAATCCTGAAGGACGGGTCGGACTATTACATGACCTTCTCCAGTTTCGATTCCTATCCGGGGCTCGTCATCTGGCACTCGCGCGATCTGGTGAATTGGCAACCGATCGGCCCGGCGCTCACGCGCAACATCGGATCGGTCTGGGCGGTCAGCCTCGAGAAGCATGACGGCCGCTATTTCCTCTACATACCCGTGAAAGCCGAGCCGAACTCGATCTGGGTGGTCCACGCCGATCGCATGGAAGGCCCGTGGAGCGATCCCGTGGATCTCGGGCTCCACAAGCATATCGACCCGTGCCATATCGTCGGCGAAGATGGCAGTCGCTGGCTCTTCCTGTCGGGCGGGGACCGCATCCGCCTCGCCCCCGACGGCCTCTCGACAGTCGGTGCGGTCGAGCACGTCTATGATCCGTGGCGCTATCCCGAGGACTGGATCGTCGAGGGGTTCTCGCCGGAGGGGCCCAAGATCGTCCGCCACGGCGGCTGGTTCTACCTCATCACCGCGGTGGGCGGCACCGCCGGACCGCCGACCGGCCATATGGTGATCGCAGCGCGCTCCCGCTCGATCCATGGGCCGTGGCAGGATTGCCCAGCCAACCCGATCGTCCGCACCACCGACACCGCCGAACGCTGGTGGTCGCGGGGTCACGCCTCGCTGGTCGAAGGGCCGGCAGGCGACTGGTGGGCGCTCTATCACGGGTTTGAGAACGGCTATTGGACGCTCGGACGCCAGACGCTGCTCGATCCCGTGGAGTGGACCGCCGACGGCTGGTTCCGGATGACGGGCGGGGACCTGTCGAAGCCGCTTGCGAAGCCGAAGGGCGGCACCGCGATCCCGCACGGCCAGCTGCTCTCGGACAATTTCGAGACACTCGCGCTCGGGACGAAATGGAGCTTCTTCCGCCCCCGCCCCGACGAGGCGAAACGCACGTCTGTCTCCGGCAAAACCCTGACGCTGACTGCGAGCGGTACTGCGCCGGTAGACTCCTCCCCGCTCCTGCTGATCGCAGGCGACACGCGCTACCAATTCGAATGCGACGTAGAGATCGATCCCGGCGCCACCGCCGGATTGATCCTGTTCTACGACGACAAGCTCTATTGCGGGCTCGGTTTCGACGGCGACCGGTTCGTCACTCACCAATATGGCGCTGAACGTGGCCGTCCCACGAACCCGCATGGCCGTTCGATGCGGATCCGCGTGACCAACGATCGGCATATCGTCACGTACGACACCAGCGGCGACGGCGGCCGGACGTGGCACCGGTTCGATCGCGGGATGGAGGTGTCGGGCTACCACCACAATGTTCGCGGCGGTTTCCTGATGCTGCGACCGGGATTGTACGCGGCGGGAAAAGGTGCAGCGCGCTTCCGAAATTTCCAGTTCTCTGCTATCTGATACTGGATACTCGCCGGTCCTCTCGATCGCGCGCCTGCGTGCCTGCCGCGCGTCCAAATCCTTGGGAGTCCGGTTTGCAGATTGTGACTTTGTGCCTGTTCCTGTTGCTCGCCGTCGTGGTCAGCGGCATCGCGTCGCGCATGCTGCCGTCGGCGCTGCCGCGTCCGCTGGTGCAGATCGCGCTTGGCGCCTTGATCGGCATGGTCGCGCACGTCCGGGTCGAATTGGATCCCGAACTTTTCTTCCTGCTGCTCGTGCCGCCGCTCCTGTTCCTCGATGGCTGGCGCATTCCGAAGGACGAACTGTTTCGCGATCGCGGAGCGGTGTTGGGGCTCGCATTGGGGCTCGTCTTCCTCACCGTGCTGGGCATGGGCTTGTTCGTGCACTGGCTGATCCCGGCGATGCCGCTCGGCGTCGCGTTCGCACTCGCAGCGGTAGTGTCGCCGACCGATCCTATCGCCGTCTCCGCGGTCGCCCAGAACGCACCGATCCCGAAGCGGATGATGCACATCCTTGAAGGCGAGGCGTTGCTGAACGACGCGTCCGGCCTCGTCTGCGTCCGCTTTGCGATCGCCGCCGTACTGACCGGCACCTTCTCGTTCGCCGATGCCGCCGCGACGTTCGCGTGGATGGCCATTGCGGGCGTCGCGATCGGTGTCGGCGTCGCGCTCGGCATCGTCGCGACCAAGAGCGCCTTCGCACGACGGTTCGGTGACGAAGCCGGATCGAACATCCTCGTCAGCCTGCTGATCCCGTTCGCCGCCTATCTACTGGCCGAACACATCCACGCGTCTGGCGTCCTCGCCGCCGCCGCCGCGGGTATCGCGATGACCTTTACCGACGCGACCACCGCGGTCGCCGCCGGAACGCGCATCCGCAGGCGCGCGGTGTGGGACATGCTCCAGTTCACCCTGAACGGCGTGATCTTCGTGCTGCTCGGCGAGCAACTGCCCGAAGTGTTCGTTCGCGCCCGAGACACCGTTACGTCGACCGGGCATGTCAGCCCGTGGTGGTTGGCCGTCTATGTCATTGCCGTCGTCGCCGGGTTGGCGATCCTTCGCTACGGCTGGGTCTGGGTTTCACTCCAGTTCACCCTTCTCCGAGCACGGCGGCGCAACGATACGACCGCGGGCGAAAGCCCACCACGGCGCATCATTGCGGCGATGTCGTGCGCCGGCGCGCGTGGTGCCATCACCTTGGCAGGCGCGCTTACGCTGCCATTGAGCCTCGCCGACGGTACGCCCTTCCCGGCGCGCGATCTCGTTATCTTCCTTGCGTCGGGCGTCATCCTGTCGTCGCTGGTCATTGCCGCCGTCGCGCTGCCGTTGCTGCTGCGGGGCCTCAGCCTGCCGCCCGAAACCGGCATTGGTGCTGCGCGCGATCAGGCGCGGCTGGTCGCTGCCAACGCCGCGATCGCCGAACTCGACCGCGTCCAACATCGGATGGCCGAGGGGCGCGACGATCCCGATCGTTTCACCGATGTCGCGGCGCGCTTGATGGACCAGTACCGCGAACGCATCGACAGCCTGTCGTCGCGGCCGGAGGACCGCGCACGACAGGGCGACGTCAAGATCGAACGGGACATGCGGCTTGCGGCGGTACGTGCGGAGCGCAACGCGATCTTCGACCTTGCACGACGCCGGGAGATTGGCGTCGAACTGGCGGAGCAACTCGGGCGCGAACTCGACCTGATCGATGCGCGGTTGTCGCGGCAGGGCTTGGCTTAACCGGATCGAAATAGCGCCCCGTCCGTCCGTGTGACAGAAACCGACGGGGCGCTGAAGGTACGCGTTACTTGGGCGATGCCTCTACTTCGCGATATGCCGTTCGAAGGTGAATTAGAAATGAACGAGGTGCCCCGCCCGTCCGTGCGACACTCTCGTATCCGGGCAGGGCACCGAGGACGCAGCGCCCTTCGGCAGCGCGTCACTGTCACTCAAGCTAGCAGGCGGCGGCGAAGTTAGAAGCGCAGTCCACCACGGGAAAGCCTCGCTTTGCCCCATATTTGTTCCCGTATGCGGGCCGCTGAACCACGCGAGACGGACTCAGGTTTTGGGCCTGCCGGGCAACTTAACTTGGCGCAATGCTGCAATCATTTTCCGCGCGCCGGGCGGAGCAACGCGCAGGAACAGATCGAACAGATCGTCGTCGTCGAACGCGTCGACATCCATACCGATCGAAAGTGCGATCGCTTGGCGGCTACGGGCACCCGGCTGTGCTTCCAATACGATCGTCCGCCAGGCCATGCCGACCGGAGGGTCGCCGCTCACGTCGCCGAACTCGCCCATCACCATGTTGCGGATCCGTAGCCGGCGATCGGGATGCTTCCCGAACCAGGATGCGTCCCCCGCCGTCGCAATCTCGACCGCCAGTATCTTGCCGCTCATGTCTATCGTCCATCACGTTACGTTCCGTGGCTGGTGTTGCCATATTGCCGCAGAGGCAAGCGCTATCTGGATCGGTCGGAACGCGGCTATTGATAATAGTTATCAAAAACATTAGCGGGGCGCGATAACGTAAAGGGAATCATATGACACGTCGTCTTGGCATCGCCATCTTGCTGGGCTCCGCTGCTTTCGCCGTCGCGCCGGGCTATGCACAGACTTTGCACGAGGACGCCTCGGACGTGATCGTCGTGACCGGACAGCATCCGCGAGACCAGGCTTCCTCCGGGACCAAGACGGATACGCCGCTCGCCGAAACGCCGCAGTCGATCACCGTCATCACCGCCGACGACATCGCCGGACGCAGTTTGCAGAACCTCAACCAGGCGCTCCGGTTCGTGGCGGGCGTGACCCCGGAAACGCGCGGGTCGAGCGGCGAGGTCTATGACCAGTTCAAGCTGCGAGGCTTCGATGCCCCGGTCTATCTGGACGGCCTGAAGCAGTTCGGCAGCCCGTCCGGCTACGCGGTGCCGCAGGTGGACGTCTCGCGGCTCGACCGGATCGAAGTCATCAAGGGCCCCGCATCAGTATTGTACGGCCAGTCTAGCCCCGGTGGCCTGGTTGCGGAATCGAGCAAGCTTCCGCTCGACCAAGCGCTCTACGGCGCGATAAGCGGCACCTATGGCAATTATGACCTCTACCGCGTCGATGCCGACATCGGTGGCCGAGCCGGCGAAGGCGTCCTGTGGCGGATCAACGGCAGTGCGAACGGTGCCGACACGCAGCAGAAGTTCGGCAAGCGCGAGCGCCAGACGATCTCGGGTGCAGTAACGGCGGGTGCGGGCAGCTCGACCAGCTTCACGCTGCTCGGCGCCTATTCGCATGATCCATACAACGGCGACTACGGCGTGTTCCCCGCCAGCGGCACGTTGCTCGCCAACCCCAACGGCAAACTGCCAACCAGCTTCGACGGCGGCGAGGCCGGCAACCGCTTCAGCCGTGAGCAGGCTGCGCTTACCTACATCTTCCGTCACGATTTCGGCGGCGGATGGGCGTTCCGCTCTTCTGGGCGCTATCAGTATGTGAAGTCGGCGCTCGGACTCATCTATACCGCAGGCGGACTGGATGGGAGCGATCCGACGCAGCAGACTTTCAGCCGTGCGTCCTACGCGACCCGCGAGCAACTCAACAATTGGACGTTCGACAACCAGCTGACCGGCACCGTCCAAACCGGCCTGATCAAGCACACGCTCCTGTTCGGTGTGGACCGGCAAGTCGCGCACTCGCGCGAGCTTGCCGCGTTCGGCGTCGCGCCTCCCCTTAACGGCTTTGCCCCGGTCTACGGTACGGTGACGGTCCCGACGAGCCCGGAACAGATCGGCGGTCAGTTCGCGATCGATGTGCAGCAGCGTCAGCAGGGCATCTACGCACAGGACCAGATGGCGCTCGGCGACCTTCGCGTAGTCTTGAGCGGGCGGCAGGATTGGGCGCGCGCGCAACAGGACGGGCGTGTTAAACACGACAAGAAATTCACGTACCGTGCGGCCGCCCTCTATACGCTGCCGTTCGGTCTGGCGCCGTACGTCAGCTATTCGACGTCGTTCGAACAGCAAGCGAATCCGATCACGCAGAGCAACGGCCAGCCCGGGCTGGCAGACCCATCGCTCGGCAAGCAGATCGAGGCCGGTGCGAAGTTCAGCATTCCCGGAACGCAGATCCTGTTGTCCGGTGCATGGTTCCGTATCGACCAGACCAACGTCCTGACATCGACGCCCAATTTCAGCGTGTCACGACAGACCGGCGGCGTTCGTTCGCAGGGTGTCGAGTTCGAGGGGAGTGCCCCCCTGCCCTACGGCTTTAACGCGCGCGTCGCGTTCAGCCGGCAGCGCGTCAAGGTTACCAGCGATGCGGATGCTCCGGCGCGTGTCGGTCGTGGGCTGGAAACCGTCGGGCGTGGTGGAACGTCCGCCTATCTCGATTGGACGCCACGTAGCGGCGGCCTCGAAGGGCTCACGATCGGCGGTGCGGTCCGGCATGTCGACGAGGTCTATGCAGGCGTCACGCCTGGCGAGACCGCGGGTCGCAACAGCCCGTCCCACACCGTTTATGATGCGCTGATCCGCTACGACCTCGAAAAGTTCGCCCCATCGCTGCGGGGCCTCAGCCTCGCGGTCAACGGTGCCAATATCTTCGAAAAGAAGTATCTGACGTCGTGCTTCGCCAACTATAACTGGTGCTGGTACGGCAACCGCCGGACCGTGCAGGCGACGATCGGCTATCGTTTCTGAGTTGACGGCCTTGCCGCGATCGATGCCGTTCCGCGGTATCGATCGCGGTAGCGCCGACTGTTCTCCGGATCAGGCGACCTGGACGCCCGATCGGGTTATGCAGGTCCGATGATGCCGATCCTCTACAGCTTCCGACGGTGCCCCTACGCGATGCGCGCGCGTCTCGCGATCGCGGCGGCCGATCGTAAGGTCGAACTGCGTGAGATCGTCTTGCGGGACAAGCCGGCGGCAATGCTCGACGCGTCGCCCAAGGGAACCGTGCCGGTGCTGGTGCTGCCGGACGGGACGGTGATCGATCAGAGCCTCGACATCATGCGCTGGGCCTGCGCGCGTACGCCCGACGCCGAGTGGCCAACCGATAACGACGCTGGATTGATCGCGACGAACGACGGCGCCTTCAAACACCATCTCGACCGCTACAAATATGCCGATCGCTACGACGTCGATCCGATCGAGCACCGCGATGCGGCTACCGTGCTGCTCGGCGATCTAGGCGAGAGGCTGCGTGCTAGCGGCAGTCTCGGCACCAGCCCGCAGTCGATGACCGATCTCGCGATCATGCCGTTCGTCCGCCAGTTCGCGCAGACCGATCGTTCCTATTTCGACGGTCTGCCCTTCGAGCGACTACAGGCGTGGCTGGCGATGCACCTCGCATCGGCCCTGTTCGCTCGGGTCATGATACGCCCGCCGCCTTGGCAACCGGGCGATCCTCCGATGATATTCCCGATGACGACGGACGCGCAGTAGAGGCCCCGGCAAGACCGAGGCCCCCTGCCCGCGTCAGAAGCCGACGCTGATCGTCCCGAACACCTGGCGGGGTGCGACCGGGAACTGGTTGAACGTACCGCTCGCCGCGCCGATGCTGAGCGTCGAGGCGGCGCGCTTATTCGTGATGTTGGTAACGTTGAGGCTGACCGTCGCCGTCTTGACGACCTGCCCTTCCGACAGCGGTACGTGCGCGGCGATGCGGCCGGACAGCGTGAAGTAGGACGGCACCGACAGGTCGTTGGTGTAGGTCGCGAACCGCTTGCTGATATAGTCGCCGACGAGTTGCGCGTCGAAGATGTCGTAATTGGCCGAGGCGGTGAACTTGTTCAGCCAGTCTGGGCTGCCCGGCACCTTCTTGCCCGCAGTCGCGACGGTGCTCGTGCCGCTGATATAGTCCGCCTCGTAGCGCGAGTTGTTGTACGACAGCGCATCGTAGAACGAGAAGTGCGGGCCGAACCGGAACGTGCCGGCGATGTCGAACCCGTCCGTCTTCACCGCACCGACGTTCTGGAGGATTGCCGCACCGCTGACGACTGCCGTCACCACCGGCGTCGGGCTGATCCCGAGCAGGCGGTTGCTGAAGTCGACGTGATAGACGCTGATCTGGCCATCGAAGCCGGTCAGCGGGCCAATGTTCAATGCATGATGCGAACGCAGCCCCGCCTCGTAGGTCCAGCTCGTTTCGGGCTCGACGTCCTGTTTGAACAGGTCGAACGCCGCTTGGCTGCCGAGCGCGAACGGCGACAGGCCGGCGGCGGCGCTGGTCTGGAACTGGCGAATGTTCTTCTGGACGTTGACGAACACCTGCTCGTTATCGGTTGCATCCCACAGCGCACCAAGCTGCGGCAGGAAGTATTTGTGCGTGTCGATCTTGCCGACCGGCAGCGCGACCGAGCCGGTGAACGAGCCCGGGATCGGCTGCGTCGGAACGCGCTGCGACGCATTCTGGAACGTGCTCTTGACGCCGCCCTGGATGGTCAGCGTCGGCAGGACCTTCCAGCTGTCCTGGATATGAGCCTGATACTCGTCGACGCGCACTTCGCTGTGATATTGCGTGATAAGCGGGGTCAGTTCCTCGCGCGGGCGCTGGTACGGCGTGCTCGGATCGTTGACCGGGAATGGATACCAGCGGCGATAGGCGGACGAGCTCTGATGCTCGTACCAGGCGCCGAACTCGACATGATGCGCGCCGAGATCGAGCGCGACGATGGAGACGAGGCCACCGCGGTCGATCCGGTACTCGGTCGTGCGCGTCGCAAGGCCTGAGCCACCGAACACCTGGGTGAGATTCTGGCCGGGGTAGTAGAATGAGAACAGCTTAGGCAGGCCGGCGACGTCGATCGGACCGCCGATGACACCGACGCCGTCGTTGTGATGATAATAGGCCTGGTTCGAGAAGGTCACGCGGTCGCTGACGTTCCAGTCGTATTTGACGTAGCCGAGATAGTCGGTGCGTGCTGCGACGCCGTAGTAATTGCGGTAGTTTGACCCGTCCGCCTTGTACGCGCCGGAGTTGAGATAGGTCAGCATTGCGTTGAAATTGGGATAGACGAACGGGCGGACGTACGGCGCGGTGCCTTGCGTCGCGGTCGTGACGACGGTCGCATCCTCGTTCGGCTCGGTCTTGTCCGAAAACGCGCCGTAGAGCGTCAGCTTGCCGTTGCTGTCGTCATGAACGAACTTCGCATTGGCCTGATAGCCGCCCTGAATACCGTTGAAATCCCACGCCTTGGCCTTCTGCCGCGAGCCCGAGATATAGAACGCGTTGCCGTTGCCAAGGTCGCCGCTGTCGATCCGCGCGAACAGTCGCGAGGTCGAATGGCTGCCGAGCGTCTGGTCGACCTGGACACCCATATCCTTGCGCGGGTCGCTCGAGAAGGTATCGATCGTACCGCCCAGATTGCTGGTCGATGCGGTACCGAGATCGCCCGCGCCGCTGGCCAGCGTGACGCGTGAGACGTTCTCCGAGATGATCGCACGTTGTGGCGACAAGCCGTTGTAGTTGCCGTAATTCTGGTCGCCCAGCGGCAGGCCGTCGAGCGTGTAGCCAAGCTGCTGCGCGTTGAAGCCGTGCACGAACAGCGAAATATTCTGCTCGTTGTTGCCCCAAGGATCGGCGGTCAGGAACGTAACGCCCGGCAGCGTCTGCAACGCCTTCAACGGGCTCACGCCGGGAAGGATCTTCTGCATGTCGACGCCGCTGACCTGAGTCACCGACCGCGTGTTGGCGCCGGTGACGACGATCGTATCATCCTGCCCGGCGGGCGGCGTTGCTGGATCGGCCGGACCGGCCACCGGCGCAGGCGCAGGCGCAGGCGCAGGCGCAGGCGAACCCGACTCCGCGTCCGTGGCTACCAGAGACTGCGCGGTCGAGGCGACTGGCACGCCGACCACGACAAAACCGATAGCGCCGCACAACAGCCGCGCGGCCGTACGAGAAAACATCGTCATTCTTGAAAACCCCTAGCGAGATCGATCGATCGTCACTCCCGGGGCTGCGCCTATTGGCACTGCGAGACAGTCGGATGACCGTTACGCTACAGATTTAATATGGTGCGGTGCAGCGGTCAGAAAGGCCGCCGCACCACCGTTCCCTTACTTCGCGCCCGCCGTCAGGCCGCGGTCTTCCAGCATCGGGCCGATATCCGGGTCCTTGCCGTAGAACGCCTTGAACATCGGACCGTAGTCTTCAGTATGCCCCTTCGACAGGATCATGTCGCGGAAGCGCTGGCCGTTCGCGCGCGTCAGCCCGCCATGCGCCATGAACCACGCATATGCATCGTTATCGAGCATCTGCGTCCACAGATACGCATAGTAGCCGGCCGCATAACCGCCCGCCCAGATGTGTGCGAAATAGCTGGTGCGATAGCGCGGCGGCACGTCCTTCGTGTCGAGACCCATCGAGTTCAGTGCCTTGGTCTCGAACGCGTCGACTTCCTGCGGCCCGGCTGACGCCGGCAGCGAATGCCAGTCCTGGTCGAGCGTCGCCGCCGCGACCAGTTCGCCAAGCTCATACCCCTGGTTGAACTTCGCCGCGTTCTTGATCTTGGTGACGAGCGCCTGGGGCATCACCGCGCCGGTGCGGTAATCCTTGGCATAGTTCGCGAAAACCTTGGGATCGAGCGCCCAATGTTCGTTGAACTGCGACGGGAACTCGACCCAGTCGCGCGCGGTGTTGGTGCCCGACACCAGCGGATACGTCTGGTTCGCGAACAACCCGTGCAGCGCATGGCCGAATTCGTGGAACATCGTCGTCACGTCGTCGAACGTGATCAGCGCAGGCTGGCCCGGCGCGGGCTTGGTGAAGTTGCCGACGTTATAGACGACCGGCTTGGTCTTCAGCAGCTTCGACTGGCCGACGAAGTTCGACATCCACGCGCCGCCCGCCTTGTTGTCGCGCTTCCAGTAATCGAAATACATCAGGCCCAGCTCGGAGCCGTCCTTGTCGTAGACGGTGAACACGCGGATGTCCGGCTGGTAGGTCGGGATGTCGCGGCGTTCCTTGAACGTGACGCCGTAGAGCTGGTTGGCGGCGAAGAACACGCCATCGGTCAGCACGCGGCTGATCTCGAAATACGGCTTCAGCTCGTTCTGGTCGAGGTCGTACTTGGCTTTGCGCACCTTGTCCGAATAGAAATCCCAGTCGGACGGCGCGAGCGGGAACGTGGTGCCGGTTGCGTTTATGGTCTTCTGCAACTCGGCTGCCTCACGACGCTGTTCCGCGGCGGTCGCGGGGACGAGTTGCGTCATGAAGCCCTTCGCCGCGGCGGGGGTCTTCGCCATCTGGTCGTACAGCGAATAGGCGGCATAGTTCGGATAGCCGAGCAACTGCGCCTTTTGCGCGCGCAACTGCGCGATCTTCTGGATCAGCGCACGCGTGTCGTTCGCGTCACCGCGCCGCGACCGGTTCCAGCTCTTCTCGAACAGCGCCGCGCGGGTTGCGCGATCGGAGAGCGAGGCGAGCGCCGGCTGCTGCGTCGTGTTCTGGAGCGACAGCACGTATTTGCCGGGCATCCCCCGTTCCTTCGCGCCCTCTGCAGCGGCGGCAATCTCGGCGTCGCTGAGACCGGCGAGCTTGGCCTTGTCGTCGACCACCAGCGCACCCGCCTTGGTTCCGGCGAGCAGCTTCTGCTGGAAATCGGTCGTCGCGGTCGAAATCTGCGTGTTGAGCAACCGCAGCTTGGCCTTGTCGGCGTCGTTCAACTGCGCGCCGGCATGCAGGAAATCGCTGTGATAGATCTCCAGCACCTGCTTCTGCTCGGCATCGAGACCGAGCGAGTCCTTCTTCGCGTACAGCGCCTGGACGCGCGCGAAGAGCTTGGGATCTAGATAGATCGCGTCGCTGTGCTGCGCGAGCTTGGGTGCCTCGGCGGACCGTACCGCGTCGAGTGCGTCGTTGGTGTTCGCCTGCGACACGCCGAAGAACGCCTGACTTGCACGATCGAGCGTCCGGCCCGAGCGCTCCATCGCCTCGATCGTGTTGGCGAAGGCCGGCGCCGCGGGGTTGTTGGTGATCGCCTTCATCTCGGCGATCTGTTCCGCCATGCCCTGCTCGAGCGCGGGCTGGTAGTCGGTGTCCTTGATCTGATCGAAGCGCGGCGCCTGGAACGGCAGCGTGCTGGGCACGGTCAGCGGATTGACGCGTGACGATTTGGCAGGAGTTTGCGCGGACGCAGCGCTGGCGATGCAGCACAGAAGGGCGGCGGAACGAAGCAGGCTGGAACGCGACATTGACGACTCACAATGGCAGGAGTGATGCCCCTATCCTTGCCCTGCCTAAGCCCTTGTTACAATCGGTTAGCAAACCACCCGGTTGAGCGCTTGCACTGCCGCCCGCTCGCAGGCAGTAGGCGGTCAAACCCCAGGAGTTCCGACATGGCAAATACCCTTGAAATCGATCAGGCGAGCGTCGTCGACAACGACATCCAGAAGCAGATCGAATTTTCCGGCGAGTTCGACGGCGACGAATATGAGTTCGCGGTCAAGTACGCGGTTCTGAAGGAACTGAGCGGCGACGAACCCGAGGACGACGGCATCGAGCTGTTCAACCGCTTCAACGACGACATCGTCGACGCGTGCCTCGCGGCCATCGAGCGCAAGCCGAATGCATCGACGATCATCGTCGACGAAGACGACCTCGAATAATCAGCATTTACGGGGCGATCGGCGCCGTCTCGGACGCGCCGATCGTTTCTTCCAAACGCGCTCAGTCTCCGGTCACGAACCGGCGGATACGGGTCGAGTAGCGACTCCCCACGAGCAGGGTCACCCCAAACAGCATCGATGCTCCCCATATCGCCGCACAAACGATTATGACGATCTTGAGCATGGTCGGACTCCGACGTTGTTTCGATCGGGGGCGATTACGGTCGGCAATACAAATACTTGCTGAACGTGCCAGCCATCCAAGGTTCAGGTTAGCCTGAGTTATCCGATCGGCGGGACGTATCGCGGCGCAAAAGATAGATATCCATGATCCAACCATGCTGCTCGCGAAGATCGGCACGAGTCTGGACGATCCGTTTCGCGACGACGGTCAAGGGGCCGGCGATCAGCATTTGATCCTTCATCCCCAGATACGCACCCCACCAGATCGAAATACCCGCCGCGTCGAGCGTCTGGAACGCGCAATCGCCATCGAGCATCACGGCGATCGTACCGATATCGGCCGGCCACCCCCATGCCCTCAGCCTTCGACCCGTCGTCACGAGAACCGGCGCGCCGACCGTGTTCAGCGGTATGGCGTGCGCTGCCGTCAGCGCCTGGAGGCTGGTGATGCCGGGCTCGACGGTTACGGTCATCGCCATACCGTCCGTTCGCAGCCGATCGGCGATGCGCAACGTGCTGTCGTACAGCGACGGGTCTCCCCATACGAGTAACGCGAGACGGCCGCCGTTCGGCAAGTGTTGCGCGATCTGAATGCTCCAGACGACGGCAATGGCGTCATGCCATTGGTCGACCGCGCGTAGATAGGGCGCGGTCGTGTCGCGCTCGGGCAGGACGAATTCGACGACACGCGTAGCTCCGGTCAGCACCTCTGCACAGATCCCGCGGCGGAGATCGATCAGGTCGGACTTCGCATCGCCCTTCCGGGGCAGCAGGATCAGGTCGGCGGCGTTCATCGCGACGATCGCGGCGCGCGTGAGGTGATCGGGGTTGCCGGTTCCGATACCGATGAGGTGAAGGTCGATCATGTTTCGGTCTCAGGATCCATCAGCGGACCGTAGAGGATCAGCGCGGGCTTGCTGGAGAAGCCTGCCTGCAATTGCGCAGCAAGGTCGGCAATGGTCGACCGGATCAGCGACTGGTCGGGATGTCCGATATTTTCGGCGATCAGCGCGGGCGTGTTCGGGGAAAGGCCGTGCTCGATTAGCAATGCCGCGAGCGCCGGGAATGTTCGCTTTGGCATGAACACCACGGTCGTCGCCCCGGGATCGGCGAGCGCGGCCATGTTCCGCTGTTCGGGCAGGTCGCCGGTGACGTCGTGGCCGGTAACGAACTGCACGCGGCGCGCGTTGAGCCGGCGTGTGAGCGGGATCTGCGCGGCGGCGGCGGCAGCGCTGGCGGCGCTGATGCCGGGGATGATTTCGAATGGAATGCCCGCTGCCCGGAGCGCGACGATCTCCTCCTCAAGGCGGCCGAACATGCCCGCATCGCCCGATTTTAGGCGGACGACGCGGATGCCGGTTTGCGCGTACTCGACCAGGAGTTGCGAGACGTGCGCCTGACTAGGTGATGGGCGACCGGCGCGTTTACCGACAGCGACGAGGTCGGCGCCTGGGCGAGCATGGTCGAGAACGGTCGAGGACAGGTCGTCGAACAGCACCGCGTCGGCGGCCTGCAATCGCGCAACCGCCTTCAAGGTGAGAAGTTCGGGGTCCCCGGGACCGGAACCGACGAAGGAGACGAAACCGGTCATGGGGTGGCAGCGATCATGTGGAAGAAACTGCCCGAGACGTGGCCGCGATACGAGCCGGTTTCGGAGACGGCGGTGCCCTCGGCATCGGTGACGTTCGCGAGCGGAGCGTCAGGCTGGTCGAGGATCGTGGAATAGTGGAATTCATGGCCGGTCAGCGCGGCGCCCGCTTCGACGCCGCCCATCGGTGCGAGAAAGGTCGCGCGCCGATAGCCAAGGTGCATTTTCCGCTGAGCGTAGCTGGTGACGATGCCGAGCAGGCCTGCCATCTTGTGTCGAACACCGTCCACATCGATCAGCGCCTCGCCCAGCGCCATGTAGCCGCCGCACTCGCCGTGGACCGGGCGGGTCTTGGCGAACTCCGTCAGGCCTGCCTGGAACCGATGGGCTTCAGCGAGCTTGCCGGCGTGGAGTTCGGGATAGCCGCCGGGAAGCCATACGAGATCGGCATCCACAGCGGGAGGTTCGTCGGCGAGCGGGGAGAAGGGCAGGATTTCCGCGCCCGCACGCCGCCAGCCTTCGAGGACATGCGCGTAGGTGAACGAGAAGGCGGCGTCCTGCGCCAAGGCGATACGCTGGGCCGGGGGGCGTATCCAGCCGACCGCGCTTGCAGGCTTGGTGCTGGCGGTAGCGGCGTCGTGAAGCGCGGGGATGTCGACATGCGCGCGGAGGAAGTCCGCATATTCGGCGATCCGCGCATCAAGGTCGGGATGTTCGACCGCCTGCACCAACCCAAGATGGCGTTCGGGGAGCTTCAGGTCGCCGCGCCGTGGGAGTGCGCCGAACACGCGGATGCCGACCGCGTCCATGCCGCTGCGCGCGAGGCGTTCGTGGCGGGGGCTGGCGACGCGATTAAGGATCACGCCGGCGATCCGGACGCTGGGGTCGTAGCGGCTGAAGCCGAGGGCGGTGGCTGCGGCAGACTGCGCCTGCCCTGAGACGTCGATCACCAGCACGACCGGCCAGCCCATCCGGCGAGCGATGTCGGCGCTGGCACCGTTGCCGGTAGCGCCCGGTTTCGCGACCCCATCGAACAGGCCCATCGAGCCCTCCGCAAGCGCAAAGTCTGCATCGTCGGCTTTACCAGCAAGGGTGTCGAGCATCGTCGCAGACATCGACCAGCTGTCGAGGTTAAACGATGCGCGACCGCTGGCAGCGCGATGGAAAGCCGGGTCGATATAGTCGGGGCCACTCTTGAACGGCTGCACCGCAACGCCGTCGTCACGGAGTGCGCGGAGGAGGCCGAGCATGACGGTGGTCTTGCCGGTGCCCGATGCGGGTGCGGCGACCATCAGGCCGGGCGTCACGCCTCCCCTCCAGCGAACTTCGAGTCCGCCGATTGTGGCCGGAAGCGGCGGTCGTATCCCTGTGCGTAGAGGCTGCTCTCAGCAAAATCGTGTGCCGCGAGGGCCTGGCTGACGAGGATCAGGGCTGTGCGATCGGGTTTGCCCGCCACGGCGTCGGCGATCGTCGCCAGCGTGGCGCGTGCGATCTGCTGGTCGGGCCAACTCGCGCGCCAGACGATCGCGACGGGGCATTCCGAGCCGTAGGACGGCGTTAGGTCCGCGATCACCTGTGCGAGGTTGTGGACCGAAAGATGGATCGCGAGCGTCGCGCCGGTCGCGGCGAACGCGGTCAAGGTTTCGGCAGGCGGCATCGTGCTGGCGCGGCCAGGCGTGCGGGTCAGCACTACCGACTGCGCGAGTTCGGGCAGCGTCAGTTCGACCTCCAGCGCAGCGGCGGCGGCGGCGAAGGCTGGTACGCCGGGCGTGATCGTGAACGTGATGTTGAGCGCGCGGAGACGGCGGAGTTGCTCGCCCATCGCCGACCAGATCGACAGGTCGCCGGAGTGGAGCCGGGCGACGTCCTGGCCGGCGTCGTGCGCGGTCTGGATCTCGGCGATGATCTCGTCGAGCGACAAGGGCGCGGTGTTGACGATGCGGGCGCCCGGCGGACAATGATCGAGCATCGCCTCAGGAATCAGCGAGCCCGCATAGAGACATACGGGCGATCCGGCGATCCGGTCGCGCCCGCGGAGTGTAAGCAGGTCGGGCGCGCCTGGGCCTGCGCCGATGAAGTGGACGGTCATGCGGATCCTTCTGCGATGGCGCACGTCGCCATGCGGTCGTGGGAAATGTGGCGCGGTGTCAGCAACCGCGCGCCGGGTCCTGCCGCAGCGAGTGCGCAAGCTTCGGCGACGCTGCCAGTCTGGCGTATCTTCAGGCTAAAAGCCGACTTCGTGGCCGTTTGTGCAGCGCGTAGCGCATCTGGGTCGATAGCGACCAGGAGCAGATCCATCGCCTCGGCGAGCCGTTCGACCAGCGGAGCCTTGTCGCGGGGGGTGGCAAGCCGCGTGATCTGCGGCTGGCCCTGCCGCGCGCTGGCGAGCGCATCTTGAAGCGATGCCAACGTAGCCTCCGCGCGGAACCCGAAACCAGCGACGATCACAGCGTGACGCTCCATTGGACGACCGGATAGCTCGCGCGCCAGCCGCGTCGTGTGCCGAGCGGGGAGGCTTCCGACAGATCGAGGCGCAGCAGCGTGCCGCCCTTCAGTCCGTGCCACCGCGCCAATAACGCCTCGGATTCAAGCGTCACTGCGTTGGCGACCAGGCGTGCGCCAGCTGGCAGCCTCGCCCACAATGTTTCGAGCACGGCTTCGGAGACCCCACCGCCGACGAAGACCGCATCTGGAGCGGCGTGACCTTCGAGTGCCTCCGGTGCACGGCCCCGGATCACACGAAGTCGATCGACGCCGAGGGCTGCCGCGTTGCTCTCGGCTCGGCTGGCACGGATGGGGTCGGCTTCGAAGGCAGTAGCATGCGTCGACGGATGAGCGAGCAACCACTCGATGCCGATCGAGCCGGACCCCGCGCCAATGTCCCACAGCGTCTCGCCGGGCTTCGGTGCGAGCGCGGACAGCGTCAGCGCGCGAACCGGGCGTTTGGTAAGCTGGCCGTCATGATCGAACCAAGTGTCCGGCAGGCCGGCTGTGCGAGGCACAACCTTGCCCTGCCCCGCGTAGACGATCCCGACCGCGACGGGATGGACGATGCCGTCATCATCGAGATCGGCTGCTGCGATGTCGCGAACACGCTCGCGGGGCCCGCCGAGCGCTTCGAGAATATGCAGGCGCGATTGCCCAAAGCCGAGGTCGGAGAGATACCGTGCCAATCCGACAACCGCCGCGCCGTCGCGGACCAGCACGATCGCGCGACGACCGGGTACGATATGCTGACGGAGGCGGGTAAAAGGTGCGGCATGGAGACCCACGCAACTGGTTTCCTCGATCGGCCAGCCGAGGCGCGAGGCGGCGAGACCAAATGTCGAGGGCGCGGGGTTCGCTACCCATTCGCCGGGATCGAGGTGGCGCGTGATCGACGTACCCGCACCGAACCAGAACGGATCGCCGGACACGAGCATCGCGACGCGCTTGCCACGGTGTGCGAGCAGCCGAGTGACACCGTCGCCGAACGGGACTGGCCAGGGTTCGACCGCGCACTTAAGGTCCGGGAGCAACGCGAGGTGGCGGGTGGCGCCGGTCACGAGCTCGGCTTGCGCCAATGCGGCCTTTGCCGACGCGGACAGGCCATTCACACCGTCTTCGCCGATACCGATGATCGTCAGCCAGGGAGTGTCAGCCATGTCGAACATCCTGGTGCTGGGCGGCACGACCGAGGCCAGCGCGCTTGCCTCGGCGCTGGCTGCGCGGGGCAACGATGCGGTGCTGAGCTATGCCGGACGCGTCGCCGAACCGAAAACTCAACCGATCCCGGTGCGCATCGGCGGTTTTGGCGGCGTCGAGGGGCTTGTCCGCTATCTGAGCGAACATCGCGTGACGCATCTGGTCGACGCGACGCACCCCTTCGCGGCTCGGATGAGCGCGAACGCGGTCGTCGCGGCGGAGCGCGCCGGTGTCGCAGTTATTGCACTGACGCGGCCTGCTTGGTTGCCGGTCGCTGGCGATCGGTGGACGCGCGTGGCCGATATCGACGCTGCGGTTGCGGCGCTGGAAGGGCCGCAGCGGCGCGTGATGCTGGCGCTGGGGCGGATGCACGTCGATGCGTTCGCGGAGCAACCGCAGCATGACTATCTGCTGCGGTTCGTCGATGTGCCCGACCAGCCGCCGGGGTTGCCGCGTCATCATCTCGTGGTCGACCGTGGGCCGTTCGATGTCGAGGGCGATCGACGGTTGATGGAGGCACACGGCATCGAAGTCGTGGTCTGCAAGAACGCTGGTGGCACGGGGGCGTCGGCCAAACTGCATGCGGCGCGCGCGCTTGGGCTCCCGGTGATCATGATCGATCGGCCTGCCCTGCCCGCTCGGCGCGAGGTGCACGCGGTGGCGGATGTGATGCGCTGGCTCGATCATGGCGCCGACCGGGGGGTGTAGAGGATCGGTCCCGCCGGGCGATCGATAACGCGCGTCAGGCTGGAGCCGATGATGATCATCGTCCGCATGTCCGCCATGTCCGCGCGGGCTTCGGTCAGGGGCACGATGCGGAGCGTTTCCTCGGGTGTTGAGACCGCGCGGGCGAACAGGACGGGGCGGTCGTCGGCGCAGGTTTCGCGGAGGAGTTCGAAGATGCGGATCAGGCCGTCGGGGCGCGCCTTCGATCGCGGATTGTAGAAGGCGATCGCGAAGTCGGCTTCGGCGGCGAGACGCACGCGGCGTTCGATCACGCCCCACGGCTTCAGATTGTCCGACAGGTTGATCGCGCAGAAATCATGCCCGAGCGGTGCGCCCGCACGTGCACTGGCGGCGAGCATCGCGGTGATGCCGGGGAGGACGCGGATATCGATGTCGCGCCATTCCGTCGGACCGGCTTCGAGCGCCTCGAACACCGCGGCCGCCATTGCGAACACGCCGGGGTCACCCGACGAGACGACCACGACGCGGTGGCCTTGGGCCGCGAGTTGGAGCGCGTGCGTGGCGCGATCGAGTTCGACGCGGTTGTCGGTGGGATGGAGCGTAAGCCCCTCGCGCGGGGCGACGCGCGCGACATAGGGAATGTAGCCGATAACGTCGGTCGCTTCGGCAAGCGCCGCGGTGACTTCGGGCGTCACGAGCGCTTCGTCGCCGGGGCCTAGGCCGGCGATGGCGAGCCAGCCGGTCATGGCCGCCGCCCCTGCCCGTGGATCAGCAGGATCGAGAAATAGGGCGTGATCGCCTCCGCATCGCACAGCCGCGTCACGCGCTGGTCGGCCATGGCTGCGTATTCCACGAGCCATGCCTCGGCCTCGCGCCCCGCAGCGGCGACCGCGCGGCGGAGCTTGGCGAGGTGGCGGCCGATCTTCATCACCACCAGCGCGTCGGTATCGCGGATGCGGCGGACGAGGTCGTCTTCGGGGAGCGTGCCCATCAGCACCGTCAGGACGTCGTCGCCCCAGGTGATCGGCGCGCCGCTGGCCGTCCACGCGCCGGACATGCCCGTGATGCCGGGTACGACCTTCACCGGCGCGATCGTCTGGAGGCGGGTGTAGAGGTGCATGAACGAACCGTAGAAGAACGGGTCGCCTTCGCAGAGTACGACAACGTCCTCGCCTGCGTTTGCGAGCGTTGCGAGGCGGTCGATGCAGGTGGCGTAGAAGGCGGACAGGCAGTCGTTGTAGCGCGGGTCCGAGACCGGGATCTCGGTGGTGACGGGGTATTCCATCGGGAACTCGATCACGTCGTCGCGGAGCATGCCGTCGACGATCTTTCGCGCCTGGCCGGGGCGACCGGCCTTGCGGAAATAGGCGATGTGGCGCGCGCCGCGGACGAGGCGGTCCGAGCGGACGCTCATCAAGTCCTGCGCGCCGGGACCCAAGCCTACGCCGTGGATCGTGCCCCCAGTTCGTACGAGTGTCATTCGGTGCCGCTCGCTAGCGCGTTGATCGCGGCGACGGTGATCGCGCTGCCGCCCATCCGGCCTTCGACGACGACGCACGGCACGGGCTGGTCGGTCCAGAGTGCCGCCTTCGATTCCACCGCACCGACGAAGCCGACCGGGCAGCCGATGATCGCCGCCGGGCGCGGGCAATCGGGGTCCTCGAGCATGTTGAGCAGGTGGAACAAGGCGGTGGGCGCATTGCCGATCGCGACGACGGCGCCGGCGAGATGTGGGCGCCAAAGTTCGAGCGCGGCGGCGGATCTGGTATTGCCCATCGTCCGCGCGAGTTCGGGCGTTTCGGCGGCATGAAGCGTGCAGACGATGCGGTTGTCGGCGGGCAATCTGGCCTTCGTGATGCCTTCGGTGACCATGCGGGCGTCGCACAGGATCGGGGCACCGGCCTGTAGAGCGCGACGAGCCTCGACTGCGAAAGTGCGCGTGAAGCGGATGTGCTGGGCTAGGCCGACGAGCCCGGCGGCGTGGATCATCCGGACCGCGACGGGCTCCTCCTCGGGCGAGAAACGGGCGAGATCGGCTTCGGCGCGGATCATCGCGAAGGACTGGCGGTAGATCGCCGCGCCGTCGGTTTCGTAGGCGTACGGCATTCAGGCGGCTCCGAACTGGGCGAGGATCTGCGCGACGTCGAGGCCTGCGCGGGAGGGTGGTGCGCCGGCACGCGCGTCGAAAGCGAGGTCGTAGCGCCCTTCGCGACCGGTGAGCGTCACGTCGGCGGGGGCAGCGCGGGCGCATCCCTTGGCGCAGCCGGAGACGTGGAGGCGGCCGGTGATGTGCGGCGCCAGGCGTAGGGCGAGCGCGCGCGTCTCGACACTGCCCTGCGGACAGGCTGGCGCGCCGACGCAGGCATCGACATGAAGCGTTGGCGAGGCGGGGTCGGTGATGAAATCGACTGGGTCGAGTTCAATTAGAAGCGCCGCGTCGGCTTCGCAGATCGCGATGTGCCAAGGGGTAATGCGGATCGCTTCAATTGCTCGCTCGGTGCCGACGTAATGTGCCAGCGCGCGTGCTGCGATCCGACCGAATGGCAGGCCTAGCGCGAGTCCGAGGGAATGCTTTCCGATGCGAAGTGGTGGCGCGCTTGCGGCTGGAGGGGTTGTCGGGGCTGCCCAATCCGGCAGTGTGGCGCTGTGGCGTACCATGCGGCCGCTGGCGGTGCCGCCGCTGTCGACGAACCAGTGCGCGAGTGCGATCAACCGGTCGACTTCGGTGCCGGGCGATACTGGCGTGCCAAAGGTCCGGCCGTCGGCGCGGAGGATGAGCGTTCCTGATGCAGCGCGCTCGATGCGGAAGTCGGCGGGAGCGTCTTGCAACACCGGCTCTACGCCAGCGTCGATCGCGAAGCCCATTTTGCCGGGAAGTTCGGGCAAGTCCGCCAGACGTGCGCGCAAGAGTTCGGCGATGCGGTGGGTGTCGTCGCCTGTCCGCCATTCCGGCGCGACGAGGATGTTCGCGCGCGCCTCCCGGATCGGATCGGGATCGATGAGGCCGAGGTCGAGCAGCGTGTCGATCAATGGACGCCAGCTTTCCTCGCGGACGCCGCGGATCTGGAGGTTCGCACGGCTGGTCAGGTCGATCAGGCCGTTGCCGTGCGTCGTCGCCGCCTCGCACAGGCCGAGCGTTTGCTCGCGCGTCACGTGACCGAGCGGTGGGCGGACGCGGACCAACAGACCGTCGCCGGCCATCATCGGGCGCCATGCGTCTGGACACCAGCCTTTCACGACAAATGCGCTCATGCCGGCAGGTCCAGCGCTGCGAGGATCGAGTTGCGGCGGGTCGGCCAGAGGTCGGCGGCGTGGAGTGCTGCGAAACGCGCCTGCATTGCCGCGAGTGCGCCGGGGTTGGCCTCGGCGAGGAAGGCGTGGACGTCGTCGCGGCCTAGCGTGGCGTCGTAATAGAGGTCGATCAGTTCGGGACGGACTGCACTGGCGAGGTGCGCGAAGGCGCCGAGATGATCGAGCGTCGCGGCTATCTCCGCACCGCCCCGGAAGCCGTGGCGCATCATGCCGTCGACCCAGGCGGGATGTGCCGCGCGGGCGTGGACGACGCGGGCGATCTCCTCGTTGAGCGGGCGGGCCCTGGCGTGGTTCGGATCGCGTGCGTCGAGATGGTAGAGCGTGGCGCTGCCCCCCGCGACCGATTGCGCGGCGGCGAAGCCGGCCTCGTGCGCGGCGTAGTCCGCGGCGAGGAGGAGGTCGGTTTCGGGCAGGTCCTGGACGTGGACGAAGGCATCTGCGGCGGCGACGCGGTCGCGGATGCCGGCGGGGTCGAACGCGTTCTGGCCCCCTTCCCCATCGGCGTCGAGCGCGTGGCTGGAGGCGGACAGCCACGCTTGGCCGGCGGTCAGGCGCGCTTCCGGCGTGTAGGTCTCGGCGGCGTCGCCCATGCTCAGGCCGTAGCGGCCGGGTTCGGGGCCGTAGACGCGCGCGGTGGCTGGCTTGCCGACGAACGGGTTCCAGTCGGCCGGCTCGTCGCGTGCGCCCAGGGCGCGGACGGCTTGGCCGAACATCGTGCAGAGCGCCGGGAAGGCGTCGCGGAACAGGCCGGATACGCGCAGGGTGACGTCGATGCGGGGGCGGTCGAAGTTGGCCAGCGGGAGGATCTCGACGCCCGTCACGCGGTCGGATTGCATGTCCCAGACAGGTTCAGCGCCGAGCAGGTGGAGTGCCATCGCGAACTCTTCGCCGGCCGTTCGCATCGTGGCGGAGGCCCAGAGGTCGACGACGAGGTTGCGGGGGTAGTCGCCGTGATCCTGGAGGTGGCGGCGGACGAGTTCATCGGCGAGTTTGACGCCTTGGGTGTGGGCGGCGCGCGACGGGACCGCGCGGGGATCGGTGGTGTAGACGTTGCGGCCGGTCGGGAGGACGTCGGCGCGGCCTCGCCACGGGGAGCCGGACGGGCCGGACGCGACGCGCTTGCCTTGGAGCGCCGACAGGAGGCCGAGGCGTTCCGCTGCGCCGTGTTCGCCGCGGCCGTAGATGTGGAGGCCGTCGCCGTACTGGCTTTCCTTCACGTCGCAGACGAACGTATCGATGCGGGTGATCGCGTCGGCTTGGGACTGCGCGTCGTCGAGGCCCAGCGTTGCGGCGAGGCCGGTGGCGGTGGCTTCATCGCGGATGTCGCGTTGCAGGCGGTCACGGCGCGCGGGATCGAGGCCGTCGGCGTTGGAGAATTCGTCTAGCAGCGCTTCGAGGCGGCCGAGGCCGGCACCGATGCGCGTGCGTTCGAGCGGGGGCGGGACATGGCCGAGCGTGACCGCACCGATGCGACGTTTGGCTTGCGCCGCTTCGCCGGGGTCGTTGACGATGAACGGGTAGATGACGGGCATCGCGCCGGTCAGTGCCTCGGGCCAGCAGGCGTCGGACAGCGCGACCGACTTGCCGGGGAGCCATTCGAGCGTACCGTGCGCGCCGACATGGACCAGCGCATCGGTGCCGCGCGTGCGGAGCCAGAGGTAGAACGCGACATAGGCGTGGCAGGGGCAGCGGGAGAGGTCGTGATACTCCTCCGCGCGTTGCTCGGTGCGGCCGCGTTCGGGTTGGAGCGCGACGAGGGCCCCGCCCTGGTCGATCGCGGTGAACGTGAAGTCTTCTGTTGGATCGCTCCAGCTTTCCTGGAGGTCTTTCCGCAGGGTTTCGGGGAGCTGCGCGAGGGATTTGCGATACTCGGCGAGCGGCCAGTGGATGCGGGAGGTAGCGAGATCGGTCGCGTCAGGGGTGATCGCGTAGCCCGCTTTGGTGAGGTCGGCGAGGATCGCCTGCGTGGAGGCGAGCGCGTCGAGACCGACGGCGTGCGCCATCTGGTACGTCTTGCCCGGGTAGGTCGAGAGGATGATCGCGAGGCGGTGGTCGCCGACGGGCTTGCTGGCAAGGCTGGTCCAGGCTTCGATCCGCGCGGCGATGGCGGTGATGCGGGCTGGGTCGGCGCGGTGTTCGCGGCGGGTGTATTCGAGGTCGCCGTCTCGCGCGGCGGCTTCCTTGAAGCTGGCGACGCCGGCGAAGAGGCGACCGTCCACTTCCGGAAGGACGACGTGCATGGCGAGGTCGGCGGGCGATAGGCCTCGGGTCGCGCCGATCCAAGCCGCGCGGTCGGAGGTCGCTAGCGCGATCTGGAATACGGGGACGTTGGCGCCATCCAATGGCGTGGTGTCGGTAGCGCCGCGTGCGGAGAAGGCGGTGGCGTTGACGATCGCAGCGGGCTTTAATGCCTTAACCCAGCGGGTCAGCCAGCCGCCGGCGTCCGGGGTCTTGAGCGAAGGCGCGAACAGGCCGAGGACGTCGAACCCTCGCGCGGAAAGCTCGGCGTGGAGCGCTTCGATTGGGTGGAGGTCGGCGGCGGTCACGTACGAGCGGTAGAAGACGATCAGGATGCGGGGGCGTGTCGCGTTCACGTGGAAGGCAGCCGGGCAGGTCACGCCGTCATGTGGCTGCCAGCCGCCGACGTCGGCGATCGCGCGGACGCCGGTGACGGGGCCGGCGTAGATGCCGGCCGCGAGCGCGAACTGGGCCAGCGCTGCCTGCGCTGCGACTGCGGCGCCGGTGTCGCAGAGATGGGCCAGGCGGCGGAGCGTCGAGAGCGGGATCGTCGAGGCGGCATCGAGGCGCGTGTCGATGCGGCCGTCTGCGGCGAGGACGGCTAGCGCGATGCCGTTCTCCCTCGCGAGGTTTTCGACCTGTTGCAGGCCATAGCTCCAGTAAGACCGCCCGCCGATCAGTCGGATCAGGATGCCCTTCGCGCCTGCCAGCGTCTGTTCGACATAGGTGTCGACCGAAAGCGGGTGCTGGAGTGCGCTCAGGTTCGCGAGGCGTAGCGATGGCAATCGGCTACCGGCCGCGTCCGCACGTCTCCAGCCCGCGGCGAACGCGCCGAGGTCACCGTCGGAGAACGAGAGGACGACGAGGTCCGCGGGGGATTGGGCCAGGTCCTGCGGGACCGCGCTTTCCTCCAGCCCGTGGGTCTCGCGGAAGACGACGTGCATCGTAGGCCTCAGCCGTCCAGCGCGGCCTTGATGCGGGCCTCGTCGATCCGGTCGTGCTCTGCGATGACCACGAGTTGCGTGCGGCGCGGTTCGTCCGCGCGCCAAGGGCGGTCGTACTGCGTACGGACCCGCGCGCCGACCGCCTGAACGAGCAGGCGCATCGGCTTGCCGGTGACGGCGGCGTAGCCCTTCACGCGGAGGATGTCGGCGCTGCGGGCGAGCGCCTCGATCTTTGCGGTGAGGTCCGTCGGGTCGGCGATCTCGCCAAGCTCGACGACGACGCTGTCGAAATCGTCATGCTCGTGATCGTCCTCGCCGTCGTGATGCGACGGGCGGCTGGCGATATCGTCCTCGGCCGCGGCGTTGAGGCCGAGGATCACGCGAGGATCGATGATGCCGTCGGTCAGGTCGATCACCGGGAGTGGTCTTGCGGACTCCGCGGCGATGACGGCGCGTGCCTTGGCGACGCCCTCGGGGCCGGCGAGATCGACCTTGGTCAAGAGCACCAGATCGGCGCAGGCGAGCTGATCCTCGAACACTTCCGAGAGCGGCGTCTCATGATCGACGCTTGGGTCGGCGGCGCGCTGGGCGTCGAGCGCGGCCACGTCGGGGGCGAAGCGGCCCGCGGCGACGGCTTCCGCATCGGCGAGCGCGATGACGCCGTCGACAGTGATGCGCGAGCGGATCGCGGGCCAGTCGAACGCCTTCAGCAGCGGCTTGGGCAGCGCGAGGCCAGACGTCTCGATAAGAATGTGGTCGGGGCGCGGGGCGAGCGCGAGGAGCGCCTCGACGGTCGGGATGAAATCATCCGCCACCGTGCAGCAGATGCAGCCGTTCGCCAGCTCGATCACATTCTCCGCCGGGCAATCGGGGATCGCACAGCCCTTGAGGATGTCGCCGTCGATGCCGAGCGTGCCGAATTCGTTGACGACGACGGCGAGACGGCGGCCGTTCGCGTTGCGGATCAGGTGGCTGATGAGCGTGGTCTTGCCGGCTCCGAGAAAGCCGGTGACGATCGTGACGGGGACCTTTGAAAGATCGGGCATTGGTATTCTCCTGCGAGCACACGCACGCACGACCATAGGGCCGCACGCGTTCGTCGCTCAGACGGAGTACCGTGCCGCGACCATCCCCTGGATCGTAGCAAGAGCGACCGTTGCGCTGGCAGGTCTCCTGGCTCGCGGGTCGAGGCTCGACGTACGCCTTCCCAGGTTTCCCCAGTGGCTGCCCTTCTCGTGAAGGGCGTGTGCGTCTCGCTCACCGCTTACAGTTGCAGGGACAGCCGCGGCATTGGGAGGAACTCCCGCACCGCATTCCCATTCAAGCCCCGAAAGGCACCGGCGCGATCTGTGAGGTTCGGTGAAACCGAGCCTCGGGGGTGGGTTAGAGGAATTCCGGGGGCGTGCCAATTCGCATATCGCTAGTTTCGAATCCTCCCCCGCCAGGGGGAGGTGGCACCGGAGGTGACGGAGGGGGCGGACACGGAACAAACGTGATCGCCGTCCTCCCCCTCCGTCGCTTCGCGCCACCTCCCCCTGGCGGGGGAGGATCGAGGGCGCGTCCAATTCGGTGATGGCGCCAGCTATCCGTGAACGACTTCGATCTCGTCGAAGCGTTTCCAGCGGTAGATCGCGAAGCTCAGCACCCAGCAGAGCACGAACAGGCCGACGATCGCGAAGCCGAGCCCGTTGAAGTTCTCGCCGAGCGCCGCTGCGACGTCCCATATGCCGCCGGTGAATCCGAGCTTCGATCCGAGCAGCGCGAGCGTCTCGATCCCGCCGATCGCGATCGCGACGATCGCGGAGATCAAGGTGATGGTGATGTTGTAGTAGAGCTTGCGGATCGGCTTCACGAACGCCCATTCATAGGCGCCGAGCATGACGACGCCGTCGGCGGTGTCGACCAGCGCCATGCCGGTCGCGAACAGTACGGGGAGGACGAGGACGACACCGATCGAGAGACCGTCGGCGGCCTGGCTTGCTGAGAGGCCGAGGATCGCGACCTCCGTCGCCGTGTCGAAACCGAGGCCGAACAGGAAGCCGAGCGGCGCCATGTGCCAGCTCCGCGTGACCAGCCGGAACATCGGGCGGAACAGACGTGCGAGCAGGCCGCGGTTGCCGAGGAGGAGGTCGAGGTCCTCCTCGACATAGGTGCCGCCGCCCCGGACATGGCCGAAGGTGCGCCAGACCGAGCGCAGGATGATCAGGTTCATCGCGGCGATCGTGAACAGGAACACGGCGGAGATGACGGTCGCGACCACGCCGCCCACCTCCTTGAACGCTTCGAACTGCGACAGCGCATTGGCGGTCAGTGCGATCGCGACGGCCGCGATGAGCACGATGCCGGAATGCCCGATCGCGAACCAGAAGCCGACCGCGATCGGGCGCTGGCCGTCCTGCATCAGCTTGCGCGTCACATTGTCGATTGCCGCGATGTGATCGGCGTCGACAGCATGGCGCAGTCCCAGCCCCCAGGCGAGCAGCGCGGTGCCCAGCATCAGCGGTTGCGCGTGGAACAGCGAGAACGCCCAACACCATGCGGCGATGTTGGCCGCGACCAGGCCTGCGAACATCCAGCCGATGCGCTTTCGTGTCGAACCCCGCGTCGGTCGTTCCATCGTCAAAGTCGTCATGCACAAACCCCGCAGCGTCCGACGAGGACCGGGGCCTGCCGCGAACGGCCGGGCCATGCGACGACCGGACGCCATGAGCGACCGACGCACGACGCCGATGCGGCCCCCGCCACATGGTCGTCGCTCAGCCAGTGTCACGCAGGCGGCGTTCACCGTGCCTCGGTCACCCCCTGGACCGGGACAAGAGCGACCAGACGCCGGCAGGTCTCCTGGCTCGCGGGTCAAAGCTCCTCGCCACGCCTTCCCAGGTCGTCGACCCAGTGGCTGCCCTCGCGAAAAGGGCTCGTGCGTCTCGCTCACCGCTTACAGTTGCAGGGACAGCCGCGGCATGGGACGGCGAACCGTCCGCACCGCATTCCCAATCAAGCCCTTACGGGCACCGACGCGATCACGGGAAACGGCTGCAAGCCGCGTCCCGCACGATCGGTACCCTGCTTTGGGTCGCGTGCCAACGGTCGCGCTATTTCGCCAAGCCGAGTTGTTGCAGCATGAACGCCTGCCATTCGGAGTTCTGGCGGTAGCGTTCGAACCGGCCGGACTTGCCGCCATGCCCTGCCTCCATATTGACGCGGAACAGCAGCGGGTTCTTGTCGGTCTTCAATTCGCGGAGTTTCGCTACCCATTTGGTCGGCTCGTAATATTGCACCTGGCTGTCCCACAGCCCGGTGCCGACATAGAGCGCTGGATACGCCTTCGCCTTGACGTTGTCGTACGGCGAATAGCTCAGCATGTAGTCGTAGGATGCCTTTTGCGCGGGGTTGCCCCATTCGTCGTATTCGAAGGTCGTCAGCGGGATCGACGCGTCGAGCATCGTCGTCACCACGTCGACGAACGGCACCTGCGCGATAATGAGCTTGTAGTCGGCCGGCGCCATGTTCGCGACGCCGCCCATCAGCAACCCGCCAGCACTGCCGCCCATCGCCGCGACGCGGTCCTTCGCCGCGTATTTCTGCGCGACGAGATAGCGGGTGACGTCGATGAAGTCGGTGAAGCTGTTCTTCTTGTTGAGCAGATGCCCGTCGTCATACCAGCCGCGCCCCATCTCCTGGCCGCCGCGGATATGCGCGATCGCATAGATCACGCCGCGATCGAGCAGGCCGATGCGACCGGGGTCGACGCCCGGATCGCTGGATATCCCGTAGCTGCCATAGGCGTATTGGAAGAGCGGCGCGGTGCCGTCGCGCTTGGTGCCCTTGGCGTAGACGAGCGACACCGGGATCCGCGTACCGTCTCGTGCGGGCGCCCAGACGCGTTCGGTAACGTATTTCGCGGGATCATAGCCTGGCACCGGTGCGACCTTCAGCAAGCGGCGCTCGCCGGTCTTGGCGTTGACCTCGTAGGTCGTCGTCGGCGTGACTAGCGAGCCGTAGGTGTAGCGGACCCACGCCGTCGCCGTTTCCTCGTTGACGTCGAGCGACATGCGATAGGCGGGCTCGTCGGCGGTCACCGCGGTCGACTTGCCGGCGTCGTTGAGGACGCGGATCATGCGGTTGCCGCCCTCGCGCTGGTCGATCGCGACGAACCCGTCGAACGGCTTGAAGCCTTCGATGAAGACGGTGTCGCTGGCTGGCGTCAGGTCGCGCCATGCGGCTGTGCCCTTGGCCAGATCGGAGTCGACGACGGTGACGAGCTTGTAGTTCTTCGCGTCCTTGTTGGTGCGGATGATCCAGCGGTTGCCGATATGATCCGCGCTGTAGCGAAACTCCCGCGCACGCGGTGCGACGATCGTGAAGTTACTCGGGGCCGCGGCCGGCGCGCAGCGTTGCTCGTCGCTGACCGTGCTGCTCACGCCGATGCAGACGAACTTGTCGTCGGCGGTGCGCGAGACGCCCATCGAATAGGTGTCGTCCTTCTCCTCGTACAGCAACCGGTCGCTGGCGACGGGCGTGCCGAGGACATGCGCCTTCACGCGGTAGCCGCGTAGCGTGACGGGGTCTTTCTCGACGTAGAGAAGGGTCTTGTTATCGTCCGCCCAGACGACGTTCGGCTCGATGTTCGAGAGCGTGTCGGCGATCGTCGCGCCGGTCGCGAGGTCCTTCACCTTGAGGACATACTGGCGACGGCCGACGGTATCCTCCGCCCAGGCGACGCGGCGGTTGTCGGGGCTCACCGCCCAGTCGCTCAGCGCGAAGAAGCTGTGGCCCTTCGCCATCGCCGGCTCGTCGAACAGCGTCTCGGCGGGCGCGGTGCGGCTTCCCTTGCGGCGCTCCAGGATCGGGTAATCGGCCCCGGTCTGGAACCGCGATCCGTAGTAATAGCCGTTCTTCGCATACGGGACCGAGCTGTCGTCCTGCTTGATGTGCGAGACGGTCTCTTCGTACAGCTTGGCCTGGAGCGGCTTCAGCGCCGCGAGCTGGGCATCGGCATAGGCGTTCTCGGCGGCGAGATAGGCGAGCATCTCGGGGTTTTTCCGCGTGTCGTCGCGCAGCCAGTAGTAATCGTCCTCGCGCGCGCCGTTGGGCGAGGTCACTTGGAACGGCTTCTTCGCGACGCGCGGCGGCTGGACCTGCGCCACCGCCGCCGTCGAGACCAGCGCGACGCCGGCCAGCATCATGTACCGCGCCGTCACTGTGCTGCTCCCTGTGCCGGCGTCGTTGCGCCTGCCGGCTTCCGGTATCGATCGAACCAGGCGATGATCGCCGACGCCTTCGCTGCGGATTGCGACGGGCGAGCGGCAAGGCCACCGTGGCTCGCGCCCGGCACCTTCACGAGCGCGGTCGGCACGCCGCGGATCTGGAGCGCCGCGTAATATTGCTCGGACTCGCTGACCGGCGTCCGGTAATCGTCGCCGCCGACCACTACCAGGGTCGGCGTCTTGACGTTGCCGACCAGGCTCAGCGGCGAGCGGTTCCAATAGCTCATCGGATCCTCCCACGGCAGCTTGGTGAACCAGTAGCGCGAGGTGAACAGCGTGTTGTCCATCGTCAGCGCCTCGCTGATCCAGTTGATCACCGGCTTCTGCGTCGCGGCGGCCTTGAACCGGTCGGTCTTGCCGACGATCCACGCGGTCAGCAGCCCGCCACCAGAACCGCCGGTCACGAACAGGTTGTCGGGATCGGCGGTCCCGTCCTTGATCGCCGCGTCGACCGAGGCGATCAGGTCGTCGTAATCGGCGGCGGGATAGGTCTTGTCGATCAGGTTGGCGAACTCGGCGCCGTAGGAGGTCGAGCCGCGCGGGTTGGTCCAGAGCACGGCATAGCCGGCCGCAGCGTAGAGCTGCATGTCGGTTGCGAAGCCGGGGCCGTAGGCGGCGTTAGGCCCTCCGTGGATTTCGAGGATCAGCGGCACGCGCTGGCCCGCGACACGGCCCGGCGGGGTCGCGAGCCATGCGTCGATCGGGCGACCGTCGGGCGCGGTCACCGCGATCTTCCGGACCTGCGCGAGCGCCTTCGATCCGGTCAGCACTGCGTTGAGCGTCGTCAGGCGGCGCGGCTTCCCGCCGGCCAGCACCCAGACGTCGGCGGGGGCGCTCGCATCGCCGCCGGTATAGGCGATCGTGCCGCCCTTCGAGACCGAGAACTCGCCGCCGGTATAGGGCCGGTCAAGCCCGCCGCCCGCGACGTTGTCGATCAGTGGCGTGATGCGGCCATCGACCTCGACGCGTGCGACGCGGCGCTGGCCGTGGTCGTCGTAGCTCGCATACAGGCTGCGGCCGTCGGCGGACCACACCGCGTCCTCGATCGCGCGGTCGAGCGTTGCGGTCAGCGAGCGCGGCGAGGCGGCGTCGCGGTCGCCGATATAGAGCTGCGTGTTCTCGTAGCTGCGGCGCTTGTCGTCGAAGCCGAGCCACGCGATCTTCGAGCCGTCGGGCGACACGCGCGGCTGCGCATCGGGGCCGTCGCGCGTGGTCAGCGTCCGCATCGTACCGCTGGCCGCATCGACCGCGATCACGTCGGAGTTCATCACCTGGTGGTCGGCGGCGGGGCCACGGATCGCCGCGAAGACGATGCTGCGGCCATCGGGCGTCCATGACAGCGGGCCGCCGTCGTCGAACTTGCCGTATGTAAGCTGCCGAGCCGCGCCGCCGTCCGCGCCGACCACGAAGAGGTGGTCGTAGCCTGGCTTTACATAGCCCGGTCCGTCGTTGCGGTAGTTGACGCGGTCGATGATCGTCAGCGGCTCGGCCCATTTCGCGCCCTCGGGCTTGGGCGGCTGCGTACCGAGCTTGGTCCCCTCGCCCGCTACCGTCGCGATATACGCGAGCTTCGTCCCGTCGGGCGACCACGCGAGCGCCTGCGGATCGCCCGGGAAGCTTGTCACGCGCGCGCTCTGGGCAGCACCGATCCAGCGGACAAACAACTGCGATCCCTCGCCGTCGCGCGCGGCATAGGCGATGCGCATACCATCGGGCGACCAGCGCGGGCTGCTGCCGTCGGTGGCGAACGGCGTCTGGCGACCGCTCGCGACGTCGATCAGCCAGAGCGAGGATTGCATCTTGTCGGTCATCACGTCGCCGGTGCGGCGGACGTAGACGATCGTCTTGCCGTCCGGACTGATCTGCGGGTCCGCCGCGATCGTCAGGCCGAACAGGTCGCTCCCGGTGAAGCTGCGCGTCGGGCCATCGGGCGCCGGCGCGGGGGGCTGTTGCTGGGCAAAGGCCGGCGTCGCCGCGAGCAGGAGGAGAGCAAGGGTCAAGCGCAACGAACGGCTCCTTCGAATGAACCGCGCGAGGATGACACACTATTACGGGGTGGCAAGCGGTACGAACGTCACCGGCAAACCATCCCTCGGGCGCGGGATCGGGAAGACCTGCCACGCGTCGCCGCTGCCCGACGCCGCCTCGATCCGGTAGCGCGTCAGCAGATGCGCGATCAGCAGCCGCATCTGCATCGTCGCGAAGTGCAGCCCGATGCACATATGCGCACCGCCGCCGAACGGCACCCAAGCGAACCGATGGCGGCCCTTCGACGCCTCGGGCGTGAAGCGGAGCGGGTCGAACTTGTCGGGATCGGGCCAGTGCTCGGCCATCCGGTGCGTATAGGTAATGCCCGTGCTGACGTTCGTGCCTGCCGGAATATCATACCCGCCGAAGCTGAAATCCTTGAGCGCGCGCCGTGGGATCGACGGGACGGGCGGCATCATCCGCAGCGATTCCTTGAATGCGTATTCGGTGAGAATCAGGCGATCGAGTTGCTCGGTCAGCGGGACATCCGGGTCGAGCGCCGCAACCTCTTCGCGTAGCCGCTCCTGCCAATCCGGGTTGCGCGCGAGCAGCATGACCAGGCTGGTCGCGGACGAGGTGATCGTGTCGTGCGCCGCCATCATCAGGAAGTTCATGTGGTCGGCGATCGCCAGCGCGGTCAGCGGCGCACCGTCGTCATCGGTCGCGCGGCAGAATTGCGAGAAGAAATCCTGGCCGTTTCCGGTCCGGCGCGCGGGAATCTCGCGCTCGAAGAAGTCGACCAGATACGCGCGCGCCTTCACGCCCTTGCGCATCTGCGTGCCGGGCCAGGGCTTGCGGATCGGCGAGACGCTCGCCTGCACCTCGTCGACGAACGCCTGGTTGATCCGGTCCGCCTCCGCGCCGAGCGGCACGCCGAGGAAGCTGGTCGCGGCGAGATCGAGCGTGAGCTTCTTCACCACGTCGTAGAAGCGCAAGGTCTGTCCGGCCCAGCCGCCGATCGCGGCCTCGATCCCAGCATCGAGTTCGGTCGCATAATGCCGCATCGGTTCCGGCTTGAACGCAACCGACAACGCCTTGCGATCGGCGCGGTGCTTGTCGAAATCCATCAGCATCAGGCCGCGCGGGAACAGCATGTTGAGCAGCGGGCCCCAGCCCTGCTCGGACGAGAATATCTTGTCGCGATCGAACAGAACCAGTTCGTTCGCGTCGGGTCCGAGCAGGTTCACGCCGGTGCCGCCGAGTGCGCGATTGCGATAGATCGGGCCGTATCGTGCGGCCATACCCTCGCTAAACGCGATCGGATCGGCCAGCAATTTGAAGGTGTTGCCGACAAACGGCAGGCCATTGCTGCCCGGAATATGATCGAGCGCGCCCTTGGGCTGGCGCGGGAGCCAGTGCGGACTCGCGTTCTGCAACATGGCGTGGCTCATCGTCGGATCCTCAGCGACATGCCGGCTTGGCAAGCCTCGAATACCGGCATAACTATTGTTCTGCAACCGGGGCGCGGACCTCGGGGCTTTGACAGGAGAGATGCATGGACCTCGCAAACACTACTGCCGTCGTGACCGGAGGCGCGTCGGGCCTGGGCGCCGCCACGGCGCGTGCACTGGCCGCCAAGGGGGTGAAGGTGGCGATCTTCGACCTCCAGGCGGACAAGGGCGAAGCGCTCGCGGACGAGATCGGCGGGGTGTTCTGCAAGGTCGATGTCACGTCTGACGACAGTGTCGATGCGGGGTTCGCGGCGGCGCGCGCGGCGCATGGCCAGGAACGGATCCTGGTCAATTGTGCAGGCACCGGCAACGCGGCGAAGACGGCGGGGCGGTCGAAGCAGGATGGCTCGATCAAGCATTTTCCGCTCGATGCGTTTGATCGGATCATCCAGATCAACCTCGTCGGCACGTTCCGTTGTCTCGCGAAGTCGGCGGCGGGGATGCTGACGCTGGAGCCGGGTGAAGACGGCGAGCGTGGGGCGATCGTCAACACCGCGAGTGCTGCGGCGGAGGACGGCCAGATGGGGCAAGCCGCGTACTCAGCGTCGAAGGCGGGCGTGGTCGGGATGACGCTGCCGATCGCGCGCGACCTGATGAGCGAGGGGATCCGGGTGAATACGATCCTGCCGGGGATCTTCGACACGCCGTTGCTGGCCGCCGCGCCGCAGCAGGTTCGCGATGCGCTGGCGGCTTCTGTGCCGTTTCCGAAGAGGCTGGGGCGGCCGGAGGAGTTTGCAGCGCTGGCGCTGACGATGATCGAATGTGGGTATTTCAATGGGGAAGACGTGCGGCTGGATGGCGCTATCCGGATGGCGCCACGGTAAGATCGTCCTCACCGTTCCCACGGAGAAGGCGGCAAGGGGCCAAGTCGTTCCGTCCAGGTGAACGCGACCTGCTAATCCTCCCCCGCCAGGGGGAGGTGGCTGGCGCTTGCCAGACGGAGGGGGACGAAAGCGAAACGCCGGCTCCGTGTCCTCCCCCTCCGTCACCTGCGGTGCCACCTCCCCCTGGCGGGGGAGGATGCAAATACCGATCGCGCTCAGGCAGCCCGCGCCAGTTGCCGGCCCTTGATCATGTCCGCCGCCTTTTCCGCGATCATGATCGTCGGCGCGTTGGTGTTCGATCCGATCAGCGTCGGCATGACCGAGGCGTCTACCACCCGGAGCCCCTGCAACCCGCGCACAGCCAAGGTCGCATCGACCACCGCCATCGTGTCGTCGGCCGCGCCCATCTTGCACGTCCCGACCGGATGGTAGATCGTCTCCGCCGTCCGCCGCACCCAGGCGTCTATCTCGTCGTCGGTCCGCACGTCCTCGCCCGGCGACAATTCCCCCGCCCGGTACGGATCGAGCGCCGCTTGGCGTGCCACGTCGCGCCCGATCCCGACGCACGCGCGCATTACTCGCCGATCTTCTGCGGTCGCGAGATAGTTCGCGACGATCGTCGGATCCGCGAACGGATCGGCCGAGCGCAGCCCGATCCGCCCCCGGCTTTCGGGGCGCAACTGGCATAGATGCAGCGTGAAGCCGTCCTCGGTCGCCTTCACCTTGCCGTGATCCTGCATGATCGCGAGCACCGCATGGATCTGCACGTCGGGCCGCGACAGCCCCTCGCGCGACGACACGAACGCGCCTGCCTCAAGGAACTGCTGCCGCCCCGCGCCCTTGCCGCGCAACAGGTAATTCAGCCCGACGCCGATCATCCCGACGCCCTTGGTCATCGCGTACCCGGTCCGCAGCCCGCGCGATTTCCAGTTCATCACGACGTCGAGATGATCCTGCAAATTTTCTCCGACACCGGGCAGCGCATGCACCACGCCGACCCCCGCCGCGGTCAGCCGATCCGGATCGCCGATCCCCGACAGCTGGAGGATATGCGGCGACTGCACCGCCCCCGCGCACAGCAGGACCTCGCGCGTGGCGGTCACGCTCTCTGCGCGCGCGCCCTTGTCGAGCACGTAATCGACGCCGGTCGCACGCCCCTTGTCGATCCGGATCCGCGTCGTCCGTGCGCCCGTGACGCAGGTCAGGTTGCGCCGCGACAGTACCGGCCGCAGATACGCCGCTGCCGTGCTCCAGCGCTTCCCGTCCGCGACCGTCAGGTCGTAGCGCCCGAAGCCCTCCTGGCTCGCGCCGTTGAAATCCTCGGTTACCGGATAGCCAGCCTGCCGCCCCGCCTCGACCAGCGCGTCGTAGAACGGGCTGTCGGACTCGCCGCCCGAGATCGTCAGCGGCCCGCCGCCGCCATGCAAGGGGCACTCACCGCGATGATGGCCTTCGAGCCGCTTGAAATACGGCAGCACGTCGTCGAACGACCAGCCCGGCAGTCCCATCTGGCGCCACTCGTCATAGTCCTGCGGATGGCCCCGCGTGTAGATCATGCCGTTGATCGACGAACTCCCGCCAAGCCCCTTGCCGCGCGGCCACCACAGGCGACGGTTGTCGAGATGCGGCTCGGGTTCGGTCGAAAAGCCCCAGTTGCTCGCATTCTTGCTCTTGATGAGCTCGCCGACGCCTGCGGGCATTCGCACCAGTACGCCGTCGTTGCGGCCGCCCGCCTCGAGCAAGAGCACCGACACGTCGGGGTCCTCGGTCAATCGCGCGGCGAGCACACAGCCGGCCGAGCCCGCGCCGATAATCACGTAGTCATACGTCTGCATGCCCGCATCCTCTTGTTCGCGCTCCGCTTTTTTACGGAGTCGCGTCAGTCCACTACGCTAGCGCTCGCACAGCAGTGTCAGCAATCCCTCGCGAACGACGCTGCGCTCAATCCCTTCGGCGGCATGGACCTGGCTGAGGCCGATCGCCAACAGCGCATAGCTGCGAATCCCCGCCTCTGCAGGCGCGAACCCATGCGCCACGAGTTGCTCGACGAGGAACGCCATCACCGTGTCGTCATGCTCGCGGATCGCCGCGGCCACCCGCGCGTCGCTTTTCGCCCAGGCCCGCATCGCCAAGGCCAACTGCGCCATGTCGTGGTCGCGAACATGATCCGCGAATGCGCGAATCCGCTCGACCGGTGGAAGCCCCGACGCGGACAGCGTGACGATCAACGGATCGATATGCGCCTCGACGAAATACCCCGCGAGCGCCGCATGATACCCATCGAAGTCTTTGAAATGATGATAGAAGCTTCCCGTCGATGCACCAAGCGCCTGCGCCAGGCCGCGAAGCTTCAGCGCGCGGAGCCCGCCATTCTTCAGCAACTGCAAGCCGATTTCCAACCAGTCGCGCGGCGCCAGATCTGCGCGTGGTGCCGCCCCGTCTTCCAACAATACCCTGCTTGACAAGCCATTCCCCATAACGAATGTTACGTCGTACCGAAGCCGGACGCAATCCGGCATCAGGCACCACGACCGAACCGGCGGGTGCAACAGGAGAGCGATGTGGCCGAGGCACTGATCATCGACGCCGTCCGTACCCCGCGCGGTATCGGCAAGACCGGCAAGGGCGCGCTTGCGCACATGCACCCCCAACATCTCGCCGCGACCGTCCTGAAGGCGATTGCCGAGCGAAACAAGCTAGATACCGCCGATGTCGACGACATCATCTGGTCGACCTCGACTCAGCGCAGCGAGCAGAGCGGCGACCTCGGGCGGATGGCGGCGCTCGATGCTGGGTATGACGTCAAGGCGAGCGGGACGACGCTCGACCGGTTCTGCGGCGGGGGAATTACGGCCGTGAACTTCGCCGCGGCGCAGATCATGAGCGGGATGGAAGACCTCGTCATCGCCGGCGGCACCGAGATGATGTCGCTCACCACGACGATGATGCAGGACGACATGGCGGCGGGGAAGCGGCCGCTCGGGATCGGCTCGGGCAACGCCAGGCTCGACGCGGCGCACCCGCAATCGAACCAGGGGATCTGCGCCGACGCGATCGCCAGCATCGAGGGGATCGACCGCGAAACGCTCGAAGCGCTCGGGCTGGAAAGCCAGCGCCGCGCGGCGGTGGCGATCGCCGAAGGGCGGTTCGATCGCAGTATCGTTCCCGTCACCGACGACACCGGTGCGCTTGTCCTCGAGAAGGACGAATACCCGCGGCCCGATACGACTGCCGAGGGCCTCGCCGCGCTGCGTCCGTCGTTCGCAGGGATCGCGGACATACCGCTCGACGACAAGGGCACGACCTACCGCAAGCAGATCAACCGCCGCTATCCCGACCTGGAGATCGCGCACGTCCATCACGCCGGCAATTCGTCGGGCGTCGTCGACGGCGCCGCCGCCGTGCTGCTCGCGAGCGCCGACTATGCCGCCAAGCACGGGCTCAAACCCCGCGCGCGGATCGTCGCGATGGCGAACATGGGCGACGACCCGACGCTGATGCTCAACGCGCCCGTCCCTGCGGCGCGGAAGGTGCTGGCGAAGGCTGGGCTTACGGTCGACGACATCGACCTGTGGGAGATCAACGAGGCGTTCGCGGTGGTCGCCGAGAAGTTCATCCGCGACCTGAAGCTCGACCGCGACAAGGTGAACGTCAATGGCGGTTCGATCGCGCTCGGCCATCCGATCGGCGCGACCGGCGCGATCCTGATCGGGACGATCTTGGACGAACTCGAACGCCGCGACTTGAAACGCGGGCTCGTGACGATGTGCGCGGGCGGCGGGATGGCGCCGGCAATCATCATCGAGCGCGTCTGATGCACCCCGTCGCGCACGCGCTGACGACACCCGACAAACCCGCCTACATCATGGCGGCGACGGGCGAGACGGTGACGTATCGCGACTTGGACGTACGGGCGAACCAGGGTGCGCATCTGCTCCGGTCGCTCGGGGTGAAGCGCGGCGACGGGATTGCGGTGCTGATGGACAATTCGCCGCGCTATCTGGAGGTGATGTGGGCGGCGGAGCGCACCGGCGTCTATTGCACGTGCCTCTCGTCGAAACTGACCGCGAGCGAGGCGGCCTACATCATTCGCGACGGCGATTGCCGCGCGCTGATCGCGAGCAAAGGTTGCGCAGAGGTTGCCGCCGCCTTGGTTCCGATGCTCGATGACGTACGGCGCTACGTCGTAGACGGTGCGATCGACGGGTACGCGTCTTACGAAGCCGCGCGCGACACGAAGCGGCCCACGCCGATCGCTGATCCCTCGCCCGGCGGTATCCTGCTCTATTCGTCGGGCACCACGGGCAAGCCCAAGGGGGTCAAGCACGCCCTGTCGGACGAGCCGTTCGGCACCAACGTCTCTCCGCTCGTGATGCTCGGCAGGGGACTGTACCGGTTCACGCCCGAGATGGTCTATCTCTCGCCCGCGCCGCTCTATCACGCCGCGCCGTTGCGCTGGTCGATGGCCGTGCACCAGGTCGGCGGCACCGTGGTGGTGATGGAGCATTTCGATCCCGAGGCCGCGCTCGCCGCGATCGAGCGGCTCCACGTCACGCACGCGCAATGGGTGCCGACGCACTTCATCCGCCTGTTGAAACTCCCGCCCGAGGTCCGCGCGCGCTACGACGTGTCGTCGCTGAAGGCCGTCTGGCACGCCGCCGCCCCCTGCCCGCTGCCGGTCAAGCAGGCGATGATCGACTGGTGGGGCCCGATCATCGGCGAATATTACGCCGGCACCGAGGGCAACGGGTTCTGCGCGATCTCCAGCGCGGAGTGGCTGACGCACCAAGGCTCGGTCGGCCGCAACCTGACCGCGCAGACGATGATCTGCGACGAGGAGGGCAACGCGCTGCCCCCGCGCGCTGAAGGCGACGTGTATTTCGCGGGCGGTGGGGCATTCGAATATCACAACGACCCCGCCAAGACCGCGGAGGCCGCCAACGCACATGGCTGGACGACGCTCGGAGACGTCGGCTGGCTCGACGAGGAGGGCTATCTCTACCTCACCGACCGCAAGAGCTTCATGATCATCTCGGGCGGCGTGAACATCTATCCCGCCGAGATCGAGAACCTCCTCGTCACGCACCCGAAGGTCGCCGACGTCGCGGTAATCGGTGCACCCGACGACGAGATGGGCGAACAGGTAGTGGCGATCGTCTGCCCCGCCGACCCGACCGAGGATCGCGCGCAACTCGCCGCCGAACTCAGCGCGTTCGCCCGTGCGAACCTTAGCCATGTGAAAGCGCCGCGCCGGATCGATTTCCGCGAGACGCTGCCGCGGCACGAGACGGGCAAACTCTACAAGCGCCTGCTGCGCGACGAATATTGGGCGCAAGCCAAGGAGTCCGCATGAACTTCGACTATTCCGACGACCAGAAATTCCTCAAGGACGAAGTGCGCAAGTTTCTCGGCGCGCATTGCGGCAGCGACCGGGTCCGTACGGTCCTCGACGATGCCGCCAAAGCCTATGACGCTGATCTCTGGAAGGCGGTCGGCGAACAAGGCTGGCTCGGCGCAGCGATCCCCGAGGAATTCGGCGGACTGGGGCTCGGCCATATCGAACTCTGCGCGATCGCAGAGGAACTGGGGCGAGCCTGCGCGCCGATCCCGTTCGCCTCGACCGTCTACTTCGTCGCCGAAGCGCTGATGCTGTACGGCAGCAATACCCAAAAGCTCCGATGGCTTCCGAGGATCGCAGCGGGCGACGTCATCGGCGCATTCGCAACGTCCGAAGGCGCCGGCCCCGTCACCGCACGCTCGATCCGCACCACCGTCTCCGGTGGGAAACTTACCGGTGAGAAGATTCCCGTCACGGATGGCGACGTCGCCGACCTGATCGTCGTCCTAGCCCGCGACGGCCTCTATCTCGTCGAGAAGGGCGCAGGCGTTTCCACAGAAGTCCTCGAAACACTCGACCCAACCCGCAGCGCCGCCCGCCTCACCTTCGCCGATGCACCATGTGAAAGGCTTGGCAGCGACGACGGCATCGCCGCGATGCAGGCCGTATTCGACCGCGCCGCCGTCCTCCTCGCGTTCGAACAACTGGGTGGCGCGGATCGGTGCCTCGAGATGGCGAAGGGCTACGCGCTCGATCGCTACGCGTTCGGGCGGCAGATCGGTGGGTATCAGGCGATCAAGCACAAGCTCGCTGACATGTACGTGAAGAACGAACTCGCGCGCTCGAACGCCTATTACGGCGCATGGGCGCTGAACGTGGGCGCCGCCGAACTGCCGCTCGCCGCCGCCACGGCGCGCGTTGCCGCGTCCGACGCGTACTGGTTCGCGTCGAAGGAGAACATCCAGACGCATGGCGGGATGGGCTTCACCTGGGAGTCCGACTGCCACCTTTATTACCGCCGCTCGCGCCAGCTCGCACTCGTCGCCGGCAGCCCCGCCGCGTGGCGCGAACGCCTCGTCGGCCAACTCGAAATGCGCAACGCCGCCTAGCCGGGCCGCTCGAAAGGACGATCATGGACTTCAAGGACAGCGACGCCGAAGCCACGTATCGCGCCGCCGCACGCGACTGGCTCGACGCGAACATCGCCGAACATGACTCCAGCCACTACCCCGACGACATGGCCAAGGCGAAGGCATGGCAGGCAAGGAAAGCGGCCGGCGGCTATGCGTGCATCACCTGGCCGCAGGAATGGGGCGGCGGCGGCGGCACCCCGATCGAAAGCGTCATCTTCGGACAGGAAGAGGCAAAACACGCGGTCGACGGCAGCTATTTCACGATCGGCCTCGGCATGTGCGTGCCGACCGTGATGGCCTATGCCGATGACGCGACCAAGCACCGCTTCGTCGGTTCCGCAGTGCGCGGCGACGAGATCTGGTCGCAGCTCTTCTCCGAACCCGCCGGCGGCTCCGACGTCGCCGCAATCCGCACGCGCGCGGTCAGGGACGGCGACGACTGGGTGATCAACGGCCAGAAGGTCTGGACCTCGGGCGCGCATTACAGCGACTATGGCATCGTCCTGGTCCGTACCAACCCCGACGTGCCCAAGCACCAGGGCCTGACGATGTTCTGGCTCGACCTGAAGGCGCCGGGCATCGAAATCCGTCCGATCCACCAGATGTCCGGCGGGTCGAGCTTCAACGAAGTGTGGTTCGAGGACGTCCGGATTTCCGACGCGCAGCGTCTTGGTCCCGTAGACGGCGGCTGGAAGGTCGCGCTGTTCACGCTGATGAACGAGCGCCTCGCGATCGGCACGAGTGGCGGTGTCGGGCCCGAAGACATCCTCGCCTTCGCCGCCCAGGCCAACGGCGCAGACGGGCCGCTGCTGAAGGACGCCGCGTTCCGCCAGACGCTCGCCGACTGGTGGGTGCAATCCGAAGGCCTGCGCAACACTCGCATGCGGACGATCACCGCGCTGTCGAAGGGACAGGTGCCCGGCCCCGAAAGCTCGATCGGCAAGATCGTCGCCGCCAACCAGTTGCAGGCGATCGGCAACACCGCGGTCGAGGCCGGCGATCAATACGGCATCATATCCGACCCCGCGCTGACGCCGTTGAAGGGCGCGTTCCACGCCGCGACGATGTGGGCGCCGGGCCTGCGCATCGCCGGCGGCACCGACGAGATCCTCAAGAACATCATCGCCGAACGCGTGCTCGGCCTGCCTGGTGAAATTCGCGTCGACAAGGACCAGCCGTTCCGGGATTTGCCGGTGGGGGCGTAAACATTTGATCGGTTACGTATATGATACGCGTTTACGGGGTAAATGTGCTTAGCACTTACTATTAGGGCTAATTTCAGCCGATGACGGAGGTGGGGTGGCTAATCTCATTACATGGTTAGAAACTCACCAAGCCTTGTCAGGATGGGCACAGTTTGCTGGCGCCATAATTGCCTTAGCGATAACCTACTTCACCGCCTTCGCGCCACATTGGCAAAGGCGTAAGCAGTTGAAAAATGCAGCAGGTCGCCTTTTACAAAACAGTTACGAGGTTATCGAGAGCTACCATCGGACATCAGCCAACTTCTTGCCTACCGCCCTATCAGTGCGCGCTGCGGGATTGAGCATGATCTCGGTCGCAAGCGAAATAGACCGATTTCCTATATTTGAACTTAGAAACCAGGGACCCCGCTCGGCTGCCCGCAATTTGGTCGCTTCGGGAAGCTCTCTCAAATTACTGAACCTTTTTCTCGAATCGATAGCCATAGATTTGGTCGGCCGAGAGGGAACGCCAGAAGAACGAGAACATATTAGAGCCTTAGTTTTTGGTCAGCTCAAACTAATTGAGGATCTGATTACGGGTAAGGAATTACAACGACCAGTATGGCCCGTTCAATAGTATATCGCCAATTTTCGTATTTTTATGAGAATAAAAGCATTATCCTAAACATCGATAGAGGCCCGAGATTTTACTACAATTCAACATCGTATTGATCGCCGACCACTATCCACAGGAACGCTCTGATGACTGACCTGCAAACCATCCTCACAGCCCAGCGTGATGCGTTCATGGCCGAGCTTCCCGTCACCAAGACGGTCCGCCTCGACCGGCTCAAGCGCGCGGCGGCGATGGTGCGGGATAATGCTGCGGCGTTCTGCGACGCGGTATCGGAGGATTTCGGGCACCGTAGCCGCGAGCAGACGATGATCACCGATATCGGCGCCTCGCTCGCGCCGATCGCGCATGCCGCCAAGCATCTCGATCGGTGGATGCGGCGGGAGCGGCGCGCGGTCCAGTTTCCACTCGGACTGCTCGGGGCGAGGGCGTGGGTCGAATACCAGCCAAAGGGTGTCATCGGCATCATCGCTCCGTGGAATTTCCCGGTTAACCTCCTGATGGCGCCGCTCGCAGGCGTGCTCGCCGCGGGCAATCGCGCGATGGCGAAGACCAGTGAGTACACGCCCGCGACGGCCGCGCTGTTCGAGGACGTCGTGCCGAAATATTTCGCGCAGGACGAATTCGCCGTCATCTCGGGCGGTGCGGATGTCGGGAAGGCGTTTGCCGCATTGCCGTTCGACCATCTGATCTTCACCGGCGCGACTGCGATCGGTCGCCACATCCTTCACGCCGCCGCCGATAACCTGACGCCGGTCACGCTCGAACTCGGCGGCAAGTCGCCCGTCATTCTTGGCGCCTCGGCGGATATCGCGCGGGCGACCGAACGCGTGGCGCTCGGCAAGATGATGAACGCGGGACAGATCTGCCTCGCACCCGATTACCTGCTCGTGCCCTCCGCAAACGAGGCGCAGGTCGTCGACGGCATCAAGGCGGCAGCCAGCGCGATGTACCCCACCCTGCTCGCCAACGCAGACTACACGTCGGTCGTGAACGATCGCCACCACCAGCGCCTCACCGACTGGATCGCCGACGCCCGTGCAAAGGGCGCAACGGTCGAGGTCGTGAACCCCGCCAATGAGGATTTCGGCGCTGCCAACTCGCGGAAAATGCCGCTCCACATCGTCCGCGACGCGACCGACGACATGATCGTCATGCAGGAAGAGATCTTCGGCCCGGTGCTGCCGATCCGCCGCTACGACGGCATCGACGACGCGATCGCGCAGGTGAACCGCCGCGATCGGCCGCTCGCGCTCTATTATTTCGGCACCGACGACACCGAGCGCCGTCGGGTGATGGACCGGACGATCTCGGGCGGCGTGACGCTCGACGACGTGATCTTCCACGTCTCGATGGAGGACCTCCCGTTCGGCGGCAGCGGACCGTCGGGGATGGGCGCGTATCACGGGATCGACGGCTTCCGTACGTTCAGCCATGCGCGGGCGGTCTACAAGCAGTCGAAGTTGGACGTCGCCAAGATTGCCGGGCTCAAGGCGCCTTATGGTGCGGCGGCGGCGAAGACGATCGCGCGTATGATGCGGGGGTGATGGCTATCGTGACTGGCACACGTGCCCTCACCCTTCCCACGGCAAAGTAGCCGCGGGCCCCTTCCCTCTCCCCGTTGAGAGAGGGAGGTCGGTCGTCCCGTTGAGCGAGGCATTCGGGTCACTACCGTAACAATATCGCCGACCGTCTCGAATTCGTCTTCGATCTGTCGCCGACGCGTCACGTCGATCGGCAAAGGGCCGCTGAGCGCCGTCGCGCTTCAGGGGACATCATGCAGACCATATCGTCGCTTTTCGCCGGTGTCGCACTCGCGGCGCTCGCCACGCCTGCCGCGTTTGCCCAGGCCGCACCGGAAACCCCGGTAGCTGCGCCGGCAGAAGTCCAAGCCGATCCGGCATCCGAGACGTCGTCCGACATCGTCGTGCTCGGCTTCGGGCAGAGCCGCCAGGTGCAGAGCGTCAGCGCCGTCGACCTCGCACGCCTCACCCCCGGTTCGAGCCCACTGAAGGCGATCGAGAAGCTTCCTGGCGTCAATTTCCAGGCGTCCGACCCGTTCGGCGCGTATGAATGGGCGGTCCGCATCTCGCTGCGCGGGTTCAACCAGAACCAGCTCGGCTTCACGCTCGACGGCGTGCCGCTCGGCGACATGAGCTACGGCAACGTCAACGGCCTGCACATCAGCCGCGCGATCATCTCCGAGAACGTCGCCCGCACCGAAGTCGCACAGGGCGCGGGCGCGCTCGGCACCGCCTCGACTAGCAACCTCGGCGGCACGATCCAGTTCTTCAGCGACAAGCCCCGCGATACCGCCAACGTCACCGGCGGCGGCACCTATGGCTCGGACAACACGTACCGCGGCTATGCGCGTATCGACAGCGGCGATCTTGGTGGCGGGCTGAAGGGCTATCTGAGCTATGGCTACCTCACCACCGACAAGTGGAAAGGCGACGGCGTCCAGCGCCAGCATCAGGCGAACGGCAAGATCGTCAAGGACCTCGGCGCGTTCGGCAGCCTGTCCGCGTTCGTGAACTTCTCCGATCGTCGCGAGCAGGATTACCAGGATCTCAGCTACGACATCATCCGTCGTCGCGGCCTGCGCAACGACAACATTGCCGACAACTATCCGCTCGCGCTCCAGATCGCGAAGACCTACCAGAACCAGGGTTCGCTCGCGACGTATACGAAGGCGAACAACGGGTCGTCGGTCGGCTTCGTCGCGCCATGGGCCGGCACCGGCACGACCTTCCCGACCGGGTTCGGCACGGTCGACGATGCGTATTTCGATGCAGGTGGCGTCCGGCGGGATTACCTCGGCGGCGTCACGCTCGACGCTAACCTGACGCCCGAGCTGACGATGACCACGACCGGTTACTATCACAACAACAAGGGTCAGGGGTCGTGGATCACGCCCTATTCGCCGACCCCGGCCGGCGCACTGAACCAGGACGGCAGCGCGATCACCGCGCCGAGCCCACTCGGCTTCCGCACGACGGAATACAGCATCAAGCGCGGCGGAGCGCTCAGCAACATCGCCTATGAGACCGGCGCGAACACCTTCGAGATCGGTGGCTGGCTCGAGACCAACACCTTCACCCAGGCGCGGCGCTTCTACGGCATGACCGACAGCGCAGAGCCCAACCGCGACGTGCTGAAATTCCAGAAGAATTCCTACGCGACGCAGTGGGACGGCAAATACGGCACCGACACGATGCAGTATCATGTCGAGGACACGCTGAAACTCATCAACGACCGCTTGATCGTCAACGCCGGGTGGAAGGGCGCGTATGTCGTCAACAGCGCGACGATGCTGCCCGATACGAGCTCGCCGCTCTCGGTCGGCCGTATCTCCGCCAAGGACTGGTTCCAGCCTCAGGCCGGCATATTGTTCAAGCTGACCCCGGCGGCGGAAGTGTTCGCGGACTATACCGAGAACATGCGTGCGTTCGTCTCGTCGGCGACCACCGGGCCGTTCGCGGCGACGCAGGCCGGCTTCAACGCCGTCCGCGGGCGCCTCAAGCCCGAGCGCTCGAAGACCGCTGAGGGCGGCGTCCGTTTGCACAGCGGGCCGTTCCAGGCTTCGGCAGTCGGCTATTATGTCGACTTCTCGAACCGCCTGCTCGCCTTTGCGAACGGCGTCGGCATTCTCGGCAACGCACCGACGCTCAACAACGCGGGCAGCGTGCGCACTTACGGCGCCGAAGTCTCCGCCAACTACCGCGTGTTCCGGCCGCTCTCGCTGTTCGCCAGCTATTCCTACACCAACGCGGAATATCAGGACACGGTCACCGACGCGTCCGGTTCGGTCCAGGTCCGCAAGGGCGACACCGTCGTCGATACCCCCAAGCACATGGTCAAGGGCGAGATCGTCCTCGAACAGTCGGGCTTCACCGGCCGGGTCGGCGCGGATTACATGAGCAAGCGCTACTTCACCTATCTCAACGACCAGTCGGTGCCGAGCCGCGTGCTGGTCGACGCCAGCATCGGCTACCGCTTCGAAGGCGATGGCGCGCTGCACGGCGTCGCGATCGAAGGCAACGTCACCAACCTTACCAACAAGAAGTATATTTCGACGATCGGGTCGAATGGTTTCGCCGCCAGCGGTGACAACCAGACGTTGCTCGCCGGCGCGCCACGGCAGTTCTTCGTGTCGTTGAAGAAGGGCTTCTAAAACCCGGAAGGAAATCGGGCCGGGCGGTATCCGCCCGGTCCGATCTCACTCTACCGCGCGCAGCTTCGGGCGGCCCGGCGGCGACTGACGCAGCAGTTCGTCGACCCGCGCGGCGAGATCGGTCTGGCGGAACGGCTTCGACAAACGGGTGACCCCCTCGGGCACGTCCTCGCCCGCCGCAGCATAGCCAGTCACCAGCAACGCCGGGATGCGGTTGCCCGACGACCAGAGTTCGGTGATGAGCTGCCCACCTGTCATGCCCGGCATAAGATAATCGCTGACGAGTATGTCCGCATCCACGCCGGATCGGATGGCCGACAGCGCCTGGCTGGCGGAGGGGACCTCGACTACGACATAGCCGATGTCGCGCAGCATGTCGGCGGTCGCGGCGCGTACAAGGTCCTCGTCGTCGACCAGCAACACCTTGGCCGCACGCCGCGCGATGACCGGCTCCGCGGTGTTCTCGACCGTCTCGGTCGCCGCTTCCTCGGTTGCCGGCAGCCAGAGCTCGACGGTCGTGCCGGAACCCGGTTCGCTCGTCAGGCGGAGCGTGCCGCCCGACTGCGCGGCGAGCCCGTGGACCATCGAGAGCCCCAGCCCGGTGCCCTTGCCGACCCCCTTGGTAGAGAAGAACGGCTCGGTCGCGCGGGCGAGCGTGGCGCGGTCCATGCCAACGCCGGTATCGATCGCAGCGATCCGTACGTAGCGATCCGGGGCAAGGCCGACCATGTTGCGATCGTCGACGACGACCTCACTGACGGTCAGCGTCAGTTTGCCACCGCCAGGCATGGCGTCGCGCGCGTTGATCGCCAGATTGAGCAATGCGAGTTCGAGCTGGTTGGGATCGACGCGCGCCGAGGACAAATGCCCCGGAATCTCAAGCGTCACTGCGATCGACGGCCCGAGCGAGCGCCGCATCAGGTCGACCAATCCGTCGATCAGCGCGCCGATATCGACGGCGCGCGGCTGGAGAGCCTGCCGCCGGGCGAACGCCAACAGCCGCTGGGTCAACGTTGCCGCCCGCTCCGCCGCCTGCAACGCGCCGCCGATCATCCGCTGCGTACGCTCGTCGTCCTTGTGCCGCCGGCGGAGCAGGTCGAGGCTGCCGACGATCGGCGTCAGCAGATTGTTGAAATCGTGCGCGACGCCGCCAGTCAGCTGGCCGATCGCGTCCATCTTCTGCGCCTGCGCGAGTTGCGCGTCGGCCTCCTTGCGATCGGTGACGTCGGAGACCACGCCGGTCATTCGCGCCGCCTTGCCGGCATCGTCATACTGGACGCGCCCCTTGGCGACGAGCCACCGCGAAGCGCCGTCGGCCGCATCGATGCGATATTCGACGTCGATCACGCCGGTTCGCGTCGCCTCGGTCATCGCGCGCGTGACGATACCGCGTTGCTTCACGTCGATATGGCTAAGGAAGGTTTCCATCGTCCAGTCGGGCCGACCCTCCGGATAGCCATAGATCGCGTCGTGCCGCAGCGTACGCCGGGATTCGCCGGTCGTCAGGTCGATGTCCCAGCTTCCCATGCCGGCGGCTTCGAGCGCGATCTCCAAGCTTTCGCGCGCGGTTCGCAACTCGCTGGTGCGGTCGAGCACCGCGCGTTCGAGCGTCACTGCGACGTCGCGCAACTCATATTGCCGCCGCCGCGCCGTCAGCGCCGACCGGATCGCGCCTAGCATCGCCTCCGCATGCAGAGGCCGTTCCAGCAGCAGGACGTTGCCGAGATCGGTAAGCCGCTGCGTCGCGCGCGCCGTCCGCGGCGTCCGCGTACCGTTTGCCAGCACGACGAACTGGATATCCGCCCAATTGGGTTGCGCCGCGACCCATTCCGCCAGCGGGACGACTTCTTCGGTCGCGAGTGCTTCCTCGGTCAGCATCACCGCGCCCGCGCCCTTGGCGAGTTCGGCGATCAGGTCCATCTGGTCGCGGCACACGTAAGCGACGATGTCATTCCGCCCGAGCAGGTCCGACGCGATTGCCGCATCGCGCCCACGGGGCGCCAGGATCAGGACGCGATCGTCCATGTCAGACGCGCGAGTCCTGCATCCCCATTCGGCTGGCCATCAACGTCTTTCCTTCGCCCGAGAATGTCGGAACACCCGTCAGCACGCCCTGGAATTCGCGAAGGGGCTCGCCGACCAGCAATCCGTTGCTACCGATCTGAAACTCCCGGATCGTGCGTTCGTGCCGTGCGGTGCGCGTCTTGATCACCGAAATCGCCTGCCGCACCTCGCCATGCGCCTCGAAATAGCGGAGCTGGACGATCGTATCGGACAGATAGCTGAGGTCGACGTCGGATCGAACGTCGCCGGTAATCCCGTGCAGGCCGAGGATCAGCAGGCTGACGATCCCCTTCTGGCCGAGATACGTCAGCATCTCGTGCATCTGCAGGATCAGGAACTGTTCGTTCGGCATCGCCTGGAGGTAGGCGTTTAGGCTGTCAATCACGACGATCTTCGCGCCGTGTTGTTCGACCGCAGCCCGCACCGCCCCAGAGAACTCGCCCGGCGACATTTCGGCGGGATCGATCGCCCGCAACTCGAGCTGCCCGTTCTCGACGAACGGCATCAGGTCCATGCCGAGCGACGCACTACGCTTCAGCAACGTCGGCAATCGCTCGTCGAACAGGAAATACGCAGCCCGCTCGCCACGTTTCAACGCTGCGATCATCGACTGCACCGATGCCGTCGTCTTCCCGACACCGGCCGGCCCAGTCAGCAACGTCGCGGTGCCGGGAATGAGGCCACCGCCCAGCAGCGTGTCGAGCTCGGTCGACCCGGTCGACACGGCATCGTCCGAATATTTCATGACGTGTTCGGACGCGATCAGGCGTGGATACACGCAAAGCCCGCCACGTTCGATCTCGAAGTCGTGATAGCCACCGCGATACCGCACGCCGCGCATCTTCACGACATGCATGCGACGACGTTGCGCACCGAATCCCGACAAGGTTTGTTCGAGCGAAATCACACCGTGCGCGATGCTGTGCAACTGGAGATCACTGCCCGAGCCGCTCTTGTCGTCGAGGAACAGCACGGTACAGGCGCGCGTCGAGAAGAAGTGCTTGAGCGCGAGAATCTGGCGACGATAGCGGATCGGGCTTTGCGCGAGCAGGCGCAGTTCGGACAGGCTGTCGATCACCACGCGCTTCGGCCGAAGCTCGTCGACCTTCGCCATCACGTCGCGGATCGTCTCGCCGAGTTCGACTTCGCTCGGATGCAGCAACGTCTGTTCATGGTCTTCGCCGAGGCCATCGGCCGGCACCATCTCGAACAGCGTCAGCGGGTCCAGCGACCAGCCATGCGTCTGCGCCACCGCGCGCAACTCGACTTCGGTCTCGGCCAGCGTGATATACAGACCCGCCTCGCCGACCGAAGCGCCGGCGAGCAGGAAGCCGAGTCCGAGCGTCGTCTTGCCCGTGCCGGGCGTACCCTCGACGAGGTACATCCGGTCCGGTGTCAGCCCCCCATTGAGAATGTCGTCGAGCCCGTCGATACCGGTTCGTGCGAGCGCCGGTAGTTGTCCGTTCAGTGCCAAGTGGCAGTCCTTCCTGTGATCGTACCGCGCGTGGTGCGACCATATGTGCCGACCCTAGGTTATAACCGGCGTATCGCATAGTCTTACGGTCGTGACAGTCCGAGGAACTTAATGTCGCTCAAGCACTCGTTTCCGCCAATTTTCGATTTTGAAGCGCGTGTTCTGGTTCTGGGCAGCCTGCCGGGCGACCGGTCGCTTGCCGCGCAGCGCTATTATGCGCATCCGCAGAACCAGTTCTGGCAGCTGATGTCGCCGGTCGTCGGCTGCGATCTCGTTACGCTCGACTATGAGGATCGGCTGGCGGCGTTGCGGGCGAGCGGCGTGGCGCTGTGGGACGTGATCGGGTCGGCGCGGCGGAGTGGAAGCAACGACGCGGCGATCCTCGACGCCGAAGGCAACGACATCGTCGCGCTCATCGGCCAACTACCGAAGCTTCGCGCCGTCGCCTTCAACGGCGGTACCGCGCTCAAGCAGGGCCTGAAGCTGCTCGGATCAAACTATGCTGGACCGAGCGTCGTCGCGCTTCCCTCCAGCAGCCCGCTGCACACGATCGGCGTCGCGGCAAAGCAGCCCGCCTGGAACCAGCTCGCCGCGTTCCTCCTCGACCGGACGTGATCGCGCGCCTACGCCTGCGTCCATGACCCAGCTCTATGACCTCACCGTCCCCGCCTTTCGCCGCGGTTTCGCCAGTCTTTCGGCGATCCTGAAATCGGGCGAAGCCTATGCACAGGAGCACGGCATCGCCGAGGCGGACATGCTCGGCACGCGACTGATCGCCGACATGGCGCCACTGACCGCGCAGATCCAGCGCGCCAGCGATACGGCGAAGGGCGCGATGGTCCGGCTTGGCGGCGTCCCGACGATCGCGATGGCCGACGACGAGACGAGTTTCGCAGCGCTCCAGCAGCGCATCGTCGCAACGCTCGCGTTCCTTGATGGCGTGCCGCGCGACGCGATCGACGGCAAGGAAGATGCTGTCGTCACGATCGTCACGCCCAGCCGGACGTTGGACTTTACGGGACAGAGCTATGTGCTCGGGTTCGTGCTGCCCAACTTCTATTTCCACATCACGACCGCCTACGCGCTGTTGCGGATGCGCGGCGTACCGATCGGCAAGATGGACTATCTCGGCCGGTAGCAGCCCGCCAATTGGTCGATAACCGCCTGTAGCGAGGCGGGTAAATGATGCTGGCGGAGAACTTCGCGCTGCGGCAAGGGCAAGCGATGTCGATCGAAACGCTCATCGCCCAATACGGCCTCGCCGCGATATTCCTGGGTGCGGGGCTCGAAGGCGAAACCGCGGTTGTGACCGGCGGCGTGCTGGCGCACCAGCATTTGCTGCCGCTCTGGGGCAGCGCCGCTGCGGCAGTCGCGGGATCGTTCGCCGCGGACCAGCTCTTCTTCCTCACCGGGCGCCGCTACCGCGACACCGCCCGCGTCCGAAAGATCGCCGCCAAGCCGGCCTTCGCCAAGGCACTCGATACGCTGGAACGTCACCCGACGGTCTTCATCCTCGGCTTTCGCTTTCTCTACGGCCTGCGGACGATCAGTCCCATTGCGATCGGCACGTCGCATGTCCCCGCACGCACGTTCATGTTGCTCAACGCGATCTCCGCGGTGGTCTGGGGCGTGATGTTCACCGGCATCGGCTATCTGTTCGGGGATACGCTGCTCGACGCGGTCCACAGTATCATGCCGAAGCACAAGTTGGCCGGCGTTGCGATCCTCGCCGTCGTTGTTGCGGTGGTGATGACCGCGATCCGTTATTGGCGCGGACGTCGATCCAACGCGGTACCGAAGACCAGCTGACTAATAGCGAATACTCGAGAATACGGCCCCTGTCAGATGCCGGCAGGCCGCGAACTTTTCCAGAGCTCGCGCTCAAAAATGGTGGCCCAGCAGAAGGGCTCCACTGGACCACTAGGTTCCGTCTAGGGAGCTTCACTTCGCCTTGACGTTACCCCGTTGTAATACCCACTTATCAAATAGGAATAGAGTTATTCACTATCCTCGGTGAGTAGAGTATAAAGTGCGCCGAAATGCATCGGCTTTAAAACGTACTTCGATCGATCAGAAATACAAAAGGCGACGACTTCCCCAGAACGGAAAGTACGTCGCCTTTCGAGTCTTCGAACAGATGGGTCGATTGCCGAACCAAGCCACCTGTTACAATTTCAGGTCGTTGATCAGAGCGCGTTGCCGCTCGAATTCGAATCGACCGAGTTCTCGAGATCGGCCGAGTTGCTCGTCTCGATACCATCGACAGCGGAAAGATTCGCGTCCGACTCTTCGACGACCGTGTTCGACTGAATGTCGGTAACGTTCTCGGTCGCTGCGGGCTTCGTGCAGGCGGCGAGGCCAAGTGCCAGGACTACAATGATTGGCACGATCGTGATCTTCTTCATCGAATGGTCTCCGTGATGACTAGTGCAGAATTACGATCGCAATGCGCAAAATCGATCCTGGAACCGAAAGCTACCCAGCGATGCGGTCGAACGCAATACCCTATCGTACCACTATGATTTAATCACCAGCTCAGGCCGGCGCGTGCGTAGACGTAGCGGCCGTTGAACCCGAACGGCGAGTAATACGGATAGCCGATCACACCGGTCGGGTTGTTCGCGATGCTCGTCGCGTCGGGATAGACGTCGAACAGGTTGCTGACGCCGAGCCCGATCTGTGCGCCCTTCTTCGCCTGGTAGCGGAGTTCGAGATCGGTGATCAGGTGCTTGCCGCTGTGCACGTCGCCGGCCGGGGTCGTGCCGGGTTGAGTCACGTCGCCATAATAGGTGACGCGGGCGAGCGCCCCGAGCTGGTCGAGCGACCAGTCGATCGAGCCGGTGACCTTCTCGCCCGGCGTACCGTTCTCCAACGATTCGATGCGGTTGCGGGCGAACAGCGTCGGTGCGGGGTTGAGCGTCGAGGTCGATGTCGGCACGCGGGTGACGTTCACGTCGTTGACGTTGCCGGCGATCGTCAGGTCGAACGTCCCGGCAGCATCGGTCGGCAGCCGGTAATGCGCCACGGCGTCGATGCCCTTTGTGGTCGAGGCGATGCCGTTGACGAAGAACCGCGCTGCCGTTGCCCCTGATCCTGCGAGCAAGTTGAGGATCTGCGCATTGACCGCGGCAGATTGGGTCGACGACGTGGTGATGTTCTCCGAAAGACCGATCTGATTGCGGATGCGGATGTGGTACGCATCGACGGTCAGGTCGAACCCGCCGAAGCGAATGACGGTACCGACCGAAAAATTGGTCGACTTCTCAGGCTCGAGAGGAAGGCCTCCGAGCCTAGCCGCAATGGGGCTTACCGATGGGTAGGTTCCGGTCTGAACTGGGTTTCCGTTTTGAATGACGGTTGCGACCGACGTGAAATACTGTTGCTGCAGAGCCGGCGCGCGGAAGCCTGTCGATGCCGTTCCACGCAATGCAAACCAGCGCGCGAAGTCATAGCGCGCGGAGACCTTACCGGTGCCGGTCGAGCCGAAATCGGAATAATCCTCACCGCGTCCGGCGAGCCCGAGCAGCAACTTGTCCGTCACCTGCGCCTCTACGTCGAGATAGACGCTGCCGTTGCGACGGCTCCGCTCGATCGCGTTGTCCGGCGAGAAACCGCCAAAGCCCTGCGCGCCTGGGGGTGCGGTCGGCAGTGCGCCGGTCACTGTCCCAGCGGCGGGATAGCCATAGGATGCGAGTTCGCCGGACTGGATCTTGAACCCTTCGCGGCGCCCTTCGAGCCCGAACGCGACGTTGACGCCCTGCAACACGTCGAACTTGCGATCAACATCAAGCCCGACGATGTACTGGTCATAGATCAGCGCGCCGTCGGAGAAGTCGCGCTGCGTGGTGCGGCCATAGGCATAGTTCGCGGAATCCAGCGTGCGGAACCCGATCTTGTTGCGGCCATAGCTTGCGTTCAGGTCGACGTTCCAGTCGGCGACCACGCCTTTGATGCCGATCGCCGAGTTTATGTCGCGCGACTTGGTATTGATCAGCGGCAAGAAACCATCGGAAAGTCCTGCCAAGGTCAGTCGGTCGACGGCGACTTGGTCCGACGCGAGCGGCAACCGTGGGAAAGCCGCGCTGCGCGTGTCGCGGTCCTGATAGCCGAGCCAGCCGTACAGCTTCCACGTGCCGGTCAGCGTCGTGCCGGCGTTGGCGAAGATGCTGTATTGCTCGACCTTCGGATCGCCGAAGAGGCCGGTCACACGACCCGGCGTCCCAGGGATTTTGACCAGCGCGCGCGTGTCGAAGTCAGCGCGGTTGGTCGCCTGGCGATCCAGATACTCGCCCGAAACGGTCAGGAAGCCGTCCTCGCCAAAGCCGATGCCCTGCCAGCCGGACACGGTCAGCGCATGCTCGCCATTCGTGCTGCGGCTGCCGCGCGCGGTGTCGATATCGGTGTTGTAGATGCCGTAGTTGACGGTCATGCCGCCGCCCGACCGGGCTTCGCGCAGCCGCAGGTTGACGACACCGGCGATCGCATCAGAGCCATATTGTGCGGACGCCCCGTCGCGCAGCACTTCGATACGGTCGAGCGCCACTGTCGGGATCGTGTTCAGGTCGACCGCAGCCGAGCCGCGCCCGACCGACCCACCGACGTTCAGCAGTGCCGCGGTATGGCCGCGCACGCCGTTGACCAGCACCAGCGTCTGGTCGGGCGACAGGCCGCGCAACGTCGCCGGGCGGATCGCGTCGGTGCCATCGACCGCCGACGGCCGTGGGAAATCGATCGAGGGGGCGATCGCCGACAGCGCCGCGCCCAGTTCGGTCGTCCCCTGGCGCTGGATCGCGGCCGAACTCAGCACGTCGACCGGCGACGCGCTGTCGAGACGCGACCGACCGACCGCGCGTGTGCCCGTGACGATGATATCGTCTCCCATATCGGGCGCCGCAGCAGGGTCGGCGCTAGGCGCGGTCGCGGTTTGCGCGGGCACGTCCTGCGCATGGGCTACCTGCGCGCTGGCGAAGGCGAGGGTCGAGGCGGCGAGCGTCAACGCGGTACGATAAGCAGTCATGATAGTGTCCCTGTTAGTGGATCGCTCTGCGACGATCTCCGTGCGAACCAAACGAGCGGTCGCAGTCATCGGTCCCGATAGGTCCCAAGCGACTGGCCGATAAGTGAAAAGAATGCGCGGCTGGATGCGCTGGCTGCAACGTCCCATTCGGGATGCCATTGCACCGCGAGCACGTCGCCGCCGCACGGGCGCGCCGAGAACGCCTCGACCAGCCCGTCCGAAACCGCATGCGCCTCGACGCTGAGGCCCTTCCCCAACCGATCGATACCCTGCCGGTGGACCGACGTGACCGAGATGCTGCGCTCGGCGATCGCGGCCGCGAGCATCCCGCCCGATCGCAGTCTAACGTCGTGGACATGGTCGAACAGCGTCTCGTACGCGGTCGCGTCGTCGGTCGACCGGTGATGGCCATCGTCCAGCGCATCGGTCAGCGTGCCGCCGAACAGCACGTTCAGCTCCTGCAACCCGCGGCAGATACCGAACACCGGCCGCCCCGCCTCGATCATCCGGCCCGCAAGTTCGAGCGCCACCGCATCACGGTCCAGATCGAGAGCGTCGTCGGCCGCGTCCGACTTGCCGTAGCGTGCCCCCGCGACGTTCGACCGCGACCCGGTCAACAACAACCCGTCGAGCCGCGATGCCAGTGCGCGCGTGTCCATCGCATCCGCCACCGCCGGCACCAGCAGGACGGTCGCGCCGGCATAGCGCACCAACGGCTCGACGAAGCGGGTAGCGACCGCCTGGATCGGCCGATCGACCACTTCGTTGCAGCACAACACCCCGATCACGGGCTTGGGCGGCCCGTCCTCCCGACGACAGCAGGCAAAGCGCATCATGCGGCTCGACCCCGCAGCGTCTCGTGCAACTGGTCGGCGGCATCGCCTGCCAGGATCACCGCGGTCGGTTGCGCGACGACACTCCCCGCAGGCACATCCTCCAGCAGCCAGACATTGCCGCCGATCGTCGCGCCCTGCCCGATCGTCACGCGGCCGAGGATCGTCGCGCCGGCATAGATCACCACGTCGTCCTCGACGATCGGATGCCGCGCGAGCCGTTCGCGCGCTGACACGTCGGTCACGCCGAGCGGACTGCGCGCGCCGAGCGTGACGTGCTGGTAGATCTGTACGCGGTCGCCGATGATCGCGGTCTCGCCGATCACGACGCCGGTGCCGTGATCGATGAAAAAGCTGCGGCCGATCGTCGCGCCGGGGTGGATGTCGATGCCGGTTCGGTTGTTGGCGAGTTCGGAGATGATCCGCGCGACGATCGGCGCGCCGAGCCCGTAGAGTGCGTGCGCGATCCGGTGGAACAGGATCGCGACGATGCCGGGGTAGCAGATCAGGATCTCGTCCGCGCTTCGGGCCGCCGGATCGCCGAGAAACGCGGCGCGGACGTCGTCGTCGACCAGTTCGCGGATCGGTCCGAGTTCCGCACAGAACAGGCCGATGATCATGCTCGCATGGCTGACGTCGAACGACAGCACCGCCTCTTCCTGCCAATAGGCGAACTCGCGTTCGACCTGCCGTTGCAGCCGTTCCAGCGCCTGTCGCAGCCGCGTCTCGACGAACGCATCCTCGCGATCGACCGGTCCGGCGAACATGCCGAGCCGCCCGGGAAACAGCGCCGCGACGAGATCGTCGAGCGCGCGGCCGGTCTCGTCCAGCGACGGGAAGCGCGCGACGCTATGCCGGCCGTCCTGTTCCTGCCGCCAAGCACCACGCGCGCTGCGCAGTTCGTCGATCGTCGTGGAGAGGTCGATCGGGTCGGATGCTGATGACACGGCGTTGTCCTTCATGTCAGCGGAGCGTGGGATAGCCGGCCCGGACGGCCTCGGCTTCCAGCGTCGATATTGGGGTCAGCGCGTCTGGCTCGGCGGGTATGATCCCGGCAAGAAACAGGGTCTCGCGCACCGCCGCCAGATCGGGATCGGCGGCGACATGATCGAGCGCGCTTCGCAATGCCGCCACCGTCTCGGCGTCGGTCCCGGCCGCGGTCACGAAGGGCAGGCTCGGCGATGCGGGGCTCGGTGCGACGATCTTGAAGCCCGCAACCAAAGCCGGCTCGAACCGCGCGATCGCCGCATAGGTCACGCGGTCGATCGCCGCGAGATCCGCCTTGCCCGCCGCGACCGCGACGATGCTGGCCCGATGCGCGCCGGTTTCGATCACCTCGGCAAAGAACGCCCCCTGCCCCGCAAACGGCGCTACCGTCGCGCGGAACAGGTTCATGCCCGTGTTCGACTGGCGGTCGTTGATGGCCGCGCGGCTACCGCGAAACGTCGCGACCGAACCGCGGGGATCGTCCGCTCTCGCCACGATCACGCTGCCACTTTCTTGCTCGGCATAGATCGGGAACGCGATCACGCGCAGATCCAGCGTCGGACCGGCTATCAACGGATAGCCACAGGCCTGGCCGAACAGCAACGCCGGATCGCACCAGATCGCATGGACGTCGCGCGTTCGATCGAGCCGATCGGGTACATCCGCGACACCGCGCTCACGCAGGACGGCAGCGATCGCCGACCACAGCCGGTCGTTCGCATCATGCTGCGCGGGGTGATCGTACATCCCGAGCGAGGCGATCCGGCCCGTCAAGACACGGGCTCGCGGTGGAGGGGGTGGACCATGTCGTCATGCGCGCTGAATGCGAACCGCCGGACGATCTCGCCATACCCCTGATAGATCGGCGCCCCCGCCTCCGCGAACCGCGCTCGGTTACGGCGATGGTACGCTGGCAGGTCGTACCAGGCGAGCGACGGCCGCTCGTGATGTGCGGCATGCAAATTGTTGTTGAGATACAGCAGCCCGAGCAGCCCGCCATGCTCGACGCTGGCGGCACGACCGGGGCTCACGAGATCGGCGCGGTGCTCGGCGTAGGAGCGCACCATGGTCAGCGCCATGCCCGGATAAACGAAGCAGAGCACGTAACGGACGACGCCAAGACCGACATGGTCGAGCCACCAGAGCACCAGCGCGACCGCGACGAGGTGTGGCGCCCAGTCGCGCGCTACGCACGCCGGTTCGCGCGCCAGTCGGCGGGACTCTTGCAGGAAGAGCCGGCCGACCGAGATCGCAGGTCCGAAGACCATCTGACCGAGAAGCGTGGATTGAAGCCGGCCGAGGACTGCGGCGAAACCACGCGCCTGCACGCGGTAGCGGGACTCTGGGTCATGCCGAGGATCGGTGATGACCTCCGCGCGGTGATGCGCGACATGGCTGCGGCGATAAAGGCGATAGGGCAGCCACAACGACAGCGGCGCAAACCCGATCGCGTCGTTGATCCATCGGATCCGCGTGGGATGCCCGTGAATGACCTCGTGCTGCAGCGATCCCTGCCAGGCGAGCAACCACCCGCCGATCAGCACCAGCAACGGCGTCGAAATGACCGTATGCCACGCCGTCGCGACCATCCATCCGCCGTACACAATACCTGCCAGAAGGACGGTCGGCCATCCTACCGTCGAACTCGAAGCCTCTCGCTGCATTCCCATCTCCGTCCGATGAGATGAATATCCCCTCGCTGAATGGGAATTGAAAGTCGATTGAACTTTGCGGCGGAAAAACTTTGATTGTCAGGCGCTAGCCCGAGCGATCGGCGACCGGTTTCCAATCCTATTCGAACGGAGGATCGTTTTAGGCGATCTCTTCCAGCGGCAGTTCGGGCCGAGCAGCCTGTGCACGAAACCGCTTCACGGTCGCTTGGGTGTACGGCTTGGCAAGCACCGTCGACACGGTCACGAAATCGGCGGTCGCCTGCTCAGGCGTGAGCGTCAGCAGCGTGAAGCCCTTGGCGTCCTGGTCGCAGAACCGGACCTCACCCTTGTTCGCGTCTGCGATCAACGTTCCAATCCCCGGCAACAGCGATCCGTAGGACGGACTGGTGATCGCGGTGCAGCCGAATTCTACTGCGACCAGCTTGCCCGCGTCGTCGTGCAGATCGTTCGCCCAGGCGGCATGACTGTCACCCGACAGCACGATCGGCCGCGACTTCGCCCGCCGGAACGCCGCGTACAGACGCTCGCGGGCGGGCGGATAGCCATCCCAACTGTCGAGACCGAACGGCATGCCGGCTCGGTACGAAGCGATGCCCGCCGCCAGTCGCTCGCGCCACATCGCCGGCAGTTTCGCCATCGTCTCGCCGAATTTAACCGGCCCGAGTTGACGCTCCATGTCGGGCCCCGTGACCTTCGCCATCACGATCTGGTTGCCCAGCACCTGCCACGGTTTCCCCGCCGACACGGACGTTGCCATCGTCTTCTCGACCCAGGCGAGCTGTGCCGGCCCGAGCAGTTCGCGGTCAGGCCGCGCGCGTTCCGCCAGCATCGGCGCGTATTCTGCGGGTGTGATCGCCTCGCCCTTCGACACGACCTGATGACTGCGCGCGAGCAACCGGGTCTCGACCATCACCAGCGTCGCGAGATCGCCGAAATCGAAGCTGCGGTTGATTGCCGCCCAGGGCTGGCCGGGCTTGGGGTCGCGGATCGGCATCCATTCGAAATACGCCTGCATCGCCGCCGCCTTGCGCGCGTCCCAGTCGCCCTCGGTCTTTGGATCGTGGTTTTCGGCACCGTGCATCCAGTCGTCATTGGCGACCTCGTGATCGTCCCACACGCAGATGAACGCGGCGCGGGCGTGCGCGGCCTGCATGTCGACGTCGCGCTTCACCTGCGCGTGGCGCATCCGGTAGTCGGCGAGGCTGACGATCTCGTGCCGCGGCTCGACCAGCCGGCCGATCTTCTTGGCGATGTCGGCGCCGTACCCGTCGACGCCGTATTCGTAGATATAGTCGCCGAGGTGAAGCACGGCGTCGAGCCGGTCGAGCTTGGCGATCGCGTCATACGCATTGAACAGCCCGCCCGCGTAAAGCTGGCACGAGACGACGGCCATCACGACATTGGCGACCTTGCCCTTCGGCAGCGTCCGGAGCCGGCCGACCGGCGATCGCGTGCCGTCCGCGGCGTCGAACCAGTAGCGATATTCGCGGCCCGGCTGGAGCCCGGTCGCCTCCACCTTGGCGGTGAAGTCACGCGCGGCGCGGGCCTTGATCGTGCCCGAGCGGATCGGCTTGCCGCCTTCGGTCTCCGCGACGTGCCAGGTCAGCGCGATGTCGCCGGCCTGCGTCGCATCGACCGGTGTCGCCCGTGTCCAGAGAATGGCGCCGTCGACCGAAGGATCACCACTCGCCACCCCGTGATCGAAGCGCGCTTTCGCCGTACCTGCCGCTTGTGTCGCTACCGCGGGAAGCGCGAGCGTCGCGCCGGAGCCAGCGAGTTTAAGGGCATTCTTAAGCGCATCGCGGCGGTTGATCGTCATCGTCTCAGGCTTTCGTAACGGGTGTTGCCCGCCTGCTAGCCACGATCGAAGACACCCCGGCGGCAACGATGTGACAGCGCCGTTACGGAATAGTCATTTTGCTTTCATGAAGACGCCATCGAAACGTCACCTCGTCCCCCTAGTGCGGCGGCAACGACACGGGGGACTTAATGACACGTATCTTCACGCGGCTCGCAGTTGCGACGCTCGCCACGACCTGCTCGACCATGGCGCTCGCACAAGCCGGCACGCCAGCCACTGCCCAAGCCGAAACCGAGGCCGCAACGTCGGACGACGAGATCGTCGTCACCGCGCAGAAGCGCGAACAGCGGATCGAAGACGTCCCCATCACCGTCACCGCGCTCACCGGCGCCCGCATGGCGTCGATCGGCGTCAACTCGTTGAGCGAAGTCGCCGCCTATATTCCCGGCCTCCAGATCCAGGAGCAGAGCGCCAACAACCCCGGCTTCGTGATCCGCGGCATCACCTCGGATAACGGCTCGTCGCAGCAGGGCGCGCGCGTCACGCTCTATTACAACGGTATCGACATCAGCCGTTCGCGCGGCGCATATCAGGACCTGTTCGACCTCTCACGGATCGAAGTCGTGAAGGGTCCGCAGGCGACCTTGTTCGGCACCGCCGCCGCGGTTGGCGCGATCAGCCTCGTCTCTGCCAAGCCGGAGCCCGGCGTATCGGGCGCGATCAACGGCACGTACGGCAATTTCGACCGCACGCAGGTGTCTGGCTTCCTGAATGCGGGCAACGACGTGCTCGCCGGTCGCATCGCCTTCGCGTATAAATATCGCAAGGGCTACGTCCGCAACATTGCCGGCGACGCGAACGTGCCGAACCAGAACCAAGGCGGCGTCGACCAGGACGATCTGAACGGGCAGGACCAGCGCGGCATCCGCGGCTCGCTCCGCTATCGCCCGAGCGACAGCATCACCGCCGATCTCGTCCTGACCTATGACGGACAGCGCAACCCCGGCACCGCGTTCAAGAGCCGCGCGCACGCCCCGACCGGCGGCCAGACCGGCGACTATGGCTACGCGGAACTTTCGGGCTCGCCGTACAGCGCGACTGCACTCGGCGCGCGCAAGCTTGGTCTCGACCGCAACGTCTACGACGCGAACCTGACGATCACCGCGGACCTGTCGCCGGGGATCACTTTCACCACCGTCAACGGGTATCGCAAGTTCGACGCGCTCGAAGTGTTCGACGCCGATGGTGGGCCCGCCGCGTATCTCGAGTTCGCCGAAGACGCGAAGGGCGACCAGTGGAGCCATGAAAGCCGCTTTGCCTTCGAAGGGCCCAAGTATCGCGCCTCGGTGGGCTGGAACGCGTTCTTCGAGAACGGCTTCCAGCGCGTTCCGTTCGCGACCGAAGAGGGCACGTATCTCGCTTGCTCGGTCGCCGCTGCCTATGCGCCGATCCGCGCGGCACTGAACGGCGCGGGCATCCCGACGGGCACCGGATGCGTCGCACCGAACGGCACGGTTCCGGCGACGCGCGCGACCGCAGCGCTCACAGGTGGTCGTGCAACGGCAATACCTTACGCCGCGGAATTCACGAACTACGGCAACAACGACACCTACTCGGTGTTCGCCGATGCGACGTACATCCCGGTGCCGGCACTCGAACTGACCGTGGGTGCGCGGATCCTGATCGAGGATCGCCAGTCGGGCTATTCGTCGGTCCAGCCGAACTCGGTGATCCTGGCGGCACTCGGCATCCAGTCGAGTCTGCTCGGCACGGCCAACACCAACGGCAACAAGTTCGTCGCGGAGAAGAGCTTCACGGCGATCCTGCCGCGCTTCAACGCGCTGTTGAAGCTCAACGACGCGGTCAATCTCTACGCGACGATCAGCAAGGGGCGCCGTTCGCCGGTGGTCCAGCTAGCCGCTCAGCGCACCGCGTTCGGCGTCGGTCCCAACCTGCAGGTCGTACCGCAGGAGAACGTCTGGAACTACGAAGGCGGCATCAAGGGTCGCGTCGGCCCGTTCAGCGGCGCGGCATCGGTCTTCTACCAGACCTATGACGGCTTCCAGGTGTCGGTGACGAACAACGGCGTGACGACGACACAGAGCGCCGGATCGGCCAAGAACCTTGGCGTAGAGCTCGAAGGTAATCTGAAGCTCGCCTCGTATCTCTCGGTGTTCGGGACGTTTGCGTACATCGACGGCGGCATCGGCGACGAAGCGGCGAACGGCGTATTCGCCGGCAACCGCTTCCGCCTTCAGCCGGACACGACCGCGTCGGGCGGTGTGATCCTCCGCCTGCCGGTCGGCGGCGCGACGGTCTACGCCACGCCGAGCGTCACCTACCGCACCAAGGCGTTTTTCGAACTGCCGAACAACCCGGCCATCAGCACGCCCGGCTACACGCTGGTCAACGCTCGCGCCGGGGTCGAGTTCGCACAGGGTCGCTACAGCGTCGGCGGGTTCGTCCGGAACGCGACCAACAAGCGCTACCTGATCGACGCGGGCAACACCGGCGGCGGCTTCGGCATCCCGACCTACATCGCCGGCGAGCCGCGCTTCTACGGCGTCGAGCTGGGCGCAAAATTCTAACTCTCACGCATCGTTACACACCACGCAACCATCCCCGGGGGGACCAAGCATGACGTTCGAGACCATCTATACCGACGGCGATATCGACACCAATCCGACCGCCAACCCGCATATCAACGACCTGATCGAATCGCGGTACTCGCGTCGCCAGACCTTGATGGGCGGCATGTCCGCGACCGCCGCGGCGGTGTTCGGCGGCATGTTGCTGACCGGGTGCGACGACGACAATGACGGCAACGGCTCGAGCCCCGTCACGGTGACGGCGACAGCCGGCGGGAGCTCGACCGCGGGCCGCGTCGCGACGCTGACCGGCGCAGCGATCGGCCAGGTCGACAGCGTGACCTGGACCCAGACCGCCGGCCCCGCCGTCACGCTCGCCGGTGCCTCGACCGCCACCGCGACCTTCGTCGTACCGGGTGCTGCTGCCGGGACCGTCCTCAGCTTCCAGTTTACCGCAGTTTCGGCCAGCGGTTCGGTCAGCGCGACGACCAGCGTGACCGTCGGCGCGGCATCGCTCGGCTTCACGGCCGTTGCGAAGAGCCTCGCGGATGTCGTTGCAGTGCCTGCGGGTTATGCGGTGACAGTCTTGTACCGGCTCGGCGATCCGATCGGCAGCGGCGTCGGCGCGTATGCCAATGACGGTACCGACGCGACCTTCTCGAAGCGCGCGGGCGATCATCATGACGGCATGAGCTATTTCGGCATGTCCGCCACTGGAACGCCCGACGCGAACGGCAACACGCGCGGCCTGCTCGTGCTCAACCACGAGAACATCACCCAGGCCTATCTGCATCCGAACGGCCCGACCACGACCGCAGGCGCCCGTCCCGAAGCCGAAGTGCTGAAGGAGATGGAGTGCCACGGCGTATCGGTGATCGAGGTCAACCGCGCCGCCGCCTGGAGCTACACAACCGCGTCGTCCTTCAACCGCCGTATTACCCCGCTGACGCCGATGAGCTTCTCGGGCCCTGTGCGCGGTGCCGACAGCCTCAAGACGCGCTACTCGCCGGATGCCACCACGGGCCGCGGCACGATCAACAATTGCGCAAATGGTACAATGCCTTGGCACACGTACCTGACGAACGAAGAGAACTGGGTCGGCTATTTCAAGCGTGAGGTCGGCGACGCGGCGCGGCGCGCGGCAACTGGCCCCGTGGGCGTAAAGGCGAACACCTCGCTGACGCGCTACGGCAAGGGCGAGAGCAACACCGGCGGTAACTATGGCTGGTCGACGGTCACGCCAGCCGACGCGACCAGCACGATCTATTCGCGCTGGAACATAACCGCACAGGCCAGCGCGCCGGCCGACGGCACGGGCGATTTCCGCAACGAGATCTTCCAGTACGGCTGGGTTGTCGAGATCGACCCGTTCGACGCAGCCTCGACGCCGCGCAAGCGAACCGCACTCGGTCGTATGAACCACGAAGGCTGCCAGATCGGCCGTACGATCGCGGGCGTGAAGCCGGCCTTCTACATGGGCGACGACGCGCAGAACGAGTACATCTACAAGTTCGTATCGGCCACGCCGTGGTCGGCAGCGGATGCAACGGCTGCGAACCGTCTCGCGATCGGCGACAAGTATCTCGATGCGGGAACGCTTTACGTCGCGAAGCTCGCGGCGGATGGCAGCGGTCAGTGGCTCCCACTGGTGTTCGGCCAGGGCCCCCTCACCTCCGCAAACGGAGCCTATCCGTTCTCGAGCCAAGTCGATGTGCTGATCAACACGCGACTGGCAGCGGATGCGCTGGGTGCGACGCGCATGGATCGGCCGGAGTGGACGGCGGTGAACCCGGCAACCGGCGAGATGTATTGCACGCTCACCAACAACTCGTCGCGGACGGTGGCTACCGCGGACGCCTCCAACCCGCGCGCCTATGTCGATCCCAAGACCACGGGCGGCCAGACCACGGGTAACGCCAACGGCCACATCATCCGCCTGCGCGAGACCGGTGACACATCCGAGGCAACGACGTTCGCTTGGGACATCTATGCGTTCGGGGCCGGCTCCGATCTGGATGCAACCAACATCAACCTGTCGGGTCTCGATGCGACCAACGACTTCTCGTCGCCCGACGGCCTGTGGTTCGGCCTGCCGAGCAATGCTTCGGGGACGATCGCACCGGTGATGTGGATCGAGACGGATGACGGCGCATTCACGGACGTCACCAACTGCATGCTGCTCGCCTCGGTACCGGGGATCGTCAACGACGGCGGCACGCGGACGGTGACCAACACGATCGGTGCGGCAACCGGTTCGGTAACGACGCGGGTCGGCAAGGCACCGGGCGCGGCACTGCGCCGCTTCCTGGTCGGGCCGAAGGAGTGCGAGATCACCGGTATCCATACGACGCCGGACGGCCGGTCGCTGTTCGTGAATATCCAGCATCCGGGCGAGAATGGCGGGCCGACGAACATCACGAGCAGCTGGCCAGCCAACCAGACTGGTGCGGTGACGACGCCGTCACGGCCGCGGTCCGCGACGATCGTGATCACCAAGACCGATGGGGGTGTCGTGGGGCTTTAAGCCAGGCGAACTTCCGATCCTCCCCCGCAAGGGGGAGGATTGTAAATGATTTCGGCCTGTATTTGTGCACCGCCCCGGCGGAGGCCGGGGTCCAGTTGGGGAACGTCGCTCATTAGCGCTGTGCTTCGTTACCTCGGCTTTCCCAATTGGGCCCCGGCCTTCGCCGGGGTGGCGCATTCTCGTCAAATGGCGTCGTCTTCAAACGCATGCCACGTGTCTCTAACGAGCAGTCGCGAGCCTTAGACGGTCCCAGCCGGGATGCGCGCCAGCGCCTCCTGCTCGATCTTCTCCAGCTCGTCGCGGGTCTGGACAATCGCCTCGCGTTGCGCGTCGAGCAGGTCGATCCGCTGTCGGCACCGTTCGGCCAGCGCGCGCATCTGTTCCACATGCTGCGGGTCGGCGTCGTAGAGGTCGAGGAACTCCTCGATGTCGCGCAGCGTGAAACCCAACCGTTTCCCCCGCAAGATCAACTGCATCCGGGCGACTTCGCGCCGCGTGTAGACCCGTGTCGTACCGATCCGGCAGGGCTCGATCAGCCCCTTGTCCTCGTAGAACCGCAACGTTCGCGCGCTCACGCCGAGCATGCGCGAGACTTCCTGTATGCCGGTAAGATCGTCCTGTCGGTCGTTCACGCGTCCACTCCCCTCGCCTCCAACGCCGCCGCCTTTGCGGTCTCTTCAGCGACAAGTTCCTTTTTGGATAGCTTGCCGATCAGCGTCTTGGGGAGACTGTCGCGGATTTCGACCTCGCGGGGAAGCTCGATTTTGCTGATCTTGTCGCGGAGAAAATCGCGCAGTTCGAGCGGGGTAGCGACCGTACCTTCGGCCAGCACGACGAACGCTTTCGGCGCCTGGCCGCGGTATTTGTCGGGTACGCCGATGACGACGGCTTCGAGCACGGAGGGGTGTTCGTACAAGGCCTCCTCGATCACGCGCGGATAGACGTTGTAGCCGCCGGCGAGGATCAGGTCCTTGATCCGGTCGACGATGAACAAATAGCCGTCCGCGTCGAGATGCCCGACGTCACCGGTGCGCAGCGCACCATCCGCGAACAGGTCAGCGGTGGCGGCAGGCTTGTGCCAATAGCCCTGTGTGATCTGCGGCCCCCGCGCGCATATTTCGCCATTCTCACCGACCGGCAACAGCCGGGTCGGGTCCTCGCGGTCGCGGATCTCGATCGTGGTGCCTGGGAACGGCAAGCCCGCCGAACCCGGCTTGATCAGCCCGTCGATCGGGTTGCAGGTGATGATTGGCGAGGCTTCTGACAGGCCATAGCCTTCGACCAGCTTGGAGCCCGTAGCGGCCTCGAACGCGATCCGCACTTCCGCTGGCAGCGGTGCGCCACCCGAGATGCAGGCGTGGATCGAGGACAGGTCGATCTTCTGCGTCTCCGCCGCCGTGGTGATCGCCGCGTAGATCGTCGGCACCGCGGGGAAATAACTCGGCTTGGTCCGGTCGATCGTCTTGAGCAGTTGCTGCAATTCGAAGCGCGGCAGCAGGATCATTTCTGCGCCGGTGCGGATCGAGTAGGTCAGCACGGTGGTCAGTGCGAAGACGTGGAACAGCGGCAGCGCGCCGAGCACGCGGTCCTGGTGCGGCTGTTCGCCCCCGACGAACACGACCATCGCATCCGCGTTCGCGACGAGGTTGGCGTGGCTGAGCATCGCCGCCTTGGGCTCGCCGGTCGTCCCGCCGGTATACTGCAGTACCGCAACCTCGTCAGGGGAAACGGTAACGGGGGACGGCCCACCCTTCGCCTTGAGCAGCGCGTCGAACGTGGAATGGCGTGCGTCAGTCGGTGCCCGACCGATCTCGGCGCGCTTGAAAATGCGGTAAGCAATCGACTTCAGCGTCGGCAGGGCACCGGCGATCGGGCAGGTGATGACGTGCTTCACGCCCATCTGCCCCGCGACCTTCAGCACGCGCGCGTGGATCTCGGTGATGTCGCAGGTGGCGATGATCGTCGCGCCCGAATCCTCGAGCAGATGCGCAAGCTCGCGCTCGACATAGAGCGGGTTGACGTTGACGACGACGCCGCCCGCCTTGAGGATCGCGAAGAACAGGATCGGATAGTAGGGCGTGTTCGGCAGGCACAGCGCGACGCGCGTCCCCTTCACGACGCCCATGTCCTGGAGTCCCCGCGCCGCCCGACCTACCGACTCGCCGAGCTCGGCATATGTCAGCGTCCGGCCCATGAAATCGAGCACGTTGCGTGATCCGAACCGCCGCACCGACAGGTCGAGCATGTCGCCCAGCAGCCGCGGCTCGCCCAGCAACGGGACGCCGATCGCCTTGCCCCCGAAAGTGTCCTGCATCTCGCTCTCCATTGCTCAGTGTGCGTAAGCCATATTGTCGGCCGCTTCACCTTGACGTAAAGGTGAGGTATCGCACCTTAAGGGTAACCCGCAAGCGTTAACCGGGTCGACCGCAATATGAGAGGATCATCGTGACCAACGTCGTCATCGCCGGGTACGCCCGTTCGCCGTTCCACCTCGCCGGCAAGGGCGAACTCGCCCGTGTCCGTCCGGACGATCTCGCCGCGCAGACGATTCGCGGGTTGCTCGACAAGACCGGCGTGGATCCGGCCGAGATCGAGGACATCATCCTCGGATGCGCGTTCCCCGAAGGCGAGCAGGGTCTCAACGTCGCCAAGCTGATCGCACAGATCGCCGACCTGCCGATCTCGGTCGGCGGTATGACGGTCAACCGCTTTTGCGGCTCGTCGATGAGCGCGATCCACATCGCCTACGGCCAGATCGCGGTGGGCGCAGGCGAGGCGTTCATCTGCGCCGGCCTCGAATCGATGAGCCGCGTGCCGATGGGCGGCTATAACCCCCTCCCCAACCCCGAGCTCGCGAAGAAGAGCGCCGGCGCGTACATGGGCATGGGCGAGACCGCCGAGAACGTCGCGCGCAACTATCAGATCACGCGCGCCGAACAGGACGCGTTCGCGGTGAAGAGCCAGGACAAGGCCGCCGCGGCGCGCGCCGATGGCCGGCTGTCGGACGAGATCGTGACGATCCAGACCAAGGCAGGCCCGGTCAGCCAGGACGGCACGATCCGCGCCGGCACGACCACCGAAGCGCTCGCCGGCCTGAAGCCCGCGTTCAGCGCGGATGGCTCGGTGACCGCGGGCACCTCGTCGCCGCTGACCGATGGCGCGTCTGCGGTGCTGGTGACTTCCGAGGAATTCGCGAAGAAGCACGGCCTGACGATCCTCGCGCGGATCAAGTCGATCGGCGTGTCGGGTTGCGCGCCCGAGACGATGGGGCTCGGCCCGATCGGTGCGTCGAAGAAGGCGCTGGAGCGGGCCGGAATCACCGTCGCGGACCTCGACGTGGTCGAGATCAACGAGGCGTTCGCGAGCCAGGCGATCGCCTGCATCCGCGACCTCGGCCTGAAGGACGAGACGATCAACCTCGATGGCGGTGCGATCGCGATCGGTCATCCGCTCGGCGCGACCGGCGCGCGGATCGTCGGCAAGGCGGCCGCGCTGCTGGCGCGCGAGGGCGGCCGCTATGCGCTGGCGACCCAGTGCATCGGCGGCGGTCAGGGCATCGCTACGGTGCTGGAGCGCGCATGATGGTCGACGCTGTGAATAAGGTCTGCGTCATCGGCGCGGGCGTGATGGGTGCGGGCATCGCCGCGCAGATCGCCAATGCCGGCATCCCGGTGCTGCTGCTCGACATCGTGCCGCGCGACCTGCCCGAGGGCGGCGACCGCGATGCGGTGGCCAAGGGCGCGGTCGCCAAGATGCTCAAGACCGACCCTGCCCCCTTCATGTCGACGCGCGCGGCCAAGCTGGTCGAGACGGGCAACATTGACGATCATCTGGGTCGCGTCGCCGAGTGCGACTGGATCGTCGAGGCGATCGTCGAACGGCTCGACATCAAGCAGGCGCTCTACGCCAAGCTCGAGGCGCTCAAGCGTCCCGGCACCGCGGTGTCGTCGAACACCTCGACGATCCCGCTCGGCAACCTCGTCGAGGGGCGCTCGGACCAATTCAAGGCCGACTTCCTGATCACGCACTTCTTCAACCCGCCGCGCTACATGCGGCTGGTCGAGATCGTCCGCGGCGTGGCAACCGACGTCGCGGTCGCCGAGAAAGTCGAAGATTTCGTCGATCGCTTCATGGGCAAACGGATCGTCCGCGCGAAGGACACGCCGGGCTTTATCGCCAACCGCATCGGCACATACTGGCTGGCGATCGCGATCAACGCGGCGATGGACCAGGGGCTGACCGTCGAGGAAGCCGACCAGATCGGTGGCCGTCCGATGGGCGTGCCGAAGACCGGGATCTTCGGGCTGGTCGACCTCGTCGGCGTCGATCTGATGCCGCTGCTGTCGAAGAGCCTGTCGTCCACGCTGCCCGCTGGCGATCCGTATTTCGATACGGTCCGCCCGCTGCCGCTGGTCGACAAGATGATTGCGGAAGGGTTCACCGGCCGCAAGGGCAAGGGCGGGTTCTACCGCTTCGACAAGGCAACACGCACCAAGCTGTCGCTGGACCTCGCAACTGGTGAATATCGTGCGGAAGCCAAGCCGACTGAGTTGCCCGGCAAGACCGGCAAGGACCTCGCCGCGCTGATCGCGGAGCCGGGCAAGATCGGTACCTATGCGTGGACGATTCTCGGCAGTGTGCTGTCCTACGCGGCGATGCTCGTCGGCGAGGCGGCGGACGATGTCGTCGCGATCGATGACGCGATGAAGCTCGGCTACAACTGGAAATACGGTCCGTTCGAGCTGATCGACCGGATGGGTCCCGGCGTGCTCGCCGCGCGCCTCGCCGAGGAAGGTCGCGACGTTCCTGCTATCCTGACGACCGCGGGCGATCGTCCATTCTACCGCGTCGAGAACGGCCAGCGTCAGTATCTTACCGCGACCGGTGAGTATGCCGACGTGCCGCGCGCGGACGGTGTCGAGCTGCTGGAGGACATCAAGCTCCGTTCGCAGCCGATCCTCACGAACCTGTCGGCGTCGCTCTGGGATGTCGGCGACGGCGTCGCGGCACTCGAATTCCACACCAAGATGAACGCGCTCGACGATCAGGTCGTGGCGCTGATCAACGAGGCGATCCCAGTCGTCCGCGAGCGCTTCAAGGCGCTGGTGGTGTATAATGAGGCGTCGAACTTCTCGGCGGGCGCGAACCTCGGCGCGGCGATGTTCGCGGTCGGCGCGGGCCTGTGGGACATGGTCGAGGCCAGCGTCGCAGGCGGGCAGCAGGCGTACAAGGCGCTCAAATACGCGCCCTTCCCGGTCGTCAGCGCACCCGCCGGGCTCGCGCTAGGTGGCGGGTGTGAGATACTGCTCCACTCGGACGCGGTGCAGGCGCATGCCGAGACCTATGCAGGGCTCGTCGAGTGCGGCGTTGGGCTGGTTCCGGGCTGGGGCGGCAATGGCGAGATGCTCGATCGCTGGACCAAGTCGCGCACGCTGCCGAACGGACCGATGCCGGTGCTGACCAAGGTGTTCCAGGCGGTCTCCACCGCGCAGGTCGCCAAGTCGGCGGCGGAGGCGAAGGAGATGATGATCCTGCGCAAGGCCGACGGCATCACGATGAACCGCGACCGATTGCTCGCGGATGCGAAGGCTAAGGCGCTGTCGCTGGTCGAGGGCTATGCGCCGCCTGAGAAGCCGACCTTCCGCCTAGCAGGCGCGAGCGGGCGGACGGGGCTCAACATGGCGGTCTCGGACTTCCACAAGAAGGGCATGGCGACCGACTACGACCTCGTCGTCGCGGATCGCCTCGCCGAGGTGCTGACCGGTGGCGAGGCCGATCTGGTCGACACCGTGACCGAGGACCAGTTGCTCGACCTGGAGCGCGCGGCGTTCATGGCGAGCGTGAAGGATCAGCGGACGCAAGCGCGAGTCGTGCACATGCTGCAGACCGGCAAGCCACTGCGGAACTAAGACTGTTCCCCCGCGCAAGCGGGGGCCCAGGCTCAAGCAGCGCTGCGTTCGTGATCCTGGGCCCCCGCCTGCGCGGGGGCACACCGTGCATGTGAACACTTTTTCACCGCCGGAAATCAGTAAGAAGACTTGACTTGTCTTCGTACAATTCTAGTCGGGACCAATAACTGCCGTATACGGCAACAAGGTCGCGGTAACGTCGCCGACTTTACGAGATTTTAGCGACCGTACGCATACGGCGCGCCCAACGACACTAGGAGAGGATAGAAGATGTCCCTGTTGATCGCCACCGCCCTGCTCGCCGGCGCGTCCGCCACGCCCGAGACCGTCATCGGCCGCTGGAAGACCGAGACTCACAACGCCATCGTCGAGATCGCTCATTGCGGCCCTTCGATCTGCGGCAAGATCCTCACCTCCGACGCGCTGCGCGCCAATCCTTCGATGAAGGACGCGAACAATTCCAACACCGCGCTGCGCAATCGCCCGATCCAGGGCCTGCAGATGCTCAGCGGCTTCAAGTCGGACTCGGACGGTGTCTGGAGCAGTGGCCAAGTCTACAATGCCGAGGACGGCAAGACCTATAGCGGCAAGATCACGCCGCTCGGTGCGAACCAGTTGAACTTGCGCGGCTGCGTCTTCTTCCCGCTTTGCAAGACCCAGACCTGGACGCGCGTGCGCTGAGGCGCGGCTTCCACCTCCTTATTATCAGTATAGCTTTCAGGATCTTATCCATGACGTTTCGCACCAAAGCTCCGCTTCTCGCGGTATCCGCGCTCGTGTCCGCCTTCGGTTTCGCCAGCACAGCCTACGCCGACGCCTTCTATCTCCAGGCGCAGTCCGCGCGTGGCGCCGGTCGCGCATTCTCGGGTGAAGGCGCCGATACCGGCCCTGACTCGCTGTGGTGGAATCCCGCCGCGATCGCCGGCATCCGTGACGGCAGCGCGACGCTGAGCGCAAGCGCGATCCTGCCCAAGGGCGACGTCGTCGATACCGGCACGCTCATCGGTCGCCCGACCTTCTCGCCGACGACCGGCCGGCCAACCGGGTTCAACTATGTGCCGGTCGGCGGCAACGGCACCTCGAGCGATCCGATCAACAAGGGCGTCGTTCCGTCGGGCGCGATCGCCTATCCGCTGACCGACCGGATCGCGATCGGCGTGGCGGTAACGTCGCCGTTCAGCTTCACCACCAATTACGAAGCCAACAGCTGGGCACGCTACAGCGCGGACAAGACGCGGCTGCGGACGATCGACATTCAGCCCTCGATCGGCGTTGCAGTGACCGACTGGCTGCGCGTCGGTGGTGCGCTGAACGTCGAATATACCGACGCGACGCTCAACAACGCGCTTCCCAACCTGTCCGCGGCGCTGCCCGACGGCTTCCAGGAACTGAAGGGTGACGGCTGGGACTTCGGCTGGACCGCAGGCGTTCAGTTGCACAACGACTTCGCGACCGTCGGCGTCAGCTACAAGTCGAGCATCCGCCACAATCTGAAGGGCAGCCTGAACATCACCGGGCTGGTCGGCCCGCTGGCAAGCTCGAACGTCTCGATCGACGGCGCCAAGGCGAGCTTCAACACGCCGGGCCAGGTAATCGTCGCTGGCCGCATCCGTGCCACCAACGCGCTGACGCTCAACGCACAGGTCGTCGCGTATAACTGGAGCAAGTTCGACACGATCGATCTCGGCGCCCCGCTGAACACCGCGATCCCCGAAAACTACCAGGACAGCTGGAGCCTCGCGGGCGGCTTCGACTACGCCGTTACCCCCAAGGCGACGATCCGCGCGGGTGTCCAGCGCACCAAGACGCCGACGCAGGACGGCTTGCGCGACGCCCGCGTACCCGACGCCGACCGCTGGACCTATGCGGCGGGTGGGTCGTACCAGCTGACCTCGCGCATCGCGCTTGATGCCGCCGCGCAATACGTCGACTTCGAGAACACCACGATCGACCGCAGGACGGCGGCCTATGTCGGGACCGCCGCACAGACGAACATCCTGACCTCGGGCGCACTGCGCGATGCGTCCGCCGTCGTGCTGTCGCTCGGTGGCCGGCTGAGCTTCTAAAAACGCCTCACGATCCTCCCCCGCCCAGGGGGAGGATCTATACCTCGACCAACCTCAAGCCCTCGGCATAGACGCGCTGCTTGGCCGCATAGGCTGCAGCCGACATCTTCAGTCCGACGATCGTTTCCGGGGAGAGTTCGCGCACCGCCTTGGCCGGCGAACCGACGATCAGGCTCCCCGCGGGAAACACCTTCCCCTCGGTCACGAGCGCGTTCGCTCCGATCAGGCAATTCTCGCCGATCACCGCGTTGTTGAGGATCGTCGCGCCCATCCCGACGAGGACGTTGTTGCCAATCGTGCAGCCGTGAAGGATCGCGTGATGGCCGATCGTGCAGCCTTCGCCGATGGTCAGCGGCGCGCCGGGATCGGAGTGCAGCATCGCGCCCTCCTGGATGTTGGTCCGCGGGCCGACGAAGATCGGCGTATTGTCCGCGCGTATAACCGCCCCGAACCAGACGCTAGCCCCCTCCCCCAGCCGCGCGTCGCCGATCACGTCGGCGGACGGCGCGACCCAGACGTCGTCGGCCAGCATCGGTCGTCTACCCTCGATCGCATAGAGTGGCATCAGGCGGCGTCCCTTTCCTTGGCCCGCGCGCGGAACGCGTGGAGCAGCGGCTCGGTATAACCGCTCGGCTGCGTCAGGCCATCGAACACGAGCGCGCTGGCGGCCTGGAACGCGAGGCTCTCGTCCTCATGGCCCGCCATCGGCCGGTAGAGCGGATCGCCCGCATTCTGCGCATCGACCTTCGCCGCCATTCGTCGCAGCGCTGCATCCGCCTCGTCGGGGGTGGCGATACCGTGGAGCAGCCAGTTCGCCATGTGCTGCGAACTGATCCGCAGCGTCGCGCGATCCTCCATTAGGCCGATGTCATGGATGTCCGGCACCTTCGAGCAGCCGACGCCCTGGTCGACCCAGCGTACGACATAGCCGAGGATCCCCTGCGCGTTGTTCTCCAGCTCCTCGCGCACCTCGTCCGGCTGCCAGTTGTGGCCGGCCGCGACGGGGATCGTCAGCAGAGCATCGAGCGACGCGACGGGTTCCGCCTTCCGCTCCGCCTGTCGCGCGAACACGTCGACGCGGTGGTAGTGCGTCGCGTGGAGCGTCGCGGCGGTCGGCGACGGCACCCAAGCGGTGTTCGCGCCGGTCATCGGATGCGCAATCTTCTGCTCGAGCATGTCGGCCATCCGGTCCGGCGCGGCCCACATGCCCTTGCCGATCTGCGCCTTGCCGCTGAGCCCGCAGGCGAGCCCGATCTGGACGTTGCGATCCTCATACGCCTTGATCCACGACGAGGCCTTCATGTCGCCCTTGCGGATCATCGGGCCGGCACGCATCGAGGTGTGCATCTCGTCGCCGGTGCGATCGAGGAAGCCGGTGTTGATGAACACCACGCGGTCCTTGACCGCGGCTATACACGCGGCGAGATTGGCGGAGGTGCGGCGCTCCTCGTCCATCACGCCGACCTTGATCGTGTGGCGCGCGAGCCCGAGCAGATCCTCGATCGCATCGAACAGCCGGTTGGTGAAGGCGGCTTCGTCGGGGCCGTGCATCTTCGGCTTGACGATGTAGATCGAGCCCGCGCGGCTGTTGCGGATCGCGCCCGCGCCCTTCAGATCGTGCAGCGCGATCAACGACGTGACGATGCCGTCGAGGATGCCTTCGGGTGCCTCGCTGCCGTCGGCAAGTAAGATCGCGGGCGTGGTCATCAGGTGTCCGACGTTGCGCACGAACATCAGGCTGCGGCCGGGGAGCGTGAACGCGCTGCCATCGAGGGCGGTGTACTGTCGGTCCGGTTCGAGCGCCCGCGTAACCGTGCGGCCGCCCTTGTCGAAGCTGGCGGTCAGGTCGCCCTTCATCAGCCCGAGCCAGTTGGCGTAGGCGGCGACCTTGTCGTCGGCATCCACGGCGGCGATCGAGTCCTCGAGATCGGCGATCGTGCTGAGCGCGGATTCGAGCACAACGTCGGCCAGGTTTGCGCGATCGTCGCGGCCGATCGGATGCTGAGAGTCGATTACCAGTTCTATGTGCAGGCCGTTGTGACGCAAGAGGATATTGTCGTTGGCATGGCCAACGAGCTGGCTAGGATCGGCAAGCTCAGGCGTGCCGCCGGTCCAGTCGGTCCACGAACCGTTCGCCAACGGCACGGCATCGTCGAGGAAGGCCTTCGCCCAGGCAATTACCTGCGCGCCTCGGGCGGCGTCGTAGCCCTTGCCGGACGCCGTGCCCGGAATTGCATCGGTGCCGTAGAGTGCGTCGTACAGGCTTCCCCACCTTGCATTCGCCGCGTTCAGCAGAAAGCGGGCGTTGAGAATCGGCACCACCAACTGCGCGCCGGCGAGCGAGGCAACCTCCGCATCGACGTTGGTCGGGGCGACCGCGAACGGCGCCGGCTCGTCGACCAGATAGCCGATCTCGCGCAGGAACGCCTGGTACTGGGCCTGCTCGATCGGCTTGCCGGCGCCGGCTTCGTGCCAGGCGTCGATCTTAGCCTGGAGGTCGTCGCGGACGGTCAGCAGTCTGGCATTCTCGGGGGCGAAGCGGGCGTAAATATCGGACACGCCCCGCCAGAACGGCGCTGCATCGAGACCCGTCCCAGGCAACGCCTGCGTCTCGATGAAGTCCACCAGCGATGCGGCGACCTTCAGGCCTGCCTTTTCGATCATCTTGGCCATGCTGCTCTCCTATGCTCTGCCGGCACGATAGACGCGCGCCACCTTCGCCACTAGACACTATAAACCGAAAGCTGTTGATCGCCTGGAGAACGAATGGATCCCGACATCGTCCTCTTCGCCGAAGTTGTCCGCACCGCCAGCCTCAGCGCGGCGGGGCGTTCCATGGGTATCTCGCCAGCGATGGTGTCGAAACGCATCGCGCGGCTGGAGGCCAGGCTGGGCGTGCGGTTACTCAACCGCACGACGCGCCGGCTGGACCTCACCGCACGCGGCGCCGCGTATCACCGCGACATGGTCGAGATCCTCGCCGCGATCCGCGACGCGGAGGCGCGCGTGTCGGACCGTACGGATACGCCGGCCGGACCACTACGGGTCAGCGCACCTACGTCGTTCGGTCGCCTCCACATCGCGCCGCACCTCAAGCCGTTCCTCGACGCCTATCCGGCGATCGAACTCGATCTCGACCTGTCGGACGGATTCTCGGATGTGATCGGCGATCGGCTGGACCTCGCGATCCGGATAGCTCCAGCCGTGCCGCCAAGTCTGACCGGTCATCGCCTAGCCGACAGCCGTCGCGTCCTCTGCGCTGCTCCGAGCTACAGCGCGCCGTGCGACGCGGCCGATCTTACGGAACACCGCCTGCTTGCAGCGAAAGGCCAGATGCCGTGGCGCCTGGCCGGACCCGATGGCGACGTGACGATCGATCGACCGAGCTATGTCGCAACCAACTCCAGCGAGGTGGTGCGCGAACTCACGCTGGCCGGCGTCGGCATCGCGCTACGCTCGCTATGGGATGTCAGCGCGGACCTTTCGAGCGGCCGCCTCGTCCGCATCCTGCCGGAACTGGCCGGGTCTGCGGACGTCGGAATTTATGCAGTCCATGCGCGCGGGCCGGTTTCGTCGGGCACCACAGCGCTGCTCGATTACCTGCGCGGCCTCTGGTCGCCGATGCCACCGTGGGAGTCTTGAACGAGGTCGATCGTCACCGCATCGATCCGTCTCAGCATCGCCACGAACTGCTCGACCTCCGCCCCTGAGAACCCGGCGAAGATTCGCTGCTCCAGATCGAGCGCCTTCGGTGCGACTGACGCATAGAGCGTGTGGCCGTCGTCGGTCAGCCTCAGCAGGTGCGAGCGGCGATCCTCCGGGTTCGCATGCCGCTGCATCAGCCCGCGTTCGACCAGCGCAATCGCCGCGCGGCTGACGGTCACCTTGTCCATCCGGGTCTGCTGGCCGACCTGCTGCTGCGTGATTCCATCAGCCTCGGCGACCACAGCGACCAGCCGCCACTCCGGGATCGTCAACCCGAACAGCGCCTCGTACGTATCCGCCACCGCCTCACTGACGAGGTTCGAGGTGATCGACAGGCGGTACGGGATGAAATCGTCCAGGACGAGTGCGCGGTCAGCCATACCGAAATCGTAACGATTGACACCAGTTGTTCAACCCGCCAGATTGGTAACAACGGATACCAACTGTCAGGATGTGATCATGGACCATATGGACGTAAACCCGATGGGTCTCGACGGGTTCGAGTTCGCCGAATTCACCTCGCCCGATCCCGACCGGATGGCCGCGCAGTTCGAGCAGTTCGGCTTCGTCGCCGCCTCGACCCACCCGACCAAGGCCGTCACGCGCTACAAGCAGGGCCGGATCAACCTGCTGCTTAACCGCGAAGACGGTGGCCACGCAGCGGCGTTCCGCGCGGATCATGGCCCGTCGGCGAGCGGCATGGCGTTCCGCGTCCATGACGCCAAGGAAGCGTTCGACGCGGCGCTCGCACGCGGCGCCAAGGCAGCCGATGCCAGCATGGGCGCGCTCGGCGAGGGCAGCTATGTACTCGAAGGGATCGGCGGATCGCTGCTGTATCTGGTCGACAAGCACGGCGCTGCCGGCAGCCTGTACGACGACTGGAATGCGGTTCCGGGCGCGGCCGAAGCGGAAGCCGAGAACAACGTCGGCCTCGATTTGCTCGACCACCTCACGCACAATGTGAAGCGTGGCCAGATGCGGACCTGGGCGGAGTTCTATGGCCAGATCTTCGGCTTCGAGGAGCAGAAGTATTTCGACATCAAGGGCAAGGCGACCGGGCTGTTCAGCCAGGCGATGATCGCGCCCGACCGCGCGATCCGCATCCCGCTCAATGAGAGCCAGGACGACAAGAGCCAGATCGAGGAATTCATCAAGGATTACAACGGCGAGGGTATCCAGCATCTGGCGCTGACCACCGACGATATCTTCGAGACGGTCGAGAAGCTGCGCGCCCGCGGCGTCAAGCTGCAGGACACGATCGAGACCTATTACGAGCTGGTCGACAAGCGCGTCCCGAACCACGGCCACGACCTCGAACGCCTGCGCCGCAACCGCATCCTGATCGATGGCAATGTCGGCGAGGAGGGGTTGTTGCTGCAGATCTTTACCGAGAACATGTTCGGGCCAATCTTTTTCGAGATCATTCAGCGCAAGGGGAATGAGGGCTTCGGCAACGGCAATTTCCAGGCGCTGTACGAGAGCATCGAGCTCGACCAGATCCGCCGCGGGGTCATAACGGTCGATGCGTAAGTTCTAAGCCCTCTCCCTCGGGGAGAGGGAAAGGCGCGCAAGCGCCGAGGGTGAGGGCACGGGCAACGCCAGCACGTGCCCTCACCCTTCCGCCGCGCAATAGCGCGTCTCCCTCCCTCTCCCCGAGGAAGAGGGGACAGGAAAAGAGTTTGAACGGCCGGCGGTTCGGGTGTTGACCGGAACAGGTGACGGAGAGGAAGCCATGACAATCCACCAGCCGACCAATGCCGCAGGCGAGACCGCCGGCCAGACCGAAGACACGGCGTATCAGCCCGGCTTCGGCAACCACGTATCGACCGAGGCGATCCCCGGCGCGCTGCCGATCGGTCGCAATTCACCGCAGCGCCCCGCGTTCGGCCTCTACACTGAGCAACTCTCTGGCACCGCCTTCACCGCACCGCGCCACGAGAACCGCCGCAGTTGGCTCTACCGGATGCGCCCGACCGCCGAGCATCCGCCGTTCGAGCGCTATGCCGGCGCCAAGCGGTTCGCGCCCGGCACGACCGACGCGCCGCTCGCGCCCAACCGCCTGCGCTGGGATCCGATCGAGGCGCCCGCCCCTGGTACCGACTTGATCGACGGCATGACGACGATGCTCGCCAACCGCGATCCCGCCGATCTCGAAGGCGTCGCGCTCCACGTCTACGCCGCCAACACGGACATGACGACGCGCGTGTTCATGGATGCGGACGGCGAACTGCTGTTCGTGCCGCAGGCCGGACGACTCCGGTTGCTGACCGAACTCGGCCGGATCGACATCGTCCCTGGCCAGATCGCGCTCGTGCCGCGCGGCGTGCGCTTCCGCGCCGAACTCCCCGATGGGGAGGCACGCGGCTATGTCGCGGAGAATCACGGCGCGCTGTTCCGCCTGCCCGATCTTGGCCCGATCGGCGCCAACGGGCTGGCAAACCCCCGCGATTTCGAGACGCCGGTCGCCTGGTTCGAGGATCGCGACGAACCGGTCGAGGTCGTCCAGAAGTTCATGGGCTCGCTGTGGACCACGACGCTCGACCACTCGCCGCTCGACGTCGTCGCATGGCACGGCAACCTCGCGCCGTGGCGCTACGACCTGTCGCGGTTCAACACGATCAACACGGTCAGCTTCGACCATCCCGATCCGTCGATCTTCACGCTGCTGACCTCGCCGAGCGACGTGCCTGGCCGCGCGAACGCCGATTTCGTGATCTTCCCGCCGCGCTGGATGGTCGCGGAGGGCACGTTCCGGCCGCCGTGGTTCCACCGCAACGTCATGTCCGAAGCGATGGGGCTGATCACCGGCGCGTACGATGCGAAGGCGGAGGGGTTCGCGCCGGGGGGGATCTCGCTGCACAATCTGATGTCGGGCCACGGGCCGGATCTCGCCAGTTGGCAGGGTGCGAGCGCGGCGGACCTGAAGCCGCACAAGATCGACGGGTCGATGGCGTTCATGCTGGAGAGCTGCTGGCCGTACAAGCCGACCGCCTATGCGCTCGAGCATTCGCAGCTTGATTACGACGCGGTCTGGTCGGATTTCCCCAAGGCGATCCTGCCGAAGTGAGCCTGACGCTGCACGGCTATTGGCGCTCGACCACCGCCTACCGCGTCCGCATCGCGCTTGCCCTGAAGGGCGTGGCGTATGCGCAGGTCACGCACGATCTTCGCAAAGGCGCGCAACGCGAGCCGGGGTATCGCGCGCTCAATCCGCAAGGGCTCGTGCCGGCGCTGGACACTGATGACGCGGTTCTGACTCAGAGTCCCGCAATCCTCGAATGGATCGACGAGACCTATCCCGATCCACCGCTGCTCCCAGTTGGCGCCAACGATCGGGCTATTGTCCGTGCGATGGCCGCGACGATCGCGTGCGACATTCATCCGGTGAACAATCTTCGCATCCTGAACGCCTTGCGGACCGAGTTCGGGGCCGACGAGGCAGCGGTAAACCGCTGGATCGCGCGTTGGATCGGCGATGGGTTCGCTGCGCTGGAGACGCAGATCTCGCGGTATGGTGATGGCTTCGCGTTCGGCGTGATACCGACGATCGCCGATTGCCACCTCGTCCCGCAGGTCTACTCCGCGGAACGGTTTGCGGTCGATCTCTCGCCTTACCCCCGCCTTAAGGCCGCAGCCGACAAAGCCCGCGCCCTCCCCGCCTTCGCTGCCGCGCATCCCGACCGGCAGCCGGATGCCGACCGCGCATGAGCGACGGCGAACGGCTAAACGCGACACCGGGCGGGATCAAGCTCGCGCCGCTTGATGCGATCGCGGACGGCAAGGCGCGCAACTTCGTGCTCCAGATGCGCGCCGGTCGCTTCCACGGCTTCGTAGTGCGCAACGACGACGCGGTGTTCGGCTATGTCGATCGATGCCCGCACATGGGCCTGCCGCTCGCGCAAGTGCTCGACGATTATCTCACGCCGCGTGGCGACCTGATCGCGTGCAGTTGGCACTCCGCTCTGTTCGAGATCGACAGCGGCGCGTGCGTTGGTGGACCGTGCGGGGGAGCGCGACTGACGCCTTGGCCGGTCGCGGTGGTCGACGGGATGATCGTCACCGCAGGCTGACGCGGCGGGCGACTTGCGCTAAAGGAGCGCACCTTCCCCCCCTGTACGATGAACCGATGACCGAAACCCTGCCTATCCGCGTCGTGGCGCTGTACCGCTTCACGCCGTTCGCCGACATCGCCGCGATCCAGCCGCCGCTCGCGCTTGCGTGCTGTTCTAACGGCGTGAAGGGGACGCTGCTGCTCGCCGCGGAGGGGATCAACGGGACGATCGCCGGGTCCGAAGAGGCCATCGATGCGGTGCTCGCGCATATCCGCGCGCTGCCGGGATGTGCCGACCTCGACGTCAAGGAATCGCGCGCGGAGACGATGCCGTTTCACCGGATGAAGGTTCGGCTGAAGCGCGAGATCGTGACAATGGGCGAGCCCGCGATCGATCCGCTGGAGGGCGTCGGCCACTACGTCGAGCCCGAGGACTGGAACGCGCTGATCGCCGAGCCGGGGACGATCGTGATCGATACGCGCAACGACTATGAGGTCGCGGTCGGGACGTTTGCCGGCGCCGTCGATCCGCAGACGCGGACGTTCCGGGATTTTCCGGCGTGGTTTCGCGAGCATCGTGACGAACTGGTCGGGGACGGCCCGCCGCCGAAGATCGCGATGTTCTGTACCGGGGGGATACGCTGCGAGAAGTCGACTGCGTTTCTTAAGGCCGAGGGGCTGGACGAGGTGTATCACCTGAAGGGCGGTATCCTGAAGTATCTGGAGACCGTGCCCGAGGCAGAGAGCCTTTGGGAGGGGGAATGTTTCGTGTTCGATCAGCGGGTTGCGGTTGGACATGGGATGGTCTTGGGAAGTCATGTGCTGTGCCATGCGTGCCGAATGCCGGTGAGCGTCGCAGATCGGTCGTCGCCGTTATACATGGAGGGGGTGAGTTGCCCGGCGTGTCACGATGCGCGCGATGAGTCGCAGCGGGCGGGTTATGCTGAGCGCGAGCGGCAAATGCGACTGGCTGAAGCTCGGGGCGAGGCGCATGTCGGGGCGGTGTTGCCGAAGACGCATGCGGGAACGGCCTGGGAGGTCGATGATTAACCAAGCAGAGAAGCTTGTTCACCCGCGAAGGCGGGTGCCCAGACTGGGCACCCGCCTTCGCGGGTGAACACCTTGAGGGGGCTAGCCGGTCGTTGTGAAGCGCTTGGCCAACATCGCGTTCCCCTGCGACACCGCCAGCGAGTGTACGGTGTTCCCTGCCGCATCGACGATCGCCGGGTCCGCGCCGTGCTCCAGCAACAGGTCGATGATCGCCGTCCTGTTTACCAGCGCCGCCATCATCAACGCCGTCTGTCCGACGCCGTTACGCCGGTTCACGTCCGCGCCCGCATCGAGCAAAATCTCCGCGATCTCGGCATAGCCCTTGAAGCATACGCCCATCAGCGCGGTGTTTCCGCGAGCATCCGCTGCGCCATCGACCTGCGCACCGGCCGCGAGGAGCGCTGCGGTCGCCTCCGCCTGGCCATTGTAGCTGGCGATCACCAGCGGCGTGTAGCCCTTCGCGTCGGTCACCTCGATATCGACGCCCGCCTGCAGCAGCGCCGGGATCATCTCGTCCCGTCCGGTCCGCGCGGCATCGAACATCAGTTCGACCAGCCGTTCCATCGGCGGCAACGGGGGCAACTCTCGCGCGTCAGTCATCATTCGCCTCGATGATATGCGGCACGAACCGCGCGAGATTGCGCGTCACGACCGTGTCGTCCTCCCGAACGCCGATCCCGGCGGCTTCGTTGCCGACCATCCATGCGCCGATCACCGGATGCCGGCCATCGAACACCGGCGGCGGTGCATAGGCCTGGCGGATTGCGCCCTCCGCGCCATAGCCCTGATCGAGCACGTCGTGGCCGCTCTCGCCGATCACCTCGACGTTCGCGCCTTCGCGCGAGAACAAAGGCTTGCGCACGTACTTAGGCCCGAGGATCTTCGCAGCGGGATCGTCGTCGAAGAATGCGGGGAGCAGGTTCGGATGCTCGGGATGCCGCTCCCACAACAGCGGCAGGATGCCCTTGTTCGACAGGATCGACTTCCACGCGGGCTCTATCCAGCGCACGTCGGCGCGCGACAGGTTCGGCGCGTAGGGCTCGCGGAGCATGAACTCCCACGGGTACAGCTTGAACGCCGCCTGCACCTCGAAGCCATCGGTATCGACGAAGCGTCCGTCCGCTGCGAGGCCGATGTCCTTCATCTCGACGAACTTCGGCTCGATCCCGACTTGGCTGGCCAGATCCTCGAAGAACCGCACCGTCTGACGGTCCTCGATCGCCGACGCATCCGCGGCGAAATGGACGAAACCGCCGCTCGGGAACAGCGCCCGGAACCGCTCGCGCAGCTTGTCGAACAGGCTGTTGAACTGGTCCGTCCCCGCCGGCAACGCACCGCTCGCCAGCAGGTCCTCAAGCCACATCCACTGGAACGTCGCGCATTCGAACACCGACGTCGGCGTATCGGCATTATACTCGTAGAGCTTGGCCGGTCCGGTGCCATCATAGGCGAAATCGAACCGCCCGTAGAGCGACGGCTGGCGCGTCCGCCACGTCTCCGCGACATAGTTCCACTGCTCGCGGGGGATCGCGAGGCGTTCCATTAACTGCTGATCGCGGACCACCTCGTCGACCAGATCGAGGCACATCGCGTGCAACTGTTCGGCGGCGGGTTCGAGGTCGTCCTCGATCTCCGCCAGCGTGAAGGCGTACGCCGCGCCCTCGTCCCAATAGGGTTCGCCATCCGTGTCATGATAGACGAACCCAATCGCGTCGGCCCGTTCGCGCCAGTCGCCGCGCGGGTCGACCGCGATCCGGCGCATCAGGAGTCCGACGTCTTGGAGTCGTCGCGCTGCTCGATCTGCAACGTCTGGCCCAGTTCCGGCGTCTTTGGTGCGGTCAGGCGCGCGAGCACGTCGTCCGCGGACGATTGCCCCGGTCCGATGCCCGCAAGCCGGAGCTTCTCGTCAAGGTCAGCGCCGGTGCGACGGTCTTCCAACTCGCCTGCCGCCTTGATCCGCTCGCCACGGATCGCCTGACGCTCACGAATGCGCGCGAGGCTGTCTGCCGCCGAGCCGAGCTTGTTGCCCGCGCCCATGCTGCCCGACGCGACCGAAGCCTGCGCCTTCTGCACCGACTCGTTGACCTTGACGACCTCGACCTCGCGGCGGAGCTGTTCGATCTTGCGGTCGGTCTGCGCGACGGCGGTGTGGATCTGTTCCTCGGCGGCGCGCATGTCCTCGACCTGCGGGGACTTCAGCGCGATGTCCTGTTCGAGATCGGCGATCCGCTGCGCGACCTGGCGCGCGAGATCCATGTTGCCCTTCTCGACCGCGATGCGCGCCGAAGCCTCGTACTTGGTTGCCTGCGCGCGGAAGCTCTCGACCTCGGTTTCGAGGATGCGGCGACGCGCTACCAGCCCTGCGAGATCGTCGCGTGCCTTGCCCTGCGCCTTGTCGGCATCGCGAATTTCCTGGTCGAGTATACGCAGCGCGTTCGCGTCGACGACCGCCGCGCCCGCTTCGTGCGCGCCGGCACGACCGAGGGTGAAAAGCTTGCTCCAGATGGCCATGCCAGTCTCTCCGTTTGTATCAGTTCAGGCGGCGGGGATCTGCGCGTGGCGCAGGTCGGTGGCCGCATCGATCGCATTCTCGGCAAGTGTGCGCAGTTCGATGATTACGGTATCGAGCCGGCTCGACGTCGCAAGTTCGCCGAACAGCTCGTAATAGTCTCGGCCATCGACCGTACCGATCCCGAAGTTCGACAGCGGCACAAGCTTCTGCGACTTCAGCAGGCAGGTGTTGAACGCCAAAGGATCCTCCTGTTCGTCGCAGGGCCATAGCAAGGTCGAGCACGCGATCTGCGCCTCGCTGACGTTGACGAACAGTTCGAGGTCGCCGTGGTGGTGCATCGTCACTAGCAGCACCGGGTCAGCGCCTTCCAGGATCCGCGCGGAAAACTCGCCGGCTTTCGCAGGCTCGGACGTGTCGAGCGCGGCCTTCAGGCTGCGGACGGTCCAGATGTCGGTCAATGCAAGAACTCCCGTGCTTGTCGCTCGACCGCACACATAGGCTTTTCGCGAGCGCCTGCCACCCTCCCCACTTCCGTCATCCTGACGAAAGTCAGGACCCAGGGTCACGGAGGGCGGCGCTGTTGGCTCTGGGTCCTGACTTTCGTCAGGATGACGGCGTTGCGCTTTGCGAGCCCGCGCGCTTTGGCCTAAGAGGCACGCCAACCACAGAGACGCGAGGATTGCATGTTCGATCGCCTGTTCGGCCGCAAGCCAGCGCTTGACGGCAACGCCCTGCCCGTCGTCCGCAACGTCACGTTGGGGCGCACGGTGACGGTTGATCCGCTGGCGTGGCGCCGGTTCGGCTCGGAACTCCTGTTTCCGTTCGACCGCGATACGCTGGTGATCGTTGCGCAGGGGCTAATCGACCTCAACGAAGGCGGCTTCGTCCACCGGTTCTACACCGACGACGATATCATGTTCCAGGCGGTGTCGAACGACCGCGACGGGCAGGACGTGACGGACGTCACGCTGTTCGCACCGTGGGACAGCAGCTATCCTTCGTCCGCCGCCGAGCGTCCGGCATGGAAAAGCCGGCTCAAGGCGCGCACCTTTACCGCCGAGGGGCTGCCCGAATATAGCCGCGCATGGTTCGGTCCCGAAGCGAGCGAGCAGGAGCCGGTGACGTTCTGGGAGGAACTGCACGACGACCGCGACGGGATCGTCGATCGCCGGATCTTCCAGACCTGCATGCTGTTCAGCCGCGACCTGCCGGGCGACGATGGGCGCGAATTGTTGCTCGCGATCGACATGGAGACCGAGTCCGGCGACGTCTCGTTCGAGATCATGCTTGGCGTGGCACTGGAACTCGGCGAGTTCAGGGCCTAGCGTCGCGCGCAGACGGCTCCGGGGGAAATGCCATGATCGACCAATACAGCTTCGGCGCCAGCGCGCTCGCCTTCCTGATCGCGTTCGTCGCGGCGGGCGCGTTCACGATCGTCTTCAAGATGGTCTATCAGGTCGCGACGCCGTATCATGAGAAGTCGCTGATCCGCGAAGGCAACACCGCCGCGGCAATCACGCTCGGCGCGGCGTTGCTCGGCTATGTCCTGCCACTCGCATCCGCGTTGACGCATACCGTCACGCTGCTCGAGTTCGCGGTGTGGGCGCTGCTCGCGGGCGTCATTCAGATCGTGACGTTCCTGGTGGTCCAGCATTTCGTGATGCGCGACTTCAACGACCGGATCGTCCGCGGCGAAATCGCGGCGGCGACCTATATGGGCAGCATCTCGCTGTGCGTCGGCATCCTCAACGCCGCCTGCATGACGAACTGAAGGGCATAGCGATGAAGCGTTCCAGATCGATCGTTCTCACCAGCCTGATCGCAGGATCGGGCATCTCGTTGACAGCGTGCGACGGCGATGTCGGCGGCAAGCCCGTCGAGGCACAGAGCTATGCGTCGGTACAGGAGTGCCGTGCGGCGGGTGCGTTGTCGGCAGTCCAGTGCGATACCGCCTTCGAGCAGGCCAAGGCCGATGCCGCGAAGACTGCGCCACGGTTTCAGGACCGACAGACCTGCGAGGAGCAATACGGCGCCGCGCAGTGCGAGCCACGCAACAACGGCAATGGCGGAAGCTTCTTCACGCCGCTGTTGACCGGCTTCCTGGTCGGGCAGGCGCTCAACGGTGGCTTCGGCAACCGCGGCGCACCGATGTACCGCGACCGCGACGGCAATTATTACGGTGGCGCCGGTGGCCGGATCAACCGGGACTATGTGACGGGCCGGACCCGCGTAGGCTCCGACGCCTTCACGCCAACCACCGCCAGAGCCCCTGCCCGCGTACAGTCGCGCAGTTCGGTGATCTCGCGCGGTGGCTTCGGCGGCGGCTTCGGTGGACGCAGCTTCGGGGGGTAACGCGACCGTTACCCCCTCGCGGCGGGTTTAGCGGCGGGCCGGCATCAGCGGGCCACCAATCTCGGTCGCGGCGATGAACGCGGGACGGGCGCGCAGGCGATCCAGATACGCTGCGACGTCGGGGTGCTCCTTGAGCAATCCGGCGCTCTCGGCGATCGCGAGGATGTAGCACATCTGGATATCGGCCAGCATCAACTGCTCGCCCATCAGATACGGGCCATCGCCGACCCCCGCGCCAATATAGTCGAGCGTCTTGGTCACTTCGGGGCCGGTGAACTTAGCAAGGCCGTCGGGCAGACCGCCCATCCGCTTGCCGAGCGACGTCATCATGATCGGCAACGACGCCGAGCTTTCGACATATTGCAGCCATTCGTCATGCACGGCGGCCGCATCGCTGTCGATCGGCGGCGAGAAGCGGCGGTCGCCGTAACGCTCGTCGATGTACGACAGGATCGGCGCGCTCTCGGCGAGCGTAAGCGCATCGTCGACCAGCACCGGCGCCTTGCCGAGCGGGTGGACTGCTTTCAGTTCAGGCGGCGCGCGGAAATTCTCGTCACGCTCGTATTTTACGAGATCGTATTCGATGCCGAGCTCTTCGAGCAGCCACAGCACGCGGATCGATCGCGAGTAGTTCAAATGGTGGAGCGTTAACATAAGCGTCCTTCGACTAGGAATGTGCTGCACCGCGGAACGGCTGGGCGGCATCGAAGGTTTCCTCGGTCGCGGCCCCCGGAATTCTCCGGCAACGGAGAGACTTATGACCAAGCTGACCTGCGACGTGGCAATCATCGGTGCCGGAACCGCCGGCCTCGCCGCCGAGCGCAGCGCGCGGCGCAACGGCGCTAAGACGCTGCTGATCGACGAAGGCTTCGGCGGCACGACCTGCGCGAGCGTGGGATGTATGCCCTCCAAGCTGTTGATTGCGGCCGGTAACGCGATGCACGCGGTCGAGCACGCGTCGGTGTTCGGGGTAGAGGCGTCGGGCAAGGTCGATGGTGTCGCGGTGATGGCGCGGGTCCGTAAGGAGCGCGACGCGTTCGTCGCGGGCGTCGAGACCTCGATCGACAAGCTGCCCGAGGAGGTGAAGATCGAAGCACGCGCCAAATTTGCGGGTGCGACGATCCTGTCGTTGAGTGACGGCAGCGAGGTACACGCGAAGTCCGTGGTGATCGCCACCGGATCGAGCCCTGCGAGCCCCGAGATGTTCGACGGCGTGCGCGACCGAGTGCTGACCAACGAGAGCATCTTTGACCTAAAGGACCTTCCGAACTCGCTCGGCGTCATCGGCGCGGGAGCGCTGGGGCTGGAATTGGCACAGGCAATGGCACGGCTTGGCGTCGACACGATGGTGTTCGACACGGGCGAGACGATTGGCGGACTGAAGGACCGCCACGTCGCCGAGGCGTATCACGCGATCTTGTCGCGCGAGATGCCGATCCTGCTGGGTGTTGAACTCACGGTCGAGCCTGACGGTGATGGCGTCAAGCTGGCCTGGAGTGGTTCCGCATCGGGTGAGCAGCGCTTCGACTATCTGCTCGTCGCGACCGGGCGTCCGCCAAGAATCAAGGGCATCGGACTGGAAACGACCGGACTTGCGCTCAATGACCACGGCATGCCGGACTATGACTGCGAGACGATGCAGTGTGGCACCGCGCCTATCTTCATCGCCGGCGACGCGGACCATGACCGCGCGGTACTGCACGAGGCATCGGCAGAGGGCATGATCGCGGGGCGGAACGCGGCGAGCTATCCCGAGGTGACGCCGGGCAAGCGTACCGTGCCGTTCGCGATCACCTTTACGCATCCTAACGTCGCGGTCATCGGCAAGATCGCCAAGGATGACGATGCCGACACTGTCATCGGTACCGCGTCGTATGACGATCAGGGCCGGGCGAAGGTCGAGGCATGCAATGCGGGGTTGGTCCGGTTCTACGCCGATCGCCGCGACGGGCGTCTGACCGGCGCGACTATGGCGGGGCCCGCGGTCGAGCATAGCGCGCACCTGATTGCGTGGGCGATACAGAGCGGTTGGACGGCGACCGAGGTGCTCGATCTGCCGATTTACCATCCGACCTTTGAGGAGGGGATGAAGGGTGCGCTTCGCTCGATCTGCAGCGAGGTGCATGCGCCGACCCCGCCTGACCGCGATGACGGGTTCACGCCGGGGACCTGAAGGTCACTGCTGATACTCCCCCGCAAGGGGGAGGTGGCTGGCCCTTGCCAGACGGAGGGGGAGGAAAGGGAAACCGCTGCTTCGTGTCCTCCCCCTCCGTCACCTTCGGTGCCACCTCCCCCTTGCGGGGGAGGATCGAGGGGGCGCGCTACTCTTCCAGATCGAGATACGCGACGACGTCGTTCTCCGTGGCCAAATACAGCCCCGCCCGCACATCTTCTTCCTGCTGCGCTGCGATCGTCAGGGCCTCCCCGAGCGGACCATAGAACAGCGTGGTTGCCGCCCCGCCCTCGCCGCTGTCGTCGAGATGATACAGTCGCACCGACACGCTGGAAGAAACTGTCCGCATTTCAATACCCTATCGCAGATTTTCATGACGCAAAATTCACGGAACCAATTGCGGAGCAGCGCAACTTTGCCCGCTCTCGCCCGTTACGCTAGCAGATACAGGGATTTGATATGCATCAGGATGAAGGTTTTCCGGTGTCGCGCCGTGGCGTGATCGCCGGCGGTGTCGCGTCGGCTACGTTGGCGGCGGCACCTGCAGTACAGGCGCAGACGGAGGGTACAGCGCAGTCGGCCCCGCCGACGATGCCCGTGACGCTCAAGGTCAATGGTCGCACGACCAAGATCAACGTGGATACGCGGACCACGTTGCTGGACGCGCTGCGTGAGAATTTGAAGCTCACCGGCACCAAGAAGGGCTGCGACCACGGCCAGTGCGGCGCGTGCACGGTCATCGTCGAGGGTCGCCGCATCAACAGCTGCCTGACGCTTGCGGTCATGCACGAAGGCGAAGAGATCACGACGATCGAAGGCCTCGGCACCCCCGAGAAGCTGCACGCGATGCAGGCCGCGTTCGTCAAGCATGACGGTTACCAGTGCGGCTATTGCACCCCCGGCCAGATCTGCTCGGCGGTCGCGACGCTCGGCGAGATCAAGGCGGGCATTCCCAGTCACGTGACTGGGGATATTGCGGCACAGCCGACCGTCACCACCGACGAGTTGCGCGAGCGGATGAGCGGCAACATCTGCCGCTGCGGTGCCTATGCGAACATCATCGACGCGATCCACGACGTCGCCGGTACGGAGCGCAGCGCATGAAGGCCTTCACGTACGAGCGCGCCACCTCGGCGAAGGAAGCCGCCAGCGCCGCGGTCCGCACGCCGGGCGCGAAGTTCATCGCCGGCGGCACCAACCTGCTCGACTTGATGAAACTCCAGATCGAGACGCCGCAGCATCTGATCGACGTCAACGGTCTAGGCCTCGACAAGATCACGCCAACGTCGGATGGCGGCCTCCGTGTCGGCGCGCTTGTCCGCAACACCGACCTCGCCGCCGATGCGCGCGTGCGGAAGGATTACGGTGTGCTCAGCCGGGCGCTGGTGTCCGGCGCGTCGGGCCAGCTCCGCAACAAGGCGACGACCGCGGGCAATCTCCTCCAGCGGACGCGGTGCCCATATTTCTACGACACCACCAAGCCCTGCAACAAGCGTCAGCCCGGCAGCGGTTGCGCGGCGGTCGGCGGCTTCAACCGCAACCTGGCCGTGATGGGCACGAGCGACGCGTGCATCGCGACACACCCGAGCGACATGGCCGTGGCAATGCGCGTGCTCGATGCGACGGTCGAGACGGTGAATGCTGCCGGCCAGACGCGCGCGATCCCGATAGCGGACTTCCACCGTCTCCCCGGCGCGACGCCGAACATCGAGACCTCGCTCGCGGCAGGTGAGCTGATCACAGCCGTCACTTTGCCGAAGCCGATCGGCGGCACGCACATCTACCAGAAGGTGCGTGATCGTGCGTCCTACGCGTTCGCGCTGATCTCGGTTGCCGCGGTGATTCAGCCCGGCGGTCGCGGCCGTCTCGCCTTCGGTGGCCTCGCGCACAAGCCATGGCGCGTCGAAGCTGCCGAGGCACAGATGCCGAATGGCGCCAAGGCGACCGCATCGGCAGTCCTCGCCGGCGCCCGCACCACATCACAGAACGCGTTCAAGCTGCCGTTGGTCGAACGAACCATCGGCGCCGTGTTCGAAGAAGCGAAGGCCTGACGCCCATGAAGTTCGATACCCCCGCCACGGCGAATCCGACCGACCGGATGAAGGTCCTCGGCAAGCCGCTCGATCGCGTCGACGGCAAGCTGAAGACCACCGGCACCGCGCACTACGCCTATGAGCGCAACGATGCTGCGCCGAACGCCGCCTATGGCTACATTGTTGGCTCGGCGATCGCCAAGGGCCGGATCGAGAGCATCGACGACGCCGACGCGAAGGCCGCCCCCGGTGTGCTCGCGGTCGTCACCTACCAGAACGCCGGCAAGCTCGGCAAAGCAAAGAACCACACCGCACGGATGCTCGCTGGCCCGGACGTGCAGCATTACGACCAGGCTGTCGCGGTCGTCGTCGCCGAGACGTTCGAGCAGGCACGCGCCGGTGCCAAGCTGCTCCGCGTCAACTACGCGCGCACGGCGGGGCGGTTCGATCTCGCCGCATCGCAATCCTCGGCGACCAAGCCGAAGAGCGGCACGCCCGACACCGCCGTCGGCGACTTCGCCGGTGCGTTCGCCAAGGCGCCGGTCAAGCTCGACGAGCGCTACACCACGCCCGACCAGAGCCACATGATGATGGAGCCACACTCCACCACCGCGGCGTGGAAGGACGGCAAGCTCACGCTCTGGACGTCGAACCAGATGATCAACTGGGCGGTCGGCGACATGAGCGAGACGCTGCTCCTGCCGAAGGAAAGCATCCACGTGATGTCGCCTTATGTCGGTGGCGGCTTCGGCTCGAAGCTGTGGGTCCGTAGCGACGCGGTGATGGCGGCGCTCGGCTCGCGCGCGATCGGCGGACGCCCGGTGAAGCTCGCGCTCGCGCGGCCGCAGGTGATGAACAACACGACGCATCGCCCGGCGACGATCCAGCGCCTGCGCATCGGTGCGCAGAAGGACGGTAAGATCACGGCGATTGCGCACGAGAGTTGGTCGGGCGATCTTCCCGGTGGTGGTCCCGAGACCGCGCCGAATGCGACCCGCCTGCTCTACGCCGGTGCGAACCGCATGACCGCGACCCGTCTGGCCGTGCTCGATCTCCCCGAGGGCAACGCGATGCGTGCGCCGGGCGAGGCCGTTGGGCTGCTCGCGCTCGAAGCCGCGATGGACGAGCTGGCCGAGAAGTTGAAGATGGATCCGGTCCAGCTGCGGATCATCAACGATACGCAGGTCGATCCGGAAAAGCCGTCGCGCCAGTTCTCGCAGCGTGACCTCGTCGGTTGCTTGAAGACCGGCGCCGAACGCTTCGGCTGGAACAAGCGCAACCCCGTCCCGGGGCAAGTTCGCGACGGCCGCTGGCTGGTCGGCATGGGGATGGCGTCGGCGTTCCGCGACAACGTCACGATGAAGTCGGGCGCACGCGTCGGGATCGACAAGAAGGGTGTCGTCACCGTCGCCACCGACATGACCGACATCGGCACCGGCAGCTACACGATCATCGCGCAGACCGCGGCCGAGATGATGGGCGTACCGATGGACAAGGTCATCGTCCTGCTCGGCGACAGCAGCTTCCCGGCCTCGTCGGGCTCGGGCGGCCAGTGGGGCGGCAACAGCTCGACCGCCGGCGTCTATGCGGCGTGCATGGCGTTGCGCGAGCGAGTCGCCCAGAAGCTCGGGTTCAACTCGACCGATGTCGTGTTCGAGGATGGCAAGGTGAAGTCGGGCAACCGCAGCGTCTCGCTGTCGGAAGCTGCTGGCGATGCCGGCATCTCCGCAGAGGACTCGATCGAGTTCGGCGACCTCACCAAGACGTACGCGCAGGCCACCTTCGGTGCGCATTTCGTCGAAGTGGGCGTCGACTCGGCAACCGGCGAGATCCGCGTCCGGCGGATGAGCGGTGCATTCGCGGCGGGTCGCATCCTCAATCCGAAATCGGCACGCAGCCAGGTGATCGGCGCGATGACGATGGGTGTCGGTGCGGCACTCATGGAAGACGCGATCGTCGACACGCGGTTCGGCTATTTCGTCAACCATGACCTCGCCGAATATCATGTGCCGGCGCACGCCGACATTCCGATGCAGGACGTGTTCTTCATGGACGAGCTCGACGAAAAGTCGTCGCCGATGAAGGCCAAGGGCATCGGCGAACTGGGCCTGTGCGGCGTCGGCGCGGCGATCGCCAACGCGGTCTACAATGCCTGCGGCGTTCGTATCCGCGAATATCCGCTGACGCTCGACAAGGTCATCGGCAAGATGGCCTGATACCCTGCCCTCCACGCGGTCGTCGACGAAGACGGTGTGGAGGGCAAAAGCGGCTCTGGCGCGTGCGAATAGGTTGCGCTAGAAAACTGGCATGACCGTACCCGCCATTCTAAAAAATCTGCGCCTGCCCGTCATCGGCTCGCCGCTGTTCATCATTTCCGGCCCAGACTTGGTGATCGCGCAGTGCAAGGCCGGCATCGTCGGCTCGTTCCCGGCGCTGAACGCGCGCCGGCAGGCGATGCTCGACGAGTGGCTCCACCGGATCACCGAGGAACTCAGCGCACACAACCGCGCCAATCCCGACCGCCCGGCGGCACCGTTCGCGGTCAACCAGATCGTCCACAAATCCAACGACCGGCTCGAAAGCGACCTCGCCACGTGCGCGAAGTGGCAGGTGCCGATCGTCATCACCTCGCTCGGTGCGCGCGAGGATCTCAACACCGCGGTGCATGGCTGGGGCGGCATCACGCTCCACGACGTGATCGACGACCGGTTCGCGCGGAAAGCGATCGAAAAGGGCGCCGACGGCCTGATCGCAGTTGCGGCCGGCGCCGGCGGCCATGCCGGTCGGCTGTCACCGTTCGCGATCATCCAGGAAATCCGGCAGTGGTTCGACGGGCCGCTCGCGCTGTCGGGCTCGATCGCGACTGGCGACGCCGTCCTCGCCGCCCAGGCGATGGGCGCGGACTTCGGTTATATCGGTTCGCCGTTCATCGCGACCACCGAGGCGAACGCGGATCAGGCGTACAAGGACGGCATCGTCGCTGGGAAGGCGTCCGACATCATCTATTCCAACCTCTTCACCGGCGTACACGGGAATTACCTGCGCGCGTCGATCCAGGCGGCGGGGATGGACCCGGACAACCTTCCCGAGGGCGACCTCAAGACGATGGATTTCGGCGGCGGCAACGGCTCAAAGCCCAAGGCGTGGAAGGACATATGGGGCTCTGGCCAGGGTATCGGCGCGGTCACCGAGGTCGAGAGCGTTGCCGATCGCGTCGATCGTCTCGAACGTGAATACCGCGCGGCGCGGGCCCGTCTATCGCTCTGACGGACCCGGCACTGACCGATCTCGGCTCGCTCAGAACAAACGTTTGAGCAAGCCGACATTGGTCTTGCCCAGCTCGACCACCTCGTCGCCGCGCCCGCTGATGATCGCCTTCGCCATGTAGAGCGTGAAGCCCTTCATCTGCTCCAGCGTGATCTTGGGCGGCATCGACAATTCGGTGCGCGCGGTGACGGCATCGAGCAACGCCGGCCCCGGATGCGCGAGGACGTCCCGGATCCCCGCCTCGACGTCACCCGGATCGGTAACGCGCACGCCGTGGATCCCGATCGCCCGCGCCATCGCCGCAAAGTCCGGGTTGTCGAGCGCGACGCCGGTCTCGACCAGGCCCGCAGCCTTCATCTCCATCTCGACGAACCCGAGCGTGCCGTTGTTGAAGACGATGATCTTCACCGGCAGACCGAGTTGGCGCACGGTCAGCAACTCGCCCATCAGCATCGCCAACCCGCCATCGCCCGACAACGTCACGACCTGTCGCCCCAGGTACGCCGACTGTACGCCGATCGCCTGCGGCAGCGCGTTCGCCATCGATCCGTGGTTGAACGATCCGATCAACCGCCGCCGCCCGTTCATCTTCAGGTAGCGCGCAGCCCACACGGTCGGCGTGCCGACATCGCAGGCGAAGACCGCATCGTCCGCCGCCTGCTCGCTGAGGACGCGGGCGACATGCTGCGGATGAATCACGCCGCTGCCGGGTTTCCCGTTGGCAAGATCGTCGAGCCCCTTGCGGGACTCGGCGTAATTCTCGATCGCGGACTTGAGGAAGCTGCCATCGCGCCCGGTCTTCACTCGCGGAATCAGCGCCGCAAGAGTAGCGCCGACATCGCCGACCAGCCCGATATCGATCGCCGTCCGCCGGCCGAGATTTTCCGGGATCAGGTCGATCTGCGCGACCTTCGCCTTCTCCGGATAGAATTGCCGATACGGGAAATCCGTGCCGAGCATCAGCAGCACGTCGCACGCCATCATCGCGTCGTAGCCGCTCGCAAAGCCGATCAGCCCGGTCATGCCGACGTCATAGGGGTTGTCGTATTCGACGAACTCCTTGCCGCCCAGCGCGTGGACGATCGGCGCCTGCAAGATTCCCGCGAGCGTTACGAGCTCGGCATGCGCGGTGCGGCACCCCCGCCCCGCCAGAATCGTCACCTTCTCGGCGCCGTTCAACAGCGCGGCGAGTTCGGCGATATCCGCCTCCGCCGGTATCGTCACCGATGGCGGCGGCAGGAGTGCGCCTTTGGACCGTGCCAGCGTACCCGTCGTCGACCGCAGCGCAACGTCGCCCGGCATCGCGACGACCGAAACACCGCGGTGGCCGACCGCCGCCCGGATCGCCGTCTCCAGCGTCCGCGGCATCTGGTCGGCATCGGAGATCGTCTCGCAATAGACGCTGCATTCACGGAACAGCGCTTCCGGCCGCGTCTCCTGGAAATAGTTCGAGCCGACTTCCCCGCTTGGCACCTGTGCCGCGATCGCCAACACCGGCACGCGCGTCCGGTTGCAGTCGTAGAGCCCGTTGATCAGGTGCATGTTACCGGGACCGCAGGATCCCGCGCACACCGCCAGTTTGCCCGTCAGTTGCGCTTCCGCCCCTGCGGCAAAGGCAGCCGCCTCCTCGTTGCGAACGTGGATCCACTCGATCTTGCCCTGCCGCCGCAGACTGTCGGTCAGGCCGTTGAGGCTGTCGCCAACGACACCGTAGATCCGCTCGACACCCGCCAGGTGCAGCGTCTCGGCAAACAGGTCGGCGATGATGGTCTTGGACATGAGCAACTCCGGCAGTGATGGCGACCTAACTCGGCTGGCGAGACGGCAGAGGACAAACGCGTTCTGGTACGATTGGGATGCACGGAATGCAGGTGCACCGTCCCGGAAGCCAGCGTCCGACGCGTTCTGCTCCAAGTATGATAAATCCCGGTAGCGCGCTGCGTCATGCAAACCTAAAGACGAGAGCTCTGGTGCTGGGCAATCCGACCGGTCGATCAATCGTCCGGCGGGGACGCTCGACGCGGTGGCGGTATAAAGGGGGGATGGCGTGGACGACGCGATGATCGGTCGACGTGCGGCGTTGCTGGGGGGCGTTGCCCTAGCCGCTGGCTGCACGAACAACGGTCGGCTGACTGGATTACCCGCAGCACCGGCGTTCGTCACGGTCGACGGAACCCATTTCCGGCGCGGCGGCAAGCCCTACCGCTATGCTGGCGCCAACATCTGGTACGGCGCATGGCTCGGCGCGGAGACCGCGTACGGCAACCGCGCGCGTCTCGGCCGCGAACTCGACCGCTTGAAGGCGCTCGGCGTGCGTAACCTGCGCATCCTCGGTTCGGCGGAATTGTCGCCGCTGAAGAACTCAATCACGCCTGGCTTCCGCGACAAGACCGCGACCTACAACGAAGACCTGCTCAAGGGCCTCGACTGGATGCTCGCCGAGATGGCGAAGCGCGACATGACCGGCGTGATCTACCTGACCAACTTCTGGGAGTGGTCAGGCGGAATGATGACCTATTTGTCGTGGGTCAACGGCGGCAGGTTCATCAACATGAACGACCCCGCACATCCGTGGCCCGCGTTCGCCGATTGGAACGCCGCGTTCTACGCCAACGGCCAGGCGCAGGCGATGTACCGCGACTATATCCGCGCGGTCGTCTCGCGGACGAACACCGTGACGGGCGTCGCCTACGTCGCGGATCCGGCGATCATGGCGTGGCAGTTGGCGAACGAGCCGCGTCCGGCCGGCGGACCCGCGGTGGCCATACCCAACCTGCCCGCTTTCTACCGCTGGATCGATGAGACCGCGCGGTACATCAAGACGCTCGATCCCAACCACCTCGTCTCGACCGGTTCGGAGGGGCTGAAGGGTTCGATCGAGCGCGAGGACGTCGTACTCGCCGCGCACCGCTCACCGTCGATCGATTACCTCACGACGCATATCTGGCCCAACAACTGGACCTGGATGGACGCAGGTGATCTCGCCGGCACCTATGACGCGGGCGCGGCGAAGGTCGCCGGCTATATCGACGCGCATATCCGGCTCGCCACGACGCTCGGCAAGCCGCTGGTGATCGAGGAGTTCGGTTACCCGCGCGACGGGAAGACCGCCTATGATCCGACCATCACGACGGTGTATAAGGATCGCTTCTACCGCCAGATCTATGCGGCGATCGAAGCCGATGCCAAGTCCGGCGGACCGCTCGCGGGCTCGAACTTCTGGGCGTGGAACGGCGAGGCTCGCACGCCGCATGCCGATCACCGGTTCCAGCGCGGCGACCTCGCCTATATGGGCGACCCGCCGCACGAGCCGCAGGGTTGGTACGGCGTGTTCGACAGCGACGCCTCGACGCAAAACGTGATCCGGGCGCATGCCGCAGCAATGGCGGCGTTATGATCCCGGCCTTGTCGGATCGAACTGGAGCACATGGTATGCGTACGGTTCTGGGCCTGCTGGGTGCAGGGTTGTTGTCGACGTCGGCGGTGGCGACGCCGATCACCGTCACCGCGGTATCGAGCAAGCCGGGTGCCGCGCTTCCGATGCATATCGGCGGCCGGGTCGAGCGGACGCCGGACGGCTATCGACGCCAATGGCCGGGCACCTATTTCGAGACGAATTTTCGGGGCGCAGGCATCCTGCTGAATATCGGCGACGGGGATGTCATCCTGCGTATCACGGTGGACGGGTCCTCCCCGACGACGCTCTTCAAGCCCAAGCCAGGCCTCTACCGCGTCACCGGCCTCGCCGACGGGCGCCACGCAATACGCGTCGACGTCGTCAGCGAGAGCCAGGCCGCACCGACCGTCTTCGGCGGATTTTACGCGGCGTCCGGGACGCGCCCGTTGCCCGCCCCCGCCCGAGCGCGGCAGATCGAGTTTATCGGCGATTCCCACACCGTCGGCTATGGCAACGTCTCGACCAAGCGCGACTGCACCGAAGCGGAGGTGTGGGCGACGACCGATACCTCGCAAGCCATGCCGGTGCTGGCTGCGAGGCGATACGGCGCGGACTATCAGGTCAACGCGATCTCCGGCCGCGGCATCGTCCGCAATTACAATGGCATGGCAGCCGACACGCTTCCCGTCGCCTATCCCTTCACGCTGTTCGACAAGGCGACGCGCTACGTCGATGCGGTGTGGCACCCGCGTCTGTTCGTGATCGCGCTCGGCACCAACGACTTCACCACGCCGCTACACCCCGGCGAGCCGTGGAAGACGCGCGAGGCGCTCCATGCCGATTACGAGCGGCGGTATGTGGACTTCGTCAAACGCCTCCGGGCCCGCGATCCGGACGCGCATGTCGTCCTGTGGGCGACCGACATGGCCGGGGGCGAGATCGCGGCGGAGGTCGGCAAGGTCGCCGCGCGTTTGAAGGCGGAAGGGCAGCGCAATGTCGCGTTCGTGCCCGTCACCGGGCTCGCGTTCACGGGATGCCATTCGCATCCGTCGACCGCCGACGATGCGCGGATCACGACCGCGTTGTCGGGCTATATCGACGCGCATCCCGAGATGTGGGCGCACCGATAGCCAAATGATTTGCACCGCGCTGCCCTCACCCGGTAGCGAGGATACGAGAACAGGGTCGCGTCAGCGCACCGTCCGGGGAGAATGAGATGTCGGCCAGTTTTTCCAGCCTCACGATCGCGCTTCTGCTGCAATCGGCGGCGACGCCCGTAGCGGCACCGACCGCGCCGCTTTCACCCGTCGCGCATCCCGAGATCTGGCCGACCGCGAACGCGCGCCCATCGCGCGATCCGAAGGTCGAGGCGCGGATCGACGCGATCATGAAACGCATGTCCGTGGAGGACAAGATCGGCCAGCTGATCCAGGTCGATATTGCCAGCATCGAGCCCTCCGATTTGCGCACCTACAAGCTCGGCTCGATCCTCAATGGCGGCAATGCCGGCCCGCACGGCAACGATCTCGCACCTCCGGTCGAATGGCTGAAACTCGCGGACGAGTTCTACGACGCGTCGATGGCGCGCAGCGACGGCCGTCCCGCGATCCCGGTGATCTGGGGCACCGATGCGGTCCACGGCAACAACAACATTCCCGGTGCGACGCTCTTCCCACACAATATCGGGCTCGGTGCGGCGCGTGATCGCGACCTGATGCGCGAGATCGGCCACGTCACCGCGATCGAGACCGCCGCCGCCGGCATCGACTGGACCTTCGCGCCGACGCTCGCGGTCGTCCGCGACGATCGCTGGGGGCGGACGTACGAGAGCTATTCCGAAGAGCCACAGATCCAGGCTGATTACGCCGGCGCGGTGATCGAAGGTGTCCAGGGCAAAGTCGGCACCAAGGAGTTCCTCGCCCCCGACCACGTCATCGCGACGACCAAGCACTTCCTCGGCGATGGCGGCACCGGCGGGCGCGACCAGGGCGACGCGCGTATCCCCGAGACCACCCTTCGCGACATCCATCTCGGCGGCTATCCGGCTGCGATCGAGGCGGGCACGCAGTCGGTGATGGCCAGCTTCTCGAGCTGGAACGGCGCCAAGATGCACGGCAACACGAGTCTGCTGACCGGCGTGCTCAAGGATCGGCTCCACTTCGACGGCTTCGTGGTCGGCGACTGGAACGGCCACGGCCAGGTCGATGGCTGCTCGAACGAGAGTTGCGCCGCGGCGATCAACGCCGGGCTCGACATGTTCATGTATTCGGGCAGCGGGTGGAAGACGCTCTACGCCAACACGCTGAAGCAGGCGCAGTCGGGCGAGATCCCCGCCGCGCGGCTCGACGACGCGGTCCGCCGCATCCTCCGCGTGAAGATCCGCGCAGGGACGTTCGATCGCGGTCGCCCGTCGTCGCGGGCGCTCGCTGGCAAGATGAACCTGATCGGTGCCGCCGACCACCGCGCGATCGCCCGCCGGGCAGCCGCTGAATCGCTGGTGCTGCTCAAGAACGAGGGCAGTCTGCTCCCGCTCAAGCCCTCGGCCAACATCCTCGTCGCGGGCGGCGGTGCGGACAACATCCCGCAACAGGCCGGCGGCTGGTCGCTGACGTGGCAGGGCGGCGGCACCACCAACGCAAACTTCCCCAATGCCGAGACGATCTGGTCGGGGATCAGCACCGCGGTCAAGGACGCTGGCGGCACCGCGACGCTGTCCGCGGACGGCAGCTTCGCCAAGAAGCCCGATGCGGCGATCGTCGTGTTCGGCGAACAGCCCTATGCCGAGTTCAAGGGCGACCGCCCGAACCTCGAATTCAGCCCCGAGGACAAGTCCGACCTCGACCTCCTGCGCAAGCTGAAGGCCGCGGGCGTCCCCGTCGTCGCGGTGTTTCTGTCGGGCCGCCCGCTCTGGGTGAACGCCGAACTGAACGCCTCCGATGCGTTCGTCGCGGCGTTCCTGCCGGGCAGCGAGGGCGGCGGCGTCGCCGACGTGCTGTTCCGCAAGAAGGACGGCAGCGTCGCCAACGACTTTCGCGGCAAGTTGAGCTTCTCTTGGCCGAAGCGTCCCGACCAGTATGTCCTCAACCGCTCCGACCCGGGCTACGACCCGCTGTTCGCGTTCGGCTACGGGCTCAGCTACGCCAAGCCGGGCAGCGTACCGAAGCTCGACGAAACCCGCCCCGCCGGCATGGCGGCATCGTCGAACGGCACGATCTTCGGCAAGGGCCGCGTTCCCGAAGGTTGGTCGCTCGCGCTGGTCGAGCAGGGCCAGTCGAAGGTCCGGTTGCTCGGCGTCAACGCGACGACCGCGACCAAGCGTCTCACCGCCTCCGCGGTCGACCGCCGCCGTCAGGAAGACGCGCGCGCGTTCGTGTGGACCGGCGGCCCCGCCGAAACGCGGGTCGAGGCATCGGGTCCGCTGGACCTGACGCGCGAGAGCAACGGCGAGCTCAGCCTGGTCGTCGACGTCCGCGTCGATCGCGCAGGCAGCGCACCGATTGGTCTCGGCATGGTCAGCAACGACGGTAACGCGGTCACCGTCCCGATCACGAAGGCGCTCGCGGCGGGCAAGTCGGGCGACTGGCAGCAGGTCATCGTCCCGCTGCAATGCTTCGCCAAGCGCGGCATCGACATGGCGCACGTCACCGCACCGTTCGTGATCGCCACCGACGGCAAGCTCGGCCTGTCGATCTCCGACGTGAAGATCGACTCCGCTCCGGTACCGATGACCAAATGCGGCGATTGAGCCGGCTTCTGCTCGGCGCGGCCGCCGTCCTGCTGACGACGGCTGCCACGCAAGCCCCGCCTGCGCCGATCAGGATCGACCAGGCGGGGTTCGAGACGCGCGGTCCGAAGATGGCGGTCCTGCCATCGACGCAGGCCCGTTCGCTCGCTTGGACGCTCGTCGATGCGAGCGGCAAGACGGCCGCGTCGGGACAGACGATACCGGTAGGCGCCGACGGAGCATCGGGCGAAAGCGTCCACCGGATCGACTTCGGCAGCTTCAGGACGCCCGGCACCGGCTATCGCCTGCACGTCGGCGCGACCGCCAGCCACCCCTTCGCGATCGCCGACCGTCCGTTCGAGCGCGTGGCGACCGCGGCGATGGCGTTCTTCTATCAGCAGCGCAGCGGCGTCCCTATCCTGCCCGCGTTCGTCGAGCGCAAGAACCTCGCCCGCCCCGCCGGCCACGCGCCAGACATCGCCACCTGCTTCGCTGGCGTCGATCAGAAGGGCGTCAAATGGCCCGGCTGCAACTACAAGCTCGATGCGACCGGCGGCTGGTACGACGCCGGCGACCACGGCAAATATGTTGTCAACGGCGGTGTCTCGACCTGGACCTTGCTCGACCTCCACGAGCGCCTGGCCGCGTTCGGTGACGCCAACGCCTTCGCCGACGGCCGCCTCGCGCTGCCCGAACGCACCAACGGCAAGGACGACCTGCTCGACGAGGCGCGCGTCGAAGTCGGCTTCCTGCTCGCCATGCAGATTCCCGATGGCACCAAGCTCGCCATTGCTCCGGACGCGGGCGTCGCTGGCAAGGCCATCACCCGGTTCGAGACGATCGACGCAAGCGGGCTGGTCCACACCAAGATCGCCGACGAGAATTGGACGGGCATCCCGACCGCGCCGGCCGACGATCACCAGACGCGGTTCCTCTATCCGCCCTCGACCGCGGCGACGCTCAACATGGTCGGCGTCGCGGCGCAGTGCGCGCGGATCTGGCGCACGATCGACCCCGCCTTCGCCACCAAATGCCTCACTGCGGCACGGCGCGGCTGGGCTGCGGCACTTCGTCACCCGAACCTGCTCACCAGTTCGGACTTCACCGGCAGTGGCGGCTACGGCGACCCGGATGTCCGCGACGAGTTCACCTTCGCCGCCGCGCAACTCTATGCCACGACGAACGAACCGGCTTTCCTCGATCGCCTGCGCAAGGACGGCATCTTCGCCGATCCCGGCGCGGATATTGGCTGGGGCTCGCTCAGGCTGGCAGGCGCGCTGACGCTGGCGACGGCCCCCAGCGACCTTCCGGCCGATGATCGCGCCAATCTCCGTAGCCGGATCACCGCGCTCGCAGACGGCTTCGTCGCCGAAGGCAAGCGCAGCGGCTACGGCATACCCTTTGGCGGCACCAACTACCCGTGGGGATCGAGCAGTTCGATCCTCAACCGCGCGATCGTTCTCGGCGTCGCGTGGCAGATCGACCGCAAGCCCGCGTACCGCGATGCGGTCGTGGCGAGCCTCGACTATATCCTCGGCCGCAATCCGCTCGACCGGTCCTACGTCACCGGCATCGGCACGCGCCCGATGCAGCACCCGCACCACCGCTTCTGGGCGGCCGCGGCGGACAAGCGCTATCCCGCGCCGCCCACCGGCGTCCTCTCCGGCGGCCCCAACTCCGCGGCGGCGAACGAACCCGGTCCGATGAAGGGTTGCGCACCGCAAACCTGCTGGATCGACGATTACCGCGCGTTCACCGTCAACGAAGTCGCGATCAACTGGAACGCCCCGCTCGTCTGGACTGCCGCGTTCCTGGACGCGACGCGACGACGTTAGGTCGACGGATCGCCAAGATCGTTACGCGATCGTCGATTGCCCGCGTCCTCACGTAACGCTACACCTTGCCCGTCGACCTGTTCTCGGATGGGTCGGCATGATCGCACCGGTGCTCCGCGAGGAGCTTAATAGGGAACGCGGTGAGGGTGGCTTCGACCACCTGATGCCGAGGCTGTCCCTGCAACTGTAAGCGGCGAGCGTGATGCACGTGCGTGGTCGGGCAAAGTCCCCGGCCACCAGCCACTGGACCGATCGGTCTGGGAAGGTTGTGCATTGGGCGTTGACCCGTGAGCCAGGAGACCTGCCGGCGTGTGGTCGCTCTTGCCTGGTCCAGGGGATGGCCGAGGCACGGTACTCCGTCTGAGCGACGATGTGTGCGGTGGGGACCGCATGGGCAGGCGTGCCGGTCGCGATGGCGTCCGTCGGGTACGGCTGCTCCCGTTCGCTTGGACGTGCTCGGGCAATCCGCTCGCGGCGCGCTCACCGGCGCACGTTCGAGCCTCGTGCTCGGTGACAGGCCCCTGCCGGTTCGTCCGACGCCTCGGGGGCTTTTATATGTCGTTTCCATCACCGTATGCCGCGTTTGCCGCGTCCTTGCTCGTCACCTTCCTACCATCCCCGGCCAGCGCGCAGACCGGGGAGGATCGTTCGGCGGGTAGCGCCGACGATATACTCGTCACCGGCCGCCATCAGGCCGACCTCACGGTTCCGAATTCTACCGGCAGCCGCCTGAACCTGTCGCCGCTCGAAACGCCGGCGACGCTGTCGACGATCGACGGCAATACCATCCGGGCGCGCGGCGACGTGTCCGTGAACGACGCGACCAGCCGCGCGCCCGGCATCACCAGTGTCGCCAATCTCGGCAATGGTGGCACGGCGCTCGCCGCGCGCGGGTTCAGCGGTCAGGGTTCGGTGCTGCAACTGATCGACGGTATCCGCCTCTTTCCTGCGGCCGGCACGATCACCTTTCCGAGCGATCCGTGGATGGTCGAGCGGATCGACGTGCTCAGCGGTCCGGCTTCCGTCCTGTACGGTCAAGGTGCGCTCGGCGGCGCGGTCAATTTGCTGATGCGCAATCCGAATACGCGGCACACCGATGTGGACGGCGAGATCGGCTATGGATCGCAGGACAGTTTCCACGTCGCAGCCGGTGCCGGTGGACCGCTCGACGAGCATCTCTCCTACCGCATCGACGGCAGCTACAGGCGGTCGGACGGATATGTCGATCGCGGGCAATCACGAAGCTACGCGCTGTCGGGGACGTTGCGCTGGGCACCGACCGATCGGCTCGTCGTCACGGTACGCGACGATTACGGCGACCAGAATCCGATGCGCTATTTCGGCACGCCGCTGATCGACGGACGGCTCGACCACGACAATCGCGACCGCAACTACAACACGCGCGACGGCCATGTCCGCTACCGCGACAACCGAACCAGCCTCCAGATCGATTGGCAGCCGAGCGAGGCGCTCACCGTCAGCAATCAAGCGTACCGGCTCACCTCCAAGCGCGCGTGGCTCAACCTCGAAAGCTATTGCTGGGTGGCGGCGGACGGCTTCTGTCCCAACGGCGCGAATGACGTGCGCGCCACGCCCGGGGGCATCTATCGCACCGACATGACCGGGATCGTTCACGATCAGACGCAATGGGGCGACCAGGGTAGCCTGACGCTCAAGACGCGGATCGCGGACGGCGTGACGAACGACGTCGTCGCGGGCTTCGACGTGAACCTCGTCAAGCTCACCTATTCGCACAATTTCGGCGCCGACCCGCAGGTCTCCGTGGTCGATCCTTTCGTGTTCGATCCTGGCGTGATCGTCGACACGCAGGGGATCGCACCGCGGTATCGCACGCGGACGAACGAATATGCGATCTTCGCGGAGGACCGGTTGAAGCTTGGCGAGCATGTCTCGATCGTCGGCGGCATTCGCTACGAGCGCGATCGGATACGGCGCTGGACGATCGACTCGACTGCCGCCGTCCCGACCGAAAGCTTCGCGCTCGACAAGCGGCTCGGCAACACGACATGGCGGGTCGGGACGGTCTATCAGCCCGTCCCGACGGTCTCGTTCTACGCGCAATATGCCACGGGCGTCGATCCGCTGGGGACGCTGACGACCTACGCCACCGGGCAGGTCCAGTTCAGCAACGCGAAGGGCGACCAGGTCGAGGCGGGCGCCAAGGCCGTGTTCCTGGGCGGCCGCGGCACCGCGACGATCGCCGCCTATCGCATCGTCAAGAAGGGACTTTTGTCGCAACTGACCCCGACGAGCCCGATCGAGCAGGTCGGGCAGCGATCCGCGAAGGGTATCGAGGCCGCGGTGTCGCTGGAGTTGCCGGCAGGGTTCGGCATCGACGCCAACGGCAGTGTGTTGGAGGCGCAGTTCGACGACTTCGTCTCGGGCGAAAGGAGTTTTGCCGGCAACACGCCACCCGACGTCCCCGAGACGACGGCGAACCTGTGGCTGAGCTGGACCGCGACACCGGCGGTCCAGGCGCGTGCCGGACTGCGCTATGTCGGGCGAAGATTCTCCGACAACGCCAATGTTTTCCGCATTCCGGGCTATGCGACGGTCGACGCGACGCTGTCCTACGCGGTGACGCCGCGGGTCGCGGTCGACGTGCATGTCTATAATCTGTTCGACGAGGATTATGCGATCAACAGCTATGGCGCGCAGCAATGGGTGCTGGGGCGGCCGCGCGCCTTGGACGTGTCGCTTCGTGCCGGTTTCTAACGCCGGCAGGCACGCGCGCCGGTGGCTGTACCTCGTGCATCGATGGGTCGGCATCGCCAGTTGCTTGTTCTTTGCAATGTGGTTCGGGTCGGGCCTGGTGATGCTGTACGTGCCGTACCCTTCACTCTCGCTAACCGAAGCGCTGGCGAGAGCCGAGGCGATCGACTGGTCCGCCGTGACCGTGCCGCCACCGCTCGATGGGGGGCGATTGCCGCAAGACCTGTTGCTCGAGGTGCGCGACGGCGTCCCGGTCTGGCGAAGCCAGGGCTGGGACGACGGGTGGCATACCGTTCCCGCAAGCAAGACTAGCCATCTCGCTCCGGTGGACGCGGCTTATGCCGTTCGCGTCGCAAGCCGTTTCGGGCGAGCACGCGTGCTGAAAGTCGAGCGGATCATGCGGGACCAGTGGACGGTGTCGGGTGGTTTCGACCCACATCGTCCGTTGTGGAAAGCGACATTGAAGGACGACGGCGGCACCAACCTCTACGTGTCGTCTTCCACCGGCGGGATCGTCCAGTCGACCGACCGGACCGAGCGGTTCTGGAACTGGCTGGGGTCGGTGCCGCACTGGCTGTATCCGACCGTCCTGCGCCAGGACAACGCCGCCTGGCGACAGGTCGTCATGTGGGTTTCGGGGCCGTGTATCGCCGCGGCACTCGCGGGCATCTGGATTGGTATCCTCCGCGCGCGCATCGGAACGCGCCGGTTCAAGGGTGGGCGGATGACGCCGTATCGCGGGTGGATGCTCTGGCATCATGTCGCGGGGCTGGTCGGCGGCGGTTTCCTGATCGCGTGGATATTCAGCGGATGGTTGTCGGTCGATCCCTGGCATTTGTTCCGAAGTACGGAACCGGATGCGCAGGCGGTGCGGGCCTATGCTGCTGCTGGCGTGATGCCGGCCGTGCCTGTCAACCGGTTGCGCCATGTCGGTGCGGGAGCCGTCCTTGCAAGGATTACCGACTATGCGGCGACACCTCTCGTGGTGCTCGAGTATCCGGATGGTCGACGTCGAATCCTCGACGCCGCGACGCTCGTCCCGTCCCAGCCAAAGCCAAATGCGATCGCTGCCGCCGCACGGATGCTTGTTGCCGGCACGCAGCCGGTCGCGATCGACCGGCTGACCGAGCCCGACGCATATTGGTACGATTCCGGTGGTCTCCCTCGCCTGCCGATGCTCCGATTGCGCTTCGACGATCCCGCCGCGACGTGGCTGTATATCGACCCTTCGACGGGCGACGTGCTGGCCAGGATCGATCGGCGCAGGCGGGCGTACCGTTGGGTGTTCGACCTGCTGCACAAATGGGATCTGACCATACTGACGCGGCACCGGCCAGCGTGGGACCTGCTAATCTGGCTGTTCTCGCTGGTTGGCATGGTGACGTCCGTCAGCGGCATCTGGCTCGGCTGGAAGCGTTTGAGACGCGGCTGATCCACGCTTTTAACGGGACGTTTCGTCCACGTGACAGCGCCACCGCGAGCGCGTACTCGTGCGCCGTGGCAGCACTCCGTCGCCTTCTCCTGAACCACCGCCAGCTGGCGGCGTGGGTGCTTGCGTGCGCGCTGGCGATGAAGATCCTGGTGCCGGCCGGGTTCATGCCGGTCGTCTCCGGGGGGGGCGTCACGATCGAGATCTGCGGCGGCATCGCGCCCGCGCAGACGGTGATGGCGCCGATGATGGCGATGGCGATCACGATGCCGGGCATGGCGCATCATTCGGGGAAGTCCGATCATCAGGAGCGGGAGATGCCCTGCGCCTTTTCCGGTCTGAGCGCGCCGTCGCTGGCAGCGGTCGATCCGGTGCTGCTGGCGATCGCCATCGCGTTCATCGTCGGTCTCCTCCGCCACGTGAGAACCGCGGTACCGATCGCCGCGCAAGCCTATCTTCGGCCACCCTTGCGAGGCCCCCCGCCCTTCCCCGTCGCGTGATCCGTCGGTCTTCGGACCGGGCGCGATCACGATGCTTTGGCTGGTCCACCACGTCGGCGGACCGGTTTCGACACGCGCGGCAAGTCCGCGGGGATGACGGTATCCGATCCGCACCACGATGTGCGGACGGGTACAGCAGGGATTCACATGTTCAAAACCATAGTCTTCGCGTCGGCATCGATCGCCCCGTTCTCGGGGACCGCCCACGCGTCCGACAAGGAGGACGCGATCGACAAGAAGGCCGAGATCGTCGTCACCGGCCAGCGCGACCAGCTGACGCTCGATCGTAAATCTGATACCGGCAGTCGCCTAGGCCTGTCGGTCCGCGAGACACCCGCGACCGTCGAGACGCTGACACAGGCGGACATGCAGGTGCAGGGCCTGCGCACCGCGCGCGAGGCCTTCAACAGCGTCGTCGGCGCAATTGCCGGCAACGTCCCCGGCAACCCCGCGGTCGTGACGTTGCGCGGGTTTTCGGGAGGCGCCGTCTCGATCCTGCAGGACGGCGTCCGTATCTCCACCTCGACCGTGGTCCAGCGCGATACCAACGTCTGGCATTTCGACCGGATCGAAGTGATCAAGGGGCCAGCCTCGGTGCTCTACGGCGAAGGCGCACTGGCCGGCGTCATCAACAAGGTCACGCGCAAGCCGACGTTCGACGGCGACCACCTCGACGGCTTGTTGAGCGTCGGGAGCTTCGACACGGTGACCGCGGCCAGCGGCGTGAACCTGAAACTGTCGGATACCGTCGCGGTCCGCGCAGACGCAAGCTACATGCATTCCGACAGCCTGTACGACGTCGACGACAATGCGACGCGCTCGGTCGGACTGACGGGCAGCATCCTGTTCAAGCCATCGGCCGATTTGAGCCTGCTCTTCGCCGTCGACCATTACGAAGACCGGTACGACAGCAGCTATCAAGGGCTGCCGTTCGTCTCCGCCGCCGTTGCGCGCGATCCGAGCAACGCGCTGCGGAGCGGTAACGGCATGGTGCTCGACAAGGCACTGCGCCGTCGCAACTACAATCCGTACGGTGCCTATTCCGGCGCACGCGACACGACGCTGCGGTCGCGGATCGATTATGCGATCGGCGGCGGCTGGTCGGTCGCGAACGACTTCACCTGGTATCACGCCAAGCGCGACTTCGTGCTGAGTGGCGATCAGAACTTCACCGCCCCCACCGCCGCCTTCCCCAATGGCAGCTTCGCGCGGTCGGTCCAGCGCATCTACCACGACCACAAATTCTGGAACGAGCGGCTCGTGATCGCCAACGACAGCGTGATCGCAGGACTGCGCAACCGGTTCAGCCTGGGCGGCGAATATAACGACACGAACTTCGTCAACCCGCGCCAGCAAAGCCCGGTCGGTGGCAATGCCGCCGTGCGGATCGCGAACGTCGATCCGTTCGCGCCGATCGTCGGCGTCTTCCCGACCAGCGATGCCGCGTATTCGACGACCAACGTCGTCTATGACTCGAAGCTCAAGACGGCGTCGGTGTTCGCCGAGGATGCGCTCAACCTGACTCCAGGCTGGCTGCTGGTCGGCGGCGCGCGGTACGATCACATCGACCTGACCCGCGTCATCACCAACCTCAACGCGAACGGCGCGGTCACGCGGGGCACGCCGACCTATGATCCGTTCTCGTGGCGTATCGGTACCACCTACGACCTTACGCCCGGTATCACCTTGTACGGCCAGTACACGACGGCGGTCACGCCGGTATCGTCGATCCTGCTCCAGTCGATCGTCAACACGACGTACAAGCTGACGAAGGGCCGCTCATACGAGGTCGGTTTCAAGGCCTCCGCGTTCGCCAAGCGGCTGACGATGACCGGCGCGGCATACCGGATCGAGCAGACCAACATCCTCACGCGCGATCCGAACAATCCGCAGCAAGCCATTCAAGGCGGGGAGCAATCGTCGCAAGGCGTCGAGCTCAACATCGGCGCAGCGGTCACCGACGCGCTCTCGGTGTCAGCGGGTGCCGCCTATACCGATGCGCAGTACGACCAGTTGAGCGAACTGATCGCCGGCGCGCGCATCGACCGCGCCGGCAACCGACCGATCAACACGCCCTCGACCACCGTCAGCGGTTCGGCGCTCTATACGATCAAGGCCATACCGGTGACGCTTGGCGGGTTCGTCCGGCACGTGTCCGGCTTCTACACCGACACCGCCAACAGCTATTTCGTCCGCGGCCATACGACCATCGATGCGTCGATCAGCTATCAGGTCGCACCGCAAGCATCGGTGTCGGTCCGCGGCCGCAACCTGACCGACGCGTTCTACGGCGAGTATTCGGGCTACCCGACGACCAACGTCTATATCGGCGCGCCACGCAGTGTCGAAATCGCGCTTTCCACGCATTTCTGAGCAGGGGTTTCCAGATGGCATTCACCGGTTCGGTCGATCCGAAAGCCTATCGCGCGCTGTGGCGCTGGCATTTCTATGCCGGCCTGATCGTCGCGCCTTTCCTGCTGATCCTGGCCGTCACGGGCTCGATCTATCTGTTCAACGACGAGATCGACGATGCGCTGTATCCGGCGCAGCGATTCGTCGCGGTCCATGCAACGCAGGTGCCGCCGTCGCGGATGATCGATGCCGCGCTGAAGGCTTATCCAGGGGCAGCAACCCGGATCGACCTTCCTAGCGCGCCCAACCGCTCGGCGGTCGTATTCGTCACCCCCGATCACGGCGAGCCGCTTCGCGTGGCCGTCGATCCGGGAACGGGCCGCGTGCTCGGCTCGACGATCTATGGCCGCACGCTGGTAGGGTTCGCCGACGAGATGCACGGATCGCTGACGCTCGGCACGGTCGGCGATCGGATCGTCGAGCTTGCTGCGTGCTGGGCGCTCGTCCTGATCGTCACCGGACTGTACCTGTGGTGGCCACGTGGTCGGGGTGGCTTCGGCGGTATCCTCTATCCCAGGCTCGGCGCGAGGGGACGCCTGTTCTGGCGCGACCTGCACGCGGTGATCGGCGTCTGGTCCGTCGCGTTCATCGCGTTCCTGCTGCTGACCGGCCTCCCCTGGGCCGGGATCCAGGGCGACCTGCTCAAGCGCGGTACGGCGGCGCTCGGCATCGGCTACCCGGCATCGAACCGGACGCATAATGCGCCGGCGAGCGTGCCGATGAAGACCGCGCTCGGCGAAGCACCGTGGACGATGGAGCAAGCGCCGATGCCGACATCCACGGCGTCCGCGGAGCATGCCGGTCATGCGGGCCACGAGATGACCATGGCGGTGCGGGACGATGCGGCGGTTGCGGGGATCGACCGGATCGCAACCTCCGTCACGCGCGATCACCACGTCGCGGGTGCGTATCGCCTGTTCCTGCCGAGTGGGGCGACCGGCGTCTACACCGCCTACACCTATCCCGATCAGCCGCAGGGGCAGCGCACGCTGTATTTCGATCGCTGGACCGGCGGCTTAATCCGAGAGGTCGGCTACCCCGATTACGGCTGGGCAGCGAAGGCGATCGAGCTCGGCGTCCAACTGCACATGGGCAATTACTTCGGGCTCGCGAACCAACTCGTGATGTTGGCGACCTGCCTCGCGATCGTGTTGCTCGTGATCAGCGGCGTCGTGATGTGGTGGAAACGCCGCCCGGCGGGTCGCCTTGCCGCGCCAGCGCGCGTCTCCCCGACGAGGATCAAGGGCGCTGTCGCCATTCTCATCGTCGCGGGGATAGTGTTCCCGATCCTGGGACTGTCGGTGATCGTGATCTTCCTGATCGACCGGCTGGTGTTGCTCGCGGTGGTGAGGCGATAGCGGAACGTTCGAGGATAGCTGCGGCGCGCTATTGCGCCACGGCCGCGAACAGTCGGTAGCGAGCGTACCCGACCCCCGGGTGCATGGGATGCTGCTCACGAGACCTTGGCTGTGGGAGCCTATCCACTTCCAGCAACAGCATACCGCTGCCCGCCGTCCCGAAAGGCAGTATCTCCCTGCTCCTTACGTCAACGTCATCTATAGACTGACGTCACAAGGACCAGTCACGCCGGAGACTGCTACTCGATTGCAATAATTGTAAATTAACGAACAATTAATCAGATATTCAGCTTGTAATTGATCTTGGTAACATACATAGATCAAGTATGGTGGAATAGGCCAAGCGTTGCGAACGTCGCAATGGACCGTTTCAGCCCAATGATGCCTGTTTGCATACAGATTCTTGAGACCCGATCATAATCGCGCTCCAGTTTCTTCGAAGGCTTCGTCCTTGCTTCGGACGCTCTCCCCACATTCATTGAACATGGCTCCCGCTGCTGCGGATGGGAGACTCGTGCCTTCCATCCGCGGTGACTTTCGAGGTGTTCATGTACAAGTCGACCCTTTGGGCGGCCGCGCTTGCGGCTGTGAGCCCGGCTGCCTTGCTGATTTCGACGCAATCTGCACAGGCGCAGGTTCCCGTGGGGGCCGGTGGACAGCTCCAGCAGATCCCACCAGTACCGCTGAACGAGACGCCCGCGCCAGACTTCGGGTTCGAGCGCAAGACGCCGGTCGTCGTTGCCGCCACGGGTGGCCCTAAGACGCTCGTCCGGTCGCTGCGCGTGACCGGTGCGACGCTGTTTCCCGAGGCCGACCTGATCGCCGCATCACAATTCACGCCGAACAGCGAGCTCGACCTGTCCGACCTGAAGACGCTCGCCGCGCGGATCACCGCCTATTACACCAGCCGCGGCTATTTCGTCGCGAACGCCTACCTGCCCGCACAGGACGTACGGAGCGGCGCAGTGACGATCGCCATCATCGAGGGACGCTTCGGCGCGGTCGGCGTGAAGAATGAATCGCGACTGTCAGATAGCGTCGCGAACGGCATCCTCGCCGGGCTCGACGTCGGCGATCCTGTCGCGGTCGCGCCGCTCGAGCGTCGCTTGCTGATGTTGTCGGACCTGCCCGGCGTGCGCGTGTCATCGACGCTGAGCCCCGGCACCGCGGTCGGTACGTCCGACCTGCTGGTCGCGATCACCCCAGGCCAGAGCATCACCGGCAGTGTCGAGGCCGACAATGCCGGCAACCGCTACACCGGCGCCTACCGCGTCGGCGGCGTGGTCAACTGGAACAACCCGACCGGCTCGGGCGACGTGCTGAGCCTGCGCGCGCTGACCTCGTTCTCCGGGCTCGCCTACGGTCGCGCATCGTACCAGGCGCCGATCGGGCAGGTCACGCTCGGCGTCGCGTTCGCGCATCTCGAATACTCGCTGGGCAAGGAATTCGACAGCCTCGACGGCAGCGGCAATGCCGACATCGCGAGCGTTTATGCAAGCTATCCGCTGATCCGGTCGCGCGACAACAATCTGTACGTGACGCTTGGCGGCGACGTGAAGTGGTTCGAGGACAAGATCGGCATCGTCGACGTCACCACTTTCCGCCGCGCGCAGGTCGTCACCGCGGGGCTGAGCGGCGATGAGCACGACACGCTGCTCGGCGGCGGCTGGAGCGCGTATTCGCTGAGTTATTCGGTCGGCAATCTCGATATCCGCGGCGCCTATGAGCGCTCGGTCGACGCGCTGACCGCGCGCACCGACGGCAGCTACGGGAAGGTCCAGTTCAGCTTCGCGCGGTTACAGACGATCGCCGGGCCGCTGTCGCTGTTCGCCTCTGCCCGCGGGCAGATCGCGTTCAGCAACCTCGACATTTCCGAGAAGATGGAGCTGGGCGGCGCCTATGCCGTCCGCGCCTACCCAGAGGGCGAGGCTTACGGCGACCAAGGCTATGTCGCCACCGCCGAGGCACGGCTGGCCTTGCCGCAGGTCGTGCCGGGTGCGCTCCAGCTGTTCGGGTTCGTCGACGTCGGCGAGGTCGATTACGTCAAGGACCCGTATTTCGACGGATCGAACCACGCGAACCGCAGCGCGTACGGCGCTGGGCTGAGCTGGGCGGGACCGTACGGTATCGCCGCCAAGGCGACCTATGCACGCAAGCTCGGCGATGCCGATGCGACGTCCGCCCCCGACAAGTCGGGCCGCGCCTGGTTCCAGCTCTCGAAGACATTCTGAGCGCACCAGCACCCCCCGAAATTCAGCGGCCATCGACCGCCACCGAGGATACCGCACATGACCCCCATCCCTTCGTCGATCAGAAACACCCGTCGCCCCGCTCCCACCGTCACGCGCACCAAGCGCGGCGGCTTGTTCGGCACCACCGGCCTCGCGCGGTTTGCCTGGCTGATCGGATTCAGCCTCGCGGGCACGGTGGCAGCGCGCCCGGTCGAGGCGCAGACGCTCCCGACCGGCGGCGAAGTCGTCGCGGGCCAGGCGAGCATCGCGACCGGCACCAAGTCGCTCACCGTGACGCAGACCAGCGACCGCGCAGCGATCAACTGGCAGTCCTTTTCGATCGGCAAGGGCAAGAGCGTCGTCTTCGACCAGCCCAACAGCAGTTCGGTCGCATTGAACCGCGTGCTCGGCACCGATCCGTCGGTCATCCTCGGCAATCTGTCGGCGAACGGGAAGGTGTTCCTGGTCAATGCGAACGGCATCCTGTTCGGCCAGACCGCCAACGTTAACGTCGGCGGCCTCGTGGCATCGACGCTGAACATTTCCGACGCCGATTTCCTCGCGGGCAAGAACAGTTTCGCGGGCACGAGCGGCGCTTCGGTCCAGAACGATGGCAAGATCACCGCGAAGGGCGGCTACGTCGCGTTGCTGGGCGCAAACGTCGGCAACAGCGGCACGATCAAGGCGAACTTCGGCACGGTCGTGCTGGCGAGCGGCGAGGCGATCACGCTCGACGTCGCGGGCGACGGGCTGCTCAACGTCGCAGTCGACAAGGGCGCAGTCGGCGCGCTGGTGCGTAACGGCGGGCTGATCCGCGCCGACGGCGGCAAGGTCGTGATGACCGCGCAAGGCGCTGGCGACCTGCTCCACACCGCGGTCAACAACACCGGCATCGTCGAGGCGCGCACGTTGCAGAACCGCGGCGGCACGATCCTGCTGCTCGGCGACATGAAGACCGGCACGGTCAGCCTCGCCGGCACGCTCGATGCAAGCGCACCGGTCGGCGGCAATGGCGGCTTCATCGAGACGTCGGCGGCGACCGTGAACGTCGCCGATAGCGCAAAGGTCTCGACCTTCGCGCGGTCCGGCGCGACGGGCATGTGGCTGATCGATCCGCAGGATTACGTGATCGGCGCAGGCGGCAACATCTCGGGCGCGACGCTGTCGGCACAGCTCGTGACGACCAGCATCACGATCAGCACGATCCCCGCGGCGGGCGACACCACCACGGGCAACGGCGACATTTTCGTCAACGACGCGGTAGCCTGGACCGCGTCGGGCGTGCCGACGACGCTGACGATGAACGCGTTTCGCGACGTCAACATCAACGCGCCGATCACTGCCACCAACGGCAACATCGTCGCCTGCTGTGGCCGCGACGTGAACGTCAACGCGGACCTGACCACGACCAACGGCAGCATCCTGCTCAACGCCGGACGCAACGTGCAGGTGTTCCACGCGATCACGACGACCGACGGCAACATCGCCTTGTGCGCAGGGCATGACGTGATGATCGACGCGGCGGTCACGCTGACTCGCGGCACGACAATTCCGGCGCAGAGCCTCGGCCTGCCGGTCGGCCTCACGCTGATCGCTGGGTCGGACGGAACCGGGCCGGGCGTCAACGGCGGCACGATCGTGTTCTCCGCGCTGTCGCCACCGACCACGGTCACCGCGGCACCGGTGTCGATCAACTACAACCCGGTCTCGTACACCACGCCGACCGACTTCTCGACCGAGTTCGTCCTGACCGAGGGCGCGGCGATCACGCAGCGGATGCTGCTGTTCCCGACCGCGCAGAAGGTCGCCGACGGCACGAATGCGGCGGTCTTGAGCGGGTTCAACACCAACGGCACCTCGGGCACGCCGACCGGCGTATCGCTGGTCGCCGGCCCGAACGCGACCGCGACGTTCGACAGCACCGGCGAGGGCACGGGCATCGGCGTCAGCTTCAGCGGCTACACGCTGACCGGCGCGAACGCGGACCAATATGCGCTGGCGAGTTCGTGCTGCGTCGCCGGGTTCCGGACGACGGGGACGATTACGGCTGCCGCCCCGGCACCAGCGCCGGCGCCTGCCCCGGCACCAGCGCCTGCTCCGGCACCAGCTCCAGCTCCAGCTCCAGCTCCAGCGCCTTCACCGGCTCCAGCGCCTGCCCCGGCACCAGCGCCTGCTCCGGCACCAGCTCCAGCTCCAGCTCCAGCGCCTTCACCGGCTCCAGCGCCTGCACCGGCACCAGCGCCGGCACCAACGCCTGCCCCGGCACCGGCACCAGCGCCCGCTCCGGCACCAGCGCCTGCTCCAGCGCCTGCCCCGGCACCCGCACCGGCGCCCGCACCAGCACCAGCGCCTGCCCCGGTTCCAGCGCCTGCTCCGGCACCAGCGCCTGCTCCGGCACCAGCGCCCGCTCCAGCACCGGCGCCCGCACCGGCGCCTGCTCCGGCACCGGCACCGGCACCAACGCCGACACCAACCCCTACGCCTCCGCCAGTACTCACGCCGCCCCTCACCCCGACGCCGCCCCTCACGCCTGTTCCGAATCTGCCCAATGCTACGCGGCCGTTCCTTGATGTTCCGCCGGTGACGGTGCGCGTACCGACGCCGCCGACGATCGAGGTCGTGGAGGGTGGCGTAACGTATCCGACGCCAGAACGGCCGGGCACCGTGATCGTAGAAACGCCCGAAACGCCGCAGGTCGTGCAACCGGTCGTCGAACGCCCGTTCGTGCAGCCTACGCCGCCCAACACGCCAGCCGTGCCCAATTATCCGCGGAAGCAGGCGCGTCATTGAGATGATCGGGACTGCGCGGCGTGGCGTCTCGGCGCCCGCTCGCTGGTTTTCGCGCTGGCAGGCACTGCTAGGCTGGGGAATCGTTGCGAGCGCCGCCGCCGTACCGGGCATCGCGGCGTCCCCCGCGCCGGCTGCTATTGTCGCGACTGTGGCGTCGGACGATGCCGGCCGGTTCGGCGGCGTGGCGACGTCCGACGACGTGCGCGACACGGTGAACTGGGTGTCGACGTCGCACGACAATCACGCGCTGCCGTTCGTCGTGATCGACAAGGTGAATGCGGTCGTGCTCGCGTTCGATGGCAGTGGCAATCTTCGCGGGCGGGCGCCGGCGTTGCTCGGGATGGCACGCGGGGACGTCAGCGTGCCGGGTATCGGCCAGCGCAAGCTCGCGACCATTACGCCCGCCGAGCGCACCACGCCGGCAGGTCGCTTCCAGGCCTCGCTCGGGCGCGATTTCGAACAGGATATCCTGTGGATCGACTATGATGCCGCGCTGTCGCTGCACCGCGTGATCAAGGGTCGCCGCGTCGACGATCGCGCCGGACGGCTCGCATCGGCGACACCGAGCGATAACCGGATTTCATATGGCTGCGTGAATGTGCCGCCGGGATTTTACGACGATGTGGTGAAGCCGTTGTTCACCGGCACCGTCGGAATCGTCTACATCCTGCCCGAGACCAAGCCGCTGCGGAGCGTGTTCGCCGTGCCGGTCGAGGGGAAGTAGCGGATCTCGCTGATCCTCCCCCGCCCAGGGGGAGGTGGCACCGCAGGTGACGGAGGGGCGGACACGGAACCGGTGTTACCCTTTCCTCCCCCTCCGTCTGGCAAAAGCCAGCCACCTCCCCCTAGCGGGGGAGGATTAGGAGGGCCTACTTCACTGGCACCAAGGCCGTTCGCGGTACCATTTCGTCAGAACGTACTTCACGCCCTGCTCGACCGGCATTCCCTGGTGGAGCGACCCTGAGTTCGGCGCGCCATACTCGTCCATGTTGTTCCAGATCACGAGGTTGCCCGCTTTCGGCGCGATCATCACCCCCGCGGTCGGGTAGTTCGTGCGCCCTCCAGCCTCGGGCTCGTTGAGAAAAGTCATCGCCGACCACGTTCGCTGGCCGCCCATCGTCACCTGATCCAGCCAATAAGGCTGTTCGGTATCGAAATAGTCGTGATGCGGCTTGAACTCCTGCCCGACCGCGTAACGCTGCCCCTGCAACGCTTCGCCGTAGCGCGGCTCGAGCCCCGTCAGCAGGTCGAGCTTGGTCTCGACCGCGGTCACGGGCGCCGGTCCGGGATAGAGGTAGCACGTCTCGCTGGTACGGTGCGGGGACACCGGGGCATCGCCGACGACCGGCGACGGCACGCGATTGGCCTCGATGAGCGCGATCACCGCGGCGCATTCGTCGAGCGTGAGAAAATCGCGAACGATATAAAGCTCCATGCCTTTCGCCGGCATCCGGACCGTGCCGGGATAGCACAGGATCCGATCGCGCACCTGCTCGGCAGAGTTCGCCCTGCCAAGCGCTTCGCTTTGACCATCGCGACGATCGGTGGATCGTGCGTACGAATTGGCGCCCAGGCTTTCAATATTAGTCATAAAGTCCGCAATACTCACAAGAATCACGATATGAATTATGACTTGGATCTATAAAGCAGGTTAAGTTTCGTACAACGTGCATCCTTATCAGATAACCGACGTTTATCATGTACGACCAACATAGGTTAGGCCGGTTGCGCGACTACATCGCGAACCGCAGCCCTCATGGATGCGCATAAATCGCACCTACCGAAGAGTTCGGGAACATCCCCCGCTCCGCTGCCGGCGTGAGCCTTGGGTGACGCGATTGAACGACATCGGCGGAGACTTACCATGAACACGAGGTATCTCGTGGGTGCGGGACTGCGGTCCGGCACGTGCGCACCCTTGGCGGATAGACCGCGCTCGACCGCCGCATTCCAGCGCGGCGCTGCCTGCGCGATGGCGACGGCTGTTGCCGCGGAAGCACAGGACCAGCGCGTCTCGCAGCGGATCAAGAACCGGGACACCGAGCGCTTTCGGTAGGCGCTCGCGGGTCGCGCGCCGAACGCTCGACCCACCAATGCTTCCCCAAATCTGCTCTTACTCGTCCTCGCGCCTCGCGGGGCCAGGATAGTCATGTTCAAAAATCTTCTCGCCGGCGCCGCCGCGGCGTTCCTCGCAGTTATCCCGCAACCCTCGGCCGCGCAGACGGTGGTATTGCCGGGCGCGCTCCTGCTCGCTGGCTACCGCGCGACCTGCGGACCGGTCGACACGATGATCCAGCCGATCAACGACATCGCCGCCGCGTACAAGGGTCGCATCATCCTCCACCCGCGCGTCCTCGACTTGCCGCGCGCACAGCAACTCTTCTGGTACACACACGAATGCGCGCACCAGATCTTCGGTCCGGGCGAAGCCGCCGCGGATTGCTGGGCGGTGCAACAGGGCAAGATCCAGGGCTGGCTCACACGAGACGAACTGTCGAAGCTGGGCGGAACGATGCGCTATTATCCAGGTGACGCGACGCATACCGACGGCGCGGCGCGGGTCGTGGCAATGGACGCCTGCTTCGCACGATAGTCCAGCGATCCCGGCGTATACTAGAAACTCAAGACGTTGGCGCTAGTTCGGTATCGACAACGCAATAACTACTTCCGCCTGATCCAGGTCGTTGACAAGATCGCACCGACGGCTTCTGTATCGTTAGCGTAACGATACGGCTCATTGCGGTGTCGGATCGCCTCCGTCTGGATTGCACCCGCCATGCCTGGTTCCCTACCCGAGGCGATAGACGGCGGTGCACGATCGCACGGCCCGGACGTTTCCGCCTGCGACCGCGAACCGATCCACCGGCCAGGATCGATCCAGCCGCACGGCCTCGTCCTCGTTGCCGACGCCTGCACCTTCAAGATCATGGCGGGTGCGGGCGACATCGAGACGTTGCTGGCGCCGCATTGGCTCGGCGCGAACCTCGACGAGCTGCTCGGCCAACCTGTCTCGGCGCAACTCGCGGCCAAGCCCAACGCCAGCACGGTCGTGCTCGCGCGGATCGTCGGCACCGGAACGCCGTTCGACGCCATTGCGCACCGCGTGTCGAACACCATCGTCGTCGAACTCGAGCCCGCCCCCATAGCGATGCCGTCCCCGATCGACGTGCTGGTGGAGATGGAGGAAGCCGCGGCGACGTTCGAACAGGCGTTCGGCTTACGCGAACTGTGCGAACGCGCCGCGAGGACGTTTCGCCAGTTGACCGGGTTCGACCGGGTGATGCTGTACCGCTTTCTCGACGATGATGCCGGGGTCGTTCTGGCCGAGGACCGCGATCCGGCGCTCGGCAGTTTCCTGAACCAGCATTTCCCGGCGTCCGACATCCCGAAACAGGCGCGCGCGCTGTACGTTCGGAACCGTGTCCGCATCATTCCCGACATCGCCTATGAACCGGCATTGCTCCGTCCAGCCGGTGCGACGCCGCTCGACATGAGCGATCTCGCGCTGCGCAGCGTATCGCCGATCCACCTGCAATATCTCGCCAACATGGGCGTCGCGGCGTCGGCATCGGTGTCGATCGTCCGCGACGGCGCGCTGTGGGGCCTTGTCGCCTGCCACCATCCGACGCCGAAGTTCCTGCCACTGCATGTCCGCATGGCCTGCCGTGCACTTGCCGGGAGCCTTGCCCGCCAGATCCGCGCGAAGGAGGATGCCGAGCTCTACCGCGAGCGCATTCGCCTCCGTACCGCCGAGGATGCGGTCGTGCTTAGGCTCGGCAGCGACATATCGCTCGCAGGCTTTTTCGCGACAGCGGGCGACGACATGTGCCGAATGCTCGGTGCCGACAGTTTTGCGGCGGTTCGCGGGACCGAATTGTTCGTCGCCGGCCGCTCGCCGCGCCACGACGACATCCGCGCGGTCGCCGATCATGTCATCGATCTCGGCCGGGCGCTGCCCTTCTCAACCGACCGGTTGTCGGAACAACTGCCCGCCGCCACCGGTTTCCAGGATCTCGCCAGCGGCGTTCTCGCGGTGACGATGTCGACCGACGAGCCGACGATCCTGATCTGGTTTCGTGCCGAGCAGATCGAGGTGATGAACTGGGCCGGCAACCCGCACAAGGATCTGGGCGTCGATCCTCACATCCCGTTGACACCGCGCGCCTCGTTCGAAAGCTGGAGCGAGGCAGTCCGTGGCCGATCGGTACCGTGGACGTTGTTCGAGATCGAGGCGGCCGGGCGCCTCAAGCGTACGATGTTCGATGCCCGCCAGAACCGTCGCCTGTTCGAGGTGAACCGCGAGCTGACCGCGACGATCGCCGACAATGAGAGCCTGTTGCTACAGAAGGACTATCTCATCAAGGAGGTCCATCACCGCGTCCAGAACAGCCTGCAACTCGTGTCCGCGTTCCTCGGCCTTCAGGCGCGAGCGGTCGGCGACGACGTGCTGACCGCGCATCTGGCGGAGGCGCAGCGACGTCTCTCTGCGGTCGCGATGGTCCACCGCCGACTGCACTCGGACGAGCACGTCCAGGCGGTCGATCTCGCGCGGTACATCGGCGACCTCTGCACGGAGATCAAATCGACAATGGACAAGTCATGGGGCGGCCAGATCGAACTCGAACTCGCGCCGATCCTGATCTCCACCGATCGCGCGGTCAGCGTCGGGCTGATCCTGACCGAGCTGGTGATCAACGCCAACAAATATGCCTATGCCGGTGGGTCGGGACCGATCACGATCGCGCTCGAACAGCATCGCAACCGCTTCCGGCTGATCGTCGCCGACCGCGGTCGCGGCAAGGCAAGTTCCGGGACCGGGTTCGGGTCGCGGATGCTCATGTCCATGGTCGCTCGGCTGTCCGGCACGATCGAGGAGGCCGACAACGATCCCGGCCTCCGCGTCACCATCGGCGCGCCGATCAACGACGACCTCCCGCACGCCTGATCCGCTACTCGGTCGAGCCCGTATGCATCAGGTGACGCACGTCGTCCGCGACCTGATTGTTGGCGCCGAGCCGTTCGATCAACTGCGCCTGACGGCTTCCCCGCAGACCTGCCGTCGTCAGCTGCTTGTCGCGGACATAGGTGTAGATGCCGCTGACCGCGAACGCCTGGACACGCGCGATGTTCGCTTTCTGCGCGCCCTGCGTGGCGACGAAAATGTCGGACTCGAAGAAAGCGCGGCGTGCGAGCGGGCTCTCGAAGGCCAATTCGATCACCGCGATCAGTGCACGATCGGCCGGCACGAGATGATCGACATTGGGTGCAGGCGGCGCGGGCTCGGCATTGTCGTAGCGGTCCGGCAAGTGCAGCCGCAGTTTAAGCACCGCAGGGTCAGCGGCGAGCGTCCGGGCAAACTCGGTCATGAACGTACCGAACGCGTGCGCATCATCGCCCGCCGCGCCGAAATGAACGTGGATACGGTCGAAGCCGTCGTCGCCATTGGGGATCGGATCCGCGATCCGGTCGACCAATGTGCGCGATCCGTTAGGCAGCGCATAGGCGACGGTGGCGGCGAACATGTTCTGTTCGTCGGCGAACAGGATGTGGCTCGCGGCGTTGAAGACGTCCTGGTCCGCCTTCGACGCAAAGCCGATCTCGACCCCGCCGTCGAGTTCATAGTCCGCAAACGCCGCGATCCCGTCGATCACCGGCCAGAGATGCGCGTCCTGCTCGCGGTTCAAATGGTTCTGGACGTACCAAGCCAGTCCCGGAATACGCGAACACAGCGGGCCATGGACGTCTCGCCAATAGGTCGCGAAGACTTCGTGCGGAACCCGCGGACGGCGCAGCACCGTCGTGTAGCTGTTGATGACGATGCTGGCATCGCGCTCTGCATAGTCGGTCGTAGTCAAGACTTTGGGCATGGCTGGGTTCCTGATGACGGAAAGGTCGAACGCGTGAAGGCGGGCTGCCGGGCCAATGCGGGACGAGCTATTCCCGCACAAAAACCGATCGTTACGCGATGCTCCGGGTCTTCAACCGGTTGATCACCGGCGTGACGAGCACCGCGAGGATCGCGATCGCGGCGGCGACATAGCCGACTGCACCGAGCCCGAGATGCTGGATCACCGAGCCGCCGATGATCGCGCCGAGACCGATGCCGGCATTGGCCATCGACACGTTGAGCGTGCCGGCCAGCGCCTGCGCGTGGCTCGCCGACTGCATCACGCGAACCTGGCAGATCGGGTAGAGCGCGGTGTTGGCGATGCCCCAGACGGCCAGCGCCACCGCGAGCCAGGCATGCGAACCCGCGACCAACGTCGTCGCCGCCATGCCGACTGCCAGCACCAGCGACGTGATCGCCGTCACCAGCAACGGCCCGCGACCGACGAACTGTCCGCCCAGCCAGTTGCCAGCGAGACCGACGATGCCGAAGCCCATCAGCCACCAGCCCACCTGCCCCGCGGGAATGTGCGCGATCTGCTCCAGCGTGTCGGCGAGATAGGTATAGGCGGTGAACATCGCAGTGAAGACGATCACCGACAGCACGACGTTGCCGAGGAAATACGGGTCCTTCAGGATGCGCGCCTGTTCGGCCAGCTTGACGCGCGCGGGGCGGGCCAGCGTTGGCATCACCACGAGCAACAGCACCGCCATGAGCAGCGACAGCCCCGATAATCCCCAGAACGTCCCGCGCCAGCCGAATGCCGTCGATGCCAGCGTCCCGAGCGGAATGCCGAGCACCATCGCGCCGGAAATACCGAGATAGACGTTGGCGACGGCCTTGCCCGCCTTCTCAGGGCCGGCGAGTTCGCCCGCGGTTTCGCTCGCCGTTCCCCAGAACACCGGCAAGGCGAGCGCCGGGAGGAACCGGGCGAGGCCCAGTACCCAGATGTCCGGCGCGGCCGCGGCGAGTGCGTTCGCGCCCGCGAAGATCATGAGGATCATGACGAACAGCCGCTTGCGCTCGAAATGCGACAGCATCGCGGTCAGGAACGGGCCGGCGAGCATCACGGTGAACGCGAACAGCGTCACGAGCTGCCCCGCGACGGTGATCGAGATGCCGAGGTCGCGCGACAGGCTCGGGAGCAGGCCGACGATGATGAACTCGGTCGTGACGATCACGAACGCGGAGATCGCCAGCAGCAGCACGGCCAAGCCATGCCCTGCGGACTTGGCGCTGGGTGGCGCGACATTGAGAGGACGAACGGGGGACGACATTGGCAAACTCCTGTAGCTGCCGTCTCTACGCGCGACGAAAAGCGACGTCCTGCGGCATGTTTTCGCGTATGGCGGGACAATAATTCCAGAATGGACTCGCATGATTCCCTCCGAACGCCTCAAGGGCATCGAAGCTTTTGTCTGTACCGCTGACGCTGGCAGCTTCACCGCGGCCGGCGTACGGCTGAACCTGACCAACTCCGCGGTCAGCAAGAGCGTTGCCAGGCTGGAGGCGCGGCTGGGTAGCCGGCTGTTCGAACGGACCACCCGTCGCCTGACGCTGACCGACGTCGGCGCCGCTTTCTACGAGACCTGCGTCCGCGTTCTCGAGGATCTCGCCGACGCCGAAGCAGTGCTCGCGGCGCACCGGTCGGAGATCGTCGGGCGGCTGAAGGTCGACGTGCCGATCGCGTTCGGGCGGATGCAGGCGATGCCGCTGTTGCTCGCCTTCGCCGAACGCCATCCGAATTTACGCCCGAGCATCACCTTCACCGATCGGAAGATCGACATCGTCGAGGAGGGCATCGACGTCGCGATCCGGATCGGCGCGTCGGAGCCCTGGCCGGACAATCTCGGCCATCGCTATCTCGGCAGCGAACGCGTCATAATCTGCGCCGCCCCCGCCTATCTCGCACGGCGCGGGACACCCGCATCGGCGGACGATCTCGCCCGGTTCGACTGCATCCTCTACGGGCGCGGCGACGGCAGCACGATCAAGTGGCGCTTCGCCGACGGCTCTGGCGGTATCGACGAGCGGGCCATGGAGGGCCGCATCGTCCTCGGCAGCGCGGAGGCTCAGGTCGGAGCGGTCAAGGCTGGGTTCGGTATCGCGCAACTCGCGACCTGGTTGATCGAGGACGAACTCGCGCGTGGCGACCTGGTCGAGGTCCTTCCCGAACTGGCGACGGCGGGGCTTCCGCTGCATCTGGTCTGGCCCCGACGACGTCAACTGAGCCCAAAGGTGGATGCGCTACTCGATGCGCTGACTAGCGGACTACGGATCGCATGACGGCGAGGTGAAAAGCGCGTCATCCCGTCATTTCCTGCAACTCGGGGTGGCATCGCCTGTTGGGGAAGGATGACCATCTTCAACGATCAAATCGCTATTGTCACCGGCGGTGAATCCGGCATCGGCGCCGCTTGCGCCAAGGCTCTAGGTGAGGCCGGCGCGCGCGTCGTCATCACCTATTTCAAGGACGCGGCGGCGGCGCAGGCGGTATGCGCGGCGATCGGTGGCACCGACCGTGCCATCGCCGTCCAGGCCGATGTCGGCGACGAAACCGCGATCGAACATTTGTTCGCGCAGGCGGAAGCAGCGTTTGGCACGGTCACGCTGCTCGTCAACTCCGCAGGCCTCAACATGAGCGGCGTGATGCTGGTGGACATGGAACTGGCGCAGTTCGACCGGGTCATCCGCTCCGACCTCTACGGCCCGTTCCTGACCTGCCGCCGCATGGTCCGCGCCCTCGAAGCCAAGGATACTAAGGGCCGCATCGTCAACATCTCTTCGATCCACGAACGGGCACCGCGACCCGGCGGCGTCGATTATGACTCCGCGAAGGGCGGCCTGTCGCAACTGACGGCAACGCTGGCGCTGGAACTCGCGCCGAAGGGCATCGCGGTCAACGGTGTCGCGCCGGGCATGATCCTGACGCCGATGAACCAGTCCGCGCTCGATCATCCGCAGGAGCTCGCCGCCAAGGAGGCCGCGATCCCGTGGAAGCGCGCCGGACGACCAGACGAAGTAGCATCGCTGGTGACGTTCCTACTCTCGCCCGTCGCGGACTATATCACCGGCACGACAGTAACGATCGACGGCGCGCTGTCGCTGACCGTGGCGCAGGGCGCGTGATGGTCACCTACGCGGTGGAGCAGCTCGACGCCGTCGCGATCTCGGCCAATTCGGTGATCGACGGCATGGACCTGATGAGCCCGTTCGTCTGGAAGGAAGGCGACCTGTACCGGATCCTTGTTCGCGGCGTTCCCCATCCGCTCGGACCGCACGACCCGACCGGGATCATCGCCCGCGGCGAAAGTCGCGACGGCTTGTCGTTCACGATGGATCCGGGGCTTGCGATCACCCCCGGCCCCGGCGCGGAGGACATGGGTGGGTGCGAGGACCCGACCGTCCTGATGACGCACGATCACGAATATCTGATCTACTACACCGGCGTCGATGCGGACCGCTCGCAGGGCTGCATGATCCTCGCCGCCGGCCGCGACCTGACGGCGCTGGTCAAGGAGGATCTGGTCCTCAAGGCGCCCCCGGGCGAGGGCAACATCAAGGAAGCCACGCTGGTGCAGACGAGTGCTGGCGACTGGCGGCTGTTCTACGAATACGCGGCCGATGGCGCGTCGCGGATCGGCATGGCGGGCGGACCCACTGCAAAGGGACCGTGGACCGTGCTGCCCGATCCGTTCGGGATACGCGAGGACAGTTGGGACAATTGGCACCTGTCGACCGGGCCGATCTGGCAGGCGGAGGGCACCGACCCGGTAATGTTCTACAACGGCGCGACGCATGATGCGCGGTGGCGGATCGGCTGGATCAGCTTCAGTCCCGATCTCTCGCGGGTCACGGGGCGCGGGTTGGAACCGCTGCTCGTGCCCCCACCTGCGCTGAGCCGCGAGGCGACAGATATAGCGTTCGCCGCGTCCACCGTCGCGGAAGGAGACCGGATTGCATTATATTATTCGCTCGAGGATCGCATGCTGAAGCGCGCGTTAATCGGACGCTATAGCCGCTGACTACGGAGAAGGGTCGCGGGCGGCATACCGTCCGCGACCCTTGATCATCAGCCGTGCGCGTGAGCAGCGGCTTTCTGCGCGCGTGCCTGCTTGGCGTAGTGGTGATGCGCTACTACGCAGCCGATGGCGGCACCAGCAACGGCATGGCCCTTACCAACAAAATGCCCACCGACGCCGCCGGCAGCAGCGCCACGGATACAGCCCTTCGCCAGCACGGGCGACGCCGTCATCGCGAGGAGCGGAAGAGCGAGAAGGGTGATGAAGCGCATGGCGGTATCCTTGAAACCACTACAGGAAGACCTGAAATACCGTTCAAGCCGCCACCGTGTTCCGTGAGAAATTCGTCATGTTCTGCATGCGCGAGGATCTTGCCGACGATACGAACTTTCCGCCGTAAGATATTGAAGATGCGGTAGTCCTGTAACGAGCGGCACATCCACCGATCCGGGTACGACGCGCCCGCGTTGAACCCCGATCCGAAAGAACCGAAAGCCACGAACCATGATTGCCCTGTATCTCGCGGCGTTGTCGATGACGCCCAATGCCGCCTTCAAACCGATCGGTCCCGACGCGGCGAAATGCACGGCGGGCAGTACCCATCCGGCGATGCTGGTCATCGTCGAGGGGTTCAAGGCGAGGACCGGAACCGTTCGTGTCCGCACGTTCGGGGGGGCGCCCTCGACCTATTTCGACAAGAAAAAGACGCTGTTGCGCACCGAAGTTCCCACGCCGCGCGAAGGCCGGGTCGCCATCTGCATGCCGGTCGATCGGCCCGGCGTCTATGCGGTCGACGTACGCCACGACATCAACGCCAACGACAAGACCGACCGCAGTGACGGCGGCGGGGCGTCGGGCAATCCGCATGTCACGCTGTTCGACATGCTGTTCTCGCGCAAGCCCGATCCGAAGATCGTCCAGGTGCGTGTCGGATCGGGCACGACGGTCGTGCCGGTCACCCTCACCTACCTGCAAGGCGGATCGCTGCAGCCGATCCGCTGATCGATCACCAGCCGACCGCGCCGCCCAGCCGGAACGTGCGCGGGCGCAGTGGCGTGTATTCGTTACGCGCCGCCAGCGCGAACGGGTTGCCGCCCGCAAATCGGTCTCCCTTGACGTCGAACAGGTTCTCGACGGTGGCGGTCAGACGAATGCTATTCCGCGTCCACGTTCCGCCAAGGTGCGTGCTGCCATATTCCCCCTGTGAAACGTCTAGCGGGGCCTGCGTCCCGACGGTCGACCGGCCGACGTAGCGCCAACCCGCGTCGACGCTGACGTGCGTATCGGCGCTGAGCGACCATTCATAGCCGACGCTTCCCGATACCGCGAACGGCGGCGTGTTGGGCAGCCGCGCGCCGACCTGCCGCCGGAATGCCGGATCGGGATCGGCGACGTGGGTCTCGTTGAGGAACATCGCCATGTCGATCTTCAAGCCGGACAGCGGCATCCAGTTGGCGCTCGCCTCAAGCCCATAGATATGGCTGTTGCCGAGGTTGGTGGTGAACGGAAAGCCGGATTTGTCGACCAAATCTGCCTGGATATGCCGCCAGTCGGTCAGCGAAGCACCGATCGATGCGGAAAGCCCGAGCGGTCCATGGCGCTCCTTGCGCACGCCGATCTCTCCGACGTGGATTGTATCGGGGACGAGATCGGCAACGCGACCCACCTCCGGCGCCACCGTGATCCCTCCGGTCCGAAAACCCGATTGGTAGCGCGCATACGCCGCCAGCGTCGGGGTAAGCAGCCACGATATGCCTAGTGTCGGATCGAGCCGGGTGGAACTGCGACCGCGGATATAGGTCGTCGTCTTGAGCCTGGCGATCGGATCACCGTCGGTGCGCTGGTGCGTCAGTCGTGCACCTGCGGTGATCGTCAACGCCGGGCTGATCGCGATCCCCGCTTCGCCGAACACCGCTGCGTCGAGCGTCCGGTTGGTGACGCCGACGATGTCGCGCAGCTTGTCGGGCGCGCCGTATTTGCGTGCATAGGCGTCGCGCGCGTGAATGAGCGCGACGCCGACCAGCCAACCCGCGCCGTTCGGCTTTGCGCGGGAGAGTCGTGTCTCGTGCGAGAACAAGCGGCTGCGTTCGTCCGTGTCATAGGCGATCGCCGCGTTCGGACGGATCGGCCGCGTGGCGTCGAACCGGGTCTCCGCATCGCGGTGGACGAACCCGGTCGCCGAGACGAGGTGCAGCCCGTCCTCCCAACGCCTGTCGACCACGACACGCCCGAGAAAATATTGCTGGCTGAACGGCTGCGCGAGTATGGACGCGCGGGAGAGCGATCCCATTCCGCGCTCGGCATATTGCAGGTCGGGGGCGGTCAAATTCTGGATCACGACGCCCGCGTCGACCGTCCACCCGCTCGCCGGAACGACACGGACGTCGAGGCGTCCGCCCGTGGTCTCCACGCGGTTGACGTTGCGGAGGTTGCGGCGGATATCGTCAATATAACCGCCTTCGACGACCCGGTAGCCGACCGCGCGTACGCCAGCGACGCCCTTCTCGATCGGGATGTTGACCATCCCGGCGATATCGCCGCCCGGATCGCCCGACTTGGTCGCGCTGACGCCGCCCGACACATTGGCCGACACCCCCGACAGATCGACCGCGTGCGGCACCAGCCGGACGATTCCCCCTATCGCGCCTGCGCCGTACAGCGTGCCCTGCGGCCCTTCGAGGACTTCGACCTGATCGACGTCGTACAGGTTGAGGCCGGGTTCGGGACCGTTATACGCGACCGGTACCTCGCCGAAATAGACGTTGGCGGTCGATTGCGTGGGGCCGGTGAAGCTGCTGTCCGCGACCCCGCGAATGAACAGCTTGTTGCGACCAGCACCCAGCGCCGTGCTTTGGAGGATCGGCGTCGTGGCGATCGCGTCGTCCATGCCGTTTGCGGCATCGTTGCGGATGTTCACGGCGCTTGCCGGTCGCAGGATCGTGAGCGCTCCGGGAAAGCGTAGTCGCGATGTCGCGCGCTTGGTCGCGGTGACGATGATTTCGGGCGACACTTCGACCGGCGGCGGCGTCAGGGGGAGTCTCGGTTTCGGTTGGCGTTCGCATGCGACTGGCTGCCGGACGACAGCGCGACGAACGATCCTAAAGCTGCCTCCGCCAAGTCGTTGCCCGGTGTACGGGGTGCCTGCGAGCATCTGGTCGAGGGCTGTGGCCGCGGTCAGTCGGCCCCTCGCCCCTCGCGTCATGACGCGCGACAATCCAGGCTCCGCACTGCCGATATCGACGCCCGCCTGCTGCGCAAGCACCGCGATCGCGCGATCGAGCGGCCCCGGCGCAACGGCGATCGCCCGCCGCTCCGCTGCGCGAGCGGGCGTAGACAGCGACGGTGTAATCAGGGTGGCGGCGACAAGCGATACGGCCAGGTTTAAATTACGGACCGGCATGGCCTCCGACCAGACGCCAGCGGCCATTAACATGCTCCGCTCGAGCGCCGATCAGCGCTGCCGCGCGCGGGATCAGGCTGTCGGCTCCGCCCGTCACGCCGATCGATCCGGTGAACCGCGTTTCCGCCAGTCCGGGATCGACGCGCACGACCGTACCGGTGCTGCGTTCCAATGCTGCGGCGACGAGGCGCACCGGCGTCTGCTGGAACACGAGCCGGCCTTTACGCCAGCTGCCGACGTCGTTGATCGCGATACCCGACATCCGTGGCGCGCCGCCATCGACGTGTGACAGCGCCGCACCGGCGGTCAGCATGATGCGCTCCTGTTCGGGCTGGAACATCACTGCACCCTCGGCAACCTGGACGCCAAGATGCGTGCCGACGCGGGCGACGTTGAAGACGGTGCCGACGTCCTGCAACCGCATCGTCCCCGACTGGACGACGAACGGATGCGCGATGTCGTGCGTGACCCGGAAGATCGCCTCGCCGCGTTCCAGCGTGACCAGCCGCGCATTACCGTCGTCGACCGCCAGCCTGGTCCCGCCGTTCAGGTCGATACGGCTGCCGTCGGCGAGCGTCACGCTTCGGCGAACCCCGGCGGGTGTCTCGATGATCCGTGCCGCCGTCTTTGACGGGTTTTCCAGCGGCAGCATGACGCCGACGATCCCCGCGACCGCCAGTCCGCCGACGGCTCCCATCACCCAGCGCCGCCGCGGTGTCGGTCGGTCGTCATTGGCGGCGACCGGGGGGATCGCCTGCGACCAGTCTGGCGGGCTCAGCGCGTCGGTCAGTTCCGCGTCCGCAACCGCCAACGCGTCATAGGCACGTGCATGCTGCGGGTCAGCCTCCAGCCAGTCGGCGAATGCCGTCCATGCGCCACCATCGGCAGTCGACAAACGGAGGTGCCACGCGACCGCCTCGGCCGCGGCGTGTTCGCCGTAACCTGGGCCGTAATCGCCGTCCTTGCCCCACTCATCGACCATCGCGCTGGTCCTCCTCATGAGTGAGACGTCCTGCCTGCGGGATATCCGCACCGGAATTGCTCCGTTGCAAGTGAATTCGCAGATACGCGCGGTGCAGCAGCTTCTCGACGCCACTGACGGTGATCCCCATCTGATCGGCGATCGCCTTCTGCGGCAGGTCCTCGAACCGGTAGAGGCGGAACGCGGTCGCGACGCGATCGGGCAGGCCGGCGAGCGTCGCCTCGACCCGCCCGAGCCGTTCGCGGGCAATCAACGCGCGTTCGGCATCGGGATGCTCGTCGGCGGTCGCCTGCGTTTCCAGCCAGTCCGTGTCGCGGTCCGCCCGCCGCGCCGCGCGACGGCGGCGGTCGACCGCGATGTTGTTCGCCATCCGGCAGATGTAGCCGAGCGGTTCGGCGATCGGGCCGCCGGTCACCGTCTCCAGCTTCAGCCACAGATCCTGCAACGCATCCTCCGCCTCCTCGACGCTGCCCAGTCGCGCGACCAGCAGCCGCAGCAGCATCGCACGCTCGGCGAGGAACACGGCACGGAGTCCGCCCAAGGTCACGCCGGGCCGGCCTTCGCATCGCGGCGGAACATCACCGCCAGCGCGACGATCGCGACGCCGTTCTGGAACAGCGCGTGCCACCCTGCCCCGTCGGTCCCGAACGCCCACAGCATCGCGGGCAGCAGCGGGTAGAGCGCGAGGCTGGTGACGAGGCCGATGGTCATCGATCGGCCCGGCAGTCCGAGTGCTGTCAGTCCCGAGGCTAATGGTGCGCTTGCGAGCCCTGCGGCACGCGCGCCAGCGATCAGGATCAGGAGGACCGTGCCGCCTTCGAAGCTTGCGCCACCGAGTGTGACCAGCAACCGGTCGCCTGCGAAAGCGAGGACCAACACGATCGGCAGCGCCACCGCGAGAGCGAGCCCAGCGCTCCGCCAGACCGTGTGCCGCAACGCCTTGAGATCGCCGCGCGCCACTTGCGCCGCGAGCACGGCGTAGCTTGCCTGGCTCAGCAGCACCGTCGGCTGGGCGAGCAACGACGTCGCGCGCTGCGTCAGTGCGAGCAACCCTGCCGCCGCTGGCCCGAGCAGCCAGCCGACCGTCAGCGGCGCGAGGTTCGGCGCGAGTTCCCGGACAGTGATGTCGAAGTTGGTGATGAGGATGAAGCGCTTGAGCCCCTCGGTATCGCGCGCCGTGCCGCGCCACGGTCCGCGCAGCCGCTCGCCCGCGGCGAGTTTGCGCCACGCCACCCAGCCAAAGCCCCACATCGCCAGCCCCTCGGCGACGGCCGCGATCAGCCAGACCGTGATGAAGCCGATCAGCCCGCCGCCCGCGAACCAGACTCCGAGCGCGCCGACAAGGCGGATCAGCGGCGACACCGCCTGATGGATACCGATCAGGTCGAACCGGTCTGCGATCTGGAGCAGGCCCTGCGGCGTCGCACGGACCGTCGCGATCACCGCGAGCGAATATGGGATGGCAATCCGGATCGTGTCGGGCGACCAACCGAGCCGTGGTCCGATCAGCGGCACCAGCAACGCCGCCACGATGACCGCGAGAGCGCCGCAGCCGAGTTCGATCACCGCCATGAACCGGACGATCCGCGCGAACCCGGCCCGATCGCCTGCCTCAAGCGCTAGCCCGCCATACCGCACCACGCCGTGGAAACCGGAGAACGCTAGGACGCTGCCGATCAGGACAGCGTACGCGTTGACCAGCACCAGAACGCCGTAATCGGCCGCGCCCAGCCGGTGCGTCACGAGCACGAGGTAGACAAGGCTCATGACGCCCGCCGCCGCCTTGCCACCGAGCAAGTGGCCGAGGTTCGCCAGCACCAGCCATAACCCCGACCGATCGCCGCGTCCCGGTCCAGCTTTGGCGGAGTGCGCCTGCCGGGTCGTCATACGGTGGAGAAGCGAACGCATCGCGAGCGCTTAGACGCCCAGCGTTGCGCCGACGAACGGAAAGTTCCGCGCGATCGGCGAGATGACAAAATATTTAGTGAGGATAGCCTGCGCCGGGAACGTCTACCGGCCATGAAGATCGGTTTTCTGTTCAATCACGACCAGGTTCATCAGGTCGCGCACGCCCTCCCGACCGCGCTGGCAATGGCGGAGGGCTATCCCGATGCGGAGATCGTCGTCGCGACCACCAACGCACGGCTGACCGACGAAGTGCGGCGCCTGTGCGCGCGGCTCGGCGTTACCGTGCCCTTGGTCGAACTAGGCCTACGTAGCGCATTGACGCGTGCGCTATCCGGCGCGCTCGAATGGGCACTGCCGGTGACCAAGATCGGTATCTACCGCGACAATCTCGATTTCTTCCGGTCGCTCGATGCGCTGGTGGTCGCCGAGAAGACCTCGTTACTGCTCAAGACGCGCTATGGCCTCGACGATCTCAAGATCATCCATACGCGCCACGGTGCGGGCGACCGCGCGATCGGCTTCAACAAGCACAGCGCGACGTTCGATCACGTCCTCGTCTCGGGCAGCAAGATTCGCCAGCGCCTCCACCGCGAGGCCGGGGTGCCGTTCAACAAGATGAGCCTGATCGGCTATCCCAAGTTCGACCTGATGCCCGAGCCCGCGCCGCGCCTGCCGTTCCAGGCGAATGGTAAACCCACCGTGCTCTACAACCCGCATCCGTCGCCGCATCTGTCGTCCTGGTACGAGCAGGGCCGCGCGGTGCTTGAGCATTTCCTGCGTGACGATCGCTACAATCTGATCTTCGCGCCGCACGTCATGCTGTTCCACCGCAAGTTCGTGCTGACGATCGACAAGTTCCGAATCGACCGCGCCGGCGTGATCGAGCAGCGGTTTCTCAATGCGCCGAACATCCATGTCGATCTCGGATCGGCCGCGTCGACCGACATGACCTACACGGCGGCGGCGGACATCTATCTCGGCGACGTCAGCAGCCAGGTGTACGAGTTCCTCCACACGCCGCGGCCGTGCCTCTTCCTTGATGCGCATGCGACGGCGTGGGACGGCGATGCGAACTATGCGCATTGGCAGGCGGGCGAAATCGTCACCGGCACCGACGACCTTGGTGCCGCGCTCGACCGAGCCGTGGCGCAGCACGACCGCTATCGTCCGGTCCAGCGCGCGCTGTTCCAGCGCAGCTTCGAACTGACCGCGGAACGTTCCGCCGTGCGTGCGGCGCGCGCGGTGATGAGCGTGCTCGGCGATACCGTCCCGGCAGTCCTGCCCGAGCGCGAACTGGAGACGGCAACCGGATTGCAGGGGTTGCGCGTAGCCTGATCCGCCGCGAGAAGGCCCGCGCGGCGCCCCTGTCGGGCGCGGCGTTTGGGATCGATCGACCACCGTGGCTCTACGCAAGGATATCTGGCGCCCCGCGATCGTGATGGCGACTGCCGAAGCGATCGTCGCGCGCGGCTCGATCCAGGGGTTCCCCCTGATGTGGCTGCCGCCGATGGGCAGCTTCCAGTTTCTCGCCGACCCGTTCGGGCTATGGCGCGACGGGCGGCTGTACGTGTTCGTCGAGACTTACGACTACCGTGTCCGGATCGGCGCGATTGAAGTGCTGGTCTATGACGCCGACTTCCGCCTGGTCGACCGTCAGCCGGTGCTGAACGAGGCCTGGCATTTGTCCTACCCACTCGTGTTCGAGGCGGAAGGCGAGACGTGGATGCTGCCCGAGGCGCATCGCTCGAACCGGCTGACGCTGTACCGCGCGGTCGACTTCCCGACCCGGTGGGAGCCGGCGCAGATCATCGAACTCGATCATGTCGCGGTCGATGCTACGCCGGTGTTCCACGGCGGGCGGTGGTGGCTGTTCTACACGTCGGCCGACCGCGAGCCGGACAAGATGAGCGCGCTGCACGTCGCCTATGCGGACCGGCTGGCGGGACCGTGGACGCCGCACCCGATGAACCCGGTGCGGGTCGATGTCGCGAGCGCACGACCGGGCGGGATGCCGCTGGTGATCGATGGTCGGATCGTGCTGCCGGTGCAGGATTGCAGCCGGACCTATGGTGGCGCGATCCGCCCGCTGACGATGACGGTCTTGACGCCCGATCGGTTCGAGGCCGAGGTGGGTGACGCGATGGTCCCGCCGGCCTCGTCCGCGCCGTTCGTCGAGGGGTTGCACACGCTGTCGACGGCGGGGCCGGTGACGCTGGTCGATATGAAGCGCACCGAATTGTCGCTCCATGGACTCTCGATCGAGGCAGTACGCGAGGCGAAGAAACTGCGTCCTAAAAGGCGCGCATCCGTTCGAGGATAGCGAGGCCGGTCGCGGCGAACCGGTCCGGCCCGAATGTTGCGAGAACGCGGTCGCGACCCGCTTGCCCCATCAGGGTCAGTTGCGCCGGGTCGGCGAGCGCGCGCGACAACGCGGCGGCTAGCGCCACCGGATCGCCCGGTGGGACGGTAAAGCCGGTCTCGCCTTCGACGATGCTGCCGGGGAGTTCGCCGACCGCCGAAGCAATCACGGGGAGGCCCGCCTGCATCGCCTCGTGCGCAGCAACGCAAAGGCCTTCGGAGCGCGATGGCTGGACGTAGAGATGGCAGCTTGCCAGGAATGCCGCGGGGTCAGCCGAATAGCCTGCGAACCGCAGCGTCTTTATGCCGAGAGTGTTCGCGCGAGTTTCGAGAGCGTCCCGTTCTGCGCCGTCCCCCGCGATCACCATCTCGTACGATGTCGACGTATCGAGCAGCGCCAGCGCTTCGACCAGTACGTCATAGCCCTTCACGCGGTGCAGACGGCCGAGGCTACCGATCCGAACGGACTGGCCCGGCTGCCATGGCGTCGCCTGGAGCGCTTCGGGATCCGCGCGGAAGATCGACCATTGGACTAGGCGCTCGGGGGGAACGTGAAGTCGTTCCGCGGTCAGTCGCGTCACCGCGGTGGAGTCGCCGACCCACAGCCGCGACAGCCGTTGCATCGCGCGTAATAAAACGCGGTTGGCTGGCTTGAGGAAGGCGGCGTGCTGCCAGCTGACGACCGGCCAATCTCGCTTCAGGCCGACGATCTGCCCGAGCAGGGTCGCGCGGGTGAGCGAGGTCCAGAGATGCGTCGGAGCCCAGACCTTGAGGGTCGCGTCGAGCCAGCGGAGTGCGGCCGCGTGATCGGTCTCACCGCCATCGCGGACATGCACGTCTAGCCCGGCGGCCCGCATCGCGGTCTCGCCGCGCCGGTCGCGTGCGGTCAGCGCGAACACCGCCACCTCGGCACCGCCGTCGCGCAAGACGCCGAGCACCGCGGGCACGGGAGACGCAGCCCCGCCGCCCTCGACCGAATTGATCACATACGCGATCCGCATCTGGCGCGTGCTCACGGGCGCAATCCTGCAAACAGATCGAGGTACGCAGCCGCAGCCGCGCCGATCCGATGATGCGCGACCAACGCCGCCAGTGCCTCCGGATCCGGCGGAGACTGCGCAAGCATCGCAGAAATCGCGCGCGCCAACGCCTCGCTGTCGTCCAGCGGCACGACCATGCCCGCGCCCGGCGCATCGAGCAGTCGTGTCGCCGGGGTACAGTCGGTCGCGACCACCGGCCGCCCCGCTGCCAACGCTTCGACCAGCACCGCCGGATAGCCTTCGAAATCGGACGCCAGCACGAACAGCCGCGCGGCATCGAGCCATGGCCGGATGTCCGCGACATAGCCTACGAGCTTTACCCGATCGGCGAGCCCGAGCGTCTCGCTCTGCCGGCGCAATGCCTCCGCCTCCGGGCCGTCCCCGACGATGACAAGCTGCGCTGCGCCAACGGGCAGTCGTGCAAAGGCATCGATCAATCGCGCGAACCCCTTTTCGGGGACCAGTCGCCCCGCGGCGAGTATGACCGGCGGCTTCGTTTCGGGGATTGGCAATGGCGGCGCAGCGTCGTCGCTCAGTGCGGGCAACGCAATCGTCGTCGTCACGAGGCGGCGCAGGATCCGGTCGGCCTGATCGCGCGCGACGTCCGACAGCGCAACCACTGCCTGCACCCCGCGGAGGAGGTGTCGCATCCGAACCTCGAACGCCCATTGCCGCAGCCGACCGCGCTGCGGCTTGTCGAGCGCTGCACTGACCTGCGCGACCACGGGTATGCCCGATCCAGCCAGCGCGGCGGCGACCGGCCAATGGAAATTACCGGGGATGAAGAGGCCGTCGAACCGATGCTGATCGACGAACGTGCGCGCGGCCTGCGCCAATCGCCTGCGCGAGCCCGATCCGCGTGGGATCGAAGGCTCTGCAACGACGATCTCGACCGCTTCGCCGGCCAACGGGCGAAGTGGCCCGGCATCCGAACCAGCAAAGATCGTGACCGCGACGCCCTGCTTCGCCCACGCCTCGGCTAGACGCACGGCCACGCGTTCGGTGCCACCCAGCGCGAAATCATGAAGGACAACGAGGATCGACGGCGCGGCCATTCCCGCGCGGTTAGCGCCGACAGCGCGCCGACGCCAAGCTTTGTTAGTCCGGACCCCGTCGGCCGACACGAAAGAGGAGGGCTAGGCTGGAGGCAGAGACCCCAGCGTATCCGTCACCCGCCGCCGCAGTTCGGGGTCGCGGGTGATCTCCAGCATCGCGCTCAAGCTGCCCCGCGCCGCTGTCACGTCGCCGTCGACCAGTTCCAGCCGCGCACGCTCCCACCATGCGTGACCGTAGGCGGGCGCCATCAGAGTCATCCGCGTGTACAGTTCCAGCGCGCGTCGGCCATGCCCCGCCTGCTCGGCGCGTGTCGCCTGGTTCAGTAGCAGCCGCACCAGGATTGCGCGGTTCGGCATCGTCGCGATGTGGTTAACCGCGGCGGCAGGCCCGCTGTTCGACGCGAGCACCAAGGCTGTCAGCGCCTCACGATCGACGCGCATCCCGCCCCGAAACGGATCGACGATGACGGGGGCGGCTTCGGCCCCGACCATCACCAGTACGTGCCCGGGAACATCCAGCGCGTCGGCCGTCCACCCGATCCGGCGTGCCGCACCCACGTAGAGAATGGACAGGCTTACCGGCAGGCCGCGGCGCCGGTCGATGACACGGATCAGGTCGGCATTGGCGGGGTCGTCATAGGTTTCCCGGTCGCCGACGAAGCCGAACTCCTCGCCCAGCACTTCCGACAGGACATCGGCACGCTCTTCCGCGGTACCGGCGCCTCGGCCGACCGTCTCGAGACGTGTCGCCACGGCGTCGATCAGAGCGCGATAGGGTATTGGGTCGGTGTCTGGATGATCGAGCAGCGCCAGCGAAAGCGCGGCCTCATCGAGAATGATGTCGTCCTCGTCGAGGAGACCGAGGCGGATCAAATTGTCGTTCATCGACCGGAGATGGGTGCGCGCGGCGATGCTGCAATAGTGGAGATCGGGTGACCGTCGCAGCTATCGGCGTGCTTGCGCGTTCAGGAAGATCAACGCGGAGACCATCGATGAAGCTCTATTATTCCCCCGGCGCTTGCAGCCTCGCAGATCACATCGCGCTGCACGAAGCCGGGCTTTCGTTCGAGCATGAGAAGGTCGATCTCAAGGCCAAGCGGACCGAGAGCGGCATCGACTATACAAAGATCAACCCGAAGGGATACGTCCCTGCCCTGACCCTGGACTCGGGCGAGACGCTGACGGAGAATATCGCAATCCTCGACTGGATCGCGCATCAAGATAGCGCGCTGAAACCGAGCGGAGCGATGGGGCATACCCATCTGCTCATGGCGCTCGCCTTCATCTCGACCGAGATCCACAAGAGCTTCAAGCCGTTCTTCTCGGGCGGGAGCGATGAGGAGAAGGCGAAAGCCAGCGAGACGATCGTCAAGCGGATGGGCTATCTCGCCGATACGATGGAGGGCGACTATCTGTTCGGGGACACCGTCAGCGTGGCGGACTGCTATCTGTTCGTGATGCTGTTGTGGGCGGCGAAGAACCAGATCGACGCGCCGGCGAAATTGGTCGCGTTGCGCGAGTGGATGAAGGCACGTCCGGCGGTGCAGAAAGCGATGTCGCATGAGGGGCTGATCTAGTGTCGGAAGACCGGACCGGTACGAAGGATAGACCATGAAGACCGTGACGCTTCCGGGCGGGGAAACGGTTCCCGCCCTCGGGCAAGGCACCTGGATGATGGGCGAGCGAGCGAGCGAGCGTAAGGCGGAGATCGCGGCTTTACGGTCGGGGGTCGAACTCGGGATGACGCTGATCGACACGGCCGAGATGTACGGTGACGGTGCTTCCGAAATCCTTGTTGCCGAAGCACTTGACGGCGTTCGCGACGACATATTCCTGGTCAGCAAAGCCTATCCCCAGAACGCATCGCGCAAGCGCCTCGAACACGCCTGCGACGCCAGCCTCGATCGGCTGAAAACGGACAGGATTGATCTGTACCTGCTGCACTGGCGCGGATCGGTACCGCTTGCGGAGACGGTCGAGGCGATGGAGGGGCTCAAGACGGCGGGTAAGATCCGCCATTGGGGCGTCAGCAATCTCGATACGGACGACATGGACGAACTGCTGGCCGCCGGCGGCGGCGGCTGTGCGACCGACCAGATCCTGTACAACCTGACGCGGCGTGGCCCGGAACACGACCTCCTGCCGTGGCTTCGCCAAGCGCACATGCCGGTGATGGCGTACAGTCCGGTCGAGCAGGGCCGGCTCGTGTCGGACCGGACGCTCGTTCGCATCGCAGAAACCATCGGCGCGACGCCCGCGCAGGTCGCGCTGGCCTGGGTTCTGCAAAACGACGACGTGATCGCGATCCCGAAAGCCGGGAACGTCGCGCACGTGCAGGAGAACCGTGTAGCCGCGGACCTCGTGCTATCCAGAGAGGACGTAGCAGCGCTCGATGCCGCATTTCCACGACCGAAGACGGCGGGACCGTTGGAAATGCTGTAAGACGACGTCGAGCGTTACTGCATAAGAAAAACGCTGACGGCAAAGGCTTGAGCGGTCGTCTTAACTGGTTAACGCGTTCGCATCGCCCGACTAAATGCGACGGATCACAGACACGCCGGCTATTTTGTTCGTTTCTTTTACACCCTTGCCGTCCAAGGATAGTCGGATGAGTGGCTTGATTTCCCGCCTCAGGCAACTGCGGCATTCCGACCAGTCGATTGCGGCCTCGGTACGTGCGACGCTGCTGGAGTCGCTTTACGCGTCCCCGCAATCCTTGGTGATCGGTGCACTGACCAGCAGCGGCATCATGGGGATCGTCGCATACGTCAGCGGAAACCTGGCGATGATCGCGTGTGCCGTGGCGATCGCGCTCGTCGCCGGTATCAGGGTCGGCGATGCCCTGGGGCGGCAACGGCGGCCGGCACCGGATCGCGTGAAGGGAAGCTGGGCCAAGCGGCAGGAGTTTCTCTATCGATCCGGTGCGCTGGGGTATTCGGCGTTGCTCGGTACGTTCGGCCTGCTCACGCTGGTGCATACCGACGACGGCGTACTCCAGCTCCTCGCGGTGACCACGACGATCGGGTACGCGGCGGGAATCGCCGGTCGCAACGCCGGTCGACCGTGGATCGCCCTGTCACAGCTGTGCTTCGCGTCGCTGCCGCTGACGGTGGGGCTGATCGTCTCGCTGCAGCCGCTCAAGATGGCATTGGCGCTGGTGATCGTCCTGTTCGTCGTCGCGATGATGGACATCACGTTGCAGACCTATGGCGTCATCCTGAAGGCGACACTCGTTTCGCGCGAGAAGGCGGCATTAGCGGAGCATCATGCCGCCATCGCGCGTCGCGACGATCTGACCGGCGTCGCCAACCGGACCGCGTTCCGCGAACAGTTCGAGGCGCGCTTGCAGGCGCTCGGCCGCAGCGAAACGCGGCTGGCGATCTACTGGCTCGATCTCGACCGGTTCAAGGAAATCAACGACTCGTTCGGTCATCTGGCCGGCAACGCGCTGCTCGCGGGCGTGGCCCAGCGGCTGAACGACGCCTTCGGCACGACCGGGATCGTCGCGCGGCTTGGCGGCGACGAGTTCGCGGTGATTTGCGAAGTGGTCCAGCAGTCGGACGCCTCTGCGATCGGCCAGCGTATCATCGACTTGGTCGAGCAGCCGGTGCATCACGACGGGCGCACGCTGCACGTCGGCGCATCGCTCGGCATCGCGATCGCGCCACCCGATGGCACCGATGCCGACACGTTGCTGAAGAACGCCGACCTTGCCCTCTACCGCGCGAAGGACAGCGGCCGCGGTCAGATGCGCTTCTACGAACCGTTGATGGACGAGAAGATCGAGCGGACGCGCGACCTCGGCGCGGAAATGCAGGGCGCGCTCGAACGTGGCGAGTTCCATCTCGTCTTCCAGCCGATCTTCGACCTGACCGGCGACCGCATCCTCTCCTGCGAGACGTTGCTGCGCTGGACCAACCAGCGGCATGGCGCGATTTCTCCTGCCGAGTTCATTCCGATCGCCGAGGACAATGGCCTGATCGTCGCGATTGGCAGTTGGGTGATCCGCGAGGCGTGTCGGATCGCAAGCGGCTGGCCCACCGACGTGACTATCGCCGTCAACCTGTCGCCGATCCAGCTGCGATCGGCGAACCTGCCGATGGTCATCATGAGTGCGCTTGCGGCGAGCGGTTTCGCGGCGGAGCGGCTTGAACTCGAGGTGACGGAATCCGTCCTGCTCGAGGATATCGAGGCGTCGTTGGCGGCACTGGATGCGATCAATCGGCTGAACGTGCGGACGACGCTCGACGATTTCGGCACGGGTTACTCCTCGCTCAGCTACCTGACCAAGTTCCCCTTCCAGACCTTGAAGATCGATCGTTCCTTCATCGCCGACCTCGAGCAAAGCCCGGCCTCGGTGGCGATCGTCCAGACCGTGATCGAACTGGCGGCCAAACTCGGCATGCGGACGGTAGCGGAGGGCGTCGAAACGCACGCGCAACTCGAGCAGCTGCGGCGCACGCGGTGCGATGCGGTACAAGGGTTCCTGCTGGCGCATCCGATGCCGGCAAGCATGGTCGCGACCATGCTTGCCGGCGACGACGTCAAGGCACTGGGGCGCTCCTGAGCGTTTGATTATGCGGCCTTGTCCAGCAACCGCGTCTGCGCACCGACGAGGCGGCGCATCAGTTTCAGGTCGGCCTCGCTGAGCCGCAAGGCGGCATCGGCCCAGAGGTCGACGACGGCTTCGAGTTCGCCGAGCGGCAGCGGATTGACCGACCTCGACGCCTCGTAGATCGCGCAGTGCCCGCTATGCCGACGGCGGTTTTGGCGAATGTAGCGCTCGACTTCGGCGCGGCCCATGCCGGGATCGGCGAGCGCGTGGACGATGCCGAGCTCGTACAGTTCTTCGGCGGTGTACGACCGGCCGCTTAGGATCATCTGTTCCGCCCGCGCCGCGCCCAGGCGCCGGGACAGGAAGCAATGCGCGCCCATGCCGGGAAAGAGACCGAAATTGGTTTCGGGCAGGCCGAAATGCGTGCCGCGTTCGGCGATCACAACGTTGAACGACAACAGCGCCTCGAACCCACCCCCCAGCGCATCGCCTTCCACCAACCCGATCGTGATGATCGGTTGATCGAGGCTCAGCATGTTGCGATGCAGGATATGGACACATGCACGGCCGTAGCGGACGAGCGCCTCCCGATCGCCGTTGCGGATGTGCGCCGAGAAGAGATCGAGGTCGCCGCCCAGGGAAAACACGCCGGGAAAACGAGATCCGAGGACGACATACCGGATCGGCATGGTAGCCGACGACCGCGCGGTTGCGATGTCGTTCTGCCACTGGGTGAACTCGGCGAGCAAACCAGGGTTGAAGCTCGGCCGGCTGCGTTGGCGCATGTAGGTCCAGAGGGTTTCGAGTTCGGCGTCGAAATGCGTTTCCAGGTCGACGAACTCGAACGGGCGCCGGCTGAGCACCGCGCTGAAGGAATGGATCGACGCCTCGTGAAGCTCTTGGTGCCTTTCGGAGGGTATGGAGGGGGAATGTTCGAAGGTCATTGCGACGTCCTTTTTTACAAGCAGCGGTCTGCTGCGCGAAAAGGTTACGTCGGAATCCGAAAACCAAGCTGCGATTCGGTCGGCAATTGGGGTGGTTGGTCGTGCTTTCGAGACTTCACAGCCCGATCGTGGCGCGCAGGGTTATGGTCCTCGGCCGGATGGGAACGGTCTGCGTCCTAGTGGCCAGCGTGAACGGATTGCCGAAGCCGAAACTGTTGCCGCGGCTGTCGAGCAGGTTGTCGACGGCGATCGACCAGTGCCACGGCCCGCGGTCGATCGTCGCGCCGGCGTCGATCGTCGCGTAGTTCCCCGCCGGACGATCCAGCAACGGATCGAAACTAAGTCGCGTGCGACCGGTATAGCGCGCGACACCGTAAACCGACGCGGGCGAGCCGAACGCGACGAGCGTTCGCGATGCCGTCAGTCGAGACGATATGTCGGGAACGACCGGCAATCGCCGATCGTCGCGATCGAGGCCGGTGTTCGACGACGGCGACGTCAGGCGGGCGCGTTGCAGCGTGGTCCCGAAATCGATCGTGATCGCGGACATGTTCAGGACGCCACCGAGTTCGACGCCGTAGTTGACCGCGTTGCCCGCATCGACCGTACCGAGAAGTCCGTCGGGGCCGACCGTATCGCTGCGCAAATGCTGCCACGCCGAACCAAACACGGCACCGTGGAAGGCCAGGCGGTCACGTGCGATGCGGATGCGCCAGCCGAGTTCAAGGCTCTGGAGTTCGTCGCCGGGGATCCGGAGATTGGTCGGATCGGCGGTCCGGCTGATACCCGCGGGACGCACGGCGCTGGCATAGCGAAGCCAGACGAGGCCGAGATCGTCGCGATGCCAGCTGAGCGTTCCGCTGGGGGTAACGCCGATACGGTTGGCGCGAACGCGGCCGGGTGCCTGTTGTTCAAGATGGCTCGACGTCGAGAAGGCCCGCAGCCCGAGCTTGAAATCGAGCGCGTTCGAGAGGCGCTGCGTACCCTCGGTGAACACGGCGAGATCCGTGACGTCCTCCTCGTCGCGTCGCGCGTCGATGGTATCGTCGCCGACCGACGTGAAGCGACCCTTTAGAAGGCTGGTCGAATGCAGGATGGTCGCACCGATGATCCAGGGATGGCGCGCGGTCGGGTCACTCAGCCGGACCTCCTGCGACAGCAATCGCGCGGAGCGATCCTCGATATAGGCGACCGGCGATGCCACGCCGAGCGACGATGCGAGGATGCTCGCATCATAGGTGCTGCCGAACTCTTGGTCGACATAGGCCGTCGTGGCCTGCGCCTCGAGCTTGCCGATCGGCCCCCGCACCGTCAGCGCGCCGGATGTGAAATCATTGTCCTGCGGCTCGGCGATCCGCGTGGCGCGCGACAGGCCACTGGTCGCATATTGGCTGTCGCGCGCGTCGATGCGTTGGGCGACGCCGCTCAGGGTCGCCGACCACCCCTCGCCGATCGACCAGCGCAGCGCGGCACGGCCACCGACCCGCCGCGTGCGGTTAACGTCGCGCCGATCGCGCCCGGTATCGTCGATCCAGCCGGGCATCGTCTCGACCCAGCCCGAGGCGCGAAGCGCGACCGTACCGGTGACGATCGGCAGGTTGAGCATCCCCTCGACCGCGCCACCGACTGCACCGTTGTTGATTCCCGTTCCTTCGATCCCGACGCCGCCCGCGCGCCGATCCAGGTCCGGCGCGGCGGTCACGACACGAACGACCCCGCCGAGCGCGCCGGTGCCGTAGAGTGTGCCCTGCGGTCCGCGCAATATCTCGATCCGGTCCACATCGACGAGCCGCAGGTCGGGATCGGGTGACGAATAGCCGATCCGCGCATCGTCCAGATACAGGCTGACGAGCGACTGGCTGGTGCCGTTGAACGCGCTGTCGGCAACCCCACGGAGAAAAATCCGGTCACGGCCCGGACCCAGGTTCGTAGAAAATGCCCCGTCGGTCGTCGCCATGACGTCCGTCAGTCCACGCCGTCCCGCCAGCCGTCCCAAGGTAGGTGCACCGACGATACTGATCGAGGCGGGAAGATCGGACAGCCGTTCGTCGCGCTTGCTGGCGATGACGACGATATCGCCGGTCACCAGCGTCCCCGCGGCGTCACCGCGCCGCGCCGGCTCGCGCGGTGGTTTTGCCGGAATCGCCTCGATCCGCCACGTGGTCGCATCGACCTGCACCGCGCGCAGCCGGCTTCCGGCCAACATGCGGCGCACGGCCTGCGCTACGTCGGCAGAATGGTCGACCCGCTTGACGACGAGATCCGGCAATCCGCCCGCCATTCCGATCGAGATCCCGGTCTGGCTTGCAAGCGACTCGAGCGCAGACCGTAATGGTCCCGCAGGGATCGTAATCGAACGCCTGGCCGGTGGAGCCCGTTCAGCGTCCGCCGGCGGCACCCAGATGCACGACGCCAGCAACCCGACGAACGCGTATCGGCAACACTGCCTGTAGCTGATCGACGAGCCGCGATCCGTCACCAATCGTCAATACCCCGGAAAAGCGCAGGTTCGCCGCCGATGCGTCAACGGTCAACGGGCTGTCCGCATACCGCGCGATATCCGCCGCAACCAGTGGCAATGGTGCGCCGTCATAGTCGAGGCGGCCGTCGGTCCAGTCGGACACGCGCGCAGGATCGACCTTCCGCCGTTCGGCAGTCTGTTTGGCCGGAGTAATATCCAAGGTCTGGCCCGCATGCAGCGTCGTTGCGTCGGATGGCGTGCCACCGACGGGCGTGACGCTCACTATACCCTCGGCGACGGTGACGGCGACCCGTCCACGCGCACTGACGACATCGAACGTCGTGCCCAGATCGCGTACTTCGTAACCGCCCGCGCGAACCATCAGAACGCGCGAAGGATCGTGCCGGACGGCAAAGTTCGCCGCGCCTTGTGCGATCTCGATCACCGGACTGCCGCCGCCACTGACTGACACGCGAGAGCCGCGATCAATCTGCATGCGACTGCCATCGGCAAGCGTCACCGACCGGGTTTCGGTGCGACCCGTTTCATAGGCCTGTGCCGCATCGTCGCCCGACGGCGCGACCAGCATAAACGCCAGCCCCGCGGCAAGCGCTCCACTGGAACCGAGCGCCGCCCACTGCCACCGGCGACCGCGCGCTACTGCACGGGGTATGATGTCTTGGTCGGCAATGTCCGCATTGTCGTCATTCGCCGGCAGGCATGCGGCGATCGCCGGTGCGGCAGCGACGAACTCCGCATCGAGACTCGCGATCGAACCATAGGCCGCGCGATGGACCGGGTCGGCCGCCAGCCACTCGCCGAACCGGTCCCAGTCCATATCCGGCGCGTCGAGACGCGAATGCCACGTCGCAGCGTCTTCGACCGCGCTATCCGTCGCAGCGTGCGTGTCAGTCATGCGTCCCCCTTTCCGGCGGATGCCCCCCGCCTGTGTCAGGATCGACGCGACCCGCGCCAATGCTGCAAACCTCTCCCGATGAATATCGGACCGCTTGATAGACGCCGCGGCGCGGATCGAACCGCAGCCCTTCCCCTAAATCATTCATCCAACGCCTTTCTCAAATGTCGGAGAGCGACGGCGATGTGTTTTTCGACAGCACTACGCGAAATGCCGAGTTCGGCGGCGATGTCGGCGTGGGACACGCCGTCGACACGATGGCGGCGGAATACGCGCATCGCTCCCTCGGGGGGGCCGGACAGCGCGGCTGCCAGCCGATCGAACCGCTCGCGGCTGGCGACCGCGTCGAATGCGGAGGGCGCATCGTCGACCGCCTCCACACCGACGATCGACGTCGTCGCGTCGACATAGCCAATGTCTCGGCGCTGACGACGGCCATTCGCACGGACACGGTCGAGCACGATGTTCATGCCGACGCGGTGCAGATACGCTAGCGGATTGGCGATCGGTCCCGTTGCCTGTCCCAGCGACGGCTGCGCCGTGTGGAGCCAGATTTCCTGCACGACGTCCTCGGCCTCCGCGACGCTGCCCGTGCGCGCCGTGAAGAACCGGACGAGCCGGCCACGGTTGGCAGCGAGTACGGCGGACAGGCCTTGGGACGTACCCGAGGGCTGCACTGTATCGGGGTCGTCTACGGCATTCCTCCGAGGCTCATCGTCGCTGGAAGAGCGTCTTGCTCCTGCCCGTTCGGGATGTCGCCCTGAAAAATAAGACCGTCGGCGTCAGGTCAGCGCGCTGAGTGGTTCGGTACAATCCCGACACGGTCGCACAGGCGGATCGCCGCGGCAGCAAAGGCGAGGACCGCATACGCCGGAATGGCAAGGTAGAACAGCGGACAGCTCCAGGCGGAGCGCGGGTGGACGAACGCATCGATCAGGCGTCCGTCGCCGCGAAAATCGCAGAGCGGCACCGCAGCCTCGGGCGGCTCGACTTCCCAAGCTGGGTCGTGATCCGGAACGTGTATCTGTTGCAGGGCGAAATGGGTCGCGGTCATGGACAAGATCCTTCTCTCCTCACCAGATTGTCGTTCGCGTACAGCGCGAGCAGCGCGTCGAAATGATCGTCCATCGTGCGGACCGGGGCTACCGCGCGTGGCGTACGACAGTTGCGTGCAACCGAAAGGATCGCCTCCGACGCCGCCACCGCGTCACTGGACCGATACAGGACGCCACCGGATTTTCGCGCAAGGTCGGCAGCGCCGCCGCGATCGGGTGCGATCAGTGGTAGGCCCGAGGCGATCGCCTCGACCGCGACGAAGCAGAAGGTTTCCGCCTCGCAGCCGTGGATCAAGGCATCTGCGCTCGCCATCATCCGCGCAAGCGCCGCGCGGTCGGTGGTCGGTTCGAGCAGGCGGACGTGCGGATTGCCGTCGATCGCCTCGATCACGGGACGCTGGCGTGATCCGCCACCGACGATGACCAGACCTACCGGCACCTGCGCGCCGGCGATTGTCGCGGCCTGCGCCACCATAGGCCAGCGCTTTTCCGGTGCGTGGCGGCCGACGCCGATCAGCAACATCGCGTCTTCGGGGAGGCCGCATAGCTCCAGCATCTCGCGACGTACGGTCAAGTCGCGCAGCGTCGGCGAGAACTGTCCGGGCTCGACGCCCATCGGGTCGGTCAGCACCTTTTTCAGGCCACCCTCGCGCAACCGGTTGCTGAGGCTGTCGCTTGCGCTGACGATCATGTCGAAGCGCTGGTCGAGGCGGCGTAAGTGGCGCCAATACCAGTCGAACGCGCGGTCGATCGTCTGCGTCGTGGCGACGCCGCCGAACCAGCGATAGGCATAGGCCGCCAGCGGGTCCGCGTGCGCGATCAGCGCGAGGCGGGCCCTTGCACCGCGTTCGCTCTTCCAGTCCGCGACCATCGACGCGCTACGCCAGGGCGAAGAGACTTCGACCAAGTCAGGATCTTCCTCGTCGAGCACGCGGTGCAACGCCGATCGGTCGGAGAAATAGCGGTAGGATCGGTCGAGGGGAAACCGCGGCGAGCGCACCCAGCGAATGCGCGCGTTCGGCCCGCGACGTTCCTCGCCGTCGCGTTCGCCCGGTGCGACGACCACCATCTCGTGGCCACGCTCGGCAAAGGCGACGAGCTTGCGGTCGACATAGGTCCGGACCCCGCCGCCGCTGGGCGTGTAGAAGGCGCAGACATCAACGATCTTCATGACGGCCCTCCCCTTCCGACATAGCTGCGCCCGGCAACAGATCGGCGTAGCGGGCAACCGTGCGGCGGCCCGCCAGACACCGGATGGTCCGATCGATACTCGTCATCAGCGACTCCTTCGTGACGTCGCCCGGATGCACGGCCACCCGCAGCGTCGGCAGCCAGTCCGGGAGCGTGCGCGCGGCGGCGGCGACCGCGAGCGAGCTGGCGGTGCGCGCGGGGGATCGGCTTGCCCAGGTGACGACCGGACCACGCGCGACGACCGCGTCGTTCACCGGGCGCCAGACCCGGAAATGGTCCTCCGCGAGCGCGAAATCGCACGCCTTCAGCGCCGATATCGCGCCTGGACCGTAGAGCCACGCCGGCGCGATGAAGCCCGCGACGGGTCCGCCGATCGCCTGTTCGACCATCTTGCGTCCCGCGCGCATCCGGTATTCGGCCTCGTCCGCGCTGAGCCCGAGAAACTCGCCCTCGCCCGCGGTCATGTAGCGCGCCTTCATCGACGCGGCCGTGCCGCTGTGCGCGCTGGTGTCGCGGTGGAACCAGCCGTGGAGGAACATCTCGACGCCCGCATCGGCCCATTCGCGCAACCGGCGCGCGAACGCCGGCGTCCGGTCGAGCGGCGCCGCGCCCCAGTGATCGGGGACGACCAGCATCGCGAACCGCGGCCCGCCCAGGATCGCGCCGATCATCTCGGCGAGCCGCTCGATGGGATCGGCGAATGCCGGCGAGACGTCGTGGATCGACACGATGAGGCGCCGGTCCGGTGTCGGCGGGCGCACGGCCTTTGCCAAGGCGATCACGATGCAGGTCCGGGCAGCTTGGGTACACACATGCCCCGGAGACGGCACCGCGCGATCAGAACCGCAGTCCGCCAAGATTATTTTTTGTGGCGAATTTTCCGAGCTGCGGTTGCTGCGATGCGGTGACGTCCAGAACCCATGACACATCCCGGCTCCCCCGCCGTCGCGGCATCGCTGCGTCATGGAAATCAGATTGCCGTCCCGGTCGCCGTACGGCGCAGAGCGGCATGAGCAACGCCCTCAACCAGGCGGCCCTGCCCGCCCCCAAGCTCCCGCTGAAAACGATCGACGTCCGCAAGGGAATCGTCGCGCGCGGCCTGACGCCTCTGTTGTCCGCGGCAATCCTGATCGCGGCATTGTGGCAGCTGCGCTATCTCGATGTCCGCGGTGTGATCGCGATGGTGCCGCGCTCGCCGCTGTTCTGGCTGCTGTTCGCCGCCGGCTATCTCGCGCTGCCGGCAAGCGAGTGGATGATCTATCGCCGCCTGTGGACCCTGCCGCCGCGCGGCTTCCTCGCGCTGTTGCGCAAGCGGATCAGCAACGAGATTATCGCGGGCTATTCGGGCGAACTGTACTTCTATGCCTGGGCTCGGCGGCACGCGTCACTGGTCGGCACCCCGTTCGGCGCGATCAAGGACGTGTCGATCTTGTCCGCGGTGGTCGCCAATGTCTGTACGCTGGTGCTCGCCGCGGTCAGCTGGCAGTCGCTGGTCGCGCTGAACCTCGGCACCGATGCCAAGGTGATGATCGTATCGGCCGCGAGCATCGCGTTGCCGTCGGTCGTCGCGCTCGTCATGCGCAAGCGGCTCTTCACGCTGCCGCGCGATGAGCTCGGCCGGATCGCGGTCATCCACCTGTTGCGGATCGTCGCGACAACGGTCTTCGCCGCCGCGCTCTGGGCGGTCGCGCTGCCCGCGGCACCGCTCGCCTGGTGGCTGGTGCTGGCGACGTTGCGGCTGCTCGTCTCGCGCCTGCCGTTGTTGCCGAACAAGGACATCGTCTTTGCCGGCCTCGTCGCATTCACCGTAGGGCAGGCCTCCAACGTCGCCGCGATGCTGACGATGATAGCGGCGCTGTGGCTCGTCACGCACCTCCTTCTCGGAGCGGCGCTGACCGCGGTCGAACTTCTCAATCCGGAGCATAATCAATGATCGTCGCGCTCTTGGCCCTCGCCGCAACGCAGATCGCGTCGACCCCTGCGCTGGGGACCGCGGCGGCGCAGTGCCGGCCGCACGAGACCGGCCCTGCGATCGTCGTCACGGTCGAGGGACTGAAGGACCGCGCGGGCAATCTGCGCGCCGAGGTCTATCCCGCGGTCGAGGGCGAGTTCCTGGCCGACGACAATGTGCTGGTGGCGCAGGAAAAGACGTTCCGCCGCGCGGTGATCCCGGTTCCGGCCTCAGGTCCGGCACGGCTGTGCCTGCGCGTTCCGGGCGAGGGTGCGTATGCGCTCAGCGTCGTCCATGCCCGTAGCGGCGGGCACGGGTTCAGCCTGCTCCACGACGGGATCGGTTTTGCGGGCAACCCGCGGCTCGGCCATTCCAAACCGAGCGCGGCGGCGGCGCGGGTCGTCGCGCATGCCGGAATCACGCCGACGACAGTAGTGATGAACTACCGAAGCGGGCTGTTCTCGTTCGCGCCGCTGAAGCGCTGATGCCCGCATAAATAAGCCTGGGCAGGTGCGGTTCCGACCGGACCGTGGCGTCACCCACGCACATACAGGAATTGGATCGCCAATGGTTTCGCGTCGTCTCGGTCGGTTTGCCGCTTCCCTCGCCCTGCTTGCAGCGGCCGCGTCGCCCGCAACCGCAAGCGGGGCGGAGTCGACGGTATCGGTCATGACCTACAATGTGCACGGCTTGCCTTGGCCGATCGCGGAGGATCGCACGGCGTCGCTGTCGGCGATCGCGGCACAGCTCAAGGCGATGCGCGCCGCCGGGCACCAGCCGAGGATCGTCGCGTTGCAGGAGGCGTTCGTGCCCGACGCGAAGGCGATCGGTGCCGCCGCGGGCTATCGCTACATCGCGTTCGGCGCGTCCGCCGACGCCGCCGCTACGACCGAGACGCCGACCGACCGCAGCTTCGTATCGGCCGGCAGCATGCTCCGCGGCGAACAGGTCGGCAAGCATGTCGACAGCGGACTCGCGATCTTCTCGGACTATCCGATCCTCGCGGTGCGGCGGATCAGCTATCCCGTCTGCGCCGGCTATGACTGCCTCGCCAACAAGGGCGCGATGGCGGCGATGATCGCGGTGCCCGGACTGGCCGGACCCGTCACGGTGATCGACACGCATCTGAACTCGAACGGCGCCACCGGTGTGTCCGAGCCCCGTGCGCTCTACGCGTATAAGCGCCAGATCGACCTTTTGAGCGCCTTCATCGGATCAATGGAACGGCCGCATGAGACGCTGCTGGTCGCGGGCGACTTCAACGTCGGGCAGGACATCGCGCGCCGCGCGTATTTCGCGCAGCACATGTTCGGAGGCTCGATGCCGCTGACGGGCGGCGAGCAGCGGTGCCGGTCGACCCCGACATGCCTGGTGACGCAAGCCGCCGACGTCGCGACCTCGACCGGTCGCGCGAAGGACTGGCTGATGTACCGGGCGTCGGATGCGTTGTCGGTGAAACCGGTCGCCTTGAGTGCGCCGTTCGGCCTTAGTGGCGACAAGACCATGCTGTCCGACCACATCGGCGTGATGGTCAGCTACAAGCTCGACGGGCTCGCCGTCCGGCCGAAGATGGCCACGATGCTCGCTAGCCGCTGAGGGGTTTCCGAACGGGTTGCGGTCGTCCCGCAGCTACCGTATCCCCGGGCTCATAATACCATTATGATACCGGAGACGAGCATGACGCGACAGATTGGCAAGTTCGGCCTCGTGCCCTCGCTGATGGTTGCCGCGAGCCTGGCGGGTCTGGCATCGGGGTCAGCTTCGGCTGGTCCGGTGACGATGCCCGCGCTGTTCCCGACGCCGACCTCGATCGAGCTCGGGTCGGGGACGATCGCGCTCCGGCGTTCGGTATCGCTGATCGCGGCACCCGGCGTCGATGCCGACACGATCGCGCTCGTGCGCAGCATCCTCACGGCATCGGGCGTCGAGACGATCACCACCGCCCGGCGCCTGTCCTCGGTCATCGACGGGACGTATGTCGTGCTCGGGACCGCCGCCGCACCGATCGTCCGCGATGCGCTCGCCCGCAGCCGCGCGGTGGCCGACAGCCATGCAGAGGGCTATACGATCGCGAGCCTTGCTTCGGCATCGGGCGGCGTCGTCACGCTGGCCGGTCACGATGCGGACGGCCTGTTCCACGCCGCCCAGACGTTTCGCCAGCTTGCCCGGCGGTCGGCGATCCCGGCCATGGTGATCCAAGATCATCCGGCGATGCCGATCCGCGGCACGATCGAGGGATTCTACGGCGCGCCGTGGTCGATGGCGGACCGCACCAGGCATCTCGACTTCCTCGCCACGGTCAAGGCGAACACCTATGTCTACAGCCCGAAGGACGATCCGTATGCGCGCGATCGCTGGCGGGAAGCGTATCCCGCCGCGACGCTGAAGGCGCTGGGGACGCTCGCGACGACCGCGCGGCGGAACCATGTCGACTTCGTCTACGCGGTCTCGCCAGGGCCTTCGGTCTGCTTCTCCGACCCTGCGGACGTGCAGGCGCTGGAGCGCAAGTTCGACTCTATGCGATCGATCGGCGTCGGCAGTTTCTATGTCGCGCTCGATGACATCGAATACACCAAGTGGAATTGCGAGAAGGACAAGACGGCGTTCGGTCCGTCGGGCGCAGAGGCAGCGGGCATCGCGCAGTCGCAATTGCTAAATGCGGTGCAGGCGAACCTCGCGGCCAAGGACCCGTCGGCGCGTGCGCTAATCATGGTGCCGACCGAATATTACGACGCGAAGGAAACCCCGTACAAGGCGGCTCTGCGCAAGCATCTCGATCCGCGGATCGTCGTGCAGTGGACCGGTACCGACGTCGTGCCGCCGGCGATCTCGATCCCCGACGCCAAGGCAGCGACCAAGGCGTTCGGTCGCAAGACGCTGCTGTGGGACAATTATCCGGTCAACGACTATGCGCAGACCACCGGCCGGCTGCTGATGGCGCCCTATACGCGGCGCGAGGCAGGGCTGTCGGGCGAGCTGACTGGCATCCTGTCGAACCCGATGAACCAGGAGGCCCCCAGCCGCCCGGCGGTGACCGGCGTCGCCGCGTTCGGCTGGAACGACAAGGCGTATGATGCGCAACGGACGTGGCATTTCTCCGCGCGGGAACTGGCGGGCGGCGACGAGCGCGCCACCGCCGCGCTGCTGACGTTCTTCGATACGCAGCACATGGCACCGACCTTCGGCAGCCAGCCCTGGCAGGAGCAGGCGCCGCGATTGAAGGCGGCACTGGACGGCGTGCGGGAGGCGCTAGCCGGCGGCGATGAGACGGCGCGGCGTGAAGCGATCGCGGACCTGACTACGCGTGCCGACGAGATCACGAATGCGCCCGACATCATCCGGTCCGGGACCATCGACCCCGGTTTCGCGGCGCAGTCGCGGCCGTGGCTGGACGCGATGCAGCGCTGGGGGCGTGCGCTCCAGTTGACCGCCGCCGGCCTCGACGCGGCCGATCACGGCAGCAGCTCCGCGGGGCGGTATTTCGCGGATGCCAAGCGACTGGCCGCCGAAGCAGCGGCGATCCAGAGCATCCCAGGCGCAACGCGGTTCGATGGACCGATCAAGATCGCGGACGGCGTGCTCGACACGTTCGTTGCCGACGCGCCGACGCTGATCGCGGTCGACCGCACCGGAAAAGCCTCCCCCGCCGTCGAGCGGTGACCGATCGATCCGGTAGAGGACGGCGCGACCTTCTCGGGTTTCGATCGTTCCGACCGGATGGAGTCCGAAGACCGTTCTGCCGCCGAAGCTCGATGGCTGAAACTCACCCGCGAGAGCTTGCCGGCGGTGGCGCGTACACGCCGCTGGCCGGTCGTGGCGGATCATTGCTTCCAGCGCATCTTCCTCGACACTGCGTGCGACGGCGGGTGGTATGACCGCATACCGGGCCGCCCCGCCTATGCGCACGCCGACCGCGCGCTGCTGGACCGGGCCATCGCGCTGGCCGAAGCTGCGCTCGCCGATGAGGTGGACCTTGCCGTCCTGAACCGCCGTTCGCTTGCCTGGCGGAGAAAACGGACGGTTCCGCTTAGCGGATCGTGACGATCACCTGGTCCGTGGCGCGACCGGCTACGTCGACGAGCCGCAATCGATGGCGGCCCGGAGGCGCGAAGAACAGCAGTTGCTGGGCGGCGGGGCCGAGGTCGCGGTTGTCGAGGAACACATGATGCGCGCGGACGTCGCCAATGGTCTCGATCGCGAGGCGCTGGCGGTCGGCGGGGATGTCCGGGTCGATCGCGTAGACGCTACCCGAGGCGGGGTTGACGATCCGGGCGCGGCGCGCAGTGGCGGGGGCGGCGGCGATCAGCGACTGGCCGGTGCCGCGAAGGAAATACTCGATGCGGGGCTGCTCGATCGCGTCGGCGAACGCGATCCGGCGACGCTCGACACCAGCCGGCATCGGCGGTCCTTGATGGTCGTCGCGTCCGAGCGCGAGCATGACGTCGCGCCACACCGGCGCCGCGCCGCTGGTGCCCGAGACCGCACGCATCGGATCGCCCTCGACGTTCCCGACCCAGACGGCGACGGTGTAGCGGCGTGAGAACCCGACGCACCAATTGTCGCGCATGCCCTTCGAGGTGCCCGTCTTCACCGCGGTCCAGAACGGCAGGCGCAGTGCCGAATCGAGGCCGAAGGTGGCGGCGCGGGCGTTGGGGTCGGCCATCATGTCGGCGACGATCCACGCGGCGGCAGGGGTCGTGACCGGACGAGCGGCAAAGTGGGGCGCGTCGGCGGTGAGCCTTAGCGGGGACCAGCGGCCGCCATTCGCAAGCGACCGGTATGCGTCGGCCTGTTCGAGCAACGTCACCTCCGCCGATCCGAGCGCGAGGCTGAAGCCGTAATAATCGCCGTCCTCGACCAGGCCACGATAGCCCGTATCCCATAGCCGATCGCGAAACGGTTCGACCCCGACCAGGAGCAGCGTGCGTACTGCGGGCACGTTGAGCGACCCCGCCAGCGCGCTACGCACCGACACGCGCCCCTTGAACCCGCGATCGTAATTCTGCGGTACGTAGAGCCCCGACGCAGTATCGAGCTGCACCGGGGAGTCGTCCAGCACCGACGCCGGGGTCAGGTAGCCTCGCTCGATCGCCTGCGCGTAGAGGAACGGTTTCAGCGTCGACCCGGCCTGGCGATAGGCGTTCGCGGCATCGACCGCCGGCGCGGTCGAGGCGCCGCCGATCCCGCCGACATAGGCGAGGACGTCGCCGCTCGCATTGTCGATCACCACCGCGGCACCGTCGCGCGCGCGCGATCCGCCAAGCCCGAGCAGCTGGCGACGCAGCGCGGCGGCAACGGTGCGCTGGAGCGCGGCATCGAGCGTGGTCGTAATCCGCAGGCCGGGCTTGGTCAGCAGGCGATCGGCGAGATGCGGCGCGAGCCCCGGATCTAGCGCGAGCGTCCGCACCGGGCCAAGCATCGACGCGGCCTCGCTCGCGAACCGCGTACAGTCGCCCGCGCCCCCCAATCGGCAGGCCCGCGCGGCGATGCGCGGTGCGGCGGCCTGCGGATCGGGTAGCAGTGCGGTCAGCAGCAGCGCATCGTCGCGCGCCATCGCCGCGGGGGTCTTGCCGAACAGCGACAGCGCCGCCGCACCGATCCCCTGCGCCTCGCCGCGGAACGGCGCGAGGTTCAGGTACGCCTCGAGGATCTGGTCCTTGCTCCACGTCATCTCCAGCGATCGTGCCGCGCGCATCTGACGGAGCTTGTCGCGCCAACCGCGTGCGCCGGGCATCGCCAGCGTCGGCAACAGGAACGCGGCGACCTGCATCGAGAGCGTGCTGGCACCCCTGCCCCGCTCGCCCTTCGCGCGCGCGCCAACCGACCCGAGGATCGCCAGCCAGTCGACGCCGCCGTGGCTGCGGAAGCGGGCGTCCTCCGCCGCAACGACGGTGGCGGGCACGACCGGTGCGATCTGGTCGAGCGGTACCCATGCCAGCCGCCGCGCCGCGAAATTGACGCGCGCGCTGTCGATCAGCACGCCGTGGCGATCGTACAGCCACGCCTCCGACGGCTTCCATGCAGCGCGAACCTGCGCATAGCCCGGCAGGGCCGGCGGGAACGTCACCCAGTCGAACCCCACCGCGGCGAGGATCAGCACCAGCAGTCCGGCAAGCGCCGCGCGCTGCCTCATCGATCCGCGACGACCATCGTCTGGTTCGGCACCGCGGCGCGAATTGCGGGCGAATACATCGCCTCGACCCGGCTAGGCGGCATCTGGAACCGGCCGGCACCGTTGAGTCGCAGCGTGTACGAAACGGTGGTGGTCCCCTTGGGCAGCCACGCGAAATAGGCGCGCCACGTATCGCGTCCGCGTTCGACATAGCTCGGCCCGCCGCCCTCACCATCTGCCCCGCCGCCTTGCTGGAGCAATTGCGACTGACCACCAAGATCGCCGATAACGGTCGCGCCGGCGGGCACCGGATCGCTGATCGCGACCCAGTTGCGCTCGGCGGTCGCCTCGACCGACAGCGTCACGCGGAGCACATCGCCCGTCGTCAGCCGGTCTGCCGTACGCGCCTGCACGACGTCGACTTTCCGCGTCAGGCGATAGCCCGCGAACAGCGGTTGCCGCAGCGGCACCGCCGCCGAGATCGACACGGTCGCCCACGGCCCCGCCCCGCCGCCTTGCGCCAACCGCAGCGGCCCGGCGGCGGCCAGCGGGAACGACACCGTCCGCGCCGGTTCCGCCAGCGGCCAGCCGCGCGCGACGCTACGCCCCGCATACGACAGGATCGTCGTGCCCGTGACCGCCTGCGCCGGATACACTTGCGCGAAACGCCGCGCAGCGATCGCACCCCAGGCGTTGGCGGTGGTCGTATCCCAATGCCCGCGCGACTGGCGCAGCGCCGTGCCGACCATCAGCCGCGGTGCATCGTCCTGCCAACCCGGCCGTCCGAGCACCGCCGCGGTGGCCTTGTTCGCCGCCTCGTCCGCCGACGACATCAGCCACCACGACGCGTTGGCCGAGTCCGACAGATCGAGCCGCGTGCCCTCGAACACCAACCGCGTGCGCAACACCGCCTCGGCCTGCGCCTTGGCTTCGGTCGACGCGCCGGGGATCGCGGTAAGAGCGGTGATATAGTCGGCGAGGCTCGCGGTCGGCATCTCGGCGGGCGTCATGCCGATCTGGCCGAGCATCGCTGCCGTTGCTTCGCCCTGCCGCGCCAAGGCCGCTAGCGCCGCGACCTTGGTCAGGCGGACATCGCCGTAATCCTCATGCCGCAAGCGCCCGTCGAGCACCGCCTTCATCGCCTCGATCATCCGCGCGCGCTGGACCGGCGGCAGTGGCAGGTTCGCCGCGCCCGTCATCGACAGGACATAGGCGGTCAGCGCCTCCGACCCCTGCAGGCTGTCGCCGGGGAAATACCGGAGCAGCCCATCGGGCGCCTGATAGGTCGGAATCTCGCCCGCCAGCGCCGCCCAGCCCGCCATGTCGCCAAGCACGACGATCCGCGACAGCCGCTGTTCGAAACAGTTGAACGGATAGCGGCTCATATAGTCACGGACCCCGGCAAGCGACGGCGCCAGCGTATCGGCAAGGCGGATGTCGACGCTGCCACGACCCGGCAGCGCCCCCATCGGCGGCGCGATCGGGATCAGCGTAGTCTCGCCGACCTGCGCGAGCGTCGCCGCCCAGATCTCGGTCGGCACCGCCGGGATGACGTCCTGCGTCACCGTGACCTGATCGGTCGCACGGCCGTCGTTGCTGCTGGCACGCACCGTCCAGCGCAGCGTATCGACGCCCGCAGGCGCAGTGAGGTTCCACGCCACCGGTGCCGCCCCACCGGCGGGAATGGTGACCGTCAGCGGCTTGCCTTGTGCAATCCGTGGAAAGACGTCGACGTTCGCCGTGACCGTCATCGCGCGGTCCGATCCGTTCCGCAGCGTAAAGCGCGCACCGTAGAAATCGCCCGAACGGACCAGCGGCGGCATCCCGGCATAGAGCGACAGATCCTGCGCGGTACGGATGTCGGTGCTGCCGGTACCGAACGCCTGCGCGCCGTCGGTCGCGATCGCGACGAGCTTGAACGACGACAGCGCGTCGGACAGCGGCACGGAAACGCGCGCACGTCCTTGCGCATCGAGCGGGACATGACCCTTCCAAAGCAATACCGGCTGGAAATTCTCGCGGTTGAGCCCCGACAGGTCGCCGCCGCCACCGCCGCCACCCGCTTCAAGCGCCTTGCGGCCATAATGCCGCTTGCCGACGACCTGCATCTGCGCGGTCGCGGTCAGCACCGATAGAGGGCGATCGCCCATCATCGCGTCTAGGATGTTCCAGCTGTCGTTGGGCGCGAGTTGCAGCAACGCTTGGTCGACCGCGGCGAACGCGACATCGGCCTCGCGCGCGGGGCTGCCATCGGGCTTCCGGACCTGGATCGCGACGTTGGCAGTCCCTCGCGGCGCATAGCGTTCGCGGTCCGCCTTGACCGCAACGGCGAGCGTATGCCCTTCCCAACCGACCTTCACCTTGGCGATGCCGAGGCGGTAGGCGGGCTTGGCGAGATCGACCAGCGCGGTCGGCTCGGCTGCGTCCTCGGGCGTATCCGACAGCCCGAGCGTCCGCGCGATGCGGTGGACCCAGCTCCAGAACCCGCTCTCGACACGACCGCGCACGACCAGCACAGAGACATAGACGTCGGGCGCATAGGCCGCGTCCATCGGCACCTCGATCACCGGATCCTTGCCCGACAATTCGGTCACGAAGCTCGACAGCACGCCCTCGCGCTCGACGCTGACCAGCGCGGTAGCAGAGCGGAACGGCATCCGTACCTGGAACCGCGCGGTCTCGCCCGACGCATAGGTGAGTTTCTCGGGGACGACGTCCATCCGGTCGCCATTGTCGCCGCCGAACCACCAGTCGTCGTTCCCCGCGAGCCACACCGACTTCACCGCACGCGCGACGTTGCCGTCGGCGTCGGTGGTAGTGACGACCGCGTAGATTTCGCCCGAGACGCCCGGATCCGCCTTGCACTGCGCGAAGCCCTGCGCGTCGGTGGTGGCGCTGCACGAGGCCGACAGCTTGGTCGTCCGCATCCGGTTGTCATAGGCGTAGAACCCGCCGATCAGCCGCCGCCGCGCGGTCAGGATCTGGCGGCTGTAGAGCGCGACCGACAGCTTCTGTCCCTTGATCGGCTTGCCGTCGGTATCCAGCGCGACGAAGCGCAGCCGCAGATCGTCCGCGCGCATCATCCAGCCATCGGTGGCGACGCCGAGCTGCACGCCCGAGGCGTAGATCGGGATCGATTTCGAGGCGGTCAGCGTCTCGCCATTGGCATCGCGGTAATCCATCTCGACCTGCATATCGGTCGTGCCAGGCAGCGTTTGCGGCATGTCGACCGTCATCCGGCGCGTGCCGTCGCTGCCGAGCGTCGCGGGCAGCATCTGAGTCGGGGGCAACGGCGTCTTCGCATCCTCGCCCGCGCCGTCGAGCGGCTTGACGCCCTCGCTGATCGGTTCGCCGCCGAAGCTGAACTTGTCGTAGCCGACAGGCGTCGCACTGTGCGCGAACCAGCCGATGCGGACGTCGACCGGCAAGCCGGGGGCACCGCCGCCCGAGAGATAGCCGGCAAACAGATCGAGTTGTGCCGTGCGTGGCTTGATCAGTGCGGTCTTCGGGCCGGTGACGCTGGCGCGCATCGTCGGCAGGCGATATTCGTCGACCTTGAACGACTGCTCGGACTCGGTGGTGGTGTCGCCGACGACGAAAACGAGGTCGTAATCCCCCATCGGCGCGCCTTTGGGGGCGGTCCAGACGGTTTCGCCGGTGCCGTTCGCGCCGATCGTCACGGGCATCTCGAACTGCGTGTCGGAGCCGCGATGCGACAGCCGAAGCGTGCCGGTAAAGCCCGGCGCCAACGAGAAGCCGCGCGCATCGGGGCGGCGCAGGATGTGCTTCATGTGGATCGTCTCGCCCTGGCGGACCAGGGCGCGATCGAACACGGTGTGGATGATGTCGGTGGCGGCCGAATAGCCATAGGACAGGTCGAAATCGAACGGCCGGATGCCCTCGCCCCAGTCGGTCAGCGTGAAGCTGAAATCGTCGTCGGTACGCGCCGAGATCATCAGCGGGTGCGGCGAACCCTCGCCTTTACAACTGCCATAGGTCTCGGGTTCGGGAAGCCCGCGCGCGACCATCAGCCCGCCGCTTTTGTCGGTCGCGCCGCGCGCGAGCGGCTTGCCGGTGCAGCTGTCGCTGACCTGCACCACCGCGTTCGCCACCGGCTTGCCCGTCGACAGACGCGTGACCCAGGCGAGCGAGCGATCGCGACCCCATTCGAAATGCACGGCGAGATCGGTGACCAGCGCGGCGCTCGCGACATAGCGCGGGACGTCGCGACCGAGCAGCGCGCGGCCCAGCGTCGGGCTGGCGAGTTCGACCACGTAGAAACCAGGCTTGCCGAGCGGCAGGCCGACGACCTCGAAGTCCTTGCCCTTGCCCGGCAGGTCGAGCTTGAACGGATCGCCCGCCCCGCCACTAGCCCCGCCGCCCCCGCTCCCGAACAGGAGCGGCTTCTCACTGGTATGGTTGATCTGGAGCGGCTCGGCACCCATGCGCTCGATCGTCTGGTAGTCGGTCTTGCCAGCCTCCTCGACGCGCCGTAGCCACGCGGCGATCTCCCCGTCGGTGCCGCCCACGCGCAGCCGCTGGCCGCCGATACCCGCGGTCTGGCCTTGCAACGACGGCTCGACGTTGCGCACGGTGACAGGCAGCACGCCGCCCTGTTTCGCCTCGAGGATGCCGAAATCGGCCGCGAACTTGACGAGCGGCGGCGCCTCGTCGAACTTCACCTCAAGCGGGAAGCGTTCGCGGTTGGCGAGGATACGGCCGCTCTCGTCCTTGAGATCGGCGGGGATCGCCACCGTCCCGCGCGTCGCGACCGGCAACGGGGCGGCGAACGTGACCTGTTCTATCGTCGCTCGGTTTTTCTCTTCATGGCTGAACACGGGCGCGATCGACTTGCCGTCGGCGAGCGTCAGGCGGACCTGCGTCGCAGCGCTCATCGGAACGGGCGCGGAGAACCGCAGATACGCCTTCTCGACCGGGCTGCATCCCGCCGCGGTGTTGACGCGCGAACATTCGAACCGCGCGGTGAAGGGTTTCCGAACGGTGAAGTCGAACCGCTGGTCGGCACCGGCGAGCTTGCCCCCGGCACTGGCGATGTTGCTCCCCCAGACCAGCGCCATGTCGCGGCCGGGCGGCAGAGGGCGGCGGCATTTCAGCGCGGTAATGCCGGCCAGCGCGCGCTGGCGCGATGCGGTATCGGCGGGGACCGTCTTGGGCAGCCCGGCGCTTTCGAGGAAATTGGTGACCGAGTAGTTGTTGCCCAACCCGGCGAGCAGCTTGCCCGGCAAGTCGGGCGCGAGCACGTCAACCGCGATCTTCTCGCCGATCCCGTCGACCGCGCAATAGGCGTTGGCGGCGATCGATTCACGGGTCGCAAGCATGTTCGCGGCGACCAGGAACACCTGGTCCTCCTCGATATCACCCTCGCCGGGCAGTACCGCGCGCGCGATCGGACCGCCGGCATCGACGGTGAAGCTCTCCGCATCGACGCCGTAGCCCGCCGCGCTCTTGAGCCCTTCGCGCGTCGCGAGCGTGCAGCGCGTTCCGCCGGGCAGGCCTTGCGCGAAGTCCCAGACATAGGTCTGCTGATCGACCCAGCGCCCTTCACCCGACACTGCGCAATCGACCTTCAGCGGCGAGGCGGCGCGCGGATCACCGAGCGGGACGATCGCGTCGCTGAACCGCACCGTAAAGCGCGTGATCGCGCCGTCCGAGATGTTGGGCGTGGCAAGCGTGACGTGTGGCGTGTCGCCCCCGAACGCGGCAACCGGCGCAACGACGATCGCTAGCGCCGCCCACAGTCTCGCAAATCGCATGCCCGCTCTCCCCGCCAACAGAATAGGGGCCGGGCGGCGCTAGTCCAGACTTAACAGGGCCCCGCCCGAGTAGCGTTAGATAAACTTAGGTTTCATTTCTCTAGTCTGTCATGGATTAAACCATTAAGGTTTTGATTATAGAGGGGAACGTGAAAGGAATCGTGTGCGCGACCATCACGAAGAGGCTCGGCTGGACGCCCTGTACCAGCTGAAGTTGCTCGATACCCCGGCCAGCGAGGGATTCGATCGGATAACCCGGATGGCCAGCCAGATCTTCGGATTGCCGGTGGCTGCGGTGTCGCTGACGGATCGCGACCGGCAATGGTTCAAGTCGCGCGTAGGCGTCGAGCATCGCAGCATCCCGCGCGATAAGGCGCCCTGCGCGCAGGTCGCCGAGTCGACTCAGCCGCTCGTCATCGAGGATTTCCAGGCCGACGCTTGTTACGCCGACAGCGTGCTTGGCCGTGCCGGAACGCGCTTCTATGCCGGCGCGCCGTTGGTCACCAGCGAGGGCTACGGCCTCGGATCGCTTTGCGTATTGGGGACCGAACCGCGCAAGGCGACCGAGGCCGAGCTTGCCGCGCTGGTCGATCTGGCGGCGATGGTGATGGCGCAGATCGAGCTGCAGCACGCCTTCGGACGGATCGATCCGGTCACCGGCATGCCGACCCGGAACCAGTTCCGCGACGACCTCATGGATCTGGAGCGGGACCATCCGGGCGAGCACCGGTTCGCGGTGGTGGTCGACATGGCGCGCGACGATCAGATCAGCCGGATCGTGCGTGCGTTGGGCGTCGCTCGCGTCGACGATTTCATCCGGGAGGCGTCGCAGGCGCTGCGCGTGGCGCTGGGGCCCGGTAGGGTCGCATACCAGGTTGGTAGTGCGCAGTTCGCGTTCATCTCGCCGCCGGGTGTCGAGGAGCTGGCTTATGTTTCGCTGCTCCGGTCGAGTTTCGAGACGATGCATGCCACGTCGTCGGTACGCTTCGTCACGAACGTAGCGATCGGCGTCCGGTCTTTCGTCATCGGCAGCGTTTCGGCCGACGACGTGCTGAGGGGGGCGGCTAGCGCTGCACAGGACGCGCGCAACGCCGATGGCGCGATCGCGCTGCATTCGCCCGCCAACGATATCGCCCACCGCCGCCAATACGGCCTGTTGCAGGATTTCGGCGCCGCACTCGAGGCTGGCGACCAGCTGCGACTGGTGTACCAGCCAAGGATCGAGCTCGCGACGGGACGGTGCTTGGGCGCGGAAGCGTTGCTGCGCTGGCGGCACCCTCGACTGGGCGAGGTATCGCCCGCCGAGTTCATCCCGATCATCGAGGAGACGTCGCTGGCGCGCGCGACGACGCAGTGGGTGATCGATGCGGCGATGGATCAGATGGCCGCCTGGAATCTAGCCGGGATCGCGCCGGTCCTGTCGATCAACATCTCCGCCGCCAATCTCGGCGAGGCGGATCTGATCGACCGGATCCAACTTGCCTTGTTCAAGCGCGATCTGCGGCCCGAGCGGCTGGAAATCGAGCTGACCGAAAGCGCCATTATGGATCAGCCCGACCAGGCGCTGGCGATGCTGCGCGAACTGGCGGAAGCGGGTATTTGCCTGGCCATCGACGATTTCGGGACGGGACACAGCAGCCTCGCCTATCTCCAGCGCCTGCCCGCGCGGATCGTGAAGATCGACCAGGCCTTCATGCGCAACCTCACCGAAGCGGCCGGGCCCGACTTCGTGCTCGTCGAGACGATGATCGGGCTGGCACACAAGCTCGGCTACCGCGTGGTGGCCGAGGGGATCGAGACCGGCGAGGCAGCCGCGATCCTGACGCAGCTCGGTTGCGAGGAGGCGCAGGGCTTCTGGTTTGCCCGCCCGATGGAAGCGACGCGGTTCGCGACCTGGCTTGTGGAACGCGAGATGGAGGCCGAGCCCGAACGCGGCTGACCTTGCTGCCGCGCCCGGTATCGTTTCGGGTCCTCCGCGCAAGGAAGTCCCGCATTCTCCGATTTCTCTGGGCTTGCGAACGAATTTGCCGATATCGTTATCGCGGGGACTATCGGGGGGCCGAATTGTGCGAAGTATAGTGGTTGCAGCGGTGTCGCTGGGGTGCATGGCGACGTCTGCGGCGCAGGCCGGCGACCTTCCCTTGTATCAGCCCGCGCCCAGTTGGGTCATTCCGGCCGTGCTGCCGGACGCGGCGAAGACGAGCACAGATACGCCGGCGCTGGTGATATTCGATACGCAACAACGGATCGAGGACGGGCGGCTGTGGTCCTACATGGATGTCGCGTCGCACATCACGTCGCCGGAGATGCTAGCGCAGGCGACGTCGCTCGCCTTGCCCTGGGCGCCGGACAAGGGCGACATCATCGTCCACGAACTAGCGATCTGGCGCGGGAGCCAGCGGATCGACCTGCTGGCGAACGGTCAGAAGTTCACCGTCCTGCGGCGCGAACAGGCGCTAGAACAGCGCGAATTGACCGGTATCCTGACGGCGACGCTGGCGGTTGAAGGTCTTCAGGTCGGCGACATCCTGCGGCTGCGGGCGTCGACGACATCGAAAGACGCTGCGCTGGGTGGGCGCGTGCAGAACGTCGTTCCGATGATCGCCCTCCCCGCGCGGGTTGCCTTTGCCCGCGCGCGCATATCGTGGCCGACCGCGACGCCACCGCGCTGGAAGCTGGAGGCCGACGGCGTCAAGGCCGTGCCGATCCGCGACGGGCAATACACCGTGCTCGACTTGGCCCTGCCCGCGCCAAAGCCGGTCGAGATGCCGCAGGATGCGCCAAGTCGGTTCCGGCATCCGCCGATGATCGAATTCGCTACGTTCGCCGACTGGGCGGACGTCTCGAAGACCTTCGCACCGCTATATGGCGCGGAAGTTAACGCAATCGCGCCCGGCTCGCCGCTGAGGGTCGAGGTCGACGCGATCATGAAGGCGGATGCAACGCCGATCGGCAGGGCCGAACGCGCGCTGGAACTCGTCCAGGACAAAATCCGCTATCTTGCCGTCGGGATGGACGGCGGGAACTATGTTCCGCAGAAACCCGCGCGGACGTGGGAGGTTCGCTACGGCGACTGCAAGGCGAAGACCGTACTGTTGCTGTCGATGCTGCGCGCGATGGGCATCGATGCCGAGCCGGTCCTCGCCGCCGTCGGATCGGGGGACTTCGTGGCCGAGAGGCTGCCGAGCGCGGCGGCTTTCAACCACGTCTTCGTGAAGGCGACGATCGGCGGGCAGACCTTGTGGCTCGATGGGACGGGCGCCGGTTCGAGGCTTGCGGATATCCACGACACGCCCGACGTCGGCTATGTCCTGCCGATCCGCGCCGACGGTGCCGTGCTGCTCAGAATCGCTACGCACGCGAATGCGCGTCCGGTGATCGACCTGATCGTCGAGGCGGACGAAACCGCCAGCGTCGACCTGCCAAGCGCGTTCGAGGCGACGGCGATCGTCCACGGGCGACCGGCGGCGATGCTGACGATGGCCAAGACCCAGTTGGGCGAGAAGGAGCAGCGCCAGGCCGTCGGGCAGTTCCTGCAGGGCTTCCTGGGCGAGGGGCAATTCGTCGATACGTCGATCACGTCCGATCCGATCACCGGTGCGGTCACGCTGAAGGCACGCGGCGCTACCAGCACGATCTGGACGACCGACGACCGTCGCCGCAAGCGCACGGTCGACAGGCTGATCGATCAGGTCAATTTCGATCCCGACCGCAGCAGGGCGACCTGGGCAGCCGTCCCCGTTCTGGTCAACCAGCCCGACGGCATGCGCTATCGCTTGCGGTTGCGCCTTCCCGACGGTGGCCGCGCCTTCGCGCTGGAGGGAGAACCCGATCTCAAGGCGAACATCGCCGGGTACGACATCGTTCGCAGCGCCAGCCTGGCGAACGGTATGTTCACGCTCGACGAGCGGATCGACACGGTCGGCGGCGAGATCGCGGTTGCCCGTATTCCGGCGGAGCGCGATGCCCTGACGACCGCGAAGGCCCGCGCGCCACGTATCGTCGCCTCGGCCGACACGCGGCGTCGCTGGGACATCAACGCCAGCGACCCGCCCGGTGCCACGCAACTGAGGGCGATCGAGGCGATCTTCGCGAAGTCGATCGCCGACGATCCCGACGAAGCCAGCGGCTATACCAGCCGCGCATCACTCAGAAGCGGCGTGGGCGATCGACGTGGCGCCGTCGCCGACCTGACGCACGCGATCGCGATCGCCCCGACGATCGACCTCTATCTCCAGCGCTCGACGGAGTCGCACGAGTTGGGCGACATGGCGGCGGCGCTCAAGGACGCGGAAGCAGCGCGTGCCCTGGACCCTTCGTCGCAACAGGCGATCGGCCAGCTCAGCGACCTGAAGGCCGAAGGCGGCGATATGCCCGGAGCGCTTGCGCTGCTCGATCAGCGCATCGCGCTGGGCGGCAGCATGCGCAACGCGTTTCGCGAAGCCAAGGCCGGCCTGCTCGGAGAGTATGGCGACGTCACCGCAGCACTTGTGTTGTTCGACAGCCTGATCGCGGACAAGCCGGGTTCGCCGTCGCTGATGAACGCACGATGCTGGGCCAAGGGAACGCGCATGGTCATGATCGACAGCGCGTTGAAAGACTGTACCGGGGCGATCGAGTTAAGCACCGACACGAGTGGTCCGCTCGATAGCCGGGCGATGGTCCGGTACCGGCTCGGAAAGTACGAGCAGGCGCTGGCCGATCTCGACGCGGTGCTGGCGTCGACACCCAATCAGGCGGAAAGCCATTTCATGCGCGGAATCGTGTTGGCGAAATCGAACCGGCGACCCGAAGCGACGAAGGAATTCGCAATTGCACGGCGGCTTCTACCCAGCGTCGACAGGCGGTATGCGCGCTACGGCATCAAGGCGGACTGATCATTGGTATCGGGTGGCCCTTAACCGGGCGCTCGGCCTATTTGTTGGCGACGACGGTGAATGGTGTCGGGTCGCAGGGAGAAAACCGCTTGATGTCGGACGAGTATGCGCATGGCCGGCGAGACGGGTTGCGGCTAGCGCTGGCGATCTTGGCCGCGGAAGAGGCCAAATGGGCGGCGTTGCTGGGCGAGAGTGCATCCTGGCGGACCAACGCCACGCGTGAGGTGCGGCACAAGACGCTCCAGGTCGCACAAACGCGCGTCCAGACCGTGCTGAACCGGCTTTCTCCCAAGGACGACACTGCATCGAATGCGGAATTGTCCGCCGCGCTGGCGAAGATCGGGCTTTAAGCCACCCTGTCGTCCGACGATGCGGCCATCAGATCAGTCAATTGAAGCGCATCACCCAGCGCCGCGGAGGCGGCCGTGTTGTCGAACATGCACCATGCCGGGCGCCCCGCTGCGCGGTCCTCGGCAATCAGGCGCGCATAGTCGCGTAGGCGGTCGCGCCCGTACGCGGTTCGGTACATGTCGGGCGATCCGTGCAGCCGGTAATAAGTGAGCCCGCGCCAGCCACCCGGAAGTGCCGCCGCCGGGATGCGCGCGGGATCGGCAGCGACCCGCGCCACTTTCTGGGTCGCTAACAGGCTGTCGACATCGGGCTCGAACCAGCTGGCGTGGCGCGGTTCACACACGATGCTGGTGTCGGTTCGTTCGCCGACCTCCGCAAGAAAGCGGGTGACCGTCGCATGATCGAAGGCGAGGCTTGGCGGTAGTTGCAGGAGGAGGAGCGCAAGCTTGCCACCCAGGCCGGACACCTCGTCGAGAAAGCGATCGAGCGGCGCGGCGGCGTCGTGCAGGCGAAGATCGTGACTGATCGACTTGGGTATCTTTGCCGTGAACCGAAAATCGTCGGGAACGCTGGTGGCCCATCGAGCCCAGGTCGATTGCCGGTGTGGCCGGTGGAAGGACGAGTTCACTTCGACCCCGTGCATCACGGCCGCGTAACGCTGTAGCGCGGTGCCCGTTTCCGGGAAGTTCGGCCGATCCGCGGCCGGTATGCTCCAGCCGGCGGTACCGATCACGCAGGTCGGCTCTGTCACCGGGAAACGACCTTCGCCGAAGCACCACGGCAACCGTCCGGCATCCGTCCCCTGCCCCGCTGGTCATCGCGGCGAAGGAGACGGACGCCGGAGTCGATCATGCCGATTGGGGGATGATGCTGATCATCTCGTCCTCGCTGGGTTCCTTCGCCGGCTTGAGCTTGAGCGCCTGGTCCGGTTCGACATGGCGGCTTCGCGAAGCCGGTTCGAGCGTCACGGTCTCGCCGGTGTCGAGCGACCGCTCGATCGCGGCCAGGACACGCATGTCGAACAGGCCTTCCTCGCCGTCGGCTTCCGGCTGGAGATTCTCGAGGATGCAGTTCGAGAAATACTGCGTCTCGTTGCCGAACTGTTCGACCGGATCGAAGCTGTGCGTCTTGCTGCCGGCGCTGGTCTTCTCGACATAGGTAATGCCGATCTTCGGCCCGAACATGAAGGCAGGCGACGCGTGGATGCTGGCCTTGGTGCCGACGAGCTCGAAGAACTCGGCCGATGCGGTGGCGTAGCTCACGCTGAACTGGGCGACGCGTTCGTCGGGGAAGCGCAGGGTCACGGCTACGGTGTCGTGGAAGTTGAAGCCGCGCCCGGGGGTCTTCGTACCGATCGCATGCACGGCGATGGGCTCCTGCCCGAACAGGTTGCGCACCGCGTTGAGCGGGTACGTCCCCATGTCCGGCACCGGACCGCCCCAGTAACCGTTGTGACCGCGCGAGTTGGCCTCAGCGACATTCTGCGCGAACACCGAGACGAAGCTGCGCAACTCGCCGAACTCGCCATCGCGGGCGCGGGTGATCATCTCGACCGTGCCCGGTTCGTTGTGGAGGCGATAGGCGATCATCAGCTTGGCGCCGCCCTTCTTCTGCGCGGCGATGATCTGTTCGGCTTCGGCGACGCTGGACGCCATCGGCTTTTCGAGCAGGACGTGAATGCCTGCTTCGAGCGCGGGAACCGCGTATTGCAGATGAAGGAAGTTCGGCGTCGCGACATAGACGGCGTCGATCTCGCCCGACTTGAGCAGCTCGTCATACTGCTCGTACGACCATGCCTTGATACCGTAGAGCTTGGCCAGCTTGTCCGCCTTGACCGGATCGCCCGTGACCAGCGCCGCGAGTTCCGAATTGTCGGTGCGACCGATGCCCGGCATGAACGCCTGCTGAGAGATCTGGCCACCGCCGACGACGGCATAGCGCACCTTCTTCTTGTGTCCGAACATATCGGTCCTTCGGTGTAGTTTGGGGATGCAGGGCGAACGACGGACGACCATGATCGTTGCATTCTTCGCGCGTTTGCCGCGTACGTCGGGATCCGCGACGCTGCGTTTCCGCAATCGCGCCGATCATACCGGACCGCATCGCGGTGCCGTTCGTTCGGCACGTGAACCTCTGAGGTAGACGAATCATGGACTATACCAAACTCGGCAGCACCGGCCTGGACGTTTCGCGGCTTTGCCTGGGCTGCATGACCTACGGCATCCCCGATCGGGGCAATCACGCGTGGACGCTCGACGAGGAAACCAGCCGGCCGATCCTACGCGCCGCGGTCGAGGCCGGGATCAACTTCTTTGACACCGCCAACGTCTATTCGGATGGCACGTCGGAAGAGATTGTCGGTCGTGCGCTGAAGGACTTCACGCGCCGCGACGAAGTGGTGATCGCGACCAAGGTGCACGGGCGGATGCGGCCGGGCCCGAACGGCGCCGGTCTCAGCCGGAAGGCGATCATGGCCGAGATCGATGCCAGCCTCACGCGGCTCGGCACCGACTATGTCGATCTCTACCAGATCCACCGGTTCGATTACGACGTGCCGATCGAGGAAACGCTGGAGGCGCTGCACGACGTCGTGAAGGCAGGCAAGGCGCGGTATATCGGTGCGTCGTCGATGTTCGCATGGCAGTTCGCGACGATGCTGCACGTCAGCGAGGCGAATGGCTGGACGCGGTTCGCGACCATGCAGGATTATCTGAACCTGCTGTACCGCGAGGAAGAGCGCGAGATGCTGCCACTGTGCGACGCCGAAGGGGTCGGCGTGATCCCCTGGAGCCCGCTCGCCCGCGGGCGCCTGACGCGCGACTGGGACGAGACCACCGGGCGGTCGCAGACCGACGAGTTCGGCAAGACGCTGTACGCGCATACCGTCGAGGCGGACCGCAAGGTAGTGGAGACGGTCGCAACGATCGCCAAGGAGCGCGACGTGCCGAGGGCACAGGTGGCACTCGCCTGGGTACTGGCGAAACCGGAGGTATCCGCGCCGATCATCGGTGCGTCGAAGACCGCGCATCTCGACGATGCGATCGCGGCGCTCGAATTGGGTCTTACCGATCGCGAGATCGCGCGGCTGGAGGAACCCTATGTCCCGCATGCGGTCGTCGGCTTTTCGTAAGCGATCTGCGGCCGGCTACCGTTGAGCTGGCCGCGGCAAGTCCACCGAGCGTAACGAGCATATTCTGCCCGACGGACCGTCCGTCGCGGCACAAAGGACCGAAATGACAAAACCGACACTGGCCGAGCGACCAGCTATCCTGGCCGCCAAGCGCCAGCTGAAGATGGCGCGCTCGACCCATGCCTATGTCAGGGGCAACACGACCAAGTTCTACGAATGGCTCGACGAGTCACCCGCGTCGCGACGCGTTCCGCAGGGGCCGGCGATTTGGATCTGCGGCGACTGCCATCTCGGTAACCTCGGCCCGATCAACGATGGTGGCGGGCGGATCGCGATCCAGATCCGCGACCTCGACCAGGCGGTGATCGGCAACCCGGCGCACGACCTGATCCGGCTCGGCCTGTCGCTCGCGACCGCGGCGCGCGGCTCCGACCTGCCCGGCGTGACGACGGCGCACATGATCGAGGAGATGGTCACCGGCTATGCCAGCGCGATGGCCGATCCCGCGAGCAACGATGCCGGCCCCGAGCCCGAGGCGGTCCGCAGCGTCAAGCGCCGCGCACTGGGACGGCGCTGGCGGCATCTCGCCAAGGAGCGGTTCGCGACGCAGGAGCCGATGATCCCGCTCGGCGACAAGTTCTGGCCGCTGGAGCAATCCGAACGCGATGCGCTTGCCGAACTGGTCACCGAGTCGGAGGTCGCCGCCCTGGTTCTCTCGCTCGACGCGAAGGACCGGGACCGGACCGTCCGACTGGTCGACGCCGCCTACTGGATGAAGGGATGCAGTTCGCTCGGGCTGCTGCGGTTTGCGGCACTGGTCGGGCTGAAGAACGCGAAGGGGCGATCGGACTATGCGCTGATCGACTTGAAGGAAGCGACGACACCGATCGCGCCTGCCGCTAAAGGCGCCAAGATGCCGACCGACCAAGCGGCGCGCGTCGTCGAGGCTGCACGCGCGCTGTCTCCTCACCTCGGTAGCCGGATGGTCGCGGCGCGTGCGCTCGATCGGTCGCTGTTCGTTCGCGAACTGTCGCCGCAGGACCTGAAGCTGGAGGTCGAGCAGTTCAGCGCGGGACAGGCCGTCAAGGCGGCGCGGTATCTCGCCTTCGTGGTCGGCAAGGCGCACGCGCGTCAGATGGATACGGATACGCGTCACGAATGGGCAAGCGTGCTCGATGCGGACCGTCGCGGCGCGATCGATGCGCCGAACTGGCTGTGGGAAAGCGTCGTGTCGTTGGCCGGAAGCCATGAGGCGGGGTATCTGGAACATTGCCGCCAGTACGCAATGAGGGCGTGATCGGAGATAGCGGTCTTGCCCGCCGGGAAGTACTCCGAGTGGTGCGTGCTTTACATCACCGATCCAACTGTCAGACTGATCGCTGAACTCGGGCGCGTGCGCCGTATCGGAGCATTCGACCATGGACTTCATCGACCGGCGTACGGCCCTTGCCGGTATCGGTGCGGCGATCGGGTGTGCCGCCCTGCCCGTCTCCGCACGTCCGGCGCCGGACGACGTGTTTCTGCTCAGCTACTTCACCGACCAAGATGAGGGGCGCGAGGGGCTCAAGCTCGCCCGCAGCGACGATGGGTATGTCTTTCGCGCGCTAGGCAATGGCCGTGGCTTCCTGACGCCGATGGTCGGTGAGAACAGGCTGATGCGCGATCCCAACCTGGTGCAGGGACCGGATGGGCTCTGGCATCTCGTCTGGACGAGCGACTGGTTCGGCCCCGTCATAGGCCACGCCACGTCGCGCGACTTGTTGCACTGGTCGCCGCAACAGACCATTCCGGTGATGAAAGGCTTTGTCGGCGTCCGCAACAGTTGGGCGCCCGAGGCAATCTACGACCGCGCGCGGGGCGATTTCGTCATCATGTGGTCGAGCAGCATCGATGGCCGTTTCGGGGCGACTGCGGGCGAAAAGTTCGCGGGGATCAAGCTGCGTCCTTATTATACGCGCACCAAGGATTTCCGTACGTTCACGCCGACCAAGTTGTTGTTCGATCCGGGTACCGACTCGATCGACTTTACCTGGCTGAGGCTGGCCGACGGCGGGTTGCGGCTGATCTACAAGGACGAGACGCACGACACCGAAACGCGGCGGTGGCTGGTCAGCCGGTCCGCAGCCTCGCCGACCGGTCCGTTCGGGCCGGTCAGCGCGCCGTTCACCAAACCGATGACGGAGGGACCGACGGCGATACGGCTCGGCGACCGCTACATGGTCTATTACGATGTGTACGAGCAGCATCGCTTCGGTGGCGCCTCGACCACGGACTTCGTCCACTGGACCGACGAAAGCACGCGCATCCGGTTTCCCGAGAACGCGCGCCACGGCACGGTCGTTCGCGTGCCTCAAGCCTTTGCCGACAGGATCGCGTAATTTCAACGGCTAAGCGAGGTCGGAATGCGATCATCACCTTGCCGAGATGCCCGGCGCGTCGTCGAAGGCGAGGGCTCGATCGACGACCGTCGTGATCCCGTTCGCTACCATCGCGTCGAGTATGTCCACGAACCTCGCGTGGCTGTCATTGGCGTACGTGCACCGATCTGCACGTAGCGGCGACGGAAATTGATGGGATGATGCGGTGCCTGCACTGGCGTTCCTCAGCGCCGCGTCGGTCGGGAAGACGGCCTTTGCCAAGCTGAGCGACGCGGCTGCCGACACTACGCTACCCCAACGAGCCCGGCGGTGGTCGGAGCACGCTATCGATTACCTCGTCTATCTTGTCGTTTCCTCTGTGATACACCCCCTACGACAATGGGGTACGACGATGCGGACGATAATCATGGCGACGATGTTGCTGGCGCTGGAGTCGGGTACGACGCCGGTCGCTACCGTTCGGACGGCTAACGCCGAGGTGCGAACCTCGCTGGCGCACGGCAGGATGGAGGGTCCGTTCGAACTCCATTCCCGCGTCTATCCTGGCACGGTCAGGCGCTATTGGGTGTATGTGCCAGCAGGCTACGACACGTTTAAGCCACCCAATCTGCTGCTGTTCCAGGATGGCCAGCGCGCGGTCAACCCGGAAGGGTCGCTGAGGCTTCCCGCGGTTATCGATACGTTGATCGAGCAGAAGGCCATTCCGCAGACGCTGGGCGTGTTCGTCACGCCGGGGAATGTCTCCGCCCGGTATCCGGATACGCCCGGCATGCAGAACCCGGACCATCGGTCGGAGGAGTATGACGCGCTTTCCGATGCCTATGCCCGGATGACGCTGGACGAGTTGCTGCCCGCCGTGGCGCGGCGATGGCGATTTTCGACGGATCCGAAGCGGCGCGCGATCGGCGGCACGTCGAGTGGTGCGATCGCCGCGTGGACGGTCGCATGGCGCCATCCGGAGGCGTTCGGCAACGTGATAAGCTTCATCGGCAGCTATACTTCGATCGGCCTGAAACTCGGTCCGGACGGTACGCCGCAGGCTTATGGCGGGGATACCTATCCCGGCCTGATCCGGAAAAGCGCGATCCGCCCCTTGCGCATCTTTCTTCAGGACGGACGCAACGACTTGGATAACGAACACGGCAACTGGTTCCTTGCCAACCAGCAGATGCTGAAAGCGCTCGAATGGGCCAATGCGCATGCGGACGGGGAAAAGCACGCGGGGCCGCGGTACGCCATCAACCATGCCTGGACCGAGGGCACGCATTCGGACGCCGACGGCGGATCGATCCTGCCTGACGTGTTGCGCTGGATCTGGCGGGATCAGCAACCCGGCCGGTAAGCCTCGGGTCTGGTTCGGGCCGGGCTTCACCGCAACACCCGCGTCTCGCTTTCGACATTGACGCAGTGCAGCATCGCACCTACCAGCCCGCGCTCACAAGATGCTTGCCTACAAGGCGCAGTTTAGCTCAGCGCTGGAGGCGCCGCGTGACCATGACCATGACCTTTGCCGATCTCTCCCTCGCGCCCTTTTTGCTGCAGGCGCTAGCTGAGGAAGGCTATGCCCACCCTACCCCGATCCAGGCGCAGTCGATCCCGATGCTGCTGCAGGGGCGCGATATGCTCGGCATGGCGCAGACCGGCACGGGCAAGACCGCCGCCTTCGCGCTGCCGTTGCTGCATCGCCTCGCTGCCGACCCCCGCCCTGCACCCAAGGGCGGCGCGCGCATCCTGGTACTCGCGCCGACGCGTGAACTCGTGTCGCAGATCGCCGCCGGGTTCGAGAGCTTTGGTCGCCATCTGAAGCCGAGCGTGATGACGATCTTCGGCGGCGTCAGCCAGTTCCATCAGGTCAAGGCGCTCGAAGCCGGGGTCGACATCATCGTCGCCGCACCGGGTCGCCTGCTCGATCTGGTCGATCAAGGGCTCTGCGACCTGTCGCAGCTCGAGGCGCTGGTGCTCGACGAAGCCGACCAGATGCTCGACATGGGCTTTGCCAAGCCGATCGAGCGGCTCGTCGCGACGCTGCCGACGGATCGCCACACGTTGCTGTTCTCGGCGACCATGCCGAAGTCGATCGCCGCGCTGGCCGAGAGCCTGTTGCGTGATCCGGCGAAGGTCGAGATCGCCCCGCCGTCGACCACCGTCGACCGGATCGACCAGTCGGTGATGTTCCTCGATGCGACCGACAAGAAAGCGGCGTTGCTGGCACTGCTCAAGACCCCCGACATGGGCCAGGCAGTCGTCTTCACGTTGCAGAAGAACATCGCCAACGACGTCTGCGCGTTCATCGGCGAGGCGGGCATCACCGCCGAAGCGCTCCATGGCAACAAGTCGCAGGGCCAGCGCGAGCGGGCGCTCGACGCCTTCCGCGCCGGTACCGTCCAGGTGCTCGTCGCGACCGATATCGCCGCGCGCGGGATCGACGTCGACACCGTGACGCACGTGTTCAACCACGACCTGCCCAGCCTCCCGGAAAGCTATGTCCACCGGATCGGCCGCACCGGTCGCGCCGGTCGCAGCGGGTTCGCGATCACGCTGTGCGATGCCGAACAGCGCGCTTGGCTGCACGACGTCGAGCGCGAGATCGGTCGGACCCTGACCGTCCAGGACGATCACGAATGGCACTGCGAAGTGGCGCGCCATTCGACCAAGCGCGCGCCCGTGCTGGGTGGCGGCCCGGTCAAGCAGGTCAAGCCGGCGAAGGCACCGCGCGAGCGGAAGGTCTGGACCGAGGAAGAAAAGCTGGCCGCACGGATGGCAGCGAAGGCCGCCTGATGGCGCTCCGCCGTTCGACGAGGGTGCGATGCCCCTCGTCGAACGGCGAGACGGTCTTGGTTAGACGGGCGTAACGCGTTCGCGGCACGTCCAACGCGGCATCCTAGCGTGGCCAATCCCGCCATGACTGGAAGGTCTGATGCGGACGTCCAATGCCCATCGGACAGTTTTTTCGCTGCACTGCGGAAGATAAACTGAGCACCGCAAGCACCCACTCTGGCGGCCCTCGCTCTGACACAGTTTGCATTATGTCGGACTTATCGTCCAGCAACCTGACCGCCCAAGCGATCATTCCGCGACCCCAGTCTTTATGACGCACCTGCAACATAAGTCGCATAAAACCGTCGCCGCCGGATGCCATGCCCCGCTTCGAAACGCGTAAGGGAAATGGTGTGTCTTTAAGTAAATTCATGGTCTGTGCAGCGTCGGCAACGATGCTGACGCCGCTGTCGATCGCGGCGCAGACGATCCCGACGCAGACGATCCCGACATCGCCACCGGTCAACTACGTCAACGAGAGCAATCCGGCGATCGGCAGCATCGTTCCGAAGCTGCTCGACAGCTATGTGAACCTGATCCGCGACCATCCCGAAGTGATGGTGCAGAACTACAAGACCGTCGTCACGATGACCAACGCGCGCACGCCGAGCCAGACCCTGGCGGCGATCCACGACGATCGTACCAATCAGGCGTACAGCATCCTGAATGGCCTAGGCGCGCTGACCAATCTTTACATGGCGGGTGCCGGTGCCTCGACCAGCGGATCGGCGCCGAACACGCTGACCCCGACCAGCTATGCGACCGCGACGCTCGCGGACTATGTCGCCAACATCAATCTCGGCAACAGCTTCAGCCCGGGCGCCGAGAAGTTCGGCAACGGTACCGCCACGCCGTTGGCCGCCGCGGTCGCCTTCATCAACAACACGGTGCGCGCGAGTTCGTCGACCGAGCCCGCCAAGCGGACGTTCGCGCGGTATCAGGGCGAAAACCCACCGATCGATCCGCTCGATCCGCGGTTCGCCAACTACAACGTCAACACCAATCGCGGTGCGCTGACGCTGGCGGACACAGCCGCGATCATCGTGCCGTCGTATTTATCGAGCTTCACCACGCCGGCACCCTACGCCTCCACGACGCAGTGGGTGCGCGGGTTCGTCGTGACGGCGGACATGGTCGCGGCAAATGGCGGCAAGCCGATTACCGCACCCAATTTCGGCACGTTCGATTCCGCCGGCAAGTTCACCGCGGCGACGTTCAAGGTCGGCGAATATGTTCCCGGCATCGGTGCCTCGCCGCGGCCATACCGCGTGACGACCGACGTCAACGTACCGACCCCGATGCTTCAGATCATCAACTCGTCCAACCCCTATGCAGACGGCGCCTATCCGAGCGGGCACACCAATTCGGGCATGCTGCAGGCGCTGGGCACGGCGTTCCTGATCCCGCAGCAAGGGCAGGAATTGCTCGCGCGCGCGGCGGACCTGGGTACCAATCGCATCCTCGCCGGGATGCATTCGCCGCTCGACATCATGGGTGCGCGGATCGAGGCGACGGCGCTGTCGGCGACGAATATCTACGCTGCCTTGTATGACGCGAAGGGCAATCGCCTCGACTGGACCAACCCCGCCAACGCCAGCGCGTATGCTGTCTACCAGGCCTATACCCAGACCCAGTCGTATCTAGCGTCCGCCTGCGGCACCGCGACCGTGACGGCATGCATCGCCGCTGCCAACGCGTCCGGCGCAACCGCCGCCGATCCGTACGCCAACGTCGCGCAGAACAAGGCGACGTACCTTGCCGAGATGACCTACGGCTTCGCGTCGGTCGGTCCGGTCAAGGCGATGACGGCCGCGGACGTGCCGGTGCAGGCGCAAGTGCTGCTGCTGACGCGGTTCGGGTATCTGACCGATGCGCAACGGACCGAGATCCTCGCGACCACCGCCCTCCCCTCGGGCTATCCCGTGCTCACCGGCAACACGCTGGACGGATGGGGCCAGCTGAACCTCTATGCCGCGAACGACGGCTATGGCGCGTTCAACGGCCAGGTCGCAGTGACGATGGACGCCGCGCAAGGTGGCTATGCAGCCGCCGACAGCTGGGGCAACGATATCGGCGGACCGGGCGGGCTGACCAAGAATGGCAGCGGCAGCCTGACCCTGACAGGGAAGAACATCTATGCCGGCCCGACGATCGTCAATGGCGGCGCGCTGGCCGTCACCGGCTCAATCGTCTCGGCGACGACCGTCAACACCGGCGCCGTCTTCGGTGGCACCGGCAGCACCGGCGCAGTCACGGTCAACATCGGTGGTACGCTGGTGCCGGGCACGGGAACCACGCCGGGCACGCTGACGATCAACGGTCCGCTGACGCTCGCCAGCGGCGCGACGCTGGTGCAGACGGTATCGCCTACGCTTGCCAGCCGCACGGTCGTATCCGGCGCGGCTAAGCTCGACGGCACGGTGCGCGTCCAGGGCTCGGTCGGCACGCTACCGGTCACGCGCATTGCCCTGGTCACGGCAGCCGGTGGAGTGTCGGGCAGCTTTGCGGGCGTTATGGGCGTGCCCTCCAACCTGCGCGGCGTGCTCGACTATTCGACGACGGCGGCAAGCCTGAACCTCAACCGGACCGATATCGACTATCGCGCACTCGGGGTCACCGCGAACCAGCAACGTGTCGCGGCGGCGCTGACGAGCGCGGTGCCGTTGGCGAGCGGTGCCGGCGCGGCAACGTTGCTCAACACGGTCTATGCCACGGGCCAGGGCTCGGCGGCGGCGGGTACTGCAGCGCTCGACACCCTCTCGGGTGAAGGCCTTGCCGACGCGAACAGCGCAGCGTTGTTTGCCGGGCGGGTATTCGGCGATGCCGTGACCGATCAGCAGCGTGCGGTCCTGACCGACACCCAGATGCACCTCTGGGGCGGGCCGCTGGGTGGTCGGGAATGGACTGATGGCCGGGACGGCGACGGTACGGTCGATCGCCGCAGCAACAGCTGGGGCGGATTGATCGGACTCGACGGTGAAGTCGCGACCGGGTGGCGTGCCGGTTTCGTCGCGGGCGGGCTCGACACCCGCTTCAACACCGCGGCGCGCGCGACCAAGGGCAAGGCGTCGAGCTATCACGTATCGGCCTACACCTCGTATGCGCTGCCGACGGGAACGTATGTCCGCGGGTCGCTGGGCTATGGCCATTATGCGATCCGTACGACGCGGACTGCGGGCGGGATCGGCAGCGTCGCCAGCGAAACCGAGATCGCACGGTACGACGCCGCAGAGTTGCGCCTGCGCGGAGAAATCGGTCAGCGCATCGCAGTCCAGTCGTTCGACCTGACGCCGTTCGTCGCGGTGGAATATGCGCGTCTCTACACCGATGCGTTCGCAGAGCGCGGCAGCGTGCTGGCGTTGCAGGCGGGCAAACAGACCACGACGTCGCTACCGGTGAATGTCGGGTTGCGGATGGATGGCAGCGTGCCGTTCGGGAACGGCCTTGCGCTGCGGCCAATGATCGAAGCGAGCTACCTCCACGAGTTCCGCCGCGACCGCGACATCGGAGTCGATTTTATCGCGCTGGCCGATCCCTCGTTCACGATCGCAGGCGCTCGACCTTCGCAAAGCGCGTTCGTCGGCAAGGCCGGACTCCAACTGCCGCTGGCCTCCGCGCTGGTCCTCTACGCCACCGGAACCGGCGTGTTGTCCTCGCAACAGCGATCCTATGCCGGCAACGTCGGCGTGAGGATCAACTTCTAAGACGTTAGAACGCTCGGTCGACCGAGCGCACGCGCGCGGATGATCGCCAACTGGCGAGGTGTTTCGATGGAACGCCTCGCCAGTTTGCTGCTGCCGGCCCTCCACATGATCGGCGAGCCTGCGAACGTGTCGGAGACAAACGGCGGGCGCGATCGTTCGGCATAGATTGCCGGTCAGCGACGCTGGATCTCGCCTGCCTTCCAACCCAAACCCGGACCGAACCCGGATTTTTCGGCATCAGGTCGCGCGCGATCCGTAGCGCATCGTCATACGCAGATCACGGATGGTCGCATTTCGGACCAATCGATCTAGCCGAACAGGCGCGATTCCATAAGCTGCCTATACGTGCGGGATGACTAGCCCGGCGGTCTTTGAGTTCGACGGTCGGTCGTGACTATGCGGACGATGGGTGCCTCTTGCACTATGCTATAGATTGGTAGCATTCTAGATCGTTGGCATCTTGAGATCGTAGCGTCGTCTCGGCCAGCTTCGCATTTTGTCGACGGACTAGCTCCAAAACGATCATGAGATTTTTGCGGGCTTTGCAAACGCATCGGCCGACACGGAACTGTAATTTTCCGATAGCGTCAGGAATTAGATTGGTTATATATTACCATTACCACGCTGCGATGACAGTACCCTTTAGAGGTCCGGCCAGTAAGGTGAGTCGAGCGATACGGGCAGGACCGTGTCGAAGGGTGACGCTGCGGCGTCGATGGGAAGGGGCTTTTGACGATGGTTTTTCGTAAGCAGGTTTTGCTCGCATCCGGTGCGGCGATATTCGGTCTGGTACCAGTTTTCGCGCAACCCGTTCTCGCCCAGTCGGCGCCCGCGCCATCGTCCGCCCCCGTCGCCACCACGACCCAGGCTGATCCCGTAGCGGACGGCGCCGATACGGACATCGTCGTCACCGGTATCCGCGGCAGCCTGCGCAGCGCGATCGCAGTGAAGCGCAACGCCAACGCGATCGTCGACGTCATCAGCGCCGAGGCGATCGGCAAGTTCCCCGACCGCAACGTCGCCGAATCCCTCTCGCACGTTCCAGGCGTCAGCATCGATCGTCGCTTCGGCGAGGGCGAGAAGGTCGCGATCCACGGCACCGACCCCGCGCTCAACCGCATGCTGCTCGACGGCCACGCGGTCGCTTCGGCGGACTGGGGCGGCAACGACAATGACCCGACCAGCCGTACCTTCAACTATTCGCTTCTCGCGCCTGAGCTCGTCGAGCGCCTCGAAGTCTACAAGTCGCCCGAGCCGCGCATCGAGGAAGGCAGCATCGGCGGTACGGTCATCGTCCGTACGCGCCGTCCGCTCGACACGCCCGCCAACTCGATCTTCGCATCGGGCGGCTATTCGTACAACGACCGCGCCGACAAGGGTAACGTCCGTGCCTCGGGTTTGTATAGCTGGCACAACGAAGGCGGCACGTTCGGCGTGCTCGGCGCCGTCACCTACGACAAGCAGAGCCTGACGCGGTCGGGCGTCGAATTCTTCGGGTTCGAGAATGCCGGCGACCGCTTTTTCCAGAAGGATGCGAACAACGCGCTGATCCGCGACGCGAGCGGCCAGCCCGTCCTAAAGAACCCGGGCGCGACCGTGAGCGGCGGCACACGCCAGGATCTCGCCAACGCGGTGTCGCCGTTCGGCATCAACTACGCGTATTTCACGCAGGAGCGTAAGCGCATCAGCTATGTCGGCACGGTTCAGGCCAAGCCGACCGACGACATCACGCTGACGCTCAACGGCCTGCATATCGACGGCAACTACAACAACAGCAGCCAGTCGATGTACGTCATCCCCGGCGCATGGAGCGGCGACGTTCTCCAGTCGGCGACGGTCGCGAACGGTGTCGTTACCAATGCGAGCTTCGGTGCGGCCTCGGCGAACAGCCAGAGCGCGCAGCTCGACCTGCTGATCCGCAAGACCAAGCTGACCACCGACAACCTCAACTTCGTCGCCGAGTGGGAAGGTCCCGGCGGCGCGACCGTGTCGGCGACCGGCGGCTGGAGCAAGGCGATCGGCGGGCGCAATCCCGAATATCTGCTCGATGTGCGGACCGACCTTCCGTACAGCTACGGCTTCACCTCGGACAGCGCGAACGTCGATTACGTTGGCGACCTGACCAATCCTGCCAACTATCGTCGCAGCAACAGCCCGCAGCTCCAGACGATCGACGGCGCTCCCGTCATCGTCAACGGCACGCAGCTGAATGCGGCGCGCGCGGGCGGCATCGATTTCTCCAAGACGATCGATCGCGATTATTACGCGGGCTATGACGCGGTCATTCCGTTCGAGGCGGGGCCGTTCAAGGAAATCCGGATCGGCGGCAAGTTCACCGATCACCGCAACCGCCTGAACGCGAGCGGCTTCAACAACTACTCCACGTCGAACTACACGCTGGCGAGCCTCGGCGTCGACACGATGACGACGCCGAACGGCACGTTCGACGGCACCGGCGGCACCGGCAACGCGACCAAGTACATCAACCTGTCGCAGCAGACCGTGATCGACATCCTCGCGAACTCGATCAACATCCCCGTCGCAAAGCCCACCGCATCGTACATCGTCGACGAGACGGTCGCGGCGAACTACGTCCAGCTGAACTTCGACCAGAGCGGCTTCCGCGGCAACATCGGTGGTCGTCTGGTCTATACCAAGAACGTGTCGAACTATGCCGACCAGGTCTCCGGCACCGACGGCAGCCTGCCGACGATCGTGCCGCAGCGGGTCGAGAACGACTATCTGAAGTTCCTGCCGAGCCTGAACGTCGCGTATGAAGCGGGCACGCACCTTATCTTCCGCGGCAGCGTCGCGAAGGTGATCGCGCGCCCGCGCTATGAGCAGCTCGGTGGTTCGGTCGGTCGCAACGACATCACGCTCGATGCGAGCGGCGGCAATCCGAACCTGAAGCCGTACCAGTCGACCAACTACGAACTGTCGGCGGAATATTATCCGCGCGAGGGGACGCTGTTGTCGCTCGAGCTGTTCCGCCGCGAGGTGAAGGACTACATCCTCAACGGCCTCAGCCGCCAGACGTTCTTCAACGAGCTGACGCAGACCAACGCGTCCTATCTCGTGTCTCAGCCGCTCAACGGCGGCAAGGCGAACGTCAACGGCGCGCTGGTCTCGGCACAGGGTGAGATCTGGCACGGCTTCGGCCTGCAGGCGAACTACTCCTACGCCGAGAGCTCGACCGACGAGGGGCTGAACCTGCCCTATCTGTCGAAGCACACCGTCAACGTGATCCCGTATTACGAGAACGGACCGTTCCAGGCGCGCCTGAGCTATAACTACAGGTCGTCGTATTTCCGCGCGATCGGTCGCCTGAACTCGATCGACATGGTCGCGCCGTACAGCCAGCTCGACTTCTCGGCAGGCTTCAACCTAACCAAGGCGATCACGCTGACGGTCAACGCGCAGAACCTGCTCGACTCGACCTACACGCAGTATAGCGGCTCGCGCGATCGCCCGACCGCGTTCTACAAGAACGGCCGCACGTACGTCGCGTCGGTATCGTTCCGGATGTAAACCAAGGGAGGCGCGCCGCGATGGCGCGCCTCGCCGAACCGAGCGGTGACTGCGACCAACGTGCGACAACCGAACAGAGCCGGATCGCTGTCGAAAGCTGCAGGAACGGACCTTCGTGAGGTTTGAGCTCTCCTGGCGAACCGGCGCCGGACCACCCTTCCCTGCGTCATGCGCGACCTCGTTGATCGGCACGCCCGTCGTTTCGGGCAACGCGGTGCTTCCGATAGGCGCCAACCCGCGCAAATGCGGAGCCGCTGCGAGCGCAACTGATGGGCAAGCGAGACGCCCCCTTGCCAAATCGGTCCAATCGCGTGGTGGCAGTCCCTACGGATTGCCGGTGCCGCAACGATCCGTATCGCTAACGGTGGGGGATCACGTGACCGCAATCCAGCCACGAAACTGCTTCAAGTCCATCTGCCCACAATGAAGTCTATTCACATTCCCCAAGGTATCCTGTGGCGATGTCGGTGTTATTGGGTAACAATGACTGACCTTAAAGCTAACACTTCGGCATAGTCGTGATTCCCAGACTGCGCCGTCCGCACACTGTCTTCATACTATCATAATAGTGCTTATTTTATCACAGCTGAGACAGATTCCATTACGTTCAATACTGATGGAATCGAGACATCATATCCTGCGGCGGTGATCTGATCAGGTAAACCCCTGTAAATCATGGTATTCCGTAAGGGCTGTTCGCGACGTCGGTCGATCAAGTTCTGACGATCGTACGGGTCTACTTCCCTCGCGCAGTTGACACTCGCTCCCCTGATGGTAGCCCTATCATACACGGCAACGACCGTGTGCAATCCGGCCTGATTAGGGCGGCCGGGAATGGGGGAGGATTTATGAGGAAATTTTCGCGCACGCTCGCGCATTCGGTATCGACCATCGCGGTCGTGACCGGGCTGGCCGCTTCCAGCACTGCGATCGCGCAGACAACCACCGCTGCGACCGGCCAGAGCACTCGGACGACGACCGTGCAGCAGACGGTACCCGACACGGTGCCCGCGGCTAGCACACCCGACGACGCGGCGGCCGGTCCGGCCAACGAAATCGTCGTCACCGGCATCCGCGCCAGTCTCAATCGCGCGATCGACATCAAGCGTAATTCGGCGGGCGTTGTCGACGCCATCTCGGCCGAGGATATCGGCAAGTTTCCCGACACCAACCTAGCGGAATCGCTGCAGCGGATCACCGGCGTGTCGATCACCCGCGCCAATGGCGAAGGCTCCCAGGTCGCGGTCCGCGGCTTCAGCGGCGGCTTCAACCTCGTGACGCTGAACGGCCGCCAGCTGGCGTCGACCAGCATTGATACCAGCACGGGCAACGCCTTCGCGGTCGGCACCGGCCGCTCGTTCGACTTCCAGAATCTCGCGTCCGAAGGCGTCGCCACATTGGAAGTCTACAAGACCGGCCGGGCGAACATTCCGACGGGCGGCATCGGCGCTGCGATCAACGTCATCACCCGCCGGCCGCTCGACGCGCGCGAAGACGGCCTGTCGGGATCGATTGGCGCCAAGGCACTGTACGACAGCTCGGTCGAGAATGCGGAGGCCAATCTGAAGAAGGTCACGCCCGAACTATCTGGCCTGATCAACTGGAAAAACCCCAGCGAAACCTTTGGCGTCAACGTCTTCGGCAGCTATCAGTTACGCGAGTCGACATCGATCCAGTCGAACCCGAACTATTGGAATATCGTTCCGCTGGCTGATTTCTTGAATACGGCGGGTGCGTACATCACGCCGACGACGAATATTACGAACCGTCCTACGACGCAGTACGTGCAAATCCCGAACGACAGCCGCTATCAGTTCTCTGAGAACCGCCGCGAGCGCATCAACGGTCAGGCCAACATCCAGTTCAAGCCTACGGATCGGCTGGAGATCACGATCGATGGCCTGTATGCGCGCAACAAGTTGAGCGACGAGCGTAGCGAGCAGACCAACTGGTTCCAGCGGCCGTTCAGCGACGTTACCTTCGACGACAACAAGAAGATGCAGACTGCGATCATCCTGGCCGAGGCTAAGCAGGCGGATAAGGGATACGAGCAGCAGCGGTTCGCCACGAAGACCGAATTGTACTCGGTTGGCGGCAACCTCAAGTGGAACTTCACCGATGTGCTGTCGCTGAAGCTTGATGCAAACCATTCGAAGTCGACCACGAATCCGGACAATGCGAACGGCACGTCGGCGACGACGATCTCGATCGGCGCTCCGGTTCGTGCTACGCACAAAGTCGACTTCAGCAGCGGCTTCCCACAGCAGTCGGAAACGCTCAACGATTGCAACGCGACCAACGGCGGCCGCGGCGGCAATTGCAACAATATCCTCGACATCGGCGACTTGGGCACGCAGGTCGCGCGTCGGATCTTCTCCAAGCAAGAATCGAGGGTCAACCAGTTCAGTGGCGAGCTGGGCTGGGATCTCGGCAACGATAGCCGTTTCGTGGTCGGCAGCAACTATGTGGATGCAACGACGCGCTCGGCCAGTTCCAATAACCAGCAGATTCTTGGCGACTGGAGCATCACGGACACTGGCCGTGTCCAGGAACTCGCCGGCGATCTCGTGAAAACCTATTGCATGACCTGCAAGTTCGACAAGTATAACCCGAACTCGACCGGATCGGCGCTGGTCGCATTTCGTGGGGATGCGGTCGAACTGCTGGACATCTTCTCACCCTATTATGCGAAGCTGGGCCGCCCCGACGCTTTGCAGGGTTCGTCGGACGACACCGTGGGCGAGAAGAACTTGGCGGTCTACGGCCAGATGGCTTGGGGCGGTGACATTGGCGGACGCCGTGCAAACGCGCTGATCGGCGTTCGCTACGAACGGACCCGCGTCAAGTCGGTCAGTCTTCAGTCGATACCGACGGCTTTGGCCTGGCAATCGGATAATGACTTCACCGTGATCGGCGGACCTCCAGGCGCCGCTGTTATCGCGAAGTCGAAGTACGACAACCTGCTGCCGTCACTCGACTTCAATATCGAAGTGCTCGACAACGTCATGGCGCGCACCTCGTTCAGCCGTACGCTGGCCCGGGCAGACTACGGCAATTTGTTCGCATCCGTGACGGCAAACGCTCCAAACCGTCCGACAGCACTCGGTGCGGCCCCGGCTCCCGCCACGCGGCAGGATCCAGCGCTGTTGCCGCTGATCTCGGACAATTTCGACGTGTCGCTGGAGTGGTATTACAAGCCTACGAGTTTCGTCTCGGTCGGCTTCTTCAACAAGAACGTGCGCAACTTCGTCGGCAACCAGATAACCAACGGTAACCTGTTCGGGCTGCGCGACCCGGGTTCAGGCGCGCCAGGGTCGCGTTCGGGTATTGCGCAGGCGTTTCTCAGAAACAACGGCATTACCCAGACGGATAGGAACCTGTTCGCCTACGCCGCGCTTCTGCAACAGAATGGCGGAAACCAGGCGGCGACGACTGCGGCCTTCCGCGGTGCGCTCAATCCCGCCACGGGTGAAATCAGCGATGCTGTCTACAATCCCCTCGCCCTTGCGGTCGATCTCGTCGGGGACGCCAATGATCCGCTCGTGAACTTCGCAATCAGCGGGCCGGTCAACAACAAGGAAGGCAATATTCACGGCTTCGAAGTCGCCTGGACCAATTTCTTCGGTCAGACCGGCTTCGGTTTCGCGGTTTCGTACACGAAGGTGAGCGGAGACGTGAACGTGGACCCCTATGCCGATCCGAACGTCAACATCTTCGCGCTGAGCGGTTTGGGCGACAGCGCCAACTTGACGGCAATCTACGACAAGGGCGGTATCTCGGCACGCGTCTCGTACAACTGGCGTGACAAGTATCTTGCGGCTACGAACCAGGGCGGCAATCGCAACCCGCTGTTCACGGCCGCGTTCGGTACGTTGGACGGCAGCATAAGCTACGATGTCACGAAGGCGTTCTCGGTCTCGCTCGAAGCGGTCAACCTGACCAGCGAGCCGTTCCGCCAATATGCCCGCACCGAGACGAACCTGGTATATGTGCAGGAACTCAAGCCACGCTATTATCTCGGCGCGCGCTATCGTTTCTGATGACGACGGGAGTGGATCTTGGTCCACTCCCGACCCCACTAAGAAGGCCGCCGCCGTGCCGTGCAGCGGCCTTTTCCTTTGTCGGTCGCCATCCCGCTGATAAGCGTGAAGCAACAACAGGACCGGAGCGGATGAACCCCGTACAGATCAACAATATCGACCATGCCGATCTACGCGTAAGCCCGCGGGCGGGCGCCGCGTTCGGCGACGCGGCCAATCAGACGCTGATATTCCCCGCGGAGTTCGAGGAGGTGCAGCGCGAATTCGCCATCATATTCCGCCGCCGTGACGAGGGATTGCAGGCCTATGCCCTGTTGGGGCTGGACCGCGACGAGAACCTGTTCCTGTCCGGCGACTATTGGACAAGCCGCTATGTACCCGCCAGTCACCAGCGCGGCCCCTTCTCGATCGGGATGGTCCGGGGCCTCGGGGACGATGTCGGCGAGCCGATGCTGCACGTCGATCTCGACGACGGGCGCGTCGGCGATAGCGCCGGCCTGCCGCTGTTCCTCGAACATGGGGGCAACACGCCTTACCTGGAACATATCACCGGTGTGCTCCGCCTGCTGTACGAAGGGCTGGAGACCGCGCCGGCTGCCTATACCGCGCTTGACGAGGCTGGCCTGCTCACGCCGGTAACGCTCACCGTCGATGTCAGCGAAGAGCGCCGCTATACCATAGCCGACGTGCTGGTCGTCGACCTCGAGCATCTAGCCGGTCTGAAAGGCGAGCTACTCGAGCGGCTCCATGGATCGGGCGTGCTGCGTCTCGCCATCCTGGCCGCAGCGTCGCTCGGCAACATCCAGCAGTTGATTGCGCGCAAGCAATCTCTGCTCACCCAGAACGGTTGATCGCGGTGGCAGGTATCACGCGCCGTACGCGTGTCATCGATGGCACGAGCGCGATCAGCGTGCCAATCGCCGACCTGATCGCCGACGGCGTTCCGGTGATCCTGCGCGGGATCGCCAGCCACTTGCCGCTGGTGGCTGTCGGGCTGGAAGGTGCAGAGCCGGCAATGACGTGGCTCAAGCAGTTCGACGGTGGCCGTCCCGTCACGGCGTACGTCGGCGATCCGGCGATCGGCGGCCGCTTCGGGTATTCCGACGATTGCGCCGCGCTGAACTTCAAACGAGAGAGCGGTTCGCTGTCCGGCTATCTCGACCAGCTTCTGGCCGGCCTCGGCGATCCGGAAGCCCCCGCCATCTATATCGGCTCGACCGACATCGATCTGTACCTGCCTGGTCTTCGCGCGCAGGCGGCGCTGCCGTTCGGCGACCCGCAGCTCGTCGAGAACCCACCGCTGGTCAGCATCTGGATCGGCAATCGTACCACCGCCGCGACGCATTACGACATGTCGAACAATCTGGCGTGCTGCATCGTCGGTCGCCGGCGCTTCACGCTGTTTCCGCCTGATCAGGTCGCCAACCTCTACCCCGGACCGTTGGAGCCGACGCCGGCCGGACAGGTGGTCAGCATGGTCGACCTCCGCGCACCAGATCTCGACCGGTACCCGCGCTTTGCCGAGGCGCTGGCGCATGCCGAAATCGCCGCGCTCGAGCCGGGCGACGTACTGCTCTATCCGGCGTTGTGGTGGCACAATGTCGAGGCGCTGGATCCGTTCAACGTGATGATCAACTATTGGTGGAACGCAGTGCCACGGTTCATGGATACGCCCATGAACACCCTGCTTCACGGCCTGTTGTCGTTGCGCGATCGGCCTGATCACGAGAAGCAGGCGTGGCGCGCGATGTTCGACCATTATGTCTTCGGCCCTGCGGATCAGGCCAGGGAGCACCTGCCCGAACACGCACAGGGCGAACTCGCGCCGCTGGACGCTATGTCGGCACGCCGGTTGCGCGCCAAGATCCTCCAGCGCATCAACCGATAGGAGCCGAACATGGCCGAGCAGCGCATCAGGAAAGTCGTCATCGCCGGCGGTGGTACCGCGGGCTGGCTCGCCGCCGCCGCCCTGTCGCGACAATTGGGCCAGCTGCTCGACATCACGCTGGTCGAATCCGAGGAGATCGGCACCATCGGCGTCGGCGAAGCGACGATCCCGACGATGCGCGCCTTCCACACGATCCTGGGCCTCGACGAACGCGAGTTCATGCGCGCGACGCAAGCGACGTTCAAGCTCGGCATTTCGTTCGAGAACTGGGCACGCGACGGCGATCGCTACATCCATTCGTTCGGCGACATCGGCAAATCGACCTGGATGGGCGACTTCCACCATTTCTGGCTTGCCGCGAAAGCCGACGGGGATACGAGCGAGATCGGCGACTACTGCCTGGAACTTCAGGCGGCCAAGGCAGAGCGGTTCGCGCTCCCCTCCGAGGGCCAGATCAACTACGCCTATCACCTCGACGCGGGCCTGTACGCCCGCTTCCTGCGCGCGCGCAGCGAGGCGAACGGGTTGAAACGGATCGAGGGGCGGATCGCCAGCGTCGATCGCGACGGCGAGACCGGCTTCATCCGCGCGCTCGTCCTAGCCTCGGGCAAACGCGTCGAGGGCGACCTGTTCATCGACTGCACCGGCTTTCGCGGGCTGTTGATCGAGGGCACCTACGCCGCCGGATACGAGGACTGGTCGCACTGGCTGCCCACCAACAGCGCGCTGGCCGTGCAGACCGCCGCGACGGGCCCGGCGCATCCGTACACGCGCGCGATCGCGCATGACGCGGGCTGGCGCTGGCGTATCCCGTTGCAGCACCGCGTCGGTAACGGGCTGGTCTATGCCAGCGATCATCTGTCGGACGACGAGGCCCATGCCCGGTTGCTCGCCACGATCGACGGCGCGCCGCTTACCGAGCCGCGGCTGATCCGGTTCCGCACCGGCCGCCGGCGGCAGGTATGGATGGGGAACTGCGTTGCGCTCAGCCTTGCCAGCGGGTTCGTCGAGCCGCTCGAGTCGACCAGCATCCATCTGATCATGACAGGCATTACGCGGCTGATGCAGACCTTCCCGTTCGGCGGAATCGCACCCGCGCTGGTCAAGCGGTACAATGATCAGGCGCAGGCCGAGCTCGAGCGCGTCCGCGATTTCATCATCCTCCATTACCACCTCAACGAACGTCCCGAGCCCTTCTGGGCAGCGCGCCGGGACATGCCGATCCCCGACACGCTCGTGGAGCGCATCGCGCTCTTCACAGAGGGCGCGCAGGCGTATCAGGGCGGCGATGACCTGTTCCGCGTCGCCAGCTGGGTGCAGGTGATGCTCGGCCAGCGCCTGACCCCGCGCGACCACCACCGCCTGGGCAGCATCATGGGTGGCCCGCAGCTAGCCGGCGTCTTGACCAATATCCGCAGCACGATCGCAGACGCAGTCGCAGGGATGCCGACGCACCAGCAGTTCCTGGATCGCTACCTTGCAGCCCCGGTCACCGCCGCGGCCCGGATGCGGTAGATCGCGTCGAGCGTCACGGTAATGCATCCGGCAAGCAGACGATCAACACTGTGGCGGCGTTCGAGGTCGCATAGCTGGCCGAGTCGAGATTAGGGACACTTACCGCATCTCCCCAGTTGCTTGGCTATTTAAGCGCATGCTCTGACAGACCGCGGCCGGATCGCTATTCGAAGGAATGCACAGCATGGCGAGGACGCCGGTTGCCGGTTCGCAGCGACTTGCGCCACTCAAACAGCAAGCCAACACGACCGGCCCATTATCCCGATATCGTCGTTGCGCCCCACTCGATTTACCGGATCGCATACGTCCGTCGGTAGCTCGCCCGACAATTGCAGGCCTTCGGTGCTGACTGTACGACGTGGCCTACGCGCGTACCGACGAGGAACTCCACCACAATGAAACTCGCCGATTTGGCCGCACTCGCGGGCGTTTCGACTGCAACCGTCTCGCGCGCGCTCGCAGGACATTCCTCCGTGAACGAGCAGACGCGCGAGCGGATACGCTTGCTGGCGCGCGAGCATGACGTGCGGCCCAACCAGCTTGCGCGCAACCTGCGGATGAAGAGCACCGGCGCGATCGGACTGGTCCTGCCGCTGGGGCACGCGAAGACGCAGCACCTGACCGACCCGTTCTTCCTGTCGCTGCTCGGGTTCCTCGCCGACCTGCTCGTCGAGCGCGGCTATGACATCCTCTTGTCGCGGGTCATTCCCGATGCCGACGACTGGCTCGAACGGCTGGTCGACAGCGGGCGGATCGATGGCTTGCTACTGGTCGGCCAGTCGGACCAGTTCGCGGCGATCGAGCGGGTTTCGCAGCGCTATCGGCCGCTGATCGTGTGGGGCGCGAACCGTCCCGGCCAACATCATTTAACGATCGGATCGGACAATGTCGCGGGCGGGCGACTGGCAGCGGAGCATCTGATCGCGCTAGGTCGGCAGCGGCTGTTGTTCGTCGGCGACCCTGCCCCGCCCGAGTTTGCCGACCGGCTCGCCGGGTTCGCTGCGGCGGCTGACCAGGCCGGTGTTGCGTACACGGTCCTCGCCACGCCGATGAGTCCGGAGGCGGTTCATGCTGCGGTGGCGGCGAATCTCGCGGGCGGCATCGTTCCCGACGCGATCTTCGCCGCATCGGACGTCGCAGCGATGAGCGTACTGCGCGCGCTGGCCGAGGCGGGGATCGACGTTCCTACCGCAACCGCCGTGATTGGGTATGACGACGTCTCCCTGGCAGCACACACGTCACCGTCCTTGACGACGATCCGCCAAGATCTTGCGATCGGGGCGGAATTGATGGTCGACCGCCTGTTAAAACGTATAGCCGGCGAGCCAGCCGAGTCCGCGATCGTCCCCCCTGCGCTGATAAAGAGACAGTCCGCCTAATTTACGCAATCGATTGTGAAACATGTCTTGCAATCGATTGCGAAGCGCGTAGGAGGCGGCCTTGGGCTTCTCAGAAAGCCGTCGCGCAGGGAGAGTCGCATGAAAGTACGTCACGCATTGCTGGCTGGCATCGCCGCCGCATCGTTCGCCACCGCCGGTGCTGCGCAGACCGCGCCGCAAACCGATCCAGCTGCTACCTCCGCCGATGCAGCTCCCGCCGCCGACGTGCCGCAGGACGACATCGTCGTGACCGCGGTCGCGCGCGGCACGAACAAGCTCAACACCTCGATCACCACCAGCTCGATCACGTCGGATGCGCTGGTCCAGCTTGCGCCGCGCACCTCGGGTGAACTTCTCCGCAACCTCCCCGGCATCCGGGTCGAGGCATCCGGCGGCGACGGCAACGCGAACATCTCGGTCCGCGGCCTGCCGGTCGCATCGGGCGGCTCGAAGTTCCTCCAACTCCAGGAAGACGGCCTGCCGATCCTCGAATTCGGCGACATTACTTTCGGCAACGCCGACATCTTCCTGCGCGCGGATTTCAATGTCCGGACGGTCGAGTCGGTCCGCGGCGGCTCGGCCTCGACCTTCGCCTCGAACTCGCCCGGCGGCGTGATCAACTTCATCTCGAAGACCGGCGAGCAGGAAGGCGGCGCGTTCCAGCTCAGCAGCGGCCTCGACTACCGCGAATTCCGCGTCGATTTCGACCAGGGTGGCAAGCTGTCCGACACGCTGACCTATCATTTCGGCGGCTTCTACCGGATCGGTGACGGCCAGCGCGAAGTCGGCTTCGACGGCGTTAAGGGCGGCCAGTTCAAGGCGAACGTCACCAAGTCGTTCGGCAATGGCGGGTATGTCCGTCTGTACGGCAAGTATCTCGACGACCGCGCGATCGGCTACCTCCCGAACCCGGTGCAGGTGAGCGGCACCAACAGTGACCCGACCTACAGCAACATTACCAATTTCTCGATCAACAACGGCACGCTGCACAGCGCCGATATCCGCACCGTGCAGACGCTCGATGGCAACAACCAGCTCGTCACGCGCTCGATCCGCGACGGCCAGCACCCCGTCGTGTATTCGGCCGGTCTCGAGACGCAGATCCCGGTCGCGGACGGTTGGAACGTGGTCGAGCGGTTTCGCTATTCGGATATCTCGGGTGGCTTCACCTCGCCGTTCCCGGCGGCCGTCGGCTCGGCGCAGACGATCGCCAACGGTATCGGCGGCGCGAACTCCCAGCTGTTCTACGCGAGCGGACCGCAGACCGGCCAGCGGATCACCAACCCCGCATCACTTAACGGCAACGGCCTGCTCGCCAACGTCGTACTGTTCGACGTCGACTTGAAGAGCCTCAACAACATCACCAACGACATCCGCCTCAACGGTTCGGTCCCGGTGGGCACCGGAACGCTGGCGATCACCGGCGGCTTCTACGCGTCGCGCCAAGACATCAAGAGCGACTGGCTGTGGAACTCGTTCGTCCAGACCGTCGCCGATGACGGCCGTTCGCAGCTCGTCGACATCCGCACCGCAGCGGGCGTTCCGGTCACGCAGAACGGCACGCCGGGCTATTCGGCATTCGGCTTCGGCAATTGCTGCCGCCGGTCGTACGATCTCGACTACACGACCTACGCACCGTTCGCGCAGCTCGGGCTGGAGATCGGCCGCTTCAACATCGACGGCTCGCTGCGCTACGATTTCGGTCGCGCACGGGGTAGCGTCGCGGGTTCGGATCTGGGCGCAGGCTTCGGCAGCGGCATCACGACGTTCGACATCAACGGCAATGGCGTGATCTCGGCGCCCGAGCGTCAGGTCGCGATCATCCCGACCCGCCGCTCGCCACTCAACTACAACTATGATTACCTGTCCTACTCGGGTGGCGCGAACTATCGCCTGACCGACAGCACGGCGGTGTTCGCCCGCTACAGCCGCGGCGGCCGGGCCAACGCCGATCGCCTGTTGTTCGGCCCGTCGATCAACACGACCACGGGCGGCCTGACCGACGAAGGCGCAGCGGTCGATTTCGTTCGCCAGCTCGAAGGTGGGTTCAAGTTCCGCCAGAACGGTCTCTCGCTCTACGCCACCGGCTTCTGGGCGCGCACCGAGGAGCAGAATTTCGAGGCGACGACGCAGCGCTTCTTCAACCGCGAATATGAAGCGAAGGGCGTCGAGCTCGAGGGCCGGATCGCACGCGGACCGTTCTCGCTGTCGGCGGGCGGCACCTACACCGATGCGGAGATCACCAAGGACGTGCTCAACCCCGCGGTCGAGGGCAACCGCCCACGTCGCCAGGCCAAGTTCATCTTCCAGGCGACCCCGCAGGTCGATGTCGGCCGTCTGACCGTCGGCGCGAACGTGATCGGCACCACCGACAGCTTCGCGCAGGACAATAACGGGCTGAAGATGCCGGGCTACACGCAGGTCAACGCGTTTGTGTCGGTCCGTCCGGCGGAGAACGTCACGCTGTCGGTCAACGGCAACAATCTGTTCGACGTGAAGGGCATCACCGAAGCCGAGGAGGGCGCGATCCCGACCAACGGCATCGTTCGGGCACGCTCGATCACCGGCCGGACGATCTCCGCCGCGGTCCGCGTCGGCTTCTGATCGGGCGGGTGAGCGTGATAGTGACCTCCACCGAGCGCCGTCTCGACGCGCTCGCCCCCCTGCTCAAACGCCAGCTCGAACGGCTGTACGGCACCGATCGACTGGCGACGCTCTGGCTTCGGATGGAGACGATCCTCCGCGACCGGGCGGCCGAACGGCCAGCGGCGATGGTCGCGCTCGACGAAGCGCGGTTGGCCGATCCCGACTGGTTCGTCGCGCCCGACATGCTGGGCTATTCGACCTATGTCGACCGGTTCGCCGGCACCGTCGGCGGGTTGACCGACAAGGTCGACCACCTCGAATCGCTCGGCGTCCGCTACCTCCATTTGCTCGCGTTGCTGAAGGCGCGCGAGGGCGACAGCGATGGCGGGTTCGCCGTCGCGGACTATCTCGCGATCGAACCCCCGCTAGGGACGATGGCTGATGTCGAGCGGCTTGCCGCACGGCTGCGCGAAGGACGGATCAGCCTGTGCGTCGACCTCGCGCTCAACCACACCGCGGACGATCACGCCTGGGCAAAGGCGGCGCTGGCCGGCGATCCGCACTATCGTGCCTTTTATCATGTGCTGAGCGAGGACGAGGCGCAGGCGTACGAGGCCGACCTCCCCCAGGTGTTTCCGACGACCGCGCCCGGCAACTTCACCGAAGTGCCGGCGATGGGCGGGCAGGTCTGGACGACCTTCTATCCGTTCCAGTGGGACCTGAATTGGTCAAATCCCGAAGTCATGCTCGCGATCGTCGACACGATGCTGCGGCTGGCGAACCACGGCTTCGAGGCGTTCCGGCTCGACTCGATCGCGTTCCTGTGGAAGCAGATCGGCACCGATTGCCGCAACCGTCCCGAGGCGCATTTCATCGTCCGCGCGCTTCGTGCCGCGCTCGATATCGTCGCGCCGGCAACACTGCTGAAGGCCGAGGCAATCGTCCCGACCGCGCTCGTACCGCCGTATTTTGGCGCCGACGAAGGCGCAGACTGGGATGGCGGGTTCGAGCCCGAATGCCATCTCGTCTATAACAACTCGCTGATGGTAGCCGGCTGGGTCGCTTTGGCAGAGCAATCCGCCACCCTCCCCCACGCGATCGTCGGGGCGAGCGGCGGCCTACCGCGTGGTGCCAACTGGCTGAGTTATGCGCGGTGCCACGATGATATCGGCTGGGGCGCAGTGATCGGCGACCTCGCTGGGATCGACCCCGATCCGGTCGCGCGCCTTAAGATGGCGGCACGCTTCCTCGAAGGCGGCGACGGCAGCTGGGCACGCGGTGCGCCGTTCCAGTCGGACGGATCGGTGTTGCATGGCTCGAACGGGACGATGGCCTCGCTGGCCGGGCTCGAAGCGGCGGCGGACGATGATGCGCGCGAGATGGCGTTTCGGCGGATCGCACTGCTCAACGCGCTGTCGATCGCGAGCGGCGGTCTGGCGACGACGTACATGGGTGACGAGGCGGGACTGCTAAACGATACTAGTTATCTCAGCGACCCCGAACGCGCGCATGAAGGCCGTTGGCTGCATCGGCCCGAGATGGACTGGACGGCGCTCGACGGGCTGGCCGCACGGCGGATCAGCGGCGATCTGGAAGCGCTACGAGCGGCGCGGATTGCGAGCGGCGGTGCCGGTTCGCCCGCGGCGCTCGCGACGGGTGATGCCGCCCTGCTCGGGATCGGCTGTGGCAGCGACCGGGTGTTCCTGAACTTCTCCGACGCTGCGGTGCCAGTCGATGGCTTGGCAGGCTGGCAGGATCGGTTGTCCGAACAGCCATGTGGTGCCACCGTCGCTGTCGAACCCTGGGGCGTCATCTGGGCAGGCCCGACGGCGTGATCGGCTCGACCATTTCTGTTCTCCCGCGAAGGCGGGAGCCCAGGGTCCCAAGCGGTAGCGTTCGTGGCTCCTGGCCCCCCGCTTTCGCGGGGGAACGGGAAAACACCGATCTTGGGTCGATAGAGAAGGCATGACAATGAACCTCGGCCTCATGACCAAGCCCCGCCTCTCACTGATGCGGTTGATCGAGATGAACCTCGGCTTCCTCGGGCTGCAATTCTCGTTCGGTCTGCAACAGGCCAACATGGCGCCGATCTACGGCTATCTCGGCGCGGACGAGGCGAGCCTGCCCTTGCTGTGGCTCGCGGGGCCTATGACGGGTTTGCTGATCCAGCCGCTGATCGGCGCGATGAGCGACCGGACTTCGACCCGGATCGGCCGCCGCACCCCCTATTTCCTCGTCGGCGCGATACTGTGCAGCCTGTGCCTGCTGGCGATGCCGTACAGCCCGACTTTGTGGGTGGCCGCCAGCCTGTTGTGGGTGCTCGATGCCGCCAACAACGTGACGATGGAGCCATACCGCGCCTATGTCGGCGATCGCCTGCCCGACGACCAGCGCGCCGGCGGCTTCCTGACGCAGTCGGCGTTCACCGGGCTCGCGCAGACGCTGTCGTATCTGGCACCGTCGCTGCTGGTGTGGATCGGCTTCAACAAGGACGCGATCGACGGCAACGGCATTCCCGACATCACCCGGATCGCGTTCCTGATCGGCGCGGTGCTGTCGCTGGCGACGATCGTCTGGTCGGTCGTGCGCGTTCCCGAACTGCCCTTGCCCGAGGAGGAGAAGGCGCGGCTGGCTAAGGAGCCGCTGACGCTCGGCGGCACGCTGCGCGACCTCAAGACCGCGCTGGTCGAGATGCCGAAGCCGATGCGACAGCTCGCGCTGGCAATGCTGTGCCAATGGTACGCGATGTTCGCCTATTGGCAGTTCATCACCTTCGCCGTCGCACGCTCGCTGCACGGCACGTCGGATGCCAAGAGCGAAGCGTTTCGCAATACCGTGCTCACCGTCGGCCAACTCGGCGCGTTCTACAACGCCGTCGCGTTCGTCGCGGCGATCGCGCTGGTCCCGCTCGCCCGCCGCTGGGGCGCCAAAAGCGCGCATGCCGCGTGCCTGCTCGCGTCGGGCGTGGCGATGCTGGCGATTCCCGGCCTTCGCACCGAGCCCGCGCTGTTCGTGGCGATGCTCGGTATCGGTATCGGCTGGGCAAGCATGATGGGGAACCCGTATATCATGCTGATCGACATGATCCCGCCCGAGCGCAACGGCGTCTACATGGGCATCTTCAACATGTTCATCGTCATCCCGATGATCATCGAGAGCCTCACCGTCCCGCTGTTCTACCACTCCGTCATGGGCGGCGAACCGCGCAACATCCTGTACCTCGGCGGCGCACTGATGGTGCTCGGCGCGGCGGCCACCACGCGCGTAACCATGAGCGCATCGGTGTCGCCCTCTGAGACCTCCGCCTAGGCCAGGGTCCGAGGCGGCTAAGGATCCGGCCAGCGACATGCTTTGCGGTTTGGCAAAAACCGTGCCGCCTACACTTCACGGTAAGCCGGAAACTAAACCTTGGTCACCGCATCTGCATGAAGAGAGCGAGCGCGTTGCGGGCGCTATCCGCAAAATAGTCGTAAATCGCGCGTGAGACTTCGGCGATAACAGGCTGGCGGTCGCGCCCCCCTCGCGCGAACACCACGATCGCGACTCGGCGACCGTCAGGCATCGTGATGAACCCGACGTCATTGGTGATACCGTCGAGCGTACCGGTCTTGTCCTCCACCCTGGTACCCGCGGGAAGCAGGGCGCGGATACGGCGCGTGCCCGTCTGGCAGCGGCTCATCAATTCGAGCAGGAATTGACGACTTTGGGCCGCCAGGACGGTACCGTTGTCGAGCTTGTTCAACAACGTGACCATCGCGATCGGCGTCGCGACATCCTTGCTGTCGGCAAGGTGGCCACGCTCCCTCAGCAACTGCGCGATGGTCCGGTCCATCCGGATGCCGGTAATCCTGTGCGACGACAGCCACTGCTGGATAGCGACGGGGCCCCCGAGAGCCGCAAGCAACTGGTCGGTCGCCTGGTTGTCGCTATGGACGATCATCAATTCCATGACCTTCGCGGCAGGACGACCGACGATCAGATCGCTGAGGGTGCGGCGACCTTGGTCGACGTCGGCAAGGTAGGCGGCGGCAATCGCGATCTTGACTGTGCTCGCCATCGGAAACGGCGTGTCCCCCCTGACGGACGCGGTCGAGCCATCGCGAAGGTCCAGGGCAGCGATGCCGTAGTCACCGGAGCGTTCCGCGACCAGCAAACTCAACACGCGTTCGAGCCCGGTAGGCGCAATCGAGTCTGCAGTCGCCGGTGTCGCAACGAGGAGGCTAGCGGCGATGCTCGAGAGAAACAGGCAGGAAAGCCGAGGTGCGCGCATCAGTCGTCCTTGAATGTCGTCCGTCGTCGAAGTGGAGATGCTAGACCGAAAAACATGAACGCATCATGTTGCATGCCGGTGAGGAACGAACAACGGCGAATGGCATGCGACGGGTAGCGAAGCCAGCCACGTCCGGTATTTTGGTCTTCCGCCCGTCGCTTTTAACATGGCAGTGGCCGTTGCGACGAGGTCCACGCGGTAGATCATGCCAACGCCCGCGCCCGCGCCGGGTCAAAAGGTTGAACTTCAAAAGTTACCGGCCCCGAAGAAAGCGATGCCGGCTGGGCGCACTTCAAAGACGCGCGAAAAGATCGCCGATGGACGCGACGAAATGCGTGCTCATGGCCGCGATCGCCGCTTTCGGGTCACGGTCGGCGATTGCACGCGCTAGGTTATGATGGTGCACCAACACGGCGGTACGCTGCCGCGCGGTGGTTCGCGTTGCCCAGGCGGCGGGCACCGCGTGGACCATCATGGGTGCGAACGAGCGGACGATCTGCAGGAACAGCATGTTGCGCCCCGCCTGCGCGATCGCCTGGTGAAACGCGATGTCGTGGCGGGTCAGCGCATCGACATCGGTACCGGCCGCCTCCATCGCCTCGGCCAGGCCGATGATCGTCCGTGCCTCGTCGTCGGTACGTTCGATCGCGGCGAGTTCGGCGGTGCGCAGTTCCAGCGTGCGGCGCACGTCCCAGATCTGCACCATCGAGATCTGCGCCGTCGCCACGGCATGATCGAGCGACGTCGCCATCACCGATCCGTCGATCGCCGCAACGCGCGCGCGCCGGCCGTTGCCGACGTCGATCAGCCGCAACGCCGCCAACGCGCCGAACGCCTCGCGCAGCACCGGGCGGCTGACGCCGAGCTCGGTCGCGAAATGCCCTTCGGAGGGCAGCGTATCGCCGACCTTCATGTCGTTCGCGCGGATATGCGTGCGAACCGCATGGACCGCCTGGTCGACGAGCGAGCCGCCCTCGACCAGTCGCAGGCTCGCCGTGCTCATGCCGCGAGCCGCGGTGCGCGCAGTGAGGACGGTGTGGCGCGCAGCGAAGAAGGGGTCGTGCCGAACTGCCGCGAGAAGGCGCGCGTGAAGCTGGCGTTGTTGAGATAGCCGCACTGGTACCCGATCGACGATACCGGCAGGTCGGTCGCCATCAGTAACTGACGGGCCGCCCCAAGCCGCCGGTCGAGCAGCGCGTCGGCGACCGTGCACGCAAACATGTCGCGGAAGCCGCGCGTGAGCTTCGCACGGTTCAGACCACAAGCACGCGCGATCGAATCGAGCGTCATCTTCTCACCCCAGCGTTCGTCGATCATCCGCTTTGCCGCGACGATCCTCTGGCTGTCGCGGGCGGACAATTGCCCGGCGCCCGCGAGCGGCACCAGGTCGTCCTCGACGATCCGCTGGAACGTGCTGGACAGGAGTTCGATACATTTTGCCGAACGATGCGTGCTGCGCCAGGGTTCGGGCAGCGTGCAATCGAGGATCGCGGCGACCATCATCCGCAATTCGCTCGGCAGATGGCACGCGATGTTCGCGTCGGGCGCGTAATCGAAGACTCGCAGGCAGGCGCCACGTTCGACCGCGAGGACGAGGATCGCGCGCTCCTCCGAAGGAACCGTGCCGGTGGTGACGGTGACTTGCGCGGGCCCGTCCTCGCCCACCGTGAAGCAGAGGACCACCGCGTCGGCGGAAACGGCCGTCGGGTCGACCAGGCCCTCGCCGATGAAGGCCGCCATCTCGGGCGACACCGTGACCCGTTCCTTTTGCATGCTTTCCTCGCCCAACACCGATCTCCTGTTCCCGATTGCCGGGATTGGGTCGACCATGCAGCTATCGGATAGCTCGCGCAAGAGCTATCTTACAGGTCAGTCCGTTGCCGACACCGGAGCGCGACGCATCGCCATCGTGAAGGCGATGACGGAGATCGCGCTGGTCACCACGCCGACGATCGCGAGACCTTGCGCGAGATGCGCCTCGCCGCCCAGCATGCCGCTTGCCGCCGCGACCAGCGTCGGTGCGAGGCCGTAGCCGATCAGCCCGGCGATCGCGATGAACGCGCCGATACACAGCCCGCGCAGTTCGTTGGGAATGAGCACGGTCAATGCCACCGAGGTCACCACGCCCGTCACTGCGCCGCACGTCACGAGCAGGCCGACCGCGACCCCGAACAGCGGGACCGAGGGCATGATCGGGAACAGCGCGGCAGGCACGCCGACCGCCGCGGCGACGATCGCACCGATCAGCAAGCCACCGCGTCGCCCGCTCTTCTGTCCCCGGTCGGCGGACAGGCCACCAATGATCGCACCCACTACGCCCGAGCCAAAGAGCAGCGTGCCCATCCAGCCGGCGAACTGGTCGGGCTGCAGGTGGAAATTGCGCGACAGGACCGGCGAGACCCAGATCCCCGCGGCGGCATCGGCCATCACCACGCTGATCTGCCCGATGAACAACGGGATCAGGAACACCCGACGCGCCCAGAGCTCGCCGGCCACGATTTTGAACGGCGCGTGCGTGCCCGCCGCAACCTCCTGTCGCGCCGGTTCGCGCAGCAGGAACAGCGGCAGGATCGCGATCACGCTGATGACCGCGAGGCCCAGATGGACGCTGCGCCACGGCATCATGCCTGCGAACCATGCCGGCGCGCCGCCATGCGAGAACAGGCCGAACAGCGCGCCTGACAAGCCCAGGGCGAGCGCAATGCCGAGCGATTTGCCGAGGTTGACGACCAGCATCGCCCTGCCCCGCTGTGTTGGGACGCAGAAGTCTGCGCACAGCGAGAGCGCTGCGGTCAGCGCGCCGGTCGTGCCGATCCCGGTCAGCATGCGCGCGACAAACAGCACCGGCACGCCCTGCGCGAAGCCGGTGAGCACCGTGCCCAGCGTCCACACGAGCGCGAGCCCGATCATCATCCGCACGCGGTTGTAGCGATCGACCAGAATACCGATCGGGATCGAGAACACGGCGAGAGGCAGTGCCGCCGACAGTCCCTGGATCAAACTCAACGTATAGTCGCTGAGGTGCAATTCGGCCTTCGCGCCCTCCTGCACCGTTCCGAACGAGCCCATCATCGTGAAGCCGACCGCCATCGCCAGCGCGAGCGCGAGCAACGGCAGCAGCGTCCTTGCGAACGGCGGTGAGGCCGCCTCGATCGGTCGGGCGAAATCGGTCATGGAAGGTCCTTATGCAAGCGCACGGCGCAGTGCCTCGTGGCTGTCGCGGCGCGCCTGTTGCGAGACCGGACCGTCGGCGAAGACATCGAAGGCGTGATAGCCGCCGGGATAGACGTGAAGCTCGACCGGCACGCCCGCGCGGATCAGCCGCGTCGCGTAGTCGATGTCCTCGTCGACGAAGAGATCGAGCGCACCGGTCGCGATATAGGTACGCGGCAGGTTGCCGAGGTCGGTCGCGCGGGCTGGTGCCGCGTAGGGCGACACGTCGTCGCCACCGGGCGCGTGGCCGAGCAACGAACTCCAGCCGAAGCGGTTGCTCTGCCCCGTCCACACGAACTCGCCGGCATACGGATGCGGTGGCGCTGAGCAGGTGCGATCGTCGAGCATCGGGTAGATCAGGTGCTGGAATGCTAGTGCATACTCACCACGGTCGCGCACCATCAGCGCCAGCGCCGCGGCATACCCGCCGCCTGCGCTCTGCCCCATCACGCCGAGCCGGGTCGGATCGATTCCGATGTCCTCGGCATGGGCGATCGTCCAGGCGAGCGCGGCATAGCAATCCTCGATCGGCCCCGGAAAGTTCGTCTCGGGCGCGAGGCGATACTCGACTGACACCATGACGCATTGCAGGTCGGCGATCAGCGGACGGACCAGCGGATCATAGTCGCTGACCTTGCCCATCACATAGCCGCCGCCGTGGATGTGGTAGATACAGGGCAGGACGCCAGTGACGCCCACCGGACGGAAGACGTGCAGGTTGATATCGGGTGCTCCGGCAGGCCCCGGAACCGTATGGATCTCCAGCGTCGCGAGCGACTCGTCGGCCGGGGGAAACATCGAGGGCCGGTCGCGCATCGCCGGCAAGATGTCGTCCGTGAGCGATATCCGCGGCAACATATCCAGCAGTGGGCGGAGCGTAGGGTCGACGAGGTGCAGGCTGTCCATATCAAATCCTTCTTCCCCCTCCCTGGAAGGGAGGGGGCGGGGGTGGGTCGGCTCGGGGCGCACACTAGCGCCTGCCAACAAGCCGACCCACCCCCAGCCCCCCCTTCAGGCAGGGGGGGGGTAGTTCAGAACGCGAAGATCTTGCCCGGATTGAACAGGTTGTCGGGATCGAGCGCATGCTTCAGCGTCCGCATCAGGTCGACCGCATCGCCCAGTTCCGCGACCAGCCAGTCCTGCTTGCCGATGCCGATGCCGTGCTCCCCGGTGCAGGTGCCGTCCATCGCCAGCGCGCGCTCGACCATCCGTGCGTTGATTGCCGACACCTCGGCCAGTTCCGCCTCGGACTCCGGATCGATAGAGAAGACGACGTGGAAATTGCCGTCGCCGACATGCCCCAGGATCGTCGCGGGGACCGACGAGGCCTGGAGGTCGGCCTTGGTCTCGCCGATGCACTCTGCCAACCGGCTGATCGGCACGCACACGTCGGTCGCCCAACCGACCGCGCCGGGGCGCAGGTTGACCGCCGCGTAATACGCCTCGTGCCGCGCCTTCCACAGCTTCGAACGTTCCTCGGGCAGGTTCGACCAGCGGAAATCGCCGCCGCCGTTTGCCGCCGCGAGTTCGCGCACCGTCTCGGCCTGTTCGTCGACATAGCGCGGCGAGCCGTGGAATTCGAAAAACAGCGTCGTCAGTTCGGGGTAATCGAGCTTTGACCAGGCGTTGACCGCCTTCATCTGCATGTCGTCGAGAATTTCGACGCGGGCGAGCGGCACGCCGATCTGGATCGCCTGCACCACCGTGTCGACTGCGCCGTTCAGCGTGTCGAAGCTGCACACCGCGGACGAGATCGCCTCGGGAATGCCGTGCAGCCGAAGCGTCACCTCGGTGATGATGCCGAGCGTCCCCTCGGAGCCGACGAACAGCCGCGTCAGGTCATACCCCGCCGCCGACTTGCGCGCGCGGCGGCTGGTGCGGATCTCGCGCCCGTCGGGCGTCACCACGCGCAGGCTCAGTACTGCCTCACGCATCGTGCCGTAGCGCACCGCGTTGGTCCCGCTCGCCCGCGTCGCGGCCATCCCGCCGATCGTCGCATTGGCGCCGGGATCGATCGGGAAGAACAATCCCAGGTCGCGGATATGCTCGTTCAGCTGCTCGCGGCGGACCCCGGCCTGCACCGTGCAGTCGAAGTCCTCGGCGTTGATCGACACGATCTGCGTCATCTCCGACAGATCGACCGAGACACCACCTTGCACCGCCAGCGTGTTGCCCTCGATCGAGGTGCCCGCGCCGAACGCAACGATCGGCACCTTGGCGGCGGTGCACAGCTTGACGAGATCGACCACCTCCTCGGTCGATCTCGCGAAGACGACCGCGTCGGGCAGCATCGGTGCGAAATGCGCCTCGCTGCTGCCGTGGTGGAGCCGCATCGCGTCGCTCATCTGGAGCGCGTCGCCGAACCGCTGCTTGAGCGCCGCGACGAACGCCGGGTCGAGCGGTGCGCGCTCTATGGGATCGAAATGCATAGTCATCCTAGAACCGGAAGCTCGCGCGCACGCCGTAGCGGCGGCGGTCGCCCTGGATGGCGAGGTTCGACGCCAGCGGCGCGAGCCCGGCGCGAACCAGCGCCGACTTGTCGATATAGCTCTCGATGAACTTGGTGTTGAACAGGTTGGTGCCGAACGCGGTGACCGTAAGCCCACTCGAGAAACGGAAGCCGAGCGAGGCGTTGGTGATCGCATAGGCCGATAGTTTCGGCGCCACATTGGGATCGAGCGAGGAGCCGATGCGGCTGCCCTTCCCGAAGATGCCGGCATCGAGCAGCACCGCATTGGCGCCGACCGGCACGGTGTAGGTCGTGTTGAAGTTGAAGTTGTAATCGGGCGTGAAGATGATCCGGTCGCTCGATACGTGGACGCCGGTGGTCGCGAAATACTGGCTGTCGTCGGTGATGCGGGCGTGGAGATAGGACGCGCCGGCATCGATCCGCCACTGGTTCGTCACGCGCAGATGCGCCTCCACTTCGGCGCCGTAGCTTTCGACGGTGCCGGTGTTGAGGTTGATCGCGACGAATCCCCCGCTGGTGTTGGGCGCGAGCGAGTTCTGGCCGATGAAGTCCTTATAGTCATTATAGAACACGTCGGCGTTGATCGTCAGGCGACGGTCGAACGCGTCGAACTTGGTGCCGAGTTCGTAGGTCCAGACGTTATCGCCCTTGTAGGTCGCATCCTCCGGCCGCGTACCCGGACCGTTCTGGCCACCGCCGCGGATACCCTTGGCGACCGAGGCGTAGCTCATCACCGCCGGTGTCCAGTGCTGCGTCAGCGTAACGCGCGGCTGGAACTGGTCCTTCTTGTACTCGGGCGCCGTATACGGCGTCGTGCCGTTTACCTGGCTCGCGACCAGCTTCTGGTGATCGTACCGGCCACCTACGGCGAGATCGAGCGTGCCCACTTTCAGGAACGCGGTGGCGAATATCGCGCGGGTGTCGTTGCGGACATAGGTCGACGACGGCGTGGTCGAGGCCGGCGCCGGGAAGGTCGGCCCCAGCAGCGCACGGAAATCGATCGTCGTCAGCTGATCGCTCGTCTGCGTGTAGCGGTTGCCGTACAGGCCGATCAACGTCGAGAACGCATCGCTCCACTGCGTATCGAAGCGCAGTTCGGCGGTCTTGGTCTTCAACGTCGAACCGCCGCGGGTGCGGAGCAGGTCGACCGGGCCGAAATCGCCGTCGTTGATCCCGGCGACGTTCTTCTGGTTGTAGGCGCCGATCGCGGTGATCTTGGTTTTCAGCGAGGCGGCGTCGAACTCGCCCTTCACGCTCGCACCGTAATAGTCGATTACCGCGCGGTTCAGGACGTTGGTCGCGCCGTCGAGGCGGTAGTCGGTCGGCCCGGCGACATGGATATACGACGTGCTGCCGCCCGCGGTTTGGTCGTAATTGCCATTGACGGTGAACACCGCCCAGTCGGCGGGCGTGAAGCGCAGCGTGCCGCCGACGCTCTGCTGCTTCAGCGGGTTCATGTCGCCGATCGTCAGCGTGTTGCGCATGAAGCCGTCCTGCTCGTGATAGGACGCGCCAATCCGGAACTGCAGCAGATCACGGACGATCGGCCCGCTGACCGAGCCCGAGACCGACGCGTAATTGTCCGTGCCGGCGACCGCGGCGTCGAACCGCCCTTCCCATTCGTTGCCCGGCTGGCGTGTGATGACGTTGATCGCGCCGCCCAGCGTGTTGTTGCCGAACAGCGTCCCCTGCGGCCCGCGCAACACTTCGATCCGCGCGACGTCGACGATCGGCGAGTTCAGGTAGGACGTGTTCGGCTGATAGACGCCGTCGATGAAGATACCGACGCCCGGCTGTACGGTATCGATCAGCGTCGTGCCGATGCCGCGGATCGAGACGAACGCGCGACCGACGCTGTCCGAGTTGATGTTGAGGCCCGGCGTATAGGACGCGACGTCCTTGACGGTGTTCACCTGGAGCTCCTTCAGCCGATCGCCGGTGATCGCGGTCACTGCGATCGGCACGTCCTTCAGCGACTCCTGGCGCTGGCGGGCGGTGACGACGATGTCATCGGAGCTGACGGGCGTTGCGGTCTTGGCCGTATCGGCAGCGTCCTGCGTCGCCGATACGGCAGCGTCCTGAGCGACGGCTGGCACGGTCGTGAAGGCGGCGGCGGCGCATCCTGCGGCGAGCAATGTCTTAAAGCGCATTGGATCCTCATCCCTTTAGAGCGCCGATCCATTGCCGGCTACTTCTACAGTCAGAGCTATCCGATAGCTTACCTGTATGAAAGGTCTCGCGCTATGCCGTCCGGCTCGCGGGCTTCGCCGATCGGCGCGCTACCAACAGCTATAGCCGCCGTCGGCGAGGACGATGCTGCCGGTCATCAGGCTCGCCGCATCCGAAGCGAGGAACGCGACGATCGACGCGACTTCTTCGGGTTCGCCAAGACGGCCCTGCGGCGTGCCGTCGATCCAGCGCTTGTACATTTCGCCCTCGCGATCCGCGAAGCTGTTGAGAACGGTGTTGATATAGGTCGGCGCAACCGCGTTGACGCGGACGCCGCGTGGCGCCCATTCGGCAGCGAGGCTCTTGGTCAGCTGGTGCACCGCGGCTTTCGACGCGTTGTAATAGCTTTGCGGCTGCGGTCGGTTGACGATGAAACCGCTCATCGACCCGACATTGACGATAGCACCCTTCCCCGCCGCCAGCATGTATCGGCCAAAGGCGCGCGCGCACCAGAAGGTGCCGTTGAGATTGACGTCGAGCACGTTCAGCCAATGCTCGTCGGCGACGTCTTCGGCTGGGGTTTGACTGCGTGCGATGCCGGCATTGTTGACGAGGATGTCGATCGCCCCGAGCTGATCGGCGACGGTGGTCACGCGGGCGGAATCGGTAACGTCCATCGCGATACCGTCGACCGCATAGCCCTTGTCCGCGAGCGCCGCCTGTCCGGCTGCGATTGCCGCCTCGTCGCGGTCGGCAATCGTCACGAGCGCGCCCATCTCCGCCAGCGCTTCGGCACAGGCGAGCCCGATCCCCGCCGCGCCACCGGTCACGAACGCACGACGACCGGTCAGCTTCAATCGTTCGAGATACATGGTCGGTCCTCAGGGCAGAAACGGAGCGGCCGGCATGACGGGCTCGTGCCGCGCCTCCTGCCGGACAAGCGAATAGACCTGCCGCGTCTCGGCATCGAATTCGACCCAGGGCAGGCGGCCGTCGGTGGCGAACCGGATCCACAGCGCGTGCATCCGCTCAGCAAGATCTTGCGGCGGATTGGGTCCGCACAGGCCCTGCTCGCCGGTCACGCAGGCCAAGGCGTCGAATACGAACGGCAGCTCTATGCCGTGCGACGCGCCTAGCTCGCCGCCGAACATCGGCGAACGCCAGTCGAACTCGTACATGTGCGTGCGCCCCTTGTGCGCCTCGGCAAACCGCCGCGCGGGCCAGCGAAAGACGAGATCGTTCATCGCATCGGTCAGCGCCTGCCCCGGCTTCCTGCCCTTCGTGCCGATCCCGTAGGCCTTCAGCACCTTGCGCGCCTGCGGTTGCGACTTGTGGAGCACATAGGTCGCCAGCAACCGCCCGATCTTGTCACGCACGCCGGTGGGAACGAGATACAGGTTCATCTCCTCGGCATTGGTACCGATCAGCAGGTCCACCTCCGCGCCAGCGCCGTTCGCCAGCGCATCGAGCGGACGCTGGGGCAGCACATCGTCGCCGTGGACGGGAACGAAGCGGCTGATTCCGAACACCGGTTCGTGGCCCGCCTCGTCGCGCAGATCGATCCGCGCGGTCGGTGCGGATACCGCCTCGACCGCGTCGATCAATGCGTCGTACGGCACGCTGCTAAAGCCGGTCGCGTCCGGGGTGATCTTCAGGATCTTCGCGAGCTTCTTCACCAGTCGCTGCATCACCGGGACCGACCGCGTCATTCCGCCATGGCCGCTCTGGACGATCGCGCGCCGGAACAGTCCCTTGGCGAGCGGCGAGGCGATTAGATCGGCGATCGCCATGGCACCCGCGGACTCACCGAACACCGTGACGTTTTCCGGATCGCCGCCGAACGCGGTTATCCCGTTCCGTACCCATGTCAGCGCCGCGATCATATCGCGCAGACCAAGGTTGGTCGGCACGCCCGGGATCGGCAGGAAGCCGTCCACGCCCATCCGATAATTGACCGCGACGCAGATCACGCCGTCTCGCGCGAACGTGCTGCCGTCCTGCACCGGCGCATCCTTGCTGCCGATCACGAACCCGCCGCCGTGGATGAACACCATCACCGGCAGGCCGGCACGGTCGTCGTCGGGGCGCCAGACATTCGCCGTCAGATACTCGTCGCCCGGCAACCAGCCCTCGCCGATCAGCGGTACGGTATCGAGGCCGGGAAACGCCTTGGTCCGCTGCGGCGCATTGGGGCCGGTCACCGTCGCGTCGCGTACGCCTGACCACGGCACGACCGGTTGTGGCGGCGCGAACCGGTTCGCACCCACCGGCGCCGCGGCGTAGGGCACGCCGAGGAACCGCCGTACGTCGCCCGCGGCACTTCCCTGCACGATACCGTCGGCGGTCGAGACGATGGGTTCGCTCACGATGTTCTCTCCTCCCGATCCGCAGCCGCGGTCGAGGGACAAAGGTAGCATTCCGGCAAAGCACGTCGCGAACTCACGTTATGCCTATCGTTGCTTTTATCGTGCAGTCCGGCGAGCCGGCGAGCCGACGAGCCGGCAAGCGCGGTATTACCAAGCCCCGGTGCCGGTCGCACCCTCCCGGTATTCGGCGATGCGCCGTCGGGTCGCCGGCGATGTGGTCTCCGGCAGGTCGCCCAGCGGGAACCAGCCCGCCTGTTCGATCTCCCGCAGGTCGGTGCGGGCGAGAACACCGCTCGCTTCGGTTCGTACGACGAAGATCACGATGTGGTCGTCCTTGCCCTCCCCGCGGCTGTGATAGACGCCGAGCACCCGCTCGATCACCGCATCGGCAATCGCCACCTCCTCGGCGAGCTCGCGCATCAGCGCGGCGGCGATACTCTCGCCCTTCTTCACGCCGCCGCCGGGGAGATACCAGTGATCGGCATAGGTATGCCGCACCAGCGCGACCCGCCCGACCCGGTCCAGCAACAGCGCGCGAACACCGATCGTTCGCGGCTTGCCTATCCGCCATACCAACTTGGCTGCCATGCCGATCAACCGATGACGTACACCCACGCGTCTATTCCCCTGCTTTTGATCGACTCGTCGCAAGGTACCCGAGAACCTGGCTTTACGCCCGAGGTCGTTGGGAGGCACAGCCAACCAGCGGACGGGCACAGCGAAGGCTTTTGTAGCTCGCTCCGAACGCGCGCAGATTACAATCGCATCTTCGACATTCTGATCACGGAATCAATCAGTGGCGATAAAAAAGTGGCAGAACCGATGACGCGACTTCGGCGGGCGAACAATATAGCCGACCTGCGTCTGTTGGCACGCAAACGGCTGCCGCGACCGATCTTCGACTATATCGACGGTGGTGCCGATGACGAGGTGTCGCTGCGCCGAAACGTCGATGCATTCTCGCACTACGAACTGGTGCCGGACGTGCTGAACGACGTCTCGACGATCCGGACCGACACGACGCTGTTCGGGCAACCCTCGCGCTGGCCGCTGATGCTGGCGCCGACCGGCCTTACCCGGATGTTCCACGGCCATGCCGAACTCGCCGTGGCACGTGCTGCCGCGCGGCACGGCATCCTCTACAGCCTGTCGACGATGGGAACGACCCGGCTCGAAGAGCTTGCGCATGCATATGCCGGGCCGAAGGTCTTCCAGATCTATATCTTCAAGGACCGCGGCCTGACCGCGGAGTTCGTCGCGCGCTGCCGGGACGCAGGTTATCACGGGCTGGCGCTGACCGTCGATACGCCCGTCGCCGGCAACCGCGAGAGAGACCGGCGCAGCGGACTGTCATTGCCGCCAAAACTGACGCTCAAGTCGCTCATGAGCTTTGCGCGTCATCCCTCATGGTCGCTGCCTGCACTGACAGGATCGAAATTCGATCTCGCGAACGTCAGCCACAAGATCGACGCGCTCGCATCGGGGCCGATGAGCCTGTTCGACTATATCGGCGGCCAGTTCGATCGCTCGGTCGGTTGGCGCGAGGTCGAATGGCTTGCGCGAGAATGGAACGGCCCGCTCGCGATCAAGGGCGTGATGACGCCGGAGGACGCGCGCCGGTCGATCGCGTCGGGCGCAACCGGCGTGATGGTCTCCAATCACGGCGGTCGCCAGCTCGATGGCGCGCCCGCGCCGATCGACCAGATCGCGGCAGTGCGCGACGCCATCGGCGATGCGCCGGACGTCATCTGCGACGGTGGCATTCGGCGTGGCTCGGACATAGTGAAGGCGCTGGCGCTGGGGGCGACCGCCTGTTCGATCGGGCGCCCCTACCTGTACGGCTTGGCGGCAGGCGGAGAGGCAGGCGTCGACCGCGTATTGACGCTGCTCACGGAGGAGTTCGACCGTACGATGACCTTGGCAGGCGTGAACGATATCGCGGCCCTGGCGCCCCGCCATGTTCGGGTGAACCGCGCTTAGGCAAGATCCCGCCGGTACCTTCTGATCGTTATCTTTGACGGCGCTTGCAGGAATACGCTGAACCTCTTGTCTGGGCCTAAACCTTCATCCACCCCCGCCCGACCACCTTGACATATATCCTTTTGGCATATTACTAATACGCCAGAAGGATATATGGGTGTGAGATGAACGAGACTGAGTTTCTCGATGGGTATGATCCACACCGGTACGAGCGCCCATCGGTTGCGGTCGATCTGATCCTGGCCAGCGTCGTCAACGGCAGGCCCGCCGCGTTGCTCATGCAGCGTTCCGAGCATCCTTGTCTCGGCACGTGGTCGCTGCCCGGTGGATTCGTCAGCATCGACGAGAGCCTCGATGCCGCGGCACACCGAGTGCTAGAAACGAAAGTACGGATGGCGGAAGCCTATATCGAACAGCTCTATACGTTTGGAACGGTCGAACGCGACCCGCGCACCCGAGTGATCAGCGTCGCGTATTTCGCACTGCTTCCCCCCGCCCGCTTCGCAGCCGCGCTGAGGGCGGCGCCCGACCTGACATTGGCCGAACTCGTCGTCCCCTGGTCCGGCGAGACCGGTGGGCCCGTCGAGGCACGATCGCAGGACGGAGACGCGCTGCCACTGGCGTTCGACCATGCCGAGATGCTCGGTCTCGCGATGCTGCGGCTGCGAGGCAAGCTCGATTATTCGGACGTCGCCTTCGCGCTGCTGCCCGAACTTTTCACGCTGCGTGCGTTGCAGGACGTCCACGAGACGATCCTGGGGCGGTCGCTCAACAAGCCCGCCTTTCGCCGCCGCATGCTCGCCACGAACACGCTGGTGGCGACCGGCGAACGCGAGACGGGTGCCTCGTTCCGTCCCGCCGAACTCTTCCGCCACCATTCGACACAGGAGTAACCGTCATGGCCTCGATCAAGAACCTCGGTTTCCTCGCCCAATTGCGTAGCGATGCGAGCAATCACGTGATCCGCTACCGCAGCGGCAAGGTGAAGCAGAGCGGGCGCGGGCTGGTCTTCTGGTTCCGTCCGGAGACCGCGAGCATCGCTGAACTGCCGATGGACGACCGCGAGATGGCGATCTTCGTGAAGGGTCGCAGCCAGGATTTCCAGAGCGTGGCGATCCAGGGCACGCTGACCTGGCACGTCGCCGATCCCGAACTGCTCGCCTCGCGCGTCGACTTCAGCCTCGGCCTGCTCACCGGTGCCTATAAAAGCGAACCGATCCAGCGGATCGAGACCCGGCTGGCGGGGCTCGTCAACCAGGCGGCGCTGCAATATCTCGCGCAGGGCTCGGTGCGGGCGCTGCTCGATGCCGGTCCCGAGCCGCTACGTCACCAGCTCGAAGCTGCGCTCGCCAACGATCCGGCGCTGAACGAGATCGGCATCGCGGTCACTGCGGTTCGCCTGACCAACCTTGCGCCATCGAGCGAACTCGAACGCGCACTCCAGACTCCGACGTTCGAGGCATTGCAGCAGAAGGCCGACCAGGCGACGTTCGAACGCCGTGCGCTCGCGGTCGAGAAGGAGCGTGCGATCGCCGAGAACGAACTCGCGAACCGTACCGAACTCGCCCGCCGCGAGATGCTGCTCATCACGCAGGAGGCTGAGAACGCACGCAACCGCGCGACCGGCTTGGCCGAGGCGCAGCAGGTCGAGGCGGGGGCGGAAGCCGAGCGTATCCGCACGATCGAAAGTGCCAAGGCGGAAGCGGAGCAGGCCCGGATGACGATCTACCGCGACCTGCCGCCGGGGGTGATGCTCGGGCTCGCCGCGCGCGAGCTGGCGGGCAAGCTCGATACGATCGAGCATCTGAACATCACGCCCGACCTGCTCGCGACCGTGCTCGGCGAATTCCGTAATGCACATCCAGCCCCGACGGCTCAGACTGCGTTGCCCCGCTGATGGCGACCAACGCCCCGCGCGCGGTCTTCGTCACCCGGGAGACCGACTATGACCTCCTGCTCGCGCGGCACGCCACGCGCGGACAGGCGAAGTTCTTTCTCGATACGCGGGGCCAGGACATCGACGTGATCGAGGATCGGCACCACCGATTCCACGCGACACTGCACGAAGCCCGCTCGCTCGTCCCCGACGACTGGCGGCAGGCGAGTGTCGCTCGTGCCAACCTCGACCGCTTCCTGTTCGGCCCTGAGGACGTGATCGTCGCGGTCGGGCAGGACGGGCTGGTCGCCAACGTCGCGAAGTATCTCGAAGGGCAACCCGTGCTCGGGGTCAACCCCGCCCCCGACCTGTACGACGGCGTCCTGGTGCGCGTGCCGCTCGCGCGCCTGTCTGCGTTGCTGCCGGCGAGCGTCGCCGGTGCGGCGCCGGCCGAGCAGCGGACGATGGTCGAGGCGCGGCTGGATACCGGCGAACGGCTGCTAGCGTTGAACGAGGTGTTCGTCGGTCACCGCAGCCACCAGTCGGCGCGCTACCGGATCACGTGCGGTGACCAGGCCGAGGACCATTCGTCGAGTGGGCTGATCGTGGCGTCGGGGACCGGTGCGACGGGCTGGGCACGCTCGATCATGGAGGCGACGCATGCCGCCCTTCCCCTCGATCCGCAGGAGCGCGCGGTCGGCTTCTTCGTACGCGAACCCTTCCCCAGCGTGGCGACCGCAACCTCACTTCGTGCCGGCAAGCTCGCGGGCCAGCCGCTCGCGGTCACGTCGCGGATGAACGACGGCGGGGTGATCTTCGCGGACGGTGTCGAACAGGACTTCTTCGCGTTCGACTGGGGCCGCGGCGTCACCATCGCCCCCGCCACCCGCACCCTTCATCTCATTACCGGTTGAGTCGTTCGGCATAGTGTTCGCTCAGGGCAAGCACGGCTGCCCGAGACAACGACCTTCGTGCTGGTCAGCTCAGGACGTCAGTAGCGGTAACGCAACACGGCCTTGCCACCCGGTGGCAGCAGCGGCGACCAAGTGGAAATTCCGTCGATACGACGAACCTCGTCGCCATCGGCTTCGATCGCCTGGCCCGCTGCGCCGATCGCCACGTCGAGCATCACGGGAAACGGGTTGCCGTTGCTCGCCGTCACGACGGCCTCGTGCGAACCGGCGGTTTCCGAAGTTAGCGCCCCCGGCGGGCTCAGCACGGCGACTGCCTGGGTTAGTGTCACACTGCTACTCACGCCGGCGCCCAGACGAACCGTCTCGCCAATTGTGCGGTCGCCGATCGTTCCCAAACCTAGAAGCAATCGCCCGCCTGCCTGATCCGCGTAGAGCGCAGTGCTGCCGGCGGGCAGCGGCACGCCCAAGCCGTGCTGTTTATCGTTCTTCAGCGCCAGCACGATCGACGTCGGCACACCGTCGAGTTGTTGTCCGGGATACACTGCGCGCCGGTAACGCCTTTCGACCGGCACCGCCTTCTGAACGATCAGGGCAACCTGCTTCTGTCCCCTCGCCGCGACGGTGGTCGGCATCGGCACGCGGTACAATTTGAGGTCGCCCAGATCCTCGGGTGGCGGCGGTGGCGGTGGCGGTGGTGGCGGCGGCGCCGGAACCGGCGCAGACAGCGCGAACTCCATGACTCGCGATCCGGTTACCACGATCTCTTCGGCCAGCTCGAATTGCTTTTGCCGCAGGTCGGAGGTCGTCGTGCCGAGCGGGTAGCAGACCAATCGCAGCGCACCAGCCGTCGCAGGGATCGCCGGAACCGCGACGCGGTTGAGCCGGCCTGCGACAGCCTGAACGTCCGCATTCGAGAAGATCTCTGGATTGCCGTTGGCGAGAGTCAGCCAAGCGAACAGGTCGACCGTGCGACCGTCGGCGGCAAGCGACGTGACGTAGCTCGCTCGCCAGTCGAAGCCCGAGGACAGATAGGAGAGTCGCACCGTGACCGTGCGCGCCGCCGGGCTGGTCGTCGTTACGCTCAGCACCGGCTTGCTCGACAGGCTCGCTGGCACCCGCGCGAAGTTCAACCGCTCGGCCAGACCCGAACAGCGCAACGCCTCGATCCCGGCAGTCGTGCGCAGGATAACCCCCGGTGTCGGGCCGGCAACGATCGTCGCGGGTTCGCTCACCAACCTTCCGCTCACCTTGTCGGTGCGGGTCAGCGTTACCTCGCGACCGAGCGTGCCATCGACCAGCGAGGCGGGCGACAGCAGGCGGGCGTCGCGGTTCTTTTCGATCGTACCGCTAGGTAGGCCGTCGACGATGGCGCTGACCGGGACGATCCCCTCCGCCACGCCCTCGAACCGGATCACTGCGGATCCCCGAGGCAATCGTACGCGACGGGTCTCCGTCACCAGGGCGAAGCCACCGAGATACCGCAGGTTCATCGCGCCCTTGCCGTAAGGCGAGCGATATACCGTCAACGCGACGTGATCGGGCGCGGAAGACGTAACGATGGCCGTGCGGGTCTGCGCTTCCGCCCCTCCCGACAACAACATGCCCGCCAGCAGCGTGAGGAGCAGCCAAAGCCGCATCAGTAGCGGGTGTCGAAGGTCACAGTCACCGTCGCGGTGCCGTTGGCCGGCACCGCGACTTGCCACGTCATTGTGCCGGCGTCGCGACGTTCGCCTTTGGCGCTATCCGCAATGACGCGCACGTCGCCCCCGTCGAGACCGCCCTGGACGAGTTCGACCGTCACCGGCCGGCCGCGCGCATTGGTCAGCGTATACCGCATCGCCGTACGCCATCGGCTATCACCCTGCCGTGTACGCGATACGGTGGTTGGCCGCACCTTCACGTCGAAGGCATCGCCTGTTGGCAGCGCGATCGTCGATCCTTGTGGAGTATGCTCGATACGGTTTTCGCCCGTGAACTGTGGTTGGCCACGCGCGTCGCGGACATAGACCCGGACCACGCCCGCCGGCAGCGCGTCGCCCAGGCCAGCCGCGCCCGAGTTGCTGAAACGGAGCACCGACTGCGCGCTTCGCGGCTCGTCCGAGCTCCCCAGCCAGCCATTCTCGAAACGATAGCCCGCGCTTGCCGCAACGCCCTTCGCGTCTAGGAAACTGACCTGCTTGGTCTGCTTGTCGGCGATCGTGGTGCGCTCGCCCAAAGGATACAAATAGAAGTCGCCAAGCTGTCCGCGCGCGGTGCTTTCGGTTCCGGGCAGAATCGTCGTCATGCGGCGACGGCGCGGCGTGTAACTGCCGTCCCCGTTATCATCCGTGCTGCCGACCTCGCCAGCGACCAGCAACGTTCTGGCGTTGCCGAACGTCGTGCCGCTGGTGTTCTTCAACGTCACCCAGCCTTGAACGTCCACCGTCCCACTCTTGTCGTCGAACAAAGCGACATAGTCGGCACTCCAGCCTAGCCCACGGCTCAGGTAGGACAGCGTCGCCGGGCGCGATCCCGCGCGCGTGCTGGCCAGCGTCACCGACAATGTCGGACGGGCCCGCAACGCATCGGGCACCCGGTCGAAGATCGCGCGCACGGGCAGTCCGTCGTCGCGCAAGACCTCGACATGACCGTTCACCTCGATCACGACGCCGCCATTGACCGCCAACACTTTCGCACGGTCACGGGTCTCGGCGCCGGTAGCGGGGTTGGTCCGGACCAGCGTAATCGTCTCGCCCACCGCTTTCTCCATCAGGCTCGACGGGCTGAGCAGATCATAGTCGAAGTTCTGCTCGACGATCGCGGCATCGGGCACCGTCAGCGATACCGTCTCCGGCCGGATCGACGCGCTTACGTCGGGAAAGCTCTGCCGCACCCGCCCGTCTGCCAGGGCCAGCGACCGTACGTCCTGCACCAGCGCGACGTCGTTATTGTAGATGGTGACCGACACGTCCCCCTGCGCGCTACCCCCGGTCGGCGAACCGGCGGGGGGCGGCAGTTGCTGCGCGCTCGCCGCCGTCGATCCGAGCAGCATTGCCAGCCCATACGCTCGCCAGATGTTGTCGCGCACACCATTCTCCCCTGAGTGCGCGACAATGACGCGGTCGGATCGGAAGGGCAATGCGACAATGCCCCCCGCTAGCGCTGGAAAGTCGCGGGCTCGTTGGTCGCTCCGTGATCAAGCAGAAGCCCGATCGACTACCGATCGCACCGAACAGAACGTACGGAATCTCGAATTGTACCGGGCCTCGTCGAACTGGCTCAAGAGGTCAGCCGCCCAGGCCATCTACTCCAGGTCTGCAGCCCGCCCGATGCTCTGCGGTCAGCGCTCCCCGGCAGGTGGCACGTGGACCTTGCCGGGGACTTCATGACGACGGTGCGTCGTTGCGAAAGTTGGAGAGTCCCGACAAGCGGATTGGCGGCCGACACCGCGGAAGCGTTTGTTTACGACCGCACCCTGACGGCTCTCGACCACCGCCGAAAAGGGCTTGGCCGGGCCCTGATGACCGCCCTGCGCGGGACGCGCCGCAATCCGACCCTGCCAGAACTGCTCGTCGCAACAGCGGATAGCGGACCCGACGTTCAATCTGGCAGTTTTCGTTCCAGACTAGGTTTCGAGAATCCGATCAAGCCAACAAGGCTCTTCCAGACGAGGTGGCGGCCCGACCAGGCCTCATCGTCTTCCCCTCCCGCGACAGCAACATATGTAATTCCCGGAGCAGTTTAGCGGCAATTTCCTCAGACTTCGGTGGACTTTACTTTACGGACGGCTAGCCACGCGCTCAGTTTTGAGAGGACGTATTTATGGGCGAACGGGTCGGGATCGCAGTGATCGGACTGAATGGCGCAGTGGCCACCACCGCGGCGGCGGGGATCGCGATGATCCGTGCGGGGTCGAACGACTTGTCGGGCCTGCCGCTCGCCAGCCGCGATGTCGAGGGCATGGCAGCATACCGCGATCTCCATTTCGGCGGCTGGGACCTCAGCCATGACGACCTCGCGACCGCCGCGCTCAAGCACGGCGTGCTGAGCGAAAGCGAGCTCGCCAACGGGGCGTCCAGCCTGTCGGACATGCAACCTTGGCCGGCCGTCGGTTCGACCGATTTCTGTGCGAACATCGACGGCGCCAACAAGATCGCCGCGCCCGGCCACCGTGCCGCGGTCCAGCACATCCAGGATGATCTCGCACGGTTCAAGACCGAGCAGAATCTCGACCGGGTGGTGATGATCAATCTCGCCTCGACCGAGCGCAAGGCCGATCTTGGTGCGGACGCGCTGACCAGCGCCGAAGGCTTCGAACGCGGTCTCGACGATGACGACGCGGCGATCAGCCCGGCGATGCTCTACGCCTATGCCGCGATCGCCAGCGACACGCCCTATGCCAATTTCACGCCGTCGGTCGCTGCCGACGTCGCACCGCTCGCCGAACTCGCCCGCCAGCGCGGCGTGCCGATCGCCGGCAAGGACGGCAAGACCGGACAGACGTTGCTCAAGACGGTGATCGCGCCTGCGCTGCGTGATCGTGCGCTGCATGTCGATGGCTGGTTCTCGACCAACATCCTCGGTAATTCGGACGGCCTCGCGCTCGACGATCCCAAGAGCCTCGCGTCGAAGGTCGATACCAAGAAGTCGGTGCTCGACCAGATCCTCGGCTATCCGGTCGAGGATCACATCATCATGATCCACTATTACAAGCCGCGCGGCGACAACAAGGAAGCGTGGGACAATATCGACCTGACCGGCTTCCTCGGCCAGAAGATGCAGCTGAAGCTGAACTTCCTGTGCAAGGATTCAGTGCTCGCGGCGCCGCTGGCGATCGAGATCGCGCGCTGCCTGGCGCTGGCACAGACGCGCGGCGAAGGCGGCGTGCAGGACCAGATGGGGATCTTCTTCAAGATGCCGCAGACCGCCGACGGCGGTGAGCCCATCCACGCGTTCGGCGAGCAACAGCTGATCCTTGACACCTGGCTTGATCGCCGATGACGTTCGACGCGGCGCATCTGCCGCTGCTGTGCGAACTCGGCGACCTGAAGCGGATCCGGTCGGCGGAACGTGACGGGTCGATCGCCGAACGGTTGTTCGTCCGCGGCTGGGCGGCGCTGGCGGCGGGCGAGGCGCCGGCGGCCGTGATGCGTCGGACGGTCGCCGCTGCGCTTGCCGCGGCGCGGCTGGGCGATCTCGACCGCACCACGCTGGCCGAGCTTGGCCTGTCCGATGCGGAAGCGTGCGCCGTGCTGGAACGCGGGTTCGACGAGGTGGCAGTGCTGCTCGACCCGGCGCTCGCGGCGGACCTTCGCCGTGCACTGCCGGAGGGCGCGCCGGCGGCGGGGCCGGTGCCGCGGTTCGTCACGCAACTCGCGACGCAACCTCGCGCGGGCGTCACTTGCCCGGGTCGGCCGCGCCTGTTGCTCCAGCCGCCGGAGAACCATGCCGAGCACTGCCTGATCGTCGCGGTGTACGGCGTCCTCGCGGCGCCCGGTTACGGCGCGGATCCGGCGGAGGTGTTCCTCGCATCGATGGCGCATCATTTCCACAATGCGGCGATGCCCGATGCCGGGTTCACCGGTGAGGTACTGCTCGGCGACCTGCTCGACCGCGTGATCGATGCCGCACGCGAGCAGGCGATGGCCATGCTCGATCCGGGGGTAGCGGCGCAGGTTCGCGCGGCGATCGCGCCGATCGCTGGCGACGCGACGCCCGCGGCGCGGGCGTTCCATGCTGCCGACGTGCTCGACCGCGTACTCGAGATCGAACAGCACACGCGCGCCGCCTCGGCGACGATGGACACGGTGCTGCATACCTACGAACTCGTCCATGCCGGCCCGGTCAAGACGTTCCACGACCACGTTCTAGCGGACGTCGGCCTGCTTTGACCTACCGCTCGCCCGTCACCGGACGGCCACTCGTCGCCGACACGCCGCATTCGCTCGCCGCGCCCGGAGAGCGCTGGCCAGTGGTCGATGGCATCCCGTATCTGCGGACCGACAGCGAGGGGCTGGTGGCAGTGGCGCTCGACCACCTCGACGCAGGCTGCCCGGACGATGCCCTGGTCGCGCTGCTGACGGATCAGGATGCGTGGTGGTCCGGCCCCGCGACCGATCTCGGCGAGCTGAAGCAGCTGGTACGCGAGCGTGACACGCTGTCGTTGCGCGCGGCGATGGCGTTGCTGCGGATGGGCCCTGTAGCGGACTATTTCGTGCATCGCTGGAGCGATCCGACCTATATGGCAGGGCTGGCGCTAGTCGAGGCGCATTGGCGGCAGCCGGGTGCCGCGTTCGAGCTAGCCTGCGGGATCGGCCACTATTTGCGCGAGCTCACCGCGCACGGCGTCGCGTGCGTCGGCGCGGACGTCGTGTTCTCGAAATGCTGGCTGGCAAAGCACTGGGTCGCGCCCAAGGCCGACTATGTCGTGTTCGACGCCGCCGCGCTGTGGCCGGTGGAGACGCAGACGTTTGACCTGGTCGCGTGTCACGACGCCTTCTATTTCCTGCCCGACCAGCCGCGGATCGCCCGGCTGTTGCGCGACGCCGTCGCACCCGCCGGCGTGCTTGCGGTAAGCCACCTCCACAACGCCGCCGTCTCTGGCGGGGCAATGGGACCGGCACGCGCGTCATCCGAATGGGCAGCGCTGTTTCCAGATGCCGTCGTGTATGACGAGCGCGAGTTGCGGCGCGCGCTGCTCGCAAGCGGTGCGCCCGTATCGACCCGATGGTCCGACGATCCCGCGATCGAGGCATGGTCGATCGTCGAGGCGGACGGCAGCGAAGCACGTCCGCTGACCGGCGGACTGGCGATGCCGGCCGCCGATGCAGTCCTGCAACCGAACCCGTTGCTCGATGGCGATACCCCGCACTGGCCCTCCGATCGCTACCGCGCGGAATATGGTGAGGCATCGACGTGGCTGACGGACTCCGGTGATGCGGCGCGGAACCGCCGTATCCTAGACCTGCCAGCCCGGTGGTGAGCATGCGCTGGGGCATCGTCGGCTTCGGCTGGGTCGCACGCGACTATATGGCCCCCGGCATCGCCGCGGCGGGCGGGACGCTGGTCGCGATCGCCGACCCCTCGCCGATGGCGCAGGCCAGCGCGATGTCGGGCGGGATCCTCGCTTATGATACCGCCGAAGCGATGCTGGCTGATGCCGCGCTCGACTGCCTCTACGTCGCCACGCCCAACAATCTTCACGCCGACCCGGTCCGCGCGGCCGTGGCGGCGGGCGTGCCGGTGCTGTGCGAAAAGCCGATCGCCGCGACGCTGGACGATGCCGAAGCCATCGGGTCGGCCGTCGCGGGGCACCTCTACGGCACCGCGTTCGACCAGCGCCATCACCCCGCACATCGCGCGATGGCAGAGGCGATCCGCGACGGCGCCATCGGCCGACCGATCGCGGTACGAATCGTCTATGCCTGCTGGGTCGACCCGAGCTGGTCGCCGTCCAGCGAAGGCGGCGGTTGCAACTGGCGCGCCGATCCGGCGGCCGCGGGCGGCGGTGCGGTCATCGACCTCGCGCTCCACGGCCTCGATCTCGCGGCGATGCTGGTCGACGAACCGCTCGCGCGCCTGCACATCGACCTGCAGCGGCGCATCCACGACTATCCGGTCGACGATGGCGGCATCCTGTCGGGTCGCACCGCAGGCGGCATCCTGGTCCAGAGCCATGTCGCCTATAACTGCCCCGAAGTGCTGCCCCGCCGCCGGCTCGAGATCCTCGGCGAGGACGGCCTGCTCGTCGCGACCGACACGATGGGCCAGACCGAGGGCGGCACCGTGATCCGCCGTAGCGCCCGCACCGGGGAGGAGACCGCCCTCCCCTTCGACGCCGCGCTGTCGCCATTCACCGCGCAAGCCGCAGCGTTTGCCGCCGCCGTCCGCGGCGACGCGCATGATTTCTCCATAGACCGGGACCTGTCGCTGATGCGTCTTTTCGACGCCGCCTATACCGAGGCGCGATCATGCCTCTGAGCTGGTATGCCTGCGCGCATTGTGGCTTTTGGCAGCGACATTTCGCGCCCGCCGACTGCCCGGTCTGCAACGATACGCGCAACGACCTGCCCGAGGACGGCTGGCGCTTCCTCCCCGAACAGGACGTCGCCGCGAGCCATGACGGCAGTTGGCGACAGGTTGCCGACGATCTCTGGGCCTTCTCCACGACACCGCATCTCGGGCTCGGCGGTACTGGCTGGCTGATCGTCCGAGAGGGCGGCAACATCGCCTTCGAGGCTGCGCCCTATTACTCCCCCGCGATGCTCGAACAGATCGAACGGCTCGGCGGCATACGCTATCTCGCGGCCAGTCACGCGCATGGCTATGGCGCGCTGTTCCAGCTCCAGCGCGACTGCGCGCCGGAGATGCTCGCGATCCATAAGGACGACCTCGGCATGACCAAGGCGTTCCGCGTTACGACGCCGTATGACGACGTGCTGGAGATCGCGCCGGGGTACACGCTGCATCACGTCGGCGGCCATTACGAAGGCCAGGCCGCGCTCCACGATGCGGTCGGCAAGCGCCTGTTCTGCGGCGACATGTTCAAGATCGACCAGGACGCCGCAGGCGTCAGCCACGCGATCTCGAGCCACAAGGCGTTCCACAAGGACATCCCGCTGACGCATGGCGAGATCCGCCAGTACCGCGACGTGATCGCGCCGCTCGCGTTCGACGCCGTCCTGACGCCGTTCGAATATGCCCCCGAAGTCGGTCGCGATGTCGCCATCGCCGTGCTCGACGAGGCGCTGGCCCGTGCGCCGGGCGTGAAGAGGATTCCGCTATGACCCGCACCATCACCGGCCTGCCCGAACAGCTGGGCGCGGCCTGCTATTTCTATCTCGACGCGTTCCCTGCCGGGGATATCGTCGCGTTTCCGATCGACGGTATCGACCGCGTGGGCATCCCGGTCTGGGTGGTCGCGTTGTTCCCGGAGACTGCGGACCTGGACGGCATCATGCCGTACGGCGTCGGCTATGGCGCGACCGACGAGGCCGCGATCCTGGGTGCGCTGGGCGAAATCGCCGAGATGGTCTGGCCGACGCTGACCCTGTCGGCGCGCGGCAAGACGCACGGCAGCTATGCCGACCTCGTCCGTGAACGCGGCGAGCGTGGGATTGCCGATCCGCTGACGCTGTGCCTGCCCGCCGGCTCCCCGGTCGGCCGTGATACGCCGCTCGATTGGGTCGAGGCCAGGCGGTGGGCGGACGGTTCCAGCGTCCTCGTACCGATCGACCTCGCCGCCTATTCCGCCAAGGAACTGGCGCCCAGCTACGTGCCCTTCACGACGATCATCTCCAACGGGATGGGCGCGGGGCCGGACCTCGACTGGGCGATCGGCCACGGCCTGTGCGAGATCCTCCAGCGCGACGGCAACGGCCTGCTGTTCCGCGCGCTCGACCGCGGCGTCGCGATCGATCTCCCCAATAGCCTGCCTGCCGAGATCAGCGACCTGATCAACCGGTTCACCGCCGCCGACGTCCGCGTGATCCCCAAGTTCGCGACCGACGAATTCGGCCTCGCCAACGTCTATTGCGTCGGCGTCGATGCGCGCGAACCCGCGGTGCCGATCATGGCGACGGCGTGCGGCGAGGCAGCGCATCCCGACGCGGTGCAGGCGCTGGCCAAGGCGATCGCCGAATACGCTGCGAGCCGCGCGCGCAAAGCCTTCGCGCATGGCCCGATGGCGCTTGCCGAGACGATCGCACCACCCGGATATATCGACCGGTTCATGGCGCAGGCTGGCGGTGCCGCGAAATCGAGCGACGGTCGCGCGTTCTTCGAGATGAAGCGCTGGACCGAAATCGACGCCGCGACGCTGCGCGCGTGGCTGGCCGACACGATGCTGGCCGAGCGCAGCCGCCGCGCCTTTGCCGACCTGCCACGCGCCGACGTTCCCGACGCACGCGCTCGCGGGCAACTGGCGAGGGAGGCGGTAGAGGCGGCCGGGTTCGACATCCTCTACGTCGACATGTCCCCTGCGGATGCGAGCGTCGCGGTGGTCAAGGTAATCGTGCCCGGCATGGAGGTCGAAACGATGAGCTATTACCGGATCGGCGAGCGGAACGTCGCCAAGCTGGTCGCGCTCGACAGCCCGTTGGTCAGCTTCGGCGGCGAGGAAAGCGCATCCCGCCGGCCCGTTCGCCTCACGGAAGAAGCAGTCGCGCGGCTCGGCGGCCAGCCGTTCTTCGATACGGCACTCGCCGACGAAATCGTCGGCCCGCTCTATCCGCTCTACCGCGAACCCGAAGCGCATCATGTCGCATGGTCCGAACAGGGCCTTGAGACGGAGGCGGCACGATGACGCTGCGGTTCGCGTACAACACCAACGGTGCGGCCAACCACCGGCTCGACGATGCGCTGCACCTGATCGCCGATGCGGGGTATGACGGCGTCGCGCTGACGCTGGATCACCACCACCTCGATCCGTTTGCCGACGATTGGGCACGCGAGGCGGAGCGCGTTGGCACACTGTTGCGGTCGCTCGGGCTAGGGTCGGTGATCGAGACCGGCGCGCGCTATCTGCTCGACCCGCGCGACAAGCACGAACCGACGCTCGTCACGGCCGATCCCGGGGGCCGCAATCGCCGCGTCGCGTTCCTCGCGCGCGCGCTCGAGGTCGCAGCGATCCTGAATGCCGAGACCGTGTCGTTCTGGGCCGGCGTACCGAAGCCCGGCGTGCGTCACACCGAGGCACTCGACTGGCTCGACACGGGCCTCGGCAAGGTCGTCGAGCATGCCGCGCGAACGGGCATTCCCGTAAGCCTCGAACCGGAGCCCGGCATGCTGATCGAGACCGTCGCGGACTATGCGCGACTCGCGATCCGCCACCCGGACCTGCGGCTCGCGCTCGACACCGGCCATTGCCTCGTCACGCAAGATATCGCCCCCGACGCCGCAGTGCGTGCGTATGCCGACCGTCTCGGCACCGTCGCGGTCGAGGACATGCGCCGCGGCGATCACACGCATCTCCCCTTCGGCCAGGGCGACATGGACATCCCCGCCATCCTCACCGCGCTCGAGTCGATCGGCTTCGACAAGCTGGTCTGCGTCGAACTGTCGCGCGAGAGCCCCCGCGCGCATCAGGCCATTCCGGAGTCGATCGCCTATCTCCGCGCGGCACTGACCTGATGCGAATATGCTTCGTCTCGCGCCGCTTCTTCCCTGCTATATCGGGGATGTCGATCTACGCGATCAATCTGTTGCGCCAGCTCGTCGCCGCGGGTCACGACGTGACGATGATCAGCCAATATTACGGCGATCCCGCACGCGCCCGCGTCTACGGCGGCGGCCCCCCGCCCCCGGTGCCGGGCGTACGCGTCGTCGGCCTCGAAGCGCTCGGCGAACAGGATGGCGGCGATTTTGAACGCGATATCGACGCACTGGTCGAGGCGATCGCGCGCGACCACGCCGTAAATCCGTTCGACATGCTCCACGCGCAATATGGCTATCCGACCGGCTGGGCGACGATGATCGCGGCCCAACGCCTCGGTCTGCCCTGCGTCCTGTCGATCCAGGGCGGTGACGGGCATTGGGTCGGCTCGTGCTGCGAGACGCATCGGCTCGCGATGGTCCGCGTGCTCGATCATGCCGGCGCGCTGCTGATCGGCGGCAACAGTTTCGCGGGCGAAGTCCACGACCGGCTCGGCACTCCGCTCGACCGGTTCACGATCGTTCCGGGCGCCGTCGATACCGACCATTTCACGCCGGCATCTCACGCGATCGTCGCGCCCGAACCGGTTCGCCTGCTTTATCACGGCCGCGTCGACCGCCGCAAAGGCGTGCTCGACTTCCTCATGGCGCTGCCGGACGTGCGCGGGGACTGGCAAGCGACCATCTCCGGCATCGGTCCCGACGTCGACCCGGCGCAGGCGCTTGCGACCGAACTTGGCCTCACCGACCGCGTGACGTTCAGCGGCTATGCGGATTATGACGCGGTCCCCGAACTCTACCGCGAACACGACGTGTTCGTGTCCCCGACCTATGCCGAGGGTTTCTCGAACACGATCCTCGAAGCGATGGCGTGCGGCCTCGCGGTCGTCTCGTGCCACGCCGTCGGCGTCGTCGACTGCGTCCGCGACGACGAGAATGGCCTGCTCACCGATCCCGGCGACGTGCCCGCGCTTACGGCTTCGCTGACCCGCGTCATCACTGATACGAACCTGCGCACGCGTTTGGCGACCGCCGCGCTGGAAGAATGCCGCCGGGTGTATAGCTGGGACGCGGTCGGGCAACAGATCGTCGGCATCTACCGCGACCTGCGTAACCAGCCGCAAGCCGCCTTCGACACGGACCTGCCGATCACGCCCTGCCGCTTCCGCAGCGAGCCGCATCTGCTGTGACCGACCGATGAAGCTGCTCGCGATATCACCGCATCTGGACGATGCCGCCTTCTCCGCCGGCGGGCTGCTGGCGTCGCGCGTCGACCAGGGCTGGGACGTCACCGTTGCAACCTGCTTCACCGGCAACGTCGCACAGCCGACCGGGTTCGCGCTCGCATGCCAGCTCGACAAGGGCCTGAGCGCCGACATCGACTATATGGCGCTGCGCCGTGCCGAGGATCACGTGGCGTGCCAAGCGCTTGGCGCGCGCGCGACGCATTTGCCGTTCCTGGAGGCGCCGCATCGTGGTTACACCTCGGCAAAGATGCTGTTCGCGGCACGGCTGCCCGACGACCGGATCGTCGACGATGTCGCGGCGGCGGTGACCGAGTTACTCGTGGCGGAACGGCCGGATCTCGTCCTCGGACCACTGTGCCTCGGCAACCATGTCGACCATCACGTCGTTCTGGAGGCGATCTGGCGATCCTGTGCCGATCATACCGTATTGCTGTGGGAAGACTGGCCCTATGCCGATCGCGAAGACCGCATTGCCGTCATGCCCGCGGTAATCGAATACCTCACGTCCGAGACACGCGCACGGCGGATCGCTGCCTGTGCCGCGTACACGTCGCAACTCGGCTTCCAGTTCGGTGGGGTCGAAGCGATGACCGAGCGGACCGAACGGATCACCGAGGAACGTTTTTACCCCCTTCAAGCGTTCTGATCGACCGGCCACCGCCGCCGCGCGTCCCCAATTCCAAGCAGAGCCATCATCATGACCAAAGTTTCCGTCGTTACACTGGGCAAGGGGCGTCCAGACCATCTCGTCAACGTCGTCCGCGGGCTGATGCGGCAGACGCTGATCCCGACCGAACTGATCGTTGCGGTGATGCAGGACGACCTGTACGACCTGCCCGAGGCGCCGTTTCCGATCCGCCAGATGCAGGTCGTCGCCGACACCCTTCCCCTCGCCTCCGCACGCAACGTCGCGGCCCGCGCGGCGACCGGCGACGTCATCGTCTTTCTCGACATGGACTGTATCCCGACGCCCACGCTGCTGGCCGATTATGCCGGGTTCCTCGACACGTTCGACGGGCTGCTGATGGGCGAGGTCCTGTACCTGCCGGGCGGTGCGACCGACGGCGACTGGCAGTATGACCGGTTCGCCGAGATCGCGGTAAAGCATTCGGACCGTCGCGGTCCCCCGCCGCAGGGCATCGAGATCTGCACCGACTATCGCTGTTTCTGGTCGCTCAACTTCGCGATGCGACGGACGACGTTCCTCAATCTCGGCGGCTTCGACGAGCGCTATGTCGGCTATGGCGGCGAGGATACCGATTTCGGCAAGGCGCTCGACGAGGCCGGCGTGCAGATCGCGTGGATCAAGGGCGGTCTGGCCTATCACCAATATCATCCGCACCACATGCCGCCGGTGCACCATCTCGACAGCGTCGTGCGCAATGCCGAACTGTTCGAGACCAAATGGGGCTATCGGACGATGGGCCATTGGCTCCAGGCGTTCCGCCTGATGGGGCTGATCGACCCCACACCGGGTCGGCCGATCCGCATCCTCCGCCGCCCCGACGCCGCCGATCTCGCACTGACCGGCCAGCAGAGCCACCAGCCCTATGCCAATACGGCGACCGTCATCCGCCTGCTCGAAGACCGATTGGCGGCAAGCGAGAGAGCCGCGGCCGCCGAATGAGGATCGCAGTCCTCTGTCATGTCCGCCAGCCGATCGCCCAACCCTTTGCTGGCGGGATGGAATCACAATGCTGGCATCTGGCGGCAGGTCTCCAGGCGCGCGGCCACGATGTCGTGCTGTTCGCTTCAGGGGACAGCGATCCGCACTTCACGATCGATGCGGTGATCCCGGAGCATTACGAACGCACCTTTCCGGGTGCCGAGCACCGCGGCTTCGCGCCGCTGATCGCACATCTCGACGACGGCTATGCCGCGGCCTGCGACCGGATCGCCGCCGGTGGTTTTGACGTGGTGCACAATAACAGCCTGCACCGCTTCCCGCTCGAGCCGGCGCGGACCGCGTCGGTCCCTACCGTCACGTCGCTGCACGTCCCGCCCTATGACGCGCTGCGCTGGTTCGTGCACGCCAGCGTCACGCCGACCCACCGCCTGACCGCGACCTCGGCCCACCAGCTCGCCGCGTGGTGGCCGGACGGCCCGCCACGCGAAGCCTCGGTACTGCACAATGGCATCCACCTAGATGCGTGGCCGTTCGTTGCGCAAGGCGATGGCAGCGCGGTCTGGTGCGGCAGGATGACGCCCGATAAGGCTCCGCATCTGGCAGCGCAGGCGGCGCGGCTGGCCGGCGTCCCGCTCACGCTGTTCGGACCGATTGAGGATCGCGACTATTGGGAAGCCGACGTCGCGCCGCTGCTGGACGGCAGCATTCGTTATGGCGGACATCTAAATGCATCGGCGCTTGCGGCGGAGATGGGTCGCGCTTCGGTGTTCGTGTTCACGCCGTGCTGGGACGAACCATTCGGCCTGGTCGCGGTCGAGGCGATGGCGTGCGGCCTGCCGGTGGCGGCGTTCGACCGCGGCGCCTTGCGGGAAGTCATCGGTGAGACAGGATGTTTCGCACCGCCCGGTGACGTTTCCGCACTCGCTGACGCCATCACGACGGCCATCCAACGTCCCCGCGGCCCGCAGCGTGATCGGGTTGAGACGGCCTTCACCCGTGATCGGTGGCTCGATCGATGCGAGGACCTCTTCCGTGACGTGGTCGATCACGAACAAGGGCGGCGCGCATGACGGTCAGCGACCATCTGGGAAAGCAGCGGGCGCTGCTCTCCGCATTATACCGGACGCATGTTGAGCTTGGTTCGCGCTATGCGCTGGTCGACTTCCCGGATCATGCGAACGTCGGCGACAGCGCGATCTGGCTCGGCGAACTCGCAATGCTGCGGAAGATAACGGGGCGCGATCCGTGCTACGTTTCGACCTGGCACGATTTCGATCTCGATGCCTTTCTTAGCGCCTGTCCCGCCGCCATCCTGTTTCTGCATGGCGGCGGCAACCTCGGCGACATCTGGCCGCATCACCAGCGGTTCCGCGAGGACATCCTGGCAAGGGTCCGTGACCGACCGGTCGTGCAGCTACCGCAGTCGATCCATTTTCGCGTGCCTTCCGAGGTGGATCGGTTCGCCGCGCTGGTCGGAGACCATCCCGACTTCGTCCTGTACGTCCGCGATACGCGCAGCCTCGACTTCGCACGCAAGCATCTGGCCTGCCCGTCACATCTTGCCCCGGACTCGGCGTATGCGCTCGGCGAGCAATTGCGCGCCGCGCCGCAATGCGACGTGCTGATGTTGATGCGCACCGACGACGAACGGCAAGGCTATGCACTGCCGTCGGCCGATCCCGCGACCGTCGTCGATTGGCTGGAAGACGACGCCCATCTGCCGGTCGGGGTCAATGCCAAAGCACGCGAAGCTCAAGCCGTCGCCCGCGTCGGCCGCGGGCTGCGGTTGCTCGCCCAAGGCCGAGTCGTCGTGACGGACCGGCTCCACGGCCACATCCTCGCCGACTTGCTCGGTATTCCGCATGTCGTTCTCGACAACGACTACGGCAAGATAGCCGCATATCTCGACGCCTGGCCTGCCCCGGATGCGATCGTGACGAGGGCCTCGACGATCGGCCATGCCATGGTTCTTGCCAAGCAGCTTGTCGGCGCGCGGTGACTGCCGCCATCGACGTCAGCCTGCTCGTCTGTACGCGCAATCGCGCCGGCTCGCTGGCGGCGACGCTAAAGTCCGTGGAGCGCGCGGCAGCGAATGCCAGAAATACGACCGTTGAGGTCGTTCTGGTCGACAATGGCTCGGTCGACAGCACGCCGCAGCGACTGGCGGAATGGCAAGCCGGGCAGACTTTCCCCGTCCACCTCGTCCACGAACCACACCCCGGGCTTGCCCGCGCGCGCAACGCTGGGCTCGCGCACTGCACCGGGCGCATCATCGCGATGACGGACGACGACTGCGTCCTGCATCAAGACTATTTCGCGGCCGTCTGCGCCGCGTTCGAAAGGGCCAGCGGACCGGCGATCATCGGCGGTCGTATTCTGCTCGGCAACCCGGCCGATCTCCCCGTCACGATCAAGCTTGAAGACCATCCCATGGTCGCGCCGTCGCACGGGTTTCCGGGCGGGTTCATCATGGGGGCAAACCTGGCGTTCACCTCGGATGTCCTGCGGTTGACGGGATGCTTCGATCAACGGTTCGGCGCCGGCGCGCCATTCGTGTCCGCGGAGGATACGGATTTTCTGTTCCGTGCAGCGGGCCTCGGCGTCGCGATACTCTACGACCCACTGATGGTCGTCGATCATCATCACGGGCGCCGTGATATTGAAGACGAGACTCGATTGCTGGCAGGCTACAGCTTCGGCGACGGCGCGCTGTACGCCAAGTATCTCGTCTCCGACGGACGCGCACTTCGCGCCATCGTCGAGGATATTCTTGCCGTTCGCTTCGACTGGACGCGGCCTGTGAAGACGCATGCCGGCATCAAGCGGTTCTACTGGTTCCGGCTGCGCCATAAGGCCCGGGGCTTGGTCTACTTCTGGTGGGTCGCCCTTCGGCGAAGCATGTCACGTTTCGTCTGATAAGCCACTGCACCTGCTGTTCTTTCCCCCACGATACACCATATTCGAACCATGGGCGGACGTGTGAAGCGGATGGCAAGACTATTGGAGGCGGAGGCGCGGACGATCGCTGCTGAAGATGCCGGGCGATGCGGGCTGTGCGAGCGGCCCTTGGGGCGAAAGGTGGAATGGCATCACCGCATTCCGAAAAGCCGGGGTGGTACGGAGGTCATGCCGGTTCATCCGATCTGTCACCGCATCATTCACGCCAGCGTTTCGAACCAGGATCTGGCGACGACGTTCGCGGACCTCGATGTCTTGAAAGCGCGCCCGGATATCAGTCGCTTCCTGCGCTGGATCGCCGACAAGCCTGCGGACTTTCACGCACCCACCCGCCGCGCCGATATCCGCTGAGTGCACCCGCCTCGATTGTAGATCGTCATCGGTAACAGTCTTTTGTCGGCGGCACTTAACGGTCGGAGGACCGTTCGTTCAGCGACCCGAACAGCAGGACGCTTTCCATGACCGATGATCCGCGCATCAGCCACCCGACGAGCTTTCCCGGCGAACCGCAGCAGCCCCGCCCCGGGCTTGTCGCCAACATGAAGACCAAGCCCGATCACGGCGAGGAAAGCTATGTTGGCAAGGGGCTTCTCAAGGGTAAGGTCGCGCTCATCACCGGTGGCGATTCCGGCATCGGCAAGGCGGTTGCCATTGCCTATGCGCGGGAGGGCGCGGATGTCGCGATTTCGTACCTCGCCGTTGAACAGGACGACGCCGAGGATACGCGGGGCTGGGTGGAGAGAGCGGGGCAGCGCTGCCTGCTGCTACCGGGCGACATTCGCGACCGGGATCACTGCGTCACGTTGGTAAAGCGCACCGTCGAGGAGCTCGGCGGGCTCGACATTCTGGTGAACAATGCTGCGGCGCAGACGATGAACGAGGATCTGGACAGCATCGACGACGACGAGATGCAGGGCGCGTTCGCGGCCAACGTGTTCGCGATGATCCGTCTCGCGAAGGCCGCAGCACCGCACATGAAGCCAGGGTCGGCGATCGTGAACACCACCAGCGAGCAGGCCAAGGTCGCGACCAAGAGCATGATCGTCTACGCCGCGACCAAGGGCGCGATCTCCAGCCTGACGGTCGGGCTGTCTAATCTGCTCGTTGCGAAGGGTATTCGCGTCAACGCCGTGGCGCCCGGCCCGATCTGGACGCCCATCCAGCCCATCGCGAAGTCGCCGGAGGAACTGGAAAAACTCGGCCAGGATACGCCGCTCGGTCGCGCAGGACAGCCGGCCGAACTTGCTCCGGCGTATGTCCTCCTGGCGTCGTCGGAGGGGAGCTACATGACCGGTGCAGTGATCGCAGTCACCGGTGGTGTGCCGATCAACTGACGAACGAACGGGCGCTTCGGCGCCCGTCCATCGTCAACCTAAGAGTTCGCCACTTCGACGCGACGCGCAGCGCGCGCATGCTCTTTCGTGAAATCGCCGACACCGCGGTCGGTGTGGCACAACCGGTCCCAATGGCGGAAATACAGGCCGTAGTTACAGCCATAGAGTTCGTGGTGCCGCTGGTGATGGCTGGCCGTGATCAGCCACCCGCCCAGCGGCCCGGTCCACATGAACCGCGGGAAAATCTCCCATCCCATGTGGTTCGTGACCCCCATCACCGTCATGATCGTGAGCACGATACCGAGGCCGGCGATATGGATCGGAACGAAGAACACCAGCAACGGAATGACCACCGCGCCGGTCAACGCCTCGATAGGGTGAAACGCCATCGCAGCCCATGCCGTCGGCGGACGGCTGGCATGATGCAGCGCGTGCGCCAACTTGAACGGTTTGGGACGATGCATCCAGCGGTGCGTCCAGTAGAACCAAGCATCGTGCAGCAGCAGATACAGGAACACCGAAACCGGCAGGTACCAGAGCGGATAGGCGTGGATGTCGGAGTACACCTGCGTCCAGCCATGATGCTGCCATCCCCACGCGACGACGCCGGCCGGGATCCCGTAAAGCGCTGCGGACGCCAGGCTCCAGATGATTTCGCGACGGACCTGCGGGTCCAGCCCGAGGTACAGCCCCGGATGCTTGCGGACCGTGATCCACGCGAACGCGCCTGACACGAGGAGATAGCGAACGCCGACGATGACGGTCATCGCGATGGCGGAGAGAATGATGGCGAGCGTCATGCTTGATCCTCGACGACCCGGCGATGGGCGGCTCGCCCGGCAAGGGCGCGGCGCCGCGACGGAAGCCCCCACCACGGCGTTCCCGGCGAAAGATGATGCTCGTGATGATAACCGCCGAAGTGGAAGCAAGTCAGTAGCGACAAGACCGGGCCCACATCGATGCTGTGCGCGCGGTGTGAATCGGCAAAGGGAGTCTCGCGTTCCCTGTGCGGCAACCACGTCCCAAAGACGAACAACTGTGCCACCGCACCCAAGGCCGGTAGAGCCCAGAAGATGACGATGTTGCCGAGCGGTGCCCCAAGCAGCAGCGTATAGATCAGCGCGACCACGGTGATCCGGATGATCTGCCCGTGGGAATAATAGGTCTTGAAGAACTGCAGGAACCAGCCACCGAGACTTGGATCGCCACCGTGAAAATCGGGATCCCCCGCCCTCCCCGTTTCCTTGTGATGCAGATGATGCTGCGGCAATAGGGATGCATAGGACAGGCAGGCATAAAGCGACAGGCAGGTCGCACCGATAGCGCGGTTCAGTCGTGGCCGATCGGGTGCCAGCGCCCTGTGCATTGAATCATGCGCGACGATGAACAGTCCGGTACTCAGCCAAGTCTGTACGATGACCATCACGATGGCCAAGAAAATTGTATCCGCGCTCCATCGCCAGAAGAAAATACCCGTTACGTGGATCGCCAGCCACGCCACGACGATCGCGGCGGACAGCGACACGCCGACACGCGTCTGGTGCCTCAGGACCTCCGATTGGCGAACCGTCCCGCTCACTTCTTTGCATCTGCCGAGACGAGGTTTCCCGCTTTGTCAGCACGTATTGCGCGTCGCTGCGGATCGGCGTTCGCGCGCAGCTGAGCTTTCAGTACCGCAGGCTTCCGCGCGAACAGGAATCCGTGGCTGACGGTACCGTCCTTGCCCTCTACCGCGTGGTGCAGTCGATGTGCCTGCAGCAGGCGCTTGAAATACCCTTGCTTGGGCACCCAGCGAAAGCCGCCGCGCTGGTGCACGAGCATGTCGTGCACGAAGGCATAAATGCCGCCGTACACCGTGATGCCGAGTGCTGCCCACCACAGTGGTTCCCACCAGAGCCCGACGACGAACAACACGATCGGCACGATCGCGAAGATGATTGCATACAGGTCGTTCTTTTCGAACCAACCGTCATGGTCTTCGTGATGCGACTTGTGCCAGCCCCAGCCCCAGCCGTGCATGACATACCGATGCGCCGCCCACGCGAAGCACTCCATGAACAACACCATGAAGACGACGATCGCGAGTTTCTCGAACCAGGTCACTTTGCGCGATCGCACGAATTGACGGTGGACGGGTGCAGCGAATTCAGCATGATGCCCACATAACCGTTACCCGCCGGCTATGCGAGGGCGCTCCGCGACAAAATATCCCGAGCCGGTGGCGTCGAAGCCATTCTCCGCTCCGGACCACGTCGTCTTTAGATCGCGTGATGTCCATGTAATGTGGTCGAAATCGATCTGCCTGGGCACCGCATGGCGGCACGCTGCGTTCGACCGGTATGATTGCCCCGTTGTTCCGCGCCGACCACCGAGAGACTCCCTCCTGGGTCTTGATCGGGGCCATGTTGATGAGCTTCCTCGTCGCCCAATATCATCACCGCTTCACCGTGGATCCGATCCGAGCGGCTCCCGCGATGGCAGCGGTGATGGCGCTCTCCCTCGCGCTGGCGATCGGCAAGTACACCGCGCGGCCGCGTCTCGTCGCCGGCGCGCGAGCGTTTCTCCAAATGACGCTGTTCACGGTGCTCGGCGTCGTTCTGGCGTATGCCCTGGCAGCAAACGCAGGGCAGTTGTGGGATGCCCGACTGGCCGCCGCCGACCGCGCGATTGGTTTCAACTGGCCGGTCGTGTTGGCGTTGCTCGACAAGTCCCCTCCTTTGATTTGGCTGCTTGGACTGGCGTATCACAGCCTCACCTTGCAGATGATCGTCGTCATCGTAGCGCTGAGCGGCATGGGGAAATTCGGCACCCTGAGGACGATGGTCTGTGCCGCGATCCTGTCCGGTTTCGTCACGATACTGATTTCGGGCCTTACTCCAGCCATGGGCAATCTGTTCGATCCGTCCAGGTACGCACATCTCTGGCCATCCATAGCCTGGCTTGAACAGGAGCTGATATCCGGGCTTCGCGATGGGTCGCTACGCGTGCTAGATCTCACGATGCTCATGGGAATCGTCAGCTTTCCCAGTTTCCATGCGACGCTCGCCGCCATCTTCATCTGGGCGTTCAGCGCGATGCCCCGGGTTGCGGTTCCGGGCCGGGTATGGGCGATATTGACGATCGTCGCGACACCGGTCTTCGGCGGTCACTACGGGGTCGACGTCATCATGGGGCTGTTTCTCGCACCACCTGCCATCATTGCCAGCCGCCACATCATGCGGCGCAGGCGGGCTCCCCATCTGATGGACTCAGCCCTGCCGGCATAGCGTCGACATCGTCGAAGAGGGCCGAATCGACCAGCGCGGCAGCCTCGGCAGCGCCCCCGGCCCCCGCCATTTCAGCAGCGAGCAAATTTGCCGCGTGGCGGTACGACGGATCCGACAGCACGAGCCGCAACGCCGCTTCGAGGCCGCCCTTGTCTGCTTCGGCGGGCGATACGATACGAGCCGCCCCGATCCGCTTCAGTCGCGCGGCCGTAGCGGGTTGTTCGAATGCCAGCGGTACCGCAACGATCGGAACGCCGGCGGCCAGTGCGTCCAGCACGGTATTGAACCCGCCGTGCAAAATCGCCGCCGAACATTGTGGCAGGATACGGGTCTGAGACCAGAATGCCCGGACCAGGGGCCTCCCGGGTAGCGAGGTGACTTCGGCCTCGCTCAGCCCGCCACCATGCGCGACTACCGCGCGAGCACCGACTGCGGCACAGGCAGTTGCCATCGCGGCAAACAACGATCGGCGCGCGCCCTGCAACGATCCCAGCGAACAGAATATGAAGGGTCGGCCGTCGTCTTCCGGAAGATCGACGTCAGCTTCGTCCAGCCGCCACGGCGCGCCGTATCGGAAGTTCTGTGGCAATGCCGCCCGCGGGAAATCCAGACCTGCCGGGCATTGTGCGACGTGGAGGCGGTCCGACCATTGTTGCCTAGGGTCGGAGTCAAGCTTCCACCGGCGCGCATAGGACGACACGACTTTCGCGATCGGCCGCATCAGCAGGTCGCTGACGGCGTACCCACCATTGTTGCGACGAAGGCCAGCCGCAGTGGGACGATATTCCCACCCGAGAAACGGTGGCGGCACCATCGGCTCTCTGAGCAAGGGCAACCCGGTGACGGCTGTCACAAACGGCAGTCGGAGATGTCGTGCCACCAGCGCACCGGCCGGCTCGACGGAGTCGGCGAGTACCGCATCCACCCCAAGTCTCGACAGTGCCGCCGGAAGAGCCTCCAATAGCAGTTCCGTCACGGACGCCGTGCCGCGGATCATCCTGGTCAGTCCGACAGGGCCCGATGGCTGCGCCAGCTTCCGGTAATATGCTGCCAACAAGCCTTTGCAGTCCGCCGGGTGGTCGAGCGCCGCAAAACCGACACTACCGTTAGGCACTAGCGAGGCGACGTCGGCCAGATGGACTATCGTGACTCTACGCCCCGCTTCGACGAGCGATGTTCCCAATGCCACCAGCGGATTGATGTGCCCGGCCGTTGGCGGCGCGATGATGGCGATATGTCGCCGATTGACCGTCAATGCCGTGGAGCTTCCCGTCGCCGTCTCGTTTGACCGCTTACTATCAGCATGCAGGCGACCAGCGATAGCTCGATTTTGCGGGGTAACCCACTACGCTTGCTCCACTGATCGTAGTCAACGCGTGTTCAAATACAGGCGTTCAGACGCTTGTCCCAGAACTCGCGTGCTGGTCTGGCCTCACCAAATTCTGACCTTTGGACTGCTAACCGAGCGGCGAGGTTCGTCGATCCACCCCTCGTCGCGTGGTAGCCTTGGCGTAGGTCTCAGGCCACCCCGATCCAAGCATCGACCTGTTCCGCCAGTACCCCGAGCGGCAGCGCGCCATGCGCCAGCACAACCTCGTGAAAATCGCGAATGTCGAAGCGCGCGCCCAATGCGGTCTCCGCTTTATGCCGGAGTGCCGATATACGCTGCTGGCCCACCATGTAGCTCGTCGCCTGGCCAGGGTTGTTGATGTAGCGATCGACCTCCTTGACCACGTCGCGTGCCGAAAGTGGCGCATTCTGGGTGAAATAAGCGATTGCCTGATCGCGGCTCCAACGCTTGGCGTGCATGCCCGTGTCGAGCACCAGGCGACACGCGCGCCACACTTGCAACGCCAGCATCCCCAGTTCCGAATACGGATCGCGATAGGCGCCCATCTCCTTGGCGAGCCGTTCCGAGTACAGGCCCCAGCCTTCGGTATACGCGCCATAATAGCCGAAGCGGCGGAACTTCGGCACGCCAATCAGCTCCTGTGCGCGAGCAATCTGGAAGTGGTGCCCCGGCGCGCCTTCGTGATGGGCGATCCCCTCGACCTGAGTCTTCTGCACCTGCGTCATGTCCGCCAGATTGACGTAGAAGATGCCCGGCCGCGAGCCATCCGGGGCGGGCTGATCGTAGAACGCCACTGCGGCAGTTTCCTGTCGCCACGTCTCGACCGCGCGTACCTCCAGCGGCGCCTTTGGCAGTCGGCGAAAGAAGCGAGGTGCGGCGGCCATGGTCTGCGCGATGGCCGTGCGTGCGTCGGTGAGATAGAGTTGACGGCCAGCATCGGTGTTGGGGTATTTGAACTTCGGATCGGACCGCAGCGCCACGAATATATCCTGCAACGATCCGGTGAAGCCGGCCCGTTGCATCACCGCCGTCATCTCGGCGTGGATCGATCGTACCTGATCCAGCCCAAGCTGGTGGATTTGCTCCGCTGTCATGTCGGTAGTCGTGTAATAGGCGAGCCGCGCTTGATAATAGGCGTCGCCGCCGGGCAGGCTCCACGCGCCGTCATTGCCCTTGGCGAGTGGCTCGATCTCGTCGAGCGCGGCAAAGAGTATGTCGAAGCCTTGGCGGAAAGGCCCCTTCAATGCCGCGACCGCATCCGCGATCAGCGCCGCCTTGATGCTCTCGGACACGCCAAGCTTGCCGACCTTCGCCTTGAAATCGGCGATCAGGCTGCTGTCCGCGCCACTATCAAACGGCGCTCCGGTGATAACTTGGCGGGCATCGCCACGGGCAGGCGTGAAAACCATCTTTGGCGGCACGATACCCTTGGCCGCCTGTTTGCGCATGGTTGCGGCGACCTCGCGCATGACGCGCAGGGAATCACGCAACCGCGCCACATAGGCGTGAGCGTCGGCTACCGTGGCGATGCGGTGCTGGTTGATGAGGAAAACCGGGATGTTGCCCGCCGGGCTGCCGTTCGTCGATACCGGGAAGGCATAGTCGCGGAACGCGAACTGGCGGCGATCCGTGGCGACCTGCGCTTCGAACAATCGATAGCTCAGCCGAGCATCGGGTCCAAGCCGATCGACCGAGAAGCCGCGTCGCAGGTCGGCGAGTTGCGCATCCTGCAAAGCTTGCGCGCGCCGTGCGGCAGCGTCGGTATAATCATCGAGCCTGTCGTAGTTGGTTTTCAGGCCAAGGCTGGTCTGTGTCTCGGGACTGAGCGCGACACTCGCATCGAACGCGGCGTCGAGAAAGCGCAGGAGCCGCGCATCGTCATCGGCGGTCCCGGTTGCCGCAATGGCGATCTGTGGGTCGATCAGCGGCAGAGCGGCGCCCGCCATCAGCATTCCTACAAACGCGCGCTTGGTGAGCATCACAGAGCCTTTCTATCAGTTGCGGACCAGCGCTAGCCGGCACTTTGCATCACCGCAATGATCAACACTGCCGAATATCGGGAGCCGAACAGGAGATCGTTCGCAACGCGCGATGACCTTGGGGGGAGATGTTCAGTAGACCTTTGATGCCTTCCAAGTCCTGCCATCTGGACGGCTCCCATGGCGGCGATCATGTGATCCCGAGCACTCTAACTTTCGCCAGTATTCAAGGTAGACGGGTTACCGGGGAAACCTGTTCAGAATTCATTGTACTATGGTAGCGCTATCTATATCGTCACGAAAAGAACGATAAAAATGGGAGAGCGAGTATGGGATTCGGGTTCCGCATGAACGCCGTTCGTCGATGGGTGGGACACGCACTTCTGTGCCTGTCCAGCCTGCTGATTGCCTCGACCACGCCGGCACTGGCACAGACCGACAAGATGGCGCCTATCGCCACTCCGGCGCAGCCCGACGCCATCGCGCTTGGTACCGGTAAACTCCCGGGGGCGACCGCACCGGAGGCGTGGCACAGTCAATATGGCAGCGTGTTCGCCCGCAACGTTACCGTTGCGACCCTCACCCCCTTCCTGCCGGATCCCGACAAGGCCACCGGAACGGCGGTGATCGTCGCACCGGGCGGTGGATTCCAGACGCTGTCGATGGAGAACGAAGGCTGGGACGTGGCGCGTGCACTTGCCGCCAGAGGCGTCGCTGCCTTCGTCCTGAAGTATCGCCTGAACCCAACCCCGCAGAATCTTGCAACATTCGCGCGACCGGTGCCGCAGGGTATGCGCCTGCCACGTCCGAACGCTGCTGCGATGATGGCGGGCCTTGCGCCGCAGATCGCGGATGCGAGGGCGGCGTTCGCCACGGTCCGCAGGCGTGCGGGCGAATGGCATGTCGACCCCAGCCGCATCGGCATGGTCGGATTTTCCGCAGGTGCAATGCTGACGATGGCAACGACCGTCGCCGGGCAGGATGCGAAGCCGGCCTTCATCGGCAACATCTACGGTCCGCTCGCCGCGATGACGGTGCCGGCCGACGCGCCGCCGATGTTCGTTGCGCTCGCGGCGGACGACCCCTTCTTCGGCAATGGCGGCTATGGGCTGATCGACAGCTGGCGTGCGGCCAAGCGCCCGGTCGAGTTCCACCTGTTCGAACAGGGCGGTCACGGCTTCGGCATGTACCCGAAGACCACCACAAGCACGGGTTGGTTCGATGAATTCACCCGCTGGATGGCGATGCACGGCTGGCTGAAACCGGCGCAGTAAACTCCGTCTGACGAGTTTTATGACAGTTCCACCGGAGAGCCGCGCAACCAAGCGCGCCACCGGCCACGATATTCGACAGGAGAGACGTGTGTCCCGCAAGAGCATCGCCACCGCCATCGCTTCGGTAAGCCTCTGTGCATTTTCCAGCGAGACATACGTGCAATCGCTGACGGTGAGCCCTGCCGAAACGCTCGAGACGCAGGCGTTGAGCGTCATCGTCGGCCAGAACCAGTTCAGCCCGATCCGCTTCGCGGCGATGGCCGCGACCGCGGAGGTGAAGTGATGCGCACCCTTTTCGCCACCATTGCGCTGCTGGCCTCGGCTACCGTCGCAACCGCGTCATTGGCTGGACAGGATCCGGCGCCAGAGCAGCCACACCGCTACACCGCGATCAAGCTGTGGCCCAACGGCGCGCCCGGGTCGGCGGCACGCCGCGGCGAGGCGGAGATCGGCCGCGACTATTGGGTCCGCAACATCCATGATCCGTCGCTGCTCGCCTTTCCCGCCGACGTAACGAACCGCAACGGAGCCGCGATCGTGATCATGCCCGGCGGTGGGCACAAATTACTTGTATGGACGAACGAGGGCACGAAGGTCGCGACCGCGCTGAACCGCATGGGGGTGACCGCGTTCGTGCTCAAATATCGCCTCGCGAACGAGCCCGGCTCGAAATATTCGGTTGAAGGCGATGCTGCGGATGACGCGCGGCGCGCGATGCGCTGGGTCCGAGCGCATGCTGCGGACTATGGCATCGATCCGGCACGCGTCGGTGCGATGGGCTTTTCGGCAGGCGGCGAACTCGTGTCGCTGATCGCGGACAATCCCGAGCCTGCCCGACGTCGACCCGCCGATCCGACCGACCGTCAGTCCGCTCGCCCCGATTTCCAGGTGTTGGTCTTCCCCGGGCCACGAGGAATCCCAGCGACCGCCATCGCCAACGCGCCCCCAGCGTTCCTGGTCGCCGGCAGCCGCGATCCTTGCTGCGCAGCACCGACGGTCACGCTCTACGAGCAGTTGCGCAAGAGTGGCGTATCGGCGGAACTTCACATGTATGCCGACAGTGGCCACGCGTTCAATCTCGACGAGTCGAACCGGATCTCGATCCTGCACTGGCCGGATCGCCTGCAAGACTGGCTAGCGGATGGCGGCTGGCTTTCGCCCCGACTTGCGAAATAAGGGACGGATGATTTCGTTTTTGGGGCCGATCATGCCGGGCGACGATCCGCTTTGTCCAATGTGAACTGACATTGATGGTTTTCGATGACCTATTGACGAGACGGTCGTCCACCTGATCAGTCCGGGGGACAGAAAGTCCGCCCGGACTGAGTTTGGCACCGCCGCCTACATGCCGGCTGCGGTCGGGCGGACGATGACCTCGTTGATGTCCACCCCCTCGGGCTGCTCCAAAGCGTAGCGGATCGCGCGTGCGATCGCGTCGGGAGTCAGCGACTTCTGCCGCCACGTGGTCAGTGCAGTGGCAATATCAGGTTCGGAGATGTCGTTGCCCAGTTCGGTTGCCACGACCCCGGGTGAAATGATCGTCGTGCGGATATCGTCATGCTCCTGCCGCAACCCTTCGGTGATCGCCCAGACTGCGTATTTGGTGGCGCAGTAGACCGCGGCGCTCGGCATCACGAAATGCGCGGCGATCGATGCGACGTTCACGACGTGGCCCGCCTTCTGCGCGATGAAGCGAGGCAGCACGGCGGCAATCCCGTTCAGCACGCCGTGAACGTTGACGTCGATCATCCGCGTCCACTCGTCCTGCTTCAGCGCGGCGAGGGGTGACAGCGGCATCACGCCGGCATTGTTGATCAGCACGTCCACGCGCCCGAACCGCGCTTCAGCGGCATCGGCGAACGCGGCGAAGCTTGCCGCGTCGGTCACGTCCAGCACCTGCCACGCGACATTCGTGCCGAGTTCCGCCGCCAGCGCGTCGAGGCGATCGGTCCTGCGCGCACCGATGAAAAGGCGCGCGCCCTTGGCCGCCAGTTCGCGCACGGTGGCCTCGCCGATACCGCTGGAGGCGCCGCTGATCAGCACTGTCTTGTCGATGACGTCGTTCATGATGGTTCCTTTCGTGTCGCCTCGAAGGCTGGACACAGATGGAACCGGATTGCCGACCAGCGTGAGACCGATCCCCCGCAATGCTTGCACGATCCTCCAAAACGGCCTCACCGCCGCTTGTGAGAACGGCTGGCAGCGGACACAGTCCCTCGATGAGTACGATCGCAGACCTCGCCACGCTGGTTGCGCGCCATGTCCCGAGAACCGGCATGGTCAGCACGCCAATCCATCGACTATCGCTGTTCCGGGCCGATGAGCCGACTGTGCCCCTGCCCGCCGTGTATGACGCGTCGCTTTGCATAATTGCCCAAGGTGCCAAGCGAGTCTCGCTCGGCGGAGAGAGCCTGCTCTACGATGCCGCGCATTACCTGCTGGTCTCGGTCGACCTGCCGCTCGTCGGACACGTCGTCCAGGCGGATCGTGACGCGCCGTACCTCTGCTGCAAGATCGACATCGACCAGTCCGTGCTGGCGGACCTCATCCTGGCGGAAGGCGGCCGGGCGCCGAAAGCCGATCTGCCGGCGCTCGCGGTCTATCGCAGCGACGACGATCTGGTCGACGCGGCGTGCCGACTGATGCGGCTGCTGGATCGGCCGGACAGCATCGCTGCGCTAGCGCCGCTGATCGAACGGGAGATCCTGTACCGTTTGCTCGTGGGTCCCCACGGGGCTGCGCTTCGCTACATGGCAGTGGCCGACAGCCACCTCAATCAGGTCAGCCGCGCTATCGCCACAATCCGCACCGGATTCGATCGGCCGCTCCGCATCGGGGACATCGCCACCGCCGCGGGTATGAGCCCGTCGTCACTCCATGAACACTTCAAGGCGGTGACGAAAATGACGCCGTTGGCGTATCAAAAACAATTGCGGCTACAGGAGGCACGACGCCTGATGCTGTCAGGGAACACGACGGCAAGCGGCGCAGGTTTTGCCGTGGGCTATGAAAGCCCATCGCAGTTCAACCGCGAATATGCGCGCCTGTTCGGTGCCCCTCCGCGTCGTGACATCGAGCAACTCCAACTGAGCGGCAATCTACTGACGCCCGTGTAGCCTCACTCCACTGGTTCGGCGATTTCTACCCGCTCGACAACGGCGCCGATCGCGGTTGCGAAAACGGTGATCGCCGAACAGTTCCAGGTTCGAGGCGCCCGGCCAATCGCTAAGACTTTGCGGCAAAGCTATTCTCTTGTCGGCGGATCATCGCGCCTCCGATCTTGGCGGGAGCGATGGCCTGCGCCTTTCGCCCCCCGGTCTCGAACGATACAGGTCAGGAACGGAGGAGACGAGCATGACCGCAAACACGATGAAGGTAGACGACCAAGCCAAGATCGACCTGTTCCAGGTTATCGCGCCCATCGTAATGCAGTATCTCGCCGCGAACTCCCCGGATCGAGCACTGATTGCGGATGACATCATCGACTTCTTTGCGCTGTCGATCGCCGCGGTGATCGAAAACGACACGGATCTGTCGACCCCGCAGCATCTGCGAAAGGCCGGTGAGGCAGCCGGGAAGCATATCGCGCACTGGGTCAGGCTTCTGAAGCTGGATCACGAACACGGCGGCATGTCGTTGCTGGCGATGACGATGGGTACGGTCGCGTCCGACGAGGCTCAGCGATAGCCGCCCAGTGGTTCCCATCGTTTCATTGCGTCGGCCAGCCGGCGACACCCGCAGCCGTCGATTTCTATTAGCTATTGCTGAACTACGTCGCGGCTTGGACCTGCCGCCGACGCGATCCGTCCGGTCGATATGCGAATTACCTGGAACCAGCCTTCGAAGGTGAGCGCTTGAGCCATCAGGAAGCCGGCACTCCCGGTCAATTTGGGATTTGAGCATGACGGAAGCGACCTGGGGCGACGATGCGAAGACGCCGGATATCGACTGGCGGATGAGTGCTGCGTTGGAGAACGTGCCGCGTGGGGACGAGAACCTTGCCGAGGTAACGAGCCTTGAGGGCGCTGTGCGTACGTGGATGACGCTCGATCCCGAGCATCGCGACGCTGCCGTGCTTACGCCGGAGCACCCTTTGCAAATCGACGGTGCGGCCCATGCAACCCTCGCTGGCGACGGTATCGCCGCGCTGGCCGAGCGGCTGCCTAGCGCAAACGACGAGGGCTGAGCCATGGCACCTGCGAGCGTTCGCTTCGAGCCGGGCGAGTATGAATGGCTCGCCGAACGGCACGGCGTCCTGTTCCTCGGCCACACCGATCTCGGCATGGTCGAGTTCCTGATCACGAGCGAGGCGTTGACGGAGTTCATCAGTCCGGACCTCGACGGCATCGACAGCGATACCGCGATCGAGACGTATGGGGAATTCGAGTCCGACATACACCGTATCGCGCGGCGGGAGTTCGTCAGCCGGCTGGGCGGGGAGCCCCCGGTCCTGCTCACGGCCGCCGACGTTTGGGACGAACCTTCGCAATCCCGCAGGCCGTAACCCTTCGCCCGACAATCATATTGCCCGCCAACAAGGACTGATCTGATGGAAACCCGCAAACTGGGCCAGCAAGGCCTCGAAGTCTCCGCGCTAGGTCTCGGCTGCATGGGCATGTCCGACTTCTACGGGAGCCGCGACGAGACGGAGTCCATTGCGACGATCAATCGCGCGCTGGATCTCGGCGTGACGTTCCTGGACACCGCCGACATGTACGGCGTTGGCGCCAACGAAGAGCTGCTCGGTCGCGTGGTACGCGAGCGCCGCGAGTGGATCGTGGTCGCGACCAAGTTCGGCAACGTCCGCGGGTCGGATGGCAGCTTCAAGGGCATCAACGGTCGCCCGACTATGTGCGGTCGGCCTGTGACGCGAGCCTGAAGCGGACCGGGCTCGATGTCATCGACCTGTACTATCAGCATCGCGTCGACCCCGACGTGCCGATCGAAGAGACCGTCGGCGCTATGGCCGATCTCGTCCGCGCGGGTAAGGTCAAGTATCTCGGCCTGTCCGAGGCTGCCCCCGCGACGATCCGCCGAGCACATGCCGTGCATCCGATTACCGCGTTACAGACCGAATATTCGCTGTGGAGCCGTGACGTCGAGGACCAGATTCTGCAGACGGTGCGCGAACTGGGGATCGGCTTCGTGCCGTACAGCCCGCTCGGTCGCGGCTTTCTTACAGGCCAGTTCAAGACACCCGACGATCTTGACGCTGGCGACACGCGCCGCAACCATCCCCGCTTCCAAGGCGAGGCGTTCCAGAAGAACCTCGATCTCGTCGCCGCGATCGGCACGATGGCGGCGGACAAGGGCTGCACGCCGGCCCAGCTCGCGCTTGCATGGGTATTGCGCCAGGGTAAGGATATCGTGCCGATCCCGGGTACCAAGCGGCGCAAGTATCTCGAGGACAATCTAGGCGCGCTCGACGTGGAGCTGAGCGATGCCGATCTCGCCCGTATCGATGACATTCTCCCGCCCGGCGCGGCGCAGGGGACGCGCTACCCAGACGCCTCGATGGCGAGCATCGACGCGTGAGCGTTCCGTCTTTCGCGGCGATCGCACCGGGCAAGCTTGCGGTCGTCACGGGAGCGGCCGGCGGCATTGGACTGGCCGCTGCTCGCGCCTTTGCGGACGCGGGCATGCGGGTGGTTCTGGTCGACCGTCCCGGTGAAGCGCTGGAGCAGACCGCGTCCTCGATAGACGGCGCGGTTGCGCTGTCCGCCGACGTCGCGGATCGTGCCGCGATGGCCTCGCTGGCAAAGGAGGTGGTCGACCGTCACGGTCCTGTATCGGTGCTGATGAACAACGCCGGCATCGGCGGGGGCGGTGACGTATTTGCCGACCCAATAAAGTGGGACGAGGTGCTCGGCGTCAACCTGATGGGCGTGATCCACGGCGTCCAGGCCTTCGTCCAGGCTATGGTCGAAGGCGAGGCCCCTGCCCTCATCATCAACACCGGCTCCAAACAGGGCATCACGCAGCCGCCCGGCAACACTGCCCACAACGTCAGCAAGGCCGGGGTGAAAGCGCTAACTGAAGGCCTTGCTCACAGTTTGCGCGAACGGACCGGAAGTCGGGTCAGTGCCCATCTGCTTGTGCCGGGCTTCACCTGGACCGGGATGACGGCTGGTCGACTGGCCGAGAAACCGCCCGGCGCGTGGACACCTGAACAGGTCGTGGCGCTGATGATGGACCGCGTGGCAGCGGGCGACTTCTACATCTTGTGCCCGGACAACGAGACAACGTCCGAACAGGATGCGAAGCGTATAGCGTGGGCGGCGGGGGACCTGATCGAAAACCGCCCCGCCCTGTCGCGCTGGCATGCGGATTGGCGCGATGTCTTTGCGGTATTCATGCGAGACTAGGCGCTTGCTGGGGGACCTGCACGGCAAGTCATCGCTGCCGTGCCGGTCTCCGCTGGATGCGCTTGACCGCGCCCCTCTCTTTACGCGCATGACCGAGAAACGGATTGCCGATCTGGTTGCGTGATGGAAGAATGCGGTCATGCAGATACTTAAAGCGGCCGGTCTCGCCCTCCTCGCGTCAGTTCCCGCCAGTGCGCAGATCGTCGCACAACCCTCGGCAGGAACATACCAGCGTGCCGTGGCGGCCGGTTACAAGGCGGCACTCTATTGCTCAGGCATCTTCAATGCAGGCCGTACGCCGGAGCAGATCGATGCCGATGAGTTGGCCGGCATCTATCCTGACTATGAGAAGATCGTGCCGACGCTCACGGCGAACGTCGACCGCACCCGCCAATCCGTCTCCGTAGGGTTCGATCCGAAGCTACCTCCGAGACGCGCGGAGTGGACTAGCGGGCATGGCTGCGTGACGTTGCCGATCGGCAGCACGGCACCATCTAGCCGCAAGTCGACCGCGACACCGTCGATTCGAGCAGCCGATCCTCGTCGCTGGCCGCAAGGTGACGCTGGCATCGCACCGCGCCCATCGCCCACGCTGGCTGGCGCGGTCGGCAAGGCATTCGGGACCACCTACGGCGTCGGCACCAAGACCGTCGGCGTAATCGTCGTGAAGGACGGCAAAGTTCTTGCTGAGCAATATGGCCGCGGTTTCGGGCCGTTCGTGTCCAACCGGACCTGGTCGGTCGGCAAGTCGATCGCCGGCACGCTCATCGGCCTGAACAACGCAGCCGCGTTGAAGGCCCCCGCCGCTGTGCCGCAGTGGAAGGCCGGCGATCCGCGTCATGCCATCACGCTCGACAATCTCCTGCGCATGGGATCCGGCCTGCACAGCGACACCGCCGGCAATCGTACCGATGCGATTTATTTCGGCGGGACCACGGTGGACGAACAGGCGGTGTCATGGCCTTTGGAGGCCCTGCCCGGCACACGCTTCCGCTACGCCAATAATGATATTCTGCTCGCGGTCTATGCCACCCGAAACGCGATCGGAGAGGCCCGGTACCGGGCGTTGCCGGGCAGCCTGTTCGGTCCGCTCGGCATGGCCCACACTGTCGCCGAGACGGACTGGCACGGCAATTACATCCTCTCCAGCCAGGTCTGGTCGACCGCCCGCGACCTGGCGAGGCTGGGATTGTTCTGGTCGCAGGACGGCGTCTGGCAGGGCAAGCGCCTGTTGCCGGCAGGCTGGATGCGCACCATGACGACGCCGAGCGGACCGCAGCCGTTGAGCGGACCGGGCTATGGCGCGACGATGTGGCTGTTCGGCCCCAAGCAGGGCTTGCCCGAAGGCAGCTACGCCGCGCAAGGCAACCGGGGACAGTATGTCATGGTGATCCCGTCCCGGCATCTGGTGGTGGTCAGGCGGGGCGAGGACCCCGGCGCTGCGCGGTTCGACATCGCCCGCTTTGCCGCCGAAGTTGCCGCGGCGTTACCGTAAACTTGTCAGGCGGAGTCCGCCGTGGCCGCTAGCGCTTCGTGAACACCGCCTTGGGCAAGACGACGTGGACGCCCTTGTTGCGGTCGACGAGTTCGGTGATCTCGACATCGCCTGCGACGCTGATCAGCATGTAAGCATCGTCGCGCGTCATGCCTTTTTCCGCGACGAGGAAATCGATCATGTTGCGCAGCGCCTTGCGGGTCGCATGGCTGAGATCGTCGTCGAAGCCCATCGCGATATAGGCCTTGGGCGTCTCGGCGCGCGGATAGGTGATTGCCGCCTTCTTGTGCAGTACGAACTCGAACGTCCCGGTCAACGAGGTCTCGAGAGCGGTGATATCGACTTCGCCATTGCCCTGCGCGGCATGGCCGTCGCCGACCTGGAACAGCGCGCCTGGGGCGTAGACGGGGAGGAACAAGGTCGTCCCGGCGACGAGCGCCTTGTCGTCCATGTTGCCGCCGTTGATCGTCGGCGGCGCGCTGTCGTAGCGTCCGAACGACGGCGGCGGCGCGACCCCCATGCTGCCGAAGAACGGTGCCAGCGGCACTTCGACGCCGGGCGCGAACAGGCCCACCATGCGCTTCGCGTCCAGCGGCACGATTTTCATCCGCGCATAGGGAAAATCGTCGGTCAGGAACCCCGCCCCGTAGCGGAACGCGTTATAAGCATAGGGGATCGCCAGATCGACTTTCCGAATGCGCACTTCCAGCATATCGCCGGGTTCAGCACCGGTGATCGCGATCGGTCCGGTCAGGATATGGCCGCCGGGGCCGCGCGCGTTGACCGGGACACCGTCATAGACCGCACGCAGCGCCGGTTCGATCTGCGCGGGCGCGACGCCGGCCTTTTCCAGTCCCGCCGGACTGTTGGTCAGCAATGTGTGGATCACCACCGTGTCGCCCGACCGGATCGTCAGTACCGGCTTGTCGGTGGCATCGTAATGCCCCCAGGCAACCGTTTGTGGCGTCGCCTTCAATTCGTAGGTCGCGGCGCCCGTGGGCATCGCCACGGAAGCCAGAGCGGCAAGGATCAGGTAGCGCATCGTCATCCCCTCAATAGGCCAGAGCGCAGCCGTCGGCGCGCATCTCGCTCGCGGCGGCATAAACGCGCGTGTCACCGTCCATGCGGTGCTCGACGCATTCGTAGCGACCAAAACCCCCGTCGGGCTCGCCGATCGTCCAGCCGATCTCGGCCAGACGCTGCTTTGTGGCGGCAGGTACGCCCGATTCCAGCCGCAGCAACCCTCGTGGGCCTAGCCCGGCGCTGTCTTCCCCCATCGATTGCGACGAGCCCTCGTGGTGCCAGCGCGGCGCATCGCCCGCCGACTGGATCTCGAGGCCATAGTCAACGCGGTTGACGATGATCTGCGTCTGTCCCTGCGGTTGCATGTCGCCGCCCATCACGCCGAAGCTCATCCAGGGATCGTTCCCGCGCGTCGCGAAACCGGGGATGATCGTCTGGAACGGCCGCTTGCCGGGCGCGTAGATGTTGGGGTGACCGTCCCTCAGGCTGAATAGCTGCCCGCGATCCTGGAACATGAAGCCGAGACCATCGGCGACCAGTCCCGACCCCATGCCGCGGAAATTCGACTGGATCATCGATACCATCATGCCGTCCTTGTCGGCGCAGCTGAAATAGGTGGTGTCGCCGTGGCTGGGCGCTTGGCCGGGGTGGACGGGATCGAGGATCCGGTCGCGGCGGATTAGTTTCGCGCGCTCGCGGGCGTACTCCTTGGATACCAGCCACTCGACCGGGACCTTGCTGAAATGCGGGTCGGCGTAGAAGCGCGCGCGGTCTTCATAGGCGAGCCGCTTGGCTTCCGCCTGCAGATGGATCGACAGCGGCGACTGGAAGCCTGCGTCGCCGAGATCGAAGGTCTCGAGGATGTTCAGCATCTGCAGCGTCGCGATGCCCTGCGTGTTGGCGCCAAGGGCGTGCACGTCCACGCCGCGATAGCCCGTCTTATGTGGCTCGATCCATTCCGATCGATGCGCGGCCAGATCCTCAAGGCGCAGCCAGCCGCCGATCCGCTTGAAGTAGCGATCGATGACACGCGCGATCTCGCCGGAATAGAACGCATCACGCCCGCCCGCTGCGATCGCGCGATAGGTGCGGGCGAGATCGGGATTGCGAAACACCTGCCCGATCGCCGGGCCCTTGCCGTCGGCCAGGCCATAGGTCCTGAGGGCGTTCGCCGTTTCCTCGATGCCGTTACCCGGCCGGCGGAATGCCGCCATGCTGCGCCGGATGTAATAGGCGATGATGTCCGGCACCGGCGCACCCGCCTCGGCATGCGCGATCGCCGGCTCGAACAACTGCGCCCAGGGCAGCCGGCCATAGCGTTGGTGCATCGTCCACCAGGCATCCACCGCCCCCGGCACCGACACCGACACCGCACCCAGCGGCGGCAGCGCCCCGCCGCGTGCCCGCGACCGCACCGTTTCCAGGCTCAAGCCGCGTGGCGACGCGCCCGATCCGGCGAGCCCGACGACCTTGCGCTGCTTCGGATCCCAGATCATCGCATAGGCGTCACCACCGATGCCGCTCGATGTCGGCTCCAGGAAACCGAGACACGCGTTGATCGCGATCGCGGCGTCGACCGCCGATCCGCCTCGCCGCAGAATGTCGATCCCCGCCTGTGTCGCTAGCGGATGCGCAGTCCCCGCAGCGCCGTTGAGGCCATAGGCTGCGGTGCGCGAGGCGAAACTGGCGCCGACCGGGCGATCCCCCGCCGCCACGTCGGGACGAACGAAACGGTCCTCCCCCGCAACCCAGCGCGGCGGAAGAGTTACCGTCGTTGGCTGCGGCGCACCACCTTGTCCGGGCCCCGGTGCCCCCTGCTTGCCCGGAACGCCGGGTCCGGCCTGACCGCCTTGTGCCATACCGATGCCCGGCAGCAATGCGGCCCCTGGCAAGGCGGCAATGAAAGTTCGACGACGCATAGAGGACGCTCCCGGTGCTGATGCCCGATCTTCGCTGGCTCCGTGTGCGAGTTCAAGGGGTTGATGGCGTCCGCGTCGCTACAGCGCCCGTACACCAAAGCTGACTCCGTCAGACACCGTAGTCGCAGCGCCTAACCGTCGCGCGGGGCGCGGGCGATCACGGCTTGAGCGACACGAAGACGTGCCTTCCAGATCTTGACCGAAGGATGCCCGGCAGCGAGGCCGACCAGCCGCCCCTCGATCTGCGTGACCTCTCGCTTGGCTGCATCAAGCTCGGTCGCTGTCGGTGCAGGCTGGATATTGGCGCGTGCGTGCGCGCCGGTGCGTCCCTTGCTCTTTGTCATGGAAAACGCGATGGTCTCAGATGGGAGCGGCCGTCAACATAAGACGGCATCTATGACAGGTCCCAGCATGTCGATGACCTATCCGCCGTTGCTAAATACGGGCTCGGGCGTTCGTGACGGCATGAACGACAGCCTGCTATCGATCCGTGACCAGACCAAGACCGGCATCGTGCGACAGGTGCGGACTCTGTTTAATGACCAGGCTCGTGGCGAGGAGCCGGTGAAGCGGAGCGATACTGCACTGTTTCCGCTCGATTCCATGATCTGGCGTGTGCATGGCGATGTTGTCAGCATGATGGTAGGCGGCGTGTCCGCGTTGCTGCTCCAGATGCTGCATCCAGCCGTTCTAGCAGGAGTCTGGGACCATTCGAACTTCCGAACCGATATGCTCGGCAGGCTGCGGCGCACTGCCCGATTCATCGCTGCGACCACATATGGCGAGCGCGCGGAGGCAGAGGCGGCAATAGCGCGAGTCCGCGCGGTCCATTCGCACATTGGCGGCGCGCTTCCCGACGGTACGCCCTACCGTGCCGACGACCCCGGTTTATTGGCATGGGTCCATGTATCCGAAGCGTGGTCCTTCCTGGCTGCCTGGCAACACTACGGAGATCGTCGACTGACGCTCGCGCAGGAGGATCTCTACTACGCCGAGTTCGCGAGCATTGGTTCAGCATTGGGTGCCGACGCCCTCCCGCGGAACCGTGCGGGCACAAATCAGGCGCTTCGCAATATGCAGCCAGCGTTGATCGCAGACGGTCGCACGCGCGAGGTCGCGCGATTGGTGCTCGATCAGAAACCGGGCAACCCACTGGCAATACCGCTTCAACGAACCATCGCCCAGGCGGCGGTAGACCTTCTCCCGAACTGGGCACGTCGGATGCATGGCCTGCGAGCGTCGCCGGTATTCATGAAACCCGTCGTTCGGTCGGGTACGCGACAGGTGGCGAAAACGTTGCGCTGGGCCTTTGACGGCAACTGAAGCGGGAGGCGCAGAACTGGCGAAGCTCGTTGCTACCCATCGACGGTATGGTCCGGGAGTAATTTGATGAAGACGTTGACCATCATCGGCCGGAATATCAGCGATATCCCGACCTTCTACGCCGAGATAAACCGGGTGTTTATGGCCAAGGAAGATTGGCAATTAGGCGAAAGCCTCGATGCGCTGAACGACCTGCTCTATGGTGGCTACGGCGCGATCGAGGGGCGGGAAAAGGTTCGTATCGTCTGGCAGGACGTTGCGGCCAGCAGAGCGGCACTCGGTGTCGAGACGACCCGAACGTTCCTCGCCAGAAAATTGCAGCGACCGGCTGGCTTCGACGTGGATGCGATTGGTCGCCAGCTGGACGCGCTCGACCGTGGCACCGGGCAAACCTATTTCGAGATCATCGTGGAGATCATCAGCGATCATCGGAACATCGAGCTTGTTTTCGCTTGATGCGCAGCGATCGACTTCGGTTGGCGAGCATGCTGCCTTGATGCGCGGCGCCGGCGAGCACCAAGCCGTCCTGCCATGCGCCGATGATGATAACGCCTTCCGCATCTGTCCGCGCTCTAAGCCTGCGTTGCCGTTGACGGAGCAGCTCGATAGCCAGCAGCAAGGCAATTGCTGACCACGCGAAAACACGATCGATATTGGCTCAGCAGCACATTCCGTGAAGCGGCACTGGCTGGCCGACCCGGTGCAGTAGGGTTGCACGGTTGGCCTACTGTCGCCTAGCGTGGCGCGATAAGCTTCACAGTCAGGAAATCGGCATGGATCGTCGCGCCTTCATCACGTCCAGTGCCGCTGCCGCCGCGTTGAGCACGCTACCCGCACGATCCGCGTTTGCGCAGAACTCAGCGGGAACAGCAGCGGCACCATCGCCGGGCGACGCCCGGTTGAACGCGGCCTTCGATCAGGTCCTGCGCGAAACCGTCCGCCAATCGCCGGAATTCGCCACCTCGCTTGGGCTCGATACCGGCAAGGATGCCGATCTGCGCCATATGCTGGGTGACAACAGCTACGCCGCCATCGCGAAGGACCTGGCACGAAACCGCAAGGCACAGGCGCTCGTCACCGCCGTCGATCCCGCCTCGCTGTCGCCGCAGGCCCGCATCGATCGCGAAGTCGTTCTCTACAGCATCCAGTCGAACATGGTCGGCCCGGAGAAGTTCGGCCTCTCCTCGCCGCAGGGGCCGTATCCGATCACGCAGCAGGACGGCGTCTATTTCTCCATGCCGGACTTCCTGGCCTCGACCCACCCGGTCAAGACCGCGGATGATGCCGAAGCCTATCTGGATCGATTGGCGATGATGGGCCGGCAGCTGGATAACGAAACCGAGGTTCAGCGTCGCGAAGCCGCCAAGGGTCGGCTGGCGCCCGACTTCTCCCTTGATCTAGCGCTAGGCCAAATGGCGAACCTGCGGTCACCCAGCCCGGTCGACAACCAGCTCGTCCAGGCGCTGACCAGCCGCACCGGCCCCGCGAAGATCGCCGGGGATTGGCAGGCACGCGCTGCCAAGATCGTCGCGACCCAGGTCTATCCGGCGCTCGATCGCCAGATCGCTTTGCTGCGCTTGCTGCGGCCCTCTGCGCGCAGTGCCGCCGGCATCTGGGCGATCCCCAACGGCGATGCGATCTACGCCGCCGCGCTGGCGCAGGCGACCACCACAAGCTTGTCGCCCGACGAAGTCCATCGCATGGGCCTGCAACAGGTCGCGGAACTCACCGCACAGCTCGATCCGATCCTGCGTGAACAAGGCCTCACGCAGGGCAGTGTCGGTGCCCGGCTCGACCAGCTCAACCGCCTGCCCGCGCAATTGTTCGCGAACACGGACGCCGGTCGTGCCGAGCTGCTCGCCAGTCTCAACGCAGGCGTACAGGCGATGCAGGCACGGCTGCCCAAGGCATTCACGAACCCGCCCAACGCGGCGCTCGAGATCCGCCGCGTCGCGCCCGAAATCCAGGACGGGGCCCCCAACGGCTATTACTTCCGCGCGCCGCTCGATGGCTCGCGCGCCGCGATCTACTGGATCAACCTCAAGAGCGTGCACGACTGGCCGAAATACACGCTGCCGAGCCTGACCTATCACGAAGGCGTTCCGGGGCATCATCTCCAAATATCGACCGCGCAACGCGCGCCCACGCATCCGCTGCGCAAGATCGCCTTCTTCAACGCGTATCTGGAAGGCTGGGCGCTTTATGCGGAACAACTTGCCGACGAACTCGGCGGCTATGCCTCGCCCGTGGAACGCGCCGGCTATCTGCAATCATTCCTGTTCCGCGCGGCACGGCTGGTCGTGGATACCGGCATTCATACCAAGCGGTGGACGCATGACCAGGCGACGAAATACCTGGTCGATACGGTCGGCTTCGCCCCCGGACGCTCGCAGCGCGAGGTCGAGCGCTACTGCGTCTCGCCGGGTCAGGCATGCAGCTACAAGATCGGCCACGCGGCCTGGCTGCGCGCACGCGAGAAGGCCAAGGCGATCGCCGGCGATCGCTTCGACCTGAAGCATTTCCACGATGTGCTGGAAGCCGGTGCGATGCCGCTGTCGATGCTCGAGCGGATCGTCGAGGAACGTGCGCGCGCTGTCTGACGACTAGCCGCGGACCAGGCTCCCTCGACCAGAAACACACATGCTTGAGTCTCCCAGAACTGGCGCAGCGCGCGCGCGGGTTCGGCCCGTGCGACGCGCCATGCCTGGCTGGCGACAGTCGCCGCCGCGATGACGAGCGCCAGCACGCTGGCACCCACGAAATAGCCGGGCGACAACCCGATCCGGTCGTCGAACCCGCTCAACCAATGCGACATCGCGAACCATGCGATCACGTTCGCCAGGAGGACCGGCTTGAGGAACTGAACCAGCAGCAGCTGCATCACGTCGCTGGTCGAGGCCCTCAGCACCTTGCGGATACCGATCTCCTTGACCCGCCGCATCGTATCGAACGCTGCCAGGCCATAGAGCCCGAGGCACCCGATCGCGACTGCCAGCACCGCGCCGGCCGTAAACAACCGCGACCGCTGCACGTCCTGGCGATAATAGGAGTCGTACAGTTTCTGGTCGACCGTCGTGGCTGCTGGCGGAACCGCTGGCGCGATGCGGCGCCATGTCGTTTCCAGCCGTTCCAGGACGGTTGCGGGATCGGCCGAGGTGCGGATCACCACGATGGCGCGATAGCCACCGCCAGGCCGATAGCTATAGGCGAACGCCTCGACCGGCTCGCGCGGCGTTCCGAAGCGCATATCGGCGATCACACCGACGATCCTCACCGTCGCGCCATCGAGCGAAACGATCTGGCCGATCGCTTCGTTGGCTTGCTCGAACCCCAAGCGCTCGGCGGCAGTATGGTTGAGCACGATGTTCGCTACCCTGCCCGCAACGGCCGTGCTCCCGGTGCCGCTGTTGCCAACGTCCAGCGCGAACCGATCCGCATCGAAGATCCGACCAGCCAGCAGACGGGCTCGGTACGTGTCGAAGAACTGCTCGCCGACCGTGGCCTGGACGATCATCGGCGGCTCGCCGATCGCCCCGGCGCGTTTCATCTTGGCGATTGCGAACGTGCCGCCGCCGGGCACGACGCCGCTCGTCGTGATGCCTGCAACCCCGCGGGTCTTGCGCATCGCGTCGACCAGCCGGGCACGTTGCCCCGCATCCAGCGCGGCGTCGCCGTAACCACTCAGCATGATCAGGCCGTCTCGCCCGAAGCCGATGTCCGCCTGCTGAACGTGCCGCGTCTGGACGAACAGAACCGCAGTCCCGATCATCAGCGCGACCGCGATGCCGAACTGGGTCACCACCAGTGCCTTGCGTAATCCTGCGCCCGCGCGATCGCCGCCGGGGGTCCGGGCCGCGGCGAGCACGCCCGCAGGCAGGAATCAGGATATCACGAACGCCGGATAGAACCCTGCCAGCAACGTCACCAGAGCGGTCGTCGCCAGGAGCGGCGGCAGGATAGACCCCGCCCCCCAATAATCGATCGACAAGTCGGTGCCGCCGATCGCGTTGACGAACGGCAGCGCAATCTCGGCAAGCGCCAGCCCGATCAACGCCGCCAGCGTCACGGCTGCCAGTGCCTCGCCGAGCAATTGCCCGATCAGCATCCGCCGGGTCGCACCGACCACCTTGCGCATCGCGATTTCCCGCGCCCTCAGCCCTGCGCGCGCTGTCGCCAGATTGACGTAATTGACCACCGCCAGCAGCAGCGCGACGATCCCCACGCAGCCCAGCACGGCGACGACCGTGCCGACCCCGTTGCCCGCAAAATGGCGCCCGGCGAGCGGCACGATGCCTTCTTTCAGGAATTGACGCGCGTCGGGATTGAACGCGGGATCGGGATGGCGGCGCATGAATGCTCCGATCCGGTCCGCCATCGCGGTGTCGGGCAGTGCCAGAAACGTCACGACACCATTGCTGGTAGATCGGGAATCGTCAGTGAGTTCGGCCGGGATCGCCGCGAACAGGACACTGGCGTATGTCTGGTTCTGCGGCAGGTCGGCGATCACCGCCCCGACCCGGTAGGTGCGCGCCTTCCCGTCGATCGCAACCGTCAGCGTCCGTCCTAGCGCGCTTGCTTTGCCAAAATACGCCTCCGCGACGCTCTGGGTGACGACAATCCCATCCGGGCGGGCGATCGCACTCGCGGTATCGCCCTCGACGACGGGAAACGGAAAAATCCGAAAGTAATCGCGGTCGACCAATGCCAGTTTGCGCGGGGTACTCGTGTTCCCGGTCAGCACCGTCGCGGCGTCATAGGGCGTCATCCGCGCCACGACGAGATCGGGGAACGCCGCGGCCAATTGCCCGGAGAGTGTAGGCGAAGATGGAATCTGCACCTCGGGGTTGCCGGGGAACTGGATCGTGCGCGCGATCGTCCAGACCCGTTCCCATCCCGGCAGCACGCGGTCGTAGTTCGTCTCGAACCGGACGAACAGCATCAGTATCAGGAACACCGCGATGCCGAGCGCAAGCCCGCCGATGTTGAGGATGGCGCATAGCCGATGGCGGGCGAGCGAACGGTACAGCGTCGGCAAGGCTGCGGACATCGACCGGCCCCTATTCGTGGCGTAGCGCGCGCGCGGGCTCGGCGCGGGCGACGCGCCAGGCCTGGCCGAAGACGGTCGCGCTCGCGATCAGCACCGCGGCGAGCGAGGCGCCGACAAAGAATAGCGGCGACAGCGCGATGCGGTCGTCGAACCCGCCTAGCCAGCGCTGCATCGCGACATAGGCGAGCGGCCATGCTACGAGGTTGGCGAGGATCACGGGTCGCAGGAACTGCCCGATCAACAGCCGCAACACCTCGGCAGTCGAGGCACCGAGCGTCTTGCGGATGCCGATCTCCTTGACGCGCCGCGCGGTGTCGAACGCCGCCAGCCCGTAGAGCCCGATGCAGCCGATTAGGATCGCCAGCACCGCACCGATCGTGAACAGCCGCGAGCGTTGCGCATCCGCCTTGTAATAGCGCTGGTACAGATTGTCCTCGACCGAGCGCGCCTCGAACGGAACGCCCGGGACGACGCGCTTCCACGCCGCCTCGAGTGCCGCCATCATTGTCTTCGCATCGCGGCCGGCATAGCGTACCGCCGCGAACGGCGAGAGGATATCGACGGTGTTGTAGGTGTAGGCGACCGGCGTGACGGCATCGCGCGGACTTCTGAAGCGCAGGTCGTTGACTATGCCGATAATGTTCGAGTCCCGCTCGCCGTCGTTGATCGCCTGCCCCAGTGCCGCGGCCGGCGACGCGAAGCCCAGCACGGTCACCGCGGTCCGGTTGATCACCACATTGGGCCCTGCCCGCTTGCGTTCGGCAAGCGTCAACAGGCCGCGGTCGTCGGCATGCGCGGCGTCGAACAGGCGCCCCGCGACGAGGCGCGCGCCGTACACGCGGAAATAGTCGCGACCGGTGCCGACATCCATCAACGATATCTTGGCGCCCGACGCTCCTGCGCGGCTGTACCCTGAGAAATTGGTCGTGCTCTGGTCGCCCGGGGCATTGTTGGCGACGGTGACGCCGGTGACGCCGGGGGCCGCCGCGAGGCTGCGCAGGATCGCAGCGCGCTGTGGGGAGTCGATCCCGCCGGTCATCAGCGACCGCACGATCATCAACCCGTCGCGGCGAAATCCGAGATCGGCGTCACGGATATGTTCGGTCTGTTTGAGCATGACTCCGGTCGCGATGGCGAACGCGATCGCGATCGCGAACTGCACGACCACCAGCGCGCTTCGCAGCCGGGTCCCGCTGCGCCCACCACCGGGTGCTCGCGTCGAGGCGAGCACTGCGGCAGGGCGAAACCCCGAAAGCACGAACGCAGGATACAGCCCCGCGACCAAAGCGATGCCCAGGACCAGCAGGACCAGTGGAAGGACGACGCCGTCCCATCCGACGTAGCGGATCGCCAGCGTCGTTCCGCCAAGCGCGTTGATGAAAGGCAGCGCGATCTCGGCCAGCGCGAGACCGATCAACGCCGCTACCGCGACGGTCGCCAGCGCCTCGCCCAGGAACTGCCGCACCAGCGATCGCCGCGTGCCACCCAGGACCTTGCGCATCGCCACTTCGCGCGCGCGCAACCCGGCACGCGCGGTGGCCAGATTGACGTAGTTCACGATCGCGATCAGCAGCGTCAGCAGCCCGACCGCCCCCAAGGTCGTGACGATCGCGCGATCACCCGGACTATACAGATGCATCGCGGTCAGCGGCCGCAGCGACTGGAAATACTCGCCTTTCTTCAGATTGCCGCCGGCATAGGCATGGCGGTCGAGAAAAGCAGGCAATTGCGCCTCGAACGCCCGCGCCGCCACCGCATCGGGAAACCGCAGGAACGTGGTGAGCGACGCGCTGCCCCAATGCTCCCACCATTCGTTGCCGAAGCGAGTCCGCGACAGTTGCGCGAACATCTCGCTCTTGAAGGTGACGTCGTCGGGCATGTCGCGCAGCACCGCCCCGACCTTGTAGGGATAGGTCGTCCCATCGATCGACAGTTGCAGCGTCCGGCCGATCGCCGACTGGCTCCCGAAATATTTCCGCGCGGTTTTCTGCGTGACCACCAGGCCGTTCGGATCGGCGAGCGTGGCCGCTGGATTCCCCTCGATCGCGGGAAAGCGCATGAGATCGAAGAAGTTCGGGTCGACCGTGCCCAAATCCTCGGCGGTCGCCTGCCCGCCCTGCTGCACCGTCGCCGCCATGTTCATGTAGCGCGTGCCGACCAGCTGCGGGTAATCCGCCTGCAGGATCTTGAGTTCGCTGCCCATCGTGTTCGGATTGGTGTCCGCCGGATAGCCCGGCATCACATAGCGCTCCTCCATCACCCACAACCGGTCTTGCTGCGGCAATACGCGGTCGTACCCGGTCTCGAACCGGACGAAGAGGAAAAGGACGAGGAACGTCGCGATCCCCAGTGCGAGACCGCCGATGTTGAGGAGCGCGAATAGGCGGTGATGCGCGAGCGAACGATAGAGGCTGGTGAGTGCGGACATGGCGGTTCCTTCAGGCGTCGCTTGCGGTATCGGGGCCGGGCTTGGGGCCGGACTTGGTCGCGGCGAGATGGCGGACGAGGACCACCAAAAGCAGCATCAGCACGAGCATCTGGAGCGAGCGGCGCATCAGGCGGCGCGCCGTGCCGACGACAGGATGCGGCCATCGAGCATGTGCACCGTCCGCTTGGCGATATCGGCGTGCGACGGGCTGTGCGTGACCATCACGATCGTCGCGCCCTCGGCGTTCAGCTGGCCGAGGATGTCCATCACCTGCGCGCCGTTCTCGGTATCGAGGTTGCCGGTCGGCTCGTCCGCGAGGATCAGCCGCGGCTCGCCGACGATCGCGCGGGCGATCGCCGCGCGCTGTTGCTGGCCGCCCGACAATTGATGCGGGTGATGGCGCTGGCGGTGGGCGATGCCGACCCTATCCATCGCCGCCGCCACGCGGTCCTTTTTCTCGCGCGCGGGCATCGTCCGATAGGCGAGACCCAGCGCGACATTCTCGGCGATCGTCAGTTCGTCTATCAGGTTGAAGCTCTGGAAGACGAAGCCCAGCCGATCACGGCGCAGCTTGGCGAGTTCGGCTTCGGGCGCGCGCGCGATATCGGCCCCTTCGAACAGATACCGTCCGTCCGTGGGACGGTCGATCGTGCCGATGATGTTGAGCAGCGTCGATTTGCCGCAGCCCGACGGCCCCATGATGGCAACGAATTCACCCGCCTCGACCGCTAGGTCGATGCCGCCGAGCGCAGTCGTCTCGACCTCGTCCGAGGCATAGGTGCGGCTGAGGTCCTGTAACTGGATCATATCGAATCCTATCGGATGAGGAGGGTCTGGAAGGGGGTGTAGGTGCCAAGCGCGGTGGTCACGATCCGCTCGCCGGGCGCGAGGCCGGAAATGATCTCGACTTGATCGGGATTGCGTCGGCCGGCGACGATCGCGCGCCTGACGGCCTTCGCGTTCCCATCGAGCACGAAAGCGGTGGTACCACCCGCGTCGAGCCAGCCGCCCGACGGTGCGACCACCGCGGGCCGGTCCGCGCCGAGCACGAGCCGCACGTCGAGTGTCTGGCCGCGGTTCAGTCCGGCCGGCACGGTTCCGCGAAAACCGAGTTCGACGCGAAACCGGCCTTCAGTCACCTGCGGCAGGATTTTGATGACCGACATCGCATAGCTCCGGTCGTCGATGTCGGCCGCCGCGCCGAGGCCGGCCCGGACGCGCCCGAGATAGAATTGATCGACATCGGCAGTCAGCTTCCACTGCCCCTCGGAGTCGATCTGCCCGACTGGATCGCCGGCCTTGAGCGTCTGCCCGGGTTGCAGTGTGAAGGCGGTAAGCCGTCCCGCGACGGGCGCACGCAGCACCAGGGCGGAGAGACTCGCCCAAACCATCGCCAGGCTCTCGCGCAACTGGCGCGCGGTCGCGGCGATGCCAGAGGACTGATCCGCCAGCGTAGCGCCGGCTTCGGCGGTCCCGCGATCGAGCGCAGCAACGCGCGCCTGCTGATAGCCGACATCCTCGCGTACCGGATCGATTGCGGCGCGCGTGATGATTCCCCGGTCGAACAGCACCTGCTTCTGCGCGAGCAACGTCCGCGCCTTGGAAAGCGCATTGCGTGCCTCCGCCAGGTCGCGCGCGCCGTCCTGCCGCGTATTCTGCACCGACAGCCGCTGGCCGCTGATCGCGCTCAACTGACCGACGATCTCCGCCGAGCGGCTGGCCACGTCGAGTTCGAGCGACGGATTGGATAGCCGCGCGAGGGGGGTGCCGGCCGCGACCATCGCGCCGTCACTGGCGGCAAGGTCCGCGACCTGTCCGCCCGAGATCGCGGTCACGAACACGGTGCGCAACGGTGCAACCTCGGCGCGGAGCGGCACGAAATCGCGGAACGGCGCGCGCACGACATCGCCGGTACGGATCGCGGCGGCGTCGACGGTCAGCGCATTGGCCCCGGGCATCAGCACCCACAGCAGCACCGCCGCAGCCACCACCGCGATCGAAAGCCCACCGCGCACGATACGCTTGCGCCGCTTGGCGTGCGGACGCTCGATGCGCCGGTCCATCGCGGCGCCCGTTCCAGGCAGGGTCGTCTCTATCATGCGGACAGTGTACGGGACGGATCGACCAGATCCTAAGCTACTGGCGACGCTAGATAGTTCTGCGCTACGCAGCTGAAGCGCTCACCCGACTGTACCAACTGTCCGTTTCCGGACACTATGACGGCCATGTCAACCGAATCGCATATCCTGGTCATCGACGACGATCCCGACATCGCCAAGGCCGCGCGGTTGTTGCTCGAACGGCACGGCATGCGCGTCTCGACCGCGGCGAACCCGGAGGCGGCCTGGGTGCTGCTCGCCGGCGAACCGATCGACGTCATCCTGCTCGACCTCAACTTCGCGCGAGGACGGACCACCGGCGAGGAGGGGTTCGCGATGCTCGACCGGCTGATCGCAGCGGACGCGCGGGCGGTCGTCATAGTCGTCACCGGGCATAGCGGGATCGCGGTCGCCGTCCGTGCGATGCGCAGCGGCGCGACCGATTTCGTGATCAAGCCCTGGAACAACGAGCGCCTGCTGACCACGGTGGAGCGCGGGCTGGCGCTGCGCCGCGCGAAGCTGGAGACAGCGGCGACACCGCCCGTCCACGACGGCATCCTGCTCGGCGAAAGCGCCGGGATCACGCGCGCGCGCGACTTGGTCGCTCGCGTCGCGCCGACCGCGGCCCCAATCCTGATCCACGGCGCTGCGGGCACCGGCAAGACGCTGGTCGCCCGACTGGTTCATCAGGCCTCGCCGCACGCCAGCCTGCCGCTCATCACGGTGGACGCCGAAGCCGCGGACGCCACCGTCATCGCCCAGCAAACGGCGGCCGCGGCTGGTGGGTTGCTGGTAATCGACCACATCGACCGCCTGCCTCGTGCGCTCAACGGCGTTCTCCTGTCGGCGCTCGACGGCATCCGCGTCATCGCGACCACCCGGCTGGATCGCACCGGCGTTCGGGTAGCTATCGGCGAAGACCTGCTCGACCGGGTCGGGACGATCGAAATCGCCCTCCCGCCGCTCGTCGATCGCGCGGGCGATGTGGCGCTGCTCGCTCGCCATTTCCTTGCGCTGTTCGCCTACCGCCACGGCAAGCCCCTCAGACCGCTCGACGCAGACACGGCGCAGGCGATCGCGGCGGATCGCTGGCCCGACAACGTCCGCGGCCTGCGCCAGACGATGGAACGTGCGGTTCTGCTCGGCAATGGCGAGACTTACGCGGCCGGAGACCTACTACTTTCGCCCGCCACCGCCGAGCCGCTATCGCTCGCCCCCGATCTGTCGCTCGCGCGCAACGAGGAAACGCTGATCACCGCGGCACTCGAACGCCATGCCTTCAATGTCAGCCGCGCCGCCGCACAGCTCGGACTGACCCGCGCGGCGCTCTATCGCCGGATGGCGCGCTATGGCCTCTGACCGGATGCGCGCGGTGGTACGCGCGCTGGTGATAGCTGCGGCCGGCGCCGGTGGTGCGGTTGCGGCCACACGCGGTCTGTACGCCACCGCACTGCTCGCGGCGATGATCGCGATCTGGATCGCCGCACTCGACCTGGTCGATGCTGGTCAGCGCTCGCCGATGCCGGCGCCACCAATCCCGACCCCGTCTGCTGGGGAAGAGGAACGGCGCCGTCTGAACGCCTATCTCGATTTGTCGCCTGCGCCCTTGGTCGCACTCGAAGACGGTCGGTTACGCGCCGTCAACCGTGCCGCGCGGCGATTGCTCGGCGCAGGCGATCTGGTCGCCGATCCGCCCGAGGGACTCGTTTCCGCGCTCGCCGACACCCGCCCCGGCCGCACCGCCACGATCGAGATCGGGCATGACACCGACATCCGGAGCTTCGCGCTGGCCACCGGCGACCTTGCGCTGGCAGGGCGGATGACGCGGATCGGCGCGCTGATCGACATCGACGCCGAACTGAAGGCCGCCGAGGCCGCCGCGTTGCGCGAACTCGTCCAGGTCCTGAGCCACGAGATCGTCAACGCCCTCACCCCGATCGCCTCGCTAGCCGAGACCGCGGTGGCGATGCTCGACGATCCGGACCCGATGCTGCCCAAGGTACGCGACGCGGTCGAGACCGTCGCGCGCCGCGCCGCCAGCCTGCACCGGTTCGGCGAAAGCTACCGTGCGTTGGCGAAGCTGCCCGCCCCCTCGGTGGAGCGTATCCCTCTGGCCGGGTTCGTCAGCGATCTGGCGGCATTGTTTACGACGAGATGGCCGGGAATCGCGTTTACGACCGACCTCCTGGACGCACCGGCCCATCTGCTGGCCGACCCGGATCAACTGACCGCAGCGCTCTGGGCGGTGTTGCAGAACGCAGCCGAGGCGTTGCACGGCTCGTCCGGTGCGCGGGTCACGCTCGCCATCTCTGCCCTCGTCGGCCAAACGCAATTCACGATGACGGACACCGGCCCCGGTATCCCCGTCGCAAACCAGGCCGACATCTTCCGCCCCTTCTTCACCACCAAGACCGAGGGCACGGGCGTGGGTCTGGCGCTCGCTCGGCAAATCTTCCGGGGGCACAATGGCGATCTCAGCCTCGCCCATTCTCTCCCCGGCAACACGCGGTTCGAGGGCAATGTTCCTTCCGTTCCGACCAGCTGAACAATCAATCGCCCTGAACCTTGCTCGAATGGCGAAACTTGGATTTTGCGATCATACCTTGCAGGCTTCGGAAGGCGGCTCTGCCAAGCTCAGTCCAGGCCTGTTTTACCAGGCGCCCAATACGCCTTGGCAACAAGCCGCGTCGTCGGAACGAATCTTCGTCGCAAGCTCTGCCGAAGCACTTGGATCGTTGCGGCCTTTCCCGTGAGCACGAAGGTGGATCCAAGCGCAACTGCGTCGGAGAGCGATGCTTCCAGCTCGGCGACGTGCCCACCATCTAGGCGCCGTGTGATCAGTGTAGCGCGCTTGAGATCCAGGCTGGCCATCACCTGCTGAGCACCAACGTCGTCTGCGACTTCGAAACACGCTGTTACATGCCGCGTCGGGTCTTGAAAGGTCGCCGCATAAGCAAGTCCGATCGAGGTTTCGTCCCCGAGGATGACAAGCGCCCCAGACAGACCGCCGATGTCCAGCGACGCGCGCGGACCGAAGACGTCGCATACTTCGCCCGGCGCCGCGGTGCGGACCCAATTGCTCCCAGGTCCGTCGCCATGGGCATAGCCCAGAATGCACATACGCCCGGCTGACGCATTCCATTCGATCGGCGTGTACGTCCGGGTCACGAACGCCGAGCCCATCGCGATCTGCACCTTCTGTCCCGGCCGCCACGTCACGGTCTTGAGCGCATCGCCCTCTAGAGTGATCAGATGAAAGCGATCCGCCAATCGTTCGTTGGCGACGACGGTCGCCGGCTTCATCCACAGCCGCGCCACCGCTCTGCTCAACCGGCCTGGCTCTTTCGTCCGCTCGGCAGCCTGCGTTTCCATCATGACAATTTCACGGAAAATTCGTTGCCGCGGCCTTCGTCCGGCAAGGCCAGCGACATGTAGCCGTTGGCGGGATTGCGGATATACGCCAGATAACTAGGCTCGAACGCATTTTCCCCCAGGACCACGGCGCCAGGCTTCAGCCACGGCTCGATCGTCTTGAGCACCGAAAGATACAGCGAGAACGCGCCGTCCACCAATATTAGATCGACCGTACCGCCCACATCCTTCAGCGTCTACAGGGCATCGCCAGCGCGGATATCGACAAGGTCGGCGAGGCCGGCCGCCTGTAGATTGGCACGAGCCCGCGCCACCTTGCTGACCTCCATCTCGCTGCCGACCAGGTGGCCGCCGCCATTGTCGCGCAGCGCCGCAGCAAGATAGAGCGTCGAAATTCCCATAGACGTCCCGAACTCGACGATCCGGGTCGCTTTGCAGGCCCGCGCTATCGCGTAGAGGAACCGACCATACTCCGGCGACACGGCAAGGAAATTGTCCGCGCGGTCGCGATAGGTCGCGCGATAGTCCGCACGCTCATCCGCCAGTAGGTCCATCACCAGCGCCTCGATCGAAGCGCCAGGTGCCGCGATTTTCGCCTGCATCGCTTCGACGTGTTCGCGGTCAGCCGCGTCGACTTCACCGTGCAGTCTTTCCAGAAGGTCGGCGAGGCGGGGGCTGCTCAGCGTGTTCATGACGATCCTTGCCGGTGCCCGAAGCCGGAATGGCTCGACGGGGCAATGGCGATCGGATAGCCGGGCGCGACTTTGGCGTCATTACGAAGGACCGACATAATGTTGTGTGATATCGCCAGTACGGATCTTTTCCAGGATCGTCGCCTATGCCAATCCTGAACGCGTCGCAGGATTTCGAATGGGTCGATCCGGATGTCGTGCCGCGCCCGATCGTCGCGTTCGGTGTTGAGATGTCTGATGTTGGCGGGTTTGAGCTAGAACCTCATAGTCACGCCAAGGGACAGATGCTGCTGGTCCAGCGCGGCGCGCTGAGTTGTGAAGTGGAAGGCGGGTTGTGGGTCGTGCCGCCGCGCAGCGCCATCTGGATCCCCGGCGGCGCGCTGCACGCGATCAAGGCGACCTGCGCACTCGAAGGGTATAACGCGTTCGTCGATCCCGCAGTGGACGCGCGACTGCCGAAGACCTGCTGCGCAGTGTCGGTGACCCCCTTGCTGCGCGAGCTGCTGACCCGCGCCGCGCATCTCCCATATTTCTATGAGGAAGGCAGTGCGAACACGCGGCTGGTGGCGGTCCTGCTCGACGAACTCGCCGCGGCTCGGGTCGAGAATCTACACCTGCCGATGCCGATCGATCCACGGCTGCGCAGCATTGCGGACGCGATGATAGCGTCCCCGGCGAACCGAGGAACGTTGGAGATCTGGGCGCGACATGCTGGTCTGAGCGAACGTACGCTGTTGCGGCTGATCAAGCGGGAGACGGGAATGAGCTTTGGCCGGTGGCGCCAACAGCTCGGGGTCGTACTCGCCGTGAAGTGGTTGGCCGGCGGCGCCTCGATCCAGCAAGTGACCAGCGACCTGGGCTATGAAAGCGTGCCCAGCTTCGTGACGATGTTCCGCAAGGCGCTTGGTACCTCGCCTGGACGCTACATGGCAGAACGTCACTCGGGCTGACGCCTGAGCGACAGCGCTAGTTTGCTGCTTCTCGCCTCAGGCAAACTTGTCGGGAACCTCAGGGACGCGCAGCATCGCAAGGGCTGCGAGAATCATTACGATGGCGGCGAATGCCATCGTCCAGATCGGTTCGGTCGGGAAGAACGCCTTCAGCACCGACCCCATCAGCGTCGCGACCAGCAACTGCGGGAGTACAATGAAGATGTTGAACAACCCCATATAGATGCCGAGCTTGGCCTGGGGCAGGCTGGAGGCGAGGATCGCGTAGGGCATGGCGAGGATCGATGCCCAGGCGATGCCGACGCCGACTTCGCTGACGATCAGCAACGTTGGATCGCGCACCACGAGGAAGCTCGCAAACCCCGCGGCGCCGCACAGCAGGCAGGCTATATGCGTTTTGACCCGGCCGATCCGTCTGGCCAACCGCGGCAGTATCAGTAACGCGACCAGCGCGGCGACGGCGTTGTAGACTGCGAACAGCACGCCGACCCAATCGCTGCCCGCATTGTAGGCGGCGCTCGTCGCGTCGCTCGATCCGTACATATATTGCGCCACGACGGGCGTGGTGAAGATCCACATGATGAACAGCGCGGACCAGCTGAAGAACTGGACGAGTGCGAGGCGCTTCATGACGCTGGGCATCGCGGCGAAGTCGCCGACGATCTGGCTCAGCGCGTTGTCGCCGTTGCCGCCGCGCGCGAGGACGATGGCCGCGAGGCTGGCGCCGCCATAGGCGACGAGCAGGCCGCCGAGCAGGTACACTTCTTTCTGCAACGCCAGTTCGGGCACCGCGACGACGACCGCGATCCCGGCGACGATCCAGGCGATGCTGGTCGCGAAACCGCGGCTGGCGAGCGCGCGGACCGGAGCACTTTGCGCCTCGTCACGGTCGGATTCAGCGAACGATGCCATCTGTTCGGGGCTGTATTCGCGCGTGTTGCCGACCGTCCACAGGACTGCGAGCAGCAATGCCGCGCCGCCGAACCAGAAGCTGTAGCGCACGGTGTCGGGAACGCCCGCCAGCGCATCGCCCGACACGCCGAGATGCGCCAGCACGAACGGGAAGATCGAGCCGACGACTGCGCCGGCGCCGATGAACGCGGTCTGGAGCGCATAGCCCGCGGTGTGCTGGTCTTTGCGCAGCATGTCGCCGACGAACGCGCGGAACGGCTCCATCGACACGTTGACCGAGGCGTCGAGCACCCAGAGGGTCAGTGCGGCGAGCCACAGCATCTTCGCCTCGGGCATCACGAACAGCGCGAGCGCGGCGAGGACGGCACCGGCGAAGAAATACGGGCGGCGACGGCCGAAGCGAGTCCAGGTGCGATCGCTGTAATGACCGATGATCGGCTGGACGAGCAGCCCGGTCAGTGGTGCGGCAACCCAGAGATAGGAGAGGTCGTCGAGCGATCCGCCGAGCGTCTGGAAGATCCGGCTCATATTGGCGTTCTGCAGCGCGAAGCCGATCTGGATGCCGAAAAAGCCGAAGCTGATGTTCCACAGGCCGGCAAAGCCCTGGACTGGTTTCTCGGTCAAAACGCGGCTCTCCTGATCGGTCGCCACTTGTGTGCGTGGCGATCTGACGGACCGGCTTGACCCCAAGCGACCGGCAAAACAACTATGCATACGAATACCTTGCCCCGCCATGCCGCCCGGCCGCATGAAGGCCTGCATGACCCAACCGCCGAAAACCACGCTTCACCTTCAGGGCGAGGAGCAGCGCCCGCTGATCGTGATCGACGATTTCTGGCCCGACCCGGACGCACTGCGCGAGGATGCGGCGAGCCTGCGGATGGCGCCGATCGGTCCGCATTATCCCGGCGTCCGCGCCGAGGTGCCGCCGCGCCTCGCCGAGACGATGCGACGCCGGATCGCACCTTTGTTGGTGGAGCATTTCGGGCTCGATCCGGCGCCGGCGGTGTCGGAGGCCTATTATTCGCTCGTCACCACGGCACCTGGCGATCTCGCGCCGATCCAGCGATTGCCGCATTTCGACGGCGTCGAGCGGGGGCGGATCGCCGTGCTGCTATTCCTCGGTCACGGCAAACAAGGTGGCACTGCGTTCTACCGCCAGCGATCGACGGCGTTCGAGACCGTAGATGCGTCGCGGCTCGATCGGTTCAGAGCGGAGCTGGAAGCGGGCGTGCAGGCGCACGGCATGCCCGAGGCGTCCTACATCGCCGGCGACACGGCGTTGTACGAACGCATTGCGGTCCAGCCGGCACGTTTCAACCGGGCGCTCGTCTATGCTGGGAATACGCTGCACTGTGCGTATCTGCCGCCTGCGGTGGTACTGAGTTCGGACCCGCTAGCCGGGCGGCTGACGCTCAATCTGTTCCTGTTCGACGACTGAGCGGCCGTCCTTACACACGATCCTCCCCCGCCAGGGGAAGGTGGCGCCGCAGTTGACGGAGGGGGAGGTTGCGCAGCAGCGGTTGCTCATGCCGCCCCCTCCGTCAGGCTGACGCCTGCCACCTCCCCCTGGCGGGGGAGGATCGTGCTGGGCTACGCCCCGCTGCTCGCGCGGATCACCAGTCGGGTCGGCAAGGGCGGGTCGTCGGAAACCTCGCCGCGCAGTTTCGCCAGCAACGTCCGTACCAGCGCCTCCCCTGCCCGGCGCGCGTCCTGCGTCACGGTCGTCAGCGGCGGGTTGGTGAGTTGCGCCGAGGCGATATCGTCGAAGCCGACGATCGCGACGTCGCCCGGGATCGATCGCCCCGCAGCCGCCAGCGCGCGCATCGCACCGATCGCGATGCTGTCGCTCGCTGCGAAAATAGCGTCATAGTCGGCGCCGCGGCGCGCGAGTTCGGCGATCGCGTCCTGTCCGGCGTCTTCGGTGGTGATTGCATCGACCTGGAATGCGGCGTCCGCCGTCAGCCCCGCAGCCGCCAACGCGTCGAGATATCCCCGATACCGGTCCTCCAGTTCGGGATACCGTCCATCCGCCGCGCCCAGAAACGCGATCCGCCGTCGGCCGCGCGCGATCAGGTGCGCGGTCGCCGCCTCGCCGCCGCCGCGATTGTCCGAGCCGACCGTGATCCCGGCAGGCCCCGTGCCGACCGCGCCCCAGCGCACCACCTTGGTCCCCTGTTCGGTGAGGTGATCAAGGCGCGCGCGGTACGCTTCATAATCGCCATAGCCGAGCAAGATGATACCGTCGGCCTTGCGGCTGTCCTGGTAATCGACGTGCCAGTCGCCCGACAATTGCTGGAACGAGATCAGCAGGTCGTAGCCGGCGCGCGCGCAGGCATGCGTGATCGCGCCCAGCATCGACAGGAAGAACGGGTTGATCGTCGACTCGTCTTCCGCTGGCTCCTCGAAGAACAGCAGCGCCAGCGTGTTCGCGGACTGGCTCCGCAGCGACGAGGCGTGCTTGTCGACCGCGTAGTGCAAGCTGCGCGCGATCGCCTCGATCCGCTGGCGGGTCTGCGCGTTGACCGACTTCGATCCGCGCAACGCCCGCGACACCGTCGGCTGCGATACGCCGGCCAATTGCGCGATATCGAACGATGTCGGGCGGCGACCCATCGTCAGCGCCCTTGCCGGCGCCACTGGGGGCGGGCGTGGTCCTGAAGAGACACGGTTTGCATGAAACAGTGAATACGTATGCCCGTCCCTTTTGCAACGCCTCCACCCGAAATATAGCCGTGTTGCGACACCCGACGCGTCAGCACGACGTCGGGGATACCAAAACAAGCAATTGAGGATGCGCGGGATTATTCTCGCCTGAAGGGGATTTCATGAGCCAGTCTATTCCGTGCCGCCTGCGCGTCGCGTCCGGCATTTCCGCGCATGGCCGCCTCGCGCTGCACGTCAGCGCGACCGCGCTCGCCGCTGCTCTGATGCTGCCGGGACAGGCTGCGTTCGCGCAGGCAGTACCCGGCACCGCGAATGCCAATCCGACCGCACCCGCGCAGATCGACGCGGTGCCGACCGTCGCCGCACCAACCCCGCAGCCCGCCGATGCCGTGCCGCCCACAACCCAGGAAGATGCCGCTGGCGGTGACGAGATCGTCGTCACCGGTATCCGCGCCGGCCTGGAATCCTCCGCCAAGATCAAGCGCCAGTCGGTCCTGATCGTCGACTCGATCTCGGCCGAAGACGTCGGCAAGCTGCCCGACGTGTCGATCGCGGACTCGCTCGCCCGCCTGCCTGGCGTGACCGCGCAGCGTCTCGAAGGCCGCGACCAGCGCCTGTCGATCCGCGGCCTCGGCCCCGATTTTTCGACCACGCTGCTCAACGGCCGCGAACAGGTGACGACCGGCGACAACCGCGGCGTCGAGTTCGACCAGTATCCGTCGGAATTCTTCAAGACCGTCAACGTCTACAAGTCGGCCGACGCATCGCTGATCGCCGCCGGCGTCGCCGGTACGGTCGACCTGCGCATGCTGCGTCCGCTCGATCAGGCGCACCGCATCATCGCGGTCAGCGCGCGCGCGCAGATGAACGGCATCGACAAGCTGAACCCGGATGGCGATCGCTACGGCTATCGCGCGTCGGCGACCTATGTCGACAAGTTCGCCAACGACACGCTCGGCATCGCGATCGGCGTGTCGGCGACGCAGACCCCGTCGCAGGACGAGCGCTACAACGCATGGGGCTATAGCGGCGCCGGCACCGCGGCCAGCCCGTTCCTGCTCAACGGCGCCAAGCCCTATGTCCAGTCGAACGAGCTGAAGCGGTACGGCGGCGTCGCGACGATCGAGTGGCAGCCGTCCGACAGCTTCCATTCGACGTTCGATGCGCTGTATTCGCACTTCGAGGAAACGCAGATCCTGCGCGGCATCGAATTCCCGCTCGCAGGCCAGCTTGCGAGTGCCGGTACGGCCGGCGGCACGACCGTTTCCGGCGTGACCGTCGCCGACGGCTTCGCGACCAGCGCGACATTCGGCAACGTCTTCGCGGTGCAGCGCAACGACTATAACCAGCGCAAGGCGGACAATTTCTCGCTCGGCTGGAACAACGACCTTAAGTTGACCGAGTCGGTTCACCTCAACGTCGACGCGAGCTGGAGCCGTGCGAAGCGCACCGACTTCCTGCTCGAGACCAACACCGGCACCGGGTTCGCCAAGAGCGGCGTCGCCGACACCGTCACCGTCAAGCAGAACGGCAACGGCACCTACACCTTCTCGCCGACGCTCGATTACACCAACACCAACATCTTCAAGCTGACCGATCCGCAAGGGTGGGGCAACAACGGCACGCAGCAGGTCGTCCAGTCGGGCTTCCTCAACCGGCCGAGCTTCAAGGACGATCTGAAGTCGCTCCGCGCGAGCCTGAACGGCGAGTTCTCGGACAGCGTCGTCAAGGGCTGGGAAGCCGGCGGTAACTACAGCCAGCGCAAGAAGACCAGCGCGTACACGTCGTACTTCCTGTGCCCGACCGGCGGCGGCACCAACTGCACCGTGGCGAGCGGTTCGCCGTTGAGCGGCAACGTGCCGAGCGAAGCATTGCTCGGCAAGAACGTGGCGCTCGATTACCTCGGCATCCCGCAGATGCTGACGCTCGATCCGCTGTATCTCTACAATAATTCGCTCAACGCGGCGTTTGATGGCCGTCCGTCCGCGCTGGTGCGTGACAATGTCGTGCTCGAGAAGGTCTGGACCGGCTATGCCAAGGTCACGATCGACGGCCTGGTCGGCGACAAGCCGCTCAAGGGATCGATCGGTGCGCAGGTCGTGCATTCGGACCAGAGCTCGACCGGCCAGATCGCCAGCGTCGTCGGCGGCGCGGTGACGATCGCACCCGTGAAGCAGTCGCTGAAATACACCAACTTCCTGCCCTCGGCGACGATGTCGGTCGAACTGATCCCGCTCGGCTTCGTCAAGGTCGGCGCCTCGCAGACGATGGTGCGTCCGCGTCTCGACCAGGAGCGCGTCACGCAGGACGTTGCGATCAACCTGACCAACATCGGCCAGACGCCCGCCGGGCTGTTCCCGGTGTTCACGTCGACCGGCGGCAACGTCAACCTGAAGCCGTACCAGTCGACCAACATCGATCTGTCGTTCGAGAAGTATTTCAATGGTGGCGGCTATGTCGCGCTGTCGGGCTATTTCAAGCACCTCACCGACTTCGTCGATCCCAACAATTCGCTGCCGTACGACTTCTCGGCGTTGCTGCCGGCGTTGACCGCGGCGCAGCAGGCGCAGGTGATCGCCGCGGGCCAGACGATCGGCAACGTGTCGTCGCCCGCCAACACCGGTCGCGGCGAAGTGCTGGGCGTCGAAGGTACGGTGTCGCTGCCGTTCAAGGCTATCACGTCCGCGCTAGACGGCTTCGGCATCTTCGCGAGCGGCAACTACACCCAGTCGACGATCAAGTACGGCAGCAACCCGACCGAGGCAATCACCCTGCCCGGCCTGTCCAAGTGGACCGGCAGCGGCACGATCTACTTCGAGAAATGGGGCTTCCAGGCGCGCGCGAACTATCGCTACCGCTCCAGTTTCCTCGCCGAAGTCGCCGGCCTGTCCGCCAACCCGACCTATCGCACCGCGCGATCGGAGGGCATCCTGGATGCGCAGATCGGCTATGAGTTCCAGAGCGGTCCGCTCGCGAACTTCGCGATCCTGGCACAGGCGAAGAACCTGACCGATCGACCGTTCGTGACCTACCAGAACGACGATCCCCGCCAGGTGATCGACTACCAGCGCTATGGTCGCGATTACTATGTCGGCATCACCTATAAGTTCTGAAGTCGATGGCGGGGCGGTTGACGCCGCCCCGCATTTGCCCCGCAATGGCGGCACCTGACGGTTTCGAAGCGGGGACGCGGACGATGGCCAATCACCCTTTGCGTATCGTGATCGCCGGTGGCGGCACCGCCGGCTGGATGGCGGCGGCGACGTTCGCGCGGTTCCTGGAGACGGGGTACGAGATCGACCTGATCGAGTCCGACGCGATCGGCACGGTCGGCGTCGGCGAGGCGACGATCCCGCAGATCCATCTGTTCAACGATGCGCTCGGGCTCGACGAGGATGCGTTCCTCCGCGCGACCGGGGGCACGTTCAAGCTCGGCATCGAGTTCGTCGACTGGTTCAAGCCGGGCCATCGCTACATGCACGCGTTCGGCGATGTCGGTCGCGATGTCGGCTTGCTGCCGTTCCACCAATATTGGCTGCGCGCGCGGTCGCTCGGGCTGGCCGGCGATCTCGGCGCCTATTCGCTCAACACGCATGCGGCGCTCGCCGAGCGGATGCAGCGCGGCCCTGCCCGTACCGCGCGGACGCTGCCGTCGATGCCGTACGCCTATCATTTCGACGCAGGGCTTTATGCGCGTTACCTGCGGCGCTATTCCGAGACGCGCGGCGTCAACCGGATCGAGGGCAAGATCGTCCGCGTCACCCGCGACGGCGAGAGCGGCGACGTCTCCGGCCTCGTGCTGGAGAACGGCACCACCGTTGCCGCCGACCTGTATATCGACTGCACCGGGTTTCGCGGGTTGCTGATCGAGGAGGCGCTCGCCACCGGGTACGAGGACTGGACGCACTGGCTGCCGTGCGACCGCGCGATCGCGGTGCCGTCGGCGCGCAGCGAAAAGTTCACGCCGTACACGCGCTCGACCGCGCATGCTGCCGGCTGGCAGTGGCGGATCCCGTTGCAGCACCGTATCGGCAACGGCGTCGTCTTCTCCAGCGCACACATGAGCGACGACGAGGCGACCGCAACCTTGCTCGCCGGGCTGGACACACCTGCAATGGCCGATCCGCGAACGATTTCGTTCCGCACGGGTCGTCGCAGGCAGATGTGGAACTCCAACGTCGTCGCGCTCGGGCTTGCCGCCGGGTTCATGGAGCCGCTCGAATCCACCAGCATCCATCTGATCCAGTCGGCAATCTCGCGACTGCTCAAGCTGCTGCCCGGCCGCGTCATCGCCGACGCCGATCGCACCGAGTTCAACCGCCAGAGCGACTTCGAATACGAACGCATCCGCGACTTCATCATCCTCCACTACAAGGCGACGGCGCGCGACGACACGCCGTTCTGGCGCCAGTGCCGCGACATGGCGGTGCCCGACACGCTCGCCGCGAAGATCGACCTGTGGCGCGGCAACGGACACATCGTCCGCGAGCATGAGGAGCTGTTTACCGAAGTCGGCTGGCTTCAGGTGCTGGCGGGACAAGGCATCATGCCGACGGGCCACCATCCATTGGCGGACGCGATATCGACGAGCGACCTGGGGGAATTCATGGACACGATCGACAAGCTGAACGCGCGCGAAGCAGGCCAGATGCAGGATCACGCGGCGTTCGTCGCGCAGCATTGTGCGTCACCGGCAGGGCTCGGCGCATGAGCATTTCCGCCGCCATCCTGCTCGCGCTGTCCAGCGCGGCAGCCGTACCACCCGCCGACTACCGCGCGCGTGCGCCGCAGGACGAGGTCATCTATTTCGTCCTGCCCGACCGGTTCGAGAATGCCGACCCGAGCAACGATCGCGGCGGGATCGCCGGCGATCGCCTCAAGACCGGCTATGATCCGACCGCGAAGGGCTTCTATCATGGCGGCGACCTGAAGGGCCTGACCAAGCGGCTCGACTATATCCAGCATCTCGGCGCGACCGCGATCTGGCTGGGGCCGATCTTCAAGAACAAGGCGGTGCAAGGCGCGCCGGGCCACGAATCCGCTGGCTATCACGGCTATTGGATCACCGACTTCACGCAGGTCGACCCGCATCTCGGCACCAATGCCGACATGACGGCGTTTGTCGATGCCGCCCACAAGCGCGGGATGAAGGTGTACATGGACATCATCATCAACCACACCGCCGACGTGATCCAGTACCGCGAATGCTTGGTCGGCATGCCCTGCCCGTACCGCGACCGCGCGACCTATCCGTACCAGCGCAGGGGGGGCGTCGGTGGCAAGGCGATCAATCCCGGGTTCGTCGGTGACGGCGTCCAGACCGCGGCGAACTTCGCCAGGCTGACCGACACGACCTACGCCTACACGCCGTACGTGCCCGCCGCCGAGCGGACCGTGAAGGTGCCGGCGTGGCTCAACGACCCGATCTATTACCATAATCGCGGCGACACGACTTTCATGAACGAGAGCTCGACGATGGGCGATTTCTCGGGCCTCGACGACATCATGACGGAGAACCCGCGCGTCGTGTCGGGCATGATCGACATCTTCGGATCGTGGATCAACCGGTTCAAGGTCGACGGCTTCCGCATCGATACCGCGCGCCATGTGAACCCCGAATTCTGGGCGCAGTTCGTGCCCGCGATGCTCACGCGGGCGCAGGCGAACGGCATCCCGAACTTCCACATCTTCGGCGAGGTCTCCGATCACGAGGTCCGCCCCGCGGTGCTCGCGCAGCACACGATCGTCGACAAGCTGCCCGCGGTGCTCGATTTCGCGTTCCGCCAGGCGGTGGTCGAGACGGTCGCGGGCACGCGCGGCACCGATGCGTTCGAGGCCTTGTTCGACGGCGACGTGCTGTATGCGAAGGGCGTCGATACCGCGGCGATCCTGCCGACCTTTACCGGCAACCACGACGATGGACGCTTCGCGACGTTCGTACGGAAGGCGTTCCCGCAGGCGTCCGACGACGAGGTCCTCAAGCGCGTCCTGCTGTCGAACGCGATGCTGCTGACCTTGCGCGGCGTGCCGACGATCTATTCGGGTGACGAACAGGGCTTCGTCGGCGACGGCAACGACCAGGACGCGCGCGAGGACATGTTCGCGTCGAAGGTCGCGATCTACAACGATAACCGGCTGCTCGGCACGACCAAGACGACCGCGACCGAGAGCTTTGGCGAGACCAATCCGTTGTTCCGCCAGATCGCGGAGCTTTCGAAGGTTCGCGTTGGGCATCCGGCTCTCACGCGGGGCCGGACGGTCATCCGCAGCCGTAGCGAAACGCCGGGACTGCTCGCCGTTTCGCGCTTCGATCCGACGACGGGTGTGGAAACCCTGCTCGCGTTCAACACCTCGGCCAAGCCGATCACGCGGGCGGTGCAGGTCAAGACCGGCTCCACCCGCTTCACTACGCTCGCCGGCACATGCGCGCCCCGCGCTGCCGCCCCCGGCAGTGTCACCATAACCCTGCCTGCGTTCGGCTACGCCGTCTGCGCCGCGGAGACTCGTTGATGCCTGCACGATTGCCTGAAACCGCCGCCGACCTTCCCTGGTGGAAGGGTGCGACGATCTACCAGATCTATCCGCGCAGTTTCGCGGACTCGAACGACGACGGGATCGGCGACCTGCCGGGTATCACCGCGCACCTCGACTATGTCGCGGCGCTGGGCGTCGACGCAGTGTGGCTGTCGCCGTTCTTCACCTCGCCGATGAAGGATTTCGGCTACGACGTGTCGGATTACCGAGACGTCGATCCGATTTTCGGCACGCTCGCCGATTTCGACGCGCTGATCGCCCGCGCGCATGCGTTGGGACTCAAGATCATCATCGATCAGGTCTATTCGCACACTTCGGAGGAGCATGACTGGTTCCGCCGGAGCCGCGCCGCGCGCAGCGGCGACAAGGCGGACTGGTATGTCTGGGCGGATGCCAAGCCCGACGGCACGCCGCCGTCGAACTGGCAGTCGGTGTTCGGCGGCCCCGCCTGGACCTGGGATGCCAGGCGCGGGCAATATTACATGCATAATTTCCTGAAGGATCAGCCGCAGCTCAACGGCCATAACCCCGCGGTGCAGGACGAGCTGATCGCAACCGCGCGGTTCTGGCTCGATCGCGGCGTCGACGGCTTCCGCCTCGATGCGATCAACTTCGCGATGCACGATCCGGCGCTGACCGACAATCCGCCCGCGCCCGCGACCAATCGCGCACGCACGCGGTCGTTCGATTTCCAGCAGAAGCTGTACAACCAGAGCCATCCGGACATCGTCGGCTTCATCGAGCGGATCCGCGCACTGCTCGACGAATACGGCGCCGGGTTCACGGTCGCCGAAGTCGGCGGCGACGACAGCGACCGCGAGATGAAGCTGTTTACCGGCGGCAATGGCCGGCTCAACAGCGCGTACGGATTCGACTTCCTGTACGCGGACCGGCTGACGCCCGAGCTGATCGTCGATGCGGTCGGCAACTGGCCCGACACGCCGGGTCTCGGCTGGCCGAGCTGGGCGTTCGAGAACCACGACGCGCCGCGCGCGGTGTCGCGCTGGACCACGCCCGACCAGCGCGAGGCGTTCGCGCGGATGAAGATCCTGCTGCTCGTCGCGCTGCGCGGCAACATCTTCCTGTACCAGGGCGAGGAGCTCGGCCTGACGCAGGTCGACATAGCGTTCGACGACCTGCTCGATCCGGAGGCGATCGCGAACTGGCCGCTGACCTTGTCGCGAGACGGCGCACGTACGCCGATGCCTTGGATCGGCGCGGCGCCCGATCTCGGGTTCGGCAGCACCGAGCCCTGGCTGCCGTTCGGCGAGGATCACCGCGCGATCGCGATCGATGCGCAGGAAGCGGACGCGACGTCGCTGCTGCACTGGACACGGGCGCTTATCGCCGCGCGAAAGGCGCATCCAGCGCTGCGGCTTGGGAGCCTGCGGATCGTCCACAGCGACGATGCGGTGATCGCGTTCGAACGGGAGTCCGGCGACGAGACGCTGCTCTGCGTGTTCAATCTCGGCGACGAAGCGCGTGATTGGCCGACCGGCATTGCCACCGATGGCGACATGCTGTTCGCAACCGATCGTGCCGACACGACGACGCTGCCGCCGCTGTCCGGGCTGGTGTTGCGGCGGTGATCGACGGGCTCGGCCAGCACATCGTCATCCTCGGCGGCGGCACCGCCGGGTGGATGACCGCGTGCCTGATCGCGCATCGCTGGCGGGATCGCGGCGTCCGCGTGACCTTGGTCGAAAGCCCGGAGATCGGCATCGTCGGCGTCGGCGAAGGGTCGACACCGCAGCTGAAGCATTTCTTCGACACGCTCGACATCAAAGAGGCGGAGTGGATGTCGGCGTGCGATGCGACCTACAAGCTCGGGATCGGCTTCGATGGCTGGTCCGACCGCGAGGGGCATGAGCGCTATTTCCACCCCTTCCCCACCGCGCTCGACGGCCATACCGCACCGCAATTCTTCTACAACTCGCGGGCACGCCGCACCGGGCGTAATGTCGACGCGCATCCCGACCAGTTCCTGCTCCCCGCCCGCCTGGCCGCCGCACACCGCGCGCCGCAGCCCGCCGCGAACTTCCCGTTCGAGGTCAGCTACGGCTATCACTTCGACGCGTATAAGGTCGGCGCGTTCCTCGCCGCGCACGCGACCGAGACGCTGGGCGTCGTCCATCTCCAGCGCCGGATCGCCAGCGTCGAGCGTGCCTTGACCGGCGAAATCACCGCACTGATCGATACCGACGGCGGACGCATCGCCGGCGACTTCTTCATCGACGCGAGCGGATTTCGCAGCACGATCTTCGGTGCGCTGGACGTGCCGTTCGTCAGCTACGCCGACGCACTGTTCAACGACCGCGCGGTAGTGATGCCGACCGCGCATAATACCGGCGCACCGATCCCCAGTCAGACGCGCGCTACTGCGCTGTCGGCAGGCTGGGCGTGGCACATCCCGCTGACCAGCCGAAACGGCAACGGCTATGTCTATTCCAGCCGCCACCTGACCGAAGCACAGGCCGAGGCTGAACTGCGCGCGCATATCGGCGCCGAGGCCGGCGGAGCGCGCCATCTCAAGATGCGCGTCGGCCGGGTTCGCGACAGCTGGTCGCACAACGCACTCGCGGTCGGGCTGGCACAAGGCTTCCTCGAGCCGCTCGAAGCGACCGCACTGCATCTCGTCATTGCCACCGTTGAAGCGTTCCTCGACATGGTCGATCACGGCGGCGCGACCGACGCCGTCCGCACCGCGTTCAACACGCGCATCGCAGCGCGCTACGACGGCGTCCGCGACTACATCGTCGCGCATTATCGGCTGAACCAGCGCCACGACGACCCGACCGGCTATTGGGCGGAAGCGCGGGGCGTGGACGTCCTGTCCGATGACCTTAAGATGCTGATGTCCACCTGGTTCACCGGCGCCGACATTGTCGCCGCGATCGATCGCGCCGGGCTCGGCCGCTATTACTCGGCGACCAGCTGGCACTGCCTGTTCGCGGGCTACGGCACTTTTCCCGATGCCGCGCGGCTGATCCCGCCCGGCGCCGACATCGATCCCATCGACCTGCCGAAGATCGACGATTTCCTGACCCGTTGCGCATCGAATTTCCGGTCGCACGCCTCTCGCCTCCGCGCCGCCGCGGACCACAAGGATCACGTATGAAACGCATCGCCCTCCTGCTCGCCGCCACCGCTGGCGTTTGCAGCGTCCCCGTCTACGCGCAGACGCCCGCAGCGGCCGCCGCACCCGCGCCCACATTGACGCCACGGAGCGACGGTATCGACGTCCATGTCGGCACGACCACCACGCGGATCACCGCGATGACCGACGGTCTGGTCCGCGTCCGCGTCGACAAGAACGGCCTGTTCCCTGAGGACGCCAGCTGGGCCGTCCCCGCCGCGATCCGCCGCCAGAAGATCGCCGTCACCGCGGCCCCCGATGGCTTCACCACCGCCAGCGTCCGCGTCCGCGTCGGTGCCGGCGGCGCGATCACCTTCGAGACGCTCGACGGCAAGATCATCTCCGCCGACGCCGCGCCGGTTGCGACCGACGGCAAGGCGTTCGCGATCGCGAAGACGCTGCCGATCGCCGAGCATTTCTACGGCCTTGGTGACAAGACGCAGGGGCTCGACCGGCGCGGCCACGGCTTCGTCGACTGGAACACCGACGCGTTCGGGTTCAGCAGCGCGGACGATCCGATCTACAAGTCGATCCCTTTCTTCATCGGCACCGGTGGCGCTGGCGGCAGCTACGGCATCCTGCTCGACAATACGTTCCGCACCTGGTTCGACTTCGGCCACCGCGATGCCGAGACGCTCTCGTTCGGCGGTCCCGACGGCCCGATCGACTATTACTTCATCGCCGGCCCATCGATGGCGGAAGTCACGCGCCGCTATGCCGACCTGACCGGCCACGCGCCGCTCGCCCCAAAATGGGCGCTCGGCTATCAGCAGTCGCGCTACAGCTATGGCAGCGCCGACGAGGTTCGCCAGATCGCCGCCCGCCTGCGCAGCGACCGCGTACCGACCGACGTGATCTGGCTCGACATCGGCTATCAGGATCGCAACCGGCCGTTCACCACCGACGCCAAGACCTTCCCCGACTTGCCCAAGCTCGCCACCGAGATGAAGGCAGACGGGATCAAGCTGGTCGCGATCACCGACCTCCACATCGCCGCGGTCGAGCAGGGTTACGCGCCCTACCAGAGCGGCATGAAGGCCGACGCGTTCATCAAGAACGCCGATGGCAGCCCCTATGTCGCACCGGTGTGGCCCGGCCCGTCGGTGTTCCCGGACTTCACGAAGACCGCCGCCAGGACCTGGTGGGGCACGCAATATAAGGGCTTCCTCGACGCCGGGATCGCGGGGTTCTGGAACGACATGAACGAGCCGGCGATCTTCGAGACGCCGACCAAGACGATGCCGCTCGACACCCGTCACCGCATCGATAGCGACGATTTCGCCGCGCGGATCACCGATCACCGCGAGGCGCACAACGTCTACGGCATGCAGAATACGCGCGCCACGTACGACGGCCTGCTCAAGCTGCGCCCCGACGAGCGCCCGTTCGTGATGACCCGCGCGAGCTATGCCGGCGGGCAGCGTTATGCCGTCACCTGGACCGGCGACAACAGCGCGACCTGGGATCACCTAAAGCTGTCGGTGCAGCAGATCATCAACCTCGGCCTGTCGGGCTTCGGCTACAGCGCCGCCGACGTCAGCGGCTTTGCGGGCGGCCCGAGCCCCGACCTGCTCACGCGCTGGACCGAGATCGGTGCGTTCACGCCGGTGTTCCGCAACCATTCGGCGACCGGCACGCCGCGCGTCGAGCCGTGGGTCGACGGCCCCGACCACCTTGCGATCCGCCGCCGGTTCATCGAGGAACGCTATCGCCTGATGCCGTATTTCTACGCGCTGGCGGACCAGAACGCGCGGTTCGGCGATCCGATCATGCGGCCGGTGTTCTACGACTACCCGGCCGCCGCGACCGCCTCGTGCGATCAGTCGATGGCGTTCACGCTCGGCAAGTCGCTGCTGATCGCGCCGCCGCCCAAGCCGGAATCGCCGCAGACCTACGATGTCTGCCTGCCCGCTGGTGGTTGGTATGATTACTGGACCGGTCAGCGCGTCGGCACGCCCGAGCCCGCCGCCGCCGGCCCGATCCAGTCGGCGACGCAGGCGGTGCCGACCGCGCGCACGCTCGGCGACCGCGTGACGGAGACGCCCCGTCTCGATCGCCTGCCCGTGTTCGTCCGCGCCGGTACGATCCTGCCCCGGCAGCCCCTGGTCCAGAGCACGAGCGAAACCCCGAACGGCCCGCTGCGCCTGGACGTCTATCCCGGCGCGGATTGCCTCGGCACGCTGTACGAAGACGACGGCCGCACGCTGGCGTACACCCGCCGCGGCTATTTCCGCCAGACGGTGCGCTGCACGATTACGCCCACTGGCCTGTCGATCGACTTCGCCAAGCCCGAGGGGAACTTCAAGCCGTGGTGGAAGACCATCGCTGTCACCGTCCACGGCTGGGACGGCGCCGGCACTGCCAGCGTAAAGGGTAAGCAGACCAACATCGTTCAAGACTCGGCTGCCGGAACGTCGACCTTGGTCGTTCCGCCGATGAATATCGCCGGCGCGGTACACTTGGAAGGACGGCAGGTGGCGATCGGACAAGCGCCGAAGACCATTTCACTAAGGTGATTGCGATTAGCAGTTCGCTATGAACGGCCGGCGTGTCGAAGAGGTGGGCATCAAAGTTTTCGACGTCCCACACATCGATAACGCCGGCAGCCGGCAGCGTACTTTGAGCACGCCACGACGACCTCATTGCCCACCGGCGGCTAGGCACGCTCGACGGCTCGTACGATATACTCACTCGACCGCCAGACTATGCCGTGTTGCGAGCCGGATCGGGAAGATCACCCGGTAGCCCCCTAGTCGGGAAGACCCATAGGTCGAGTGATCGACGCTGGGTGGACCGTAGTTGCCAGCGAACGATAGCTTAAGCCCGCGGTTAGCGAGGATGGCGTTCCAATGGAATATCCCGCCTCGCCCCAAAATTATCGCGATTGAAAATCCATTTCCGAACCTAGCGGCGCATAGATCGATTTCGCGGGATCTTGCGACCGCACCTACCCGATCAGGCCGGAGGCTTGCCCGATCCGCCGTTGAGTGCAGCGGGATGTTTGTGGGCATCGGTGGCGGAAGCTCGGGCTGGCGCTGCGTCAGCGCTGCTTCCGGCGAGCATGCCGTTCAACGAACTGCCGGTCATCCCCAGTTCCGCCATCAGTCCGTCGATCAGCGGGCCACCGACGCGGTAGCGCATCGCGGCCGCCACCGCGGCATCGGCGAGATTGCCCTGACCGCCGCCGGACGCGCCGTCGCTGCCGCCGTCACCGTGTAGCCCTCGGGCATCGAGGATGCTGATCTTGTCGATGTTTTCCATCGGCTTGCTCGCGGCAGCGATGATCGCGGGCAGGGCTTCGAGCATCGCGCGCCGGATCAGCAGCGCGGTCTGCGCATCGCTCAACAGGTTGGTCGCCTCGTTGAGCGATGCCTGACCTGCCGCGTCGACCTTGAACGCCGCCTCGCGCCCTTCGGCACGCGCCTTTTCGGCGTCGGCTTCGGCAGTCGCTTCGGTGCGCAGGGCGCTCGCGCGAGCCTCTGCCGCTTCCTTCTCGGCGGTCGCGGCGACGGTTATGCCGACGGCCTCTTCCTGCGCGCGCTGGGTGGCGGCGATCACGGCGACGTTCTTGTTGCGGTTGGCGATTTCGGTCGCCTTGGCGGTGGCGACGCTTTCCTCGGCGCGGACGGCGAGCGCGCGGGCCTCGTTGGCGGCGGCGGTCGCGGTCGATTCCTCTTCGGACTTCTGCGCGGTCTGCACAGCCGTCGTGATGCGAGCGATCTCGATGGTGCGGTCGCGCTCGATCGTTGCGGTCTGGATCGCGCCGTCGCGGGCGATCGTCGCGGTCTGGATCACCTTGTCGGCTTCGGTCTGCGCGACGGTCTGCGCCTGGCTGGCGGTGATGCGGGCGATCTCGGCGAGACGGGTCTGCTCGGCTTCGGCGGTGGCGATCGCGGTCGCCTGCTCGGCGCGACGGGCGGACAGCGTCTGCTCCTGCGTCAGCCGGGCCTGTTCCGCGGCCTGCGCGATTTCGAGCGACTGGTTGTTGGCGTCGAGGTTACGCTGCTCGATCTCGACGCGGTTGGTGGCGACGATGTCGTTGCGGATCTTCTTGCGCTCCTCGATCGTCCGCGTGAGCACGGTCAGCCCCTCGGCATCGAATGCGTTGTTCTCGTTGAAATGCTCGAACGCGGTCTGATCGAAATGCGTGATGCTGACCGATTCGAGCTGAAAGCCGTTCATGTCCAGATCGGTCATCAGCGCCTCCTGCACCTTCTGGATGAAGTCGGCGCGGTTGGCGTGGAGGTGCTCCATCGTCATCGTCGCGGCGACCGATCGCAGCGCGGAGACGAGCTTGCCGTCGAGCAGCGACTTCACCGCATCGGGGCTATTGACCGAATCGCCGAGCGTCTGTGCAGCGGCGGCGATCGACTCCGCGTCGGGTTTCACCTTGATATGGAACAGCCCGACGACGTCGACACGCAGTTTGTCGAGCGTGATAAGCGCATCCTTGTTAAGGCGCGACACCTCCAGCTTCACGGTCGTCAGGCGGACCTGCATCAATTCGTGGAGCACTGGGATGACCATGATGCCGCCGTTGAGCACCACCTTCTCGCCGCCGAAGCCGGTGCGGATCAGCGCCACGTCCTTGGTCGCGCGGCGGTAGAGCCGGGTTAGGATGATGCCGATCACCACCAGTGCGAACAGCACGATACCGGCGTAGATCAGGACGTTCAGAAGCTGTGCGGGCATGAAACCCTCCCCGGTTATGCGTGGTTAGATCGACCGCAGAAGCGTGTTGGCTTCGGGCAGTGCGTAGAAGAGTTTGCCGTCCCGGCGGACGATCAGCGCGGTCTCGCCGGCGGCGATCGTGTCGGTGTCGTCGTGCGGCTCGACCATGATGAAATGCGCCTGGCCGTGCTGGTCGACGATCTTCGCGCGGGCGGGCGATCCGCGGCGGGCGGTACCTTCGAGGATCGTACCGCGGCGCCGGAGGAAGTCGTCGGTCGAGATCACGCTGGTCTCGAAGCCGGGCATGATCCGGGCGAGGCCGTTGGCGGCGAGCGTGTTGAGCAGGCTGCCGGCGATCAATGCGCCGCCCGAGGCGAGGCCCCAGTGCAGCGGGGCGCCGGCCAGCGCGGTCGCGCCCTGCTGGATGGCAATCCCGGCCAGCGTGAAGCAGCCAAGCAGTGAGGTCAGCCAGATCAGGATCGGCAGTTCATGGCCGAGCCCGAGCCAGTCGAGCACGCTGCCGCCATCCGCTTCGGCATGGACGTCCGCGTGGAGATCGAGATGACCGAGCCCAAGGCCGATCGCCTCGATCAGCCCGATCCCGATCATCACGACGAACGCGATCGCGAACGGCGCGTAAGCCGGCGTCAGGAAGATCGCGAACATAGGCCGTAGCGCAGGTGAGGACTCGGGTTCTGCATCGACGAACGCGTAGCGGACAGACGACAACGCTTCGTTACGAAACGCCGGCCGATCCGGTCTTTGCACTCCATGCGTCGATGCCCCCCGGACCGAGGCTAGCTCTACGCCGAGGCGTTCGCAACGCGGGCTAAGCGAAAACCGGCCCAGGTTCAGACGATCGCAAGCCTGCTCGGCAACCTGACCTGGGTTATCGTGGGCTTGCTGGTCGCCGGGCTGCTCGGTTAGAAACTGTTCGGCCGTTCGACCGAAGTCTCGGATGATGCGGCATGATCAGCTCCGGCAGAGCAGTGTTTCCCACTTGACCTCGTCCGTGGGCGTAGTCGTCGGACACCGCCGGCTTCTCCGTCAAGCGCGCTGCTCAAGCGCGGTCCGGGTCTGTGCGCTCCAGGTCTGACCGCCGCGCAGAAAGGCGTACCAGCCATAGATCGCGCCCGCGTGACGGAACAGCTGGAAGCTGAACGGTTCGGCGATCGCGGCGACGATCGCGGGGCCGAGGTTCAAACCTTCGCGCTGCCCGGTCCAGCGTTTGTAGATGCGGAGCGACCAGAGGTGGAAGCTCAGGTCGATCGCGATCTTGGCGATCATCACGAGCAGGATCGGGAAGGCGAGCGTGTAGCGACCGGTGACGACGAGCCCGATCAACACGGCAAAGGCTGCCAGCCCGTAGATCGGCTGCACCGTATCGAGCGCCTTCACCGGGAGCATCCGCGTACCCAGCCGCCCGTAACGCGCGTTGCCGACCATGTCCCGGTTCCAGTGCTGCGTCTGCAGGAAGCCGCCGAACCAGCGCTGGCGCTGCTTCAGGAACGCGGGGATGCTGGCCGGCGCATCGGTTCGGGCCAATGCGCCACCGACGACCAGCACCGTCCAGCGCAGTCCGACGTCGTGGGCATGGCGGTGCAGCCGGTGGATCAGTTCGTAATCCTCGACCATGCAATCGGGATCGAAACCCCCGACCGTCAGCACCGCGTCGCGCCGGAACGCCGCGAAGGCGCCCGATATCAGCAACAGTCCGTCGATCCGCATCCACGCGTCGCGCGACAGGAAGTTGCGGACATATTCGTAGGACTGGAACCACTCGAATATCCGACCGCTCAGGTTTGGACCGCAGATCGGCGCCAGGACTCCGGTGGCCGCCACCAACTCGGGCTCCGCTGCAAAGGCGGCACGCATCGCCGCAATCGAGCCGGGCTCGATCAACGTATCGGCATCCACGGTCAGCACCACGTCCGTCGCGATCCGCTCAAGCGCGGCGTTGAGCGCGCGCGCCTTGCCGGCGTGCGGCAGGCGGAGCCACTGAAGCCGCGTGTGCCCAATCTCGATCTCGACGAGGCCCCCGAGGGGCGGCGTCGGCAACGCATAGCCCGCTGCCATGGCGGACGGCGTATCGTCGCTCGATCCGTCGTCGGCGATCAGGATCGCCTCGGGTGGCTGGTCCTGGGCAAGGAGCCGGTCGATAGCCAGCCGAATCACGCCTGCCTCGTTATGTGCGGCGACGATCACGCCGAAGCTTGGTTGCACGCCGCTCGGGGCCGGCGTCGCAGTCTTCGCCAGGTTACGGATCTGCCAGGCCGTGAACACGAGCAGCGCCGTGTCGTACAGGATGTACGCGATCCCCACCGACCATATGGCAAGCCCCTGGCGCAGAAATGCCTGCGCGATCAGCACGACGAACACCAGCGGGGCGGCCAAGTTGATCAGCCGGCTGGCCAATGGGATCGGCCGTGGCGACAGACGCGGCGACTGTGCGGTAAAGATAGCCGAGAGGGATTGCATCGACCAACGCCTAACGCCGGCTCGATGAACGCGCTATTGCAGAGTGCGTCGATGATCGGGAATCGGCGCGAGGTGGTGGAGCGGATTGCAGCGGATGAATACCAAATACACGGGCGTCGCCATCGCCTTCCACTGGCTGGTCGCGGTGGGGATCGTCATCAACTTGACCCTGCCCTGGCTCTGGCCACATCTTGCCGACGACCGCGTGCGCCCCGCGATCGACCTGCACAAGTCGATCGGGATCACCATCCTCGGCCTAGCGATCATGCGCCTGCTCTGGCGGCTGACGCATCGGCCTCCCGAGATGCCCAGCGGTTATCAGAAATGGGAAATCGGCGCGGCTCATGTGACCCACTGGCTGCTGTACGCGCTGATCTTTGCGATGCCGCTGACGGGCTGGATCATGGACTCGGCGTACAAGGATGCGGCGACCCACCCGATGTTCCTGTTCGGACTGTTCGAATGGCCGCGGATCGGCACGATATTGACCCTGCCGCCCGCCACGCGCGACGCCGTCCACGATGGTTTCGGCGCCTCGCACGTCTACCTGTCCTACCTGCTCTATACTCTGGTCGCGTTTCACATCGGCGGCGCGCTCAAGCATGAATGGATCGACCGACACCGCGAACTGCGCCGCATGATGCCAGTTTGGCGACGACTCTGACAGGAGGCTGCGAAACAGACGCCTCGCAACGATACTTGCCATACCTATTGGGCGGACATTCACGGCCTAGATTTCCGCTCGCGAAGGGCGTGATGGGAGAAAAGATGGTGTATCGCGGCGGCTGCATTTCGACAGCAGATGAGATTTGCAGCCCCTTCACGTACGATGCCTGGATCGGGGTCGACCTGACCTCGTGCATCGAGGGAAGGAGTGAGAGCGATGACGCATTTCGTGGGTCTGGACGTCT